>NZ_PEFE01000001.1 GCF_002754315.1 Flavobacterium sp. 11 | reverse complement strand
TATCATCTATGAATTTATTTGCATCCAATGCAGATGGATATGGATTTCCTATCAGTAACAATTGATCAGCTCCTACAGTATTATTTATAGTACCATTATTAGGTTTTCCTAAAAAGGTTAGATTTTGATTTGCAGTAGCTGCTCCACTTCCTTTTAAAGTAAATCCTTTACTGGCTTCTAATTGTCCTGTTTCAAATATTTGAGTCCAATTGGCGTAATCGTTCCCTAAATTATCAAATTTATAGATCCAATAACGAGCTAAACTAAATGGAGATGTTGCTCCATCATATCCATTAATCCAAGTTATTGTTCCTGGTAAGGCAGGATTTGTTCCATCCTTTAAAACCCCAGCTACAGTAAAGTTATTGTTATTTGTAGTGGAGTTAATCGCTCCAACAGGTGAACTCCAATAGTTGTAATTATATTTGTTAGCCTGTCCTTGTTGGTCTCTTTCTAATGAACCGGAACTAGTAGCGTCTAAATCACTGCCTAGTTTTTGTACCAATTGTGACCTTCCCACCAAATCAATTTTACCATCTAGTTTCAGGTAATGGGAAACTTCAATTTTTGAGTCGTTAGTAGCGCTCAAAGTATTGCTATTTACAAATAATCCTAAAACGGTTTTATTTCCTGGTGAAGTAATATTGTGTGTTGTTTTTACAATATTCCAATCTATAGTCTTTGTAGGATCTTCTATTGAAAGACTATATGGTAAATCTTGGACTGTACTGTTTACCCAGGTTTCTACAGTTTCCCAATTTCCGTTTGCAGCTGACTCATAAGGTAAAGGAGCCGTTTGCAAATCTACTGTTTTTAAGTTTTTTAAAGCTGCAGTTAAACCATAACTAGATTTGTCTTTCGCATTGGTATACGTATACGTAGACATAGGATAGTATGCATTAAGGATAGTCCAATCTACAATTCCTATGTCATTTTGTGAGATGCTAGTTGGTATTATTACTCCTTTAGTTTTGGATGCGTCTTGCGAAATTTCTTGATTCATAACATAACGAAATTGTGCTTCAGTAAGGTCATCTTTCCAAACTCTAACTTCATCAATAGATCCATTAAAAAACGACGATGGAGTCGTTCCATCTGCAGCTGCAATTAAGAAAGAATCGTTAGTTGCTGTAGGGATTCCGGATAAATTAGAACTGATGGTATTTACACCATCGATGTACATTTTTGCTGTAGTACCATCAAACGTTACTCCCACATGATGCCATTTTCCTAATGGAATAAAAGCATTGGAAACAATTGTTTTTTTGCTGACCCCAGCATACCAACTCATTTCTGCTTTTCCTGCACTATTAATACTTAAATCATATCCTTGAGAGAACGTACTATTTCTTTTTGAAAGAATAGTTTTATTTGTATTATTTGGATTAATCCAAGCTGAAACGGTAAAGTTAGGGCTTAAGTCGAGTACTTTTCCAGCATCCATGTAATCAGTTGTACCATTGAATTTGATGCTACGTACAAAGGTTCTCTCTGGAGCATATCCAAAAGTAATGTATTTAGTTCCGTCAAAATCATAGGTAGTTTCCAAATTGCTTCCGTTTGATGTCATCACACGGTATTCCGCTGTAGGATTAAAAACAGGAGTATTTGATATAAACATTAAGTAGTCTCCAGGCGGCGTTATTGTTGCTGTAAGCATTGTTGAAGGAATAGAAACCTTTGCAGTGGCAACATTTCCGCCAGTTTCTACTACTTTCCAAGTTCTTCCCACAGAGACGAAACTTACGTCACTGGTTAAAGTAGATGGTGAAGTTATTCCCGAACTAATATTTACGACAACAGGAGTTTGAGCAGCCAGAGTACCTTTATTATTACCCCAAACTAAGAATTTCTTGTCCGTATCAAAGCTGTTGGTATTTGCGGTATTAGTTGCATAAATATCAGCTAAACCTATTGTTATTTCATCAGATGTATTAACACTTTTGGATTGTTTTTGATTCAGTTTTGATAGGTCATCTCTACCGATTCCTGTAATATCATTATTATAACCGGTATTTGCGGTTGCATCCCAAATGATTGCTCCAGCTGAGTTAGTATAATTCATGGAAGTACCATTAACACCTAAGGTTATACCATATTTTATAGCCAAATAACTTTGAATGTTGCTTCTTTGTAAATCCGTTGCTCTTGAACTAAAAGTTATTATTTCACCTACTCTTCCGTCTAAACTACCGTCCCAGCCTTCACTTCTTCCAATCCAGAATCGAGAGTCATTTACATTGCCAAATAACCCAGAGTCAGTAGTGAAATTAACTATGTTATTTGCGTTAAAGTACAACTCAGTACCAGTTATTCCACTATTATTTCGTGCATTTATGATACCTGGAGTACTGTAGGAAGCTGTTGTACTTTGATGAGTTACGCCATAGCCCATTCCAGCACCAGATGATGTACCTAGTGCGTAGGTTAAAACTTCATTACTCATTCTACTGGTATAATTTCCATAACCAATACCTGTTCCATCAGTTTCTTGAGCAGCTGAATTTTTATCTCCACAAAAAATATCCATACTCGCTAAAGCTGAGGTAACGGTTACATCTGGAATCATTACTACAAAAATATCCTGACTGTAAAATCCTGAGGTGCCTTTTAAATATTGTCTATTCGCATCGGTATCAGTATAAACTTGAGGGGTAGTGGTGTAGTTATTTGTAAAATCAACTACTGAGTTAAAATTGATATTGTGAGTCGCAATGTTTCTGTATTTTGGAGCGCCAATTGAAGTAGGCTTAGTAGCATTACTACCTCTACCTTGAGTATTCCATGTAGTTACATCAGTATTGTCAGCTATACTAGTTGTTCCATTAAGTAAGTCAGATCTTAACCATAATTGTAAATCAGTAATTACACCTCCAGGTCCATTTGTTAATGGTGCCGGAGATAAAATATTTACTATATAATCCTCAGTTTCTCCACTACCAAATGTAGTACATGAATCACCTGAACCATTAGCACTTCCTGAATTTCTACTTCTAACACGCATTAATGTATTACCATCAATTGCTGCGATTGGGATTGTAATGCTAGTATTACCACTAGTTGAAGAAGTATAGACTTGTGTCCATTCAGATGCTTCAAAGCTTCCATTGTTATTGTAATCAATCCATACTGAAACGATTCCTGTAGTAGCTGTATTGACACTAATGTTATAGCTGGAGCCTTTAATAATAGAAGTTGTTGGAGATCCTGTTGCGTAGTAATTACTGTAAGCATTTCCATCTGTATTCGAACAAGTGGATGTATTATTAATAGTATTAAAAGTGACGTTTGTTATCGTAGGGCCATTACAAGTGCTATTGCCGGGTGTACAATAAGTAAAAGACGATGTTGTTTTATTTCCGTTTAAAGGTGAAATGGAATTGTATGATGGTCCTCCATTACACGATAGGGAATTATAAGAAAAAATGTATATATAATATAAAGTCGATGCGCTAAGACCGGTAGCCGTAAAAGTATTGTTGTTGTCATTATCTACAACAACATTAGTACCGCCAAGAGAAGTTGATCCAATGGTATATGTTGTCGCATTTGATGGGGAAGGAGCAATGCCTGTAGTATTAAGTACTACTAAGTAATTATCTGAAGCTGGACTCGGTAGAGTAAAAGAACCATTTATAGTGCTACTTGTTTGGGTTAAAGATAATGCAGTTGGCTGTGCTGTTGGAGTGGTACAAGCAGGAGTATTATAGGTTATTCTAATTTCTCCTCGTCCTCCCGTACCTCCCGTACTAGAGCAACCACAGCTACCTCCTCCTACTGTTGATCCGCCGCCGCCGCCGCCTGGAGTTAAGCCATTGTTTCCGTCAATATATGAGCTGTTAGGTGAAGTTCCAACAAATACGCCACCTGCACCGCCCCCATTTCCTCCATTTCCTCCAGCTGAGCCAAGGCTAGCTGATCCAGCAGAAGTTGAGTTTCCTGATATAATTGTGTTACCAATACTTCCCGTGGTTATAGCTGTTCTTGCTGAGCCATTATTAGTTCCTCCGTTTCCGCCTAAACCTCCATTTGCAAATAAAATTCCTGGAGTATTAAACCAAGAGCCTTGACCATTTGTTCCCGCTGTCCCTAATGCTCCTTTAGGGGTTGGAGGTGCTACATTAATATTGTAGACGGTGCCTGCAACAATCCCTGTAAAAGTACTTCGAACGTATGTTCCTCCTGTTCCTCCAGACGCACCTATATCTTTACCACTGACTCCGCCACCAGACCCACCAGCTCCCCATGCCTCAACTATTATGGAACCTGTTACTCCTGCAGGCACAGTCCAAGTTCCTGCACCCGTGGAAGAAATTGTTACGGTGGAAGTTTGTGCGTTGATCTTGCTTCCCAAGAAAAGCATCATGAAGAAACTTAAAAAGGCTACTATAGATTGGGTTTTATGTTGCTTTACTCTTGAGATAGCAAAGAAGGAAAGAGGATTAAAATTTTTTGTTAAAAGTAGAGTTCTCTTCATATTTTGGGCTAAAAGTAATGATAGGTATTGCTTTATAATTTTAATTTATTCTAGTAATAATGTTTAATAAGTGTATTCTTAGTATAATAATTTTAGTTGACAGTTATTTAATGCTTTAATAAAAAAAAATACTGTCCAAATGTAAAATATTTATTCATAATAAATATAATTTTTATCGATAAAATGCATTGAATAACGTCAAAAAACAATGTTTCGATACTATTTCATTCTTTTTACTAAAAATGTATTGAAAACAGTTTTTAAGATTATATAATTTAATATTCAATATGATTGAATTAAAAGTGGCTAATTACTTTGTAATAAGTGTATTATAAATATTAATATTGTAGTGAAATTTATTAAATGTAAATAATTAAGGTAAATTCTTTTTAACCAATTATAAAAAAGCTACCTCGATTCGAGATAGCTTTTTCATTATAAAATTTCAAATGATTATTGCTTAATAAGGCGTTTTATTACAGATTGTCCGTTTGTGGTTATTTCTAGTAAATAAGTACCAGCGTTTATATTTGAAACAGGAATAGCTCCATTTTCAATTTTTCCTTTTGAAACTTCTTGGCCAAGTAAATTAATAACTCTGTAAGTAGCTTTTTCAGCTGATGAAATATTTAAAACAGCTCCTTTTACAGGGTTTGGATATATATTGATTTCTTGTATTTTAGCAGATTCAATTAATCTTGCAGTAGCAGAAATAATATTTATAGTATAATCTTCAACTTGTCCAGCAGTAAATGTTCCACATGAAGAAGGAATTCCGTTATATCTCATAGAAACTCTCATTCTCGTTGCACCAAATGCTGCGGTTGCAGGAATCGTAAATGTTCCGGAAACAGGAGTTTGTGTTGATGCTGCTTTTGTCCATACTTGTTCGCCAGAATCTGCAAAATCACCATCTCTATTGTAATCTATCCAAACGGCATATCCTTCTTTGTATTTTGTTGAAGTCCAAGAAGGCGTTATTGTTATGGTATAAGCTGTTCCTCTAGTTGTATTTGTAGAAATAGTAGTGTAATCTTCATAACCCGTTCCGCCGGTTGAAGCGTTATTGATTGTTCCGAAAACTACTTTACCAATTTTTTCACGAGTAACACTGCTTCCCATCGATGCACAATATGTTACAGTGTTAGCAAGTGTTGTTAAATTTATAGTATTACTAGAGGTAGAAACATTTCCTACTGCATCTTTTGCTCTTATGGAGAACGTATATGCGGTTGAAGCTGTTAATCCAGTTGCAGCATAAGAATTTGTGGTAACAGTTCCTAACAATGTTACTCCTCTATAAACATCATATTCGGTAACACTATTATTATCCGTTGAGGCTGTCCAAGATAAATTGGTGGTTGTTTGAGTTGTTCCAGAAGCAGTTAAATTCGTAGGTGTTGATGGGGCTATTGTATCAGCAATAGTTACTATTTGATTTTGAGTGGAAGTATTTCCATTTCCATCGTCATAGATCCAAACAACAGTATAGGTTCCTTGAGTTGAATAGTTCAAAGGACTGGTAGTTGTTCCAGTAATAGTTCCGGTACAGGCATCAGTAGCGGTAGGGGCAGTAACCGTAGCCGAAGATTGTCCGGTAACTGTAGCTAAAGAAGCCACATCTGCAACTGCTGGAATGGTATCATCAATAAGGATAGTTTGATTCTGAGTGGAAGTATTTCCATTACCATCATTATACGTCCACAGTATAGTATAAGTTCCTTGAGTGATATACATTAAAGGATTGGTAGTAGTTCCCGTAATTACTCCGGCACAAGTACTAGTAGCTGTTGGAGCTGTTACAGCAATAGAACATTGCGCGGTAACAGTTGGTAAATTGGCTAAATCAGGAACAGGAGAACAAATGGATTCAATAGTAAATGTTTGACTGCCAGTAGTTGTGTCGGTACAGGTATTGTATAGTGTAACGTTTGCTGTTCCGCCTGAAGCAATATCATCAGCGTTGATTATAGCTGTAAGTTCTGTTGTGCTTACAAAAGTGGTAGGTCTATCTGTTCCATTCCATCTTATAATAGATTCACCATTAACAAAATTAGATCCATTTACTGTTAATGTAAAGGCACTGCTTCCTGCTTCTGCTGTGGTTGGAGAAATAGAAGTTGATAAAGGAGTTGGTTTTACACTAACGAGTACTTGTTTACGATTACTTTTCATTGGGCTAAATTTCCAATTAAAAAATGGAAGGAAAGTTCCAGAACCACTATTAGCAGTAATTGAAACTATTCCGTTTGTCAATGGATAAGTAATGCCAGAAGTAGCAACAGTTAAATTTGTATATGATAGTTGTCTTGAAACTAATCTTAAGTTATTTTGCGCTGGCAAAAAGAAATCTAAATCGATATCTTGAGTACCAGAAGCTGTAATGAGTATAACTTTTGATTCTAACATTACTCCTGTACTGGTTTGTAATTCTACAAGAATTTGACCTACAGCAGAGGCATTTATAAGTACTGATTTTAGCTTAGTAGGAGTAGAACAATTAAAAACTAAATACCTGTTCGCAACAGCAGTATTGTTATTTGAGGTTCCTGATACAGTTGTAGGTCCAACATTTGCAGGAGTTACTTCACTTTCCACAAAATAAGAAGTATTTAAATCTAGAGCAGAAGTTGTGTAAGATGAAGTTGTTGCAAGAGGTGTAGTTGAAGTTGCAGAATTATACCATTTTACAGATCCAGAACCTATTGCAGATAATGTTGCTGTTTGTCCTTGGCAAATCACTACATCATTTACTGATGGTGAATTTGTTGAAGGGACCATTATTAAATTCAATGTAGTTGTAATACCATTAGACACGGTTACTGATTGTGTTTGTGAAGCATAACCTGGAGCTTCAAAAGTAATAGTATAGGTCCCTGCTACTAATACTTTGTGGTAGTCACCTTTGGTTGCAGATGTTTCTATCCAAGATCCTTTTAAGTCATAACCATTAATATATACTTTAGCGTGAATTGGGTTTCCTGTTGCATCAGATACTATTCCATGCAGGCCGTAATTTGCTTGTTTTACATAGTTTAAAATAGCTTGTCTGTTGTTGTTCCAAAATGTGGGAAGCGTTGATGCTGTTGGGAATTTAGTTGCAGATACTTCAATGGTTATCTCTTTACTATGGTTGAAGTAGTTGTTGTAATCTTGTCTTCCTCCAGCAACTGTATACCAAGCTGATCCATTTGTTGTTCCGGGAAATTGACCGGTTCCAAAAACATCATCCATATATAAATTATTTCCATCAGCAGTTTGGCATAATGAGGCATATTCTGTAGAAATATACTTAAAATAGTTGTCGTGAGGATGGATATTAGCACCGCCAGTTGTAGGATAGGTGTCCCAAGGGAAATTTACAACTTCAGCACCACCATGATAATTTGCAGCCAGAACAAAGTTGCGTGTTCTTTCAAAAGCAAGAAATGCTTGTGTTTCAGGTTGGTAAACGGGATTTGTTTGTAATCCACTATCTGGATGTAAACCATTCAGCGGATCAGGATAATTTCTATTTAAGTCATATCCATTTGCATTGGCTCTAGTTGCAGTATTTCCAGTAGAATTCATGATGTCATTTCCCGCTGTTTTGTATGAACCATCTGGATTTGCTAATGGACAAATGAAAATCTCGGTACTATTAACGATATTTGCAACTTCTGAATTTGAGCCATAATTGGTTAACAGATAATCTATAAATCTCAGCATGATTGGGTAACCTGTGATTTCATCACCGTGCATTGATGAGGTATATAAAAATTCCGGTTCTGTTTCATCTGATGAAGCATTGTCAGAAATTTTAAGAATATATAATGTTCTGCCATTTGCAGTTGATCCAATAGCTTGTAGCGTGCATAAGTTTGGATAAGTTGTGGCCCAATATTGCATTTTTGCTACATATTCTGAATATTTTGGATAAGCATTCCAACTTGTGTCCCATGTAGCTGAAATTCTGCTGGTTAGGAAAGTATTTTCTTTTGGTATTTCGTTGTCAATTGCGGTAACATTGTATGGTAATCCAAAAGCAAGAAATTTTTTAAATTGATCACTAGTTGCATATGCTTCTGCTTGTAAATCTTGACTGTCAACTTTTTTATGACTTATGGAGACAATTTTATTTATTTCTTCAAATTGACTTTGGCTATTGGCTTTAAAAGTAAAAACTACTTCTCCTTTTGCCTTTAAATATTCTTGAGCTTTTTTTAATGTTGTTTTATTCTGGGCAAATGTTACGCCATTAAAGAACAATAAAAACAATGCTAAATAGGTAATTTTTTTCATGTTGTTAAATTTAGGTGCTCAAATCTAGATTAAATATTTTATAAAAACAATTTGAAAATCGACAAAATGTGTTATTTAACCGATTAAATGCATCTAAAATTATTTTTATCATGTTAAAAACGTTAAAAAATTTGAATTTTAGATAAAATATTTATTAAATAAGCCTTTTTACTAATTATTTGAACCGGGTTTTATTTTAGTATAATTTCTTTTTACTTGGTTATTAATGGCTTACTGACTCATGCAAATATCTATTTTTAGTAAAAAAATATTTTGAGATTACTTTTTTAGTACATTTAATAAAATTTATAAAGTATTGCATTATGAAAATTTCTAGAACATTAGTAGTTGTATTCTTCGTATTTGTTGGTTTTGGTTATGCACAAAATAAGCTGACCGGAAAGGTTATGGATTACAAGAATAAACCAGTGGCAAATGCCAGGATATATTTAGATTCCATTTATTCTAATGTTACTACGAATAGTAAAGGGGATTTTGAAGTTATGCTTCCAGAAAAGGTTACTGTTATTAATGTATACTCATATAAATATGGTTTGTTGTCCTCTAAATTCAATAATGAAAATGTAATGAATTTCATGTTTTTAGAATCGCAAAAATCGATAAAAGATCGAGCTAAAAATGGAGATAATATTTCTATCGGGTATTCTGATGTGGATAAACAGTACAAAGTTAATACAGCACAAAGTTTAGATGCTCAAAACGATAAAAATTCAAGTATTTATAATACTATATATGACCTTATAAGAGGGCGTTTAGCTGGAGTTACTGTAACAAGGGATAATAGAATTACGATTAGAGGAGTGAGTTCCATTCGGAATATTGAAGATCCATTATTTGTAGTTGATGGCGTTATTGTATCAAGTATAGACTATATCTCTCCTAATAATGTAAAAAGTGTAAGTGTATTAAAAGATGCTGCGGCTTCTATTTATGGAGCTCAAGGTGCTAATGGGGTCATAGTAATAAAGATGAAGTAGGACTGGATGGCACTTTCGCCTAATAGTTAATTCATACTTTGTGGTTCGGGTATTTTGATATTTATCTTATTTTTCTTGGCCATCAATAAATATAAGGTGATTCCGCCTAAAATAACCAATAAAGCAATTTGAAGTTGACCAAGAAGATTATTGTCGTTGTGCAAGGTATTTGAGTGTGTCAATTTAGACTTACCCTCTTTACTTTGAATTTGCGACAACAGTTCCAGTGTTAGTAAAGCTTGATTACTGGAGTAATTTACTTGATTCCAGTTTTTATTTTGAGCCTCTTTATTAATCGCAGAACAAGAAGCCAGAAATGCAACTAAAGATGTTTTTTCTTTGGGAGTTAAAACAGTTTTCAGGTATAATTTATCTATGTTTTGAATGTTTTTTAAAGCGGCTGTGATTTGATTCTTTTTTTGAGTATCATTTAGTTTTGCTTCTACTGCGTTAGCTTTTATGAAATAAAGCTCATTTGCATACTGAAAAATATAACGAGCCACAACTAATCGGTCATTATAAATCGTATTGATATCCTCATTTGTTTTTTTAGAGTTTTGAAGTGTATTGAAATTACTCAATAAGATGATAAACATAACAATCAGTAAAACAAAAGCGGCTTTTGTTTTATTACTGTATTTTTTTAAATCTTTCATCGCGACAGAATTTATAAGTATTGCAATATAAGCTATTGTATTGAATTTGTTTTAACTACAGTAGATAGTATAGGAAAGTATATATTTTAGAAACGATTCATTTTAATAATACAACCTGAAATCAAGTAGTTTGCACAGCGCATAATGTTTTTGATATAATTCTTCTACAATTTCAACAACATCATCTAGTTCTTCAAATAAACTAAAGAAAGCTTTGTCAAGATTACTGCTGGTTAAGGTATTGAATTTTGCCCCATAACCGGAAACAGCTCGTGCTCCTGTAATATCTAAAAAATATTGTGCTTCTTCCTGGCTCAAGTCCAATACTTTTGCATTGGCAAAATGTAAAATTTTCCCTTTCATTTTTCCTTCAAAAAGCTCGGCTATTTCTTCTAAACTGTAGTAATATTCATTG
Source organism: Flavobacterium sp. 11 (assembly GCF_002754315.1). Lineage (GTDB taxonomy): Bacteria > Bacteroidota > Bacteroidia > Flavobacteriales > Flavobacteriaceae > Flavobacterium > Flavobacterium algoritolerans. The sequence continues at coordinate 3,753,092 of NZ_PEFE01000001.1, read as the reverse complement.
AGGCAAATATTGTTTCCTTCGCCTTGCATCACTAAGTAGATTATTTCATAATTGGTAAAATTATGGTCGTCATAAAGCAATGTATTTAAGCTTTCTTCTAGTCCTTCAATGGTATCGCATGTTTTATAAATACTTGTAATACCTTGTTCAAAGGCTAATTGCTCCAGGTTCTTGACTACTTCAGTAACGGTGTCAGTTTCTATATCGGGAACGGCTTCGAGGCAGAAAATAAATGTATCTGAATCCATGAATTTAGTTTATGTAGATGATATAATGCAAACAAATATTTTATTGAGACAAAAAATTCCCTGAAGTGACACTCTTGGGATTCAAAACAAATGAAAGTTTTTTGGCACTTGCCACAAAGTCAATAACTCTTCTCAAATTAAGGCTTCATAATCTCATTTTGTAAAATTACTTCAGAATGAAATTCGTTGTTAGTATTTAACAATAAATAGTTATTAACCTTTAAGTTATTCTCCATTAGCTTAGAATAAGGAAGGATTAAAATAGAATAAAAATAGCTAATGAATAGGCTTTTTAAAGGCTTCATCATTAGCTATTATAGTTTTTATAATACAGATTACTTTTGTTAGAACAATCTGTATATGGTTTGATTATTGATTCCTAAAGAGATAACCATTATTAGTTAAATGAAATCTCCGATAATAGAAAATTATGATTACTAACGATGCCGTTTTTGTCAAATAAGTTCAGCTTAATCAACGGCTCTTTGTCTTTGTAGAAAATTTCTATTAAACCAATATTGTTCTGTATAATCACATCACCAATCCTGTTTTTATTCGACTCAGTGCTAGTCCATGTTTGGGTTATTCCGCTTGAGGTAACATCATACAAAGGATACGAATTATTTGTTTTCATTTTTGAAATTTCACCCCAGTGAACATCTCCCGAAATAAATACAACACCATTGGCTTTGGTTTTTGCAATTAAATCAACAAATTTTGCTTGTTCATGAGGCATATTTGTCCAGGATTCATACCCATTATACTCATGCCCAAATTGCAAACTTGAGGCAATGATTCTGATGTCTGCTTTTTTTGACAACTCATTTTCTAACCATTTCCATTGCTTGTTTCCAAGTATCGTACTGTCTTTTTTAGTATAGGGAACATAGTCATTTTTATAGGCTGAATTTTTAGGTTCGTTTTTTAATAAATCATCTCTAAAAGTTCTTGTGTCCAGCATTATTATCTGGAGTGTTTTATCCCCTAGTTTTACATATTCGGAACCATAAATACCGTCATGGGTTCTTCTTTCAGAGTTTTGGGGAACTTCCCAAAAGTTCATGAAAATTTCTTTAGACTCTTTTTTAAACGGATAGTGTCTTCCTTTGTCATTTTCTCCAAAATCATGATCATCCCAAACCGATAAAATTTTAGTGCTTTTTTTCAGTTCTTGAAACTCAGCTTTGGACGCTAATTTTTCATATTTATTCTTTAATACATTCATGTCTCGTGTATCTCCATAAATATTATCACCTAGATAGATGAATAAATCAGGGTTTAGTTTCACGGCTTTTTGAAGCATAGGCTGCTCTTTATCTTGATGGGCACAAGAACCAAATGCGATTTTGAAACTTTCATTAAGCGGAGTCGCTGGAGTCTCATTTTTTTGAGCGGTGCAAAAGATACTGTTTGTTAATAGCAACAATTGCAGTATTGTGAATAGTCTATTGAAATTTTTCATTGTTTTTTATTAAAAGTGGTTCTGCCACAAAACTAATTTATAAAATAAAGAGTAAATATAATCAGCATTAAGGCATTAAGTTTATTAAGCTTAATGCCATTTAATCTCTTAATGGTAAAACTTTAAAAGTTATCCCACCAAACTTTAGTATTGATGTTATCTCCTCCAATTGCTTTTACGGCAGCACTATTGTTTTCAGCATTCACTGATTGCTCAATACTTGGATACATAACTCTTCTAGGGACTTTACCGCCATTTTTAGCTCCAGGTCCGGCTTGAATAAAGCTTGGTTTTCCAGTTCTTTTCCAGTCTATCCAAGCTTCTGCACCAGTGTGGTATAACGCCAGCCATTTTTGTGTGTACAGCACATCATTTGTAGCGTTATAAGGTGCAGTTGTGATTAAATAATTTGCTGGCATAGCAACATTCCATTGATTAAATGAAGCTTCCACTGCGTTATTATAATATCCTTGAGCAGTTCCGGTAGTAATTATATTTCGCTGACGGGCTTCGGCTAACAAGAAATTTAGCTCACTATAAGTCATGAATATCGAAGTTATTTTAGTCTTGTTATAAAAATAATCTTCGGCTCTTCTGGAGTATTTTGTTGGTTCCCCAATTTGATCCAAAGCAAGACCCGGTTGAATTCCTTTGTGATTTGTGGTTCCGGCAATTGGATCTATCCATTCCTCTAGACGCGGATCATTGTTAGTGATTAATGTGTTTACTATGTGGGTTGTAGGCATAACGATATTGTATCCATACAATCTGTTTATTCCATCACTCATAGGAGATATATTTGGAAAAACACCCGTGTACTTATAATTTGCATTATCTGAGTTGGACTCAAATAGGGGATAGGTTGCTGGTTTCGAAATGATTTCACTTAGTTTTGCATTCACAACAGTCTTATTAGAAACACGCATCAACAATCGTACATGAAGTGAATTACAGAATTTTTTCCATTTCAACATAGAACCATTAAACAATAAATCACCTTCTATGGATTTACTCGTTTCAATAATGGAATTAGCAGTAGTTAAATTCTCAAATATTTTCGTGTAAATCTGTTCTTGAGAATCATACACCGGTTTCAAGATTCCTTCTTCTCCTCTTGATGCTTCTGAATAAGGGACATTACCATACGTATCTGTAATTACACTTATTACGTAGGATTCTAAAATTAGGGAAACTGCTTCGTAATTCTTATCATTTATGACAGCTGCCTGTTTCTTAATGTCATTGATGTCATTGAGCCATTTGTATATGTCCCAAAAGCGACCACTGGCTCCCCAGTTGTATACGTCAAGCTCATTGTATTCATAGTTTCCACCATATTGAGCCACAATATCTCCAAAGTCAAAAGCATTTGACACATTTTCATTTGCCAAATTAAAAATGACATTTGGCAATAGCGTTTTAGGTTGGGCTGCTGTTGGCTGATTTTTGTTGGTGTTAATTTCTTCGAATTGATCGGTGCAAGAAATCGAAACACTTAATAATAGAACGAATATTAGAAATTTTTTCATGATTGTTTTTTTTAGAATGAAACATTTAGTTTTACACCATAGCTTCTTGAGGATGGAAGTTGCAATACTTCAAATCCGGGTAATAATGTCCCTCCGCTTAAAGATTGAGTTTCCGGATCGATATTAGGTACTTTTGTCCAAAGAGCCAAGTTGTTTCCTACTAAGCCAATGCTTATGTTTTGCACGTTGGCAGCTTTGATTAATTTTTGTGGAAATCTGTAGTTCAAACTTACTTCCCTCAATTTTACATACGATGCATCAAATGAATTGGCTTCAATATTATCACGACGGAAAGCATTTGAATAATACCAGTTTTCGGCACTTATCACTGTTGTATTTGGACTGTACGAACCATCGGAATTTTGTACAACACCGTCACCAACAATTCCTGTTTCTCTTCCTGGTAACGAAACGGCCAAAATGCCACTTTCCATTCCAATTGCGTTAGTCATCGAATATATTTTTCCACCGTGTCTAACGTCAAATAAGGCGTTAAGAGTTACATTTTTAAACCTTAAATTAGTAGAAAGACCCAACATCCAGTCCGGATTGTAGTTCCCGATTTTTTTAATTTGGGTATCCAAAATAGGAGAACCGGTATTATCAAAAACAATTTGACCATCAGGACTTCTAAGATATCCTCTGCCGTACATGTCTCCCATTCTTTCTCCCACACGAGCTTCTACAGTTCCGCCATTAGGTCCTTGTGCAATAATATAACTGCTGATTCCTTCCGTTAGTTCTTTTACAACTCCTCTGTTTTGGCTAAAGTTGGCATTAATCGACCATTCTAGATTTTCACTTTTAACGGGTGTAATCCCTAAACCAATTTCAATACCTTTATTCTGAATTTTTCCTGCATTGATTACGTTCGATGTAGATCCGGTTGCTTGTGAAACATCTAAACCTACAATTTGATTTTTAGAGTTAGTAATGTAATAACTGGCATCTAATGTTACTCTTTTGTTGAAAAACTGAGCTTCAACACCTACTTCATAGGATGTTGCGATTTCAGGTTTCAAATTACTGTTTAAAATAGTACTTGGATTTGTCAATGTACCTGCCAAAGCTCCATTTTCATACGTTTTTACTAAACGGTATGGATCAGTATCATTTCCTACCGATGCGGCATTTGCTCTAAACTTTAAAAAATCAATGTTTTTATTCATTTCAAACAATGAAGTAGGAATAAAACTCAACGACGCCGAAGGATAGAAATAAGAATTGTTATCTGCCGGAAGTGTAGAAGACCAGTCATTTCTGGCGGTAAGGTCTAAATAAAGATAGTTTTTGTATCCAATATTTGCCATTCCATAAGTACTATTTATACGTTTCTTATAAATATTTCTAGATTGTATAGGCATTACATTAATGTTCTGCAAGTTGTAAATTCCAGGAATACTAATTCCCTGTCCTTCAATTTTACCTTCGGAAGTGTATTGATTCATTCGGTTTGCACCCAAAGATAGTTTTGTAGAGAAATCTCCAAAAGTACGGTCGTAAGTAAGCAAAGCATCTGCATTGTACTCTGTAAAAGCGATACTTTGTTCACGGTACATTCCTTGTGGATATCTGGAAGAACCAATAGGTCTTCGTGACCAACGGAAATCATTAGAGTTGTCCATTCCCATTCGAACCATCAAGGAAAGGTTTTCATTGAAATCATACGTTGATGCTATGTTTCCATATAAACGTCCTTTTTTAAATGCATTGATGTTTTCATAAGCAATTTTAAATGGATTGTCTCCCCAACTGAACATGCTGTTTTGTTGAACATCTTTTGTAATCCAGTAATCCTTAAGCCAGTCTAAATCAACATTGGTGTGGTTCCACAATAGATTATACATAAGTCCTTGGCTTCCATATCCGGTTACAGGAGTATTGTCACTACCGCTTTTTGTATAGGTTGCTATTGTTATTACTTTCCATTTGTCAGAAATTTTATAGTTTAAGTTCAAACTGATATTATCTCTTTTTAAATTTGAATTTGGTACGATATCTTCACTGGTGGTCTTTCCGTAACTCAAACGGAAATTAGTCTTCTCGTCTGAACCGGTGATGGATACCGAATTAGAAATCGAACTCCCTTTTCTGAAAAAGTCATTCAAATCATATCTGAATTGAAAAGGTAATGCAACTCCTTGACCAACAGAATAACCTGGACTTCCGTTTTGTAAAATAGACAATCCTGCATCTAGTCTGGGACCTAAATTAGTATCTGCTCCCGGATCATAGGTTAGTTTTGATCCTGCACCGTAAACACCTTGTATTTCTGGCAATCTCAACGCTTCACTTGTCATGTATGAGGAAGAGATGGAAACACCAAGTCCTTTATTTTTTTTACCTGATTTTGTGGTAATAACAATAACCCCATTTGCGGCTCTTGATCCGTACAAGGCAGATGCTGCGGCACCTTTTAATACATTCACACTTTCTACATCTTCTTGGTTTATTTCGGATGCGCCATTCCCATAATCTGTTGGTAAATCACGTTGATTGGTTGAGTTACCACCAACTCCATACGTATTGTTGTTTATTGGTATTCCATCAACAACAAATAGTGGACTGTTATTATTTATGTTTAAAGATTTATCCCCACGAATCACCACTCTAGAAGAGCTTGTAATCCCATTTCCGGAGCCTGTTATTTGAACACCGGTAACTTTTCCTGATAGATTGGAAACAAAATTTGTGGAGTTGACTTTATTAATGTCATCTGATTTTAATTCTTGCGAAGCATATCCTAGAGCTCGTTTGTCTCTTTTGATACCTAAAGCTGTCACTACGACTTCCCCCAAAGCCAATGAGTTATCATCCAATGTCACATCTATTTTAGACCCTTCGGAAGTTAAAATCTCTTTGGTTTTAAAACCCATAAAAGAGAATACTAACGTTTTTCTATTTTCAGTTTTAATGGAATAGTTTCCATCTAAATCTGATATGGAGCTCAGTTTGGTTTCCTTAACCATAATACTGGCGCCTGGTAATGGAAGCCCCGATTGATCGGTTACTTTCCCCGTAATTGTTTTTGTTTGTCCATTAATTAAGTGAACAGAAAAAACAAATAAAAAAAACAATAATTTTTGTCCTAAGATTTTCATTTTTTGTAAAGTTTGATTTTCGAGGACAAACTTAGTTGTAGGATGTTTATGGTGTATTATGATAATTTTAACAAAATGTATTCTTTTATTAATAAACAAAATGGAATGTAAAGTTATTGGTTGACGCCCTTTTATGGAGTGTTTAATAAATTTCTAAAGTGTCATAAAGTATTAAATAACAAGTTCTTATGTGTTTTTTTTTTTGATTTTAGCTTTCTCCAAATAGGTTAAAATTTAAAACTGCTAAAACTAATTAGGATAAAGACATAGATTATTTGGACTTGTAGCTTTAAGGGAGTGTTAAGTGCAAATTCCAGTAATATTAACTCAACCATTTAGAAAAAATAGAAATTGAAGAGGACGCGTAGAAAATTCAAATTTTTTGGAATTTAGTGCGTCACTCTAATTTCTCACTTTTGTATTGTAACCTTTTATGCTTGTTAAAAACCTATTATATAAGAAAATAATGGTTATAAATAGGTGCATTTTTTCTAACTGAATCATCTTTTTGTTTTTAACATAAAAAATGTTTAATATTGCTTTTTTCGATCCTCACCTCTTTTAATTAATGTCTGTTTATAGCAAATATGCTGATCATATTTTATTAAATCTTCTTAGGGAAGATGATCAATTGGCGTTTACAGAAATTTTTGAAAGGTATTCTAAAATTTTAGTTAATCATGCTTATAAAATGCTGGGCAATCAGGATGAAGCAAATGATGTTGTTCAGGAAGTATTCTTATCAATCTGGAACAAACGCTATGAATTAACGCTTACCGGATCTCTTTCTTCTTATTTATACAAAGCCACAAAAAACAGAATACTAAATCATATCGCCCATGAAAAAGTGGTTTCGCGTTATGCGGATTCAATTTCAAACTTTATCGAAAACAGTTACGTTTTAGCAGATTCTAATCTTAGAGAAAAAGAATTAGAGGCAATTATTGCAAGAGAAATTGCTTTACTTCCAGAAAAAATGCGCGAAGTTTTTCTTTTAAGAAAGGTAGAAGAACTCTCCTATGATGAAATTGCACTTCAATTAAATATTACAGATAAAACAGCCAAGCAGCAAGTGTATAATTCGCTGAAGATACTACGAGGAAAATTCAAGTCTTTAATGAGCGTTTTTGTTTGGTGAATTATAGTAGTGCTTTTTGTTAATTTCTATGATAGAATCTAGTCAGAACATCCTTGTTGATGAAAAAGAAATAACATTGGTCTGGATTTATTAACGATATAATAATATTTTTTTTAATTTTTTTTGTCATTGTCTATGACAAAAGTTATTTCTAACTGTCTTACTTAAAACAGGACAAAATTTCGTGTTGTAGTTATGAATGAAACTGAAATCTTAGCTTTGCTACAAAAATACCAGAAAGGTACTTTATCTAATGAAGATAAGGATAAACTAGATGCGTGGTATTTGCATAAAGCGTCTAATAGTAATGGGCAGCTTAGCGAGTATGAACTGCAAGATAGTTACGAATATCTAAAATCGAAATTGCCATTAAAGTATGAAACAAAAGTAGTTAGTCTTTGGCCACGTGTAGCGGTTGCGGCATCAATAGCTTTATTATTGGGTACGGGAATATTTTATTTTACAAAACCAAAAGAACAAATTATTCAGGTTGTTGAAAAACCACAGGAAATTGCTCCTGGAGGAAATAGGGGAATCTTGACACTTTCAAACGGAAAGCAAATTGTTCTGGCGGATATTTCGGCAAAAGATACTATTGCCAAAGAAGGAGAAAAAGAAGAAGTTACAATTAAGATGAATGCAAATGGAGTTATCACGTATATCGTAAATCCAGATGCTGATGCTTCAAAAAATGATGCTAATTCATTCAATACACTTTCAACACCCACAGGAGGACAATACAATATTGTTTTGGCAGATGGAACCAAAGTTTATCTAAATTCAGTTTCATCCATTAAATATCCAACCCAGTTTAATGGAGATCAAAGGATGGTGGAGTTAGAAGGAGAAGCTTATTTTGAAGTGGCCAAAAATAAAAATAAACCTTTTAGGGTAAAATCCGGCAATCATGCTATTGAAGTACTTGGAACTCATTTTAACGTAAATGCTTATAACAATGAATCAGTTGTAAAAACTACTTTATTAGAAGGAAGTGTAGCGATTACTTATAAAAATCAAAAAGCAATTTTAAAACCGGGACAACAATCTAATGTGTCTGATAATTTTAATAAGATTGCAATTCGGGAAGTGGATACCGAAGCTGCTATTGCTTGGAAAAATGGCCGTTTTAAATTTGATAATGCCAATCTGAAAACAGTAATGAAACAATTGGAGCGCTGGTACGGAATCAAAGTAGAATACCGTGGCGATGTTTCGGATGTAAGGTTTAACGGAGGTACGTTTATGAATAAAAATTTGTCTGAAGTATTAAAAGTACTTGAGCTTAGTAATATAAAATTTAAGGTCGAAGGAAAAACGATTATTGTGTATCCCTAGATGTTAAGTTTACCCGATTATTAAGGCTATTAACCAAAAAACCAGAAGCAGTTACGATGCTTCTGGTTGTGATAAAGGTTAATGACCAATATAAATTGTTCTCGTTGTTTAACCCTAACCAAATGTAAATGTATGAAATTTAATTTACAACCAAAAAAAAATCCCCAAAGACCAGGGAAGAGAATTCCTAGGCTAAATTTATCAACTTATTTATGGGTATTCAGTACACTATTTCTACTATGTAGTTATACTTCTGAAGCACAAAATATTTCGATAAATGTAAAAGATGCACCTCTTGAGACTGTGCTGAAAAACATTGCTAAACAGGCTAACTATGAAGTTTTTTACAGCCAAAAGCTTCTAAAAAGTGCTAAGCCTGTCACTATTTCTGTAAAAAATACTCCGTTAAGAAGTGTTTTGAATTCAATCTTTGATGCTCAGCCATTAAAGTACTCCATCACCAATCAAACCATTGTGATAAGTGCTATTATAAAAGAGGATAAAGGAACGGGTTCTATCGATGTTCGCGGTCGTGTCATTAATGCTAAAAATGTACCTTTTCCCGGAGTAAATGTTCGGGTTGTGGGAGCTGAAATTGGAGCAATAACAGATTCTGACGGTAGTTTTGTTTTAAATAATGTACCTGAAAATGCAACAATTGAAAGCTCAGGATTAACTATTGAGAAAAAATCTTTTTCTGTTAATGGACGCACTGAATTGACGCTTGTAGTTGAAGAGAAAGTGTCTATAATGAAAGAAGTTGTTGTGACTGGTTTTCAGACTCTTGCCAGAAGCCACTCCACTGGTGCAATTTCTAAAATTGATGAAAAAACCTTAAACGAAAATATCAATGCTAATTTATTAACTGCACTGGAAGGTCGTGTGGCTGGTTTGATGTTTCAAAAAAATCCTTCTGGATCTGCAGCAGATAAACCCATATTACGAGGTATAGGTACTTTTTCTTCTTTAGGAGTTGGCTACACTCCGCTATTGGTAATTGATGGTTTGCCAACTGAATTGACTCTGGAAGAGATTAACCCTTATGATATTGAAAGTGTAAATGTCCTTAAAGATGCAGCAGCAGCTTCTATTTATGGTTCAAGAGCAGCAAACGGTATTATTGTTTTAACTACTAAAAAAGGAAATGGTAGCTTAAAAGTGAGTATCAATTCTGATTTCTTTATGGCTACAAAACCCAATTTAAAGGATATGAATTATGCCTCTACAAGTGACTTAATTGATTTTGAACAGGCTGTATATAATAGAGAACGAGCGAGATTTGCCAACACGGCTACTATGTTCAGCAGTTATGGAGATGTTGGAAATAGCAGTATGAAATATTATAGCCCTCTTTACCAGCTCAACAGAGATTTTGAAGAAGGAAAAATTAACAATTTAGATTACAACAACACGATTACCCAATGGAGAAAGAACGACTATAATAAAGATTATAGGGATAATGTATGGCAAAATGAATTAAGGCAACGTTACAATATTGCGTTTTCAGGTAGTACCAGTAAGCAAAATACCTATGTGTCATTTAATTATGACGAGTCAAAAAATCGTATTAAAAACAATGATAGCAGAGCATTTAATCTGTATGCAAAAAGCAGTTTTCAAGTATACAACTGGTTAAATGCTACCATTGGATTAAATGGAACATATAGTAATGATGATGTTACGGATTCTAGTTTTGGTAATTACGATATCCAAAAAAGATACGAGCGCATTACCGATGACAATGGAGATCTTGTAATATCTCCATTTGTAGGTATTAGCGATGGTTTTACGTCAGGCGGTGTAATTAATCCATTAGTAGCTTCAAAAATAGCAAGTCTTAGTGGTTTTAAGCCAGTAACTTTTAATGTTTTAAATGCGCTTCAGGAAGGTATTACACATGAAAAATCTTTAAGTTTAAGAGCTTTTGCAAACTTGCGTGCCAAGATATGGAAAGGTTTAAGTTTTAACACACAATTTCAATACGAAACAAGAAGAAACGATAATGAGCAATATAATGACATCAATTCTTATAAAATGCGTTATGCCATTAATTCTTTAACGGGATATAATCCCACTACTAATGCTTATACCTATGTAGATGGCTTCTCTACAGGAGGGCGATACAAACAATTTAGCAGTCAGGCCAGTAACTATTCTTTTAGAAACCAATTAGATTATAGCCAAGATTTTGGTGAAGGTAAACATTCAGTTAGCGCTATAGCTGGTTTTGAAATGCGAGAAACTTTTGTTCCTAGAACTATTGAACAGTTAAGATACGGTTATGACCCCGTTACACTTACCTCTGCGGTAATCAATAATCTTGCTCTTAGTCAAACAGGAGTTGCAAGTTATATATATGGAAATAACCGAACTTTAGCAGCCTTGTCAAGAACTCAACAGGAAATTTTACATCGTTATTTTTCGGTTTTTAGTACTTTAGGGTACACCTTTTTATCTAAATATAACGTAACAGGAAGTTACAGGGTTGATAGAGCAGATTTGTTTGGAGTAGATCCAAAGTATAAAAACCGCCCTTTGTGGTCTGCAGGTTTAGGATGGAATGCCAGCAACGAAGATTTCATGAAAAAAATACAATGGGTAAGCTCGCTTAAACTTAGAGCAACTTATGGTGTGAACGGAAATATTGATCAAACTACCACTCCATACGTAACCGCTACAAGAAGAAACGATAACTTATATCAATCTTTACAATACATCAATATCACGGCTCAACCAAATCCTTTATTGAGATGGGAAAAAACACAAAGTACCAATTTAGGTATAGATTACAGCCTGTTTCAAAGTAAGTTAAGAGGTAGTGTTGATGTTTATCGTAAATACAGTTCTGATTTATTAGCTACAACCGATTTAGATCCTACTGTTGGTGCATTGACCAGAAGAATTAATGCCGGAGCTTTATTGAACAAAGGAATCGAATTTAGTATTGGTTCTGAATGGTACAATAATGGTAATTTCCATATTAGTTCTAATGTAGTTTTGGGCTTTAATAAAACGACCGTTAAAAAAATTACCAGAGCGCAATCGAATGCTTCGGTGTATGTTAGTTCGCCATCAGATTACTTTTTAGAAAATGAGATATACAATAGTTTGTATGCTTACAAATATGGAGGAACGATTAATGGGTATCCTTATATTTTAGATGAAAATGGAAGTCCGTCAATCACTTTTGATGCAAATGGTAATCCAATATCAAATACTATAAAAACAGTTAATAATCCGGATGCTTTAGTAAACATGGGGAGTTTAACACCAACTTATACCGGTTCATTATCACAGCGATTTTCGTACAGACAATTCGATTTGAATATGTTGTTTGTTTTCTCAGGTGGAAATGTAATGCGAAAAGAGGTTCTTGATATGAGTTCTGATGCAGTAAATCTTTCAGGTATTTCAGATCGTTATACTGATTTGCAACAAAATGGCAATACTCGTTTGTATGTAGATTTTGATGAAAGTGTTAGAAATTATGCTGGAACTATCAGCAGTCAATGGCGAAATTCAGATGTAAATGTTGTAGATGGGGATTACATCAAGCTTAGAAACATTTCATTAGGCTATAATTTGCCAAAATCTTTTGCAAATAAAATTAAAATGTCATCGGCTAAATTTACTTTTCAAGTAAATAATCTTTGGTACTGGAGTGCTGCTGGAAATCGTATTGATCCAGAAGTCTATTCTGTTAATGCTGGTACACGTAATTTACCATCGCCTAAAACGTACTTATTTGGTTTTAATCTTACAATTTAAAAAAATGAAACACATACATACTATATTGCTATCGCTGATCATGTTAACTGTAGCATCTTGCGAAGATTACACTGATGTTACACCTAAAGGAGCTTTAGTTGTTGAAACAGCTGCACAATTTCATGAAATGGTATCGCTCCCAAACAGAGGTTATCCCATCAACAACTTTCAGTATTTGTCAGACGATCAATGGATGCGAGAGGCAAACGTAATAGGAAGAACGCCAAACATCGATATTATTAATTTTACTTTTGATGAAAGCACAGATAGAGTTTCTTTATTTACAGGTTCCAGCTTTTATAACCAGGCTTACACTTATATTAACAGGTGGAACACCATTATTTCATTAGTTGATAATAGTAAAGGAGATGAAAGTATAAAACAACTAGCGAAAGCAGAAGCTAAAATCTATAGAGCCTACGATCACTTTTTGTTAATAAATACCTATGCAAAAGGGTATGACCCACAAACTGCCACCACTGATGGAGGTATTTGTATCATGGATAAATTTGATTTAGAGGCGCAGCCATCAAAATCTACTGTGGCGCAAGTTTACGAATTTATTCAGAAGGATATAGAGGATGCATTGCCGTATCTTCAGGAAAAACCACTTGATGTTTACCACCCGTCATTAGCATTTGCTTATGCGTTTAAAGCTAAAGTTCATTTGTTTAAGCGCGAAATTGCCAGTGCGGCTGCTGCTGCAGAAAAGTCACTAAGCTATAATAATCAAATATTTGATATGAAAGCTTACAGTGCACAGGGAGGACCAACAGCAGTTGCTGTACCGGCAGCAAATAATGTAGAAGTACTTAGCTATATGTACATGACAGGTTATAATGAGATGAATTTTGCACAGAGCTATATCATAAGCCCAGAGTTAAGAACTTTATTTGGCACTAATGATGCACGTTTTAATTTGTTTTTTAATTCTACCAGCACAACAAATCTGGATCAAGGTTCAAATACAGCGTATTGGGGAACTCAATATACGAGATTTTTTTATCCTACTGTTGGAATGAAAACGCCGGAGGTCTATTTGATGTTGGCCGAATGTTATGCCAGAGAAGATAAATTTAGTGAGGCTGTAACTGTTTTAAATACATTAAGAGCAAAACGTATTTTATCCGGTACTGTAAATTTAGCTGTTCCAGCTACCAGAGCAGCAACTATGGAGCTTGTTATAAACGAGCGCAGAAAAGAATTACTATTGGGTTTCCATCGTTTTTTTGACCTTAAAAGGTTAAACAATGAAACGGAATACGCAAAGACTATCACAAGAGTATTTCCAATCGTTAACAAGACCGTTCCACAAAAAACGTATACTTTACAGCCCAACTCCAGATTATACATTGTGCCGTTTCCTTTGTCTGCTCTATCAAAGAATCCAAAACTTACATTAAACACAGACGAAAAACTCCCATTTTAATTCGAATGAAGAAATTATTTATATTAATAATCATGTTCGTTGCAGGACAGCAGCATGGTTTTGCACAAACTCAAGAAAAGAAAGCGGATAGTATCAGTACCCAGCCAAAAGGGATACAGCCCTACAGTAAGGTAATCAATGAAAGCGCTAAAAGTAAATTAGGTCTCTTTACTATTAGTAAGGTTGATAATAAGTTTTTCTTTCAAATTCCGGACAGTTTGTTTAATAGATATATGCTGGTGGTAACCAGGTATCTTTCTACTCCTGAAGGCATGGGGCGTTTTGGTGGTGAGAAAGCTAATGAGCAAACGATTTACTTTGAGAAAGGAGCTAACAATACCGTTTTCTTGAGGTCATTGCAATACAAGCAAGATGTCCGCAATGCAGATTCGATGTTAGCAAAAGCATTGGCTGGAAGTAACGAAAATCCAATTGTTGCAGCCTTTCCAATAAAAGCAATCAATCCTGATACGAAAAATAGTATCATTGATGTAACAGATGCTTTCAAGAAAGATAATCCAATGTTCTCTTTGGCGAGCCAAGAGAAAACGGATAAAAAACTAACGACTCTTGCAGATGATAAATCGTTTATCGAGACTATAGATGTCTATCCTATTAACATTGAGGTCAAAACTACAAAAACGTATACAAATGCTACGGCGAGTAGCGGTAGCATAACACTGCGATTAAATACCTCAATTGTACTGCTTCCAAAAACGCCAATGCGCAAACGTTTTGCTGATGAAAGAGTGGGTTATTTCGCCAATAAATATGTTCTGTTTGATGATGATGAGCAGCGTGCCCAAGCCAAGTATATCGTTCAGCGGTATCGTCTGGAACCTAAAGACAAAGACATTAAAAAATACGAAAGAGGCGAATTGGTTGAACCAAAAAAACAAATTGTCTACTACATTGATCCTGCAACGCCTAAAAAATGGAGACCTTACTTAATTGCAGGGATTAACGATTGGCAAAAAGCTTTTGAAGCCGCAGGTTTTAAAAATGCTATTGTTGGTAAAGAATGGCCGGAAGATGATAAGACGATGAGTCTGGAAGATGCACGGTATTCTGTAGTACGATATTATGCTTCAGAAACGCCTAATGCTTATGGACCACGGGTGAGCGATCCTAGAAGTGGAGAAATCATAGAAAGTCACGTGGGATGGTATCACAACGTGATGAAATTAGTACAAAAGTGGTATATGATTCAGGCAGGACCTTTAGATCCCAGAGCCAGAAAAATGCACTTAGATGATGAGTTAATGGGGCAATTAATTCGCTTTGTTTCTTCTCATGAAATTGGACATACCATTGGTTTACGCCACAACATGGGAGCCAGCAATGCCACTCCGGTAGAAAAACTCAGGGATAAAAAATGGGTGGAAGCAAATGGTCATACCGTTTCTATAATGGATTATGCCCGTCTTAACTATGTTGCACAGCCAGAAGACAATATTAGTCCAGAGGGTATTTATCCGCGTATTGGTATGTATGACAAATGGGCGATTAAGTGGGGTTATGGCTATTTTCCAAACGCTAAAGATGAGTTTGAAGAAGAGAAATTACTCAGCAAGTTAACGACTGATAGTTTGACCGCTAATCCTAAATTATGGTTTGGGGGCGAAGGAAAAGAAGAAGATCCACGCAGCCAAACAGAAGATCTTGGTGATGATGCGGTGCTTGCCAGTGATTATGGAATTAAAAATCTAAAGCGTGTAGTGCCTAATCTTATTGAATGGACTTACCAGCCTAACGATGGGTATGATAATTTATCAGATATGCATAAAGCAGTTGTAAAACAATATGGGGTGTACTTGTATCATGTGCTGAAATATATTGGTAATAACTACATAACCAAAAGAACTGTTGATGAAAAAGGTTTGGTTTATCAGCCTATTCCGAAAGCAAAAGTTAAAGCGGCTGTCGATTACGTAGGCAGACAATTGTTTGCAGCTCCTCTATGGATGTATCCGCAAGAGATTAGTCAGCTGATTTCTTTGAAAACCGCAGACGAAATATCAGATCAGCAAAATCAAGTGCTAAATATGTTGTTAAGCTCTGGTATGCTTTACAATATCAGTCTTAAAGCAATGCAATTTGAAGGAGCTTATACTGTTCCCGAGTTTCTAAACGATTTGCAACAAACCGTGTGGGTAAAATTTAGTGGTAACGAAAAATCGGATTTTTACAGACGAGGTCTGCAACGTAGCTATATTGATAAGCTAAACATGCTGTTATTACCTAAAGAAGTAGAACCCGGTAAAGCTTTAAATGCAGCACAACGCAGTGATGTGGCGTTATACAGCAAGCAACATCTTTTAAGATTAAGAACTGATGTTACAAAGCTAATGAGTGTAACAACAGGTCTAAACAAAGAACATTTGGAAGGGATTTTGATAGAAATAGATAAAATAGTTTCAAAAATAAATAAAACAACTATATGAAAAATATATTAGTTATAGCATTAATTTGCTTTAGCTGTTTGGTGCAAGCCCAGTTAACATCAAAGCAAGAAGTTACTCCCGAATTAGTAGCAAAACGCGAAGCAGATAAAAAGGAAATCACAAACAATTACCTGGCTTTAAAGAATAATTTGCTGATTTCAGATAGTCTGGCAGTTGTTGTAAATGCGACTGCATTACAGAATTCATTAAAAAACTTCAAGTTTAAAAAGTTAAACCTTGAACAAATGAACGAGGCTACGAAAACAAGAAAGGAAATTATAGAACTTGCAACAGAAGTTTCATCAACTAAAAACATCAATAAGCAGCGTAAAATTTTCGAATTACTTTCTGTGAAATTTTGGAATATGGCACCCAAATTCAAGGCTGCTGATATCACATTACATCTGCAGGTATGCCCAATGACAAGCGCGATGTGGTTAAGTGATAGTATGGAAATCAAAAATCCCTATTATCCAAAAAACATGTTGACTTGCGGTGAAGTGAAAGCAAGTTTATAAAAAGTAAGGTAGTTTGTTTTTCAGGTTGTCAACTATCTAAAAAAGCTCTTTACAGATATTTTATCATCACATTCAACTCATGGTATTCTCGAAAGGCATTATATTGACCTAACTATTTTCGTCACTACTGGAGTTGAGGTCTGAAGAATTTTACAAATTTTAAACATAAAAACCCTAACATATTGATGTTAGGGTTTTTGCTTTGGTAGCGAGATCGAGATTTGTATAGTGTAAACATTAAAATTTAAAACTGCATTAATAAAAATTTATTAGAAGATATGACCTCTCTAAAGAGGCAAAGATGTAATTTTGTTTATTAAATTTATTTAGAGCCTGTTTTGAAAAATATACTTATCATCGACGACGAAGAAAAACTTCGTGGACTTCTCGCTAGAATTATAAAATCTGAAGGTTTTGAAGTTTTTGAAGCATCGGATTTAAAATCGGGTTTCAAAAAAATGGAAAGCAAAGATATTGATGTCGTTCTTTGCGATGTCAAACTTCCAGATGGCAATGGTGTTGAATTTCTTCATAAGATGAAAACAAGTTTTCCATTAACAGAAGTTATCTTATTGACAGCTTTCGGGAAAATTTCCGATGGGATTCAAGCCATGAAAAACGGAGCTTTTGATTATATAGTAAAAGGGGATGATAATGATAAAATCATTCCGCTTTTGTACAAAGCATTGGAAAAGGTGCAATTGCAAAAAAAAGTCAAACAACTCGAAAAAAGAATCTCAGATAAATACTCATTTGATACCATTATTGGAAAATCTAAAGGATTGGAGCAAGTAATTGATTTGGCCCAAAAAGTTTCTAAAACAGATTCAACAGTTCTTTTAACAGGAGAAACAGGAACAGGAAAGGAAGTTTTTGCGCAAGCAATTCATGAAAACAGTAACCGCATCGGAAAATCATTTGTAGCACTAAACTGTAGCACTTTCAGCAAGGAAATCCTTGAGAGTGAATTATTCGGTCATAAGCAAGGTGCTTTTACAGGAGCTGTTAAAGATAAAAAAGGATTTATTGAAGAGGCTAATGGAGGAACTTTATTTCTAGATGAAATTGGCGAAATGCCATTGGAATTGCAAGCTAAATTGTTACGGGTTTTAGAAACTAATGAATACATTCAAATAGGAGATACGACTCCCAAAAAATCAAACTTCAGGCTAATAGCAGCAACAAACCGAAATTTGAAAACCGAAAGTGAAGCGCATCATTTTCGTTCTGATTTGTATTTTAGACTTAATATTTTCGAGATTGTAATTCCGCCCTTACGGGAAAGAATAAAGGATATTGCTCCATTGGCGCAGTATTTTGTAAAACAATTTTCAGCTAAAACGAACAAGCAAACCTTATCTATTGATCCAGAATTCCTTCATAAATTGCAAACATATCATTGGCCGGGAAATATTCGAGAATTAAAAAACGTCATTGAACGAGCCGTTATCTTAGCGAATGATTTAAGCCTCACGCAAGATGTTTTGCCTTATGAAATTCAGCATCAGCAAGATAATTCCAATAAGACGATGTCGGCTTTTTCGATGCAAAGTATTGAAAAACTCCACATCCAGAAAGTTATAAATTACACCAAAGGGAATAAAGCAGAAACGGCACGTTTACTAGAAATAGGAATTGCAACGCTTTATAGAAAATTAGACGAATATAACATATAACAGAAACCTATTGTTTTGAGAAAAGCCTATCATTTTGATAGGCTTTTTTTATGTCTTTTTTTAGTTGGGAATCATAAAGACTAAATTAACAATCACTTACAAATTTTTATTTTTCTTGGAATACATTTTGGCATAAGCGATGAAGAACATAAAAATCATTCTTATGAAAAATCAAGTCAATACGATTTACAAACAAGCAGAACGCTTTGCCGAGATCACCAAGACTGCAATTATTACGGGAAATATTTCCAGGGCAAAAAAATGTTTAGCACTTGCTGAACAATTATTGATAACGGGAAGCAACGAAACAAAAATCGCTATTTCCAATGTTTATCTTTTTTCAGTTTCTTCTTTTATGGAATTACGCCATTGCAGTATTTCAAATCTTTTTCCTAAATCGTTGAAAGCAGAATACATTAAACAAATCAATGCTTCAGGAGTATAATGAGGCAAATCGATTGTCTAATAATCCAATAATCTAAAATCTATGTTAATCACTGTTCTATTACTCGCATTAGCCGTTTTGCTGTTTGCGATTTGTTTTAAATCCGTCGAATTTTTTGAAAAAATCTAAACTATGACTGCACTATTTATTATTTCAATAGCTGTTTTCGGCTATTTGGTTTATGTATTAATCAAACCTGAAAAGTTTTAATTCATGTAAAAAGTAAAATTTGAATTGTAAAAAGTAAGAAGACGAAAAATCTACAGTACTACGCATCTCACATTTTACAATTTACATTTCACAAAAAAAACAACAAATTATGAACACAGAATTATTTGGTGTCATCATTATTTTTATTCTCTCAATAATTTTAGCTATTCCCGTTGGGAAATATATTGCTAAAGTTTTTATAGGAGATAAAACATTCCTTGACCCGATTTTCAATCCAATTGAAAAATTTATTTTCAAAATCAGCGGTATCAATGCTACCGAAGAAATGAACTGGAAACAACACTTAAAAGCACTATTGAGTGTCAATATGGTTTGGTTTTTCCTTTGCTTTTTCATTTTATTATTCCAAGGATCTTTATTTTTAAATCCTGATAATAACCCAAATATGTCACCTGATTTGGCTTTCAATACAGCCATTTCGTTTGTTGTAAATTGTAATTTACAGCATTACTCAGGCGAAAGCGGCGTTTCTTATTTATCACAAATGTTCTTAATGTTCTTGCAGTTTGTTTCTGCAGGTGTAGGAATGGCCGCCGCCGCCATGGTTTTCAATGCAATGAAAGAAAGAACTACCGATAAATTAGGTAATTTCTATAATTATTTTATCAAAAGTTGTACTCGTATTTTATTGCCGCTTTCAGCAATTGTAGCTATCGCTTTGTTATTCAGCGGAACACCAATGACTTTTGAAGGAAAAGATGCGATTACCACTTTACAAGGAGATTCAGTAGCCGTTTCTCGTGGTCCTGCCGCAGCATTTATTGCCATCAAACATATTGGTACCAACGGTGGTGGATTTTTTGGAGCCAACTCAACGCATCCATTAGAGAATCCTACTTATTTTACGAATGCGGTCGAATTATGGGCACAATTAATCATTCCGTTTGCAATGATTTTTGCTCTGGGTTTTTATCTCAAAAAAAGAAGATTGTCCTATGTAGTTTTTGGAGTAATGACCATTGGTTTTTTGCTATTGGTAATCCCAACTGTAATATCAGAATTGAATGGAAATCCAGCCATTGAAAAAATGGGAATTTCCCAAGCAACAGGAGCTATGGAAGGCAAGGAAGTCCGTTTTGGACCCGCTATTTCTGGATTTTGGAGTATTGCTACGACCGTAATTTCTACAGGATCGGTCAATAGTATGCACGATAGTTCGATGCCAGTTTCAGGTTCCATGCAATTATTGGCTATGATGGTCAATGCCTTTTATGGCGGATGCGGTGTCGGCTGGTTGAATTTTTATATTTTCATTATTCTCGCTGTTTTTATTTCAGGTTTAATGGTGGGAAGAACACCTGAATTTCTGGGAAAAAAAATCGAAGCTCGAGAAGTCAAAATAGCTGCTTTTATTGCCATTCTTCATCCATTATTGATATTATCAGGAACGGCTTTGGCTTCTTATTTTGCTGCCCATGATACGGCGATGGGCTATTGGTTTAACGGAAATGCAACTGGCTGGCTCAACAATTCGGGGCATCATGGATTTTCGGAAATGCTATACGAATATACATCAAGTGCCGCGAATAATGGTTCTGGTTTTGAAGGTTTGGGAGATAACAATCCGTTTTGGGACATCACTACAGGAATTGTTTTGTTATTGAGTCGTTTCATTCCTATAATCGGGCCATTGGCTATTGCAGGATTATTAGCCAATAAAAAATATATTCCGGAAAGTGCAGGAACTTTAAAAACAGATACGACCATTTTTGGTGTGATGGTTTTTGCTGTAATCGCCATTATTGCAGCTTTATCGTTCTTTCCTGCATTGGCTTTAGGTCCATTGGCGGAATATTTTTCAATGTAAAATGTAAAAAGTGAGATGTAAAATGTAATAATATTCACAACTCACATTTCACAAAAAAACAACTCACATTTTACAACTATTGTAATCTGCCTTCGAGGTTTTTAATTAATCCATAAATGAGTTTTCCTATGATGTCTAATTTTCCAATCAGTTGTTCACATTCTTTTTCATTGATAAAGTTTAATTCTTTACTCAATAAAAGCAAAGTGTCAAGTTCAGATAAAGAACCTAATGAAATATGCAGAAAATGGATGAATTCTTTCGTGCCTTTTCTTGCAGCACCTTCAGCAATATTTACTGGAACTGAAACGGAAGCTCTTCTAATTTGTGAAGTTAATCCAAATTTTTCATCTGAGGGAAATTGATTTGTAACCAAATAAATTTCTTTGACGAATTCAAAACTTTTAATCCAAGAATTCAAATTTTTATGTGGCTTCATACTTTAAATATTTTAAATGAATATCAAATATATCCAATCTTATGACATTTCACATTTATCATCTAACATTTTACTAATAAGAAAATGACTAAAAATAAATCCAATTCATTATTCGAAGGGAAGCAGGTAAAAGATGCCTTGGTGCAGTCTTTTGTGAAGCTTAACCCGAAAATAATGTTCAAAAATCCGGTAATGTTTACCGTAGAAATCGGTACAGCGATTATGTTTGCTGTGTGTATTGCCATTTTGTTTGGCGCACAGGATCAAGGTAGTTTTGCTTATAATTTCATAGTGTTTTTAATTTTATTAGCAACGCTTTTGTTTGCCAATTTTGCCGAAGCTATCGCTGAAGCCCGTGGAAAAGCACAAGCTGACAGCTTAAGAAAAACAAGGGAAGAAACTCCGGCGAGACAAATTTTGCCTAATGGAGAAATCAAAAATATTAGTTCATCTGAATTGAAAAAAGGAGATGTTTTCGTTTGTGAATCAGGCGATTTAATTGCTACAGACGGTGAAATCATCGAAGGTTTAGCTACAATTGACGAAAGTGCGATTACGGGAGAAAGTGCTCCTGTAATTCGGGAAGCTGGTGGTGATAAATCATCAGTTACCGGAGGGACAAAAGTATTATCGGATAAAATTAAAGTTATTGTGACCAATGAGCCAGGGGAGAGTTTTCTGGATAAAATGATTGCTTTGGTAGAAGGAGCAAGCCGTCAGAAAACACCAAACGAAATTGCCTTAACGATTTTGTTGGCAGCCTTTACTTTAATCTTTGTGATTGTTTGTGTGACCTTAAAACCGTTTGCTGATTATGCAAATGCACCAATAACCATTGCGGCTTTCATTTCCCTTTTTGTTTGTTTAATTCCAACAACAATTGGCGGTTTGCTTTCTGCAATTGGAATTGCAGGAATGGATCGAGCCTTGCGTGCCAATGTAATTACTAAATCAGGAAAGGCAGTGGAAACTGCCGGAGATATTGATGTATTGCTTTTGGATAAAACGGGAACAATCACAATTGGAAACCGAAAAGCAACCCGTTTTTATCCTTCAAAAGGAGTTTCTGAAGGCGATTTTATCAAGGCGGCAGTTTTAAGTTCGCTTGCCGATGATACACCGGAAGGGAAAAGCATCATTGAGCTCAGTAAAATGTTAGATGTAAACGGTAAAATAGAGTCCGACATTTCACAACTCACTTCTCACATTTTACACACTATCAAGTTTACTGCTGAAACCAGAACCAGTGGTGTTGTCTTAAAAGACGGAACGGATATTAGAAAAGGCGCGCAGGATGCAGTAAAAAATATTGCAAAACAAGCCGGAAATGCATTTCCGGAGGATACAGCGGAACAAGTAATCGAAATATCCTCTAATGGAGGAACGCCATTGGTTGTAGTTAAAAATAGTATCGTTCAGGGCGTTATAGAATTGCAGGACATTATCAAAACGGGAATGAAAGAACGTTTTGACCGATTGCGAAAAATGGGAGTAAAAACCGTGATGGTTACTGGTGATAATCCTTTGACAGCAAAATTCATCGCTGAGAAAGCAGGTGTTGATGATTTTATTGCCGAAGCCAAACCGGAAGATAAAATGAACTACATCAAAAACGAGCAACAAAACGGAAAACTGGTAGCGATGATGGGCGACGGAACTAATGACGCACCCGCTTTGGCGCAAGCCGATGTAGGTGTAGCCATGAACAGCGGAACTCAAGCTGCAAAAGAAGCTGGAAATATGGTCGATTTAGACAATGATCCTACCAAGTTAATTGAAATCATAGAAATCGGGAAACAATTGTTGATGACTAGAGGAACGCTTACTACGTTCTCGATTGCAAATGACGTTGCCAAATATTTTGCCATTGTTCCCGCACTTTTCATCACGGCTATACCAGCACTCGAAGGATTGAATATTATGTGTTTGCACAGCCCGGAAAGTGCCATTTTATCGGCGGTAATTTTCAATGCGATTATTATTCCAATATTGATACCGCTGGCCTTAAAAGGGGTCGACTATAAACCAATTGGCGCGAGTGCTATTTTGAAAAGAAACCTATTGATTTATGGTTTGGGTGGATTAATTGTTCCTTTTATTGGGATTAAATTGATTGATTTAATTGTGGCGTTATTTCTTTAATTAGTGAAATGTGAGATGTAAAAAGTGAAAGGTAAAAATTACAGTTCAACTAACATCTTACATCTTACAACTAACATTTTACATTAAAAACATGAAAAATATATTTTCAATACTCAAATTCACACTATTCATGCTGGTATTGCTTGCTGTTATTTATCCCATGGCGATTTTTGGGATAGCACAATTGGCTCCAAATAAAGGAAAAGGAGAAACGGTTACCGTAAACGGAAAAGTGGTAGGATATCAAAAAATTGGACAGAAATTCGATAAGTCAAATTATTTTTGGGGAAGACCATCGGCGGTGGATTATAATGCTGCCGGAAGTGCCGGAAGTAATAAAGGACCCAGCAATGCAGATTATCTGGCTTTGGTCCAAAAAAGAATTGATACTTTTTTAATCGTTCATCCTTATTTGAGAAAAGAAGAAATTCCATCGGATATGGTTACGGCTTCCGGTAGTGGTTTAGATCCGAATATTTCACCACAAGGAGCGTTGATTCAAGTGAAACGAGTGGCGGTAGCAAGAAAATTATCAGAAGAAAAAGTAAAAGCTTTGGTAGAAAGTAAAATCAATGTGCCAACAGTTATGGGAACTTCAACTGTAAATGTTTTGGAGTTGAATATAGCTTTGGATGAATTGAAATAAAAAAATAAATTATAGAACAAATTTTTTAGCCCCGATAGAAGGGAAAATCCTTTTGTTTTTTCCTTAAAAAAACAAAAGATTTGGAATGATAGCGGGATTAGCTCTTAATATAAATAATGAGGATGAGATTGCTTCGTTCCTCGCAATGACAAAACAATGAGAAAATTAATAGTTTCTGCTTTATTAGCTTTCGGATTTACAACAATCAATGCTCAAGAAGGTGGGAAAGAGAAAAGTCCTTTCACGTTTTCGAGTTATATAGAAACGTATTACAGTTATGATTTTGGCGAACCCGACAATCACGTCAGACCCGGATTTTTTTACAGTCATAACAAACATAATGAGGTCAATTTGAATTTAGGATTGGCAAAAGTGAATTATTCGCAAGACAATGTTCGCGGAAATTTTGCTCTAATGGCTGGAACGTATGGCGAATATAATTTGGCAACAGAACAAGGTTTATTGAAAAATGTATATGAAGCCAATGTGGGAGTTAAAATTGCTAAAAATCAAAATTTATGGATTGATGCGGGAGTTATGCCGTCACATATTGGTTTTGAAAGTGCCATTGGTAAAGATTGCATGACGCTGACCAGAAGTATTTTGGCGGATAACTCTCCGTATTATGAAACGGGAGTCAAAATTGGCTATACTTCGAAATCAGAAAAATGGTATTTGGCTGCGATGTATTTGAACGGTTGGCAACGCATTCAGAAAGTAGAAGGAAACCAAACGCCGGCTTTTGGGACACAAGTAAGCTATAAACCCAATTCAAAAACAACGTTGAACTGGAGTACCTATGTTGGAAATGAGCAACCGAACAATGACAGAAAATGGCGTTATTTCAATAATTTTTACGTATTGTTTAAAGTGTCTGAAAAAGCAAGTGTTGTGTCTGGTTTTGATATTGGGTCACAACAATCAGTCCATAAAAGTGATAAATATGATGTATGGTTTTCACCAATTTTGATTTTGCAATACAAACCAACCGCTAAAATTCAATTGGCAGCAAGAGGCGAATATTACCAAGACGAAAAAGAGGTAATCATTGCCACGGGAACGCCAAACGGATTTAAAACCTATGGTTTCTCCGCTAATTTTGATTATTTGGTTACTGAAAATGTAATGTTTAGAGTAGAAGCCAGAAATTTGAATAGTAAGGATGCGGTATTTTTGAAAGATAATTTGCCTAGTAATGAGAATTTATTTTTAACGACTTCATTAGCGATTTCGTTTTAAAAAAAGGAAGATGTAAAATGTAAAATGTGAGAAGTGAAAGAGAGATGAGGTCAATCACAAACATTTCACATTTTGCTTTTTACTTTTCATTCTATCAGACAATGGAACAAGAAAAAGAACATAACGTTAAGCACTTTCTGGATTTAATCCAAAAATCACGCAAAGGAAAGTTTAAAGTCTACATTGGGATGAGTGCCGGTGTGGGTAAAACGTTTCGAATGTTACAGGAAACACATACGTTGTTGAAAAAAGGTATTGACGTAAAAATTGGGTATATCGAAACGCATTTTCGCAAAGAAACCCATGAATTGTTAGAAGGTTTGCCTGTAATTCCAAGAAGGACACTTTTCTATAAAGGCAAACAACTCGAGGAAATGGATGTGCAAGCCATTATCAATTTACGTCCTGAAGTGGTTATTGTTGATGAATTGGCGCATACAAATATTGAGGGGAGTAAAAACGAGAAACGCTGGCAAGATGTTTTGGAGATTTTGGAAGCGGGAATTAATGTGATTTCGGCCGTGAATATTCAGCATATTGAAAGTCTGAACGAAGATGTAAAACGCATTACCAATATAGATGTCCAGGAGCGAATTCCAGATAATGTTCTGCGATTGGCAGATGAGGTGGTGAATATTGATTTGACTTCAGAAGATTTGATTGTGCGATTGAAAGAGGGGAAGATTTATACTGTGGATAAAATTCAGACTGCCTTGAATAATTTCTTCAAATCAGATCAGATTTTGCAATTGCGAGAATTGGCTTTAAAGGAAGTTGCGGGTCAGGTACTTAGAAAAGTAGAGAATGAAGTTCCAAATAATAGTGCTTTTAGACATGAAAAACTGCTGGCTTGCATTAGCAGTAATGATAAAACTGCTAAAATTGTAATCAGAAAAGCAGCTCGTTTGGCTAGTTATTACAATTGTAATTGGTCTGTTCTGTATGTGGAAACACCAAAAGAAAGCAGTGATAAAATTGCATTGGACAAGCAGCGTCATTTGATAAATAATTTCAAATTAGCCACACAACTTGGAGCAGAAGTGATTAAAGTTCAAAATCCTAATATTACAAATGCAATGCTGAAAATTGTGGAGCAAAAAAACATTACAACGGTTTGCATAGGAAAACCACACTTCAATTTATTTAAAGTAATTTTGTCTACAACAATTTTCAGACGCTTGTTGAATAGTCTTTCGTTATCAAAAGTTGATTTAGTGATTTTGTCATAAAAGAATGTAGCCGCAAGTTCACAAATTTATAGCCGTAAATAGTAGTGATAAATAAAAAACGAATTAAATAAAAGAGGATGGGATTACTTCATTTCTCGCAATGACACGATGAAAATTAAAACTAAATTAAACCTGGGTGTTGGGCTGCTTTTTCTAATGATAATTATTTTGTCAATAATAGCTTCGTTTTATATTTTTTCGATAAAAAAAGATACCGAAAACATTCTGAAAGCGAATTATAATACCTTAGAATATTCTCGGAACATGCTTCTTTCATTAGATGAAATTAATGTCGATAAAGGAAAGGCAATTGCTGTTTTTGAAACGAATCTTAAGAATCAAATTGCCAATATCACAGAAATCGGGGAAGATAAAGTGACGTATAATTTGCAAAAAAGTTTTGATTTTTTAGAAAAAAACAGAACAGATGAAAACATAAAAAGTCAAATACGTCAGGACATTTTCGAAATCATGAAATTGAATATGATTGCGATAAAAGAGAAAAGTGATATTGCTAAACACACTGCTGAAACCGCTAATTTGTGGATAGCCGTTACTGGAACACTTTGTTTTTTGATTGCGTTCAATTTATTAGTGAATTTGCCTAATAATATTGCCAATCCAATAAAAGAGCTTACCGCTAGTATTAAAGAAATTGCGAATAAAAACTATTCTGAACGCGTTCATTTTATGAATCATAATGAGTATGGCGATTTGGCCAAATCCTTCAATACGATGGCACAAAAACTGGAAGAATACAGTAATAGCAACCTACATAAACTATCTTTTGAAAAGAAACGATTGGAAACACTGATTAATAATATGCATGACCCGATTATTGGATTGGATAATGATGGTCTTGTATTATTTGCGAATGACGAAGCCTTGAAAATTATGGGATTGAAATCAGAAGATGTGATTGGTGAACTAGCTTCTTCTTTGGCTTTGACAAATGATTTGATGCGCTCATTAATTATAAAAGAATTAGAAAGCGATATTAAAAACCCAAGACAAAAATCGCTTCCCATGAAAATTTTCGCAGATGGAAAAGAGAGTTATTTCGAGAAAGAAACAGTAACAATTACGATACAATCAACAGGTGATGACCAAACTACCACTATTGGTGATGTGATTATTTTGAGAAACATTACCGTTTTTAAAGAATTGGATTTTGCCAAAACAAATTTTATTGCGACGGTCTCACATGAATTAAAAACTCCAATTGCATCCATAAAATTAAGTTTACAATTATTAGAAAAACCGGAAACCGGAAAAATAAACGAAGAGCAAGAGCAGTTAATCGAGAGCATAAAAGAGGATAGCCAAAGACTTTTAAAAATTACAGGTGAATTATTGGATATGGCGCAATTAGAAACAGGAAATATCCATTTAAGTATAGAAAAAAGTAACCCGTATCAAATAGTAAAATATGCTATAGATGCTGTAAAAGTTCGAGTCGATCAAAAGGAAATTGAACTAATTATTGATGGAGAAGATGAATTGCCAGATGTAAAAGCTGACAGTGAAAAAACGGGCTGGGTATTAATTAACTTTCTAACTAATGCTATAACTTACTCTTCAAATCAAAGTAAAATAATTGTCAAACTCAAAAGAGAAAACAGCCAAGTAGTGTTTCAAGTTGTAGATAGTGGAAAAGGAATTGATAAAAGGTATAAAGACAAAGTTTTTGATAAGTATTTTCAAATTCCAGGAAGCAATAAATCGGGAACAGGCTTAGGTTTAGCAATAAGTAAAGAATTTATTGAAGCACAAAGTGGAACTATTGGAGTTGAATGTGAATTGGGATTGGGAAGCGCTTTTTACTTTAAATTGAATGCGGTTTAAAATTTTTGAAATAGATTTATTTAAAAAAAATGTTGAAGATTTAAAATTGAACAATCCAAAAATCAAATAGTCTAAGAATCTGCCAGATTCCCGATGATTGAAAAATGACTTTGAAAATTAAAATGTTTAATTTTTATTGATTTTTTTATCTCAATTTATAAAATCCCTCACTCATTTTCCTCACTTGAGCCATTTGCAGTCGGTATTTTCGAAATATAATTTCAATAAAAAACCCTAACATATTGATGTTAGGGTTTTTGCTTTGGTAGCGAGACCGAGATTTGAACTCGGGACCTCAGGTTTATGAATTAATTTTCCTACGAAATTTAACCCCTTTTTTGCCTTTAAAAGGTATATTTTTTAAAAAAGTGTACGGTTTGGTGTACTGTTTAGTGTACTGTTTTTGAAATTATTTTCAAGTCAAAATTACTTATTTTTTCAAAATTATAGCTACGGTTTTTTATTTATTTTTTGAAGCTGAATTATGTTTTGATTTTGGGTTTTCGTGCTAGATAAATAGGGTTGCTAAATGCTATTTTACATCAAATATTACTTTAGAATTTCTATTAAATGGATTTTAAAGACAATGCCGGGTAAGCATTGAAAACTGAAAAGAGGGGAGTAGTGTAATAAATTTTAAGCTATTTTTTTGAAGTAAATACATTTTTGAAGAGATAGTCTAATGCATCTTGCTTGGTATAGGTAAATTCTTTTTTCTTTGTTTTGGATAGTATGGAGAATTTTGTGTCTTCTTTCCTTTTATATTCATTTACTAAAGCTATATGACGTTGCCTTTCCGATTCCGGAAGAGCAAGAAAAATGTCATATACCGTATTAGCAGTCATTAAATAGTTTTTAGGTAAACAACAAACAATGAGTTTGTTTTGATTACAAATGTTTGATTTTAAATTATATGCCTGTTCGCATTTGTTTGGATTCGCTCACATTTGTTTGGATTTGTTCACATTTGTTTGGATTCGTTAGCATTTGATAGGATTTTTGTTATTCACGATCAATATTATCATTTAGCAAACTCAATAGCCAATGTCGATGAGGCTTGAAATCCACGTAGCAAATATTTAGTTTTAATTTTTATGTCTAGAAGGATTCGGTTGGATTCGGTTGGTTAAACTAGTTTTCGGGAGGATTTTGTTGGTTAAAGGATCTTTCGGTCGGATTGTGAAGGACTAAGATTGCAAAAGCGGCGAATCCGACCGAATCCACTCGAATCCGATCGAATCCGACCGAATCCAACCGTATCCACCCGAACCGGGGCGAAATCTTATCATAAAACTCCCAGTTTTATAACAGATGCAATGATGAGTTGGATTAATTATGAACTTTAATTTTGGTTTAATATTTTTTGCATAAAAAAAAACCGCTAAGAGCGGTTTTAGAAATTCTGAAGAATTTGTTAACTTGAGATTTTCAAAAATGCAAACTTTTGAAGTAGATTGTCTAGAAAAATTTGCAGGAAGTAATTAATTCGTTTTATTTTTTTTTTTGATATCGAAGATTTAATTTCTTTTAATTTTTTAATCATCATAGTTCCTGCCCCAAGGTCTTCTTGCCAAATAATTATTACAACTATGACATTCCCTGCCTATTTGCCAAGTCAAGGAAAATTCATGAACTCCCTGAGTATTCTCTATTTTTGAAGTACTTACGTCATACGAATAACCAAAAGTGAAGTTGTATATTTTAATGGAACCGATCAGATTCACTGAAGACAGAAGATGGCTGTCAGCACTTTTCATCATCGGATTTGTTGCAGCAATGACTCCTAGAATAAATGGATTAAAATGCACGATACTGCCAAAATCTAATCGGTTATATTGTCCTTGTTTCATGAAATTGGACGTGAGGACAAATTTAGAATTATCTGGTAAAAACGATAAACTGGGATTGTTGTTCAGATTAAAGGAGTATCCACTCTGAAGAGTAAAATTCATATCTAATGGCAGTTTACCTTCTGAGTTAAATGCAATATTGGGAGTGTTAAGATGCTTCACTGAAGCTCCGAGCCAAAAATCATCAGTATAAAGCAAAAATCCCGAAGAAATGTCCATGAAATCTATTTTATTTTGCAAGCCTAAAAGACTTGGATCTAAACTGCCACCGCCAATGCTACCATCGTTAGTATTAATTTGGTCTTCAAACAAAAGACTTTTGAAATTAAAATTTTTAGTTCCATAACCTCCTTCTAATCCTAAAATCATTCTTAATCCCGAATAAAAATTATCTAAGTCAAGATTTAGCGAAAATACCCCGTTAATTTGAGTGTAATTATAGTTTGTAAAAACCTCATGTTGATTTAATACGGTGATGCCGACTCCAATATTTTGAAGATTGGAATCATTTGGACGTGAATCTTCTGATAAATTTCCGATTGAGCCGTTGATAAAAGCATAATCTGTATCCAGTCTTCTGGCTCCATCAGGCCATTGTGTTCTGTGTAGAATTCCTGTGTTTAAAGTATTTACGGTTCCTGTAAACGCTCCGTTCTGCGTTTCAGGAACAAAATAATAATGTGAAAAAATAGGATCTTGTGCATGAACTTCTACTATAAATATGGAAGTTAACAGTATATATATAATAAATTTTAATTTCATTCTCTGTGGGTGCTTATTTTATTAATATAAAAGGGTGATTTTCATTGACAATAGTTCCATAAAAAGTTTCTGCGCTAACTTTACAGTAATAATTACCGTTTTCCGCATTCTGTTCTTTTATCTTACCATCCCATCCCTTTAAAGTGTCTCCGGTTTCTGAATAGATTAGTGAACCCCAAGTATCATAAATATCTAATCGAACATTTTTTAAGGCCTTAGTCACAGGTCTGAATGTATCATTGATAGCATCATTGTTGGGTGTGAAAGCATTGGGAACCACAAATAAATATCCTTTTTCAACATTAAAAGTGATTTTTTGCACATACACACATCCAAAAGGATACGTAACAGTTTGTGTCACCACATACTCTTTTGGATTTAGGAATGTATGCACTGGGTTGAGCTCGGTTGAAAAGCTACCGTCACCAAAATCCCAAACCATACTTATAAAATCACCGGTAGCGGTATTGGTAAACTGTATGGGATCTATTATAGAATAAGTGCCATACGTTACTAAAGAATAGGAGGTTGAATTAAATGAAGGTGTTCCTAGGGACTGCAATTTAACATTGAAGGAATAATTTGCTTTACAACCCAAAGCATCCGTTACATATAATATTGCTGTTCCGTTTTGACTGGTATTCATCATTTCATTATTTGAACCGCTGACCGTTCCGCTGGACCAGGCCAATTGGTAGGGTGGAACCCCACCCGAAACTTGGGCTACAAAGTTTTGTTTAACATATTTAGTTTCACAATCAAATTCTGTTTTGGTTGCCACTCCTATAACGATAGGCGGTGGTCTGTTAATACTGTATTGCGCCTGTTTTGAACAGCCTCTGCTATCAGTTACTGTAACCAAATAATTTCCTGCAGGAATATTTACTAAATCTTCTGTTGTAGATCCGTTTGACCAAGCATAAGTGAAAGGTGGTGTACCTCCAGCAACCAGAAGATTTATTGCACCACTATTGGCATTGTCACAATCAAAAGCATTGTCGACATTGGCAGATAGAATTAAAGGTTGAGGTTCTAATATAATAAAAGTCTTTTTGATTGTACAGGGCTTACTGTCAACAATCGTTACCGTGTAAGAGCCTGGTCCCAAATTATTCCTGACATTTCCAGCTACTGCATTATCATCCCAAACTAATTTTACAGGAGCAATACCTCCAATAATATTTAGATTGATACTACCATCATGGGAACCAAAACAAGAAATATTTTTAACCACCGGATTGATTGTAAAAATGGGTGCTTCAGGGATATTTACATTCAGTGTTTTTACACAATTATTAGAATCTGTAACGGTAATTAGATAATCCCCAGCCGATAGATTATCCTGAAACGTTCCACCTCCCAGATTACTCCATGCAATAGTATAAGGAGTAACACCACCATTTATAGCAAGAGTTATAGAAGCATCATTAGAGCCATAACAGATTATTGGTGTCGTAGTGGCTGCCAAAACAATGGCAGTTGGTTGGGTAAGTGTAACACTTAATACTCTAGAACAACCTGAATTATCGGTAACCAGTACATTATAAGTTCCAGCAATAATGGCAGTGAGATTTTTATTGGAACTTGTAAATCCGTTAGGTCCAGTCCAAGCAAAGTTATAGCCCGAAAGTGCAGGTGTTCCTCCAACGACAGCAATGTCTATTGCTCCTGTAGCTTCTCCAAAGCACAATATATTGGTTTGGTTTAATAGGCTTACCGCTAATATTGGTGGTTCGGTAATAGTAAATGTCGCTATTTTTGGACCGCAATTGTTGGCGTCAGATACGGTAACCATGTAAATTCCTGGACTTAAATTGGATAAGTCTTCGGTGGTAGTATAAGGAATTCCATCTTTCGTCCAAGTATAATTATAATTTAATGTACCTCCAGTGATTGTGATTTTAATTTCACCATTGGCATCATTAAAGCAAGTAATGTCTTTTTCTAGATCAGTAGTTATATTAATATCGTCAGGTTGCGTAATATTTACTGTTTGAACCTTAGTACAATTATTAGCATCGGTAACGGTCAAATGATAAGTTCCTGCAATTAATCCTGTTGCATTTAAAGAAGTTTGTACCGGAATGGTATCCCAGGAGTATGTTAATATTCCCGTTCCACCACTTGCTAAAACAGAAACTGCACCTGTATTATTTCCATAACAATTTACATTGGTTTGTGAGGCTATTGAAATTACAATACCGTTTGGCTCCGTAATTGTGGCTTGTGTCGTTGTAGTACAACCTTTAGCATCTGTAATTGTGGCTGTATACGTGCCGATTGCCAGATTGATTGCAATAGCTGATGTTTGAACTGGTGTTGTATTCCAAGAATAGCTGTAAGGCGCTGTCCCTCCAGTAGCAGTTACAGTTGCTGAACCGGTGCTATTTCCTGAACAGAAAACATCCGTTTGAGCGGAAATAGTTGCGGACATTCCTGCTGGTTCTGTTATTGTTACGGGGCTTGAATCTACACATCCATTTGCATCTGTAACCGTTACATTATAAGTTCCTGCAGTTAATCCGGTAGCCGTTGCCGAGGTTTGAATTGGGTTGGTATTCCAAGAGTAGGTATAAGGGGAAGTCCCTCCAGAAGCTATGACAGTAGCATTCCCATTATTTCCTCCAAAACAACTCACGTTAGTTGAATTAGAAATTGTTGTAGCCAATTCGGAAGAAGGCTGAGTAATGAGTCCTATTAAAATTTTGGAACAACCATTGGCATCTGTTATGGTTACATTATAAGTACCTGCTACTAATCCCGTTGCTGTTGCTGTTGTTTGTATTGGAATAGTATCCCATGAATAAGTTAAAGCTCCTGTTCCTCCGGTGGCAGAAACCGTTGCAGAACCCGTATTATTGCCAAAACAGAGCACATTGGTTTGTGATGAAATGGATGCTGTAATCCCGTTTGGTTCCGTTATTACAGCAAGTTTTTGGATTGAACAATTATTGGCATCTGTAATAGTAACTGTATAATCTCCCGCTGTCAAACCTGTTGCTGTTGCTGTGGTTTGAATTGGATTTGTATTCCAAGAATAGGTTAGAGTCCCTATTCCTCCAGTAGCAGTTACCGTTGCTGAACCCGCTGCACTTCCAGCACAACTGATATTTGAAGGATATGATATGGAAGCTGAAATACCGCTAGGTTGTGTGATTTCTATTCCTAGAATAGTCTTACTACTTCCATTTGCATCGGTAACTTTAATGTCATAAATGCCTGCTGCCAAACTCGTAAAAGTATAATTTGTAGCCGTTGCGTTAATAATGCTACTGATTGTTCCTCCACCTTGCAAAGTCAATAAATAATCATAAGGTCCAACAGATTGTTGTGTAATATCAACTTTAATGGCCCCAGTCAAATAACCAAAACACAATACATCGATTTGTGCTGCAGGATCTTCTTGAATAAGTAAAGGTAACGGTGACGTTAAGTTAAAATTTAATATCACAGGATTACAAAGTCCATCGTTAATAGTTAATGAATATGCGCCCGCTGGACCATTTGAAATGTCTTCGCTAGATGCCGTATAACTGCCTGGTCCTGTCCATAAATAAGTATATGAACCCGAACCTCCAGTAACTGTTACATTGATCGCTCCATCATAGGCACCAAAAGTGCTCACATTAAAACCATTAAAATTAGACAGAATACTTGATGTAATTATAGCAGGATTTACCGTTATTTTATACTCTAAAGGTGGTCCCGAACAAGAAACCCCGTTGTTTTCGAAAGTTGCTGTTGCAGCGTAAATTACAGTTAGTGCCGTTGTTGTTACATTTACCAAAGTCTGTGTTGGAATAGTTCCTGTTCCCGAACCTGTTGCTCCAGTTATTCCAGCAGGAATAGTTGCTGTCCAATTAAAAGTTACATTTCCGGTAGTAAGACTTGATAAATTTATCAAAGAACTATCACTTCCAGAGCAAAGTGTTTGATTTGGTCCCGAAAATTGAACTTTTGGAGAAGGATTAACTGTTACTACTGCCGTAAATGAAGGTCCTGTACAAGTTCCAGATTTTGGAGTTATAGTATATGTAGCCGTTTGAGCATCATTTGTTGGATTAATTAATGTACCCTTTATGGTTGTTTGATTTGCTAAGGCTGCACCTCCCGTAATTCCGCCCGTAACCAAAGGTGCCGACCATGAATAGGTGGTTCCAACCGGGACAGTATTTCCCGCACCGTCTGCAGGAACTATTGAAAAAGGGGCATTAGAACAGATGGTTTGGTTTTGTGCGGTTATAATACTTGGATTAATACTCACAGTAAATGTTTCTGTTTTCTGGCAACCATTAGAATTTGTATATGTAATTGTTGTAGTTCCGCTGGTTAATCCAGTAACTAAACCAGTTGCAGTAATTGTAGCAACGATTGGGTTAGAAGATGACCACGGTGAAGTTGTTGATGCTGTTCCAGAGCCATTTAATTGTGAGGTAAAACCAATACATACATTAAAACCACCTCCTATTGTGGGCTGTGGGTTTATTGTTACTGAAACGGGTTTAATTATAGAACAGCCGTTTGAATTCGTTGCTTTGATGTAATAAGTACCTGATACTGTTATCGCAGTTGCTGTTGACATTGATATTGTAGCTGCTGCGTTAAACCAATAACTATAAATTAACCCACTGTCTGAACCTAGTGTAATGGCTGTGGAGGTAATGTCTACGGTAGCAGGAGAACAGACTGCTGAGGGATTTGTAACAATTAAATTAGGCAATTCATTTACAGAAAAAGGGAAATCTACTGTACAACCATTGCTGTTTTTATATGTAATTGTTGTTGTTCCGGCTGCTATACTTGAAACTAGCCCAGTATTATTGACCGTAGCTATAGCAGGATTTGACGATATCCATGGCAAACTAATGTTAGCTGTACCTGAACCTGATAATTGTGTAGTAGTCCCTGTACATCCTTTTGACAGTCCTGTTATTGTTGGAATGTCGTTTACTATAAATGTTACATTTACTGTACAAC
Organism: Flavobacterium sp. 11; assembly: GCF_002754315.1. Classification (GTDB taxonomy): domain Bacteria; phylum Bacteroidota; class Bacteroidia; order Flavobacteriales; family Flavobacteriaceae; genus Flavobacterium; species Flavobacterium algoritolerans. The sequence goes on along the minus strand of NZ_PEFE01000001.1, from coordinate 3,716,832 downwards.
CATCTGAATTTGTATAGCTAATTGCTGTTGTACCAGCCGTCAGCGCGTTCACTAAACCACTACTATTAACAGTAGCGATAGATGGATTTGAGGATGCCCATGGCAAACTTGAAGATGACGTTCCAGAACCTATTAATTGGGAAGTGGAATTGGTGCAAACAGATAGAGTTCCTGCAATCGTTGGCAAAGCATTCACCGTAAAAGTGGAGGTGACCGCACAATTATTTGAGTTCTTATAAGTAATTGTTACTGAACCTGCCGCTTTAGCCGTTACCAATCCTGTATTACTAACTGTTGCAACAGCAGTATTTGACGAAGTCCATGGCAAACTGGATGCAGGTACTCCAGAACCCGTTAATTGAGCAGTAGCATTTATGCATGCTGAAGTAGGGCCTGAAATTGAAGGTAAAGCATTAACCGTGAATGTTTCGCTTTTTGAGCAACCATTAGAATTTGTATACGTTATTACTGTTGTACCTATTGCAATTGGAGAAACTAAACCTGAACTGCTTATAGTAGCTATACTTGTATCAGATGAAATCCAAGGATTACCTGAAGCAGGTGTTGCTGTAGTTGATAATTGAGAGTTAACACCAATGCATGTAGATAATGTTCCTACTATAACTGGTAAAGCATTTACTACTACTGTTACTGGTTTAATTATAAAACAGCCGTTTGAATTTGTTGCTTTGATGTAGTAAGTACCTGAGACTGTTAGCGCAGCTGGTGTTGATAAAGTTGTTGTTGCTGATGCATTTATCCAATAACTATAAATTAACCCGCTGTCTGAACCTAATGTAATGGCGGGAGCTGTTATGTCTACAGTAGCAGGTGAACAAACTGCTGGGGGATTTACAACAATTAAATTTGGAGATTCATTTAAAGTAAATGTAAAAGCAGCTTGATTAGAGCCTGCGCAATTCCCATTGACCAGAACTGTAATTATATAAGTTTTATATGCAGTAAAGTTTATTTTCGGGAACTGACTACTTGCTGTTGTTCCAGAAATGTAATTGTAATCTGCTGCAGTGACTCCGCTACCGGAAATGGACCATGAAAAACTTGTAGGTGCAAAAGGTGCGACACTATAATTAGGCTTTGTACCAATTTGACTAAAATCAATTGTGTAATTTGGTGGTGCCTGACATATTGATAGTGCGTTAGGAGTAAAACTTACCGTAGGACTTCCTGAAACTTCAATAATTTTAGAAATTGACTCAACAGTTCCACAAGAATTTGTTACAAATAATTTTACAGTATAAGTGCCAGGGTTTGTAAATAATATTTTAGGATCTTGAGAGGTAACACTAGATGGATTTACAAATTGATATCCAGTTGAAGGAGAGACAGTCCATAAATATGTAGGCTCTTGGCAAGGCTGGGTTAGTACATTTGACGTATTTGTAAATTGGATTTGTGTATTTGGACAAATCGGTGTTTCTGGTGTGTTTGTGAAAGTAGCTGTTGGTGCAACCTCTATTTTTATGGTTTTAGTAACTTCTGAAAGAGTCTGACATAAGTCGTCATTTACTGCTGTCAATTTGATTTCCCAGCAACCGGGTAAAGTTATCATGCTTTTCGGAATTCTTAAATTATTCGAAGAAATAATCCAGCTAGCGATTGTAACCTCAGTAAAGGCAAGATCTCCTGGTTTTTTGTAATACCAAGTAAAAGTTGCTTTATCAAGACAATTTCCTGCAGTCCCATATGATCCCAAAACAGTTGTATTCAGAGCATTAATATCTTGATTGATACACTGCTTAGGAGCTAATGTAAAATTAGCTTTGGGAGCTAAACTCACGTTTACTTTTTTCTCAACACCATTTCCATTCTTATTAAATTCAGTACAGTAATTTGTATTAACACCTCCATTGTAGACTCCTTTATTTAAAAGGGTTTCTTTGATAATAAAATTACTGTCTGTTTTGGCACAAGAAACAGTTGTGTATTTATGGGTTACTGTTGGATTAGACATCAATTGTGCTTGAGTAAGTACCAGCACCGTTGAATTGTCTCCAAAATCAATCATATATTTGGAACCATTGTAATTTCTTCCTATCCCTTGATTTGTTATATCAACTGTAAATGAAACATCCACACCCACACAAACCACTTCACTTGTTGAGTTGCCTAAACTTGTACCATTACCGTGAAACAAAAACACCAAACTATACACAGAATTACTGTTTTTTTCAATCTCAAAAATATATGTCCCGATGGTTAAATTATCAGGGATTAATATATCTCCATTTCCATTGTTGTATGATATTGTAGTTTGTGTCCCGTTAATTAAGTCTATTAAGGTTATTTTGTAATTATCGGTATTTGAATAACTACAAATTGTGATTTTCTTTTTTGGTAAAATAGTACTAGTAGCTCCAAAACTTTGCGTCAAAGAGCCAAATGTATTTGTTGTTTTTAAACAACTTTGGGTACAATTAAAAAAAGAACTGTTATTGGGTAATTCAGAAGTTGCAGATGGTACATCGCTACTTCCCAATATAATATTAAATGATAAAGTCTCTACTACGGGATATGTTTCTGGTGTTGTCCCTAAACCTGTCGTTGCTCTTACCCTTAATTTATAAGTTCCAGCTGGAAGCCCAGGTGGAAGAGTACCGTTAATTACAGGAGCGTAAAACTCATCTAAAGTGTTTAAAGTTGTAGGTGTTGTAAATGCTCCTCCTACATTAGACAATTCCAGAATAAATTTATTATCTAATTGAAATATTCCTGTTGGGTTAATGATCACAGAAACTCCCGAACCAACAGTATAATTTGCTGTATTGTTAAATCGAATTAAGTTGATTGTTTGGGACTGAACATTTAAAGTAAATAGGAAGATAAATAAAAATAGAATCTTGTAAAGATGTTTCATAGTTATGCTTTAATTCAACTAACGTATACTGTTTTTTTTACGACGGAAGAAAGTGTTTTGGCCAAATGTAACGTAATGCTTTCCCATTTCATTACGGGTTTCCGTAAAAGCTGTTATTTGCAGAAAAAAATAATATAGTTATTCTAATAATGAGGATTTTGAAAAGGTAGCTTTTTAAGGAGAAGACTTGTCAAATTATATTAAACCATTCTAAAATTGTGTTTCCTATTTCTTTGTCTAAGGTTTTTTTATCCGAATCAAAAATAGAAATTTTACTTATTCCGCATTCGTGATGTGCTGTTTCTGTTATTTTATTAAAAGGAATAAAATCCTCTTTTGTAAATGTTGTAGTATTGGAAGGATACAATAACATGGCTTTAGTAGATTTCCAATAGTCATTGTACACATACATTTGGCGTAAATCATCCGTTGAAGGTTTACTGCCATTTATGTTTTTCCATTTAGTATCAATAATAAAAGTTTCGTCTTCTTTTTCAATAACGATATCTGGACGAATGGTAATCCCATTCCAAAAAGGTTGTGATTTTTGACCATGAACAGCGACATTTAAATCGTTGTTTTTTGCTGCTTTTTTCAAGCAGACTAACACATATTCTTCCCATAAAGAATTCATATCAAAAAGTAAGGCCAACATATTTTCCTTACCACTGGACACATTGGGTGCAAAGTTTAAAATAATTAATCTTGCAATCTCCAAAGCCATTTTATAAGGAGCTGTTTTTCGGGATTTAGGTATCTTAGCAAAAGTCGCTTCATTTGCCTTAATTGTTTTTACTTCAGGAAAATCCAGTTGAACGGACTTGCATTTACTGTACAAATGATTTCCTTTCGAAAATTGTTTAATAATGCATAAAGCTTGTCCTAAAACCTGATGTACTAAATGGTCTTTTTCATAGACTTGATGTGTAGTGTAAAACCGCTCTTTATGAATTAGATTTTTTTGAATATGACCTGCGAACTCTAATTTTCCTTTTAATGCTTTAACATTATTCGTCTCTTTATAATATTGCTTAATCAAACCTTGGTGAATAAGTAATTGTATTTCATTAAGATACCATTCAAAATAAATATCCAGTAAATGAATGTTTTGCTTGTTGACATTGGCATGACCCACATTATCCACTTTTAGTTTTTTGGTAGCTCGTAACATTTCTATTAAAACACCTTGCCAAACTTTCTTGTCATCAGATGAATGATCCGCTTTTGGAAGAATCTCAATACATAAACCATCAATTTGGACTACGCCAACATATTGAGCAAACTTAATGCCTTTATGGACAACCGTAAAATACTTGTTATCGTGAAGCTCATTCAGTTTAGCCAATGCATTAAAATGCTTTTCTTTAAACGAAACAGCGTTGTACTCTCTGCCATAATAGAGCGTTTGATGTTCAAAAACCTGTATTTTATTTATGGGTTTAGACATTGCGGTTTAATAACAAATGAACGGCCCCTTCTATATCTTCTATTTTGTCAATTAACTCAAATTGAGTTCCAATATCTGGAGTATTAATATCATTGAACTTAGCAAACTTTACCGTTTGATTCTTTTTTACACGGACAAAACCTTCTCCTAATATCAAAGCAATTTTTTCATAATCATGATAAAAATATTCCTGCAATAATGGAAAGATATTGTTTTTGAAAACCGATTTTAAACTTCCAACGTCTCCGTTTCTTATTTTTAAAAAATAAGAATGACCAATAGTATGATCGCGATCTAATAAAACTTCAATTCTTTCATTAATGGTTTTCAATACCTCAGCTAAATTAAAACCATTAAATTCGATCTCTTCTAATAGTTCAGGATTAGGCATAATTTCTGAAAAGGAAAAACGTCTGCGTAAAGCGGTATCCAAAGCTTCTACACTTCGATCTGCCGTATTCATGGTACCAATGATATAAAGATTAGAAGGAACTCCTAATTCTCTTTTAGAATAAGGCAATTTTACTTTAAGTTCGTTAGTAGAACCCAATCTTTTATCGTCTTCAATCAAAGTGATTAATTCCCCAAAAACAGCTGAAACATTTCCCCGATTTATCTCGTCAATAAAAATTGCATACTTGTTTTTCGGATCCGATTCTGCTTTAATACAGAGTTTTTTAAATATACCGTCTTTGATTTCAAAAGCGACTTCGGTTTCTCCTTCATCTAATCTCGGTTTTATACCTTCTACAAAATCCTCATAACTGAATGACTGATGAAAAGTAACGAAGTCATAATTCTTAATTAAGGTATCATTACTAGGTTTGTAATTTTCACTAATCGCTAGAATTTTTTTTCCTTCAGGGTAATAATCTTCTAATAATTTTTCATCTATTGTCCATAGCGAATCTTCACTTTTTGAGAAGTATAATGGTTCCGATCTGTTACTCACATTCACAAAAGGGCATTCCATTACAGTATGACTTTGCAATTGTCCCCAAATGGTTGGTCGAACTGTTTTTGAAGAAGATAATTTTTCTTTTATTTTTATTAATTCATGATTTACGATATCATTTACCTTTGTCTTACCAAGATCAAGAACAGCAATACTTATTACTTGCCACCACGTTAAATCAGCAACAACTGATTCTAAATACTGTTCTCTTGTTAAGGCAGTTTCTCTTATTGTAAAATTATCAAAATGGGTGTTTTGCAATTCAAAGGTTTTTCCTGTTCCAGGAGGACCGTAAAGGATTTGGTTTAGAGGTTGAATGATTCTATTATTTATTGTTCCCATGTCGATTCCACTTTTTATACTATTGAGATCTAATAATGTTTCATATTGTTCTCTTATTGTAGTAAAATTAGTTCCCTGACTACCACCTTTGAAATCTTTAAAAACATCATCATTTTTGATGGTTTCCCAAAGAACAGGGTTGTTAAAATAGTTGTGCTCTATCTCAATTGACACACGATTATTATCAACTTGTTCTGTTGATTTTAGGTAAAAATCCATTTCTGAATTTTCTTCTTTCCTATAAGTGACAGCAGAAGTTACACGAGCCAGAGCATAACAACCTGAATTTTGCCCTGTTAACCACAAAATTATTTTATCCCCAATTTTGATTTTGTCTTTATGTGCACTAACAGTCCATGTTTTTATAGCATTAGCTTCCAATGCAGCAATCATGTTATATATTTTGGGATTACCTTGAAAAACCCAATAATTAATTGTCTTCTGTTGAATAAATCTCTCTTGCAAAAATTTCAGGTAATTATTATTACCTAAAATTGCTCTCGGTTGATCATTGGAACGCTCCTTACTATAAATAGCAAAATCGCTATTTTTATCATAAATATTTTCTTTTATGCTTTCAAATTGAGTTTTAAAATTTATGGTATCAATAACGAAAAGTTCAGTATTGAAATTTTCTTTATACTTTGTTTCATTTAATTCCAATTCATTTAAAAGCCGCTCCTTTTTTGCACCAAATTGCTTCGAAAAATAATTACTTTTTTTACCATCATTAGAAATAATCCAGTCTGCAAATTTTTCCTTTACATTTATTAAGTCTGCCGTTTCCACTATCTTATTGACTATTTCAAATCCTTCTTTTTTTAATAATTGAAAAGCAGGAGTATCAATGCCACCTGAAAAAGTATTAGAATCAAGTTCTTCCCCTGTTGCAAATCGATTAGCAATGCTAATAACTAATTTTGGAGGATAGGGTTTGTCTTCATGGATTACATCATAGGTACTGGAATGTCTTCCGGATCTAATTCCCTGTTTGTCAATTTCTTTAATTGCAGCTAGTATGTGCTCTTTTTTGATTTCGTTCATTTGATGTTATTTACTACTAAAAGCTTGAAAAATTAATTATACCTGTAACAATTATAGCATTCAGGTTTAGACATCGTTGTATTCTCTTCTTTACCACACTTGTGGCAAACATTCTCAATGTAATCATAGTTCTCCCAAAAATTCCAATTTGAAAAACAATCAGTACAATAAGGTTTTTCAGGGTTGCACTTTATTTCATCTTCACAACGAATACAATAACCCTTATGTTTATTTTGTTCTTTTGACTTTGGTTTTGAATAATTATTTACTTCTTTAACATAAGTTTTTTTTGCTTTTATTTCATCAGCTGAGCCAATTATAGACATGGTTTCTTTTACTGCACTTTCATACAATTCTTTGTCATTTCTTCTTTCAATAAATATACCCATTTCTCTATTGTTTTGTTCCGAGAATTCATACATATTCATTGAGGTAATAACCATTTCACTTTCATTAAAATAGCATTTTGCATGCAGATTTTCAAAAAAATACAACTGCATGTTTTTCAATGTTTGTAAGTTATTTAATTGATCCTCTTTTAAATTATTTTTACCATAAACAATTTTAATGTTTACGCCCCTTTGTGAAGCGTCCTTCAATCTTTCTAAAAATGTTTTAGAGATTTGTAAATAAGGAGAAACCAAAAATAATTCTTTTGTTGCCCCAATAATTATATCTTCTAAATGATGGGATGTACCTTTTGTTGTTAAAAATTTAGCCATTTAATTTCTACCCTGTAATTAATATATTTTTTTATTTTTCTTCTTATAAAATCTTTATGTAACAAATAAAATAATCCAATTCTGAACTTTTTAAACCTTTTCTAATGAAAAAGTAAAGTTTGCATTAGCTTTATGTTTGGTCATTTACCCATGTACGCTTGTTTTTCGTAGCCTTTTTAGTCTAGCATAGTTATTCTTTTGAGTTACATAAAACTCTGTTCTAATCCCATTTGTCTAATTCTATCCAACCACTCAAAAATCATAGTTGAATTATATTTTCTATTACCAAATGCATCTTTCTCTTTCTCCATTGCTATTGCCATTAGCGCATATTCATTTTCTAATGAAGTTGAAAATATCCCTTGGTCATCTGTATTTATTGAAACAGACAGTTGGGGACAATCTTTTATTAAATCGGGAGACGTTTCTAATCCAAGATTGAAAAATTTACTAATTGGATGTTTTGCATATCTTTTGAACGTACCAATCAAATAATTAGAAGTTGGATTGCATTCAATTGCAATATTTTTAATTTTTATGTCATGCATCATTTTTTCTTGGACAGCCTCAACTAATAACATATAATCATGTGTGACCTCAAATTGCTTTATCAATTTACCGTCTTCCTTTATTTTTGGATTAAAATGATATTGTTGATTTAAAAACTTTACATCAATATTTTTTCTTGTATTTTTTGATTTAGGATATTCTTCATTTATGCGACATCTTTCCCAATAGGTTAAATTTATTTTTTCATATACATCTGTATCTAAAGTGTCTATATATAAATATGGATCATCACCTCTTAATTTCCAAGCGTCATGATATATTGTTTGATGAAAATATTTATTTTTAAATTCATTTTTTTTATCAAAATTATCTTTATACAATTCTGAAAATAGATTTTCATATAATTTTTCCAATCTATTCACTTCATTTCTACAAATAGCTATTCCAAATTTTCTAATTTTAGCAAGTAACCAAACCGTATTGTCTAAAACGATTTGTTTTGGAAGCATTAATTTATGTTTCTTAAACTGATAATACTCTTTTGCATCTATTCCTAAAGCTAAAGCATGTCCAATACGGTCACCCTGCGTAAGATTTAGAAAAATAACACATTCATCAATGGCTCTTAATCCATCAACTAAATCATAGAAGTCTTCTCCAGCGTGATACGTTGCATATATTTTATGTTCACTCACCACTTGTTTTAAATGATTTAAAGTGCCTTTTAATTTGTGATTTTTTAAATATCTAAAGCCCTGTGCAAATACTTCAGGTGATGCTGCAAATTCACTTGAAGCTGCATCAATACCTCTTATAGATTCAGAGTATTTTATGTTTTTTTCTCGTAATGTACTTATAGCAATGGATTGGTTTTTAATTTCTTTCCTCAATTTAGAATGCCTGCAAGTGACATAACTTGAAATACTTGAAACTTTTAATTTATCTTCTTTTTTAATATAATGTATAGTATAAAAATGCTTTGGTTTTTGATTCAATTCGGAAGTAACTAATTCGGGTCTAAATTCCTTTTCTGATTGAATAGCATTTTTTTTTAGTGTTTTATTATAAGAGGCAATACTTTCACTTAATTTACTATATTCCTCTTTTGGTGTTATACGTACTTCAAAAGAACTTATTTTACTATGATTCAAAGTGTCGTTAACTGCAAGGTTCACAAATGCAGTATGGTAAATGGAATGGTCTGGAAGAAATAATTCCTTTCTGTCTTGATATTTTGAAAAATTTCCAAAACCTATTTTGTCATTCACTTGAATTAACTCAGCTCTAAATTGTGCTTTTATCAATAAATAAGTATGAAATAGATGATGGAACTTTTTGAAATCTTTATCTTGATTATATATTTTTTTGAAACAATCATACATTAATTTGCGTTCACCATAAAATATATACGAATGCGATAAGTTTTGAATATGAATGTTTTTGGGTATAGCATAATCAATTACTTCTGTATTTTTAAAATGCTTGAACCTGTGTCCACAATCTTTTTTATTTAAACCTATTTCTTGATTTAATTCATTCAGTTTAATTATTAAATCGTTTGAATTTATATTATTTGAATCTTGAGTTAAATCAATATCTAGTATTGGATTTAAATTGTTAATATGATTGAATAATTTTGATCTAATATATGCAGCTTTGTAAACTAATACTTTTAATGTTTTTTTTGAAGAATTGGAAGAATTGGAAGTCTTAGTAAGTAAAGTCATTTCTTTTTCTAAAGCAGTAAATTCCTTTTCAAAATGATTAACATTATTCATTAAGTTTATCCAACTCAAATCAAAAACAGGTCCTGAACCTTTCAAATGAAAATGATTTTCTGCTAATCCTTTTTTTAATAAAATTCGCAATCTTTTATTGTTGGAGAATGCTGTTGGTCGCCATGAGAAGAAATCTCTACCTCTTTGTGAAACACTATCTGTATAGGCAAAATGAGAGCAAGTCAATAAATCCTCTCCAACATAATAGGATAAATCACGCCATTTTAATAAATGTTGGTATTCTATAAAAGGCTCAAGATTTTCTTCGACTACTACTTTGGAATTAAAATGGGTCAGAATATTAAAAACCGATTTTTTTTTGACTTTATCATTTACCAAAAACCAATCAGTTTCTAACTTGATAAATACATTTTGAATTTCATCCAAAGAATAATTAGAAAATGAATGAAGTCCATTTTCTAAAAAACTTTGCTGACCAATATAGTCTTCTTCGTATTTTGCCCTTAATACTTTATCAGGACAATAATCAGCAAATAATAAGCGTATTGATTTACGAAGATTATCCATTTGCGATTTTCAATAATAAGCTGTAAATATTGTTAAATCCACTATTAAATTGTCTATCCATTAGATTTCTGTATTTTTTTAAATCTTTATAAACTTCAATATCTTTTTCAAACACTTTAATCAAATTATTTATTGCTTGTTTTGTTCCTTGTTGACTATTTTTAGAGTTTTTGTCAAAATACTTAGCGTACTTTTCTAATACAAGGTTAGCATTTTCTATAGTGTTTCTATTATAAGGCTGATTTTTATTTATTCTATTAAAAACATTTTCAATTATATTATTGCAATCAGTCTCATTTTCAAGCCAGAATTTAAATATAGGATTATTGATCATTACATCATTTTCAATATGATCCAAAAATTTATATTTCAATTTTAATTGGTCAAAACAAAAAACAAAACCTTTGAATAAATAATCATTAATAGTTTTTGAATAACTTATATGTGGTTCTCTATAATTTGTCGTAAAATCATCAAGTTTATCAAGAAATTCTTTTACAAATTCAATATTTGTAAACAATATTTTCAATTCATAATTATTTATGCTCCAATCCTTACATTCATTGATGAATTGAATAACATTATTATTATTATTATTATTATTATTATTATTGTTATTATTGTTATTTAGAAAATCATAATTATTTGCTTCAAGTATAAAAATACTTACAAAAGGGTATAGTGGCGAAAACATTGCATTATCATAGATAGAAAATTTTCTTATCCTTTCAAAAATTCTTTCATCGGTTAACCTGTATTTTGAATCATATTTACCTAAATATGGTAAAAAATTAATTAGCCAAATTTTTTGCAAATCATTTAGTTCATTATGAAAAGGCTTCAAATTAAACTCAAAAAAATCTCTTCTTCTTCTTCTTGAATCAGATTGGATTACAGGGAAAACTTCAAAGTTATCATTAACTAGACCACCTTTAAATAAATTTTCTTGAATTGAAGAATTTGCTTTTAAAAATCTTAATGATGTATATATTTTTAAATAATTTATAAATTTTCTACTAATATGGTCGTTTATATCAAAGCTTTCCTCTAGATATTGAAAACTTAAACAAATATCAGATATTGAAATGTTATTTGGATTTTTAGCTTTAAGTATATCTGTTTCAATTTCCGAAATACTATCATCACTCAATTTTAATAAACTATTTAATAATACAACATTAAAAATAAGATCGTTGCAGTCTTCAAGTCTTTTAAAAATACTTGTTTTTTCATTATTAAATTCTGATGTGACTCTATTTCCAAGATACCTAATGAATTTATTCAAATTATCATCTTCACTTTTAAAAGGACTCATTAGTTCATGATATCCTCTTAAAGTATTCGGAATTAAATCGTTGTAAAAAAAATCTGGTTTACTTATGAACAGACCTATTTTCTTATAGATAAAATCAAAAGTTAAGTCTTGTATGTCCTTCCCTTCTGAGAGTATTAAATCATTAAATTTTAAAATCATATTTAAAACATTTTTAAGTTAGGTAATTCTAGTCTTTTCTCAAATGGCAATATTTTTTCAATATATTTTTCTGTTTTATTAATTAACTCAATTTCTGTTAACTCATTTGATTTGTATTTGATTAAATTATCAAATTCTTTGTAATAATTATTTAAAACAGATTCTCTCAATTGTTCAACTTTACAAGCTATTAAAATAATAATTTTACTTTGAATTAATAACTGACGAATATCTTCTAACATTTCATATGTTTTCGAAATATTCAAATCAAAATCATCAATTGCAATTACTAAAAATTCTTTATCTTCAAAAGATTTTAAATATTCCGTAACTAAATCTTTAAAACAATCTCTTAAATTACTACTCGTTGCTAGCTTACTTAGAGCTTCAATAGTTTCAAGTTTATATAATTCTTTTCTATCAGAATTTATTATTTGAAGGTTTTCAAATACTTTTTGAAAACGAGAAATTAAATTTCTTCTTACATCTTCTGAAATGTCTGAATCCTTTTCTTTTAATTTATCTTGAAACTTGGAAAACATTTTAGCTAAAATAATTTCAAATAAACTTTCATTTCCCTTGAATAAAGAGGGATCAATAATATCAATTTCAGCAAATTTATTATTTCGTAAAATTTCAAAGGTTGACTTTAATGATTTATCGTCAAGTTTTTTCGCGTCAAAAAAAACTTTATGTTTATTTTCATCTTTATTATTTATCAATGCATTTCTAAAAGAAATCATTGATGAACTTTTTCCTTTACCTCTTTCTCCAGTAAAAGCTATTATATTATTAAAATCGTCATATTTGTTTTTACTATTAGATTGATTAATTATTTCAACAACATTTTCTGCAGCATTGATGTAAACATCTTTAAAAATAGAATTATGAAAATCTTTTCCCTCTTCAATTTTTATTCTGTATTCTTCGTTTAAATTAATTGTTAATGTTGACATATATTATTTTTTATTTTTTAAATTCAATTACTCTCCCACACTTACCTGACTATTCATCAACAAAGGCAACAATCGATCTAGTAGTTTTTTTTAAGATAATTGGTGGTTTACAGCACACACTCAAACACCCCAATTACTTTCAAATTACTCAACTCATCTTCTGCAAGTATAATATCTTGATATTCTATATTATCTGAAAGAGGTTTTAAAATAATTGACTCATGAGTCCATACTTCATTCTCCATGTTTTTTTTACTTCTATATTCTTTTACAGTATATCCAGAACCAAAATCAAGGTCTTGTATATTTGTATGTTCCGCCAATACTATTTTTCCATCTCTAGATCCACCTGAATATTTTCTAAACATACAAATTGAACCGTTTGGAATTATTTTATTCATAGATTCACCAATAACTTTGCAAGCAAATAAATCTTGTGAAGGTTTAGAAGTGTTAGGTAATGCAATCCATTGACAATCATTTACAGTTTGTAATTCACTGAAGTTTCCTGCAGCAACCTTTAAGTCATATAGGGGAATGCTATTTACATAAGGAATAACATCATGATCTTTTAAAAATACTGTTTCTTTTTCAGTCCTATATTTTGGAATAAATTGAGAAAAATAGTCTCTTAGGTTTTTATCGCAAACGTATACGTAAGTGCCTCTAATGCCTCTAAGCATTATGGTCTTGTAAATATTTAAGATGAAATTTTTTAACTCTTCTGGATCAACGATAGATTGTTTTCCATTTATATCATAATAGTTTTCTTTTAGAATTTTAATTTGATCTGTTGCCTTATCATAAGTAATTTCATTTCCAAAAATTATTCCTGTATAGTTTAAATCATAGCCTTGGGTAGTATGAATACAACCCACTTCATCTCTTGATTTTTCAGAATTAACCCAATCAATATTTGTACTGTTCCATTTTAGCCTAGTATTTTCGATTTCAATATCATAGTCTTGCTTAGCGTCTTTTTTATTAGACACCCATGGCCAAGAATATCCCGCTACTACTCTAGACAAGCCGTTTTCTATATCTCTAGATTTTATTTCGCTTACAATGTCTTCAATAGAATCAAAAAGGATAAGTTCATAATCTTTGGAGTTAAAAATAACATCAGAATTAGTCAATTTACATTTTAAAAGATTATCAATATAATTGACATAATCATTGCCTCCTCTTGCTCGAAACTGAGATTTTAAATATTCTGTTTTGGTTAAACAATTTACTTTTAGTTTATCGAAATCTTCTTTCTTTACATCTGATGGTTTTATTGATTGATTTTCATCATAAAAATAAATTGTACTTTCAGATTGTTTCATTATCCAATCTAATTCACTGCAAGTATGTTTGTTTAAATTTAATTTTTCACAAACAACATCAAATGCTCTAAAATAAGCACCCAAATTAACACGTCTCCTTAATCGGTGCGACTCGTCTACAATAACAATATCAAAAGTATCTTTTACGATTTCTGCGGGACCAATTACCATATTGGCATTTAATCCTTTAATATTTTTAAAAACTTTTTTTAAAGTAGTTCTAAAAGATGACATTGGAACAACTAATGCCATTTTGGGGTTTGGAAATTTTCTTTTCAATTCAAAGACAATTTCCATGAATTCAAATTCATCATTTCCGAATTCCTCAAAATTAAAATCCTCATTTGTAGTATTAAGTAACTTAAATAAGAAAATAGCTAAAATTGTTTTTCCAGTTCCTGCACCACCTTCAATAATAATATTTTTATACGTATTATCCAGAAGGTTTTTCATAATAACAAGTAGACCGCTCTTTTGTTCTGAGGTTAAAGTTTTGTATGGTGAATATTTAAATAAATCAGAATTATCAATATAATTAATAGGGTGTTTAGCTATGCCAGCTGCTCTTAAGTTATCCCAAATGGATTTGAAAATATCCCAATATACTTCTTTCTTTTGGTAGTAATTATGATTCGCTAATCCAACATTTCCATTAATTAATTTATATTGTCCATCTCCAGAAATATATTTAATGAGATTAGATTCTATATCTAATGTTGCAGATTTATTAAACTTTTCACTTGAAATTAAATGTACTGCGGAGAGTTTATTTTTTATGTTATTCTTTAAATGGCTGCTCATTCTAGCATATGCATCTGTAGTTTCACCAACATAAGCTTCATTTACATTTCCATCACTTATAATATAAACAACAGGCCACAAATCTTTGACATAATGTATATTATTAAAATCATTTATGAGGTTGAAATCAAAATTAAATTTTTTAATAGAGAAAGGGTTTTGACTCATAGTTCATTATATTTTGTCGAAGTGCCTTTTGCTTTATCAACTGGATATTTTAGAGCATTTTTTTTAATTTTTTCTGAAATGATATCAAAAATATCCAAGTCGTGCTTTTCTGCTAATAAAAAAGCAAAAGAGAGTACATCAGCAAGTTCTTCTTTTAACTTTTCGTGATTTACATTTTCAACTTCACTATCCTTTTTCCATAAAAAAAGTTCATTTAATTCCGAAGCTTCAAGTGAAATGGCAAGTGCTAAATTTTTTGAATCATGAAATTGTTCCCAATCTCTTTCGTTCCTAAATTGAATTAATTCATTTATTACTTTTTTGTACTTATCCATAACATTCAAATTGTTTTTATTAGATGTCCAAACTTAAGAATAATAAAAGTCTTACACAATTTCTATTAGACGAATACTATAATGAATTTGCTATATAATAAAAAAAATATTATCCATATTTCACAACATATTAGATACCGGTTGACTAATTCTTAATTCATTTATACAAATAAATGATGTTTTATGAGATTTTACTATACCTGTTTTTGATAACTTTACAGGAAAGCCGTAGATTACCGATTCAATTTTGTTTTAGAATGATTGATTATCGAAATAAGTAATCCTATTCCAACAATTAAATCCACGATATTCCAAATTGTTCTGCCCAAAGCTATTTTGATAAATTGCTGAAATAAAATGGATAAAGCAATATAGATTAGCATCTCATTTTTGTGGCCAGTTAGTCATATTATCTAAATGTTCTTGAAATGTAATAGCTTGAGGAATAATTACCACTTAGGTCTTCTGTAGATGAATAACTTTCACCACAAGCAGTTGCAGTGACCCTATAATCTCCACTTTTTATTGAGATACTTCTTAGTTGGTTTTGTGGAATTGATATCATTCTAGAATCGATTCCGCTATATCTAACAATCAATTCGCAAGAAGTATCATTTTTTATTGATACTTCAGAAATACCAGAATTTGATTCACCAACTTTGTCAGAATTTGGCATTTTTCCTGTATTCTCATCGCTAAAAATTTGATCTACTTCTAAGTCAATTACTCTTGCTTTTAATTTTTCAATATTTTCATGATCTGGGTTTTTTTCAATAAAATTTTCTAAGTCATGTATAGATGTGGTTTGTATAACTTCTTCAAAAGTCAATTCTTTAATTGGTTCTTCAATTATTTCTGACGACATTGTGACTGAATCAGCAACAAATTGATCCACAGCTGTAGCAGCAGAATCAACCGCAATTTCGTTATCATATTCATATTTGGTTTCTTTGCAAGAATAGCAACAAATAACTAAAAGTAGAATTATTATTTTCATTATGTTTAAAATTAAGATTAATATTTTTTGCTTTTTATGTTTTAATGGTAAAAAGGGGTTTCAACAGCAGGGGCAAACCATCTTAAAAAATGCTCGAAAATGGTTATTAATGAAAATACCAATGTTAATAAAACTAGTCCTTTAATTAAAAAATAACCCACATTGTCTTTTTCAATTTCGATACTATCATTACGATTACCAATTGAAAATTTTATGATAACATGAACAATGTAATAGGCTAAGAATGTAAATAAGAAGCTAAAACCAGTGAAGATCGCTATTTGCTCCATTACTGCTACAAATGTGTTATTAATTGATTTATCAGCAATTATTAATTCAATTGAATTTTCGACAAGTTCTAACGCTACTTTTAAAAACAGGATAAAAGATAGGAGCAATGATCCAAACCAAATGGAATAGGAAGTATTAATTTTTTGTTCTGTGTTTGTTTGTATTTTTAATCTTTTTGCTAAAAATTGAATTGCTATCAGCATTAGTGCGATTGCAACAATTCCTACTATACTTGTAAAAAATAAACTTTGTTTGTCCATGTTATTTTGATTTTAAGGAGATTCTCCAGTTATTTAAATTTGAAATTTTATTTGATATTATTCCGGGTTTGCAATTGGGGGTTGTTGTTTCCCACATCACATACCTATTCTCGTTATAATTATAAGCAGTACCGTTTATGGGTAAATTTATTCCTAAAATGGAATGTCCATAAAATTCACTGCTTAAAACTGCCACATCATAATTGTAATGAGCGAATATAGTATATAATAATACTGTTCTCGAATCGCAATCCCCTTTTAGGCTTGCTAAAAATTCGACAGGTGTATTTATTCCAAATCTTTGATTGCCGTCGCATGATGCGTTTGGGTCTAAAAGATATTGTCGAGTGAAAGTATCATTGTACAAACTGGCGTCACATCTTTTATCCAATATTAAAGCATATGGAATGTCCTGAATAAAGGAGACAACCATTTCTGCAAATTTAACTTTAGAAAGTTTGTTTGATTTATTGATACTATCAAATAATTTATAAACACCATTCAATTTATTTTTATCATTTTCTTTTAGGCTGTATATGATTTTATCATAGCTATCGATATTATTTTGCGAAAGCGGTAAGTTGTTTTTATGGTATGTAGCATTTTTTAAATCACTTAATCGGAGTTGGTATTTGCCTTCGTATTTTTTACCTTCATAATCTTGCCAAATTCTATATCGTGTTATAAGAGTGTCATTTTTATTTAATTGATTACTTGTCGTATCGATTATTGTAGATCTTTCCTCAACTACTTCTCTCGGTTTATCTACAACGACCGGAGTGGGGATATATCTCTGAGACCCTTGATTGAATGTATTTATTAATGAACTGATGAATCCTATTAAAAGAAGCACACCTATGACTCTCAGGATCCATTTTAAATATGGAGCTAAAATGCTAATCAGAAACATAATGATAAAGAAACCAATAAAATAAAGTATTCCAGGAAGAATAGTAATTAAAAACAGCAGTCCTAAAATCAAACCTATTATTCCAATAATAGATGAAAAGCAGCCTTGATCAGGTCCAGTATTTCCTTTTTTGTATTCCCAGTTTCCCCAGGTTTTATCATCGTGATTTTTACAATAATATTCACTTCTGGTATAATTTCCTTTAGTTTGGGTTGCGCCGGTTTTAATATTTGATGCCTGGCAGGTTAAAGGTTTTGGAATTGGAATCGGATCTACGATTACGGGCCCAATTATTGGTCCTACAATTTCTTCAACAATTTTCTTTTCATAATCAAAAACATAACCCGTTATGAAGGCATTAAAAGTCCCAAATACATCATCGCCGTCAGTTTGATGAAATTTACGAACGATATCAAATTCAAACAACTGCGGTTCTAATACATTTACACCAAATGATTTTTCATTTGCTATAATTGCCACAGGCAGTGTTGCTGGTAATTTTTCTTTTGGAAAAACGGTCCCTTTTATTTTTTTTTGATCGCCTATATTTTTAAAATCATTAGGAAAAACAAAAGGTTTGTTCTTTCTAAAATCTTCTATTGAATTACATAAAACTTCTGCTTCATAGATTTCAAAATCAAATAAATCAGATTCATTGCTTATTCTGTCCCCTCTATATTTACCAGTAATAGTTCCTTTTAAATATGTTTTTCGTGGAGTCGAAATTTCTTTCGTGACTTTGTTATAATCCAAACCATCCTCTCCGATGAAAGGTTCTACTTTTATTATTTTTTCAAGAATATCATGCATAGTAAAAAGTAGATTATAATTCTTGGTTATAAATAAAATCTAATAAACTTTCTTCGTTATTAGAAATAGATGTAGGTGTGTTTTTTCTTTTTGTTCTGAATGGGGAATCAAGCCAATACTCGTACTTAATCATTAACTCATTTTTGTATTCATCTGAAATTCGTTGAGAGATAGTATTATATTTGTTAAGACTAACTTTTTTAAGTTTTTCTTGTAGATGAGATAATCTATCGGATGATGTTTTGTTATATTTTTTAATATTTGATGTCAATATTTCCGAAAATTTACTTTTTGTCTCATCATATTCCTCCAGAATTATTTTATGCTCTATAAGCATTCTCTGAAAATAATAATCGGAGGTATTTATACTTCCAATATTGATTGACTTTATTTTATTTTCTAACCATTTATAATCTTTTGTATGAATGAGTTCTTCTCTTAATTGTTTAATATCAGATTGATTATTTGGGTTTTTATAAAATAAGCTAGTAGATAAATCCCGAACTTTATATTTGAAATAAATGGGTAATAAAAAAGTTAAACAAACCAAGATAGTGATGAACCATGAAACAGGGTTTTCAATCAGTAATAACTGAATTGTTTTGATATAAAAATTACTTTTATTTAGTAAATCGTTTAATGCATTGTAGTTGTCTGTCTTCTCCGTAATCAGATTTATTAAATTGTTCTTATAAGTAATGTAGTCCTCTTTTAAACTACCGTCAATTGATGTTGAGTTGATAGTAGCAATAAAATCAGCATCTGAAGCTAATTCATCATTTAATAAATTATCAAGCTGGTTTAGAAGCTTCTTTTTTTCTAACTCAGCCTTATCGGTTAAAAATAAATCCGAATCAATTGTATTGAGATGCTTTAATTTCTTTGAAGTGATTATTATGAATTGATTGTCTCTTTCAATTTTACTATTAATAATAGCTATTTGAGCTTTGGTTGTACTTGCCAAATCTTCATTCAACCTGTCTAGTATTTTTTGGTTAAACTCTTTTTGATTAAGAAGTTCGTTTTTAATTAACTCTTTATTCGTTAATGCATATAACTTAACTCTTTCAACTATTTTGTGTTTTTCAATACTACTTTCTACTGTTGAAGAAATCATAAAAACGTTTAATGGCTGTGCAATTATTATAGCTAACAGTGCCATAAAACCCAATCTTAAAAACATAGATAAAGATGGGATATTAATTGTTTTTTCACTTTTTTGAAAACCGTTTTTACTTTTGGTAGATAACGGAATTATAGCAGGAGAAATAGTATGTAGTAATAGTAAATACATATTCACAACCACAGCCCCCCAGATTATTCCTATGGGAAGGCTTGCCCATTTTGCCCCCTCAAATAAAGAATAGGCAAAACAAGTAGCACTGAAAAGACATCCGGAAAAAATTAATAATACAAAAAAACCAATGAGAGCAAATCTTGTTTGGATTTTAGCGCTACATTTTTTCAATATATAATTATCTTCTCCTGAACATGTAAAAAGAAAAAGCCGTATTTCGTTAACTGCTTTGTTCATCCGTCTTAATGGTTTTTATATATTCCTCCAAGTTCTCATCAATTTTTTTCATCTCTCTTTCTTTGTATTTTTGAACTGCATATTCGGTAAGCTCCTTCTGAATCTTTGTGACTTCAATTTTTTCAAAAATTAATCTTTCTGCTTCATGGTTTACAGTGAGGTGCTTTTCTACTCCTTGCTTGTCCTTGTAATAATCATATTTTACTTCAATTCCATATTCTGCTTTAATGAGTTCATCTCTGTTTTCTGCTAAATAGTCATAAGTAGTCTTTGTTAACATCAGTTTGAAAAAGATTGGTGTTAACTCAATTGCCATAAAAAGTAATGTGATAAACAAGGATATCCAGAAACCAGCAACTTCGTGTGCTATTTTTATTCTTTCCAATAAACCATCAAGACCGTTAGCAATTTTAGTATTATCCGCTCTTGCAATTTCTTTTTCTATCCTTAAAGCTTCCTTTCGTTTATTTAGTTCTTTAAGGTCTTTCCCATTTTGACTATCAAAAACGGCTAGCTGGTTTGTTAAATCATCTAATTGAGATTTTAAAGCTTTTGATAATGGTCCATTACCACCAACAATGCCTACAGCTTTCCCCATTAAATTGTCTGTATATGCCTGTTCGGCCACTTTAATTCTAACATTTAAAGAATTTCGTTCTTCAGCTATTTTTCCGAAATCAGCCGTTAAAAGTTTTTCTCGGTCAGAATACGTTTTGTCTACCTTTTTTTGATATTCAGCTTGTTGCTCTAATTGCTTTTCACGAAGTTTAATATCAATTTCAGTTTTAAACATCCTAATTTCAACCGGTTTTGATATGGTCATTGCTATAATCATTCCCATTAGGATACGTGGTAAAGCACTTTTTAATTCTCCCATCGTTATGGCTTCAGTGCCATCACCTTTCCCAGTACTGGTAACAATAAATCGGTCAATATTAAATATCATTAATCCCCAGATAATTCCAAAAAAGATTGCTGTAAAAACAGTTTGCATATCAATTGGGTTTTCAATAGCAGAACCTCTTGGCTCGAAAATAGTATAGAAAGCATATCCACCTGCAATTCCTGCCAAAGCTCCCGTTGCAAATACTATTCCGCCTAAACACATATATTTAATCTGATCAGAATATGTTGCTCTTTCTAAAAGATAACGGTCGCCACCCGCACATTTCCATAGAAATCGCATAACTGAACTTGATTTTGGTAATTGATAGTAATCTCGTGTCATATAAATTCGTTTTGGTTATAGGTATTATTGTTAATTATAATTGGTTTGTTTGTTACTTTAATTTTTGAAGCTACTAGAGATGGTTTTCGTATGTTACTGAATAAATTTGGTTGTATTAGAGCAGGAATAGTTTTTTCTACTATTTCTAATGAAAGATTTGACAAACTAGTTTTAAAACGTTGTGTATTTATGGTCAGTTGCGGTTCAAATTTCAGTTTGAAGACTTTCCTTTGAAAAAAGCCATACACAACAAGATCAAATTCAGTATCAAAATTTTTAAGATTAAAAATCTTGATTTCTTTTTCTAATGTTTTGTGTTTTCCAAATCGATACCATAATCCATTTCTAAATCTATAGTTTATTATGATTAGGCTATTATCAAAAATATATTCTGTGGAGTAGTTAAGGTAGAGTAATTCTATTTCTTTACTCTTACGAAAAAGAATTTTTAAAAAACGTCCTACAATTATTAAAATAAATTGCAGTTTTTTGAATACCAGTGTGAAATAGTGAGAAACCAAATCTTTAGATTTATTAATTAATAATTTATCTGGAAACAATATAAAACTGCCAAGAATACCCTTGATTACTATTTAGATTTTCAGTTCCTATGTAGGGTATGACACCAGGAGCTGAAGCTCTAAAGTCATATTCACCAGGATTTAAGGATATATTTTTAGTTTCATATGCACTGAAATAATATAGTTCCGTGTTCATCTTTAATGTTAACGTTTTTCGGGTGTTATTAAAAATTTTCACTTCGGATTCATAATTAGACGATTGACCGATTGGTGAAAAAACACTTTCATTACTTTTATTAACTATTTTCCCAACTTTCACATATGATTTATGCACATATCCTTCTTTATCAGTATTTATATCAATGATATTGTAGTAGTCATTATCTGTTTCAAGTGAGATAATAAAGATTTGTGTCTGGGGTTTTAAGGAGCTAATTATCTTATCAGAACTGCTGGATCCTGCTCTAAAATTTACTTGCTTAGTAATTGTGCCAAGGTAAGACTGGCTGTAAATCACATTTGAAATTAAAATAAGAAATAATAACAGTACCTTTTTTTTCATAATCAAATTATAATTGCTTGGTTGACTTTTAAACTTTTCCAAACCTACATCCAAAAACAATTCTTTCTTTACGGTTTTCCTCATTTGAAGAAAATAAATATCTTATTCAAACCTTCTCTCTATTTATTTTAGTTCAAGATATATTGCTGTGACGGTCATAATGTAAATAAACATGGTTCCAAATGATTTTACAATACCTACTTTTAGTGATATTGATTTGTCATTTAGTATAAAAAAGTGAGCTTTTTTATCCAAATCACGTTAACGTGAAATTTTTATCACGTTGACGTGATTTTTTTGTCACGTTAACGTGGTTTAACGTGATATTAAATAATTATTCCTATAATTTAAGCCATTAACAGTGTGATAATAAAATCCCGTTAACGTGATTTTTTATCACGTTAACGGGAATAAGGAGTCATTCTTTAAAAATATAGGTATCTTTCTTTATACTAACATATGAGAATAGTCTTCTGGTAATTCAGCGTCTATATCTCTTAAATATTGTTCTAGTGCAGTCATAGTAGAATGCCCTGTTATAAGCATCAGCCTACTTTTGGTTTCAAAAGGGGAGTAGCTCTTGCGTAGTTCTCGATATAACTTAGTGATAAACGTATGTCTAAAGCTATACATGCCATAATCGGCACCTAATTTGAAATGATCTTTAACGACTGTTTTAAATTTTTTTGAAAAATTATCTCTTCGATTGTTTTCTGTGGCGATCCATTCCGCCCCAATTTCATAAGGAGTGAATAAAAAATGGTCTTTATTTAATTTTGATAAATCGGGTAAGTCTTTTAGCAGAATTTCAGGTATGATTTTAATTTTTATTGCCTTATTCTTAGCTCTTACATATAGTTTTTTGTCAATAATATCTATATCACCCACTTTTAAACGGCAAACCTCAACAGGACGTAAAAAATTGTAACAAATGAATTTTATGAATAATAATAGTATAGGGTCATTTGATTCAAGATAGGAATAAATATCCTCTTGCATTTTTGGGGTGTAAGTTTTATTACGTTCCGGTTTAGCCTTTAGAATATTTATTTTCTTAATGAAGTTTTCTGGGATTATTTCATCGTTAGTCAAAACTTCAAACAAGGAACTTAAATCAATTCTTGAATTATTGCGGTTTCTTGGACTCGAATTTTCTAAAATCTCATTTAGGTATTGATTCGTAATTTTTCTTGTAATAGATGTTATGGGTTCGTTTTCATCCAAATATTTTTTAAATCGATTGATTCTTCCCTCATAATTTATATAAGAGACATCATTAAGTGATTTTTTCTTGATTTTTAATGCGTATTCAAAAGCTTCTTTAATTGACAAAACGGGTTCGTCTGATATTTTGACGACAGGTTCAATAATAGCTACGGTTTCAACAGCGGTTTGTGGAATAACTATAATAGGTTTTGTGGTGCTAGTAGGTTTGTCGTCTTCAAGTAAGGTTAAATCGGGATCGGTATAAGGATTTAAGCCTTTCTCTAAAAGATATTCCAAAGAGTCTCTTAATTGATTGAATATAATGAGTCTTTCTTTTTTGGTTTTAAAACGATTAGCACCGCCTTTTATGTTTGGCATGCGTTTTAGTTTGCCAGTTGTCTCATCAATAAATTTATAATAGATGTACCAATCCTTTGAGAGTGCAGTGTTTTGCTCTTCTTTTGATAGTTTATTCCATAAAGTAATGTCAACTCCTCCGGTATAAATTCTAGGCTCTGAATATTTTTTTGGGGTCAAAGTGTGTACTGTTTGGTGTACGTTTTGGTGTACTCTTTGTAAAAGTAATAAAATACTAGACATAAAAAAAGCGGTTTAGTGTACACTAAACCGCTTGTTTAAAGAAAATTACCTTGGTAGCGAGACCGAGATTTGAACTCGGGACCTCAGGGTTATGAATCCTGCGCTCTAACCGACTGAGCTATCTCGCCATGATTCCGGGTGGATAACCATCCCTGAATGCGGGTGCAAATATAAAAATAAAATTAATGCTTGCAAGCATATTTTTAATAAAAAAAAATATTTTTAAAAACGCTTTTTTTTCGGAGTTATATTCTATATATTTCGAAAAAAATAAATGTAGCTCATGGATCAAAAAGTACGTTACGAAATCGAGTTTCCCATAAATTCTTCGCCTCAATTATTGTATCAATATATATCGACTCCGTCAGGTTTATCTGAATGGTTTGCTGATAATGTGAATTCTCGTGGTGAGTTTTTTACCTTCATTTGGAATGATTCCCAAGAGAAAGCTAGACTTGCTTCAAAGAAAACAGGTGAAAAAGTAAAATTCAAATGGGTTGATGAGAATAGTAAAGACACGGAATACTTTTTTGAGTTGCATATTTTAGTGGATGAACTTACCAAAGACGTTTCTTTGATGGTAGTCGATTTTGCAGAGAAAGATGAGGTTGACGAGGCTACATTATTGTGGGAAAATCAAATCTCAGACCTTAAACATCTAATAGGTTCCGTATAGTAAAATAGTATTTTATAACTTATATTTGCCCTGAATAAAATTTAGGGCTTTTTTTATGATTAATTTTAATGGAACTATTGTATCTGAGGATGCTAATATATTGACACAAAACCGAGCTTTTTTATATGGCGATGCCGTTTTTGAAACGGTTAAAATAGTAAACAATAAAATCCTTTTTCTCGAGGATCATTATTTTAGGTTAATGTCTTCAATGCGTGTTGTTAGGATGGAAATTCCGATGAATTTCACCATGGAATACCTTGAAGAACAAATACTTTCTTTAGTCGCAAAAAATCAAGTGCTAAATTCTTCTCGTGCTCGAATTACCGTTTATAGAAATGACGGTGGATATTATTTGCCGCAAAATAATTCGGTATCTTTTCTTATTCATTCAATAGCGCTTGAAAATACGTTGTATTCAATTGAAAAAAAGCAATATGAAGTTGATTTATACAAGGATTTTTACATTACAAAACAATTGCTTTCGTCTATTAAAACAACCAATAAAATTATAAACATAACAGGAAGCATTTTTGCAAATGAAAATGGTCTAGATAATTGTTTGCTGTTGAACGATAGTAAAAATGTTGTAGAAGCTTTACAGGGTAATATCTTCATGCTATTGGGTAGCAAATTAGTTACACCTCCGGTTTCTGAAGGATGCTTAAATGGTGTTATGAGAAAACAAATTCTAAGTTTGGCTAAAAAACTAGGAAATTTAGAAGTTGTAGAGGAAGTAATCTCACCATTTGACCTTCAAAAAGCAGATGAATTATTTATTACAAATGTCATAAAAGGAATTCAACCGATAACACAATACCGAAAAAAAGCATTCAGTACGAATGTATCTGTTGAATTGTTAGCGAAACTTAATGAAATGATCAGTACAATTTAATTTAAGTATGGATTTTCAGGGGTATTGGACCAGATAATATATTCTCCTCCCAATTCCATGATTTGCTCTTTCCAGAAATGAGTAGCTGATTTTCCAATTATTTTATTCTCGTAGCTATTCGCGGTAATAATCCAGGAATGACTTTCCATTTCATTTTCTAGTTGGTTTTCATTCCAACCTGTATAACCTAGAAAGAATCGGATGTTATCGTTGTTAATGGCTCCTTTGTTGATTAATTCCTTTGTCGATTCAAAATCACCTCCCCAGTATATTCCATTAGAGATTTCGATGCTATTGGGAATCAATTCTGGAATGTTATGTATAAAATAGAGGTTGTCTTGTTCTACCGGACCGCCATTATAAATCTTAAATCGCGCGTCTATATCCGGAATTAAATCATGTATAGTATATTTCAAGGGTTTGTTAATTATAAAACCAACTGATCCTTCTTCGTTGTAATCAGCTAATAAAATCACCGATCTGTTGAATGATAGATCCCCAATTATCGTAGGCTCTGCTATAAGCAAATATCCTTTCTTTAGTTTATCTGTAATCATCGGAATGTGTTTTTTTATTAAATTTAAGTTTTTTATTATAATAATGCAAAATAAAATCGTTGAAACGCATAAAAAAACCTTCCAGATGGAAGGTTTTGATTATATTGGGGGAACTAAAATTAGTTTACCGCACCTTCTAATTCTGCACCTGCTTTAAATTTTACTACATTTTTAGCAGCGATTTGAATAGTTTTTCCTGTTTGAGGATTTCTACCGTCTCTTGCAGCTCTAGCAGAAACAGACCATGATCCGAAACCTACTAAAGATACTCTTCCACCTTTTTTCAAAGTTCCGCCTACATTACCTAAAAACGACTCTAAAGCCAATTTTGCTGCAGCTTTAGTAATTCCTGCATCAGCAGCGATAGCATCGATTAATTCTGATTTGTTCATAATAATTAGTTATTAATTGTTGGTTAAAAAAATTGTTAATACACAAATTTAGTAGGAAATACGTTCCTTGCAAGTGTTTTGCTTGATTTTAGTTTATTTTGTTAATAACTTATTTCTTTTGTTAATAATTGGAAAGTTATTTCTTACTAAAACCAATTAAACGCCCGTTTTTATTGATGTTAATGAGCCTTTGCTTCAGCTGAAAATGCAATTCCATTAAGTAATTCTGCCGTATTCATCTTCTTTTTGCCTGGAAACTGCAAACTTAGCACTTGAATAAATCCATTTTCTACCGCAATCTTCATTTCTTTTTTGGTACAAATCAAACTTCCAATGCTGTAATTATGATCTTCTAAAACAATTTTAGCTTCGTATATTTTTACATTCCATTCTTCATTTTTGTCCTGAATGAAACACCAAGCTGCTGGATATGGACTCAAACCTCGAATTAAATTGTTGATTTCTAAAGCTGGTTTTGTCCAGTCAATTTTGCAATTCTCTTTATTAAGTTTGTAAGCCGTTTTAATATCGGCAGTGTCTTTTTGAATAATTGTGGATACATTGCCTTTTTCAATCATCTCCAAAGTATCAATAACAGTCTTGCTTCCAAGATCCATTAATCGGTCATGCAATTGACCTGCATTTTCGGTTTCATTGATAGGTGTTTCGGCACTTAAAATCATTGCACCGGTATCAATTTTGTCATCAATAAAAAAAGTAGTCACACCCGTTTTTGTCTCTCCATTTATTATTGCCCAGTTTATTGGCGCTGCTCCGCGATAATTCGGTAGGAGTGAGGCATGAAGATTGAAAGTGCCTAACGCTGGCATTTCCCAAACTACTTTTGGTAACATTCTAAAGGCAACTACGATTTGTAAATTAGCATTCAACGATTTCAATTCCGATAAAAAAGTTTCGTCTTTAAGATTTACTGGCTGTAATAAAATAAGATTATTAGCCAGCGCATATTCTTTTACTGCTGAATATTTTAATTTTTGTCCACGACCGGCAGGTTTGTCTGCGGCAGTTATGACACCCACAACTTCGTAGTTGTTTTTGAGTATGGTATCTAATATTCCCACTGCAAATTCGGGCGTTCCCATAAAAACAATTCGTAATTTTTCCATTATGATTTTAAAGTATATTTATTATTTGGTTTAACCAAAATTGTGTTATTTTCTAATAAATTCTGAAGTGCAAAGATAACTTCGTCAGGGTTATTTTTAGTTCTGTTTTGTATGTCTCTCGAATTTAAATCTTCGGACTGTAATAAAGCTATGATTGCTGCAGAAAGTGACGTGTTGTCTTTTTTCTTGTTTTTCTTGGTAATGCAAAAGGAACAAATTCCACAATCAACATCCGTTTTTTCTCCAAAATAATTCAAGATTAGCTTGTTCTTACAAACCTTTTTTTCGGTAATATAATTCAGAACGGATTGAAGTTGTTCTTTCTTTAGTTGATTTTGATTTTCTAAATATTTTGAAACCCGGCTGATAGTTCTTTCATCTTCCCTAACTTCATTAAAAATTAATGTGGAATCATTATTTTTCGAATGGTACTCAATAATTTCTTTTCCTTTCAATTTATTTAAGACCGCTTGTATTTCAGCTTCCTTATGATTTGATTTTTTGGCAATCAATTGTAAGTTGAAAGCGGTTTGCATTTCATAAATCCCGGGATAGGTTCGCAATATTGCCAAAATAATTTCTTCGTCATTCGGATTCAAACTCATATACCGAATCACTTCTTTGGAAGGAATAAGAAATTGTAATGTAATTTTTTCAGAAAACTCTTGAGACAAATTGATAATTCCTTGTCTGTCCAGAAATTGCATTGCATTGTATGTTTTCAATGTGGGGAATTCATATTTTAAACAAAAATGATTCAAATTGAATGTAAACTGCTCGTTGATTCCTTCTCCGTAAGCTATCTGAAAATAATTGCAGAGTTTGACATACATGAGATTCAAGAACTTTTTATCTGGAAGAATATTTATAAATTGGTTTTCAGCCTGAATTATATCCGAAGGGCTTGTTAGTAAAACGGCATAGGCTTTTTCTCCATTTCTTCCGGCGCGTCCCGCTTCTTGGTAATAATTTTCTAAATTTTCGGGTAATTGAATGTGGATTACGGTTTTTACATTGGCTTTGTCAATTCCCATCCCGAAGGCGTTGGTGGCCACAATAACCTGAACGTCTTCATTCATCCATGATTGCATGTTTTTATCTTTTTCTTTGGACGAAAGTCCGCCGTGATAATACGTTGCTTTAAATCCTAACGAATTCAGTTGTGCCGAAATGTCCAGACACGATTTTCTGTTTCGAACATAAATGATAGATGATTCTGGATTTTTCTTCAGGATTTGTTCTATTCTGAAAAGTTTGTCTTCTACTTCAAAAACCATGTAGGCAATATTTTCTCTTGCAAATGATTTCTCAAAAACGTGTACATCATGCAATCCAAGTTCAGTGATGATATCTTCTTTGACTTTTGGAGTTGCAGTAGCCGTTAATGCAAGGAAAGGTACTTTTGGGAAATGTTTTTTTAATGCCGAAATCTTCAAATAAGCAGGTCGGAAATCATGTCCCCATTGTGATACGCAATGCGCTTCATCAATGGTAATTAAGTTTATGGGAAGGCTTTTTATTCGGTCCAAAATCCAATCGGACTGTAAGCGTTCCGGGGATAAATAGAGGAATTTATAATTACCGAATTGGCAATTGTCCAGCAAATCAATCATTTCTTCGGATCTGATGCCACCAGTTAATGCAATGGCTTTGATATTTCGCTTTTGCAAATTAGCAACTTGATCTTTCATCAGCGCTACTAATGGCGAAATTACCAGGCAAATTCCCTCGTTCATCATTGCCGGAATCTGGAAACATATAGATTTTCCTCCTCCGGTTGGCATCAATGCAAAGGTGTCTTGACCACTTAAAACGGAATCAATAATTTCCTTTTGCAGCGACCTGAATTTGTCGTGTTTCCAATATTTTTGAAGAATAGCTAACGCTTCTTGCATAGATTACAGATTTCAATTCGTAGAAAAAATCCCAAATTGTAACTTCTAAACTCGAAAATTATTTAGAAATTTCATCTAAGATAAAAAGAATTCTGTTATCCAGAGTATTTTTAGGAACTTCTATGAGTTCGTAACCGTAACTTTGATATGTTTCAGTAAGGTGATTATAAATAAGTTTAGCTTGTTCGAAGTTTTCATAACGTTCATGATCGCTAATGTAAATTTCTTCCCAAGGCGGAAGAATGAAGATTTTTGAGTACGTATGTTCGCGACAAGCGATGTCAAAAGACGCAGGATAGCTATCGCCAATGTAATGCATGTAAGCCAAAACATCTGGAATTCCTCGGTCAATAAAAACGATTTCATGTGGCTCTTTGGAAGCATTATGAAATTGTTTTTTTCTTCCTTCAAGGAGTAATTCACTGAATAAGAGTGGTTTTTCGAGGAATAATTGCTCAATTCCTTGTTTTTTTGCTTCCAAAGTTACTTCCCGTGAAATTTCGGGATAACAACAATGTCCTTTGGCTATCAATCCATCGATGATAGTTGTTTTACCTGTTCCTGGACCGCCAATGATAACTATGATTTCTTTCTGCACCTTTAAAAAATAAGGGGCAAATTTACTTAAACTTATTGGGATTTGAAAAAATGATTGCGGTTAAAATAATATTAGGTAAAAAATCATAATTCAAAATTCATAATTTACGTTTGAAACAGTATATTTGCCTTTATTTTTAAATGAAAAATGGATAAGAACACTCAAGAATTTTATGATAGATTAAAAGTAGAGTTGGACATGAGCAATACATGGCCTGCAGAATACTTGTTTAAGTTTATTGTGCCAACTGAAGAGGACAATATCGAACGTGTTCAACTGGCTTTTGATTGTATGGGAGCGGTCATAAAAACGACAAAATCTAAGACGGGTAAGTTTACCAGTATATCTGTTGACGTAACCATGAAAGATTCACAAGAAATAGTAGATAAATACCTAGAAGTTTCTACCATTAAGGGAATTATTTCTCTTTAGATATAAAACTAAATTTTGATGCATATACAATCGAATGATTGCAAATCTTCGAAAAAGAGCATGTAAGATTAAAAAATATACATTCGAATATGAATTCAAAATATATTAAAGAAAACTCGAACGATGTGGTGCATCATTTGGAATATAATGCGGAAAGATCGCATTTGATTATTCCAGAATATGGACGCCATTTGCAAAAACTAATTGATCAAGCGACCAAAATTGAAGATGATGTAGAACGCAATAAAGCGGCAAAATACATTATTCAGGTTATGGGAAGTTTGAATCCACATTTGCGTGATGTTCCTGATTTTCAGCACAAGTTGTGGGATCAGATTTTTATTATGTCTGATTTTAAATTAGTGGCTGATTCTCCATATCCAATTCCATCCCGTGAAGTATTACAATTGAAACCGGATGTGTTAAGTTATCCTCAGAATTTTCCAAAATACAGATACTATGGCAACAACATAAAATACATGATTGATGTAGCCAATAAATGGGAAGATGGTGAAATGAAAAGTGCTTTAGTGAAAGTTATTGCTAATCACATGAAAAAATCCTATTTGAGTTGGAACAAAGACACTGTTAAGGATGATGTTATTTTCGAACATTTATATGAATTGTCAGGCGGTAAATTGAATTTGCTTCAAAGTACCGAAGAGCTTCTTAATACCACTGATTTATTGCGAACCAATAAGCGAGTTTCTAATAAAATCTCACCGGCTGGTCCTCCAAAAATTCAAAGTAATAAGAATACAAAAACTGGAAAACCAAATCCGATTCACAAAAATCAAAATAGAAAACCGTTGTAAAATTTAGTTATAAGGTATCAATTATAAGTTATGAGTTTAAAAAACCGTAGTTTATCAATTCATAGTTTATTCATTCATAATTCATAATTGTAAAAAAATATGGGAATTTTTAAAATAGAAGGCGGCATTAGTCTTAAAGGAGAAATCACGCCACAAGGAGCCAAAAATGAAGCATTACAAATTTTATGTGCTGTTCTTTTAACCCCTGAAAAAGTGATTATTAATAATATTCCTGATATTATTGACATCAATAAACTAATTACACTTTTAGGAAACTTAGGAGTTAAAATCCAAAAAACAGGATCTGGCTCGTATACTTTTCAAGCTGATGAAGTGAATATTCAGTATTTAGAAACCGAAGCATTCAAGAAAGAAGGCGGTTCTCTTCGTGGATCGATTATGATTGTTGGACCACTTTTGGCAAGATTTGGAAAAGGATATATTCCAAAACCAGGTGGTGATAAAATTGGACGTAGAAGATTAGATACTCACTTTGAAGGATTTATAAATCTTGGAGCAAAATTCCGTTACAATAGAGAAGATCATTTTTATGGTGTAGAAGCGCCTAAAGGATTGAAAGGTGCCGATATGTTATTGGACGAAGCTTCAGTTACCGGAACAGCAAATATTGTTATGGCTGCCGTTTTGGCCAAAGGAAAAACAACAGTTTATAATGCTGCTTGTGAACCTTATTTACAACAATTGTGTAAGATGTTAAACTCCATGGGAGCTAAAATTACAGGCGTTGGGTCTAACTTATTGACTATTGAAGGTGTTGAAAGTTTAGGTGGTTGTGAGCATAGAATTCTTCCTGATATGATTGAAATAGGAAGTTGGATTGGTCTTGCTGCAATGACAAAATCAGAAATCACGATAAAAGATGTAAGTTGGGATAATTTAGGAGTAATTCCTAATACTTTTAGAAAACTTGGAATTACCCTGGAGCGTAAAGGAGATGATATTTACATTCCTGCTCACGTAGATGGATATGAAGTAAAAACAGATATTGATGGTTCTATTTTAACAATTGCAGATGCTCCTTGGCCTGGATTTACTCCGGATTTATTGAGTATTGTTCTTGTAGTTGCGACTCAAGCGAGAGGTGATGTATTGATTCATCAAAAAATGTTTGAAAGCAGATTGTTCTTTGTGGATAAATTAATCGATATGGGGGCTAAAATTATGTTGTGTGATCCACATCGTGCCGTTGTTATGGGGCACGATTTCAAATCACAATTGAAAGCCACCACAATGTCTTCACCAGATATTCGTGCGGGAATCTCATTGTTAATTGCAGCGCTTTCAGCAAAAGGAACGAGTACCATTCAGAATATTGAACAAATTGACAGAGGGTACGAGCGCATTGACGAACGATTGAGAGCTATTGGAGCTAATATTGTACGTGCATAAATCAAATAAATAATTACAAAATATCGTTTAAGTAAACCAAATAGGATTTGAATCTAACCATTCAATACGGTTTACTTAAACGTTTTTAATTTTAATTCATCTTTAGAAAAAGAGCATGTCAACGGAACAAACAGCGATAAAGGCCACTTATTTTAGTATTATTGGAAATACATCTTTGGCCATTATTAAAGGGCTGGCAGGTTTTTTTGGAAATTCGTATGCTTTAATAGCGGACGCAATTGAATCTACCACGGATATTTTTGCTTCATTTTTAGTTTTATTTGGAATAAAATATTCGAATAAACCTGCAGATAAAAATCATCCTTACGGACATGGAAGGGCAGAGCCTTTAATCACTTTTTTAGTTGTTGGTTTCTTAATCACTTCAGCTACCATCATCGCTTATGAAAGTATCATCAATATTGGTACGCCACATGAATTGCCAAAACCATGGACATTAATCGTTCTTGGAGCAATAATTATTTGGAAAGAGTATTCCTTTCGAGTAGTGATGAAAAGAAGTATTCAAACAAATAGTTCCTCATTAAGAGCTGATGCTTGGCACCATCGTAGCGATGCAATAACATCGGTAGCGGCATTTCTTGGGATTTCAATTGCTTTGATTTTAGGAAATGGATACGAATCAGCCGATGATTGGGCAGCACTTTTTGCTTCAGGATTTATTCTTTATAACAGTTATCTTATTTTTAGACCTGCTTTGGGCGAAATCATGGATGAACATTTATACGATGATTTGATTGAGCAAATTAGAATAGTTTCACTTCAAGTAGACGGAATAATAGATACCGAAAAGTGTTTTATTAGAAAAGCAGGAATGCAATATCACGTAGATTTGCATGCAATTGTAGATTCGAATATTACGGTAAAAGAAGGGCATGACTTAGCACATAAACTGAAAGATACGTTGCGGGAGGAAATTCCGGAATTAGGTCATGTTTTAATTCATGTAGAACCGAATTAATTTTATAATTTAATTCATTTTGAAATTTATAAGACAAAAAAAAGGCACAAGAAATAATCTTCTTGTGTCTTTTTTTCTTGTGGAAGTTTTACTCTAAAATATTTAAAAATTTAAGTCCAAAAACTACTCCGTCACCTTGAAATCCATTTTGGTAGGAACGTACATAGTCAACTCTTAGCATCTTAAATTTTCCAAATCCTAAATTATTTAAACCTACCGTGAACTCAGTGTAAGGCTTAATATTTGGTGTAGAAAGTGTATGAGCACCCAGAATTAATGTTGATTTTAATTTATTCAACAACGGAATTTTATTCATAAAATATCCTTCGTCATTGTATTCTGCATGTGCTTCAAAATAACGGTCATTTGTACTGTTAGAATAATAAGGCAATAAGTTAAAAACATTCAAGTAGCGTTCTGTCTGGCCTATGTGTGTTTGATTTCCATTGAAATGTTTGTAATCTACAAAGGAGATATTTTCTGCATTCAGGAATTTCCCGGCTTTTAAATTCATTCCTAGAGTTCCTTTATTTTCTAATTTTAAATCATAAGTTAATCGTGCATTTACATGGTCAAATTCATATTTTTTTTCATTGGCAGCAAAGCCTTTTTCATACCCTAAAAATAGTGTAGGATATTTTTCATTTCTAATATTATATTTTCCGTCTGGACGGGAAGAATATTTATTTCCAAAATTTATTCTTGCATTTAGATTCGCTTTCATCAAATGATGTTTTTCAAAAGCTGGAGTTGTGAAATCACCCGGAGCCAAAGGATTATTCGAAGTATATAAATCGTCCTTGTTAAAAAATGAGAAATCAGTGTTGTTGAATAATGGTTTGCGTTGTTGGTATTCTATTTTTCCATTTAGGTTCACTCCATTTGCAATATCCTGGCTGTACCCAATTGCTGCCGATTCCAGATTATACAACTTCATGAAATTGTTCTTAAATGCTAATGAACTTATCGAATTTATAGTAGCACTAATGGGTTGTTCTGCATTAAATTGTTTCACTGTATTTCCTCCGGTTAAGTATAAAGTGGCATAATTCTGGTTGTTGAACCGATGGATAAATTGTCCTGTTATACGCAAACGATCTTCAGCAAAACCATAATTGAGTTTTGTACTGATGGAAGTGTACATCCCTTTATTTTCCTGATTTTTCCAGTTGGTGTATCTAAATCCAGAATCAAAATTATATCCTTGTACAGTATTGAAACTTAGAGAACCCAGATTTAGCAATCCTTCATAACTAAAGGAATTTTTCTCTGAACTGTTTCTATAAGTATAACCCGTTAAGATTTTCAGCAGTTTGAATTTATTCCCTTTTGCATCAATAGAATCTAAATATTTTTTAGAATTTCGAACCTTATAAATACTGTCTTTTCGAATATAATCATTACTCTCTTCAATTGATAAAGGAATGGGTCTGTTGCTATTCCAAAAAATAGAATCTTTTTTATTTGAATTTATTTCGACACTTGTAATTTGATTTGTAAACGTTTTTTTAGCAAATGAGTTTACAAATTCATAATTACTGTAGACATAGGTATATTTCCCATCGAATTTTATTCCAAAGGCTCCGGCTGTAATATCGAGACTTTGGGTATTTTTTGCCCATATTTTGTTGCTTTTGTTGTAACTGAAGTTTTGTTTTAAGGTCATTACATCTACAAATTCTTCTTTCATTCGGTAACCTTTAATATCCAAGTCAACGGCATATATCGCCCAAGAATCTTCAACAATATAAATGTAACCTTCAAAAACAGGTTCGCTGTCACGTTTTGCAGTAACTTTTATTTTATTAATCATTTGATTATTGTCATCATAAAAAGTGCTCTCCAGTTTATATTTATAATAATTGAAGGCATTATTTGCGATTGGAGAAATCATATTAACCCCAAAGTCAATCGTATTGTCATAGAAGTCATAAAACGAAGATCTGGCCGTATTGTAACTGTAGCCGTTATCTCTTCCGCTTACTTTGGAGGCAGTTACGACTTCTCTTAAATTATTGGGTTTCTCAAAAGTAATTTTAGAAAAAGTTTCAGACAATGAAATAATTCCCGTTCCTGTAGAATCCAAAGAACCATTCAGATCGCCAATTTTTTGACCAAATATTTTTTTAGGGGCATTTTTTAGTTTGAAAATTCCTCTGGAGTAAAAATCAGCATTGAAAAGTGCTGTTTTTTCAGTATTTTCTTTTTTACTGGCAATCGCATTTTTTATGATAGCAATTGCAGGATTTATTTTAGTGTTGATTACCACTTCGTTCAAAGAATAACTTTCTTCAATCATCTTAACGTCAAATGAATAGGGTAATTTATCCGTCTGAATTGTTATTCTTTGCGTTTTAAAACCTAAAAATTGAAATACTACTGTTTGCTTTTCCGCTTTCTTCAAGTTGAGTTCATATTTTCCTACTTCATTTGAGGTAGTCCCATTATAGGTTTCTTCTTGAAAAATAGTCACAAAAGGTAGGGGATTCCCTTTTTCGTCAGAAACAGTTCCTTTTATTTGTGCATGGTTGGTAAGCGATACCAATGAAATTAGAAGTAGGTAGTATTTTCTCATGAAAGTTTTTTCTTTCACAAAAATATAAGAAGTTTAAAAAGAGGCTATTAATTATTTGTTAAACATTTATAAGAATATTTTTATTCTAAAATGTGACTTACACGAAAGATTGGATAGCCAATTCATAACTTTTTAAACCAAAACCTAAGATTACTCCTTTTGCATTTCCAGAAATGTAGGACTGATGTCTGAAACTTTCACGTGAAAATGTATTCGAAATATGGACTTCAACAACTGGAGTTGTGATAGCTTTAATGGCGTCACCAATGCCAATGGAAGTGTGGGTATAAGCGCCAGCATTTAGAATAATACCATCGTAGGTGAAACCAAATTCCTGAATTTTATCAATTAATTCTCCTTCAATATTACTTTGAAAATAAGAGAATTCTATTGTTGGAAATTTTATTTGTAAAGTCGTAAAATATTCTTCAAAAGTTAAGCTGCCATAAACTTCTGGTTCGCGTTTTCCTAAAAGATTGAGATTTGGTCCGTTGATGATACTAATTTTCATAATTCCAGTTTTGGTAAAAATAAAAAAACCGTTCTAATTTAAAGAACGGTTTTGATAAATTTAATTTTTTTATTGGAATTAGAACGTAAATCCAGCTGATATTTGTACCACAGAGTTTTTAACTTCAGCCTCTTTTGACGCTTCAGTTAATCCTAGTACATAACGACCTTGTAAAAAGAAGTTTTTAGTGATATTAAATCCTAATCCTCCTGCTACACCAAACTCAAAAGTTTCTGCGTTTTCTATATCAAAATCATTTCTTTCGCTCAATAAAAAGGATGCTTGTGGTCCAAGATCAAGACTGACTGTTTTATTCAAATGAAATTTTGCTAAAACAGGAATAGACAGGTAACCTAATTCATTTTTGAATTCTTCAGCAGCATTCTTATAGGTTGCACCTTGAGTAGAGTACAATAATTCAGGCTGAACTGAAAAACCATCGGTTAACTTAATCTCGGCTACTAGTCCAGCATGATAACTGGTGATAGCATCTGTTGAATTGTAATTTGTCGAATTGATTGTCACTTCGCTTCCAGTTTGATTGGCATAGTTTAAACCAGCTTTAATTCCAAACTTGACCAATTGAGCTTGCATGTCTACAGACGCGGCAAGAAGTACTACTGCTACTAAAATTATTCTCTTCATAATTTGTTTTTTATATTAATAATTGAATTGGGACTTTTACTTAAAACTATTTTGTTTAAGTATTATTGTCTAATTTTTCTTAAAACCAATTCTTGCAAAAATTAGTCCAATAAATTACAAAAGCAATTTTAAGTGCTCTGTTTTTACTTGTTTTTTATGTTTTTAAATTTATTAAAAATATAAAATAATGACAGTCAGATAGTTATAAAATATATTTTTTACTGTTTTTAATCTGATTTATTTGATACTCAACGAGTTTTTCTTTCAAATAAGCCTTCTCCTATTTGATTTTTTTAACTTTGGTAGTATTAATTTTAAATGATGAATCATGAAAAAAATTATTTTAATGGTAGTTATGGTGTTCACTTTTGGTTTTGTGAATGCTCAAGAAAAAGCAGATATGGCATTTGGGGTTAAAGGAGGTTTGAATATCTCCACAATTACTAATGCTGATGTAGATGGAGTAAATACTAAATCTTTAGTAGGATTTCATGTTGGTTTTTTTGGAGAATTTATGATTAGTAATAAATTCGCGATTCAACCTGAAGTTTTGTACTCTGCGCAAGGAACGGAATTAGAGTTTGAGGGGATAAGTGGAGATTTGAAATTAGATTACATTACTATTCCTGTTATGGCTAAATATTATGTAGCGGATGCTTTTAGTCTTGAATTAGGTCCTCAAATAGGATTTTTAGTATCAGCCAAGGCTAAATCCGGTGGAGAATCTGAGGACGTTAAGGACGAGCTTAAATCAACCGATGTAAGTTTGAATTTTGGTGCAGGATATGATATTACGCCAAACTTTATGATTGGTGTGCGTTATAGTTTAGGCTTGACACGTTTGCAAGATGAAATTTTCCCCGGAGAAGATGAATCTAAAAATTCTGTTTTTCAAATTTCAGTAGGTTACAAATTTTAATATTTTAAAAAAGTTATATTCTAAACCTCCCAATTTGGGAGGTTTTTTTATGTAATTAAATCGATATTTTCTTCAAATGAACTTTCTATCTATTTTTTTTATAAGTTTTATATTGTTAAATTTAATTGGATTGTTTTAAAAAATAAACTCACTAAATTCCGTGAGAGAAGTGATATTAAATTATTGAAATTCATATATTTAATTAAAATTGATTAAATATCTCAAAATAAACTTACAATGAGTTTTTACTTTTTATTATAGAAAAAAAGTACTTATTCTGAGGTTTTTCTTATGTTTGTTGAAAAAAACAATCAAATGAAAAAAATTATTTTAACTGCAGTAGCAGTATTTGTATTTGGATTCGCAAATGCACAAGAAGCAAAATTTGGGCTTAAAGGAGGATTAAATCTTTCTACATTTACGGGTGATACTGATGGTCTGGATCTAAAATTAAAGCCAGGATTTAATGTTGGAGCTTTTGTAGCGGTTAAATTATCAGATAAACTTACATTTCAACCAGAAGCTTTGTATTCGATGCAAGGAACAAAAATTGATGAGTTTGAATTTGAATTTGATAATGCTGTTTATTTAGCTGAAGCCAAGATTAATTTGTCTTATATAAATGTGCCTTTGATGTTAAAATATTATGCTGCTGAAAAATTTAATCTAGAAATCGGACCACAAGTTGGGTTTTTAGTAGCTGCAAAAACAGTAGCTGAGGTAAATGGAAATGAGGGAGAAGAAGATGTTAAAGATAGTTTCGAATCGGTAGATTTTGGACTTAATTTTGGTGCAGGATATGACTTTACAGATAATATCTCAGCTGGCTTAAGATATAATTTAGGTTTATCTAATAACGCAAAAACAGAATCTGGTGATGACTCTAAACTGAATAACAGTGTGTTGTCAATTTCATTAGGATACAAATTTTAATATTTTAAAAAATATATAATTTTAAGCCTCTCAATTTGGGAGGCTTTTTTTATGCTCAAAAAAGCTTTACTTTGTAACTATGAATTGGATTTCCTGTATCAAAAGCTATCAGTCATACTTGAAAATCGAACGCGGTTTGTCTAAGAATACTATAGATAATTATTCTTTCGATATTGAACGGTTGTGTCTTTTTTTGACTAAAAATGAAATTGTTGTTTCACCGATTAAAATTGGAGAAGAAACGGTTCAGCAATTTATTTATAGTGTTGCTAAGGAAGTCAATCCACGTTCACAAGCCAGAATCATATCGGGTCTTAAAAGTTTTTTTAGTTATTTGATATTTGAAGATTATCGGGTAGATAATCCATTAGAACTTATTGAAACTCCTAAAACTGGCAGGAAACTCCCGGACACTTTATCCGTAGATGAGATTGATAGTCTTATTTTTGCGATTGACTTAACCACTAACGAAGGCGAACGCAATCGCGCCATGCTCGAAACACTTTATGGATGTGGATTGCGGGTTTCCGAATTAGTTTCTTTGAAAATTTCGGATTTATTTTTTGAGGAAGGTTTTGTTAAAATAACGGGTAAAGGAAATAAACAGCGTTTTGTGCCCATAAGTGATTTGACGCAGAAGTACATTCAAATTTACAGGAATACCATTAGAACTCATATCACTATTCAAAAAGGTTTTGAGGATACGCTCTTTTTAAACAGAAGAGGGAAACAGTTAACAAGGGCTATGATTTTTACTATCATTAAAAACTTAGCGGTCAAAATAGATTTGAATAAAACGATAAGTCCGCATACTTTACGACATTCTTTTGCTACTCATCTTTTAGAAAACGGGGCTGATTTGCGCTCTATACAATTGATGCTTGGGCAT
Source organism: Flavobacterium sp. 11 (assembly GCF_002754315.1). Lineage (GTDB taxonomy): Bacteria > Bacteroidota > Bacteroidia > Flavobacteriales > Flavobacteriaceae > Flavobacterium > Flavobacterium algoritolerans. The sequence continues at coordinate 3,676,396 of NZ_PEFE01000001.1, read as the reverse complement.
GAATCGATAACAACTACAGAAATATATGTACATCTTGACAGAACGTTTCTGACACAAGTTCTAAATTCATTTCATCCTAGAAAATAACATTTTGTTAATAATTTAAAATTTAGAATTGTTTAAGAAAGAAAAGGTTTACGGATTAAGCCTAAAATTAAATTTCTGAAAATTCAGTTTATAATCTCATCAAATTGGTGGGATTTTATTGTTAATTTGCCTGTTAAATAAAAAATATAATCTAAATTGTTCACCTATTAAATGTTATAAAAGAATATGGTTTTTGATTTTCCCCAAAACGGAAATTGCCAAGAGGTAAATGATTTTTACAGTAAATTATTTAATGAGATTCCAGATTTAATTTTTGAATTTGTGATTGCTCCTGACAATACCTATTTGTTTCCTTTAGTGAGTAAATCGGTAAACGATTTTTTTGAGCTGTCTTCAAATCATTTTGTTGACAGTGACAAATACGTAATCTATAATAGAATATTTGAAGCTGACCGATTGTCTTTTTTTCAGTCATTGGTAAATGCAAAAAGGAATATTACAAGATGGGATTTTGAGTTTCGGGTTTTATTACCTGAAAAGGGATTGAGATGGCTTAAAGTTTCATCAAAACCAGAATTATATCCTGATGGGAATATTGCTTTTTATGGAAGAATTTCAGATGTAACGGACTTAAAAGAACAGGAAATCAAGCTTAAAATTTCTGAAGAACGATTTAAATTTGCTCTTGAAGCTTCTACAGCAGGAGTATGGGATTGGGATTTAACGACCAATAAAGTTTTTTATTCCTCACAATCGATGAAAATCCTGGAGCAAGAGTCTTTGGATATTTTTGATAATCCGGAACGTTGGGACGAAATTGTGCATCCGGATGATTTAGAAAAATATTACTCTGAAATCCATGATCATTTTGATAATAAAATACCTTTTTATGAAAATTACCACCGTGTTTTAACCTCCAGCGGGAAATACAAATGGATTTTAGACAGAGGAAAAGTAATTGAGCGTGATGAAGATGGGAAGCCATTACGAGTTATTGGCACGCATACTGATATTTCTTCGCAAAAAGAAAAAGAGCTAGAATTAGTGCGAACAATGGAATTGTTTAGTCAGCAAAATAGCCGACTATTGAATTTTTCACATATTGTATCCCATAATTTAAATACACAAGCAGGAAATATTAAATCACTATTAGACATTATAGATGAGGATGATAATTTAGAGAGTAACAAAGAAATGTTGGCTCATTTGCGCACTGTTTCGAATGATTTAAACGAAACAATTGCTAATTTGACTCAATTGGTGCTAATACAAAGTAATTCGAACATTCCGATTAAATCATTAGACTTGAATTTTTATTTAAATAAGACTTTAGATTTAATCAAAAATTTAAAAAATTACAATCAAGTTACCATCATAAATGAGATTCCTGAAGGTGTTTTTGTCGATTTTAATCCGGCTTACTTAGAAAGTGTTTTGTTGAATTTTACAACAAATGCCATAAAATATTCGAATTCTAATAAACCAGTGGAGATAAAATACTCGTTCTCATTGGAAAATGGTAAAAAGACCTTATCGATTTCAGATAATGGATTAGGCATCGATTTGAAGAAATATGGAGATTCTCTTTTTGGTATGTACAAAACATTTCACAAGCATGAAGAAGCTAGGGGATTAGGATTGCATATCACGAAGAATCAAATAGAATCGATGAAAGGGACTGTTTCGGTTGAAAGTGAAGTAGGAGTAGGAACTACTTTTAAAATCGTTTTTCACGACAGTTTGAATGATTAGTTAATTGGTTTCGATAGATAACAAAGTGTCTTTTAAAGTAATTAAATAGCATGCAAAAAAAAACTTCTCAGCGATGAGAAGTTTTTTTATATGTAAATTTAAATAAATTATTTGGCAATATTCACGGCTCTTGTTTCACGAATTACAGTTACTTTAACTTGTCCAGGATACGTCATCTCTGTTTGGATTTTTTGAGAGATATCAAAAGATAAGTTAGCCGCGTTTTCATCAGAAACTTTTTCGCTTTCCACAATTACTCGAAGTTCTCTACCAGCTTGAATTGCATAAGCGTTTTTTACACCGCTGAATCCGTAAGCTACTTCTTCAAGATCTTTTAGACGTTGAATATAAGAATCCAATACTTGTCTTCTCGCTCCTGGTCTTGCGCCTGAGATTGCATCACAAACCTGAATAATTGGCGATAATAATGATTTCATTTCTATCTCATCGTGGTGTGCTCCAATAGCGTTACAAACCTCTTCTTTTTCACCATATTTCTCCGCCCATTGCATTCCTAATAATGCGTGTGGTAAATCACTTTCGGCATCTGGTACTTTACCAATATCGTGTAATAAACCAGCTCTTTTAGCCAGTTTTACGTTTAGACCAAGTTCAGCTGCCATGATTCCACAAAGTTTAGAAACTTCTCGGGAGTGTTGTAATAAATTCTGTCCGTAAGAAGAACGGTATTTCATACGTCCTACCACTTTAATCAATTCAGGATGTAAGCCGTGAATTCCTAAATCGATAACGGTACGTTTACCAACTTCTATAATTTCATCGTCAATTTGTTTAGCAGTTTTTGCAACTACTTCTTCAATACGAGCAGGGTGAATTCTTCCGTCAGTTACTAATTTATGTAAAGCCAAACGTGCAATTTCTCTACGTACAGGATCAAAACAAGAAAGGATAATCGCTTCTGGTGTATCATCTACAATGATTTCTACTCCAGTCGCAGCTTCCAGTGCACGGATATTTCTACCTTCACGACCAATGATTCTACCTTTTACGTCGTCAGATTCAATGTTAAATACCGAAACACAGTTTTCTACTGCTTCTTCTGTACCAACTCTTTGAATGGTATTGATGATGATTTTTTTAGCTTCTTGTTGTGCAGTCAATTTTGCCTCTTCAATAGTATCTTGAATATGAGACATTGCTTTGCTTTTTGCTTCCGCTTTCAATCCTTCTACTAATTGATCTTTAGCTTCTTCAGCAGATAAACCGGAGATAACTTCTAATTGTTGCAATTGACTTTTATGCAATTTGTCAACTTCAGATTGTTTCTTATCTAGGTTTTCAATTTTAGTGGTGTATTCTAAAGTTTTAGATTCGAAATCATCATTTACTTTTTTAGCTTTTGATAATTCATTAGAAACTTGAGATTCTTTGTCACGAACTCTTTTTTCTATTTCTGCAACTTTTTTATCACGAGATAAAATGACCTGTTCGTGCTCTGATTTTAATTCAATAAACTTTTCTTTTGCTTGAAGAATTTTATCTTTTTTTATGTTTTCAGCTTCCAGATTTGCATCTTTTAATATGGATGCTGCTTCTTTTTTTGCGTTTTTAATTAAGTTTGAAATATTGCTTTTTTCAATCAATTTGGCGATCCCAAAACCTCCCGCAATACCTATAATTCCTGAAATAATAATCGTTAATATGTTGTCCATGTTTGTTAAAATTTATATATAAAAAAGCCTACATTAGATTGCTTGTATAAACTCGAAAAGACAAGTTTTGAGCTAACTCGTTGTTCAAGCTTCCAAACTGAATTGGCTTGCTATAGTAACGATGATTTGCTCATTCTAAATTGTTAGTGTTGAGTTTACCAAATATGAACTAATGTAGGCAGTATCTTAGTTTTTGTAAAGAACGTTTATTTGTCGAGATATTGATCTAAAATCGCATTGATTTTTTTAATTCTTTCGATGGTTGCTTCTCCATCTATCGCATTATCAATTTGTTTTTGTTCCGTTTGTGAGGCAAATTGTAAAGCACACATGGCTAATACATCTTGCTTGTCACGAACAGCATAATTTTCTTCAAATTGCTTGATCATCGTATCAATTTTTTTAGAAGCGCTTCTAAGGCCTTCTTCCTGAGAGAAATCAACCGTTAACGGGTAAACTCTGTCTGCGATTGATATTTTAATTTTAAGCTTTTCGTCCATATCTTTTATTAATCTGATAGCTGTGCTATACAGTAATCAATTTCGCGAATTAATGAATTTATTTTAAGCTTCGTATCTCTTTTATTATCGTCACTGCCTAGTAATGTATTTGCTACTTTGAGTGTTTCATACTGCGTTTTTAGCGCTTCAATCTCTTGTGACTGAGTTTGTATTATGGATGCAGTTTTTGTTAATTCGTTTTTCAAATCTTGATTATTTTTCTCCAAACCTTTCATTTTTGTGAAAAGTTTTTCAATCTTACTTTCAAGAGTATCAATAATTTCTGCAATTGCACTCATTATATATCTTATTCATTACATAATCATACAAAGTTAGTATTCCTTTTTAATTTTGCAATATTTTATTATTTTTTTTGCATTAAATTAATTAAATATCAGTTGTACAAATGGTTACGAACCATTTTTTTTATCGCTGTTTTGAATACTTTTTTTATCTTAGCAAAAATGTAAACGATGAGATTTCCTGTATTTTTTTTATTTTTTTGCACTTCTGTTTTTGCACAAGTTGACTATCCAAAAGATTATTTTAGATCTCCTTTAGATATTCCGATGCAATTATCAGGAAATTTTGGAGAATTGAGACCCAACCATTTTCATGCAGGTTTTGATTTAAGAACGCAACAAAAAGAAGGATTGAAAGTATACGCAGTGGCCGATGGTTATGTGTCCAGAATAAAGATTTCTACTTTTGGAAACGGAAAAACAATTTACATCAACCATCCCAATGGGTACACATCGGTTTATGGGCATTTAAAAATGGCCAATGGCGAAATAGAAAACTACATCAAGAAAACGCATTATAAAGAGGCATCATTTGAAATCGAAATGTTTTTTAAACCTGATGAAATGGTAGTAAAAAAAGGAGAAATCATTGCTTTTTCCGGGAATACAGGAGCTTCAGAAGGGCCACATTTACATTTTGAATTTCGGGATACTAAAACAGAGTTTATAATCAATCCGATGCTTTTTGGGTACGATAAATTTTTAAAGGATACAAAGAAACCTGTCGTTTCCGGAGTTTATGTGTATCCTTTGGATTCAAAAACTACGGTTAATCACTCGAAACGACCTTTGTTGCTGAATGTCTCCTTGCAAAAAGATGGAACTTACCTTTCTGATAAAGTAGTTGCAAACGGTACAATAGGTTTTGGAATTTCGGCTTATGATACTGATGATGTTTCGTTTAATAATAACGGAGTGTATAAAGTGCAGTCTTTTTATAATGGAAAACCAAATTTCGGTTATGAATTCAATACCTATTCATTTGACGAAATGCGCTATATCAATGCGTTGATTGATTATTCTAGATATAAGAAAATGCAGCAACGGGTTCAGAAATTATTCATGAAAAACCCGTATAATTTGAGCTTTATCCAAGCCGATGAAAATAAAGGAGTTTTACAGGTAACTCCAAATTTAGCATCTTTATATCGTATTGAAGTTTCGGATTTTTTTGGAAATAAAAAAACAATAGCCATTCCTATTCAATATGATTTATTGTCTACAACTATCAGTCCTGAGCCAGTGCAATCGAACTATTTTGTTAAAGCGAATAAAGACAGCAATTTTGCTTTAGCGAATATGTCGGTTTTCTTTCCTGCGGGAACTTTTTACGAAGATTTTGATTTGAATTTTGATGTAAAAAATGACACGTTGTTTTTACACGACGATACAGTTCCTGCCCACACTAATTTTACGGTTTCAATTGAAGACACAAAATCGACTGAGGCGCAAAGAGAGAAAATGTTCATTGGCAGAATAGAAGGAAAGAAAATAAATTACAATCCAACCTATAGAAAAGACAGCATATTCAATACAAAGGTTAAAATTTTAGGTAAATATGCTTTGGTTGCAGATACTATTGCACCAAAAATTACTATGGCGGTTCCTGTTGAAGGGAAATGGATTAGCGAGCAAAAAACAATTCAGCTTTCTATATACGATGAAGTGTCTGGCATAAAATCATACAACGGCTATTTAAACGGAAAATGGGTGTTATTCGAATATGATAATAAAACCAGAAAACTAACCCATTATTTTACTGATGGAATTGTTGCTGAAGGTGCCAATGATTTAAAAGTTGTTGTGATTGATAATGTAGGAAATTCAACTACCTTTGAAACTCGTTTTTTTAGAAGCCAAAAAAAATAAAAACCAAATCATTTGAGTACTAATAAATTAATTTTTGTTTTCTTCTTCTTCTTCGTAAGCCTATCTTTATTGGCTCAAACGGCTAGAATAAAAGGAGTTATTTTAGACAAAAACAATCAACCCGTAGGTAACGTAAATGTTTCTTATTCCAGTATTGGCACTCAATCCAATAAAAATGGATTTTACGATCTAAAAGTTCCTGCGAACCAAAAAGTAACGCTTGTTTTTACGCATGTTTCGTTAAAAAAAATAACAATAACTTTTTCTTTGGATTCCAATGAGCAAAAGGAATTCAACCCAGTGATGAGTGATCAGGAAGAACAAATGGGTGAAGTGATTGTGACGTCCAATAATAGAAAGCTGATTCAAGGAATTTCTACAATTGAGCCTGAGGTTATCCGAAAAATTCCAGGAGCTAATGCCGGTATCGAAAATATTTTAAAAACCTTACCTGGAGTAAACTCTAATAACGAATTGAGTACACAATATGCCGTGCGCGGTGGAAATTATGACGAGAATTTAGTTTATGTAAACGAAATTGAAGTTTATCGCCCGTTCCTGATTCGTTCGGGACAGCAAGAAGGTTTGAGTTTCACTAATACTGATTTGGTACAAAATGTTGATTTCTCAGCGGGAGGTTTTCAAGCTAAGTTTGGAGATAAATTATCCTCGGTTTTAGATATTACATATAGAAAACCAGTTAAATTTGGCGCAAGCCTTGAAGCGAGTTTTCTTGGCGGAAGCCTTTCTGTTGATGCGGTTTCTAAAGATAAAAAATGGTCTGTGGTAACGGGAGTTCGATATCGAAACAACAGCCTTTTGGTGAAAAGCCAAGAGACACAGACGAATTTTACGCCGTCATTTGCAGATATTCAAACCAATATAAATTATCAGGCCTCGGCTAAATGGCAGTGGAGTTTTTTAGGAAATATTTCTCAAAATAAATACCAATATCAGCCATTGACGAGACAGACTACTTTTGGAACCATAGATAATCCTATGGCACTTACTGTTTTTTATGAAGGTCAGGAAAAGGATAAATACGATACGTATTTTGGAGCTTTAAAAACAACATTCAATGTTTCTGATAATTTTACGTTGAAATTCATCGGTTCTGTTTTTCATACTTTAGAACAAGAATATTTTGATATTTTCGCCCAATACCGTTTAGGCGAAGTGGATTCCAGTATTGGGTCAGAAACTTTTGGAGAAGTCGCTTTTACAAGAGGAATTGGTTCGCAGCTGAGTCATGCCAGAAATGATTTGGATGCACTAATTGTAAATACCGAGATAAAAGGATTCCACGACTGGAAAGAAAATCAATTTGAATGGGGAATTAAATATACGCGGGAATCCATTCGTGACAGAATAATAGAGTGGGAGGTAATTGATTCGGCTGGTTTTTCATTGAATCCACCAATTATTGATTTGCCTAAAAATGATCAGCCGTATTCGCCTTACACCGGACCGCTTGTTCCGTATCAAAATATTCGAGCGACTAATTTTAACTCTATCAATAGATTTTCGGGTTATGGTCAATGGAGTTTGAAATCGAATATTGGTTCGAGTGAAGTTTGGTATAATGCCGGCGTGCGCATGCACAATTGGGAAGTTATAGGGGCTACTACATCGGGAAAATCCCAAATTACTTTTAGTCCCAGAGCGCAATTTGCCATAAAACCAGATTGGGAGAAAGATATGGTTTTTAGACTTTCAGGAGGATTATACCATCAGCCGCCATTTTACAGGGAATTGAGAGGTGCGGATGGAATGATGCAACCCAATACTAAGGCGCAACAATCGGTGCATGTTGTTTTTGGGAATGATTATAGTTTTAAGATGTGGGATCGTCCTTTCAAATTGGTTTCGGAGTTGTATTATAAATCGCTGACAGATGTAAATACGTACACGATTGACAACGTTCGCATTCGTTACTCAGCCAATAATAATGCAACAGCCTATGCTCAAGGATTAGATGTTCGCTTGAACGGGGAATTTGTACCCGGAACGGAATCTTGGTTTAGCTTTGGCTATTTAAAAACTGAAGAAAATAGTGATGATAAAGGATATATTGCCAGACCTACAGATCAACGACTGAAATTTGGGCTTTTGTTTCAAGATTATATGCCTAATATTCCAAGTATAAAATTGTACTTGAATTTGGTTTACAATACTGGATTGCCAGGAGGTTCGCCATCATATGCTGATCCTTACTTATACCAAAATCGATTGAATGATTACCGCCGTGTGGATGTTGGTTTCTCCAAAGTTTTCATAGATAACACTACAAGAAAAGAGAATAATACGGGTTGGTTCAAAAACTTTAAAGAGTTGGCGATAGGATTAGAAATTTTTAATCTTTTTGACAATCAAAATGCCATTACGAATACCTGGGTTCGGGATGTATATTCGAAAAATCAATATGCAATTCCTAATTATATGACCACCAGAGTTTTTAATGTAAAATTGACTGCGAAGTTATAAACGTTAAGAAGCGGTAAAGTTTAACCCAATTTTAATTCGTTAAATCAAGTATTGAATGGCGTTACCATTTTTAAAAATGATTACATTTGAATTTTAATAGTACAACAACATGAAAAAACTACATATCACAATATTAGGAATCGCAATTTTGCTTTTAACCAGTTGTAAAGAAGAGGTTGAAAAACCAAAAGTTACTTACGATGGAGCGAGTAGGGCTAAAGAACTAGCCAAAGCGGATTCTACCCAAATACAAATCGCCGATTTGCCACTTCAAATGGAAGGAACGGACTATTTGATTCATCCCGTAGCTGATTTAAGCATTCGTGAGAAAGGGATAAAATCGAGATATGGTTCTTCCAGTGTGAACGATTTGAGTTTTACAATATCGAACTATGGTGAATATGAAATCACCGGTTTTTTACAGAATTTAAAATTTCAAAAAGTAGATTCGGATTCCATCAGAAAATTGACAGACAAACCTGTTTTGATTCAAACTGCTACGTATTTAAAATCGGTTGCTGACAAAACCAATAACCAAATTATGGTATATACTATGGTTGACATGGATACGAATAAAGACGGGAAATTAGATACAAGTGATATAAAAGCATTGTATTTAAGCGAAATCAGCGGGGAGAAATTCACTAAAATATCTTCCGATTTTCAGGAATTAATAGATTGGAAATTGATAGGTTCAAAAAATCGTTTGTACTATAGAACCGTTGAAGATACTAACAAAAACGGAGAGTTTGATAAGAAGGATGTGGTGAATTACTACTATATCGATTTGTCAAAAAAAGAATGGAAAATAATTGGTTACGAGCCAGTTTAGTAACACTAATTCTAAATCAAAATATCACTTTCCAAGTCTGATTTTTCAATGGTGAAATCAAATCCCAGTTGTTTTACTAATTGAATAACCAGGTTTTTATACCAGTTTTCGGATTTGGGATGAATGTATATTTTTTCAATCAATTGATTGATATCTACATTGATTTTAAGTCCCTCATTGATTTTGATGTCGCTTTTGCCAATGTCTGTGATAATGCGCACTTCGCCTTCATATTGAAAACTTTTTCGCTTGAATAAAAAAGGAAAAAACATATCATCAAACGGAATGTGTTCTTTTTTGTAATCGATGTAATTTACTTCCCCAATATATTGATTGAAATTAGTTTCTGGAATAAGAGATTCCTGTAATCTGCCAATGGTTGATTGTATCGCCAAACCTTCACTATTTTGGGTGAAAATCTGCCACATAGCAAACGATTCATATTCATTGATATGCCAGCTGCTAATCGCGACTTTTTCCCGATGTGTTTTGTAATAATTTAAAAAGTCAGGATTGTCAATGGAAAGTTTTTTTATTTCCTCAAAAGTGGGTTCGCTAAAAGTGCCTTCATATTGATCTTCAAATTTATCAGATCGCGACATGAATAACTTCTCGGACATTAATAAATCTAAGAATTTAGATAAGTCAAGATATTTCCAAACAATAGTATTTGGGTCTTCAGGTAGTTTTATGTTTTGATTATTGATGTACATTTAAATTATTTAAAAAATTGTCAGGGCAACAAGTAAATAAGACATGTAAAGTTCACCAATTTATTTTAGAATTATGATTTAAGGACTTGTTTTTTTATAATGATTTTTTGTCCATTCAACTTTTCTATTTCATAGCTGTCTTTTTTAAGATTTTCAATTCTCCACAATAAAAAATCACACTCGTCTATAAAATCCGTTGCAGCTAAACCATTTATTGATTTTATTTCTTCTTCTGTAGCTAAATCTTTTGCTGAACTTTCAGAATTGTTGTTTTTACCGACTATTATTAACTTACCATTTTTCAAAAAACAATCGGCATCAAAACTCATTTGTAAAGAAATAGGTTTGTTTGAAAGTTTCAAATAATATTTAGAATTGTTATTGTTTAGAATCATAATTGAGGATAATTGAGAAAAGAATTTGAGCCCGATTTTATTTTCAATATTGGACCTGATTTCAATTTTTAAATCGTCAAATCTTGTGTTGCCTATCATCAAATTATCAAAGCTTAAAGTCTCGTACTTGTTGATTTCCATATTTGAAAGACTCATTGTCAATCGCGAACCAGAAATTATTGCATCTTGATTTTCCTGTTTTAGTTTTTTAAAAAAGGGTTCTTTCTCAGAAACTTCAAAAAAGTCATTATATCCTAAGTCTACTAAGCAATTTTTGAATACTGTTTCATTGATGCTAAAAGTAGTGAAATGTCGGTTGTTTTTATAATTAATGGGCATTTCGAGCATTTCGTCTGAATATTCAAAAGTTGATTTTGAGACGTATAAAAGTTTTTTTTCAAAATCAATTTTCCAGTTCAGCTTGTTGATTGCATTTGCACCTAATAAATAATAATTATTACAAGTCAAAAACGGCATGTCATAAACGACACTTTTTATATTTTTAATTTCGAAAGAGCCAATTGTTACTGTTTCAATCATGGCTTCTGACATTGAGTTTACATTCTCATTGCTGTCAGTGATATTCTTTTTCCCAGCAATTCGTATTTTAGTATCACTTGCTTTCGCAGATGTAATAACTCCAATAGCTGCACCTGTATCTAACACAAAATCAGTTTCGACACCATTTATTTGTCCCTTGAAAACTAATAATGATGATGAAGTAGTAAAGGGAATTGTATCAATTTTGACAGATTGAGCTTTACTTAAAAAAGATATTAAAAAGAGCACTGAGAGTAGTAGATTTTTTCTCATTGGTATTGATTTGATTTTTGAGATTTTAGTTTTCGTAATGTTCGACCGATGAAGATACCACCAATAATTCCTGGTAAACTCCACGCTAAAACTGCGGGTAAAAAAGTGTTATTAATAACAAGAAATGCTGTAAAAGCTGCAATATAAGCTCCAGTCATTCTACCGATATGATTCTTTAATCCGTATAATTTATCAGTTACTTTTCCGGTGTAAGCTTTGTATTCAACGGAACATAATCGCAAACTAATACTTCCAAACAGAATATAAACTATCCCGAAAATTTGTTTTGCTAACATATATTTAAACCCAATATAAAAGAAGATAATACTGGAAATAAGCATTAGAATAGTTAAAAAAGCATCGCCTATTTTAGGTTTTTGACCCAGATGAGCCTTTTTTAAATGAATCATTCGATAGCCTGAAATAGACAGGTAAATTGTAAACACGCCTACTATAAAAAGGAATAAGTTAGGATGTACATACGAAAGGTAGAATGCGCACAAACCAGTTGAAACCATGGCTAAAGTAAATACTTTGCCAAGTTTTTTATGAATGACATCTCCTTTTTTGCGAATTAAAAGCAGCGTTCCTAACAGTAATCCGGTGAATCCGGAAATGATATGAATGGTTAAGATAATTTTGAAAATCATATTTTTCAGTATTAAATTAAAAAGGTTGAGTAAATATATTAGATGTTACTCAACCTTTTTTAAATTTCTTACTGAACTGTAATTTTAACAGTCTGAAGTGTATTTTATGGCAACTTACTCGAAAGACTGCATGGTAACTAATTTATTATATGTCCCATTCATTGCAATAAGTTCCTCGTGTTTTCCTTGCTCCACTATTTTTCCTTTTTGCATTACCACAATCAAATCGGCTTTTTGAATGGTAGAAAGACGGTGTGCAATAACAATTGAAGTTCTGTTTTGCATCATGTTTTCCAGTGCTACTTGAACGAATTTTTCGCTTTCCGTGTCCAATGCTGAAGTTGCTTCATCCAAAATCATAATTGGAGGATTTTTCAAAACTGCTCTGGCAATGGATAATCGTTGTTTTTGTCCACCGGAAAGTTTGTTTCCGCTGTCGCCAATATTTGTATGAATTCCCAATGGCAAGTCTTTCACAAATTCGTAAGCATTTGCAATTTTTAGGGCTTCAATGATTTCTGTATCAGTGGCATCATGTTTTCCCAAAGCAATATTTGCTTTTATAGTATCATTAAACAAAATACTGTCTTGCGTTACTAATCCCATTAAATCACGAAGGGAATGCAGGTTCATGTCTTTGATGTCAATTCCATCAATAGCGATTGTACCTTCATTTACATCGTAAAAACGAGTCAATAAATTGGCAATCGTACTTTTTCCACTACCGGATTGTCCTACAAGAGCAACAGTTTGTCCTTTCTTAACTTGAAGCGAAAAGTCTTTTAAAACATTTTCGTCCTCGTATCTGAAATTAATATTCGTAATTGCGATACTGTCTTCAAAAGTTAATTTTTTAATTGCATTTTCGCTGTCTGTTATCTCATTTTTTACTTCTAAAACTTCAAAAACACGTTGGGCTGCTGCTAGTCCATTTTTTACCGAATAAGAGGCTTTAGAAATGGCTTTGGCAGGAGTTAAGATGTTATAGGCAAGACCCATGTAAGCTAGGAATTTAGCTCCATCAAGTAATGCTTTTCCATTAGGTAATTTGTCAACAAGTACCATTTTTCCACCAAACCAAAGTAATATGCAAATAGTAATGATCCCTAAGAACTCACTTAAAGGTGTAGCCAAGTTGTTTTTTTTACCTATACTGTTAGACAATTTTAAAACTCGGGTAACTGAATCATTAAATTTTTGTTTAAAATTTGATTCGGCATTATAGCTTTTAACAACTTTTAGTCCAGATAACGATTCTTCTACAATCGATATTAGATAACCGTTTTCATATTGTACTCTTTCGGATTTGCTGCGCAGTGATTTACCAATTTTTGATATTAATAGTCCTGAAAGAGGGATGAAAATAAAGACAAACAAGGTTAACTTGAAACTGATTGCAATCATACCAACGAGGGTGAATATGATGGTCATTGGCTCCTTAACAATTAATTCTAAGACAGAAAAAAAAGAATTTTGAACCTCATTTACATCACCTAGCATTCGAGCCATAATATCACCTTTTCTTTTTTCGGAATAGTAGGAAACAGGTAAGTTGATGATTTTGTGATACATTGAATTTCTTAAATCCTTCAATACACCATTTTTAAGATGCATCAAATGATTAGATGCTAAGTAATTAAATAGATTTTTGAATAGGAAAGTTATACTCACTATGGCAATAACTAACAGTAAGGCAAATTCAGGACCATTCTTTTCGGTTAGTAGTGTGATGTTGTAATATAAGTACTCTTTAGAAAATTTGATGATGTCAAAAATTGACTCTAAAACAGGTTTTTCATTGACTTTTTCAGTAGTGCCAAAAAGGACATCCATCATTGGGATTAATGCAATAAAAGACAAGGTGCTAAAGAGTGCGTAAAAAATATTGAATATTACGTTCCAAACCACATGAGAACGGTACGGGTTTGTGAAAGGAATAATTTTTTTGAAATTTGAATCCATTTAAGTTGTTTTTTTATCATCAAGACCCGATAAGTGGAGAACTTATCGGGTCTGTCTGAAAAATCAATTTTGTTTTTTTTTATTAATTCAATTGCATTGAAGTAATAATGTTTTTTATTTTATTGTCCAAAATGCTTTCTACTTCGTTGAAATCTTCAACTGAATCCAATTCCGTATTTACACTGATATAGAATTTTATTTTAGGCTCCGTTCCACTTGGTCTGGCGCAAATTTTTGAACCGTCTTCGGTATAATAAATCAATACGTTCGATTTTGGAATTTCCATTTTGGTTTCCTCATCAGTAAGCAAGTTTTTAGCTATTGAAGATTGGTAATCCTCTACCATGACAACTCGTTGTCCGTTGATTTCTTTCAATGGATTTTCACGCAAATCAATCATCATCTGATTAATTTCCTGTAAGCCATCCATTCCTTTTTTGGTCAATGAAACTAAATATTCTTTGTAAAAACCGTTATCAACATACAGTTGTAGTAGTTCTTTGTAAACCGTGCTTCCTTTTGCTTTGGCTTGAGCCGCAACTTCGCAAATCAATAAAGTAGCCGCAACTGCATCTTTATCACGTACAGCATCGCCTACCATATAACCAAAACTTTCTTCGCCACCACCAATGAATTCCAACTCAGGAAAATCCTTAATCATCTTGGCAATCCATTTGAAACCAGTCAAACCAACTTTGCATTCTACACCGTAATTTGTTGCTAATTCCATCATCATAGGAGTAGAAACGATTGTAGAACCCACAAATTGTTTGCCATTGATTTTACCCGCTTTTTTCCATTGTTCCAATAAAAATGCAGTCATCAAAATCATCGTTTGATTTCCGTTAAGCAACGTCATTTTGCCTTCGTTATTTCTAACGGCAATTCCTAAACGGTCACAGTCAGGATCAGTCCCAATAACAATATCCGAATTTGTCTTGTCTGCCAATGCCAATGCCATTGTCAATGCTTCCGGCTCTTCAGGATTTGGAGATTTAACAGTTGGGAAATCACCATTCGGCACTCTTTGTTCTTCAACAATATTCACATTAGGATAACCCGCTTGCGATAAAGTATCAGGAACTAATTTTATAGATGTTCCGTGCAAAGAAGTGAAAACAATATTCAGATTTTTTTTGGCTTCAGCCGAAGTTCCAAAGCTCGCATTTTCGATAGTCGATTTGATAAAAGCTTCATCAACTTCTGTATCAATATAGTGTATCAAATCTTCATTGGCAGTAAACTTGATTTGATTGTAATTTAAATTCTCAATAACATTGATGATACCCTCATCTTCCGGTGGTACAATTTGTCCACCATCTTGCCAGTACACTTTGTATCCGTTATATTCCGGTGGATTGTGTGATGCGGTAAGAACAATTCCGCACTGACAGCCTAAATGTTTCACTGCAAATGACAATTCTGGAGTAGGTCTCAATTCCGAAAACAAATACACTTCAATTCCGTTAGCCGAGAAAACATCCGCAACTAATTTGGCCAACGTATCACTATTATGACGACAATCGTAAGCAATAACCGCTTTCAAAGGCTGGTTAGGAAATGCAGTATGCAAGTAATCAGAAAGTCCTTGCGTGCTTTTTCCAAGTGTGTATTTATTGATGCGATTGTTTCCCACACCCATAACTCCGCGCATTCCGCCAGTTCCAAATTCAAGATTTTTATAAAAACTCTCTTCCAGTTCTTTAGGCGATGTAGTCATTAATTCTTTAATCGCTTCCTGCGTAGCGGTGTCAAATGTTGGCGTAAGCCACTCATTTACTGCGTCCAAAATGTTTTGTTTGATATCCATTCGATATGTTTTTTAGTTTCTAAATTCGTAATTAAAATTTAAATACAGTTGTTTTGTTTTAGGAGCTATATCCTGCTATCCGCTGTATCTTTTTCTTTTTTTTAAGAAAAAAAAGAAAAAGGATGCCGCTGTTATCAGGGCTAGTTATAGTGTAAACGATAACTATTATCTTTAAATTTAGTTTTAGTTAAATTTATAAAAAATTAACTTCACTCGACACTTTATAACGCTCTTCATTATTTTTTGTTCGCAAAATTATTTCGCCAAGAAATCCGGCCAAAAATAATTGTGTTCCCAAAATCATTGTCGTAAGTGCAATATAAAACCAAGGATTATTTGTTACCAGACTATAGCGCATGTCATTATACATATGATATAGTTTTGAAATACCAATATATCCGGCAAGCATAAACCCGATAATAAACATTAACGATCCCATGGCACCAAATAAATGCATCGGTCTTTTTCCAAAACGAGAAAGAAACCAAATGGTAATTAAATCCAAGAAACCATTGATGAAACGTTCCATACCAAACTTGGTCTCGCCGTATTTTCTGGCTTGATGCTGTACTACTTTTTCGCCAATTTTTCCAAAACCGGCATTTTTTGCCAAAACCGGAATGTATCGGTGCATTTCGCCCGAAACTTCAATGTTTTTCACAACAACATTTTTGTATGCTTTCAATCCGCAATTGAAATCATTCAATTCAACTCCCGAAGTTTTTCTCGCAGCCCAGTTGAATAATTTAGAAGGCAAGTTTTTTGCCACTACGGAGTCGTAGCGTTTCTTTTTCCATCCGGAAACCAAATCATATTTACCGTTGGTAATCATATCATACAATCCCGGAATTTCCTCTGGACTGTCCTGCAAATCAGCATCCATAGTAATAATTACATCGCCTTGTGCTTTTGCAAAACCAGCATGTAGCGCTTGCGATTTACCAAAATTTTTCATGAAACGAACCCCTTTTACATGAGGGTTTTCTTGTGCAAATCCTTCGATAATAGTCCATGAATTATCAGTACTTCCATCATCCAGAAAAATGATTTCGTACGTATAATTATGAGATTGCATCACTTTGATGATCCAGTTGTATAGTTCATTAAGTGATTCCTCTTCATTAAGAAGCGGTATGAGTATAGATAAATTCATTAATTTTTATTCTTGTGTAGATTTGCTTTTAAAGAATGCTGCCAAAATTAATCCGAAAATTGAACTAAAAACAATACTAAAAATAGATCCTTTTAGTAATTCCAATGTAGAATAAGGATTGTTTTCTTTCATTTTTGCTATAGCGTCGTTAATGGCTGATGCTGGTGTACCAAATTTTTGCATCATGTTGACAGTATATTTAATCATTAATTCACTTAAAGTCTCTTTAGCAGAAGGATCAATAAAATTGAATAAAAGAACATTAAAAAGTGTTGAAATTAAAATACCTATTAGTGTAGCAATGAAGTAAGTTGTAAAAGCATCTTTGAAAGAAAAAACATTGTTGAGCTCTTTTTTTGTTTTCGAAAGTAAAATAATTCCCAATGTAAGATAAACCAAAATACTTAAGACTCCAATCCACCAAGAAGTAAACAAATTTAAATCAATAGCGTAAATTGTTGAAGTAATTAATGCAGAAACAATTCCAATTGTTACTCCAAAGGTTATTCCATTCTTTTTAATAATTTCATTTATCATTGTTGATGTTTTAGAATTAATCCACAAATATAACAATTCCCAATATATTCGTAGCTAAAAATCGTTTTTTACGATTATATAAAAAAAGTGATACAAAGATTTGTTTATTGGAAAATAATTGTAAATTTGCAAACTCAAAATAATATTGTAAAACAAAAAGTTATAAGGAGTTTATACCTTTTCTGTTAGAAGAAAAGCTTCAAGACTAATTATAATTAACAAATAAAAAAGATTAACAAGATGAAAAAAGGAATTCACCCAGAAAATTACAGATTAGTTGCATTTAAAGACATGTCAAATGACGAAGTTTTTATCACTAAATCTACTGCAGATACAAAAGAAACATTAACAGTTGACGGAGTTGAATATCCAGTTGTGAAAATGGAGATCTCTAGAACTTCTCACCCTTTTTACACAGGTAAATCTAAACTTATTGATACTGCAGGTCGTATTGATAAATTCAAAACTAAATACGCTAAACACGTTAAATAATTTTAACTCGTTTTCAAATACAATTAAGCCTTCCTTTTTGGGAGGCTTTTTTATTTTTATCTATTTGAAAACTTTGTAACTTTGGTGTCAATATTATTAAAACGGCAGGTTGATGAAATTAATTTTCAAATCAACAAATAACCGAATCAACAAATAAACAATTTTATGAATTACATACTTTTTGACGGACCTTCCAGAAACGCTTTATTGCCTTTTACTTTCACGCGTCCGGTTGCGGATATTCTTATTGGAATCATGACCATTCGTCAAAAATGGGAAATGCGTTTGGGTTCTACTACAACCACATTGACAGAGGAATATTTGTCTGAGAAATTCCCAATGGTAGAATTAGAAGAGAATGTAATGATAAACGCTTCCTTTCTTCCTAATGATGTTTTAGCAGAAATGGTTAGTAATCTGGAACCCAATCAAGCTATTTTCAAAGGAGACGAAGTAATTGCTTTTTATACGAATGATAAGCAGGAAGAAGTAAATTTTGATACCTATGAAATTATTGAATACACTGATGATTGCTTGACTGTTGAGCATACTTGGGATATTTTTTCTAAAAATGATGCAGCGATACGAGAAGATTTTGAATATTTGACGGAGGATAGAAAATCACAACCAATACCAAAAAGTGTCAATGTCATTGCACCTGAAAATATATTCATTGAAGAAGGAGCGAAGTTAGAGTTTGTGACTTTAAATGCTTCTGCAGGTCCTATTTATATTGGTAAAGATTCAGAAATCATGGAAGGTTCCGTAATCAGAGGACCTTTTGCCTTGTGCGAAAATGCGCAAGTGAAAATGGCTTCAAAAGTATATGGTGCTACAACCGTAGGACCTTATTCCAGAATTGGTGGTGAAGTAAAAAACGTGGTGCTTTTTGCATATTCGAATAAAGGGCATGATGGGTTTTTAGGAGATTCTGTTCTTGGCGAATGGTGTAATATTGGAGCCGACAGTAATAATTCTAATCTAAAGAATAATTACGAAGAAGTGAAATTGTGGAGTTATGAAACGGAAGGTTTTGCTAAAACGGGACTTCAGTTTTGCGGATTGATGATGGGAGATCACAGTAAATGTGGCATTAACACCATGTTCAACACAGGAACGGTAGTAGGCGTAAGCGCTAATATCTTTGGCAGCGGATTTCCTCGCAACTTTGTGCCTAGCTTTTCTTGGGGTGGTGCTTCTGGTTTTACCACTTATGTGACCAAAAAAGCTTTTGAAACAGCTCGATTAGTGATGAGTCGCAGAAACGTAGATTTTGATGAAAGAGAAGCTGCTATTCTTGAACATATTTTTGAAGAATCAAAAAAGTGGAGAAAAGAATAATTTCTCATTTTAGATATAAAAAAAGCCTCTTGATAGAGGCTTTTTTATTTTAAGTTAACCTTTTATTGATAAGCATAAATAAGTGACCCATTTTTTATTAAGTTAATTAGGGTGTTGGCATTGTTGTCCGGAACTGAAAAACATCCCCAACTGAATTTACTAAACATCTTTTTTGACGAATGGACTACGATATTTCTTTTCAAAGCATTCGAATTTTTATCATTTTCCAACCCATCTAATCGTAAAGAATATCCCCACATCCCTTGATAGGTCTGTAATGTAAGATAGCATCCTAATGAAGTGGCTTTGCTTCCTTCAATATTGCTAAAAGAACTGGGAGTTAATCCTGTTCCTGAGCCGGAACCATGATCAACATTACTGGTTAGAAGTATTTTGTTGTTTTTTAAATCAATAACGTAGAGCCTTGCTTCGTTGATTGATTTTGAAAAATCAATGAGTGTAATAATATTTTTATTTTTGGCTTTAAAGCCCCATTTTGTTTGTACTTCGCAAGCTTTTTGTACAATTTCTTCATTGCTTTGGGCTGCAATAAACTGGAAAGCGCACAAGAGAATAATTGTTAATGTTTTTGTCATGATCTAGTTTTTAAATTTTCATTCAACCTATAAAAGTTAGGTTTTCGGTTTACGCATCGGTTTTATTTTCTACACCATTCTCCTGTTTTTACATTGTTTAAACAGGGATTACTATTTTCATAATGATTTAGGGATTTGTTGTTTTTAAGATTTAATGTTGTTTCAAATGAAAATATTTTTTGTAGTTAAACGTCTAATTATCAAATGCAAAACTATAAAAAAATACTATTATTGTGCGTTGTTTAAATTTTATATTTCTTTTATTCAAAATTTAAATTGTTATAAATTATTCAATTGTCCAATTCCTGAATTAATCTATCTTTGCACTTTTAAAAAACACTTGCTGAGAAGTCTAATAATCTAAGCAGTCTAAAAATCTAAAAATCTAAATGATTACAGTTAACGATATTTCTGTGCAGTTTGGTGGCACGACACTTTTTAGTGATGTTTCTTTTGCTATAAATGAAAATGATAAAATTGCCCTTATGGGTAAAAATGGAGCAGGAAAATCGACGCTTCTAAAAATTATTGCGGGTCAAAGTAAGCCTTCAACCGGTAATATTTCGGCACCAAAAGATGCTGTTGTGGCCTATTTGCCTCAGCATTTATTGACTACAGATGGTGCGACGGTGATGGAAGAAACTTCGAAAGCGTTTGGAGAAGTTTTTGCAATGAAAGCAGAAATCGATGAAATCAATGAGCAACTAACCATTCGTACTGATTATGAAAGTGATGCATACATGAAATTAATCGAAAGAGTTTCGGACTTGAGCGAGAAATTTTATGCTATTGAAGAAATAAATTATGAAGCCGAAGTAGAGAAAATCCTAATCGGTTTGGGATTTGTTCGTGAAGATTTTAGCCGTCAGACTTCAGAGTTTTCCGGAGGATGGAGAATGCGAATCGAACTTGCCAAAATCCTTTTGCAAAAACCAGACTTAATTTTACTGGATGAGCCTACCAACCACATGGATATTGAAAGTATTCAATGGTTAGAGGATTTCTTGATTAATTCAGCCAAAGCTGTTGTGGTAATTTCTCACGACAGGGCTTTTGTAGATAATATTACGAATCGTACCATCGAAGTTACAATGGGACGTATTTATGATTATAAAGCCAAATATTCTCATTATTTGGAACTTAGAAAAGACAGACGCGTGCATCAGCAAAAAGCGTATGACGAGCAACAACGCATGATTGCTGATAACAGGACTTTTATAGATCGTTTTAAAGGGACATTTTCTAAAACGGATGCCGTTCAGTCTCGTGTTAAGATGTTAGAGAAGCTGGTTATTGTTCAGGTTGACGAGGTGGATACTTCGGCTTTGAAACTAAAATTCCCTCCTGCTGCACGTTCCGGACAATATCCCGTAATTGTAAAGGATTTGTCAAAATCATATGGCGATCATGTGGTTTTTTCGAATGCAAATATGGTTATTGAAAGAGGAGAAAAAGTAGCTTTTGTAGGAAAAAATGGGGAAGGAAAATCGACGATGATAAAAGCCATTATGAAAGAAATCGAAATAAATGGTGGAAGTTTAGAGATTGGTCATAATGCACAAATTGGTTATTTTGCCCAGAATCAAGCCTCTTTATTAGACGAAAATGCTACTATTTTTGAAACTATTGATGATATTGCCGTGGGGGATGTTCGAACTAAAATTAAAGATATTTTAGGGGCTTTCATGTTTCAGGGTGATGATGTGACCAAAAAAGTGAAAGTGCTTTCCGGTGGCGAGAAAACGCGTTTGGCAATGATTAAATTATTGTTGGAACCAGTGAATTTATTGATTCTGGATGAGCCTTCGAATCACTTGGACATGAAAACCAAAGATATTATCAAAGATGCGTTGCGTGATTTTGACGGAACATTAATTTTGGTTTCTCACGACAGGGATTTCTTGGATGGATTGGCGACTAAAGTTTTCGAATTCGGAAACAAAAGAGTAGTAGAACATTTTGAAGATATTACCGGTTTCTTGGCAAATAAAAAAATGGACAGTATGCGAGAGATAGAAAAATAGTCTTTGGTAAGAACAGTTTATAAATACTAAAACGGCATGCGGATAACGCATGCCGTTTTTATTTAAGTCAATTTTTGAGTAGTTTTTTTGCAGTAAAACGATAGTGATTTTTGAATGTAATTTTTTATATATAAAAGGTTAAAGTGCTTGTTATTAAGTGTTTAATTTTAAATTTTTCGTACCTTGTGTAGTAATTTAATTTCAATGTATAAAATTTTTTAGTCATGAAAAAATTAATTTTATCCTTAGTCTTTTTAGCTACTGCGCTGTTTAGTGTGCCTCTGTTTTCGCAAATAGACAACAGACCGGTAGCTTTGGGTATGCCGGGTGATAACCTTAATCTTTATGCTGTATTAGATATTTTTCAAAAATCAAAAACTTTAGAAGAATTTGAAAGAGCAATTAATGATAAAGATACCAATGTTAATAATCTTGATTTGAATAATGATGGCTATGTCGATTATATTCAGGTAGTTAGTTATAGAGAAGGCGATTCTTATTCAATAGTCCTTCGCGTAGCGGTAAATAGAATTGAATATCAGGATGTGGCCGTTATAGAAGCCAATAAAAATAGATACGGGAAGGTTGTTATTCAAATTATAGGCGATGAAGAATTGTATGGTGAAGATTATATTCTGGAACCTTCAGCAGGGGATGGGTATGCGCCAAATCCAGGCTATTTAGGTTATGAAAGAACGTACACGGGTAATTATTGGAATGGAGTTTTATATGTTAACAATTGGCCAATAATAATCAATTTATTTTCTCCGTCATTTGTAGTTTATATATCTCCGTGGCGTTGGGGTTATTATCCGTCTTATTGGCGTGCATGGACTCCCATTTACTACTATAATTATTGGGATTACCACCGTCATTATTATAGAAATGATTTTTATCGCAGAGTGGGATATGTACGATATCCGCTTGCGTATTCCTATTATTATTCCAGAAGGAACAGTTCTCCGATGGTAAGGAGAAACAGAGTCAATAATGTTTATAGAGATACCTATCAAGGAAGAAGTTTTACAAGACCGCAAGGAACAGTTCTTCCTAGAACTCGAGAACAAATGAGAGGCGACCGTTCTGTAAATCCTCGAACCTCCCGTTCGGATCAGCCCATGAGACCTACAAGACGTCAAAATATAGAAGAAAATCGTCAACAAAACCCTTCATCAGCGCGTCCTGTTCGGCCTGCATCGCCAACAAATCGCCAACCGGCTCCAAGAAGCCGACAAGATAATCCTGCAACTGCACGTCCATCTCGATCCAATGCGCCGTCAAGTCGTCAACAAAACGAAGGAGCTCGTTCTGCTCCATCTAGAAGACCTATGGAGAAATCGGCTCCGGAAAGAACGAATAATCCTTCTCGTGGTAAGGATAGAAATTAATACGGGTTTTGAATTTTCATTAAATAAAAAAGGCTGTGTTTTTATATGACACAGCCTTTTTTTATAATCGTATTCCAGGAGGCAACAGCTCTTTGTAGACAGGATTTTTTTTGAAAAACGCCACTATTTTAGGCTGGATAGGAACAACTTTTAATTTTCGTTCAATCGCAATTTCCATGATATTTTTTAGAAAATTAGAAACGAATTCCTCGTTTTTGAATGTTTCCGGTACATTTAATTTTGTCAGAAATATTTTTTTCTCCTGAAAAGAATACTCAACTGAGATTAATTCTTTTTCAACTATAGTTTCAAATTGTCTTGAAAAAGTATTGTCTTTGATTTCCATAGTGATTGCTGTATCCATACTAATTAACGCTAATTCATTGGCACTTCTACCAATAGTATTTTTGATTTGGTACTGATTTTAATTTCGAATTGATCAAAATCGGTTATTCCCATGGCATCTCTTGCCTTCAAAGTTTGATTATTCACTTCTATTTCGCCCTCAATCAAAAATAAATAGACACCATTTTTAGGGATTTTAACCTCATATTTAGTGGTGGTATTGCTATCGAAAATGCCTAAATGGAAAAAGGTTTTTTGGTAAACCCAAAGTGCATTTCCGTCATTTTTATCCTTTGGCGAAACGATGTTTACAAAGGTATTGATTTGATTTTCAATATCAAATGATTTTTGGTCATATCTTGGAGCCACGTTTTCGGTGTCAGGAAAAACCCATAATTGCAGTGTTTTTGCTTCGTTTTTCTGGCTGGCATTCATTTCAGAATGTTCTACTCCAGATCCGGCACTCATTACCTGCACTTCTCCAAAACCAATTACACCTTCATTTCCCATACTGTCGCGATGTTGCAGCCCGCCTTCGAGCGGAATAGTGATGATTTCCATATTGGCATGGCCATGAGTACCAAAACCTGATCCGCCCGCAATAGTATCGTCATTTAAAACGCGTAACATTCCGAATTGTACGCGTTCTGGATTGAAATAATTTCCGAAAGAAAAAGAAAAATTGGCTTTAAGCCATCCAAAATCGGCCTTGCCTCTTGTATTTGATTCAAATAGTTGTGTAGTCATAAATTATTGATAATATAAAGTGAAAAGTGAATAGGGTTTGAATAAAAAAATTATTTTTATACAAAATTCGCCATAAAAAGACTGAATTTTGTTATAAAATAGTTAAAACAATTATGAGTAAAATCGCAGTTTATTTAATGCCGGGATTAGCGGCAAGTACAACCATTTTTGAGCGAATTGCACTTCCCGAAGAAATGTTTGAAATAGTCTTGTTGGAGTGGGAAATCCCTCTTAATAATGAGTCTTTGACGGATTATGCCAAGAGAATTGCAGATAAAATTACGCATCCGAATCCGGTTTTGATTGGGGTTTCGTTCGGAGGTATTTTGGTACAGGAAATGGCTAAATATGTCGAAGCCAGAAAAATAATTATTATTTCGAGTGTCAAAAGTAATGTGGAATTTCCCAGAAGAATGAAAATTGCTAAAACTACCAAAGCTTATAAATTAATTCCCATGAATCTGATAGCAAATATTGAAAGTCTTGCTAAGTTTTCCTTTGGCGAAAAAGTAAACCAAAGGCTCAAGCTATACGAGAAATTTCTCTCGGTTAGGGATATTCGTTATTTGAATTGGGCAGTGGAACAGGTGATTTTATGGGATAGAACGGTTGTTGACGAGAATGTAATCCACATCCATGGAGATATGGATGATGTATTTCCTATAAAATATATCAAGAATTGTGTCGTTGTAAAAGGAGGGACGCACATTATGATTTTGAATAAGTACAAATGGTTGAATGAAAATTTGCCTTCCATTATATTGGGAACAGAAAAGAAGTAAACGCACTTTTATAGCTATATGAAAGGTCTAAAAAAGAAAAGATGAAATTGATTAATAAAGCTGCCATAATCCTTACCGTGATTTTTGCGAGTAGTGTATTTATTTTTGCCGCTAAAAATCCGACAGAGGAAAAAGAGGTTGCAAAAGAAATAGCGGGTGATTTTCCTGTGAAATTAGATTTTGCAGGCGAGGAAACACCTTTAAAAATATCAGATGTAAAAGAACGTTTGGATAGGGAATTGCTGGTAAATGTAAATCTGCATGCTTCTACTATTTTGGCTATAAAAAGAGCGAATCGTGCTTTTCCTGTAATTGAGCCTATTTTAAAAAAGAACGGAATTCCGGATGATTTTAAGTATTTGGCAGTTATAGAAAGTGGCTTGGTCAATGTGGTTTCCCCAGCAGGAGCAAGAGGAATTTGGCAGTTCATGCCGGATACGGCTAAAGAACGCGGAATGGAAGTCAATGAAAATGTGGATCAGCGCTATGATTTAGAAAAATCAACGCAAGCAGCTTGCAGTTATTTTTTGAGTGCCAAAGGAAAATTTGGAAGCTGGACTTTGGCGGCAGCCTCTTATAACGGAGGAATGACGGGTGTCAATAAACAAATTGACATTCAAAAAGTGACGAATTATTACGATTTGTTGCTTACCGAAGAAACGTCTCGCTATGTTTTTAGGATTTTAGCCTTGAAAGAAATCATGGAGAATCCCGTAAAATATGGATTTACAATTGCTTCCGAAGATTTATATGCAACGTTACCAACCAAGAAAATCGAAATAGACAGTACGATTACAGATTTGGCTGATTTTGCAAAAGGGCAAGGGATTAACTATAAGATTTTAAAAATTCACAACCCTTGGCTCAGAGAAACGAAACTAATAAATGATACCGGTAAAAAATACCAAATCGAAATTCCGTTAAAAGGATATTAACTATTCTTAAACTATATAAAGCATTTAAGGAAATATAACCCACGTAAAAACTTATATTTCTTATATGGTTAATAAAAAATGGGGAGTAGCTTTGTTCTCCAAAAATTTAGGATATAACCAAATAAAAAAGGGTCAAATGTGTATCATTTGACCCTTTTTCGATAATTATAAAAAAAATTATATTTTTTTCATTTGTTCTTTCATCATGACAATCTGATCTTTCAACATGTTTTGTTTGTCTAATTTTTTGGCTTCATTCAATAACGTAGTAGCTTCTAATTTTCTTCTGCGTGTCATGGCAACTCCGGCTAAGTTTAATTTGGCTACAGCCAAATCCATATCCATTGATAATCCCAGTTCAATTGCTTTTTTGAAAAATTTCTCTGCTTGATTGATATTGGTTTGCGAAAGCATGATTCCGTGTAGGTAATTAAAGTATCCTTGTTGTTTTCTTACCAAAGCTGTTTCCGGGTTTTTGATGTAAGCCAACCATTTTTTGGCTCCTTCAAAATCTTGTTTTCTTAATTTTAAGAAGGCTAATAAGATGAATTCGTTTTTAAAGTAAAGGAAAATAGGAATTGCACTCAATAATATAAGGAAAATTCCATTACCGATATTGCTTTCCGTGAATTGCCAAATGCCAGTAATGATAATTAGTCCGGCGATAATAAGTTTAATATTTCTGTGAAACATAGTGTGATTATTTTAAGATGACAAATATAGTAAAATGAATTGAAAATATTTTTACAAAACTGCTTGTGAGAAAAAAAAGTCTTTGTATATTTGCACTCGGTTTTAGAATAACAGTTATTCAAAAATAGGAAGACATATAAATAAGATTTTAAAGATACAAAGCAATGAGCAAAAGAACGTTTCAACCATCGAAAAGAAAAAGAAGAAATAAGCACGGATTTATGGACAGAATGGCTTCTGCAAATGGAAGAAAAGTTCTTGCGCGTAGAAGAGCTAAAGGAAGACATAAATTGACTGTTTCTTGCGAACCAAGACACAAAAAATAATGTTTCTATAAACATAAATAAGGCGTTACTTTTTTTAGTATCGCCTTTTTTTATACCTATTCGTTAAAAAAAGTTTAAGATTTACAGTTAAAGGGTTTGAGTTCAGTAACTTTAATCTTTTGAAGACAACAACTACACAACACAATAATACCATACAATGCCAAAAGATACATCTATAAAATCAGTTTTAATAATAGGTTCAGGTCCTATTGTTATTGGTCAAGCGTGCGAATTTGATTATGCGGGATCGCAATCTGCCCGTTCTATTCGTGAAGAAGGAATTGAAGTTATTTTGATAAACTCCAATCCGGCAACGATTATGACCGACCCAAGTATGGCCGATCATATTTATTTGAAGCCATTAACGACCAAGTCAATTATTGAAATCCTTAAAGCACATCCTCAAATCGATGCCGTTTTACCTACAATGGGTGGACAAACCGCTTTGAACTTGTGTCTGGAGGCAGATGAAAAAGGAATTTGGGAAGATTTCGGAGTACGATTAATCGGGGTTGATGTAAACGCCATTAATATTACCGAAGACAGAGAGCAATTTAAGCAATTGCTTCAAAAAATAAATGTACCAACTGCACCTGCAAAAACGGCTACTTCTTTCTTGGAAGGAAAAGAAATTGCACAGGAATTTGGTTTCCCGTTAGTAATTCGTCCTTCGTTTACACTTGGGGGAACTGGAGCAGCTTTTGTACATACCAAAGAAGAATTTGACGAAAAACTAACCTACGGATTAGAAATGTCACCCATTCATGAAGTTTTAATTGATAAAGCTTTAATAGGTTGGAAAGAATACGAATTGGAATTATTGAGAGATAAAAATGACAATGTTGTTATTATCTGTTCTATCGAAAATATGGATCCAATGGGAATTCATACCGGAGATTCCATCACGGTTGCACCAGCAATGACATTATCAGATACGACTTTTCAAAAGTTGCGTGATATGGCAATCTTGATGATGCGCAGTATCGGAAATTTTGCAGGAGGTTGTAACGTGCAGTTTGCCGTTTCACCAGATGATAAAGAAGATATCGTAGCGATTGAAATCAATCCTCGTGTATCTCGTTCCTCAGCTTTGGCATCAAAAGCAACGGGTTATCCTATTGCAAAAATTGCTTCTAAACTGGCTTTAGGTTACAATTTAGATGAATTACAAAACCAAATTACCAAATCGACTTCGGCTTTATTCGAACCGACTTTGGATTATGTGATTGTTAAAATTCCACGTTGGAACTTTGATAAATTTGAAGGAGCTGACAGAACGTTAGGACTTCAAATGAAATCCGTAGGTGAAGTAATGGGTATTGGACGTTCGTTCCAAGAAGCCTTGCACAAAGCGACTCAATCATTGGAAATCAAAAGAAATGGTTTGGGTGCCGACGGGAAAGGATACACTAACTACGAACAAATTATCGAGAAACTGACTTTTGCAAGTTGGGACCGTGTTTTCGTGATTTATGATGCTATCGCGATGGGAATTCCATTGAGCCGTATTCATGAAATCACTAAAATCGATATGTGGTTCTTGAAACAATACGAAGAACTTTATACTTTAGAGAAAGAAATTTCGAACTATAAAGTTTCGAATCTTCCAAAAGAATTGTTGCTTGAAGCGAAACAAAAAGGTTTTGCTGACAGACAAATTGCTCACATGATGAACTGTCTGGAAAGTGAAGTGCATACGTTGCGTATGGATAAGAACATCAACCGCGTCTTTAAATTGGTTGATACTTGTGCCGCAGAATTCAAAGCTAAAACACCATATTACTACTCTACTTTTGAGGCTGAAATCGAAAAAGCAAACGGCGAACGTTATGTAGATAACGAAAGTGTTGTAACTGATAAAAAGAAAATCATTGTTTTAGGTTCAGGACCAAACAGAATTGGACAAGGAATCGAGTTTGATTATTCTTGTGTTCACGGAGTTTTGGCAGCAAAAGAATGTGGTTATGAGACGATTATGATTAACTGTAATCCGGAAACAGTTTCGACTGATTTTGATACAGCTGATAAATTATACTTCGAACCCGTTTTCTGGGAACATATTTACGACATCATTCAGCATGAAAAACCAGAAGGTGTAATCGTTCAATTAGGTGGACAAACAGCCTTGAAATTGGCTGAAAAGCTTTCTAAATACGGAGTAAAGATTATAGGAACCAGCTTTGATGCACTTGATTTAGCCGAAGACAGAGGACGTTTCTCTGAATTGTTAACTGATCTGAATATTCCTTTCCCACAATTCGGGATTGCTGAAACAGCTGATGAAGCTTCTGCCTTAGCAGATACTTTAGACTTTCCATTATTGATTCGTCCTTCGTATGTGTTAGGTGGTCAGGGAATGAAAATCGTAATCAACAAGAAAGAGTTGGAAGAGCATGTTATCAATTTATTGAAAACAATTCCAGGGAATAAATTGCTGTTAGATCATTATTTGGCCGGAGCAATCGAAGCGGAAGCCGATGCAATTTGTGATGCGGATGGTAATGTGTACATCATAGGAATTATGGAGCACATCGAACCTTGCGGAGTACACTCTGGAGATAGTAATGCTACTTTGCCTCCTTTTAACTTAGGAGAATTTGTGATGCAACAAATAAAAGATCATACCGTTAAAATTGCTAAAGCGTTAAAAACTGTAGGTCTAATCAATATTCAGTTTGCTATAAAAGATGATACGGTTTACATTATCGAGGCAAATCCTAGAGCTTCTAGAACTGTTCCATTTATTGCAAAAGCATACGGAGAACCTTATGTAAACTATGCTACTAAAGTAATGTTAGGTCACAATAAAGTAACCGATTTCAAATTCAATCCACAGTTGAAAGGATATGCGATCAAGCAACCAGTTTTCTCTTTCAGCAAGTTCCAAAATGTAAACAAAGCATTAGGACCAGAAATGAAATCAACAGGAGAAAGCATCTTGTTTATTGATGACTTGAAAGACGATCAATTCTACGAATTGTACTCCAGAAGAAAAATGTATTTGAGTAAATAAAACTTGAATGTATATATTGAAAAAGCCCCGTTTGGGGCTTTTTTTGTTGAATAGTGTTTCTTGTTTGATAATAATTACGGGGTCAAAGTCGGAGACATTTATCCCAACGAATTCTATATTTTGTCAATAGTTTTAAATGTCAAATAAAAAATTGTTGAATTTCAGTTGTTTGTATTTTTAAAGTCATCAATTATCAAATAACCATCAAATAAGAATTATGCCCAAAAAGGGACGTATTTTTTATATTTTCTTGAATTGCTTTCGGGATCATCTTCTTTGATAACTTTTGCAAGTAAAGCTTCTTTGATAATTCTAGAAGCTATTGCAGCATTTTTATCTTCAATTTTAAATCTATCTCTTAGTGATTGGTTAGTCATTTTGTCATTTGAAACATATCTCAAACAACAATGCTGATAACAAGCTCTTACTTTATCTTTTTTATCCATTTGATTTAGAGTTTTATAAGAATACATAATTACTTTGGTATGCTTCTCTTGAATAAGTATTTCTGGAGCCGGAAGTTGATAAATTTCATTATAGGATATTACTTTATCAATTCCACTTCCTTTTTCCTCACATATTCCTAATCGTCTCATTAAATCTGCAAGGGTATCATTTCTAGATTGGTATTCATCAATAAATCTCTCTGGAGTAATTAAGGGAATTCCGGGATTTGTAATTTCTATCCTATCCGAGAAAATTTCAACCATAGGAAATCCTTTTTCCTCAAAATCTTGGTGGATTATTGCATTAGCTAATAATTCTCTCACAGCAATTTCTGGATACATTCTTTTATCATCTCGAAATGCTTTACCTATTTCTTCATTTGCTGGTAGTTGACTATTTACCCAATCAATTAATCCTTGATAGCCTGATACATATCCTTTTCCTCCAATTTGCTCACGAATTGTTTCAATCTTATTATTGTTTTTGTAAACTATAACTCTAATTGCTTTTCTTTTTAAATTCGGGAAGTCTTCTAAGTTTTTAGCGAATAAAATGGCACCTAAATTTGTAATTGAGTATTTTGTAGTTTTCTTAATGATTAAGTTTTCTGAAATGAATTTATCGATTACTCCTTGTCTATTAGATGGATAAGGAAGTTTCAGTAAATCAAAATAAGTTTGAGTATCAAGTAAATAAATGATTGTGTCGTCATCAATATTTTCTTTAGCTAATTGCAACTCGAATTTATCTTTGGTTTTTCTATTCCAAATTTTTGCTTCTTTTTCTGGAAAATCTTTAAGTAATCTCGTATAACTACCAATTCTAATGTAAGCTTGATTAAGGAACTTGACGGGACGATTAATAGACGCAGGAATAACAAACATACTAATTCGGATATTCTCCGAATAAAAAAATTCATAAGTTTTAAAATCGATACGGGGATCTAAACGTTGAATTAGCCAATTTTCAAGTTCCTCTTTTCCTTGAGTTGCCGATTTTACTTTAAATGTTGTTCCCTTAATTGTATGGGTTTTGTCTTCGACTCCAAAAATTAAAAACCCATTTTGTTTATTATTTAAACAAGCACCATTTGCTAAGGCTGAAATTCTTTCTCCTATTTCTTCATTAGAATGAAAGTTCAACTTGAATTCAACCCATTCGGTTTCTTGAGAAAAGGTTACAAGCTCTTTTATTAATGATTTTAATTCGATTTCTTCCATATTTTCAAATAAGTGTCAAATAAGAAACCCTTTAAAATAGGGCTTTATTTACTGATCAGATGTAAATATACATTTTTTAATCAAATAAGATATTGGATTTTTATTGAATTTAAAATTATTACCAAACCCGTTGGGTGTAATTATTTTTTAAAGATCAATTTGATAAAGATTGTCTCACTGAGCTTGTCGAAGTGTATCTTTTTTGGTCTTCGACAGGCTCAGACTGACATTTTTATTTCTATTTTGATGTAATTTTAACTTGAAAAGTTATATTTTAAACAATTTATTAATTAACCCCAACGGGTTTATTACCAATATAAAAAATACTCAACACCAGACCTAAAAAAAGCCCCAATCACGGGACTTTTAAATAGCAGTATTCTGAAATTATTTCTTCTTCAATTTCTCCTTAAAAAAATCTATGGTTCTTGTCCAAGATAAAGTAGCAGCTTTTTCATCATATCTGGGAGTGGTATTGTTATGAAAACCATGATTCACTCCTTCATAGAAATAAGCGGTATGTTCTACTTTGTTCTTTTTAAGGATGGCTTCAAAAGCGGGCCAACCTTCATTTACGCGGGTGTCTAAACTGGCATACTGCGCTAGGATTGGCGTTTTTATTTTTTCGGCTTCGGCAGCAGTGGGTTGTCCACCGTAATAGGGAACTGCGGCACACAAATCTGGGATTTTTACCGCCATCATATTGGCAATCCAACCGCCAAAACAAAATCCTACCACACCAATACGACCATTACAATCTTTGTGGGATTTTAGGTATTCGTATGCTGCAATAAAGTCTTCGAGCATTTCCTCACGAGTACGTTTTTTTTGTAATTCCCTTCCCGCATCATCATTTCCGGGATAACCGCCCAAAGGCGATAAAGCATCAGGAGCCAAAGTAATAAATCCTTCCACAGCGGCTCTTCGTCCTACATCTTCAATATACGGATTCAGTCCACGGTTTTCATGTACGACGATGATTCCCGGTAATTTCTTTTTGGTTCCTGTGGGTTGGGATAAAAGTCCTTTGATTTTTCCTCCGCCTTTTGGAGAATCGTAGGTGATAAATTCTGATTTCAACCTTGGGTCACCAGGTTTTATCAAAATAGAATCAATATAATTGGGTGTCATGAAGCTTAGAAGTGACGGTAGCGTAAGTGTTCCTACCGCAAACAAGGATAGTTTCTCGACGAATTGTCTTCTTTCAATTTTGTTATGGGCGTAATCATCGTATAAGTCAAATACTTCCTGACTGATATCTTCTTTGGTTAGTTTTTTCATAGCATTTATTTTGATTCAACTAATTTAGGAAAAAAAAGCAAGTAAAGTCCCAATGAAGGAATTTTACTTGCAGTATACGAATTGATTTACTCCCCTTGATTTTTCTCAAAATTTATCATCCAGTTCACCCCAAATTTATCCGTGAATGTGCCAAAATAGCCACCCCAAAAAGCATCTTCCATAGGCATGATGACTTTTCCACCGGCTGAAAGAGCTTGGAACACTTTATCGGCTTCGTCTTTGCTTTCGGCATTGATAGAAAGTGAAAAATTATTCCCGTAAATAGTTTTTGCCTCAAAAGATTCGAAACTGTCACTTCCCATTATTGCTGTTTCGTCACTAATGGGCAGAGAAACATGCATTATTTTTTCAGCATCTCCGGGAGGGCAGGTTTTGCCTTCTGACATTGGCATTTCTTTGAATCTTCCAAAATAAGAAAATTCACCACCGAAAACTGATTTGTAAAACAGGAATGCTTCTTCGCAATTCCCATTATAAGTGATATACGTATTAACTGTTACCATGATACTTTTTATTTAAAGGATTGTTTGCTTCTTTACTTTTTTCTAAATTTATAATTGGTATTATTCGTCTTTTGTTGTTAAATACCTTTTGTACCAAACCATTGCTAATTCAGCTACTTCAAGTAATTTTCCAGATTCTTCAAAAAGATGGGTGGCTCCGGAAATTATTTTCATTTCTTTTACGGATTCTAATTGATCGTAGGCCATTTTATTCATCCCGATAACTGCAACATCAAGACCGCCTACAATCAGTAGAGTGGGAGCGGTTACTTGTGGCAATTCGGTAATGGCTAAATCGGGTCGTCCGCCACGGGAAACGACAGCTTTAATTTTTGTCTTGAAATAAGCCGCTGCTCGCAACGCCGATGCAGCTCCCGTGCTGGCTCCAAAATAACCAATTGGTAAATCCGTAGTGCTTTTATAGTCCATCAACCATTGCGTAGTTTCGATTAATCGGTCGCTTAATAAATCAATATTGAATCGGTTCTCATACAGTTCATCTTCTTCCTCGGTGAGTAAGTCAAAAAGGAATGTGCCCATGTTTTGTTTTTGTATCAACTCAGCTACCATTCTGTTTCGGGAACTGAATCTGCTGCTACCACTTCCGTGAGAAAAAATAACGATTCCTCTTGCGTTTTCAGGAATTATCAAATCTCCTTTCAATGTGACAGATGATAAAGGAATGTCTAAATCTAATTTTTCCATCATTTCAAGTTTTAAATATGAAACTGTATTTTAAAAATGACATTATTCTGTGCTAATAGGAAGTCGCAACAATTCTATCACTTCATTATCTTCTACTTGATTGAATACTTCATAAAATCCGCCTACACCCGTAAAATATTTCGAAGCTATCAGGTAGATAAATTCATCGGTATTTTTCTCAAATACAGGCACGTTCTCATAGGGTATTACGGGTGTAGCCACGATTATTTTTGCCGGATTTTTTTTCCGAAGCATATTTATGCTGGCAAGCAAAGTATTTCCTGTAGCGATGCCATCATCTACTAAAATTATATTTTTACCTTTTACATCCAGCGGTTTTCTATTGCCCATATAGAGCTCGTATTTATGTTTCATTAATTGCCGCAGCCGAATAATTTCACTGTCGATATACTTTCTAGGGATATTTGGATGTTCATCAAGAATCATAGAATCTGATGAGACGGCACCAATCGCAAATTCTTTATTATTGGGGTGTCCTATTTTTTTTGAAAGAACGATATCTAAAGGAAGGTGTAAATTTTTAGCAATTACATATCCCACAGGCACTCCGCC
This sequence comes from Flavobacterium sp. 11, assembly GCF_002754315.1. GTDB lineage: Bacteria > Bacteroidota > Bacteroidia > Flavobacteriales > Flavobacteriaceae > Flavobacterium > Flavobacterium algoritolerans. The sequence continues at coordinate 3,641,471 of NZ_PEFE01000001.1, read as the reverse complement.
TCTGGGAACGGCAAGTACTATGGTGTTGCTATTCTGGTACTTTTTTAGTTTTTCCGAAAGCAATAAACCCGCCTCAATTCTATCTTTTAAGATCTCGTCAAACATAGCTTAAAGTTTTGTGTGAAAGAATAAATCACACATAAAGATATTGATTTTCAATTAATTACAATTGTGTTTTAAAAATATTTTAGCATTAAAAACAGCAGTTATGCAAAAAAATGTTTTTAAAAAGAAACATTAGTGATAAATAAAAAAAGGAGGGTACAAATGAACAAATAGCGTTATAAAAACAAGTTGGATTAAGGAATGGTATATTCGAAAGGTAAAATCACTTCTTATTTATAAAGCGTTTTTTTTGCTATTTTTACCTCACAACAAATGAATAGCAATAACTGCAATGAAGAAAATAAATTCAAAGGCTAAGGCAGATACCAATACTGGTTTTGGAGTAAATGCCAATAACTATGGTGGGCGTTTTGTGAATAAAAATGGAACGGCTAATGTAGAGAAACGAGGCATGCATCTCTTGCATCGCATTAGTTGGTATCATACCATGATTGATTTGCCAAGATGGAAATTCATGTTGATTCTTTTGTTGTTCTACGTGGGTATGAATTTTCTATTTGCGCTACTGTATTATGCCATTGGAATCGAAAATCTGAATGGGATTGATGCTTCAGGTTCAAATTGGGTTCAATTTGGCCAGGCTTATTTTTTTAGTGCGCAAACTTTTACAACCGTGGGATATGGACACATTAGTCCTTCCGGTTTTTTGACCAGTTTATTAGCTGCTGCTGAGGCTTTGATAGGATTGTTGAGTTTTGCGATTGCTACCGGTTTATTTTTTGGACGTTTTAGCAAGCCCACCGCTTTTTTGAAATTTTCTCACAATGCCCTGATAGCTCCTTATGGGGAAATCAAGGGGTTAATGATAAGAATTACACCTTTTAAAAATACTAATTTTACTGATGCTGAAGCCAAAATGACGCTCGGTATGAGTGTGGAAGAAAATGGTGCAAAAACAAATAAATTCTATTCTTTAGATTTAGAATTGGAAAGAATAAATGCATTAACCTTAAGCTGGACTTTGGTTCATCCCATAACCGAAAATAGTCCGCTGTATAACTTAACCAAAGAAGATTTTGATAGTATTCATGGAGAAATCCTTGTTTTTATAAAAACCTTTGATGATATGTTTAGTAATACGGTTGCCATTCGTACTTCGTATACTTTTGAGGAAGTTATTTACGGAGCAAAATTTGAACCTATGTACACTCGAAGTACTGATAATTCAAAAACAGTTCTTGATTTAGACAAATTAAATGCTTTTTACAGCGTCACTTTAGACTAATGCAATAGTTTTCAAATTATTTCAAATTTATAATAAAATTTATTTTACATTTGTTTATTAAATTTAGACAAATGATAAACAATATAAAAAGTGTGTTTAGTATAAAAGATCTTGAAAATCTTTCAGGAATCAAAGCACACACTATACGAATCTGGGAAAAAAGATACGATATTCTTCAGCCGATGCGTACAGATACTAACATCCGATTGTACGATTTGGCTAGTTTGCAGAAACTATTAAACATTACTTTGCTACATGACTATGGCTATAAAATTTCAAAAATAGCGACTTATCCACAAGAAAAAATACCCTCTCTTGTACGAGAAATAATTTCGAACAAAACGGCCAAAAGTCATGCTATCAGTGAGTTTAAGATGGCAATGATGAATTTTGACCAAGAGTTATTTTTTAATACATACAATTGGTTGATTGCTGAAAAATCATTCAAAGAAGTATTTCTTCAAGTCTTTATCCCTTTGATGAATGAACTGGGATTGTTATGGCAATCTGATACGATAACACCAGCCCACGAGCATTTTATCAGCTATTTAATCAAGCAAAAACTACTCATTAATACGGAGAAACTTCAAGTTTTAAAGCAAACTAAAAACGATAAAGTTTTTGTGCTTTCGTTACCAATGAATGAAATTCATGAACTTGGGTTGATGTATTTAAATTATGAAATTCTGTTACTGGGTTACAAAACCATCTATCTGGGTGAAAGTATGCCTATCAGTAATTTGAAAGATTTGAAAAAGCATTTTGACTCGATTATTTTTATTTCGTATTTCACGGTGCAACCTGAAAGAGATATTTTGGATGAATACATCCAAAAAATGGCAGATGAATTATTAGATGAGAATACAGAGTTATGGTATACTGGACGTTTGGTGGAGTTTATCAACAAAGAAGGGCTTTCAGATAAAATATCAATTTTCAATTCCATTTCTGAATTAGTGAATGAAATTTGATTTTTTGTTTAAACTTTTTGTATATTTGCTAAACAAATGAAAGAGATAAAAAAAATTACAATTATAGGTTCTGGGTTTTCTTCACTTGCTGCTTCCTGTTATTTAGCGCAAAGCGGTCACGATGTTACCGTTTATGAAAAAAATGCAACAATTGGAGGAAGAGCACGACAATTAAAAATGGAGGGTTTCACGTTTGACATGGGGCCAAGTTGGTACTGGATGCCAGATGTGTTCGATCGTTTTTTTGCTGATTTTGATAAAAAAACTTCTGATTATTACGAGTTAATAAAGTTATCACCGGCGTATCGTGTGTATTACGGAATCGATGATTTCATTACCATTGCGGATAATTTAACCGATATAATATTTGCTTTTGAAGCGATTGAAAAAGGTAGCGGAAAAATATTAAATGATTTTATGGCTGAGGCCAAAAGCAATTATGACATTGCCATAAAAGATTTAGTTTACCGTCCGGGAGTTTCTCCACTGGAGTTGATAACTGTTGAAACGGCTAAAAAAGTAGGACAGTTTTTCAGTAACATCAGTAAAGATGTTCGTAAGAAATTTAAAAATGAACGATTGATTCAAATTCTGGAATTCCCAGTTTTGTTTCTTGGTGCAAAACCATCCGATACGCCTTCGTTTTATAGTTTTATGAACTATGCCGATTTTGGTCTTGGAACCTGGCATCCTAAAACTGGAATGTTTGATGTGGTTCGTGCCATGGAAAGTTTAGCAAGAGAATTAGGAGTTACGTTTCACACGAATTCAAATATTGAAAAGATAATTGTTGAGAATAAAACAGCTAAGGCTTTAGTGGTAAATGGCGAAACAATTGCATCTGATTTGATTTTGAGCGGTGCCGATTACCATCATACCGAAACATTATTGGATCAGGAACATCGTGCGTATTCTGAGAAATATTGGAACAGCAGAGTTTTCGCACCTTCGTCATTATTGTTTTATGTTGGTTTCAATAAAAAAATAGATAATATTTCGCATCATGCATTATTTTTTGATGTCGATTTTTATCAGCATGCCAAGGATATTTATGATGAACCACAATGGCCTAGTGAACCGTTGTTTTATGCCAATTTTCCATCAGTGACAGATAAAACTGCTGCTCCTGAAGGAATGGAATCTGGCTTTTTCTTAGTGCCTTTGGCCCCGGGAATCAATGATACTGAGGCATTACGAGAAGAATATTTTGAAAAAATAATAGATCGTTTTGAAACGTTAACACAGCAAAGCGTGAAAAATAATATTATATTTAAAAAATCATTTTGCAAAAACGACTTTGTTTCAGAGTACAATTCTTATAAAGGAAATGCATATGGAATGGCGAATACATTATTGCAAACCGCTTTTTTGAGGCCTAAATTAAAAAGTAAAAAAGTAAAGAATTTATATTTCACAGGTCAATTGACCGTTCCGGGACCAGGTGTTCCGCCAGCATTAATTTCTGGAAAATTAGTGTCAGAATTAATTAATAAGCAATTTTCAGAGCAATAATATGAAGCAATTATTTGATGATGTATCTTTTAAATGTAGCAAGCTAGTTACAAAAAACTATAGCACCTCTTTCTCTATGGCGGTTTACATGTTGTCGCCAAGTATAAGAGATGCCATTTATAGTATTTATGGATTTGTTCGTTTTGCAGATGAAATTGTAGATTCATTTCACGGTTTCGATAAAGAAAGTTTAATCACGGAGTTTGAGGATGAGTATTACAAATCAATGGATAGAGGAATCAGTCTGAATCCAATTTTGAATTCTTTTCAGCAAACGGTAAAACAATACAATATCTCGGATGATTTAATTCAAGCTTTCTTGAGAAGTATGAAATTAGATTTAATCAAATCCGATTACAACAGCAAAGCCGAATATGATGAATATATTTATGGTTCCGCTGATGTGGTTGGATTGATGTGTCTTAAGGTTTTTGTTGCCGGTGATAATAATCGATATGAGCAACTAAAAGACGAAGCCATGCGATTGGGTTCTGCTTTCCAGAAAGTTAATTTTTTGAGAGATTTGAAAGATGATAATTTGGTTTTGAACCGAAACTATTTTCCAGGTGTAGACTTGAATTCATTCGATGAAAAAGCTAAAACAGCAATCATCAATGAAATTGAAGAAGATTTTAAAGTCGCCTATCAAGGAATTGTGAAATTGCCAATTGAAGCTAAGTTTGGCGTTTACACCGCATTTGTGTATTACAAAAAACTATTGAAAAAATTAGAAAACACGCCTTGTCATGAAATTGGAAATGCAAGAATTCGAGTTTCTAATTATACTAAAGCGGGTCTTTTGGCGCAATCTTTTGTGACGTATAAATTAAAATTGGTATAAAATAATACCAATTTTGAAAAGTATATTTTTAATTAAATAAAAAAACAATGATTTCCTTTTTAATCTTTTTGGGTGTTTTCCTTTTCATGGAATGTGTGACCTGGCTTACGCATAAGTACATTATGCACGGTTTGATGTGGTATTTTCATGCCGATCATCACCAACCTAAATACGCCAATGTTTTCGAACGAAATGACATTTTTTTTGTGATTTTTGCCATTCCCAGCATCGTTCTTTTCTACTTTGGCGTGCAAGGCGGAATGAATTATTTGTTTTTCATTGGACTCGGAATCACATTTTATGGATTTTGTTATTTCATGATTCACGACGTCTTAATTCACCAACGATTTAAGTGGTTCAAAAACACCAATAACAAGTATTTAATAGGCTTGCGAAAAGCACACAAAGTACATCACAAACATTTGGGTAAGGAACACGGCGAGTGTTTCGGAATGTTATTTGTGCCTTTCAAGTATTATAAAATGTAACAATTCCATTTGGGCGTGACCCGCTGAAAAAGCTGGTCGGGCTGTACGTTCCCGCTTTTTTATAGGTAGTCTCGTTCAAAAAAACGAGACCACCTATAAAAAGAGCTCCACTGCCATCCCTCACGCACAATTCCGTAAAGTTAAAGAGATTTTTGGATGAAGATTAATGATTTTTGTCCTGAAGCTTCGGGAGCAGATTTCTGAAAATCCTTAAAAGCACGTTTGAAAATCTTAAATCAAGAATCGTTAATCAAAAATCTTAAATATTTTTAGATGAAACTCTATAAAAAAGAAACCGTTCAGCATGTAAATGCAACTTTAGAAGAATGTTGGGCTTTTTTCTCCAGTCCACGTAATCTTCAAAAAATCACACCAGAAACGATGGGTTTCGAAATCACTGATTTCGATAATAAATCCATGTACGCAGGGCAAATAATACAATACAAAGTGTCACCACTTTTGGGATTGAAATTGCCTTGGGTTACTGAAATTACATTCGTAAAAGAGAATAGTTATTTTATAGACGAACAACGTTTTGGACCTTACGCACTGTGGCATCACAAACATTTTTTTGAAGCTACTGAAAACGGAGTGAAAATGACTGATTTGGTTCATTATGCGTTGCCTTTGGGTTTCATCGGTCGCATTATGAACACACTTATCGTAAAGAATAAATTGAAAGCCATCTTTGATCACAGACGTGTTATGGTAGATCAAATGTTTAACTCAAAATAATGGTGAAACAAGAAGTATCTTTTTTTTGGTTCAGACGCGATTTGCGTTTAGAAGATAATATTGGATTATTCCATGCTTTAAAATCCAAATGCCCGGTTATTCCATTGTTTATTTTTGATGATTCCATTTTAGACAGTTTACCAAAAAACGATGCTCGAGTAGGTTTCATCCACGAATCACTTTCGAAAATAAACACGCAATTACAAGAAATAGGAAGTTCTCTTTTGGTAAAAAAGGGAAAAACTCTGGAAGTTTGGCAATCGCTGATTCAAGAATTTGATGTTAAGGAAGTCTTTTTCAACAAAGATTACGAGCCATACGCAATACAACGAGACATTGTTATTTGTGAGATTTTGGAAGCTAACAATACCATCACTTATTCTTTTAAAGACCAAGTAATTTTCGAAGAGAAAGAAATCACAAAAGCTGATGGATTGCCGTACACGGTTTATACTCCTTTTAAAAATAAATGGTTAGAAAAATACAAATCAATGGCTCCGGTTCCAGAATACGATGCCACGGATATGTTTTCTAATTTTCATAAAAATAGTTTTACTTTTTCAACATTGGAACAAATAGGTTTCGAAGAAAGTCCAATAAAAGTAAAGCCGCACAATTTAAAATTCATTGTAAATTATCACGATATAAGGGACTTTCCAGCCTTGGACAAAACCTCATATCTTTCGCCACATCTGCGTTTTGGAACCGTAAGCGTCAGAAAATTAGTCAATTGGGCATTTCATAAAAATGATGTTTTTTTGAGTGAATTGATTTGGAGAGAATTCTTCATGCAAATCTTATTCAGTTTCCCAAAAGTTGTTACGCAAAACTTCAAATCAGCGTATGATGGGATTCAGTGGCGCAATGATGAAGAGGATTTCAAGCGATGGTGTTCGGGAACAACTGGATATCCTATGGTTGATGCCGGAATGCGTCAGCTCAATGAAACAGGATACATGCACAACAGAGTCCGAATGGTCGTGGCGAGTTTTCTCTGCAAGCATTTATTGATTCAGTGGCAATGGGGTGAGGCTTATTTTGCTCAAAAACTATTGGATTACGAATTGTCTGCCAATGTAGGAAACTGGCAATGGGCAGCAGGAACCGGTTGTGATGCTGCGCCTTATTTCCGTGTTTTTAATCCGGAAATTCAACAAAAAAAATTCGACGAAAAAGGAATCTACATCCGAAAATGGATTCCAGAATTTGATTTAGGATATGGAAAACCAATGGTAGAACACGCCATGGCTAGAGACAGAGCGATTGCAACTTACAAGGCCGGAATTTTAAAATAAAAGATACAAATTGAACAGATTGATAACCTGTTCAATTTGTATTTCCTTTTTCCAGTAGGTACAGAAAAGGATATTTGTTTACTATTGAATTAATTTCTTCAGCATTCCCTCGAAAATAAATCCATGAAACGGTAAAACAGAATACCAGTATAATTTTCCCCAAATTCCTTTTGGTCTGAAAGTCGCCGCTTGATACAAAGTATTTCCGATAATTTTAAATTCTAACCAAGCTTCACCTGGTAATTTCATTTCGGCAAATAAGATTAGTTTTCCCTCTTCTTTATTGGCATACAAAACGCGCCAAAAATCTAAGGCATCACCAGAATGTATATCATGACGATTCGTTCTTCCTCTTCGGGAACCCACGCCACCGTATAATTTGTCTATAAAACCTCGTAAATCCCAAAGCCAATCCCCATAATACCAACCCGAATCGCCACCGATGGACCAGATTCTGCTGATGGTAAAATCGCGGTCAATGATTTCCATTTTACGGCGGTCGATGTAGCAATCTTTTTTTGGAACTTTTAAATATTCCGACATATTGCTGCTAAAACGCCCGCTGATTAAGGAATCTTTCCAACTTGAAGCTACTTTGTCTTCGTCTACTTTTATCAAAGCACGGGAAAGCGCTTGTTTGTAAGTCATAGGCGTAACATTCAATAAAGCATTGATTCGGTTATCACTGCAAACCACTTCGACTTTCATACTGCTAACCAGTGCTGATGCGAGTCTATACGATGTTGAGGTTACAAAATACAACCAATAAGAGGATAATTTTGGAGTCATTATTGGGACAGTAAAAATCCATCGCTTTAGTTTTTTTGCTTCTGCAAAACCCAAAAGCATTTCTTTGTACGTTAAAATATCCGGTCCGCCAATGTCAAAACTCTGATTGTAGGTAAGCGGATTTAATAAAGATTTGGATAAAAAATCAAGAACATCCGGAATTGCAATCGGCTGGCATTTTGTATTGAGCCACTTTGGAGTAATCATAATGGGTAATTTATTCACTAAATCCCGAATGATTTCGAACGATGCACTTCCGGAACCTACAATAATTCCAGCTCGTAAAGTTGTCGTGGCAAACGTTCCAATATTTAAAATTTCTTCTACTTTTTTTCTCGATGATAAATGTTTGGACAGCGATTTATCATTGACAATGCCGCTCAAATAAATAACTTGTTTTGCTTTGGTTTCATTCAATCGTTGCACAAAATTCAATGCTGATACACTTTCTAATTCATCAAAATTATTAGCGGATCCTGACATGGAATGAATCAGATAATAAGCGGCATCAATAGCATCTGGAATGGCTGTCAATGTTTCTTGTTTGAGAAAATCGACTTCAATTACGGTAACACTTTTTTGAAATTCTATGGGACAATAAAACCTGTTTTTATCTCTTACACAACAGATTATTTCATGTCCTTGTGCCACCAACAAAGGCAAAAGTCGCTTCCCGATATAACCTGTTGCGCCTGTTAAGAGAATTTTCATGATTTTGTGTTTAAATGATAAAAATTAACTCAGTTTATTAGAAACCAAACTGATAAATTCTTTTCTGGTTTTGTCTTTTTCGAAAGCACCGGTGAAAGATGATGTTGTGGTAACTGAGTTTTGTTTTTGAATCCCTCGCATTTGCATACACATGTGTTGGGCTTCAATCACAACCGCTACACCAAGTGGATTCAAAGCGTCCTGAATACAGTTTTTAATCTGGTCTGTCAATCGTTCTTGTACTTGCATTCTTCTGGCAAAAGCATCTACGACTCTTGGTATTTTACTTAAACCTACAATTTTTCCATTTGGAATATAAGCGACATGTGCTTTTCCAAAAAACGGCAACATATGGTGTTCACACATAGAGTAAACTTCGATGTCCTTTACCACAATCATTTGTTGATGGTCTTCGGTAAACATTGCCGATTTTAATATCTCTAATGGATCTAATCCGTAACCATGAGTTAAATATTGCATGGCTTTGGCAACACGTTCCGGTGTTTTTTCAAGACCTTCTCTAGTTACATCTTCTCCTAAATTTTCAATTATTACTCTATAATTATCAGCTAAAGCTTCCGTTATTTCAGTATCGTATTGTTCGATTTTTTCGTAACTTTTCATTTCTTTTATCATGGTGTTCTGTCTTTCAATATTAAGTTTGGCTAATTATTTTATTGGATGTTTTTAATTTTTTTTATAAACCATTAAGAGATTAAGAAAAGTTAAGTACACTTTCTAAATAAACTTAATTCCTTAATGGTTTAAAAACTTATTTTCTAGATGATAAATAACAACTTCTTTAGATTTTAAAAGTCACTATTCCGTAATCCATCTCGAATATCTGACCTGAGATTGATTTCGCATTTTCCGAAATCAGGAAGTTTGCCATATTCGCTACTTCTTCCGGTTTCAAATAACCTTTCATCGGGTGGCGTTCCACCATATTTTCTTTCATTCGATCATTTCTTAAAATACCTGCCGAAAGTGATGTTTCGGTAATCGTGGGAGCAATGGCATTGATGCGTACTACCGAAGCCAATTCTGCTCCCAGCGATTTCACTAATCCTTCAATTCCTGCTTTTGCGGTAGCAATACTAGCATGAAACGGCATTCCTAATTTTGCGGCTACGGTGCTAAACAAAACAATCGATGGATTAGTTCCCTTTTTTAAAACAGGTAAATATTTCTGAATGGCTTTTACTGCGCCAATGACATTAATTTCAAAATCATTTCTAAAATCATCGATACTAAGACTTCCGATGGGTTTCAAATTGATAGAACCCGGACAGTAAATCAAGGTATCAATAGTTTCAATTTCCGGAAGTGCATCCTGCAAAACATCTGCAGAAAAGTGTTTCAGATTGGGATGTGTGATATCTGGAGCGTTTCGGCTGATGTTGTACACCATGTTTGTCTCTAATTGTTGCAACAAAATGGCACTGCCAATTCCCTTACTACCACCTATGATTACTATGTTTTTCATTTTTTATATGTTGTTGTTTTAATAGATTACGGTTCGCTAAACCCTAATTTTTATCGCTTAGAAATCTTGTTGTTGTTAATTTGTCTTTGCATCGTACATTTAAAACGCCCTTCTCGAAAATCCCTCAATTTTTCATGTTTTGTTTTGCGGCCTTGCACTCTTTCGCGCCACATTCTAAAACTCGAAGGTTTCATTTCGGTACGCATCAGGTCGATTACTTCTTGTTCTTTTAATCCAAATTGCATTAAAATCGCATCAAAAGTGGTTCGGTCTTCCCAAGCCATTTCTATGATTCGGTCTTTGTCTAAATCGGTAAGTTCTTTTTTTACAGTCACGATATTTTATTTATTTGAAATTGCTTTTGTTTTTGAGATTGCTTTTGAAAAATTATTCACTGTCGCCAATATCGGCCATGGTGTGTAATTTTAATATGCGTGAACTTTCCTCTTTTACCAATGGATTTTTCTTCATTTTCCATAAAAAATCACTGGCAAATTTCCTCGTTCGTTCCATATTTACAATTGGTTTCGGATAGCTGATGCCTATTTCGAAATCATTAAATTTCTGGTCTAAATAGGTCATTTTATATGGTTCATGTATAAAACCTCGTGGCAAATTGCGTAATTCCGGCACCCATTTTTTTATAAATTCACCATCAGGATCGTGTTCGTAACTGTTCTTTATTGGATTATATATACGTAACATATTGATTCCGGTTTCACCAGCCTGCATTTGCAACTGCGGAAAATGAATTCCAGGTTCAAAATCCAAAAACATTTGTGATAAATGTTGTGTGGCTTCTTGCCAAGGCTGCCATAGATTATGTGTAAAAAACGATACTAACATGGCACGCATTCTAAAGTTCAAATAACCGGTTTCATTCAAGCAGCGCATGGAAGCATCGATTAACGGAAATCCTGTTTTTCCTGTTTTCCAAGCTTCAATATAATTTTCATTGACTTTCTTTTTCATCGAATGAAAACCTTTATTGACACTTTCAAACTCCATGATTTCTTCCATTTTAAATTTTTGAATGAAATGTGCCTGCCAAGTAAGTCTGGAGATAAAAGAATCAATTTGTTTTTTATGGCTGCACGTCAATCGGAACGTAGCTGCTTTTTGCAAAACTTGTCTGGATGATAGATTTCCCCAAGCAATGTATGGGGATAATCTGCTGCAACTTTTTCGAGCCAATAAAGGTTTCGAAATATGCGAACTATAATTATGATAGCGCTCGTCAAAGAAGTTTTGTAAATATTTGCCAGCCATTGTGCTACCTCCCTTTTGAAAAATAGTATCCGGAACAGTTTCTAAATTTGTCTTTTCTAATGCTTTTTCGAGTTCGGTTATTGCTTCTGTATCGAGGAAATTTTCTGCTTTCGAATCAAAAATGAATTGTGGTTCATTCATGTATTTTTCCCACTTTGAAACCCAGTTTGTTCTGTTTATTAACGCTCTAAAAATTCCGTTATTGGTGTTTTCAACCCAATTTATTTGATTGTTTTTACAAAAACGTTTGAAGGTTTTGTCTCTTTCATAAGTGATTTTTAGTCCCGTTTCCTGATGCGAAAAAACCGTGTCTATTTTATAGATTTCTTGTAGGGTATTGAAAACCGGAAGCACTTCAGAAGACACCGCTAAAACATGTGTATTCGATTGTTCCAGTTGTTTGTTGATATCTACAAGCGATTGTTTGATGAAATTCCAATGTCTCGGGCTGTAATGCGAATCATTTTCTAAAGATTTTTCGAATACGTAAAGCAACAAAGTAGGAGTGTTAGTTTTTAGGGCATTAAAAATCGCTTCGTTATCCTGTAAACGAAGGTCTCTTTTAAACCAAACCACATTGATATGTTTCTTGTTTGTATTCATTTAATTTTTAAAATAATTGTTGTTGCAACCATAATTTCTGGAATTTTGATTGCCCGTCATAATTCTCGGCCTGTAACTTAATATTGAATTTTCTATCTCTTGGGTCGTTGCCAACTCCTGAAACATACATCCAATTCCCGTAATTGCTGTGTACATCGTAATCAATAAGCATCGCTTCAAAATAAGCCGCTCCTATGCGCCAATCTAACAAGAGATTTTTTGCAAAATAGGAACCTACATTTTGTCTGCCACGATTGCTCATCCAGCCTGTTTGTTGCAATTCAATCATATTGGCATTTACAAAAGGCTCTTCAGTTGTGCCGTTAATCCAATTTTTTATCGCTAATGGATTGTTTTTCCAATCGTATTTTTTGTCTAAAATCCCTCCAATTTTAAAAATCGAATTCCCGTTTTTCATCGAAACGTATTTAAAATAATCTCTCCAAATCAGTTCAAAAATCAACCAATACGTAGAATCATTTTTCTCGATTTGTTGCTCGTATTTGACAATCTCCCAATAAATGGTTTTCGCCGAAATTGAACCGTTTGCCAACCAAGGAGAAAATTTCGAACTAAAATCAGTGCCAATTAATCCGTTGCGAGTCAATTTATAAACACTTAGTTTTTTGGTTTCCCAAAAATATTGCTCCAACCTTTGTAACGCTTCATTTTCACCACCACGAAAAGGAAAAGCTGTTCTGGAATCCATTTGAAAGTCAGTAAATCCTAATGTTTCCATCGTAGGAATTACAGTTTTATTTGCGATCCAATTTTCTTCAGACATCTGTTGAACTGCAAATTCAGGTCTGACTTTTGTCGATTTTTCACACTGATTTCTGAATTGTGTAAAAACATTTGGAATCGATTGAATTTCAAACGGAATGTCTTCAGGATGAAATAAGAACTGATTGTAAGTTGCTTTAAACGATACTGAACCCGATATTTTCGATTTGATATTATATAAAACTTCCATTTCTTCACTCGTCCATTCTTCTTGGAAGTAAACAGAATTGATTTCATTTTGAGTTACAATTTCCGGAATAGAATCTTCGGGTTTTTGATGATACACCAAAAGAGGAATATTCAATTTTTCCAGATTTTGTCTCAATACTGTCACAGACTCAATTAGAAATTTGGCTCGAAATTTTTCTGTTTTTTTAAAACCAAATCTTGTTTGTTCAAAGTGTCTTGGATCAAAACAATAGACGGCAATTACTGTGTCATTTTCTTGTATCGCATTTGTCAAAGATTCATTATCATGGACTCTGAGATCATTTCTAAACCAAACTAACCCTTTTTGTTTCTCTTGCATTTTTCGCTACAATATTTGACTTCCTTCCAAACTTTTTCCCATTTTTTCCGCCAGCTAAAAGGTCGGTTACAAACCAAACACATTTTTGAAGGCAGATTTTCCTTTTTCACTAGTTGTATTTTTGATATTCATTGACAACAATTGTCGCTTTCAAATCAAACATTAAATTGTATAACCCAAAGAACGTTCTGTTCATATAAATGAAATGTTTGGAACCTCGATTGCCATTCATTTTTCTAAGATTGGTATCTTTTGAAAATCGTTCGCCCAATTGTGCGATGCTTTCAAAGAATGCTGCGTCCGAGAAATCAAACGTTTCGGTTTGAAAAGGTTTCGTGAACAGCGATAACAAATCGTAAAACATTTGAGTAAAATATTCCACTTCCTCTTTGGAATCATCCGCTCTAAGGATTTCCAATTCGAATAATTTTTGACTAAAAAGTTTCTTGTTGTCAATCACTTCTTTGTTTATTAATTCGAAATAAGGAATATAAAAGTCATTGGGAATTTGTTTCATACAACCAAAATCCAATGCTACTAATTGGTTTTTATCGTTTACCAAGAAATTTCCAGGATGCGGATCAGCGTGTACTTTTCTTAAAATATGAATCTGATACATATAGAAATCCCATAAAGCCTGACCAATTTTGTCCGCGATTTCTTGATTGTCATTTTTATTAGTAAATTCCGATAGATGAATTCCTGTCATCCAATCCATCGTGATAATCTTCTCAGATGAAAATTCAGAATAGTAATTTGGGAAAACCAGATTCTCAATCTTTTTACAGGCTTCAACCACTTCTTGGCTTTGTTTTAATTCCAATAAATAATTGGTTTCCTCAATCAATTTGTCCTCCACTTCCTTGAAATACTTGTCAGAATCTTTTCCTTGAAGGTTAAACATTCTGATTGCAATGGGTTTTACCAAAGCCAAATCAGATGAAATACTATTGGCTACGCCAGGATATTGAATTTTCACAGCCAGTTTTTTTCCGTCTTTTACTGCGAGATGAACTTGTCCGATACTTGCGGCGTTAACGGAATTTGCGTTGAACTCATCAAAAATCTCATACGGTGTTTTGCCAAAATTTGTCTTGAACGTTTTCAATACTAATGGAGCCGAAAGTGGCGGAACAGAAAACTGTGACAATGAAAATTTTTCTACATAAGCCTGTGGCAAAAAACTTTTGTCCATACTTAGCATTTGTGCGACTTTGAGCGCACTTCCTTTCAAACTTTTTAGTCCGTCATAAATATCTTCGGCATTATCTTCGTTGAGTTTATCACGAGTCAAATCAGAATTAACCATTTTTTCTCCGTAGTATTTTAGATAATTGACGCCAACTTTTGCACCGGTTTGCACCAGTTTTGTGGCCCTTTCAATTTTTGAGGTAGGAATGTAGTCTATCGTTTTCATTACTTGTTGTATATTTTTTCTTTGAAAATAAATTTTCCAAAGTCTATTAAGCTATCCAGCGGTGCAATATTCATTAATTCAAAAGAGGCTTTTACAGACTTCTCAATATAGATATCAGTTTTTTCAAAAGCTGGTGAAGAATCATCCAACCAGAATTTTAGCGTCAATAAAAGTTGAATCCATGACGTTTCCTGAAACGCTTTCTCCTGGAATTTTTGAATTTTTTCTTGTTGCGTTCTAAAGTCGTCTGAGATTATTTCGATAAGATAATTTTTAAAACTATTTCTAAGTTCAGAAAGCTGCATCAGTTTTTTTAATTGATTGTTGTGTTCTTTTAAAACGAGCACGACATAACTTCTGTTCGCAGTTAGAATTTCAAAAAAAGTAAAGTAGAAGCTGAGCATTTTACTTTTCATATCATACATCTCATATTCCTTGTTTTTGTTGAGCAATTCTACCGTTTTTTCTAAAAACATTTTAAAAATCTCTTTTTCGATGCTTTCTATTGTTCCAAAAAATGAATAGAATTCCGCTTCCGTAAAGTCATTTATTTTTGCAAAATGATATACGGATTTCGGTTTTTCACTATGATCGAGAACATAGTTCATATAAAGTGAAACTATTTTGTCCTTTGTTAGTATTATTTTTTTAGCAGCCATTTTTAGTATATTTCAAATTAAAGTATAAAGGTATGAAATGTTTAACTATATATTAATAAAGTTAAACAAAATTTAATATAATTTTATATCGTTATAAATCATTAGCTTTACACTATCATGAAAAAAAATGTTTTAATAAGCGGAGGTTCGGGATTTATCGGTAGCCATTTAACAGGTTTATTGATCGCGAAAGGGTATTCAGTATCTATCCTGAGTAGAAGTGAAAAACAAAATAAAGGAGACATTTTCTATTACAAATGGGATGTCGCAAATCAGACTATTGACGAAAGCGCCGTTTTAAACGCGGATTATATTATTCACTTAGCAGGTGAAAATATTGCTGAAAATAGATGGACCGCTAAACGTAAAGCGGCTATTATTGATAGCCGGGAAAAATCTACTCAATTGTTGTATTCTGTTTTAAAAAAGAACAATAAAAAACTGGACGCTTTTATTTCAGCATCGGCTGTAGGTATTTATGGAGCCGTAAATGGCGAAGAGATTTGTTCAGAAAATACACCTCCTGCAAATGATTTCTTGGGTTACACCTGCCAGAAATGGGAAGGTGCTTTAGATTTTATAGAAAACTTAAACATTCGCACCGTAAAAATCCGTACTGGATTAGTATTAGGGAAAAATGATGGTTTCTTAAAAAAACTTATTCCCTTGTTCAAGTTTAGATTGGGTTCTGCATTGGGTTCCGGTAAGCAATACATGCCTTGGATTCATGTAGATGATTTGTGTAACATCTATCTTCAAGCGGTTTTAAATCCTAATATGGAAGGTGCATATAACGCAGCTGTAAATGATAATACGACCAATACTATTTTTTCTAAAACGTTGGCTCGTATTTTTGGTTATTCTATTTGGTTGCCTAATGTTCCTGCTTTTGTGTTAAAATTGGTAATGGGCGAAATGGCAGTGATTGTCTTGACCGGTAGAAGGGTGTCCTCTGATAAGATTGAAGAAACGGGTTTTCAATTTAAATTTAAAAATCTGGAAGAGGCTTTAAAGGATTGTTTAACAAAATAGATTTATTGTAAGACACAAATGAGTTGTGTGTTGACGCTTTTGGATATTTTGCTGCGAACTATAAAAGGAATTTCAATCATAAAATCATCCGTGTTTAAGGGGAACTCAGAGATAAGTTCAATTCGCTTATCCACTTTTTTTAGGATGCCACTAATACCTATTTTTTTTGTTTTGCCATGAATGGTGATTTTCCCGTTGATTTGATATTGTTTAGGAACTGAATTGATGTTTTTTAAATCAAATTTTTCAATTTTGCCTTTAAAAACTGCTCTTGGAAAGCGTTTGCTTTCCATGTAGTTTTCATTAAAATGTTCTTCCATCAGGCTTCTTTGAAATTTGAAGTCTTTAATGTTCATCCAACAGGCTATTTGTCCTGTTTTAGTTATCAAAATACAGGTTGTTTTTTCATTACTTGCTTTTACTTCTTCAAATAAGGGAATTGAAGCCTCAAAATGTATGATTGCTCCATAAGTCACCATTTTATCTTGTGCAAAAGATTTAATTGCAATAATGAGTAGTACTATTAGAGTAATTTTTTTCATAATGATTTATGAATTAAATTACTTAAAGTTACGAAATTTACCGATGAAATAAAAGTATTGAACGGTTGAAAAAATCACCAAATGAGTTAATTTTTCTCGGTTTTTTTAATCAGAAATTAAAGTATAATTGGGAATGTAATATTTGTGGAAAAGTATTTTTTACAAAAGTGTTAGTTATCGATTGACTTAATTATAATTCTAACTTTATGTTGTATTTTTTTAAGCTTTCTAATGATTCTTCTGAAGTGTAATCAAACTTTTCTTCATGAAGGTCTTTTTCCTTTTTTAAGGCGATCTGTTTGATGCAATTGCAAAAACGGCGTACTTCACTCATATTAGATAAAATTAATCCTGGAACAAGCATGCTATTGCCTTCTTTGTCTTTGGCAACCATCGTAAAATAGGAAGAATTGCAATGTTTAATTTTTCCCGTTTGAATATTCTCTGCTTCTACACGAATGCCAATAATCATGGAACTATTGCCTACGTAATTCACGCAGGCTTTCATTGTAACTAGTTCACCTACTTCTATTGGTTTGAGGAAATTGACCGTATCCACGGATGCTGTTACGCAATAATTTCCTGAAAATTTGGATGCACAGGCAAATGCAATCTGATCTAATAAGGATAAAATATAACCACCATGAATTTTCCCGCTAAAATTAGTGTGTGACGGCAACATCAATTCTGATATTCGAATATTTGAGGATGCAACGGTTTTAAAAGTACGGTTCATTTATTTTATTTTAAAAGGAGAATTTACTTTTTTAACTTCTGTTATAAAATAGCGTGTATCGCCCCACCAAGGAAATGTCCTGTAGCGTTCTACATAAGCTACCTGAACATATTGACCTTCGAATTCTTGTAAGTCAGTAATTACTTTTTCCTCACTGTCCAATACCGAAAAAGAAAAAATTTGTGCCCCGGAAATCCCTTGACTTATTTCACCTTCCCAAGTTTTGAATGCAACTCCTTTGCGGCTCACTTTTATTAATTCGCCTGAACGTACTCCTTCGCTATACGTGGCAGTGTATAAAAAAGCGAAATAACCGGCAACTGATACAATAAGTATTAAAGTTATAACCATTAAAAATTTTCTCATTTTTGTTTAGTTTAAAAGTTGATTTTCGTCTTTTTCTGCTCTATTTAATATACTTTCTGGAAGTGCTTTTTTCGCTTTGGCTCCCATTTTTTTCAATTTCTCTACACTTACGATTAAGTTTCCTTTTCCTTCTACGAGTTTATTCATAGCGCCGCTGTATTCAGTTTTGCTTTCGTCTATTTTCTTTCCAATTCGGATTAAATCCCCAACAAAACCTTCAAATTTGTCATACAAAGCACCAGCTTGACGTGCAATTTCAAGTGCGTTTTCCTGCTGCTTTTGGTTGGTCCACATGCTGTCAATCGTTCGCAAAGTAGCTAATAATGTCGCCGGAGTAACAATTACTATGTTTTTCTCGAATGCTTTGTTGTATAAAGTCGTATCCTCGTTCAGAGCCATCGCAAAAGCCGGTTCGATAGGAATAAATAACAAGACAAAGTCAGGACTTTCTATTTGATATAAATCTTGGTAGTTCTTATTGCCCAATTGCTCTACGTGGCGTTTGATGGAGTTAACGTGTTCTTTTAAAAATCCAACTTTTACATCGTCATCTTCTTCATTGATGTATTTTTCATAAGCGGTCAAAGAAACTTTAGAATCGACAATCATCTTTTTACCGTCCGGCAGATTGATGACAACGTCAGGAAAAACACGATTTCCATCTTCGGTAGTGAACGCTTGTTGCACTTCATATTCACGTCCTTTTTCTAATCCTGATTTTTCAAGAACACGTTCCAAAACCAATTCGCCCCAATTTCCTTGCATCTTGCTGTCGCCTTTCAAAGCCTTGGTCAAGTTGAGGGTTTCCTTGCTCATTTGTATATTCATTTCTCGTAAGCCCAGAATCTGTTGGCGCAAAGCCGCATGATAATCAATGCTTTCTTTGTGCGTGTCTTCGACTTTCTTTTCGAACAATTGAATTTTATCCTGTAAAGGTGACAAGATATTTTTCATGTTTTCCTTGTTCTGTTCCGTAAATTTATTAGATTTTTCGTCTAATATTTTGTTGGCGAGATTCTCAAATTCTTTAGTGAATTTTTCTTGTAGTTTCTCGACTTCTTCTTTTTGTTCTTTGTTGCGTTCCCAAAGATTCTCAAAATCAACTTCTTTCTTAGAAAGCTGAATCGCCAAACTGTCTTTTTCACTTCGAATGCTTTCTTTCTCGACATTTGCATTTTCTAATTGCTTTTCAAAAGTTGTTTTATCAATGACAATCTGCTCTTTTAGTTGGTTGAATTGGGAAGTAAAAGCAATTAGTTTTTCTTCTAAACTGATTTTTTCCGATTGGAATCGGGCGGAGAAAATGAGTTTGCCAATAAAAATACCAATAGCGAGAGCAACGATGAAAATCAATAAAAACGGAAGCATATTTGACATAAAATTTCTTTTTGTAAGTTTGTAAAAATAAACAAAAGTTTCCTTCTTTCCTTTCGGAAATCAAAATAGTATCTCAAGTTTTAGTATTCATGGATTTGTAAAATTAGTTGCCAATTAATTTTTATACTTTAAAAAATATGCAGGATAAATCTTTAAAATTGAATTCTCGTTTTTTTGCAATTATTGCTATTGTCGGTTGGTTTGCGGTTGTATTACAATTGTACCTTATCATTATCAATCGGGTGGTGTCACTTTCGGAAACGATTGTTCGGTTTTTTAGTTTTTTCACCATTCAAACGAATATTTTGGTGGCAGTTTGTTTTACTTTTCTTTGGCTGAAGCCAAAATCCAAATGGGGGTTGTTTTTTTCGAAACCTAAAAACACAACAGCAATTACGTTATACATCACCATTGTAGGACTTGTTTACAATGCAATTCTTAGATTTTTATGGGCGCCAACGGGTTCTCAAAAAGTAGTGGATGAGTTGTTGCATTTGGTTATTCCAATTTTGGTTTTACTCTATTGGATTCTATTTGTACCTAAGAAAACATTGGAATTCAAAGACATTTTTCCGTGGTTAATTTTCCCTGCGGTGTATTTGGTTTACACATTAATTCGGGGCGCTTTTTTTAGTTTTTATCCCTATCCATTTATAGATGTGATACTTTTGGGTTATGACAAAGTATTGATTAACAGTTTTTTTATGCTGCTGGCTTTTCTTTTTTTTGGAACTTTATTCATAGGGATTGGGAAAATAAAAAAGGCCAATAGGAATTAGATTCGTATTGGCCTTTTTCAACATAATCAACTTTTATTCATCCAGTTTTATATTTCCTCGGTCTTCCTTATTATCAGGATGGGAATTTGGATAACGGTTTGGAATGATATCAGAATTATGATCTTTATTTTCGACCATTTTTTTAGCTTGTTCTTCAGAGACATTTGCAATATCAGAACTTAAATTTATAGGAGTACTATCCTCATTTTGTTCTAAAGTTCCGTCTATATTCCGTGCTCTTTGGACAATTTTTTGATTTCCATGTGCATCAGTTTCTACTTCTGATTTTAAATGTGATACTTCAGGATTCGTATTTTGGGCTAGATTCTGACCGCTAAATCCTTCATTTATATTTTGCTTATTATTTGTTTTTTTTGAACCTAAATCATTGCTTTCCATACTCTTTAATTTTAAAGCTAATACTGTTAGCTTATATAAGATTACGCCTTTTAAACGAAGGAATTCAATCATTTAACATAGCTTTTGGTTTACACCAATAAATGTATGGCGACACTATTTTAAATCCAGAGAAAACAAAACTATCTTTGCACGCACAACTAATACACTAAAATGTCTCATTCTCATTTCATCATTCATAAGCCTTACGGGTATCTGAGTCAGTTTATTTACGAATTAAAAAGAAAAAAGAAACTGCTGGGTGAATTGCACGATTTCCCAAAAGGAACGATGGCAATAGGGCGTCTTGACGAAGATTCCGAAGGATTGTTGCTGTTGACCACAGACGGGATGATGAGCGAAATCATTCGAAGCAAAAAAGTCGACAAGGAATATTATGTCCAAGTCGATGGCATTATCAATCAGGAAGCCATTGAGCAATTGCAAAAAGGAGTCGAAATAGGTTTCAATGGCACGAAATACATCACGAAACGGTGTAAAGCTTTTTTGATAAACGAAATTCCCGCTTTTGGCGCAAGAGGAAAAAAGATACGCGATGAACGTCACGGTCCCACTTCTTGGGCTTCGATAACGGTAAATGAAGGGAAGTTTCGCCAAGTCCGAAAAATGACTGCCGCTGTTGGTTTCCCTACGTTACGATTGGTTCGTGTTCGAATAGGAAACGTACATCTCAATGATTTACAGGCAGGAGAAGTTTTGGAAGTATCTGATTTTGCAGTCGATTCGAATGAAAAATAACAATAAAAAATAACAATAATTGCAATGTTAAACATCGTTTTAGTAGAACCTGAAATCCCAAATAATACCGGAAATATAGGCCGATTGTGCGTAGGCACCGAAAGCCGTTTGCACTTAATTCATCCTTTTGGATTTGTCATTAATGATAAAAACCTGAAACGTTCCGGATTGGATTATTGGGTGCATCTTGATGTTACTGAATATCAAAATGTAGCCGAATGGAAAGCACAAATTCCTGATTTATCCCGAGTTTTCCTGATGAGTTCCCATGCCAAAAAATCATATCTGGAGACTGATTTTCAGGATGGAGACTGGTTGGTTTTTGGAAAAGAAAGTAAGGGTTTGAGTGAAGCTGTTTTAAATGAATTCCCCAACCATCTGACAATTCCTATGTCATCGTTAATCAGAAGTTTTAATATAGCAAATTCTGTTGCGTTTGTCATTGGCGAAGCAAAAAGACAAATAGCTAGTAGACTGTGAATTGTAAATTAAAAGTTGTAAAAAAGTAAGGCTATTTTGTGGTTGAAATTTCATATATTTGAATAGGTCATTCTGGATCTAATTGTGTTTTTTCTCCCTTAAAACGTACTTTTTATGATTGATAAAATTACTCTTAGAAGCACCATTTTCAAACATTTAGACGGTTTGGTTACCGCTCCCGTTGCGCATGTTTTGTATGAAAAAGGGGTACTGTCCTATATTCTTGACAAAAAAGAAGTCACGCTTTCGGAACTTTCGGAACACTTTAAAGCCAATGAAGGTTATCTCAATGTGGGTTTGCGTGTTTTGTGTTCGCAAGGATTCCTGAATTATCACATCAATACTTCCACAGACCAAATTACGTTTGCCATAAACGAAAAAAGCGCGATTGCTTTTCCTATGTTCTATTTGTATGAAGACGTGCTTGATTTACTGCATTTCACGATGCAATTTCGCACGCGATTATTAGACGATATTCCATTCGTTCGATTGGGTTTAATTTTCGATTTGTACAAAAAAAATTATGGAATTTCATTTTCGAATGATGCGCTGACCAATGAAATTCAGCATCAGATTCTAACGCACATTGAAGGTTCTTTGGTTGGACCAATATTAGTAAGACTGGGTATGAGCGGTATGTTTCATAAGTATTTTATGGAGATTTCCTTCCGTCCTGAAGAATTTCATAAATCTCCCGAGAATTTCAAAATTATATTAGATTTCTTTGCAGATTTAGGTTGGTTTACCCAAAAAAAAGGCAATTACCAGTTTACGGAAAAGGGGTTGTTTTTTGCCAAAAGGGCTTCTGCTTATGGAGTTACGGTTTCCTATTTGCCTACATTTAGTAAAATGGAGGATTTGATTTTTGGTAACCCAAATATACTCCGAACGGTGGCTGAAGGCGAAGATGAAATTCATGTGGACCGAGAAATGAATGTTTGGGGAAGCGGAGGTGCGCACGATACTTATTTTAAAGTCGTAGATGAGATTATCATCAAATTATTCAATTTACCAATAGAAGATCAGCCGAAAGGAATTCTCGATATGGGTTGTGGCAATGGAGCATTTATTGAACATATTTATAATGTAATCGAACGACAAACCCTTCGCGGAAAAATGCTGGATGATTATCCTTTATTCTTGGTTGGTGCCGATTATAATCAGGCGGCCTTGAAAGTAACCCGAGCCAATTTAATCAAAGCCGATATTTGGGCCAAAGTAATTTGGGGCGATATTGGTCAACCCGATTTGTTAGCCAATGACTTATTGGAAAATTATAACATTGATTTGAAAGATTTACTGAATGTGAGAACCTTCTTGGATCATAACCGAATTTGGGAAATGCCAAAACATGTTACCAAAGACAGAGTAAGTCATTCAACAGGAGCATTTGCGCATAGAGGAGAGCGAATCAGTAATGGTCTTGTCGAAGATAATCTATTGGAACATTTGAACAAATGGTCGCCTTACGTTCGGAAATTCGGGTTATTAATGATTGAATTGCATACGATTGCTCCAAATTTGACTGCTGCTAATTTAGGCAAAACGGCTGCTACGGCTTATGATGCCACGCATGGTTTTTCGGATCAATACATCGTTGAAATTCCCGTTTTGCACAAAATCGCTGCTGAAGCGGGATTGTATCCGGATGCTAATTTCTTTAGGAGATTCCCAGACTCAAATCTTGCAACAGTGAGTATAAATTTATTGAAAGGGAATGGTTAGTACGATTTTGGACGGAATAAAATGTTGGAACTAAACAATCATGAATTTTCCTTTTTCAGCGTCAAAAACAATATGTTCGTCTTTGAATAAGGTATTGAAACTTCCTTTTGCAATAAAATTACAAGGCTCGTCTTGAAGCACTGTTTCTGGAGTCATAATGATCATTTCGTCACTCAATTGTATCGCCATATCAATATCATGAGTAGAAAATAAAATGCATTTTCCGGTTTCATGAGTAAGCTTTTTCAAAAGTTTGAATAAAGCCACCTTATGTAATAAATCCAAATGGGTAGTGGGTTCGTCCAAAATTATTAATGGAGTATCCTGTGCCAAAGCTCGTGCAATTAATACTTTTTGCAATTGCCCATCACTAATTTCATAATGTTTTTTTGTGGCTAAATGACTGATTTGTGTCAATGCCATGGCCTCGTTAACTTTAACAATATCAATATCAGATAAAGTTCCCATCCAATTGGTGTAGGGCTGTCTTCCTAAAGCAATGAGTTCAAAAACGGTTAAATTACTGGGAGGCAATTTTTCGGTTAAAACGATACTTAGGTTTTGGGCCAAGTTCAAAGGTTCGTAATCAGTAATTTTCTTTTCATTCAAGAAAACTGCACCGGAAAGTGGTTTCTGGATTCCAGTTATCGTTTTTAAAAGCGTTGATTTTCCAATGCCATTCGCACCAATTAAAGCAATCAGTTTTCCTTTTTTTAAAGCAATAGAAATATCCGAAGCCACTACGATTTTCTCTTTTTTATGAGAATAACCAATGCTAATTTGAGACGCTTGTAAGATGATTTTGTTTTCCATTAGGCAATCATTTTTCGTTTACTAACCAATAGCCAAATCACAACTGGAGCTCCAATTATAGAAGTTACAGCATTGATTGGTAAAGTGATCTCCAATCCGGGCAATTCTGAAATTACATCACAAATAAGCATAATTGAAGCGCCTAAAAGTAAGGTACTCCAATACAAAACCGAATGGTTACTGGTTTGAAACACTAATTTTGCTATGTGCGGAACTGCCAGTCCTACAAAGGCAATTGGACCTGCATACGCCGTGATGCTTCCTGCTAAAATGCTTGTTGCAAAAATAATAATTAATCGTGTTTTTTTGAAATTCAAACCTAAACTACGCGCATAATTTTCACCCAAAAGCAATGCATTAAGTGGCTTGATGCTAAATAGACTTAATAATAAGCCAATCCCGACACAAATTGTTAGAATTAATATAGAAGACCAAGACAAATTGCCTAAGTTTCCCATAGACCAAAACGTGAATTTCTGCAATTGTTCAGCGGAACTAAAATACGTAAGAACGCCTACTATTGCGCTGGTAAAACTACCAAACATCAATCCCACAATTAAGATGGCCATTGTATCGCGAAGCCTTTGGGAAACCATCAAAACAGCGAGTAATACAACTGAACTTCCTATAGTTGAAGCTAAAACCACTCCATAAGAGGATAATAAAATGGTACTTAAAAAAGGTGGAAGTAAGCTCGCTCCTAATAGTACAAAAGCAACGCCTAAACTGGCACCGGAACTCAGCCCTAAAACATAAGGTCCTGCTAATGGATTTCGAAACAGAGTTTGCATCAGCAAACCACTTATAGATAATCCCATTCCAACAAGAATTGCAGTAATGGCTTTGGGTAAACGATAATTGATGATGATATATTCCCAGGTGGATTTACTCGCTTGACCTCCAGTTAAACTAGTATAAATTTCTTTAAAAGGTATCGTGATGGAACCAAAACTAATGTTTACAAAAAACAATAGAACAAGCCCTAAAGTAAGCAAGAAAAATAGAATCGTATTTCGTTTTTGATTCGCCAATTTAATTTAGTTTTTGTGCAAAAGTAAAAGTATAATTTGGAAGCAGTTCAGGATGGAAGATTTTAATGTAATCTTTCAAGACTAAATCGGGTCTGCTTGGTGCTAATTCATAATAAATAGTTCCTCTTGTTGCACCTAATTTACTTTCAAAAGTATACACATTTTTAGATTTAGAAGCGTCAAACTGACTGTAATGTGGATTACTGTTTTCGAATTCAGCAATACTTTTAAAAGAACCTGTTGCAATCCAATATTGCGCCGTTTTTGCTTTCTCTAATATTTTTTCAAAAGGCAAACTAAGACTTCCTGTTCCTTTAACATTTGCCCACAAATAATTTGCTTTGGCATCTTTCATGAATTGGGCTACCCAGCTATTTCCTCTTGCTACATACCATTGCTCTTGATACATTGATCCATACAAAACGGTTGCTGTTGGTTTTTGGGTTGCAACCAATTGTATCGCGTCATTGTAATTTTTAACGATTTCATCAAAAAGCGTTTTGGCTTCTTTTTCTTTTCCAAATAAAGCACCGTAAAGCTTAATCCATTCTGCTTTACCCAATGGAGTTTGTTCCATCCAGTCCGCTTGTACGAGTACATTAAGACCACTTTTTTGTAAATTATCAATCATCGGATTGTTGTTGTCAACGCCAAAAGTTACTATTAAATTAGGCACCAAATCAATGAGTTGCTCCATGTTTAATTTTTCGTTTTGTCCTATGTTTTTTACAGCGCCACCATCAATTAGTTTTCTGGTTTTTTCAGAAGAAACATAATCGGTATGAGGGAAACCCACCAGTGATTTTTCAACTCCCAGCATTTCCAAAAAAGGAATATTGGTCGTTGAGGTAACGACGATTGATTCTAAAGGAACTGAAATTGTGGTGTATTTTTGCAGGCTATCAGGAATGCTGCCGTTTTTTTCTTTTAATATATAAGTGAAGTTTTTATTGGCTTCAGGCCAAGGATTTGAAACTGTCACTACTGAATATCCTTCGTATTTATTAATAGAAAGTCCCGAGGCATATTCTATTGCATTTTTTGAATCAGTACTTTCTTTTACGGTTAGGTTTTCGCTTTTTTTACATCCAACGAAAGTTGAAAAAGAGAGAACAAAAAGGATTAATTTAAAGGTGAATTTCATGATTTAATTTTTCGATAGCGACAAAGGTATACCAAATTTATAAAATTTCTTGTTTATTTTTAGCAGTAAAAAATTGAACAAATACTATCTTTACGAAATGAATAGCATTAAAGTCAAAAACTGTTCTACTTGCGGAACTCCTTTTAATTGTGGGGACACACCTGAAGGAAGTAAATGCTGGTGCAACAATTTTCCACCCATTTTTACTCCGTCAGAAGTGGTGGATTGCTTGTGTTCCAGTTGTTTTACAACTGCCTGCTCTACTAAAATTGACGAATATGTTGCAACACTATCTTCTGAAACTGCAACGGATAATAAAGCCAAAGATTTACCCAAAACGACGAATCTCATAGAAGGAATTGACTATTATTTAGAAAATGGGAACTATGTTTTTAAAGCTTGGTTTCATCTAAAAAGAGGTAATTGTTGTGGCAATGGATGTAGACATTGTCCGTATAAATAATTATAAATTGTAAATTATCAATGATGAAAGATAATATTGTTAAAACCAAGAGTTTTGATTTTGCTGTACGAATAGTTAGATTATATCAATATCTATGTTGTGATAAAAAAGAGTTTGTGCTTTCAAAGCAGCTATTAAGATCTGGGACAAGTATTGGTGCTATGATTCGCGAAGCAGAACATGCCGAGAGCAAGCACGATTTTATTCACAAGTTTGCAATTGCACAAAAAGAAGCTAATGAGGTTGTTTATTGGTTAGAATTATTAAAAGCTACGGATTATTTAAATGAGAAAGAATATGAAAATATAAATAACGATGCAATATCAATATTAAAACTTATAACAAGTATTATTAAAACGACTAAAGCAAAAGTTGATGCCAAGAAATAAGTTATTCAATTAGCATAAAAGATGTTACTACAATTTACAATTAATAATTTACAATTAGAATGATATATTTAATAACTGGCGGGGAACGCTCCGGTAAAAGTAGTTATGCCGAAAATTTAGCAAAAGAATTATCGGATAAACCAATGTATGTGGCTACAGCCCGAAAATGGGATGATGATTTCCAAAAGAGAATCGATCGCCATCAAAAAGATCGGGACGAACGATGGATTAATATTGAAAAAGAAAAACACTTGAGCGAAATTGATTTTTCGGGAAAAGTAGCTATCGTCGATTGTGTTACGCTTTGGTTAACGAACTTTTTCGTGGATACTAAAAACGATGTTCCCTTGTGCTTAGAAGAAGCTAAAGCCGAATTTGATGCTATTGCCAATCAAGAAAATGCGACAATTATTATTGTAACCAATGAAATAGGGATGGGTATTCATGCCGAAACTCATATTGGTAGAAAATTTACCGAACTTCAAGGTTGGATGAATCAATATATAGCTGCAACTGCCGATACCGTTGTGCTTATGGTTTCTGGAATTCCTGTAACGATAAAAGAAAAAAAATGAAATGGCTATGATCTTACAATATTAAATTCAAAGAAATATTGCCTCATAGCGTATTACATATTCAATTAAAAATCAATAAATAACTACATATGAATTTTGTAACTTCTTGGAGTGGCGGAAAGGACAGTTGTTATGCAATGATGCAAGCAATTCAGCAAGGATTTATTCCAAAAGTGTTACTCAATATGATGAATGAAAACGGGAAAGTGTCTCGTTCTCATGGCTTGCCATTGTCTATATTGAATCAACAAGCTCAAAAAATGGGATTGCCTCTGCAAGGTATTCCCGCAACTTGGGGCGATTATGAAACCAAGTTTATAGCAGTTTTGAAAATGCTAAAAGCTGAATATGATTTGGAAGCAGCCGTTTTTGGTGACATTGACTTGCAACCGCACAAAGATTGGGAAGACAAAGTATGTGCCGCAGCATCGCTAAAAGCAATTTTACCTTTGTGGCAACAAGACCGAATTGCTTTGGTAAATCAAATGCTTGAAAACGGAATTGTAACGATGATTGTTTCTTGCAATACAATTATGGGAGAACGTTATCTGGGTAAAATTTTGACCAAAGAATTAGCACAAGAATTACATGAAAAAGGAATAGATCCTTGTGGTGAAAATGGGGAGTTTCATACTTTGGTAATTAACTGTCCGTTATTTTCTGGAGCGATTGAATTGCCTGAATTCACCAGAATTACCTATGAGAATTATTGTTTCATCGTTTGGGAAGAAGTATAAAAACAAAATTATTTTAAGATGACTTATTTAGATGAAATTTTAAAATCCCGTCGTGACACCCGTCATTTTACGGAGGATCAAGTACCAGATGCTGTTCTTGAAAAAGCACTGCAAGCTGGACATTGGGCGCCTTCAGTGGGTTTGACTGATGCTACAAAATATTATCTGATCAAGTCGCCTGAAATGAAGAAAGCCATTAAAGATTTGTTTTTAGATTATGATAAAAAAGCAATTTCGCTAACTGATAATGAACAACAAAAACAAGCGTACAAAGACCTTAAGTTAGAAGCTATAGAAGAAGCTCCGCTGGGATTGGTCATTTGTTATGACCGCTCGGTTTTAAATAATTTTACGATTGGAACTGTCGGGAGTAATGAAGCGGTAAAGTTCAGCTCTGTTTGTGCTGCGCAAAATATTTGGCTATCCTTAACGGAGCAAGGCTATTCCATGGGATGGGTTTCTATCTTGAATTACTATCAGTTCAAGCAATTATTAGGTTTACCTGAAAATATGGAGCCGTTGGGGTATTTTTGCGTGGGAAAACCAGCTACTGACTATGATAATCAACCCATGTTGCAACAACTGAATTGGAAACAAAAGCAAGAAATTCCACTAGTTGAGGAAATCACTGTTTTGCATGAAAATAAGGTGGAGAAAGTATTTTTTGATGCTAAAAAAGAAATAGATGCTGCTGCTTTTGCAAATGCGTTACAACATAAAATCGACCAAAAAACAAAACCAACGGGTTCATTAGGAATTTTAGAAGTACTCGCCAAACAAATCGGGATGGTATTTCAAACTTTAGAACCAAAAATTATAAAACCTAATCTGGTTGTTTTTGCCGCGGATCACGGAATTGCAAATCACGGAGTAAGTGCCTATCCGCAAGATGTAACCAGACAGATGGTGAGTAATTTTTTGATAGGTGGTGCAGCTATCAATGTGTTTTGTAAACAAAATAAGATTCAATTAGCTATTGTGGATGCAGGTGTGAATTATGATTTTCCTATGAATACGGATTTGATTTCGGCTAAAGTAGGGAAGGGAACCAACTCCTTTTTACAAGGACCTGCGATGAGTAAAACAGAAGTTGAATTGTGTTTTATGAAAGGAAGCGAAATTGTTGCCACTATTGCAAAAACGTGTAGTAATTGTATTGGTTTTGGAGAAATGGGTATTGGAAACACTGCTACGGCTTCGGTTTTAATGAGCATTATTTTAGAATTACCAATTGAAGATTGCGTAGGAAAAGGCACTGGTGTAAATGATGAACAGTTGATTCAAAAAATTAATATCCTTAAAAAATGCATTGCCAATTATAATGGTTCAGATGATTTAGAGAGCAAATTAGCTTATTTCGGAGGATTTGAAATCCTTCAAATGGTAGGTGGAATGCTTCAAGCTAAGGAAGCAAATATGTTGATTCTAGTGGATGGATTTATCTGTAGTGTTGCTTTTTTAATTGCCTTTAAAAAGAATCCATCTATTACTGAAAATGCTATTTTTTGCCATTCTTCCGCTGAGCAAGGGCACCAAAAAATATTAGATTACCTAGGAGTTCGTTCTTTGTTGCAACTTGATTTACGGTTGGGTGAAGGAACGGGTTGTGCCATTGCTTTTCCTATAATTGAGTCGGCAGTAGCATTCTTGAATGATATGGCGAGTTTTGAATCTGCGGGGGTTAGCAGTCGGTAGAGACGCATTTAGAGACGCACTGCAGTGCGTCTCTACAGGAAAATAAAACAAAAAATAATTCCAAAAATGAGAAAAGAACTACACATATTTTTTACAGCATTAATGTTTTACACCAGGATTCCGTGTCCTGCAACCATCGATCACAATCCAGATTATTTAAATAAAGCGTCTCGTTATTTTCCATTGATTGGTTGGATTGTCGGGAGCGTTGCTTTTGGAGTATATTGTGTTTTTAATTATTTAGTTGCTCCTGAAATTGCGGTAATCTTCTCTATGATTGCTTCCGTTTTAGTTACCGGAGCTTTTCATGAAGATGGTTTTGCTGATGTTTGCGATGGTTTTGGCGGCGGTTGGACCAAAGAAAAAATACTAATGATTATGAAAGACAGCGCCATTGGTGCGTATGGCGCGATTGGTTTAGTGCTGTTGTTAGTGCTTAAATTTCAAGGGCTGACTCAATTAATTGATGTCTCGGATAATCCTAAATTTATAATTTATAATTCACAATTTATAATTCTATTACTTCTTGTTTCTGCGCATTCCATCAGTCGATTAGCAGCGATTTCAATTGTTTTTACCCATCAATATTCACGAGAAGATGCTACAAGTAAAAGCAAACCAATCGCACAAAGTTATTCTTGGAAAGAAGTGGCAGGAGCGTTCTTTTTTGGATTGCTTCCATTAGTTATTTTGTCTTATTTTCAGTGGCAAATGCTGTTGGTTTTAATCCCTGTTTTCCTGACACGATTCTTTTTGGCGCGTTATTTTCAGAAATGGATTGACGGATATACAGGGGATTGTTTGGGCGCAACCCAACAGGTTTGCGAAGTGGTTTTTTACATATCAGTTATTGCATTATGGAAGTTTATTTAGTACGTCACACGGAAACGGTTTGCGAAAAAGGAATTTGTTATGGACAATCCGATGTGAAAATCATGGAGCCTTATGACGCTGTTTTTCAGTCTGTTTTGGGTCAATTGCCTCAAGATGCAATATTGTATTCCAGTCCTTTACTTCGCTGTGTGCTTTTGGCAAATTATATCAAATACAATTCAGAGATTACTGCTGTAAACGAAGATTTCCGTTTAATGGAAATGAATTTTGGCGATTGGGAAATGAAAAATTGGGATGTAATTCCACCTGATGATTTTACACCTTGGATGACTGATTTTGTAAATGTTCGTGTGCCGAACGGTGAATCATTTACGGATTTGCATAATCGAGTAATTGATTTTATGCATAATGAACTTCAAAGAACGAATTCAAAACCAGTAATTATTGTGGCCCATGCTGGAGTGATACGAAGTTTTTTATGTAAAATTTCGGATTTACCGCTGAAAGACGCTTTTCAGAATAAAGTAGATTTTGGAGCTGTAATTAAAATTGAATTATAAAATCCGCAATTATTTAGGTTATTAACTTAATATAATTTTATCTTTGCTGCCGTATTGAGGTTGAGGTTTGTTTTTTTCAAACCACATTAAAAGGGAATCAGGTGATAGATTTCAAGTTTTAGATTTCAGATTTCAGGATTTAAATCCTAAATCAAGAATCCTAAATCTTAAATCAAAAATCCTGAGCTGTACCCGCAACTGTAAGCTATCAAGCTTGTTGTTATCTACAAAACCATTGTTCGCCGCAGCGAATGAGAAGGTAAACAACAAGACGCAAGCCAGGAGACCTGCCTATTACATCGAGTATCAAACTTTCGGGAAAAAAGGTTTGGGTATGGGTCATTCTATGCTTTTCTCCCCATTTATTAAATTTTACATTTTTAAAATGAACAAAAAATTCATTCGCTTTAGTGCGATTGCATTGTTATTTGCAATGAACACGTATGCACAAGAACAAGAACCAAAACAACTTGATGAAGTTGTTGTTTCCGATTCGAAATTTGCTTTGCCAAAAGAAAAATCAGGAAAAGTTATCGTGAAAATTACTGCTGCAGATTTGAAGAAAAAAGCAGGACAATCAGTAGCTTCAATTTTAAGTACGGTAGCTGGTGTTGAAATCAATGGGAATCAGAGTCGTAATGGTAAGGATTTGGGACTTTACATTCGTGGAGGAAGAAATCATCAGGTTTTAATTTTGATTGACGGGGTTCCTGTTACGGATGCTTCCGGGATTAGCTTATCGTATGATTTGAGATTGATTCCTGTGGAGCAAATTGAAAGTATTGAGATTATGAAAGGTGCTTCAAGTACTTTGTACGGTTCTGGAGCAGCTACAGGTGTTATTAATATTACACTTAAAAAAGCAGGTAAAAAAGCTATTGCTGGAAATGCATACGTGAATATTGGTACACAAACAGCTGCCAAAAATGCAAATTATAGCATACAAGATTACAGTCAAGGAATTGCTGTAAACGGTGGTTTTGAAAAAGTAAATTATTTTGCTTCTTTGAATAGTACTGAAACTACAGGGATTTCTGAGGCAAGACCATTAAATTCAAATACTAAATTTGAGAACGATGATTTTTCAAGATTAAATTCGGTGGTAAAAATTGGCTTTACGCCAACTAAAAAATTATCATTTGATTTCTTTGCAAATTATGATCGAATGAAAAACGGTTTTGATGCAGGTTCATTTTCAGATGATCTTACAAATTTCAGTCTTTCGGAGCAATTTAGAGTTGGTTTTTCTCCAAAATACAAATACAATAAAGGAGAATTGGTAATCAATACCGGTGCAAATGTAATCAATCGCGACATCTTTAGTTATGGCTCTTTATTCCAGGCAAAGTCAAGAAGTGTTGATGTTGATGCTTTTAATAAATATGAAATTTCATCTGAGCTATTTGTGGTTACAGGAGCACAATTTCAGTTTCACGAAATGTCAAACTTAAGCGAGTATGATGCAATTACAACTGATATGGCAAAATTCAATATGATTGATCCTTATGTAACGGCAGTTTATAATTCTAGTTTTGGATTAAACTTAAATGCAGGAGCACGTTATAACATTCATAGTAAATACGGGAATAATTTAGTTTATAATGTTAATCCATCGTATAGCTTTTCAGAATCATTGAAAGTATTGGCTTCTTATAGCACAGCATTTGTTACTCCAAGTTTGTACCAATTGTACTCTCCGTATGGTGATTTGGATTTATCTCCAGAGAAAGATGCAACTGCCGAAGTTGGTTTTGAAGTAAGTTTGGCAGATAAGAAAGTGGTTTTAAATGCTGTTGTTTTTCAAAGAGAAGAAGAAGATGCAATAGGGTTTGATTTGATGACTTATAAATACTTTAATGTAGATGGTAAAAACAAAGCCAAAGGTCTTGAAACAATGATTTCTTATGCTTTTAATGATAAAGTAAAATTCAATGCCAATTATACTTTTACGGAGTTAGAAAAACAATCTCGCATTCTAAACCCGAAACATAAAGCTAATGCTTCTGTGGATGTGCAAGCAACAGAACGCCTTGCTTTTAATCTGGCGTATCAGTTTGTATCAGACAGATATTTAGAATACACGACTTATCCGGAGCCAACTTATGATCCTGTTTTAAATTCAGAAATTTTGAAAGACTATCAATTAGTAAATGCCAATGCTCGTTATGAATTGATCAAAAACAGATTGAATGTTTTTGGTGCAGTTGATAATATTTTGGATAAAGATTTTGTTGAAAGTCGCGGATACAGTACAAGAGGAAGAAACTTTAAATTAGGTTTAAATTTCTTATTCTAAAAGAGTATGTTTTAGTTTTTAGTCTTAATTCCCGTTCCTAATTTGGAGCGGGTTTTTTGTTGGAGAAAATCGGATTCTTTGATTTATAATGATAAAAAAAAGAGGCTATCAGTAATGAAAGCCTCTTTTTAGTTTAATTTTTGAAATTAATATTATTCCAATGCTTTCAAAAGTCCTTCTGGAGCTTTGTCAATATACATTTGATTTTGGATTCCTTTGATTGATTTTGCATCTTTGAAAAACTCAAAATCTACTCCTGTATTTTGTTTCAACATTCTGGTTGTTCCTGTTATTTTTCCAATAGCGGTACTTAATAAAGGTTCTGAAGTGTCTCCAAGAACTCCATAAGTGCTAATAGTTTCTTTTAATAAATAATCAGGTTGTAGTCCATTGAAATAATCTCCAAAACCGGTTGAATTCACAATTTTCAATACAATCGGCTGCATGGCGTATCTGTGATTTGGGTTTCTGTTTTCGGAACCAAAAGTAGCAGAGTCATATAGTGTAACTGACCCAACATTTTTCCCTACAGTTACATCACCAATTTGTATTACATTGATATGAGGTTCTAATCCGTTGATTACTAATTCACTTGCCGATGCTGTGCTTTGAGTAGTCAATATATAGACTTTAGTCAAGTTTAAACTGTTTATTGCGGTAGTCCCAATTTTGTCAGTAAAATTATTTATTAAAGCTCCGGGATTGTTAGTTTCGAAATACGCGTTGATTTTAGCATTCCATTGTTGTTTAGCAAATACCTGTCCAGTAAATTGTCCGGTAATCATACTCGCTAAACGTGTAGCCGTTTGCACAGAACCACCTCCGTTATAACGTAAATCCAAAACTAAGTCCGTAACTCCTTGTGATTTTAAAGAAGCAAAAGCTTCATTCAATTGCGTGTCATAATTAGCATAAAAACCATTGTACATCAAATACCCTATTTTATGTGAACCGGAAGTGATTACTTTGTTGATTAAAATTGGATTTTCGGATAAAACGGTTTTTGTTAACTCTACTGATTTTCCGTTGGCAACAATAGTAGTTCCGTTATAATCTGCCAGATTTAATGTGTAAGTTTCGTTTGAACCAAATAATAGAGATTCATAATTACTCAAAGTAAGCTGAGTTCCATTTACGGCAGTAAAAAAATCACCACGCTTGATGTTCTTGTTCGACGCATCTGAATTTGCAATGATGTAACGTACATAACCAAATATTTCAGTAGTGCTTCCGGGCTTTCTGCTTAAACCAAAATCAACACCATTGTTTTTAGTTGTTCCTTGAAGCGTTCCTTCCAGCTCTAAATAATCATCCACAATCCAACTGAAACGGTCTATGGTTTTGTCAACTCTAAGCGCGTCAAACAACTCTTCAGGAACAGGGTATCCTCTTAGAAACGTATTTAATGCAGTTTGGTCTGCAAATTTATCATCTGATAAATTTGGAACATCTGCCTGCCATAAGTAATATTGGTTCATCCCTTTCCAAATAAAATCTTGTATGTCTAAACTGGCTGGTGGGGCAACATCATCATTATCTTGACAGCTTTGGAAAGTGAAAACTGCTATAAATAATAAAAGCGTAATTTTGAAACTTGTTCTCATATGTAGGTTTTAATATAATTAACGTAAAAATAGTAACTTTAGTTTTATTTTATGTTTTTTGTTACAAAAATAAAAATGAGTCGTCTAGATTATATAACCAGTTTAAAAACCAAATTTTTTATGAACCAAAATGAGTTTGTGCAACTCGTCACTCCTTTTAAAGACAAAGTCTTTAGGTTGGCTAAGCGATTGCTCGTAAGTACTGAAGAAGCCGAAGACGCAACTCAGGAAATTTTGGTCAAATTATGGAGTAAAAATGGAAATTTAGCAGCGTACAGCAGTGTAGAAGCATTTGCAATGACAATGACCAAAAATTATTGTTTGGATCAGCTAAAATCAAAAAGAACAGGAAACCTCAAAATCGTTCATACAAATTATGTAGATAGAGAACCGGGTCTCGATAAGAAAATGGAAGACTTAGACAGTTTGGATTGGGTGGAGAAAATAATGGATAAATTGCCCGTTCAACAAAGATTAATTATTCAAATGCGGGATGTTGAACAATACGAATTTGAAGAAATCGCAAAAATACTCGACATGAATGAGAGTGCGATTCGGGTGGCGCTTTCAAGAGCAAGGAAAACGATACGGGATTATATGACAGAAACACACAATTATGGAATTAGTTAAAATAGAAGATTTATTAGAAAAATACTTTCAGGGAGAAACCAGTATTGCAGAAGAAAATGAATTACGTAATTATTTTTCTTCATCGAATGTTGCGCAGCATTTAGAACAATACAAACCTTTATTTGGGTATTTCTCTCTTGCAAAAGAGCATCAGTTTACGCCAGAAATTCCAATACTCCCGAGGCCTCGGGATAAAAAACGTAATGTTGCGTGGATATCAATTGCGGCTTCGGTTGTTGTTTTGCTGGGAATAGGAACCTATGCTTATTATAGTGCAGATGTTGTTAACAAAAACCAAGATTTAGGAACGTATGATGATCCTGAAGAGGCTTTCAGAGCAACTCAAAAAGCATTATCATTATTATCAGATAATGTAAATGTTGGCATAGAAAGTGTACTGTATATTCAAGAATATCAAACCACAAAAGACAAAATATTCATTAGTACTAAAAAACAGTCTGGTGGTTCTTAATTGCCTTGAGTAAACAGTAAAAAACAAAAAAATAATTTTAAACCATAACAATTTAAAAAAATGAAATCAACAATCAATAATAACAAAATGAACAGTAATTTTAATAAGAGTAAAAAGTTTATACTAACATTAGTATTTACATTAGTTTCAAGCACATTTTTTGCACAAGCGATTTTTGATAAATTCGACGGGCAAGAAGGCGTAAAATCAATCATTGTCAATAAAAAAATGTTTGATTTGATGAGCAAAGTAAAAATGGATGCTTCAGATAAAGAAACACAACAGTACTTGAGTTTGATAAAGAAACTGGATGATTTGAAAGTGTTTACCACTAAAAGCGCCAGAATAGAAGGCGAAATGAAAGTTGTGGCTGATAAATACATAAAAACGGCAGGATTAGAAGAACTGATGCGTGTGAATGAAGATGGCAGAAGCATTAAAATTCTAGTAAAATCAGGAGCGAGTGATTCTCAAATAAGAGAGTTGTTTATGTTCATTGAAGGTGCCAAAAATGACGATACGGTTTTAATGTCTTTGAAAGGTAATTTCGATTTGAATGAAATTTCAGTTCTTACCAATAAGATGAAAATTCCTGGTGGAGAAGATTTGAAGAAAGCAACTAAAGGAAAAAAGTAAGATGAAAA
This sequence comes from Flavobacterium sp. 11, assembly GCF_002754315.1. Taxonomy (GTDB): domain Bacteria; phylum Bacteroidota; class Bacteroidia; order Flavobacteriales; family Flavobacteriaceae; genus Flavobacterium; species Flavobacterium algoritolerans. Next base: position 3,603,953 of record NZ_PEFE01000001.1, on the reverse strand, counting down.
CAGTTTTTGGATTAGCGCTGCTATTGAGTTTGTTTCTCGTGAGCTGTAACTCGGAACCGACCTTGCAAAAGTATTTTGTGGAAAATACCGAAAACAAAAATTTTATCGCTCTTGATGTGTCACCTAATATTCTGAACGTTGATAAAACAAAATTGTCAATTGCACAGAGTGATGCTTTAAAGTCTTTTGACAAGATGAATGTTTTGGCTTTCAAATTAAACGATAAGAATAAAGCGGAATTTGAAATTGAACGTGCTAAGGTTAATTTGATTTTAAAAGACAAAAAGTACCAACAGCTTATGAAGTTTGGTTCTGGTAAAGAAGGTGCTTCGGTGAGCTTCGTAGGAACTGATGAGCATATTGAAGAGTTTGTTTTTTTTGCGAATAAAAAGGAAAATGGTTTTGCTGTTGTTCGAATTTTAGGCAAGGATATGAATCCTACTAGTGTTATGACTATGATGAGCGTTTTACAGCAATCTAATATTGATTTAGAGCAATTGAAGCCTTTGCAGCAGTTAATGAAATAAACGTATTCTAAAACAATAAAAAGCGCCTTGATAATATGTCAAGGCGCTTTTTTTATGATGTATAATTTTCGATTAAATGTAAATGTGTTATTGTTTGCAAAACATCTTTTTATTGCCACTGAATCGTTCTTGTTAAATTATGATTTTAGATATATAAATAATGAATAAGAGTTAGGATGAAAAATAAAAGGAACTAAAGCGGATTTACTTTGCCTTTCCCAACAAAGCCCAGCTTTGAAAACAAAAATGCTTCAAAAATAATTCCAAGTAAGCTTGATTATTTTTGAAGCATTTTTATTTATTCGTGACCACGGCGGGATTTGAACCCGCACGCCCTTGCGAGCACCAGCCCCTCAAGCTGGCAAGTCTACCGTTTCTCCACGTGGCCTAAAAAAAGAAAAGGTCAAGTAATAAATTACTCGACCTTTTGTGACCCGACTGGGGCTCGAACCCAGGACCCCATCATTAAAAGTGATGTGCTCTACCAACTGAGCTATCGAGTCAATGCTTCAAGGAAATTATGTGTTGATCACTAAAATTGTGACCCGACTGGGGCTCGAACCCAGGACCCCATCATTAAAAGTGATGTGCTCTACCAACTGAGCTATCGAGTCATATTCTTTCCTTGAATGCGGGTGCAAATATAAGGACTTATTTTGGAGTTTTCCAAGCAATTTTATTATAAATTTGTCTTTTTTTAACAAAATCACTCAACACCTTAATTTGTAAGGTTTTATTCAGATGAAAAAAATTATATTATTAGGTTATATGGGCTGTGGTAAGTCCACAATTGCAAATAAATTGTCAAAACTTATCGGAATTCCTTTTGTGGATTTAGATAAAAAGATTGAAGAGAAGGTAAATTTATCTATAAATGCTATTTTTGAAAAGCACGGAGAAATTTATTTTAGAAAGTTAGAACATGAAGTTTTTATCGAATTATTGCATTCGCCTGAACAATTAATCATCGGTTTAGGTGGAGGAACTCCATGTTATGCCAATAATCATGAGTTGCTAAAAGGCGATAATGTGGTGTCAGTTTATCTTAAAGCTTCTATAGATACTTTGTTCAATAGATTGAGCCATAATAAAAGCAAGCGCCCTCTTATTGCAAATAAAAGTGACGCTGAGATGAAAGAGTTTATTGCGAAACATCTTTTTGATAGAAGTTTTTATTACAATCAAGCACAATATAAAGTGAATGTTGATGATAAGACAATCGATCAGACGGTACTCGATATCGTTGCAATTCTAGCTTAAATAAGCATAATTGTCATTGTTTTCATCAAAAACGACTTGTACGTGTTCTAATAATGATGTAGAAAGTGAGATGCCTTTGAAATCAGCTTTTACAGGGTATTTTTTGTGGTTTCGGTCCACAAGTACTGCGGTTTTAAACTTTTTCAAAGGAACGTCTATAAAATGCCTAACTGCATAGATTAATGTGGTGCCTGAATTTAATACATCATCAACAAGAACTAAGCCTTTATTAGCGTACTGTTCTTTTGATAAGGAAGTGTGAATTGGTAATTCGGGATTTTGCTTATTGATTTGTACTTCGCAAAGCGAAACTTTGAGAGGAGAAATGGTTTCTAAGATTGAAGCTATTTTTTTTGCAAATGTAAAACCGTTAGAGGCAATTCCTGCAATTACAATTTCTTCTTCATCTACAAATGTTTCATAGATTTGGTAAGCAATTCTTTTTATTTTATGCTCGATTTCTTGATTCGTTAAGATAATATTTTTGCTCATTATTTTTAGTTTGTTATTTAACCATTTACAGTTTAAAATTCAAAGGATCATTTTGGTAACTTAAACAAGTAACGTTTTAGGCTTACTCATCATCTTCATCGGTGGTTGTTTCATTCCCAAATTCATCAATATCTCTTCGGTCTTTTTTGGTAGGTCTTCCGGTGCCATTTTTTCGGTAATGCTCCTTTGATAATTTCAGTAATTCTAAATGCTGGTAGGCTTCTGCTGGAGTATCATTTCTTCGGTAGATATCAACTAATTTAGCGCCAACACGATTCTCTGGTACATCCAGAACGGTGATGATTTGGGTAATTTGGTCTTTCCTGAACGTAATTTTGTCAGTAGGAAAAACCTCTTTTGATGGCTTGGCAACAAGACCATTTACAGTCACATGATTCTTTTTACAGGCCTCGGTAACCATATTTCTGGTTTTGTAATACCGCATGCACCATAAATATTTATCTATTCTCATAAATTTTCTAAAATCGGAGTTAAATAGTTTACAAAAATCAATCAATATTGTATCTTGCGCACTTAAAAATTTAGCTATAATGAACAAATTTAAGTATTATTTTATTCTATTAATTACAACCGTCTCTTTATTTTCATGTTCAAAGGATGATGCTGCTGAAATTGAACCACCTAGAGATTATGCAGCACAACTTGCTACTGATTTAACTGATATTGAAGAATATTTAAAAACCTATTCTATAACTGTTCTTAATCATCCTGGTTTTGCTGATGATCAAGATGTTACTTTTACAAAAATTCCAACAGGAGGAACAGCACCCTCTATTTATTCCTATTTGAATAGTGCCACTTTTCCTAAACTTTTGAGTAAAGAGGTGAAACTTCATGATATAACTTACAAGTTGTATTATTTAGTGTTAAGAGAAGGAGTAGGAGAGAAACCTTCTAATGTTGATGGTGTGTTAGCCGCTTACAAAGGAGATTATTTAGATCGTCAAACGGTATCTGAAGTTACGGCATTAACGGCAACCCAATTTGAAGAAGCTAAGAATCCACAACAATTTTTAAGTTTATTTAGTACAATAACAGGATGGGGTGAAACTTTTCCTGAGTTTAAGGTGGGAACGTATTCTTCTAATGCTGACGGTACAGTTTCTTATAATGATTTTGGAGCAGGAATTATGTTTATTCCTTCAGGACTTGGATATTACAATTCAGGAAGTGCCAGTATTCCAGCTTATGCTCCTTTAGTTTTTAGTTTTAAATTATTTGCAATTAGCAGATTAGATTCTGATAATGATGGAATTATGAACTTTCAAGAGGATGTAAACGGAGACGGTTACATGCGTATTTTGGCAACAGGCGTTGTGAATCCTGATGATACTGATGGAGATGGTATTCCTAACTTTTTAGATGCTGACGATGATGGAGATGGAGTTAGTACAAAAACAGAAATTACAGGAGCTAATGGTGTTTTAATTCCTTTTGCAGATATACCGAGTTGTGATGGTAATACTACTGATCCGGCTAGAGTAAAAAGACACTTAGTAAAGTGTAATTAAAAAATAAATTCAAAAAAAAATCCAGTTCAATTGAACTGGATTTTTTTTGGTGTAAAATGAAAATATTATTTTCTTTTCATTACTCTTTCTACAGCTTCAACAATCGCTTGATTGTTCAATTTGTATTTTTCCATTAGTTGTTCTGGTGTTCCAGATTCTCCAAAACTGTCATTAACCGCGACAAACTCTTGTGGAGCTGGACTGTTCAATGCTAGGACTCTGGAAACGCTTTCGCCAAGACCACCAAGAATATTATGCTCTTCAGCAGTAACGATACATTTTGTTTTTGCCAATGATTTCAAAATCGCTTCTTCATCCAATGGTTTGATCGTATGGATATTGATTACTTCAGCAGAAATACCTTTTGCTTCCAAAGCTTCAGCAGCAATTAGCGCTTCCCAAACTAAATGTCCAGTAGCAATAATTGTTACGTCAGAACCTTCGCTTAAAACAATCGCTTTTCCTATTACTAAAGGCTCATCAGCAGGCATGAAATTAGGCACAACCGGACGACCAAAACGCAAGTAAGCTGGGCCATGGTGATCTGCTAATGCTAAAGTAGCCGCTTTAGTTTGATTGTAATCACAAGTATTGATTACAGTCATTCCCGGTAACATTTTCATTAATCCAATATCTTCAAGAATTTGGTGTGTAGCACCGTCTTCACCTAATGTCAATCCAGCGTGTGAAGCACAAATTTTTACGTTTTTCTCAGAATACGCCACTGATTGACGGATTTGATCATACACTCTTCCTGTGGAAAAGTTAGCGAAAGTTCCTGTAAAAGGAATTTTACCACCAACAGTTAAACCAGCTGCTATTCCAATCATGTTTGCTTCTGCAATCCCAATTTGGAAAAAACGTTCCGGGTGATTTTTCTTGAAATCGTCAAATTTTAAAGAACCTATTAAATCCGCACAAAGTGCAACCACATTTTCATTCTTTTGACCTAATTCAGTCATTCCCGCTCCAAAACCCGAACGAGTGTCTTTACTTCCTGTATTTGTATATTTTTTCATTTTTCAATTTAGATTTTTAGCAGTATTCTACAGAACACTAATTACTGAGCTCTGAACACTTTCTAGTAGTCGCTTTCGCCTTCAGTATAATTTTGACCTAAAGCAATTTCAAGTTGCGTATCATTTGGCGCTTTACCGTGCCAAGCATGACTGTACATCATAAAATCTACACCATTACCCATTTCAGTATGCAACAACACACAAACTGGTTTTCCTTTTCCAGTTCTTGATTTTGCATCATTCATTCCAGCAATAATAGCTTCAATATCATTTCCTTTTTCAATTTCTAAAACATCCCAATCAAAAGCTTCAAATTTAGCGCGGATACTTCCCATTGCTAAAACTTCATCAGTTGTTCCGTCAATTTGTTTTCCGTTTAAATCGATTGTAGCGATAAGATTGTCTACTTTTTTTGCAGAAGCATACATGATTGCTTCCCAGTTTTGACCTTCTTGTAATTCACCATCTCCGTGAAGCGTGTAAATTATATGATTGTCACCATTTAATTTTTTAGCTTGAGCAGCACCAATTCCTACTGATAATCCTTGTCCAAGAGAACCTGACGCAATTCTCACTCCAGGTAAACCATCATGAGTAGTTGGGTGACCTTGCAATCTTGAATTGATCAAACGGAAAGTTGCTAATTCCGATACCGGGAAATAACCGCTTCTCGCTAAAACGCTGTAGAAAACAGGAGAAATATGTCCGTTTGAAAGGAAGAAAAGATCTTCTCCAATACCGTCCATATCAAAACCTTCTTTGCGTTCCATTATGTTTTGGTATAAGGTTACCAGAAATTCAGTACAACCTAGAGAACCACCTGGGTGACCTGAATTGACAGCGTGTACCATTCGAAGAATATCTCTTCTGACTTGGATTGTTAAATCGTTTAATTGTTGTGTGTTAGGCTTCATTTTGTGTGTAAAAGTTAAACTGCTGCAAATGTAATTTTTATTTAGGGTTACCGCAAAAGTTTTTAGGAATATTTAATGTAAGATTCCGTTAGAATTTAAGTTGAATAAAATTACCGGCATAAGTTTGCATAATTCACAAAAAAGCCCGCATTTGGCGGGCTTTTTTGTGAATGGAGAAACATATAATATTTGTATATTCTCCAATTACAATTATAGTTAAGTGTTCGTAATTGCATCAGCTCTGTGCGCTTGATTATTGATAGCAGTTAATGCGATTCCAGTTAATACCGCATCTGTTTTTTTCTCCTCATCAAGACTCATCGCCAATAGATTTGCCGCTTTATCTTCTCCTAAAGTTTTTGCAAAAGCATGGAGGGTTCCATAAGTTGCAATTTCATAATGTTTTACCTTTTGATCTGCTGCAATAATTCCGGCATCTCGAACAACGCCAATATCAGTTTGTCTGATCAAGCTATTTGTTTCTTTCAATATGCCTCCCATTGCTTCGCATTTTTTGGCAGTCGCTTCAACACCAGTTGCTTCAAATATTTTTTCCAAACGTGAAACGTGTTCTTGCGTCTCATTCAATTGGTTTTTTAAAGAGTTAACTAATTCTGGTGATGATGCGTTTTTCATCATTTTTGGCAATGTTTTAGTTAACACTTTCTCTGCCCAATAAATATCTTTCAATCCAACTTCAAATAAATCTCTCAATCCATGTGCTGCATTTGCTTGTACAGCTCCTTTACTATTTTCGCTTTTACCCATTTCAGTTCTCATAACACTAGTTTTTTAAGATTAATTTTTTATGAAAAATATTAAATATGATATTCTCTTAAACAAACTCATTATTTAATTTTCAAGTAGGGTAAAATTAAACATATTAAAATGTAATCAATTGTTAATTAACTAATTGTAAATACGAAATGTATGATTTTTTAAAGAAATTAATGTTCTGATTTTAGTTTTGAATAGCCGTTGGATTGTCTTTTTAAGTGGTTTGTGACTGATGATAATTCACATCCAGCCATGAACCGCCATTATAAGATTCAATTCCATGTGCCGTTAGAAACACTTGTGCCTGTCCACTTCTATTTCCCGATGCACAACAAAGAATTAATGGGGCTTTAAGTTCTTGTATTTCCTGCATTCTATGTGGTATCTCATTCAAAGGAATGTTTATGGAACCAGCAACATGACCGCCCATAAACTCATCATAGGAACGTACATCGACTATGGTTCCCAGTTTTTCTTTAATTATTTTTGCTACTTCCATTTTGTTGTTCTTTAAAGATTATTAATCTATGATAGCATAAAGCTGTTTTGCTCTATCTAAATTTACGGATTTATTCAACGGAATTTCTAAGAAATATTCCAGTTGCCATTTTTGGGTTTTTTGCGCTTGTTTGCTTTCTGTCAAGTCCCACGGCGGATACACCCGAATTCCTCGTTTTCCTTCTTTTAAGTTGGTACTGATAATTCCTTGTTGGCAAAGTACCGACTTTGGAAATATAAATTGACCAAATTTATCGTTGCTTTTAGTATTTATAACAAAAAAATCAATATCGTCTGAAACCGCATAAGGCTCGATAGGTCCATTTTCGCTTCTCTTCCAAAAAGTGACAAATTGCCCAATCTTTGTAGGGGTAATTTTTGCAAGACGAAAGAGTATTTTAATGGTGTCAAGGTCAAATTTACAGGCGCAATATTCGGCACTTTCTTTTTCTATTTCAAGATTTCGGAGTTCAAAACCACATTTGTCAAATACAAGCTCTTTAGTCTCAATTAGGTTTTCGGGAATCATTCGTGTTGTTATTTGGGATTTTATGTGAGAACTAATTTTCTAATGGGTGTAAGTCAGTATCAGGTATGATTTTCACTTCTTCTTCCTCATCCTTCAATTCATAAAGTAAGTGTTCAACTTCAGAATAATCCTTAATCACTTTTACAGTAATTATGGCTAGAGGAATACCAATTATTGAAGCAACAATACTGGCAATTGTAGTCGTAGTAAGCTCTTCAAGTGTCTCCGCCTTCATGGAATATCTAAAAATGAATTGCCCTAAAAATGAAGAAATAATCCATAATGCCCACCACCATCCAATGAAATGGGTCCTTAGATTTCGAGCATAATTTTCATCCTTTTTAGATAGTAAACTTTGTGTTTCCAGATACAACTCTTTCATGATTTGATTGGGTCTATAAAGAGAAATGATTGGTACAAACCAGCAACCTGCGGCCCATCCTTCGGTGAATGATAAACTTTCGGCTTTTATGTGAAGATTGTAGTAGGCTCTCCTGAACCAGCGTATAAAAGTAATTCCCGAAATCACATATACTGTCAAATAAATTAGGCCTATGATTTTTTGTCTTAAATCATTATCAGTGGCTGCTTCAGTTGTGATTTGTCCACCATTTGCAACAGTTTCTAATAAGTCATATTGCAAATAATCAGAAAGGAGTGAAATTATTTCGACAGTTAGCACAGTCCATAATAGCATAATAGCAATTTTTGCTCTTTGGCCGTTGGGTTTTAAATTTTCCATTTTTTATTTTTTTGTCAATTTAAATGCTCCACCACCTTGTTTTATAATCATTTGTTTTTCATTTGGCTTAAATTCTAGTTGTATTCCAGCGGCTAAAAACTCAAATTTATCTTTCTCAGTTGCTTCTAACGGAAATGCTGATTGTCCGGTTGCTTGTGCAAAAAGTTTTAAATTATCTTTTGTAATTGTAATTTTCATGGGAAATCCAGCATCTGAATATTCTCCTAAATAAGGATCCAAGTCTTCGGTTTTGAGTTCGAAATTTTTAAAAGTAGGAATTACAAACGGCTTGTTGAAGTAACTACTTAAAGCGGCGATAATGATATCATTATTGTCGTATGTCTTTCCGTTTGATGTTAAAGCAACGGCAATCTTGTCCTCTGTAAAATAATACAACACAGATCTGAATTCATCAATTCCTCCATTATGGCCAAATCCTTTTTTATCATAAAACGGAATTTGGAAAATCCCCATGCCGTAGTTGTCTTGTAAAGTAATCATTTGTTTTAAACTGCTTTCGTTGATTATTTTATTCGCGAATAAAAGGTCAATAAAAATGGTCAAATCAGTCGGATTAGAAACAATTGAACCAGCACCCATTGGGATTGACATATCCGTTTCGGTTTCTTTTATCCATTTTTCTGAAAATTTATAAGAATTAGATTCGTTGTTTTGAATGCTTATTTTATCTCCTACGTAAGTGTTTTTTAAGCCTAATGGCTTTGTAATTTTATCTTTTAAAATAGCTGCGTATGGTTTTTTGTATGCTTTTTGAAGAATATAACTCAACAAAACATAATTTGAATTGCTATAATCTGCTTTGCTGTTTGGTTCAAAATCACTTTTTCCTTTTGCAATGATTGCTACCATTTGCTCTTCGGATTTGGGTTCGGTATTGTACTTTAAATAGTCTGGATTATTGGTAAAATTATGGATGCCGCTTCTGTGGTTTAATAAATTTCCAATCGTTATTTTCGTTGCATTTTCGATTGTTGGGAAATAGATTTCGATAGTTTGATTTAATGCTATTTTCTTCTCTTCAACTGCTTTGAATATTAATGCAGAAGTAAACATTTTTGAAATAGAACCAATTCGGTATTTGGATAAATTAGTTGCTTTTTTATTCGTTTCAATATCTGCTTTTCCAATTGATTTGGAATAAATAAGCGTTCCATTTTGCGAAACGGCTATACTTCCCATAAACTTATCTTTTGCTTCAAGAATTTGAAATAAACTATCCAGTTTTGCTACGTTCATTTTTTGGGAATATCCAGTGCCAAATAATAAACTGAAAAGCATTGTAATTAAAATTTTCTTTACCATAATTGTTTCAATTGTATTGTTGTAAGGTTTTAAAAAATCTTGTGAAATCCCAGTTCATTTTGAAAAGGATAAAAGAATAAGATTTTAGCAATTTTCAAGTAAATATATACGATTAAACTGATATAAAATTATTTTTATAAAAAATAACTTCCTGTAAAAGGATTACAACAGCGTTGCTTTTTTTGGAATTATATTTTTCTGTTTCAGTTTTGAAAAGAGTTATGCAGTTAGGAAAAGTCCGTGTTTTTATGTTTTTATTCGTCCGTAAAAGGGAATTATTTTATGAATTTGAATGCAAAAAAATTCAAAAATGTTCCTTCTTTATTTAAAACAAGACGAAAGTTTTTAATCGTAAATATCTGATATTCAGTATTTATGATTAAATTTAATGTCTTATTAACCAAAAAAACAAATAAATATGAAAAAATTTTTCTCAATGGTACTGTTGATTGCAGTTTGCATCACTTACGCTCAAAAGAAAACAAACGGGACTATTTATGTGGAGCATCCTGCAATTAATGTTGTTGAAGCCATGACTCAAGCTTATGTAAAGGGAGACGCTGATAAAGTTGCCAGTTTTTTAACAGACGATTTTAAATCATTTAATGGTGTGAGTTCTAATAAGGATGATAAAGGATCAGACAAAACTGCTTTTTTAAACGAGGTCAAGTTTTGGAAAGAGAATATTGATTATTTAAGTATTAAAAAATCAGAAGGTGCTTATCCAGATGCTTTAGAATATAAAGAAGCTGATAATAAAGATGTAGTTTGGGTTCAAACTTGGGACGATTTAAAAGGAGTGCACAATAAAACAGGAGTTAAAATTGATACACCGTTGCACCGTTTATTTGTGGTGGATAAGAACAATAAAATCAAGACTATTATTAGATACAGAAATAGCAGTGTTTTTGATGAAATCGGGCATAGTTTCAATGACAGGGAAAATGGTGCGATTTATAATCATCACGAAAACATTAATAGTGTCAGAAAAATGATTTATGCTTTTGAAAACAAAGACTTTGATAAAGCGTATAGTTTTTATGACGAAAAGGCAACATTCTCTGATATAAATATGCCTGTAGACAAAAGCATCACTTTAGCGGAGCAAAAAGCAAATGATCAAAAGCTTTTTGCAAAATATGATTTGACAAGTATTGACATGGTAGGATATCCAGACTATTTGCATTATGAAATGGGAGATGCAAGAGTGGTACAGTCATGGTGGAATTTTAGACTAACAAGAAAATCAGATAACAAGAAAATAGTTTTGCCTATATTTTTCATTGATAATTTTGATGATAAAGGCAAAATAATTTCTGAAATTGCTTACTACAGTGAAAAACTATTAGAATAATTATATCCGTTTAAAAATGGATAACGTCCTAAAATAAGTTGGCAGAAAACACAACTTGTTTTAGGACGTTTTTATATTTAATGATTTTTTAAAGAGTTTTTCTTTTCAAAACGGAATCCATAGAATAGGTACCGCTTCCCAATAAAAATAGGGCAATATAGCACAGTAAATACATTAATGCAGATTCCATTGTTCCCAGATCATCATTTATGTGAACAATAAACACGGCTACTACCATGGTAATAATTAGCGGAATCAATGCCAGTCTGGTCCATAATCCGATTACAATTAATAAAGAGCATACAACTTCTGCAAAAACAGTCAAAGTCAATGATGCCGGAACACCAATGCCTATTGGGTCACCAAATTCCATTGTGCCATTCATTAATTTCATCAGTTTAGGAATGCCATGACTCAACATCAACAAACCAAGTGTTAATCGTAAAATAAGCGAAGCCCAATCGTTTGCATTAGCGGACCAAGAAGTTGGGGAGAACAGTTTTTGAATCATAATTTAAAGTTTTTAGTATTGTGTTCTTACAAACGTAAGATATTTTTGCAAGAATTTGCTGTATGGAATAGCTTATTTTAGCGATAGCCCGAAGCTCTTATTGTTTTTTATTCTCTTGTTTTGGAATGAATTTTTCAATGCTAATTACGGCCAAAATTCCAAGCACGTAGGCAAGCAAATCCATCCAGGCGAAAGAATTTCCAAGAACAACTTTAGCAATTTTGTAATGCTGTAATCCTAATTTTTCAACCATATTAAAATATTGTGCGGTTTCGATAGCAAATGAAAAGAGCAACACAAGACCAGCGGCAGCCCAAACCGATACGTTTAGAAACGATTTCAGGAAACAATAGAGTAGCATGACCACTAAAAAATCTCCAAAATAAGGCCTTATAAAGTTGTCATGAACAAACAAAGCGATGACTGTTTCCAAGAGAAAAAGGAATATTGTAAAAGCAAAATAAGTGCGGTTGAATTGAAGCATTTTGGTTGTTTAATTATTTAGGATTTTATTTTTTATTGCATTCGTTTTTGTTGTTCACTGATTTGTATTGTTTTTTCAAGCCGTGATATTCTGGTTTTTTCTTGTTTTGCGGTCATTATCCAATGTATCATTACCTTTTTGTAGGAAGGCGCTTGTGTATTAAAAAAGTCCCAGGCTAATGAATTCATTTTAAATTGGCTTTCATAATTTGAGGCAAGAGCAACCGGTTCTTTTTCGTGAGAATAAATTCGGGATTTATTTTCTGTACGTAAATCAAATGCTTTTTGTCCTTCAGGAGTCATTAACCCGGCTTTAGTGAGTTCCTCGACTTTCTGGATGTTGATGGCACTCCAAATACTGCTGCTTCTTCGTGGCGTAAAACGAATGCTGTAACTTTCATTATCAATTGATCTTCGTACACCGTCAATCCAACCAAAGCAAAGTGCTTGATCCACTGATTGCGACCAAGTCATGGAAGGTTTGCCACTACTCACTTTATAGAAACCAACGAGAAGTTCCGTTTCCTTTTTGTGGTGCTTTTCTAACCATTCTCTAAATGCTGCTTGTGTTGCAAAAAAGGTTGGTGTCATTTTAAAAAAAAGGTTATTAAATAATTTAGATTGTTAATATTTACAGAAAATGGTTAGCGCAGTCAGACATTAAGGTTGAAATTTTTAATATTTCTAATTTTTATTTTTTAGCTTTTCTAAAATTATGTCGTTTTGTAATTTTAAAATTTTTACTTGATTTTCAAGGATAGCGTTTGATTGAAATAATATTTTGTTTTCTAATTCATATCTATTCTCAACGCTTTTTTTGGTTTGAAATATTGGAATATTTTCTAGAATTATTGGGATAATAGAAATAAAAGCAAAAATCAATGCGATTATTGTTAATCTTTTATTGTTAATAAACTGCTTTTCAGCTGTTTTAGATTGTAATTCTGCTACCTCAAATTGTTTTTGGTTGCTTTCTTTCAAGAAGTTAAGAATTTCCTTTTGTGTCAGTTCTGGGTCTTTAAATAAAGATTGTAGATTTGGATTAATACTTGGAGAAATATTCGCAGTATTTAATTTTTTAAACCAGCTAAAATCGATATTGTTTTTTTCCATTTTATATAATTTTAACAAACTTTCTGACAGCTTGCATGTACTAAAAAAAATTAATACATACACCCAAACAATGGCAGTTTTGTGAAGTTTTTTTTCTTTATACTTCTTCAAATATATTAAAATTTTCTTACAAACCGTAAAATGGGCTTTTAGTTTGCAGGATTATTGCTGAATTTAAATGGGACTATTTTAGTTGTCGTTATCGCTCATTTACGTGAGGATTACTTCACTTTTTTGATATTTTTCATAGGAGTTCAGTGAACTTCGTTTGCAGTGGAAATCCTTTTATGAAGTATAGGCGGAATAAAAGATTGCAACGGATAGCCCGACCTTTTTAGGGCACGCCCAAAATGATTTCCCAAATCTTAAATAAATTTTTAAATTATGTAATTATCTAATTTTCAAATTAACCTATCTTTGCCAGCCGAACAATCGGGTGAAATACGTTACTATGAAGTTTGATTTATTAAAAAAAGATCCGCAGTCCAAAGCCAGAGCGGGAACTGTTACCACTGATCACGGTGTGATTGAAACCCCAATTTTTATGCCTGTAGGAACCGTAGGTTCTGTAAAAGGGGTGCATCAACGAGAATTGAAAGACGATATAAACCCGGATATTATACTGGGAAATACCTACCATTTATACCTGCGACCACAAACCGAAATCCTCGAGAAAGCGGGTGGTTTGCATAAATTCATGAACTGGGACCGTAATATTTTGACGGATTCTGGTGGCTACCAAGTGTATTCACTTTCGGCCAACCGAAAAATTAAGGAAGAAGGAGTGAAGTTCAAATCGCATATTGACGGTTCGTACCACTTTTTTACGCCAGAGAATGTGATGGAAATTCAACGTACCATTGGTGCCGATATTATTATGGCTTTTGATGAGTGTACGCCTTATCCATGTGATTACAACTACGCAAAACGCTCCATGAAAATGACGCATCGCTGGTTAGACCGTTGCATCAATCATTTAGACACGCAGCCTTTTAAATACGGATACGAACAAACGTTTTTCCCAATTGTTCAGGGAAGTTGTTATAAAGATTTACGCCAACAATCAGCGGAATATATTGCGAATTCAAACCAACAAGGAAATGCGATTGGCGGACTTTCAGTAGGGGAACCTGCGGAGGAAATGTATGCCATGACCGAAGTGGTTTGTGAAATTTTACCGGAAGACAAACCGCGTTACCTGATGGGCGTGGGAACTCCGATAAATATTCTAGAAAATATAGCTCTTGGAATCGATATGTTTGATTGTGTGATGCCAACGCGTAACGCCAGAAACGGAATGTTATTTACAGCAAATGGTACAATAAATATAAAAAATAAAAAGTGGGAAGATGATTTTTCGCCAATTGACGAAATGGGAATCACTTACGTGGACACCGAATATACAAAAGCGTATTTGCGTCACCTTTTTGCTGCCAATGAATATCTTGGAAAACAAATTGCCACGATACACAATCTTGGTTTTTATATGTGGTTGGTTCGTGAAGCGAGAAAACATATCTTAGCGGGCGATTTCAGACCTTGGAAAGAAATGATGGTGAAAAATATGAGCCAAAGACTTTAAAAATGTTTAATCGTTTAATCGTTAATTCGGTTAAACGATTAAACAAATAACCGATTAAACTTTACTATGCTTACAATAATAGACAAATACATCCTAAAAAGATATTTAGCCACATTTGCGGTGATGCTGTTGTTGTTTATCCCTATAGGAATTGTTGTTGATGTATCGGAGAAGATCAATAAAATGCTCGAAAATAAAGTTGCGTTTTTAGAGATTGCGCTCTACTATTACAACTTTACTATTTATTTTGCAAATTCCCTTTTCCCGATATTTTTGTTTTTATCGGTGATTTGGTTTACTTCAAAACTGGCGAATGATACGGAGATTATCGCTATTTTAAGTTCCGGGATTTCATTTACGCGCTTTCTAAGGCCTTATATAATAGGCGCTTCCATTGTTTCCGTTTTTGTATTGCTGATGGGTTTCTTTGTGGTTCCTGCAGCCAGTGAAGGATTCAATAATTTTAGATATACGTACTTGAAAGGTGGCGGAAAAGAGGCGATGCGTGGCGATAATACGGACGTTTACAGACAAATTAGTGATGATGAGTTTATCTATGTAAACAGTTTTAACGCGGAGTCTAAAACTGCTTTTAGTTTTTCACTTGAAAAGTTTAAAAACGAAAAGTTAGTCCATAAAATTACCGCTACCAGAATCAAATGGAATCAAAAGGACAGCACTTACACCATGTATGATTATACCAAAAGAACGGTGGGTGAACTGAATGATAAGATTGAAAAAGCACCTCAAAAAGACGCTGTTTTCACTTTTGATTTAGAAGATTTAACACCGGTGGTTTACATTGCAGAAACCTTGAGTTTAGGAAAATTGAATGCTTTTATTAAAAAAGAAAGAGAAAGAGGATCATCTAATATCAATGTGTATTTGGTGGTTTTGTATAAAAAATATAGCGTTCCGGTATCGGCATTTATTCTTACCATTATTGCTGTTGCCGTTTCCGCCATGAAGCGAAGAGGAGGAATGGGAACTAATTTAGCAATAGGAATTGCATTGGCTTTTGCCTTTGTATTTTTTGATAAAATCTTTGGCGTATTGGCCGAAAAATCGAGTATTCCACCCATGTTAGCCGTTTGGTTGCCTAATATTGCTTTTGGAATTTTAGCCATTTATTTGTTACGTAATGCAAAACGATAAATTAAAGAGTTACTTAAATCTTCATTTGATAGTTTTTATATGGGGTTTTACCGCCATTTTAGGAGCTTTAATCACCATTACCGCCGATGCTTTAGTTTGGTATCGCATGTTTTTTGCAGGGCTGTTTTTAGCTTTGTTTATTGCATTCAAGAAGATATCATTTAAAATCCCTTTAAAATCCTTCTTGAAATTGATTTTTGTGGGATTGCTGATTGCCTTGCATTGGATCTTTTTCTTCAAAGCCATCCATGTTTCTAATGTATCCATTACACTATCCGTTTTTTCACTGGGAGCGTTTTTTGCTTCCATTTTAGAGCCTGTTTTTTATGGTCGAAAAGTATTGTGGTACGAAGTATTTTTTGGTCTTATTATTATTGCTGGTCTGGCATTGATTATGAAAGTCGAAATTAACTATTTGGACGGAATGCTATATGCCTTGGCATCGATTATATTAGGTGTTTTGTTTACGCTGATGAATGGAAAATTGATAGAAAAGCACGAACCTCCAGTAATTGCTTTTTACGAATTTCTGGCAGGCGTTTTCTTTATTACGATTTACTTTTTGTTCCAACAAAAATTCACTGCGGACTTCTTTATACTGACAGCTAATAATTGGGTTTTAATACTGATTTTGGCTTCTATTTGTACGGCGTATGCGTTTACCGCTTCTGTAAAAGTAATGCGAAAACTAACGCCCTACACTGTAATGCTGACTACAAATTTAGAGCCGGTTTACGGGATTGTTTTGGCCTATTTTATCCTTGGCGGAAAAGAGAAAATGAGCTTTGAGTTTTACATCGGAGCATTAATAATTGTAATCACCGTAATCCTGAACGGGGTTATAAAACACTATCAAAAGGACAAATAAGAATAACTTTCTCAACGTTTTGAGAAGCAAACTTTTACACATAAATATAAAATTTACCTTTTTGAACGATTTAAAATTTTATATTTGCGGTTCCAAATAAAAACAAAAACGCAAAAATCCTATGGAATATTTAGATTTTGAGCTTCCAATAAAAGAACTAGAAGAACAGTTAGACAAATGTCTTATTATTGGTCAAGAATCGGATGTTGATGTAACGAATACTTGCAAACAAATCAACAAAAAGTTAGAAGAGACTAAGAGACATATTTATAAAAACTTGACAGCTTGGCAACGTGTCCAGCTATCAAGGCATCCAAGCCGTCCCTATACAATGGATCACGTGCGTGCTTTATGCGGTGATACTTTCTTGGAGCTTTTTGGCGACAGAGGTTTTAAAGATGACAAAGCCATGATTGGCGGTTTAGGTAAAATTGATGGACAGTCATTTATGATTGTTGGTCAGCAAAAAGGATTTAACACTAAGACACGTCAGTTCCGTAATTTCGGAATGGCAAATCCTGAAGGATATAGAAAAGCATTGCGATTGATGAAAATGGCAGAGAAATTCGGTATTCCTGTTTTGACTTTGATTGACACTCCGGGAGCTTATCCGGGATTGGAAGCAGAAGAACGTGGACAAGGTGAAGCGATTGCCAGAAACATATTTGAAATGATTCGTTTAAAAGTGCCTATTATCACAGTAATTGTTGGTGAAGGTGCTTCTGGAGGAGCATTAGGAATAGGTGTGGGTGACAAAGTGTACATGATGGAAAATACTTGGTATTCTGTTATTTCACCAGAATCTTGTTCGTCTATTTTATGGAAAAGCTGGGAATATAAAGAACAAGCTGCCGAAGCATTAAAATTGACTTCTGCTGACATGAAAAAACAAAAATTAGTGGATGATATCATTCCGGAACCTTTAGGTGGAGCACACTATGATAGAGAGACTGCTTTCAAAACAGTGGAGCAATATATCATGAAAGGATTTAATGAATTGAAAGACTTATCAACAGAAGAATTAATAGCCCAAAGAATGGATAAATACTGTAAAATGGGCGAATATAAAGAGTAAAATCTTACAAATTAATCTTTAATCCGAAGCCTTACCGTTTCGGATTTTTTTTTGGTTATAAACAAAAAATAGTTACTTATGAACAATTATTTGTAACAACTCAATGACAATAATTTTTTAATTTTTGCTACTTTCGCTCTATGGAAAACTTCAGAAATATAAACCCTGTAAAGGTGGATAAAACAACAATTATAAGCTTAGAAAAAGGGAAATTGCCTCCTCAGGTTCTCGATTTAGAAGAGGCGGTGCTGGGTGCCATGATGATTGATAAAAAAGGGGTTGATGATGTGATTGACATTTTACAACCTGATGCTTTTTACAAAGATGCACACAAACATATTTTTGAGGCTATCGTTCAACTGTTTACAGAAACACAGCCTATTGACTTATTAACCGTTTCAGCCCAGCTTAAGAAAAATGCAAAATTAGAGTTGGCAGGCGGTGATTTTTACTTAATTCAACTAACGCAGAAGATTTCCTCTTCGGCACACATTGAATTTCACTCCAGAATCATTTTACAAAAATTTATTCAGCGTAGTTTGATTCGAATATCTTCAGAAATCATCGAAGAATCCTATGATGAAACAACAGATGTTTTTGATTTATTGGACAGAGCTGAATCTAAATTATACGAAGTAACACAAGGAAACATTAAACGTAGTTCTGAAACTGCCCAAAGTTTAGTATTGCAAGCCAAGAAAAGAATCGAGGAAATTGCAGGTCAGGAAGGATTGAGTGGTGTTGCTACAGGTTTTGATAAATTAGATAAGATTACCTCAGGTTGGCAACCAAGTGATTTAATTATTATTGCAGCGAGGCCAGCGATGGGTAAGACCGCATTTGTATTATCGATGGCACGAAATATGGCAATTGATTTTGGAATGCCAGTTGCCTTATTTTCTCTTGAGATGGCATCGGTTCAGTTGATTACCCGTTTGATTTCTTCTGAAACTGGTTTATCTTCTGAGAAATTGCGTACCGGAAAACTGGAAAAACACGAATGGGAACAACTGAGTACCAAAGTTAAGAATTTAGAAAAAGCACCTTTGTTTATTGACGATACGCCTTCCTTGTCTATTTTCGATTTAAGGGCTAAAGCGAGACGTTTGGTTTCACAGCATGGTATCCGAATTATCATTGTCGATTACTTGCAATTGATGACTGCCGGAGGAAACGGAAAAGGTGGAGGAAATAGAGAGCAGGAGATTTCTACGATTTCCCGAAACTTAAAAGCATTGGCAAAGGAATTAAATGTTCCGGTTATTGCTCTTTCTCAATTGTCGCGTGCGGTGGAAACTCGTGGTTCGAGTAAAAGACCTTTGCTTTCTGACCTTCGTGAATCTGGGGCGATTGAGCAGGATGCCGATATTGTATCGTTTTTATACCGTCCTGAATATTATAAAATTGATGAATGGGATGATGATGAAGCTTCCCCTACAACTGGTCAGGCAGAAATAATGATTGCTAAACACCGTAATGGTAGTATAGAAAACGTTCGATTGAAGTTTATTGGACATTTAGGTAAGTTTGATAATCTGGAAGATTTCAGTGGTGGTTATGATGATTTACCGTCTAGTATGAACCAAGAAGATAATCCTTTTATCACTAAAAATCTCCCTTCGGCTAATGAAGCTTTTGGAAGTAATTTGAATGATTTGGATGATGACAGTGACGTTCCGTTTTAGAAAATTAAACAAGTCAGATATTGTTTTTAGAATATAAAATTAAAAAGCCTGAATCAAATGAATGATTTAGGCTTTTTAATTTTGTAATACATAGGATGTATTTTGTTAAAACAATAAAAAGTAGTAGTTTAGCTATCGATTTTTATTTTTAAATATAGTGTTGACCAAAACCTAAAACCTATGTCACAAGAAACTACTTCTGAAAACCATAAACAAACAAAAACTGTAAATGCAATTCCTTTAAAAACTGCACAAAAATGGGCCAAACGTTGGACTAAAAAAGAAGGAGATTACAACAAACACCATCATGTTAATGCTTTTTTGATTCCAAAAGTAGATTTACTGGAAGTATTGGCTGAAGGCGTTGATGCCGTTAGAGCTTACATTGGGATAGATGATAATAATGTAGAGAAATTGATGATCGTAGGTACTAAATACGATCCTGTAACAAAAATTTATGTAGACATGATTACCGTTGGGGTAGGGAATGCGACTGCCGAGGAAGATAATATTTATGATTTTTCAACGCCTTGCCCACCAGCGGGGGATCCTGAAAGTCCTTTAAATGTATAATTAAAATGTATTATGTACTTGTAAATATTGGTTATTTAATTTTATTTTTTAATCTGATACTATTTATAAAAGGTTTTGCCAATAAAGGCAAAGCTTATAAAATCTTCACTTGGTATTTGGGAGTGGTTTTTACTATACAAATCATATCGAATATCTTTATGAGAATGAATACTAACAACTTATTCTTGTCTCATTTCTATTTTATTGGCCAATTTATTTTATTGAGCTTTTTTTATATAACGCTTCTAAAAGAAGAGTTTCAAAAGAAGCTGGTGAAAGCTGGTTTGGTAATAGGATTAATGGCTTTATCTATACAATATGCGTATGATACCAGCCTGTTTTTTAAATTCAATTTATTCGAAATATTCATCACCTCTTTTTTGCTAATCATTTATGCCACCATTCATTTTTATAATATGTTGAATGAAAAAAAGGAATTTTATTATGTTAATGTTGGGCTTCTGATATATTTATTAGGAAGTACGATATTATTTCTTGTTGGTAATTTGACAGCTGTTTTAAGCCCAAAAATGAGTTTGTTTACCTGGATATTGAATGCTTTGCTTATTATTATAAATCAATTTTTTATTTTAATAGAATGGAAAAAAAGTTTTTATAAAAAGGAAATTAATACCGCTTTATGAAAGTAAACACACTACAAGAAAGTGAAATAATTGAAATCGTAATTTATAGTTGTGTCGCTTTTCTTTTAATGGGATTTGTTTTGATATTGTTTTTCTATTTTTCAAGAAAGAAAATTATTCAAAAGGAATTAGAAAAAAAAGATTTAGAAATTCAGTATCAAAAAGAACTTTTGAGCGCTGTAATTATTACTCAGGAAGAGGAACGCAAGCGTATTGCCCAAGATTTGCATGACGATATTAGTTCTAAACTCAACATAGTTTCTTTGAACAGTCATTTGCTTACCACGCCTAATTTAACCGAAAATGAGGTAGCTGAAATCACGACCAATATCATTAATCTTACGACCAAAGCATTAGATAATTCAAGGAAAATTGCACACGGTTTGTTGCCTCCAGTATTGGAAAAATTTGGATTGCATGCAGGTGTTGAAGAATTGTGTTTGGAATTTAGCAGTTCCAAAGCTGTAAAAGTAAATTATGAAAATAAAACTGCTTTTGATATTACTGACAATGATAAACATTTACACGTATTTAGAATTTTGCAAGAGCTGATGAACAATTCGTTGCGTCATGGAAAAGCATCCTTTATTTCGATTGTTTTTGAAAATAAGAATGAAAAGAATTGGTGTTTTTACACGGATGACGGAATTGGTTTTGAAATGAAAAACAATGAAAATCAGAAAGGTCTGGGAATGAAAAATATAGAAAGCAGAATCGCTTTTTTAAACGGTAAAATGACCTTGGAATCATCAATAAATAAAGGTATTTCAGTAGTTTTTAATTTTTAAAGAATGAACAAAACTATAAAAATAATATTAGTGGATGACGAGATTCTTTTTAGAAAAGGAATCTCTTTTTTATTGGGACGCGAAACAAATATTGAGATTATTTTTGAAGCTTCTAATGGTGATGAATTGATTTCTTTTCTCCAAAACAATAAAGATAATCATCCTGATATTATTATCATGGATTTAAAAATGCCAATAATAAATGGAGTTGAGGCAACTAAGATTATTCGAAAGGAATTTCCGGAACTAAAAATCATCGCTCTGACCAGTTATGATTCGAAATCTTTTGTGGCTAATATGATTGATGTAGGTGCTGTTTCGTATTTGATAAAAAATGCAACGCCACAAGAATTACTGACTACAATTAAAGAAGTCGCCTCAAAGGGATTTTATTACACGGATTATGTCATGAAAATAATTCAGGCTGATGTATTGACTAATAAGAAGACCAAGAGTAATTTTGACAGCAACTTTCTTAGTCCACGAGAGATTGAAGTGCTTAAACTTATTTGTATTCAAAAAAGTACGGTGGAAATTGCTGAGCAACTTTTTATAAGTCCGAGAACAGTAGAAGGACATAGAAATAATTTGTTGCTGAAAACCGAATCCAGAAACATTGCCGGTTTAGTGGTTTATGCCGTTCAGAACGAATTGATGTTGCTGAACGATTAATTCTATAAAGGAATCGTGGAGTTAATTTCTTTTTTTCAATGTTTGTATCAAGAAACCCTCTGTAATTTTTCTGTCTTTTTGTAGGTTTTAAATCGGAGTTTGTATTCCTTTAAATCCCTTTCGAAAACTGTTTCCAATAATTTTTTTACAGATTTTTTTCCACCAAAATCTCTCAAATAAGACAATAAAAAATCGGAAGCTCTAATTGTTTTAGACTCATTATCAAATTCAGTTTCCAGACGAATGAAATCTTTGGTAACGATAGTAAGTTGTTTCTCAATTTCTTCACAATCGAAATAATCAATAGTTTTTTTCTCCAAATTAATACTTCTCAATGCAAAATGGATTCTGTAATCGACTTTGCTTACAGCTAAGGTTTTTATAAAATCAGAGTAGAATGGATTCGTAATATATCCAAAACCAATTCTAAATTTATATTTTCTTAAAATACCGTGTTCAATATCATTTAATGAAAATATGGCGCGTGCAATTTTGATTCTTTTCAAATTGAAAATTTCTTTTCCTTGTTTTGTTTCTTTTAAGTTGATGAGGTAAAAAGCATTATAGATATTTATCCAAAAAGTCTTTTTTAAATCATCTGTATTTAAACTTTTTTCAAGTTTTGCTTGTCTGATGTAAAAAAGTTGTCTCCGCAAGGTGACAGTATCTTTCCCTGATTTTGCAAGAGAAAGAATTTCTTCTGATAAAGTTGTGTAATAATTTTTCACAATAATGGGGTATTGTATTTATAACTTAAAAGAAATATTAATTGAAGATAAGCTGATAACACAAAACATAGAAAGTAATGATAAGTATTATTAAAAAGACTATTGCAACATTTTTTATAAGATTCTTAATATTGACAGGTCTATTTTTTTCGGTAGAATTCATTGTTAAATTTTTCATCTTCATTGATTATAGGATATCTGCGAATTTAGGAATAGGAAATTGTTTGGCTATGCGTATTTTTACGTGTTTTGTCTATAAACTTATTTTTAGAATAGATTTAATCGTTAAATTTCATGTATTTGAATAGCTTACTTTCTATCTTTGAGGTATAAAAATTAAAAATCGATGTCGAAACCATTTCTATATATTCTTATTTTTTTGCTGAGTATAACAGCAAAAGCTTCTTTTATTTTGTTGCCAATGGATGAAACGAGTCAACAGAATCATCTAAAAGCATACGGAATTACATACTGGTGTTTGGATAAAAATTATAAAGCCAGTTGGTTGCTTAACTATCGAGGAGGTTCTTTTTTATTACCTGATGCGGAGGAAATTCGCAAAGAATGTCAAATTAGGGGAGTGAGTTTTGAGGTTATTTCCGATGGTGATGAATTGGCAATCCTGAATGAAATATCCAGTCCTTCCCAAAATATGGAATCTGTTGTACTGGAAAAAGCACCTAAAATTGCTGTTTATACCCCAAAAGGAAAACAACCTTGGGACGATGCGGTGACGATGGTACTGACTTATGCAGAAATTCCTTTTACTCCAATTTATGATGAAGAAGTTTTGAGTGATCAATTGTTACTTTATGATTGGTTGCACTTGCATCATGAGGATTTTACTGGACAATATGGTAAGTTTTATGGAGCTTATAAAAATGCACCTTGGTATATCGAGCAAAAGAAAGATTCAGAAACACTGGCAAGTAAATTAGGATTTCCTAAAGTGTCTCAAGAAAAAGGAGCTGTTGCTAAAAAAATCAGGGATTTTGTCATAGGTGGTGGGTTTATGTTTGCCATGTGTTCTGCAACGGATAGTTTTGATATTGCTTTGGCAGCGGATGGTGTTGATATTTGTGAAACCATGTTTGATGGAGACCCGAGTGAAGGAAATTACCAATCAAAAATGAATTACAGTAATTCATTTGCTTTCAAAGATTTTACTTTAGAAAGAAGACCGGAACAATATGAATTTTCAGATATTGATATGACTTCGAAACGAAGAGTTCCTATGGAGAAAGATTATTTTACTTTAATGGAATTTTCGGCAAAATGGGATCCAATTCCTAGTATGCTTTGTCAAAATCATACCCAACTCGTAAAAGGGTTCATGGGGCAAACCACCGCATTTGATATTCCTTTAATTAAGTCGAATATTCTGGTGATGGGTACTTGCGAGGTTAATGGTGAAGCACGTTACATTCATGGGCAAAAAGGGAAGGGAATGTTCACGTTTTATGGTGGTCACGACCCAGAAGATTTTCAGCACCAAGTGGGCGATCCACCAACGGTTTTGGATTTGCATCCTAATTCGCCGGGATATCGTTTGATTCTGAATAATGTATTGTTTCCTGCAGCGAGAAAGAAAAAATTGAAAACGTAGTATAATACAAAAGCCAATCGTAATCGATTGGCTTTTGTGTTTTTAGCCCTGATGGCAGTGACATCCTTTCTTTGCCTTTTTAGGCAGAGAAAGATATAACGGACAGCAGGATTAGCTCCTGAAAAAACTATACGATTCCGTGTTCGTTTTCTTTGTCTAAATATTCTTGTACAATATCGATGGCATTAGTGACAACATCGCTTAAAGCGGTGATGAAACTTCCTTCTTCGGCACAATTTATAGCGTGTTTTATCGCTTCAGTTTCTTTAGGGATAATTTCATAGGTAACAGTTTTGCCTGATTTTTTAATTCCGTCGAGGATTAAATTAATGATTTCATCTTCGGTTCTTCCTCTCAGATATTTTTCTTGACGAATGATAATATGGTCAAACATTCGGGCGGCTATCGAGGCGCATTCTTTGATATCTTCATCACGACGGTCTCCAACACCGGCAATAATTCCTATTTTTTTTGTGGCTTCAACACTTTGTAAATATTCTTCAACACCTTTATAACCGGAAGCATTGTGGGCAAAGTCAATCAATACTTTGAATTTTTTGAACTCAAATATATTCATACGACCCGGAGTTTGTGCAGCACTTGGAATAAAAGTTTGTAATGAAAGGCTGATATCTTCGGTTTTAAATCCCCACAAATAACTCGCTAAAGTGGCCGCAAGGACATTGGCAATCATGAATTTTGCTTTTCCGCCTAATGTTAATGGAACGTGAGTGGCGCGTTCGATTCGGATTTTCCATTCTCCTTTTTTGATGGTAATGTATCCATTTTCATATACAGCAACTGTTTTACCTTCGGCAGAAAGTTTTTTGATAAAATCACTGTCTTCGCTCAAACTAAAATAAGCGACATTGCAATTCAAATCTTGACCTATTTTTACACAATGTTCATCGTCTCCATTCAAAACTGCCCAACCATTTTTCTTGATGCTTTTGACAACCGTAGCTTTTACTCTGGCCAAATCATCTAACGTGTGAATGTCACTTAAACCCAAATGATCTTCTTGAATGTTAGTAATAATTCCAATATCACAACTGCTAAAACCCAAACCGGAACGAAGGATTCCTCCTCGAGCGGTTTCTAAAACGGCAAATTCTACAGTTGGATCTCTCAAAACATATTCAGCACTAATAGGCCCGGTAGTATCACCTTTTTCCATCATATGGTTTTGAATATAAATCCCATCGGATGTGGTGAATCCTACTTTGAATCCATTATTTTTTACAATATGAGCCAAAAGTCGGGTAGTGGTCGTTTTTCCATTGGTTCCTGTAACAGCAATTATAGGAATGCGACAGGATTTTCCCGGTGGGTATAACATATCAATTACGGGCGAGGCAACGTTTCTTGGCAATCCTTCAGAAGGAGCAAGGTGCATTCTAAATCCAGGAGCCGCATTGACTTCCAGAATTACACCGCCATTTTCTTTTAACGGTTGGGTTAAATTTTCTGCCATAATATCGACACCACACACATCGAGTCCAATTACTCTTGAAATTCTTTCGGCAAGAAATATATTTTCAGGGTGCATCATATCGGTAACATCCACAGAAGTTCCGCCTGTGCTTAAATTTGCTGTAGATTTTAAGAATACAATTTCACCAATTCTAGGAATGGTTTCTAATGTGTAGCCTAGTTTTTCCAATAAATCTTCGGTATCTCTATCGACATCAATTTGTGTCAGTACATTTTCATGACCGTAACCTCTTCTTGGATCCAGATTCGTAGTTTCAATTAATTGCTGAATGGTATCCGTTCCGTTTCCAATTACATGAGCAGGAACTCGTTTTGCAGCAGCAACTAATTTATTATCAATTACCAATATTCTAAAGTCGAAGCCGGTAATGAATTTCTCAACAATGATTCGTTTGCTGTATTCTTTGGCGAAAGCCAAGCCAGAAACGGCATCTTCCCAATTCGTGACATTGATTGAAGCACCTTTTCCGTGGTTTCCATCCAATGGTTTTAACACGATTGGGTAACCAATTTTTTTTATGGTCTCAGCCAAGTCGTCTTCGTCAACACAAATACTTCCGCTGGCAACAGGAATGGATGCCATGTCCAACATTTTTTTGGTAAGTTCTTTATTGCAGGCAATATCAACCGCAATACTACTTGTTTTACAGGTGATTGTTGCCTGAAAACGCATTTGGTTAATTCCATATCCTAATTGAACCAAAGAATTTGTTCCTAATCGTATCCAAGGAATATTTCTGGAAACGGCTTCTTCTACAATACTTCCGGTACTTGGTCCTAGTCTAACGCGTTCGCGTATTTCACGCATTTTCTGTAAGTCGGCATTCAAATCATAATCTGTTCCGGCAATTAATGCTTCAGCAATGGCAACAGAAGATTCTGCAGCAAAAAGCCCCACATTTTCTTCGGTATAACTAAAGACTACATTATAGGTTCCGGGAGTTTTGGTTTCTCGAGTCCTTCCAAAACCAGTTTCCATACCAGCCAAAGATTGAATTTCAAGGGCAATATGCTCAATAACATGTCCCATCCAAGTACCTCGTTCTACTCTGGAAAAAAATCCGCCACGACACCCTTCGGAACAACGGTGCTCAATCATCGTAGGAAACATAGCTTCGATGCGTTCTCTAAATCCTTCTATTTTATTAGTAGGAAACTGTTCCATTTCTTCCAAATCCAATCGCATTTGGATTAATTTTTTTCTTTGGATACTCCAAATATTGGGGCCACGAAGTGCTTGTACTTTAATTATTTTCATAAAACGGAAAGATTATTTTTGAACTAAAAAATGGATATGTAATGACTTAATTTTAAATGAAATAGATTCTAACTTAGGAAAAGAGCTGATTTGAGACGGTATTTTTTTTAAAAAAAAGTATAGAATCCAACTAAAGTAGTTTTTTAAAAATAGGAATCAAAATTTATTACCTTAAAAATAAACAATAAATATTGAGTTTGTGATAATTTAAAAAAAAAGCCTAGTTCAATGGCTTCTTTTATCTTTTTGGTTATTTTTACAAAATGAATATACTAGGAAAACTAATAATAATAGGAGGTGCGGTAGATAAAGGAAGTTTTACTGAAACTGATTTAGATAAAAATGCAACTAGCAATTTAAACTTTTTTGAAGCAGGCATTTTAAAAAGGATATTAAACGAGTCAAAACACAAAGAGAATTCACGAATAGAAGTCATTACAACCGCTTCAATTATTCCGCGCGAAATAGGTCCAGAATATGTTAAGGCATTTGAATATTTGAATGCTAAAAATGTAGATATACTTACTATAGAAAGACGGGAACAAGCAGCTGATGAGGAAGTTTTAGCCCGATTAAAAGCTGCAGATATTGTTATGTTTACCGGAGGCGATCAATTGCGATTGACATCTATTCTTGGCGGAACACCATTTCATGATATTTTACTGGATAAATACCATAATGAAGAGTTTATCTATGCCGGAACTTCAGCAGGAGCAGCTGCGGCATCTAATAATATGATTTATCAAGGCAGCAGTTCTGAAGCTTTATTGAAAGGCGAAGTGAAAATTTCAAGTGGATTAGGCTTAATTGATGGTGTTATTATCGATACCCATTTTGTACAACGCGGGAGAATTGGCAGGCTTTTTCAAGCTGTTGTTGGTAATCCAAGAGTATTGGGAATAGGACTTGGAGAAGATACTGGTTTGTTAATTACCAATAATACTCAAATGGAAGCTATAGGTTCCGGATTAGTTATTTTGGTGGATGGTCGTGAAATAAAAGACACTAATTTGACAAAAGTTGAATTAGGTCAGCCGATATCAATCTCACATTTGGTAACGCACGTTATGAGTAAATTTGATACTTATAATCTCGAAACGCATAAAATGCACATTCAATCTTCACACTACGTATAAATAAGAAAGCCTTTCAGTATTTAGATAACTGTCGAAATACGGAAGCTGCACCCAATACATTATGAAACTAATTATACATGGAGGTTTTTTTTCGGAATCATCCACTAATCACGAAACAAAAGTTGCCAAACAAAATGCATTAGAGCGAATTGTAAAAGATTCGTACGATTTTTTAAAAACACATTCGGCTTTGGAAACGGTTGTTTATGCAGTGTCACTTTTGG
The DNA here is from genome assembly GCF_002754315.1 of Flavobacterium sp. 11. Classification (GTDB taxonomy): domain Bacteria; phylum Bacteroidota; class Bacteroidia; order Flavobacteriales; family Flavobacteriaceae; genus Flavobacterium; species Flavobacterium algoritolerans. The sequence goes on along the minus strand of NZ_PEFE01000001.1, from coordinate 3,575,391 downwards.
AAGACGATGAATTGTTTAATGCGGGAATTGGTTCCCAAATTCAAAGTGATGGAAAAATAAGGATGAGCGCTGCTGTTATGGATGGAGAAACTCAGAAAATGAGTGGTGTTATCAATATTGAAGAAGTGAAAAATCCAGTTCAGGTTGCTCAAGTATTGATGAATTATGACGACAGGGTTTTAGGTGGAAGCGGAGCAACGAATTTTGCAAGGGAGAATGGTTTTGAAGCTTTTTCAGCTGAGATTCCACAACGTCTAGCTGAATATGAAGCAAAGCTAAAATCTCTAGGAACCGGAACTGTGGGTTGTGTAGCTTTGGATACTAATGGAAAAATTGCTGTTGCTACTTCCACAGGAGGTAAAGGTTTTGAAATTCCGGGACGCATTTCAGATTCGGCTACAGTAGCGGGAAATTATGCCAATACATTTTGCGGAGTGAGCTTGACAGGAGTAGGCGAGGACATTGTGAGTAATGCCACCGCTGCTAAAATCGTGACTCGTGTTACTGATGGTTTTACATTGCAAGATGCCTTTGCTAAAACATTCAATGAATTAAAGCCTTATGATGGTTTTGCTGGTGCAATTGCTATCGATAATAAGGGAAATATGTTTCATCAGGATTCACATCCCAGCATGGTTTTTGCCAGTTTTGACGGAGATAATTTTGAAGTTTTCGATTAATTTAATTCAAAGAAAATTCAAACCAAATAGGAATATGATCTGATATTATTCTAGCTTCTTTTAATGAATTAAAGTTTTTATGAAAAGGGATAATTCCTGAATTTATAGTATTGATTTTTGAAGTTCTGTAGTACATATTGTCAAATTCGGATGCTAGACATTTACCATTTTTACATTCTTGTTTCAAAGAGGTTTTCTGGTTGACTAAAATCGATTGATATCCCATTTTTTTCAAAGGATTAAAAACCGTGTGCGATTGCGGACAATTGAAATCTCCTGCAAATATTAAATTCAAGTTGGGGTATTCATCGGGTAAAAACTTAAAGTATTTTATTTCGGTTTCAGGTTGTCTATTTTTAGTGATAGCATGAAAATTAACGACAGTAAATTGCTTGTTTTCATATTGAAACGTGCAAAAATACGGTTCTCTATCAATCTCTAAATGGTATTTTTTTTCGAGCCAAGCGCTACCTATCTTTTTCAATTTGCTCGTTTTCCATATAAAAGCATAGCGTTCCGTTTTGTATGCACTACTACTGGTTGGGTCGCTGATTACATAATCCCATTTGGCTCCTTTGCGGTTGAGTTCATCTGCTAATCGCGTTACTGCTTGAGCACCGCCATAACCCGCTACAACCTCTTGGATTGCAATGATATCGTAATCACGAAGTGTATTGGCGATATAGTTTATCGTTTCATCTGATTTAGATTTACCAAGGTTTTCTATGTTCCAAGAAAGGAGTTTGGTTTGTGAGAAACAAAAGGTTGAAATAAGAAATAGTAGTAGAGAAAAGAGGGATTTCAATTTTAGGGGATTGTATTTTTAAGTTATTTAGTTAAACAATAACGAAATTAACTGTCAGCAATTGTTGGAGCTCATATTAAATTATGAATAGAGTATATTTTGCTTTGATTTTTCTCTTTATTACCTTTCTGACTAAACTGATTTAACAGCAAAAATAGTGAAATAACTTTGAAATTTTTGTGGTGTAATTTTAAGCTTTTGAATTTACAAATTAATGAATCTTCCTTTTATAAACCTAAACGATAAAAATAAAGTTTCTTTTATTCTTATCTCCTTTTCCAAATTTTATAGACTAAATAGATGATGCATATAGAGCCAAAAAGAATTATTGCAATATGTGCAGCGTATAATAGATTAGATTTCAAAATAAGTAATGACTTCATTGATTTAATTTTATTAGTGTAAAACTACATGCTTAAAAGAATATTATTTTACGGTTTTCCTCATTTGAGATAAAAAACAAAAACCGTTTTATTTAATATCAATAGTTTGAGTTTTTGTTTGGTTTTTTATGTAGATAATTTTTCCTTTTCGATGTCTGGAAAAATGTTTTACCGGACGTTGTTTAGCAGAAATGTCTATGGTGCTTTTTATTGGTTCATCAAATTTATTTAATGGATAATCCCTTCTATTGATTATCAGTTGCCTTTCATTAGCATCATATTTATTTTGTGTATTCCTTTGTTTTTCGGGTTGCTTTTTTGAAGTATAAGAGAATAATGCTATGAATAACAAGAGTCCTAGAATTATAATTTTTTCATTTGTTTTTAAAGACTATATTAATTACAACATGCATTCACGATTTTTTTTCGAATTTTAAAAACCTTTGTGAGTTGCTTTTTCGTCAATAACTCTTTCTTGATTCCTTTATTCAATTTTTTGCTTAAGCTTTCAGATTTTACTTTTAAATAAGGGTATTTTGATAATGAAGCCATATTCCCTTTAAGAGATTTTTTATAATGTATGAGATATTCTTTGACATAATTATCATAGTCATTTAGTTTTTCATCCCATTTATCTAGAATTAATTCCTCTTTATTTTTTTCTGATACGTTCAGAATGGATATAGTTTCGTTTCTCGTCATGACCTAAAAATTATTTTTTTGAAAATGATTTGGATTTTTTATCTTCTCAAAAGTAAGTTTGATAAAAGAGATTACCTTACGGGAACCCGTAAACCATTGAAAAAAACACCACAATACTTTATAAGCTCTCGTGCTTATAAAATATTCTGAAATTCTGAATTTAGTGCATTGAAATAAACGGCTATTATATTTTTATCCAATTGCTTGCAATCCAGTCTAATAATTGAGATCGGTAGATTTCATTTTCCAAAGAGGGATGTTGTAAAAAGCTTTCTGCTTTTTGAAAACTTGCTTTGGTTTGAGGAACTTTATATTTCTTTAGAAACTGATTACAGAAATGAATTACTTCAAATTCTTCTGTTTTATCAACATAAATCCTATCAAGAACTTCGATAGTTTTAGGATAATCGTCAGCATTTATAGTTTGTGAATATCCAGTAAATGCTAAGTCTTCTCTCGTGAAATCTGCCATTTTATATGATTTAAAGTTTTATTAGCCAAACCTAATATCTTTAAAAACCATTTCTTTACGGGAAACCGTAAAAGAGGTAATTATTTTAAAAAATTAAATGATATCCAATTTCTAAGATTTGAAATTGCGATTTTCTTTAACGAATTTTATTGATTGTTGCACCGTTTTTATTGGAGAAAAATTAGCTTAAACTAAGCCTAAATCTTTGGTAATAGCAATAAGATGCACATTATTACTGGCTTTGAAGTATATTTTTAATCTGTTGATTCGTTTTTCGAGACTGCTGCTACCATTTGGGATGATTCCTGAATGTTTAAATTCTGATGAAATATCTTCAAGAGTCAAACCTTTAGATAATGATTTTAATAGTGAAATGTCATAGGATTCAATTTCAAATAGCGATTTGTCTCTTAATGCATGAGATATTTCAGCTGAAGGTTTAATTTCTTCATTATTATAAATGCGTTGTATCGCTTTCTTTAGCTCAGGAATACTGTCTCTCCCTTTAGATACATAGGCATTAATTCCCAAGTTATTGAATAGTGATTTTATTCTGAAAGATTTGTCTTCTATGGAGAATACTATAGTCTTGATATCCGGTTGTGCTTTTTTTACTGCCTCAATTAGTTCTTCGCCTGAGTTTAGTCTGTTTTCTCGATGGTCAGGTTTAAATGATAAATCACTAATTAATAAGTCATAGGGCTGATTGTCATGAAGTGCTTTTTTTATTTTTAAAAAAGCATCATCACAGTATTTGGCATGATTAATTTCTAAGATAGAAATTTCTTCCAGAGCTTGAACAACTGCTATACTAATACTGTCTAAATCTTCGGCTATTAAAACTTTATGGAACATAGAATCGAGTATTATATTGGAATAATAAATTGCACTTTAAATCCTTTATTTGATTTAGTGTCAAAATTAATTAATCCTTTTATGGCCTGAATACGGTTTTCCACATTTTGAAGTCCATTTTTTGAATTTAATTGTTTTATAGTTGCTCCGACCCCGTTATCAGTGTAGTCTATTTGTAATTTGTCTCCTATTTTTTTAAAAGTTAGAACAACTAAACTGCATTGACTATGTTTTTTCATGTTGACTAGCAATTCTTGGATAACACGATAAATGATGATTTTTTTGTTACTTTCTATTTTCATCCAATTGATAGAATCCATTCCATTAGTTATCACATTTACTTCTTGAGTATTAAAACCGGACATCATTTCTTTCAAATCAGATATAAATAACGGTCCAGTTTCCATAGCATTGTTTTCTCTGGAGATATTTCGAGTTCTTGAATAAATGGTGTCTAGATTGGAAATTAATATTTCTTTATTATGTGTTGTTGATAAATCTTGAGTTTCAGCAAATGCCATGGTATGATATACATCATTTGCTAATTCATCGTGAAGTTTTTTAGCAATTCGAATTTCAGTAGTATAGGAAGCTTTAATTTTTTCTCTTTTATTTCTGGCTAAAAGGAGATTAGTTATAAAAATACTTATTGCAATAATGATTCCCACAACTGTATATAACACTAGATTTCTCTTTTTTTGATGTTCTAATTGAAGTGTTTTTTGGGCTTTTAATTTCAGATTTTCATCTTTTTCTTTTTTTGAATCGTATTTGATTTTAGCAAATTGATTTTTAGCCTTTTGTCTTACTTTAGTGATACTGTCATTAATATGTAGGTATTTTAGAGAATATTCTTTTGATTTATTTGCTGAACTGTTTTGTATTAATAATTTTAAGCTGTAAAGACGGTCATCTGGGCATTTTAATTTTGTAGCAGCATCATACGCTAATAATGCATATTCATTTGCTAAATTTTTATTCGTTTTTTGGTAATATTCGGATAGATAAGCGTAGCTTGATATTTTACCAATATCATTTCTTTTAAGTCTTATTTGAAGTGATTTGTTTAAATAATTTAACGCTTTAGCATTACCTGTTTTAAAATAACAATACCCTAAGTTTGTCAAAATTCTTGAATAGTTAGAGGAGTCATTCAAGATTTCTTTTTTAGTAATTAAAGGCTCTAGTATAGTAATCGCTTTTTTAAATTCTTTCATTTGTAGATATACAACTGCAATATTATTTAAAGAAACTAATTTTTCAATAGGAGTTGTTGTTTTGATAAGTGATGCTTTATTATAACAATATATAGCATTCTCATAATCGAAAGTGTTTGAATAAATATTTCCTAAAGTTAGGTTTAAGTCAAAGTTGTAAGAGTGATCTTTTTTTGTTTCAAGTAATGGAATAGTTTCAATCACTACAGTTTCAGCTCCACTATAATCAGTTTGGGTATAATGGATTGTTGCTAAATTTATTAATGAAAGAATCATTCGAGAAGTGTCTTTTTTTGATTCAGCAGATAATTTAGCTTTAGAATAATAGTAATAGGCTTTATCGTAATCCCATTTTTTTAAAAGGCTATCTCCTGCATCTATATATCTGTCCGTTTCGACTCGATCTGCTTTTGATCTTTTCCAAGAATTTTGTTTCTTCTCACAAGATTGCAAGAAGATCAAGATAGTTAGTACTGAAATATATTTGCATAGATTTTTTGTTATCATTTCCCGAAAATACAGAAATTAATTAAAATACTGAATATATCTCCTAAGCAATTTAGAGTATAGTTTTACAGGAAGAGTTAGAGTTTTCAGTTTCGATGTGTCAATTAAATTATCCTCAGTGTTTTAAATGGTTGCATTGTTTTAATTTAGTTAAAACTTTACGAAACATAGAACCGAATACTATATTGGAATGATAAATTGCACTTTAAATCCTTTACTTGATTTAGTGTCAAAAGTTATTATTCCTTTTATAGCCTCAATACGGTTTTTAATATTTTGAAGTCCATTTTTTGAATTTAATTGTTCTAATGTTGCCCCAACTCCGTTATCTGTGTAGTCTATCTGTAATTTGTTTCCATTTTGTTTCAAAGTCAGTACTACTAAACTACATTGACTATGCTTTTTCATGTTGACAAGCAATTCTTGTATAACACGGTAAATGATGATTTTTTTATTACTTTCTACTACCAACCAATCAATTGAATCCATTCCATTGGTTAAAACATTCACCTTATCCGTAATGAATCCGGACATCATTTCTTTTAAATGAGATACAAATAATGTTCCTGTTTCTATGGTGCTGTTTTCTCGGGATATATTGCGTGTTCGGGAATAAATAGTATCCAGATTGGTCAGTAATATTTCTTTATTCTGGGTGGTAGATAAATCTTGAGTTTCAGCAAATGCCATTGTATGATATACATCATTAGCTAATTCATCATGAAGTTTCTTAGCAATACGAGTTTCAGTATTGTAAGAGGTTTTTATTTTTTCTCTTTTATTTTTTGCTACCAGATAATTATAGACAAAAACACTTATCATTATTATAATTCCAACGGCTAAGTATAATAATAAATTTCTGTTTTTTTGTTGTTCTAACAGAAGTGCATTTTCTGCCTTTTGTGTTTTTAGATTTAGATTTTCTTCTCTGTTTTGATCACTATCGTATTTGATTTTTATAAACTGATCTCTGGCATTATTACGAACTTTTATAATACTATCATTAAGTCTGATGTAGTCTAAAGCATAGTTAGTAGTGCTTTTTTCAGAATTATTTGATATTAAAAAAGACAATGATCTCAATCTTTCATCAATACTGTTGAGTTTTGTAGCAGTTATATAGGCTTCTTTGGCGTATGTTTTAGCATATTGCGGATTTATTCCTTGATAGTACTCGGCTAAATGTAAATTACTTTCAATACTTCCATAGAAATCTGTATTGCTTTTTCTGATGAATAGTGATTTTGTCATCAATTGTAATCCTTCTGAATTACGTTTTGTTTTAAAGTAACAATAGCCTAGATTGTCTAGAACTCTGGCTTTTCTTTTATTGTTCGTGTTTAAATAAGATGATTTCAAAATGGATTCTAATATCTTAATAGAAGAGTCGTATTTTTTCATTTTGATGTAAACCGTAGCAATATTATTTTCAAAAGTAATTCTTCCTATCGAATCATTAGTTTCAGTTTTGGCTTTATTGTAATAATACAAAGCATCTTCATAATTGAACAGTTCTTTTGAAGAAATGCCAAGAAGGTTGTATGCTGCTGATTTATAAGTCGAGTTTAGCTCTGTAAAGGATAAAGCTTCAATTAAATTTTTTTCACTTCCAACATAATCACCAGAGGTTTGTTGGCTATGCGCCATTTGAATTAAATTGTAGGTTACTGACGCACTATCTTTTTCTAATTCATATAGTATTTTTGAACGGTTATGGTAATGAAAAGCACTGTCAAATTTTTGAAGTGCTAAGAACTTATCGCCTGTATCTAATAGTTCGCGTGCCTGAATAGCATTTTTACTGATATTATTTCCTTTATTGGAGGCTGATTCGTTTTTTAAATCATTTTGACAAGAATAGATAAATATCGAGAATAGGAATATAAAAATCGGGGAACGCATCATAAAGATAACTTTCCCCGAAAGTAATAATTTATAGTTTATAAACTCTAGTTTTATTATTTTGATTAATTTTTAGGAGTATTTTCATATCCCGGATTCCATCCTTTATATGGGAAACCATTAAAACCAATTATACAGTATTATTTAAAGCTAAATTATCCCATAAAAAAAACTCCCATTCCGATTTTTTAGAATCTAAATGAGAGTTTTTTATGGTTCAAAAAAATTATTTTATGGCAAGAGCATTATCGATTAAGAAAATGAGGTTGCCTCGATGTGCCCGTGTACTTTCGTCTATGGAAGTTGCTGTAAGCAGCATTGATTTAATTTTTTTCAATGTTTGTCTTGCGGCAGCTTTCGAAATATCATCATAAGAGTTTCTGGAAGAATTTATATCCGAAATTTCTACAGCTTGTTTAACAAAATAAGTTTGAAGGTATTGTCTTTGCATATTCACTTTTCCAACTAAATCAGCTTTGAATATTCCGCTAACTAAATCATTCATAACCTCTGCTACTGAATACGTATTGCCGTACAGACTTGTATTAGAAATTCGTTGCAATGTTGTAGGGTGGAGAATGTGTGAAAGCGCTCCATCAGTTTGCATTGATAGATAGATACCACCCAATTTTGGATCTTCTGTAGAAGAGAAAAATCCAAATCCACGTCTTTGCAATTGTAAATACGGATATAAAGAAGCATCAGCGTCAAATGCATTTGGTGCAAATGCATATTTATTCAATACTTCAATAGCTCTTTTTTGCTCAGCTTCAGATACAGGGGTGAATGGTTTTTCAGTTGTATTTTGGCCTACATAACTTCGGTCAACATACACTCCGCCAACATAGCGGCTTACCACAGCAATCATGTTTCTTCTTTGCCCATTTAGCATACTATATCGTGAACGCATTTCTGCATAATTCTGTCCAGTTTTACTATATTTTACTTTAAGTTTAGGCATTACAGTGTTGACTAATTTAAATCGGCCTTCGGCATATCCTATTGCATCACTACTTAAGTCTTCAACCATTACATGTGGATCAATCGCCTTTCCAGATGCTCTCATATCATCGGCATCATTACCAAAAGCAAGACCCGGTTCAGTACTTCTGCTAAGAATTTTATTTAACTCATTGTCTTCCAGTTTTTCATCGAATTCTTTGTATCCATATTCAATGGCCCAAAGATCGTATGGTCCAGGTTTTGTTGTAAAATAGTTTCCTTGTTTTGTTCTATCCAATGAAAGATTAATAGTAGGATAATCCATTACTGAACCAATTAAACCAATTTTTTCTGTAATAGATGTATCATTAAGTTCAGAAGGACTTAACATTTGACTCGCTTTCATATTGTGATTTAGTCCCAAAGTATGACCCATTTCATGTAAGATCAAATAATATAAAAATTCTTTATGAACTTTTAAAATAGTTTTTGGATCTTCATCATAAGCTTCTGCTATAGTTGCACCAGTCAAAAACTGACTTTTTAGTTCGCTTGCCATGGTACAAAGGTGCCCATCTGAATGGAAATAGGTGTTGAGATTATTTTGATTTTGAATGCTTTTCGCCGAAAATAATTCATCATATATTGGAGATCTGCTTCCTGAACTCCATTCCACTGTAATATCAGAACCTAAAATTTGTCCTGTTCGTGGATTGGCAAAACTTGGGCCAATTGCACCATAATTTGGATTAGCAGAAGCAACCCAACGGATAACGTTATAACGCACATCTCCTGCATCCCAATCAACAGAGTCTGGTTGTATTTTCATTACAACAGCATTTTTGAAACCTGCTTTTTCAAAAGCTTGATTCCAACGATTACCTGCCTCAACAATAGTTTGACGATATTCAACGGGAGTTGTGTTCTCAACCCACCAAACAATGGGTTCTACAGGTTCACTGATAGCTGCCGTAGGATCCTTTTTTGTCAAATACCATCGATTGATAATGTCTTTATAAGGTGTTGGTTTTATACTGGTTTGGTCGTTAATAGTTTGTCCAAAATATCCAATACGAGGGTCATCCTGTCTGGATTTGAAATTATTTTCAGGAATTTCTAAAAACGTATGTTGCATACGTACACGAACATATCGTGCATCAGTAATGTCATTTCCACCGCCATTTAAAGGTGCTGGATTATCATAAGCCAAATCTACAACTACATCAGTATTATTAGGAAAAGATCGGATGCTGTGGTATTTTGACTTAGCTGAATTGAAATTACCCAGGTTGAAAATTGCTCCAGGAGGTATTCCTGGTGGCATCGTAGGTTTTACTGGATCTAATTTTTCACTCAAGAAAAGTCCATCAGCAACAATTAAGAAACCAGTACTGTCTTGTGCTACAATTTTCTCAGCCAGAAAAATTGCTTCCGAAATATCAGTACCCGCAGTTTTACTAACAGCATTTGTTTTGTCGTAATAAAAAGCGGTGTTTACTAATCCAAATTCAATTTTGTCATTGGCTTTCTTTATGTTGAAAACACTTGTTGCACGATGCATACTTTGATTTAAAAACAAAGCCGTTGGTCCATTCATGGAATAGCTTTGATAAATAAATTCCTTATCCAGTTGGTTTTTCTTAATGTAAAGTTGCATGTTTCCAGTAACGGTATCCTGATACATGGTAAACAAGCCTTCAATTTTTTTAGCGCTTTTTATTTTATCATTTATAGAAACGGTAGCAGTTTTTTTCTTCTTAATGCTATCAGATTTTGCAGCTGCAATCTCTTTTTTGTTTCTCTTCTTACGATTGTTTTTTTCTTGAGCGAATGTAGAACTTGTAATAAATAAAAGCACTAAAGAAAGAAGCAGTGTGGATTTCAATTTAGTCATAGTATTTGAGTTTAATGAAAAATGATAGGAATCACGTCTGATTTTTTGAAAATCCTTACGAAAATAGAATAAAATTTTGATATTAGTTGCATGTTTTTTAATTAGAATAAATTTTAAAAACAAAAAAACCCCAATCTTTCGATTGAGGTTTCTATATAAGTAAGTAATCTAAATTGAGTTTATAAAACGTTTATTTTACTTTGTTAAGTATTGCTTTGAAAGCATCTGGGTGATTCATTGCTAAATCGGCAAGAACTTTACGGTTCAATTCGATATTGTTAGCTTTTAATTTCCCGATGAATTGAGAATAAGACATTCCTTCCAATCTAGCTCCAGCGTTGATACGTTGAATCCATAAAGCACGGAAATTTCTTTTATTCACTTTTCTGTCACGGTAAGCGTAGCACATTGCTTTCTCTACCGCATTCTTAGCAACTGTCCAAACGTTTTTACGTCTACCAAAGAAACCTTTGGCTTGCTTCATTATTTTTTTTCTTCTTGCTCTTTTAGCAACTGAATTTACCGATCTTGGCATAATTTTACTGTTTTTTTGTAGCAGGCGGCTTGAATTTAATCAAAAGCACTTAATGGCCATACTCCAAGGTTATTTGAAATTGTTTTAACCTAAAGATTATTTAGTCAAAAGTTTTTAAAGTCTAATGTCGAAAGTCTTTAAGACCTTTGACTTTGAAACTTTAAGACTTAATTAAATAATTCTTAATTGTTGTTTGATGCTTTTCATATCTGTTTTGTGAACTAGCGCTGAATGTGTCAAAGCTAATTTACGTTTTTTAGACTTTTTAGTCAAGATGTGACTTTTAAAAGCATGCTTTCTTTTAATCTTTCCAGAACCAGTAACTTTGAAACGTTTCTTGGCGCTAGATTTGGTTTTCATTTTAGGCATTTTTTCCTAGTGTTTTAATTTATTCTTACTTACTTATCTTCTTTAGTCAGAAAGTTTTTAAAGTCTTAAAGTCAAAAGTATTCAACTTTTGACTTTAAGACTTTTGACTTTAAGACTTATTTCTTTTTCTTAGGGGCAATGAACATTATCATTCTCTTTCCTTCTAGAACTGGCATCGCTTCCACTTTACCAAATTCTTCAAGATCTGTAGCTAATCTTAATAATAAGATTTGCCCTTGATCTTTATAGATAATCGAACGTCCTTTAAAGAAAACAAATGCTTTCAATTTCGCACCTTCTTTCAAGAACTTCTCAGCATTCTTTCTCTTAAATTCGTAATCATGCTCATCTGTTTGAGGTCCAAAACGAATTTCCTTAACGACTACTTGTGTAGATTTCGCTTTTAGGATTTTATCACGTTTCTTTTGCTCGTAAACAAATTTCTTATAATCCATGATTTTACAAACCGGTGGATCTGCATTTGGTGAAATCTCAACTAAATCCAATTCAAATTGGTCAGCTAATCTTAAAGCTTCCGAAAGTTTAAAAACTCCAGGTTCAATATTTTCACCTACAAGTCTTACTTCTTGTACACCACGAATAAGGCTGTTTATTCTGTGGGCATCTTTTTTTTCTACGCGAGGTTGGTAACCTCTGTTGCTTCTTATTGCTATGACTTTATAATTTAAGTTAAACTGTAAATACTTTTAATGTTTTATTGATCTCTTCGTTTACAATAGCAGCAAATTCTTCTATTGTAACGCTGATATTTCCTTTTCCTTCCTGTCCATGACGACGGATAGAAATAGTCCCATTTTTCTCTTCTTCCTCACCTACAATCAACATAAATGGGGTTTTTTGCATTTCTGCATCCCTAATTTTCTTCCCGATTGTCTCGTTTCTATTGTCAATGAGGGCGCGAATTTCGTGATTTTCTAGCAAATCTAAAACTTTTTTCGCATATATTTCATATTTCTCGCTCAAAGACAATATTATAGCTTGTTCAGGCATCAGCCAAAGAGGGAAATTTCCTGCTGTATGTTCTAATAAAATAGCGATAAATCGTTCCATTGAACCAAAAGGTGCTCTGTGAATCATTACTGGTCTATGCAATTCGTTATCAGATCCTTTGTAGGTTAAATCAAAACGTTCTGGAAGGTTGTAATCAACCTGAATCGTTCCTAATTGCCATTGTCTTCCCAAGGCATCTTTTACCATGAAATCCAATTTTGGACCATAGAAAGCTGCTTCGCCATATTCTACTACAGTATTTAGACCTTTGTCGGCTGCAGCGTTAATAATTGCATTTTCCGCTTTTTCCCAGTTTTCATCAGTACCTATATACTTATCTCTGTTTTCTTTATCTCTCAGTGAAATCTGAGCGGTAAAGTTTTCGAATCCTAATGAACCAAATACATAAAGTACCAAGTCAATTACTTTCTTAAACTCTTCGTCTAGTTGTTCAGGAGTGCAAAAAATGTGCGCGTCATCCTGAGTAAACCCTCTTACACGAGTTAAACCGTGTAATTCTCCACTTTGTTCGTATCTGTAAACAGTACCAAATTCAGCATAACGCTTTGGTAAATCTTTGTATGACCAAGGACGTACATTGTATATTTCGCAGTGATGAGGACAGTTCATAGGTTTTAATAAAAACTCTTCGCCTTCAGCTGGAGTGCTTATAGGTTGGAAACTATCGGCGCCATATTTTGCATAATGTCCTGAAGTTACATACAATTCTTTTTGACCAATATGTGGTGTAACCACTTGCTCGTATCCACCTTTTTTCTGTGCTTTTTTCAAAAACTGTTCTAGTCTGTCTCTTAAAGCGGCTCCTTTAGGCAACCATAATGGTAAACCTGCGCCTACCTTTTGAGAAAAAGCAAAAAGTTCAAGTTCTTTTCCTAGTTTTCTATGGTCACGACGTTTTGCTTCTTCCAGTAATTCTAAGTATTCCGTTAAATCCTTTTGTTTAGGGAATGAAGTTCCATAAACACGAGTCAGTTGTTTGTTTTTCTCGTCACCACGCCAGTATGCTCCTGCAACGCTCATTATTTTCATCGCTTTGATTATTCCAGTATTTGGAATATGCCCACCACGACATAAATCAGTAAACGTATCGTGATCACAAAACGTAATTGTTCCGTCCTCAAGATTGCTAATAAGCTCTGTTTTGTAAACGTTGTCCTTATATAGTTCTAAAGCTTCAGCTTTAGAAACGGGACGTAGTTTGAATTCATGCTTACCTCTAGAAATTTCAAGAACACGATCTTCAATTTTTTTAAAGTCAGCATCAGTGATTTTTTGGTCTTCAAAATCTACATCGTAATAAAAGCCATTAGAGATTGCTGGTCCAAGAGTTAATTTTATACCAGGAAACATTTCCTCAAGAACTTGTGCCATTACGTGTGAAGTAGAATGCCAAAAAGCTTTTTTTCCGCCTTCGTCATTCCAAGTATATAATATAAGACTGCCGTCCGTCGTCAAAGGAGTTGTTGTTTCCACAGTTGTACCATCAAAAGAAGCCGAAATAACATTTCTGGCAAATCCTTCACTAATGCTCTTGGCTACATCCATAGGAGTAATCCCAGGAGCAAACTCTTTAACTGACCCATCGGGCAAAGTAATCTTAATCATCATTTATTATTTTAAGAATGCAAATATAGACCATTACAAAAATACATACAATATATATATAAGGTTTGTTATCATAAATAGGTCTAAAAACTAAAAGAAGAGTTATTATAGCATATGAGTTTAGTAGGAGTGTTATAATTAGGAGCTGTTTCCCGCTATTCGTTGTAATCTTTTCTCTCGTAAAGAAACGAGAGAAAAGGATTTTCACTGCTATCGGGGCTAGGAGAGTGGTTTTGGTTAGTCGTATCCTGCTTAAATCATCCGAAATAGGGAGTAATTAGGGGTGTTAATTAAAAAAGTGAATAAAGATTATGGGTACGTATATATTGTATAGTCTTGATAAAAGGAGAATCTGGTGTGTTTTTTGATTTTTCTTTTGAATAGTATAAAAAACTTTACTATTCAAGAATCATGTTTTCAGCGAGTTAAAGATTGGGTTAAGAAAACATGAAAAAAAGGTTTAAAAAAGCTTGTAAAAGCGAATAAAGGTGCTACTTTTGCACCCGCAATGACGCAGACGTTCTTTAGAAGACTGACAAGTAAACTGGATTGAGAGAGGGAATTTATTTTCAAAAAAAGATTCAGAAAAGCTTGTGAGATTAGAAAGAGCTTATTACATTTGCACCCCGCAAAACGCGCAAAGTTCCTTGACAAGCTGATAAGAAAACGGTAGTAAAACGGAGATAAAAATTTCCAAAAAAAAACTTCAAAATTTTCTTGCCAGTTAAAAAAGAAGTTGTACTTTTGCACCCGCTTCGAGAAACACTTTAAGTAGTGTTAACGAAGGGAAAAACAAAGAAGAACACGTTCCTAGACATATTGAATTGACAGCCGTTTTGAAAGAGATTTCAAAACAAAAGAATGAGAGTAATAGAATCGAGAGATTTGAAAAAACCACTAGAATTTAGTCGAATAAACAAAGAGAGAAGATTTATCTGATCTCACACAATATACGATGAAGAGTTTGATCCTGGCTCAGGATGAACGCTAGCGGCAGGCTTAACACATGCAAGTCGAGGGGTATAGTTCTTCGGAACTAGAGACCGGCGCACGGGTGCGTAACGCGTATGCAATCTACCTTTCACAGAGGGATAGCCCAGAGAAATTTGGATTAATACCTCATAGTATTATAGAGTGGCATCACTTTATAATTAAAGTCACAACGGTGAAAGATGAGCATGCGTCCCATTAGCTAGTTGGTAAGGTAACGGCTTACCAAGGCAACGATGGGTAGGGGTCCTGAGAGGGAGATCCCCCACACTGGTACTGAGACACGGACCAGACTCCTACGGGAGGCAGCAGTGAGGAATATTGGACAATGGGCGCAAGCCTGATCCAGCCATGCCGCGTGCAGGATGACGGTCCTATGGATTGTAAACTGCTTTTGTACAGGAAGAAACAGTTCTACGTGTAGAACCTTGACGGTACTGTAAGAATAAGGATCGGCTAACTCCGTGCCAGCAGCCGCGGTAATACGGAGGATCCAAGCGTTATCCGGAATCATTGGGTTTAAAGGGTCCGTAGGCGGTTTAGTAAGTCAGTGGTGAAAGCCCATCGCTCAACGGTGGAACGGCCATTGATACTGCTAAACTTGAATTATTAGGAAGTAACTAGAATATGTAGTGTAGCGGTGAAATGCTTAGAGATTACATGGAATACCAATTGCGAAGGCAGGTTACTACTAATGGATTGACGCTGATGGACGAAAGCGTGGGTAGCGAACAGGATTAGATACCCTGGTAGTCCACGCCGTAAACGATGGATACTAGCTGTTGGAAGCAATTTCAGTGGCTAAGCGAAAGTGATAAGTATCCCACCTGGGGAGTACGTTCGCAAGAATGAAACTCAAAGGAATTGACGGGGGCCCGCACAAGCGGTGGAGCATGTGGTTTAATTCGATGATACGCGAGGAACCTTACCAAGGCTTAAATGTAGATTGACCGGTTTGGAAACAGACTTTTCGCAAGACAATTTACAAGGTGCTGCATGGTTGTCGTCAGCTCGTGCCGTGAGGTGTCAGGTTAAGTCCTATAACGAGCGCAACCCCTGTTGTTAGTTGCCAGCGAGTCATGTCGGGAACTCTAACGAGACTGCCAGTGCAAACTGAGAGGAAGGTGGGGATGACGTCAAATCATCACGGCCCTTACGCCTTGGGCTACACACGTGCTACAATGGCCGGTACAGAGAGCAGCCACTGGGTGACCAGGAGCGAATCTATAAAACCGGTCACAGTTCGGATCGGAGTCTGCAACTCGACTCCGTGAAGCTGGAATCGCTAGTAATCGGATATCAGCCATGATCCGGTGAATACGTTCCCGGGCCTTGTACACACCGCCCGTCAAGCCATGGAAGCTGGGGGTGCCTGAAGTCGGTGACCGCAAGGAGCTGCCTAGGGTAAAACTGGTAACTAGGGCTAAGTCGTAACAAGGTAGCCGTACCGGAAGGTGCGGCTGGAACACCTCCTTTCTAGAGCTTTAGTGTTAGCTATATGCACGCTAAAGAAAGAAGACGAAAGTTCAAGTTGGAAGCAAACCCCAACGTTTTATTACTCTTGCTGTTAGTTCAAATAATACCATTTAAGAATAAGAGTGTCTCGTAGCTCAGCTGGTTAGAGTACTACACTGATAATGTAGGGGTCGACAGTTCGAGTCTGTCCGAGACAACTATTTTAGACTTAAATAAAAGAAGAAATTCTAGAGTTGAGGAGTTATGAAATATAAATTCATAATTCATAATTCACAATTCATAATTAGATTGGGGGATTAGCTCAGCTGGCTAGAGCGCCTGCCTTGCACGCAGGAGGTCAACGGTTCGACTCCGTTATTCTCCACTATTCGAGTGAATAGTAAAGAGTAAAAAGTAATTAGTCAAAAACTAATCACTAATTACTAAGGGCTAATCACTAGAAAAAAGTTCATTGACATATTGAGATAAGAAAATAATAAAAAGTAGAAAGCATTTTTACTTGTTTATCATTAGACAAGTAAAGAAACGGTCTCGTTTTAATTAACGAGATTGGTACAATAAGCAAAATAAGGGCGTATGGGGGATGCCTTGGCTCTCAGAGGCGATGAAAGGCGTGATAAGCTGCGAAAAGTTACGGGGATTGGCACACACGATACGATCCGTAAATACCTGAATGGGGCAACCCACTATGTTGAAGACATAGTACACCGATAGGTGGGCAAACCCGCTGAACTGAAACATCTAAGTAGGCGGAGGAGAAGAAAACAAAAGTGATTCCGTAAGTAGTGGCGAGCGAACGCGGATTAGCCCAAACCAATGTTGTTACGGCAATGTTGGGGTTGTAGGACCACGTTATTTGTTGCGGATAGAATTAGAATCTACTGGAAAGTAGAGCCAAAGAAGGTGATAGCCCTGTATAAGTAATAGAAGATAACGATAGTGGTATCCTGAGTAGGGCGGGGCACGTGAAACCCTGTCTGAATTTGGCGGGACCATCCGCTAAGGCTAAATACTCCTGAGAGACCGATAGTGAACCAGTACCGTGAGGGAAAGGTGAAAAGAACCGTGAATAACGGAGTGAAATAGATCCTGAAACCATACGCTTACAAGCGGTCGGAGCCCTTTAGTGGGGTGACGGCGTGCCTTTTGCATAATGAGCCTACGAGTTAACGTTGCTGGCAAGGATAAGTGGTTAAGCCACGGATCCGTAGCGAAAGCGAGTCTGAATAGGGCGCTTTAGTCAGTAGTGTTAGACGCGAAACCGTGTGATCTACCCATGGGCAGGATGAAGCGCTGGTAACACAGTGTGGAGGTCCGAACCGGTTGACGTTGAAAAGTCTTCGGATGACCTGTGGGTAGGGGTGAAAGGCCAATCAAACTCGGAAATAGCTCGTACTCCCCGAAATGCATTTAGGTGCAGCGTTATGCGTAAAGTTATATAGAGGTAGAGCTACTGATTGGATGCGGGGGCTTCACCGCCTACCAATTCCTGACAAACTCCGAATGCTATATAATGTTTCATAACAGTGAGGGCTTGGGTGCTAAGGTCCAAGTCCGAGAGGGAAAGAACCCAGACCATCAGCTAAGGTCCCCAAATATATGTTAAGTTGAAAGAACGAGGTTTGTCTGCCCAGACAGCTAGGATGTTGGCTTGGAAGCAGCCATTCATTTAAAGAGTGCGTAACAGCTCACTAGTCGAGCGGACGAGCATGGATAATAATCGGGCATAAACATATTACCGAAGCTATGGATTTGTAATTTATTACAAGTGGTAGGGGAGCATTCTAACAGGGTAGAAGGTGTGTCGTAAGGCATGCTGGACTGGTTAGAAAAGAAAATGTAGGCATAAGTAACGATAATGCGGGCGAGAAACCCGCACACCGAAAGACTAAGGTTTCCACAGCTATGCTAATCAGCTGTGGGTTAGTCGGGACCTAAGGCGAACCCGAAAGGGACAGTCGATGGACAACGGGTTAATATTCCCGTACTAGTTATTACTGTGATGGGGTGACGGAGTGATGAAAGCGCCGCGAACTGACGGAATAGTTCGTTGAAGTACCTACCTATAAGCTGCGCAGGCAAATCCACGCGGCTTGGGGAAATACGATAGTACTCGGAGTCTTCGGACAAAGAGATAGTGCGCCTAAGGGCTTCCAAGAAAAACCTCTAAACTTCAGGTAATAAGTACCCGTACCGCAAACCGACACAGGTAGTCGAGGAGAGAATCCTAAGGTGCTCGAGAGATTCATGGCTAAGGAATTAGGCAAAATAGACCCGTAACTTCGGGAGAAGGGTCGCCAGCAGCAATGCTGGCCGCAGTGAAGAGGTCCAGGCGACTGTTTATCAAAAACACAGGGCTCTGCAAAATCGTAAGATGAAGTATAGGGCCTGACACCTGCCCGGTGCTGGAAGGTTAAGAGGAGATGTTATCTTCGGAGAAGCATTGAATTGAAGCCCCAGTAAACGGCGGCCGTAACTATAACGGTCCTAAGGTAGCGAAATTCCTTGTCGGGTAAGTTCCGACCTGCACGAATGGTGTAACGATCTGGACACTGTCTCAGCCATGAGCTCGGTGAAATTGTAGTAGCGGTGAAGATGCCGCTTACCCGCAGTGGGACGAAAAGACCCTGTGCACCTTTACTATAGCTTAGTATTGACCTTGGATAAATGATGTGTAGGATAGGTTGGAGACTGTGAAGTGGCGTCGCTAGGCGTTGTGGAGTCATTGTTGAAATACAACCCTTTGTTTATCTGAGGCCTAACCCCGCTTTGCGGGGGACATTGCTTGGTGGGTAGTTTGACTGGGGTGGTCGCCTCCAAAAGAGTAACGGAGGCTTCTAAAGGTTCCCTCAGTACGCTTGGTAACCGTGCGTAGAGTGCAATGGCATAAGGGAGCTTGACTGAGAGACATACAGGTCGATCAGGTACGAAAGTAGAGCATAGTGATCCGGTGGTTCCGCATGGAAGGGCCATCGCTCAAAGGATAAAAGGTACGCCGGGGATAACAGGCTGATCTCCCCCAAGAGCTCATATCGACGGGGGGGTTTGGCACCTCGATGTCGGCTCGTCACATCCTGGGGCTGGAGAAGGTCCCAAGGGTTGGGCTGTTCGCCCATTAAAGTGGCACGCGAGCTGGGTTCAGAACGTCGTGAGACAGTTCGGTCTCTATCTACTGTGGGCGCAAGAAATTTGAGTGGATCTGATTCTAGTACGAGAGGACCGAATTGGACAAACCTCTAGTGTATCTGTTGTCACGCCAGTGGCATCGCAGAGTAGCTACGTTTGGAAGGGATAAGCGCTGAAAGCATATAAGCGCGAAACCCACCACAAGATGAGATTTCTTTTAAGGGTCGTGGGAGATGACCACGTTGATAGGCTATAGATGTAAAGGCAGTAATGTCATAGTCGAGTAGTACTAATAACCCGTAAGCTTATGTACGCTTTTCTCCCGTCTTTCGGGACGGGAGAAGAAACTTTCTAATACTTTTTATTTTCTTTATCTCAGTATGTTAAGATATTATGTAATTAATTATCAATGATAAATTGTTAATTGTTACAATAATTGCCCAAAGCAATTATAACCTCTTAAGGTGGTTATTGCGGCGGGGCTCACCTCTTCCCATCCCGAACAGAGTAGTTAAGCCCGCCTGCGCAGATGGTACTGCAGTTATGTGGGAGAGTATGTCGTCGCCTTTCTTTGAAGAATCCTCATCATTTATTTGATGAGGATTTTTTTGTTATAAATCAATATTTTATTATTGTAATGTTCGAATTTAGAGGATTGTTATCATTTTTTTATCCTTATTTGCATAGCATAATTATAAGGATCAAGTGGTGTAAATGATATTTTCTCCTGTTTCACAAATTGAAAATAGCTGTGTATTTTTCCTTTTGTAAATCGTTGTGACCAAAATCTTTCTTTAGTAGCCGTAAAACTATCTTTTGCATCAGTTATTACTGTCATTCCCATTTTCTGATACGATAGTTCTTGCTTTTTTCTTGTATTCTCGTTGTCAATATAGCAGGCTCCAATTAAAATTTCTCCATTTACATTCAGCATTTTATAGGCAAAGGTGAAAATAGTATCAAATTTTTCATTTTTTGATAAATCAAGTTTTTTGGATAATAAATTATAATTT
Source organism: Flavobacterium sp. 11 (assembly GCF_002754315.1). Taxonomy (GTDB): domain Bacteria; phylum Bacteroidota; class Bacteroidia; order Flavobacteriales; family Flavobacteriaceae; genus Flavobacterium; species Flavobacterium algoritolerans. The sequence goes on along the minus strand of NZ_PEFE01000001.1, from coordinate 3,554,886 downwards.
TCAAAAGGGAAGTTTTCAGGATAAAAATTACCTGCTGTAAACCAAGTTGTAATAATCAAATCATAATGCTTTTGTAATTGATTTAAATTTACTGCATCTAAAAAATAAACACTTACTTTGTCTTCAATATTTAATTCTTTTATTGTGTTGCGGGATAAAATAACACATGTTTCGGCATTATCAGTGCCGTCATAGAATTCAATCATATCCCACATTTCTGGTATTGCATATAAATGTTTTACTATTCTTGCATTTCCAATTCCTATGTCTAAGATGGTTATTGGACTTCCTTTTTTAAGGAATATTTCGGTAATTACTTTCTTTAGTTCTATGAATTCAGCCCATTGAGCCTGCAACAACTCTTCGGATAAATAATTTTCATCAAATGATTTGTGTGCAGTATTTTCATTGTCATACATTTCCATAACTACTTTATTTTAAACTAATTCAAATTTAAAATTTAATCTGTCATAATTTAATCTGAAGAGCCTTTATATTTTAAGTGCTCATATTTTTTTAGATTTGGTTTTAACCGAGTTAAGAGAAGATTAATTTATAGGTTTTAAGTTTTGTTCCGTACAATTTTTAAACATTAAATTGTATTTTTGCTAAACTATATAAAAATATAATATGAAAAGAATTATTTTGTTTTTGACATTTATTATGTCTTTAAACTCACAAGCTCAACAACGCCCAAAATTAGTGGTAGGTATAGTGGTAGACCAAATGAAAATGGAATATCTATATCGTTTTTCAGATGACTTTTCTGCGAATGGTTTTAAAAGATTAATGAATAATGGCTATACTTTTCACAATATGCATTATAATTATGTACCTACTTATACTGCACCGGGTCACGCGAGTATTTATACTGGAACTACTCCGTCTACTCATGGTATCGTAGGGAATGATTGGTTTAATAAAGCTACTGGAAAAGATATGTATTGTACTGATGATGCTTCAGTTAAAACAGTAGGTGACGGAACAGAAAAAGAGGGAGCAATGTCTCCAAAAAATTTGTTAAGCACCACCATTACAGATGAGTTGCGAATGGCGACAAATTTTAAAGGGAAAGTAATTGGGATGAGTGTCAAAGATCGTGGAGCAATTTTGCCTGCGGGACATTTTGCTAATTGGGCATTTTGGTACAGTAAAACTGGAGCTTTTATCTCAAGCACTTTTTATGGTTCAGCATTACCGAATTGGGTAACTGAATTTAATCAAGAAAAACGATACATGAATTACATTAATAAAGGATGGAATTTATTGAATCCCATAGCAACTTATAATGAAAGTCTTCCTGATGATAATCCTTATGAAGGAAAGTTAGATAAAGCTAATGCGCCAGTTTTTCCTTACGATTTAAGTAAAATGTATAAAGAAAAAGGAGCAGATGTTTTGAGAACTACCCCTTTTGGGAATGATATTTTGGCGGAATTGGCCATGAAAGCTATAGAAAAAGAAGAGTTAGGCAAAGATGAAATTACGGATTTTTTGACGGTTAGTTTTTCTTCAACGGATTATGTTGGACATACTTTTGGACCACGTTCAATGGAGTTGCAGGATACTTATTTGCGTTTAGATCAGACGATGGCTCAGTTTTTAAACTATTTAGATAAAACGGTTGGAAAGGATAATTACTTGCTTTTTTTGACTGCTGATCACGCTGGTGCTGAAAATCCAAATTATCTAAAAGATAATAAATATAATGTGAAAAATATTCCTTCTAAAGACATTGTAGAGGCATTAAAAAAACATTCTAACGAAACTTTCGGCGCTGATTTAATATTAGATTATTCTAACTTTAATCTTTTTTTCAATAAAGAAATTATTAAACAGAAAGGTTTAGAATTAGCAAAAGTGAAGCAAAGTTTTAAAGATTTTTTGATGACGCAAGAACAAGTTAAAAGAGTGTATACTGAAGAAGAAATTTTAGCTTCGTCAGGAGATGACTATTTTTTAAGTTTTATTTCTAAAGGCTATGATCCTAAACAAAATGGTGATATTGTTATACTTGATAAAACAGGCTATATGCAATATCAAGCCACAGGAACTACTCATGGTTCACCAAATAGTTATGATACACACGTGCCTTTGCTTTTTTATGGATGGCAAGTTCCAAAAGGAGAATTGCACACTAAAAAATTCATTACTCAAATAGCACCAACCCTTTCACAAATGTTGAAAATTCCATTTCCTAATGGAACTGAATCTGAAGTTTTAGATACGCTGTTAGATAAGAAATAATAGTATTGCGTATTATCAAAAAATCCCATTTGCATTAGCGAATGGGATTTTTTTATTTATGCTGTTGTTGCTGCAACTGGCAGCGGAATTTGATTTTTTAATAAATCCTCAAAGGTTTCATGCGCTCTTATCAAATGACCTTCACCGTTCATCCATAATACTTCGGCTGGCTTGTATCTAGAGTTGTAGTTGGATGCCATAGAGAAACAATAAGCTCCTGCATTTCTAAAAGATAAAATATCACCTTCTTTTATTTCAGCAATTTTTCTGTTATTAGCAAAAGTATCGGTTTCGCAAATATATCCTACCACAGAGTAGAAACGTTCTTTCCCTTTTGGATGTGATATGTTTTCGATATGATGTTGTGAACCATAAAACATTGGTCTGATCAAATGGTTAAAACCACTATCTATTCCTGCAAAAACAGTCGAAGTAGTTTGTTTAACTACATTTACTTTAGCTAAAAAGAAACCTGCTTCACTTACTAAAAATTTCCCAGGTTCAAATATTAATGTTAATTCTTTCCCGTATTCAGTACAAAAGGCATTGAATCTTTTGGATAATTTTTTACCTAATTCTTCAATGTCAGTTTCGATATCGTCTTTTTTATAAGGTACTTTAAATCCACTTCCAAAGTCTAAGAATTCAAGGTTTTTAAAGTTTCTAGCGGCATCAAATAATATTTCGGCAGCATATAAAAATACTTCGATATCTAAAATATCAGAGCCGGTATGCATATGAATTCCGACAATGTTCATTTTAGTATTTTCAACAATACGAACTAAATGAGGTAATTGGTGAACAGAAATACCAAATTTACTATCGATATGACCAACAGATATATTAGCATTTCCACCAGCCATTACGTGCGGATTTATTCTGATACATACAGGTACATTTGGGTATTTTGTACCAAATTGCTCTAATATGGATAAGTTGTCAATATTTATTTGAACTCCCATCGCCGATACTTCTTCAATTTCTTCAAGAGAAACACCATTTGGAGTATAAAATATTTTGTCTGGGTCGTAGCCGGCATGAAGTCCTAATAATACTTCTTGAATTGAAACAGTATCTAATCCTGACCCCATTTCTTTCAATAATTGAAGTATAGCAACATTAGACAAAGCCTTCATTGCATAATTGATGCGCAACTTATCTACCTTTGAAAAAGCTTTCGTTAATCTGTTGTATTGAGATTGTATTTTTTCGGCATCATAAACGTATAATGGACTGCCAAATTGTTCTGCTAATTGTAGTAAGTCTTTTGATTGCATGATTATTAATTTTGAGCAAATTTATTATTCTTTATTTAGTCCCACAAGCTAATAGATGAATTCTAACAAATTCTAACAAAAAGTTATAAATTAAACATTTATTTGAAATTTTATAAAAAAATAACCCTTGACAAATTTTTCTATCAAGGGTTATAAAATGTTATTCAAACCTATAAGTTGGGTAAATCACCATTTCCTTTGGTAGGTAAATTGGTATAACCCATCAAGTATTTATCAACTTCTCTGGCAGCTTCACGACCTTCAGATATTGCCCATACAATTAAAGATTGTCCTCTTCGCATGTCACCAGCAGTAAATATATGAGGAACATTAGTTTGATAATTAGTCGCTTTAAAATTGCTTCTCATATCAATTTCTAATCCTAATTGATCGCTTAAAGTTTTCTCCGGACCTGTAAATCCAAGTGCCAATAAAGCTAAATCACAAGGCCAAATTTTTTCAGAACCTTCTTTTTCTATCAGTTCAGGTCTTTGTCCAGGTGTCATTTTCCAAGCAACTTCAACGGTTTTTAAACCAACAAGTTCTCCTTTTTCATTAGAAATAAATTCTTTGGTATTGATTAGCCAGTTTCTATTACAACCTTCTTCATGTGAAGAAGATGTTTTTAATTGCAATGGCCAAAATGGCCAAGGAGTAGTTTCACTTCTTCCAACTGGTGGTTTTGGTAAAATCTCAAAATTAGTAACTGATTTTGCACCGTGTCTGTTTGAAGTTCCAATACAATCTGAACCTGTATCTCCACCACCAATAACGATAACATCTTTACCAGTTGCTTTAATTTGATCTGGAATGGATTCTCCGTACAATACTTTAGTTTGTTGCGTTAAAAAGTCCATTGCCTGTACAACTCCTTTACTTTCTATTCCTTTGGTAGGCAAGCTTCGTCTTTCGGTTGCACCACCACATAATACGATAGAATCAAAAGAATTTAATTCTTCAACACTATAGTTTACGCCAACATTTACATTAGTTTTAAAAGTAATTCCTTCAGCTTCTAAAACAGCAACACGTCTGTCGATAATTCCTTTTTCTAATTTGAAATTTGGAATCCCATAACGTAGTAATCCACCAATGGCATTGTCTCTTTCAAAAACCGTAACAGTATGTCCTGCACGATTTAATTGTTGTGCAGCCGCTAAGCCAGCAGGGCCAGAGCCTATTACAGCTACTGTTTTTCCTGTTCTAACTTCTGGTGGTTGTGGTTTAATCCAACCTTCAGCGAAACCTCTTTCGATAATATTTTTTTCAATATTCTCGATAGCTACTGGCTCGCTTATAATTCCTAATACACATGATTTTTCACATGGAGCAGGGCATAAACGGCCTGTGAATTCTGGAAAGTTATTGGTTGATTGCAATATTTTCAATGCACTTTCCCATTCTTCCTGATGTACCATGTCATTAAAATCTGGTATCAAATTTCCTAATGGACAGGCACTGTGGCAAAATGGAATCCCACAATCCATACATCTGGATCCTTGTTCTTTGATTTTATCTTTGGTTAACGGAATTGTAAATTCATCATAATTCGATACTCTTTCTGGAACAGCAACATTACTTTCGTCGGTTCTAGTATATTCTTTAAATCCTCCTATCTTTCCCATGACTATAGTGCTATTAGTTCTTCAATTTTTTTTCTTCTGCCAATCTCTGTAATGCTTTTTTGTAATCAGTAGGCATTACTTTGATAAAATGGTTGCGTTGGTTTTCCCAATCTTCTAAAATCCTTTTTGCCAAAGGACTATTGGTATACATAGAATGATTTTTTATCAAACGTCTCAGTTTGGTAAAGTCATCATCTTCCAATGTTTCAAAAGCGACCATTTCCATATTACATAATGTAGCATCGAATTTTTTATTTGGATCAAAAACATAAGCAATACCACCGCTCATTCCTGCAGCAAAATTTCTTCCTGTTTTTCCTAAAACCACTACAGTTCCTCCAGTCATGTATTCGCATCCATGATCTCCAATCCCTTCTACAACAGCTGTTGCACCAGAATTTCTCACACAAAAACGTTCTCCAGCCATACCATTTATATAAGCTTCACCAGTGATTGCTCCATAAAGTGCCACGTTACCAATAATGATATTTTCTTCTGGTTTGAAAGTGGCAGTAGGAGGGACTTTTATAATTAATTTACCTCCAGAAAGTCCTTTTCCTAAATAATCATTACAGTTTCCATGTATTTTAAAAGAAAGACCATTTGTTGCAAAAGCACCAAAACTTTGTCCGGCAGAACCTGTAAAATCAACTAATATTGTGTCCTCAGGTAAACCTTGTGCACCATATATTTTTGAAATTTCATTACTCAATATAGCTCCAACGGAACGGTCTGTGTTTTTGATATCAAAAGTAACTCTTGTTTTTTCTTTTCTATAAATAGAAGGAATAGCCGCTTTTATAATTTCAAAATCAAGTACATGGTCTAAAGCATGGTCTTGTGTAGTCGTATTGTGGTTTGGAACTTCTTTAGCTTTTTCTGGTTTATATAGAATAGTAGATAAATCTAATCCACTTGCTTTATAATGCTTGATGGCTTTATTGACATTCAATTTTTGAGATTGTCCCACCATTTCTTTTAATGTTCTAAATCCAAGTTGTGCCATGATTTCTCTCAACTCCTCAGCAATAAAATACATGAAGTTGATGATGTGTTCCGGTGTTCCTTTGAAATTTTTTCTCAATTCAGGATCTTGAGTTGCAATACCTACAGGACACGTATTCAAGTGACACGCTCTCATCATAATACAACCAGATGCTACTAAAGGAGCGGTTGCAAAACCAAATTCCTCAGCTCCAAGTAATGCAGCGATAGCAACATCACGTCCTGTTTTCAATTGCCCGTCACATTCTAAAACTACACGACTTCTTAAATCATTTAGAATTAATGTTTGTTGTGCTTCTGCTAATCCAAGTTCCCAAGGAATACCCGTATGTTGAAGTGATGTTAATGGTGCAGCTCCAGTTCCTCCGTCGTATCCTGAAATCAAAATCACGTCGGCTTTTGCTTTAGCAACACCGGCAGCGATTGTTCCAACACCCACTTCAGAAACTAATTTTACATTAATTCGAGCTTCACGATTAGCATTTTTTAAATCAAAAATTAACTGTGATAAATCTTCAATAGAATAAATATCATGGTGTGGCGGAGGTGAAATTAATCCAACATAAGGTGTAGAATTTCTTACTTCAGCAATCCAAGGCACTACTTTTTCGCCAGGTAATTGTCCACCTTCTCCAGGTTTTGCACCCTGAGCCATTTTTATTTGAATCTCTTTGGCATTTGTCAAATAGTTGATAGAAACCCCAAATCTTCCAGAAGCAACTTGTTTAATGGCACTATTTCTAGAATCACCATTTAAGTCTTTTTGGAAACGTTTAGAATCTTCTCCACCTTCTCCAGAATTACTTTTTCCACCAATTCTGTTCATTGCAATCGCTAGATTTTCATGAGCTTCTTGGCTGATAGATCCATAAGACATGGCGCCAGTTTTGAATTTTTTTACAATTTCTGTCCAAGGCTCCACTTCCTCAATTGAAATAGGATCTAAGTTATTGAATTCAAATAAACCTCTGATGGTCATCAAGTTTTCACTTTGATCATTGACCATTTTAGAGTATTCTTTATAACTTTCAGGACTGTTTAAACGTACTGCTTGTTGCAATTTTGAAATCGTCGTTGGATTAAACATGTGTTTTTCTCCTGATCTTCTCCATCTGTAAATACCTCCAATTTCTAAAGGCAATAAATTGCTGACTTTTGAATTTGGAAATGCTTTTTGGTATCTTTTCTTGATTTCTTTTTCCACTTCCATTAGCCCAATTCCTTCAATTCTGGAAGGAGTGTAGGGGAAATATTTAGAAGTGAATGTTTTGTTTAATCCTAAAATTTCAAAAATTTGTGCCGCTCTGTACGAATGTAAAGTAGAGATACCAATTTTGTTCATGATTTTCAGAATCCCTTTTGCAATAGCTTTATTATAGTTTTTAATAGCATAATCTGCTTTTACACCAGTGATAAAACCTTGGTTAACTTGGTCATGAATAATTTCATTTACCATGTAAGGATTGATTGCGCTGGCACCATAACCAAATAGTAAGGCAAAATGATGTGGTTCGCGAGGTTCTGCGGATTCGATTATAATTCCAAATTTAGAACGAACTTTCAGAATGTTAAGCGAATGATGAATGTAAGAACACGCCAATAACATTGGTATTGGAGCCATTTTTTCGCTTACTCCTCTATCCGAAAGAATCACAATGTTGCAACCTTCTGAAACTGCTTTGAAAGTCGCCTGAACCGCTCTTTCCAAAGCGCGTTCTAGCCCGTTTACTCCTTTTTTTATATCGTATAATGTAGAAATAGTGACTGATTTGAAATCAGCATGATCAATATTTCTTATTTTATCTAAATCCTCGTTTGAAATTACAGGATTTTGTATTTTTAATTTTTTACAATGCTTAGGCTCAATATCAAAAATATTAAAATCTCCACCAATCGCTAAACTAATATCAGTAATGATTTCTTCACGAATACCATCCAAAGGTGGATTGGTAACCTGAGCAAATAATTGTTTGAAATAGTTGTATAACAGTTGTGGCTGATCAGATAAAACAGCTAGCGGAGTATCATTACCCATAGAACTTAATGCTTCTGCACCTTCAGCTCCCATTGGGTTTATGATTGTTTTTAAATCCTCTATTGTGTAACCAAACAAACGTTGTCTTGTTTCGAAATCAATATTTTCCGTAGGGATTGGATTGTCAGTATAAGGGATTTTTGCTAATTGCAATAAATTTTCATCCAACCATTGTTTGTAAGGACGTTTGGTTACAATCGCATTTTTAATCTCATCATCTTCAATGATACGACCTTCGTTCATGTCAACCAAAAACATTTTTCCGGGTTCTAAACGACCGTGTTGAATCACATCTTCGGGTTTGATGTCAAGAACACCAATCTCTGAAGACATAATTACAAAACCACTTTTAGTCAATGTATAACGAGATGGACGTAATCCATTTCTATCCAATAAAGCACCAATAACGTTACCATCTGTAAAAGGAATAGAAGCTGGTCCGTCCCATGGTTCCATGATGCATGCATTGTATTCGTAAAACGCTTTTTTGTCTTCCGACATGGTTTGGTGTTTTTCCCAAGCTTCAGGAACAACCATCATCATTGCTTCCGGTAGAGAACGACCTGTCATCAATAACAGTTCAATTACCATATCCATAGAAGCCGAATCTGATTTTCCTTCTAAAATAATTGGGAATAATTTTTTGATGTCATCACCAAAAACATCACTTTTCATAAGTTCTTCACGAGCACGCATACGGCTAATATTCCCGCGAAGTGTATTGATTTCACCATTGTGGCACATGTAACGGAAAGGTTGTGCCAATTCCCAAGATGGAAATGTATTGGTAGAGAAACGTTGGTGAACCAAAGCTAATCTGGTTACCAAGTCATCGTCTAACAAATCAGTATAGTATCTACTGATGTCTTCCGGCATCAACAAACCTTTGTATATAATGGTTGTAGTGGAGAAACTTGAAAAATAGAATCTGTAACTTTCTGAAATTCGTGAATTCCTGATTGTATGTTCAGCAATTTTTCTTCCCGCAAACATTTTGGCGTTAAATTGTTGTTCTGTAAGGTCTAATCCATTTTTACCAACAAATACTTGTTTAACGGTTGGTTCCTTTTCGGCAGCAATTTGACCCAAATTAGAAACATCTACAGGGACATCTCTCCATCCTAAAACTTCTAAATTTTGATCACGTATTGATGCTTCAAAAGTTGTTTTACAAAACGCTACTTGGTTGGGACTTTTTGGCATAAAAACCATTCCTACTGCATATTGTCTAGCTTCTGGGATTTCAAAATCACATACTTTCTTAAAAAAATCATGAGGGATATCAAATAATATTCCAGCTCCATCTCCAGTTCTGCCATCTGAACTCACAGCACCACGATGTTCTAATTTGATTAGAATGTCCAGTGCTTTGTGTATAATATCATTTGATTTAATTCCATTCAAATTACAAATGAATCCTGCTCCGCAATTGTCGTGTTCAAATTCGGGCAAATAAAGGCCTTGTTCTTTAACTTTCATGCTTAATATTTTTTTTTACAAAATTAAAGATTTAGTAACATATAACAGGCTTAAAAGTTAAAAACGCCTTGTTTTTACAGTTCTAATAGAAAAAGGTTAAATAAATCACAATAATAAGATTTAAGGACATCTGATTTGATTTTTCGACAAAAACAAAATGAAATTTGAGCCATAAAGCCCAGAATTTTGAGAGAAATATTTTACTGATGGTTTTTCTTCAATATTTATAACAAATTAGTAATTAATTTTTATATTTTTTATAATTTGATGCCTGTTATTGCCAGGTTTAAAATATCTAAATTTAGACTCCATTTAAATTGAAAAAAAAATAACAGTTAAGTTTAATTTTGCTATTTTTGTGCCACTTTTATTCTGAAATAAATTCAGAATCCAGACAAATTCTATATTATGAACATACACGAATATCAAGGAAAAGAGATTTTAGCTAGCTACGGAGTTCGCATTCAACGCGGAATCGTTGCTAATAGCCCAGTAGAAGCGGTTGCTGCTGCAAAACAATTAACTACCGAAACTGGTACAAGTTGGTATGTTGTAAAAGCCCAAGTTCATGCAGGTGGACGTGGAAAAGGTGGTGGAGTTAAACTTGCCAAAAATTTACAACAAGTAGAAGAGATTTCAGAGCAAATCATCGGAATGCAATTGATAACTCCTCAAACTTCTGCTGAGGGTAAAAAAGTACACAAAGTTTTAATCGCTGAAGATGTTTATTATCCTGGTGAAAGTGAAACTTCTGAGTTTTATGTTTCTGTTTTATTGAATAGAGCTACAGGTCGTAACATGATTATGTATTCTACTGAAGGTGGAATGGATATTGAAGAAGTTGCGGAGCACACTCCACATTTAATTTTTACTGAAGAGGTTGATCCTTCTGTTGGATTACAAGGTTTTCAAGCAAGAAGAATTGCTTTTAACTTAGGTCTTTCTGGAAATGCTTTCAAAGAAATGGTGAAATTCATCGATTCTTTATACAATGCTTATATTGGATCTGATGCTTCGATGTTTGAAATCAACCCGGTTTTAAAAACATCTGACAATAAAATTATGGCTGTAGATGCTAAAGTAAATATCGATGATAATGCTTTATACAGACAAAAGAAATATGCTGACATGCGTGACGTTCGTGAGGAAAACCCAATCGAAGTTGAAGCAAAAGAAGTAGGTTTAAACTATGTAGATCTTGACGGTACAGTAGGATGTATGGTAAACGGAGCTGGTTTAGCTATGGCAACTATGGATTTAATTAAGTATGCTGGTTTTGAGCCTGCTAACTTCCTTGACGTAGGTGGAACTGCTGATGCAAAACGTGTTGAAACTGCTTTCCGTATTATCTTAAAAGATCAAAACGTAAAAGCAATTTTGATTAATATTTTTGGTGGAATCGTTCGTTGTGACCGTGTGGCGCAAGGAGTTGTTGATGCTTACAAAAATATGGGTGACGCAATTAAAGTACCAATCATTGTTCGTTTACAAGGTACAAATGCAGCTATCGCAAAAGAATTAATTGATAATTCGGGAATGCCAATTTTATCTGCTGTTGAATTTCAAGAAGCAGCTGACCAAGTAAAAGCAGCACTTTCTTAATTAGAAAATTGTTATATATATTTAAAAAATCCTGAGTGAAAGCTCAGGATTTTTTTGTTTTTACCTGTAGATTTTTTGTTTTTTGAAATCTATTTTTATGGGACATGTTTTTTTATAGCTAGAATTTTTAGGACCTAAAAATCATAAAAATAAATAAAAGTATAAATAATACTGACTTACAACCGTTACCTTTACTATTGTAAAAAATTCTTTTTTAAATATTATGAAACTTCATTTGCAAAATAATTTTATAGCCGAGTTACCTGCTGATACGAGTGATATCAATATGCCAAGGCAAGTGCAACAAGCTTGTTATTCGTTTGTTTTGCCAAAAAAGCCTTCAAATCCATCGCTGATTCACGCTTCGATTGAAGTGGCTAATGCTATTGGTCTTTCTCAGGAAGATATTGTTTCCGCTGATTTTTTAAATACTTTTTCAGGAAGTACTGTTTTTCCGGAAACAAAACCTTTTGCCTTGTGTTATGCCGGACATCAATTTGGGAATTGGGCTGGACAATTAGGAGATGGTCGTGCTATCAATCTTACCGAAGTAGTTCATGATAATAAAACATACACTTTGCAACTAAAAGGAGCAGGGCCAACACCATATTCCCGAACTGCAGATGGTTTTGCCGTATTGCGTTCTTCCATTCGAGAATATTTGTGTGCCGAAGCAATGCATTATTTGGGAGTTCCAACAACGCGTTCGCTTTCGCTAATGCTTTCTGGAGATCAAGTATTGCGTGATGTTTTGTATAATGGAAATCCTGCCTATGAAAAAGGCGCTATTGTTTGTAGAGTGGCTCCTTCTTTTATTCGTTTTGGAAGTTTTGAATTATTTGCAGCTCGGGAAGATCATATTAATCTCAAATTATTGGCGGATTTTACCATTAAACATCATTTTCCTCATATTCAACAAGAAGGTGTCGAAAAATACCTGGCTTTTTTTCAAGAAGTTACCCAAACTACACTCAAGATGATTGTTCATTGGCAACGCGTAGGTTTTGTTCATGGAGTTATGAATACCGATAATATGTCTATTCACGGCATCACCATTGATTACGGTCCTTACGGTTGGTTAGACGATTACAACTCCAGCTGGACGCCCAATACAACCGATATACAGCATAAAAGATACCGTTTTGGCAATCAACCTGAAATTGCGCTTTGGAATCTGTATCAATTGGCAAATGCATTGTATCCTTTGATAAAGGAAGCGAAACCGCTGGAAACTATTTTAGATGCTTTTAGTGTAGAGTACGAAAAGGAGTATTTGAATATGATGCAAAATAAGCTTGGTTTCCAAATCAAAAAAGAACAAGATGTAGTTTTGATTCAGAGTTTGACTCAATTGTTGGAACGAGTAGAAACAGATATGACTATTTTCTTTAGGAACCTGAGTACTGTTACCAAAGCGGATATTGTAATAAATGCTTTCAATACCATAAAAGACGCCTTCTATAATGAAAAGGATTTGAATGAAGCAATATTGAAAGATTGGCACGATTGGTTTGAGAAATACACTATTCGAATCAATGAAGAAACACTTTCTGATTCTGAAAGAAAAGAGCAAATGAATACAGTGAATCCAAAATATGTATTGCGAAATTACATGGCGCAGTTGTGTATTGATGACGCGGATAAGGGAGATTATTCGTTGCTGAACGAATTATTTGAAATGCTTAAAAATCCTTATGACGAACAACCGAATTTGCAAAAATGGTTTGCCAAAAGACCCGATTGGGCGAGAGATAAAGTGGGATGTTCTATGTTAAGCTGTAGTTCTTAAATTAGATTTAAACACTATTGAAAACAGAATCTATTTAACACCTATTGCTTCATGACCTCTTAATAAAACCTTGTTTTTATTTTCTAAATTTTCTTTGGTTTTCCCTAAGATGTTGATGATGTCAAATTTGGTATCGCTCTTTCTTAAGTTATAAAATTCTTCTGAATTAGTGATTTCAACTTCTAAAATATAGTTTCGATCTAATTTGAAAGTTTCAATATTGTCTTTTATAAATGCTCCATTTACCATATAAATGACATCGTTACTTTTGATTTTGGTAAATTCAGATTTAATTTGTTCCAAACTTATAAAATCATATTTCTTAGGGTTTTTGGAAGTAATGTTAATTTGGCCACGATACAAAACCCCATTTATTATGGTGTCTTTTTTGACAACATTTATAGATTCAATTTCATTTGGCTCAATATATTCCATTGTATTTATTGAAAGTAAGGTTGAATCAAAAAACATGGCTGGTTCTTCAGTTTTATTGTTTTGTCCAAAAAAGAGTGTAGTAAAAAATAATAGAGAGAAGGTGAGAATAAATTTCATTTTTCAAGGGATAAAGTAGTAATGATGAATTAAATATACAAAAAAAAATCTGTTCGCCACGGCGAACAGGTTTTTTTGACTTATTTAGCAAGGCACTGCAGTGATTCGCTACTATTTACGATTTTTTATTCTTACCGAAATTAAATTTCACTTTCTCTACAACTTGAACTTTTGGAGTTCCTTTTGTAAATTGCTTTTTGAACGGTTTCTTAGCAGCAGGTTTCGATTTTGAAGGACTTTCGTCACCTCTTGATTTCTCTTCGTCTCTAGGCTTTGCTTTAAATTCAGTTCTTTCAGAAGCTCCTTCTTTTACAGGAATTTGAGCTTTGTGTTTGGCTAAAACATCATTTGGGTTTTTTGGATTTTCTTTCGTTCCACGCAAGTGAATTACTAATCCGTTTAGGAAATTACGCAACACTTGGTCGCCACATTCCATATAATTTTCATGTTTTTCATCACGGAAAAAAGCACCCAATTCTGATTTGGTGATTCTGAAATCCACCAATTCTAATATTTCAACTATTTGATCGTCACGTAGCATTAAGGCCACACGAAGTTTTTTAAAGATATCGTTGTTTGTCATCTTATTCTAATTTTTTACAAAGGTACGGTTTAAAAGCAATTGCACCACAATTTTAGATTTAGAATTGATTTTGGTTAAGAATGTGAATTATTGTATCCAAATCTTCTTTTTGGTGATTCGCAGTAATTACAATTCGATTTAGATTCTTACTGTCGGTCGGGTATTTAAAATTGGTTACGATAATTTTATTCGCTGTAAAAATTTCATTTAAGCCTTCTATTTCTGGATAAATTAAAGGATAATTTGAATCAAAATGAATTGCTTTGTTTTTAATCAAATTTACATCTATATATTGAAGATTGTCTTTTAGTTTTTGATGCTGTTGCAAATAAATATTGTCCGCATCAGCCATTGTCTGAACAAATGCAGCATTCATTCCGGCACTGGAAACAAAAGTGTCGTGAGTTGCCATTTGATTAATAAATTCCGCATCACTGGCAATTACACCTCCTGTCAATCCAAAGGCTTTCCCTAAAGAGGATATCATAATTTTTCTTTTAATATTGGGAACATTGATTGTCGAAAAAATCCCGCAACCATTCATACCCAAAATTCCAAGCGAATGTGATTCATCAATAACCAAAGTAATTTCTTTATTGTACGGAATCGAATTTATTATAGTAAGATCGATTGGTTTTACATGAAAAGAAGGAACCGAATCCGTTAGAATCGTAATTTTTTCAATAGTGTTATCCAGCAAACGAGGATTTAATTGTTTTCCAATAAAAACAGGTAAGCTGTTTTGTGCTTTGATGGCCGTGTGCGTGTCTGGAAAATGAAAAAAGGAATCCGTTTCAGTTGTTAATGTTTCAACAACTAATTTTCCTGCCAACATTCCTGAAGAAAGGGTAAGAGCTGCATCTGCGTTGATGAAATCGGCTAAAAATCGTTCTCCGTTTTCATAAGCGTTCAGTTGAATATTGGCACTTCTGGAACTTCCATAAGCCGTTCCCCATTGCAAAATATTTTTGATAATTAGTTTTTGAAATTCGGGATGAGTCGGTAAACCTAAATAGGCTGTTCCGCCAAAATACAAATAGTCTTCATTGTCGATTTCAATTATTCGATCCGGAAATTGGTTGACTTTCATTTTAAAATCAAATTAAAGTTACACCAGTTCCGTTTAAATCAGAATACTTTATTTTTCCAAAATCTATAGTTACACCATTTGCAATATCTTCAGCCAAAAGCAATGCGCCGTCCATGTCTACATAATCCAGTTGCGGTAATAAATGCGCAATCGCAGATATCCCAACAGTTGATTCGGTCATGCAGCCCACCATCGTTTTTAAACCTAATTTTTTGGCTTCCTCAATCATTCTTCTTCCAGGAGTTAATCCGCCACATTTTACCAACTTCACATTCACACCATGAAAATGGTTGTGACATTTGGCTACATCTTCTTCTATAATGCAACTTTCGTCAGCTATTATTGGTAAAACCGAATGTTTGAAAACTTCTTTATGACCTTCCCAATTGTCCGCTTTCATGGGTTGTTCCAAAAATTCTACTCCTAGTTTCTTTAACTCGATGGCATTATTGATGGTTTCTTCCACACCCCAACCGCAATTGGCGTCAATTCTGAAAATAGCATTCGTATGTTTCCGAAGTTCGGTAACAATAGCAATATCTTCTTTGGTTCCCAATTTTATTTTATAAATCGGCCAAGGCAGTTCCTTCATTTTAGCAACCATTTTTTCAATAGACGCAATTCCAATTGTGTAATCTGTCAATGGATTTTTGGCAATGGTATAATTCCACAATTCGTACAGTTTCTTTCCTTTTTTGCGTGCATATAAATCATTGTATGCCATATCCAAAGCGCACAAAGCAAACATGTCATCTTTTAAATAAGGATGGATTTTTGCCCAAAATGCTGAAGGTGTTTCATTTGTTGCAGCTTCAATTACAGAACGAATTTTTTCTAAATCCTGCATCATCATCGGAACAGTTGTTTTGTAATACGGATTAGAAGTTGCTTCGCCAAAACCGGAGAAACCGTCACTTTTTAATTCCACAATCAAAGAAGGCTGAAAGTCTATGGACTCTCTCGAAATCGTGAATGTATGTTTTAATTTGAGGTTGTATTCTCTTAATATTAGTTCCATTTGAATCTGATTTTGTACTTAAAATTAATGAGTTTCTTTAAACAGGAGATTTAATAACCAAGCCATAAAACGGCTTTCACAAAACCATCCCGCCATAATTTTTCATTATGTTGTCCGCCTTTTATAATTTTTTTTTCATTCAAATTAAGACAGTAACATCTATTTGAATTTAATAAATATTCCATTTTGTTCAAATCTGAGACCATATCATCACTTTCACTATCGCCACATAGGAAATAGATTTTAGACTTTATCTTTTTGGATTTTTCAGTCAAATCATAAATGTCTTTACTGTACCAAAACGAAGGAGAAAACACACCCGCTTTTCCAAATATTTCGGGATATTTTAAAATGGCATAATACGAAGTGAGCCCGCCAAGCGAACTTCCCATAATAATAGTATTTCTCTTTTTAGTTTTTGTTCGATATGTTTTGTCGATTTGCGGTTTTAGAGTTTTTACGATAAATTCTAAATAACTATCTGCTTTTCCTCCACCATATTTCTCATTTTTAAAAGGCGTTAATTCATCGATTCGTTTGTCATTTCCATGTTCGATTCCCACAACAATAACTTGTGCTTTTAGGCTGTCCAGTTTCTCATCTACATTCCATTCACCTGAATAGGAAGTTTTAACATCAAATAAATTTTGAGCATCATGCATATAAATTATAGAGAATTTCTTTTTAGAAGTTCCATAATTTTCTGGTAAATACACCCAAATTTTCTTTTCCGTTTGTAGCTGCGGTGCTTGAATCATAAAGGTTGAAACTTGTTTTGAAGCAGTACTTTGTTTTGACGGTTTAGAGTCTTGAGCAGTAATTTTTGCCATTGTAAAAAAGAAGAGTAGCAGTAGGAATAGTGGTCGAATCATTATTAGTTTTTGTGTTTTGATTTAAAAACAATATTTTAGCTAAAAATAATAATTTGATGAATACATTCGAAGAAAAGAGGAGTTTACTTTTAGAGATGATTGCTTTTTCCACTGTTGATGGACATTTGCATAAGAGAGAGTATGATTTTTTAGCAATTATTGCTAAAGAATTGAGTTTCGAAATAGCTGTTTTTAAAGATTTATTTCATCAGGAATTACCACAATTACCTATTAAAACAGAGTTTTTGCGCATTCAGCAATTTTACAGATTGGCGTTGTTGATGTATTGTGATGGTGTTTTACATAAAAAAGAAATGACAACTATTCAGCAAATAGCGATTGATATGGGGCTTAATCCTATAGCCACAAAACGAATTCTTAAATTGATGAATGAAGCACCAAATGCTATTATTGATGGCGAGATTTTATTGAATGTTTTTCAGGAACAACACAATTAAATTTTTATTAAATATACTGAACTGATTATTAGTTATTTGGATTTTTTTATTAAGAACTAATTAATTAGGATTTCTCTAAAAAAATAATTTGAAATAAAAATCTTATTTATTTCAAATTTTTGCAAAAATTTAATATTATCATTTTTTTTTTTTAATAAAACATTTATATTTGTAAATCAACAAATAAAATGCTTATGAAAAAAATTACTCTTTTATCAGGTTTAGGTTGTTTATTTTTACTTTATTCGTGTGCTTCTAAAGCTCCAGTAGTAAAGTTATCTGGGCCACAAGTTACCGCAAGTGCTAAAGAATTAGTTAGAATAACGGATGATGTAGTGCCTGAATTTCAGCCATGTTTATCTCCTGATGGTAAAAAATTATTATACGTAATTAGAGATGATGCAAATACTGGATTCAGTAAATGGAGTATTAGATTAAAGAACGATGTAATGTTACCAGGTTTTACTCCATTAATTGGTAATAAAACAGACAGACCATCTTGGACTGATAATGAGAATTTTATTTTTACTTATTATGCTTCTAAACCAACTATAGCCGTAACAAGTGTGAACAAACTAGGGTTAACTTACATTGGTCAGAATGCTTATGGTGATTTCGATGCTGATGCCAGTCTATCTCCTGATAATAAAAAAATTGTATTGACAACTACTCTCCAAGATACAAGAAATATTTGCCTTGTTAATAAAGATGGAAGCAGCTTTACAGTTCTTTCTGAAGGAATTAATCCTAAATGGAGTCCAAAAGGAGATAAATTACTTTACACAAAACTTTCTGGAGATTTTTTCCAATTATTTGAATTAGACTTGAAATCATTCCAAAGTACTCAAATAACTACTGGAGAACAAAATTCTACAAATGGTGCTTACTCTCCTAACGGGAAGCATATTGTATACATCGGTACAAAAGATAAATTTAGCCATCTTTTTGTAATGAAAATAAATGGAACATCTTTAACTCAAATTACAAGCGGTGAATCTAATGAAACTCAACCGTTTTGGGGTGTAGATGGTAATATCTATTTTTCTTCCACTGCTGGCGCACGTCAACCAGAAAAAGCCGTTACTAAAATAGGAAATGTTTTTGCTAGAATTTCTTCAAACAATATTACTCAAGAACAATCAGCATACTCTTATCCATATACTGATATATGGAGAGTTCAACCTTTGATTGTTGAATAATGTATAGCTTATGAATTGAACGTTCATAAGAGAAAATAATATTAAAAAGAGCTGTAATATATTCTTACAGCTCTTTTTTCTTTTTATGTAGAGTTCGATAATAATTAAACATAGGATTTATGTTGGCCTGATTTTTTATGACAATTGCCCTTGTAGCACTTTTATTTCATCACGTAATTTTGCGGCCTGCATAAAGTCTAATTCTTTAGCTGCTTTTTCCATGTTTTTTCGTTTTTCTCGAATACGTTTCTCAATATCGGGTTTTGATAGATATTCTGTAACTGGTTCTGCTGCAGTTGAAAGTGTATAGCCTAATTCGTAATCTGCTAAAGGATTTTTGGTAAAGGCACTTTCTATTTTTTTATTTAATGCTTGAGGAACTAAATTATTTGCAGTATTGTAATTAATTTGCTTGGTTCTGCGATAATTGGTTTCATCAATGGTTTTTTGCATACTAGCCGTAATTTTGTCCGCATACATAATTGCTTTACCATTTAGGTTTCTTGCTGCACGTCCAATTGTTTGCGTAAGCGAACGATGGCTTCGTAAAAAACCTTCTTTGTCTGCATCTAAAATTGCTACCAAAGAAACTTCAGGTAAATCCAAACCTTCACGTAGTAAATTCACACCAATTAATACATCAAAAATTCCTTTTCGTAAATCTTGCATGATTTCTATTCGTTCCAAAGTATCTACTTCAGAGTGAATATAGCGACAACGAATATTAACTTTGGTTAAATATTTAGCCAGTTCTTCCGCCATTCTTTTGGTTAAAGTCGTTACCAAAACACGTTCATCAATTTCTGCCCGAACCTGAATTTCTTCAATCAAATCATCAATTTGATTTAAACTTGGTCGGATTTCAATAATTGGATCCAATAATCCGGTTGGACGAATCACTTGCTCCACAACAACGCCTTCCGTTTTTTGCAACTCATAATCGGCTGGTGTTGCCGAAACATAAATTACCTGATTTTGCATAGCTTCGAATTCTTCAAACTTCAAAGGACGATTGTCCATTGCTGCGGGAAGTCTAAAACCATATTCCACTAAATTTTCTTTTCGGCTTCTGTCTCCGCCATACATAGCGCTAACTTGAGAAAGTGTCACGTGACTTTCATCTACCACCATTAAGTAATCTTTAGGGAAATAATCGAGTAAGCAAAAAGGTCTTGTTCCTGGCAAACGACCGTCAAGATAACGAGAATAATTTTCGATTCCAGAGCAATAACCAAGTTCACGAATCATTTCCAAATCAAAATTGGTACGTTCTTCCAATCGTTTTGCTTCCAAATGTTTGCCAATTTCCTTGAAATAATCGACCTGTTTTACTAAATCTTGCTGGATTTCCCAAATGGCATTTTGCAAAACATCTGGAGAAGTCACAAACATATTAGCAGGGTAAATGGTCAGTCTGTCAAATTTTTCAATAACCTGTGAGTTCTTTGTATCGAAACTTTCAATTTCTTCGATTTCATCACCAAAAAAATGGATTCGGTACGCTTCATCCGCATAACTCGGATAAACATCTACTGTATCACCTTTTATTCTGAAACTTCCGGGATTAAAATCGGCTTCAGTTCTGGAATATAAACTTTGCACCAATTGATGCAATAATTTGGTACGAGAAATAATTTGTCCTTTCTCAATTGGAATTAAGTTTTTCTGAAATTCGATAGGATTTCCAATACCGTACAAACAGGAAACCGACGCCACTACCAAAATATCTCTTCGTCCGGAAAGTAACGAAGCGGTGGTTGACATTCGCATTTTTTCCAGTTCTTCATTGATAGATAAATCCTTTTCGATGAAAACGCCAGTTACAGGCATAAAAGCTTCTGGCTGGTAATAATCGTAATAAGAAACAAAATATTCGACAGCATTATTCGGGAAGAATTGCTTGAATTCCGAATATAATTGTGCTGCCAACGTTTTGTTATGTGCCAAAACTAATGTGGGTCTTTGTACTTCCTGAATCACATTGGCCACTGTAAATGTTTTCCCGGATCCGGTAACTCCTAAAAGGGTTTGGAATTTATCACCATCGATAATCCCTTGGGCTAATTTTTCAATCGCTTGCGGTTGGTCGCCTTTGGGCTGGTAATCGGATACTACTTGGAAATTCATTTAATTAAGGGGCAAAGTTTTAGAGTTGCAAAGGTACAAAGTTTGGATTCTTTTTTTACCAAAGTTTTAGCCAAAAAAAAACCATCCTGTCAAAGCAGGATGGTTTTCATAATTAAGAATAGTTCTTAGAAACTGAAGTTCAATCGAGCAAAAACAAAACGACCGTTTTGACCAAATTGGGAAACGTTTCTTGAGTATACAAATTGGTTAGCATTTGATAAGTCGATAGTTGCAGGAGCAGCGGTGTAATCAATAGCTCCTGATACTAATCTAGGTCTGATTGCAGTTTGCGTTCCAAGATTCATATCTGGATAAATATCAAAAATATTATTAGCTCCAATAACAATTTTTGCAGCACTAGTAATTTTGAAACCAACAGACAAATCAGTAATAATTTTAGCTCCCCAGATTGGGTGCTCAATTTCTACTGCTTGACCGTTTACAATAACACCTTCAACTCTTCCATCTCCATTTACGTCAGCAGTATTTGGATCAGTAACTTTACCGAAATAAACATTTCTCAAGAAGAAATCGAATTTTTTGTAAGTAACTGAGTTGGTTAAATTAGCTTTAACTCTAGGAATTGCTTCTTGTAAGTACACTCTACTTGCTTCAGAATAGTATCTGTTGATTTGACCTGCAGCTTCTAATACTGGTGAAGCGTGAATTTCGCCCACTCTGTAGGTTTTAGAAAAAGTTCCTGATAAATCGGTTTTTAAAGAAACGTTATTTCCAAAACTTGTTTTATGGCTTATTACAACATCAATTCCTTTTGATTCTGTGTCAATTGCATTAGCAAAGAAAGTTGCTGCTGTTGCTCCGGCTGTATCAAATAATCCATTCAAAACTGCATTTGGAGATCCAGCTGCAGGAGTTCCACCCGGTCTTGAAAATTGATCGGTAAGAACCACTCTGTCGTCTATTTTTACAATGTAAGCATCAGCAGTCAAGGTTAAATTGGCTTCTGGTATTTTAGCAGTAAAACCAACACTAGCACTTTGAGATTCTTCTTGTTTCAATTTAGGAATTCCTAATAATTGTGCTGCTTGTGAATCATTACTGAAAGTTCCTACCTCAAATGGCACACCACCTACGAATTGTGTAGCGGTTGAATTAAAATAGATTTGGTGTAATGATGGCGCTCTAAATCCAGTTGAAACTGCACCACGTAAATTGATATTATCTGTTAGTTTATAACGAGTCGCCAACTTGAAATTAGTTGTATTTCCGAAATCAGAATAATTCTCAAAACGAACTGCTCCGTTTAATAACCATTTGTCAGTAACGTCTAATTCTAAATCAGTATAAAGAGCCACACTGTTACGGTCTTTATCAATAGCATTTGCTGGTCTGAAACCTGGAAAGACTTGAGCTCCTCCTGGTCTTGCTGCTCCAAAAAAGTCAGTAACTCTGATATTTGCAGCGGTAGTTCCTGTTACTACACCTCCATTAATGTCGTATTGATTGTAAGAATCAGGCTCACCTGCATTGATTTGGAAATTTTCATGACGGTATTCAGCACCAAAAGCAACGTTCAATCCTTTAAGAACATCAAATTTTCTGTTCATGTCAAAATTAGTAGTGTTTTGGGCGAAAGCCAATCCACCTGCATCAAATTCAGTTGCTGAATTTTCTCTTAAAGAAGCGTTTACTGTATTTTCAATATTGTAATCAAAAGCATTTTTCCCAAAAGTATTGCTTAAATCAAAATTCCAATTTTCGAATAGCATACCTCTAAGACCCGCAGCAACTGATACATCATTTATTGTAGAATGAATTTCCGGTAAAAAACCGTTTAAATATAATCCTGTGTATGATCTTGCTTGATTCGGTCTTCTGTAAAAACCTGCGGCTTCACCATTTCTGTAACTGGTCCCTCCAAAAGCATACGCTTCTAATTTGTCATTTATTGGATAAGCAGCATTCAAAAAGAACTGGGCACTTTGTAAGGAAGATTGTCCCACTCTCATATTAAAATCTTTTCTTTGAAGACCTCTATATAATAATTCTCCTTCGGTTGCATCAAAATTTAATGCTGTCTGCATTTGAGAAATACTAGTTGCACCAAGTATTGCAGTTTGCTGTGCACCTGTAAAATAAGATACACCCGGAGCATACTGTTTTATAGTGGTAAGAATTTGAGCTGTATTTGGAGTATTTGTTATGTTTCCAAACAATGCATTAATATTTGTTCCAGCTTCAGCAGCTCTTTGTTCAACAGCATTGTACCCATTGAATAAAGTTCCGGTTACATCTTTTGCTCTACTTGTAGCATCACGCAATTGGAAACTACCAGTAGCATTAATGAAACTTTTTTCTTTACCAAGACTTGTTCCGTAGTTTAAGTCTAATTGATAGTTACCACCATCGAAACCACCGTCATGATCATTAGCACCTTTAGAAAGATTTCCACCTCCAAAAAGGTTTACTTCTAATTTGTTCGTGTTTTTCTTAACATTAATGTTGATTACACCAGCAATAGCATCAGATCCATATTGAGCAGAAGCTCCGTCTCTTAATACTTCAATTTTTTCTATGGCAAAAGCAGGAATAGCATTTAAATCTGTTCCTACAGATCCTCTACCTGGAGATCCGTTAATATTTACTAATGAAGAAGTGTGTCTTCTTTTTCCATTTATTAAAACCAATACTTGATCCGGTCCTAAACCTCTTAATTGTGCAGGGTCAATGTGATCCGTTCCATCAGCAACCGTTTGAGTGTTTGATGTAAACGATGGTGCAACCATGTTCAAAATTTGGTTTAAGTTTACTTGAGCTCCTTGTGAAGCAATTTCTTTCATAGAAATCACATCAATAGGCACAGCAGATTCTGTTACAGTTCGTGCAGGATTACGGGAACCTATCACGACAACATCTTGTAATGTTTCTCCACTTCCCGTTAAAGTAACGTTTAATGTAGTCCCAGTTACAGTTACCGATTTAGTTTCAAGTCCCACATAAGAAAATTGCAAAACATCTCCAATCTCGGCACTGATGGTATAGTTTCCATCGATATCAGTCGTTGTTCCTTTTGTAGTTCCTTTTACAAGAATCGTTACACCAGGTAAAGATTCTCCTTTTTCATCAACTACGCGGCCTTTAATAATTTCAGCCATTGCGTTTTGATTTAAAGTCGAGAAAACTTCTCCATTAATTCCTGTTTTGGCAATTCCTTCCTTTTGTAAAATAATTTGATTGCTTACTTCAGTGTAATTAATTTTTAGTGGTTTTAAAATGCGGGTCAGTACGCTTGATAATGCTTCATTATTAGCATATACACTCACTTTTTGATTCAATTGTGACATTCTCGAATTGTACGAAAATTTCACATGTGCCAATTTTTCAAGTTTAGTCAGCGCAGTATCTAAGTTCAAGTCGGTCACGGTAATAGTTACCTTTGTGTCCAGCTTTTTTTGACCTCTGATATTGTTCGCTATAGTTACACTTGAAAAGACAAGGGCTAAAACAAATTGAAATAAGGTTATTTTCATAATTCGAATTAGTAGTCGTTGTTTAAGGACGGTTTTTTTCATAGTTTTGGTCTGTTTTTATTAATATTCGTTAGTTAGGGTATTGGTAGAACACAGCAATTACTCTTTACAGAGAGTGAATTGATTTTATTCAAGGCGTCGGGAATGTTACAGCATTTTCGGCGCTTTTTTATGGTATACTTTAATTCATAGGCGAGTTACTGTTAGTTACATCCATCTGATATAATAATAATTTGGTTGCCATTCATTTCATAACTTGTATTGTTTCCAAGACTTTTACAAATAATTTTAAGTTTTTCAGGCAAAGGCTGATCGCTTAAAGACGTGGTGAGATAGCAATCTTTTAATTTTGTTTGAGGGAAATCAATTTTTACTAAATACGCCTGCTCAATAGTTTTGAAAATTTGCGCCACAGGAATATCGGTGAATTCGAATCCCAATTGCTCTATATTGCTGGTCGAACGGCTTAATGATTCGTCCTGTGTTATATCCGTAATTTTATTGAAACTTAAGTTTTTTCGAACGAATCGTAAGGCTTGATTCGGTAATAAAACAATCAATTCGTCTTTTGTATTTGAAATTAATTCATTAGATCTTACTTTTACTTTTCCAGTTCGAACTACAACTTCTACATTTGGCTGATTAGCGTATGCTTTTATTTTAAAACTGGTTCCAACTACTTTAGTAACGATTTCATTTGCAAATACAAAAAACGGTTTTTTAGGGTCTTTACTGATTTCGAAAAAGCCTTCACCGGAGAGGTACACTTTTCTTTCATTGCCCACAAATATTTTTGGATAACTTAATTTACTGTTGGGTTGTAATAAAACAGAACTACCATCGGATAGGGTTATAATTTGTGGTTTGTCGGAGTTATTAGTTTGCTCAACCAGACCTTCTTCATTTTCATTGATCAATTCACTATAACTTAACGCGGAGTTTTCAGAACTGGTACTTTGATTGTACAACCAGCCGGATAAAAGACTTAAAATCAAAACAGCGGCAACTCCGTTAAACCATTTTTTTCTCAAAAGTTTAAGAACTGGTTTTTCGGTGTCTTTTTTATTTTCTTCTGCTCTTTCAATTTTTTCCCAAGTAGCTTCCAAAGCATGTTGAACGTCATCCGCAGCTAATTTATCAGCAGGGACTTTCATTGCTAACAACCATAATCTGGCTTCTTCAACCAATTTAGCACGACTAGAATTCTCTAAAGTCCATTCTTCCCATTCTTGTTGGTCGTCTTTGAAACACACCCATAATCGGAATGATTCATCAGCTAAAAAGTGTTCTATCTCGGTATAATTATTACGGTGTTGCATCAAAAAAAGGGGTTACAATTATATAGAGGACCATTTCTTTAATTGATACTCACTAAAACGTAAATTTTTTTGAATTTATTTTTTGTAGCTTAAAATGCAAATGAAAACAGCACTAAAATAAGGAAGATATTTCCTTTCCATTCTTTGCGTAAGCTCAACAAAGCGCGGTGTAAAAGGTTGTTTGCTGATTGATAATTAATGTCAAGTGTATCGGCAATTTGGTCTACGGTAAGTTCTTGGGAATAACGAAGATATAAGGCTTCTTTTTGTCGAGAAGGTAAATCATTTATCAGATGATTGAGATGCGAAACTTTAGAAGCTGTCGTTTCATCTGAGATAAGGTTGTGTTCAATGGAGAAATCAAATAAAAATTCAACAGTATCTATAGAAGTACTGAGGCGAAAAATACGATCTCGTTCTTGTGATCTTGTAATTCGCTTGCGAACGCACGCCAGTAAATAGGCTTTTACAACCACTTTATCACTCAGTTTGTCTCTGTAAATCCAAATATCTGTAAAAACATCTTGAACACAGTCTTGTACTTTTTCAGGAAAAGGAAGAAATGAATTTCCATAACGCACTAAATGAGAATAATGTCTTTTAAAAAGTATTGAAAAAGCATTTTCATTCCCTTCCTTCAGGCTGTTCCAAAGTGTGGAGTCCTCAAGTATTTCGGTATGTAAGAGTTGCTTTTTCACAATTTGTTTTGAATTAGTTCATTGGTTTTATGCGAAATTTTGATACACGTATTTTTGATATTAAATGCCAAAAAATAAAATAAAAAAGAATAATAATGGGGTGTTAGTATCTTATTTTAAGCGCTTTTTTGGTTTGAGAATTACGATTTTCAGTTAGCTTTTTGATGCATCGTAAAAGAAATTTCTTTTTAATTATTTAAAGATTTCTTTACCAAATTTACGCAAATTTATGTTAAAATTCATTTTTGCTCTTTAAAATAGGAAGAAATACAACTATTTATGAATTGTTGTATTTTTTTTTCGGTAAAATAAATTTATAGAAGTTTAATTATTGATTTAATAATGGAAGTTTTTTAAGAGCTTCATTTTAAATGTATAATGGGAAAAAGTATAGGTGCAAATTAATTTTCCCGACTATCAAGAATGATTGGTGGGATTAAATACTTAAATATAAAAGGAGTTTTTATTCGAACTTCCAGGCTTTTTGTTGTGCTTCACTCAGGAAAGTCCAAGCTACTATTCGGCTTGTTTTTTGGCCTTGAGCCATATCAATCGTTTTAACTTCGACGGCACTAACCTTGTTTAATGTTTTGTAAAGACTGGAAAGATTTTCTTTTTTAGACACTAAAGTCGTAAACCATAAACACTGCATCGGATATTTTGCACTTTCGTAAATCATTTGGGTAACGAAACCTAATTCGCCGCCTTCACACCACAGTTCAGCATTATGACCACCAAAATTTAAAACAGGTTTAGCTACGCTCCGTTCGGCTGTGCCTCGCATTGTAGTTTTGGTATTTTCTAAATTATTTATTTTTCGAAGCGTACTTTTCGTAGCTTCATCTTGTGAGGCATGAAAAGGAGGATTGCAAATGGTAAACGTAAATTTGTCTTCGGGAGTGATTATGTTTTTAAAAATAAAACGCGATTCCGTTTGTTGCTGTAAACTGATGGCATCAATCAGTTTTGGATTTTCTTCAATGATGGCGCTACAGTTTTCAATTGCTTTTAAATCAATATCGGTTCCTACAAAACTCCATCCGTAAGCTGAATGACCAATTATTGGATAAATACAATTGGCACCTATACCAATGTCTAAACCCTGAACAGTTTCTCCTTCAGGAATGATTCCGTTGTTGCCAGAAGCTAATAAATCAGCAATATAATGGATGTAATCCGCTCTTCCGGGAATGGGTGGACAAAGATAATTTTTAGGAATATCCCAGTTTTGAATGTCATAATGTAATAATAACAATGCTTTGTTAAGTGACTTTACGGCATCAGGATTACTAAAATCAATAGTCTCGATATTATGCTCGTTGATAGAAACAAAAGACTTTAATTCAGGGGATTTTTCTATTAATTGCTCAAAATTATATCCAAATCTATCCAGATTTCTAGGATGTAAATTAGTCTTTTCGGTAATCGTTTTCGGTTTCATTTTCTATATTTCGATGCAAAGATAGGCATAACTATTTTGTAAACGCATAAAGACGACTTTGACCTATTAAACGAATAAAAAATAAATCATAAAATTAGAATATTGCCGCTTTTTTGAAACATAAAAACGGTTACTTTTATAAAAAAATACAAATAGTATGACTTTTATGCCCGCTTCATTTAAATTCAAAAAGAGATACATAGCTTACAGTTTTATGTTTTTTTATATCATAATGTGTCAGTCTTGTATGACTATGCGATTTTCGAATAAAGAAACCATCACTTTTTTTACGCCATCAAAAATAGAATTTCAGGATAAAACAATTGCTTTTGAAGGCTATAAAATTCATTATGTAGAAACGGGTAATGCGCAAAATCCGACATTGTTTTTTGTACACGGTTCGCCAGGAAGTTGGAATGCCTTTAAAGAATATCTTAAAGACACTTTATTGTTGAAAAAATACCGAATGATTGCTATTGACCGACCTGGTTTTGGGTACAGTGATTTTGGGGATGCCCAAAATTTAAGTGTTCAATCTAAAAGAATTTCGGAGTTTATAAAAAAAATCGATAATAAAAAGCCGCTAATTTTGGTAGGACATTCCGTTGGCGGACCAGTTGTGGCTAAATTAGCTGTAGATAATCCAACTTGGTACAAACGATTAGTAATTCTGGCTGGATCATTGGACCCAAA
This sequence comes from Flavobacterium sp. 11, assembly GCF_002754315.1. Classification (GTDB taxonomy): domain Bacteria; phylum Bacteroidota; class Bacteroidia; order Flavobacteriales; family Flavobacteriaceae; genus Flavobacterium; species Flavobacterium algoritolerans. Next base: position 3,526,286 of record NZ_PEFE01000001.1, on the reverse strand, counting down.
AGCTGAAAACCCAGAAAAATGGAGAACTGTTATCAAGGTTTCGCCTTTGCGGTATTTGATTCCCGGAGCATTACGACCTTCTAATGATGAGTTGTGGTGGCTGAAACAAGATTTAGTAGACTTAGAGCCAGAACTGAAAAACATTACTAGCGATGTTACCGTTATTCATGGAACTAAAGATGTTTTGGTACCGTACAGTAATGTTGCCTTTATTCAAAAAAAGTTTGTCAATGCAAAATCAATGGATACAATAACGATCGAAAAAGCGAATCATTTTATCCCGTGGAGTCATTATGAAATTGTGAGAAATGCTTTGTTGACTATTCAATAAGTCCTAATCCAGACATTCCATCATCAATAAATCACCTTCGTCATGTTCTATTGTTACGATGCCGTCCTTGATGACATGATTGCTGCTTCCAGTTCTGTAACCAATAGTCAGACTATCATCTTTCAACGGATAAAATAAATTATCCGAATGAATTCCAGTAACGTGACCGATGGGAATTAAAGAAATAGGAGTGTTTGCCGTGTACCATTTTTCGAATTTCTTAGGCAATAAAAACACTTTCGAGTGATCGTCCAGAATCACAATTTTTAATAGATTTCTGTATCGCGTGATGTTAGTAAGATTGGTAATGGTATGATCGGCTCTTCGTCCAGTTGCCCAAACCACATTTACTGCGGGAATTTTTCTTTCGATTAAATAGTCAAAAGCTTTTTCTAAATCGGTTTTATTTTGGTCCGGAGTATGAATGATTTCGATTGGAAATTGAGATGTTCTGTAAATTTCAGGATCAAATCCTCTGTCGAAATCGCCTAAAAGCACATCGACTTTTATGTCTAATTCCATAACACGCACCATCGCCGAATCTAATACTACCACAAGCGGTGACCATTCCAGTAATTGACCCAATAGTTCCGGGTTGCAGGAAGCGCCGTTGGCAATGATTAAAGCAGGTTCTTGGTCGTCGCGAACGATATGATGTGAGGACATAGTTAATTATGAATTGAAAATTACATGCAAATATACTTATTCGATAGTGTAATTTCTAATATCGACTTCACTAAGGGAAAAATAGCCTAATGGATAATTAGCCGCATCAGTGGTGTTGATGATGTTTCCTCTAACGGTTGCTGGCGGAGATTGAAACGGTCCGCCGCCATTATTTCCGGCAATACTTACTAAAACACTCATGTAATTGTAATATGCTTTAGAAATCCCGAAATGGCTTATTTCGATTTTATCGTCTTTTTTTAAATCATCATTTTGCGAGATACTGAAGAATTCGTTTCCGTTAAAAAACTCATCTGGGTCTACATAATAGTTTGATTTTACTTGGTTTGAATACACATATTTGTAGAGGTAGTAATTCGATTCACCTGCTGGATCTTGATAAAATGTTTTAATTTCGATATCAGTTCCAGTAAAACCTCCTTGGTTGTTTTGAACAATTTTTGTTACAGGCGTAACGGGTTTCAACGTTTCGGTAGCAGTGTACGTATTGCCATTGTTGATCACTGTCAGTGTATAGGTTTCGTTGATTACCGGTATAAAAGTAGCACAAGTATATTCGCCTGTTTTTTGGATTTCGGAAAAATTGAAAAGAACATTTGAACTGTTTTTAATGGAAACTGTTGCTCCGGAAACTTTTGGAATTTGAGTGCTGTAAAATCCGGTGGTAGTGGTTAGTTTTATTTTCTGTTGGCTTCCTGAAGTTCCTTTTTTCCAATTGATTGCTGCTTCAATAACCAGTTTTGGTGGTGCATTGTCTAAATCTACTTCGACAACATCTTCACAACTTGCCGAAAAAACAGCAATGAAAAGTATCAGATATAGTGTTATTTTTTTCATGATTTTATTTTTTATTTCTTTGCTTTATTGAATTCGAAGCTTAAAATTTGAAATTATAACTCACCGCAGGAACAACACCAAAAATCGAAGTTTTTACAGCTTCATTGCTTCCGGTATCTGAGTTTTGTCTAAAATTGATAGAGGCGGCATTTTTCCGATTGTACAAATTGTAAATGCTAAAAACCCATTCTCCTTTCCATTCTCTGTTTTTGTTTTTTCTTGGAGTCAGAGTAGCGGCAATATCCAGATGATGGTATGCCGGAAGACGATTCTCGTTTCTCAGTCCATAACTGGGTACATTGATTCCTAAGTATTCATATTGCCCAACGGGATACGTTACCGGTTGTCCGGTTTGCAGGGCGAAATTAGCTCCAAAAGACCATTTCTCGTTCCAATTATAGGATGTGGTTATGGCAATATTATGCAGTTTGTCATATACTGAATTGTACCATTGACCGTTGTTGATTCCTGTTTCTATTGGCGTTCTTCCGGGAGTTTGCTGCTCTGATTTGGATAATGTATACGAAATCCAGCCGTTAAATTTCCCTTCGTTTTTTCGGAACATGATTTCTAAACCATAGGATCTTAATTGACCGTTCAGGATTATTTGTTCAATGGCTTTATTGGCAATCAAATCAGCGCCATCAATATAATCCAATCGGTTTTGCACTTCTTTATAATACGTTTCTACTTCAAGTGAATACATATCATTTTCGAAATTTTTAAAGTAACCCAAAGCTACTTGATCAGCAATTTGTGGCTTGATAAAACTATCGCTTGGCGTCCAGACATCAAGCGGAGTAGGTGATGAGGTATTCGAAATTAGTTGTAAATACTGTACCATTCTGTTGTAGCTTGCTTTTACAGATTGGTCTTCATTGATTTGATACGCCAATGAAAATCGCGGTTCCAAGTAATTATAGCTTTGAATAACTTTATTTCTATCGTAGAACTTGGTGCTAATTGGAGTTGCTTTTTCATAAATCTGTAATTCTGAATTGAACATTACCGGATTGTCATTTTCATAAATATTCACGGTAGATTGTCCTAAGCGATAAAACATACTATAGCGAAGTCCGTAGGAAAGTGCTATTTTACTGGATATTTCGTGATCGGCATTGATATAAAGTGCCGGTTCAAAAGCATATTTTTTATCCAATTGGTCAAAATTAATTCCAGAGTCAGCATCAGATGGCTGAATAGTTCCCGGGTTGAACTCGTAATAAATTCCGTTTATCCCGTAATTCAATTTGAATTTATCCGAAATATAATTCTTGAAATCGTATTTGATATTGTAGTTTTTAATGCCAGAATCCCATTTGAAACCTACAAAATCCAAATCCAGACCGTAATAATAATCGCTATAGATCAAAGATAAATTCGAAAATAATCTTTCAGAAAACAAGTGGTTCCAACGGAGGTTTAAAGTCGCATTTCCGTAAATATTGGTGAAGCTTTTGTTCAGGCTGAAAACATCCCGTCCAAAATAACCGGATAAATACAAGCTGTTGTTAGCATCTAATTTATAACTCAACTTGGTATTCAAATCATAAAAATATGCCGAGTTGTTTTTTTGTTCTTCGGATAATTTCAGGAATAAATGCGCATAGGAACTTCTACCGCCAATAAGGAATGAACCTTTGTCTTTTACCAATGGTCCTTCGGCCAAAATCCTGCTGGAAATCAATCCGATTCCGCCATTGACATGAAATCCTTTGCTGTTGCCGTCTTTTTGATAAATATCCAAAACAGAAGAAGCTCTTCCGCCATAACGGGCTGGAATTCCACCTTTGTATAACTTTAAATCTTTGATGGCATCAGGATTAAAAACAGAGAAAAAACCAAAAACATGCGAAGAATTGAATATAGTTGCTTCGTCCAATAGAATCAAATTCTGGTCGGCTCCACCACCACGAACATTGAAACCAGAGGCACCTTCGCCAGCATTAGTAACTCCGGGAAGTAATAAAATAGATTTTAAAACATCGACTTCACCCAAAACAACAGGCATTTTCTTAATGGTTGAAATAGAAAGTTTATTAACGCTCATTTCGGGTTTCTTGATGTCTATTTTTGTTTTATTATCGGTAATGATAACTTCTTTCAATGCTGTTTCATTACTGTATAAATTGAAATTATTTTTTATGTTTTGGTTCAGACTTATTGATTCCTCGATGGTCTGATATCCCAAATAGCTGATTTGTACAGTATATTTTCCTTGAGGAACAGTGAGGGAGTAAAATCCATATTCATTGGTGGTTACGCCTGTTTTTAGTTCTGGAATTACAACATTGACACCTATTAAAGTTTCATTGCTGTTGGCATCAATAATAGTTCCGCTTAGCGTAAATTTCTCTTGGGCGAAAGAAAAGAACGAGGGTAATAATACAACTAAAAAGGTAATAATTTTCTTTGGAGTCATTGTTTAAATTTTATCGAAAGGAAGAAATGCAAATTACATTAAATAGAATTTCAATTGCATTATAACGCATGTTAAGGTATTGCTAATATAAAAAAAAAGACGACCGTTTCCAGTCGTCTTTTCAATAGTATTACTTATAAAGCAATTATTAAGCGATTTTTGCCAATATTGTATTGAATGTTTCGCTTGGACGCATTGCTTTGCTTGTTAATTCAGGATTTGGTTGGTAATGACCACCAATGTCTTGTGGTTTTCCTTGTGCTGCAATTAACTCGGCGTTAATTTTGGCTTCATTTGCTGTAAATTCTGCGGCAATAGGAGTAAAGATCGCTTTTAATCCAGCCTCTTTATCTTGTGCTGCCAAAGCCTCTGCCCAATACATTGCTAAGTAAAAATGAGAACCACGGTTGTCAATTCCTCCTAGTTTACGTGCTGGAGATTTATCAGTTGCTAAGAATTTCTCCGTGGCAACATCAAGAGTTTCCGCCAAAACAATTGCTTTAGAATTGTTTAAAGTTTGTCCTAAATGCTCTAGTGAAGCACCTAAAGCCAAGAACTCACCAAGAGAATCCCAACGTAAATATCCTTCTGCCGTAAATTGCTCAACGTGTTTTGGAGCTGATCCACCTGCACCAGTTTCAAACAAACCACCACCATTCATTAATGGAACAATTGATAGCATTTTTGCTGATGTTCCCACTTCTAAAATTGGGAATAAGTCTGTTAAATAATCACGTAATACGTTTCCTGTAACAGAAATAGTATCTAATCCTTTTACGATTCTTTCCAATGTGAAGTTTGTTGCTTCAATAGGATTCAGGATTTGAATGTCTAAACCGCTAGTATCGTGATCTTTTAAATATTTTGTAACTTTTTCAATAAGTTCTCTATCGTGTGCTCTATTATTATCCAACCAAAAAATAGCGGGAGTATTAGATAAACGCGCTCTGTTTACAGCCAATTTAACCCAGTCTTGAATTGGAGCATCTTTTGCCTGACACATTCTGAAAATATCTTTAGCTTCAACAGCTTGTTCCATTAAAAAGTTTCCATTCGTGTCTACAACACGAACCACACCATCAGCAGTCATTTGGAATGTTTTGTCATGAGAACCATATTCTTCTGCTTTTTGTGCCATCAAACCTACGTTTGGTACACTTCCCATTGTAGTTGGGTCAAAAGCACCGTGTTTTTTACAAAAATCAATAGTTGCAGTATAAACACCGGCATAACTTCTGTCTGGTATAATAGCTACGGTATCTTGTTGTTTTCCGTCTTTATTGAACATCTGTCCTGAAGTACGAATCATGGCTGGCATAGAAGCATCCACAATCACATCCGAAGGAACATGAAGATTAGTAATTCCTTTTTCAGAATTTACCATGGCCAATGCTGGTCCGTTTGCTATTGCTTGGTTTAATGCAGCTTCTACTTCAGCCTGCATTGGTTGTCCTGCAATTTTTGCATATACATCACCCAAACCGTTTCTGGTATCAATATTCAATTCATTAAATAAGGCAGCGTATTTTTCGAAAACAGCAGCGAAATATACTTCTACGATAGCTCCAAAAATAATGGGATCAGAAACTTTCATCATAGTAGCTTTCAGGTGAACCGAAAGTAAAACGTTTAATTTTTTTGCTTCTGCAATTGTTTTGGTAATAAACGTTTTTAAAGCGTTCAAGTTCATTACTGAACTATCGATTATTTCACCTGATTTTAGTGGAGTACTCGCTTTTAAGACGGTTGTTGAGCCATCTTTAGCAACGAATTCGATTTTTACATCAGTTGCATCTGCAAGAGTTATTGATTTTTCACTTCCGTAAAAATCACCGCTTTCCATAGAGGCTACGTGTGTTTTTGAGTCAGCAGACCAAGCTCCCATAGAATGTGGGTTTGCTTTAGCGTAGTTTTTCACTGCTTTTGGTGCTCTACGATCAGAGTTCCCTTCGCGTAAAACTGGGTTTACAGCTGAACCTAATATTTTAGAGTATTTAGCTTTGATAGTTGTTTCCGCTTCATTTTGCGGTTCTTCAGGGAAGTTTGGTAAATTATAACCATGAGATTGTAATTCAGCAATAGCCGCTTTTAATTGAGGAACAGATGCCGATACATTTGGTAATTTTATGATATTAGCTTCTGGGGTTGTAGCTAATTGACCAAGTTCTAATAAAGCATCTCCTGTTTTTTGATCTTCTGTCAAAAATTCAGGGAAATTTGCTAAAATTCTTCCGGCTAAAGAAATGTCTCTAGTTTCAATTTCAATGTCAGAAGTTGATGTAAATGCTTGTACAATAGGTAAAAATGAATAAGTTGCCAATAAAGGCGCTTCATCAGTAAGTGTGTAAAAAATTTTTGATTTCTGTGTCATTTTTTTATTTTTATAATCGAATCACGGTTAAATGTAGCTTATATAAGGTATTTCACTTAAAATAAGGCGGACAAATATATGAAAATCAGATGTAATAGAAGGTGGATTTTATGTAGAAAAACACGAATTTTAAGATTACTAACTTGTTATTCTTATATTGTTAGTTTTATGGGTTCAATAATCCTAAATTAGGAATTTATAAGGAAAATATTAAACAAAAAAAGTCCCAACATTGTTGGGACTTTTATAATAAAGAGACAGTAAACTATCTTCTTTTATCTTTAATTTTAGCTTTTTTACCAGTAAGTTCTCTGAAGTAGAAAATTCTAGCTCTACGTACAGCACCTTTCTTATTGATTTCAATTTTTTGTAAAGCAGGAAGATTTACTGGGAAGATACGCTCAACTCCAATAGCTCCAGACATTTTACGGATAGTAAAAGTTTCTGTATTAGCAGAACCTCTTCTTTGAATAACAACTCCTTTGAAAAACTGAGTTCTAGTTTTTTCACCCTCTCTAATTTCGTAGTAAACGGTAATAGTGTCTCCAGCTGCAAAAACTGGGAATTCTTTTCTTGTTACGAATTCGTCTTGAACGAATTTCATTAAATCTGCCATGATAATTTTTTTAATTATGGTTTGTATTAAATCAACATTCACGGATCTCGCCAGAGGTTGAACTAATGTGGGTGCAAAAGTAAATAAAAAAGTTTAAAGTTTAAAGTTTTTCTTGTTTAAAGTTTAGAAGTTCTTGAATACCAACTTTAAACCTAAAACTTTAAACAAATTTTTACTCCTCCAGTAAATCCGGTCGTCTGTTCTTTGTATGTTCGTACGCCATATCTTCACGCCATTTATCAATTTTGGCAAAATTACCACTGGTCAAAACCTCTGGAACTTTCCATCCATTGTAATCGGCTGGTCTTGTATATATAGGTCCTGACAATAATCCATCCTGAAAACTATCGGTCAATGCTGAGGTTTCGTCACTCAAAACTCCAGGAATCAATCGGATTAATGCATCCGATAATACCAAAGCTCCTAATTCACCTCCGCTCAATACATAATCACCTATTGATATTTCTTTGGTAATAAAATGATCGCGTACGCGTTGGTCCACACCTTTATAATGTCCGCAAAGGATAATGATATTTTCGTACATTGACATCGTATTCGCCATTTTCTGGTTCAGGGTTTCCCCGTCCGGCGACATATAAATGATCTCGTCGTAGGTTCTTTCACTTTTCAAATGTGTAATACAGGCATCAATAGGCTGCACCGTCATGACCATTCCAGCACCACCGCCATAGGGATAATCATCTACACTTTTTTGTCTGTTTGTGGTGTAATCCCGTAAGTTATGAAAATGAACCTCTACTAAACCTTTGTCAATAGCGCGTTTCATGATTGAAGCCTCAAACGGACTTCGCAATAATTCTGGGAGGACGGTAACAATATCGATGCGCATAATTTTGAATCTTAGTTTGAAAGGTGCAAAGGTACAAAGTTGCAGAGGTTTTCAAATAACCAAATCAATGATTAAACTTTTTTAGGCACTATTTTAGCTTTTTGCTGAACTAATGATGCTTTTAACAGGGATTAATTCTTTAGTGCACTATTTCATACTATGCTTTTTTCAACTACTTTTATGTCTTAAAAATAAACCACTTAATTATGCAAATTTTTTCGAAAATAATTGTTGCTAGTTCCTTGTTTTTAGTCGCTTCTTTACAAACTGAAACACTCTATGCACAAAACAAATCTGTTAAGATGACAAATCCTCTTTTACAAAAAAGTACGTTGCAGTATCAAGCACCGACTTTTGATTTAATCAAAGACGAACATTTTAAACCTGCTTTTGAATACGGTTTGAAAATTCATGATCAAGAAATTGAAAAGATTGCAAACAATCCGGCGAAACCAACTTTTCAAAATACAGTATTGGCATTAGAAACCAGTGGTGTGGATTTAGGGAGAGCAACAGGTGTTTTTTATAATTTAACGGGGTCTAATACTAACCCGACATTACAAGCGATTGATGAGGAATACGCTCCAATTTTTTCGGCTCATAATGATAAAATTTATTTGAACAGTAAGCTGTACAATCGCTTCAAGGCATTGAATATTGCAGCTTTAAAAGGAGAAGATAAAAAATTAACACAGTATTATTTGCAACAATTTGAATTAGCCGGAGCAAATTTATCAGCTACGGATAAAGATAAAATGAAAAAAATCAATGAAGAGTTAGCGAGTTTGAGCACGCTCTTTGGAAATAAATTATTGATTGCCCGAAAAAACGGAGCCATTTTATTTGACAATGTAAATGATTTAGCGGGTTTAAGTGCTGATGAAATCGCTGCTGCAAAAGCAAAAGCTACAGAAGCGGGGCAAGACGGAAAGTATTTAATAGGGTTGTTAAACACGACACAGCAACCATTATTGCAAAGTCTTACTAACAGAGCCACAAGAGAAAAGATATTCAAAGCATCATGGAATCGTGCCGAAAAAAATGATGATGGTGATACTCGTGAAGTAATAGAACGAATGGCAAGATTGCGTTTGCAAAAAGCAAATTTAATGGGTAAGAAAAGTTTCGCCGAATGGAAATTACAAGATCAAATGGCGCAATCACCAGCACCAGCGATGGATTTATTGGCAAAAATTGCAGGTCCGGCAGTTGTAAAAGCAAAAGTAGAAGCCAAAGAAATTCAAGACCTGATTGATTCACAAAACGGAGGATTTAAATTAGAGCCTTGGGATTGGAACTTTTATTCAGAGCAAGTGCGTAAAGCAAAATATGATTTAGATGAAAGCCAAATAAAACCGTATTTCGAAATTGGTACTGTTTTAGAAAAAGGAGTATTTTTCGCAGCACAACAAATGTATGGCATCACGTTTAAAGAAAGGAATGATTTGCCGGTCTATCATCCAGATGTAAAAGTGTATGAAGTATATGATAATGACGGAAAATCAATTGCAATATATTATTTAGATTTTTACACCAGAGACAATAAAAACGGTGGTGCTTGGATGAGTAATTTTGTGAATCAGTCACATTATTTAAAACAAAAACCAGTTATTGTCAATGTATATAATTTCTCAAAACCAGCCGGAGGAAATCCATCCTTGATTAGTTTTGATGATGTAACTACACTGTTTCATGAGTTCGGACATACTTTACACGGATTGTTTGCAAACCAGCAGTATGTAACGCTTTCAGGGACATCTGTACCGCGTGATTATGTAGAGTTTCCTTCCCAAATCAATGAGCATGCGGCATTGGATCCTTTGGTTTTAAAAAACTATGCGATACATTATCAAACCAAACAAGCCATTCCTCAAGAGTTAATTGATAAAATTAAAAAAGCCGATACCTTTAATAAAGGATACGTAGTAACGGAGCTTTTAGCAGCGGCAACGCTAGATATGGCTTGGCATAGTGTCGAAAAAGAATCGGATTTCAAACCGACTTTAGTTTTCGAAAAAGAAGCATTGCAAAAATTCGGTTTGTTGGTAAATGAAGTTCCAACAAGATACCACACGCCTTATTTTGCCCATATTTGGGGTGGAGGATATTCAGCAGGATATTATGCGTATACTTGGTCAAAAACATTGGATTATAATGCTTTCGATTGGATGCAGGCCAATGGTGGTATGACAAGAGCCAATTGTGAGCGTTTCAGGAAATACATTTTATCGGTGGGTAATAGTGTCGATTTAAACAAAGCCTTCAAGGATTTTATTGGGCATGACATGCAAATAGAACCGTATTTGAGAAACGCGGGTTTACTGGTGAAATAATAAAATTTTGATATAAATAACTAAATGACATTCGTAAGGATGTCATTTTTTTAGGAGCTATTTCCAGCTTTACACGCTATCTTTCCTTGCTTAAAGAAAGCAAGAAAAGGATGTTGTTTCAATCTGGGCTAGGATGTAGTGGAATTATGAGATTTAAAGAGCCGAATTTGCGTAGCGGAAAAGATTATAATTATCTGAAAAAGTCTAAATAATTTGCAAACTTTCAAATAGTCAAATCAACGAATCTCCCAATTCCCTTTTTAAAATTAATTTCGTAAATTTGCCCTTCAATAAAAATTAAAAAACATGGAAAACGGAATATATGCTAAATTCAACACCTCTAAAGGTGCTATTTTAGTAAAACTAACACACGATTTGACTCCTGGTACAGTGGGGAATTTCGTAGGATTGGCAGAAGGAAATTTAGAAAATAAAGTAAAACCACAAGGGGTTAAATTTTATGACGGATTAAAATTCCACAGAGTAATTCCTGATTTCATGATTCAAGGTGGTTGTCCACAAGGAACAGGAACTGGAGATCCAGGGTATAAATTTGATGATGAGTTTCATCCAAGTTTGAAACACGATCGTCCGGGAGTTTTGGCAATGGCTAATTCAGGGCCTGGAACAAACGGTTCTCAATTCTACATTACACACATCCCAACAGAATGGTTGGATAACAAACATACTGTTTTTGGACACGTGGTAGAAGGTCAAGATGTTGTTGATGCTGTTGCTCAAGGTGATGTTTTAGAGTCTTTAGAGATTGTTAGAGTAGGAGAAGAAGCTAAAAGTTGGAATGCAATCGAAGCTTTTATCACTTTCAAAGGAGCTCGTAACAAGCGTGATGCAGCTTTAAGAGCAGATGCTGAAGCGGCTATGGAAAAATTGGCTGCTGGTTTTGAAAAAACAGAAAGCGGTTTGCGTTACCAATTCATCCAAAGAGGTGAAGGTAAAAAAGCAGAGAACGGAAAAACAGTTTCTGTACATTATACAGGGCAACTTCCTGACGGAAAAGTTTTTGACAGTTCATATCCTCGTAAAAAACCAATTGAATTTCCATTAGGAAGAGGAAACGTTATTGAAGGTTGGGACGAAGGTATTGCCTTGTTACGCGTAGGTGACAAAGCACGTTTTGTGATTCCGGCTCATTTAGGTTACGGATCTCGTGGTGCTGGAGGAGCAATTCCACCAAATGCTACTTTGATTTTTGACGTAGAATTAATGGACGTTAAATAGTTTAAACGATTCATATAAAATTAAAAAATCCCGAAACGAAAGTTTTGGGATTTTTTTTGCCGAGTAAAATAGAGTTTTCGATGTTTTTTTACGAATAAATTGGTGTATTGTTTTTTAAGGTTTTTTTGACTTTTGAAGTATTAAAATTATTTTACAATCACTCCTAAAAGTTCAAATTTTAAATAAAATTCAGCAGTGACACTTTCTTTGAGTAACTTATTTGTGTCCTTAAAATCTTTGTTTTTTTAAGTTAAGGCTGTTTTATTATTTTTAAAAACCTTAATTTAGTTTTTTAAAATTGTTAAATGTAACACTAAATAAAATCTATGGAACTAACTTGGTCTGAATTTGAAAGAGTAGAAATGCGTGTAGGAACTATTCTGGAAGTTAATGATTTTCCTGAAGCCCGAAAGCCAGCGTACCAATTGACGATTGATTTTGGTTCTGAAATTGGAATCCGAAAAACATCTGCACAAATAACGAAACGTTATCAAAAAGAAGATTTACTCAACAGACAAATGGTTGCTGTAGTCAATTTTCCTAAAAAACAAATCGGAAAATTTATGAGCGAGTGCTTGGTGTTGGGAGCAGTAGGAGATGAAGGGGATGTGATTTTGCTGGCTCCTGATTTTAAAATAGAAAATGGATTGCGAATTGGGTAAACTAGGAATTCGTTTTATTTAGTAACTGTTGCAAAATCAACTGTCCTTCTTCCCAATATTCTAAATTTGATTCAGAATTTATGTGTCCTTTTTGACCTACGTTGATAAAATCACTGCCCCATTTTTGGGCTAAATACTCGGCTCTTTCGATTGAAATATAAGGGTCGTTTTCGCTGCTGATGACTATCGAAGGGAAATTAAGTTTTAATTTTGGTATAGGAGAAAAGTTCCAAGTTACCTCAGGTGTATGTTCAGCCGAATCAACATCGGCAGGAGCAACGAGCAAAGCGCCTATTATATTCTGATTACTATTGGCGGAAGCCCAATGCACGACCATTGAAACCGCTAGACTATGCGCTATTAAAACAGTTGGAGTGTCTAATTTTCGGATTGTTTCATTGAGATTTTCAAGCCAGTTATTAAGTTGAGGTTCCTCCCAATTGTCCTGAATAAGCTTAGTTGAGTTGTCAAATTTTCGCAGCCAATAACTTTGCCAATGATTCTCTCCTGAATCTCCAAGTCCTGTTAGAATTAATAATTTTGGTTCCATATTTAAAATAAATTAGGCTATTTCTCTATTGGAAGATTCTCCAGTTGTCCCCATTCTGTCCAAGAACCATCATAGACTGATTTCGGATTTTTACCAATCAATTCGTAGGCTATTAAATCAATACAGGCTGTAACTCCGGAACCGCAAGTGAATATTAGAGGTTTATCGTCAGTTTTTAGGATAGTAACTAATTCTTCTTTTGGTAAAAATTTTCCATTTTGTAAAAGCTGTGTATACGGAATATTTATAGAACCGGGAATATGACCGCTTCGTAATCCAGGTCTGGGCTCATCGCCAATTCCTTTGAATCGGTTTTCTGCACGTGCATCAATCAAAATAGCATCTTTGGTTTGTATGTTTTCTAGAATTTGTTCTTTACTTTTTACTAATTCTGGGATAAATTTGGCTTCAAAATCTCCAAGGGCATAGATTGGATTTTCTGGTATTTCTTCAACAGAATAACCTTCTTTTACCCATTCGGGCAACCCGCCATCTAAAACAGCAACATTTTGATGCCCCATTATTTTAAACAGCCACCAAGCTCTTGGACTCGAATAAATACCCAAGTTGTCATAGACTACTATTGTACTTTTCTTATTGATTCCTAGTTTTTTAGCTTCTGTTTCAAACTGTTTGGGACTCTGAAGTGTATTGGGTAATGGGTTGGCAGTATCACTGAAGGTGTTCTTTATGTCAAAAAATCGGGCACCTTTAATTTGGATATTTTCTAAGCCAGTTTTTAAATTGGATTGATTCTCTTTTAAACTGGCATCGAGGATTATTACATTTGGATTTTTAAGATTAGCTTGAAGCCATGCGACACTTACGATTGGTTCTGTCATTTGTTTTAGTGTTTCTTTTCCTTAGTAATTCTTCGGACTTCATTAAGCAATAAAGGAAAAGCGGGTTCTGTCATGTTGTGACCAAATCCGTCTAATTCATATAGTTTCGTGTTTTTGTGTCCAGCAATTTTCATCATGCGCATTAAATAAGCGTTTTCTTCATAACGGCCTAACATTTCTAATTCACGATCTCCGGTTATTAGTAATAGAGTAGGAGCATCTGCACGAACGTGAAAAAGTGGTGCTAAATCATCTATTACCGGCTGCGTATCTGCAATACCGCGTTCTTTTCGAACTAAAAAATGAGTAATTGCCTGTCCGCTAAGAGGAATAAGACCCGCTATTTTATTGGCATCGATTCCCTGAGTGTTCAGCCATTTTTTATCTAAACCTACCATGCTTGCCAGATATCCACCTGCAGAATGACCGGATACAAAAATCAAAGATTCGTCTCCACCAAATGCAGGGATATTTTTAAAAACCCAAGCTACAGCAGCGACCGCATCCTCAATATATTTTGGGGCACTTACTTTTGGACCCAAGCGATAATTGACTGAAATAACTGCTATTCCTTGGTTTTTTAGTCCTTCAGGAAGTTCTTTGTTTCCACCGGTTAATCCACCGCCATGAAACCAAATCACGGTTGCAAATCCCGGACTATTTTTTGGGTAATAGACATCTAGTACACATCGTTCTTTTATGTATGCATCTGATTTATTGATGGCTTCTGTGTAATAAGGAAGATTGGTTTGTGTTGTATATTCTAGTTCTTGAGCTGATATAGTAAACCCGAAAAAGAATAGCAATACAAAAAGAGAAACGTTTTTCATTTGGCATCATTTATTTTTTAAATGTACAAAAAAAGTCCAAAAATCAAATGACTTTTGGACTTTTTACTTTTGTAAGTAGGGAACTAAAAATTAAATATCATCAAATTCAATATCAGTGAACGTTGATGTTTGTGGTATAATTTCATCATCTGATTTCTCAGATGCATATTCTTTTTTGAAATCTTTTTGGTGTCTTTCTGAAATTACTTCTTCGCCTTTGTGGTTCAAAACATAAGAAGTCATTTCGCCAAGAATCTCTGCAAAAGCAGCAAAATCTTCTTTGTATAAATAGATTTTATGTTTTTTGAAATGGAATGATCCATCTTCTTCAGTGAATTTTTTGCTTTCGGTAATGGTAATGTAATAATCATCTGCTTTTGTCGCTCTCACATCAAAGAAATAAGTTCTTCTTCCAGCTCTTAAAACTTTAGAAAATATCTCTTCTTTTTCTAACATGTCATGTTCTCTCATAATCCTTTCTATCAATTTATGGTTGTTAAGTAGTATCCAAAAATCTAAAAAATATATGTATTATCCAACAATTATAGCATTTCTTTTTCTGAAAGTTGTTTCAAATACAAAGCGGCATAATAGCCTTCTTGATTTATCAATTGATTATGAGAACCTTGTTGTATAATTTCACCCTTTTCGATGATGATTATTCTATCGGCATTTTTAGCAGATGAGACACGATGGCTTACAATTATAGTTGTTTTGTCTTTGCAAATTTCATACAAGTTGTTTAATATAGTTTCTTCAGTTTCGGTATCTACTGCAGATAAACAATCGTCAAAAAGTAAAATAGGGGGATTCTTAATAATTGCTCTTGCAATAGAGACCCTTTGTTTTTGACCTCCGGAAAGTGTAATTCCTCTTTCGCCAAGAATGGTTTCGTATTGTTTATTAAAGCCCATAATATTGTCATGGACAACGGCACTTTTAGCGGCTGATTCCACTTCTTGAATAGTCGCATTCTCTTTGCCAAACATGATATTATTCTTGATACTGTCTGAAAATAAGAACGCATCTTGCGGAACGATACCAATGCTGTTTCGTAAATCAAAAAGATTAACGGTGCTTATTTCGCTTCCGTCAAT
Source organism: Flavobacterium sp. 11 (assembly GCF_002754315.1). GTDB lineage: Bacteria > Bacteroidota > Bacteroidia > Flavobacteriales > Flavobacteriaceae > Flavobacterium > Flavobacterium algoritolerans. The sequence goes on along the minus strand of NZ_PEFE01000001.1, from coordinate 3,510,619 downwards.
GGTTATTTTTCCATCTGTTACATCATACATTCTGGAAATTAAGGATAAAATAGTAGATTTTCCGGAGCCTGTTTTACCTAGAATAGCTAAAGTTTCTCCTTTTTTTACGGTGAAAGAAATGTTTTGCAACGCTTTGATATTAGTGTCTTCGTAAGTATAGCTTACATTTTCGAAAGAAATAGAACCTTCAATCACTGATTTATTCAGATTTTTATTTTTTATCTCCGGTTCGATTTTAAGGAATTCATTCAGCCTTTTTTGAGAAGCTTCGGCCTCTTGAACCATAGAAGAAACCCAACCTAAAGATGCTACAGGCCAAGTAAGCATATTGACGTATAAAATAAATTCGGCAATTGTTCCAATGCTTTTTATAGAGCCGTTGATGTACATTAAACCACCAAAATAAATTACGACTAAGTTACTGATTCCTATCAGTGCCAACATTAACGGTCCAAATAAGGATTGCACTTTGGCCAAATTCAAGCTTTTACTTTTGCTTTCATTGGCTAAATTCACCATATTATTTTGATGTTGGTTTTCTAATGAATAGGCTTTTATCACTCGGATTCCAGAAAATATTTCTTGTGAAAAACTGGAAACTTTAGATAAATATTGTTGAAAAATCGTGCTTCTCACATTGATTTCGGAACTCAGTTTGAAAATAGCGTATGATAAAATTGGTAAAGGAAGCAATGTGTATAAGGTCAGTATCGGCGATACATTATACATATAGACAATGACTATTGCAAAACGTATGACGGTATTTATGGTATACATTACTGCTGGCCCAACGTACATTCTTACCTTAGAAACGTCCTCACTGATTCGGTTCATTAAATCTCCAGTTCGATTTTGCTTGTAGAAGTTCTGCGAAAGATTCTCATATTGACGGAATACTTCGTTTTTTAAATCAAATTCTATGTGGCGTGACATCACAATTAAAGTTTGTCTCATTAAGAAAGTAAGAAATCCAGCAATAATTGTAGTAGCAATAATCAATAGGATATTCGATATTAATTCTTCGTGAATAACTGATTTGGCTACGGCTTTATCTTTGGCGAAAGCCTCAATGACCTTGAATGATTTGCTAATCAACTTGGGTGTAAAAAGCATGAATATTTGTGCGATAATGGTAAAAATAATTCCCAGTAAGAAGCTGTATTTGTATTTGACGAAATATTTATTTAAATAACGTAATTCTTTCATTTTTTAAGATATTCTATGTTGAAATGATTTTATTTTTTAAAATAATTGTATTTTTTAATAATTTCAGTGTTGAATTGCTAGCGAGTTAAATTATTGATTTGATAATTTTTAAACAAAAAATCAATACATATTCATTTTTTGTTTAAATTTGGATTGTCTTTTTGACGAATTCGTAATTTATCACTATAAAAACTTACACTATGAATGCAGCTTTCACAACTGGAAAGGAACTTCAAAAAATGGATCCCGTTTTTGGTCAATTATCATTTGATGATCACGAACAAATTGTATTTTGCAACGACAAAGATACAGGTTTAAAAGCAATTATTGGTATTCATAATTCGGTTATGGGACCAGCTTTAGGTGGTACTCGAATGTATAATTATGCAAATGAATGGGAAGCATTGAACGATGTATTGCGTCTTTCTCGCGGTATGACTTATAAGGCAGCGATTACAGGACTGAATATTGGTGGAGGAAAAGCAGTGATTATTGGAGATGCTAAAACGCAAAAAACTCCTGAGTTGATGCGTAAGTTTGGTGAATTTGTACATTCTTTAAGCGGAAGATATATTACGGCTGAAGATGTAGGAATGGAAACCGCAGATATGGATATCGTTAGAGATGTAACGCCTTATGTTACCGGAATTTCTGAATCAAGAGGTGGTTCTGGAAATCCATCACCTGTTACAGCTTACGGTGTGTATTTAGGTATGAAAGCGGCTGCAAAACAACAATTTGGTTCTGATGTTTTGAGTGGCAAGAAAGTTTTGGTTCAAGGAATTGGTCACGTTGGCGAAACTTTAGTTGATTATTTGACAAAAGAAGGAGCAATAGTAACCATTTCGGATATCAACGAAGATAGATTGTATGAAGTGGGAGCGAAATACAATGCAGAAATTTTCAGAGGAGAAGATTTGTACAGTGCAGATGTTGATATTTATGCGCCTTGTGCGATGGGAGCAACGTTAAATGACAATACAGTTTATAAAATCAAAGCAAAAGTTATTGCTGGTGCTGCTAATAATCAATTAGCTGATGAGAATGTTCATGGTGCAATTCTACAGGAAAGAGGCATTCTTTATGCTCCGGATTTCTTGATTAATGCAGGTGGAATTATCAATGTGTATGCTGAATTAGCACATTATGACAAAGCGGAGATTATGCGTAAAACAGAAAATATCTATAACACTACATTAGAAATATTTGATTTTGCCATTGCTAACAAGATGACAACGCATCATGCTGCTTTGACTATTGCTCAAAATCGCATCAATCAAAGAAAAATAGAAAACAGTAAAAAGTAAAAAATAGTACTCAGTTATCAGTATTCAGTGAGCAATTTATTACCGTTCACTGAATGCTGCTGATTGAAAACTTTAAAATAAGCGATTATATATTTTATTTTAAAAAATGAAATACTTATTTTTGCAGACTAATTAATAAAAGTTCTTACAAGGTGGTAAATAGAAGACACATTCGCGTTAAAGTAATGCAATCCATTTATGCGATGCATCAAAGCGGTTCAGATAATCTGGAAAAAGAAGAAAAATTCCTTTTTTACAGTATCGACAATATTCAAGATTTATACCTTATAATGCTTTCTTCCCTGATTGAAATTTGTAAAACAGAGACTGTCTTTTTACATAAATCTAGTTTGAAACATCTTGCAACTCCTGAGGAACGTAAACCCAACGAAAAGTTCATCAAAAACAGAATCTTTCAAATCCTTGCCGAAAACAATTCATTAAGTATTGCGCTGGAAAACCGTAAAATCAATAATTGGTCTTTAAACGACGATTATATTTTACTGCTTTTGAATGATGTAAAAGCTAGTAAATTGTATGCGGATTACATGAGTAATTCAGTAAATACATTTGAAGAAGACAGGCAATTTATCGTTGATTTATTCATGGATGTAATTGTTCCAAACGAGAAATTATACGAGTATTTAGAGGATGATAAGTTAACTTGGGTTGATGATATTCCATTAGTGAATACGCATATTATCAAGCAATTGAAAGCCATTAAATCTGGTGAAGATGATAATTTCAGAGTTCCAAAATTGTATAAAGACAATGAGGATAAGGATTTTGTTAAAGATTTGTTCAGAAAAACAGTCTTAAACGAAACGGAATTAGCCAAAGAATACCTTGATAAAACCCCAAATTGGGATACTGAAAGAATTGCCGAAATTGACACCATTATTCTTAAAATGGCAATCTGTGAATTTTTGAAATTCCCATCGATACCAGTAAAAGTAACTCTTAACGAATATTTAGAAGTTGCCAAAGAATATTCTACGCCAAAAAGTAGTATTTTTATCAACGGAATTTTAGACAATTTAGTAAAAGAACTGGAAGCCAGCAAAAGAATCATTAAAGCTGGTCGTGGTTTAATGTAATAATTAACTAATAAAAAAAGAATTTAAATTATGGAACAATTAACTCAATTTGCACCGTTTTTATTAATGTTTGTGGTGATCTATTTCTTCATGATCAGACCACAACAGAAAAGAGCGAAAAATGAAAAAGAATTCGAAAGCAGCTTGAAAGTGGGTGATAAAATCATCACAAAAAGTGGTCTTCACGGAAAAGTTTCTGAGTTAGCGGATACAACTGTTGTTGTTGAAACGATGTCAGGAAAATTGAAAATGGAGCGTTCTGCTATTTCTATGGAAATGAGTGCAGTATTGAACAAAAAATAATTCTCATTTTAATGAATTAAAAAAGTCCCAACCGATTATTCGGATTGGGACTTTTTTTTGGATAAAAAATATCCTTATTTTTTATTCTTTTTATTCTTCTTCGCTTTTTTTGATTTTGCTTTGGCTTTTTTAGCTTTTATCTTGGCTTTAACTTTTGCTTTCTTGGCTTTATCCTTTTTGGCTTTTTTTGCCTTTTTGGCTTTTGCTTTCGCTTTTTGCTTAGCTTTCTCTTTTGCGTCGGCTTTTTTAGCCTTTTTCTTGTCTTTATCTTTCATCTTTACTTTGGTTTTAATCTTGTTTTTACTTTTTTTCTGATTTGAAACGTCACTATCATCATTGTCTTCTAGATCAATAGTCGAAATTTCTATAGTTTCTGTTATGATTTCTTCAATTACAGGAACTATAATTTCAGCGGGTTCCACTTCAGGTTTAACAACTTTTGTTCTTCGAGCTCTAACTGGCTTAACAATTTCAGGTTTTGCCGGAGATACTGGATCAGTTTCCGCTTCTTTCTTTGGTATCATAATTTATAGTATTAGTTTTTATGCAATTAAACGAATAGTTATTCTGGTGTTACTAAATTGTTACGTGGTTGTAAGTAAATATAGTGATTTAATAGACTGGTCAATGTTAAGTTTTTCAGAACGATTTAGCTAATTTATTCTGTTTTACAACAAATAGTAACCTAGGAAGGAAGTGTTTTCTTTTTTTAAGAAAGAGATTGTGTAAAAGATTATGGGAGAACAAAGAGCTATTCTAATATGATTTTGAACAAAAAAAAAGTCCCAACTCTGAGTTTCAGAATTGGGACTTCATTTTATCGGTATTTATCATTCAAACCAATATTTTCTTTTATCATCGGTTTGATTTTTTCAATCCGGGAACGTTTGGTTTCTTCTCGTTTTGCAGTTTCAATATATTCTAAAAATTCATATTGTTTGTAAGGAGAGAATTTTAGAAAAGCATCTGCTAAATTGGCATCTGCATCTAATTCCTTTTGAAGAAGTTCAGAAACGATAGGTTCTTTTTTCTGTGGTTTACTATTCTTTCCTTGTTTTTCATTGGCAATCGCTTCATGAATGTAATCTAAAACTGCTGCTTCATTGACTTCTTCTTTTGATGAAAATCGCCATTGTCGCAATGATTTGGTAACGCCTTCTTGCGCATTAACCAAAACCTTTTTTTTATCATGCAATAAAACACCATTGAAAAACCAAATCGCAAAGTAATTTTTGAATCCTCCAATTCCGAGTACGTTTTTACCATTCAAAACATAAACAATACCGCCCCATTTGGTTGTTTCCACGAGTTCCGTTTTGACAATAACTGATTTTAGAAGTTCTAATTCTTCTGACCAACTGTTATTTCTATCCCAGATATGAGTCGTTTTTGAAGGTTCCAAATAGATTATTTTTTAGAAGAATCTTCTGTAGCTGTCAATTCAGCAATTTTTACAATTACTTCAACTGCTTTTTGCATACTTTCTACTGGAACATATTCGTATTTTCCATGAAAATTGTGTCCGCCGGCAAAGATATTTGGGCAAGGCAATCCTTTATAGGATAATTGAGAACCATCAGTTCCACCACGAATAGGTTTTATAAGCGGTTTAATTCCTATTTCTTTCATTGCTTTTTCAGCAATATCCACAATATGTTTCACAGGTAAAACCTTTTCTTTCATATTGTAATATTGATCTTTAATCTCAGTGATAACGATGTCTTCACCAAATTGTTTTGCAAATTTCTTATTGATTTTTCGAGCAATTTTCTCGATTAGTTCTTTGCGTTTTTCGAATTTTTTCTTGTTGTGGTCGCGAATGATTAATTCCAATACGGTTTCTTCAATACTTCCATTCAGATGATGTACGTGAAAGAAACCTTCATAACCTTTAGTTTCTTCAGGAGTTTCTCCTGCTGGAAGTTCATTGATAAAAGCATTGGCAATCAACATAGAATTGATCATTTTTCCTTTGGCATAACCGGGATGCACACTTTTTCCTTTGAAAGTGATTTTGGCGCCAGCCGCATTAAAATTTTCATATTCTAATTCGCCTATTTGACTTCCGTCCATTGTGTACGCCCAATCCGCTCCAAATTTCTCTACATCAAAATGATGCGCACCACGACCAATTTCTTCGTCTGGAGTAAAACCAATTCTGATTTTTCCGTGTTTGATTTCAGGATTGTTAACAAGGAATTCCATTGCAGTAACAATCTCGGTAATTCCGGCTTTATCATCAGCGCCTAAAAGTGTTGTTCCGTCAGTAGTTATTAAAGTTTGCCCTTTGTAAAGCAATAAATCTTTGAAATAACTTGGTGATAACACAATGTTTTTATCTGCATTTAATACAATGTCTTTACCATCATAGTTCGATACAATTTGAGGTTTTACATTGGCTCCGGTAAAATCAGGGGAAGTGTCAAAATGAGAAATAAATCCAATTACAGGAACTTCATGATTTACATTACTTGGCAAAGTAGCCATAATATATGCTTTTTCATCAATTGTTACGTCCTGCAATCCAATTGTTTTAAGTTCTTCAACCAGTTTATTGGCTAAATCCCATTGTTTTGCTGTACTTGGCGTACTTTCTGATTTGTGGTCAGATTCAGTATCAATAGTTACGTAACTGATGAAACGGTCAATTATATGTTGCATTTTAAATTTGTTTTAATGCAAATATAAACATTTTTTCAGGAGCTTTTTGAAGTTAATGAGCAACTAAATCTTGCAAATTAAAAATAATAATTGCATTGTATAAACAGCAATAAACAATGCTATTTTTCGGTAAAAATCAACTTTTTTACATAAAAAAACCACCCGAAGGTGGTTCAAATTAATCTCTCATTTTATGCAGTTTTTCTTCTGCTTTATCTAAATCTCCTTCCAGCTTATTTATTTTTATTTGTCGCTTACTGATTTTGATATTTTCTTTTTCAATTTCAGTAGAACTAAGCTTTCCTTTTGATTTTCTCTGTTCAAATTTTTCTTTGAGTTTTATTAAATATCTTTCCTCATCTGAGATTTTTGTTTTTATCTTACTAATTGATTTTTCACTCGAAAGAATTTTGTCTTGTCGTTTATCAAAAGCTTTTTGTTTTTTTTCAAAATCTTTCTGCTCTTTTTCAATTTTATTAGCTTCTCTTAGCGCTTTTTTCTCCAATTTCATTTTGTCCTTGAGTACTTTAGCTTCTTTTTTTAATGCTTCTTTTTCGGCAGTCGTTGCTAATTTTGCTGCTACTTCTGGAGCAACTTTTATCGTATCTTTGATTGTTGTAACCGTAGTAATCGTAGTTTTTGTGGCTAACTTTATCGTGTCAGATTTAGTTTCTTGAGCAAAGAAAAGTTGAAAACTAGAAAGCAATACTACAGTGAGAAATAATTTTATATTCATGGCTATGTGTTTTAAGTTGATGAAAATTGATGTTCAACACTAATTTATTTATTACAAGATAAGAAAAATCATTGAAAAAATCATTTCTTATTTTGTGTTGAGGATGTTGAGTCAATATTTTTTAATTTTAAATTGCTAGTAGTCAGTTGTTTGTTTTTTATTGGTGTAAAGTTTTTGTGCTTTATTTAACTACTGTTTATTTTAACTATTTCTTCTTTGGCTGAAGCCAAATCAAATGTTGCTGTATAATTTTTTTTCGAAATATTTAATTATCGATTAGATAGTTCTATTTTTGCACCAACAACACTACAACCATGTATAAATTACTCATTCGTCCATTTCTATTTTTGTTTGATCCGGAAAAAGTTCATTATTTTACTTTTTCATTAATTCGATTTTTGTCCAAAATTCCAGGTTTTACTAGCCTTTTTAGATTGCTTTATGAAGTAAAAGATTCAAGATTAGAAACTGAAGTTTTTGGTTTAAAATTTAGAAATCCAGTTGGACTTGCTGCTGGGTTTGATAAAGATGCCAAGCTATATAAAGAATTGTCCAATTTTGGTTTTGGTTTTATTGAAATAGGAACGCTAACTCCAAAAGGTCAGGAAGGAAATCCTAAAAAAAGATTGTTTCGTCTGAAAGAAGATAGCGCAATCATTAATAGAATGGGTTTCAATAACGGCGGTGTTCAAGAAGCGGTGGAACGTTTGAAACAAAATAAAGGCGTTTTAATAGGGGGAATATTGGTAAAAATAAATTGACACCAAACGAAGAAGCCACTTTGGATTATGAAATCTGTTTTGATGCTTTATATGATTATGTGGACTATTTTGTGGTAAATGTAAGTTCCCCAAACACGCCAAATCTTCGAGCGTTACAAGACAAAGAGCCATTGACACAATTACTGCAAACACTTCAAAATAAGAATTTGGCTAAGCCAAAACAAAAACCAATCCTCTTAAAAATCGCTCCGGATTTGACAGATGAACAGTTGCTTGATATTATTGATATTATCAAAGAAACTAAAATTGCGGGCGTTATTGCCACAAATACTACCATTTCTCGTGAAGGATTACAATCCGAGAATAAAACAGAAATGGGCGGTTTGTCTGGAAAACCATTAACGCATCGTTCTACTGAAGTCATCCGTTTTTTATCTCAAAAAAGCAATAAAGCCTTCCCAATTATTGGAGTAGGAGGAATTCATTCTGCGGAAGATGCAATAGAAAAATTAGATGCAGGAGCAAGTTTAGTTCAGTTGTACACTGGTTTTATTTATGAAGGTCCGGCTTTGGTGAAAGCCATAAACAAAAAGATTTTAGAAAGATTGTAATATTTTATTTTTGAAGGTACTTTTCAAGAGTTAATAATGTCTCCTTTGATTAAACGTATGATAATTCAATTATAATTTAAAAATCAAGTTCAATTCTAAAAGTTTAATATCAAAATATTACCAAATTGCGTAATATTTTAATTTATTACCGAAATATGTAATAATGTCAATTTTAGAAAATTTGAAACGCAGAATTTAAAATTCTTAATTGTTTTTCTATCTTTGGCTTTCTATGGAGCCAATAAAAATTATAGAATGTCCACGTGATGCCATGCAAGGCATAAAGCCTTTTATTCCTACGGCAAGAAAAGTGACTTACATCCAGTCTTTGTTACGTGTAGGTTTTGATACCATAGATTTTGGAAGCTTTGTTTCGCCTAAAGCGATTCCGCAAATGCAAGATACAGCAGAGGTATTGGCACAACTGGATTTATCTCAAACCAAAAGCAAATTATTGGCAATTATTGCCAATACGCAAGGAGCAACTCTGGCTTCAAATCATCCCGAAATACAGTATTTAGGATTCCCATTTTCGATTTCTGAGAATTTCCAAATGCGGAATACCCATAAAACGATTGCCGAATCGTTAATTACATTAAATGAAATCCTTGAAATTGCCGACAGGACAAATAAGGAAGTAGTAGCCTATCTTTCTATGGGATTTGGTAATCCTTACGGTGATCCTTGGAGCGTTGAAATTGTAGGCGAATGGACTGAGAAATTAGCATTAATGGGAGTTAAAATCTTGTCACTTTCGGATACGGTAGGAAGTTCAACACCAGATGTGATTTCGTATTTGTTTTCGAATCTAATTCCGAAATATCCCAAAATAGAATTTGGTGCGCATCTTCATACCACACCTGATAAATGGTTTGAGAAAATTGATGCGGCTTATAAAGCGGGTTGTCGTCGTTTTGATGGTGCTATTCAAGGTTTTGGCGGATGTCCGATGGCAACAGATGATTTAACGGGTAATATGCCTACTGAGAAGTTATTATCTTATTTTACTTCGCAAAAAGAAAAAACAGACATGAGTCCTATGAGTTTTGAAAGTGCTTACAATGAGGCTTCTAAGTTATTTGGTGAGTTTCATTAAAATTAAAAAATGATAATTGTACTTGAACTCTAATCTTGAAAATAATAAGTTTATGAATGATACGTTAGTTATACAGTTCCCCAATTTACTTTTAATAGACTAATATGATGCAACTACGGACCATCCATAGAATCCTAAGTGTACTAATTCTAATCTTATTTTCGTCTTCATGCGCAAGTGATTTAGATTACAATCAAGTAAATGATATAAAGTTAGAACCTGTAATTATATCAAATTTAGCTTATTTTGATGTTGAGGCAAATCAGTTTGTAACTGGCGGAGTAGAACAAAACGTAATTTTTGATGCCCCAACTGTCGATGTGTTCAGCGAAAAATTTTTCACGGAAAAGTTAAATAGAATCGATCTTTTTTTTGAAATTAACAATACCATAAATAGAAGTTACAGAATAGACTTAGTCTTTCTGGATAGAAATAATCAGCCAGTTCATTCCTCAAATTTTATCGTACCTGCTTACTCCGGTGCAGAAAATATAGTTACTAAAACTGAAACATTTCAAAATGCTTCACTGGATTTATTAAAAAGAACAATTAAAATTACTTTTAGGCTCACCATGTTAGCAGGTCCTCCATTAAGCGAAAGCAGTGTAGGGAATTTAAAATTACGTTCAGGAGTAACCGCTTATTTTGTAGTAGAATGAGAAAAATAATTTTAATTTTTGCTCTATTTCTAACAATAGGTTGCTTTTCACAAAACAAACAAATTCTATATAATTTCACTTCAGTGCCTCAGTCTTTGCTGACTAATCCTGGGTCTGATGTCAAGTTCAATTGGTATTTTGGGATTCCTTTATTGTCTGGTATTTCTACAAATGTAGGCTCTAGTGGATTTTCGGCGTATGATTTATTTGCAGATAACGGAGTCGATTTTAATGTGAAACTGCGAAATGTAGTATTCTCCACTACAAGAAAAGACAGAATGGCCATAAACGAACAGATAGAATTATTTAATGGCGGTTTTAAAATAGCTGGAGGGCAAGGAGATTCCTATGTTTCTTTTGGTATGTACCAAGAATTTGATTTTATGAGCTATGTTCCTAAAGATATTGCAATTTTGGTTTTGGACGGGAATAGAGATTATTTGGGAAAAGTATTCAATTTAGGCGATTTGAATCTAAAAGCAGAAATGCTTTCGGTTTTTCATCTGGGATTTCATAAAAAGATAAATGAAAAATTAATTCTAGGAGCGCGAGGAAAGATTTATTCCAGTATTTATAATGTTAACTCCACGAATAATTCAGGTTATATTTATACCATTCCTTCCACACAAGGTGTTTATGAGCAAATGATTTATTCGGATTTGCAATTCAATACATCAGGGGTTGCTAAATATGATGATGAAGATTACGATCCAAATGTGGTAAAAGATATTACTAAAAGAGCCCTTCTAGGCGGAAATTTAGGTTTGGGATTTGATGCCGGTTTAACTTATTATCCAAAGAAAAATATTCAATTTACTGCAAGTGTGATAGATCTTGGTTTTATAAAACATACGAATGAAGTAGAAAGTTTGACTTTTAAAGGAACTTATAAATACGAAGGAGTTATTCCCAAATTCAGCTCTGGAAATTCAGCAGAAGATGGCTATCAAGAATTTAAGGATGCCGTTCCTTTAGATACCTTGTATGCTGATTATACAACTTGGCGACCTACAAAACTCAATACTTCCATTCAGTTTTCATTCGAAGAAGAAGTCTCTGAAGATTGTAATTGTCTTAATTATGATCCTGAAACTATTTATAAAAGTGCTGTAGGTGCTCAATTATTTGTAATGTCTACCCCGAGAACGCCTTTAGTTGCTTTTACGACCTATTACAGAAGAAAAATTTTCAATTCGTTGCAAATGAAGGCAACTTATACCATAGATTCTTATTCCTATAAAAATATAGGATTGGGCTTGTCCAGTATGTTTGGACCGGTTAATTTCTATATTCTTGCCGATAATCTTTTGGAATATAGGGATGTCACTAAAGCCAATAGTCTGTCTTTTCAGCTAGGTCTTAATGTTATTTTTAAGGATAGTAAAAAATAATATTGGTTTTTATTTGAGTCTTTGTCGTTTAAATCCTTTGTAAATTTCTATCCAAAGTACCGAGACAAATCCCACTAAAATACTCAGACAAATTTGTAACCCAGAAACCCTTTCGAACTCGAAAAAATGAGCAAATAAAGGAACGAACAGCAATAAAACAGTGATTAGAATGGTTGCGCCAATAATCATTAGAACTAAATTATTTTTATAACGTAAAGTTGTAAATATTGAATAGTAGAAAGAGCGGTTGGTGAGTGTCAAGAAAATATTGGAAGCAATCAAAGTGAGGAATACAACAGTTCTTGTGGCGCTTTCGGAGCAATTGTCAGCAACACAATATTGGTAGACAAATAAAAGTCCTAAAGTGATGACAAACCCTTGAATAATACTTATCGTTATTTCTTTCAGTTTAAAAAAGGTCGTGGTAAATGGTCTTGGTTCGAGGAGCATCAAATTGCGTTCCATAGGTTCATTTTCATAAATTATAGAACAGGTAGGTCCCATAATTATTTCCAGAAAAATGACATGAACCGGAGAGAAAATATTGGGATAAATCCATCCTAAAGCCAAAGGAATAAAGACAATCATGATAATTGGAATGTGAATCGAAATGATGTATTGAATCGCTTTTTTTAGATTGTTATATATTTTTCGGCCCATGGCAATAGCGTCAATCATTTTTGAAAAATCATCCTCAATAAGGATAAGATTGGCGGCTTGTTTGGCAATTTCGGTTCCCTTTTTGCCCATAGCAATTCCTATGTGCGCTGATTTTAATGCGGGTCCGTCGTTTACGCCATCGCCAGTCATGGCTACAATTTGATTGTTATCTTTCAGCGCTTTTATGATTTTGAGTTTGGCTTCAGGAAACATTCTTGTGAAAATAGCAGTTTCCATTACTTTTTCTTTCAAAGTGGCATCGTCCATCGCCATTAATTCATCTCCATTGAGTGTCTTTTCTACGTTTCGAAAACCAATTTGTTTGGCTATAGTGGCTGTTGTCGCAGCATTGTCACCAGTAACTATTTTTACTTGAATGCCTGCCTTATAAAATGTTTCAAAAACGGATTTTATATTCTCTTTTGGCGGGTCATAAAAAGCGACTAGTCCTTTGAAATCAAAAGAAAATTCCTGTTGCGTTTCGGGATAATCTGTTCCTGAAAATTCAGCTACGCCAACACCTAAAACGCGAAACCCTTTCAGAGCCATAGTTGTCATTGCGGCAAGTACTTGTTGTGTTTCTTTTTCGGATAGATTAGAGCATGCAATTAAGGCTTCGGGCGCACCTTTGGCAGCAATAATTCTGGTTCCATTTTGGTTTTCAAAAATATGGGTCATCATGGGAGGTTTTCCGCATAATGGATATTCATGTGTCAATTTGAAATGGGCTCGTTCATCTGGAATTTCTAATTTTGAATACGCTTCATGCAGTGCAATTTCCATAGCGTCAAACGGAATAGGTTCACTGGCCCACATGGAAAGCGTTAATAATTCGAGTTCGTCATTACTAAGCTGTTTCTTTGGGTTAGATATTTCATTCGATGAAAAAGTGTACCATTGCGCCAAACTCATTTTGTTTTCGGTGATAGTTCCTGTTTTATCGGTGCAAATTACGGTGGCACTGCCCAAGGTTTCTACCGTTTTCGTTTGTTTGACAATAATTCCCATATTCATCAAGCGCCAAGCACCAAGTGCCATAAAAGTGGTAAAAGCCACTGGAATTTCTTCAGGGATGATGCTCATTGCCAAGGTCAAGGCTTTTAATAAACTGTCCAGAACATCTTTGGAATTATAATAATTAATAATCCAGACGATACCAAAAATTGCCAGTCCTACAAAAGACATCTTTTTTACAAAGTTCCCAATTTGTATTTGCAAAGGCGTTTTTTCTTCGATAATCGTTTCCAGACTTTTGCCTATTTTGCCTAATTGGGTTTGGTTTCCAATGGCTGTTACTTCACAAATGGCTAAGCCGCTGGTGACAATTGTTCCAAGATATACCTGATTATTTTCAGATGTTTCATTTTTAAAGACAGCCAGCGATTCACCGGTAAGAATGGATTCATTTATAGAAAAATCATTAGACTTGATAATGATACCATCTGCCGGAATAAAGGTTCCTTCTTCGGTTTGAATGAGATCACCCAAGACAATTTCCTCACTTGGGATTTCTATAATTTCGCTATTGCGAATGACTTTACTTTTGGGTTGAGATAGTTTTTTTAAAGCTTCGATTGCATTTCTGCTTTTTGATTCCTGATAAAGTGATATCGTAGAAACCATTACAATAGCAACAGCCATAAAAATTCCGTTGCCAAAATCGCCTGTGATAAAATAAATACTGGTAGCGGTCAAAAGCAATAAAAACATAGGTTCTTTAACCATTTCGATTAAAGAAGTGAAGAAGTTGTTTTTGTCCTGATGCGCTATGGAATTTGCTCCATGTTTTGCTCTTGATTGCAAGACTTCATCATTTGAAAGTCCTTTTATTTGTTGTTGCGGTTCTTTCATAGCAAAAAATAAATGAATCAAATTTCACAGATTATAAAAACGGAAGAAGTTGGATTAGAGAAAACTCTATAATGCAATTTAATCATTTATTATAAAATTTACTCGTTTTTTTGCATAAGATTGTCTATATTTGCACGCAATTAAACTCCAACTACAATTGCAATGATCGCACACAACTCTAAGATTATCGGTGAAGGATTAACTTACGATGATGTTCTATTAGTTCCTAACTACTCAAATGTGCTTCCTCGCGAAGTGAGTATTCAATCAAAATTTTCAAGAAATATTACACTTAATGTTCCTATTGTATCTGCTGCTATGGATACAGTTACCGAAAGTGCAATGGCAATTGCTATGGCGCAAGAAGGCGGAATTGGTGTTTTGCATAAAAATATGACTATCGAGCAACAAGCTGCGAAAGTTAGAAAAGTAAAACGTGCGGAGTCTGGAATGATTATCGATCCGGTTACTTTGCCATTGACTTCTACTGTTGCAGATGCTAAAAGTGCAATGAAAGAATTTGGTATTGGAGGTATTCCAATTGTAGATGAAAACCAAATATTAAAAGGTATCGTTACCAATAGAGATTTGCGTTTCGAAAAAAATAGTTCAAGACCTATTGTTGAGGTAATGACCAGTGAAAACTTAGTAACTGTTGCCGAAGGTACTTCTCTGGAACAAGCAGAAGTAGTTTTGCAAGGTCATAAAATTGAAAAACTTCCAGTAGTAAATGCTGATTATAAATTAGTGGGTTTGATTACTTTCAGAGACATCACTAAATTGACTCAAAAACCAAATGCAAACAAAGACAAATACGGACGTTTACGTGTTGCTGCTGCATTAGGTGTTACCGCAGATGCTGTTGAAAGAGCTACAGCTTTGGTTAATGCCGGAGTAGATGCAGTTATAATCGATACCGCTCACGGTCATACAAAAGGAGTGGTAGATGTACTGAAATTAGTGAAAGCTAAATTTCCAGACTTAGACGTTATTGTTGGTAATATTGCCACTGCAGAAGCAGCTAAATATTTAGTTGAAAATGGCGCAGATGGAGTAAAAGTAGGGATTGGACCAGGTTCTATCTGTACAACTCGTATTGTTGCTGGTGTTGGTTTTCCTCAATTTTCTGCAGTACTTGAAGTTGCTGCGGCGATTAAAGGTACTGGCGTTCCAGTAATTGCTGATGGTGGAATTCGTTACACAGGTGATATTCCTAAAGCGATTGCTGCAGGTGCAGATTGTGTGATGTTAGGTTCATTACTGGCTGGTACTATGGAATCTCCTGGTGAAACTATTATTTTCGAAGGAAGAAAATTCAAGTCATACCGTGGAATGGGTTCTGTGGAAGCGATGCAAGAAGGTTCAAAAGACCGTTATTTCCAAGATGTAGAAGATGATGTTAAGAAATTAGTACCGGAAGGAATTGTAGGGCGTGTGCCTTATAAAGGAGAATTGAACGAAAGTATGCAACAATTCATTGGTGGTCTTCGTGCCGGAATGGGATATTGTGGCTCAAAAGATATTCCTACTTTACAAGATACAGGTCGTTTTGTTCGTATTACCGCAAGCGGAATCAACGAAAGTCATCCTCATAATGTAACTATTACGAAAGAAGCTCCTAATTATTCTAGATAATTTATAGTTTTAAAATCATAAAAAAAAAGCATAATTAATTCCGTTTTAGGGTTTTAATTATGCTTTTTTATTGCTTTAAACTTTAGTCCTGCAATTCAGAGGAGTCAGACAAGTCAGCCAGATTGTTCTTTAAATGTTGACTGTCCCAACTGTGATTGGTTGCTGCAACTTGGGAATAAATATCACTCTTTAATAACTGTTCCTGTAATTCAATTTCTTCCTTAATAGTAATCATGTATGCCATTTTATCGTGGCGCTTTTCGGCAAGTTTACGTGTGGTAATTTCATCGTATTTTATAAACTGTTGCCCTTGTCTGGTTGCCGTATATTTTCGAAGTCCTAATTCTACTAATGCATCAACACCCATATTCACAGCGCTGTATAAAGTTTCTCTGTAAATATGTTCCACTTTATGATCGATTAATTCATAGGCATCATTTCGATTTCGGGCACGCGTTAAAATTTTTAAATTTGGAAAGTGCTTCTTTAAGGTTTCAATGACTTGAAGATTTACGGTTGGATTATCAATGGCGGCAATGAAAACTTTAGCATTTTCACAACCGGCAGCTTTCAATAGTTCTAGCCGGGTTGCATCTCCATAATAGACTTTAAAACCCATTTTTCGTAATAAATCGATTCGGTCTGAATCATAATCAAGAATAGTTGATTTTATTTGATTAGCTCTCAATAATCGACCGACTGTGCTTCCAAAATGCCCAAAACCAGCTATAATAACAGGATTATCCTCGTCAATATAATCATTGTCTTTTTTTATTTCTTTTTCCTGAATTCGGGTGTTTGGATATATTATTCGCTCATTTATTAGTAACAGAAAAGGAGTTGCAACCATACTCATGGCTATGACTGCCATAATTTGATTGGCTAAAATACTGGGTACAATATTCAATTGCATACAGAAACTCATAATTACAAAACCAAATTCTCCTGCTTGGCTCAAACCAAATGCAAACAGTAGATTTTGGTCTAATTTCTTTTTATAATACCGACTGGTAAAAAATAGAACTATGAATTTTACTAATGTTAGAATCGCTCCAAAAGCAAAAATAAATAATGGATTGTCAATAATTAATTGGAAGTTTATTGAGGCACCTACGCCCAGAAAAAACAATCCCAAAAGCAATCCTTTAAATGGTGCAATGTCGCCTTCTAATTCATGGCGAAATTCAGAGTTGGCTAATACGACACCAGCCATAAAAGCACCTAACGCAGGACTTAATCCAATTAATTGCATCATATACGAAACCCCAACTACGAGCAGTAATGCAGAAGCAGTAAACAATTCCTGTAATCTGGTTTTTGCGATTATATGCAATAAAGGAACAAACAAAAAACGGCCTGCAAAATAAATTGTCGAAATAATTCCGATTACGATTACCGTTTGCAACCAGCTCGCATAACCTGTGATTAATGATTGTGGCGCATCATTTGTTGCCTCAAGATTTACGGTTGACAAAAGAGGTAAAAAGGCTAAAATTGGGATTACGGCAATGTCTTGGAAAAGTAAAACTGCAAATGAGGAACGTCCTACTGAAGTATTTGATAATCCTTTTTCTTTTAAGGTTTGCAATACAATAGCAGTAGAAGATAATGCCAGCGCCAGTGAAATCGCTAATGTAGTTTCCCATCTCCAGTCCATAAAAAAAAGACATCCGAGAAATAGGATTATTGTCGTTCCAATTAATTGCATGGAGCCCATTCCAAGTATGAATTTCCGCATTTTCCAAAACTTACTTGGTTCTAATTCAAGACCAATTAAAAAAAGCATCATTACTACACCAAATTCGGCAAAATGCATTATATCCTGACCTTCCTGACCTATAAACCCAAGAACAAAAGGACCAATGATTATGCCCGCCAATAAATAGCCTAAAATAGAACTCAAGCCTAATTTTTTAGCAATTGGTACGCAAATTACGGCAGCAGTTAAATAAATGATTGCCTGAAGCAAAAAATTAGTATCCATATTATGTCAGTATTGTTGCAAACCATTCATTCAAGTAATGGTGTTGCAAAATTTCATCCGTATCTATATCATGATTCTCTAAATAGTCCAGAAAATAGCCATAAATCAAACCATTTTTTTCATAATCTTCATCGGTCATATTATGTGTTCCGTGCACTACAAAAGGAGGTAAGTAAATCATATTACACACTTTTGCAGTTTGGTTAAAAGGTTCCAATAATTCAAGAATACTATAACGATCACTACCCGTTTCGCAATAATTTTCCTTGTCGCCACCAGTAGTAATCACCTGAAAAATAATTTTATCCTGTAATGCTTTTCCCTTTTTTCCATAAGCCCAGTTATGTTCCAGTACCATATCAATCCATTGTTTCATTAATGGCGGGCAGCTATACCAATACATGGGATGGTGCCAAATGATAATGTCATGCTGACTTAATAAATCTTGCTCGAATTTTACATCAATATCAAAATCAGGGTAGTGTTCATATAAATCATGAAAAGTAATATTTTCTGAATCGGGAATGTTTTCCACCAAAGCTTTATTCGCATGAGATTTCTCGAATAGCGGATGTGAAAATAGGATTAAGATTTTATTTTTTGGCATAAATTTATTTTAACTATTTAAAAGAATTATTGTGTTGATTTACACTGTTTTTATGAAAATAAAACTGCTCTAAGGTATAAAATATTGCTTAATCTTAATAATTTACTATGGTTCAAATATTATTTTTTTGACGATAAATAAAAAATCCCGTCTAAACAAAATCTAAAGTTTCGTTCAGACGGGATGTATTTAGAATCTATAATTCAGGATTGTATTAATTCAATCAAAATAGATTGTAAAAAAATGTTCTTATTTAATTTTTGGAAAGATTAGCTAATAATTTTTTGCTGCCCACAATCCAAAGAATATCATTTTTTTCTAAAATCAATTTTGATTCTGGGTTGAGTATTCTCTTTCCTCCTCTTTCCAAGCCAACAATCAAGCCATGAGTTTTTTCACGTAATTCAGAATCACGTATGCTTTTTCCAATAAATGCTTCGTTGATGAGCTCTAACTGTTGTAATACAATATCAGATTCAGTTTCCAATGGTGAAACATCAATCTCATTTTGGTCCAAATATTTTTTAAATGCTGCCACTTGGGTATCAGTACCAATGACACAAATTTCATCGCCTGGAAAAAGTCTTTCGTTTCTACTAGGAATATTAATCGTGATTTCTCCTCGCTTAACAAATGCGATATTAATTCCTAATTGCTCGCGAATACTTAATTCTTCTAATGTTTTTCCAGCAATATTCGAGGTTGGAGCAATTTCAAAAGTCGTCATGTGTCCGTCCCAAGGTGTCAAATCACTACGACTTCTTACCGCTTTTTTAATTTCTCGGGCGTTTAAATTTTGCAAAAAGTGATTTTCAATTTTGTGGTACTGTGCATTTAATTTTTTTGGAAAAACAAAATAGACTACTACAGCTGCAATCAGGACTAAAAAAGCGATTACAGGAGAGAAAAAGATATTCAATAAAAATCCAATATAAATCAGGGTCAATATCATTCGCAGTAAAATCATCATTAGTATTGGCCCTCGATATTTGCGCTCTTCCCTTAAAATAGCCACTTGTTTAACTGCAATTCGGCGCAAAGAAAGTGCCCATAAGAAAGGGGATAGTATCACTAATGTAATTAATGCGGCGAATATGTTTCCAAATTGTGATCCTTCAACTAAAGGTAAAATGAATTTTGATGAAAGTAAAATAACGGCCACTATAATCACGGAATGGATAATCACCTGAGTCAGAAATGCGCGTACAACTATTTGCCAGTTGCTTACTAATTTTATGGATTGCGCATTGGCACTGTAACGTTCAATTTTTTTAATCCATTTTCTAGGTAGTTTTTTCTCCAGATATTCTGAAAAAGGAGTGGCAAATTTCACCATAAATGGAGTCGTAAAAGTGGTCACTGCTGACACTGCCACCACAATTGGATATAAAAAATTACTGGTTACATTAAGCGTCATTCCTAATGTTGCAATAATAAAAGAAAATTCCCCAATTTGCGATAAACTCATTCCGGTTTGCACGGATTGTTTTAGTGGTTGTCCCGAAAGTAAAGCTCCAATTGTTGAACTTACAGATTGTCCTATAATCACTACGAATGTCAAAATTGCGACAGGTAATGCATATTCATACAAGGTCCCCGGATTGATTAACATTCCAACGGATACAAAGAAAACGGCACCAAAAAGGTCTTTAACAGGTTTTACCAAATGTTCTATGTGTTCGGCCTGAGTTGTTTCGGCAATGATGGAACCCATAATAAAAGCACCTAATGCAGGAGAAAAACCAACATTGGCAGCCAGAATAACCATCATTAAACACAATGCAAGTGAGATGATTAACAGCATTTCGTCCGTTAATATATTTTTAGCTTTTTTAAGTAAAGTCGGGATAAAAAAGATACCACCAACAAACCAAATGGTCAAGAAAAAAATCAGTTTAAGAACGGATAATAACAATTCACTTCCTGAAAATTGTTGACTTACTGCAATTGTAGAAAGCAATACCATCATCAAAATGGCAACTATATCTTGAACGATAAGTGAACCAATAACGATTCCCGCAAATTTCTGGGTTTTTACGCCCAATTCATCAAATGTTTTTAGGATAATGGTAGTGGATGAAATCGAAAGAATCACTCCTAAAAAGATACTGTCCATAGGTTTCCAGCCAATCCATTGGCCCACTAAATATCCGATGGAAACCATCGCAATAATTTGTGTTACTGCTGTAATTGATGCTGTTCCACCCACTTTCATCAGTTTCTTAAAACTGAATTCCAGTCCCAAGCTAAATAATAAAAAGATTACCCCAATCTCTGCCCAAACTTCTACACTTTTAATATCTTTTACGGAAGGGAAAAAATCAAAATGATTTCCTGCCAAAAATCCGGCAATTAAATACCCCAGAACCAGCGGTTGTTTTATTTTTTTAAATAACAAAACTGCCACTGCAGCTGTCATCAGGATTAATCCTAAATCACTAATTAGAGGTTGTAAGTGGTGTGATACATTTGCTACTGTTTCTGCGGTATTCATAGGCGTTTACTGATTTTTAAGGTTTTTGTGTATATTGGTAAGATATAAAAAAACTTTAATTTTTGAAGTATAATTGCAGCTGAATACGGCTTTTTATGATTTTTTTAGCAATAAAAATCCCGTTGAAAAGAATTCTTATTTCTTTTCAACGGGATTTTATAAAATGGAATAATCCTTTAAAATTTATATTCCTAAGAAATTGCTAGGAGTGATTTGCATCAATTCAGCCTTAATTTCATCCGAAACTTCTAAGGTTGCAATAAAACCGTGAATTGCATTTTTATCAATCGCTTCATTGGTTCTGGTCAATCCTTTTAATGCTTCATACGGATTAGGATATCCTTCACGACGCAAAATAGTTTGAATTGCTTCGGCAACAACAGCCCAGTTTTTCTCTAAATCTTCGTGGAATTTTGGCTCATTCAATAACAATTTGTTTAATCCTTTCAAAGTGGCTTCAAAAGCGATTAATGTATGTCCCATTGGTACACCAATATTTCTCAAAACCGTACTATCTGTCAAATCACGTTGTAATCTTGACAATGGTAATTTAGCAGATAAATGTTCGAAAATAGCATTGGCTATTCCTAAGTTCCCTTCTGAATTTTCAAAATCAATTGGGTTTACTTTGTGTGGCATTGCCGAAGAACCTATTTCTCCAGCTTTGATTTTTTGTTTGAAATATTCCATCGAAACGTACGTCCAAATATCTCGGTCTAAATCAATGATGATGGTATTTATTCTTTTCAATGCATCAAAAAAGGCTGCGAAATGATCGTAATGTTCAATTTGTGTAGTAGGGAAGGAGTGGTGTAAACCAAGGTTTTCTTCTACAAATTTCCCGCCGAATTTTCTCCAGTCAATTTGAGGATACGCCACGTGATGTGCATTATAATTTCCTGTTGCACCACCAAATTTAGCCGCAAAAGGAACATTAAACAACAAACGCATTTGCTCTTCTAAACGTTCTACAAAAACCCCAATTTCTTTACCCAAACGCGTTGGAGAAGCCGGTTGTCCGTGTGTACGGGCAAGCATTGGAACGTCTTTCCACTCTACACTTAAATCTTTCAATTTTGAAGTTAAAGTAATCAAAGAAGGCATATATACTTTCTCGAAAGCTTCTTTTGTAGATAGCGGAATCGCCGTATTATTAATATCTTGGGAAGTCAATCCAAAATGAATGAACTCTTTGTATTCTGACAAACCTAATTTTTCAAAAGCATCTTTGATAAAGTATTCCACCGCTTTTACATCGTGGTTGGTTACTTTTTCGGTTTCTTTTATCCAAAGTGCATCTTCAGTAGAGAAGTTTTTATAGATGTTACGTAAACTCTCGAATAAATCTGGGTTTACGTTTTTTAATTGTGGCAAAGGCACTTCGCACAAAGCAATAAAATATTCAATTTCAACCAATACGCGGTATTTGATTAAGGCTTCTTCAGAGAAAAATGGAGCCAGAGAAATAGTCTTGTTTCTATATCTTCCGTCGATTGGCGATATAGCATTCAATTCGTTTAAAGTAGTCATTGTTTTGTTGTTTGTTCGAAAGGCACAAATATAAACCTTTCGAGACAAATTAGAAAACTAATGGTTTTTAAATAAACTCGATAAGCTTCTTTTTTAGTATTTTCATTCCTTCCGAAGCCACTTCCGGAATCACATCCAATAGATTTCTAAGATTTGGGATTTTTATAGGTTTTGGATCAATATAAAAAATAGGCGTTTCTCTCGTTGTGAAATCGATTAATCCTGCCGCAGGATAGACTTGTAATGAAGTTCCTATAACAGCAAAATAATCCGCACTTTGAGTTAGTGTTATTGCTTCATCAAGAGCAGGAACTTCCTCGCCAAACCAAACGATATGCGGACGCAATTGATTTTTGTTATCGTCTAAATCTCCAAAATTCAAATCGTCTTGCCAGTCCAGAATATAATTTGGATTTTTAGTACTTCTCACTTTTAATAATTCGCCGTGCAAATGCAACACATTAGTACTTCCGGCGCGTTCATGTAAATCATCTACATTTTGGGTAATAATGTAAACATCGAATTCATTCTCTAATTCAGCCAGAATTTGATGTCCCAAATTAGGTGCGACTTCTTTGAGTTGTTTTCGTCTTTGATTGTAAAAATCCAGCACCAAAGCCGGGTTTTTATGCCAGCCTTCGGGAGTTGCCACATCCATAACGTTATGACCTTCCCAAAGTCCATCACTGTCACGAAAAGTTTTGATACCACTTTCGGCACTTATTCCTGCTCCGGTTAGGACTACTAGTTTCTTTTTCATTTGTAAAATACATTTATAATGTGAATCAGCTTGAATAGCTGTTTGGCTGTGCCGTTAGGCACTAAATATCGGTAGTAATTAGGGTTAAAGTTTATTAACGTGCCGTAGGTACGCGACAAAACCATAAATGTTGCGTACCTATGGCACGCTAAATTCGTTTCACTTCTTGTTTTCTACCCATATTTAGTGCCTAACGGCACATTCAATACTTGATTCGAATTAGTATATAAAACTACTCTTTTTTAGTATTTTTGCCAAAAAAATAACCCGCAATGATTGATATCGATTACCTTAATTTTCTTGAAAATATCTTGACTGATAACCGCAAAGAAAAATTTCTGAAAGTATTGGAAAACAGAACCAAGCATTTTACGATTGCTGTCGAAGATATTTTCCAGATGCATAATACGAGTGCAGTGATGCGCAGTTGTGAGATTTTTGGGATTCAGGAATTGAATGTTATCGAGCAGCGTTACGGAAAAAGTATCGATAAAGAAATTGCGATGGGCGCTCAAAAATGGGTTGATATTAATACATTCGATAATATTACGAATTGTGTGGATACGTTAAAAAGTAAAGGGTATCAAATCATTGCCACGACGCCACATGAGAATGATTGTTTGATGGAAGATTTTGACATTTCTAAACCGAGTGCTTTATTTTTTGGAACAGAAAGAGACGGATTATCCGAAGAAATTTTGCAACGCGCCGATGGTTTTCTAAAAATCCCAATGGTTGGTTTTACGGAGAGTTTGAATATCTCGGTTTCGGCAGCGATCATCATTCAAAATCTGACGAATCGATTGCGTAATTCAAACATCGATTGGCATTTATCCGAAGAGGAAATTTTAGTAAAAAGATTGGCTTGGGCCAAAAATTCCATAAAAGATATTAAGCGAATTGAAGAACGGTATTTTGAGGAGAATCCAAGATAGTGTAAACAAACGCTTAAACTAGATTTTAACGGTTTGCTGAGTCATTGCGAGTAACGAAGCAATTACATTTAGTATTTTCTTTTGATTAAGTGCTTATCGTTGTGGGCACGGATTGCAAATCCGCGCAATCGGGTTATTTCAGTTTTGCATAAAGTCAAGCACTATATCGGGTTAATGAAAGTCAACTACTTTATGACGTTTTAATATACTCTCAAGTTATAAAAGCTGCGCAAAGTCAGAGACATTTGCGCAGCTTTTACTAAAAATTTATGTGTTCTAAGGAGTGTTTTTCTGAGCGGATAGCCGTTATTGCACCTTTACTTTAATAGAGTCATAGCTATTCGAATTTGAACCTATCAATCCATAAACTGTTTCACCTTTTTTGATTGTTTTTCCATTAAGATCAAATTGCATTAATTCATTTTTAAAATTCTTATTTGCTGAACTTGCAGCGATCATATTACCACCAGCTAATCCTGGACCTACTATCAATCCAATTGGAAATGAGTTTGCAGGTTTAGTTTCAGTATAATATCCATTTGATGTAGTTGTAGTTCCTGAATATAATTGAACTGGAGATAAAAGTAAGTACCATAAATAGGAAGCTGGACTTTGTTTGATAGTTTTAAATAATTTTTCAGTTTCAATTAAATTAACTTCATTACCGTTTTCATAAGAAAGTTTAAAATCTCTTCCCAAAACTATTTCTTTTTCGGTATTATTTGTGATTTTGACTGCAATTAGCTTAATGTTATTTTTAGTTTCTTTCTTTTTATATTTTTTTCCTAATAAATCATATTTGTATTCTAGTAAAATATTACTTTCAATACTTTTTGATACGTAATTTATTGTTTCAGGATTTATTTTTTTATACCCAGAAGCACAACTATTCATAAGCATTGCAAAAGCTAAAAGCGAACTAATTTTAATCATTTTTTTCATTCTATAATTTATTTTAAGGTTTAATATTTATTCTCGTTTTTTTATTATGGTTTTCGCTAATGTTTTGTTAGTAATACGGTTTTTGGATTAGATTAAGCCTTGTTTTTGGATTTGCCACCAGGGTGATAGCGAACAGGCGTAGCAAATCATCCCAAATACAAAGCCAATTGCTCAAATCTGTTGTAGTAGCTTTTAGCTGATTGCTTTTTATATTTTATTATTTTCGTCTTTCTTTACTGCTAATTCTTTTTGTTCTTTCGCAATTTCTTCGACCCAATCTTTTTTATTTGAATCGTTAATTGCTAAATCATAATGTTTTATTGCTTCATCAAAATTTCCAATTCTTCTTTCCATTTCAGCAATTAAATAATTAATGTTTGCAATTACTGATTTGTCTTCATATTCATTTTTATCTAAAGCTGAAATCAAATTATCTTTAGCTTTTGATTGGAGTTCTTTTCTAAATTCAACTTGTTTATCATTGTTACGTAATAAATACGAACCTGTGACGTAACAAAAGGCAATTTCTTTGTTTGATTTTTTTTGTAATTCCTTGATTTCGCCTGCAATCAAACATTGTTTTGCATCATCAATTTTCGTGTCATCAAATTTTGTTAGATATTCTTTAATTTTAATTTTTTCTTCTCCGTTCAGTTCTGTTTTGAAGTCATCAATATAACCTGAAAAATGACATTTTGGACAAGTGTTTATTAGTCCCTCGTAATGTTCTCCAATTGCACCTTGCTTTTGAAAATCTTTAAAAGAACCAAAAGTTGTCATACTCATTGTTACACAAAATGTTACGTTTTTTCCATCTATTGGGCATTTTACAGTTTCATTTTCGCAAGTATGCGCATTTGCAAAATTTTGTCCCATTAAAAGGATTATTGTAAGTAAAATTATTTTTTTCATAGTTATTTCTAATTATTCAACTTCTTTATTTTTTAAGATATTTGCTAACGTTCTAGTACTACAGCGGGTTTGGATCTAAATTAAGTCCATTATTCCGATTTGTCAAATCATCCCAAATCCGTTGTAGTAACTATTATTATCAGTTGCTTATACTTTTAACATAATTCCATGATGTGGGTCATTTTTTCTCTGTAAAAAAAGTTGTGATATCTTATCCAAAAAATGTATTTCAAATACTCCTATTATTTCAGAATTAAAATTTTCTGCCTCAACAGTTATTATTTCTATTAGATCACGTTTAAACTTCCACAAATAATTTTCTTTTTTCGAATTTGAATAAATCACTTCTAAAGTATGATCATCTTTAAATTCAAAAGATACACTTTCAGCATATTTTGTTAAGGTTACTTTCACTATAACTCCATTTTTTTTAGCAACTTCAAATTGTTTTAATTCCCACTTATGAATTAGTCTCTCTTGAGAACTTTTCTCAATTTTACTTTGTCCAAGACAAGTTGAAATTGTAAAGAGTAAAATAATTATTGCTTTCATATGGTTTCTATCTTAAAAATTGTGTTAGATTCTTGAATTCTCCTATTCTGCAGAACAATTGCTGGTAACTTGTTTATAAATCTGATAAACGTCAGATTTTATTTATTTTCAAATATATAAATTAATCGCTGAAAAATCTTATAAATTTGAATTAGTAATTAATTTATCACAAAATCCCTAGCCCCGACAGCAGCGGAAAGCCTATGCCGGTTGAAAACCACTTTTTTCTGGTGGTGGCAGAGCGAATCCCGACACTTCGGGAGAAGCTCCTGACAGCGGCTAGAAAAAGGGTTTGAAACCAAATAACTTGCAGCGTAGGGCGGGAATTGCTCCTGGAAAAGATTTAAAAAAAGATCCTGAAATAAATTCAGGATTAAATTCAGGATAAAAAAAATTCCCCAACTACTTTCGTAATTGGGGAATGTAATAGTAAAGATTTGAAACGGTTATTAGTTAACGATAACCCATTGTCCTGAAGCGATTAAGCTTTCGGCTTTTTTGTATTTCATTTCTTGAATTTGTCCGTTGGCCACGTTTTGAATCGTTACGTTATCATTACGATTGATTTTTGGCATATCTCTCACGATAGTTTCGGTTACTTGTCGTTGTTGCGTTTCTCCCGCTTCACGATTAGCACTTTCACTATTTGGAATTTCGTCTTTACTTAATTTATAATCTTCTTGTTGACGAACTTCTTTCGCTTCTTGAATTTGTTGATTTTCTTGAGCTGGTAAATCACCTTTGAACAAGAATGAAATCACTTCCTTGTTTACATTGTCAATCATTGCTCTAAACAAATTGAACGCTTCCAGTTTGTAAATAAGTAATGGATCTTTTTGTTCGTGAACCGCAAGTTGAACCGATTGTTTCAACTCATCCATTTTACGTAAGTGTTTCTTCCAAGCTTCATCTACAATAGATAAAGTGATATTTTTTTCGAAATCAGCAACAAGTTGAGCTCCCTCAGTTTCGTAGGCTTTTTTCAAATCAGTAACCACATTCAATGATTTAATTCCATCTGTAAAAGGAACTACAATACGTTCAAATTGGTTGTTTTTATCTTCGTAAACACTTTTTATGATTGGGAATGCTTCTCTGGCACTTCTTTCGGTTTTCTCTGTATAATATTCCAGCGTAGCTTTGTATATTTTACCGGTTAATTCCATTTCACTCAATTTACTGAATTCACTTTCAGTAACTGGCGATGTGATTGAGAAATAACGAATCAATTCGAATTCAAAGTTTTTGAAATTATTTGATGCTTTGTTTTGGTCAACGATCAATTCACAAGTATCGTAAAGCATGTTTGCAATATCTAATTTCAAACGCTCTCCAAACAATGCATGACGACGACGTTTGTACACTACTTCACGTTGTGCGTTCATTACATCATCATATTCCAATAAACGTTTACGAACACCAAAGTTGTTTTCTTCTACTTTTTTCTGAGCACGTTCGATAGATTTAGTCATCATAGAATGCTGAATCACTTCACCTTCCTGCAATCCCATTCTGTCCATCACTTTAGCCACTCTTTCAGAACCAAACAAACGCATTAGGTTGTCTTCAAGAGAAACATAAAACTGAGAACTTCCAGGATCACCTTGACGTCCTGCACGACCACGTAACTGACGGTCAACACGACGGGAATCATGACGTTCTGTTCCTACAATTGCTAATCCACCAGCAGCTTTTACTTCGGCAGATAATTTAATATCGGTACCACGACCAGCCATGTTGGTTGCAATCGTTACCACACCAGGTTTTCCTGCTTCTTCAACAATTTGCGCTTCTTGTTTGTGCATTTTTGCATTCAAGACATTGTGTGCAACGCCTCTCATTTTCAACATTCGGCTTAATAATTCTGAAATCTCTACAGAAGTTGTACCAATAAGTACCGGTCTTCCTGCATTAGATAATTCAGTTACGTCTTCGATAACGGCATTGAATTTTTCACGAGTAGTTTTATAAATAAAATCCTCTTTGTCTTTTCTGGCCATTCCTCTGTTCGTAGGAATTTCTACAACGTCTAGTTTATATATTTGCCATAACTCACCCGCTTCAGTTACTGCAGTTCCAGTCATTCCTCCCAGTTTGTTGTACATTCTGAAGTAATTCTGTAACGTAACGGTTGCAAATGTTTGAGTTGCAGCTTCGATTTTTACATTTTCTTTGGCTTCAATCGCTTGGTGCAATCCGTCGGAATAACGACGACCATCCATGATACGACCTGTTTGCTCATCAACAATCATGATTTTGTTATCCATGATTACATATTCAACATCTTTTTCGAATAAAGCATAGGCTTTCAAAAGTTGTGTCAAAGTATGAATACGCTCACTTTTCACTCCAAAATCTTGAAACAATTGTTCTTTTTCTTCGGCTTCAGTGTCTTTATCTAATTTTTTCTTTTCGATAGCGGCAATTTCAGTTCCAATGTCCGGAAGTACAAAAAAGTCAGCATCAGTATCTCCAGAAAGGTATTTAATTCCGTTATCGGTCAATTCAACCTGATTGTTTTTTTCTTCAATAACAAAATACAATGCCTCATCAATCTTGTGCATTTCTCTTTTGTTATCCTGCATGTATTGATTTTCGGTTTTTTGAAGCAATTGTTTAATTCCTTCTTCACTCAAAAATTTAATTAATGCTTTGTTTTTTGGTAATGCTCTGTAAGCTCTTAACAATTGGAATCCACCTTCTTTAGTATTTCCCTCTTTAATTAATTTTTTTGCTTCAGATAAGAAACCGTTAGCCAATTGTCTTTGTATGCTAACTAAGTTTTCAATTTTTGGTTTCAATTCATTAAACTCATGACGATCTCCTTGCGGAACCGGACCTGAAATAATCAATGGTGTTCTGGCATCATCAATTAAAACTGAATCGACCTCATCGACAATCGCATAATTGTGTTTTCGTTGCACTAAATCTTCTGGCGAATGCGCCATGTTATCTCTTAAGTAGTCAAAACCAAACTCATTATTGGTTCCGTAAGTGATATCAGCATCATATGCTTTTTTTCTTCCTTCAGAACTTGGTTGGTAATTGTCAATACATTCTACAGTCATACCGTGAAATTCGAATAATGGCGCTTTCCAAGTACTATCTCTTTTTGCCAAATAATCATTCACAGTTACTAAATGCACACCGTTTCCAGTTAAAGCATTTAAGTAAAGCGGTAAAGTTGCCACTAATGTTTTTCCTTCACCTGTTTGCATTTCAGCTACTTTTCCTTCATGCAAAACCATTCCGCCAATTAATTGTACGTCATAGTGAATCATGTCCCAAGTAATTTCTTTTCCTGCAGCACTCCATGAATTTGCCCAAACTGCATTGTCACCATCTAAGGTAATGTAGGTTTTAGTAGCAGAAAGTTCACGATCTTTAGGTGTTGCGGTTACCACTATTTGAGTGTTGTCTTTGAAACGTCTAGCTGTTTCTTTTACAACGGCAAATGCTTCCGGAAGAATTTCCATCAACGTTTTTTCTGAGATATCGTAAGCTTCTTTTTCTAATGCGTCAATAGCAACATAAATATCTTCTCTCTTGTCAATATCTTCAATGCTTTCCACTTCTAGTTTCAGCGCCGCAATTTTAGCATCTTTTTCAGCACGTGCCTGTTTGATTCTATCTTTGAAAAAAGCAGTGCGTCCTCTAAGATCATCATTAGATAATGCCATCAGAGGAGTTTCAAAAGCTTTAATTTTGGTAAGATACGGTTGTAAAGCTTTGACATCTTTTTGGGATTTATCCCCAACAAAGACTTTAATAATACTATTTATAAAACTCATAATATGTTTTTATTTCTGTTTGTGTAATTCTGTAAATTTAAACAAAAAAAAAGCCTCTTTTGAGACTTTTTCTTGGTTTACTTTTTAATATTCATCCTCATTCCAAAGATAATCTTCGTCAGTTGGATAATCTGGCCAAATTTCTTCCATTGATTCATATATCTCGCCTTCATCCTCTATAGATTGAAGGTTTTCTACTACTTCTAATGGAGCTCCTGCTCTAATAGCGTAGTCAATAAGTTCGTCTTTGTTAGCAGGCCACGGTGCATCGCTTAAATAAGATGCTAATTCTAATGTCCAATACATGTGTTGTCGATTTAGTTTTGTGCAAAAATAAATTTTTTACTGAAAAAGACAAGTAAAAAATCATTTATTTTTAGTTAAAGTTAAGAACGTTTTGTTGATTGCTGATTTTTGATTTCAGATTAACGATTTTTGATTTTTTAAATACATCTGAAATCAAAAATCGTTAATCTTCAATCTGAAATCCTACTTCCTCGGAATCCATTGAACTTCGGCAGCGTTCAAATCATGAGACAACTTTCGTGCCAACACAAAAAGGTAGTCAGAAAGTCGGTTTAAGTACTTGATTGCTATTTCAGGAACGGGTTCATTGTGGCTTAAATGAACGGATAAACGCTCTGCTCTGCGACAAACACAACGTGCAATATGACAATATGACACAGTAGTATGTCCGCCTGGAAGTACAAAATGAGTCATTGGCGGCAATGCTTCTTCCATAGCGTCAATTTCATTTTCCAATAATTCAATGTCAGATTCTATAATCCCCAATTTTTTTAAACGAAGTTCTCCGTTTTTCATCACTTCTTTTTCCGGTGGCGTTGCTAATATTGCACCAACAGTAAATAGACGATCTTGGATTTCGATAAGGATTTCTTTGTAATGCGCATTCATTTCCTGATCGCGAATCAGACCAATATGAGAATTCAATTCGTCAACAGTTCCGTAACTTTCAATTCGGGCATGGTCTTTTGGGACTCTTGTTCCGCCAAAAAGTGCTGTTGTTCCTTTATCTCCAGTCTTTGTATATACTTTCATCTACCGTTTATTTGATTTAAAAAACAAATTTAGCGTATTAATTCCACTATTGCTGCAACAAATCGTTCCAGTGAATTTTCACTGAGATTGAAATATAAATCAGGTTCAATGCATTCAATTTCCATTAAATAGAGTTCGTTCTCAATAAGGATTCCGTCTACTCGCGCATAGAGTAAATTCTCTGGAAATGTATTGGCAATTTTTTGCGCTTTTTCAATTAGTTCCTGACTGGGTTGAACCAAATTGTATTTTCCTCCAAAAAGGGATTGTACTCTAAAATCGCCATCCACGGGTTTTTTATTGACCGCATGTGAGAATTTTTTATTGAAAAAGATAAAAGAAGTTTCGCCCAATGTTTGAATTTCGGGCATGAATTCCTGTAAAAGCAACTCTTTCTCAGCTGCAATACTTTTATATTTTGTGCTTATTTCCTGAATTTCGGATACGTCAAAAACTTCGGTGAGATAGGAACCAGCAGAAAATGCGGGTTTTATAACCGCTTTTTTCCAATGTGTAGGTATCAATTCAGCAAGATTAAGATGATCTGTTTTATCAATGAAAACGGTTGGCAAAATGGTGATTCCCTGCTGTTCCATTTCACGCAAGTAAAACTTATGGATGTTTTGCTTGATTACTTCAATGGGATTTAGTGTTTTGATTCCCAGTTTTTCTATTTGGTCGAGCCAAATTTTAAACTCGGTTTCTTTCTCGAAATAATCCCAAGTATTGCGAAAAATCAGATAATCAAAATCAGTCCAATTGATGCTTTTGTCGCTCCAAATAGCGGCGCTGGCTTCTATATTATGTTTGGCTAATGCCGGAATTATTTTTTGATCTTCGGGATTTAGGTCTGGAAGTTTTTCGCAGGTTAGTATAGCGATTTTCATTTTTTGGTGGGTGTTATTTGGAATTTTAAACGCAATCGTAATTTGGATTTCCTAGCCCGGATAAAAGCGATATCCTCTTTCTTGTCATTCAGACGAAGGAAGAATGACAAGAAAGAGATACAAGCGGATAGCCGGAAAAAGCTCCTGAAAAAACTATTTAGAGGTATCGCTTTCTATAAGTCCGTCACGTAAGCGAATTACGCGATTGGCGTAAGCGGCGATTTCTTCCTCGTGGGTTACCAGAATTACGGTATTTCCATTGGCGTGGATGTCTCCAAAAAGTTTCATGATTTCTAATGATGTTTTACTGTCCAGATTTCCGGTAGGTTCATCGGCAAGAATGATGGACGGTTTGTTGACCAAAGCACGGGCGATTGCCACACGCTGACGTTGTCCACCCGAAAGCTGATTGGGTTGGTGGTCCATTCTGTCTGCAAGATTTACTTGTTCTAAAACTTCGGTAGCTCTTGCTTTTCTTTCTGATTTTGAAAATCCGGCATAAATCATGGGTAAAGCCACGTTATCTAATGCGGTGGTTCTGGGTAAAAGGTTGAAAGTCTGGAAAACGAATCCTATTTCTTTATTTCGAATTTCGGCTAATTCATCATCTTTCATCTGGCTGACGTCTTTTCCGTTGAGGATGTAACTCCCGGAAGTTGGTGTGTCTAAACAACCTAATAAATTCATTAAAGTTGATTTTCCAGATCCTGAAGGTCCCATTAATGCTACATATTCACCTTTATTTATTTCTAAATCAATGCCTTTAAGAACATAAACGATTTCATTTCCAAGTACAAAATCTCGTTTGATATTGGTTATTTTGATTAGCGGGTTTGCCATTAGAATATATGATTTTGACCTTCGACGGAGCGTAGGCTGCTATTAAATTAGATTTTAAAAGTACAAAAGACTTTTGAATTATTAATAAGTAGTTGTTTTTTAAAATTTGTTACATTTTGCGCCTTAATTTTAAATAAGAACTAACTTTTTTAAAATCAAACAATTGCGTTTTTTGCTAATTTCTTTTAAAAGGCAATTTTTAATACATAGAATCAGCCGTAATTATTTATACTATTTCAGGGTTAGTTTATATAATTCACACTTTATTTCTCTTTATTTCATAATTATATGTAATATTTATAAGATTTTTGGATTATAATTATGAATCGAATAATGTTACTTAAATTTACATAAATAATATTAATCAAATCAAGTAGTTATGAAAAGTACAAAAATGGTGTTAGGAATAGCGGTAATCGCTTTAGGATTTACTTCATGTAAAGATGAGAAAGCTGAACAAGCAGAAAAAACGGTAGATACGTATGTAATGTATGTTGATTCATTAGGAAATGTTGCTTCAGAGGATGCTAAAGCAAACTGGCAAGGAATTGAAGCTACGTATCAATTAAGAAGCGGAGATGCTCAAGCAGCCTTGGCAAATATGAAAGATAACGCAGAAGCGCAAGAACGTCTTGATGCTGCAACTGCTAAATACGAAGCGTTAAAAGCTAAATATGAAGCTGAAATGCAAGAGAATGCTCAAGCTGCTGTAGCTGCAAACCCAAAACAACAACTAAGAAATGCTTTGTTTGGTGAAGGAAAAATTGGGGATGACATGAGCTTTACTTGGGTAAACAAAGACAATATTCTTGGTGTTTATCAACAATTTGTAAGTACTGTTGAAACAAATAAAGATGCTTATTCTCGTGAAGACTGGGATGAAATTAAATTGATGTATGAAGCATTGGACAGCAGAAAAAATACTGTTGAAAAAGAAGGACTTTCAGGTGATGATAACAGAAAAATTGCTAGTTTAAAATTGAAATTTGCACCAATGTATACTGTAAACAGAATGGGAGCAAAATCTGGTGAAATGAAAAAAGCTAAAGAATAAGGAATAATTAATTCAATGTTAGAAATGACAGTCAGCAATGGCTGTCATTTTTTTTTAGGTACGAATCACAAAATGCTCTTTGGGTTGTTCTCTTCTAAAAAATACCAATCCCCACTGAAACGTATCAAGAGTCACCGTCACTTTTGGATGGTTTTTTATGATTTTCCAAGCCTCTTCCATTTCTGGCGACCAATGAATGTCATCGAATATCCAAACGGTTTCGTTTGTTATCGTAGGAAGTAATAATTCAAAATAGTCCAGTGTTGCTTTCTTAGAGTGATTACCGTCGAAGTAAATTAAGGAAAAGTGTTCAGTGTTCAGTGTACAGTTTTGCAGATAAGTACTGAACTCTGTTATTTCGGAACGTATAGTATTGAAATTGAATTTTTGAAATTGCAATTGAGCTTGTTTTGCAGTTTCGGGACAACCTTCCAGAGTTGTGATTTTTGCTTTTATCCCGATGCTTCGGGACCCTAAAGAAAGCGCAGCAGTCGCCAATCCTAACGAAGTTCCAATTTCTAATATCGTATCGGGCTGTAAATAATTTGTGATTCTAAATAATAATTCGGCTCGTTTTGGAGAAATCCCCGCTGTTTTTGCAATCTTGGAAATAACTCTTGTATTCGATTTAAAAACTTTCGAACCTGCACCAAAATCAGTGACTTCAATCGTATTGTTATTAGCTAAAAGCGAGTTTCTGTATTTTTTTAAAATAGCATATTCCGGTTTTGATTTTTTATCATAAAAACATTTCGTCAACAAATTAAACACAAAAGGTGAATG
Source organism: Flavobacterium sp. 11 (assembly GCF_002754315.1). Classification (GTDB taxonomy): domain Bacteria; phylum Bacteroidota; class Bacteroidia; order Flavobacteriales; family Flavobacteriaceae; genus Flavobacterium; species Flavobacterium algoritolerans. The sequence goes on along the minus strand of NZ_PEFE01000001.1, from coordinate 3,475,554 downwards.
TACAGCATGCTCATTTTTTGAGTGCCAAAGGAATTGTAAGTACGATTTTATTTGGAAAAACATAGAGATTGTTAGAAGGTAGGTGCGAAGATAGTAAGATTATAGTCGAAAGTCAAAAGATAGAATGACTTCATCTTCGCACTTGGACTTAGGACTTTATGACCTTGAAACTTTACGACTTTAAAAGCCTATCTTTGCGCGCTTGGAATTTACACCAAGAATAATACCTATTTTTTACGATAATGATTGAACAAATAGAAAATAAAAGTGCCATAAGCTCGGAGGAAATTGACCGATGCATCGCTATTTTGGCACAATTGAATACCGATACCGACCAAATATTTGATATTCCAAAAGAACAACGTACAGCTTTAATCAAAGCGGCTGGAATGTTTTCCAGACCCGATCGTGATGAGCTTTCCCGTAGAAAAAAAGACGGAAAAGTGGCTGCCAAACGCAAAATGGAAAAACGCGACCGTACCGCCCGGAAGGAAACTGGAATCCGTCATGCGCGTGAAGCGAGTATTTTTGTAGCGCCAAAATTATTGGCTTCACATGATCTTGCCCACAAAGAGCAATTGGAACTGGAAACTCCACGAAATTGTTACGTTTGTAAAACTGAGTTTACTAAAATGCACCACTTTTATGATACGATGTGTGCCGATTGTGGTGATTTTAATTATGCCAAACGTTTTCAAACGGCAGATGTACAAGGACAAGTGGCAGTCATTACAGGTTCTCGCTTAAAAATTGGGTATCATATTACGTTGATGCTTTTACGAGGTGGAGCAACAGTTATTGCAACGACCCGTTTTCCTGTGGATTCAGCATTGCGTTTTTCTAAGGAAGACGATTTTATGGATTGGGGACATCGTTTGAAAATTCACGGATTGGATTTGAGACACATTCCCAGTGTGGAGATTTTTTGCAATTTCATAGAGCAGAAATACGAACGTTTGGATATTTTAATCAATAATGCAGCGCAAACGGTGAGACGTCCTGCCGGATTCTATACCCATTTAATGGAAAATGAAGAGCGTTCCATAGCTTCTTTGCCCAAACAAGCGCAAGAATTATTATTGGATCATACCAATTGTTTGGATGAATTGAAAGTATTGACATCTGGAGCTTCTCCAAATCAGAATATGCCAGTTACTTGGCACGGACCAGAACCTGGAATTGGGTTGCGGGCTTCTGCCAAATTATCACAGATTCCGTATTCGTTTGATAATGCGCTCGTGGCAAACGAAGTTTTTCCGGAAGGAGAACTTGATGCCGATTTGCAGCAAGTAGATTTAAGAAAAACCAACAGTTGGCGCTTGCGATTGGGACAAATAGAAACCACGGAGATGATAGAAGTACAATTGGTGAATTCGGTGGCACCTTTTGTATTGTGCAACCGCCTTTCGGAAGTAATGAAGAAAGACAACACCGGAAAAAAACACATCATCAATGTGTCGGCAATGGAAGGGAAGTTTCATCGCTTTTTCAAGGAAGACCGCCATCCGCATACTAATATGGCTAAAGCCGCTTTGAATATGTTGACACATACTTCTTCGGGAACTTTGGCAAAAGATGGTATTTTTATGAATGCGGTAGACACTGGTTGGGTAACCGACGAAGATCCGGCAGAATTAGCCAAAAGAAAGCAAGAAGAAGAAGATTTTCAACCGCCATTGGATATTGTAGATGGAGCTGCACGAGTTATGGATCCATTGTTTGACGGTATCAATACCGGAAAGCATTGGTGCGGTAAGTTTTTGAAAGATTACAATCCGATTCCTTGGTAGAAACTTCAGATTTATAAAATAAAAAACCACAACAGAATCTAATTCTGTTGTGGTTTTTTTATGTGTTAATGTCAGTATTGTTTATTGTTCTCTCAGCATTTTTTCGACCTCTTTTTGTAGAATGGGTAAATGTCGAATTACAATTCCCCAAATCACGTCGTCAGAAACGGAATCATAACCGTGAATTATTCTATTTCTAACATCAACTATTTTTCTGGAGTTTGAAATAATTATTTCACTATCTTCTTTTAAAATTCGGTTCATTGCTTCACCAATGATTTCAATATTCCTTTCGACAGCTCTTTTTGTTCTTACATCATTTTCATAGACTTTAAATTCTTTTGGTCTATCAATAAAATAACTTTCTATTTCATTGATGGAACTTAAAATATCATAAAGCCAAGTTTTAATATTATTGTCCATAAATCAGTTGTTTATTTTGATTTATAGTTTTTCTGAAATAAGGATTTTTAATTGCTTTTTCTTCAAGCAAATCAATTTCTCTTTTTAATATCGTTTCTAATGAAAATTTTAAATCATAATAATTATCTACATAATCCAAGACATCTAATGGTTGAAATTCAACGATTAAGTCAATGTCACTTTCCGTATTGAATTTATCAGTTAAAACAGAACCAAATGCATACAATGACTTGACATTATGTGTTTTGCATAATTTAGTGATATCAGTAGTATGGCTTTCTATTGGATTCATGGTTTAAATAGTATAATTCAAAAATACGCAAAATAATTCATTTACTGGAATTTTGACTATTCAAATTCCTGTTTGACCTATTAAGTGGTTCACCGTTATAGGCGCAAAGTCCGAGGCATTTGTGCAGCGTAATCAAGAACTATTGTATACTTCTAAGAGCTGGACTTGCAAGCTTATTTAGTAATAGTAATTAATATTCTATTTCTAATTCAAAATATAAAACTTGATTGTAATCTTTGCTTCTTTGTGTTTGTTTCCAAATACTGGAATCAACTTTCTCATTTTTTGTTAAGACTCTATATTCAATATCTTTATTCGCTTGAATATGTTTAAAAGCAGGAGATCTTTCAAAAGCTAAGCTTTCATATTCTTCTTTTGAAAAAGGTGAAAGTGCTATAAAAAAACCTGTATTATTTATTTCTATTTGGTTGTCTAATTTAAGAGTTACGTATTTTTTACCTTCCTCTAATTTTAAAATAAAATCTTTCTCAAAAATGCGCTGATCCGGAATGTCGTATATAGAATCCACTGTATATAAATTTAGTTTAAAAGGAGCATATTTCTGATTTTTATAACGTTCAGATTTGATTTTATCTTTCTCATTAAGATATGCAATCGAAAAATCTGTGGGTTCTAATGTAATACTGTTGATAAAAAATTAACATTTAAATTGTTCGGAATATGAACAGCATATATGTTCTTTTCATCTAATGGAGCTGACGTTCCATAGTTTCTAGGATTTAAGTTGCCAACAGATTTTTTAGGATAAATTATCTTTATTCTCTTTTTGTGGATAACAATCTCATTCAGTTTTGTAATTCTCTTATTTAAGAAAAGTGTATCTCGTAGGGATGAAATCTTAGTGTTTATTGTATCGTAGGCAATATGTGTAATCACTACATTTTCAGAAGGAATTGATTTTAATATTACCCTGCCATTTTTGTTTGAACTATAGTTGGTGCCTCCATTAAATATAAAATTTACATTTTCTATAGCCTTATTTTCAGTTATGTCGTACGTAATTATTGTTTTATTTTGACTATAAATATTAGGTATACAGAAGGTGAAAATTATTAATAATTGAAATTTCATTCTGAAGTAGGATTTTTTAAGGTCGATTAGGTTATTATTCTATATAAACATCAAGCTTTATTTTTCTCAAAAATATATAAAATAAACTATAAATAATTAGATGAACTTTTAATTATTCTAATATTTCTTACCTAATTTAAAATTAGTTTTTTACTAAAAAAACAAACCCACAACAGAATTAGATTCTGTTGTGGGTGTAAACTAATAGGATTAATGTTCTGTAATGCAAACTATGACTGAACACTGAATACTATTTTTATCCTTCTATCTTCGCAGAAAGCTCAAACCATCTTTCCTCTTTATCTTCAATCTTATTGTTGATGTTTTCTAATTCTTTGGCTTTGGTCATTACATCACTTTCTTGCACTTTTCCATCCGAGAATAATTGCTCGATAGCTACTTTTTGAATCTCTAAATCTTTGATTTCTCGTTCGATTTTCTGAAATTCTTTTTGCTCGTTGAACGTTAGGTTTCCAGTTGGATTATTTTGTTTCCAGTCTTTCTTTTCGGCTTTGTTTTCTTCTTTTTGCGCTACATCAGTGCTGTCTTCGTAGGCTCTAAAATCAGAATAGTTTCCAGGGAAATCTTCTACTACACCATCACCTCTAAAAATAAATAAGTGATCCACAATTTTATCCATGAAATACCTATCGTGAGAAACCACTAAAAGGCAACCTGGATAATCCAAAAGGAAGCTTTCCAAAACATTCAGCGTCACAATATCCAAATCATTCGTTGGCTCATCCAGAATCAAAAAATTCGGATTCTGAATTAAAACTGTACACAAGTACAAACGTTTCAATTCGCCACCGCTCAATCGGTCCACAAAGTCATATTGTTTTTTAGCATCAAACAGGAAACGTTCTAACAATTGCGAAGCTGAAATCAATTTCCCTTTCATCAACGGAATGAATTCTCCGTATTCCTTAATCACATCAATCACGCGCTGACCCGGTTTTGGATTAATACCGCTTTGTGTGTAGTAACCCACTTTTATGGTTTCACCAATCACTACTTTTCCACCATCAAGCGGTAAAGTTCCAGTCAATAAATTCAAGAAAGTCGATTTCCCGGTTCCGTTTTTTCCAATTATTCCAATGCGTTCGCCACGTTGAAAATCAAAACTGAAATTATCCATGATGACGTGATCCTTGAATTTTTTGGAGATTTTGTGAAGCTCAATAATCTTGCTTCCCATACGTTCCATATTAATTTCAAGCTCTACTTTATTTTCGCGACGGCGACTTTGTGCTTTTTCCTTGATTTCATAAAAATCATCCTGACGCGATTTCGATTTTGTCGTTCTCGCTTTTGGCTGACGGCGCATCCATTCCAATTCTTTTACAAAAAGATTCTGTGCTTTATCCACACTCGAATTTTCGGATGCGATACGTTCTTCTTTTTTCTCTAAATAATAGGAGTAATTTCCTTTGTATTGGTATAGTTTTCCGTTGTCCAGTTCGATGATTTCATTACAAACACGCTCCAAAAAGAAACGGTCGTGCGTCACCATAAACAACGTTATGTTTTCTTTGGCAAAATAGCTTTCCAGCCATTCAATCATTTCTAAATCCAAGTGATTTGTAGGCTCATCCAGAATTAACAAGTCGGGACGATTAATTAAAATGATAGCCAGTGATAAACGTTTTTTCTGTCCACCGGAAAGATTTTTTACTTTCAGTTTGAAATTTTCCAATTTCAGTTTGAACAAAATTTGCTTGTACTGCGTTTCAAAATCCCACGCATTGTGCTGATCCATTCCGTCAAAAGCTTTTTGGTAGGCTTCTTCGTCTTCTGGATTTTCTAACGCTTTTTCATAGGCTTCAATCACTTTCAAAGTCTCGTTATCCGATGCAAAAATGCTTTCTTCAATGGTTAATTCGTCCTGCAAGTTATTATTTTGCGAAAGGAAAGCCATTTTGATGCCTTTTCTCAATACGACTTGTCCAGTATCAGATTCTTCTAGACCATTAATGATACTCATAATAGTCGTTTTTCCAGAACCGTTTTTGGCTATGAAAGCAATTTTTTGATCTTTATTAATTCCAAACGAGATGTCTTTAAACAACGTACGTTCACCAAAAGATTTCGAGATATTTTCTACAGAAAGGTAATTCACAAGGCTAAATTTTTTGCAAAAGTAAGCTATTAAATAACGATTTGCCAATTGTTTAGTCGAATCTAAGTTTTCATTAACAATTATTGTTTCAGATAATTGGTTAGAAATGCACTTAAATCGAATTGATGTAACTTTTGTGGGACATTTATAATTGGTTTTCTGATGAAATTTTCATTGGTCAAATAATAATGAAGTCCATCTTGGGTGCTGATGCCTTCCATCTGATAAAACGGAAGTGCAATATTGATTTTTCTCTTATTTCCGGAAAAGAAACCGGAATCATTATAATCGTAAAGCAGATAAATGAAAGGCGATAAAAACCTGCTGTAGCCCGCAAGAACGAGTAGCTTTTTTTTAGGTAAATAAGTTGCTGAGGTAATCAATCCTTTTACATCATAGGATTCTTTCAGTTGAGCAACGTGCTTACCGGGAATCTTCGGAATCACATAGATACTGGTTTTTTTGTCTTTCCATTGTTTGGTAAATAAGAAAATATTCTCTCCGGAAACAATAAAAGCTTCACAATCAAAATTGGTCGCATTGGACTTGGTTTTGGTGAAATTGGTTTGATTGGAATACGAAAACGAAAGCGTATCAATTTTTGGATTGTTCTGTGAAAACGATTGTTTTTCGACTCGCAATATATGCAGGTCTTTCCTGTTTCCGGAGACATTATTTCCAAAATCGCCAATGTAAAAGTAGTCGTTGTCTTGTGCAATTTCTTCCCAGTCGGTATTGGTAGTGTTCTTGAGCTGGATTTTATTTTGAATAACACCTTTGTTATTAATCGCATAAAGTGCTTTGTCAGTGTTGTCATTACTGGTCCATAACAGCGAATCACTTTGTGTCAAACTTGAAGTTTCTTTCAGAACCGCATCTAATTTTACGGAGTATTTGGGTTTAATTTTTACCGAAGTATAGACACAACTTCCGTCATTAATAGTAGCAGCTGGATTGTAGTTTTTAGAAAGTGGATCCGTGCAACCTGAAATTTGAGACTGTGCAGGGTTAAAAAAAATCAAGAATAATAATGAGAATATCTTTTTCAATGTTTAAAAGGTATAGAGTCGTTAGTGTTCTCCAAAAGTAATGGATTCTAAAGATTAAAATCTTAATCTGGAGCGAATGATTTGGATTTATTTGCTGATATCGTTCCCGCTTACGCCTTTATCTTTGTTCGTTCCTCTCAAAGGATATCGGCTTTATCGGGGCTAAGGAGAAATATGTTTTTGTGTTTTTAAATTTTGAACCTTTGTGTCTTTACATCTTAAAATATATCTTTGAAGAATGCAACTATCCGTCATCATCCTTAATTATAATGTTCGTTTCTTTTTGGAGCAATGTGTCCTAAGTGTTCAAAATGCATTAGAAACCATTGATGGAGAAATTATTGTAATAGATAATAATTCTTCGGATGACAGTTTTGCAATGATGAAACAGCGTTTTCCAAAGGTAAAACTGATTCAAAACAACGAAAATATAGGTTTCCCAAAAGGCAATAATATAGGAGTTGCTCAAGCTCAAGGCGAATACATTTGTATTCTGAATCCTGATACTGTTGTCGCTGAAGATACATTTGTAAAAGTATTGGCTTTCGCCCAAAAACAATCAGATTTAGGAATCTTGGGTTGTAAACTCATTGATGGAACCGGGAATTTTCTTCCCGAAAGCAAGCGCGGTGTTCCAACGCCTTTTGTTGCATTTACAAAAATTACGGGTTTGTATAAATTATTTCCTAAATCAAGGACTTTCGGAAAATATTATGCTGCGCATTTAAACGAAAACCAAACCGGAAAAGTGGATATTCTCGTTGGGGCTTTTATGTTTATGAAAAGAGATTTATATCTTGAAATGGGTGGATTTGATGAAGATTGTTTCATGTATTCTGACGATATCGATTTGTCGTATCGAGTCCTGAAAGAAGGAAAATCTAATTTTTATTTTCATGAAACCACCGTAATCCATTATAAAGGAGAAAGTACCATTAAAGACGAAACGTATATGAAACGTTTTCAGGAAGCGATGAATTTTTTTTATAAAAAGCATTTTCGTGTATCCGTGTTATTCTCACTTTTTATGAAAATAGGAATTGTCTTTTTCTCTTTGGCAAAAATGTTTCAAGGAAAATCCTCGCGAAACTTCGGGATAAAAATGACTCCAAAATTATATCTGTTGTATTCGGCTAATGAAAAATTAGTAGATAAACTCCGTTTAGTTTTGCAAAAAAAAGTCCTGTTTCACGATTTGAAAACAGAAAAAATGGTAATTTCGTCTTCTGTTAAGAGTAAAATAAGCACAGAAGTTATTTTAGATAACGAATTCATTTCTTTTAAAGAGTGTATTGCAATTCTCGAATCTTCAAGAAATAAAAGGTTTACCTTTAAAATTATACCAAAAAACGCTAATTTTTTAATAGGAAGTAACAATAGTAACGAGAGAGGTGAGATTATAGAAATAGAGTAAAAAATTACATTTAATGTAATTTATATTTGAAATATTTAGTAATTTCGCAAACTGAAAATCAAAATCACCTTTTAGGTTAACAATATGGCAAGATTTGAATTAAAGCTTCCGAAAATGGGAGAAAGCGTTGCAGAAGCGACCATTACAAATTGGTTGAAACAAGTTGGAGACAAAATTGAAGCCGATGAAGCGGTACTCGAAATTGCTACTGATAAAGTGGACAGTGAAGTGCCGAGCGAAGTTTCGGGTATTTTAGTCGAACAACTGTTCGGTAAAGATGATTTGGTTCAAGTAGGGCAAACGATTGCCATTATTGAAACGGATAGTGCAGCTGTTGCTGAAACTGTTCAAGAAGTTGCTGCTCCTGCTGAAGTTGCAATTATTGAAAAAACAGTTGAAGTAGCCAAAGAAGCGGTTGCGGTTCCTGCTGATTTCTCTGATTCTGAAAAATTCTTATCGCCTTTAGTGAAAAATATTGCCAAAGAAGAAGGGGTTTCTGTAGCAGAATTAGCATCAATTTCCGGAACAGGAAAAGAAGGAAGAGTTACTAAAAATGATATTTTAGACTACGTAAAAAATAGAACAAGCCAGCCAGCAGTTTCGGCTCCGGTTGCAGCAGTTCAAAAACCGGTTGCAACTCCAGTGGCTCAAAAAGCAGCTCCAGTATCAGTAAGCGGTGGTGATGAAATCATAGAAATGGACAGAATGCGCAAGCTGATTTCTGGTTATATGGTGGCTTCTGTGCAAACTTCGGCTCACGTACAATCATTTATTGAAGTAGATGTGACGAATATTGTAAAATGGAGAGAGAAAAATAAAGTTACTTTCGAAAAAAGAGAAGGGGAGAAATTGACGTACACTCCAATTTTTATGGAAGCAGTTGCTAAAGCGCTGAAAGATTTCCCTGGAATGAATATTTCTGTAGATGGTGATTATATCATTAAAAAGAAAAACATCAACCTAGGAATGGCTGCTGCGTTACCAAACGGAAATTTAATTGTTCCTGTTATTAAAAACGCTGACCAACTGAATTTAGTAGGAATGGCAAAAGCGGTAAACGATTTAGGAAACCGTGCTAAAATGGGGAAACTGAAACCAGACGATACGCAAGGCGGAACTTATACGGTTACAAATGTGGGGACTTTTGGAAGTGTTTTTGGAACGCCAATTATCAATCAGCCACAAGTTGGGATTTTAGCTCTTGGAGCAATTCGTAAAATGCCGGCAGTAATCGAAACTCCAGAAGGAGATTTTATCGGAATTCGTCAAAAAATGTTCTTGTCGCATAGCTATGACCACAGAGTAGTTGACGGAGCATTAGGAGGTAGCTTTGTAAAAAGAGTTGCTGAGTACTTAGAAGCTTTTGATGTAAACAGAGATGTTTAAATAAATATAATTAGAATAGTAGACCCGACCGATTTTCAAAAATCAGTCGGGTTTTTATTTTAGTACACCGTTTTAATTGCACAAAAAGACAAGAATTCTTGAAGAAATTATTTGGGGATAATTCGTCAAATTCGTGTTTAACCTATATATTTGTATCCACACAAAATTTAAAAATGGAACTCAAACTCAATAAACCAATTTGCTTTTTCGATCTTGAAACTACAGGAATTGATATCGGAAAAGATAGAATTGTAGAAATCTCAATATTCAAAGTTTTCCCAAACGGAAATAAAGAAAGCAAAACTTGGCTGGTTAATCCAACGATTCCAATTCCGCCACAAACAACAGCTGTTCATGGAATTACCGATGAAAAAGTGGCAAATGAGCCTACTTTTAATGAACTGGCTGCGCAAGTTTATAATATGATTAAAGACAGTGATTTGGCTGGATTTAACTCGGATCGATTTGATATTCCGTTATTGGCAGAGGAAATGCTTCGTGCCGGAGTAGATTTTGACATGAAAAACAGGGTTTCAGTTGATGTACAGACCGTTTTTCATAAAATGGAAGAGCGAACTTTAAGCGCGGCGCATAAGTTTTATTGTGGGAAAACGCTTGAAAATGCACATTCTGCAGAAGCGGATACCATGGCGACTTATGAAATATTAAAAGCGCAACTGGATCGTTATCCGGAACTGGAAAACGATATGAAATCATTATCGGAGTTTACGACAAGAAAGAAAATCGCTGATTTTGCTGGTATGATTGCTTTTGATAAGGACGATGAAGAGATTTTTACTTTTGGAAAACACAAAGGAGTGAAAGTGGATAAAATTCTGGAAACAGAACCCGGTTATTTCAGTTGGATACAAAATGCAGATTTTCCGTTGTATACCAAGAAAGTTTTAACGGCAATAAAACTTCGAAAACTGAATAATAAATTAAGCTAATTTTTGAATCAATAAGAAATGAAAATAATCTGCATTGGTAGAAATTACACCAATCATATAGAAGAATTACAGAACGAAAGACCAACAGAACCTGTTGTTTTTATGAAGCCGGATTCGGCCGTTTTATTAAAGCAGCATCCATTTGTGATTCCGGAATTTTCGGAGGATATTCATCACGAGATTGAGATTATTGTCAAAATAAATAAAGTTGGTAAATACATCGAGCCTAAGTTTGCGCATAAATATTATGACGAAATTAGTGTTGGAATTGACTTTACGGCACGTGATTTACAGGCGAAATTAAAAGCAAAAGGCTTGCCTTGGGAAAAAGCAAAAGCATTTGACGGCTCGGCAGTTATAGGTGAATTTTTACCAAAAAATCAATTTAGTTCATTAGAAAATATTACTTTTGAATTAACCAACAACAATAAAACGGTACAAAAGGGTAATTCCAGTCATATGTTGTGGAAAATTGACGAGCTAATTTCATACGTTTCTCAGTTTTTTACCCTAAAAATTGGAGATATTATTTTTACAGGAACTCCAGAAGGAGTAGCTGCTGTAAAGCCAGATGACGTTTTGGAAGGATTTTTAGAAGGACAACAACTCTTTAGAATACAAGTAAAATAATGGCTATAAACTACAACCTTTCAAAAGTGTACGCACTTTCAGACAACGATGCAGAATTTGTAAATGAAATTTTGACATTGTTTGTTACCGAAGTTCCAGATGATTTAGTGCAAATCAAAGAAGGAATAAAAAAGAAAGACCATAAGCACGCTTATGCTTATGCGCACAAGATAAAACCTACGCTTGATTTAATGGGGTTAAACGTGGCTTTTGAGGAGATTCTTCAAATCGAAGCCTGGACCAAAGCCGAAGGTAAAAAGAAAGACATCAAAGAAACTTTTAAGAGCGTAAAAAACCAAGTTAATGACGCTATCAAAGAAATCAAAAAAGATTTCGATTTGTAATATTGGGGCGTGACCCGCTGAAAAAGCGGGTCGGGCTATCCGTTACAAACTAAGTTCACTGAACTCCTATGAAAATAATTATTAGGTAAAGTGATCTCTCTCGTTAAAAAACGAGAGAGGATTTTCACTATTATCCCTCACGCAAACTACAAATGAATACTTTCATTTAACTATAGCGTATTTTTAAAAACTACCATAGAATTGTTTTTTGGTCTAAAAGGCAAATATGAAATACAAAATAATACTCCTGCTATTTTTATTGTCTTCTATCAATATATATAGTCAAAAAAAATATTTTTTTGACTATATTATTGAGTATAAGTTTCAGGCAAATCAAACTTCAAAAGTAGAGAAACGATATCTTTTAACTAATTCTAAAGACGATACTTATGATTGTTTAGTTTACGAAGAAGATAAGTTGAATTTTGCTATGAATTTTAGAGATAGGAATGGTACTCATAGTGTTTCGATAATTGATAAAAATGATTTTTTTAAAGCAGAAACCATATCATTATTGTGTGAGAGTATACATTATTTAATGGTTAAAGAAAAGTATGACGGAAGTATGTTTGATATTATCAATAAAAGGGATACGCTGATTAATGGTATTTATCATCAAAATTATACAATGAAGTATCATAAAACTGCAAATTCGAGGAAGTATAATCGTGGAATTTCGAATTATATTATAGAAAACAATACAGAATTCCATCTTCCCCTACTTGTATTTTCAGGATCCTTTGATAGCAGAGAAAACGGTAAAAATATCCCCAATGGGATTGTAAAAGAAAGTTATACGATGAGTTATAATAGTAAGAAATATTTGTTTGTTTATAAATTGATACAATTTGTAAAAATCAATAAATACCTCATTATTCCTGAAAATTGTAATACTGGTAAGCCATTAGGGCCTAGGTTGATAATTAAATAATCATCTAAATTGTAATACTTTTAAATTTTAGAAACTTCTAAATTCCTAAATCAGAAAAATGAAAGCAACCATAGTTACCATTGGTGACGAAATTTTAATAGGTCAAATTGTCGATACGAATTCTGGTTTTATAGCCAAATCATTAGATAAGATTGGTGTTGAAATAAACGAAATGATTTCGATTAGTGATAATAAAAAACACATTTTAGATACGTTTGCAGTACTTCAAAACAAAGTCGATTTGGTGATTATAACTGGAGGTTTAGGGCCAACAAAAGATGATATTACCAAAAAAACATTTTGTGATTATTTTGAAGATGAATTGATTGTAGACCAAAAAGTGCTGGCCCATGTTACGCAACTTATAGAAGGTTTCTACAAGCGAACAATTACGCAGATCAATAAAGATCAGGCACTGGTTCCTTCAAAATGTACGGTGCTTCACAATCAAGTAGGTACTGCGCCAGGAATGTGGATGAAAAAGGAAAACACAGTTTTTATTTCGCTTCCCGGAGTTCCTTATGAAATGAAGTATTTAGTGGAGCATGAAATTATCCCAAAAGTAGTTCGGGAATATAAACGCCCTTATATTATCCATAAAACAATTCTCACTTACGGACAAGGTGAAAGCATGGTTGCCGAACGAATAGAGGATTGGGAAAATAACCTTCCTGAATTTATTAAGTTGGCTTATTTGCCTGCACCGGGAAGAGTTCGTTTGCGTCTTTCTGCCCGTGGCACTGACAAAGAAAAATTAGAAGCCGCTCTCGAAGAAAATGTAAATTCGCTGGATGTGATAATCCATGATATTATCGTGGGTTTTGATGATGATGAAACCTTGGAAGTTGTAGTAGGAAAAATGCTTACAAAGCAAAATAAAACGATTTCCACCGCTGAGAGTTGTACCGGAGGTAAAATTGCAGCAGTATTGACATCAGTTTCCGGGGCTTCAAAGTATTTTAAAGGAGGTGTTGTTTCATATGCGACTGCTGCTAAAATTGATGTTTTGGGTGTTTCGGAAAGTCTCATAAAAGAACATTCTGTTGTGAGTAGAGCGGTAGTTTCGGAGATGGCTTTGAATATAAAAAACATGATGAAAACGGACTATGCAATTGCGACAACCGGAAACGCTGGACCATCAAAAGGAGACTCAAATGCAGAAGTTGGAGCAGTTTTTATTGCATTGGCAACGCCAAGTGAAGTAATTGTTGAAGAATTTAATTTTGGTCAACCCCGTGAAAAAGTGATAGATAGAGCTGTAATTAAAAGTTTAGAACTATTACAGAAAGAAATTTTAAAAAATGTGCAGTAAATTTGTTGCTTAATAGGTTTATTTTTCTTTTCTTTGCACCCTGATTTTGAATAACGATAAAAGATAAGTATAATGTCAAGAGTTTGTGACCTTACAGGTAAAAGAGCGATGGTAGGAAATAACGTTTCTCACGCTATGAACAAAACTAAGAGAAAATTTTCTGTAAACTTAGTTAAAAAGCGTTTTTATCTTCCAGAAGAAGATAGATGGATTACTCTAAGAGTAGCTGCATCTACGATAAAAACAATTAATAAAAATGGAATCGCTGCAGTTTTGAAAAAAGCGCAGTCAGAAGGATTTATTAAATAATCCATTCCAAAATAAAAAAATAGCAAGATGGCAAAGAAAGGTAATAGAATCCAGGTAATTTTAGAATGTACTGAGCACAAGACTTCGGGTGTTGCAGGAACTTCAAGATACATAACAACAAAGAACAAAAAAAATACACCAGATAGATTAGAGATTAAAAAATTTAATCCAATCTTGAAACGTGTAACTGTTCACAAAGAAATTAAGTAATAATTAGAGATTTTGATAAAATCTTAAATGGTAACATTTGAAGATTTTATTTAAATTTAAATAACATTTGAATCATGGCAAAGAAAACCGTAGCATCGTTACAAACATCTTCTAAGAGATTATCAAAAGCCATCAAAATGGTGAAATCTCCAAAAACAGGTGCATATACATTCGTAGAATCTATTATGGCTCCTGAAGCTGTTGATGAATTCTTGAAAAAGAAATAATTAGCAATCACATTATATAGAAAAGCTACTTTCATTCGGAAGTAGCTTTTTTATTTTCTATATTTACCGTTAGAAAAACGTATTGGTTCTATGGACTTAAATACTTCATTCTTAATACTATTTATACAATGAGTTTTTTCAAAAGAATATTTTCATCAGAGAAAAAAGAAACATTAGACAAAGGTCTTGAAAAATCAAAAACAAATTTCTTTTCGAAGTTAACCAAAGCTGTTGCCGGAAAGTCAAAAGTTGATGATGAAGTTTTAGATAATTTAGAGGAAATCCTTGTTGCCTCAGATGTTGGTGTAAATACGACATTAAAAATAATTACCAGAATCGAGAATCGTGTTGCTTCAGATAAATACCTTGGTATAGAGGAACTCAATCAAATTCTTAGAGAAGAAATTGCGGCTTTATTATCAGAGACAAATACTGGTGAAGCTACTGAATTTGTAATTCCAGTTCAGACTAAGCCTTATGTTTTAATGGTGGTAGGAGTTAATGGAGTTGGGAAAACGACTACCATTGGTAAGTTAGCCTATCAGTTTAAAAAAGCAGGTTATAATGTGGTTCTTGGTGCAGCCGATACTTTTCGTGCCGCAGCCATCGATCAGTTGCAAATATGGGCGGATAGAGTAGGAGTTCCTATTGTTCGTCAGGATATGGGAAGTGACCCGGCTTCGGTAGCTTTTGATACCTTGCAGTCAGCAGTGGCGCAAAATGCCGATATTGTTATAATTGATACCGCAGGTCGTTTGCATAATAAAATTAATTTAATGAACGAATTGACCAAAGTAAAACGAGTGATGCAAAAAGTTGTTGGTGATGCACCACATGATGTATTATTAGTTTTGGATGGTTCAACCGGTCAAAACGCTTTTGAACAAGCAAAACAATTTACAGCAGCTACTGAGGTTACTTGTTTAGCAGTTACAAAACTAGACGGAACTGCAAAAGGTGGCGTTGTAATAGGAATCTCAGATCAATTTAAAATTCCGGTGAAATATATTGGTGTTGGTGAAGGGATTGAAGATCTTCAGGTTTTTAATAAGTATGAGTTTGTAGATAGTTTTTTTAAATAATAATTAGAATGGATTTTTCTTCTTTAAAAAATACACCTCCAATGTATCTTTATTTAGTGAGCATCATTTCTTTTATATTGGCAAATATTGTTCGAGATAAAAGTCTTGGTTTTTATTATTTTTTGTTGATAATAGGGTTGGTTTTTTTTGTTTTAGGTTTTATGAGACGTTTGAAAACCAAGTAAATCTATTGGTATAAAGCACTAATTTTTTGCCATAATGTTTCATCAAAATCGGATAAAGCAAAAGTTGGATTATCTGGATTTGCAACATCTCCCATTCTGATAACGACCATTTTCTTGCTGGGAATGACATAGATTTTTTGGTCATTTTTGCCTAATGCCATATACATATCGGCTGGAGCTGTTGGTATTAAACTACCATTGAACTGCAGTTGACTTTGTGGTAAATGGTAACTTGATTTTCCATTCAGCCACCATAAATAACCGTATCCCATATTTATGGTTTGTGAAGTATTTGTAGCTTCATTTAAATAGTTTTCATTCACTATGGCATTGCTTTCCCATTTTCCTTTGTTGTAGATTAACAAACCAAAGCGTGCCATAGAACGAGTATTACTTCCATAAACAGAATTATTACCTAACTGAAACCATGCTCCATCCATTCCTATTTTATCTTTCAATTTGGTATTGAAATAGGAATTCCAAGTTTGACCGCTGGCTTGCGCAATCACATCCTGCAATTTCACATAGACATTATGGTACGCCCAACGCGTTCCTGCGTCAGCTTTGTATTTTAGGTTCACTGGATCAACATCATCCGTACTGTCATCTAATCCGGAAGTCATATTGAGTAGATGTTTGTTTGTAATCAAATTTTCTTTTGCTAAAGGCAGGCTAGTCCAGCCAGTTCCTATGTATTGTGAAACTTTATTGTTGATGTTAATCAGGTTTTCTTGTTGTGCAATTCCCGTTACAGTTGATGTTAGTGTTTTACCGGCACTTGCCCAATACCAAAAAGCATTGGCATCATGACCGTTGAAATAATTTTCCATTACGATTCTTCCGTTGACAAGAATTATGAAAGATTTTGAATTTTTGAGTGCCAAATAATCCAATAACGGCTGCACGGCGGATTGCTTCCAACCTAAACTCGCAATAGATTTTGTTTCCCAAGTTGTGCCTGTTAAAGGTGGAAAATAGATTGTCTCTGCAGGTGTAGGAGTGGGAGTTGGTTCCGTAGTTTCGGAACTGCAGCTACTGCAAAATATTAGGATGAGGAGACTGTAGATTATTTTTGACATCTTGCTACTGATTTGTTTCTAATTCCTTTAAGACCAAAAATATAGAAAATAGTTTAATGGGTTTCTACTATTTTTGTTTTCTTTGAATTTAATAAGAGTAACTTTGTATTTAGAACAAACGAGATTTAACCCGAATTGACTAGCCCTGATGGAAGCGGCATCCTTTTTCTTGCTATTCTGACGAAAGGAAGAATGGCAAGAAAAAGATATAGCGTACAGCAGGAATTAGCTCCTAAGAATAATAATTATATGAAAAACACACTTAGCATTTTTTTTATAGCATTCCTTTTTGTGGGGTGTCAGCAAAAGATTAAGCCTGCAGACATTTCTAAAATAAACGGATATTGGGAAATTGAAAAAGTTGTTTTTGATGCTGGGAAAGACAAGGATTATGGCATGAATGAAAGTTATGATTTTTTTAAAATAAGCGACAATAAAGGGATTCGGAAGAAAGTGATGCCACAATTGGACGGAACTTTTTTGGTGAATGATGTATATGAAAACGTTGCGGTGCGATTTGCCGATGATAAAGTATTTTTGGATTATTCCACATCTTATATGAAATGGAGTGAGGAGTTAATTGCTTTGTCAGAGGAAGAATTAGTATTGCTGAACAAGGACAAAATGGAATATCATTATAAGAAAGCAACACCAATAAATTTACTGGGCGATGGCAAAAAGGCTGAATAATCAAAGTACGATAGGGGATGTTTTGAAACAAATTATCCAAGTGAATAAACTTCAACCCGGAATGGATCAAATTGATGTTAAAGATGCGTGGAAAAATCTTATGGGGAATGGCGTGAATAATTACACTAAAAATGTAGTTTTGAAAGGAAGCACTTTGTATGTGGAGTTGAGCTCTTCAGTATTAAGAGAAGAATTAAGTCACGGCAGATCTAAAATTGTAGCTATGATTAATGAGGAATTAAGACGTGATGTGGTGAAAGATGTGGTTTTGAGGTAATGATTTTAGATTGTTGATTAACGATTTTAGATTTCAGATTTCAGATTTTTGATATAAAAAAATCCCGTTTCAATTTTGAAACGGGATTTTCTATTTATAGGATTTCTAAATCTTAATTCAAAAATCGTTAATCTTCAATCATAAATTAAAATTGCTCTCTTCCAGCAAAATGGAATGCACCTTCGATAGCTGCATTTTCATCGCTATCAGAACCGTGAACTGCATTTTCTCCAATAGAAGTTGCGTATGCTTTACGGATAGTTCCTTCAGCAGCTTCAGCTGGGTTTGTAGCACCAATTAAAGTTCTGAAATCTTCAACAGCGTTATCTTTTTCTAAAATAGCAGCAACAATTGGTCCTCTTGACATGAATTCTACTAATTCACCGTAGAAAGGTCTTGCAGCGTGAACTTCATAAAATGCTTGAGCATCAGCAATAGTTAATTGCGTTAATTTCAAAGAAACGATTTTGAAACCTGCATTAGTAATCATTGCAAGTATGTTTCCGATGTGTCCGTTAGCAACAGCATCAGGCTTGATCATTGTAAATGTTCTATTAGTAGCCATTTTTTTGTTTTTTAAATTTTGTGCAAAAATAGTATTTTTTTATTGATTATTTTTACAAATTCGGCATTCAAATAACCGTAATCTGATTAAAGTACAATAATATCGAATTTGTTGTCCAGTGGTTTGAGCTGTTCGATCAATGTTGGAATAATATTGTCGCCGTTTTCTAGGTAAAATTCTGA
Organism: Flavobacterium sp. 11; assembly: GCF_002754315.1. Taxonomy (GTDB): domain Bacteria; phylum Bacteroidota; class Bacteroidia; order Flavobacteriales; family Flavobacteriaceae; genus Flavobacterium; species Flavobacterium algoritolerans. Next base: position 3,457,016 of record NZ_PEFE01000001.1, on the reverse strand, counting down.
AAAATTAGTTTGACGTTCCTGTAAACTCTGGTTAGGAAATAATTCGTTTTGCAAGTCGGTAATGCGTTGTAAAATATCGCTTAACTTTCTTTTTTGTGCTTTCAGCAAGCGTTTCTCTAGATTTTCTAATCCTTTAATTTGTTTTACTTCCTGCGCTTTTACAGCTCCAATGAAGGATTCATCTGTTTTATTCGCTACTTCATAAAGCGCACTAAATTGTTTTTGCAATTGTTCTTTCAAATGCGTTAAATCGATTGGGAAATCCGAGAATTCTGTGGTTTTAGTATTTACTAAATCGGCTTGTTTTGAAAATAAATCTTTCCAACTCAAATTTAGTTTGTCTGCTTTTTTAGCTTGTTTTTCGGTAGCCAATAGCACAGAGTTTCTAAGCAACAGCATTGGGAAAGTTATTTTTGCTGCAGCAAAAAAGGATTTTAGTTCTAACCAATATGCGATTTCTCCACCTCCGCCGATGTAGCATAGATTAGGGAGAATCACTTCTTGATACAACGGACGCATTATCACGTTAGGACTGAATTTTTCAGGATGATTTTCTAAAAGTGATAAAATTTCACTTTCAGAAAACTCAATTTTTGTATGATTTACTTTGTAGGTATTGTTTTCAAAAATGATGCGTTCGCGTAAATTATCTTCAATATAAAACAAATTGATTTCACGAGGATTTACTTGAATGGTATAGTCTTTTAGTTTTTCGGCGGTTTCCAATACCAATTTATGGGAGGATTGATGAAGCAATTCTTCTTTTACAAAAGGAATGAAGTTGCGTTTCAAATCCTGATCATCTGCGTCCAAAATAACTAAACCATACGCACTAAAAAGTGCATTAGCCAAAAATCTAGTAGCATCGGCTAAATTATCATGATTAAGATAAGAATCTTCAAACAGTTTTTTGAGCGTATTTGCATTTGTACTGGAACCTAATTCCAGTGCGTATACTTCAAGGAAATCAGCTAAACCTTCAGTAGACAATCGGCCAACGGGACCTGTACTTTCTTTGTTCCAACGGAATTTTTTGCCTTTAAAATTAAAATAATTGATTTCTTCAAAATCATGATCTTCCGTTGCCATCCAATAAATTGGGACAAAATTTGAATCAGGATATTTCGATTTTAATTCGGTTGTTAAATTAATGGTCGAAATAATTTTGTATAAAAAATACAATGGTCCGCTGAATAAATTCAACTGATGACCAGTAGTAACGGTAAATGTATTGGAATTGGCTAAAGCGGCAATATTTTGATTTGTTAAAGCCGAATTTTCAACTGTAGCATATTGTTTTTGTAAAACAGAAACTAAAGTAGCTCTGGATGTATCATTAAAATTCGCTTTTTTCTCCTGAATTTGTGATCCAAAGTTTTGAAGATTCGGAAAATGATGGTATAAAGATTGAAGATTGCTTTTTTCCTCTAAATAATCATTCATTAAAGTAGAAAAATATCCTGAATTCTGATAGCTGATACAGTCGGTTGGCATGTTTTGAGTTTCTAAATTTGTCGCTAAAGTAAGAAAAAGTAAAGTTATGTTTTTTTGGTTTAAGATATGTTTAGGAAAATAGTAATTATCGCTTTAAAGTAAAATGACCTTTATATTCATTTCCATCAGTTCTGGTTGCAATAAACCAATAATCATCTGATGGCAGTTCGTGCCCATTCATAGTTCCGTTCCAAGCTCCATTTTGGATTAGTACTTTTAATAATTTTCCATAACGGTCAAATATTTTTACAGTCAAGTTGGTTTCTAGTTCTGAAAATTTAATATTCCAAGTGTCATTAAAACCATCTCCGTTTGGTGTGAAATATTTTGGATACATTAATAAAAAGACTGCATCAGTAGCTGTTCCACAACCATTTTTATCTCTGACATGTACAGTATATTCACCACTATACAATGCCGAAAATTGATTGCTATCCTGAAAAAGAATACCGTCAATTGAATATTCGAAATCACCTTCACCTGATGCAAAAACGGTGATTATATTCTCATTATCAGTCCAGTCTTTAGTTTCAATAGCTGTAATTGTTGCAATATTTGATTTTTTTACCTCAAAATTCTTTGTATTGGAACAAGAAATTGTACTGTAATTATTGGTTACTGTTACTGAAAAATTACCAGGATTAGATACCATTATCGATGGTGTTGTTTCTCCAGTTGACCATAAATAGCTGTCATAACCGGCATCTGCATGTATTATAATAGTATTGTTTTCGCAAATGGGTACAATGTCCTGAATTGAAATAATTGGTTTTGATAAAAGAGTTAATTTCAATTCAACAAGAGCATAACAAGGCGTATTCGAATTGATTCGAACGTAGATTTTGTTGTCACCTACGACTAAGTTGTAATTTAAAAAATTAGTGATTTGATTGGCAGCCAATTGATTTTCTGCTCCTGAACTAGTTGAATAATAAGAAAATGTATATCCTGAAGTATTTGAAATTAGCTTCGAATTATAGTCTGATAAATTTACTTTTTCAGAACCATCATTCAAATCATCACAAAATAATTCTTCATAATTATTTGCGGGCAAAGTGTTTATTAAAGTGATTGTAACAGCTAGTTTATTAGGACTTTCGCAGCTGTTTTCTGTTTGCGAAGCATAATATGTCTCACCATCTTGTAAAGGAGTTGAACTAGACAAAAGAACTCCAAGACTATTATACCATTTTATCGCAGTTCCTAAAACTACAATAGTATTTAAAGTTGGATTTTGACTGGAACAAAAATTTTGATTTGAATTTCCTGTTGGAGCAGAAGTATTTTTAATGTTAATTAAGACAGGAATTCTTTCGCTTTCGCAGCCATTAATGGTTTGCGAAGCATAATAAGTTGTGTTATTTTGTAATAAAGTTGTGTTCGTTAATAAACTTCCATTGGTCAAAGTATCATACCATTTTATGTTTTGTCCTGTAATTGAAATCTCATTTAAAGTTGCATTTTGTTGGATACAGAAGGTTTGAGGATTTGTTAATGTAGGTTTTGGAGTAAAATTTGTAAAAGGAATTAGTATAACTGTTGTAGCATTTGAAATACAGCCAATGCTGTTTTTTACTTTTACATAATATGTTCCAGGATCAAGATTTGATTGCATTGTATTTGTTTTCCAAGTAACTCCATTGTCAAAACTATATTCTGCGGCAATATCGGTAATTGTAATAGTTCCTTTAAGATTATTACAGTCTGGCTGAATAGTTGTAAATGCAGGATTTACTGGATAATCAGTTGGAGCATTAATTTTTACAGATAATGCTACAGACTCGCAACCGCTACTATTTTTAACCCGAACTAAATAGGTTCCAGCTGCTAAATTTCCTGAAATTGGATTGGTCGAATAATTTGCGCCATTGTCAAAACTATAGTGGTAAGCGGCACTTGTAATGGAAATAGAACCAAACGGATTACTACAACTCACAGGTTGAGAAACGTTTAAAGTTGGAGTTGAAGGTGCGTTTGGAGGTGTATTGATGGTTGCAGCATAGGCAATCGAAGGGCAACCATTTGTATATTTTATTCGGATTAAATAATTTCCTGGAGATAAACTAGCAGTATTGCTCGTATTCCAAGTTACACCATCATCAAAACTATATAGATTTGCAACAGTAGAAACCATAATGCTACCTGTTGATGATGTGCAACCAATAGGATTTGTAACCACAACTTGTGGTGCTGCTGGAATTGTGGGAGCAGCATCTATGGTAACGGGTGCGCTAAGAGAAATACAACCAGAATTATATTTAATCATTAAATTATATGTTCCTGGTGCTACATTGGATTTTGTGTTTGAAGTTCCAAACGTGATTCCGTTATCAAAACTATATAAATCGGCAACGGTATCGATGGATAGTAATCCTGAAAAGTTGGTACAATCTGGTTGACTTGCTTTGTAGGTAGGGGCTGGAAGTGCAGATAATGTTGAAATAGTGACTGTGGCAGCATCCGAAACGCAACCAGCTAAATTTTTAATTTTTATAAAATAAATTCCTGGAGAAAGATCCGTTTTTGTATTCGAAAAAACGTAGGTTAATCCATTGTCATAACTATATGTTGCAGCAGTTGTAGTAATAGTAATAGAACCTTTTGCTGAGCTACAATTCGGCTGGGTTGAAGTATGAGCAGGAGCAGCAATTGTAGTGCCTGAACTTAAATTTACAACTGTTGTTGATGATTCGCAACTATAAGAATTTGTTTTGATTTTAATAATGTACGTACCAGCTCCTACATTTATTTTTGTTGGATTTGTTGTCCAGCTGTTTCCATCATTGAAACTATAACTTAGTGCAGTTGTAGTTATAGTTATGCTACCGTCAGTTGCTCCGCATGAAGAGGGCTGAACAATCTGTACAGCGGGTGCTGGAGGAATGGCAGGCGGTGTATTAATATAGGCATAACTGCCGTAAGAGATACAACCTAATGTGTTTTTTATTACTATATTATAGGAACCGCCAGCTAGATTTTTCTTTATGGGATTTGTAGTCCAAGTTACACCATTATCAAAACTGTATTGATCTGCAATAGTATTTATTATTATAGTTCCAGAAGGAGAACTACAAGTTGGCTGAATGGAAGTTACATTTGGCGTGGGTAAATAATATTTATTAATGTAGTAGTATTGCGACTGTGATTTGCAACCAGTCGTATTTTTAATAACAATAGTATAGGATGATGATGTAGGATTAAGTAAAATAGGATTGGTAGTCCAAGTTGTGCCTCCATCAAAACTATACTGATCAGCAGGAGTAGTGATGGTAATACTTCCTCCATTTCCACAACTTGGTTGTATCACTTTTACATTTGGATTCGGAAGATAAAAAGGGTTAATGTATATTGGTATTCCATAAGATTTGCAGCCAGTTGCATTTTTTATAACAATATTGTAATATCCCGACGTTAGTCCAGAAAGGGTGGGGTTTGTTGTCCAAGTACTACCGCCATCAAAACTATATGAATCTGCAACTGTTGCAATAGTAATGCTTCCATTGGTACCGCAAGTTGGTTGGACGAATGTGAAATCGGGATTTGGCAAATAATATGGATTTAAATTTGTGTAAGTATTATAAGGATAAGAAGTACATCCAGCAGCATTTTTTACCACTAAATAATAAGAACTAGAATTAAGATTAGTGAAGACAGGATTGGTATTCCATGTATTACCTCCATCTATGCTGTATTGTGTTGCAGTAGTAGTAAAAGTTATGCTTCCTCCGTTTCCACAAGTGGGTTGTGTTGTTGTAAAAGTAGGATTAGGAAGGTAAAAAGTTTGAAGATTTGCAGAATTCGAGTTAGAAATACAACCTTGGGCATTTTTTATGGAAGGGTAATAATAGCCAGAAGAAAGATTGGTAAAAACAGGACTTGTAACCCAAGTTTGTCCATCTATACTGTACAAATCTGCAGTAGTGGTGATGGTGATGGAGCCTTTTGTACCACAAACTGGTTGAACGATCGTGTATTTTGGTGGTGCTAAATGAGCTGAATCCAAATAAACAGAAATATATTTGGATGTACAATCCGCTTTTTTTACCAATAGATAGTAATATCCTGGGCTTAAATTATTAAAAATAGTATTGGTACTCCAGGTTGCACCATAATCTATACTATAGTAATCTGCAGTGCTGTTGAATGTAATATTACCAATATTTCCGCAACTTGGATTAGTAACGGTATAATCTGGGTCTGGAAGACTAGGGTTATTAATCGGAATACCTATATTCTGTGATACGCATCCTAAACTATTTTTTATAGAAATGTTGTAATATCCATAAGAATTAATATTTGATAATGTAGGTGTGGTTCCCCAAGTATACCCCCATCAAAGCTGTAAAAATCTGCAATTGTATTTATTGCAATACTTCCTGCAGTAGTACAAGTTGGCTGAATGACAGTAAAAGTAGGCGCCGCTACATCTGGATTGTTTAAATAAACACCAGTTGGATAGGAAGTACAACCAATGCTATTTTTTATAATTATGTTGTAATACCCTGGAGGCAATGATTTATTATTGAGGGTTGTCCAAGTTACTCCATTGTCAAAGCTGTAAAAATCTGATAATGAATTAACAGTGATTTTTCCGTTTACACCACAGGTTGGTTGTTCTATGCTAATAATTGGTGGATATAAGTAAGGTTGATATAAATAAGCATAATTGGCAGCGCTAATACATCCTGCACTATTTTTTGCTTTTACGGGATAGTTTCCATAGGTTAAATTTGCTACGTTATTGCTAGTCCAAGTTACACCATTATCAAAACTATAGGAATCTGCAACTGTAGTAATAGTAATGCTTCCATTGCTTCCACAAACGGGTTGCTCTGTAGTATATTCAGGATAGGAATATTGAAAATCATTTAAATAAACATAGGTATAATAGGAAGTACAACCTAAAGCATTTTTTATTCCTAAAGAATAGCTTCCGGAGCTTAAATTGCTAATGGTGTTGCTTGTAACCCAAGTTGTACCTCCATCAAAAGTATAAAAATCTGAAATAGTATTAATGGTAATGCTTCCTGTTACATTACAAGCAGGCTGTATGGTAGTATAAGTTGGAGTTTCTAGTGTATTGCTACTAATAAGTACATTGTTGGCCGAAGAAATACAACCTTGTAAATCTTTTGTACGAATTTTGTAATTCCCTGGTGAAAGATTGGTGGCAGTAGCATAATTTACCCAAGTTACACCATCATCAAAACTATAATATGCAGATGGCGTCGTAATAGTAATACTACCTACATCCCCACAAAATAAAGGATTAGTATAGTTATAATTTGGATATGAAGTTGAGACAGCTGTAATGGTTACACTTTGAGCATAAGAAGTACATCCATTTATGGTTTTTATTTTCACTAAATACGTTCCAGGATTTAAATTACTCTTTGTGTCGTTTGTACTCCAAGTTGAACCATCGTCAAAACTATATTGTGATGCAGCTGAAGTTACTTTTATACTTCCTGTGGTAGAAAAACACGAGGGTTGAGTGATTTGCAAAATTGGCGAAACAGCAGTTTGGCTAGCTTCTATAGAAACACTAGCATCGCTACTGCATCCAAAAGAATCAGTAACAGTAACAGAATAATTTCCTGTCGAAGTTACTGCAATGCTTTGCGAAGTGCCTCCTGTACTCCATAGATAGGATGATCCTGAAGAAGCTGTTAATACAGTGCTTCCTGAACAAACATTTAAAATACCAGTAATATTTGCCGTTGGATTTCTTACCTCTAAACTTGCAGAAATTATTTTGTAGCAAGTGGCATCTTTACTCACTCTAACAAAAATAGAAGTGCTTGAACTTGGATAACTTGTAAAATTGGCAATTGCATTCAAGTTGGCTTCCGCATCATTGTAATTTTTGTAATAACTAAAACTTAAACCTGTAGTAGACGTTACCACCAAAGAATTTAATTTAGATAAATCAAAATTTTCACTCCCGTCATGACTTGCATCACATTGAGATATCTTTGCTGTTGTTACATTAATGTTGCAACTTGAAGTACAATTTAAAAAAGAAATATCCCAACCAGAATTCGCATCAGGATCTGTGGCCGAATTAAATGTAGTTCCGGCACAAGAAGTTCCAGAAATATCATAATCTACTTGTACTCCAACATTATAATTGGCATTGGTACTATTTGGAAAATCAGTGGCATTAAGTGTAAAACAAAACTTTTTATTTGTTGTGTCTAAGCTAGAGGTTGTAGATGTACTATAAACGGATACGTTATTACTGTTATAAACATTTAAAGTGATTTTTTTTACAGATGAAGAAATTCCGCCAGAATTAGGAATGGTATAATTTCCACACACGGAAATAGGTAAACTAGGGCAAACTTTATCCAAAGGATCTAGTTCTACAGATCCTTGTAAATTTTCTGTAGAATGCAGTAAGCAAATATCATCTACATACATATATCCGAAATGTCCACCCAATCCACATCTTGAAGCCATAAATTCCACGGTAAATTCTTCATTGTTAGGTATAGATGAAATATCCAGTATTCCAGATTGCCAATTGGCAGTATACAAAGTGACATAAGAAGAAGTTTGACTCGGAACTTTGGTGAAAATGCAATTTTTTTCGTCACCGACCAAACAAAATTCATTTACGACAACCCCGTTTTTATCTAAAATCCTTGCTTTTACAAATGCCTGATTGTCAGTGTGACTATTGTCATATACACTTTGTAATACTGCTTTGTAGTTGAATTTTAGATAATTTTCATTATTAGTTTTAAACCTTTTACCTTGAACAATAGAGCCATAAGTAGATGAGTTCTCATGATTAATTTTAAGGGCGTATTGATCGAATGCTTTTATATCTCCCATATAAGGATCAACTAAATTTGAAGATACACCAGTCGCCATAATATTCATATTATTAGGGTCATACCGATTGATGTATGAATTGGCGGTATTGGAAATAGATTGGCATTGCGTTGGTCCAGGAGGATCACCTATGGTATAAAGAAAATTCTTGAGGGAACTACTCCCACTGATAGTTTCATATTGTTCGAAACTTCCATTAGTGCACATTTCTACAGCTTGTTGTGTAGCTGTTGTTTTTAAATTCAGATTTACTTTTTTTAAATTCAGGATTTCTTTTTTCCTTTTTTCTTCCCTAATTTTCAAAAACTCGTTTTGCTCATCCAAAGTTTGAATTAAATGACCATTTTTATCTTCCAATAAAATTTTATTGGATGAGTTTGGATTTGTTTCTTGAGAAAAAACAACAACACATTGGTGAAATAAAATAAACAGCAGTAGGATTTTAAGCTTCATTGTGGGAATTTTGTACACAAAAGTAAATAAAAAATCAGGGTTTTAGCTTGAAAGATATTAATTTTTGTATGAATTTTATATTTGAAATGGTAAGTGTCAAAATGTAGAAATGACATTGTTTTTCGAGAGATTTAATTCAATTAATTACGTGATTAATTACGCAATTTTACTCGAATAACTGCAAGTTGTTTCTTTTGTTGAAAAACAATAATTATCCCTTATTTTTGCACAAAACTTATTTCTTTTGAAAACCAAATTATTCTTAATTACGCCTCCTTTTACCCAACTGAATACCCCGTATCCGGCAACTGCTTATATCAAAGGGTTTCTGAATACCAAAAATATTGCGTCTGTTCAAGCGGATTTGGGTATCGAAGTGATTTTGAAATTGTTTTCGAAAGAAGGTTTGCAAAGTTTATTTACCGTTGGAAGTTTAGAGTTTAAAGTTGGAGAAATCTCAGACAATTCTAAACGTATTCTCGCTTTACAAGATGAATATCTAAAAACGATCAATCCAGTTATTGCTTTCCTTCAAGGAAAAAATCCAACATTGGCACTTCAAATTTGTCAGGAGGATTTTTTGCCGGAAGCATCCCGATTTGCGCAATTGGAAGAACTCGATTGGGCTTTTGGAACTATGGGAACACAGGACAAAGCAAAGCATTTAGCTACATTGTACCTTGAAGACATCTCTGATTTTATAGTTGAATGTGTTGATGCTAATTTTGGTTTCAGCCGCTATGCAGAACGTTTGGGACGATCTGCGAATTCTTTTGACGAATTGTATGAAGCCTTGCAACAAGAACCAACCTACATTGATAATTTACTTCTTTCGATTCTAAAAGAGAGAATAGAAACTATTCAACCTACATTATTCTTGATTTCGGTTCCGTTTCCAGGGAATTTATATTCGGCTTTTCGTTCCGCCCAATGGGTGAAAAAAAATTATCCTAATATTAAAATTTCAATGGGCGGTGGTTTCCCGAATACCGAATTGCGTTCGCTTTCGGATGCTCGAGTGTTTGAGTTTTTCGATTTCATTACATTGGATGACGGTGAAATGCCAATTGAAGAGTTAATTTCCAATATTGAAAATAAAGATTACAATTCCTATAAAAGAACTTTTCTGTTGGAAGAGGGGAAAGTAGTTTATAAAAATAATTCTCTAAAACACGATTACAAACAATCGCAAGTGGGAACTCCCGATTATTCTGATTTGCTTTTGGATAAATACATTTCGGTTATCGAAATTGTGAATCCAATGCACCGAATGTGGAGTGACGGACGCTGGAATAAACTCACTATGGCGCACGGTTGCTACTGGGGGAAATGTACGTTTTGTGATATTTCTTTGGATTATATAAAAGTATATGAGCCCGTTGCGGCCAATTTATTGTGCGACCGAATGGAGGAAATGATTGCTCAAACGGGCGAGAACGGATTTCATTTTGTTGATGAAGCGGCGCCTCCAGCTTTGATGCGCGCACTCGCACTCGAAATCCTTCGCAGAAAATTAGCAGTGACTTGGTGGACGAACATTCGATTCGAAAAAAGTTTTACTAAAGATTTATGTTTACTTCTAAAAGCATCTGGTTGTATAGCAGTTTCTGGCGGACTCGAAGTGGCTTCCGATAGATTATTAAAACTGATTGACAAAGGCGTAACTGTCGAACAAGTGGCGAAAGTCACCCGAAATTTCACCGAAGCTGGCGTTATGGTTCATGCCTATTTGATGTATGGTTACCCTACGCAAACCATTCAGGAAACCGTGGACAGTCTGGAAATGGTTCGTCAATTATTTGAAGTAGGTGTATTACAATCCGGATTTTGGCATCAGTTTGCGATGACCGCGCATAGTCCTGTTGGCTTGTATCCAGAGAAATTCGGTGTGATAAAAGAAACCGAAGCGATTGGAGCTTTCGCCAATAACGATATTAATTATACCGATTCCACAGGAATCGATCATGATAAGTTCAGTTTTGGACTCAAGAAATCCTTATTCAATTTTATGCACGGAATCTGTTTTGATTATGAGTTGCAGGATTGGTTTGAGTTTAAAATTCCAAAAACTAAAATTTCCCCTGATTTTATTTTTGACGCTTTGCAAGAAGACGATGATTTCAACATCAAGCCTACAGCAAAAATCGTTTGGTTAGGCGGGAAGCCATTTACAGAACATTTTACCAAATCCAAAAAAGGGAATTCTTGGGAAATGATGACTTTGACTTTCCATGATAAAAAAGAAAGTTTCAGTATTCAAACGAATAAAAAGGAAGGGGAATGGTTGGTAGAAATGTTACAGAAAATCTCTGTTTCGAATGCTAAAATTTATAATTACCAAGAAGTTAAAGCTGATTTCGAATCACATCTGGAGGACTTCGAATTGTTTTGGTACTCCAAACCAATTAAAACTCTTAGAGAATTTGGATTATTAGTGTTATAAATTTTTCTACCTAAACTATACCTATTTAGCATAAAACTTAATTTTAGCTTTACGAAAACGTTTTCTTTTACTTATTTTTACGATTCTAAAATAGAAACAAATGAGTATTGGTTATAAAGTTAATGTAAACGACACTTTTCATTTTGATTTGGAAAAGGAAAGTGTTTCACAACTGGATGCAGTTCGTGTGGAAACGAATAAGTTCCATATCTTACACGAAAACACTCCTTATCAAGCGGAAATCATCACTTCTGATTTTCTTCAAAAAAACTACACCGTCAAGGTAAACAACAACACGTATACCGTTGCCATTTCAAATCCTTTGGATATTTTGATTAAGGAAATGGGATTCGAAACGGGACTTACCAAACAAGTCAATTTTATCAAAGCACCTATGCCCGGATTGATTCTAGAAATCAGTGTTGTGGTTGGTCAAACTGTAAAAGAGAATGACAACCTGATTATTTTGGGTGCCATGAAAATGGAAAACAGTTTTCTTTCTCCGCGAGATGGCGTTATCAAAACCATTTCGGTAGTGATGGGAGATGCCGTGGATAAAGGACAGTTGTTAATTGAATTCGAGTAGAGATAAAAGATACAAGATAAAAAGAACCAAGAATTTATATTTCTTTGCTCTTGCAGCGAAGCGGTCTTTATTCTTTTAGTCTTATTAAATATGAAAAAAATATTAGTTGCCAATAGAGGGGAAATCGCCATCAGGGTGATGAAAACCGCACAAAAAATGGGCATTAAAACCGTGGCAGTTTATTCTACTGCCGATAGAAATGCACCGCACGTAAAATTTGCTGATGAAGCCGTTTGGATTGGAGAAGCCCCTTCAAGTCAATCCTATTTATTGGGAAGTAAAATCATAGAGGTTGCGAAATCTTTAAACGTAGACGCCATTCATCCCGGTTATGGTTTCCTGAGTGAGAATGCTGATTTTGCTGAAGAAGCAGAGAAAAACAACATTATTTTTATTGGTCCAAAGTCGAAAGCGATAAAAATCATGGGAAGTAAACTAGCGGCAAAAGATGCCGTTAAGCAATACAATATTCCAATGGTTCCCGGTTTTGACGAAGCCATTACTGATGTCGAAAAAGCAAAAGTCATTGCCAAGGAAGTTGGTTTTCCTATACTGATTAAAGCTTCTGCAGGAGGTGGTGGAAAAGGAATGCGTGTGGTAGAAAGCGAAGCTGATTTCGAATCTCAAATGGATCGTGCCATCAGTGAAGCAATTGCTGCTTTTGGAGACGGTTCTGTTTTTATCGAAAAATATGTTGGCTCGCCAAGGCATATCGAAATTCAGGTGATGGCTGACAGTCATGGTAATGTGTTGTATTTATTCGAAAGAGAATGCAGCATCCAGCGTCGTCACCAAAAAGTGATAGAAGAAGCGCCTTCTTCCGTTTTAACACCGGAATTACGTAAAAAAATGGGTGAAGCTGCTGTTTTGGTGGCTAAATCCTGTGATTATTTAGGGGCTGGAACCGTTGAGTTTTTATTGGACGAAAATAATAATTTCTACTTCTTGGAAATGAACACGCGTTTGCAGGTTGAACATCCCGTTACAGAATGGATTACTGGAACCGATTTAGTCGAACTGCAAATAAGAGTGGCAAGAGGAGAAGCATTGACAATCAAACAAGAAGATTTGAGAATAAAAGGACACGCGATGGAATTGCGTGTGTATGCTGAAGATCCGATGAATGATTTCCTACCGAGTGTAGGGCATTTGGATGTGTATCAATTACCTGTTGGTGAAGGAATTCGTGTGGATAATGGTTTTGAGCAAGGGATGGATATTCCCATTTATTACGATCCGATGTTGGCCAAATTAATCACTTATGGCGAAACCCGTGAAGAGGCTATTCAAATTATGATAAAGGCTATTGAAGACTATCGTGTGGAAGGTGTGCAGACAACGTTGCCTTTCGGAAAATTTGTTTTTGAACACGAGGCGTTTCGTTCCGGAAAATTTGACACGCATTTTGTAAAAAACTATTACAATGCCGATGTGTTGAAAAAACAAATGGAGCAAGAAGCTGAAATCGCTGCTTTGGTAGCGTTGAAACAGTATTTTGAAGATCAAAAAATCGTACGCTTACTACATTAAAATAATGGTTTTAAATAAAATCAGCGAATTAGCGGTTAAAAAAAGAATAGTATGAAAGACAAAATAAGTACATTAAACGATAAAATTGCCGAAGCTCATTTAGGTGGAGGTAAAAATAGAATAGCAAAACAACATTCGAATAAAAAGCTAACGGCAAGAGAGCGTGTTAATTATTTGATGGATGAAGGTTCATTTGAAGAAATTGGGATGCTGGTAACCCACCGGACAACTGATTTTGGAATGGAAACTGAAATGTATTATGGCGATGGAGTCATTACTGGATACGGAACCATAAACGGGCGATTGGTTTATATTTTTGCACAGGATTTCACGGTTTTTGGTGGTTCATTATCCGAAACCCATGCTGAGAAAATCTGTAAAATTATGGATATGGCAGTCAAAATGGGTGCGCCAATGATTGGATTGAATGATTCTGGTGGAGCACGTATTCAGGAAGGTGTTCGTTCTTTGGGCGGTTATGCCGATATTTTTTATAGAAACGTACAAGCTTCGGGAGTAATTCCACAAATCTCGGCTATCATGGGGCCTTGCGCTGGTGGAGCTGTGTATTCTCCAGCCATGACTGATTTTACGATGATGGTTGAAGATACCAGTTACATGTTTGTAACAGGACCAAATGTGGTAAAAACCGTAACCAATGAAACGGTAACTTCAGAGGAATTAGGTGGTGCAAGTACGCATTCTACTAAATCTGGTGTCGCGCATTGTACCTCGACCAATGATGTGGAATGTCTGGAAGATTTGAAACGCTTGTTGAGTTATTTGCCACAAAGCAATAAAGAAAAAGCACACAATTTACCTTACGAACTAAATGATGAAGTTCGAACCAAATTAGCAACGATAATTCCCGATAATCCCAATAAACCGTACGACATGCACGAGGTGATTGGTGGAATTATTGACGAAGATTCGTTTTTTGAAATTCATAAAAATTATGCCGAAAATATCCTTATTGGCTTTGCCAGATTGGGAGGAAAAAGCATTGGGATTATAGCGAACCAACCGATGATTTTAGCGGGTTGTCTCGATGTGAACAGTTCGAAAAAAGCAGCTCGATTTACCCGTTTTTGCGATTGTTTTAATATTCCGTTATTGGTTTTGGTGGATGTACCGGGATTTTTACCGGGAACCGATCAAGAGTGGAACGGAATCATTGTTCATGGTGCGAAATTATTGTACGCTTTAAGCGAAGCAACCGTACCGAGAGTGACCGTAATTACACGTAAAGCTTATGGAGGTGCGTATGATGTAATGAACTCGAAACACATTGGTGCCGACATGAATTTTGCTTGGCCAACTGCCGAAATTGCGGTGATGGGAGCCAAAGGAGCCTCTGAAATTATCTTCAAGAAAGAAATTAACGAAGCCGAAGATCATGAAGCAAAACTCCTAGAAAAAGAAGCTGAATATGCTGATTTGTTTGCGAATCCTTACACAGCAGCACAACGCGGTTTTGTAGATGAGGTAATCTTACCGCAAGACACCAGACGCAAACTGATAAAAGCATTTAGTATGCTCGAAAATAAAGTTAGTGTGACTCCGAATAGAAAACACGGAAATATTCCTTTATAGTATTTTATAAGAATTGAAAAACCACCTTCATCAGGTGGTTTTTTGATTTATTGTAGTTTGTATTTAAAGTTTAAAAAACCGGTAGGTGTTTTTTTTAGTATAATTTGACATTTTGTATCTTTCGCAGCTGACTAAAAAAATTAAACTAGAATTAGATTAAAAAACAACTAAATGAAATACAACAGATGTGGAAAAAGTGGTTTGTTACTGCCACAAATTTCTTTGGGATTATGGCATAACTTCGGTTCAGTGGATAGTTTTGAAAATGGAGAAGACATTGTCAAAGCAGCTTTTGATGAAGGAATTACCCATTTTGATTTGGCTAATAATTACGGTCCGGTTCCGGGTTCAGCAGAAACTAATTTTGGAAAAATCCTAAAGAATAATTTCCGGGGAAACCTACGTGATGAAATCGTGATTACTACTAAAGCCGGTTACACTATGTGGGATGGTCCTTATGGCGACTGGGGTTCCCGTAAATATTTGTTGTCGAGTTTAGACCAGAGTTTGAAGCGCATGAATCTGGAATATGTAGATATTTTCTACTCGCATCGTTTTGATCCTGAAACGCCTTTGGAGGAAACCATGATGGCTTTGGATTATGCCGTGCGAAGCGGAAAAGCATTGTATGCGGGGATTTCGAATTATAATACGGAACAAACTAAGGAAGCTACTGAAATCTTGAAACGATTGGGAACGCCTTGCTTGATTCATCAAGTAAAATATTCGATGTTTGTGCGAGAGCCTGAAGCGGGATTGCTAGATGTTCTCGAAGAAAAGGGAGTGGGTTGTATTGCTTTCTCGCCTTTGGCACAAGGACTTTTAACGGATAAATACTTGAAAGGGATTCCAGAAAATTCAAGAGCTTTTAATCCAAATGGTCATTTAAAAACAGATGAAGTTTCAGAGGAAAGAATCCAAAAAATCATTCAACTGAATGCTATTGCACAACAAAGAAATCAATCATTGGCACAAATGGCTTTAGCTTGGCTGTTAAAAGATAGCCGAATCACTTCTGTTTTGATAGGTGCCAGTTCTGTTGGTCAATTAAAAAATAATATTGACAGTTTACAAAATCTGGATTTCTCTACAGCCGAATTATTTGAGATTGAGAATATTTTGAGATAGTTAGAAAAGTTTGAACGAAAAGTGAAAATAAATATTTTGTAGAGCCAGAAATCAAGGTTTGATGGTTTTTGTAAAAGTATATCGTTGATAAATAAACCTTTATTGCAATGGACTCCATTGGCTTAAATCGATGGAGTTTTTTTTTATGATAAAAAAGATTAACTTGCGCCAAAGAAAAAAAAGTGATATATCTTACAAAAACGGAAACTGTGTTTTGGTTTTTCTTTTATATTTGAGTGTATTCCATGAAGAGATTGATTAATTTAAATACGTATTCTAAACTACTATTGTTGATAATTTCGACAAGTATTTTCTTTTTTCTAATTTACATCTCGCTTTATCTTTATACTGTTCAAGAAGAAAGTCATTTTTACAAAATCACTTATAATCAATACGATAAAGAAGTGAAGTCTTTGTTTAGACTTAATTCCAAAACGCCTACAGCCACTATTATTGATGTTACCTACTGGGACGAGTTAGTCCATTTTACAAATACAAAAGACGAAAAGTGGTATAATAAATATATTTTAAGGGAATTTGAATCGTATGAAGCTGATTACATTGGTATTTATGGTTTAGATCAAAAACTAATCAATAAGACAGTTTCTTCTAAGATTAAAAACTTTGATTTTATCCCAAAAGAGATGATGTCAGTGCTTTATAAATCTAAACTTAAAAGATTTTATATAAAAATTCCAGAAGGTATTGTTGAGGTTTTTGGAGCTACAATTCACCCTTCAAATGATCCTAAAAAGAATAAAACCAAGCCTTCCGGTTATTTTTTTATGGCCAGACTTTTAGACGAATCATTTATGAGTGCTTTAGGGAACATAAGCAGTTCAAAAGTTAATTTAGTGTCAAGCGATTATGTAATTGCAAATGAAGATGATTTTGTTATTGTAGGTTTAGATTTAAAAGATTGGAAAAATGAAGTTGTAGCCAGATTGCTTTTTAAAAGACCTTTCAATTTAAATTATACGAACACAAAAGAGATTCTTTTTATTGTTGTTCTGGTTTCCTTGATTAACATTTTTGTTTATGTTTATTACACGAAACGATGGGTTTATAATCCATTAAAGTTAATAAAAAGCATTCTTGAAACGGGAAATATAAGTTCCATAAACAGCTTAAAAAGATCTGATGGAGAATTTGGATACATTGGAAACCTATTTGAAGAAAACAGCAATCAGCGGAAACAATTAGAAATTTCCAAGCAAAAAGCAGAAGAAAGCGATACATTAAAATCATCTTTTTTGGCAAATTTATCGCATGAAATCAGAACACCCATGAATGCCATAATGGGATTCAGTGATTTACTTCATGATGCAAAATTAGAAGAAGAGGAGAGATTAGAATATTTGAAAATTATAAAAAATAGTGGTGGTAACCTGGTTTCAATTATCGAAGACCTTATTGAAATGTCTAAAATTGATGCAAGGCAAATCATACCTAATTATAAGGGATTAGATATAGAAAAGTGTATTACAGAATTGTATGATTCCATCAAAGTCACGATTCCTAAAGATAAAGAAATTCAATTTTATATTCTTGAAAATCCAGAGAAACTTCAAGGGGATATTCTAACGGATGAAACAAAACTGAAACAGATTATAGTTAATTTAATCACTAATGCGTTAAAATTTACCGATAGAGGTTTTGTGGCTTTTGGATATTCAATAAACAAAGAAAAAGAAGTTTTAGAATTTAAGATTGAAGATTCAGGAATGGGAATCAGCGAAAGTTATTTAAAAGTAATTTTTGATAGATTTAGAAGAATTGAGGGCGATGGATCGGTTGAATTATCTGGACTAGGATTGGGTTTGTCAATTACAAAAGCTTATGTAGAAATGTTAGGTGGAGAAATAAAGGTAAAATCCACAATTGGACAGGGTTCCGTTTTTTCATTTTCGATACCATTAAAATTTGATCGAACGGTAAAAGCAATAAAACCAAAAAAAGTAAAATCTTTTTACAGGAATTATGACAATGAAATTATTTTAGTTGCAGAAGATGACACCATTAATTTCTTGCTTTTGAGAAAAATTATTGAATCAAAAAATCATACTGTTCTAAGAGCTAAAAACGGACAAGAAGCAGTAGATATATGTACAGAGAATCCGAATATTACTTTGGTGTTTATGGATATAAAAATGCCTATTTTGGATGGCTATCAAGCTTTCGAAAAAATAAAAGTAATAAAACCAGAACTTCCTGTTGTAGCCCAAACCGCTTATTCCTCATTTGAAGATAGAGAAAAAATGATGCAATTTGGTTTTACGGACTGTATCACAAAACCATTGGATAAAGAAAAAGTATTCGAGTTGCTGGATGCTGTTTTTATGGGAATCAATAAATAAAGTTTAGGGTATTTAATTGAATACTTTTGATTGTGCTCTCTTTAGTGATTTCTAAAGTTTCTCGAAATTTTTAGAATCTGACTTCTTTTACTCTTGCAATTTTTAAACTTTTCCATCCATTTATAGCTGTAATTTTACTAGATTTAAAACATGACTAAGCGTGCATGAATCTTTAATCAATGTTTGAAATGATTTTAAACTGCTGCTTAATTTTCCAAAACTTATATTTCAAAGAATTTAAATTACAAACACATGGTTTTTAAATCGATAAATCCGTTTTCACAACTAATTATAGCAGAACACGAAGTATTGACAAATGCGCAATTGAATCAAAAAGTGCAATTATCAGAACGCGCATTTAAAAATTGGAAACAAACCACATTTGAGCAAAGAGCAGAAAGGATGAAAAAGCTAGCTAACATTCTTAGAGAAAAGAAAGAGGAGCTCGGTTTGTTGATTACCAATGAGATGGGTAAGGTGCTATCAGAAAGTATATCTGAAGTGGAAAAATCAGCTGGTAACTGTGACTTCTATGCCGAAAATGCTGAAAAAATGCTGAAAGATGAATATTATGATACTCCTTTCAAAAGCATGTCGGTTTATGATCCAATGGGAACGGTTTTTGCGATAATGCCTTGGAATTATCCTTTTTGGCAAGTGTTACGTTATGCTGCTCCGGCAATTATGGCGGGCAATGTGACACTTTTGAAACATGCGCCAAACGTTATTGGTTGTGCCAAAGCTATTGAAAATGCTTTTTTGGAAGCTGGTTTTCCTGAAGGTGTTTTTCAACAAATTACGATTGATATTCCTCAGGTCGAAAGTGTAATTGCGGCGGATATTGTACATGGAGTTACTTTGACCGGAAGTGAAATGGCGGGATCATCTGTGGCTTCATTGGCAGGAAAACATATCAAAAAATCAGTCATGGAATTGGGAGGTTCAGATGCATTTATAGTTTTGAATGATGCAAATCTTGAAAAGGCAGCTACGGTTGCCACACAATCCAGAATGCTAAATGCAGGTCAGGCTTGCATTTGTGCCAAACGATTTATTGTTACAGAGAAAGTAGCGGATGAATTTACAGCGCTTTTTACCCAAAAAATAAAATCATTGCAACAAGGAAATCCATTACAGCAAGGAATTAATATGGGTCCACTGGCTCGGATTGATTTAGCGGAGAAATTAGCAAATCAACTGGAAAAATCATTACAACAAGGTGCTAAATTAATAGTAGGCGGGGAGCGCGAAGATTGTAATTTTCAACCTACGCTAATAGATTTTGTTGATTCAAATAATATTGCTTTTCAGGAAGAAACTTTTGGACCGTTAGCAACTGTTATTAGAGCTAAAGATGAGAATGATGCTATAACTATTGCTAATAATCATAGATATGGATTGGCTTCTGCAATTTGGACAGAAGATCGAGAAAATGCATACAGACTGGCAAGGAGAATTGAAGCGGGGAATGTGTTTGTGAATTCATTAGTACGATCTGATTCCAGGGTTCCTTTTGGAGGCATAAAAAAATCAGGTTATGGCAGAGAACTAGGTGCAATAGGAATCAAAGAATTTATGAATATGAAGTCATTGATTATAGAATAATAGTATTTAGTGCATATTATAAGTAAAGAATCGAGAACAGGAATTGTATTTATAACAAATCTGTTCTCGATTTTTTATTCACTCGATTCCTATTTATAAAAGTATCAAGTTGTCAATTCATTACTTGATTTAACTTACTAATAGGTATAAATAGCCGCTTTTAAATCTTTTGGTTTATTGGAAAGAATCACAATAAATGCAGACCCTTTAAGCGCGGCATTTTGTTTTAATCGTTTTTCACCGTTATCAGAAAACGATAAAGGAGATTCTCCTTTCGTTCCTCCGTAAAAACTTGTAATTATCCCAGATTCTTTCAATCCGATGGTTTGATGTTTTTTTAATACAACAACTTTTTTATAATCTGATTTTCCATTTAGTTGAATTTTTTCAGATATGATTTTAGAATCACTTTTTGACTTTTCATTCAATTGTGCTACCGCGTATTGACTTATTGTCTTTTCTTCGACGCTTTGAGGTAACGTATAGTAAACTAAATTATTTGCTGTTTTAATAAAGTTTATATCCATCGTTTCGCCATCATGTTTGATAATTTGATGGGTTTGTGCAATTAATGAAGTTGTAAATAAAATAGTGAACGCTATAAATAAATTTTTCATGTGTTTAGATAATAGTAAAGGTGTATGTTCCCATTTTTAAATTGGGACATATATTAATAATGTTTTTTTAGTAAAAAATAGGGATTAAACTATCTCTGGCGGAGGAGTGAAATTTTTTAAAGCAAACTCTTTGACTACAAATAAATCGAAAGAGTTAATTCGGGCTTTATTAAAAGAGTAATATTCGAAACAATTAAAAAGTTCAATTGAATCCATGAACAGTAGTTTTAGCTTACTCTCAAAATTGTTTTCTTCGGTGTTATTTTCGGCTAGTTCATAAAAATCATATTGCTTCTCATGAATAAGTATTGAAAGTTTATCACTTACCCAAATAAGGGAAAAAGTGAGGAATACAAGTAAAACGGAAATTTTAAGTGCTAAACGAAACATGGTTTAAAAGTACTAAAAAAGGAATCTGTTCACAATTAAAATTTTCATAAAATTAGTATTAATAATAGGGTGATTTAGTTTTTTATCACTTTTGATTTAGCCGCTTTCTCAATGTAGTCTAAATTGTGTTTTTAACGATGAAAATTTCACATGCAGATGTCTTTGTATAAAAAAATTAGTACATCAAGGCTCTATGCTTAAAATTCATTATTTATTTTAATGTGTATTTTTTATGGGGGTTTGGTTTTATTTTATGTAAAAATGTCTTTAAAAAATGATTTTTAATATTTATTTTTAGTTTATAATTCAAAAAAATAGGGGTATCTGTTTAAAAACTGATTATTAAATTTTTAAAATTGATGCTTTAAAATACGGAATATCTATTATTTTTTGTTGATTTTTCGTTATTAATAATTCTTCTCAAAACAAGGCAAAAAAGTGCCAAATAGTAATTCAAGTGAAATAAAAGTTAATAAATTCGCTTCAGAAACAAGAAAATTTCACATTAAAAAAAGTGCATTTCAAAGCAGTTTTCTGGATTATAAGTACTAGAATTTTTTAAACCGTATAAACTAAGACCAAAATAATAACCAAACTAGATTACTAATTAAAACCAATTAAAGATGAAAAAAAACCTAGCTATTTTAGCATTAATGCTAACAACAAGTTTAACTTTCGCACAAGACGCTCCAGTTGCACCTTCAACTACTTTTGCAGGATCTGCTGATGCATATTATAAATATGATTTTTCTGGTGTAGACAACAGTTTGACCAGTTTTACAAATTCTCACAATTCATTTGAATTAGGGATGGCTTCCATCGAAGCATCTCATAAAATGGGGAAAGCTTCTGTTTTTGTTGATTTGGGGTTTGGAAACAGAGCTGCTCAATTTACTTATAATGATGCCGCTTCAACTTTCATGATCAAACAATTGAATTTCACTTATGAATTTTCAGATAAATTTAAAGTTACTGCAGGTAGTTTTGGAACCCATGTAGGATATGAACTTCTAGATGCAGTAGATAATAAAAACTACAGTATGTCTTATGCATTTACTTACGGTCCATTCTTTAATACTGGGGTAAAAGCACAATATACTTCTGGAAAATTCAGCTTCATGGCTGGAGTTTCAAATCCAACAGATTTTAAAACAACAATTGAAGCAGGTTCAAGCCAAAAAACGTTCATAGGTCAATTAGGCTATGTTGGTGATACTGGAAGTGCATATTTCAATGTTACTTCTGGAAGTAGTAATCCTTCTTCTGATGAGAACAAAACACAATTTGATTTTGTAGGTTCAAAGAAAGTGAGTGATTCATTCTCTTTAGGATTCAACGGTACTTATGCAATGACTAACAATGACTTTGATAGTACATTAGATGGTGAGTGGTTTGCTTTAGTAGGATATGCAAATTTCGCATTGAAAGAATCATTAAGTTTAGCTTACAGATTAGAGTATTTGGATGCTAAAGATGCAACTGCTGGACTTGGTTCACTTGCTGGAACGAGTGTTGTAGGTAATACTTTATCACTAAACTATAAAGTAGGAAACTTGACTATTATTCCTGAATTCCGTGTTGACACAGCTTCAGAAGATATCTTTACAAACAGTGATGCTGCGCCAAAAGGTTTAACAGCTTATGCATTACTTGCAACAACATACTCATTCTAGTATTGAAATAATATTTTTTTTTTAGCTGCCAAGATGCTTTTAAGTATTTTGGCAGCTTTTTTTTGTTTAGATATTACAGTTGGATTTGTGATGCAGTCATAAAAACTTTAAGGGTTTATATTACTTGCAACAACTTGTTCATCTTGTATTGAGTTGTTGTTTATGTCAGCCTGTTTGTTTAGCTTTTAAAAGTAAAAGAAGTCTACATTAGGATAAACTACGAGAAGAGTTTGAAAATGTATTTAAATAAAAAAACGGTTCTTTGAATGATTCAAAAAACCGTTTTTATAGGTGTTTGTATAATATAAACTATTTACTGTTTTTTGTAAATAGAATAAATGGTGTTTATTGTTTTTTCATCTAATACATCATTGACTTCTGTTTGAATATAATGTAGTTTAAAAGCAGTTATTGCTGCGGGTAAATTTTTTGTGTCATATCCTATAATTCGCAATCCTTGTTCTATATTGAAATTAATAGGAGCAGTTTCTAAAAACTCATCTGACCAAATACCAAAACCTTTGTCGGCTAATATTTTCCAAGGAAACAATTGGCTGGGATCTTTTTTTCTGGTTGGTGCAATATCTGCGTGACCAATAATGTTTTGAGCAGGAATATTGTAATCTTTTTTTAGCTTCGTCAAAAGCGCCAGTAAGCTGTTGATTTGTAATTCAGAAAAAACTTCAGATCCATTATTGTCTAGTTCAATTCCTATTGATGTAGAATTAATATCTGTATTTTTTCCCCAAGTACCAGCACCTGCATGCCAGGCTCTTAAATAATCATTCAACATTTGAACCACTTTGCCGTCATCCGAAATTAGATAATGGGAACTCACTTGAGATTCTATTTTGGTGAATGTTTTTAGTGTTTGTTGTAATGAATCCTGTGCGGTATGATGAATAATAATGAAATTCGGCTTTCTTAAATTAAAATTTACAGTTCCTATCCATTCCGTATTGACACCGTTTTGCAAAGGAGTTGATCCCATTTTGAAAAGAGTATCTTTATAGGTGTGCAACTGTTTTGTGTATAGTGTGTCAATGTTTATTTCTACATGAGGAATAACAGGTAATGGCTGCGGATCTTTATTAGAAATAGTCTCTTTTAATGTTTTGAGTTTAGAGTCATAAATTTTTTCACTCTTTTTATAAGGATTTGTTGAGCAGGATGCAGCGATAACTGCCAAAATAAGGTAATAAAAAATTTTTCTCATGTAGGTTTTCATTTAGCAACAGACTAAAAATCGATTAATTAGATTTCTTTTTAGATTTCGATTTTTTAGGATTCTTAGCTTCTTCATTCATAGCTATATATTTCTCCTTTTGGTCTTTGTTTAATAATTCCATTATTTTTCTATCAGTAGTTTCTGAAAGAACTGTTATGTTTTTTATTTTTTCATCTTGGCTAACTTCTGCTTTTATAAGCATGCCTTGAGTTTTTATGCTTTCGGTCAAAATATTTGAGATTGCAATTACCTGAAGTTCGTCCAGAATAAGTTCCGGTTGTATTCGCTTCATGATTTTTCCAACCGTTACTTCAACAGGAATTTCTTTTGGTTTGTCTTGAGTTCTGGATTGATCCATTGCACTGTTCATTCTACGATTACTTCCATAACCATTACCGTAACCGTTTCCATATCCGCCATTACCGTATTGCGCCGAAATTATATTTGTTGATAATAATACAAATGCGATGATTAATAGTGATTGAAATGATTTCATATTTAGTTTTTAAAATGGATTAAAATCGTCTTAAGAAAATTATGCTGGTTCTCCGTATAAATCAAATTCTGTTGCTTCAATAATTTTGATCATTACAAACTCACCCGTTTTCACATAATGTTTTGATGCGTCAATCAAGACTTCATTATCTACATCAGGGCTGTCAAATTCAGTTCTTCCTACAAAATGGCCACCTTCTTTTCTGTCAATGATACATTTGAATGTTTGCCCTACTTTCTCTTGGTTTAAATCCCAGGAAATTTGCGATTGTAATTCCATGATTTCGTTTGCGCGTTCTTGTTTTACGGTATCTGGAACATCATCTTCCAGTGCGTAAGCATGCGTATTTTCTTCGTGAGAATAAGCAAAACAACCCATTCTGTCAAACTTCATTTCTTGAACAAAATCTTTTAATATATTGAAATCCTCTTGTGTTTCTCCAGGATATCCTACAATCAAAGTAGTACGAATAGCCATTCCGGGAACTGCAGCGCGGAAATCTTTCAATAATTTTGTTGTTTTTGCTTGAGTTGTTCCACGACGCATTGATTTCAAGATAGAATCTGAAATGTGTTGCAACGGAATATCAATATAATTACAAATTTTAGGCTCGCGCTTCATGATTTCCAGAACATCCATTGGGAAACCGGTAGGGAAGGCGTAATGCAGACGAATCCACTCAATTCCTTCTACTTTTACTAATGCTTCCAATAATTCTCCCAGAGCTCTTTTTTTGTAAAGGTCTAAACCGTAATACGTTAAATCCTGAGCAATCAAGATCAATTCTTTTACGCCGTTTTTAGCTAATCCTTCCGCTTCTTTTACTAATTTTTCAATAGTTTGTGAAACGTTTTTTCCTCGCATTAACGGAATCGCACAAAAGCTGCACGGTCTGTCGCAACCTTCTGAAATTTTTAAATAGGCATAATTTTTTGGAGTCGTAGTCAATCGTTCCCCTAATAATTCATGCTTATAATCTGCTCCTAAAGCTTTCAATAATTGTGGTAATTCTGTAGTACCAAAAAACTGATCTACATTTGGTATCTCTTTTTCTAAATCGGGTCTGTAACGTTCAGATAAACATCCTGTAACGAATACTTTATCGACCAATCCTCTTTCTTTCTTGTCAGCATATTCCAAAATCATATTTACTGATTCTGCTTTAGCATTATCAATAAATCCACAAGTATTTATTACAATAATATTTCCCTCTTCAGCTTCCGGAGCTTCGTGCGTAACATCTTTTCCGCTTGCGCGAAGTTGTCCCATTAACACTTCACTGTCATACACATTTTTCGAACACCCAAGAGTGATTACGTTGATTTTATTCTTTTTTAACGACTTAGTTCTCATAACATTAGAATCCCGATAATTTGGGAATTTTGCAAAATTACAATTTTTATTTTTAGGACCATAAATCTTTGTGTTTTTTATGGAGCTATTCCTGCTGTACGTTGCAAACGAAGTTCAGTGAACTCCTATAAAAATAAAGTACAGTGAAGTAATCTCCCGAAAAAACGGGAGGATTTCTCCCGACGCTTCGGGACCATCAGGGCTAAAAAAAATCCGTTCCATGATAACGAAACGGATTTTAAATTTTATTTTTCGGATTGATTACAATTCAAATAATAATGTTACTGAAACATTGTTGTTTATCGATTCAATACTGGCACCATCTGTAAATCCTTGATTGAAAAATGCTTGTTGTGAGTTTCTTTTGGCGTATGAATAGGCTAAATCTACTTTGGTAGAACCAAAACTGTATCCTAAACCTGCTGAATATCCGGTTAAATCTCCTATTGTTACTGAGTTTTTATAAGGACTTTGTTCGTAACGATAACCAGCTCTTAGACTCAAAGCATCAATTTTATATTCAGCACCTATTCGTAGTTCGCCAGTTGTATCTAAGATTGAATTCATATCGTTGTTTAAATCATTAAAATAAGGATCGTTTTCAGGTTTGAATTTAGTATTACTATAATCCTTAATAGCGTAATCAACACTTATTAAACCAGATTTTCCAAAAACATAAGCAAAACTTCCGGTTAGTTTGCTTGGAGTTTGTAGTTTATAAGGCTCGTAAATATTAACGATTTGTGGATTTACAACATCATTGGTGTCGTCAGCATTTGTTGCGCTGCTTACTGCAAATAGTCTTTGCGATAACTCATCATTTAATTTATACCAGGTTGATGATTCGTAAGCCAGACCTAAACGAATTTCATCAGAAACCTTTGCGATTGCACCCAATTGAAAAGAGAATCCTGTTCCGTAAGTGTATAAGTCATTCTCAAAACTCAATCGAGTTACTGTATAATCATTTGTTAATGGGGCATTATTCTCTTCGAAAAAAGTAGATGACTTGTGAAAGTCTGTAAAATGAGAGTTCAAATTAAGTCCAATATACAGTTTGTCATTATATGATGTCGCAGCATTAAAAGATAATTTTCCGTTATATCCAGTGCTGTAAATAGAGTTTTCTTGGTAATAATCACCTCCATTAGGAACATTTGATATGTAAGGGGAATTATTATTAGTTTCGTCAACTGCATCAATAATAAAACCTTGGTAGCCTAAAAATGCTTGTTGCGCTGCAAATCCATTTAAATTTGGATACTGATTATTAGGGAGATTGCTTCCTAAAAACGAATATAAATCAGATATAGATTCTCCGGGATTTGTATTTACAAATTCTTGAGGTACTGGAGCTCCATTATTAGAATTGTTGGCATAACTTAAAAAATAATCGCCTATAGAATTGTTTGGGTTGGTTCCGGCAGAGAAAAAGCCATTGTCAAAATTTTTAATGTTTTCGTAATTAACACCCAATGAAATCTTTTTCCAATTGCTGTTTGGGTTTTTGTTATTAAAAACAAAAACAGCACCCGCTTGATTCAAATCAAAGGAATTGTTTTTCTCGCTTGTTGTGCTGCCAAAATAATTGGATTTATTTTTTGTATCAAAATTACTTAAGGTAAGAGTCATTTGGTTGTTTGTAAACACTGCAGAACCTGCAGGATTTACATTTAGAGAGGATAAATCCCCGCCAAGAGCTCCAAAAGCACCACCCATTGCTCTAAAACGAGCTGTTCCGTTCAGGTTGTCCTGTGCGTAATGCATGGCATCTGATATTTCTTGTGATTGTGCAACGCTTGCAGTGAAGCCTAAAGCTAATAAAAATATATATTTTTTCATTTTTAATTCGTAGGTTTTAATTTAATATCAAAATAGGAAGGTGTAGAAAGAATTATTATCCTCTGCCACCTCTTCCGCCACCGCCAGATGATCTACCGCCACCACCAGAATTTCCCGAACTATTTGAGCTAGGAGTGTATGATCTGGAATTGTTATCGTTTCTTGAACTTGGAGTATATGATCTTGCAGGAGAGTTGTTTTCACTACGTGTGCTACTTGTATTTGATCTTCTGCTAGGTGTACTGTTGGAATTGTTTTGATTTCTTGAAAATGTTGGACTAGTTCTATTGAATCCGTTTGTAGTACTTCTTCTGAAATCAGTATTCGTATTTCCTCTGTAATTTGAATTAGTTCTGCGACTAACGGTATTGCTCTGGTTTCTAGAGTAATTTGCTGAACTTCGGGTACTGTAATTTCTATTGCTACCTGTATTGGTAGTATAAGAAGAACCTCTTCTGCTTGCGTTGTAGGAATAGGCTCTGTTATTGTAGTAATTTGGATATCCCCAATTATTACCATACCAGTTATTCCAGCCCCAGTTGTTTCCATACCAACTATTCCAACCCCAATTATTTCCGTACCAATTGTTTCCGTACCAATTATTCCATCCAAAACCAACGTTCCATCCCCATCCATAACCAGTATTCCAACCCCAGTTATTTCCATACCAATTATTCATTCCCCATCCATTGTCATAAACGTTTATGCTTACAGTTTGAGGATTACTGCCCCATCCAGGATAGTTGTTGTAGTCTATACTGTCGTTTTCTATATTATAATCATTGTAATTGTCTACATCTGTAAAAATTTCTACAGGTTGGTTGTTGTTTTGCAAAGACCCAAAGTAGTCTTTGTATTGATTATTTGGAGCATTTTGCGTCTCTACTTCTACAGCTCTTCTTGGAGCGTTACCATATATTCCGTCAGAATCATAGTAAGAACTGTTTTGGTAGGAGCCACAGGATGTCAACAGGACGCTCAAAAATCCAACAAAGTAATATATTGTTGGGTTTCGGAAGGAAAGAGTACTAGTTTTCATATATATGGAGTTTTTATTGTTGCACATTACAAAAATAGTTAGTTTTGCTGAACTATTTACTTAAAATTATTAATGCAAAATTTGTGCCAAATTATTCAATATGAGTAAGAACTTAACTACAAGATCAGAAGATTATTCAAAATGGTATAACGAATTGGTTGTTAAAGCCGATTTAGCCGAAAATTCAGGAGTTAGAGGTTGTATGGTTATCAAACCATACGGATATGCAATATGGGAAAAAATGCAAGCTGAATTGGATCGAATGTTTAAAGAAACAGGTCATCAAAACGCCTATTTCCCACTATTTGTTCCCAAAAGCATGTTTGAGGCTGAAGAGAAAAATGCAGAAGGATTTGCAAAAGAATGTGCAATTGTGACTCATTATAGATTAAAAAACGATCCAGACAAACCGGGGAAACTTATGGTTGATCCTAATGCGAAATTAGAAGAGGAATTAATCGTTCGTCCTACAAGTGAGGCTATTATTTGGTCTACTTACAAAGGATGGGTTCAGTCTTACAGAGATTTACCTTTATTAATTAATCAATGGGCGAATGTAGTGCGTTGGGAAATGAGAACCAGGTTATTTTTGCGAACTGCAGAGTTTTTATGGCAAGAAGGGCATACAGCTCATGCTACAAAAGCAGAAGCAGTTGAAGAATCAGAAAAAATGATGAATGTGTATGCTGATTTTGCCGAGAATTTTATGGCAATTCCAGTTATAAAAGGGATGAAAACTGAAACCGAACGTTTTGCAGGAGCTGAAGAGACCTATTGTATCGAAGCTTTGATGCAGGATGGAAAAGCTTTACAAGCTGGAACATCACATTTTTTAGGTCAGAATTTTGCGAAAGCCTTTGACGTTAAATTTGCAAATGCCGAAGGGAAGCAAGAATATGTTTGGGGAACTTCTTGGGGGTTTCTACTCGTTTGATGGGTGCATTAGTAATGACACATTCAGATGATCAAGGATTGGTATTGCCTCCTAGTTTAGCACCTATTCAGGTAGTGATTGTTCCTATTTACAAAACAGACGAGCAATTGGCCGCTATAACAGCCGAAGTAAATGTTTTGACAGCAGCTTTACGAAAATTACACATCTCTGTGAAATTTGATGATAGAACGACTCAGAAGCCTGGTTTTAAATTTGCTGAATGGGAATTAAAAGGAGTACCTGTTAGGATTGCAGTTGGTCCAAAAGATTTAGAAAATGGAACTTTTGAGGTGGCAAGAAGAGATACATTGACTAAAGAAGTAGTTTCTAAAGATGGAATTACAGCTTACATCGGTGATTTATTAGAGCAAATTCAAAAAGAATTGTTCGAAAAAGCATTAAATTACAGAAATACGCATATTACTGAGGTAAACAGTTTTGAAGAGTTTAAAGAGGTTTTAGATACTAAAGGAGGTTTTGTATCAGCACATTGGGATGGAACTGCAGCAACGGAAGAGAAGATTAAAGATTTGACTAAAGCTACTATCAGATGTATTCCTTTGGATAGAGTAGAAGAGGCGGGAAGCTGTGTTTTTACTGGAGAAAACTCAGTAGGAAGAGTGTTGTTTGCAAAGGCGTATTAAAAAAAAATAAATTTTTTTGCATGGACTATTGTACGTTTCAAAAATAGTTGTATTTTTGCATCCGCATTAGAGAAGCAGGGCCCGTTCGTCTATCGGTTAGGACGCATGGTTTTCATCCATGTAAGAGCGGTTCGATTCCGCTACGGGCTACAATTTTTATTGCAGATTAAAGTTTTCCTGAACTTAGAGGGAAGTATGGCCCGTTCGTCTATCGGTTAGGACGCATGGTTTTCATCCATGTAAGAGCGGTTCGATTCCGCTACGGGCTACAATTTCAATATTTTAGATTGATAAAAACTTAGGGGATAATGGTCCGTTCGTCTAGGGGTTAGGACGCCAAGATTTCGTCTTGGTAACAGGGGTTCGATTCCCTTACGGACTACAAAAATTAGTAAAAGATAAAAAAATAATAAAATGGCAAATCATAAATCAGCTTTAAAGAGAATTAGAAGTAACGAAAAGAGAAGAGTATTAAACAGATACCAACATAAAACTACTCGTAACGCTATCAAAGCCTTGAGAATAGCTACTGATAAAACAGATGCTACTTCTAAATTATCAAGCGTGATATCTATGATTGATAAATTAGCTAAAAAGAATATCATTCATGATAACAAAGCTTCTAATTTAAAATCTAAATTAACTAAGCACGTTGCTAAATTGTAATTAATACAATTTTAAGATATAAAAAAAGCTCTCATAAAATGAGAGC
The DNA here is from genome assembly GCF_002754315.1 of Flavobacterium sp. 11. Classification (GTDB taxonomy): domain Bacteria; phylum Bacteroidota; class Bacteroidia; order Flavobacteriales; family Flavobacteriaceae; genus Flavobacterium; species Flavobacterium algoritolerans. The sequence continues at coordinate 3,426,059 of NZ_PEFE01000001.1, read as the reverse complement.
TTTTTTTATATCTTATATTTTCCTATTCCATCTTGTTCTTTAAGTATTCAAGCATTGAACGGGTAATTGGTTTAGATAGGAAGTCAATAACCATTGGGTATTGTTTTGCTTTTTCTAAGTCTTCGGGGTCAATAGTTGAGGAAAGGACAACAACTTTTATAGTGTTAAATTCTGAAAATTCCGGGCTATTGAAATGGTCTAAAAATTCCCATCCACCCATTACGGGCATATTTAAATCTAAAAAAATTAATTGTGGTTGTTCGTCTGGTTTATTTTTGGCATATCTCATAGTGTTGAAATAGCTTAGTGCTTCTTCTCCATTTTGAGCCGTTATTATTTCATTAGAAAATGATGATTTGATTATTACTTTTTTGCATAACATAAGTGTTATCGGGTCGTCATCAATACATAAAATTTGATCTAACATTATTCTTTGTTTTTAAATGTTAATGTAAATGCAGTACCTTTATTTACCTCGCTTTCAATTTCAATTGTTCCTCCCATCGTTTCAACTTGTGATTTTACTAAATAGAGGCCTAGTCCTTTGCTATCAGGGTAATTATGGAAACGTTGATAAAGCCCAAATACTTTATCTCTATTTCTTTCTAAATCGATACCTATTCCGTTGTCTGTAAATATTAATACAACAGTGTCATCAATTTCTTTGGAAGTAATAGTTATTTTAAGCTTTCTGTTTTCGGATTTGTATTTTATTGCATTTGTCAAAAGATTCAATAATATGCTTTCTATATACGCTTTGTTAATGTTTATAATAGAGACTTTTTCGAAATTAAGCTTTATGATTGGTTTGTATAATTCGATTTGAAAATTAAGTTGGCTAAAAACATTTTCAAAGATTTCTTTTATTAAAACAGCTTCTTTTTGAATTGAAGGATTGTCTTTAATGATAATAACTTTTACTAAATCATTGATAGTGTCATTTAATAAATGAGTGGATTTATTAAAACCATTCAAGATTTCTTTTAATTCTTGGTTTTCAACAGGAATGTCCTCCAGTAGATTCAGTAGTCCAGTTAAGTTTGATAATGGGGCTCTAAGGTTGTGGGAGGTTATATAAGAAAATTGCTTTAAGTCTTTATTGTTTTGGGTTAATTCTCTAATAAGCTGCTCTTTTTCCTTTTCTTGCTTTTTTTCATCGGTTATATCTCTTTGAATGGAGATCCAGTGAGAAAGTTCATTTTCAGAATTATAAATTGGTATCATAGAGAAGCGAACCCAGTATTCTTCTCTGTTTTTGTTTAGGCTGATTGTTTCTATTAGGCATTCCTGTTTGTTTTTAATGGAGCTTAAAAGTTTTTCAAGTTCGGTGATATCGGAATTTGGACTATTGAAAGGATCTGCTGATTTTCCGGAAATTTCTACAAACTCATATCCTGACATAGCGGAAAAAGCTGGGTTAGCATAAATGACGTTAGGGATTTTTCCGTCAAAGGAACTGGCTTCGGTAATGATAATTGAATCTTTCGACTGTGTAAATACGGTTTCCAGTAATTTTAGCCTTTGTTCTTCCTCTTTTTGTTTAGTGATGTCTTGTATGGCTCCAATCATTCTGATGGCTTTTCCATTTTCATCTTTCAATAGAAAACCTCTGTCTAAAACGTATTTATAGGAGTTATTGGCACATTTAAAGCGGTACTGATCTTGCCAGTTTTCGGTTTTTTGTTCTATAAAGGAGTAGAGTCTGATGGACATTTTAATGCTGTCTTCGGGGTGAATTTTATCAAACCACCATTTTGAACTATTGCCAACTTCATCTTCAGTATAACCAAAAACATTTTCAATTCCTTTATTCCAAGAAAAGCTGTCTTCTTGTATTTTCCAGTCCCAGATAGTATCGCTGGTTGCTTTGGCTACAATGTCGTATTTTTCATTTGACTCCTTGATTTCGTCATTTGTATTCTTAAGTTTTTCAAAAATGGATATATTTCGGTTGTCGTTTTTTGATAAAATAAGTTTGAAAATTATTCCAGTCAAAAATATAAATAAGATGTCTTTGGTAAAATTGTAAAATTGATGGTTTGAATCAGAAATATATTGAGCTAATAATTTATGACTAACAATGGCTACAAACATTGAGATTAGAATGTAGATGATGATTACTTGATTGGTTTTGCTTTTCATTACTCAAATATAATTAATTATTGCTGAATTATTAAAGAACATCTGTAACTTATTTTTCGAGTTTTTTTTAAAGGCCTATTTTTGGGTCTAATGGGTTAAGAATATGTAAACTATTGCATAAATATTTTTTATATCAAAATAAAGTGTACCTTTGCACCCATTAAAAATCACAGATGGAATCTATTAGAAACATTGCAATTATTGCCCACGTCGATCACGGTAAAACAACTTTGGTTGATAAAATTATGTATCACTGTCAGTTATTTCGTGATAACGAAAACACAGGTGACTTAATCCTTGATAACAACGACTTAGAGCGTGAAAGAGGTATTACCATTACTTCAAAGAATGTTTCTGTAGTATACAAAGGAACAAAAATCAACATTATTGACACTCCTGGTCACGCCGATTTTGGAGGAGAAGTAGAGCGTGTATTGAACATGGCTGATGGAGTTTGTCTACTTGTAGATGCTTTTGAAGGTCCAATGCCTCAAACTCGTTTTGTACTACAAAAAGCTATTGACTTAGGTCTTAAACCTTGCGTAGTAATCAATAAAGTTGATAAAGAAAACTGTACTCCTGAAGAAGTTCATGAAAAAGTTTTTGACTTAATGTTTGAATTAGGTGCTGAAGAGTGGCAATTGGATTTTCCAACTGTTTACGGTTCTGCTAAAAATAACTGGATGTCTGACCATTGGGAAAACGTAACTGATAATGTTGAAGCATTGTTGGATATGGTTATTGAAAATGTACCAGCTCCTAAAGTTTCTGAAGGAACACCACAAATGTTGATTACATCATTAGATTTCTCTGCATTTACAGGTCGTATCGCTATTGGTCGTCTTGAAAGAGGTGTTTTGAATGAAGGTATGCCAATCTCATTAGTAAAAAGAGATGGTACTGTAATGAAATCTAGAATTAAAGAACTTCATACTTTTGAAGGACTTGGTCGTAAAAAAGTACAACAAGTAATTGCTGGAGATATTTGTGCAATTATTGGTGTTGAAGGATTTGAAATTGGAGATACTATCGCTGATTTTGAAAACCCAGAAGCGTTGAAAACAATTGATATTGACGAGCCTACGATGAGTATGTTGTTTACAATTAATGACTCTCCTTTCTTTGGTAAAGAGGGTAAATTTGTAACTTCTCGTCATATTAGAGACCGTTTGACAAAAGAATTAGAGAAAAATTTAGCAATGAAATTGGGTGAAACTGATTCTGCTGATAAGTTTATGGTTTTTGGTCGTGGAGTACTTCACTTATCTGTTCTTATTGAAACAATGAGAAGAGAAGGATATGAATTACAAATCGGTCAACCACAGGTTATCATCAAAGAAATTGATGGTAAAAAATGTGAACCAATTGAAGAGTTAACAATCGACTTACCTGAGAATCTTTCTGGAAGAGCAGTGGAATTTGTTACTTTGCGTAAAGGAGAAATGCTTTCTATGGAAACTAAAGGGGAGCGTATGATTATCAAATTTAATATTCCATCTCGTGGAATTATTGGATTGCGTAACCAATTGTTGACTGCTACTGCTGGTGAGGCTATTATGGCACATCGTTTTATTGGATATGAGCCTTTCAAAGGAGAAATTGCTGGACGTAACAAAGGTTCATTAATCTCTATGGAAAAAGGAAAAGCTATTCCTTATTCGATTGATAAATTGCAAGATCGTGGTAAATTTTTCGTTGAGCCAAATGCTGAAATCTATGAAGGTCAGGTTATTGGTGAAAACTCTCGTGGCGATGACATGTGTGTAAACGTAACTAAAGAGAAAAAACAATCTAACGTTCGTTCTTCTGGGAATGATGAAAAAGCTAGAATTATCCCTCCGATTATTTTCTCTCTTGAAGAAGCATTAGAATACATTCAAAAAGATGAATATGTAGAGGTTACACCAAAATCTATTCGTTTGAGAAAAATATATTTGACAGAAACAGATAGAAAAAGATTTAAAATCTAATTTTATCTTTATAAGATTGAAAAAGCCATTCATTTATTTGAATGGCTTTTTTTATGTTTGTTTAGTAACTTCTTCTGTCGAATTTATTATTAGAAATGTGATTAAAAAAGTAGTTAAGGTAATAAATCAAATTCTTATTATCTTTTCAAACTAAAATGGCTTTCAGCTTCTCTTCCGTCTTCAAGTTTTATAGTGAACCAATAATCAGCTGCAGGTAATGGTTCCTTTAAGAAAGTACCATCCCAACCAAGACTTGAAGGAGATAATTGTTTCAATAATTTTCCATATCGATCAAAAATGTATATTATTGCATTTTCATAAAGACTACTATTTATTCCTTTCAAATTCCAATAATCATTGTATCCATCACCATTAGGAGTAAAGAATTTGGGAGCATTTAGTACAGCAAAACTTTTTGTTGTTTGACCACATCCATTATTGTTCGCCACTATTAATTCGTGGAAACCGCCTGGTACGTTTTCAAAAAGAGTTGAATTTTGAAAAGAAGTTTCTGTTCCATCTTCATAGTGAATCATATAATTATAATCACTTGGATTATCGAGTTCAATTATGACTTGATTTGTTTGCTGTAAATCATGTACAATTATAGTATTTATTTTTGCTAAATGAGATAGTGTCACAATACATTTTCGAGTAGTGGTACAGCCTGATTTGTTTTTTACAGTTACGCTATATTCACCTTCTTTATTTATGGATATGTTAGGCGTTGTTTCGCCTGTTGACCATAAATAAGTGAAATCACTGGTTCTAGCCGGGGCTAAAATTCCTGCATTTAATAGTATAGAAGGATTTACAAGTCCTTCACATAAAATTATATTTTCTAAAATATTAATTTTTGGAGATGACTCGACTATAATTTCAAAATTCCCAGTTCCATAACAACCTTCGGTATTTTCTGCTCGAATGAATACTGTTTTAGAACCAGAAAGTAATGGCTCTTTGATCTCATTAATTCCCATAGAGGCATCCTCTTCATTTGAATAAAAAAACAAACGCACATCTGAAGGTAAATTCAATTCGGTTTTTATTAAATCTTTTTTCGGTTCTAAGTCAAATGATCCTTTTCCATCACCAAGATCACATTCATGCATTGCTTCGGGTAATAATGATATGTTTTTATTAGCATGCAAAATAACTGTTCCTATACTGTAGCAACTTGAATTTGGCTGGGTTACTTTTGCGTATAAAAGCTCATCTGGAACACTATTTCGATAGTTTACGGGAATGGATTGAGTGTTAGTTAAATCATTTTCAGCATCGTTAGCACTATGGTAATAATAAACTTCAAAATCTTTTTCACCTAAACTAATTGGCTCATTAGCAAGAGCTAAATTAAATAAAGCTAATCCATCAGTAGGAGCACTATCTTGTGTGTCACATTGTGTTAGTTTGTAAGAAGTTGAAAGTATTTTTGGAACTTCATAAATAGTAATTGTTTTTTCAAGAGGCTCTCTGTCTTCACCATTTACAGTTTTTATAAGTGTTACTTTATAATCACCAGCTTGTGCGTATGTATGATAGGCATCAATATCAGTGGAAGTAAATCCATCCCCAAAATCCCAAACTACGGAGTCAATTGTCTCGACAGAATTACTGTAAAAATGAGTAGCATCCCCTAAACAATTGAATTCATAACTAAAGGCATATAAGAATAAAGAGGTGATGAATGGAGGTAAGCCTTGTTCTACGCTACCTGTTTTCAAATTAATTGCATTTGGCATATAATTACAACTAGTTCCATCTAATTCGGGACTGTTGATTACCGACAATTTATTACGTAGGTTATCAGTTGTGACATATCCTGCGCGGTATATCTTCTCATCAATAGCCAATTGTAGGGCTCCAGCTATAAGAGGTGATGTATTTATTATGGCCTTTGAGGATGGGATATTTGTACTTTTTAAATCATATTGGATTAATGAACTTTCTAAAATTATGTCGCCATCTGCATTAAATTGATTTGTTGTAACATATAATTTTTTTGTTTTTGATGAAAATTCTACTCCATAAGGATTTGAATTACTCAACAGTTTAATTTCATTACTTATTTTTCCTGTACTTGAATCAAAATCGTAAAGTAAAACATTACCAGTATCTCTGATTTCTTGACCTTTTGGTCCTTTTTCATTTGTTCGTCTTGATGCATTGTTTGCTATAGCTATTTTTTTTCCGTTTGGAGATACTTTTAAATATCCCATTGCATTTGGAATATAGCCACCTATTGGGATGTTAAGTGGAGTTATTGTCTTGACAGGGATCTTATTGACTCCTTGTGTACTTATTTTGAAGGAATAAAAATTATTTATAAAATGTGTAATTACCCAAAAAGAGATACCATCTCCGTGTTGAACAGCTGTTACTTTTTCAGAACATTTGTATTTGGTCTCTTCACTATCATTTGGATTATAAGTTATAAGAGGAATATTTTTTTCAGTGATTACGACGTCTCCTAGATTATTATTTAGCGTCATGTCAACTTGGGAATAATTCAATCCATTATTGGGAGGATCCAAGTCATTTAATGGATTGTCATCCGCATTTGCAGGAAGCGGTTGGTCAACGGTAAAAATGTAATATATATTAGGATTATTTGGTTTTGGAACAATAATCGCCGACTGTGTACTTGAGTTATGTCCTAATAAACCGAACCCATTAGGCATAATTTGATGATTTTTATTGTAAACTACTCTACCATCTGTGTAAAAAAGTAAATTACCATTTTTATCAGAAATAGTGGTACATCCTTCTTTGGTAACTAATTTACTATTGGTTAAAGCAACCGGACTTCCTGAATTAAAATCGAGACCGGCATTATTACCAAAATACCATATAGCCGCTTCTTTTTGTCCAAAAGAGGGAATAGTTAGAAAAAGGAAAATAAACAATAAATAATAGTATTTCATAACTATCAAATATAGTCAATATCTACAAAAAAGTAATATTTCGGATCATGAATATTATTTGTATATTATCTTTTCAAACTAAAATGTCCCTTCGCCTCTCTACCATCATCTAATTTGATGGAGTACCAATAATCGTCTGAAGATAAAGGCAAACCTAAAAAAGTACCATCCCAACCTTGACTAGAAGCAAGAATTTGTTTTAATAGCTTACCGTAACGATCAAAAATATAAATGATTGAATTTTCATTGAAATTTTCATTCACTCCTTTTACATTCCAATAGTCATTGTAGCCATCTCCATTTGGTGTGAAAAATTTTGGAACACCAATTACTGCAATTGTTTGGCTCACAGTTCCACAACCATTTTTATCATTAATGTATATTTCATGAATTCCGGCAGTTACATTATCAAAGAAATTAGAATCTTGAAAAGGTCCATATGGAGCGTCCTGACTATATTCATATTGTCCTTGTCCGGTTACATTTACTGTAACTGAGTTTACATCTGATAAATCAATAATTGAAATACTTGTTATTGCTGCTATATCAGAGGCAGTCACTTTTATTGTTCGGATTCTACTACAGCCGGCTAGTGAACTAACTTCTACGGTATAATTACCTTCTGCGTTTACATTCAATGTTGCTCCAGTCTCATTCGTTAAAACTACATTGTCTTTTGACCAGACATAGGTATAGTCATTACTGGAAGTGCCATCTTGAATTCCGGAATCTAATCTCACAAAGAAAGTAGGAAGGTTAGAACAAACTAATTCATTTTCTTCAAAATCAGCGTTTGTATCAATATTAGGTTTTGGATTTACTGTTAAAGTTACTCTTGGACTCAAACCATAACACGCATTGTCTGATGTGCTTTCCACACGAACCCAAATTTTTTGTTCGTTTGGATATCCAGTATTGCTATAATTTGATGTATTTGTTATTTCATCATTCTCTGACAAGGCATCGGCTTCATTTTTATAAAATTTTATTGAATAAGAAGAACTCGATGAAGGAAGAATAGCTAAAATATCAGTGGTTACACTACTGAAATCGAAAGTTGCAATTCCATCAGTATCGTCATTAGCAGCTCCTAGGTCATCACAAGTAGAAAAAGTACGACTGAATGAATCTGGAATTTGAGTAGTAGAAACTATTAAGTTAATTTGAACTATACTATTACATTCATTAGTGTTTTTTACTCTTGCCCAAACCGGCATACCACCTGAGATTGTATTTGTAAAAGCTAAAGGATTAGATATTAATTTTCCTGCATCAGCTGTTTCAGCTCCCGAAAGTGAAGTATAGTAGGTAAATGTTTCAGAAGTATAATTAGTCGATATCTCATTGTTTTTTACCGTTAAATTAAAATCAGAGAAACCATCTGTATCGTCATCACATTGAACTATCGTGACGGTATTGACAACAGGTAAAGCATAAATTGTCAAAGTAGTTTCGGTTGAAATCAAACCACAAGAATTTCCAATTTTATCCAATTTCACTCTGTATTTATAACCATTCATTGCGTTAGTCACTTTTATCAGTGTTAAGGTTTGTGCTGTAGCATCCTGATAAGTAGCATTATTTAGAATGTTATTCCAAGTTATTCCGTCAGTTGACAATTGCCATTGATAGGTATTTCCTCCATTGTCAAGAACTGTAATTGTTGTGTTTTCTCGCTCACAAGTTGGTTTTGCCTGAGGTTGAGATGTGATGTCTATTGGCGCCGCAATTACATAATTGTTATTTGGAGTTGTATAACCCACACCGCTCGTAACTATTCCTTTAGCGCTAACAGTAACGGGATTGCTTCCTAATATTCCATCATTTTCAGGGTCATTAAAACCTGCCTCGATAACATCAAAACAAACATCATTATCACTATCCAAATCGATGTAATTAAAAGTTCCATCTGAATCGGTGTCAGTAACGGTATAATTTAGTTTGCCACTATCCAGACTCGTTTCAAGTCCGTCAAATAAACCATTTGTACCAAAAACAGTAGCTGGGCCATCTATAATTCCATCGTTATTAAGATCAATTGCAGTACTGCCAGATTCAACTAAGTCAAAAATTCCATCGTTATCACTGTCTAAGTCCAATAAATCATAAATAACAGGAAAAGTATTGAAAATATCATTGTCAGTATTAATTCGTATTAGTCCGGGTTCAAAAGCATTGTCAAGACCATCTTTATTGGAATCAATTCCAGAAAAGATTTTAAAACCTTTTCCTTGTGCTTCAATAGTATCAGGAATTCCATCATTATCACTGTCTATGTCTAATAAATCTGGAATTGTATCAGAATCAGAATCAAAAGTTTCTGTACGGGTTATCATGAAAATAGCTTTATTAACAGCTGTTTCGGATAAATTATTATGAGTTAATTTTACTGAATTAGTGAGATAAGACGAAAACTGAAAACTCCCCAAACCAGGTGTTAATGGTGTTGTACTATTTAATCGAAATCTTATTTCGAAGGAAGAAAATTCAGTTACGCCACTTTCAAAAATCCCATCATAATTAGTATCTACAAGCAATTGATTTTGCGGATTAGTCAAAGTAATGGTTTTATCTGTCGGTACTTGTAAAATAAAATCACCTTCTGCGTTTGTATATTCCGTAATATCTGTTGTTTGCGTTGGACTGTCTTGTGCTATATAACTAATGTTGATAGTTTCATTTTTTGTGAGATTCAGAGTGTAAGCAACACTATTTGTTATACCAGCTGGAACTTCTGAAACAAATCCGTAAAATGGTTTTCCAGTAATGGTTCCACTTCCCGTAATTGTAGCAGTATAATCAGAGCTTGAGGTAGTATTTGACTGGTTTAATAGAGAAATATTAGCTTCAAGATTGTTTATGATACCATCATTATCTAAGTCGATATCAATATTATTATTAGTTCCATCATTATCTGAATCTAATGGGCAGTCGCTCACGGGAATCTTGTCTGAGAAAATAGGAACTGTATTTGGACAACCTACAATACTTCCTTTTACTTGATAATAACCGGGCTGAGTAGGGGTGTATGAATTTGAATTTGCACCAATTATTGGATTGTCATTAAAATACCATTGGAAAGTGTCGTATGATGATAAAGTGCTGATTTTTAAAACAACATTTGGTATACAGGCTGAGTTAGATACTGTAATTTTATCAGTTACAATTTCAGGTTTCGTATCAAAACCTGAATAATAACCGCCATAGGTAGCTGCTCCATTTGTTCCAAAGTAAGAAACATAAACTTGCCTCGTAGATTTTACAGCAACATTCCCCATTTGATTAAAAACAGTATATCTCACATAATTTGTGTTTCCTGTTACTGCTTCAGGAGGGCTCGAGATAGGAATGTTGTTTATGGTTACAGTTGCACCAGCTTCGGTCACAATATTTAATCCACCATTATAAAGTGTATTTCCTATCGATTCAATGAAAGGAATATTATCAACAATGTTTGGAGTGGCACAATTTAAAGGTGGGACAAAAAATAAATTTTGATTGGCAGGAGGATTACCGGTAGTACTTGATCCTCCAATACTTTGATAGGCAAAAACATTTTCGGACGTAGTGACATATAAATTTCCATTGCTAAATTGAGATCCGTCTATTGCCACATAATCGCCTGCATTAATTAGGGTAGCAAAAGCAGTTGGATTGCCATTTAAATAGATACTGGTTTGAGGATTGTGGGCTACCAATAAAACACGTTCTATTTCATCCGTTCCATATCCTTTTACAAATATATATTCCTTACCGGTTTTTTCTGTTGGAACGATTTGGTCAAAACCTACATCTCTACCATTTGTACTACTACTATTGCTTCCCGCAAAGGAACCCGAATTGACAACTACTGGCTTATCAGATTCCACTAACGCACCAATCATTGTTGAACTATTGGAAACGGTATTATTGTAATTTTCCAAAGCCAAAACATAACTTTCATTTTTGCCTAAAGTGACAGTTATGGGTCCAGTAATAATAGTTCCATTTGATAGTACAGATCCTATTGGAATGTTTGAAATAGTGATTTTAGTATTGTTCTCGGTTGATAGTATTGAAGCAAAATTTAATACACTTTGATCGTAAACCGGATTTAACATAGCTCCTAATCTAAATTCTTTACCCAAAGCGCTATTTCCTTTTGAAACGAGTCCACCAGCATGATTATAGGAATTGTTCTGAGAACTAAAACCGGCATTAACCCTCACACTTACATAAATTAAATCTTCGGCCTCAACTATATATCCTTTGTTAGTTACAATTCCAATACTGGTTTTTGGAGTGAACAACTGTGTATTTTGTCCTTGACCAATAGAATAAATATATGGAGTAGTATTTTTGACTACACCAGTTATTATGCTGCCTCCGTTTTCTATAATTTTGAAATTAACATCGGTAGTGCTAGGTGTTGATATGTATAAATAATGGTCCCCTGCTAAATTTGTTGAGCAGGTTAACGGCGGGATATAGTGTGTTTTGCTAAACTGCGAGAAACAACTTATGGAAAAAAAGGTAAAGAGTATGAGTAATGTTTTTTTCATTTGCTAAAAATAGCAAAATTTAGATTATCTTTTTAATGAAAAATGACCTTTTATTATTCTGCCGTTTTCTAAATTCAAATGAAACCAATAATCATCTGTGGGTAATGCAAATCCATTAAAAGTACCATTCCATCCTATATCTGAAGAGACTAATTGTTTTAATAATTTTCCGTAACGGTCAAAAATAAATAAAGTTGATTGGGGTAAATTATCCAGATTTTTAATTTGCCAAATATCATTATAACCATCATTGTTAGGCGTAAAATAACGAGGATAATCTAAAACATATACCACAAACGGAATTGATAAACCACAGCCATTTTTATCTCTGGCATAAACTAAATATTCTCCGGGTGCAACTCCGTTAAACATTGGACTATCCTGAAAATAAGATCCATCTATAGAAAATTCATAATCTCCAATTCCAGTATATTCAATTGATATTGAATTTTCATTTCTTTCAAAATCATTCACTGTTACTCCAGTAATTGTTGCAATTCCAGAAACAGCTACAAGGTATTTTTTTGTTTTTGGCAACCATCAAAATTCGTTACGGTTACTGAATAATCGCCCGGAGTATTAACTGTTATGGTGTTTGAAGTCGCTCCAGTATTCCACAAATAGCTTGAAAACCCAGAATTTACGGTTAGGTTAATCGAGCTTGTCTCGCACAAAACAAAAGTTTCATCTTGAAAATTTGGAGGGTCAAAGGTGTTTACTACAAGTGTAATAGGAGTAATTGCATAACAGTCAGGACCATTTACTATTCGAGCATGAATAATTTGTTGGGTTGCCACAGTGTTTTTAAAAATATTTGATAACTGATTTTGTTGGGCTATGGCATCTGTTGGGTTTAAATAATATTCTACGATTAAGCCAGCTGGTAAACCTGCAACTACTTGTGGCGTTACTTGAGTGTTTAAATCAAATTGTGATAAACCATCATTTGTACCATCGGTGTCACAAGTTGAAATTGGATTTTGAACTGCAATAGCGTTATTAGAAATAATCAGCCTTACTTCGGCATAATTTGCGCAGTTAAATGAATTGCTCACTCTTGCAAATACAGACTGGTTAACGAATTTGTTGCTATATGTTGTGGGATTTGCAATTGGATTAATTTGTCCTTGAGCATCAACCAAAGTCTCATAGTAAACAACAGGACTTAAATTGCTATTATTATTTTTTACAATGGCATCGACTTTAGTTAAGTTAAAAATAGATATTCCGTCATTATCGATGTCACATTGCGAAAGCGAGGTGTCATTCAAATCAATTTCGGGAGTAAATTCAATTTTTATTTCTTCGGTAGCAATACAGCTGGGTGTCAATTGTACTTCAACTCTATAAATACCAGGACTTGTAACGGTGTAAGTAGGAGAAGTATCTGTTAATTCAACATTATCTTTAAACCATTTATAAGTATAGCCAGACGGTAAATTAGGGTTTATAATATAGCTTTCGCCAAAACAAATAGGATTGTTTGTCGCTAATAATCGGTCTGGTCCCAAATCAATTTTTGGTAAAAAACTACCTGCTTCAAGAAAAACTGCCGAGTCATAATCTTCATTTTCATCATCAGCAATTACTAGTTTTATATGGTATGTTTTTCCTGCTACAACATTTGTTTGCGCTGTTAATACCTTAGTTTGCCCACTGTAATTTATAGGACTGGAGAGATTGTTAAATCCGTTAAAGTAAGTTTCGTTTATTGATGGACAACCAGGTCTAACGTTTCCTTGAGTATCAGTAATTGGATTTATTAAGGGGTGAACATTTACGGATGAAACAGGAGTTGTAGTATTGGGTAGCACGGCTAAATTTTGATAAGTGCTTGTGCCAATTTCTTTGATTAAAAAGGCAAATCCATCAGAATACTCACATGGGAAATAAGATTGATACTCATTAGATGCAAAGATGTAATTAAAACTTATAAAATTAGTTAATGGAACGAAATCAAATTCTAAAATTGTGGCATTTATTGTATTTGTTATTCCTAATGCTTGCTCTAAATCCGAATCACCTAACCACGATTTATTTCCTCCTCCTCGAGTGGAAACATAAGGCCCTTCAGAATTCTTGCTGCTCCAAGTACTCAAAAGAACGCCTTGTGTAAAAGGAAAACTACTTGCTCCGGAATTAAAATACCCGTAGCTGTTTTGACTGCCGGAAAATGTATCTCCTTTTACATTAATATTAGAAACATTGGCGCAAGAACTATTAACTAAAATATTTTCAACAAGTTGTTGCGCTGTAAAAGAGTCATTTACTGAAATAGATTGTGCGGTTGCATCACATACAGCGCAACTAATAAAAATATAAAATAATATTATTTTTACACATTTCATCATGTGTAAAGATACTACAAATCTCTATTTTTTAATAATCGATGGGAAAGGAAAATAAAAATCGCAGTCCAAAATAATACAATAATAATAGACGATATACTCACATCGTATTCTTTAATATTATCCAAACCAATTTGTGTCCCCAGATTTTTTACGACTGATAATCTGCTAAAAGGTTCTACTATTAAATTCGACATGGATTGCAAAGGCAAAAACTGAGTAATTGATGCTGCCGTAGTACTATTTGGGAATACTTTAAAAGTCAAAACACCATTGATAATTCCTTCTATGATATTCCAAACCAAAAGAAATCCGAGTGCAAAAGCAGAACGTTTTACCAATATTCCTAAAAATAAACAGAATGAGAAAAAACCAACCAGTTTGACAAAATAAGCTAAAAGGTATTCTAAATCAGAGAAAACGATACTAAATTCAGTGTAGGAAGAATAGCTAAGCCCTAAAATGAGTGACATTATAAAAACAAAAATAGTGGATACTGTAGCAAATAAAACTACCGTTAGAAACTTAGATTGAATAAATTCTTTTTTACTCATTCCATCAATTAAGTTTTGTTTTAGTGTTCCATAGCTATACTCATTTGCCATCATGGAGACAATTACTATCGCTAAAAACAGTTTTAATATGGCCGCGATATAGGTGTTGAAATGCCATATAAAAGGGAAATTAAAAATTCCCATTTCAGCAAGGTGAAATTTAAAAATACCAAGATCAAATTTTATGGAAGCTATTAAAGCTATGAAAGTTAAGAGAATAAAATAAGCCAATGTTAAAACACGACTGGCTTTGTTTTTCCAAATTTTTTGTAATTCTATTGAGAGTAATCTTTTCATTTTAGATTATTAGATTGTTAGACTATTGGATTTTTAGAATTTATTTGTATTGAAATTCTAATTGAAATTGTTATTGATTTTTAGTCAGTTCTAAAAATTGTTCCTCTAAGCTGTTTTTACGTTTTACCAAATGATTTAGTACGATGTTTTTTTCAAAAAGAAATCGATTCAATTCCTTAGCTTCCAAATCATTTTTTAAATAAACTAAAACTTTCCCATCCTCATTTACTACATTTTTAACTGCAGGATGAGTTTTAACAGCTAGGATTAAATCTTCAGTATCATCAGCTTGTAACTCAAAAAAGCCTTCATTTGCTGACATACCATCCACTAAACCAGTGTATAGGATTTCGCCTTTTCTTAAAACCAAAACATGGGTACATACTTTTTCTACTTCGTCCAATAAATGAGAAGCGAGTAAAATAGTAGTTCCTTTTGAAGCAATTTGTTTGATGATATCTCTTATTTGATGAATCCCTTGAGGATCTAAACCGTTTGTGGGTTCATCAAGAATTAAAATTTCTGGATCATTCAGTAGGGCAGAAGCGATGGCTAACCGCTGTTTCATTCCCAAAGAAAAAGTACTGAATTTACTGTTTTGTCGATCTACTAAACCTACTAATTCAAGTTTTTCATTGACTTTTGCATAGTTGATTCCTTTAATTTTACAAACCAGTTCTAAATTTTCTTTAGCAGTCATGTAAGGATAGAAATTAGGTCTTTCTATAATGGCGCCTACTTTTTTTAGAGCTTCATGTGTTTCCATTGAACCACTAAACCAGCTGTATTCTCCGGAGGTTTTGTTAACTACATTTAAAACTATGCCTAAAGTTGTTGATTTTCCGCTTCCGTTAGGACCTAGAATTCCGTATACATTGCCTTTATGTATGTCGAAAGAAACGTTTTTTAAGGCTTGAAGTGAGCCATAACGTTTGTTGAGATTTTTGATAGAAAGTATAGTTTCCAATGGGTTCATCTTTTTGATTTAATAATAGGACGAACAAGATAGGAAATTGTTACCGCTAAACTTAAATTAGTTTATTTTAGAAATTAGTTTGCACAGCATATCTAATTTGTTTGCAGTGATAGGTTTCATGATATAATCTTTTATCACATCATATTTTTTTGCCATTTCTATATCAGCAGGGTCGATTGACGAGGTCATGATAAAAATTGAAATTTCTTTTTTTATAGGTAAATGAATAAATTCATCCAAAAACTGCCATCCATCCATCACTGGCATATTTAAATCAAGTAAAATAGCATCAGGTAGAATTTCACTATCATCCCAATTTTCTTTTAATTTATCAATGGCAAATTGAGCATTATTAAAGGAATGGATTTCTTCGCAAAACTTACTTTTAGAGATGAGAATACTCATCAATTTCACGGTTAGTTTGTCATCATCGATAATGTATGTTAATTTATTTTTCATTTAAATAAATTTTAAAATTAGAACCATGACCCACTTCGCTTTCAACTTCAATTTTTCCATCCATAGCTTCGAGTTGGTTTTTGGTTATAAATAATCCAATTCCTTTTGCATCTTCGTTGCCGTGAAAGGTTTTATACATTCCAAAAAGTTTATGCTTATTCTTTTTCAAATCCAAACCTAAGCCATTATCTCTAAAGTTAATAACGGTATAGTCATCTATGATTTTGTAACCAATTTCTAAAGTAGCCTTCCGTTCGGGAGATTTATATTTAATGGCATTTGTAAATAAATTTAGCAAAATACTATCTAAGTAAGCTGGAATTGCATTAACAATCAGGTTTTCTGGAATTGTATGCGTAATCGTTATTTGACTATCCTTTATGGCTAAACTCAAAGCCATTCTTGTTTTTTCAATTTCACTTTTTAACTGAATCTTAGTCTTTTCAATATTTGTTTTTTGTTGAATGGTAATAATTTCATTCAAATATTCAATTGATTCTGATAATTTTTCAGTTCCTTCTTTAAATAAATCAAAATAGGAAAGCTTCTCATCAATATCATCAGTATTTTCAATTACATCCACTACCATTGATAAATTACTCGTGTGGGAGCGTATGTTGTGGGAAACAATATGGGTAAAATTATATAATTTATTGTTTTGACTACTGGTTACGTCCAATAATCGTTTAAGTTCAAATTCTTTTTCAATTCGTTGGGTTACGTTTCGACCAACACCAACAAAATTAACAAAATTGTTATTACTGTCAAATACGGTAGTTATATTTAATTCAAACCAATACTTCTCTTTATTTTTATTATAATTTAGTATTGTGATTTTGATACTTTCTTTGTTTTTAATTGCTTTTCTCATTAATGATGAAGCACTTAAATCAGTCTCAGGACCTTTGGATAAATAACCTGGTTTTTTCCCTATTATTTCCTCCATATTCAAACCGGTAAGATCTAAATAGGCTTGATTTGCCCAAACTGCTTCTCCTTTTTCATTTGCAATTACAATGGTATCTGTAGTTTCTGAAGCCGCAAGCGATAGCAAACTCAATTTAGCTTCAACGTTCTTTCGTTCGCTAATGTCTCTAATGAAACAAACTAAATACTTTATGTTGTCGACTTGAAATATTTTTCCGGAAGCTATTTCAACAGGAATTGTTTCTCCTAATTTTGTTTTGATATACGTTTCATTGACGGTATATTCATTTCGGGTTAGATTATATTTCAAGAATAACCGAAGCTCTGTCCTTAACTCAACCGGAAATAATTTTGAATTATGTAGACCCTTTAATTCAGAATTATTGTATCCAGTAAGTTCTGATGATCGAGGATTACAGTCAGTAATTACCCCATTTGACGTGTCAATAATAAAAATTGCATCATTGGCACTGGAAAAAATCGATGAAAATTTTTCTACATTTAACTGTAGTTCATTGATTAGATTCTGCTCATTTGTGATGTCTTGAAATGTACCCAATAAATTCATGGGTTTTCCGTCAATAATTTCTACTTGACAAATACATTCAATATACTTGATGTTGTTTTTAGCTGTGGTAATCTGAAATTTATCATCAAATGAAATTCCTTCATTGATTGCTCTTTCGATAAGTACTTTAATTCGATCTCTATTTTCGCCTTCTGTATAAAAACTTATGCCGTTTCCATTTACAGGTTCAAAATCTTCAGGAACTTCAAGTATACATTTCGTAACAGCATCCCAATATACTTCATTGGTTTGCAGATTCATTTTCCATATTCCAATTTTAGCTGATTGCGCAGCCTTGAAATAGAGTTCAAGCTTATCTATCATTAGTAGGGTTTAAATATTTTAATAGTCTTGGGGACAACCAAATATAAAATTTAAATCTTGGAGCTAGCTATTTTTAACATAAAAAACTGCTTCCTTGTAATTTTATTTTTATTAAATAAGAGTAATGTGTTTGTTATTAGTGCTTTAGGTTTTTATGCTAAATTTCAGTAAAAATATAAAAAGTCAGTTTTTATCTAATAATTAAGTAGTTGCGATTTATTTTTGATTTTTTACTCTTTTTTAGTTCTTATCGGATAAAAATATTTTAGATTTAAAATAGGAAACCAAAATGGTATTCTAAATCCTTTTTCATTTCTGATTACTA
Source organism: Flavobacterium sp. 11 (assembly GCF_002754315.1). Classification (GTDB taxonomy): domain Bacteria; phylum Bacteroidota; class Bacteroidia; order Flavobacteriales; family Flavobacteriaceae; genus Flavobacterium; species Flavobacterium algoritolerans. The sequence goes on along the minus strand of NZ_PEFE01000001.1, from coordinate 3,407,704 downwards.
AGTAGTTTGAAAACATATATTTAAAAAGGAATACCCTTCAACGGCTTAATTTATTGTAATTTTGTAATAAATTATTTTTCAAATGAGTAGTGAGCCAGTAATGCTTTTTAAAAAACCATCGTATCCCATAAATAAATCACTTTTGGAATACTTGGAGCGTTTTGACCGTTTGTCAAAAGTTTCTATTTTTTACGATGATTTATTGCGTTTTTCAGGATCTGTGAACGTTTATGATAAAAACGAGGAGGATACTTTATGGATTCGAGTGTACTATAATGAATTTGAAAGACAAGAAATTGATTTGAATCTAAAAAAAATCTATTCGCTGTTACATTCTGATGGTAATCTGGGGATTCTTAAATTTTTGAATGTGGATTCCATTGACTACTGCACTTTTGGAAATTCGAAACCTTTTCGAATAAAAGTCAGAAATATTCTGAATGACAATTACACTCATTTTTATATCAAGAAAGCAGATGCTTCCCGTATTTACGGACTTGAATTAGAACATATTTTATCTCCGGATAAAATAAATTTTTTAGTGTACAATGACACTTTGATAGAGGAACATATCATGGGAATTCCTGGTGATGTTTTTATAAAAACACTTTTGGCAGATTGTACCGAAACTGAAAAATCGCAAATTGCAAAAGAGTTTGTAAAATTCAACGAGCGTTGCATGATACGATTATTGGGAGATATGCGTTCCTATAATTATGTAATTGTTCCTACACATGATTTTGACCACGTTGTTTATAAAATACGTGCCATCGATTTTGACCAGCAATGTTACGAAGGGAATTTTAAAGTCTACCGACCTCAATTTTTCAAAGAAAATTATCCAATGGTGAAATTAGTTAAAGACAAACTTCAAAACAGTTCAATCGAGCAATACAAAGACGAAGAAAGAGCGGTTCTTGCCAAAAGAATTCATTCTGCCGAGAATCGTATCAAAAGATTATTGCAAATTATGGGAAATGATGTTATTGCTCCAGAGGAACATTTGAAGCAATTGCAGTTAGAATTGTACCGTTACACGAATGATTTGAATTTTAAAAAAGCAAAATCTATGGGTAATATCATGAGTGCTGCTTTTGAATTTATTACGAGAAACTTTAAAAACACAAATTTATTTAAAACGGAATTTTAGTCTTTTTATAAATTTATAATTTACATTAATTCAACTATGAGAAACTATATTTTCATCTTATCTGTTTTTACTTTTTTGTCTTGTCAACAAGATTCAGGTGCTTTGACAACAGTTTATTCGCTGCCTAAAAAGCTAAAAGAAGTTTCGGGAATTACTTATTCGACATCAAGTAATTTGCTTTGGTCACTGGAAGACAGCGGCAATGCGAATGAAATTTATGGACTGAATTTTAAAAACGGCAAAATTGAAAAGACGATAACCATCGAAAACACAGAGAATATCGATTGGGAAGATATTACAAAAGACAAAGGTGGAAATCTATATATTGGAGATTTTGGAAACAATGACAATGAAAGAAAGGATTTGAGTATTTATAAAATCGATAAAAATTCTTTAGCTACTGAAAGTGCAATTCCGGCTTACAAAGTTTCATTTGCGTATCCGGAACAAAAAGATTTTCCTCCTAAAAAAACAGAAATGTTCTATGATGTAGAAGGTTTTTTTGAGTTTAAAAATAATTTCTATCTCTTCACTAAAAATCGAAGCAAAGGTTTTGACGGAACCGCTTTTTTATACAAAATCCCCAATACGGCAGGTTTTCATCAGGCGGTTTTAATGGGGGAATTCAAAACTTGTGACAACTACAATCATTGTGCAATTACGGCTGCAACGATAAGTCCTGATGAGTCCAAAGTTGCTGTTTTGACTCATGATAAAGTTTTTTTATTCGAAAGTTTCGAAGGTGATAATTTTCTGAAAGGAACAAAAACTATCCTAGAATTAGATCATTTTTCCCAAAAAGAAGCAGCTTCTTTTATTGATAATGACAGACTTTTTATTGCCGATGAAAGATCTAAAAGCATAGGAGGGAATGTTTATGAGGTAAGTATCAAAAAACTAAAACCCAAATCCTAAACCAAAAGCAATTCGGGCTTCCTCATTGGCAGTTTTAAAATAGGTGATTCGGGCTGTAACTACATTCAGACCGTTGAGCCATAATCCACCTCCAAAAGATTGATGCCATTTATCTGAATCCTCGCCTTTTTGCCAAACTCTTCCATAATCAAAACCACCCAGAATTCCATAAGTCATAGGCAAAACGCTTCTTCTGATTTTTCCTAAATTCCATCGGATATCACTGCTTTGATAGAAGGATTGATTGCCTAAAAAGCGTTCGTTTCTAAAACCTCTTAAGTCATAATCACCTCCCAAAACCGCAGCTTGATAAAATTCGAAATTATTATTTAGCAACATTTTCCCTTTCAAAATAGTCGCCAAAACTACTTTGCCATTGGCATCAATTTTATGGTTGAAATTCAGTTTACTTTCTAATGAAGGAAAATTTCTTTTTGTATCATTCAAATTCATTTTCCATGTTCCAGCTATAGAAAATCCCATTCCCATAGAAGGAAATGAAGGGATGTCATAATTTTCGAAACTGTATTTAAGTGTTGCTCCTGCAAATTGTTGACTGTCAAAAATAGCAGAATTTACGATTCCGGGAATGTTTATAAATCGATTATTGGTTTCCTCCACACTGATTTGCTCAAAGGAAGTTTGGAAATGGATTGTACTTCCATATTTACCCACTTTTTTGATTGATGGCAGAACTTTCAGCATTCGGATGCGCACGCGGTTGTAATCCATTCCGAAAGTTTCATCATTGTTTACGGTTTCATTTCCAGTGCCAAAATAATTAATTGTGAAATTCGGACTCGTGAATTGGCTTTCCAAATCTAAATCCCATTTGCCAATAGACTTCGGGAAATGGGCATTGTAAACCAGTTCATATCCGTCTGTGGCAAAAAAGTAATTTGCTTTCAAAATGTGTTTTTGCGTGTACGGATTTTGATTGAATTTATTGATGTTGTAGTTGGTAATAAAACCTATTTTGACACCATCATCAGGATTAAAACCAATATTTGGTAATCCTGAAAAAGCATTGTATTTGGGCTTTTCATAATCATAAAGACTGGCTTCATAATCATCTGACAAAAGAACTCTGGTTTTTGAATCTAAAACGTAGGTATTCGTTTTTGATTTAAAATCATGAATTTTTACCTTTTTTCCATTTTCTACAGTATAGGAATCTTCGTTTTGTCCTCCAATTAATCGAATGTTTATATCTGATTTCGCGTTTCCTTTTACTTCAAAAATATCATCATCATCCAATCCATAAATCCAAATATTTTTTGTGTTTGCAGCAACAAAATCTTTTGTGTACAGTAATTCATCTCCTTCATTTTTTAAACGATACACTTCAATATCAATTTTATTTTTTGCTGTCTGACGAATTATAAATTTGTCTTTTTTATCGGTACCAACAATTAAAACTGTTTTTTGCAGCACTCTATAATAGTCAGATGCATAGCGCTGTAATTCTGTTTTTCGTATTTTTAATTTACGTTTTATGTCTGCTATAGTTTCGTCCTGAACTTCTTTTGGCAGATTATCAAAGGCATTTTCTATAGCACTATCCGAAAGGTTTTCCTGAATGTATTTGGCTTGTTGTAACCAATCGTTTTCATTGGTAGTTTTTAGAAAAGCAAGATCCAATGGATAAGGTTCACGATTCAGCCATTTTACATTTTTAATTTTCTCATTAAAGGTTTGCATGTGGCGCAATGACGGCATATTCATCAAAAGAGTAAGCAATGCTCCATCATATTTTGTAAATGCCTGATCACGATCTCTAGGAATGGGTTTATAAATTATTTTTTTGCCCACTTTATATTCTCCCCAACGCCATTGATCTTCATGTCTGTCCCAATCTCCAATGAGCATATCAAATAATCGTGCTTTGATATATTCCTCTTCATCAATGACATATTTTTCATCTTTATGAAGGTTCTTCAATACATCTTCTGTACTGATTATTGCTGTAGAATTCCCAAAGCTTTTTACGTCTATTTGACTGTCAGTAGGACGCTCTTCCACCATATACAATTCATCACCAAAATTTGCATTGAAATCTTTTAGAGCTTTATGTTTAGGAATATAATACAAAACAGGGTTTGAATGTGCTACACCAATTTTTTCGGCTAAATTCCCAACAGCAAAATGTAGGTAAGGATGTGAAGTGGTGTAGAAATCAAGTAAAAAATTCTCGGCATACGTATCTTCAAATTCATTTTCGATAAATTGGTCTTTAAATGCTACTGATTGCAGAAAACGAGAAGCGCTTTTTTTCAAGGCGCGCATTACATATTCTTTTCCGTTTTTGTCAACAATTTGCAATGATCTGGATTGATGTCCGCCACCGGCACGTTTTGGTTTTAAACCACCAAAAAGAGTGTCAATCGTTGTTGTTTTTACTTCTATCGGTAAGCTATAATACTTTCGATAATGCTTTCCGAAAAGGAATCTATAAAATGCATTTTTATCTGTTTGTTTTTCTGAATAGATGGTCGCAGAGGTAGTTTTAGCAAATGAAGTCGGAAAATTTTTGGTACTGAAATCATCTTTTTTTGCCACTATAAATTGTTCGAAAATCAGTTTTTCTTTGTTGTTTTCCTTCCCGTAAAAAGAAACTTTTGCAGCTCCATTTTCATAAATGCTTAATGCGGCATACCCATTTCCACCATAAGAAAAATCATTTGGGTAAACGGCTTTTGCAGCTTCTGATTTTGATCCGGCACCACTTATAATTTGCTTGATATTGTCTTTTTCAATGTATTGTAAATTATGGTCGTGACCAGAAACTACAATAACATTATCCTGACTCTGCAATAGTGTTTTTATGCGTTTTATGAAAACAGTATAGTCTTTATTTTGAATGTCTTGCGGGCTTATTCCCGATGTTTTTCGGACAAGGTTGATAACGGAACCTAACACAGGAAGCGGAATTTTTTGCTCTAATGGGAATAGTTGTTTTTCCAATGAAAACTGGCCACCGTGTGTTCCATTACTCATTAATGGATGATGCAACGCCAGAATTATTGTTTTCTCCTGATTTTTATTCAGAATATCTTCTAACTCATTAAAAAAAGCTTCTCTTGATTTTATCGTGCAATCATCGTTTATAGTGGGGCTGTTATCCCAGTCTTCCAGAAACCATTGACTGTCGATAGTGATCAAAGTCAGGTTTTTATTGATTTCTACATCATCAATCCCACAGCCTTTTCTGGGTAAAAATGATTTTTTATCGTTTAAATATTCCGTTACAAATTTTGCTTGGCGTTCCAGACCTTTTATTCCGCTGTACCAATCGTGATTTCCGGGAATAAAAATAGTTTTACCCTTAAAGTCTTTAGATAATTGAAGTTGATTTTTTAATTTGGTTTCAGCAATAATTCGCTCATTTGTATGATCCGTATTGGGTAATCCTTTTGGATAAATATTATCGCCAAGAAATAAAAGAGTTGTATTATTGTTTGCTTTTTTTAATCGATCTTCCAGTAAACCAATTGTTTGTTGTGCTTTTTCTTCATTGGCATTTCCTGCATCACCAATTAAATAAAAAGTATGTGCAATTTTTGAGCTATCTGTTCCGTTTTGTAGTACCGGATTTTTGATTTTTTTACCAAATTGTGCGTGATGTGTTGCACACGATTGAAAAATGAGTCCCGAAGCAAATAATATAAAAACTGCTTTATTTGAAGTTATAAAACGATTATCCGAAAACAATTTCATAATTTAGTAGTATAAAAATTTCTTTATGAATCTTATAGAACAAGCCGAAAATTTTGTTAGTAAATTACTCAAAGATAAACTTTCTAATTCATATACCTATCATAATTTTCAACACACTCTTGACGTAGTAGCAGCTGTTGAAACACTTGCTGACAGCGAAAATATAAGTTCTTCTGATAAAGAAATGTTGCTCATTGCCGCTTGGTTTCATGACACAGGATATATAACGGGTTGCAGTAATCATGAAGATTCAAGTATTGTAATTGCCTCTGATTTTTTAACAAAAAATGAAAAATCTGCTGATTATATTGAGAAAGTGGCAGGATTAATCAAAGCCACCGAAAAGGAGTATGTTCCCAAAACCCTTTTTGAAAAAATAATAAAAGATGCCGATTATTTCCATATTTTGAGTGATGATTATATTTTTAGCTGTGAAGGGTTAAGAAACGAATGGAGAAATATAGAAGGAAAATCTTTTACTGATAAAGATTGGGCTGTAGAGAACTTCAATTTTTTAGCTAATATTCATCGGTTTTATACGGATTATGCCATTCAAAATTGGCAACCTTTAAAAGAGAAAAACATAAAACGTCTTCAGAAAAAAATAAAAAAAATGAACTTGAAAACGAATAACGAACCAGATAAAGAGTATAAAAAAAGAGAAAAAGAAGAAAAACCGGAACGAGCGGTTGATACTTTATTTAGAGTAACATTGAATAATCATACCAGTTTAAGCGGAATTGCTGACAGTAAAGCTAATATTTTACTCTCTGTAAATGCAATCATTATTTCGATAGCGCTTTCTACGTTGATTCCAAAATTAGACAGCCCAAAAAATGTTCATCTGATGGTTCCTACTTTTATCATGCTGATGTCCAGTGTTATTACTATTATTTTTGCCATACTTTCCACACGACCAAAAGTGACGAAAGGAGTTTTTACACGACAAGATATTGAAAATAAAAAAGTGAATTTACTATTCTTTGGAAATTTCTATAAAATGCCTTTGGATGAATACCAATGGGCTATGAACGAAATGATGAAAGACAGGGAATACCTTTATAACTCCATGATTAAGGATTTATATTTTCTGGGATTAGTTCTCGAGAAAAAATACCGTTTATTAAGAGTTGCCTATAATTTTTTCATGATAGGAATTATAATCTCGGTAATTGCTTTTGTAATTGCGTTTAAAATGGTTGGTACTTAATTCAATTCATCCAGTAAATCTTGGTAAGAAAAGTTTTTAGGCGTTTGTTCTTTAGTATCATTAATCACTTTTACCCTGATTGCTCTTAAACCCGAAACGCCTTGTAATTCTTCCACTTCAAATTGTTCGATGGTTGGTTCCAATACTTTTTTAAATTGTAGAAATTTGATATAATTCAAATATTCTGTTTCCTCATTATTATGGGAATAGACAATTGTAATTTTTTCTTTTTCGGTAATTCTCTCTTTGCTTCCTTTGATATTGGCTTTGTCAATACGTTTTTTTACTACTTCGTAACGGGCATTGTAGGTACCGTCAACATCAAAACGTTTCTCATCCATTCTAAATCGGATAGAAATAGCAGAACTAAACACTAAAATCAACGAAGTTACATCAAGTTCATAAGGCAAAGTAGATTTGAGTTGATGGTGTTCCAGCTCCATTTCGCACAAGGTTTGCAATTGCCATAATCTCAAATTATGAAGATACATACTATCAAAATCTTTACTTGGCGTAATTGATGAACCTATATAAAGATTGTGTTCCACACCATCGGTTTTGAAACGCTCATAATAATGCGGAAAAATATTTTGTGCTTCAATTTGTTTTTTATCAAGAATTGAAGCTAATTTTTTATTGACAATAGACATGGCATTGTCAAATTTCTTTCTCGAATGGTAAAACATTCCTGTTTTTTCATCTAGACTTTCAAAGTAATTTTGCTCCAGCGTTTCACCTAGCGCATTAGTTTTTGTATTCCTTAAAATAGGATGAATTTCTTTTTCTATGTAAAGTTGAATTTGTTGTTCGGTATCCGCTTTTAAAGGGAATTCCAGTTGATTGTAAAATGATTGCAATTCAAATTTTCGTTGTTCTAATAAAACTAAATTAGTATTTGAATTTTGATTTTCAAAGATTTTTATAAGAGCACCTAGTTGATTTTTTAAATCTTCTTTTACCGTTTCATTTCTATGATTAGACGAACCTTTAATGTCTATTTGACCATACAAAGGGTATACTTCCTTGAATACAATTTCCTTAAATATATAGTCTTTATTTGGATTATTAGTCTGAAAATATTTAAGCGCTTCTCTTCTGAATTTCCAATAAACACTTGGGTGTATGGCTGTATATTCTCTTTGAATGATAGCTTCTATTTGGTGTTGCATATCATTTTTGTAACGCTCCAATGTGTCTACCACGTATGGTAAAATCAAATCCAGATTGTTTACATTAATGCTGTTAAGTTCTCTTGGTTTTCCAGAAACTAATTCTATGATGCCCAAAAGTTTACCGTTTTTTATCACCGGAGCAAGAATACAGCTTTTAATATTGAGTTTTAAAAAATGTTCTCCCAGTTTTTCATTTTCTGATTTTTTGGCAAATTTTTCAACATTTGAAATTACAAACGGTTTATTTTGTTCCAAAATATTTTCCAATGAGCAACCAAAAAGTGCATTTTTACAATCGACTTCTTGCATGTCGTGTAGAATAAAACTGTCTATTTTTTTATCATCATAGGGAGGCTTAACAAACTTTTCATCTTCTTCATTGTAAATGATAAAACCAACTTTCAAATCTGAAACTTTAAAAATAGAGCGAAAAATAGTTTCAAAATCATTACTACTATCCGTCTGATGTTTTTCTGATTTTAAAAGACTGCTTTTCAAATTTGAGATTGCACTTTCAATAGATGCATCAAATAGTGATACAATACCAAAGCCTTTTAAAATCCAGCTTTCTGAAGGGAACTTTTCTTTCCACAAATCGATATTGTCATAATTATCCATCAATAAATCAATATCTTCAGTAGATAATGTTATCGATTTATCAGTAGGGATGATTTCCATAAAATCAGCATTATATAGAATTCTATAATGCTTCATGATGCCATTTGCATCCGGGATATCGTAAAATAAAGGTCTGTTGAAATCAAAATGTTGATTATAAAAGGTATTCAAAATCAAAATACAATTCATAATGTAGAATTGATTTTGATCAAAATCCCTGATTGTCATATCAAATGTTCTTCCGGCATTTTGAAGTATTTTTTTGAATCTTTCGGAGTAATTGAACGTAAAGTTCTGAAAAGGAATGGTAGCCGCTTTAATTTCGTTTTGAGTCAGCGCGGTAGGGAAAAGATCAGCTAATAAATAGTTTATCAGAGTTTCGTTTTCAGGAATTAAATTCAAATCCTCGATTCCTGTTTTGAATTCAGGGAAAGGTTCTATTTCTTTCAATAAAGCTTTGGCATAATTTGAGCGGTAATCGACATTAGTGACTGCGATTTTCTCTAAAGCTTCAATGAGTTTATGGAACGAAATTAGAGTTTTGAACGGGCTTTCTTTAAACAAATGATAATCCATCTGATAGTTTATTTAGAATACAAAATTACTAATAAACGAAATTGGATTGACAAATTTCCGGTTCTTTTTTCTAAAGAATTACTTTGATTTTAATTTAGAAAATCAAATGTTTTGTGTTACAAAATACGACTGTGTGTTTTTGAAATTATCTAATAGAAATGCTATTGTATCTAAGCAGTTTTTTTTGATTGTTTTTCTGTCTCAATATCAGTATTGATTTTATTAATAGAAGAATTAGCATGGTTTTGTTTTTTTGTACCGTTAGACATAATTGAATCTTTATTCTTGTAGGTATATTTTTTTTTAAGAATAAAAAGTAATAATTGGTTGTTTTGGTAATCAAATGAATTGTAATAATTTCTGTGATTAATTTTAGACTGAATGAATTCTTTTATTGTAGAAACCTATGAGGGTTTCATTTATTTCTTTTAGTTCTGGTGTAAGAAACGTTTTTCGACCTTTCTCATCGTTAGTTAATTCGAGTTCACAAACAGTGCATTTAAATTCTTTGAAATGATTTGTGACATTTCGGGTTGTAATTATTTTATGACCAAATAGCGAGCACAGAATTTTTTTACTGAGAAATTTTTCTTTGATTTCGGTTGTACTCATACTATTTGGTTCTTTAGATTTGGGGATTAAAGGGGATTAAACTTAATTAATAACCGATTAAATATCAAATAAAATCGATGAAATACACTTTAAGTTAATAAAAACAATAAAATTCTTATAAAAAATGAATTTTATTTAAAAAAAATCCTCAACTACTTAAGTAATTGAGGATTAAAAATTTAGAAGTGAAAAATTATAAACTAGCTTTTTTCTTCTTTATTGAAATAAACTAAGTAGTAATACATTTGTTTTTCTTCATCCCATCCTTTTTCTACAAATTTCTCGGCACTTTCAGGATTGATGAAGTCCATTTTAATTTGGATGTGTGTATCCAAATTAATCACGTTCTTGATTGATTTTCTAGCATCAGAAACTGCGGCATTTGCAATAGGAAATGACGTAACATCTTCAATACTGTATTTTTCTCCTTTGTCTACTTTATAGTTTTTAAACTCAGGAATTAAGTCTGGATTGTCTAAAACTTCGTTTAAGAAATTTGTTTCCTCAAACTGATCATTTTTTGCAAAATAGTTCACAGAACGATTCATGAACATCACCTCTTCTTTCTTGTCCTCAGCGGGGAAAACAACATCTTTAGCAAAGTTCTGACAGAATTTCAAATACTTTTTAGTGATAAAGTTTTCATCTTCAAAGGCATCAACGGATAAGAAATGCTCTAACCAATATCTGGCATCATAGCGGTTGCTGTCTACCGTCAAGATTTTATAACCTTCTTCTTTTTTATAATTGAAGATTAAACACCCTTTGTCTAATTTATTCAAACTCACACCTTGTTGCAAAATCATTTCTAAGTGAGTTTCTTTCTCTTCAAATTGTAAAAAGTCAGCTTGAATCTCACTTTTGAAAATTCCAATCGCATCCACGACATTATTATCAATGCTTACGTTGGTTAAATAGGTAACATATACTTCACCATTCTTGATGTGAGGATGATTAGATTGCTCAAATAAATGTTTTGTGATTTTTTGAGAAACTTCATGAATCGTATTTGGATTCTCAAAAATCTCAGTTGCAAATTTGAACATGTCATTGTAATCCAAATCAATTTCATGGGCAAACTGAAAATAGTTCTCTTCCTTTTCTCTAAATGGTTTAAAGAAAAATTCTTTCATCAAAGGCACAATTTCATCGTTCAGATTAAAAGGTTGCTCTGATAAAAAAATCGCTTCATTTCTACTTTTATTACCAACTCTGTGAATTGATAAGTTTTCGATGTGTGTATTATATAAATTGATCATATTTTTATTTTTTTAGATAAAAGAACCAAGATGAAAGACAGCAAAAAGGTCTTTTATCTTGGCTCTTGATTCTTAATTGTATAATGCTTTAATTCCAGTTTTCCTCAAATCCAAAATCTTCAAAACTATCATCTCCTTCAAACATATCCAAATCATCGTCGTCTAATCCGTCTTCAAATTCATCATTGTAGTCATCGGCATTGTCTGATTCAAAGTTTTTTTCCATCGCTTCATCCGGCATTTCACCGTGAGAAAAAATAGTTTCCGGATAGGTATTTCCAGCCAGTTGATCTTCTATTGCAGCCAGTTCTACAAGGAATGTCCACATATTGATGAAATCATAAACATAGATGATTTTAGTATTTTCCTTATCTAAAATATCTGACAATTGGTAATCGCTCATGATTTTTTGCTCCCCTGGAATATCACCGGTATCAAAAAGTGAAATTTCATCTTCTTGATTCCAAGTTTCATCGCAAGTATAAAACGAAGCCACTTCCATTCCGTCAAATCCGAAGGAATTGAAAATTGCATTGTGCAAATCTTCTAAAGTATCGTCTTCAAGTATTGCAATGTCTCTAAAAACATCTTCTTCCGCGTCTAGAATCACTCTAAATTTATAAACCATAATCTTTGTTTTTATTGAAAGCTCAAAGGTAAAATTTAATTTTTAGATTTAGATTTTAGATTTTAGATTTGTTGATAAGATTTTTGTGTATGACTTTCAAAGGGAATAAGTGATTGATTGTCATTTATTCTAAAAGTATTTAGGTTTTAGTACAAAATAAATACGCTAATTATACTTTATTTGATAGGTAAGTTAAGAAAGACTTTTTTTAATCTTACCAACAAGCCTCTTTCTAATAATGTGATACTTTTTATGGTTTGGATATGACCTGTTTGGTGTCATATTATTAAAAATCAAAGCCACTACCAATAAAATTAGCACACCGCTCAATACTGGATAAAGTACATACCAATAGCCAAGATTTTTAATCTTTGGTGTTCCTATTATGGCAATCAAAGCTGTGGCGCCACCTGGAGGATGTAGCGTTTTTGTCATTTGCATTAAAACAATAGATAAGGAAACAGCGAGAGGTGCGGCTATCCATAAAATATCAGGAACAAATTTAGCGACAGTAACGCCTACAATTGCAGAAACGATATGTCCGCCAACTAGATTTCTGGGTTGTGCTAATGGACTTTGGATAATTCCATAAACCAATACGCTTGAAGCTCCAAAAGACCCAATTAAATAGACTACATCTAAATGCAATAAAGTTTTAGATTGCATGTAGGCGATTAATCCGATGCCTATAAATGAACCTAAAAAAGCCCAAAAATGTTCCTTAAAATCAATTAAAGTTTCTTTGTAAAGAATGTATTTGGTTTTGCGATAACTCCTTTTTATTTTTTGAACACGCATAGATAATTATTTTACTAAACTTGGAGAATAGGAGTAAACAGTGAATGGATAAATCATTTTAGCCGTATATTTTGAAATCAAGCAAACCACTAGAATTGGAAGAAACAACGTATAATCATTGGTTAATCCGCAAACTAAAAATATGGAGGTAAATGGTGCATGAATACTGGCACTCAAAACGGCTGCCATTCCTATTATCATAAAGTTTATTGGAATTACATTTGCATTGAAATACGTGTTTAAAACTAAAGCAACTAATAGTCCTAAAAATGCGCCAATAAACAGGCTTGGGGCAAAAACACCACCATCTCCTCCTGAAGCTAGAGTAACTGAAGTAACAATAGGCTTCAATACTAAAATCCCGATGAAAGTGAGTACCAATGAAAGTGAAAGCACGATTCCATTCGGATTAATAAAAAGAGTCTTGATAGCATGATATCCTTCGCCATACAGTTGTGGAAATACAAAAAGGGAAATACTTAAAATTATAGATCCGAAGATAATTTTGAAATAAGGCACTTTTATTTTCGAAAATTGTTCTTTAAAAAACAACACACAACGGGTTAAATAAACCGAATTTATTCCTGCAATAATTCCCAATAGTATAAAGTAGGGAATTGCGCTAATGTGCCAAGTTGTAATGTTTACTGCAAACAAAGGTTTTTCGTCCAACAAATAAATGAGTTCAAAAGCGATTGAAACGGCTATAAGATTTGTTACTACAAAAGCTCGAGTTACTTTTTTTGAAATCACTTCAAGTGAAAATAGAATTCCGGCAATTGGACTGCTGAATAATGCAGTAATTCCCGCCGCAACTCCTGCACAGATTAACTCGGTTTTGTATTGTCTGAATATATTTTGTTTCCTTTGTGCAACGGAACCAATAGTAGCTGAAGCAACAACTGTCGAGACTTCTATTCCTGTAGAGCCACCAAAAACCACGGTCAATAAACCGTTAATGAAATGGGAAGGAATTTTATAGCTTGGTAAATTCTTCGAATTGGAATTAGTGCTTTCAAAAACTTCTTTTATGCCTTTGTTTTCCTTTTTCTTAAATAAATACTCCCTAAGAAAATAAATAATTGACAATCCAAAAACGGGGAAAACAACAAAAAATATTGGATTTACAATCGTTTGGTGAAAAAAGATTTCTTCATAATATTCAGTTGTGTTTTTCAAAATAACACCCAAAAAAGCAGAAAGAAAACCAATTAAAATGGATACAACAACAAGTTTTTGAAGTTTAATGAATTGATAGTTCTTTTTAATTTGTGCGGTATTGTTCATTTGAAAAAGTAATGTGTCTGAGTATTACAAAATTAAAGAAACAAAATCAGATTTGAATTGAAAAAAGGATTGGACTATTTTCTTTTGCGATTAATACATTGTTTTTACTTTTTCATAAACAAAAATGACTTATTTTTCATAAAACTCTATCGGTAAATCATCTGGATCTGCAATAAAGAAAAAGCGTTTTTTAGTGTGTTCATCAACACGAATTTCTTCTGAACTTATATTGTTATGGACTAAAAAATCGCGTGTTAATTGAATGTCGTCAACTTCAAAAGCTAAATGGCGTAATCCTGACGCTTCAGGTTTTGAAGGGCGTTGCGGAGGATTTGGAAACGAAAAAATCTCAATGATGTAATTTCCGTTTAAAGCCAAATCCAGTTTATACGATTGTCTTTCTTCGCGATAAATTTCTTGAACAATTGTTAGTCCTAAAATATTTGTGTAGAATGTTTTTGATTTCTGATAATCAGAACAAATAATGGCGATGTGGTGAACTTTATTAAGTTGTAGCATGTTATTTTAAATAAGTCATTATTGGAAGATTTGCATTGGCATCTTGGGTCAAAGCATCAGCATGAAGTTGATGTATCAATGCTTTGGTTTCATCAATATCATTTATTCGAAAAAGAAAAAACACTTCATTTTCATCATCGGCATTTTGCCAAAGATGCTCCAGAAACATATTATTTTCGGCATGAAAGGCTTTGTCTTTTTCTAAAATCTCTCTAATGACCGCAATAGGAACATTTTTAAGTTTTGCTAATAAATGTGGCATTTTTATTGAATTGATAAGGTGTAAAAGGAAGAAAGCCTAATCAGTTGATTAGGCTTTAGTTTTTTATTTTTTTGTATCGGAACAAAGTCCCACAATCTCATGAAAAGTGTCGTGTAAATCAGTGATTGATTTCAAAATTGCTGCATCAGATCCATTTGAAGTAACTAATTTATGCAGTGCTTTACTTTTTAACTGTAATCTTTCAGCTGAAGCCAATATAGCGTTTGTTCTAAATTCTGCAGGAATATCAGACTTTAATAACATGGCGGCTTTGTTCATCATTTCTTCTGAACGTGCTTTGATTGGAGCAAGATTTCCTTCTTCAGCAGGATGAAATGTTTGTGACATTACTTCGTGAAATTCTTTTATGGCAGGCCATTTTTCGAAAGTGGATTGCGCCGAAACGGAGTTTGCGACTACAATAAATGCCAAGACTAGAAATGCTTTGAGATGTTTCATGATGATTTTATAAAGTTTAAATGTTTATAACAAAGATAAGAAATTTTAATCTTGAGGAGTTGTAATTTGGGTTAGGATATTCATTAAACATTTAATTTCCGAATCACTTTTGCCGGATTTCCTACTGCCAAAGAATTGTCAGGAATATCTTTTGTAACCACTGAACCTGCTCCAATTACGCAGCCATTCCCAATGGTAATACCAGGACAAATAACTGAATTTCCGCCAATCCAGCAATCATCACCAATGGTTATTGGCAATGCATTTTCGAGTGTTTTTCTCAGTTCAGCATCCAGCGGATGTGTGGCGGTGTACAGTTGAACGCCCGGTGCAAAAAACACATTTGAACCAATAGTGACTTTGGCACAATCCAAAACAACGCAGTTTACATTGAAATAAACATTTTCGCCACAACTGATATTGTATCCATAGTCACAAAAAAATGGAGGTTCAATATAAAGATTTGGTCCTGCATTAGGAATGAGTTCTTTTAGTATTTCTCTCGCTTTTTTTGTCACTCGGTATTCTGTAACATTTAATCGGTGGAGTAAATTTTTAGATTTTCGTCTGTCTTTTACTAAAACAGGATCTCCTGCCAAATAATATTCTCCGGCAATCATTTTTTCTTTTTCAGTTATCATAGTTTAATTTTTTGCTTTTATGTAAAACCAAGTTGTTTTTTTATTTTGACAGAAAGTTTGTCCTTGACTAAAGTATAGGATTGTTCAATGTAAAACTGCCATTCTTTTTTGGTCATTTCATTAATGTCGTTAATCATAACCCATTTGTAACGTGCAATGTAAGGCGCAGGCTTAAAACCTTCTCGAGTGCTGATTTCTTCAAACTGTTCCTCCAAAACTTTAAAAGCTGCCGAAGTGGGGGATTTGTCCAAACCAACAACCAAAAACATTTTTTCGCCTATGCAAAAACACAAATCATTTCCCCACTTAATACTTTCAGTCACCGCTTCATTTGATTTACAAATAACCTGTAATTCTTCAATATTCATGAAATTAGATTTTAGTTTTGGCTATTTTATCATGGATTTTTAGCGTTTCCTGCAATGCTGCACTTCCATACCAAAGCGTCAGTTCAGCTTCCAGAAGTTTAGATTGTACCGCTGGATCTGTCGCCACAAATGTTTTAGCTTCTTCTATACTACTGGCGTTAAAAATATAAATACCTCTATAATTTCGTTCGTTTTTTATGAAAGGACCCGCCACAACCAGTTTTCCTTCTTTTGCTAATTGATTGATATTAGCCATGTGACCCTCAAATAGTTTTTTAGTTTCTTCTTTCGTTGCCGTTGTGTTGCTTCCAGTTTTTAACAAACAAAAAACATATTGCTTCATTCCGTAATCATCTGCTTTAAGAGATTTTGCCAGTTTTTCATCAAATGCTGATTCCGCTTCCTGAGAAAATAGTACGGTACTAAAAGAGAACAATAAAAGGAATAAGATTGATTTTTTCATTTTTACAGAATTTGGTTGTACACAAATTTAAGGTTTTCATTATAAAATAAAAAATGCATGATTTTAAATTCGAAATGGATTAGGCAAAACAACTCATCCAGTAATTTCAACAGTTCAGTAATAACTTTTTCTGGTTCTGATTTTTGCAATAGATATTTGCTTCATCAAAATCAAATATCATGAAACCAACATTTACGCAACAATCAAATCATTCGAACACAAGGTTTAAATTTATTTTTACGTTTGCCTTTTTAGTATTCAGCTTAACTATTTTTTCACAAAATACAATTTCAGGAAAAGTGGTAGATGAGAAAGGAAAACCGGTTTCAGGTGCTAATATTTTTATTGAAGGAACTTATGACGGTGCTTCCAGTAGTGAAACGGGGAATTTTAGTTTTACAACTACAACAACCGGAAATCAAACTTTGGTTGTGAGTTTCCTGATTTATGAAACTTCAAAAACAGTAATTGATGTGGCTAATTTCCAAAATAAAACCATCAAATTACGAGAAAGTGTTACATCGCTTGACGCGGTTGTGATTACAGCAGGTACATTAGAAGCGGGCGATAAAGCAAGAGTTTCTGTTTTAAAACCGTTAGACATCGTAACTACAGCGGGTTCGGCTGGAAATATTATTGCGGCTTTGCAAACGTTGCCAGGAACACAAACGGTAGGCGAGGACGGCCGATTGTTTGTTCGTGGTGGCGAAGCCAATGAAACACAAACTTTTGTAGACGGGATTCGGGTGGCACAGCCGTATGGCGCAACCACGAATAATTTACCAACACGAGGTAGGTTTTCTCCCTTTTTATTCAGCGGAATATCATTTTCTACGGGTGGTTATTCAGCGGAATATGGCGAAGCGTTATCCAGTGTTTTGTTATTGAATACACAAGATGATCCAGACCAAAACAAAACCGAAATCGCTTTGATGACTGTAGGTTTAGGAATTGGAAATACCCAAAAGTGGAAAAAAAGTTCGTTGAGCGTAAATGCGAATTATATCAATTTAGCGCCGTATCAAGCGGTTATTCCTCAAAATGTGGATTGGAACAGTCCTTTTCAATCGTTGTCAGGAGAAACCGTTTATCGTTATAATTTCAATAATGGAATTTTGAAAGTATACGCTGCTTTTGATAGTTCTAAATTCGATATTAATCAGGAAAATATCAATTCGCCAGAGAAAATCAGAGTTGACTTGAATAACAATAATTTCTATTTGAACTCGTCTTACAAAGGCGTTTTTGGGAACAATTGGCAAATTACTTCCGGGTTAAGTTATGGCTACAGCAATAATAAAATAAATTTGGATTCAGATAAAGTGGCGAATGATGAAAATGCGGCTCATTTGAAATTAAAATTGAAAAAGAGCTTTTCTGAAAGATTGAAACTGTCTTTTGGAGCGGATTATTTTGTTACTCAATTCAATGAAGATTTTAAGGAAAATACAGGTTCGGTTTTCACCAATGGATACGATGCTAACATTGCGGCAGTTTATACGGAAGCCGATATTTTCTTCTCTAAAAAATGGGCAGCCAAAGTAGGAGTTAGGGCTTCAAATAACGATTTACTGAATGAAACCGCCATTTCACCCCGAATTTCATTTGCCTATAAAATGGCTAAAAACAGTCAGTTTTCATTTGCTTATGGCGATTTTACCCAAACTCCAAACGCGGAATACATCAAGTATTCCAACAATCATCAGTTTGAAAGTGAAAAGGCTTCGCATTACATCTTGAATTTTCAATACAATAAGAACGGAAAAACCTTTCGTGCAGAAACTTATTTTAAAGACTACAGCAATTTAGTAAAATTTGACACCCAAATGGCGGCGTATAATTCGGTTTATGATAATTCCGGTTCTGGTTATGCGAAAGGATTGGATTTGTTTTGGAGAGACGGAAAATCAATCAAAAACTTAGAATATTGGGTTTCCTATTCGTACATCGACACAGAGAGAAATTATAAAAATTTTAGTTCTCAAGTGACACCAAGTTTTGTTGCAGATCACAGCTTGTCAATCGTTACTAAATACTGGATAAACGACTGGAAATCACAAATAGGTTTTACGAATTCATACAGTTCTGGACGTCCTTATAACAATCCAAACGAAGCTAAATTTATGAACGGAAAAACAAAATCCTACAACAGTTTAAGTTTCAATTGGGCGTATTTAGTGTCACAGCAAAAGATTTTATACTTCTCGGTTTCTAATGTTTTAGGTTCTCAGAATGTATTTGGATACGAATATGCCAACAATCCCGATAATACAGGCTTTTACAATAGAAAAGAAATTGTTCCTACGGCCGATCGCTTTTTCTTCATAGGATTCTTTTGGACAATCAGCAACGATAAAAAAGACAATCAGTTGAAGAACCTTTAAAACGAGTCACAAAGTCATAAAGTCTACTGTCTTTGTAAACTCTTTCAACTGTATAACTTTCAACTAAATCACAATTCATCCATCAAATTCTACAGTTCAGTATCTATAAATTTTAAACCAATAAAAACTGAGATACTTTTGAAGTATAAATTATTGCAACGTTTCAATCATCAAAAAAATAACCATTTTAAAACAAGAAATCATGACAAAAGTTATCACCACAATCGTATTATTAGTATGTAGTTTATTATCGGCTCAAGGGCAATTCGAACAAGGAATGGGAAAAGCATTCCAGCTTTGGGGCGAAGGAAAAAACACGGAAGCTTCTGATTTATTCGAAAGAATAGCTGGTGCAGAGAAAACAAGTTGGCTGCCTAATTATTACGTTGCATTAGTGAATACAACGACCGCTTTTAGAACAAAAGATAAAGATCAAATGAATTTATTACTTTCGAAAGCACAAAAATCATTGGATATAGAAATGGATAAAAATCCCAATAATGCTGAATTATTGGTAATGCAAGCAATGATTCACACCGCTTGGATTGCTTTTGATCCAATGACGAACGGACAAAAATTATCTGGAACGGTTATGGAATTGTACGGAAAAGCACAGGCAATTGCACCGGAAAATCCAAGAGTTGTTTTTGGTAAAGCCGAATTTGAAATAGGTGGTGCTAAATTTTGGGGAACAGACACTAAACCAATGTGTGTGCAAATTGAAAAAGCTATTGGACTTTTTGCTACTTTTAAACCTGAAACACCTTTCTCTCCAAAATGGGGTTTAGAAAGAGCTTTAGAAGCACAGAAAAATTGTAAATAGGAAGTAGAAACAAGAAAGAATAGAAGTGATTTTCAAGTCTTTTATTGATGCTACAATCAGAATAAATATCAAAATAAAATGAATAGAATATATAAAGAACTTCAAAGAGCGATAAAATTGACACTTATTATTTTTGCTGTGATTCAATTAGTCAATGTGATAATGGGAAGTGAAGTTTATTTTGGTAAAAGGTTGTTAGTCAATTTTTTATTCACAATGATGTATACTTTTTCTTTATACGCATCCAATATGTTCCTTTTTTGGAAATTAGACTCTTATTTTGAAGATAAATTTTCTGTAAAAAGATTGACTCTGGGTTTTATAGGTTCGTTTTTAGTTTCACTAGCAGTTATTTTTTTAATGCACTTATTTGAAGAAGTGGTGTACAACAAGAATTCCTTTGATTATTTCTTGGCAAACGAAAAACCTTCAAGTTATTTAGCATCGATAATAATCACTTTTTTTGTCACATTATCCATTTACACGATTTCATTTTACAAAGCGTATAATGAGAACAAAGTCAAGGAACAGAAAATTATTGCAGGAACAGCTAACGCAAAATTCGAGAGTTTAAAAAATCAAATTGATCCTCATTTTCTATTTAACAGTTTAAATGTATTGAGCTCTTTGATTGAAGAAAATCCAGATAATGCGCAGCGGTTTACGATTTCATTATCAAAGATTTATCGCTACGTATTAGAACAAAAAGATAAAGAGCTGGTTTCGGTTGAAGAAGAATTGGCTTTCGCCAAAACGTACATGAATTTATTGAAAATGCGTTTTGAAAACAGTTTGTTTTATGAATTACCAACGACAGCTATAAATTCAGATGCCAAAGTAGTGCCGCTCTCTTTACAACTTTTATTAGAGAATACGGTGAAGCATAATGTGGTTAGTGAACAAAGGCCATTACACATTCGGATTTATGTTGAGGGCGATTATTTAGCCGTTCAAAACGATTATCAAAAGAAAGAAGTATTGCAAGAACGTCAAGGTGTTGGTTTACAAAATATCGTCAACAGATATGGAATTATAACCAACAGAAAAGTATTGATTATTCAAAACGAGAAAACATTTACGGTCAAAATACCTCTTTTGACAAAACAAATTACAGTTATGGAAACAACTACAAATTACAATGAAGATACCTCTTATTATAGAGCTAAAAAACGTGTGGAAGAACTTAAAGGGTTTTACGGAAACTTGATTTCTTACTGTTGTGTCATTCCATTTTTGATATTTATAAATTTAACATATTCTCCACATTTTCAATGGTTTTGGTTTTCTGCTGCAGGATGGGGATTTGGATTGGTGATGCATGCTTTCAAGGTTTTTGGATACAGTTCCAATTGGGAAGAAAGGAAAATCCAGGAAATTTTACAAAAAGAAGAGCAAAAGCAAACATGGAAATAATAGGCTAAGGCTTTTTAAACGTTGAACAAATTTTAAATAAAAAATCATGGAAAATACATATCAAAACGAAGAGCGCTATTTTAAAGCGAAAAAACAAGTAGAAGAAATAAAATCATTTTATGGCAACTTGATTGCTTATGTTGTTATAAACCTAGGATTGATGATTCTGAATTTAGTAACATCTCCGAATCATTTGTGGTTCTTTTGGCCATTAATCGGTTGGGGACTCGGAGTGTTTTTTCATGGATTGAAGGCTTTTAATTTTAGTCCTTTTCTCGGAAGAGACTGGGAACAGCAAAAAATTAAAGAGTTTATGGATAAAGAAAATGAAAGAAAAGACAATTGGACTTAATGTCGTGATTTTTATCTCAAAATAGAATTTGTTTTTAATAGTAAATACATAATACCATCAAGATGAAAAGGAATTATAAATCGGAGTTTGAAGGGTTTCAGCCAGAAGATAAATATGCTGATGCGCAACGAAAAGTGAAACGATTAAAGGGATTTTACACGCATTTAATTGTTTATATAGTCATAAATATAATGATTGTGTTTATCAATATTAGAGATTTAGATGCAGGAGAAAGCTATTTTAAAATAGAAAATTTCTTTACGGCTTTCTTTTGGGGAATTGGATTATTGGTGCATACATTTTCTATATTTATGCCCAATTTTATTTTTGGAAAAAACTGGGAACAGCAAAAAATCAAGGAATTCATGGAAAAAGAGAAAAGTGAGAAATGGGAATAGAACCAGAGATTCAGCCCTAATTTAATTTCAGTTAACCAAAATCACCAAAATAAACGATTCAATATTAAATGATGACAATAATAATCGAAGACGAAAAACCAGCTGCAAGATTGTTGCAACGAAAATTAGAAAAACTAAATATTCAAGTAGACGTAATGCTGCATTCAGTAGAAGAAGCAATTGATTGGTTTTCTAATAATGAACATCCGGAATTGATTTTTTTGGACATTCAATTGTCGGATGGATTGTCATTTGAAATATTTGATAAAGTTCAAATTAAGAGTGCTGTGATTTTTACAACGGCTTATGATGAGTATGCTTTACGTGCTTTTAAATTGAATAGTATCGACTATCTTTTGAAGCCTATTGATGAGGATGATTTAGAGGTTGCCGTTTCTAAATTTAAAGCGCGTTTGCCAAAACAAGAAACCGGCTCCCGAGACTTCGGGATGGATTTTGAGCAGATTAAAAAAATGCTTTCCAATCCATTTGAAAAAAATTATAAAAAACGGTTTACGGTAAAAATAGGGCAACATTTGAAAGTGATTGCTACCGATGAAATTGAGTGTTTTTTTAGTGAAAATAAAGGGACGTATCTTCATACTTTCGATAACAGGAATTATTTAATTGAAACGACTTTAGAACTTTTGGAGCAGGAATTAGATCCGGCAGCTTTTTATAGAGTTAGTCGAAAATTCATAGTTCCTCTCAAGGCAATTAAAGAAATTGTAGTCTACAGCAACTCTAGATTAAAAGTTATTTTGCCTTCATATAAAGAAGACGAAGTGATTGTTAGCAGAGAAAAAGTTTCTGATTTTAAGAATTGGATTGGCTAATTAAACAGTTAGATTTTTAATTTAGATCGAATTATTTAAAAATCTGATAATATGTATATTATGTTTCCAGTATAGATTATCCTTATGACGGTTTTAAACCTTGAAAACCACTTTTCGAATGCCAATTATGACGAAAATTAGTGCCGTGTAAATTATAAAAAACGGAATGATATATTCAATTAAATCCATAGGTAGCATTACCGCAATTATCAATAGTTGAAAACCCAAACCGTAAATTGAAAGTACGGTCATAAACCAGTTTGGAAACGTTTTTACTTTGTATGCTTCTTGGTCAAGTGCGTGAATTATTTTATCAAAAGTACCGTAAACAATAGTGTAAATCCGGAATAAAATATCAACTGATTTTTGGGTTTCTCCAGACAAAGCTTTCGGAGATTTGTATTCGAAAATTTTGCTGGTTGTATCTCCACCTACTGATTTATTTCTTAAAATCACATAGTAATAATTGTATAAAGTTCCCTGCAATTGAATGCCGATAAAAGCCAAAACAGTAAACCAAAATGATGTTTGCGAAACATAACAAATGGTCATTAAAAACAGAAAGTTTAAGATGATATCAAATACGCTGTCCAAGTATCTTCCGGTATAAGAAGGAGTATTTTTTAATCGTGCCAGTTCGCCATCAGCAGCATCAATCATTGATTTTAGAATGATGAAAAAACTGGCTAAATAGTAACTTCCTTGAAGAATACAGTAAATGGCAATCAAGCCTGAAACACCAAAAAGTAAGGTGACATGTATAGGAGTGAACCGAGTGTTTTTTAATTGATTGGCAAGAAATTTTCCAAATGGTCTTCCATAATCTGATAAATCTAAAAATTTATCTTGAGCAGCAAGTTTAGACATTTATGTTTATAAACAAAGAAATGCGACAATATAGTCAGGTATTATGGTTGGTATATTTTTATTTTGATAATCGATGTAAAGTGAATGTCATTGCCGTCAGTAAAAAGAAAGCCATTACTTGATGTAATAATCCTAACCAAAGCGGTACACTGTAAAGCAACGTAAAAACGCCTAATGTGAATTGCAAAAATACGATTAATACCAAGATATTGATTCCTTTTTTCTGTAACGAAGAAAGGATGTGTTTTTTACTGGAGAAATAAAGCGCAAGAATCAATCCTACTACAACATATGCCATGGTTCGGTGTACAAATTGAACGCCGCTTTTTCCTTCGATAAGATTCAAAAACAAGGTGCTTTTTTCTATAAAAACACTGTCGTGAATGAATTGTCCATCACTCATTAATGGCCAGTGATTGTGTATTAAACCTGCATTTAAGCCTGCAACAAACCCACCATAGATAATTTGCAACAACAAAAATACTAACGCAACGCGTGCTAGTTTTCGCAATGGAAGTATAACTGTCGCTTTGTTTGGATAAATTAAATCCAAAGCTACCCAAAGTGTATACGCAAAGGTAATAAAAGCAAATGTGAGGTGTAATGCTAATCTAAAATGACTTACATCAGGATTGTCGATTAATCCGCTTCTAACCATGAACCAGCCCAAAAATCCTTGAAAACCGCCCATGAATAATAAAACCACACATTTTTTGATGGTTTCGCTCGAAAGACGTTTCTTGAACAAGAAATAGACAAAAGGAACGATAAATACTAAACCTATTATTCTCCCTATAAAACGGTGGAACCATTCCCAGAAATAAATGAATTTATAATCACTTAGGGTAAAATCATTATGTATATTGATTTTTTGATATTCTGGAAATTTTTTATATTCTTCAAAAGCATGAGACCATTTTTCTTCTGTTAAAGGCGGAAAAGTATCGGTTACTAAATGCCAATCGGTCATTGATAAACCTGAATTGGTCAATCGGGTAATTCCTCCCACTACAACCATCATAAACAATAATAAGCATCCTGATAACAACCAAATGATAACGTAATTATTCTCTTTTTTCATTGTTTGAAATTAATTTATGCAAAGATATTTGAAATGTAATTAATTGTTAATTCAACAAGCGTTAATCTTTAATCCAATTTTTGCGGCTCTTTTTAGCATAAATTGATACGCTGCCTCATATTCATTTGGAATTTCTCCTTCCAGAATCGCCTCTTTTATGGCTTCTTTCAGCATTCCAATTTCTTTTGAAGGCTTTAAATTGAATTTTTCCATAATCTCTTCACCTGATATTGGTGGTTGAAAATTACGAACCTGATCACGTTCTTCGACTTCTACAATTTTCTTGCGTACAATTACAAAATTGTTGTGGTATTTCTTGAATTTATTAGGATTTTTGGTAGTAATATCGGCTTCACACAACGTCATTAAATTCTCTACATCTTCACCGGCGTCAAAAACCAAACGACGCACCGCTGAATCCGTGACCGTGTCTTGTGATAACACAATCGGGCGAGAACTCATCATGACCATTTTTTGTACAAATTTCATTTTGTGATTTAGTGGCATGTGTAAGCGTTCAAATATTTTTTTTGCCATTTTTCCACCAAGAAATTCATGTCCATGAAAGGTCCAACCTTGTTTTTTGTTAAAGCGTTTTGTTGGTGCTTTTCCAATGTCGTGCAATAATGCTGACCAGCGCAACCAAACATCATCTGTATGCGGACAAATATTGTCAACAACCTCTAAGGTGTGATAGAAATTATTTTTATGCGTATGACCTTCAATTTCTTCCACTTGATTCAAAGCGGTCAATTCCGGAAGGATAATATCTAAAAGCCCAGTTTTGAATAATAGCAAGAATCCTACGGAAGGTTTATCTGTCGAAAGTATTTTATTCAATTCATCAACGATGCGTTCTCCGGAAATGATTTTGATTCGGTTTGCGTTTTTGGTTATGGAGTTCAACGAATTTTCTTCGATATCAAATCCCAATTGGTTTGCAAAACGAATGCCTCTCAACATGCGCAATGGATCATCAGAAAAAGTAATATCTGGATCCAAAGGTGTTCTAATTATTTTATTTTTTAAATCTTCCAATCCGTTAAAAGGATCCGAAAGTTCTCCAAAATTAGCAGCGTTTAAAGATAAAGCCAGCGCATTTATGGTAAAATCACGACGATTTTGGTCGTCTTCCAATGTTCCATTCTCTACAACAGGATTGCGACTCTCAAAATGATAGGATTCTTTTCGGGCACCTACAAACTCAATTTCAGTATCTTCAAAACGCAACATCGCTGTTCCGTATGTTTTGAAAACTTGAACTTTTGGTTTTTTTGGAAGTAATTGGGAAACTTTCAAAGCTAATTCGATTCCGCTGCCAACAGCAACAATATCAATATCTTTTTTAAAGTCTCTATTTAAAAGTAAATCTCTCACGAATCCGCCAATAACATAACTTTCGATGTTAAGTTCTTGGGAAGCTTGAGAAATTACTTCGAAAATTTTATTATTTAAGGCTTCTTTATATGAAGTTTTGATACTCATTTTTAAAATGTTTAAAGTCTAAAGTTTAAAGTTGCTAAACTTAAAACTGAATACTGCAATCTATTTCCGAATCACTTTCACCTGAGAATCATTCGTTAATTTTATTATTGTTGACGGTTTTCCACCGATTTTTTCACGGTGCAAATTTACAACATAGTCCACACCTTTTATAATTTCCGGGCTAATATCTTTGAAGGCTATAGGAGTGGGTTGACCTGAAATATTTGCAGATGTCGAAACCAATGGTTTTTTCATCTTTTCCATTAATTTGAAGCAAAATGGTTCTTTCACAACGCGAATTCCTAGTGAGTTATCAGTAGAGATTATATTGGGAGCTACATTTCTGGGTTTGTCCAGTATTAAAGTAGTTGGTTTTTCGGATAAGTCAATGATTTGCCAGGCAACTTCAGGAATGTCTTTGAATACATTGTACATCATTTTTTCACCATTCATCAAAACAATCATACTTTGGGTTTCGGCTCTTTGCTTGAGTTTGTATATTTTGGCAACAGCCTCAGGATTTGTTGCGTCACAACCAATTCCCCAAACGGTATCGGTAGGGTACAGGATAATTCCGCCTTCCTTGATTACTTCGTAAGCTTTGTGAACTTCTTCGTTTATATTTTCCATATTTTTATTTTTGTGGAGATTTTAAGTTTTAGTTCAATAAAACTAGTGTAATTTCCAGAGTGTAAAAATACTTCATTTGGGCTTTGCAATCCAAATATATTTCGAAGCGTGATTAATCCCTTTCCTGTTTTTTTACTTTAATTTTAGAACATTTGATAATTCAAGCTATTTAAATTAATATTTAGTGTTATTTTGGCATAATTTTGAAATTTAGAAGACTAAAATTTAGTGTCTAATTAATTAAAAAATCAAAATTTAAATTAATTTATTCAAACAATAGAAAATGACATCAGCACTTTTAATTTCTACATATAATTGGCCAGAAGCACTTCGTTTAGTTATGATTAGTGCTTTATCGCAAACGGATTTACCTAATAAGATTCTTATCGCTGATGACGGTTCTGGCAAAGAGACAGAAGAGCTTATAAGGGAACTTCAACTTAAAAGTAGTGTTCCGATTCTTCATTTTCATCAAACAGATAAAGGTTTTAGGAAAGCAAAAATTTTAAATAAAGCTATAGCGGGAACTAATGTTGATTATATTATTCAAGTTGATGGAGATTGTATTTTGCATCCTAATTTTGTGAAGGATCATTTAAGCTTTGCAGAAAAAGGCATGTATTTATATGGCTCTCGTGTTAATATACTTCCTACTGCTGTTGGGAAAATTTTTAAAACCAAGAAAATCTATTTTAATTTTCTTTCTAGTGAAATTAAAAATAGAACTAGAACCTTGCATATTCCATTCTTGTCAAGACTATATAAATCACATGAAGGAATTTCTAAAAAATTTAGAGGTTGTAATGTTTCGTTTTGGCGTGATGATTTTATAGCGGTCAATGGCTATAATGAAGACTTTGAAGGTTGGGGGAGGGAAGATTCGGATTTAGCCATTCGACTTGGAAACAATCATATAAAAGCTAAAAGACTTCGTTATGCTGGAATTGTTTATCATATTTTTCATAAAATAAGTTCAAAAGATTATTTTGAATTAAATGATAAAATACAAAAGGATACTATAGCAAATAGAACGGTAAGAGTTTTAAATGGAATAGATAAGTATTTGAAATAGATTTTTTAGTTATTCGGTATACTAGCTATTTTTATTTGGAGATTTTTTTTAATAAAATTATTATTGGATATATGGTAAACCTTAAATTGGATAAATAAAAAGCAATACCTACTTTTGTTTATTCTTATTATTCTATTGATGCAAATAAATATTCATTCTCATTTTCTTAAACATAAATCAAAATTATTGAGTTGTATTGAAAATTTTGATATGACAGGAATCCTTTTTGGTGATGGAAAACGAAACAAAATAAAATTATTTGATTTAGACTCTTTAACGATTAATATCAAATCGTTTAAAATCCCAAATCTAATTAATAAAATTGCTTACAAGTATTTTAGAAAGTCTAAAGCCAGACGTTCCTACGAATATGCGAATAAATTGCTCGAAAACGGAATAGGAACGCCACAACCAATAGCTTATTTTGAAAATTATAATTGGTTGGGTTTGACAGATAGTTATTATATCAGCGAACATCTCCAGGCCGATTTGACTTTCAGAGAATTGGTAAATGATCCTAATTATCCCGATTTTGAAAATATTTTACGTCAGTTTACTAAATTTTCATTCGATTTGCATCAAAAGGGAATTGAATTTTTAGACCATTCACCAGGAAATACTTTAATTAAAAAGACAGCTGAAAATCAATATAATTTCTATTTGGTAGATTTAAACCGAATGAATTTTCATGAAACAATGGATATTGATCTGCGCATGAAAAATTTGAGCAGGCTTACGCCAAAGAAAGAAATGATTGCAATAATGAGTGATGAATATTCTAAACATTATTCAGAATCCAGCAGTTTGATTTTTGAAAAAATGTGGTATGCAACTAATGAGTTTCAGGAAAAATTTGCCCGTAAAAAGACATTAAAAAAGAAACTTAAATTTTGGAAATCTTAGCGATTTGAATTCATTTCCTTTAATTCCTGAAAGCGCGTATACACACTAAATGCTTTTAAATAGCAAATAACAATTCCGTTTTTGCCATCTAAAAAACCCAATCTAAAGATGTATTTATTTAGGAATAGGTACAATGGTCTGATGTAAAAATGAAAAAACGTAGGTTTAATTCCTTTTTTGAACTCTTCTTTAGCTTTTAATTTTCCGTAAAAAATCATTTTTTGCTTGTAATCGGAATAATTTCTATAAGAATAATGGATTAATTTGTTCTTTAATTTTCCAGTTTTTCCAGTAACGATTAATTTTTCATGTACAATTTTATCTAAATTATAATGTGCATTTTCTTTTTTGAAAAGCCTGAAAATTTTATCGCTTTGGGAACCGCTAAATCGTATTTTGGTATTTTCGAACATGAAAGTTCGATAGAAATAATACGCCGAATGTGACTCTCTCAGTTGAATTACCTTCAGTATTTCCTCTTTTAGTTCTGGAGTTAACCTTTCGTCAGCATCTAAAAAAAGAATCCAGGAATTCTTAGCCAGACTAATGGCATAGTTTCGCTGAGTGGCATAATTCTCAAAAGGGTGTTGTACAACAGTTACATTATTGTAAGTGGCTGCAATTTTTGTAGTTTCGTCAGTGCTAAAGGAATCTACAACGATAATTTCATCAGCTATATCCAAATTTTCTATAACAGATGCAATATTGTGTTCTTCGTTATAGGTTATGATTAAGGCACTTAATGACATTTTTTTTAGACAGTTTTTCTTTGTTACAGCACTATTTTTTGAAAATGGAGTTGATTTTAAATCTTCTCAATATTGAAAGTTTACGTTTTTCTGGCACTCCATTTTTCTTGATATAATCGGCAACGGCATCAACCATTCTTTTCGCTGATTTCCCGTCATTATAAGGATGGTAATTTTCAAAAATGAATTTGCGTTCTTTTGAATATGGATCCTCATTAAGGTTTTTCTCAACTAATGGTATAAGTTCAGTATAGTTGGAACTATTTTGCCAAAGTATATTATCTGATATGTTATTGAATGTAATAACAGGCTTGTCTAGTAATAGAAATTCATAAATTACAGAGGACGTATCACTGATTAGTACATCTGAAATCAATAAGAATTTGATAATGTTTTTTTCTGTTTCAAAAATTATATTAGGAATTTCATTGGCTAAATCTTTATAGATTTGAATCCAAGACTCGTCCATTAATGGATGAAATTTCAATAAAATTAAATAATCTTTATTCTCTGAAAGTAACTTTATTTGCTCCACTAAAAATGGGGCAGAAGTCAGTTTTGGAGAAAATGTAGGTGCGTAAAGCAGTATTTTTTTTGCATTATACTTTTGAAGTAATTCCTTTCTTTCTTGTTCAAAAACGGATTTGTCGGTTCCATAAACATCTAATTTTGGCCAACCGGTTTCAATAACATCAAAGTCTTTATGAACCGATTTTAATTTGTTAAATCGTTCTGTAAAGTAAGGGCCTTGTGTTAAGTATAAGTCAAAATAATGGCGTATTCTAAAATGTCCTTTTTCTCTCCTGCTAAACCATGAAATATTTGAACTTTTAAGCCTCTTAAATAGTGAGGAACTTCATTTCCGGGAACAAAAATGGCATCGCTTTTATAGTTTTCTAATTCAGTTATAGTCGATGTATTCTTTTCATTTTTAAACGGAAAATCGGCACTTATTTTGTCGTTTACATACCAAATATAATCATGTCCGTTATTTTCAAGATAGGCTTTTATAGGTTCAAGAATTCCAAAAGCATAATTGTTTTGACAAAAAAGAATACATCTCATAGTTTAACTAAATATTTTATTTGCATTTTCTAAATCCTCAGTAAAATCAACTTCTATGCAACTATATTTTGAGATATCGATAGGTTTCACACAAATAGCTTCGTGCTCAATTGCCATCTCTAATCCTTTTTCGAAATAGTCATTATCATCACATTCTTCTAATCTTTTTATAAAAGAATTTATATCTTTTGAAGAAATGAAATTTATTCCTACTGCCTCGCCTAATCCATTTTTTACTTCTTTAGAAAGTTTATCAATGTAATTGTCTTTCAAAGTGTATTTTACTTCCTCGTCAGCAACTTTGCTTGTATTAACCGCTACAAATGATTCATTTGCTTCAATATGTGGATGAAGGATGTCTAATATTAAGTCATCAAAAACCACATCGCCATTAAACCATAAAACAGATTCATTTTTGTATTTTTTTAAAGCACGCAACAAGCTTTTTGAAGTGTTTGTTTGGTCAAAAAACGGATTATAGATATAAGTTAATTCAGGAAAACGCTCCATGATTAAATCTTTCTTAAAACCGACAACTACATTAATATCGTCAATATCATATTTAGATGTAATGTTTTCTGTTTGTATTTCCATTATACTTTTTCCATTTTGAAGTAAAGTCAATGGTTTAGGAAATGGATTTCCAAGTCTAGAGCCTATACCTGCTGCCAGAATAATTATTTTCATTTGTGTTAAATTATGTGTTTTCAAAAATAGTTTAAATGATTAACATTTAAAAGGTATTTACTTTTATTCCGCCTACAAAGGATAGAGTTACTGTTTTGAGCGTAGTTTATAAGGATATTAGCTAAAATTATTCTTTAAAAACAACACCAATTCAGCATGAAATAATTCAGGCGTAAATTGATTGTAATAACTACGGTTGTTTTTCAATTCTTTTCTGGATTTTGCTTTAAAAACGTCAGGCTTGTAGTCTTTTAGATGAATGGCTTTGTTTTTTATTCCGTCTTCAAATGTACTCCAGCTTTCTTTTTCTATCCATGGGGAAAAAATCGTAAACGTTGGTTTGTCGAGTGCTTTGGCCATGTTGATAGCTCCACCGTCATTTCCAATAATGGCATCACATTGATTCATAATGGCGATAAACGATCTTAAATCACCACCTAACAACTCAAAATAAATTTTCTCTTGAGTTGAAGATTTACAAGCATCAAAAATAGTTTTCGCATCGTTGGTTTGCTTTGGAAAATAATTAAAAAGAATATTTAAATCTTTATTTTCGGCTATTGTATCAATAACTTTTGCCATATATTCCAGTGGATATGTTTTGAGTCTTTCACTTCCCAAAAGGCTAATCATCACAGTTTTTCGGTCTTTTTTTAATTGGTATTTTTCAAAAAGTCTTACAGCTTTTTGATTTTCTTCATCTGTAACAAATAATTTTGGTAACGGATCAATTTGAATTGATAACTTCAAAGGATCTAATAATGACAGTCGTCTTTCGATTGCTAAACCAAAATTAGTTTTTGGAGCAGCCTGATAAGGGATATTGTCTGTATATAAAAATTTTCGCCCTTTCTTCTCGTAAGATATTTTCTTTTTGGCTCCACTTAAAAAAACAATGAGCCAGCTTTCGAGTTTAGAATAAGCATCTATGATTATGTCATATTTTGTAGCTCGTATTTCCAGCGCTAAACTCAAGAATTCTTTTTTGCTTTTGCGGTGTTTTTCCTCAAATAAAATAATGGTATCAATATTAGGATTACCTTCTAAAACTGGAGTTGTTGACGCATACACCAAATAATCAATTTTGGCTTCAGGATAGGCAGTGCGTAGATTATTGCATAAAATGCTGCTTATCAAAACATCACCAATCATCTTTTGTTGTATAACTAGTATTTTCATAATATAAAAAACCTCCCGTTTAAGGGAGGAATATACAATAATTTTTTATTTTAAGAGGTATTAAACCGCTACGTCATATTCACGTAAAGCATTATTCAATGATGTTTTCAAATCTGTCGAAGGTTTACGTGTCCCAATGATTAACGCACAAGGTACTTGGAATTCACCTGCTGCGAATTTTTTAGTGTAACTTCCAGGTATTACAACAGAACGAGCAGGAACATACCCTTTCATTTCAACTGGAGTTTCTCCTGTAACATCAATAATTTTAGTAGAGGCAGTCAAGCAAACATTGGCACCAAGAACGGCTTCTTTCCCAACATGAACACCTTCTACAACAATACAACGAGAACCAACAAAAGCACCGTCTTCGATAATTACCGGAGCAGCTTGTAAAGGTTCAAGAACACCACCGATACCAACACCACCACTTAAGTGTACGTTTTTACCAATTTGAGCACAGCTTCCTACAGTTGCCCATGTGTCTACCATAGTTCCTTCATCAACATAAGCACCAATGTTTACATAACTTGGCATCAAAATAACGCCACTAGAAATATAAGCACCGTAACGCGCTACAGCATTAGGAACTACACGAATTCCTTTTTCGGCATAGCCTCTTTTTAGCAACATTTTGTCATGGTATTCGAAAATTCCAGATTCTAAAGTTTCCATTTTTTGAATAGGGAAATACATCACAACCGCTTTCTTTACCCATTCGTTTACCTGCCATCCTTCACCAACTGGCTCGGCAACACGTAATTTTCCAGTGTCTAATAATTCAATAACTTCTCTGATAGCATCAGTTGTTGTCGTTTCTTGCAACAAGGCACGGTTTTCCCAAGCTTGTTCTATAATTGTTTGTAATGGATTCATTTTAGTTAGATTTTTGACAAAGATATGTTTTTTAACTAAAATCAAAAACGCAAATTGATTTGAAAAATGTTACAGATTTAACTTATAGTATATTTAATGTTTTTCAAATGTTGTAAATTTGAGGAATAAATGAAAATCATTCAAAATGAAAGATAATTTCTCCAAACAAGCTGCTGAGTATTCTAAATTTCGACCACAATATCCAGATGCAATGATTGATTATTTGGTTTCATTTGTCAACAACAAAAGAGTTGCACTAGATATTGCTACCGGAAATGGACAAGTCGCACAAAAACTTTCGAGTTTTTTTGAAACGGTTTATGGAATTGATATTAGTCAGAACCAACTTAACAATGCGATTCCAACGGAAAACATAATTTACAAAGTAGCCGCTGCAGAAAACACCTTTTTCAAAAATCAGGAGTTTGATTTAATCACAGTTGCCCAAGCAGTTCATTGGTTTGATTTTGATTTGTTTTACAAAGAAATTTACCGAATCTTAAAACCAGATGGAATCTTTGCCGTTCTGGGGTATGGTTTGTTTTCGACCAATGCGGATTCGGATAAGATAGTGCAAGATTTTTATCAAAATATAGTAGGACCATATTGGGATGCCGAGCGAAAATTCTTGGATGAAAATTACAAAACAATACCATTTCCATTTGATGAAATTGTTACGGAAACTTTCGAAAATAAGTTGACATGGACTTTTGAGGAACTTATAGGATATTTGGAAACATGGTCAGCGACACAACATTATATTTCGAAAAACAATAAAAACCCAATAGATTTGATTTACGATGATTTGAAAATTTCTTGGCTAAAAAGCGATAAGAAAGTGACTTTTCCGTTGTTGCTAAGAATTGGAAAATTAAAATAGTTACCTTTGAAAAAAATATACAAATGCCAAGAATTCTCGCCATAGATTACGGACAAAAACGAACAGGAATAGCCGTTACCGATGAAATGCAAATTATAGCTTCGGGATTAACAACCATTCCTTCCCCAACTGCAATCGCTTTTTTGAAGGATTATTTTTCCAAAGAGAAAGTAGAGGCTGTTCTCATTGGTGAGCCTAAACAAATGAATGGAGAACCTTCAGAAAGTGCTTCCATCATAAAAGGTTTCGTAACGCATTTTACCAATCATTTTCCGGATATGAAAGTCATTCGGGTTGATGAACGGTTTACTTCAAAAATGGCTTTTCAAACCATGATTGACAGCGGTCTTAGTAAGAAACAACGTCAAAATAAAGCACTTATCGATGAGATTTCGGCAACGATAATGCTTCAAGATTATTTGACTCGGAAGATGTTTTAAAAATCCAACTGCAAAGCTGGTCAACTGACCAAAATAGATTTGAAATTCCTTACTTTTTAACAATAATTTGTTACATTTTTTTTGCATATATAAAGTATCTTTGCACTTTAAAATTTTGTTATGCCCGATACAACCATTCGTTCGCAAAGTGATGTAGTTCTTATAGGAGCTGGAATAATGAGCGCCACTCTTGGCTTAATCCTAAAAGAGTTACAACCAGATATAAAGATTGAAATATACGAAAGATTAGATATGGCTGCTGCCGAAAGTTCTGATGCATGGAATAATGCCGGAACTGGACATTCTGCTTTTTGTGAGCTTAATTATACTCCAGAAAGTGAAGATGGAAGCATCAACCCAAAAAAAGCAATTAGTATTGCGGAATCTTTCGAGGTTTCCAGACAATTTTGGGCCTATTTAGTACAACAGAATAAAGTTTCATCACCTGAAAATTTCATTAAAAGTATTCCTCACTTGAGTTTTGTTTGGGGAGAAAAAAATGTAGAATACCTTAAAACAAGATTTGAGGCTTTACATTCGAATCCTCTTTTTAAACAAATGGTTTTCAGCACTGATTTTATGCAATTAAAAGAATGGATGCCTTTGGTTATGGAAGGTAGAAATGAATCTGAGAAAGTTGCAGCAACTTCAATGGCTATTGGTACCGATGTAAATTTTGGAGAATTAACCCGAAATATTTTTAGTTATTTGACTAAATTGGATGGAGTTACGATGTATTTCAATCATGAAGTCCAAAAATTGAGACAACGTGAGGATAAATCGTGGAGAATAAAAATTACTGATTTGGCTACAGGCCAAAAAAGAAAAGCATATACCAAGTTTGTTTTTATTGGTGCTGGTGGCGGTTCATTACCGTTATTAGAAAAAGCAAACGTT
This sequence comes from Flavobacterium sp. 11, assembly GCF_002754315.1. GTDB lineage: Bacteria > Bacteroidota > Bacteroidia > Flavobacteriales > Flavobacteriaceae > Flavobacterium > Flavobacterium algoritolerans. The sequence continues at coordinate 3,372,033 of NZ_PEFE01000001.1, read as the reverse complement.
CCCGAAGGAAAAGGCTATGGCGGTTTCCCTGTGAGCGGACAGTGGCTAAAATGTACCAATCCAGAAGTGATTGCAAAACATCAGGCAAAAGTATATGGAAAAGCGAGTGTGGGTGCACCACCAATGTCTGTACCACATATTGATTCCCGAATGATAAATGGAGAAAGACAACTGCTTTTTGGACCTTTTGCAGGTTTTTCAACTCGATTTTTAAAAAATGGTTCGTATTCTGATTTGCCTTTATCCATAAAACCGGATAATATCATTCCGATGCTTGCTGCAGGAATTAAAAATATACCACTTACAAAATATTTGATTGAGCAAGTACGTCAGTCTCCTAAAGACAGAATCAATGCGTTGAGAGAATATGTTCCTGGTGCAAGATCTAAAGACTGGAAATTAGAACGTGCAGGACAACGTGTTCAAGTAATAAAAAAAGACGAAAAAGAAGGCGGAATACTTGAGTTTGGTACTGAAGTAATCACAACTGCTGATGGAACTTTAGCTGTTTTATTGGGTGCTTCTCCTGGTGCTTCAACCGCAGTTTCTATTATGGTTGATTTAATAGGAAGATGTTTCAAAGATGAAATTGAAACGCCGGAATGGCAGGAAAAATTGAAAGTGATGATTCCTTCTTATGGTCAGACTTTAAATGATAATCCAGCTTTATTAGCCGAAATAAGAAAAGATACTGCTTCTGTTTTAAAACTGAATAATTAGTATACAGTGTTTAGTAATCGGTGTTCAGTAAGCTACTGATCACTGATTACTGATCACTTTTTTAAAACTCCATTAATTCTTTTGTGGTTTTTAAAATATTTTCAGAGAGATTAGTCAACCAGATTAATTGTTCTATAACCAATTGCGCCTCCTGCATTTTCAATTGAAACGCTTCTTCATCAATAGGAATTCCTTCTTTTAATTCTTTGGCTCTAATGTTTTTTAATTCAGTAAATCGCATGGCCAAATCTTCTTTTGGGAGATTTTCTTTTAGATATAAATCATTCTCTTTCAAAAGTGCAATTGCATTATCCAGATTTCTAATGACAGTATCCACTACAACATTAAACGCTTCAGAAGCTGATGTAGTTTTATGCGATTGAATGTATGTTCCTAACGAAGCTGATGATGATAGCAAGGAATGATTCAGCACCGCTAATTTATATACCTGTGGTAATTGCTTTTGTTTCGATTTTGGTTCTTGTACCATTCTTTGGAAAGAAGCCATTAAATTTCCTATTTCGATAAAAGCATTTTTTCGTGCTAAACGATACGAAGTAGAAATAGTCCCTTTTTTATTATAAAAAATCGAAATTTCTTTCAAGTAATTTTGATTTGCAATAATCGATTTTTCTATGTGTGACGGAATATTTAAAAACTCCCACGAAGGCCATAAAAAGTGATTGGCAAGGAAAGCTAAAGCAGAGCCTACAAAGGTATCGAGTATTCTATATTGAACTACATCAACAATATTAGGAGTTAATATTCCGTAAATAAAAACAACATACATGGTCACAAATGTGGCGCTGACTTTATAATTTATTTGGGTAAATGAAAACCCCAAAAGCATGCTTAAAATAGAAAGTATACTGATTGTGATGTTATCGTGTACCAATGAAAGAATCCCAAAAGCGATTAATCCGCCTATGATAGTACCGAAAATTCGATGAAAAGAACGTTGTTTCGTTAAACCATATCCAGGCCGCATAATAACTATAATAGTCAGCAAAATCCAATAGACGTTATGAAAAGGCAGTATGTTTCCAATGATAAAACCAATCAACAATGTTATGGTTAGTCGTAACGAATGTCTGAAAATTGTGGAAGAGAAACTGAGATTTTCAATCAAAGTGCTCAAAGGATAATATTGAGGCGTCAGGAATTTTTCTAAGTCTTTGTCCTGTTCTTTAAAATCCTGTGAATTGAAGGCTAGCGTAAAAGCACGTTCTACAATTTTTATTTTCTCCACTTGTTTTTCAGCATATTGTAGCATAGTGGTCAGCATAAAAACACCTTCGGAAGCGGGAACTTTTCCTAAATCATTTTCATAATCAGTGATAGCAAGTTGCAAAGCATTCAAGTCACCTCGTAAAGTATGTTTAGAGATGTATTTAGTTCGGTTTTGTACGCTTTTGGACAATTTTTTTAAACTTGCGGCAAGATTGTAGGCTAGTTTTTGATAGGTTAACAAGACCTTTGGATGGTCGTCAAATTTTTGATGCAATTTATCATGGTCGAATGAAGTTGCTAATGCAAGCTCCAGAATTTCCATCAATGAAATAAAAACGATTAACATTTTTCGGTTTTGATTGGAAGATCCAGAAGTCGTATGACTGCTAATCAATACTTCTCTTATGTTTTGTCGAATGGTATTCAGTTCTACCTGAAGGTGTAATTGTTTTTCAATAATTGCTTTTCTATCAGCATCAATCGTCCATAAATCGCCTCTTAATTTTAAATATTTAGCCGTAAGTTTAATGCATTCTGCAATTTGTAATTCAACATAGCGATGAGGTCTTACATAATGAAAAATGAGGGAAATCATTAGATAAAATAATCCTCCGAATAATATTAAAAGGGAGTGTTGGACCATTGCCCAACCGGTATTGATACTTGCAAACGCCAATGAAACTGAAATTAGCGCAGAGAAAGAGACCATTGTTGCCCGTTGTCCATAGACGGAAATCATTGAAATCAGAAAAATTAATACAGCCAAAAAAGGATAGAAAATCAAGGAATAAGGATAGACAATATTCACTAACAAATTGACACCTGCAACAAGTAAAGCCGTAACCAGAATACCGTTTATTTTATGTTTTAGATTACTGGGAATATCGCTTGGATAAGTGAAAAAAGCACCTAAAGCGATGGTAAAACCTATTTCGAATTTGCCTAAAAAGGAAAGTACTACAACCGGAATAACTGCTGCGATTGTTACTTTTAGAGCATTAGTGAAATAAGTGCTGTCGGTAAATTTTCGGATTTTGTAAATCATACAATTGGATTACAAGCAAAGGTAAGAATTGAGTGACTGATTCAAAGAATAATTTGCCCTGTTTTTGCCTAAATGGTAAAAAAACGCGAATTATCAATACAGGATTATTCATTGTCTATTTTTTTACTATTTTTGCACACTGAATTAAAGGGAAACTTATTTCAGTTTATAGTAGATAATACTTAATATAAAAACAATGATTTTACCAATTATAGGATACGGTGATCCAGTTTTAAGAAAAGTAGGCGAAGTTCTTTCACCAGAGCATCCTAATTTGAAAGAAACGATTGCTAACATGTACGAAACGATGTATAATGCCTATGGTGTTGGACTTGCCGCACCTCAAGTAGGATTGGCACTTCGTTTATTTGTAATCGATACGACGCCTTTTAGCGATGATGAAGAATTAGGAGACACAGAACAAAAAGAATTAAAAGGATTCAAAAGAACTTTTATCAATGCAAAAATGATAAAAGAAGAAGGTGAAGAGTGGAGTTTTAATGAAGGTTGCTTGAGCATTCCAGACGTTAGAGAAGATGTATATAGAAATCCAACCATAACAATTGAATATTGCGAAGAGGATTTTGTAATGAAAACCGAAGTTTTTGATGGATTAATTGCCAGAGTAATCCAACATGAATACGATCATATTGAAGGAGTATTATTCACAGATAAAATTTCGTCATTAAAAAAACGATTGATTCAAAAGAAATTGAAAAACATTTTGGAAGGAAAAACATTCCAAGACTACCGAATGAAATTTTTTGCTAAAAAAGGAAGATAAAACAGCTTTTACAGCTTTATCTTGGTATGATTTTTGGTTTTAAATGAAAAAATAAATAAGTCAAATTCTTAATAATAATTACACAAAACATGAATTTAGAAAAAATATTAGCCATTTCTGGGAAACCAGGTTTATATGTATTAAGAGTGCAAACACGTACTGGGTTTGTTGCTGAATCATTATTGGATGGAAAAAAAATCACAGTAAACTTAAAAAGTAATGTGAGTTTATTGTCGGAAATTTCAATTTATACGTATGAAGGCGAAAAACCATTAGCTGAAATCATGCAAAAAATTGCTGATAAGGAAAACAAAGGTCAAGCAATTTCACATAAAGAAGACAATGCTACATTGACAGCTTATTTCAAAGAAATTTTACCTGATTATGATGAAGAAAGAGTGTATCCTTCTGATATCAAAAAAGTTTTAAACTGGTATAATATGTTGCAAGCAAAAGGATTAGTTACTGATGAAGTACCTGCTGCTACTGAAGAAACACCGGCTGCTGAAGAACTTGTTGCTGTTGCTGAAGAAGTTCCTGCAACAGAAACTAAAACTCCTGCTAAAAAAGCAAAAGCTAAAAAAGAGTAATTTTACTTTAAAATAATATTTAATCCTGTTCAGCTATTTTTCTGAACAGGATTTTTTTATTTTTACCAAAAACCATTTCTGATGAATTCAAGACAAAACCAACTGCATGCTTTCGAAAGATTATTAGACATTATGGATGATTTGCGAGAAAAATGTCCTTGGGACAAAAAGCAAACCATGCAAACCTTGCGTCATCTGACTATTGAAGAAACCTATGAATTAGGCGATGCTATTTTAGACAACGATTTAAACGAAGTCAAAAAAGAACTTGGGGATTTGTTATTGCATATTGTTTTTTATGCCAAAATAGGAAGCGAGACGAACGATTTTGATATGGCCGATGTCTGTAATGAAATCTGTGAAAAGTTAATTCACCGTCATCCCCATATTTATAGTGATGTTGTGGTAAAAGACGAGGAAGAAGTAAAGCAGAATTGGGAGAAACTAAAGCTCAAAGAAGGTAAAAAATCTGTTTTGGAAGGTGTTCCAAAAAGTTTACCCGCATTAGTTAAAGCTAGCCGAATTCAGGATAAGGTAAAAGGAGTGGGTTTTGATTGGGAAGAATCGCATCAGGTTTGGGATAAGGTTCAAGAAGAATTGGAAGAATTGCAAGTTGAGGTTCAAGCAGGAGATCAAGATAAAATTGAAGCCGAATTTGGAGATGTTTTATTTTCTATGATCAATTACGCCCGATTTCTTAATGTAAATCCCGAAGATGCTTTGGAACGCACCAATAAAAAATTCATTAAACGCTTTCAATATTTGGAAAGTAAAGCTGGAGAATTAGGAAAACCATTAATGGATATGACACTTGCTGAAATGGATGTTTTTTGGGAAGAAGCGAAGAAGCTATAGTATTTATTATTAAATAATTAAATTATCATCATTTATAAAATTATCCAATGCCAGAAAATAAAACCGAGTTAAAACGTTCTTTAGGATTAATTGATGCCACGAGTTTAGTAGCCGGTTCCATGATAGGATCCGGGATTTTCATAGTTACATCAGCTATGGCAAGAGATATTGGATCTGCTGCCTGGTTATTGGTAATTTGGTTGGTAACGGGATTAATAACGGTCGCTGCGGCATTGAGTTACGGAGAATTGGCAGGAATGATGCCGAATGCGGGCGGACAATTTGTTTACATACAACGCGCGTACGGAAGATTAGTTTCTTTCTTGTACGGTTGGACCGTTTTCACGGTAATTCAAACGGGAGTTATTGCCGCAATTGCGGTTACTTTCGCTAATTATGCGGCTATCTTCTTTCCTGTTTTAGATCATACACTTTTTACGATTGGTACCGGTTTTGTTTTTTCGTACCAAAAAGTGTTGGCTATTTTTAGTATAATACTGCTCACGTACATTAATACCAAAGGTGTCGAAAGCGGAAAAACAGTTCAATTGATTTTTACCTCGGCTAAATTAATTGCGCTTTTTGCATTGATTATTTTAGGATTGTATGTTGGTTTACAAACGGATGTTTTGTCCAATAATTTCGAAAATATGTGGGAAGCCAGCAAAACAGTTGTGAATCCTGACGGAACAATTACAGTAACAAAATTAGCAGGAATGGCAATTTTGGGCGCTGCAGGAGCTACTATTATTAACTCTTTATTTTCAAGTGATGCCTGGAATAATGTTACTTTCATTGCAGGTGAAATTAAAGAACCCAAAAAGAATATTCCCCGAAGTTTGTTTCTTGGAACCTTGATTGTGACCATTATTTATGTTTTAGCGAATGTTGCTTATTTGGCTTTGTTGCCAATGCAGGGAACTCCAAACGCTGCTGATATTGCCAGTAACGGAATCATGTTTGCCAGTAATGACAGAGTAGGTGCGGCTGCTGCAAGTATGATTATGGGAAATATAAGTGTTTTTGTAATGGCAGGCTTAATCATGGTTTCCACTTTTGGTTGCAATAGCGGTTTGATTCTTTCGGGAGGAAGATTGTTTTTTGCCATGGCAAAAGACGGATTATTTTTCAAACAAGCAACAGAACTTAATAAAAACCAAGTTCCTGCAAAAGCATTATGGGTGCAATGTATCTGGGCTTGTGTGCTTTGTATTTCAGGAAAATTTGGGGACTTGTTAACGTATGCGACTTTTGCGTCTTTGTTATTTTATATACTGACGATTCTGGGTGTTTTCATCCTTCGAAAAAAAGAGCCTAAAGCAGATAGACCTTATAAAGCGTTTGGGTATCCATTTGTACCTGCACTTTATATTGTGGTTACAGTAGCAATTTGTCTCACTTTATTGATTTATGATACGTTCAATACAGGCTTGGGATTGTGTATTGTGGCGTTGGGAATTCCGGTGTATTATTTTGTGATGAATAAGAAAGACTAAAGAGAATTGGAATTAATCTGCTAATTTTTTTAGTTTGTTGATGTCTTTTAGAATAATTTTTTTTCCATTCAATTCAATAAGTCCTAATTTATTAAAATCAGAAAGTAAACGGATGCAACTTTCAGTGGCAGTGCCAATAATACTGGCTAGTTCATCTCTGGAAAGTTGTATTTTTAACGAATTATCCTCGTTTTTTCCAAAGGTATTGTGTAAATAAAGAAGCGTTTCGGCTAATCTTTCTTTGACTGTTTTTTGGGCTAAATTGACCATATGACCATCAGCTTCTTTTAGGTCACCGCAAATAGTTTTCATCACATTCATCGAAAACTGATTGTTTTTGTCAAAGTATCCCATCACTTCTGACTTTGGAATAAAACAAACCTGCATGTCTTCAAGAGCTACGGCGCTTAGATTTACCGGTTCATCACTAATCATGGAACGTTGTCCCAGTAATTCACCTTTTGTAACCAGTTTTACAATGTGATCTTTACCATTTGCACTGAGTTTAGTCAGTTTACAAACACCATCTTTTATACAATAAATACCATTTACATTTTCTCCTTCTTCAAATATAACCTCCCCTTTTTAATGATATGGGATGTTTTACAGTCAGAAAGTTTTAGTAATTCTTCTTTAGTAAGTGCTTTTAAAGAGCTAAATTCTCTGACGATACATTGTTCGCATTTGCTCATATTGTTTGTGATTTATTGGTACTACAAAACTAACTATTTAATATGACAAATATCATATTTTTAACTCATTCGATTAATGACCTTTGTTCAAGGTAAAATGAGCAAAGTTATGGACACACAAAACTGTTTCCATTGTGGGTTAGATATTATAGTAGAAGAAAAAATTATTTTTGACGCTAAAGATTTTTGTTGCAATGGTTGTAAAACCGTTTACGAAATTTTTAGTCTGAATGATTTGACTTGTTATTATGATTTTGAAAAATCCCCTGGAGCAACCCCGCAAGACATTAATGGTAAATATGATTTTTTAGACAATGAAAGTATTGTATCCAAACTTTTGGAATTTCAAGAAAATTCAACCGCAATTATTTCACTTAACATTCCTCATATTCATTGTAGCTCGTGTATTTGGATTTTGGAAAATCTACAGCGTCTTCAAAAAGGAATAAGCACTTCTCAGGTTAATTTCCCTGAAAAAAGAGTCCGAATCACTTTCAATCCAGAAGTAGTTTCTATTAAAACGATTGTTTATTTGTTGAGCTCCATCGGTTATGAACCCTACATCAGTTTAGAAAACTATGAAACGGGAAGCAATAATGTCGATAGAAGTTTAACGTATAAACTGGGCGTTGCTTTCTTTTGTTTTGGAAATATCATGTTGCTTTCGTTTCCGGAATATTTTGAAGTGAAAGAATATTGGTTAGACCAATACCGTGGCTTTTTCCGTTGGTTGATTTTTGCTTTAGCGCTACCCAGTTTCTTTTACTCGGCAAGTGGTTATTATGTTTCGGCGTATAAAAGTATCAAAACCAATCCCGAAGTTTCGGGAGCGAACATCGATATTCCCATTGCTTTAGGGATTATTGTAATGTTTGTGCGAAGTACGTTTGATATTGTCATGGATTACGGTTCTGGTTTTTTCGACAGCTTAACCGGATTGATTTTCTTTATGCTTTTGGGGAAAATGTTCCAAATCAAAACCTATAGTTTTTTGAGTTTCGAAAGGGATTTTAAATCCTATTTTCCAATAGCAATTACTAAAATTAATGCGGATGCTTCCGAAGAAAGTGTTGCGATTTACGAAGTTGAAAAAGGCGATCGATTACTCATCAGAAACCAAGAACTCATTCCGGTTGATGGGATTCTAATTTCGGAAAAAGCGGAAATCGATTATAGTTTTGTCACGGGAGAAGCAATTCCTATTACGAAACATTCTGGTGATAAAGTATTTGCTGGAGGAAAACAAATAGGGAAAGTAATCGAGATGGAAGTTTTACATTCTGTTTCCCAAAGTTACTTGACGCAATTATGGAGTAATGATGTGTTCCAAAAAAATGTGATGCAAAAGCACAAAACGATTACCGATCGCATCAGCCGTTATTTTACACCTATTTTATTATTGATTGCTTTTGCAGGCTTCGGCTATTGGATTTTTATTGATGCCAACACCGCTTTCAATGTGTTTACAGCTGTACTAATTGTGGCTTGTCCTTGTGCTTTGGCATTGACGGCACCATTCACTTTTGGGAATGTATTACGTATTTTAGGAAAACAGAAATTCTATCTCAAAAATGCTTTGGTTATTGAGCAATTAGCAAAAGTTGATACGATTGTTTTTGATAAAACAGGAACGATTACCACCAATAAAAAATCGAATATTTCCTATGAAGGAGCCGTTCTTTCCGACGAGAATTTGTTGCTGATAAAAAATGTATTGCGCGCTTCAAATCATCCCTTGAGCAGGATGTTGTATGATTATTTGCCTATTCCAATTTTACAAAATAAATCAGAAAATGACACCAAAAAGTTGAAGATAGATGCTTTTGAAGAAATTACGGGAAAAGGAATCCAAGCTCAGATTTTTGGTCACCAAATTAAAATAGGTTCTGCAGCTTTTGTAGATAAAACAGAAGGTAATAACATTCAGCAAACGTCGGTTCATATCAAGATAAATGATATTTATTACGGGAAATTTATTTTTAATAATCAATATAGAGAAGGACTTGAGGAGCTTTTCAAGAACTTAAACACGACCTATCAAATCAAGGTTTTATCTGGTGACAATGAAGGTGAACGCGACACTCTTGAACAACTTTTGCCGAAAGGCACGGAATTGATTTTTAATCAGAAACCAGAACAAAAATTAGAATTCATTAAAAATTTGCAGGACAAAGGTAAAAATGTAATGATGGTTGGCGATGGATTGAATGATGCCGGAGCTTTGGCGCAAAGCAATGTTGGAATCTCAATTTCTGAGAATGTGAATGTTTTTTCACCGGCTTGTGATGCTATTTTAGATGCCAGCGAGTTTCAAAAATTGAATTATTTCTTGAAATTATCCAAGAATTCCATAACGACAATCAAAATGAGTTTTGCACTGTCGTTACTGTACAATGTGGTAGGATTATCGTTTGCCATTACAGGTAATTTATTGCCTTTAGTTGCAGCTATTATCATGCCGTTGAGCACAATAACGATTGTGAGTTTTGTAACTGTGATGAGTAGTTATTATGCAAATAAAAAATAGAATTGTATACGTTTTGAGTTGCGCTTTCACATAAATTTAACAGATATCGATAAGTATGACAAATGTCATATTTTACTCCAAAACGTCAAAGTAACTTTGTTAACACAAATTAAGGTATGAGTGTCATTTATTTATTAATCTCCATCAGTATAATAGTCGCCATTGGTTTCTTTATTGCTTTTATACGAGCAGTAAAAACAGGTCAGTATGACGACGATTATACACCATCAGTCAGAATGTTATTTGACGATGAGCTAATTCAGTCGAAAGCTAAAAAACCGAAAACCAAAAGTTCAACGACTTTGTAATATTCAATTTTATGACTTTCAACAAAACAAATAATAAACAACTTTAAAAATAATTATAAATATGGAAATGCAGCAGTTTTATTATGACAACAAAATTGTAAAAAAATTCATTTACGCAACCATTGTCTTTGGAGTGGTAGGAATGTTAGTAGGGCTTACATTGGCCTTTATGTTCCTTTTTCCAAATATTACTGATGGTATTTCGTGGTTGAGTTATGGTCGATTAAGACCTTTACATACTAATGCAGTTATTTTTGCTTTCGTAGGAAATGCAATGTTTGCGGGTATTTATTACTCGTTGCAACGATTGTTAAAAGCCAGAATGTACAGTGATTTTTTGAGTAATCTTAATTTCTGGGGTTGGCAATTAATCATTGTTGCTGCAGCTATATCATTACCATTAGGCTATAGTTCTTCTAAAGAATATGCCGAATTAGAATGGCCAATAGATATTGCGATTGCATTAATTTGGGTTGTTTTTGGTATCAATATGATTGGAACTATTATAAAACGTAGAGAGCGCCATTTATATGTTGCGATTTGGTTTTACTTGGCAACATTCGTTACTGTGGCAGTTTTGCATATTTTTAATAGTTTATCATTGCCGGTTTCTGGAATGAAAAGTTATTCGGTATATGCAGGAGTTCAAGATGCTTTAGTACAATGGTGGTACGGTCATAATGCGGTTGCATTTTTCTTGACTACACCTTTTTTAGGATTAATGTATTATTTTATTCCAAAAGCGGCGAATCGTCCCGTGTATTCTTACAGACTGTCAATTGTTCACTTTTGGTCATTAATCTTTATTTATATCTGGGCTGGACCTCACCATTTATTATATTCTGCTTTGCCTAACTGGGCTCAAAATTTAGGAGTGGCTTTCTCTATTATGTTGATTGCGCCATCTTGGGGTGGAATGATAAACGGACTTTTAACCTTGAGAGGGGTTTGGGATAAAGTGCGTGTAGAGCCCGTTTTGAAATTCTTTGTGGTAGCGATTACAGGTTACGGAATGGCGACTTTTGAAGGTCCGATGTTATCCTTAAAAAATGTAAATGCTATCGCGCATTACACGGATTGGATTATTGCTCACGTTCACGTTGGCGCATTGGCTTGGAATGGATTTATGGCTTTTGGTATGATTTATTGGTTGGTTCCTAGAATGACCAAAAGCAATTTGTACTCAGTTAAGTTGGCTAATTTTCACTTCTGGATTGGTACTTTAGGTATTATATTATATACGATTCCAATGTATGTTGCCGGTTTTTTACAAGCATCTATGTGGAAACAATTCAATCCGGACGGAACTTTAACCTACGGGAACTTCCTTGAGACAGTAACTCAAATCATGCCGATGTATTGGATGAGAGCTATTGGTGGAACCCTTTATTTAATTGGAATGTTTACTTTGGTGTATAATATTATCCAAACGGTTAGAGCAGGTTCTAAAATTGAAGATGAATTGGCTGAAGCTCCTGAATTATTGAAAATTAGTGCAGGAAGAGTAAAAGGAGAGAAATTTCATCCTTGGTTAGAAAGAAAACCGATTCAGTTAACCATTTTGGCAACTGTTGCTATTTTAATTGGTGGTGTTATCCAAATTGTTCCTACGATTATGGTTAAATCCAATATTCCAACCATTGCAAGTGTAAAACCGTATTCTCCATTAGAATTAGAAGGACGTGATTTATACATTCGTGAAGGTTGTGTAGGTTGTCACTCACAGTCTGTTCGTCCTTTCCGTAGTGAAGTGGAACGTTATGGACCGCAATCTAAAGCTGGGGAATTTGTATACGATCATCCATTTCTTTGGGGTTCAAAACGTACTGGTCCGGATTTATTAAGAGTGGGTGCTAAGTATAATGACAATTGGCATTTTAACCACTTTTGGAATCCGCAAAGTATATCCGCAGGCTCCATTATGCCAGGATACAAATGGCTGTTTGATAATAAACCGATGGATGTTTCTTTGACTCAAAAGAAAATGCAGGTCATGGTTACGCTTGGAGTTCCTTACACTGAAGCTCAGATTGCTAGTGGTTTAGATGATTTAAGAAAACAAGCGATTGCAATTGAAGAAAACTTGAAAAATGACCCTGACTTTGTGAAAAGTTATGACGAAAGCAAGAAAAAAGCCGAAGCCAGAGGAGAAAAATTTGTTCCAATGAATGAAAGGGAAATCATTGCCTTGATTGCTTATATGCAAAGACTTGGAACAGATATTAAAGTAAAAGATATTGCTAAAAAATAAAAGTTATGTTCGAACAAATAAAACACAATATGGAAACGATAGAAGGTGTGGCAATATATCCCATCTTATCATTATTAATTTTTTTCGTCTTTTTCGTGGGCCTCGGTCTATGGGTGTTCTCTTATAAGAAAGAAACGATAAATGAATTGAGTCAAATTCCATTGAGAGACAATCAAATAGTATAATTTTTTAAAATTTAGAAAATGAAAAAATTAATTCCAGTATACGTTAGAGTACCTGTTATTTTCTTTGCTGTCATGATGGCAATGGAATATTTCATAGACTCAGGAGACAGACCTGCTTTTATAAAATTTCCAATGGTTTCTGTATTCTTATTCGTGTTCCTTTTCCTTTTGATAGCGATAGAAATCACGATGAAGGCAGTTGACAATATTACCTATCATTTATTGACCGAGGAACAAAAAAACCAATTAAATGAAGCAAATGATTTGAGTTTCAAGGATAGTGAATGGTACCAAAAGCTGATGGAAAAATTGACTAAAACCGAACCTTTAGCAAATGAAAATCAGTTATTATTAGAACACGATTACGATGGCATCAAAGAATTAGATAACAATTTGCCGCCTTGGTGGGTATATTTATTCTACGCTTGTATTCTTTTTGGCGTTGTTTATATGGTGCGATATGAAGTTTTAGGAGCTGATAATCAAGAAATGGAACTTAAAAAAGAAGTTGCTCAAGCCAAAATAGATATTGCGGAATATATGAAAACTGCTCCGGATTTAATGGATGAAAAAACGGTGACCTTGTTGACAGATCCTGCGGATTTAGCTGCTGGAAAAGAAATTTTTACTGCCAATTGTGCTGCTTGTCACAGAGCTGACGGTGGAGGACAAATTGGACCAAATCTAACGGATGAGAAATGGATTTTAGGTGGCGGAATAAAAAATGTATTTCATACGCTGGTAAATGGAGGACGTGACGGAAAAGGAATGATTTCCTGGAAAGGAACATTGAAACCTAAAGAAATGCAAAAAGTTGCCAGCTACATTTTATCCTTGAAAGGAAGCAATCCACCAGATGCTAAAGCTGCGGAAGGCGAAGTTTGGGTAGAAGAAAATGTTACTGTTGCAGTTAAATAACAATTAGAAACACACGTTTTTATTTAGCTTAAGAATTTTAATAATTATTTTGAACTTGTGTTTTAAATAAAAAGAAATGTCAAAATTACCAGACGAAGCTTTTAGAGATACCATCGGGACGATTGATGAAGAAGGAAACAGAAAATTTATTTTCCCTAAAAAGCCTTCAGGAAAGTTTTATGATTACAGGAAATGGGTTAGTTATTTTTTACTGATTGTACTTGTTGCAAATCCTTTTATGAAGATAAATGGGAACCAGTTCATGATGTTCAATATATTGGAGCGACGATTTAATATTTTCGGATTTCCATTTTGGCCTCAGGATATTTATCTGTTTGTCCTTTTTATGATTATTGGTGTCGTTTTCGTCATCCTTTTTACGGTGATTTATGGACGAATATTTTGCGGATGGATTTGTCCGCAGACCATCTTTTTAGAAATGGTCTTCCGCAGAATAGAATACTGGATTGAAGGTGATCGTGGTGCTCAGATTCGTTTGGAAAAACAGGAATGGAATGCAGAGAAAATCAGAAAAAAAGCCTTTAAATGGACAATTTTCTTAATCATTTCTTTTTTTATTGCCAATGTTTTTCTGGCGTATCTTATCAGTAGCGACAAGTTGCTTTTAATGATTGAAGAAGGACCAGAAAATCATTTAAGCACTTTGATTTCATTATTGATTTTTACCGGAGTTTTCTATTTTATTTTTGCGTGGTTTAGAGAACAAGTTTGTATTATAGCTTGTCCTTACGGAAGATTGCAAGGTGTTTTATTAGACGATAAATCGATAAACGTGGCGTACGATTTTGTTCGTGGCGAAAAAGAAGTGGGTAGGGCAAAATTTAATAAAAAAGAAGATAGAGGCGTAACGGGAAAAGGCGATTGTATCGATTGCAAGCAATGTGTAAATGTTTGTCCAACCGGAATTGATATCCGTAACGGGACTCAGATGGAATGTATCAATTGTACAGCTTGTATTGATGAATGTGACACGATTATGGATAGCGTAGGTTTACCCAAAGGACTCATTCGATATGCATCTGAAGATGAAATTGAGAAAAAAGTAACATTCAAGTTTACGCCTAGAATGAAAGGCTATTCAGCCGTATTATTTATTTTGACAGGTATTTTGATTGGATTATTGTTTTTACGTTCTGATGTTGAAGCCAGTATTTTGAGGCTTCCGGGTCAGTTATTCGAACACAAAGGCGAAAATATCAGTAACATTTATACTTTTAAAATCATCAATAAAACCAATACTGATTTTAATGATATTCATTTCAAGTTGGTGGGTATAAAAGGAACTTTAAAAGTGGTTGGGAAGCAAGATTTAAAAGTGCCTAAACAAGGTATGAATGGTGGAACGCTGTTTGTTGAAATCAACCAAAATTTATTGGACAGTGATAAAACAAAACTGAAAATTGAGGTTTATAATGGGGATGAAAAAATTGAAACTGCTACCACTAACTTTTTGAGTCCGCGTAGTTTTGATTAATATCCTTTTAAGTTGGGAATAGAATTTATAAAAAAATAGATCATGAAAATTAGCTGGGGAACAGGAATCGTAATCGCTTTTGGGTTGTTTATAACCTTCATTTTGTATTTTGTTTTTACGGTACAATCCGATTCAAAATATGACAACGAGTTAGTTGTAGATGAATATTATAAACATGATGCACATTTTGGAGATGAAATGACTCGTGTTCAAAATGTTGCAGATTTGGCTCAAAAGCCAACAATAAATAGTGTTTCAAATGGAGTTGAAATAGTATTCCCAAAAGTATTTGTTCCAAAAAACATCAAAGGTAAAGTGTCCCTTTACAGACCGTCTAACAAAAAATTAGATTTTGAAATTCCAATTTCACTATCTGATGCTACTACTTTGCTCATACCTAAAAAAAGTTTGGCAGGCGGTCGATGGGACATTAATATGGAATGGCAATATGATGGAAAATCGTATTTGTCTAAAGAAACGATATATATCAATTAGTCTTAAAGTCAAAAGTCAGAAAGTCCATCAATTGGCTTTATGACTTTAGGCTTTATGACATTAGACTAAAAAAATGCTTTATACTGCCTTCATTTTCGGTTTAATAAGTAGTTTTCACTGCATTGGTATGTGCGGTCCTATTGCTATGATGTTGCCCGTAGACAGAACGAATCAGACCAAAAAAGCGACTCAAATCATTACCTATCATTTAGGAAGATTAACGGCTTATGCTACAATAGGTTTTGTTTTTGGACTGCTTGGAAAAGGTTTTTTTATGGCCGGTTTGCAACAGAATTTATCCATATTCATTGGTGTTGCCATGATTCTGATAGTTATAATTCCAGACAAACTTTTTGCGAAATATAATTTTTCAAAACCAGTTTTTAAATTAATTTCTAAAATCAAAACGGCGTTAGGAAGTCAGTTTAGAAATAAGAGTTACAAATCCCTGTTCACGATTGGTTTACTGAATGGTTTTTTACCCTGCGGAATGGTTTATGTAGCTTTGTTTGGTGCTATCGCCATGCAAAGTGAGAGTTTGGGCGTTTTGTATATGATTTTATTCGGATTAGGAACCGTTCCTATGATGAGCAGCGTCGTGTATATAAATTCGTTTTTAACAGTGCCCATTCGAAACCGAATTCAGAAAGCGATTCCTTATGTAGCGGTATGTATTGGTTGCTTATTTATTTTAAGGGGATTGGGATTGGGAATTCCTTATATTTCCCCGTCAAATATGAGTTTATTTATTCAAGCTGATCCTAATTGTCATTAATATTCTAATAGTTTTGTATAAAAAAGCACGCCATTCAGCGTGCTTTTTTATTTTGTAAGATTGTGAAATATTAGATTGTCATCGAAAATAATTCGGTTTCTGGAGCTTTTCTTTTCAAACGTAAATCAAATGCCATACAAATATTTCGAACATAAGGTTTCCCTTTTTCTGTAACGACAATGCTATTGTTTTTAATGATTACTAAACCATCATTTTCCATTTCTTTCAATTGAATTAATACGTCTGGAATTTCGTTGAAATAACCTTCTTTGTTTTTCCACGAAGTTTCAAATTGGCACATCAAATTCAGAATGTGTTTTCGGATGATGAGGTCTTCATCAGTCAATAAATGTCCTCTGAAAATCGGTAATTTATTCCATTCTAATATTTGATAATAATCTTCTAAATTTTTTACATTCTGTGCAAAACTGTACCAACTGTCACTGATGGAAGAAACTCCCAATCCAATCATCAATTGTGTTTTTGATGAGCTGTAGCCCATGAAATTACGGTGCAATGTTCCATCTTTAAAAGCTTTATACAAACTATCTGTTTCCAAAGCAAAATGATCCATTCCTATTTCTTGATACCCGTTTTCGTACAATAGTTTTTTACCGGTTTCATACAGCATTCTCTTTTTATCATCTTTTGGAATGTCTTCATCGTTGAAACCGCGTTGTCCATTTCCTTTAATCCAAGGAACATGCGCGTAACTATAAAATGCCAAACGGTCGGGCTGTAATGATTTTGTTTTCTCAATCGTATCAATAACATGCTCTATTTCCTGAAAAGGCAATCCAAAAATGATATCATGACCTATGGAAGTATACCCAATTTCTCTGGCCCAAAATGTAACTTTTGCCACATTATGAAAAGGCTGCAAGCGATGAATTGCTTTTTGGACTTTTTCGGAGTAATCCTGAACACCAAAACTTACTCTTCTAAAACCTAAATCGTAAAGCTTTTGTAAATGTTCGTGTGAAGTGTTATTCGGATGACCTTCAAAACTAAATTCATAGTCTTTGGCTTTATTCGCATGAGAAAAAATACCGTTTATTAAATCCTCTAAATTTTTGGTAGAAAAAAATGTGGGAGTTCCTCCGCCCAAATGAATCTCTTTTATGATTGGTTTCTCTCCCAGGATTTTACAATATAATGTCCATTCTTTTAAAACGGCCTCTATATACGGATTTTCAACCCCATGATTTTTGGTAATACGCTTGTTACAACCACAAAAAGTACACAAGCTTTCGCAAAAAGGCAAATGAATGTATAAACTGATTCCTTCTGAAGTATTACTTTCTATAAATGATTTTTTTAGCGTTTCAGCCCAAATTTCATCTGAAAAATCAGTTTCATCCCAATAGGGAACCGTTGGATAACTGGTGTATCTGGGACCTGGAACATTGTATTTTTGAATTAAAGAATTTTTCATGGCAGAGTCATTTAACGTTAATCAAAAGTAGAACGACCACTCAAATATTAAAATGATAATTATCATATCGAGAGAACCTTTCCAAAAAAAAAGAGGCTTCAAAAGCCTCTTTTACAGAACAAATCAGTTTCTTAAACGGTTATACAATCCTGAATCATTTTTGCCCATTTTTTGGCTAGTTGATGATCTTCATACAAACAAACTTGACCTATTTGATCATTTTCAATTTTGTAAAATGAAATATACTCTGTTTTTTTAGCTTCTTTGTATTGAAATTCAAATTCAATTTTTAGAATCGTATCACTATTATTTTCCGTAGTTGGAACTAGTTTGCAAGATTGAATTGTATTTAAATCAACAAAAGAAACAACTTCTTCTTTTGCATTAAAATCAATCAAAAGAAATCCTTTGTTTTTTTCGTCTAACGCCAAAACTTTTTTGTTTTGTGTTTCTGTCAATTCAAAATTAAAGCGATTGTTTTGGCTGAATTTGGTTTTTATATTTTTGATTTTTGTTTTGTTAATAGAGTTTGAGCGAATCACATAGAAAAGAGGAATGGCAATTATAAAAGTTAGTGCCAGACCAATTATTGTTACGGATGTATCCATTTTTTTATTTTTTAGTTATTTGTAAAGCATGATAATCTGAACCGAAAACCCACAAAGGAATCAATTCAAAAGGAAATATAAGTTGTGTAATCAGTGCTTCAAATCACCAAAAAAAATGGAAAGGAAAGAGTAGGAGCGAAACCATCTCACATCGATTGATGTCTTGTTTCGCAAAACGAATAAAGAATGTGCTAATTTTAAAATCCGGAATTGCAATCAGAAAATTTTCCAGATATTTTGCAATCGCATAATCCGGAGTTTTATGATAGGAAGTAAACGGATTGCTTACTTGAGGTTGTATAAAATCTAAAGAATGGATGCTGTCAACAGAAACGGAAGAACTGGATTTTTCCAATTGAGTTATATGAACAGGAGCTTCACTTGCACTAAAAGCAAATAAAAAAGCTATTAAAAGCCCAATAAAAACAAGTGTTTTTCGGAAACAATTCATTTTACAAATTTAAAATTTGTCACCCGATTTATATAACTTTTTCTAATAAATGAAAGTTAAAGTTTAGAATCAGATGGTTTTTTCCATAAAAAAACCTCGAACTGTTTAAGATCGAGGTTTCTATTTTAACGTTAACTAAGATTTACTCTTGGTTAAGATTTCTCAGTTGTTTTAGTTTTTCTTTCCAAACATCAAGGCTCTCTTTGTGAATAGCGATGTTTTTACGAACTTCTAATACTATAGAGTTTTCTTTTTTTGCATTTCTGGTATTGGTAAAGAATTGAATGTTGTTTTCCAATTGGAAAATTTCATTCTGCACTTCATCAATTTTACGCATTAAGAAAATCTTTTCGTTGTCCAGTTTTCGAGTGTCATTGCTTTCTGATAAATGATCCATTCTATTAGCAAAACGCATCATATCAGTATCTTTTTTGCTCAAACTCAATTTTTCAAAAAGAGCATCTAGGATTTTATTGAATTTCCCTTCAATATGTCTTCTTGGGAAAGGCACTTTTCCAAAGTTTTTCCAGGTTTCGATGTGCAATTTGATTGCATCCAAATCTGTTTTGTGATCTCCTGTCAATTGAAATTCTCTCAAAGTTTCTAAGTAGGCTTTTTTATTATCAAAGGCTTCTACTTCTTCACCGTTTTCCTCATTCTTTTGCTCTTTTAACTTATCAAAATAATGATTGCACGCATCTTTAAATTCTTTCCAGATTTTATCCGAATATTTTCTTGGCACATGTCCTATCTGTTTCCATTCATCCTGAATTTGTTTCATGATAGGAGTAGTCGCAGCAAAATCAAGACTTTCTTGCAATTCTTTAGCTTTGGCCACAAGAGCCGTTTTCTTGCTTAAATTGTCGTTTTGATCTTTTTTAATGTCTTTGTAAAACGAATTTTTGAAAGAATTAAAATTTCTTACAGCAGTTTTAAAACCAGCCCAAGTTTCCTCATTCACATCCGATGGCACTTTTCCTGCAGAGAAGAAAGCAGTACGCAACGCTTCCACTTTTTCTATTTGAGCAAGCCATTGAGTGTGTGCATTTACTTTTTCAGTAGCCAAAACTTCAATCTTGGCAATAATTTCTTTTTTCTTTTCTAAATTCTCAAGTTCTGTTCCTCTTTGATTTTCGAACAAAACTTCACGTTTATCATGCATTTGTTTGGTCAAATCGCTAAACTTGTTCCAAATGGCATCACGATGTTCTCTGGAAACAGGACCAATGTCTTCTTTCCAAATTCTATGTAAATCCTGCAGTTCTCTGAATGCTTTGTTGATATCGGCTTCATTCACCAATTCTTCAACACGCGCTACAATTTTTTGTTTTTGCTCTAAATTATGTTTGAAATCTAAATCTCTGGCTTCTCTGTCTAAATGCAGGTAATCATAGAAATTTTCAACATGAAAATGAAAATTGTTCCAAACGTGGTTGTATTTATCTTTCGGAATTGGTCCGGCAGTTTTCCATCGTTCTCTTAAATCATTAAAATGTTTTAAAGTGTCTTTGATGTTTTCCTGTGGGTTAATCAACTCTTTCAATTCCTCAACAATAGCCAAACGGTTTTCTAAATTTGTTTTTAGATTCGTTTGTAAACTCTTGAAATGGGTATTTTTAGTATCTCTAAAAAGAGAATAATATTTATCAAAATTTGTTTTTAGTGGAGAATGATATTGAAATTCTTCATTTGGATCTTGATTTTCTGCTAAAAACTCCTCTTTTTTCTCTTCAAGAAGGTGGTTGTATTTAGCCAAAAATGCTTTTTTGATTTCTTCAATATGCTCCTTAAACGACATTACTTTTTCATTGGAAACTAAACTTTTCAGCTCGTCTACCAGTTCTTCAAGTGATAAGGTATCATAATCCTGCATTGGAATTTCATGACGTTCCTTCAACGTTTCGTCCTCACTTTCGGCAGCATTTGTCTCGGCAATAGCATCTAGCACAGTCTGGTTTTCAGTCTCTGTAATAGGTTCATTAGCTAGCAACTCTTCATCATTTAGAGTTACAGCATTATCTTCTGCAGGAATAGTAGTAACAGTGTCACTAGTTTCCGTTTCCAAAACTTCTGGTTCTATTGGAGTAGATTCAACAGAATTGTGTTCTAAATTTCCATCTGCCTCAAGCAGGTTATCATTCTTTTCTTCTAACATTTTTTCAATGTGTAAGGTTTCTATTTTTTTATCGAACACGAAAGATAGTAAAGGAGCATGAAATTTCAAAATAAATCCTTCTATTTATAGTCGTTTTAGGTTAGGAATCAGCTCTTTTTGAAGCAATTTCCTGCTGTTCGCTGTATCTTTTTTGTTCGCCGAAAAGACGAACAAAAAAGGATGCCGCTGCCATCAGGGCTAGGGTTCTGGGGTTTTAATTTTATTTTTTTTTCTCGAGTTCGATATGTTATTGCAAACAAAAAACCACTCTAAAAGAGTGGTTTTTTACGTACTTGAATACGTGTAAGAAGTTAACTCCGAATTTAGATTATTTATTCCAAATTTTCCAAGCTTTCTCTGCTTGAAAAATGAGCATATCCAAACCATTTTTGATTTGTGCTCCATGTTGTTTGGCTTTTTTAAGGAATTGTGTTTCAGCAGGATTATAAATCAAATCATAAGCAATGTGCTTCTCCGTGAAATACTCATACGGGATTAATGGGAACGCTTCCACATTAGGACTTGTTCCTACCGGAGTCGAGTTAATTATGATTTGGTAATTGTCAAATGTCGTTGCGTTGATTCGGTTATAGTCGATTGCATTTTCTTTGGCTTCTCTCGAAACAAAAGTATACGGAATATCAAGCTCGTCCAAAGCAAAAGCGACTCCTTTAGAAGCGCCTCCTGTTCCTAAAATCAATGCTTTTTTATGGTGCGGTTCCAATAACGGTTCTAATGATTTTTTAAAACCATAATAATCCGTGTTGTAGCCTTTCAACTTGCCTTTTTTGGTAATTTTGATAGTGTTTACAGCGCCAATTAATTCCGCTTTTTTAGATAATTTATCCAAAAATGGAATTACCGTTTCCTTATACGGGATGGTAACATTCAATCCTTTTAAATCCGAAGTGCTTTTAATTACCTCTGGAAAGGCTGCTATTTCGGGAATATCAAAATTTTCATAGGTACAACCCGCAAAGTTCTCACTATTGAATTTATCTGTAAAATATCCTTTAGAAAATGAATAACTAATGTTGCGTCCTAATAATCCAAAGCGTTTTCTAACTATGTCAACCATTATTGTTTTTTATGTTTTGCAATATAATTCTGCACCATTTTTTTTGCCCAAACTACTGGAAATAAATCTTCTAAAAGAATATAATTGTCAAAATTCAATCGTAAGGCATTGCTCAAATGGAATTTTGCTTTTGTATTATCAGTTAACATAAAATACAATCCAGCCAAACGGTACTCGATTTCATTCTCTTCCGGAAAATACTCTGAAGCTTGTAATAAAGTTTGAATAGCGCTTTCAAATTCTCCTAAAAACTGAAGAATATCCACCCAGAATAACCAAGTGTCTAAGCCATAATCACCAAACTCAACCGCTTTTCGGTATCCAAATTCAGCTTCTTCAAAGAAGTTCATTTGTTTATTGATAGTCGCAAAACGCTTCCAATACAAACGATTTTGGTTGTCAATAGCTAATGCTTTGTTGACATAAAATAAAGCTTTTTGGTAATTTTTTTGACGAACGTAAAAATCAGTAATGGCAATCCAACCTTTGTCTAAAAGTGGATCTTCATGCACGGTTTGATTGAAATATTTTAATGCTAATGCTTTATTGCCCAGTTTTTCATAACATTTTCCCATTCGAAGTAAAGCATACGAAGTCGCATCATCTAATTCGATGGTTCTGCTGTAGCTTTCAATGGCTTCATCGTATTTTTTTAATCGCTCAAAAGCTTTTGCTTTTTCCATGAAAGCACCAAGGAATTCATCATCAATTAAAGTGGCATAATCAAAGGCACGAATGGCATTTTCATATTCTTTAACTCCATAATGCAAACGACCCAGTTGATGCCAGGCGATTTCACTGTAGGGGTTCTTGTCAATGTATTTTTTCAAATAGGTAATCGCTTCTTGGTTTTGATCTAAAAACTCAAAACAATATACAACGTTGTACAACGCTGATTGGTCTTCCAAATCTTCTTCTAAACACTTGATAAAGCTTTCTTTTGCCATTTCAAGATTGTCCATAAAAAGATATTCCATGCCTATTAAATTATAGACATCGGCATAATCATCTGTATATTTTAAAGCTATTTTTAATAATTCAACTGCCTTTTCGTGTTGGTCTCTTTTAGAGCAGATATTGGCTTTTTGAATGTAAATTTCTTCATTGGTTGGTTCAATGGCATACAACTCATTCAATAGCTTTTCGGCTAATTCGAGTTTGTCATCATAGACTAGCATTTCCACTTGAACTAATTTTAGTCCGGTAGATTTTGGGTGTTGTTCCAATGCCAGTTTCAGAGCTTTTTTTGCCAAAGCGGCCTTACCCATATCGAGATAATGAAGAATAATTTCTTCAAATTCTTCGGAGTCAAAAAAGAGTACTTTGTTGGTTTTCAACATGGACTCAAATTTAGACAGGGATAAGTTATAGTCTTCTTCTTCGTTGCTTAATTGCATACTGTGTGTTTTTAATTTGGCCTAAATAAATTTAGGTAATCGTGCGTGTACTGTGAGGGAAAGTTAGAATTGTTGTGAACAATTTAATTAACAAAAAAGCTTTGGTTTAAACGGATGCCTAGCCCTGATAAGAGTGGAAATCCTTTTACTTTTTGCTGCCAAAAAATAAAAGATTATAACGGATAGCAGGACACGAGCGAAGCGAACTGACGAAGTAAATAGCTCCCAATTTTAATAATTGTTTTAAACACTTATATGATATGTAATCAGTGTTGCTACCTCTGAAATCAAAAATTGTTAATCATTATTCTTCAATCATCATTTCGTCCATTACTTCAAGTATGATGCTGCAACCTTCTCGTATTTCTTCTTCAGAAATGGTTAGAGGAGGTGTTATTCTAATGGCGCAACCTTCAAACAGTAACCAGAATAAAATAAGTCCTTTGTCTTGACATTTGAGAATCACTTCGTTTGTTATATCGGCACTTTTTGTCATTGCTGCCAGCATCAATCCTTTTCCTCTTATTTCTTCTATCAAAGGATGTACCAAAAGTGTTCTGAATAGCTTTTCTTTCTCCATGGCTTCGGCCATAAGGTTGGTCTCAGTTATTTCCTGCAAAGTCGCCAAGCAGGCTGACGCAATGACAGGGTGACCTCCAAAAGTAGTGATATGTCCTAGTTTTGGATCATGACTTAGCAAATCCATTATTGTTGATGAAGCCGTAAAAGCACCTACAGGCATTCCGCCGCCCATTCCTTTTCCCATCACCACGATATCAGGAACGACATCGTAATTTTGAAATCCGAAAAGTTTTCCGGTTCTCCCAAAACCCGGTTGGATTTCGTCAAGAATCATCATCGCACCAACTTCGGTACAGCGCTCGCGCACTTTTTTAAGGAAATCATTGTGTGGTTGAATAAATCCGGCACCACCTTGAATGGTTTCCAGGATAATTCCTGCGGTTTTAGTCGTTATTTTTTGTAAATCATCTTCGTTATTGAACGTGATAAAATCAACATCAGGAATCAATGGACGAAAGATTTGTTTGCGTTCTTCAAATCCCATGACGCTCATAGACCCCATAGTATTACCGTGATATGCATTGTGACATGAAATCAATTGGCTTCTTCCTGTGGTACGTCTGGCGAGTTTTAACGCGCCTTCAATGGCTTCTGTTCCTGAATTGACCAAATAGGTTTTGTCTAAAGTAGCGGGCAGGAGCGAGGCTAATAATTTGCAATATTGAACCGCAGGACTTTGAGAATATTCCCCATACACCATGACATGAGAATATTTGTCCAGCTGATCTTTGATGGCTTGATTGACTCTTGGATGTTGGTGTCCCAATGCACAAGCGGAAACTCCAGCCACAAAATCCAAGTATTTTTTAGAATTAGTATCGTAAATATAAGAACCTACAGCGTGTGAAACTTCCATACCCAATGGATACGGTGAGGTTTGCGCTTGGTATTTTAAGAAATCGGTATTCAAAATCTATTTGTTTAATCGTTTATTGGTTTAGTCGTTTTCAGAAAAACTGAATATTGCGACTGAACACTATTTTTTCCCTTTCTTCTTATCGTAATTCAGGGTTTCTTTCCTGATTTTCATAGGAGTATCTTCTTTGGCTTCAGCGGCCTCGGTTGCTTTCGCTATTTTATCATTGTCTTCATTTTCTTCAGGCGGAAAAATATCGTCTTTGGATTTTATTCGTTCATCGCCTCGCCAGACTAATCCTCGCAGTTTTCGTGCGTTCTCCGGCAACTCTTTTTCAGGATAGATTTCGCCATCTACTTGCTGAAAAAAGGTAATGGTTTCGATCTCATTTTTTTCTAAAATAAGATTGATTTTACTGCTTACATTCTTGTTGATACCAATAAGTTCTTGTGCTTCATTCCGCATATAATAAATGACTTCGGCATTTTTTACAATATCGACATCATGAAGTTTTCCTTCCTCAAATTTGCCATAGAGATTTTGTCCCTTGACCTGATTATAGCCGGTTCCCAGCGTGTCTTTGGAGACTATAAATGTATTATTGAGCACTTTGAGTGAATCTAGTTTTTGAGTGGTGTTATTGCCTATAAGATGCATTACATCTCCAGTGATTTGGTTTTCTGCGTTCCAAAGTATCGGATTTCCAATCATTTTTGTCAAAGCTCTTTTGGAACTCGAATGAATCGAATCACATTTGCCACTCATATCAGTTTTAAAAAATCGGACATTATTGAACGCTCTGATAATTCGGTTTCCTTCTTTTCCGGTAACCATTAATTTTTTACCGTGGATGTAAACTGAGTCATTTTCGACAAAATTAACCGCAACGGCTCTTTTGGTCACAAACATCGAATCCAGTTTTTTATACACTTCGGCATAATGTCCTTTTACGATTCCGCGATTGATGGAATCCGTTATTTTTACATTGCGTGTTGCCGATGCAAATTCACGGTTTCGGTCATAATATAAACTGTCTCCTTTAATCACCCGGTCATCGTATCGGATGTAGGATTTATTCAGGAAATGCGCCAGATTTTTTTTGGTGTCGTAAAACCCTTTTTCGGTATAAATATAATTGGCTTTACTGTTAATTGTTGATGGTCCAAAAAGATAGGAATGTCCTGAATTACTAAAATAATCCAAGTGATTTGATTTGATTACATACGTTGGATTTGTGATGGTAACCGCAGTCAGGAATTGGAATTTCTTTTGTTTTACATAATATCTTCCTGAATTACTTTTTAGCGTATTGTCTTTATTGGTAATTGTCCCTGGCGTATCGTAAAATACTTCTTGGGTATTTCGGTCAAAATTAATTATTTCTGTGGTTAAAGTCGCATCTGGGGAGCTCATTACTGCGCCACCGGAAGCATATGCTTTTTTTACATTTCCATTGTATTCCGCGTATTTACTGTTTAGAAATAAAGTGTCTCCTTGCACCATCTGTACATTTCCAAAAGCCTTGATGTAGTTCTCCTTTTGGAAATAATACGCTTTATTACAGGTCATCACTACGCCATCATGATTGACACGTACGTTTCCGATAAGTAATAATGCATCCGGAATTTCTACCTGGTTTACATCAGCAAAATCAGAGTTTTCTACAATAATTTTTTTTGGGGCTTGCGCCAAAACTAAATTAGTAACAAGCAGTATCAAACAATAAGGAAGGAAAAATATTGATTTCTTCAATGGATTTATTTTTTGTCAAATTTATGAAAAAGGAAACAATCCTAATCTATATTAGGATTTATTTATAATTAGTTAAAAAGGAGGTAAAAGCTATTTTTGTCTCTCTTTAAAGTTATCAACAAATGGCCTTACTCCTTCGATGTAGTTTCTGCTTATGTGCATAGAATTATTTAATTTCAAACGATATAGACTTCTTTTATTTAAAAAATATTAAATTTAAAAATTGATACTCATTTTATTATCAAAAGAATTGAAATCGATATATAATTTTATATGATGAAAAAAATAACTATTGTTGCAGGGATAAGCGTGATGCTTTTGGCAACAGCTTGTAAAACAAAAGATTTAAAAATGAATGCAGAACAGAAAGAGTCAGTCTCGAATAAAAAAGAAGTTGTATATCAGGTTTTTACCCGATTATTCGGAAATAAAAATACTACCAATAAACCTTGGGGAACCATTGAAGAAAATGGAGTAGGGAAGTTCAACGATTTTACGGATACAGCATTACGGGAAATAAAGGATTTGGGTGTTACTTATGTTTGGTATACCGGAGTTCCGCATCATGCTTTGATACGGGATTATTCGGATATTGGGATTTCCAATGATGACCCGGAAGTGGTAAAAGGGCGTGCAGGTTCTCCTTATGCCGTAAAAGATTACTACAATGTAAATCCAGATTTAGCCGTAAATCCTGCGAATCGTTTGCAAGAATTTGAAGCTTTGATTGCGCGAACTCACAAAGCGGGATTAAAAGTGATTATTGATATTGTTCCGAATCACATTGCACGTAAGTACGAAGGAAAAAGTAATCCGGCAGGTGTTAGAGATTTTGGAGCTGATGATGATACAACTGTTGAATACAAAAGAGATAATAACTTTTATTATATTCCAAATACGCACTTTGAAATTCCCGATACGGATAAACCGTTAAATGGAGAAAAGAATCCTTTAATTGATGGTAAATTTGAAGAAAGTCCCGCAAAATGGACTGGAAACGGTTCTCGTTTAGCCAAACCTGATAAGAATGACTGGTACGAAACCATAAAAGTAAATTACGGAATTCGTCCGGATGGCTCTAAAGATTTCCCGGAACTTCCGGCTGGTTTTGATACCAAATCGTATCAGGAACATTTCGATTTTTGGAAAGGAAAAGATGTTCCGGATTCTTGGGATAAATTCAAAGACATTGCTTTGTATTGGACCGCAAAAGGGGTTGACGGTTTTAGATTTGATATGGCCGAAATGGTTCCGTATGAATTTTGGAGTTATATGAATTCAGCCATTAAAGTAAATAATCCGGATGCTTTTTTATTAGCCGAAGTCTACAATCCTAAGGAATATAGAAATTACATTCATTTAGGTAAAATGGATTATTTATATGATAAAGTAGAAACCTATGATAAATTAAAAGATATTATTCAAGGAAGATCTTTACCTGATGGATTATCAGACATACAAAACGGAATGGCAGATATTGAGCATCATATGTTGCATTTTTTGGACAATCATGATGAACAGCGTTTGGCTAGCCCGGAATTTGCGGGAACACCGCAAAAAGGAAAACCTCTGATGGTGGTTTCAACAACCATAAGCACTTCGCCTACGATGGTTTATTTTGGTCAGGAAGTAGGAGAGGCCGGAAATGAGAATGCAGGATTTGGAACTCATTCCAGAACATCAATCTTTGATTATATTGGAGTTCCGAATCATCAGCGTTGGATGAATGGAGGGAAATTTGATGGCGGTCAATTATCGCAGGATGAAAAAGAGTTGCGTGATTTTTACAAAAGAGTATTGAATTTTTCTTTGAACAGCCCGGCTTTGATGGGGAAATACCAAGAAATTCAAACATTAAATCGCCAAACTACTCAAGGCTACGATCCTGGAATTTATGCTTTCACACGTTGGTCTGATACTCAAAAACTAATCGTTGTTACTAATTTTTCTTGGCTTACCACTAGCAATTTCGAATTGAAAATTCCTTCAGATATCATTCAAAAATGGAATTTGAAAGATGGAAATTACACATTAACAGATCAGTTATACAATAAAAGTTCCGTTCAACTGAAAGTTTTGAATGGTGAAGGAAAAGTACAAATTACAATCGCACCTTCGGAATCGTTTATTTATCAATTGTAAGACATTCTTTAAAATTAATTTTTAAATCTTTAAACTCATTTTTGATGACAAAAATATTCACAATTTGTTTACTGTTTTTAATTTCCTTGGTAACCTTTGCACAAAAAGATTTTACGCCTAATTGGAGTAAAGGAGTAGTTTGGTATCAAATATTCCCGGATCGGTTTCATAATGGAGATCCTTCAAACGATCCAAAAGTGAATGATCAAGATGGTGCATATCCTTTTGATATAACTTCTGATTTTCAAATTCATCCCTGGACAAGCGATTGGTATGAATTGCAGCCTTACGAAAAGAAAAATGGTAAAGATATTTATTACAATCTTCAACGCAGACGCTATGGTGGAGATTTGCAAGGAGTTATTGATAAGTTGGACTACCTGCAATCATTAGGCATTAATGCTATTTATATGAATCCTGTTTTTTGGGCGCCTTCTTCTCATAAGTATGATGCATTGTGCTACCATCATATTGATCCATCATTTGGACCAGATCCTGAAGGTGATAAAAAATTAATTGCAAATGAAGACCCTTTAAATCCAGAAAAATGGGTTTGGACAAAAGCAGATTTACTGGCGCTAAAACTTATTGATGAAGTGCATAAACGTAAAATGTTTATCATTTTTGATGGCGTTTTCAATCATTTGGGAGTAAACAGTTTTGCTTTTCGTGATGTGGAGGAAAAACAAGAAAAATCAGCCTACAAAGATTGGTTCATGGTTGACAGTTGGAAAGATGCTGTAAAAGGTACCAAGTTTGAATACCAAGGATGGTTTGGTATAAAAACGTTACCAGAGTTTAAAGAGGATAACACAGGAATTGTTTCGGGGCCAAAACAATATATTTTTGACGCTACAAAACGATGGATGAATCCTATGAACAAAGGAGCTCAATACGGAATTGACGGTTGGCGATTAGATGTAGCGTATTGTATTGCACATCCTTTTTGGAAAGATTGGCGAAAATTGGTAAAATCAATTAACAGCGAAGCTTATTTGACGGCGGAATTAGTTGATCCTATTGAAAAAACAAAACCTTATTTAAGCGGTGACGAATTTGACGCTACGATGAATTATAATTTTTCTTTCCTAGTACATGATTTTTTTGTGCAAGATGCAAAAGGGATTTCTGTTACCCAATTTGATACTCAATTGAAGGAATTGCGTGAAGGATTTGGAGAAGGAGTTGCAATGAATATGCAAAATCTGGTTGGAAGCCATGATGCTACTAGAATAGGTAGTGCGGTTGCAAACCCAGATGGGAAGAAATTTAGTGACTGGGGAGCGTATTTTAATTGGAGCCAGAAAAGTAATAATACTAATTATATTGCTCGAAAACCCACTGTACAACAATTGAAAAAGCAAAAACTTATAGCTGCATTTCAAA
Source organism: Flavobacterium sp. 11 (assembly GCF_002754315.1). Classification (GTDB taxonomy): domain Bacteria; phylum Bacteroidota; class Bacteroidia; order Flavobacteriales; family Flavobacteriaceae; genus Flavobacterium; species Flavobacterium algoritolerans. Next base: position 3,341,825 of record NZ_PEFE01000001.1, on the reverse strand, counting down.
TATTATATTTAGGTTCGCCAATGATTTATTATGGTGATGAAGCAGGTATGTGGGGTGGTAATGACCCTGATTGTCGTAAACCGATGGTATGGAATGACAAAAAGTATAACCCGGAAATATTCAATCCCGACCAAAGTAAACACGAAGCAGATGTAGTAAACTTCGATACGGATTTGTTTAATTGGTATAAAAAAATCATTAGTTTACACAATCAGTACAAAGCTATTAAAGTGGGGAATTACACAACGATTGCAACAAATGATGCCGAAAAAATATATGCATTTAGTCGTAAACTGGGTGATGAAGAAGTAATTGTAATCATTAATCGAAGTGATAAAAATGTTAACTTCACGAATCCTATTTTGAATAAAGGTAAATACAAAGATGTTTTTACTAAAAAAGGAATCAAAAAGTTGACTATAAAACCTATGGATATTGTTGTGCTGAGCAATAGTATTCGTTAATTGTCTGAAATATTTAGTAAGACTCAGTTAAAATAGGAAGTCTAAAAGAATAGTTTATTGTATAAAAAAATGCTGATATAAATTATATCAGCATTTTTTTTAGTTTGAATTTAGTGAGTTATTTGATCAAAGTAGCATCGTAATTTTCTTCTACTTTTTTCCAATTGATTACATTGAAAAATGCATCGATATAATTTTTTCTGCGGTACTGATAATCCAAATAATAAGCATGTTCCCATACATCTAAAGCTAATATTGGAGTTCCCGGAATAAGTGCATTTCGCATCAAAGGATTGTCCTGATTTGAAGTACCGGTCACCTGAAGTTTTCCAGATCTGTCTACAATAAGCCAAGCCCAACCGGAACCAAATTGTTTTGTAGCTTCCTCTTTGAATAAGGTAACAAAGTTTTCAAATGAACCAAAATCTTTACTAATTGCTTCAGCTAGTGCATTTGTTGGTTCGCCTCCTGCTTTTGGAGCCATACATTTCCAATATAAGGAATGATTGTAAAATCCACCGGCATTGTTACGAAGCACAGCATCGTTAGGATCTAATTTTGTCAATACTTCTTCGATTGTCAAATTTTCTAAAGGCGTTCCTAACACTGCTTTATTCAAATTATTGGTATAGGTAAGGTAATGCTTGGAATAATGCATTTCTAAAGTCGTAGCTGATATACTTGGTGCCAAAGCATTGTAAGCGTAAGGCAATTTTTCAAGCTGAAAAGAGCCTTCATCTGCTTTTATGTCATCGGGAGATCCCATGATGGCAACTGTTTGTTCGGTTGTAGGTAAAGGGACTTCAACAACTTCAGTTAATTTCTTATTGTTGCAAGAAAGTAAAGTGATAAATAAAAATAAAACAGAAATTAAAAAATTTAGCTTTTTCATATGAAGACAATATTTTTTTAGCATAATATGGTATCGCCATTCTTCATCCCTGTTTGTGATTTGGAATCAAGGCGATTTCATAATTTGTATTATTTTTTGATCAGTGTGTTAATTATTTCTATGTATTGTTCTTTGGCTTGATCAGGAGTTAGATGACTAATTTGCATCCAGGCATTGGTTTTAAAAGCATCTCTCAAATGGTATGATGATGTTTGTTTTAAATCTAAAGTCCCAAAAGTTGCTTGTTTATAAAAAGCATAAAGCCGCAATTGGACATCTTGAGGTAAAGATGCCTGCGTCATTTCAGAAGCTATTTCTACTGCTTCTAAAAATCGAGTATCTAAATCTTTTTCAATCATGCTTATTTTGTAGCAATAATAGTTTTTCCTCCGATTGCTTTTTGATTCAGTACAACATTTACTTGTGTTCCTAGTGGCAAAAAGATATCGACTCTTGAACCAAATTTTATGAAACCAGCGTCAGTTCCCTGAATTACTTGCATTCCCTCTTCGGCGTAATTTACGATTCTTCGTGCCAAAGCTCCAGCAATTTGACGGTATAAAATCTCACCAAATGTTTTGTTTTCGATGACAACCGTAGTTCTTTCGTTTTCTTCACTTGCTTTAGGATGCCATGCTACCAAGAATTTTCCGGGATGATATTTACTGAACTTTACAATTCCACTTAATCCATAACGCGTAACATGTACGTTTATTGGAGACATAAAAATGGAGATTTGCAAACGTTTATCTTTAAAATATTCGCTTTCAAACACTTCTTCAATAACCACAACTTTCCCGTCTACAGGAGCAAGAATATGATTTTCATTGATTACCACTGTTCTTTTTGGATTTCTGAAAAATTGCAGAATGATAATCAAAAGTAACAAAGTAGCTATTTGTATAGCCATTTTGATCCAGTTGGTATCAATGAAATTATCAGACAATAAAAGGACAACAGCCGTGAAAATAGTGCCTAATAAAATAGATTGGGTTCCTTCTTTATGAAACATAGTTTAAAAATTGATAAAATAAAAATATTATTGGTGCTACAAATATAACACTATCTAGTCGATCTAGTATACCTCCATGACCAGGCATTATACTTCCGCTGTCTTTTACGCCCGCTATACGCTTAAATTTGGATTCAATTAAGTCTCCAATAGTACCTGCGATTCCAACAATAACGGCTATAGAAGTCCAAATCAGGATTGATCTGTCGCTGAATTCAGGATTAGCCTTTATGTAGTATTTAGATATTAAATAACCCGCCAAAATTGCAAAAACGATTCCGCCTAAGAACCCTTCAATTGTTTTTTTAGGAGATATCTTTTCAAATAATTTAGTTCGACCTACAGATTTACCTACAATATAGGCAAAGGTGTCATTTGTCCAGATTAAGATAAATAATCCAATTATGATTTTTGGATTGTAATCATTTATACCAAATGAAATTTTTGTGATAAATACAAATGGGAGTATAATATATCCCAGTAAGTAAAGGTATTTTGATGAAGTACTTATTTTTTGAATGTTATCATAAAATAAAAAAAGGATACATTTTATAGAGACTACTAATGCAATAACCAATAAAACGACATCTAGTTGTTGAATATTGATTGCTATTTCTAAATCGGTGTTGAAGACCTGATTAATAGTATCAGTAGTGATTTTATTGTAATGGCTTACTAAAGTTACGATGGTATATAGAGCCGTTGCAAAAAGAATTGGAAATACTTTATGTATTTGGATTAAATTGCAAAATTCATAAACTGCAATAATGAGAAATATACCAAAAAGGATAAAAAAGCTTTCAGTAGAATATAAAATAGAAGCGAGTAATAGTATAATATAAATAGCTCCTGATATACCTCGTTTTAGAGTTTCATTCATCTTAAAGATCTTCTAAAAGCAATAAATATAGATTTTTTGCTGAACTTCCGTATTGTGTGAAATCTTCTTCTTTAGCTTTCTCGAAATATTTTACTGTAGTAATATTGGTAGGATAATCTCTTTCGTATTTCTTTTTTATAGCACTAAGTCCATCGCTTTTTGCAGCAAGAATTTGACTTGTATTCGCTATAATGATAATATTGGTAGGTAATTCGTTAGGTTTGTTTTGTTTAATTTGTTTTGATGAAAAAAGGATAGAACCTTCCTCAGCAATCAAATTTTCACAGCTTGCAAGAAGAAACTTAGGATTTACAGGTTTGTCGTAGGTAAGTTTGTTATCATCAAGCATTCCAAAAAGATTTGGTTCATAGCATAAAACTTCGCTTTCAAACCAATCATTTTCTTCTAATATGTTTTCAAATTGTTCTTTTACTTCTTCAGAGTTTTCGCAATACAAAAATTTACCACCATTTTTTTTAAAATTGTAGATAAATTTTTCATCTATAGAGGTTGTATTATCAGTATGGGATTTACTAAATTCACTTTCTTGATCTTCATCAGAAGCCGGATTGCTAGAACCAAAAATTTTTCTAAAAAGACTCATATTTTTGTAAAATACTATAATTTGTTATTTGAAAACGTCCAAAGATAAAAAAATCTTAATTCAAAAGTAGTTTTTGAATTAAGATTTTAAAAATAATTAAATATTTTATATGTTTTCTAAGATACTACTTCCTCAAGATTTTTATCAAATGTTCTTTTTCCGAAAATAGCTTCTAAGTCATCTTTAAAAATGACTTCTTTCTCGATTAAGATATTTGCCAGTTGATCTAGTTTATCTTTATTCTCTTCTAATATTTGAATCGCTCTTTGGTATTGACCTTCAATCAGTAATGAAATTTCTTCATCAATAACTCTGGCTGTTTCTTCTGAATAAGGCTTAGAGAAATTGTATTCGCTTTGTCCTGTTGAATCGTAATAGGTAACATTACCAATTTTTTCATTCAAACCATAAACAGTTACCATAGCTCGGGCTTGTTTTGTAACTTTTTCTAAGTCACTTAAAGCACCGGTAGAAATTCTGTTAAAAGTTACTTTTTCAGCAGCTCTTCCACCCATAGTTGCACACATTTCGTCTAGCATTTGATCAGGACGAACAATTAAACGTTCTTCTGGTAAGTACCAAGCGGCTCCTAAACTTTGTCCTCTAGGAACAATGGTTACTTTAATTAATGGAGCAGCATGTTCCAACATCCAACTAACGGTTGCGTGTCCTGCTTCATGGATAGCAATTGCTTTCTTCTCATCAGGAGTTACAATTTTATTTTTCTTTTCAAGACCGCCTACAATTCTATCTACAGCATCAAGGAAATCTTGTTTGTCAACTGCAGTTTTGTTGTTTCTTGCGGCAATCAAAGCAGCTTCATTACATACGTTTGCAATATCAGCACCTGAGAAACCAGGAGTTTGTTTGGCTAAAAAGTCAGTATCCAATCCTTCAATTTTTTTCAAAGGTGCAAGGTGTACTTTGAAAATTTCAGCACGTTCACGAATGTCTGGTAAGTCTACAAAAATTTGTCTGTCAAAACGACCTGCACGCATTAAGGCTTTGTCCAGTACATCAGCTCTGTTTGTCGCAGCTAAAACAATTACATTAGAATTAGTACCAAAACCGTCCATCTCTGTCAGTAATTGGTTTAACGTATTCTCACGTTCGTCATTTCCACCGGACATATTGCTTTTTCCTCTGGCTCTACCTACTGCGTCAATTTCATCAATAAATATAATCGCTGGAGATTTTTCTTTGGCTTGTTTGAATAAATCACGTACACGGGAAGCTCCCACACCTACGAACATTTCAACAAAATCAGATCCTGATAAAGAGAAAAACGGTACTTGCGCTTCACCAGCTACGGCTTTTGCCAATAAGGTTTTTCCAGTTCCTGGAGGCCCTACAAGTAAAGCTCCTTTTGGTATTTTACCACCCAGATTAGTGTATTTTTCAGGATTTTTTAAGAATTCAACAATTTCTTGAATCTCTTCTTTTGCTCCTTCTAAACCAGCTACATCTTTAAAAGTAGTTTTGATATCTGTTTTTTCGTCAAAAAGTTTAGCTTTTGATTTCCCAATGTTAAAAATCTGTCCGCCACCGCCACCAGCGCCACCACCAGACATTTTTCGCATGATGAATATCCAAACAGCTATAATAATGATGATTGGCAATAAACTGATTAAAATATCCGACCAGTTGTTTTTTGGTAAGAAGTTAAAATCTTTCAATTTACCTTCAGCAACAGCTTTTTCCAGTTTGTTTTGGAAAATCTGATCGTTACCAATGTCAAAAGTATAATGAGGACCTTTGTTAGGTCTGTCAAAAACGTCTTTAGAAACTTTTTTGTGGGCTGCATCTTTCAATGCTGTAGCATTAAGAAAAACTTCAGCTTCTGTTTTATTATAAACTATAACTTTCTCGATCTGGCCTTTTTCTAAATAATCGTTAAATTTAGAAGAAGTTAATTGACCTGGTTCGTTTAAACTAGAACCGCCAGTTATAAAACTTATAAACAAGAAAATTAATAATATTGCAGTGTAAATTAACCAAGGGCTTATTTTAAACTTATTCGAATTTGGATTATTATCTTTAGCCATTACTAGGAGTTATGTTTCTTTAGTATTTGTTTTCAATGGTAGTTATTTTTGCATCGCCCCATAAACTTTCGATGTTGTAGTATTCACGGATGTGTTTTTGAAATACATGAACTACAATATTTACATAATCCATTAGTACCCATTCTGCATTATCAGTTCCTTCAACATGCCAAGGCTTGTCTTTTAATTCTTTGGATACTGTTTTTTGAATGGAGTTGACTATAGCGTTAACTTGTGTATTTGAATTACCATTGCAGATGATGAAATAGTCGCAAACTGCGGTGTCTATCTCTCTTAAATCAAGAATATCAATATCATTTCCTTTTACCTCTTCTATCCCCTTAATGATGTTCGCCAATAGAACGTCATTATTTATAGTCTTTTTCGCCATGAATTATTTTTATATATAAGTTTGTAAAGTTACCATTTTTTGTGATTATTTTTGAACCTTAACACAATATTAAATTCTGTTTCACAAAAAACTGTATATGAAACTAATCAAACTCGATGCCATAGATTCTACAAACGAATTCCTTAAAGGGTTATCGAATAAACAAGAGTTAGAAAACTTTACTGTTGTAACTGCTGAGAATCAAACTATGGGGAAAGGCCAAATGGGTGCTGTTTGGGCCTCTGAGACGAGTAAAAACTTAATAATGAGTATTTTGGTCAAGGATTTTTTGGAGGATATTTGTCAGATTTTCAACCTGAATATTGCGGTTTCACTTGCTGTAATTGAAGTTTTGGAATCGTTTAAGATTCCTAATCTTAGTATAAAATGGCCTAACGACATAATGTCATACAACAAAAAAATAGGTGGCATTTTGATTGAAAACAGTATCAAAAGTGACGGAACCATTATTTCTATTGTAGGTTTAGGACTTAATGTGAACCAAACCAATTTCGAAAATTTACCAAAAGCCTCTTCTTTGGCGGTTATTTGTGATGCTAAATTTGATAAAGACGAACTTCTTTTTTCCATTTGTGACGCAATAGAAAAAAATGTGAAGCTATGCAAACACAATGCTGCCGTTTTGTGGTCAGCTTATAGTGATAAATTATATAAAAAAGGGTTGCCAATGCCTTTTTCAAATCAAATGAAACAAAATTTTATGGGAATTATTCAAGGAGTTTCTTCAGTTGGGAAACTGCAGGTTCTTCTGGAAGATGACACTATTGCTGAATTTGATATCAAAGAAATTCAAATGTTATATTAATGGCTTATTGTTGCAATTCAATAAAAAACCCTTTCAGGTTTGTACTGAAAGGGTTTCTTATATTTATTTAATGTAGTTTTTACAATTTAGTCATATTTCCGGCTAAAGTTTCGATAAATTTTCCAATTGGTCCTTTTATCATCATTGCCATCATAGGATTAAAATCACCTTCAAAATCAAGTTTTACATCACTCGAATTGTCCGAAACCGAATCTATGTTTGCTATCAATGTAAATGGAAGTTTATCACTTGCCGCTCCTAGAACAATTTTGTTTGGAGCTACTTTTTCTTTCATTTTAAGCTTAATTTCTGGCATTCCTTTCAATCCAAAAATAAAAGCATCGTCACCTATAACTTCAAATTTAGCAATGTTTTCAGGCATTAATTTTTCAAAATTTTTGACATCACTCAACAAGTCAAATAATTCTTGAGCTGATTTTTGAACACTGACTTTTGGACTTTCTAAGTTCATCTTTGTGGTATTTATTTATTAGGTTGTTTTAAACTTCAATTGTCCAAGTGGACGGACTCACATTCCATTCTCTTAAAGTTTGCTCTTCTTCCTCAGTAATATACCTTTTGGCAACAGCTAAATTTAATAAATTTTGATAATTACTCAATGTAAACAAATCGATATGTGCGTTTTTAAAGTTTTCTTCAGCAACTTCAAAACCATACGTGAATATGGCGGCCATACCTTTTACATTAGCTCCAGCTTCGCGCAAAGCTTCTACAGCAAGTAAACTGCTGCTTCCAGTGCTGATTAAATCTTCTACAACAACTACATTTTGTCCTTTTTGTAAAAAACCTTCCACTTGATTTTGTCTTCCGTGTTTCTTCGGTTCTGGACGAACATACACAAATGGCAATCCCAAACTTTCCGCTACTAGCATTCCAATTCCTATTGCTCCAGTGGCAACACCAGCAATAACATCTGGTTTACCAAATTGTTTCTCAATATTTTTGGAAAATTCATCCCGGACGTAATTCCTTACGGCTGGAAATGAGAGGATTAATCGGTTATCACAATAAATAGGCGATTTCCATCCAGAAGCCCATGTAAAAGGATTTCTTGGATTCAATTTAATTGCATTTATTTGCAAAAGAAATTCGGCTGTTTTTTCGGCTGTATCTTTATTAAAAATCATAGTACAAATGTATAAAGTTTTTGTTAACGACAAACCACTTTTTTTGACAAATCACATCTCTAAGGAGACGGATTTTCAATTGTTTTTATTAGAAAGTATTGACATAGAGCAACTTATAGTAAAAATCTTTCAAAATAAAATTCAAAAAGCCTACCTATATCATCCTGATGAAAGCGTTATTTTGAAGACTTTGAAAGCAAAAATCCCTGTTGCCAAAGCTGGTGGCGGTTTAGTTTACAATAAAAAAGGCGAGGTTTTGTTCATTTTCAGAAATGGAAAATGGGATTTACCAAAGGGCGGAATCGAAAAAGGGGAGGAAATTGATGCCACTGCCATGCGTGAAGTAGAGGAAGAAACTGGAGTAAATGGATTGACAATATCTCATAAACTTCAAAAAACATATCACGTTTTTAGACGTAATGGAAAATATAAATTAAAAATAACGCATTGGTTCGAAATGCAATCTGATTTTGAAGGAACCCCACAAGGGCAATTAGAAGAAGGAATCGAAAAGGTAGCTTGGATGAATCCAGAACAAATAAAAGAGGCGTTAAAAAACTCTTACGAGAACATAAAATTATTATTTGAAGAAGAAAAGCTCCTGAAATAGGAGCTTTTTTTTATTTTAAAATACGATATACCGGATATTGTAAATGTGCCTTTTCATAATAAACAGAATGTTTGTAAATCCAGTCCAGTTGCGCTTCCGGATTATTGATAAAGTTTACGTCACTTTGTTTTTTCAAATCAAATTCGGCTTTTAGTTTTGGATTTTCTTTTAAAATCTGTGTAGCAGAATCTTCAAAAACATAGTCAGAATAGCCTTCTTTTTGCTGTAACATCGTGTCAAAAAAGTTCCAGTTGAAAAAAGAATCTATTGCTTCGGGTTCCAGTGTTTCCAATAAATATTTGATTCCTTTTTGCTGAGTAGGAATAACGTAATCTCCTTTGGCGAAAGCCACTTTCTCCATTTTAGCGGTTACCGAAGTGTTTCGGTGTAAATAATGCCCTTCATAAGCTGAACTTGTTGTTTTAAAGTCGGCAATTTTATAGCTTTCCACTTCAATTATAGTATCATTTTTTAGTTGGCGATAGGAGATAGTATTGCTCTTTAATAATTCAATTACCGGCCAAAATCCTCTTGGAATAATATACGCTTCCGGAATGATTATCTCTTTTACGGATTTGAATTCCTTGCTGTACGGAATATCTTTTTTGTATGGTTTTGTACGGTCATAAAACAAGCGATTTCCTGATGTCACATCACTTTTCTTATAACTGGCTTCATAGCCTAAAAACGAAAAAGGAATCGTTTTTGTACTGTCAATTTCCCATTTTATAGGGTACGCTTTTTTTGGTTTATACTGCTCTTCATTTTTCAATCGTAGTTGTTTGATTTTTTGATAATTTGCATCCGTAAAATCAATTGTGGAACGCATGTATTCGTATGTTACTTTCACACGATCAGCGTATTTTTTCAGCATGTGTGTTTCCACCACAAACCCAATGGTATTGAACAATGAAGTATAGCCCGTAGCAAATCGTGGGCTTTCAAAAAATTGACCAAAACCTTTATCCGGAGTATCCTGAAAAGCATTGACATAAGGTGTGGTCTCAATGTCTTTTTCTTGTAAATCTTTGACCAAAGCAGGCATCATTTCGGTATTTAAAAAATTACCTAAAACGGTTCCTAATTTGTTGTGCTGGGTCATAATGTAGGTAAGTTTATATTGGTAATCTGCGCCATTGCTAACGTGATTATCAATAAAAACATCGGCATTTATTTTATGGAAAATGTCCACAAAACTTTTGGTGTTTCGGGTATCTGACTTGATGAAATCGCGATTCAAATCGTAGTTTCTGGCATTACCCCTAAAACCATAGATTTCCGGTCCATCCTGATTGGCTCTTGAAGTGGAGTTTCTGTTTAAAGCACCTCCAATATTATACACCGGAATACAAACGATAACGGTATTTTTTGGTACTTTTATTTTGCCCAAAGCCAAATCTCTAAACAATTGCATACTGGCATCAATTCCGTCCGGTTCTCCCGCGTGGATACCGTTATTAAGCAGAATTACCGCTTTGTTTTTTTTGATGATTTCAAAATTAAATTGCTTTTCAGGATTAAAAACAACCATATGCAATGGTTCGCCGCTGTCTGTCAAGCCCATTTTTTGCATTTCGATAGTCGGGAATTCATCTGCCAGAAGTTTATAATAAGCGATTGTTTCCTGGTAGGATGCGGATTGATTTCCATTTCCTTTTTCGAAAAAAGTATCGTATTTATTCGTTTTTTGTGCAAATGAGTTGATGGAGAATAGTAAAAAAAGGAATGTGAAAAATCTCATATTTCGGTTTTTAAATTGAATTTCAAATGTAGCTTTTTTTCGATAGGAATAGAAATGATAGTAAGAAAAGGAAGCTCCCGATTTAAAAAAATGAAAATTTAGAATTCAAAATTCATAACTCAGAATTAAAAATTACCTTTGCAAAATGAATAAGAAACACCATTCCAACAATATACTTTTGAATTTAGGCATCGAAAGCCTGAATGAAATGCAGGAAGTAGCACAAGATACGATCCTGAATGACAATAATGTTTTATTGCTTTCGCCAACTGGTTCCGGAAAAACTTTGGCTTTTTTGTTGCCTATTTTAGAAATGTTACAACCTGAAATCCAATCGGTTCAATGTTTGATTTTGGTTCCATCACGCGAATTAGGATTACAGATTGAGCAGGTTTGGAAAAAAATGGGAACTGATTATAAAGTAAATGTGTGCTACGGTGGACATTCCATTGATACTGAAATCAAGAATTTAAGCAATCCTCCAGCAGTTTTAGTGGGAACTCCGGGAAGAATTGCAGATCATATTGACAGAGGAACTTTTCGTGTGGATAAAATTCAAACCTTGATTTTGGATGAATTTGACAAATCATTGCAATTGGGTTTCCATGAGCAAATGTCATTTATCATTGGAAAATTAACGAAACTGAACAAACGCGTTTTAGTTTCGGCCACTTCCGATATTGAGATTCCAAGATATACAAGAGTCGTAAATCCAACTATTTTAGATTTCATTCCAGAAAACGTGGACGAAACGAATCTTTCCATGAAAATGGTCGTTTCAAAAGAAAAAGACAAAATAGGAAGTTTGTTCAACTTGATTTGTTCGTTGAAATCACAGTCGGCAATTGTTTTTTGTAACCATCGTGATGCTGCAGAACGCATCAGCGATACCTTGAACGAAAAAGGTATTTACGCCACGTATTATCATGGCGGAATGGATCAGGACGAAAGAGAACGCGCTTTAATCCAGTTCAGAAACGGAAGTGTAAGCTATCTTATCACTACTGATTTGGCTGCCCGTGGTCTTGATATCCCCGAAATGAATCACGTAATCCATTATCATTTGCCATCTAAAGAAGACGAATTTACCCATAGAAACGGACGTACAGCACGTATGTTAGCTTCTGGTACGGCGTATATTATTGCTCATGAAAGTGAGAAAAAAATGGATTATATCGATTACGGAATGAGCGTTTTGAATGTGGAAAATTCCACTTCATTGCCAAAACCACCTGAATTTCAAACCATTTATATCAGTGGAGGAAAGAAAAACAAACTGAATAAAATTGACATTGTCGGTTTCTTTTCCCAAAAAGGAAAATTAGAAAAAGGTGATTTAGGTTTAATTGAAGTCAAAGATTTTATTTCGTTTGCTGCCGTGAAATTCAATAAAGTAAAAGATTTATTGCACGCCATTAAAGACGAAAAAATGAAAGGCAAGAAGTTTAAAATTGAAGTGGCCAGAAAAGTGATTAAGAAAGAGGAGGAGTAATCAGTTGGCAGTGTTCAGTCGCAGTTCTCAGTTAAAAAAAAAATCGTTAGCAGTAAATTTACTGCTAACGATTTTTTATTGTTGGAATGTTTTTTTATAACTGACTAAAAACTGACCATTGACCACTCCATTTTTTTAACTGATCACTGAACACAGCAAACTGATGACTATATTTTCTTAACGTATTGTGTAATGATAACAATCTGCTGACCATCTACTTTTCCTTCAATGTATTCGGCATTTTCATGGTCCAGTCTGATGTTACGAACTGCAGTTCCTTGTTTGGCCACCATGCTTGAACCTTTTACTTTCAAATCTTTGATTAAAACGACTGAATCTCCGTGTTCCAAAATTACGCCGTTGCTATCGCGGTGAATTACTTTATTTTCATCGTCTTCACCTTCGCCTGTTGCTTGCGCCCAAGCTAAAGTATCCTCGTCTAAATACATTTGGTCCAATAATTCTTGAGGCCATCCCGCAGCACGCATGCGGCTTAACATTCTCCACGCAACCACTTGCACCGCGGTATGTTCGCTCCACATACTGTCATTCAAACATCTCCAATGATTTAAATCTACGTTATCCGGATTTTCGATTTGGTCGATACACGTGCTGCAAGCCATAATACTTTCATCAAGTCCACCTTTTTTGGTTGGTAAAACTTGATATACTTTTAAGTTTTCGGTTGCACCACAAAGTTCACATTTCGATCCGCTACGCTTGCTTAATTCTCTTTCTATACTCATTGTTTGATGGCTTTTATTTTTAGGCGAAATTATGGCTTATTGCCTCGTTTCACAAATTTATATTTGGTTGATGGCAAGTATTATTTTACTCGCACTGCATCTGGAACCAGCATTTCATATTGCCCTCCGTTGCGGATTACATCTCTCACAATACTGGAACTGATATATGAAGTTCTTGCGGCAGTCAATAAAAAGACAGTTTCTATTTTTGATAAACGGCGATTGGTGTGTGCAATTGCTTTTTCAAATTCGAAATCGGCAGGATTACGCAAACCACGAAGGATAAAATCGGCTTTTATTTTATGACACAAATCAATAGTTAAACCTTCATAGGTAATCACCGAAACTTTAGGTTCGTTTTTGAATGTTTCTTCGATAAAACGTTTTCTGTCTTCCAGAGAAAACATGTATTTTTTTTCGGCATTGACACCAATAGCGATTACGATTTCATCAAACAACGAAATGCTTCTTTTGATGATGTCCTCATGTCCTAATGTTATTGGGTCAAAAGAACCCGGAAATATAGCTTTTCTCATTTAGTTTCTTGTTATTGAAAATATTTCGTCTTCTAGATGAAGAATTATTAAATCTTTTTTTGAATATTTTACTTTTCGATTGGTATAATTTTCAGGTTTGTCTATTTCATCAACTTCATATTGCAAATAAGCATCGTAATCATTTTGGGTCGCATAAACACTATCTTTAGTTACTTGATCAATACGCATTGTAGAATAATAGCCATTTGTAAATTTTAAATTATAAACATCTCCCAATATTGGATTTTGAATAAAGACATTTGTTTTATCGTTTGTTTGAATATTAGTATACATCCAAAAAGTAATATAACCCACAAGAATGATAAGTCCAGAAAACATCCAAATAGGTGTTTTTAGTATATTGATTTCCTTTTCACTTTGAAGTTTTATTTTAATGTCTTCAGATAAATTTTCATATCCAAATATTTCTTTACAATTATTACATTCTACATCTATAATTTTACTAACTGGAAATATTGGAATCAAAGTAATATGTGTATACCGTGAATATACGTTATACGTAATTGAAGCTTTTGATTCGCATTTTGGGCATTCAACAGCTATAATTTTTCCGTTTTTTATTTTTGAATCCCTTGTTCCTATAAGTACCATCATAAATAGACTAAATTAGGTTTTTCGAAGTGTTTGTATTGCTTCGACCCATTCAGATTTCTCACAAACTCTACACTCCGCATTTCCTGGTTTGTGGCTTTCAGTATTTCCGCAAAAGGTGCAGGAATAAATACCTTCTGTTGGAATCGTTTTACTTTTTTGTTTAAATAAAAAAGGCAGAATTGGCAATCCTGGTTGAACTTCATGGTCTTCATAATAGAAAACACTGATTTCACCACTGGTTTCCATAAAGGCATTTTTTACCTGTCCTAAATGCTCTACCGATTTCAATCGGAGTTCCGAAAAAAATTCATCTTGTGCCAAACTTTCCTTTTTGAAAGTTGCAATTGAAAATTTCCCTTCGCTGATAATACATTCGGTTTTGCCTTCTATAAATTCTTCAAACCGTTTACTTTTTCCTGTCAGCCACGTTACTAATCGGTATAAAAGTATAATGACAAGAAATACTGTTATAGGAGGGATTATTCCAACTTCTTCATAAAACATGGGATCTCCCGCTGCAGATCCTAAAGCAATAATGATGACTGTTTCAAAAACAGATAATTGCTTCACGCCACGTTTTCCAGCTACTTTTAATGTCAACAATAAAACTGTAAACATTATGGTAGAACGGAAAATGACCTCTAATAGAAAGGATTCTGGTAAATCATTGTATAATAATCGGTTCCATTCAAAGATTTCGGTCATAATGGGAAGTTAGTTATTTAAAGCCAATTCTATCGCATTTGTAAATAAATCTTCCAATGAAATTCCAGCAGCTTTGGCTTGTTGCGGAATCAAACTTTCCGTTGTTAATCCAGGAATGGTGTTCATTTCCAACATGTGGGGTTCTCCGTTTACCAATATAAATTCGCTTCTCGAGAAACCTTTCATTTTGAGTACCTCATAAGCACGTTTGGCTATTTCGCTCACTTTTTGGGTCATTTCATCTGAGATTCTTGCCGGTGTGATTTCTTGTGATTTACCTAAATATTTAGCTTCATAATCGAAGAAATCATTGTCAGAAACGATTTCGGTGATTGGCAAAACGATTACTTTTCCTTTGTAATTGATAACTCCTACAGAAACTTCGGTGCCGTCAAGGAAACTTTCTATGATGATTTCGTTGTCTTCTTTGTAAGCAACTTCTATGGCGATAGGCAATTCATCGATGGTTTTTACTTTGGAAATTCCAAAACTGGAACCTGCTTTATTTGGTTTTACAAAACAAGGCAAACCAACTTTAGCGACAATCTCGTCAGTATTGATAGCATCGCCTTTGTTTAAGTAATAGGAAGTGGCGGTTTTTATTCCGTATGGTTTTAAAACAGATAATAAATCACGTTTGTTGAACGTTAATGCCGCTTGGTAATAATCGCAGGAAGTTTGCGGAATATGTAATAATTCGAAATACGCCTGCATCAATCCGTCTTCGCCGGGAGTTCCGTGAATGGCATTGAAAACGCAATCAAAAGTGATTTTATTACCATCAACAGTTACTGAAAAATCATTTTTATCGATAGGAAATTCAGTGTCATTAGCATCAACATAGACCCATTTTTCTTTGAAAATATGGATTCGGAATCCTTTGTATTTCGTTTTGTCCAGAAATTGATATACGACGTTTCCGCTGATAAGTGAGATTTTATACTCGCTGGAATATCCGCCCATGATGATGGCAATGTTTTTCATTTTGTATCGTTTTAATCTTAGTTGTTTGAATAAATAATAAGGTGTTTTTAGCACTAGATTCTAGCCCCGATAGTCCCGAATCTTCGGGAGAAATCCTTTTTATCAGCCTTTTTGGCGGATAAAAAGTTATAACGAATAGCGGGAAATAGCTTCAAAAAGCATTAAACAAAATTATCATTTTTTTTGAAACGAAATAGCTTTATCTTTGCCACATATAAAAATAAATTTATGAGTTTACGTAAGTATCTTACAAGCCGCGTCTTTTTAGTACAAGTATTAATTGCTCTTGCCATTATTGCCGCTTTGGGCTATTTGTTTATGCATTGGTTGACTTTTACAACAGATCATGGTCATGAAATTGCAGTTCCAAATTTGAGTAAATTGACTGAAGAGCAAGTAGAAGAAAAGCTGGATGAGTTGGATTTAGATTATGTGCTTTTGGATAGTGTGGATTATAGAAGTGATTTTCCGCAATTTAGCGTGGTTGAGCAAGATCCGACGCCAGGTACGAAGGTAAAAGTTGGTAGAAAAATATATATCAAAATAAATACTTCAGGATTTTCATCTGTGCGAATTCCTGATTTGATAGAAAAAACATATCGTGAAGCGGTGCCAACCTTGAAAGCGTTAGGTCTTGAGGAAGGAACGGTTACGTATGTTCCAAATCTTGGAAAAGATATGGTGTTGGAAATGCGTTTTAAAGGAAGAAACCTGAAAGTAGGGGACAGAGTCTTGAAATCATCCAAAATTGATTTGGTTTTAGGAGACGGAAAAATGAGTTATGAAGAAGAAGAAAGTGCTGCGGATACTCTGGTTGCACCAATAGAAGAAACACCAGTTGATGAACAATAATATAGATACAATAGATTTAGAAGACGAGTTATTTGAACATTTCAGGTTTGAAGTTCCTAAAGGCCAAACGCCTTTGCGAATTGATAAATACTTGATGAGCCTGATTCAAAATGCAACTCGCAATAAAATACAAACCGCTGCTACCGAAGGGAATATTTTTGTAAACGACGCTACGGTAAAGTCGAATTACAAGGTCAAAGCCAATGATGTGGTTCGGGTTATGTTATCTCATCCTCCTTTTGAAAATAGGGTAGATCCCGAAGATATTCCGTTAGATATTGTCTATGAAGATGCTACGCTTTTATTGATTAATAAACCGCCAGGATTGGTGGTGCATCCCGGTCACGGGAATTATACGGGAACATTAGTGAATGCGTTGGCTTTTCATTTTGAGAATTTACCCATGAACAGCAGTGAACGTCCCGGATTAGTGCATCGAATTGATAAAGACACTTCGGGTTTATTGGTAATTGCCAAAACCGAAGCGGCTATGACGCATCTTGCCAAGCAATTTGAAGCCAAAACTTCTGAAAGAGAGTATGTGGCTTTGGTTTGGGGAAATGTAGCCGAAGAGAAAGGGACCATTGAAGGAAACTTAGCAAGACACTTGAAAGATCGCATGCAAATGGCGGTTTTTGCTGATCCGGAAATAGGGAAACCTGCCGTGACGCATTATAAAGTTTTGGAGCGTTTTGGATACGTAACGTTGATTTCGTGCCAATTGGAAACTGGAAGAACGCACCAGATTCGTGCGCACTTGAAACACATAGGTCATCCGCTTTTTAATGACGAGCGTTATGGCGGTCATTTGATTTTGAAAGGAACTACATTTACGAAATACAAACAGTTTATTGACAACTGTTTCAAAGCTTTGCCAAGACAGGCTTTGCATGCCAAAACATTAGGTTTTGTGCATCCTACGACCAAAGAGATGATGCGTTTTGATACGGAACTTCCACAGGATTTTCAGGATTGTATTGAGAAATGGAGAGGCTATTCAAAATCCCATGGCACTGATCAAGAAGAAGAATAAAAATATGAAAAGCCCCGGATTGGGGCTTTTTTTGTGGGTTTATGTTTGTTTTGCTTATTGTTGTGGGCGTAAAGTCAGAGACATTTGCGTAGCGTATAGAAGGAAATACTTTGCGGATTAGGGCGAGATTTTTTTATTGAATTATTATTGTATTGACAATTTTTTTAAACAATTCTGTGTTATTGTCTTCTTCGGTATCCATTAATGTAACTTGATAAAATTGATCCTTTACTGGAATGGCATATACTATAATTTTGACTTTCGCACTTCCTCCTTTACCAGTTAGTGTGTAAATACAAGAGGCAGTTAAACATTTTTTACCATCGACTACGCTCTCATTAGGTTCACTTGTATATTTAAAATCAGGGAATACTTTTTTTATTCCAATTAAACTTTCTTCAATACTTTTTCTAAAATCTGCAAAATTTTTATGAGGATTACTTCTTAAGTTAACTTTAATAGTTGGTATAATTCCAACTGTTGTTTCGATTGGATATTTGAAAAAACTAACAACTTCAATTGTTCCTTTATTTTGCTCTAATAATTTAATGAGAACTTTATCATCTAATTTTACGTTGCTTTTTAAATTTTCAATAGTTTGCCCTTCTTTTGCTTTTATCCATTTGCTTGGTTGTTCAATACTAAATCCAATACTTTCATTTTTGAAAACATTCTGACTAAAACTAATATTTGTTACAAATACTAAAACCAAAAAATTTAATTTTTTCATCATTTTTATTATGTTATTTTTTTTAAAATATCGCCTAACGTTCTCTCGCTACAAGCAGTTTGGGATTAAATTAAGCCTATTACCAAAATACGTTATAGAAGCTGCCGTGTTGAGTATTTTCAGTAACTCCAAATAGCTAGCGTAAGTGTAATAAGAAAATACGAAAGCACCAATGCAAAAAAACATTTCCAGTCTTTAAAAACATCTACAGACGAATTATTACAAATCCGATTAACAATGGTTATAACAATCAAATTTAAAAATGTAAACACAAAAAAATATGCAGGAATCAACATTCCCATATAGATTTTGTAATTTGCCACGTATAAAAAGCTCAATATCCCTAACGGAATCGAAATGTAATTCACCCATTTTAGTATTTTGAGGAAGTTGTTCATGTTTTTCAATTTGTGGGGTTATAAAGCGGTTGCTGCTAAATTTTCATATGTCTGACACTGTTAGACATATACACCCAAAATTTGGTAACTATATCTGATAACCGTCAGTATTCATTTCTCAAATATAATCAAATTATTCTCACAAATATATTTGTTTCTTAAAACTAAATCCGTCCTGTAAAATCATTTCAGGGAAAACATTACTACTAATTCCAGTATGAAATGTACAACAAGAAATAGAACGGTTGTTAATTAAAAGTTAAACCAATGAATACTATTCAATTTACTGGCACTAAAATTTATTTTTGATATTGATTAACCATTAAAAAACCACTAAATGAAGAAACTTTTCATTTTAACCGCAATCGCTGCAGCGATGCTTGTGCCCACCACGCAATTTGCACAGTCCAAAAAGAAAAAAGATAAAAATGCCGCTGTCGTTCCTCCTCCGGAAAAGAAACCGGAAACCACTATCAAGGAATACAGCAAGGTAATTACTAAAGACGCCGTTTCTGACCAAGGATTGTTTACGGTACATAAAGTAGATAAAAAATATTTCTTCGAAATCCCTAATAAATACTTGGATAAAGACATGCTTTTGGTGAGCCGTTTATCTAAACTGCCTTCTAATTTAGGTGGCGGATATGTAAATGCTGGCTCCGAAACCAACGAGCAATTGATAGTTTGGCAGCGTTTTCAGGATAAAATCCTTATCAAGTTAAAATCATTCAGTGCGGTTGCCAATGACAGTTTGCCTATCAGCATTTCGGTGAAATCCAATAATTATGAGCCTACATTATTTGCTTTTGATATCGTGGCATTCAGCAAAGATTCTGCAAATACGGTAATTGATGTGACTAAATTTTATGGTACTGATGTGAGAGCCATCAGCGGTTTATCGGCAGAAATGAGAGAAACCTACAAAGTCAAAGGAATGGATGATTCCCGCAGTTTTATCAATACGATGAAAAGTTTCCCCATGAACATTGAAGTGATTCAGGATTTCACCTATAACGCTTCTAAACCACCCGTTCAGGAAGATTCAGAAACGATAAGCATCCAAATGAATCAGTCGATGATTTTATTGCCTGAAAAACCAATGCAACCTCGATTAGCTGATCCACGTGTGGGATGGTTTACGATGAATCAAATCGATTACGGAAGCAACGAATTGAAATCAGACAGCAAAACTTATATCCGTCGTTGGAAATTGGAGCCTAAAGATCCTGTCGCTTACGCAAAAGGCGAACTGGTAGAACCAATAAAACCTATTGTGTATTATTTAGATCCTGCTACGCCTGAAAAATTGCGCAAGTACATCAAACAAGGAATTGAAGATTGGCAAAAGCCTTTTGAAACTGCTGGTTTTAAAAATGCAATTATCGCCAAAGACGCACCAACGAAAGAACAAGATCCTGATTTTAGCCCGGAAGACATCCGTTATTCCGTAATTCGTTATGTGGCGAGTACGACTCGTAATGCCGTTGGGCCCAGCGTTTCTGATCCCAGAACGGGAGAAATTATCGAGAGTGATGTAATTTGGTACCACAACCATTTGCGTTCGTACAGAAATCGCTATTTGTTAGAAACTGGAGCTGCAAATCCTACAGCAAGAACATTAAATACAAGTGATGAAGAAATGGGTGAAATGATGCGTATGGTTATCGCTCACGAAGTAGGTCATGCTCTTGGTTTTCCTCATAATATGGGTGCAAGTTGCGCTTATGACACTGAAAATTATAGAAATGGTGATTTTACACAGAAAAACGGAATCGCAGCCAGTTTGATGGATTATGCCCGTTTTAATTACATCGCACAACCTGGAGATAAAAACGTTCGTTTTATACGCCAAATGGGACCTTACGATCATTATGCTACTAATTGGGGATACAGAGTTATTCCAAATGCGACTTCACCAGAAGTTGAAGTGCCTACATTAGACAAATGGATTATGGAAAAAGCTGGAAATCCTATTTACAAATTCGGGAAACAAAGCAGTAGTTTTGACCCGTCTTCACAAACGGAAGATATTGGGAATAATTCAATGAAAGCGGGTACTTACGGACTTAAAAACTTGCAATATGTAGCGGCACATTTACCAGAATGGACGAGTGATGTGACTAACAATTACGAGGATTTAGATGAGTTGTACAAAGAGATGATGGATGTATGGAGCAGGTATGTAGGGCATGTGGTGACCAATGTTGGAGGTGTTTATGAAGCTACTAAAAAGCCAAACCAAAAAGGAAGTATTTACGATATTGTACCAAAAGCAAAGCAACAAGAAGCAATGCAATGGTTGCAGGCCAATGCTTTTGCATCTCCAACATGGTTGGTAAATGTGAGCACATTGAAAAATATTGATTACTCCGGTTACACAGAGCGTTTTAGAAATTTACAAGCCAGACATTTGAATAGTGTAATGAGTTTTGAGCGCATTGGCCGATTGATGGATGCCGAAATAATGGGTACTGCTAATTATAAAGCGTTGGATTTATTGGGTGATATGCGAAGAGGAATTTGGAAAGAAGCCGGTTTAGGTTCGAATGTGACTATTTACAGAAGAAATTTACAGCGTGCTTATATAGAAAGAATGAGTTACCTGATGAAAGAAGAAATTAAATCAGGTCGTCCTTCTGACTATTATAATGTGGCGCAATCAGATGTGAGAGGATTGGTTAGAGGCGAATTGACAACTTTAAAAGCTACTTTATCAGTTGCTAAAACCAAAGCTGTAAATGCAGAAACGAAATACCATTATGAAGATGCGATTAAAAGAATCGACTTGATATTAAATCCAAAATAATACGATTTAGTATCCTATTATAATGAAGAATCCGCTTTCGAGCGGATTTTTTATTGCTATAACTTGAGATAAGTGATGCAATATATTTATTAATGGACAGGAAACTCAAAAAAATAACTTTTTCCAATAAGAAACAGCAAGCCATGAATGAAAGCTACTGGCATGAATTTTAGTGTATTTAGATAAGAATCATAGGTTTTATTGTGATAATTTGTAATCACAAAAGGAGAAGAATTAGATGTAAGATATAAATTGGTTATCCTTTTATTGTCCATCATATTTTTTTCGTTAAAACTGGAAAAGTAAATTTCTTGGTTTTCCTTTTTTAAATGGATAAGATCAAAAACAGAGAGCGGAACGGTTTTATTTGTGGAATAAAAAAGTATTGATTTAGAAACATCAATTAAAATCCATTTTTTTAATTCCTTGGAATAGATTTCATTAAAAGCATGTCCACCTTTAATACATGGGTCGTCTGACGCTATTTTTAATCCCCATTCTTTTACTTTTAAATCGTTTATGACACAGAAGTTATTATAGACTTGAGAAAAATCACTGCAAACGCCACCTTCGCCATTTATCATTTTTCTTAAGGTTGAATCGGAGGATTTACCTAATCCGGGACCACCTTTTATATAGTTTCTCAACCAAACGGCTATTTGTTTTGCTTTATCAAGATCGCTTATTGCAGTTTCATTCTTCCCAAAAATTAACGGATTTAGTTCAAAATAAATTTCGGGAATTTCAGTAGTCTTGTTTAAGTTATTGTAACAAAAACTTTCAATCCTATCAAAAGTGACTTTTTTAGAAAGTAAACTAAACCGTATTTTGTACAATAAGGGATGTCTTCGGAAATACCAGATTAAAGATCTACTCATTTTTCAATAATTTATCATGTTAGTAAACAATTAAAATAAAGAAATGCCATTTACAAACATTTTGCATTTAATAGTTTGTAAATCAAGTAGGTAGTGTCAAATATAAGAAAAAAATAATTCAAAAGCATAAAAAAAGCCCCAATATGGGACTTTTTTTTAGAAAGAAAAAATTTCAATCAGTTCATTGTAAATGACTTATTTCATTGGAAAATTAGCTTCGAAAGCCTTAAATCGGATGTCTAAATCTTTAAGCAATTGCTTTTTTACGGAAGTCTCTTTTATAAAACTGTAATTAATACTGTTGTAAACAAATTGCTTGATATCCGTATACGAAACGTCTTTGTATCTTTTGGCTAACAAAACATATTGCTCAGTCATATTGGTACGCAAAATCCCCGCATCATCTGTGCTGATTACGATGGGAACGCCAAATTCTTTATACAAGGTCAACGGGTGACGGCTTTCTTTCACTTTCAAAATGAACTCGTTACTCACTAAGTTGATTTCGATAGGAATGCTTTTCTTCGCCATGTAGCGCAATAAATTATAGGAATCTTTCTCGTACGCCATAGCTACTCCGTGACCAATACGGTTAGCTCCTGCGGTATAAACGGCTGCGCCAATGTGCCACGTCAGCTCTTCCGGTTGCACCAATCCAAGAGTCAGCTCGCCAGCATGCATCGTGTATTTCACATTTGGATAACGGGAATGACAGTATTTAAACATCATCATGTGCAACCAATAATCTTTCATCGAGGTTTCACCATCTTCCGGAGAAACAATGTTAACTCCCGCCATCAGCGGACTTTCATCGGCCGAAATGAATGCGATTACCAGATTTTTAAATAAATCTACTGGTTCCATGAATCGCAATACAAAATTTTGATACCGCATCGTAAATTGTTTATCATCAATTTTAAGGTCTTTGTGAAGCTTAGCTACAAAATTTGTGTTGAACGCTGTGGCATAGGACTCAGCATCTTTTTTCAGGAATGAATTGTATAACAAATCAAGCGACTTAGTAATGGCTTTTTCATCTTTTGCCAAAGCCAATTTTCGCAATCTGGAATTGAATTGTGTCAAATCATCGGTAATCATCGTAGTTGGAATCGTAGATAATTGCGTTTCAATATAACTTACATTTTCTGAAATTGCTCTGTTTTTTAGTTCCAATAAACCTTGTCCAAAATTCCCTTTGATGGCCGGTTCAAACTTCATAAAGGATTCAAAAAACAACTTATCGGATGGGTAATCCACATAATTATAGTCTTTTACAGACCATTTTTGCATGATTTTTTGTTTGTAAGCGTCTAATGTTCCGTTGCTTTTTAATGTCGAAAATTGTTCCCAGTTTCCGTTTGAAGGTCTTTCTTTTAGAACATCCATCGTTTCGGTATTGAGATAAAAATCATCAGCAATAGCGTGTTGTAATAACGGCTCGGCATAAATAGAACCAGAATAATGGTGGTGTAAATCACCTCCTTTTGGCATTTGGGAAAAGAAAGCGGTTAGTTCCGCTTCGTTGTTTCTAATCTTTTCAAAATAGTCATTTGGAGCTTGAGAATAAGCACTACTCAATACTGTTATAAAAAGGAAAATATATATTAATTTCATGTTTTAAATTTTTATCGAAAGGGTGGTTTGCTAAATCTTTCAATTAATAAGTGAGTATTTTTTAACCAATGTATGAGTTTCAAAATCAATTTATTATAATTTATGCTACTTATTTAGGGTACAAAATCATAAATTTTAAGGAACATTTCAAGTAAAGGTAAATTTTTGCCAAATTTACGCAATTCCGATTTCTATTTTACACATCGAATAAAAAGTTTTATTTTTGCCACTCTCTGAAAAAGGAGTTTGATTTTTTTTCTTAGTCATACTACTTGGATTTAATCCTATTGCACCAATTTATTGATACAGTTTTGTATTATTTTTATTGACTTCTATCGGGATTTTTATTTTAGAAATTCCAATACCACTATTGATTTACCCACTTATCTAAAGCATGAAAAAATATTTTAAATTATTTGATTTTAAGCAAGTTGTTGATTATAAAACAGAAATCTTAGCAGGATTAACTGTCGCCATGACTATGATTCCAGAGTCGCTTTCTTTTGCGATATTGGCTGGATTTCCGCCATTAGTAGGTTTATATGCCGCTTTTATAATGGGGCTGGTTACCGCAATATTGGGAGGTAGACCCGGAATGGTTTCTGGAGGAGCAGGAGCAACCGTGATTGTTTTAATCGCTTTAATGAAATCAAATGGGTTAGAATATGTTTTTGCAGCAGTTGCTTTAGCGGGGATTTTACAAATTTTAGTGGGCGTTTTTAAACTCGGAAAATTCATCCGTTTAGTGCCGCAACCCGTAATGTTTGGATTTGTGAATGG
This sequence comes from Flavobacterium sp. 11, assembly GCF_002754315.1. GTDB lineage: Bacteria > Bacteroidota > Bacteroidia > Flavobacteriales > Flavobacteriaceae > Flavobacterium > Flavobacterium algoritolerans. The sequence goes on along the minus strand of NZ_PEFE01000001.1, from coordinate 3,317,043 downwards.
ATTAGCGGTTGTTATTTTTATGTCACAATTGGAACAATTCAAAACCATTGTCAACGGAAAAAGCGAGTGGCTTTCTGGAAGTCCCATGTTGATTATGCTGGGTTTAGTTGCGTTGACAATAGGGATTGTATTTTTTTTTCCAAAAGTTACCAAAGCAGTTCCAGCGTCATTAGTGGCAATTATTGTGGTTTTTGCATTGGTTTTTTTCTTTGGAATCGAGACCAAAACCGTACGTGATATTGCTTCAGTAAGTGGTGGTTTTCCGCCATTTCATATTCCGAATATTCCAATAAATTTTGAAACGCTGCAAATTATATTTCCGTACGCTTTAATCATGGCTTCCGTTGGATTAACGGAAGGCTTATTGACATTGAATCTTGTGGACGAAATTACGGAGACAAAAGGAAACGGAAATCGAGAATGCATTGCACAAGGAAGTGCGAATATTTTGAATGGTTTTTTCTTCGGGATGGGCGGTTGTCCTATGATTGCTCAAACTTTAGTGAATCTTTCGGCTGGTTCCAGAGCGCGATTGTCGGGAATTATTGCTGCGTTGACGATATTAGGAATTATTTTATTTGGTGCTCCAATAATTGAGCAATTACCTATGGCGGCTTTGGTTGGCGTGATGATCATGGTGGCAATTGGAACATTTGAATGGGCGAGTTTTAGAATCATCAATAAAATGCCAAAGCACGATATTTTTGTTGGAGTATTGGTTGCATTGATAACTGTTGTATTGCATAATTTGGCTTTAGCCGTTTTAATTGGAGTAATTATTTCTGCTTTGGTTTTTGCTTGGGAAAGTGCCAAAAGAATTCGGGCTAAGAAATATATGGATGAAAAAGGAGTGAAGCATTATGAAATATATGGTCCTTTATTTTTTGGATCGACAACTGCTTTTTTAGAAAAATTTGATGTTGCAAATGACCCAAATGAAGTTATTATTGATTTTAAAGAAAGTAAAATTACCGATATGAGTGCGATTGATGCCGTGAATAAAATTACGGAACGGTATGCCAAGCTCAATAAAACAGTTCATTTACGATATTTAAGTGCTGATTGCAGAACGTTATTGAAAAATGCTGATACCGTAATTGAAGTAAATATTCTAGAAGATCCTACTTATAAAATTGTTGCCGATTAGTCTTTAAGATTTGTTGTTATTCCTTTATTTTTTTAGACTTGTTTAAATTATCATTCATTCTCGCTTGAATGATTTTTTTTAAAAGTGCTTCAGGAATTGGTTTTTCAGTAGTAAAACGGATGGTACCGCTGGCTAAACTGAAATCTTTTAATTCATCTTTAAATTGTTCAACAGTGGTTGCATTCCAAGGATAAAAACTACAATGATTTTTGAATGCCGCAAAGCTACATAACATGCCATGAAATTTATAAGCAGGCATTTTATAACTAATGAATTCTTCCGCTTCTGGCGCTGTTGTTTTAATGATTTTTCGTAAGTTTTCTAAAGTAACTCTTTGTTCTTCGGGTAAGTTAATTAAATAGTTGTCAACAGCATTACCTTTATTATTGTCAGTGAAATTAGTCATAGCTATTTTATTTTCATTCTTAAATTAGTAAACGGATTGATTGGCAAAAATCATTTTTTAGGATTAGATAATTCCCATAATCAACAAAACGGCAAATAGGATAAGCATGAAAGTCACTATATTCTGAATGGTTGTTAGCGTAACTTTTTTTAGTAATTTATTGCCAAAATATGCTCCAATAAATGCCGAAAGTGTTGCTAGAATCAGTAAAGTGTAATCAAATTGAGTTTGATTGTTCAGTATTTGTTTGGAATAAACGGTTAGTCTGGAAATGTCCACTAAACAAGCGATTACTACGCCGGTTGCAATGAAGGATTGTTTGGATAAATTGGCTCTTATTAAAAAAGCAGCTCTCAAAGCACCTTGATTCCCGGAAAGACCACCAAAAAAACCACTCAAAATTCCTCCTATAGGAAGGTATTTCTTGTCAAACTGTAAGTTGGTCAAACTAGGAACGACTTCAAATAGAGAGAAAAACAGCAGCACAATTCCAATAATCAGTTTGATTGGCATAATTTCAAAAGTGTGATTTCCTATTTGATAATCCGTTAGCGGTTGCATATCTGTCAATAAGGAAAGCACATAAGCGCCAAGAATTGCAAAAATAATTGCAGGAATACCAAAGCGTAAAACAACATTTAGATTAGCACTTTTACCCAATAAAAACAATTTAAAAAGATTGTTTAGAAAATGTACTATTGCAGTAAGTAAAATAGCCATTTCGATAGGAAAAAATAGTCCAAAGACTGGAACAAGTAGCGTTCCAAGACCAAATCCGGAAAATAATGTCAAACCGGAACCTATTAATGCAGCAAGACAAATGATGATATATTCCATTTCATTTTAGATTTAAAAATAAGAAAGCTACACGAAAGGTTGGGTTTCGTTTTCGGAATAATTTAAATCCGTATGGAAGGTTTCTTTTAGTTTCCAAAGTGCCAAAATTGAAATTACCGATAATAGTGTTCCAACAATCATTGCCGATTTTAAGATGTCGCCTTCAAAAACAGTGTCTCTGAAAAAGCCATAAATAATAATAATCAGTGGCAACGAACCCCGAACAAAATTTGGAACCGTTGTAGTTACTGTTGCACGAATATTTGTTCCAAACTGCTCTGCTGCAATAGTGACAAACAAGACCCAATATCCTACGGAGAAGCCCATTATAAAACAAAGGAGATAAAAAGTGGATACTGAAATTCCAAAAGCATTTAGGAAAATAAAAACCATAATCAGATTAAAAGTCAGAAACAAGTACATTACTTTTTTTCGACTTTTCAGCCACTGACTTAATAATCCGCTGGCAATGTCTCCAAAAACCAATCCGCCGTAACACCAAGCGATTGCTTTTCCTGCGGCAATCGTTTCGAAGCCTTGAACGCCTAATGCTTTGGCAAATTCTGGGGAGAAAGTAATCAATACGCCAACTAAAAACCACAACGGAATTCCGATAAGAATACATTGGATGTATTTTGAAAAACGTTTTTTATCGGTAAATAATGAAAGGAAGTCGCCTTTTTTCTCGTCGCTTTCCTGTACTTTTTTGAACATACCCGATTCAGAAATACTAATTCGTAAGAATAATAAAAGAAGACCTAAAACGCCACCAGCGTAATAACACAAACGCCAATCCTGAAAAATCTGATAGACTAAATAAGCTACCACCGCACCCGAAACACCTACAGATGCTACAATCATAGTTCCGTAACCTCGTTTTTCTTTGGGCAAAGATTCTGTTACCAAAGTAATTCCGGCGCCTAATTCTCCTGCAAGACCAATTCCCGCTATCAATCTCCAGAACGCATATCCATCAACGGTGGTCACCATTCCGTTAGCAATATTGGCCACCGAATAAATTAAGATAGAACCAAATAAAACTGAAATTCGTCCTTTTTTATCACCTAAAATTCCCCAAAGAATACCGCCAAAAAGCATCCCGAACATTTGCATACTAATCAAAAATTCTCCCTGATTCCTGATGGCATCACCGGTTATTCCTAAATCTTTTAGACTGTCGGTACGAACGATTCCAAAAAGCAATAAGTCATAGATATCAACAAAATAACCCAGTGCGGCCACGATTACTGCAGCATTCAGGATTCGGACTGGCTTTTCAGTTTCAGGGGATAAAGTTGTACTCATCATTATTTGATTAAAAGTTGCATCAACAAGTCGGTTTGTTCGTCATTTCCTAATGTAAAAACGTGTTTGTCAAATACAACAAATCCATTTTTAGCATAAAATCGAAGTGCTCTGTGATTTTCTTCCCAGACACCCAGCCAAATATATTCAACGTTAGTACTTTGTGCAATATTTTTTACTTCGTCAAGCAACAGCTGACCAATGTTTTTTCCATGAAAAGTTTGCAAAACATAAATCCGTTGTACTTCTAAAGCATTTTTGTTAATGGTTTCAGTTTGAGCATCACCAAAGTTTATTTTTAAATATCCAACAGCTTCTGTATTCGAATACGCTACATAAAACTGAGAATTAGCATTGTTCAATTCAGCCGTTAATTGTTCCGTATTTAAGCTGTCTTTTATATAATTGGCAATATTTTCGGGTGTATTTACAGCAGCAAAAGTCTCTATAAAAGTTTGGATACTTATCTTTTGAATTGTTTCCAAATCGGATAATGTTGCTTTTTTAATTTCAATTGGGTTCATAGCTAAAGAAAGGTTGTTTGGTTTATTTACAACTCAAAAATAATTAAATTAGGGAACAATTTTCATTATCTATGGCACTATTAAACAAATCAATTTAAAGATTCTTGATTTCTTGATTTCAATTAGTACTTTTGAAAGAATTAATAAAAAGAGCTCGAAAGAGCATTGTGTATGAAAATTGTAATATCGCCAGCCAAGTCTTTAAATTTTGAAAAAGAGTTACCCACTCAATTGCACACCGAACCTTTATTTTTAAAAGAATCGCGACAAGTTCACAAAGTTTTAAAAGAAAAAAAGCCTACTGATTTATCGGATTTAATGAGTATTTCAGATAAACTGGCTGATTTGAACTGGAAGCGAAATCAAGATTGGAAAACACCTTTTACAACTTCAAATGCACGTCCGGCAGTGTATGCTTTTGATGGTGATGTCTACATTGGATTAGACGCGTATTCGATTCCTGAAAAAAAGATAGAAGCTTTACAAGATCGTTTGAAAATATTATCCGGTTTGTATGGCTTGCTAAAACCATTGGACTTGATTCAAGCATATCGACTGGAAATGGGAACCAAATTACCCATTGGCGAAAGCAAAAACTTATATGAGTTTTGGAAACCAATTGTTACTAAAGCATTAAATAAAGAGCTTGAAAAGGGCGAGTTATTTGTCAATTTGGCGAGTAATGAATATTTTTCGGCAATTGATGTTAAGGCGTTGAAAGTTCCTGTAATTACTCCGGAGTTCAAAGATTATAAAAATGGAAAACTTAAAATAATCAGTTTTTTTGCCAAAAAGGCGAGGGGTATGATGGTGCGTTATATTATTGATACCAACGCTCAAACGATAGATGATTTAAAAGGTTTCAATTACGATGGCTATCAATTTGACGCTAATTTATCGGAAGGAAATCATTTGGTTTTTACCCGCTAATATATTTTAACAAATAAAAAAAAACGCCGTTCTCATAATGATAACGGCGTTTTTTTATGTTTGGATTTTAATGCATTGCATCGGCAGGATTGATTTTGTTTTTCCCTTTTTTTATCAAAAGTATAAAAGGAATACAAAATAAAAATAACGCGCCTAAGTATAAAAAGATGTCCATATAAGAGAGTACAGAGCTTTGTACCATTACTTTGTATTCAATGGCTTTGTAGGCTTTTGCCAAAGCTTCATTCTCAGAATAGCCTTTGGACATGAATCCCATTTTCAGTTGTTGCACCGTTTTTTGTACTTCATAAGAAGTCACATTAAGATGCGAAATAAGATTTACACGGTGTTCCTGATTGAATCGGGCAATAAAAGTGGTGATAATGGCAATACCAAAAGAACCACCCAATTGTCGCATCATTCCCGTAAAAGCAGCTCCTTCACCAATACTTTTTCCTTTTAAAGTGGACAATGAAAGTGTAGAAATAGGAACAAATAACAATCCCAATCCAATTCCTCTTAATATCAACGGCCAATATAAATGTTCTTCTCCAGAATCTGGTGTGATAACTTGTTGCATCCAATACGTAAAAAAGAAAAACAACAAAAACCCAGCAGCTACCATATACGCTTGCGGTACACCACGCTGAATCATTTTACCAATGAATGGCATCATAATCCCGGTCGTAATGGAACTTGGAATTAACAACAAACCGGCATCCAAAGCACTCCAACCTAAAACGGATTGGGTGTAAATAGGAATGATAAAGGTAGAACCGTACAATCCGAAACCTAGAATAAAACACATAATGGTTCCTATTCTCAAGTTGGTATCTTTTAAAACCCTTAAGTTTACGATGGGATGTTTATAAGTGAGTTCTCTCCAAATAAAGAGCAATAAACCAAAAACTGAAATAACAGATAACAATACAATCGTACTATTATTGAACCAATCGTCTTGCTGACCGTGTTCCAAAACATATTGTAACGACCCAATAAAAGCCGTTAAGAGAAAGATTCCCCACCAATCGACCTGACTGGCTTTTAGTTTGTCACCATATTTAGGACTTTTTACAAAAGATAAAGTCAATAAAGTAGCTATAATTCCGATAGGAATGTTGATATAAAAGATATACGGCCATGAAAAATGATCTACAATATAACCTCCCAAAGGCGGTCCAAGAGTAGGTCCTACAATAACTCCCATTCCGTAAATAGCTTGCGCCATTCCTCTTTTGGCAACAGGATAACTTTCGGTAATTATGGTTTGCGCAGTTACTAATAAAGCGCCACCGCCTAATCCTTGAATGAATCTAAAAGCAACTAATTCCCAAATATTATTGGCATTACCACATAAAAAGGAAGCGACTGTGAAAATAATGATGGAAACCGCAAAATAATTCCGACGTCCAAATTGTTGTGACAACCAACTCGTCATAGGAATCACAATCACATTTGCAATAGCATAAGCTGTGATTACCCAGGCCACATCAGTAAGTGACGCACCAAGGCTGCCTCGCATATTGTTTAATGCCACATTTACGATTGTAGTATCTACAATTTCAAGCATAGCACAAAGAACGGCTGTAATCGTAATTATGACTCTTCTAAAGCCATATTCTACTAAATCATCTTCTCCTGTTTGTACCATTTTATACTAAAGTGTAAACTATCATTTTCTTAAAAATATTGCCATTTTTACCATTTTGGAAATCACCAAAAGGGTGAATTTATTTTAAATGTACATCTACATCCACGTTCATTCCCGGGCGAAGTAATTTTATTTTCTCAGGATCATTGGATGTGTTCAAACTTATTTTAACGGGCAATCTTTGGATTGTTTTCACAAAGTTTCCTGTAGCATTATCAGGAGGAAGTAATGAAAAACGAGAACCTGTAGCAGGTGAGAACGAAGTGATTGAACCCTGGAAATCGTAACCGGGATACGCATCCACTTTTACGGTAACTTTTTGACCAATTACCATTTTGTTCAATTGCGTTTCTTTGAAATTAGCAATTACCCAAGCTTCTTTGTTATTGATAATATAAAATAACGATTGTCCCGGTTGCACTAATTGTCCCGGTTGAATGTCAATTTTAGAAACCTGACCATCAATCGCAGCTGTTACAGCGGTGTAAGTCAAATTTAATTTTGCTGCATCAAGTAATGCTTTAGCTCTTTTGATATTGGCAGCAGCCACTTCCGTTTGTTTGTCTGAAACTTTAGATTTAGCTACAATTACTGATTTTTGAAAAGCACTCGCTCTTTGTTGTTGTTGTAAAACGCGTACTTGGCTTTCTGCTTCCAATTTTGCAGCCAGAGCTTGCTCGTATTGTTGTTTTGTAATCGAATGACTTTTGTATAAATTGTTATATCTGTTGTAATCACTCGTAATACGATCCAATCTGATTTTTGCCGATTCGATATTTCCACCCGCTGATTGCACATTAGCATCAGAAACTGAAATGTTAGCCAAAGCACTTCCAATATCCGCTTTAGAAACTTCAAAACTGCCTTCAGCGCCAACCATTGCAGCATTAGCTTCTTCAATTTTCAGTTGGTAATCTCTTTTATCGATAGTAAAAAGGGTATCGCCTTTCTTTACAAAATCATTGTCTTTGATGTACACTTTATCCACATATCCTGAAACTCTTGGAATAATAGGATTCATATTTTTTTCAATTTGCGCATCGTCTGTTTCTTCGTGCGCCAAGGAATGCATGTATTTATAAGTTCCGTAAGTTCCACCTAAAACTACCAAAGCCACTAGGATAATAATAAATTTTGTATTTGTTTTTTTCTTTTCCATGGTAGGTATGATTAGTTTTTTGAAATAGTAAAGGTTTGAGATAATTGTCCAGTTACCGACAGTAACTCGTAGTATTTTTGAATGGTATTTGCTTGCGCCAATGCTTTATTGATTTTTGAACTTAGTTGCTCTACATCAGCTTCCAGTAAATCATTCGTATCCGAAAGTCCGTTGTCATATTTGTCTTTTATGATTCGGTAATTTTCCGAAGATTGTTCTACTGCTTGTCCGTAAACTACATTTTGTTTCAAAGCCAAATCGTAATCTTCAATTGCTTTTTGAACCTGAACTTTAATATAATCCGTTAATATAGCTTCCGAATTTTGTACTTCAAGGAATTTATTTTCAGCCAGTTTTACCAATGTTCCATTTTTAAGAATGGCGCTTAAGTCATAGGAAATACCCACGCCAATATTCATCGCATTTTGTACGGTGATGACATTGCTTAAGTCTAATGTAGTATAACCGCCAATGATTGCAATTGCAGGATAATAGGAACCTTTAGCTATTTTGATATTGGCTTCGCTTGCTTTTCCCTGAAACCGAATTGCTTCTAAATCTTTACGATTTTCTAATGCCGGCAACTCATTTGTTGGGACATTCGTCATTTGGAAATCGGCAAAATCACTTTCACGAATCTCTAGTTTGGTATCTGGATTTAATTTTAAAAGCGTTACCAAATAAAAGTTGATAATTTTCAAATTATTATTCGTCTCGTCTAATGACAATTGAATTTTAGAGGCTTGTAATTGTGATTTTAAAAGGTCGTTTTTAGGAATAATTCCATTTTTTTCGAGCTCAATAAAATCAGTTACACGTTGTTGTGCACTTTTTTGATTTTCTTTCAGCAGTTCAATTGTTTTTTGCGCTTTGTACAAACCAGCATAATAATCAATTACGCGCAAAGCGATTTCTTCTTTGGTTTGTGATGCTGTTGCCATTTCAGCTTCATAAAGATTCTCATAAACCTTGATACTGTTTTGGATTTTAAAACCAGAAAATACAGGAACACTGGCGTTCAACTGTCCAATCATCAATTGATTTACTATAGGAAGCGGTTCTTGTGAACCGGAATTATTTTGATTTATTTTAAAATCTACCGATGCATTCGCCAATCTTTGGTATTGACCAGATAGTTTCAAATCAGGATATTGATTGTTTTTTGTGGATTGCAGCTCGTACTTTTTAGTTTTCACTTTTGTATTGGCCAGAGTAACTTCATTGCTCTTGGTCCAAGCCAAATTAATGGCTTCGTTCAATGTTAAACTTGTTTTTTCTTGTGCTGCTACGGATGAAATTCCAATAAAGAAAATCCCAAAGAGCATGAGTTGACTAACTTTCATAAATCAGAAGTGCTTTTATAGTTTGTTGAATGTGCTTTGTCAAATTGGTTTTGATGTAATTGTTGTATAAATCTTCGGTTTTCAAGTTTAATAAATTTTCGAAGAAAGGTTTATTCATGTGAAAATGAAAGAAAGTCCCAAGAATGGTAGGTGTGATAAGCGGAATAATAACGTCTTTTCTGAAAATGCCTTTTTTCTGGCCTTCCTCGATAATGGTTTCAAGGGATTTTAAATTTCCTTTTTTTAATTCAGAAAAAGCTTGGAGATTTTGTTCTCTCTTTTTGGAGGTAAATTCGAAGTGTAAAATTCTATATATTCCTCGGTTGCTATTGATTCTATTGATGTACAGTTCAATCAGCTTATTGATTTTTTCAATAGGTTCCAGATCTTCCTGCAATAAATTGTCTAATTGGTTTTTAAGATCTGAAGTTCTGTAAACTATAAGCGATTCCAGTAATCGCTCTTTGGAACCAAAGTAGTAGGAAACCATGGCAATGTTGATTTTTGCCACTTTTGCTATGTTTCGGATGGAAGTACCGTCAAATCCTTTCTCTGCAAAAAGTGTTTCTGCAACCTCAAGAATTTGAATTTGTTTGTCGTTAAAATTACTTTTCAATGGAATCTAATTTTTTCAAAAAACAAAACTAAACAAGTGTTTAATTTAAACAACTGTTTAGTTTTTATTTAACATTGTTTTAACATTTTATATAGGGCCAGAATAAAGTTTATAACAACACTAATCTTCTTCCGAAATTGTGAATATCTATTTTAGGAATGCTACTTTTTTTAACCTCTAAAATCTATCTTTGACATCCTTAAAAAAAAGAGATGAGCACAATTTGGTACGAATGCAAGGTAAAATATAGAAAAACGGATGAAACTGGCGGACAAAAGATTACGACAGAACCGTATTTGGTAGACGCGTTATCCTACACAGAAGCCGAAAGCAGAATCAATGAAGAAATGTCGGCGTATATCAGTGAAGAATTCAAAATCACGAATATAAAAGTGGCCAATTATGCAGAGATTCATCCTTTCGAAAATGCGGATCGTTGGTTTAGATCTAAAGTTTCATTATTGGCGTATGACGAAGAAAGCGGTAAAGAGCGCAAGACCAATATGTATTTATTAGTGCAGGCTAATGATGTAAAAGAGGCCTATGATAACACCACTAGTGTAATGAAAGGCACGATGGGCGATTATACCATTCCTGCTATTTCGGAATCACCTATTATGGATGTTTTTCCTTATTTCAGTGGGGAAGAAGGGGAACTGGAACAATTAGAACGATTCAATGCGCTTAAAGGTTCTAAACCGGAAGCAGCAGTAGAAATTGTGGATCACATGGAATTTGAAACGGTTCCAGAAGAAGAAGTTGCAGTTTAAGATAAGTTGTTATCAAAAAAAACACCGCAAATTCGCACAGTATAGAAACAGTTACCAACTATTTTTATCTGCGAATTTGCGGTTTTTTTTATTGTCACCTTAAGTTTTCAAAATTTCAATTAGTCCAGTTTCGCTAAGACTTTTTCGTATGCTTTTCTAGGACTTCCTCTAAAATATACTTCGCCACAGTACGTATAACCCGAACTTTCAAAAATTTTCATCATGGCGATATTGTCAAAATTGGTGTCTGCTTTTATGCTGTAAATGTTGTTGCTTACCGCAAATTCTTCTATGTATTTGAGAATCATTTTTGCCAAGCCTTTACCCAAGTACTTTTCAGAAATAGCAACGCGGTGCAGTACTACAAAATCACCATTCGTTAGCCACTCTCCTTCAATTTTCTCATAGGCAGGTTCGTCATTGATTAGTACCGCACTATAACCGATGATAGTTTCTCCATCAACCAAAACAAATCCTTCTCCTTTTTCAATATCTTTTTGTATGACTTCCGGATTTGGATAGCCGTCTTGCCATTGATTGCTCCCGTCTTCTTTTCTTCGTTGTATAGCTTGTTGTAAAATTTCCCATATTGGAGCTATTTCAGATAGTTCCGCTTTTCTAAAGTGATAATTCATTCTTGTAATTTGAGTTTTTTCGGTTAATGAGTATGTTTTAAAAGTACAAAACAAACTTTAAATTTTGCACAATCCACATTGTAGAATGTATTTATTTTTTAGAAGATTATTTTGTGAGCAGAAGTGTTTGTTGTGTATGCTGCGCAAATGTCTCTGACTTTGCGCAATTTTCAGCATCTGTTTAAATTAGTAGCGTCATAAAAGTCTCTGACTTTTGAATACTTTTTTTAAAAGAACATGTTGTAGAGCAGAAGTGTTTGTTATGTATGCTGCGCAAATGTCTCTGACTTTGCGTAATTTTCAGCATCTGTTTAAATTAGGTAGTGTCATAAAAGTCTCTGACTTTTGTACTATTTCATTGCTGATTGTATTTTACAAAAGCATTCGAATCTAAAACATTAATTATAGGATTATCTGCTTTTTCTATTTTTAATAATCCGGAATCATTTATGTAATTGCTTGCGCTGGAATAAATATAGTGTGAAGCCTTTTCAACTAAACCGGCTCTTACTGGATTCAGATGAATGTAATCTAATTTAGACCACATAAATTTATTTGTATAAATTTCTTCTGCATGATTACCGTATTGCCAAAATTGATAATTTTTGTTTCTTGTATGCTTTTCTGCTGCTAGTTTGAAGCGTTCTAGCATCCATTCTTTTCGGCTTTCTGGTACAGCTTGGATTTTATCCAAAATGTTTTTCGCAGTGAATTTTTTGAAATCTCTTATCAAATCTGATAATTTCCCGTCCTCCGATTGAATAATTAAATGAATGTGATTGCTCATAATAACATAACCATACATAATCATTCCTTTGTTTTTTATGCAGTAATCCAAAGATTCTATTATACTATCTCTGTAAGTTTGCCTGGTAAAAATATCGATCCAATCGACAACAGTTGCCGTAATATAATATGGTAAAGTTTGGTCCCGAATTATATAGCCTTCTTTCATTTTGACGTATTTTTACTATAAAAATAACGATTTTAATGACTTGTTTGTGTTTTTTTAATTTAAGACGATGAAAGTCAGAGACTTTATGGCGTTTTGTTTTAATGGCAAGTTCCTAAAATTGCGCAAAGTCAGAGACATTTGCGCAGCATTAACGAGAAATTTATTTTTCAGAAGAACACTTTGCGGAGCGGGGAACACTTTGCGGAGCTGGCAATTACCGCCCAACTTTCGTCATAAATATTCTAATTTTTTCTATTATTTCTTCTCCATTTTCTTCTAATGCAAAATGCCCAGTATCATAAATATTATAGTCGATTTCCTTTACATCTTTTTTGAAAGCAACTGCTCCGCTTTCAGGAAAAAACTCATCATTTTTCCCCCAAACTATTAATAAAGGTGGCTGATTATCTCTTAAATACTGCTGCCATTTTGGATAAAGTTTTAAGTTGTTTTGATAATCGTAAAATAAATCCATATTGACTTTATGTGCATTTGGTCTTGAAATTCTTAAATAATCTAAATGCCAAGTGTCGGGATTTATTGTTTCAACATTTCTTGTTCCGTGTGTGTATTGCCATTTCAAACCGTCTAATGAAAATGCTGGTAGTATTGCTTTTTCGGTTTCAGGATTTCGGTCTTTCCAAAGCGCTCTAATTCCAGCCCAAGCACCACCCAAACCTTCTAAATATGCGTTTCCGTTTTGATTTATTATTGCCGTAACCCTTTCTGGGTGAGCTGTCGCTATTCTGAAGCCAATAGGTGCTCCATAATCTTGTATCATTAATGCATAAGACTCAATTTTTTTCTTTTCTAGAAAGGCATCTATAGTTTTTGCAATATTATCAAAAGTGTATTCATATTCACTTGCCAATGGAAAATCGCTATTTCCAAAAGAGGGATAATCTGGTGCAATCAAATGAAAGTCATCAGATAACTGTGATAAAACTTTTCGGTATTGATGTGAAGATGAAGGAAAACCATGTAATAGCACTATTGTAGGATTTTTGGGATTTCCTGCCTCTCTGTAAGCAATATTAATTCCGTCAATTTCGATGGTTTTAAATAATGTGGGGTGTTTGTGTGTCATACTTTTTGATTTATCGATAGTTTTACTACTTGTTTTGCTTTTACATCCAAATAATGTGAATAGGATAATTAGTTGTAATAGGATAATTTTTTTCATATTCTAATTGTTTATAACCTTCTTTCTGTTTCTTTAATTTTTAAGTCATTTATGCTTGCGAACCTTTTTTTCATTAATCCATTTTCATCAAATTCCCAATTCTCGTTTCCGTAAGCTCTATACCATTGACCATTTTTATCTCGATATTCGTACTCAAATCGTACAGCAATACGGTTGTCGTTAAATGTCCAAAGTTGTTTTTTTAGTTTATAATCCAATTCATTTTTCCATTTGTTAGCAAGAAAATCTTGTACTTCTTTTCTTCCATTAATGAATTGATTTCGATTACGCCATTCTGTATCAAGTGTATATGCTTTTGAAATTTGAATTGGGTCTTTGCTGTTCCAAGCATCTTCTGCCTTTTGAATTTTTTGTATCGCTGTTTCTTTGTTAAAAGGAGGTAGTGGATGTAATTGTATCATAATTTACCGAACGTTTGTTAATTTATTAATTCAAATTTTTTTACTCTATTGAATATCGCTTTTCAATATTTTTTAAAGTATTTTTAAAAATACTTGTATCAGCTAACCCTTTTGTTACAATTAGACTGCCTTGCAATTCTATTAAGGTCTGAATAGCGTTTTGTTGAGATTGTGTGGAAGTTAATTTTAAGGCAATACCAAATGCATTAAAAGCGGTAATCCATTTATCCATACCAGATTTTACCTGTTGCTCAAATAGCGATAATCCGCTATGCATAGAAAAGGCTCTTAAAACACACGTTTCTTTTCCGCTATCATAAAGAATTTCAATATTTTTTAGAGAATCTTTTAATCTCAATTTTGTTGATTTATTTTCGTCCAAAAGAGGAAAGAAAATATTATCATCAACCCACTGATCTATATCTCTTAATACAGATTCTGCCATCTCTTGTTTTCCATTTGGAAATCGATGATAGAGGCTTGCTTTTTTTAATCCAGTTACTTTTGCTAAATCATTTAAACTCGTTCCTTCATAGCCTTTATCTCTAAAAACTTTGGTAAGTCCGGCTATCATATCTGTATCTAAAATTTTCTGTGGTCTCATAGTGCAAATATAAGTAAAATTTATTAATTACCTAACGTTCGTTAAAATATTTTTTCTTCTCGATTATACACGTTGTTTCTTTTGCTTGTTGCTAACGTTCTGGTACTACAGCGGGTTTTTTAATTTAAGTTGATGAAAGTCAGAGACTTTATGGCGTTTTGTTTTAATGGCAAGTTCTTAAAATTGCGCAAAGTCAGAGACATTTGCGCAGCATTAACGAGAAATTTATTTTTCAGAAGAACACTTTGCGAAGCGGGGGGCATTGTTCGTGCTGCGCACGCAACGAATCTCTAACTGTTAGCAGATGTTTTTTCTATTTATTTATGGTTCTATATTTTTCGAATATTTGATGGTAAAAAACTCTCGTTATTCTTTTTTCATTTAATGTAGTTTCATTTTCTATAAATTGATATTTGGATATTTTATCTTTAAAAATATATTCAAATACACAACAATATAAGTCTAAAATAATTAGAAGATCTACTGCGGTTTCCATTGAATATTGAAGTGACCTCAAAATAATTTGCCCTTCTCCATTTTCGTCCACATAAAAAAATCTTTCTATTTGGCTTTTATCAATATGAGTTTTTGAACTTAATAATCCATAAAACTTTCCTGAATATGGATAAAAGTCTTTTAATGAACTAATACATTTAGTTGGTGAAATAAATTCTTCAAAATTGTCTTTTCCTGAAATGTTATATGCAAATGCAATTTGTTCTAACATTTGTCTTATTAATGAATATGTTTCAAAATAAAAACCTTGTTTTATTAGATTTCTTGAAGCGTCAAAACTACTTATTAATCGTTTAAAAATTAACCCACAAAATGATATTGATTCTGAATCATCTACAAAATTATATTTTAAAAGTTTTCGAGACATTTTTTCAAATGTCTGCTTTTGAAATTTTAAAATTTCATTAATTAAAGAATCATACTTATAATTAATATTATCTTTTGAATTTGAAAATCTTATTTTTTCATTTTTTTCAAAGTCTTTAAAATAAGTCTTCAAGGTATTATCAACTGATACATTTCCATATTGAATTGTTGTCAAAGCTGCTTTTAAGTATTTTTCTTGTTCAATTGAAAAATTTACTGGAACAATAATTGGAATTCCATAATTCCAGATTGTTTTAGTTTCTCCGAAGTCAACAGAAAATCTATCTTGGTTAATATTCATTTGCGTATTTTTTTCTAAAATATCTGCCAACTAGTCTATAGGTCTGACATTTTTCGACCTGTCACCCCAAGTATAGAGAAATAAATTTGATAAAGATAAGTCTTATTAGTTGCGCTAATATATAAAAATAATCTTATAAATTACTAAACTTATAATTGTTTAAACCACAAAAAAACGACGTTTAAATGAACTTTAAACGCCGTTTGATTTTATATAAAAGAAGTTGTTTATCGAATCGCTTTTACAAATTCTTCAATTTTCCCAGTTCCATTTTCGGTTAAATGCGTAATGAAAGCACTACCTATAATCGCGCCTTTGGCAAATTGTGTAGCTTGATTGAAGGTTTCAGCATTGTTGATTCCAAAACCAATTACTTGAGGATTTTTTAGATTCATTGCGGCAATGCGTTTGAAATAGTCTTCTTGAACGCTTCCAAAACCAGTTTGTGATCCTGTAACACTCGCGGAACTTACCATATAGATAAATCCATCAGATACGCTGTCAATAAAACGAATACGCTCGTCAGAAGTTTGTGGCGTAATCAAGAATATATTTTTCAAGCCATATTTTTCGAAAGTGGCTTTGTATTCATCGGCATATACATCAACCGGAAGATCAGGAATGATTAATCCATCAATGCCAATCTCGGCACATTTCTGGCAGAAATTCTCTATTCCGTATTGCAACATTGGGTTGAAATATCCCATAATGACTAAAGGAATAGCAACCGTTTTGCGAATGTCTTTTAATTGGTCAAACAAAACTTGTGTGGTCATTCCGTTATGCAACGCTTGGGTTGAACTGGCTTGAATCGTTGGTCCATCAGCCAATGGATCGCTGAACGGCAATCCAATTTCTATCATATCAATACCGCTTTTTTCTAAATCCTGAATGATTTGTACGGTATCATTTAAGTTAGGATATCCCGCAGAGAAATAGATGGAAAGTATCTTTTTGTCTTCTTGTAATTTTTGATTTATTCTGTTCATTGTTTTATTTTTTGTCCTGCAAGGTTTTCAAGACCTTGTAGGTGTATGTTTTTATATTTACAATTATTAATTTTCCAGATAAATCCATGCAACTATTCCAGATTTCAATGTTATTTGAACCCTTTTATACGCATTAGATTCGAATTGATCTGCTTTAGTTAGATCTTCACTGGAAACAGTAAAAACAATACCATTTATTTCATCCGAAGGATTTTCGCTTGGTGTTGCTACAAAATAATCTGCCATTCCAAATTCTTCTTCTATTTTTAGATCTTTTAGTTTATAGCCTTTGAGTTGGTCTAGTGTTCCAGTCAATAGCTTGTTAAAAACCTGCATTTGAATTTCTTTAGATTGTAATGTTCCGTAAGAGAATATATTTTCCATAATATTATTTTTTCTCGTTATTTATTTGCGTTAGGCATAGTAACGGCATCCTTTTTTGTGGTTTTTTCTACCACAAAAAAGATATAGTGTACAGCCCGACCCGACTTTTTTTGGGAGGGTAACGCCCAAATTATTCTTCTGTTATAATTTAAAATAATCGATATAGGTATTCAAATCTTTGTCACCGCGACCGGAAAGATTGATGACTACAATATCCTCTGGTTTGAATTTCATTTCGTCCAGAACGGCAAAGGCGTGCGCACTTTCGATAGCGGGAATAAGTCCTTCCATTTTAGATAATTTTAATCCCCATTGCATGGCTTGTTCATCAGTAATCGAGATGAATTGCGCTCTTCCAGTGGCATATAAATTAGCGTGCATAGGGCCAACTCCAGGATAATCCAGTCCTGCCGAGATAGAATACGGCTCGGTTATTTGACCATCTGTAGTTTGCATCAACAGGGTTTTACTACCGTGAATGACACCCACTTTTCCTAAGGCAGAAGTTGCGGCACTTTCGCCAGAGTCAACTCCTAATCCCGCTGCTTCGACTGCAATTATATTCACGTCTTTTTCATCCAAAAAATGATAATAAGCTCCGGCTGCATTGCTACCACCACCTACGCAAGCAATCACATAATCAGGGTTTTCACGACCTTCTTTTTCCAGTAATTGTTCTTTAATTTCCTTAGAAATAACACTTTGGAAACGCGCCACCATATCCGGATAAGGATGCGGACCAACTACAGAACCGATGATGTAATAGGTATCAACGGGATTGTTGATCCAGTCGCGAATGGCTTCGTTTGTGGCATCTTTTAAGGTCTTTGAACCTGACATTGCCGGACGAACTTCGGCACCTAACATTTTCATGCGGGCTACATTTGGCGCTTGACGTTTGATGTCGATTTCACCCATATACACAATGCATTCCAGTCCCATTAACGCACAAACGGTTGCTGTAGCAACGCCATGTTGACCCGCACCGGTTTCGGCAATGATTCGTTTTTTACCCAAGCGTTTGGCTAATAAAATTTGCCCAATCGTGTTGTTGACTTTGTGCGCACCAGTGTGGCATAAATCTTCTCTTTTTAAGTAGATTTTGGTGTTGTATTGTTCTGATAGACGTTTTGCAAAATAAAGAGGTGTTGGGCGACCTACATAATCTTTTAGCAACGCATCAAACTCAGCTTGAAATTCTGGTTCGGCCGTTATTTTTAAATACTGTTGACGTAATTCTTCCACATTTGGATATAACATTTCAGGAATGTAGGCGCCTCCAAATTCTCCGTAATAGCCTTTTTCGTTAACGTTGTATGACATAATTTTATTTTTTTATTTTGTTATCTGTAGAGATGCACATTGTAGAGACGCACTGCAGTGCGTCTCTACATAATTCTATGTTTTTTAATCCTGGTTCTATTTCAAATTTACTGTTTACATCAATGGCATAAAGGGGTAAATTTGTTTTCAAAATTTCATTCACCGCTTCCATTTCCTCCATTCCGATTCCTCCACTCAAGAAAAACGGTTTGCTCGACGGGTACTTTTCTAATACTTTCCAGTCAAATGTGGTTCCGTTTCCGCCTGGTAATTTTCCTTTGGTATCAAAAAGGAAATAATCACAAACGGCTTCAAACGGTTTGAGTACTTCAAAATCAAAAGCGTCATCAACAGAGAATACTTTGATAATTTCAATCTGGACTTGTTTCAGATTCTCTCTCAAATCCAAACAAAATTCAACCGATTCCTGTCCGTGTAATTGAACGGCTTGCAAATCGTATTTTACTATTTTTTCAAGAATTTCTTCTTGTGTTGCATTTACAAAAACGCCTACTTTTTTAATTGATTTTGGTAAATCTGGAATCACACCATCAAAATATCGAGACGATTTCTCCCAGAAAATAAATCCCATATAATCGGGTAGGAGCGCGCCCACTTCGAGAATATTATCGGGATATTTCATACCGCAGATCTTGAGTTTCATCTTTATAATTTTGATATAAATTCCGTTGCTGCTTTACCGGCATTATCCGTTTTCATAAAGTTTTCTCCAATTAAAAATCCTTTATAACCAAAAGGTTTTAATTCGTTAATAGCTTCTATGGATGAAATTCCGCTTTCAGAAACTTTTACAAAATCATCTGGAATTTGTGCTGCCAATTGCTTGCTGAAATCCAAACTCACTTCGAATGTTTTTAGGTTTCTATTGTTCACACCAATCATGTCTAATGTGGGCATAATCGATTTTTCCAGTTCTTCCTGATTGTGCACTTCCAGTAAAACTTCGAGGCCTAAATTTTTGGCAAATTCAGATAATGATTTGATTTCTTCTCTCGTTAAAACCGCTGCAATTAGTAAAATTAAATCGGCTCCATGGGCTTTTGCTTCTAATATTTGGTATTCATCGACAATGAATTCCTTTCTCAATAATGGAATGTTTACAGTGGCTCTTGCCAAAAGCAAGTCGTCTAATGAACCACCAAAATATTTTCCATCTGTCAAAACCGAAATTCCACAAGCACCAGCATTTTCATATCCTTTAGTAACTTCTTCTACCGTAAAGCTGTAATTGATTTCTGCTTTAGAAGGCGAACGGCGTTTGTGTTCCGCAATAATTCCTGATGTGCTGTTTCTTAAATTATCACTCAAAGAAATAGTCTTTTTCTCAAAGAAAACAGAAGCTTCCAATTGTGAAACCGGAATGATTGATTTCTTGAGAATCACTTCTCTTTTTTTGTCAACTATGATTTTGTCTAAAATATTCATTTATTTTTTTGTTTCAAGTTTTCTTTGTTTCAAGTTTAAAGTTGTTCGAAATTCCAACAACTTTAAGCCTTGAACTTTAAACTATTTTTATTTACTTAAATCTTTCAATTTGTTCAAAGCTACAAGTCCTTTTCCGGATAATAAACTTTCTTTCGCTATTTGAAATCCTTCTAAAGGAGAACATTTTGTAACGGTAGCAATTGCCATTGCAGCATTGGCACAAACCACATTATTCTGGGCTTCATTTCCTTTTCCTGAAATAATGTCGGTAAACATTTGAGCCGATTCTTCGATGGTTGTTCCTCCTTCGATTTCGCTTTGCAGCAAAAGACGAACACCAAAATCTTCCGGATGAAGCATTCCTTCCATGGAACTGGTAATTGTTTTTGTAGGACCCGTCAAGGAAACTTCGTCATAACCGTCAAGCGAATGTAGGATAGTGAAATTAGTATTTGTGTTTTGATACAAATACGCATACATTCTGGCCAGTTCTAAGTTGAAAACACCAACCAACTGATTTTGTGGAAATGATGGATTTACCATTGGTCCCAACATATTGAAAAAGGTTTTTACTGCCAATTCTTTTCTAATTGGTCCCACATTTTTCATAGCGGGGTGAAATAATGGCGCGTGTAAAACACAAATTCCTGCTTTGTCCATGCATTTTTCCAAGAAATCAGTATCATTACTGAACTTGATTCCTAGTTTCTCCATTACATTACTTGATCCAGAAATTGAAGATACTCCGTAATTTCCGTGTTTAGCTACTTTTATTCCAGCTCCGGCAGCTACAAATGAAGCCAAAGTTGAGATATTGAAAGTATCTTTTCCATCACCACCGGTTCCGCACAAATCAATAGTATTGTAAGCTGATAAATCAACTCGGATGCACAATTCTAACAAGGCTTCACGAAAACCCGAAAGTTCATCTATGCTTATGCTGCGCATCATATAAACGGTCAGAAAAGAAGCAATTTGGCTCGTGTTGTAACTCCCGTTTGATATATTAACCAATACCTCTTTTGCTTCTGCCGCCGAAAGCATTTCGTGATTGATTAATCTGTTTAATATATTTTTCATTTTTATAATATGTCTTAAAGTTTAAAGTTGAAGGTCTTAAAAGTCTTTCGACATTATGACATTTGACTTTATGACTAATTTTTCACCCAATTTTCTAATATCTTTTTCCCGTTTGGAGTTAACACACTTTCAGGATGAAATTGTACACCGCGCACATCATACGTTTTGTGGCGTAACGACATTACCTGTCCGTTTTCGTCGAATGAAGTCGCTTCAAGAACATCTGGTAAATTGGTGTCTACCACCCAAGAATGGTAACGACCTACTTCAAACTCACTTCCTAACCCTTCGAATAAAAGCTCATCATTTACTGCTGTTTTTACATTGGTGGCAACACCATGATATACTTTATCTAAGTTTGAAAGCGTTCCTCCATATACTTCGCCTATAGCTTGTTGTCCCAGACATACTCCAAAAATACTTTTGGTAGGCCCATATTTTCGGATTACCTCTTTCAGTAATCCTGCTTCATCCGGAATTCCAGGTCCCGGAGAAAGAAGAATTTTGTCGAAGATTGCTATTTCGTCAATGTCAAATTCATCGTTTCTGTAAACGGTTACTTCGCAATCTAAATCTTCAAGATAATGCACCAAATTATAAGTGAAACTATCGTAATTGTCTATGACTAGTATTTTTTTCATGTTCTTTATCTTTAGTATTTTTCTAAATTGTTTCCGCTAAATCTAAAGCTGCATTCAAAGCTCTTAACTTATTGTATACTTCCTGCATTTCGCTTTCTTCATCGGAACTGGCAACAATCCCGGCTCCCGCTTGAGAATGCAATTGGTGATTTTTACTCAGAAAAGTTCGAATCATAATGGCGTGATTAAAATTACCTTCAAAATCCATAAAACCGATAGCACCACCATAGAAATTCCTATTGGTTTTTTCATACTCTTCAATCAGTTGCATTGCTCTGTGTTTTGGCGCACCGCTCAATGTTCCCGCTGGAAAAGTATCGGCTACAACCTGCATTGTAGAGGCTTTTTCATGTAAATGTCCGGTAACTTTTGAAACCAAGTGAATTACGTGCGAGAAAAACTGTACTTCTCGATATTTCTCCACATTGACATTATGACCGTTTCTACTCAAATCATTTCGGGCTAAATCTACTAACATCACGTGCTCACTGTTTTCTTTTTTATCCTCAGATAATTGCTTGGCAAGAATGGCGTCTTTTTCATCATCACCCGTTCGTTTGAAAGTCCCTGCAATAGGATGAATTTCGGCTTTACGGTTTTTGACAATAATTTGGGCTTCGGGTGAAGAACCAAATATTTTAAAATCCCCGTAATCAAAAAAGAATAGGTAAGGAGATGGATTGATGCTTCTCAACGCTCTGTACACATTAAACTCATCGCCTTTGAAGCCTTGGGTAAACCTTCTGGATAAAACCAATTGGAACACATCACCTCTAAAGCAATGCTTTTTGGCCAAAGCCACATTATGTTTGAATTCTTCGTCAGTTAGATTCGAAAAACCTTCACCTTCTTTAAAGAATTTATAAGAAGCAATATTTCGGGATTGTAATAATTGTTCGATTTCTGAAATGTTATTTTTTCCATCCAAACTGTGACAGAAAATATACGCTTGATTTTTGAAATGATTGATGGCAATTATATTTTGGTACACAGCATAATACACATCGGGAATGGTATTGCTATTTTCTTTTTTGGCAATAGACACTTTTTCGAAATAACGAACGGCATCATATGAAATATATCCAAAAAGTCCATTATTGATGAATTTGAAATCGTTTTTCTCGGATTTAAATTGACCTGAAAATTCTTGAATTACTGCTGGAATATCAGTAGTAGAATCAATTGTAATTTTTTCAAAACTGCCGTCGGGAAAAGTCTTATGAATGGTTTCGTTTTCTATTTTTATGGAAGCAATCGGGTTGCAACAGATGTATGAAAAACTGTTGTCATTTCCATGATAATCACTACTTTCCAGTAATAAACTATTGGGAAATTTATCACGAATTTTGAGATATACACTCACAGGAGTAATAGTATCTGCAAGGATTTGTTTGTAATTTGTATTTAGTAAGTATGGTTTCAAAATATAATTTTTTAATATTATTGGATAGCGAATAAATGAAGCATAAAAAAAAGGCTTGTCGTGATGACAAGCCTTTTATATTTATAGTTTAATAATACTATAGGAAGCTTTGTTCACGACGACTGACGTAAATTGTTCCACCACCAAGTATTGTTTAAAATTGTTTTCATGTTTTATTTTGTTGCAACAAATGTAGAAATGAATTTCGATTATTCAAAAATATAACGCGTTAAAAAACTTAAAAATTAAAGATTTTTTGTTAAATAAATTTATAGGTTGTAATTTATGAAAAATCAAATGCCAAAAAAATCATATTAAGCTTATTGAAAAAAGGGATGCTTCATCTCAGGATTATTGAAATTATGATAATTTGACCATTCAAAAATTGATTGCACGTTAGACTTTAATTATCACTGACTAGTATGGGTTCTGCTTTTGTTCTAAAATCAAACGTTTTTTTAGGATTGGACTCTTTAAATAGTGCCAAATGACTTGTTTTAGAATATTCAATAGAAAAGGATTTATTGCTGTACCAATTTTTTATTTCGGCATCATAAGCAGGTATTTCGCTCTGAATCCCTCCATCGCAATTATTAATTAGTACAGTTTGTAAATTAATTTTAGACAAATTAGCTGAGAGATTAGCTATTTTACCTTCTAATAAAATACAGCTTTTAAATCCTGAAACGACACTGTTATTTAAACTAAAATAACTTTTATCTTTAATGTAAATAGCTTCCCGAACCAAGCCTTGATTGTTTTCTTCTAAATTTGCCAAAGTAATATTTGTAGCAGTTATTTTGGTTAGTTTTTTACTTATATCTGTGTTTTCAATTTTATCAAAAGAGTCTATTTCAATACATCTGGAACCAGAAATATCGGATGAATACGGATAACGAATTGCGAGACTATTGCTAATATTGCATTGTGCGCCTTGTGTAAAATCAAAATCATCGTCAGTTGCCCTAAATGAAATGATATTATCAAAATTTACATCTCCGCCATAACATTCATAAGAATCATCATTCGAATAACTGATTTGAATAAAATTAAATTTAGTTTTTCGACCAACACCTGCTAAGGACAACCCATTAAGCTCTTTGAGAGCATTGAGTTTTCTTCCTGAGAATTCGATGCGTACATATTTTAATATACCGGAATTGCTGTCCTGATTTTGTCCACCGTAATGATTTACCATTGGATCTAAATTAAATTCCAAAAATCCGACTCCGCCAATTCTATTTATTGGAGCTTCTCCCATTATAATAATGCCGCCCCAATCTCCTGGTTTTCTGGCTGAAATTTCTCTATTAGAAGTAAAAACAATGGGATCTGTTTGTTCACCTTCGGCCATTATTTTTGAACCTTTAGATATAACCAGTGTACCGCATGTTTCTACATCACCACGTATAACAGTTCCGGGCTCAATGGTTAATACAGCATTGTTTGTTATGTATACAACCCCAATTAATCGGTAAGTATTTTTTTTATACAGTGTTAGGTCACTATCAATAATGCCGGTCAAAATGTTTGTAGTCTCTGGATATTCTGCGGCAGTAGGTCTAAAATTAGTCCAGTTTCCCATCCAATTGGCGTCCCCGATAATCCCTTTTATTTGTTGGGCATTTATAGTTATGCCATTTAGCAAGCAGATTATAGAAATAAGTAATGTTCTTTTCATAATTAAATTTTATCAATGAAATATTGAAGGATATTTGTTTATTGGGATTTACATTATGTTTTTTGGTGAACAAAAACATAGTATTCATTATAAAGTTGCATCTTTTATTTTTCAAAAATAGGCAGTACGTGTTAACTGAATAATCATTGAATATTAACGATATGTTACTATAGAATCTATTATGTAATTTTGATATCACTGCTAAATCAAGAGTTAAAATCTAAAATTCTATTATTTCTAAACCAAATTCATTCTGTTTTTTAGGTTAGATTTTTAAATAAAAAAAGCCCTTGTTTTACACAAGGGCTTGATTTTAATTAAACCCCAACAATTGCTTGTTAGGGTTTTAAGATATTTTTTCTGAGATGAAATTAGAATTTCAAGTCTACAGCTAAATTGAAATCATCATTGATTGCTTTGTCTCCTAAGCTGTCAAAGAAACTTCCAGAACCATATTTAATATCGTATTTTGTTCTGTCAATTTTTACATTAGTTGTAGCTGTATTAGCAGTTGTAGTTAAATCAAAAGTAACTGGTTTAGTTATTCCTTTAATTGTTAAATCTCCAGTTACAGTGTATGCATTAGGGGCTTTAGTAACTAATTTTTTGAAAACTAAAGTTGCTGTTGCAAATTTGTCAGTTCCAAAAAAGTCATCAGCTTTCAAGTGACCTTCTAGTTTTTCTTTACCTTGACCTGCTTTTAAGTCAGTAACTACAATTGAATTCATGTCTACATTGAATGTACCACCAACTAATTTTTTTCCTTTGAAAACTAATGCACCATCTTTAAGATTGATTGTACCTTCATGTTGTCCAGTTACTTTTTTCCCAGTCCAGTTGATAGAACTTTTTGTAGCATCAACTTTTTTAGTTTGTGCTGTTACTGATAAAGTAGATAAAACTACTACTAATGCCAATGCGATTGTTTTTAAATTTTTCATGTGTTTGAATTTGAATTTAGATTAATATTTGAATTAGTTATTTATAATGTAATGAATAAGTCTTCGTTTGATTTTCTGACTTTTTTATAATGTTGTGTAGCGTCTTCATCATGTCTGTACCCTAGAGTTGCGATTAGAGTTGCGTTCAATCCTAACTTGTCAAGCCCTAGTATTTCATTAACCTGAGCAGGCACAAAACCTTCCATTGGAGTAGCATCAATCTTAAGTTCTGCTGCTATATTCAATAGATTTCCCAAAGCTAAATAAGTTTGTTTTGCTGTCCAAATATTTTTTTCTTCCTCTGTAAGAGAAATGATTTTAGACTTCATAAAGTCACCATAACCTGCTAATGCTTCAATTGGAGTATTTCTGGTAAGGCTTATGTTTTTAATATACTCATCTATAGCTACCTCATCAAGTTTAGTTTCATTTGCAAAAATGATCAAGTGTGATGCTTCTACAATTTGAGATTGTCCCCATGCCGCCGGTTGAAGATTTGCTCTTAATTCTGGATTTTCAACGATAATAACTTTATACGGTTGTAATCCATAAGATGAAGAACTCAAACGAATGGCTTCTTTTAAAGTATTTAAATCTTCTGTAGTTATTTTTTTTGTTGCATCAAATTTCTTTGTTGCATATCTCCAATTTTGATTTTCTAGGAAAGTACTCATAATGTGTTTTATTTATTGATTTCTATATTTTTCTAATAATTGATTTAATTGATCTATTTCTTCAGCATTTAAGTTTTTTGAAAAAAACTCTTCGTGTGCAATTACTTTTGGATCTAATTCTTTTAAAACATCCAGTCCTTTTTGTGTAATCAGAACTTCTATTTTTCGTCTGTTTTCTGGGCAGACTTTTCGAGTTACAAAATCTTTCAGCAGTAATTTATCTACTAATCGAGTTGTGTTACTCGTCTTGGCCAACATTCGTTCTTGAATTACGCACATGTTTGCCGGGTTTCCTTTTTGGCCTCTTAATATGCGCAAAACATTATATTGTTCTCCGGATAGGTCATAAGGCTTTAATAATTCATTAAAATTATCTGTTATCACGTTTTGCGTATACAGAACGTTCAGAATAATTTTTTTCGAATTATCCATAGGTACAGTTGATTTTATTATTTCCTCAATTTTCATATTTGTATATATGTAATTTGTTGGTACAAATGTAACACATTTTTTATTTGTATATACAAATGTGAGTTATTTTTTTGTTAAATAAATTTTACGAGATGTTTAAGAACTGTTTTTGGGCAAAAAATAAAAATCAGTTTCTTGATTCGGAATAAATAGTCACCAAAAATTAAGCCGAAATTTACTTGTGTCTAATCTTTTTAGAGGTAATATTTATTTTAATTTTTTCAGTAATGATTTTGAAACAATTAGATTTTTTAAATAATCATGGAAAAATAAAATTGAAAGTATAATTTATATTAAAACAATAGTACTGAATGCATTTGAGTGATTTTTTAAAAGCAAAGCCTTTTTGTTTATAATTAAAATTTGTTATATTTAACACTTATTTGAAATTAATGAGTATGAATAAAGATAAACTTTCCTATGACGATTTACTCAATAAAATTCAATACCAAGAGTCAGAAATAAATCGCTTACTAAAAAAAGAAAAATCCAATAGTAATTTTGATTTCTACCTGAAAGGATCTCAGGATTTAGTCTGTATTGCTGGTTTTGATGGTTTCTTTAAAGAGATTAATCCCGCTTTTATAAAAATATTAGGATATTCTGAGGAAGAGTTACTGACTAATCCTATCTTAACATTTATTCATCCGGATGATATTGAGAAAACAAATCAGGAAGTCGTATTGTTATCTCAATCGCAATCATCGGTTAATTTTGAAAACCGATACGTAAACAAAAACATGGATGTTGTAACCATACAATGGACAATTACGGTATCTCCTACACAAGAATTTGTTTATGGAATAGGTAGAGATATTTCGGAAATAAAAAAAAATCAAGAGCATTTAATTACGAATGAAAAATTATTAAATGAAGCCCAAAAAATTGCCAAGATGGGGAGTTGGGAATTTAATTTAATAACTAAAAAAATGATTTGGTCTAAGGAATTGTATTCGATCTATGAAATTGAAATGAAACCTGACCAAAATTTGTTTCAAGAATTTTTAAATCTTTTTTCTAAAGAAGATGTGGCATTTTTTCTAAATAAAATTGATCAATCCATTACAGATAAAAAGCAATTTGAAGTAGAACAAAGTGTCATTTTATCAAATAATAGAAAAAAATGGATATATGCTATTGTAATTCCATTGATTGACAATAATGGAAATGTTTTTGCATTAAGAGGAAATACGCAAGATATCACTCTAAAAAAACAAATTGAGGAATCTATAAAAGATCAAGAAGCCGCAGTAATAGATTATAAGTTGCAATTGATTGAAGAAGAAAGTAATGCTAAATTTAAGAATTATATAGAAAATGCTCCTGATGGAGTTTTTGTAATTGATGGACAGAGAAATTATATAGAAGTCAATGAAGCGGCAGTTCAGTTAACCGGTTATTCCGAAGAGGAGCTTTTAAAAATGAAATTTGGAGATTTATCTTTAAATGACCAAGTTGAGCAAACAATTTATAAATTCCAATTGCTCCAAACGACAGGAATTATTAAAGGAGAAATAAAAATTCGTCATAAGAGCGGAGAAGCGATATGGTGTTTTGTTGATGCAGTAAAACTTTCTGAAAACAGATTTCTTGGATTTGTTAAAAATATAACTGAAAAGAAAAATTCAGAAGAAAAAATTGCACAAAATGAAAGACGTTTTAGAGCCTTATTAGAAAACAATCAGGATATTGTGTCATTAGTGGACGAAAAGTTAAATGTTCTTTTTCGAAGCGAATCAGCAAAGAGAATTACCGGTTGGTCTCATGATGAGTTTCAAATAACATCAGCAATCGATTTTGTTCATCCGGACCATATAGAAAATGTACATAGATTTATGGAGCAAGCTATTGCTACTCCAGGTGTTCCTTTTCCTATTTCACTTCAGGTAAAGCATAAAAAGGGACATTATATTTGGATGGAAGGGTTTGTTAATAATTTGTTGCATGATCCTGAAGTAGGAGGCATTGTAACAAATATGCGAGACGTTACTGAGACTAAAAAGGCACAAGAACTACTTAAATCCGAAAGAGATAAGTTTTCTAAAATCGCTGAAACCTCGCCTGGATTAATCTATTCCATGCGTCAAAATAAAGATGGTAGCTTATGTTACCCTTATGCCAGTAATGCTGTTGAGGAAATATTTGGTTTTGGTTTTGAAGAGATTGAGAATGATGCAGATAAAATTTTTAAACTCATTCATCCGGAGGATATAGATTTTGTCATGAAAAGTATTGTCATAACTAAATCAAAATTAATTCCGCTCAAAAGCGAATACCGTTATTTTCATCCAAAAAAAGGAATGGTTTGGCATGAAGTAAATTCTTTGCCCGTGATTGAGCCGGAAGGAACAGTAATTTGCCATGGAATTATTACAGATGTTACCGAAAGAATTTTGGCAGAACAGAAAATTATTAAAGCCAATCGACTTTATTTATTTATCAGTCAGATAAACCAGATGATTGTTCGCACTACTGATCAAGAAACCTTGTTTAGAGAAGCATGTACTATTGCTGTTGATTTAGGAAAGTTTAGAATGGCATGGATAGGATTAATAGACGAAAGTACTCATAATGTATTACCAGCTATGATTGCAGGAGATGATAATGGTTATTTTTCTAAAATTAAAACGATTTCAATAGAGGATAAACCGGAAGGAAGAGGCCCGACAGGTGTAGCAATGAGAGAAGGCAGATCAGTCATTTGTAATGATATAGAAAACGATTCTATAATGCAGCCTTGGAGGAAAGAAGCTTTAATGCGTGGCTTTTTTTCTTCAATGTCAGTTCCAATAAAAAAATTCGGAAAGGTTATAGGTGCTTTTTCTTTTTATGCAAATGAAAAAAACTTTTTTGACGAAGAGGAAATTGCTTTATTGGAGGAAGCTACCGGTGATGTGGCTTTTGCATTAGAAATTTTTGAAAAAGAAGCTTTGCGCAAAAAAGCGGAGGAGGATATATTTGAAAGTGAGCAAAGATATCACACACTTACAGAAGTTTCTCCCGTAGGAATCTTTCGTACGGACGCAACAGGTTATACTACGTATGTTAATCCATACTGGAGCCAAATTTCCGGATTATCATTTGAGGAAGCAATAGGGAACGGTTGGTTTAATGCAGTTCATGAAGAAGATAAAAAAACGTTGATTTCGGGATGGGAACGTGCATCAACCAATAAAGAAACATCATTGTCAGAATACCGATTTGTTCGGCCTGACGGTTCAATTGCCTGGGTTATGGGTCAGGCTATTCCTGAAAAGAATACCAGAAATGAAATTGTAGGGTATATTGGTACTATAACCGATATCACGGAACGTAAGGTCGCTGAAGATGCAATTTTGAAAGAGAAACAACTATCGGAAACAATAATCAACAATCTTCCGGGTGTTTTTTATCTTTATGAAGAATCAGGAAGTTTTGTAAAATGGAACAGAAATTTCGAGATAGTTAGTGGCTATACTACAGAAGAAATTGCTCAAATGCAACCAGTTGATTTTTATGACGACGATTTTAAAGAAAAAATAAGAACAAGGATAAAGACTGTATTTGAAAAAAAATCACCAGGAATAGAAGTCGAATTATTTACAAAGAGCAAAAATAAAATTCCGTATTATATTAATTCTCATGCAATTGAGTACAAAGGAAAAAAATGTTTGCTGGGAATGGGATTGGATCTTTCTGAAATAAAAAAGGCAGAAGAAAAAATCAGGATTGCTAATGAACGATTTGAAATGATTTCTGCAGCGACTAATGATGCTGTTTTTGAAGTTAATTTATTGACCGGAGAAAGTTGGAATAATAAGGCATTTATTGACCTTTTAGGTTTTGGGAGCATCGAACCTAATGGGGTTGACAACATGATTTTATGGCGATCTAAACTTCATCCAGATGATAGAGATAGAGTTATTAAAAAATTAGAGGATTATTATTCAGGTTCCACAAATTTATGGTCTGACGAGTTTCGTTTTATGAAAAGTGATGGCAGTTATGGTATATTTTACGATAGAGGATTTATATCCAGAGATGAATATGGAAAAGCAATTCGTTTGAATGGAGCATTAACAGAAATCACAGAATTAAAAAACATCAAAGAGCAATTAGTTAATAGCGAAGAAAAATATAAAAGTCTTATAGAACAAGCCTCAGATGCTATTTTTATTAATGATATTTCAGGGAATTTGCTTGATGTTAACGAAAGTGCCTGTATTATGCTTGGATATACAAAAGAGGAATTGTGTACCAAAAACTTAACAGATTTATATACAGATGAGGAACTTGTAACTAGGCCAATTATGTATAAAGAATTGATAAACGGTGAACAAACGTTGATTGAACGCAATATGCTTCACAAGAATCAATCCTTTATTTCGGTAGAAATTACGGCTAAAATGATTGGTGACGGACGAATAGTTGCTATTGTTAGAGATGTCAGCGAACGTAAAAAAATAGATGATGAGTTTAAGAAAATGCATAAAAAACTGGAAGCTATACTTGGCGCCATTCCAGATTTGTTGTTTGAAGTAGACATGAAAGGTGAAATTTATAATTATCATTCTCGTCGAAATGATTTATTGGCAATGCCGGCCAATCTGTTTTTAGGAAAAAACTTTACAGAAATATTACCTTCTGATGCCGCAAATTTATGTTTGTCAGCTATACTAGAAGCTTCAGAAAAAGGATTTTCTGCAGGAAGACAGTACTCATTACAATTAGAAACTGGTTTGCATTGGTTTGAACTTTCTGTAGCACCTATGCAGGAAAGCATCGATCATGATATCCATTTTATATGTCTTTCTCGAGACATTACTAATGCGAAACAATCGGATTTTGCACTCTTCAAAAGCGAGGAAAGATACCGCGGTTTATTAAATAATCTAGATGCAGGTATTGTGGTTCATGCATCAGATACTTCAATTATTGTGAATAATATAAAAGCTTCAGAATTATTGGGACTAACCGATGATCAGATGAAGGGAATTACGGCCTTTGATCCGACTTGGAATTTTTTGAATGAAGATAACTCTGTAATGCAGTTTGAAAATTACCCTGTAAACCAAATTGTAGCTAACAAACGAGCGATCAAAAATTTCAAACTTGGAGTCTATCGTCCTGTGAATAGTGACATTGTATGGCTTTTAATCAATGGCTTTCCTGATATTGATGCTAATGGTAACATTAATGAAATTGTTATCAGTTTTATTGATATCACAGAGCAAAAATTGATGGAGATGGAACTCATAAATGCCAAAGAACAAGCCGAAGGTGCTAATAAAGCCAAAACGGATTTCCTAGCCAATATGAGCCATGAGATACGAACTCCATTAAACGGTATAATTGGTTTTACTCATTTATTGATGAAGTCAGATTTGAAAAAAAATCAGGCAGAATATATGACTACAGTAAATGAATCAGCAACATCATTGATGGAAATTGTTAATGATGTTTTAGATTTTTCTAAAATTGAATCCGGGAAATTAGAGTTAGATATTGAAGAAGTAAATCTTTTTAAATTGACAAATCAGGTCATCGATTTATTTAAATTTCAAGCAAATCAAAAGAAGATAGATTTAATACTTGATATAGATGCCAAGGTTCCACAGTATATTCTTGCTGATTCAGTACGATTGAAACAAATACTGGTAAATTTATTGAGTAATGCTATAAAGTTTACGAATTTTGGAGAGATAAGATTGGACATTAATGAGATAGATGTTTCAGATAAAAAATGGTCAACTATAAAGTTTTCTGTAAAAGATACCGGAGTAGGAATAAAAACAGATAATAACGAGAAAATATTCAATTCCTTCGTTCAGGAAGATAATTCTACCAATAGAAAATTCGGTGGTACTGGATTGGGTTTGGCTATTTCAAATCAGTTGTTGGCTTTAATGGATAGTAAATTACAATTAATCAGTAAATATGGTGACGGAAGTGATTTCTTCTTTGTTATTAAATTCAAAAAGGCAAACCGAAAAAAAAATGCAGATACATTATTTGCAAGAGCGATTCAAGCGGATGCTATTACACCTTTAAACACTTTGAGCGGTAACAAAGTTTTAATAGTTGAAGATAATAAGATTAATATGCTTTTAGCCAAAACATTGGTCAAAAGAATTATCTCTAATTGTATTATTCTGGAAGCTAAGGATGGTAATGAAGCTGTTGAACTTTATAAAAAAGAGCAGCCAGATGTGATTCTAATGGATATTCAAATGCCAAATAAAAATGGATATGAAGCAACAGACGAAATTAGACAGTTAAAAGATTCTGAAAGTATTCCTATAATTGCAATCACTGCGGGAATAATGGTTGGAGATAAAGAAAAATGTCTTGAAGCCGGAATGAATGATTACTTGCCTAAGCCTATTATTCAATTGGATTTAGAAAAAGTATTATACAAATGGCTGACTAAGAATTAATTCTATTTTTTAAATTTATTAAAAAAAGGTGTTCATTAAAGTTCACCTTTTTTTATGAATTTTAATTTTTTTAGAAGGCTATAAAGTAATACAGTTTTCCTCTTTTTTATGGAATGTTTAGCTATTTAGTTTTGTGTTTATTTGTTAAAAAAATATTTTTTTACTATATTTAACGTCTTTTACCGGTTATTTTAGTTAAATATTTTAATTAACAATAATATAGTCTCAAAACACATTGAAATGTGTAATTTCGATAGGTATTAAAATTTAATTTATTTTAAAAAAGAATAAACAATTGTTAAATTAAAATGATTTCTAAGTTATTTGTATCAAGTTTTCTAATCATTTTTACTTTTGTAAAAGGTGAAATTTAAAAAAATAGTAAACCTGCCGTTCAATAGTAATCAAAGTTAAAAGTATAGTTATTGAAACAAAAATCCGACTCAACTAATAATAAGATAGAGAAATTCTAATTTCGAGATGATAAAAAATAATCAAATCAGCCAAGGGGAAGGCGAAATTCTTGATTTGAAACTAAATTCAAGCTTGTCTATTGCCGATAACAGTGATTTTCCAATAGTTGGTATTGGAGCATCAGCAGGCGGACTTGAGGCATTAGAATTGTTTTTTAAAAATATGCCAAACAACACTGGTTTGGCTTTTGTAATTATTCAACATCTTGATCCTACACATGTTGGAATTATGCCTCAGTTGTTGCAAAGAATGACGCCAATGAAAGTTTTGCAGGCAACGGATTCACTCAAAGTAAAACAAAACACTGTATATGTAATTCCTCCTAATAAAAGTTTATCAATATTAAATGGGAAACTACATTTGTTTGATCCTATAGAATCTCGTGGGTTGCGATTGCCAGTAGATGTTTTTTTCAGGTCATTGGCATTGGACCGTATGGAGAAAAGTATAGGAATCATTCTTTCCGGAATGGGATCTGACGGAAGCTTAGGACTTAAAGCTATCAAAGAAAAAAATGGGATTGTGCTTGTTCAAGATCCAGCCTCGGCAAAATTTAATAGTATGCCAAGCAATGCAATTGATGCCGTTATAGCAGATGTTGTTGCTCCAGTTGAAGAATTACCTGCAAAACTAATTGCTTTACTCAAATACTTTCCTAAAATCAATTCCGATTCAGAAATACTTATTAAAAGTAAAAGTAGCATTGATAAGATTATAATTCTACTGCGGGAACAGTCAGGACATGATTTTTCTATGTATAAAAAAAACACTTTGATGCGCCGCATCGAAAGAAGGAAAGGAGTACATCAAATTGATAAAATACAATCCTACGTTCGTTTTTTACAAGAAAATCCAAAAGAGGTAGAATTACTTTTTAGAGAATTATTAATTGGTGTAACAAGTTTTTTTCGCGATACCGCAGTTTGGGACAAACTTAAAGAAGATATTATTCCAAATCTACTGAAAGAATTACCAAACGGATATACCATTCGGGTTTGGGTTTCGGCTTGTTCCACTGGTGAGGAAGCGTATTCTCTAGCTATTGTTTTTGAGGAAGCTCTGGAAAAAATCAGAAAACAAAAAAATATTAAACTCCAGATTTTTGCGACTGACTTAGATTTAGTTGCCATAGAAAAAGCGAGGAAAGGTATTTTTCCGTCCAGCATAACAAAAGAGATTTCTCCGGAGCGAATCAGTACGTTTTTTAGTGTTGAAAAATCAGGATATCGCGTGAATACATCCATCAGAGAACTGATTGTGTTTGCACCGCATGATATTATTAAAGATCCTCCTTTTACAAAACTAGATATGTTAACTTGCCGTAACATGTTGATATACATGGAACCGCAATTGCAAAATAAATTAATAACGCTATTTAATTATAGTCTTAATCCGGGTGGTATAATGGTACTTGGAACAGCAGAAACGATAAATAGCAGTATAAATGGATTTGAAGTAATTGATTCTAAATTAAAAATTTTTAAACGTACCTCAAAATCTGTGGCGCCCGAATTTACTAACTTTCCAAGCTCCTTTCCACAAACAAAAAGATTAACTACTGATACTATGAAAGAAACTAAGGTTGTTGAAAACATACAAACTCTTACAGACCAAATTTTACTTCAACGTTTTTCACCAGCAAGCGTATTAGTTAATAGTAAAGGAGATATTATTTACATTACCGGAAGAACAGGGAAATACTTAGAGCCTGTTGCCGGTAAAGCCAACTGGAATGTGCATGCCATGGCGCGTGAAGGTTTAATAAATGAATTACCGGGAGCTTTTCGAAAAGCTTTAGAAAGTTTTAGTCCTGTAAAAATTGATAATATCAAAATAGTGGAAGATGGAAAATTTCACTTTGTAAATCTAACGGTTCAACAAATTGAAAGTCCAGAGGCTATTAAAGGAATGATTCTATTGGTTTTTAATGATGTACTTGTAGATTCAGAATCTGAAATAGGTTCTCCAAAACAAAAAAAGCAACATGTTTCCGGAAAACAGAAAGAACTCGAAGCTGAATTGATGCGATGTAATGAGGATTTGAATAGCATTCGCGAAGAGATGCAAACCTCGCAGGAGGAATTGAAATCGACTAATGAAGAGTTACAATCCACTAATGAAGAACTGCAATCTACAAATGAAGAACTAACCACTTCTAAGGAAGAATTACAAAGTTTAAATGAAGAGTTGCAAACGGTTAATACAGAACTTCAAAGTAAATTAATCGATTTTGAACAGGCCAATAATGATATGAAAAACCTGCTCAACAGTACTGAAATTGCCACTCTTTTCTTGGATAAGGAATTGAATATCCGAAGATTTACGGATCCGGTGACCAAAATATTTAAATTAAGACCAACAGATACTGGAAGACCTTTTACAGATTTAGTCTGTGATTTGAACTTTCCTGATATGGTAAGCAATTCTCTTGAAGTGATTAAAACATTGACTTCTGTTCAAAAAGAAGTCGTAACAAAAGATGGTGGAAGGTATTATTATGTAAGGATAATGCCGTATCGTACGCTGGACGATCGTATTGATGGAATCGTAATTACTTTTACTGACATTACAACTGCAAAACTTGCCGAAGAATCTCTAAAGATGGAAAATCAATACCGTCGTTTATTTGAATCAGCCAAAGATGGAATTCTGATTCTTGATTTTGAAACAGGAAAAATAATGGACGTAAATCCGTTTTTGGAAGATATTTTAGAGTATTCGCATGAACAATTAATTGAAAAATCTATCTGGGAAATAGGTTCTTTGAAAGATTTTGTAGCCAATAAAGATAAGTTTTCAGAATTGCAAAAAAAAGAGTTTGTCCGTTATGAAAATTTACCTCTGGAAACAGCTAAGGGAAAAAAAATTAATGTTGAGTTTGTAAGCAATGTGTATCTGGTCAACAATAAAAAAGTGATTCAATGTATTATTCGGGATATTTCGGATCGTGTTTTTGTCCAAGATGCATTGGTCAATACTGAAACCAGATACGAACATCTATTTGAATCGGTTAATGATGGTGTTTTATTTGTTGATGCCGAAACCGGGAAAATAAATGCAATCAATCCTTTTTTAGCAGATTTAACAGGCTTTTCTAAAGAGAATTTTATTGGAAAAGAAATCTGGTCAGTTAATTTTTTTAAAGATAATATCCTAAGCAAAGAAAAATTTATAGAATTAAGTCAGAAAAAAATGTTTAGTTCTCGTTACATGAAAATTGAAACGGCAACTAAGAAAAATATCAATATTGAACTGGTTAGTACGATGTATTTTATTGGTAATCAAAAAAATATTCAAATTTTTATACATGAAATTCTAGTGTAAAAAATGTAATGAGCATATAATTTCCAATTGTAAACAAGAATAAAAGTATTTTTAAAAAGTAGTACTCATGGAAAATATTAGAAATAAATCAGAAGCTCAAATAATCCTGAGACAGAAAGCAGAGGAATTGCAACAACAAAAAGATTCATTAACTGATTCTAAACTTTCAGAAGTGGAAACATTAAAACTGATCCATGAATTAGAAGTTCATCAGATAGAATTGGAGATGCAAAAAGAAGAACTGATTCTTGCGAAAGAAGAAGCCGAAATGGCTATGCAAAAATATACTGAATTGTATGATTTTGCTCCTTCAGGTTATTTTACACTAACAAATTCAGGAAAAATAGCACAACTCAATCTTACCGGTTCCCAATTATTACAAAAAGACAGATCAAAATTAATAAACAGTCAATTTGGTTTTTTCATTTCAGATGATACAAAGCCAATCTTCAATGAATTCTTAAGCAATGTTTTCCATAGCAATAGAAAAGAATGTTGCGAAGTAAAACTGTTTTTAGAGAACAATTTTACTATAAATGTTTACCTCACAGCAGTGCTTTTTGAAAATAGAAATGAAGCTCTAATTACTGCTGTAGATATTACACAACTTAAATTGACAGAATGCGCTCTGAGAGAAAGCGAAAAACGGTACAGAGAATTATTAAACAATCTTGATGTTGGGATTATCTTGCATGATAAAGACAATTCGATAATTTTTTCTAATCCTAAAGCTTCTGAATTGATAGGGTTAGACATAGATCAGATGAATGGGAAACAGATTTTTAATCCTGAGTGGGAATTCATAAAAGTAGATAACAAGCCTTTGACTCAGGAGAATTATCCGGTAAACGAAATTCTGAATACTAAAAAACTTATAAAGAATTTTATAATTGGAATTAAAAAAAACGAGAAGGATTCCATTCAATGGCTTTTGATAAATGGTTTTCCTGTGTTTAATAATTTAGGGGAAATAGCTGAAGTTGTGATCAGTTTTATTGAAATTACGGAGCTAAAAAAATTAGAAATTGAATTGATTAAAGCCAGAGATCAAGCCGAAGCGGCGAATAAGGCAAAATCCAGTTTTTTGACTAATATGAGTCACGAAATTAGGACTCCATTGAACGGAATCATTGGTTTTACGGATTTGCTGATGAAAACAAATCTGGATAAAAATCAGACCGAATATATGAATACGGTTCATGAATCAGCTATAATATTAATTGAGATTATCAATAATATTTTAGATTTTTCAAAAATTGAATCCGGTAAATTAGAATTGAATGTTGAACAGGTTAATCTTTTTGACCTGATTCATCATGTAATCGATATTTTTAAATACCAAGCAGAAATAAACAACATAGATTTAATAGTAAATATTGATGCTACGGTGCCCAATTATGTTTTAGTTGATTCTGTTCGATTGAAACAGATTCTTGTGAATTTAATTGGCAATGCGATGAAATTTACAAAAGAAGGTTCTGTTGCGTTAAATGTTACTGCAGTTTTTTCAGAAAATGAAAATCAATGTCATTTGAAATTTTTGGTTAAGGATACTGGTATTGGAATAAAAGATGAAAATCATGAAAAAATATTCCAATCCTTCATACAGGAAGATAATACAATTACGCGAAAATTTGGAGGAACAGGTTTAGGATTGGCTATTACAAACCAGCTTTTAGCTTTAATGAACAGTAAGTTAGAACTGAATAGTCATTTTGGCGAAGGAAGTGAGTTTTTCTTCACGGTTCAATTAGAAAAATCAAATCATAAAAATGATTCAAAAGATTTTGATGATAGTGTTGAGGTAGGTGAAGAAATTCCTTCAATCAAAAATTTATCAAACAAGAAAATATTAGTTGTCGAGGATAATAAAATCAACATGCTTTTGGTAAAAACATTACTTAAATCAATACTTCCGGGAAGCACAGTATTAGAAGCTTCTGATGGTAAAAAAGCAATTAAATTGTATAAAAAAGAGAAACTGGATTTAATTTTAATGGACATTCAAATGCCACATAAAAATGGTTATGAAACTACTGCCGAAATTAAACAGCTAAAAAAATACAATAATATTCCCATAATTGCCTTAACTGCAGGGATAATGCTGGGTGAAAAGGAAAAGTGTTTAGAATCAGGAATGGATGATTATGTTTCGAAACCCATTATTCGATCCAACTTAGAAAAGGTGCTTTTTAAATGGTTAAAAAATTAAAGTCTTTTATCCAAACCACCGTTGAGGTTTGTACTCCTGTTTTTTTAAACCAAATTTTTTGATAGCATGTTTTTTAAGATGCTCAATCAATTCCTCAACGGAGTCCGTTACAAATAAAAGGCTCATATCCTCAGGACTGATGCTCTCATTTTGTGACATAACTTGAATGTGATGGTACAACTCTTTGTGATATTCAGTATCAAAAATTACTATGGGGAAATTATTAATTATTTTATTTTGAATCAGTGTCAGTGCTTCAAATAATTCGTCGAGCGTCCCTATTCCTCCTGGCATAACAACGAATGCATAGGAATATTTTATTAAAATGACTTTCCTTACAAAAAAGTACGGAATGTAAATCCATTTGTGCAAATAAGGATTTGGTTTTTGTTCAATAGGAAGCACAATATTTGACCCCACAGAATAACCTCCTGCTTCATACGCTCCTTTATTTGCTGCTTCCATAACTCCTGGACCGCCACCTGTCATTACTGTAAATCCTAATTTGGCAATTTCTGCACCAATTTTTTCAGCACTTTTGTAATGTTCTGTTTCCGGACCAAATCTGGCAGAGCCAAAAACCGTAACACAAGGACCAATAAAATGCATTTTTTGAAAAGCTCTAATGAAGTTGTATTGGACTTTGAAAGTAAAAAAAAGATTTTTTAATCGTGTCAAAGGTCCTCTTACAAATAAAGATTCAGATTTTGAAAGTCTATATTGGCGCGGTTTTTCCATAGTGAGCCTAAGTTAGGAAAAATAACAATTAAATTCTGAAAGTATAAAACAAAACTTAGATGACACTTTTTTCGAAAAAAAAATGTGTTGCCAAAAGTTCAATAATCACTCCCAAAAGTAACTTCTAAGTTGCAAATGCTTTGGGTTATTTATTGCTTTTTTTCCAAAATAGTTTTGATGATTTCCTCTTTGGATACTACACCGGATTGTCTCCATAATTGTTTTCCGTTTTGGAATAAAATCATCGTTGGAACGCCTCTAACCTGATACTGACTTGAAATTTGCTGGTTTTTGTCCACATCAATTTTGATGATGGAAACATTATCACCTAAGCTGTCTTTTACTTCTCTTAAAATGGGACTGAGCATTTTGCAAGGTCCGCACCATGTGGCAAAAAAGTCTACTAAGACCGGTTTGTCTGAATTGATAATCGTAGCGAAATTATTCATCTTTATTGTATTTATTGTTAGGAATAGTACAACCATTAGAACCACAACCCAAATTAAAAATGACCTGAATGAAGAAAAATAGTCCAAAACCAATGAACATCCACTCTTTTAAAATATAGGCTTGAGCAAATAAAAATAAGGCAAACACCAGACGAACCCAGCGCATAAGATGCCAATTTGTAAATAATAATGCTTTCATTTTTTTCGAAAAAAAGAATTTAGTTTTACGGATTTATTTTTTTTATTTTATACTTCTCATCATAAGAAATAACGTCTTGCAATACTTCGATTGCAATTTCATTTTTACTGACAATTAATACTTCAGCAAAGTTACTGCTGATGCTTACATTTAATACACAGTCAATTCCTGCCAATTTTTTTGTGATGGTTTCCATACAGTCGCTGCACGTAATTCCATCAAATTCATATAAATTCACAACAACCTGATTGTTCTTTTTTAATTCGAAAAACAATTCAGAATTTGCTCTTGGTGCAATTGAATTTTCAGAAACATTCATTTTCAAAAAGTCAAAAGCAGCTGTAAAAAGCAGTTCATATTCTTCTTTGCTTCCGCCAAAAGGAGGGCCAGATTCAAACATTCTATTGAACAATAATCCCGCTAAAATTCCTTCATCAGCCAAAAGTTGATGCATTTTCCAAACGTATTTTTGACGCATTGTTGGAGGCAAAGCACAGAAAAAAGTTTGCTCAAGAACCAAATCATAGTTCCCTTTATGTTCAAAGAAATCACCCAGTATGATTTGAATATTAGGATTGTTTTTGAACTTTTCTTTTAAAACTGCCACAGGTGTTGGCGCAATATCTATAACGGTTATGTTTGTAAAACCTTGTTGCAAAAGATATTCGGCTTCATAACTGTTTCCGCAACCGGGAATCAAAATACTGCAGTTTTTATGGGCAATCGTATCTACATATGTTTGTATGGGCGGCGATACTTTGCCTAAATCCCAACCGGTAGTTTTGGCTTCGTATTGCGATTCCCAATAAGATGCGTCTAGCGGTTTATCACAGGAAACTACACAACATTTTATATCTTCCATAATTTCATTTTTTTTGAAAATGCTTTTACTATTGTTATTGAAATTGCTTTTATTTCAAAACTTTACTTTGGCAAACAAAATCGGTTTTTGGAACAGTCGTTTTTGCAATAGCATTAAAGCCACCTTCAATTTCTGTAAAATTTCTAAATCCGCGAGCTTCCAGTATCGAAGCCGCAATCATACTGCGGTATCCGCCTGCGCAATGCAAATAAAAATGTTCTTTTGGATTTATATCTTTTATCCATTCATTTATTGCAGCTAAAGGCTTGCTGTAGGCTTCTTCAACATGCTCGGCACAATATTCACTTTCTTTACGGATATCGATTACGTTGCTTTCGCCAATTTTCACAGCTGCAGCAAATTGTTCGGCTGTTATTCTATTTACGGTATCAACTTCTTTTCCGGCTTTTGCCCAAGCATTAAAACCACCATCAAGATGGCCAATCAACTTATCAAAACCTACACGACTTAAGCGCGTAACGGTTTCTTCCTCTTGACCCAGTTCACAAACAATTAAAATTGGTTGTTTTACATCGGCAATTAAAGCACCAACCCAAGGAGCGAAATCGCCATCAATTCCAATGTTTATCGATTGAGGAATAAATCCTTTGGCAAATTCACCGTTTTTTCGAGTATCTAGAATTAAGGCTCCGGTTTCTTCGGCAGCCACTTCAAATTCAACTACAGATAACGCGCGCATTCCTAAATGCAATACGTTTTCAAAACTGTCATATCCTTTTTTATTCATCGCCACATTCATTCCAAAATAGGCTGGAGGAGGTAATAAACCCTCAGTTACTTCTTGTATAAATTCGGCTTCAGTCATATTGGCTCGC
Organism: Flavobacterium sp. 11; assembly: GCF_002754315.1. Classification (GTDB taxonomy): domain Bacteria; phylum Bacteroidota; class Bacteroidia; order Flavobacteriales; family Flavobacteriaceae; genus Flavobacterium; species Flavobacterium algoritolerans. The sequence goes on along the minus strand of NZ_PEFE01000001.1, from coordinate 3,274,810 downwards.
AACGCATAATTTGTAGCTTTTTGGTCGCCAATGGTTGATACTGTTTCCTTACTCATATTTTTTCCACAGGCACTTCCTGCACCGTGAGCCGGATACACAATGACATCATCTGCCAAAGTCATCACTTTATCTCTTAAGGAATGAAATAAAATACCCGCTAATTGCTCTTGAGTCATGTGTGCCGCTTTTTGTGCTAAATCCGGTCTTCCTACATCTCCAATAAACAAAGTGTCTCCGGAGAAAATGGCATGGTCTTTTCCGTTTTCGTCAATCAATAAAAAAGTGGAGCTTTCCATCGTATGTCCAGGAGTGTGCAATACTTTTATTTTGATGTTTCCAATGGAGAATTCCTGTCCGTCTTTAGCAGAAATACATTCAAATTCACAAGTTGCATTTGGACCATAAACAATTGGAGCGCCGGTTTCTCTGCTCAAATCAACGTGACCGGATACAAAATCAGCGTGGAAATGGGTTTCGAAAATGTATTTTAATTTTACGCCATCTCTCTCCAATCGGTCCAGATAAGGTTGGGTTTCACGTAACGGGTCAATAATTGCCGCTTCGCCATTTGAGGTTATATAGTAAGCACCTTGGGCTAAACATCCTGTATATATTTGTTCTATTTGCATGATTGCGTTTTTTAATTTTACAGTACAAATGTACTTCTGTTTTTTAGGATAAACAGTGACAATTGTTACATTCCATTTTTTAATTGAAGAAAAATTCTTTGATAATAATATAAATTCCCATTACTAATACAAACCAACCAAAGATTGGTTTTAGTTTAGTTCCATCTATTTTTTTTGAAAGCTTGATGCCAATAATCATTCCTATAAATGCCATACTTGAAATCATCAGTAAAAACGAATAATCTATAGGAGTACCAATATATAAATCACCTCCAAAACCGATACTTGAGTTTATAAAGATAATCAATAATGAGGTGCCAACGGCTTGTTTCATTGGTAAATTAGCAAAAAATAATAAGGCTGGGATGATTAAAAACCCGCCTCCGGCTCCTAAAAATCCGGTTACAATTCCAATTAAAAATCCAATTAGCCCAAGCTGTGTATAATTTGTTTTTGGAGGACTTATAACCGTTTTTGTTTTGCGTATCATAGCTATAGCGGCTGCTATCATGAGTACTGAAAAAACAATCATTATCAGAAAATTTTTTGATACTTGGTAGGAAGCAATGGAGAAAATTGTTGCCGCTATTTTTGGGAAAATGACTTCTCGAATGATCAGGATAGAAAAAACGGAAGGAATGGCAAAATATAATGCCGATTTAATTTTAAGATTTCCCATTTTATAGTGACTGATGCATCCAAATAAAGCCGTGATTCCCACTATAAATAGAGAATAACTGGTAGCCGTTTCAGGATCTATTTTAAAGAGATAAACCAGAATAGGAATAGTAAGTATAGATCCTCCGCCTCCAATTAATCCTAATGAAAGCCCAATAATAATTGAAGCAAAATAGCCTAAATATTCCATCTTAAATTTTTTGAAATAATATTTCTATCCATTTTGTTTACAAGAAATGGATTTTATTGAGCTAATTTTATTTTAATAGTTCAATGTTATTGCGGTGTAAGGAAACAATACCGCGTTGTTCCATTTTTTTCAACAAACGGGAAATTACTTCTCTTGATGTATTGAGCTCAGATGCGATTTCCTGATGGGACAGTTTCAATTCCTTGCAGCCACAAGCATCAGCATGGCGTTTCAAATAAAATTCCAAACGCTCGTCCATTGCCCTGAATGCAATACTGTCAATCACTTCCAAGACTTCTTCAAAACGACTGCGATAAGAACCAATCACAAATTCATACCAACTGCGGTGCTCCATCATCCACTTATCCATTAATGGAAGCGGAACCATGATTAATTCAACATCCTCAACAACTTTAGCCATTATTTGGCTTTTTTCGTTTTTGGTGGCACAAATCATAGAAATGGCACAAGCTTGTCCGGGTTGCAAATAATACATGAAAAATTCACCGCCATTTTCATCTTCGCGGTAAATCTTTATTTTCCCGCTGATTACTAAAACAGTGTTTTTGATATACTGCCCAGTTCGTATAATTATATCACCTGTTTGATAGGAATGAATAGTTGCATTGGCTTCTATTTCTTTCACTAATTCATTAGAAAATGAAGGAAAAATTTTTTTTACGGAATCAAGCATTTTGGTCTTTTTTTCTATCGTTTGTATTGTAAAAGTAATCTAAAAAACTCAAAAAAGGATGGTAATTTTTGGCGTTAAAGAAAATGGCTGGTCCTTGATTGGCGCTATATTGTTTACACATTTCCTATGGATTTAATAGGCTATTTTTCGTAAAAATACTTGCTGATTTTATAGTTTCTTGATAATTAATGTTTTGCGAAAACGTTTTCTTATGAATATTATCCAATTAACAAATCGTGCGTTTATTGTTAGCTAAAATCTTTGTATTTTTACAAAAAACATCACTATGAATTTAACACAAGAAGATTGGGTTTCTCAATTTGAAACTGACGAAAACGCAGTAATTTTAGACGTGAGAACCGAAGCCGAATTTAACGAAGGAATTATAGCCAATGCCATTAATATTGATATTCATTTGGGACAAGGTTTTATCTCTGAAATTGAAGCGTTAGACAAAACAAAAAACTATTATGTGTATTGTCGCTCCGGAATGAGAAGTGCAAAAGCCTGTGAAATAATGAATGAGCTGGGCTTTGAAAATGCATATAACTTAGTTGGAGGCATTATAGAATGGGATGGAGAAGTAGTTGCTCCATAAAACGCAAAGAGGCCAGTGCCTCTTTGTTTATTTAAAATTTAAATTAAAACATAAAATACTTTAGTATGAATGTAATACCAGAAGAATTTCAAATTAGCACTTTATTAAATCAAGATACGTATTTAGTTGACAGAGAATTAAAAAAATGGACCGGTCAGACCACTCCGGTTTTTTCAACAATTTCATCCACCGAAGAATACGGCCCAACTATTTTAGGTTCAATCCCGTTTATGGGAGAAGCTGAAGCGCTGGAAGCAGTTAATGCAGCTAGTGCAGCATATAATAACGGTCAAGGATTATGGCCTACCATGAAAGTTACGGATCGTATCAAATGCATGGAAAATTTTGTTACTCAAATGAAAACAACCCGTAAAGAAGTTGTTAAATTATTGATGTGGGAAATTGGAAAATCATTAGGTGATTCTGAAAAAGAATTTGACAGAACCGTAGAATATATCTACGATACAATCGACAGTTTAAAAGAATTAAATAGTCGTAGCGCTCATTTTTCTAAAGTACAAGGAATAAATGCCATGGTTCGCAGAGGACCGCTTGGTGTTGTTTTATGTCTAGGACCATACAATTATCCGTTGAATGAGACTTTTTCGTTGCTCATTCCTGCCTTGATTATGGGAAATCCGGTAATTTTTAAACCTGCTAAACATGGAGTTTTATTAATTTCTCCTTTGTTGGAAGCTTTCAGAAGCAGTTTTCCAAAAGGAGCCATCAATATTGTATACGGTCGCGGACGTGAAGTGGCTTCGCCAATAATGAAATCCGGGAAAGTAGATATTTTGGCTTTGATAGGAAACAGTAAATCAGCAATTGCATTACAAGACCAGCATCCGAATAAAAACAGATTGCGTTTGATATTAGGTTTGGAGGCAAAAAATCCTGCGATAATCCTTCCGGATGCCGATTTAGATTTGGCTATCCAAGAATGTATTGCGGGCTCTTTATCGTTCAATGGACAGCGTTGTACGGCTTTGAAAGTGTTGTATGTGCATGAGTCTATTGCAGATGAGTTCAACAAACGTTTTGCTGCCAAAGTGGATGCGTTGGTTTTTGGAAATCCGTGGGATGCATCCGTGTTTCTGACGCCTTTACCAGAAAAAGAAAAACCGGCTTACATTCAAGAATTGATTGATGATGCGACCAGTAAAGGAGCTGCGATAATCAATGAAAAAGGAGGGAAGCATTCTTCTAATTATATTTTCCCGGCAGTTTTATTTCCTATAAATAAAGAAATGCGCGTGTATCACGAAGAGCAATTTGGTCCAGTTGTGCCTATTATTTCTTTCAAAGACATTCAAGAGCCTTTGAATGATATGGCCGAATCAAATTACGGGCAACAAGTAAGTTTGTTTGGAAAAGACATCAAAACTATTGCGCCGCTTATTGATGCTTTGGTAAATTTAGTGTGTAGAGTAAACTTGAACAGTTCTTGCCAAAGAGGACCGGACGTTTTCCCTTTTACAGGACGAAAAGATTCAGCTGTAGGAACATTGAGTATTCATGATGCCTTGCGTTCGTTCTCGATTAGAACCTTTGTAGCATCTAAAGACAATGAGTATAACAATGCTATTTTACAGGAATTACTGAGCAGTAAAGAATCTAATTTCATTAATACCGATTATATTTTGTAATCTCTTTTTAATTAAAAATTTAAGCCGTCTCGTTTTTCGTGACGGCTTTTTTTATGGGATTGAGTTTGCAAATGAGATTTTTATTCTCAAAAAATTATGTAATACGTCTAAGTCTTTTTAAATAATTATAAATTTTCAATGTTTTACGGTTTCCCGTAAAGCATTGAAAATGAAATCATTTAGATTTGTTGGTATAGATTAATTTATGGTTAGTTATCTATCACATTAGCAGAAGTCATTTAATGGCACGAAGCCATCCAAAAAGGACGGATTAGTGCCACTTTATGGCTGGTATATATCTTATAAAAAATACAGAATATAGAATCTTTTTAAGATTAATAAACAAGTTTTATTTAGGTATAATCAGTCTGCAAATCAAACTACAAAATAAAAAAAGGTGGTCCGTTGCCAGACCACCTTTTCAAACAAATTATAAATTCTAATATTAAACTAAGTCGAATCGGTCTAAGTTCATCACTTTAGTCCAAGCTGCGATAAAGTCTTTTACAAACTTTTCTTGAGCATCGCGATAACCATACACTTCGGCAAGTGCTCTTAACTCTGAGTTAGAACCAAAAATAAGATCCACACGAGTTCCAATCCACTTTAATCCGCCTGCCATACGATCACTTCCTACAAAGGCATCATCAGATTCTGAAACTGCTTTCCATGTAGTACCTAAATCAAGTAAATTCACAAAGAAATCATTAGTAAGAGTCTCAGAACGTTTTGTGAAAACACCGTTTTGTGATTGATCAAAGTTAGTATTTAGCACACGCATACCACCAACAAGAACTGTCATTTCTGGTGTTGTCAAGTTCAATAATTGAGCTTTGTCAACCAACATTTCCTCTGCTGAAACCGTATATTTTGTTTTAACATAATTACGGAATCCATCTGCTTGAGGCTCCAGAACTGCAAATGATTCTACATCTGTTTGTTCTTGTGAAGCATCTGTTCTTCCTGGAGAAAAAGGCACGGTTACATAATGTCCTGCATTTGCAGCTGCTTTTTCAATTCCTGCGCTACCACCTAAAACGATCAAGTCAGCAATTGAAACTTGTTTTCCACCAGATTGTGTGCTGTTGAACTCATTTTTGATATTTTCAAGTTTGTTAAGCACTTTTTCCAATTGAGACGGATTGTTTACTTTCCAATCTTTTTGAGGTTCTAAACGAATACGGGCACCGTTAGCACCACCACGTTTATCAGAGCCACGGAAAGTAGATGCTGATGCCCAAGCAGTAGTTACCAATTCAGATACAGACAATCCTGAAGCCTGAATCTTAGCTTTAAGCGTAGCAATATCTTGGTCATCAATTAATGGATGCGTAACAGCTGGAACCGGGTCTTGCCAAATTAATTCTTCAGCAGGAACCTCTGGTCCCAAATAGCGCGCTTTTGGTCCCATATCTCTATGCGTTAGTTTGAACCAAGCTCTTGCAAATGCGTCGTTAAATTCGGCTGGATTTTCAAAAAAGTGTCTTGAAATTTTCTCGTATATTGGGTCAACTCGTAATGATAAGTCGGTAGTCAACATAAAAGGTTGATGGGTTTTTGAAGGGTCGTGAGCATCTGGCACTGTACCAGCTCCTGCATCACCTTTTGGTTTCCATTGATGTGCTCCGGCCGGGCTTTTTGTTAATTCCCATTCAAACCCGAACAGGTTTTCAAAGTAATTATTACTCCATTTTATTGGGGTTGTCGTCCAAGCACCTTCCAGACCGCTGGTAATTGTATCACCTGCATTCCCAGTGCCATAGGTATTTTTCCAACCTAAGCCTTGCTCTTCAATTGACGCTCCTGCTGGTTCTGGGCCCACGTATTTATTTGGATCAGCAGCACCATGGGTTTTCCCTAATGTATGTCCACCAGCAATAAGAGCTACCGTTTCTTCGTCATTCATCGCCATACGGGCAAAGGTTTCACGGATATCACGAGCTGCTAATAGCGGATCAGGATTACCGTCAGGACCTTCAGGGTTTACATAAATAAGCCCCATTTGCACAGCAGCTAAAGGATTTTCTAAATCACGATCACCTGAGTAACGGCTATTTGGAGTATTACTAAGTGCTAACCATTCTTTTTCAGAACCCCAGTAAATATCTTCTTGTGGTTCCCAAACATCGGCACGTCCACCAGCGAAACCAAAGGTCTCAAAACCAGCCGACTCAAGTGCGCAGTTACCCGTAAGAATCATTAAATCTGCCCAAGAAATTTTCTTGCCATATTTTTGTTTGATTGGCCATAATAACAAACGAGCTTTGTCCAGATTAGCATTATCCGGCCAGCTGTTTAGTGGTGCAAAACGCTGTGTTCCGAAACCAGCACCACCACGACCATCTGCAATACGATACGTTCCTGCACTGTGCCAAGCCATTCTAATGAAGAACGGACCATAGCTGCCGTAATCTGCCGGCCACCAATCCTGAGAGGTGGTAATGACATCCATAATGTCTTTTTTCAAAGCTTCTAAATCCAGAGACTTAAATTCCTCAGCGTAATTAAAAGCTTCTCCCATAGGATTGGATAGAGAGGAGTTTTGGCGCAGAATGTTCAATTTCAATTGATTTGGCCACCAGTCACGGTTACTAGTTCCTGAACCGGAACCTTGTTTTGGAGCAACTCCTCCAGAAAACGGGCATTTACTTTCTCCGTTGACGTTGTAGGATGTTGAGCTCGGGTTTGTGTTATTTTCCATAGTATGATTGATTTTTTATTTACTTAAAGCGAATTTACCAAAAACTATCCGTACTTAATTTTATTTTTAATAGATAAAAACTATAGTTACAAATGGTGTTAGTGATTGATAAATTTACTAAAAATGTTTAATTAAATGAACATCAGTTCATCAGGATATTATTAAGCCAGTATTAAATTCATAAATTAGTGAGAATCGTTCTCCTTAACTTTTATTATTTTTGATACGGTTGTATTTTGTCTTATAAAAATTGGGAATTGGTTTCTTGTTCAAGTGGTCCTCTAGTTGAAAATTTACTGATACCTAAAAAATAAATGGTAATTTATTCCCAAACTCAAGCAATGTGTTGGAAGGTAAACAGTAACTTTAGAAAAAAATAAAAATATGAATTCATTTGAAAATAAAAATATTAGTGACCAAAATCCAGTAACCTCAGAGTTTGAAGCTTGGGTTGGAATTTTATATTCTTGTATTTCTGCCGATAATCAAATTACGGATTCGGAAACAGCATGGTTATCAAGAGTATTGCATTCGAAACAAAAATTTGTCGGAATCGATATGGCACCACTTTATGCAAAATCATTCAATTTAAGAATGGAACTGGGGCAATTAAAATACATTTCTGCCTGTTGTGAACTAATTAAAGAAGAAGATAAAGAAACTGTATTTGCTCTTGCATTAGAAGTGTTACTGGCTGACGGAACATTGGAAAAAGAAGAAAAAAACCTAATTGAAGTTTTATCAAATCGACTCAAAATTGATGCTGATATGACCAGTAAAATAATTGAAGTGATTTTCTTGAAAAACAAAGGGAATATAAAAGGGATATAAAAGGCAATTCTGATACAGTCAATACCTAAGCAGATTAAATCTATTTTATAACCTCTTTATCTTGAAAATATTACGTAATTTAGAGTATTCAAAATAGTAAAACAAAAATCAATAGTGATCATTCATCGCTATTGTCTTTAAAACGTAAGGGCTATCAAAAAGAAACTCAAAATAGCAAAGGAAAATTTTCACGAAAGACTGCATCGGGAACCCTTAATTACACATCCCCGATTGAAGTTTATTCCTAATATTGTGCTGAATCTGATTAGCTGTATCATCACATTTGCTGTGGTAGGAACGTTGTTGTATCTACTGCTGAATTATTTGATAATGAAATTTTATCACTTGGATTAAAGGGTTTTAAAAATTGAAATTGACAATAAAATTGATAGTACTCATGTCAGTTTTGTTGAAAACATAATTTTTGTTGCCGTAAGTTTCTCTCACATTAAATTTATGCACATACAATAGTTGGGCATCAAAACCTTTTAAAAATCCTTGAAATTCATATCGAATGTCAGCGTTAGTCTGGACATAAGATGGTAATCCGTATTTGTTTAATGCAACGTTTTTTACATCCGGCAAATCAAAATAACCAACTGCGAAATTTGATTTGAATGTTTTTTTAGGATGTGTATATTGTAATTTAGTCATCAACGCATTTACATCTCCAAAACCTTCATTGCGTTCTCTTGGCATAAACGTATAAAAAGGATCTCGACCCCATTCTCGGGGCATTAAATACCTTCCTTTGGCTGTAATTCGGTTGTAATTTAAAGTCAATTCGAGCGTTTTATTTTTCCAACCGAGCCTTCCTCCAAAAGTTTGTGAGTTGCTATTTTTTTGAAAATAGGTTTTATTTTGATCTTCATTTCCTCCAAAATTCAGTCCGTTTTGGTAAATGGTTTGAAATCCAATAAGCAGTTTTGAGTTTGAATGTAAAGGGTAGGCATAGTCCATTTGGAGCAAAGCAGTATTAAATATATTCTCTACATATTGATTCCACAAAAGTGTTTTTAGATGCTGTATGGATTCATTTTGCACACCAAAAATATAAATTCCGTTGCTGTCTAAATTCCCTACATAATCAGATTTTGTTCCATCTGGATTCACGCCTGTAGGGTAGATTCCTATTGATTCTCCCACTTCAAAATATTTTAGCGTGCTTCGTGGTGAGATTCCGTAGAGGTAGCCTAAATTGATTGTAGTCTTTTTGATTTCATTAAAATCTATCCAAATTCCGTTTACTGCTGTAGGACGCATTCGGCCATCTTGAAGATTAATAAAGGGAGTATTCAGGAGTTGTTTTCCAAGAGTTACATCTGATTTTTTATAGTTGTATTTCAAATATAATTCTTCTAATCGACTTAAATTGTCTTTTTTTGATGGGTTTTGGATATCAAAAAGTGCTACTTCATATCGATTGGGAGCATTTGTAATGGAATCTTTTTTAGTAAAATCAGAGGAACCAATATTAAAAACGTAATAGCCGCTTACGCCAAATTGAAAATTATAAAATTTAGCGGTTTCAAACTTTACGCCTCCGCCAAGTGCATTCGCATAATAATCAGATAAGCCCTTTTCATTATTGGTATTCATCAAATAATAACGAAAATGGCCACTGAAATTTCCATTTTTGAAAGCATTTAAAATCGAGGTAGAATCAAATTTTTCATTACTTTTTTCTTTCCAAACTGTTGGCTTATCTAAAATTTCCTGATGTTGCGCAATTGTATTTATAGAAAAAAGGAGAGAGGTAAGTATATAAATTATTATGAAAAATTTTTTCATTTTTGAACGTTTAGATTTGGTACAAAAATAATTCCATCAATATAATTGGGAAGTAACTTTTATCACATTGACCAAAAAAAACAAAGCCGAATGTTCTATACAATCGGCTTTATAACTTTTGACTTTACGATTGAAAGACTATCTAAAAGTATAATCAACACCTGTAACTTGAGATAGCAATGTTTCTGGAGCATCCAAAATTATCGCGTTTTTTTCGGGTGTTGGCGTAACGGGAGAATTTTGTTTTAAATATTCTCTCATTACCGTATGCAAAGTTGAGGTTGTATTTTTGGCATCTATAACGCCTTTCATTCTGCAAAGCATATCCACAGGATCGCCATCACGTTCACATGCCATGATGGTATATAGTTTTTCAGAATCGATCGGAATATTTTTCACAGTAATACTTTGCACTCTTTTGTCCATTTCTGCAAAAGCATTGAATTGTACCTCCATTCCCTTGAATTTTACGACCCAACCGCCAAAACGTTTCGAAGCATCTTCGGCAAAGACATTATTTAATTCTTTTTCGAGCCAGTTTTTCAATTGCTTTCCAGTCACTTTTGCGGTTCTTACGGTGCTGTCCACGGGAAGCATATCAAAGATAAATCCGTTTGTGATGGGAATATTTCCTGTTTCATTCGGAGTAGTTTTGGGCGGACAGAAACGGAATCCATTAGAAAGATTAATATCGATTTCAGGAAATTTCCAGTTTAGAGCATTCAAAATCATCGTGTCAATAGGATTTTCTACCACAAAATAACGGTACAAAGGAATCGTGCTATAGCCAATAACCTGATTGATTTGTTCTTGATAAAGAGCTTCTTTCTCTTTTAATAATTTCTCAATTGTACCATCGGGTTTTATTTTTGGAGAATCGACTTCTATTAATTCATAGCTGTCTTCAATGACTTTTCCGTTGAGGATAGTCAAATCTAATTTCCCAATAAAAGAACCGAAGGCTCCAGGTTCCACCACTTTAGAATACTTACAAACAATAGGTTTGCGGACTCTTTCGTGCGTATCGCCACCCAAAATATAGTTCACACCTTCACATTCTGGTCGGTTTGCCAATGCTATTTGCTGCGATAAACCCAGATGTGCAATTATAATTACATAACTGCATTGTTCCTGATTTCTTAGCACATCCACATAATGAGCCAGATTTTCTTCGGGATTAGTATATAAGATTCCCTTGCTGTAATTTGGACTTTGGCGCAATGGTACCAAAGGATCGGTGTATCCTAAAAAACCAATTTTTGCTCCGGCAATATGCCAAATCGTATACGGCTGAAAAATAAGTTCACCTCGTTTTCCTTCGCCTAAATCGTGGTACATATTTGTACAAATTTTTGGTGCATCAAGAGAACCTAACAGCGTTTGCATTTTTCTTTTTCCATAAATTACTTCCCAGTTTCCAGGTAAGTACAAATCGTAATTCAATGCATTTAAAATGGGAACAAAAGCTTCACCAGTGGTTTCTACGCTTAATTCGCTGCCTTGAAACATATCACCGGTATCAATAGTAAAAGTATTTGGGTTTTTCTTTTTTAACTGTTTCAATAAGGTTGCCATATAGGCATAACCGCCCGTTTTTCTAAAAACGGCTTTGCCATTTTCCCAGAATAACTCATCATGCGGATGAATCTGACAATGCACATCGGTGGTTTGAAGAATAGAAATTGTTTGCAGTTTAGAACCATCTATTGTTGTATCCAAGTTTATTTTTTCAGTCTGATTTGCATTTGCAATAGCGGAAATAGGCGAAATAATCGCAGCACCGAGGCCTAATGTCCCCACTGATTTTAGAAAATCTCTTCGGTTATTGCTCATGGTTTTAGGTTTGTTGGTTTAGTTTTTAACAGCTTTTTACAGAAAAACTACAGCTAAATTAATGGTGTAAGATGGTGTAAAATATAATTTACATTTTTAATTTAAAATCCGCCTTTGACGTACGTCCAGCCTTGCTCTTGTTTTTCAACAATTTCAGCAATTCCAACCGGCACATATTCTACTTCCGGAATCAATTGGTCTTTGTTTACTTTTTGACTTTTCATGGTGTTCTCACATACTAAAAAGCGGACACCTTTTGCCCGAAGCGCTTTTATGGCGTCTATTTGCTTTGATTTTGCAGACATTACTAATGGCAAACCCATACTGTGAATGACGACTTCGTATTTGGCATTTGGCCAATGTGTAGTCATATTTTTCAGCTGGTTTACAATTGCTTTCTGTTGCAAAGTATCAGTAGCATTAGTAAACTGGAAAACGATTTTATGGTTGTTCGGCTTTTTTTGTGCCAATGCGCCAATTGAAATCATACTAAATACAAGAATAAATAAAAGGGTCCCGTTTTTCATAATTGAGTTTTAAGATTGTTTTTTTTCGTTTTTCTTTTTTTCGTCTTTTATGGGTTTAAAAGGTCCGAATTTATGTTGCGCTTCCGTAAAGGTATCAGAAAAAGGACCAAAAGGATGATCCAACGGTTTTTTAGAAATATTGGGCCAGTCTTGACTTAAATCTTTTGATGGTCTGTCAAGATTTTCAACATAAGCGGCAATATCCCAAGACTCTTCATCAGATAATTGAGGATTATCATACGTAGCGCCCAGCGGCATATTGTATTTTATATACCCGGCAAAACGACTGATTCTAAATAATCCCGCACCATTATTATATGAATTTTTGCCCCAAAGTGGTGGATACGTATACTCCTTTTTATCTTCTGCCAAAATTCCTTGACCATTCACTTGATGACAACTGGCACATTTGGTATCGTACAAAGCTTTTCCTTTAACTGGGTCTGCAGCTCTGTCTAAATATTCTAAATCATAGATTCCAGAGGCTTTTGCTTCTTTTCCTTTAGGGACATTACTACCAATATATTCGATATACGCAATCATGGCTTTCATCTCTTTTTCATCTCTTTTTAGAGGCTGACCATTTAAGCTTCTTTCCATGCAATCATTGACTCTTTTGTAAAGGTCTTCTACTTGTCCGCTTCGCGCTCTCATTTTTGGATACATAGAATATACAGAACCGTAATTATTTCCCCAAGGTTTTGTGCCCGCATCTAAGTGGCAATTGTTACAATTCATACCATTAGTAATTTGCTTCACACTACCATTTGGACCCAAATATTTAGCGGTATGTGCAATTAAATCTTTGCCATATTCCACTTCCTGCTTTAAAGTTGAATCAGTAATCAAATTGATATCAGCTGGTTTCCAGAATTTTGCCATTTCGTTTTGTAAAATCACTTTTTTCTCGGCATCGATATAAAGAGAGTCAATATTTACATCACTTTTTTGAAACCAAGCGGTGATTGATGAATTGAAAAACAAGAATAGCAACAACCCTATTATTAAAGAAATAATAGTGATGAAGAGGTAAATTACCCTTTTTATCATCGACCTAAATTGGACTATATTTTGTTTTTCTGAATTCATATTTTTTTAATGAGGTAGTTTATCTCTAAAATAACCATATACCCAAGTTCCCACTACTGCGGATAATAAGGTAACAATCATAACAGTAGCACCTGTTCCAATTTGTGCAAACAATGGTCCAGGACAAGCTCCAGTTACGGCCCAACCCAATCCAAATATGAGCCCGCCGTAAATTTGTCCTTTGTTGAATGTTTTGTCGTGGAACTCAATTTTTTCACCATAAATGGTTTTAATATTGAATTTTTTAATAAGAAATACTGAAATCATTCCCACCACAACAGCACTGCCTATAATCCCATACATGTGAAAGGATTGAAAACGGAACATTTCCTGAATGCGGTACCAGCTGATTACTTCGGCTTTGATGAAAACAATTCCAAACAATAAACCGATGACTAAGTATTTTAAATTATGGTACCACTTGTGTTCCAATTGACTCTCGTTGACACAAACCGTATCTAAGGAACGAGTTTCGAAATCTGTATTTTGATCTTTATTTTGCATAGCTAATAATTTTATAGTGAAAGGATTAAAGGTAAAATGATGTTCGCCATAATCAATCCGCCTATGAAGAAGCAACACGTTGCAATCAAAGAAGGCAATTGTAAATTTGACAAACCTGAAATTGAGTGACCACTGGTGCAACCTCCCGCATAACGAGAACCGAAACCAATAAAAAATCCACCTATAACCATCATAAAAAATCCTTTTAGTGTGATTAAGTTTTCCCACGAGAACAGTTGTTCAGGCAGCATTCCGTTGATATTTGTAACTCCATACGACGCTAATTCTGTTCTTAGATTGTCGTTTATAATAATTGGATTCGGATTTGATAAAAAACTGAAAGCAATAATACCACCAATTAAAATTCCGAAAACGAAAAACATATTCCAGATTTCTTTTTTCCAATCGTATTTGAAAAATTTAATATTTGCCGGTAAACACATCGCACAAGTGTGACGTAATGAAGCACTAATTCCAAAAGATTTATTTCCAATAATTAATAATGCCGGAACTGTAAGTCCAACTAATGGGCCTGCAATATACCAAGGCCAAGGTTGTTTGATAAATTCTAAAATTTCCATATTTGTTGATTTAATACTGCAAAGATTATACTTATAAATGAGGAGTTGTGTTACTTTTGTCACACAACAAAAAAGATTTTAAAAAATTACATTGATTTTATTTTCTAATGTAATAATCTAACTTTTCTCGGAACGAATCACTATTCCAATTTGCAGTGCCAATTTTTGCTAAAATTACATTTCCTTGTTTGTCAATAAGATATGTGGCAGGAATTGTTGATGACTTCATTTCTAAAGGAGGATTTGTAACCGATTGATATATAGGAAGCGTTAAATTTTCTTTTACCATAAACGCATTTGCTTTTTCAAAAGAATCCGTTGTCACAAACAAAAAGACAATTTTATCCTGATAATCAACATATAATTTTTGTATACTTGGCATTTCGGCAATGCAAGGCGGACACCAAGTGGCCCAGAAATTAATGAATATCATTTTCCCTTCATAGTCTTCTAATGTCACACGCTGCCCCGAAGCATCAACTAATTGCCATTGGTAACTGGAAAGCATTTTTTGATCCGTTACAGCAATAGTTTTAGGTGAAAAAACAATCAAGCGGTTTAATTGTATTTTTACAAAAGTCCCCAAAGGACTAAACAGAAGCAGTGCTATAAATAGGATAAAAGCAATATTTTGCAGAGTAGATTTTTTAGGTGTTTTCCAGTTCATTTTTTATGTTTTTGTAGCATTACTTTCTGAAAAGAAAGAATATTGACTTTAACTTTATAGTTTATTTTAAATTCAACCACTCATTTGTTCCACCGCAAAGCCAGTTGGCATTGTATCCCATTTCTTTTAAAATTTTAGCGCCATCCATCGACCTTCCTCCACCTTTGCCACAAGCGATGATAATTGTATGATCTTTTTTAATTTGATGTATTTGGTTTTCAATTTCTGACAAAGCAATATTTATGGCATCCGGAATATGATTGTTTTCGAATTCTTCTTTGGAACGGACATCAATAATCTGTATTTTTTCATTTTGCTGAAGCGCTTGTTTTGTCTCTTCAACTGAAATACATTCATTTGAGGTGCTATCTATTTCTTTCATGTTGATTGTATTAGTTATTTGTCTTTTGCAAATGGTCTTTCGGCATACGAACTTCGATTATTACAGACGATAGAATCGTGATAGCACCTATCAATATAATAGCATAATTTACCCCAAATAAATCAGCGGTTATTCCTGAAATAATCGCGCCTATCGCATAACCTAAATCCCTCCAAAGTCTAAATGTACCAATGCTTTCCGCTCTTTGAGTTGGATTTGTGGCTTGTGCAATGGCAGATAAAAAAGTAGGATAAACTAAAGCAGTTCCAAAACCCAACAAGGCTGAAATAGTTGCTAATTGATACATTTCTGTACTAAAAGGAATAAAAAGAATTGCAATTCCCTGTACCAACATTCCCCAAAAAAGCATCTTTTTCTTCGAATATATATCCGACATTTTTCCGGTTATCAATTGTCCAAAACCCCAAACGGTGGGATAAATAGCTGTTATGACGCCAATGTTTTCAGAGTCGTAGTTCAAAGAAAGTAAGACAATAGGCAAAAGTCCCCAAATCATGCCATCATTCAAATTATTGACTAATCCAGCTTGCGTAACAGCACTTAAAGTTTTGTTTTTGAAAGTGGTTTCCAGAAAAATGTTTTCTAATTTTTCTGTTTTATTGGTGGTGTTTTCTTGGTGTACAAATACTCTGGTATCTTTTACAAAAAACAAAGTCAATAAAAAACCAATTATCGAAATTCCAATTCCCAAGTAAAAAGGGTAGGGTGTAATGCCATATTTTTGGGCGATATAGCCTGACAGGAAAGCAACTAATCCAACGGCAAAATAACCGGCAAATTCATTGAGTCCCATTGCCAGTCCGCGATCTTTTTCTCCAACCAAATCAATTTTCATCACCACCGTACTGCTCCAAGTAAGTCCTTGACTAATTCCCAACAGAATATTGGCAAAAATCACCCAATTCCATGTTTCTGCATATATCAAAATGAAAGGAATAGGAATCGCGAGAGCCCATCCAAACAGGAGTAAATTTTTTCTCCCGAAACGGTTTGCCAATTTTCCTGTAAAATAATTGGTGATAGCTTTAGTAATTCCAAAGGCAGTTATAAAGGAAAGAATAGCTGTTTTTGAAGCAATACCAAATTCAATTTCGGCAAATTTTGGAATAATCGTTCTTTCCATTCCTATCATCCCGCCAACAAAAGCATTTACGATTACCAAAATGGTAAATTGTTTCCAATTTTCCTTTAGCCCGAGTTTCATAGTATTCATATTCTATTGTTGAATGGTTTGTTTTTAATTCCCAAAAGGACCAATATTTTCCATTTATTCTTGATGTAGCAATAGGAAGTAAGGCATTAAAAAGAGTTGTACTGGAATTACTCGTAATATTCTAATTGGTAATCACCAATGTGCTTTTTGTTTTCGGAAATGGATTTTTTATGCTTGAAATAGTTAAGAGTTCCAAGTAAAAGTATCACGAATGAAATAACAAACAGCGCCATTTCAATCAGGAAACTATTTTCAACTTTTAATAAATTTCGCAAACTCAATCCTGCAATCAAAAAGTACATTGCCGTTCTCAGGAAGGCAAGAAATGTAGATTGATTGGCCAGCACTGTTCGTTGTAGCGCTAATCGTTCTCTTAAAATTAAGTCTTTGTTTATTGCCTTTGTATCTTTCATATCAGTTTTTTTCGAGTTAATTTCAAAAAGCAGTTCGGTAGTCTTTGTTACATTTAATGCAATAAATTCATTAGTATCTCTTAAAAAGTCTATCAAATTTACTTCTTTATTTACATCAAATTTCGATTTCTAAATAAGTGTGCAGTTTAAAACAAATATATTTCTTGTTTTAAACTGCACACTACTTTAATTGCACCTCTGTTTATTTGCTTATCGCTTCATTTACATCCATCCAAGTACCACCATTTGTTACGTTTTTAAAACCATTTTGTTCCAAAATCATTTTGGCTTGACCGCTGCGATTCCCGCTTCGGCAGAAAACAATAATGTGTTCTTTTCCTTTAAATTCAGCCAATTGATTCGGTACTTGATCCAAAGGAATATTTGTGGATCCTTTTACGTGACCTTCTGCAAATTCTGCAGGCGTGCGAACATCTACTAGAAACGCACCTTCTTTTACTAATTTTTCCATTTGTGTTGTGTCTTTTTTTGAAAACATATTTTTAAAAATTCCGAACATAATTATTTGTTTTATGATTTTAATACTTTGCTTTGACAAACGAAATCAGTCTTAGGAACTGTAGTTTTAGCTATCGCTCCAAAACCACCTTCAATTTCTGTAAAGTTTCGATATCCTCGTGCTTGCAAAATTGATGCGGCCATCATACTTCGGTATCCTCCGGCACAATGCATGTAAAAATGTTCTTCAGGATTGATGTCCTTTACCCAATCATTGATATAGGCTAATGGTCGGCTGTAAGCTTCATCAACATGTTCTGCCTCATACTCGCTTTCTTTACGGACATCGATTATTTTGCTTTCGCCAATTTTCACTTCTTCTGCAAATTGTTCCGCAGTGATGCGATTTACAGTATCGATTTCAAAACCGGCTTTTTTCCAAGCTTCAAAGCCGCCTTCTAAATGTCCTATTAAATTATCAAACCCAACTCGTGTTAAGCGCGTTACGGTTTCTTCTTCGAGTCCCGGTTCAGTCACTAAAATAATCGGTTGTTTTACATTGGCAATTAAAGCACCAACCCAAGGAGCAAAATCGCCATTGATACCAATATTTATGGACTGTGGCACATATCCTTTTGCAAAATTACCATTGTCTCTGGTATCCAAGATTAAAGCACCGGTTTCTTCTGCTACAGCTTCAAATTCAGTTGCATTAATTGCTCTCATTCCGTTATTAAAGACATTTTCAAAGCTTTCAATTCCTTTTTTGTTCATGGCAACGTTCATCCCAAAATAGGCTGGTGGAGGTAATAAACCTTCGGTAACTTCTTGTACAAATTCGGTCTCAGTCATATTGGCGCGCAAAGCATAGTTTGTTGCTTTTTGTTCACCAATGGTTGAAACAGTTTCTTTGCTCATATTTTTTCCACAAGCAGAACCCGCGCCGTGAGCTGGATATACGATTACATCATCTGCCAGCGTCATTACTTTGTCTCTTAACGAATGGAATAATATGGCAGCCAGTTCGTCTTGTGTCATGTGTGCTGCTTTTTGAGCTAAATCTGGTCGGCCAACGTCGCCAATAAATAAAGTGTCTCCAGAGAAAATGGCGTGGTCTTTTCCGTTTTCATCTATTAATAAGTACGTGGTACTTTCCATAGTGTGACCTGGCGTGTGCAATACTTTTATTTTGATGTTGCCAATTGCAAATTCTTGGTTGTCTTTGGCAGAAATAAATTCAAACTCAGGATTGGCATTGGGACCATAAACAATTTCGGCTCCGGTTTTTTTGCTCAAATCTAAATGTCCTGAAACAAAATCAGCATGGAAATGGGTTTCGAAAATGTATTTTAATTTCACACCGTCTTTTTCCAGTCTTTCCATATAAGGTTCAGTTTCACGAAGCGGATCAATAATGGCAGCTTCACCATTTGAAGTAATATAATAAGCACCTTGTGCTAAACATCCTGTATATATTTGTTCTATTTTCATATTCTTAAATTTTTTCTTTATTAAATTATAATACAAAGATATAGCATGAATTTAAGGAAGATAGTGACAAATGTTACATAACAAAAAAAGTTGCCATAATTGTAAATTTTTAAAATATAAATTTTGTGTTTTGTGGGAATTGCAACGCATAACTACTTTTAAAAAATAAAAAAACACCAGCTATTCAACTGGTGTTTCTATCATTAATTAACCAAACCCAAAAAACTAATCAATAACTATAGTGTGTGTTACAAACTCAGTAGCCGTTTTCTTGAATTTTAAATTGTAAGTTCCCACAGCTGTCGATTTGAACTTGTAAACAACAGTTTTGCTTGTTGGAGTCGTTCCACAACCTGTTCCTTCATACTTTGATTCCACTTCAATCGTTTTTGTGTTGGCAGCTGCAGTTTCGATAAACTTGTTATAAGACCCACAATTGTTGTCCACTGAAAAAGTCACAGTTAAAGGAACTTCAACATTTATGTCACCGGTTACAGCACCTTCTACTTTTGTTACCAATGAACTTTTAGTCACTGCATTTGGTGTGTTGTCATCATCGCTGCATGATACGAAAGCTGTTGAAATTAATAGTACAATGACTGCTGCTTGTAATCTGAAATTTTTCATAATTATTAAATTTATTTGTTGCTCTAAGGATGTCAAAGAGAATGAAAGGTTGCTTTTTGCATGTTGTTAAAAAATGCTTTGGCGATTATTCAATCATTTATAGTTCTCTGAATGAGTGAACTAAAACAAATATTTTTTTTAATTATTTTTTTGCCAAATAGGCTTGTTACAATGTTTTTCTTCTGAATTGGAATAGATAATTTTGAGTTTAAATGCAATTGAAACTAAAAATCCTTCTCATTTTAGTATTAAAGGAGAAGGATTTTTTGTTTTAAAGTGACTTTTAAAATTCAATTTAGTTTCGATTTTTTATTAAATTTTATTTTAGAAAAAGCTCTTTGGTTATAATATAAATTCCCATTACTAAAACAAACCAACCAAATGCGGGTTTCAGTTTGTCTCCATTAATTTTTTTTGATAATGCTGTGCCAATGAAAATTCCAACAATTGCAAATGTTGAAATGGTAATCAGAAATTGCCAATTGATTCCATTTTCTCCTCCTTCTCCAAAGAAACCAATCAACGATTTTGCAGCTATAATTACTAATGATGTTCCAACTGCTTCTTTCATAGGAAGCTTACTTAATACGACTAATGCCGGTATAATTAAGAAACCGCCGCCGGCTCCCACTAATCCGGTGATAACGCCAACAATTGCACCTTCGATAAGTATGAGTGGGTAATTGAATTTTTGTTCTTCGGACTTTTCGTTTATAATTTTTTTATCTTTTTTGATCATGCTATACGATGCGGCAATCATAATTACGGCAAAAAGTAACATCATCAACAAGTTTTTTGTAACTATAAATTCGCCAATGGAAAACACTTCTTTTGGGATTGCAGGAACAATAAAAGCTCTTGTGGTAAAAACCGCAATGATTGACGGAATACCAAAAACAATTGCCGTTTTGATATTTACTAACCCTTTTTTGAAATAGCCCACAGTGCCCACAGCACTTGTAAGACCTACAATAAATAAGGAATAAGCAGTTGCTAAAACGGGTTCAATAGCAAATAAATAGACTAAAACTGGTACGGTAAGAATACTGCCGCCACCGCCTATTAATCCCAATGCAACGCCAATGAGTATTGATGTAAAATAACCGA
Organism: Flavobacterium sp. 11; assembly: GCF_002754315.1. Lineage (GTDB taxonomy): Bacteria > Bacteroidota > Bacteroidia > Flavobacteriales > Flavobacteriaceae > Flavobacterium > Flavobacterium algoritolerans. The sequence goes on along the minus strand of NZ_PEFE01000001.1, from coordinate 3,254,138 downwards.
TATATTCCATAAGTTGTAAAATTTTATACTGCAAAGATTGTCAGTTTAAATTCCACGTACAGTAACATTTATCACACAGGAAAGTTTTTTCAAAAAATAAATTAGAAAAGGAAAAAATATAAGAAGGAAATCAGTAGTAGGAGCAATGCTTTTTTATCATTTATAAAAAAAAACAGCTGCTTGTGATAAGCAGCTGTTTTTATATTGTAGTAGTCCTTTTTTTTAATCAGCAGGTTTTTAAATTAAATCATCGAAAGTATTTAAAACAGTACTGAAAATTTTAATGTTCTTGCGTTTTTGAAGTAATTGTTGATCCGGCAGAAGCTATTACCACAAAAACAACCGCTAAAATTTCATTAAAAGTAAGGTATTCCTGTAAAAATATAAAAGCACAAATTGATGCTGCAGCAGGTTCTAAACTCATTAGAATACTGAAAGTACGTGCAGGAAGTTGTCCGAGAGCTTTCATTTCTAATGTGAAAGGAATTGCACTGGATAATAGCGCGAGTGCTACCCCTAAACCTAAAAGTTGAGGCGTAAGATTACTTAAGCCATTTCCTAGAATTCCAAAAGGGACTATAAGTATAGATGCAAATAGCATTCCTATGGTAACTGCGTCTCCACCTTTCATTATTTTTGAAATTTTCCCTCCTAATACGATATAAGCCGCCCAAAGTGCACCAGCCAAAAGAGCAAAAAGCATCCCCCAAATATCTAATCCATTATTTGACCATGGAGCAATTAAGACGATTCCTGCCGCAGCAAGAAGTACCCAGAAAAAGTCTATGATGCGTTTTGAACCAAAAACAGCTACTAATAACGGACCTATGAATTCCAGTGTAACAGCAAGTCCAATGGGAATTCTCTCAATGGAAAGATAAAAAATCAAATTCATTGCGCCCAAGGATAAACCATAAGGAATAACCAATTTCCATTGGTCAGCAGTTACTTTTTTTAGGTTTGGCCTGTAAACAGCCAATAATATTAATGCGGAGATGCCAATTCTTAAAGAAGCTGTCCCGGCAGCACCAATAGCAGGAAAAAGGCCTTTGGCGATAGCCGCCCCAGATTGTACGCTTATTATTGCTAAAAGTACGGCGGGTAATGGAGGTATGTTGATCTGTTTAAGTTTCATGAAGGGGTGAATATAGGCGGGTAAAACTACAAAATTTATAATTTAAAGTAGGTATTGATGTAAATAATCATTGGACAATAAAACACCAAAAGCAATCAATTACGGCTACATTTTTACCGTTTATTTCATCAGCTCTTACTTGTCCTAAAATATACTGTCACCACCAATTGTGTTTTTTGTAGCATGTTTTACAATACTATCACTAATAAATGAAGCGGGTATTGCTCTATCAACAAAAATATTTTTGTCTTTTATATGCTCCATAAAATTAAATTAATTTCTTTTTTACCAGTTCATTAACTCCGCCTTTTAGTGAATATACCTTTGCATTTGGCATCACGGACAAATATAGTAATGCGGCTTTTAAACTTCTTTTTCCAGACTGACAAACAAATACAATCTCTTTATCTAATAAATCATCTAAATTAGAACGCAACGTGGACAAAGGAATCGATAAATGTGGATAGAAATCTAAACGGGGCTTCTCTATAAGTTCCCGTACATCAACTAAAATAGTGTTTTCCCTAATTTCCAACCATTGTTCAAATTCAATCTCGTTGACATTAGTTGGGCTATAGTTGCATAACCATTCATAATCTGTATTTTCAAAGGCTTCAACTGAAGCTGGGATATAGTTGGAAGCTTCTGGATTTGGAGTCAAATACATAGTGAAAAACTCCTGATTTAATGCGTTGTATGTCAGGATTCTGTTTGTTAATGGTTTTCCAATGCCAGTTATAAGTTTAATTACTTCCGTTGCTTGTAAAACTCCAATCATACCTGGTAATACTCCTAAAACTCCTGCTTCGGAACAGTTTAAAACTTCATTATTGTTTGGTGGTACAGGAAATAAATCTCTATAATTGACTGTTTTTTCCTTTTCGTTTATTGGAACATTAAATACGGCCACTTGTCCTTCAAATTTTGAAACTGCCCCAAATACTAATGGTTTGCCAAATAATACACAGGCGTCATTTATCAAATACCTGCTGGCAAAATTATCTGTAGCATCAACAATAATATCATAATCCTTGAAATGATTGATACAATCCTTTTGCGAAAAGCGCAGTTTCCAAGTTTTAATATCAATTGTGTCATTCATCAAAAGGAGTTTTTCTTTGGCAATAGCCACTTTAAAACGTCCCACATCTTGTTGTCCAAATAAAATCTGTCGGTTTAAATTGGAGTAACTTACCACATCATCATCTGCAATCCCAATATGCCCAACACCAGCAGCAACTAAATATTGTAGAATAGGGCAACCTAAACCTCCGGCTCCAATAACTAATACTTTAGCGTTTGAAAGTTTTTCTTGTGCTTCTAATCCAAATTCATTTAGCATTAGTTGACGTTGATATCGCTCCTGTAAATGTTTCATGTTTTGTTTTTTTAACCACCAGAAAACGGAGGCATAAAGGCGATACTACTATTTTTTTCTATTGAAATATTGTCTGTTACCATTTGTTTATTTACTGCGATTGCAAATTTCAACGATGATAAAGCAGGGAATTTCTCTAGGATTATTTTTTTTAAGTTGTCAGTAGTGTCGACATAATCAATAACTAATTTTGAGCTACCAGTAATGTCCGTTAATTGTCCAAAAAAAAGCACTTCTATTTTCATAAAATAAAATTAATCAGGTAAATAATAATTTAATGGAAGCCACTAATAATGCTGTTGCTAAAATATATTTAAGGACCGATTGATTGAACTTCTTAGCACCCAACCAAGCACCCAATATCCCGCCAATAAAGGCTACGGCAACAAAAGCAAGCATGTCGTTTTCAAATTTAACACCCTTAGATAATTGTCCCGCTAAACCGGATACCGAATTGACAAAAATAAATAATGCGCTAATAGCTGCAGTTTGTTTTTGGTTTGACCAATGCAACATTAAAAGTATTGGCGAAAGTAGAATACCTCCTCCAATACCAATCAGGCCAGAAAGAAATCCGATACTGGCACCGATAATAATTGTCAATGCAAGCGTATTTTTTTTTAACTCTGAATCATTCGTATTTGGATATACAAAAAATTTTATAACTGGTATTAAGAGAGTTAAACCCAAAACTTTTTTATAAATATCTCCGTCTAATGATATCATGCCCCCTAAAAACGAAAAAGGAATTGAGGCTAAGGCAAAGGGGAGAAAAAGTTTCCATTTGAAATGTCCTTCGCGAAAAAACAGCGTAAACGAGACCAGCGATACAAATAAGTTTAATACCAATGCTGTTGGTTTCATAAAATTTGGATCAAAACTGAAAATAGCCATTAATGCTAAATAACCACTTGCTCCACCATGACCTACGGAGGCATATAAAAATGCAATGATAAACAGTAATAAAAAAAAGGATAATGATAATGTCATTTTGTAATTTTAAAAAGGAAATAAATGTACTTCTATTTCCTGACCTGATTCAATTTTCGATGCGTTTTCTGGAATTATGGCCAGACAATTAGCGTTAGCAAACGAAGAAAGTTTATAGGATTCTTGGCCCGTTTCAAGATAAACTAAATCATTATTATGCGACGCTTTTAAAAAATGTGTCATGCCTGCCTGCTTTTGATATTCTTGTGTAAGAACCATTTTTTTAGTTTGCAATTTTACGTTGCGTTCGGTCATAATTCCAATTGCGGGAAGTACATACTCATAAAAACAGGTTAATACCGAGGCTGGATTTCCAGGAAGACCAAAAATAACTTTTTCCGCTTTCATTCCAAATAATAATGGTTTACCCGGCTTCTGTTTTATCTTATGAAAAATGGGATTTACAGCACATTTCTCTAATGCATTCATGGTAAAATCATAATCTCCAACACTTACACCGCCCGAAATTAAAACGAGATCATTTACTTCCAATATTTGTGATAAAAGAGTCTGTAATTGATTCAGATTATCCTCAGATCTGTAAATAGTTACGTTATTTATATTCATTTGATTTAATGCAGATTGCAAGGTAAATGAATTGGATTCAAATACTTGACCATATTCTAAATCTTCTCCCGGCAATCGTAATTCATTACCGGTGACTAAAATTCCAACGCTGGGATTAGGATATACTTTGACTTTAGCAATGCCCATACTCGCCAGAAAACCTATAGTAGCCGGTTTTAAAACGGTTCCTTTTTCAAGTGCTTTTGTTCCTTTTTTTATTTCAGAACCAATACTTCTGAGGTTAGTTCCTTTATTTAAATTTTCATCATTTACAGTTAGTTTATCTGATTCGACCAATGCTTTTTCTTGCATTAAAACAGTATCAGCAGCTAACGGAACGGCAGCTCCCGTAAAAATTCGGACAGCTTCGCCCTGCTTTAATTCAAAAGTTTGTTTGCTTCCAGCTGCAATTTCTCCCACCAATTTATAATCTGAACGATTATCGTCAAAAGCAAAAGCATATCCATCCATGCTGGACTGAGGAAATGCAGGCACATTTTCAGGCGCATAAATGTCTTCTGCCAAAACCAATCCGTTTGCTTTTTCTAATTGCATCACTGCAACTGGTAACGATTTGACATGATTTATTATTAATTCCAAAGCGCTGTGTACCGAAATCATTGTTTCCATTTATGCTGAATTTTAATAGGCGTAAGATGCAAATAAAATCAACGAAATGTGCAAGTAATCATAGATTTTATTGGATGTATCAACAAGCATATTTATTCTTTTTCGTTGTGTAAATTTTCATAATCTTCTACTGTGTCAATATCAATAACTCCTTTATCGAAATGTACTATAGCTACATCCTGTTTTCTTTTTTCGATGATTTTTTTGGCACCAATATCACCTTCAAGCAACATCAGTTCTGGAAAAATCGTTTTGTGAAAAAGGGCAGGAGTTCCCATAATACCAGCATAGGAACAGGCAGAAATTGGCAATCCGGATTTGTCTTGAGCATCAATCAGTTGTTCTATATGCTGATTATTTATGTAAGGTTGATCGCCAACAAGGATTATGACAGCATCAACCTGAGGATACATTTCATTCATGGAAAAAAGCCCTTTTCGTAAAGAACTGGCCATTCCTTCTTCCCAGTTTTCATTAAGTACAATATCAAGTCCTGGAACATCGAGATGCGCTTGAATCAAATCAGCATTGGCTCCTAAAACGGCAATTACAGGATATAATTTTGATTGACAAGCCATTTTTGAAACCCGTGTTAAGAGCGTCATACCATCAAATTCAAGTAATTGTTTGGGTTTCCCCATGCGACTGCTTGAACCTGCTGCCAAAATAATTATGCCACATTGCTTTATTTTATGATGCATTATAAATTTTGATATCTTCTATTTGAATGTCTAATGAGTCTCTGGAATGAATGACTTCATTTTTCGTTTTTAGCATGCCACCCATTTTTCCAGTCAATACGGCTTGAATTTCCGCTATAATACTGAGTGCAATTTCTTCTGGTGTTTCTGCTCCAATATCTAAACCTGTCGGACCATAAATTGTTGCCACTTTATCGTCATTTAAATGAATGCCTTCATTGTGTTGTATTTCTTCCAACATGCGATGCAACTTCTTTTTTGGTCCCAAAATACCTATGTAAGGAACAGCAGCAGCACATAATGATTTTAACATATAATAATCACATTTGTAACTGTGCGTTACTAAAACAAAAAAAGTACGATTATCATACGCAAGATGTTCTAATGCAACATCTGGATTTGCTACCAAAATTTGTGAGGCGGTAGGATACCTTTCTTTGTTGGCATGCGTATCTCTTCGGTCTACAATTCTAAAATCCCATCCCAAGACATCTGCAAACTTCATAAGCGGAATAGCATCATTTCCTGCTCCTAATACCACAAGGGAAACTGGTGGATGCAAGAATTCAAAAAAAGCGGTTACTGATACGTCACCAGATTTGTATTGTTTGAAAACAGATTCACCATTCTGCATAACATCCGTTATGTCTTTTAAGACCGCTTCTTCAAATTGTTGCAGTGGTATTTTACCGGAAAGAGTTCCATTTTCTTCTAATAGTAAACAAGTGCCATATTGAACATTTTGATTATTATCCAAATCAAATAAAGTAACCAGAACCGCTTTTTGTCGAACTGCTAATGCTTTACTCAGCAATTGTATTGGGTTTTCTTCTTTTTCAGAATCGATGCTTTCGAATAATACTTGTATAAGGCCTTCACATCCTAAATGAATTCCCATTTCTGAATCATCTTCTTTTGAAGTGTCATAAGTAAAAAGAGTGTTTTTTTGCTCAGAAATAGCAAATAAGGCTTTTTTTAAAGCATCACCTTCTAAACAACCGCCGCTTATGGCACCGGTAATTCTTCCATCATCATTTACTAACATTCTGGCACCAGGTCTTCTGTAAGAGGAACCATCTAAATGAACTACGGTTACCAGAGCTGATTTTATTTTTTTCTGACTGGCAACGTCATATTTTTTAATAATTTCTTGAAGTTCTTTCATTTGAAAATTAATGGAATTATAAATAAATATTTAGGATAATTTAAGGTCAAAAGGCATCTTTTTAATGCGCTTTCCGCTAATTGAAAATATGGCATTTGCTAATGCTGGTGCAAAAGGAGGTAAGCCAGGTTCACCAACGCCTTTTATTTTTCCGCCATCTGCAAGAATGTGTACTTCAATTTCTGGCGTTTCATGCATTCGTATCATTGGATTATCGTGAAAATTACTTTGCTTTATTTTCCCGTTTTCAATGGTAATTCCCGTTTTTATAGCCGCTGTCAGAGCCATCACGATGGATCCTTCAATTTGATTTTTTACATTATCCGGGTTTACGACTTCTCCCAAGTCAATTACGGCATACACTTTATCAATTTTTATAGTATTGTCTTTTGTAACTGATACTTCGACTACATGGGCACACAATCCCGCAAAAAATTCCCATTGCGCAACACCTCTGCCTTTTCCTTTTGGTAATGGTTTGTCCCAATTGGAAACTTCTTTTAATTTCAATAAAACTCTTTTGGTATCGGAATCTTTGTCTAGCATTTGTAATCTAAAATCCAAAGGGTCTTTTTTGACTTTATGCGCTAATTCATCAATAAAACACTCATGGGCAAAAGCGACAGTTGAACTGGTTACGGATCTCCATGCCGCTACAGGTACATGAAAATCAGCATACACATATGAGGTTTTAATATTTGGAATTTGATAAGCCTGTTCTCCAATTCCCTCTATCATAATTGCATCTACTTTTGTTTTATCGAAATTTGGACCTACCGAATCAAAATAAGAAGGGCTTATCACTTTATGTTGAAAGCTAATTAATTCTCCTTCTTTTGAGAAACCACCTTTCAACTGTGAGAAAGTCATAGGGCGTACGGCACTATGTTGTGTAGTATCTTCCCTAGACCAAATTACTTTTACGGGTTGCTCTATTTGCTTTGCAATATTTACGGCTTCTATAACATAATCAGTATACAATCTTCTGCCAAATCCGCCTCCAATAAATTTGGAATGTAAAGTGATATTCTCTGGTTTCATTCCAATTTGGCTATGAAGGTCATTTGGTCCTGAACCGGTAATAGCACTAGGAACCTGAGTTGAGGTCCATATAGTTAGCATTTCACCATTTACATGTGCGATACAATTCATCGGTTCGAGTGTATGGTGAGCCACCATAGGAGTTTCATAAAAGGATTCCACTGAATTTCCAGGTTCCGTTTTAACGCTTTCTACATTTCCTATATTTTTATCCAGTACACCAGCTTCTTTAGAAAGGTTTCGCAACTTATTTTCATAGTCGGATAAATTGAAATTTTCATATCCATTTGTATCCCATTCCACTTTCAATACTTTCCTGCCTTGAAGGGCAGCCCAGTACGATTTAGCAATAACTGCCACTCCGGAATATTGATATTTTCCAACAGTTGTTTTGGCTTCCACAACTTTAATGACTCCGGGAATTTTTAAGGTTGCATCAGCATCAAAACTTTTTAAAGTACCACCAATTACCGGGGAACGAAATACAGTTGCATATACCATATTGGGAACTTCTACATCAATTCCATACTCTGCTTTTCCGGAAACTTTTAAAGGTACATCTGGTCTTTGAATAGATTTTCCGATAATCTTAAAATCGCTTTTGTTTTTAAGTTTCGGTTCTTTAGGAACTTCTAATTTGGAAGCTTCTTCGATTAAATCGCCATAAGAAAGATGTTCCTTTGATAGCTTAGAATGTACGCTTCCGTTTTCGGCATAACAAGATTCAATTCCAATTCCCCATTTAACACTGGCTGCCTTGACCAGCATTTCTTTTGCGGCAGCGCCAATTTTTCTATACGCATCATAATTTCCTCTGATTGAAGAACTTCCTCCTGCTGCCTGGCCGCCGCCAAATTGTTTCTCGCCGCTGGTTTGAACTATCGTTATTGCATCAAGAGAAACTTCTAATTCTTCGGCTATAAGAGCTGGAACAGATTGAAAAGTACCTTGACCCATTTCGGGCTTAGTATTGAAAATTGTTATTTTTCCGTTTTTCTCGATTTTTACAAAAGGAGTAAAATTACTGGGTGCATCTGTAATAAAAGCCGCGTTTGCAAAACCATTAGAAGTAGCTCCTAACCATAATGCAAAACTTGCTTTACCTGTATTTTTAATAAATTGACGTCTTGATACCATTTAGTTAGTATTTAGAATTTATAATTCTCTCTATGCAACGAATTCAAAATGTTACAAATTAATAGGCTTTGTAATCTTTAGTAGTAGCTTTTTTAGCTTGTTGTATTTCACTTGGTAAAACTGCCTTAGCTTCATTTCCCCATGAATTTCTGACATAGTTTAAAACATCAGCCACTTGTTCATCAGTTAAATCAGTAGCGGGCATTTCTCCATCATAGTTTACACCATTAACTACTATTGGTCCACGTAATCCAGTTGTAACCACTTTTACCAATCGATTTTTATCTGTAAAATAATCTGATTTTATCAATGTTGGAAAAACGCCTTCTATACCATTACCTTCTTCCATGTGACAGGATGCACATTGTGTGTTATAGACCGATTTACCGCGTACAATACTTGCTTTCAAATCAAAATTCTGATTGAATGATTGCAGCGTTACTGCCAATATTAAAACGACTACTATTGAAAAAACTATTTTCATTTGTTTTGTATTTTTAAAATTAAACTTTTGCTAATTCGAAAGGAAGCTTTCTAATACGTTTTCCTGTCAAATCAAATATTGCATTTGTTAAAGCTGGAGCAAATGGAGGTAATCCAGGTTCTCCAACACCTCCGGCATCGGCATCATTTTCCATGATATACACTTCAATAGGAGGAATATCTGTTATACGGGGCATTTTATACGTATTGAAATTATTTTGAACCGTTTTACCATCTTTGAATGTGATTTCATGAATCGTTGCAGCACCTAATGCCATAACAATACTTCCTTCTACTTGTGCTTTGATTATATCTGGATTTACATACCATCCACAATCAATTACTGCCCAAACCTGATCGATTTGAATTTTATTTTCTGCGTTTTTGGAAACTTTCACAATTTGTCCCACGGTACTGCCAAAACATTCTGTTATAGCGACACCATATCCTTTGGTTCTGTTTTTCCATCCGGAAACCTCTTCCAGTTTATCCAGTAACTCACTACTTCTCTCGTCTTTAAGATAGGTTCTTCTAAAAGTTATTGGATCTTTCGCTGATTCAGCAGCGAGCTCATCCATAAAACTTTCATACGCAAAACCATTGGTAGAAGCATATACAGAACGCCACCACATAGTAGGTATTGGTGTTTCAAAAGGTATATCAACAATACTTAAATTCTGAATGTTGTCTACGTATGGTTTTAAAAATCCTTCCGTGGCACTTCTGTTGGGAATATCTTTTGCTCCGCCTCTCCAATGACTATTGTTCTGACCTGCAATAGATACTTTAAAAGCACTTATTTCACTATTTGCAACCACACCTTGACAACGGTATGAAATGCCGGGTCTGTACGGACCTTGCGTGGCATCGTCTTCTCTGGACCAGATAACCTGAACCGGGGCGTTTATTTCTTTAGAAATCATCGTGGCTTCATGTGGGTAATCCATAAAGGCTTTTCTGCCAAATCCACCTCCTAGGAAAGTCATATTCACAATGACTTTTTCCCTTGCAATTCCTAGTTCTTTACTGATGTAATCTTGAACCCATTCCGGAGCTTGTATTGGCCCCCATATTTCTATTTTATCTTTTTGATAATGGGCAATACAATTCAGTGGTTCCATACAACTGTGCGATTGATATGGAGTAGTATACACGACATCAATTTTCTTTTCTGCTGATTTTATAATGGCGTTTGAATCTCCTTTTGAAACAAAAGAAAGTCCCTCATCTTTTTGAAGCGCTTCCTCCATCCGACGATAAATATCCTCGGTATTCAAATGTTCAAATCCGGTATCGTCCCAGTCCACTTTTAAGGCTTTTTTTCCTTTCATAGCTGCCCAAACAGAATCAGCCACAACTGCTACACCTTCTCTGAATGTATTAAAAACGCCCATACGAACTATAAAAACTTGTTTTACTCCCGGAATTTTAAGCGCTTCAGTAGCGTCAAAACTTTTTACCTTACCACGAAGTCTGGGGTTTCGTTCCACCATGGCATACAGCATTCCCGGAATCATTTTATCGATACCAAAAACGGCTGTACCATTTGTTTTCAAAGGCGTATCTTGTCTTTGAAGAGGTTTTCTAATTAATTTATATTCGGATGTTTTCTTTAAAACAACATTTTTCGGAATATCAAGTTTTGATGCCTCCAATACTAATTCACCGTAGTGTAATTTTTTACCACTTGGTTTGTGAATTACATGACCATCTTCTGCATAACATTCCAATTCAGAAACATTCCATTTATTACTGGCTGCTTTTATTAACATTACACGGGCAGTGGCGCTCAGATTCAAAAGGTTTTTATAGGATCCTCTAATACTGGAACTACCTCCTGTAATTTGATTTCCATACTTCACATTATCGCCTGGAGCGAAAACTATGTTTACTTTATCAAGATCTACATGAAGTTCTTCAGCGATTATTTGAGGTATGGATTGATAGACTCCTTGTCCCATTTCGGCTCTGTGACTATAGAGCGTAACTTTGCCTAAAACATCAATGTATATCCATGAATTCAGCTCAATGCCTCGATTCTCAGCATCAAAAGCAGTGATTAATTTAGGTTCTTTAGCATTAGCAGGTAAATAATATCCTAATGTAAGAGCAACTCCTGTTAAACCAGATAGTTTTAAGAATTTTCTTCTTGATATAGTATCTATGTCCATATAAAATATAAGAATAGGTTATTTTAGTACTCTTCTCAAGGCTTGTTTTCTGATGCTTTCTTGATGGCTCGTTTGATACGCGGATAGGTTCCACATCTACAAATATGCCCTTGCATTGCGGCATCAATATCGGCATCATTAGGAGAAGCATTTTTAGATAATAATGCTGCGGCAGCCATGATTTGACCCGATTGACAATAGCCACATTGAGGGACTTGCTCTTCTATCCAAGCTTTTTGAATCGGATGCGAGTTATCGTCTGATAATCCTTCTATGGTCGTTATGTTTTTATTTGCAACAGCAGCTACAGGCAAAGAGCAGGAGCGAACCGGCTGACCGTTTAGATGAACTGTACAAGCACCACATTGCGCGATACCACAACCATATTTAGTTCCTTTTAACCCTACAAAATCTCTGATTGCCCAAAGAAGTGGCATTTGAGGATCTACATCTATTGAATAATCCTTACTATTGATTTTAAGATTAATTATTGCCATATAATATTATTTTTTAAGTAAATGAAAATCAACATATCTGTTACTGCAAGTTAATGAATTTAATAATTTAAAATTTATACAATTCAAATAATATATTACTAAAATCAAAAAATTCAAATTTTGAAAAAAACATTGGTTTTAAACAGAGTAAAAAGATACGTTTTATAATGTTTTTTAAAATTAAAAAGAACGATGATACTACTGAATACCATCGTTCTCTTTACAATTCTGACTATAGCAAAAGGCTAAAAGTATAGCGTAATTTAGCTTTTTAGCGAAGCCATATCAATTACAAAACGATAACGAACATCACTTTTTAGCATTCTTTCGTAGGCTTCGTTGATATCCTGCATTTTGATTACTTCAATTTCAGATACAATATTATGTTCTCCACAGAAATCAAGCATTTCCTGAGTTTCTGCAATTCCACCAATTAAAGAACCAGCTACAGATTTCCTTCCCATAATCATCGGAACAGTATTCAAAATAGGTTCCAAGCCACCCAAATAACCTACCAAAACCAAAGTTCCATTAGTGTTTAAAGTTCCTACATACGGATTAACGTCATGAACATAAGGAACGGTGTCAATGATTAAATCGAATTTTCCATTTACAGCCTTCATGTGATTCTCGTCAGTTGAAATGACAACAGCATCTGCACCCAATTCGAAAGCATCTTTCTCTTTCTCTGGTGTTCTGGAGAAAAGGGTAACTTCGGCACCCAAACCTTTGGCTAATTTTATGGCCATATGTCCCAATCCGCCTAAACCTACAACGGCAACTTTACTTCCTTTTCCAACTTTCCAGTGGCGAAGCGGTGACCAAGTGGTTATTCCCGCACATAATAAAGGTGCTGTAGCAGCCAAGTCAAGATTAGCAGGCACTTTTAAAACGAAGTCTTCGTCTACCACAATTTTTTCCGAGTAGCCTCCAAAAGTCATTCCGCCTAAATGCTTGTCTGCTCCATTATAAGTACCAATAAAACCGTTAGAGCAATATTGTTCTAGGTCTTGTTTGCAATTATCGCAGGTTTTGCATGAATCTACCATACAACCTACAGCAGCAAAATCACCTACTTTTAGTTTAGTAACTTCGTTTCCTACTTTGGTCACTTTGCCCACAATTTCATGGCCGGGAACCGCAGGATAAGCGGTAAATCCCCAATCATTTCTAGCAGTGTGTAAATCAGAGTGGCATACACCACAATACAAAATTTCGATTTCAATGTCTTTTGCAGTAGCATCTCTGCGTTGGACATCCATTTGTTCTAAAGGGGCATCAACGGCAACTGTACCGTACGCTTTTACATTTGTAGTTGTGTTCATTTTTAAAGTGTTTTATTAAAAAATAGTATTTATAGTTTTTTGTTTTCCAGAGTCATTTATAATTAAATAAATTTAGTAAATAGTTTGATTACTAGTATAATAAAAAAATATTGTTTTCGAAAAATCAAATATTACGGAATTTTATAGGGCTTATTTGAGTGTATTTTCGTTTATAAAATTGGTAATTTATTATGTTATCCATTTTATAAAATAACCAAATTTTAAAAGATTATGAGCTAATATGTTTATGAAGCTGTTCGTAATCATAAAAAAAGAGAGAAATGATTAAAACTTCTCTCTTAGTTGTGGTCATTAAGACTATTGATAAAATCGTATATACTTGTTTATAGAAAATAGTCATTTGGAATTTACTGCATTAATTTATTCCAATACTAATTCACCCAAAGCTTCTTTGCTAAAGCCTTTTAGTTGGTCATTTTCTCCCGCTTTTATTTTGCTAACCCAATTCGGGTCTGATAAAAGAGGTCTTCCTACTGCTACAAGGTCAAAATCACCTCTGTCTAAACGTCTGGTTAATTCATCCAAGGAGGTTGGCTGTGAACTTTCGCCTGTAAAAGCTCCGAAGAAATCTCCAGAAAGCCCAACAGAACCTACAGTAATAGTTGGTTTTCCAGTTAATTTTTTTGCCCATCCTGCAAAATTAAGGTCATTGTCTTCAAATTCCGGTTCCCAAAAACGACGTTGAGAACAATGCAAAACATCGACACCGGCATCAATCAAAGGACTAAGCCAAGCTTCCATTTCTTGAGGTGTTTTTGCCAGTTTAAAGTTGTAATCCGAAGGTTTAAACTGAGAAAGTCTCATGATTATGGCAAAATCTTCACCTACTTGTTTTCTGATTTCTTTAATCACTTCTACGGCAAAACGAGTACGTTCTGTTAAGGTTTTACCACCGTAATTATCGGTACGCAGATTTGTTGCATCCCAGAAAAATTGATCGATCAGATAATCGTGAGCACCGTGAATTTCGATACAGTCAAAACCTAATCTTTTGGCATCAGCAGCAGCTTTTCCAAAAGCAATAATGGTATTTTCGATATCATTTATTGTCATGGTAGTTCCATTGCTAAAACCCGGTCTGTTTAATCCTGATGGTCCTTCAAAAGGTACTGGTGGAACCCAACCGGAATGGTGATTGTCCATAATTCCCATGTGCCATATCTGTGGTCCCATCTGTCCGCCTGCAGAATGCACGCCATCAATCACTTGTTTCCATCCTGCCAAAGATTCCTCTCCGTAAAAGTGAGGTACATTGGCATCATTTGATGAAGAAGGTCTGTTAATCACAGTTCCTTCAGATAATATTAAACCTACTTCGCCTTCAGCTCTTTTTTGATAATAAGCTGCTACAGCATCTGTTGGTACTCCATTTGGAGAAAATGAGCGCGTCATAGGCGCCATTACAATTCTATTTTTAAGATTTAGCGTCTTCAATTTGAAGGGCGTAAATAAGCTATTAGTATTCATATTGTTTTATAGATTAGATTCGATTATTTTGCTCAGTGCTGTAAATGCTTTTTCGTTGCGTTTGTAATAGGTCCATTGTCCAACACGGGTAGATTCTATAAATCCTGCGCGTTGAAGAATTGATAAATATTCTGAAACTGTTGATTGGGTGAGTCCCGCTTTGGCTTGTATTTGTCCTACGCAAACACCGTGTTCATAACATTCAGCCATTTGTTCGGGAAAATTTATTTCAGGTTCTTTTAGCCATTCCAGTATTTGTAGTCTGGACTTGTTTGATAATGCTTTAAATATTTCTGTATGATCCATAGTGCAAATATATCGACTTTTCCCGATATGCCAATTTAATATGAATTATTTAGGATATATTTAAGAGAACGAGTTGTTGAATATTTAGGTTTTCTTATTGTCTTGTTGGAAAAAACATTCAATTTTTTTTATGTTCTGCAGAATAGTACAAACAAAAAAAGTCTGTAAATAGTAGTATTTACAGACTTTTGATTTCAATAAAAAAATAATTAGTAAAGAGCAGAATAAAATCGAACACTTAATCCAATCATATTATTTTGAATCGTTTAATAATCAAAACGTTTAAAAGCTTCAATTGCTTCATATTCGGCCAAACCTAAATCGTCGTACAGTTTGGCTGTATTTTTGTTGCGATCTTCGGCTCGTACCCAAAATTCTCTGGAGTCATTTCCTTGAAACATCACTCTGTCTTTTTGGGATTGGTGGTACAAAATAGCATGTCTTTTTAGTAAAACCTCATCAGGACTTAGTGGAACAGCCATATCTATTTCGTGGATATCCCATTCATGCCAAGCACCTCTGTACAACCACAACCAACAATCATTCATGTAAGGTTCCGGTTTGAGTTGTTTTAAGGCGGCAAAAATAGCATTCAGGCAAACTTCGTGTGTGCCATGCGGATCTGCCAAATCTCCTGCAGCAAAAACCTGGTGTGGTCTTATTTTTGCAATAATATCTTTTACAATGGTTATATCCTCATCTCCCAATGGGTTTTTATTTACTCGACCCGTTTCATAAAAAGGAAGGTCTAAAAAGTGTGTATTTTCATCTTTCAATCCAATGTACCTTGTTGCGGCATACGATTCGCGACGTCTTATTAATCCTTTTAATTTTCGAACTTCAAGAGAATCAATTTGGTTTTCTGTTTTGTTGTTGATGAAATCAATGATCTCCTGGAAGTTAATTCCCAAATCTTTTTCACCGACAAAATCGTTGCAAACTTCGGCAAATTTTAGTGCTTCATCGTCTGTAACGGCAATGTTTCCGGAAGTTTGGTATACTACATGAACATCATGTCCTTGTTTTATCAATTTAGAAAAAGTTCCTCCCATAGAAATTACGTCATCATCCGGATGCGGACTAAAAAGAATCACCCTTTTCTTGGCAGGATTGGCTCTTTCCGGTCTGTGGGAATCATCGGTATTGGGTTTTCCACCCGGCCATCCGGTAATGGTATGTTGCAACACATTAAACATATTAATATTCAAATCATAAGCAGAACCTTCTTGCGCCAAAAGATCGGACATTCCGTTGTTGTTGTAATCCCTGTCGGTCAATTTTAATATGGATTGATTGGTTTTTTGGCAAAGCCAAACGATAGCCTTGTGTTTTAATTCCTTGGTCCAAACACATTCTCCGACCAACCATGGCGTATCAAATCGGGTTAATTCAGAAGCGGCAGATTGGTCTAAAACGAAAGTTGTATTGTTGTGATTTTGTAAAAAGGTAGCCGGAACATCAGGGCTTATTTCTCCTTGAATAGTTCTCTTGATAATGGAAGCTTTATTTTGGCCCCAAGCCATTAAAACAATTCTTTTAGACCTCAAAATGGTAGAAACTCCCATCGTAATAGCTCTTTTAGGAACGTTGTCAATCCCGTTGAAATCAGAAGAGGCATCTACTCTGGTAATGTGGTCCAAAGTAATAATTCGGGTTCCTGAATTGATATGGGAACCCGGCTCATTGAATCCTACGTGACCTGTACGACCAATTCCCAACAATTGGAAATCTAGCCCTCCAGCATTTTTTATTTTCATTTCATAATCAACGCAATACTGGTTCAGGTTTTCAATGCTTATCGTTCCGTCAGGAATATTGATGTTTTCTGGTTTGATGTCGATATGATTAAAAAGATGTTGATGCATGAAATAATGATAGCTTTGGTGGTTTTCTTTGGTCATTGGATAGTATTCATCCAAATTGAAAGTCACTACATTACTAAAGCTAAGTTCTTCTTCTTTATACATTCGTACCAATTCTTCATAGACTTTTATAGGAGATGAACCTGTTGCCAATCCAAGTACACAGGGTTTATTTTTGGCTTGTTTAGATCTAATTAATGCTGCTATTTCTTGTGCAACAATTTTTGAAGCTTCAACAGAATTTTTGAAAATTTCATTGTGGATTTTTTCGAATCTCGTTTCTTCAAATTTGCCGGCACTTTTATAACTGATGTCGGGTTTGATTTCTAAAACACTTTTCATTTTCATTTTTTATTTGAGTTAGTTGTGTAGTTTTTTAATGTTGATTGCTTAAATCGGATTATAATTTAGGGTTTCTATTCTTGTCAGATTATCGTTGAATGTTACAAAACTTGCTGGAAATCCGGGTTTTATTTTGCCCAATTGATTTTCCATCTTAATAGCACTTGCCACTCGACAAGTAGCCATTTTAATTGCTTCATCAGCCGATACATTCAAATGATTGAAAGCATTTTGAACTGCTTCTTCCATCGAAATGCTGGCACCGGCAAGATTGCCTTCTTCATTTCTGTAAAAACCATTTTCCAGATGTGCATCAAAATTCTCCCATTTAAAACTGGAAACTTTGCGTCCTAAAAAAGCGGCATCACTAATTAAAAAGAATTTATCTTGCTTTAGTTTATAGGCTACTCTAGCAGCGGCATAATCACAATGCGCGCCATCTAAAATAACAGGAGCATAAACGCTCTCATTTTCGAATGTTGCTCCCACTAAACCCGGTTCCCGATGCCCAAATTGAGTCATCGCATTAAATAAATGGGTAACCAGTTTAATCCCTTTAGAAAAGTAATATTGGGCTTCTTTGTAGGTCATCGTCGAATGTCCCGCAGAAATAACGATACCACTTTCTAATAGCATATCCAGCTGCTCGTCTGTAAAACATTCCGGTGCAATTGTAACTACTTTTATCACGTCTTTACCATAGCGGATAATTTCTTCCAGTTCGGAATTAGTCGGTTTACGAACCTGATTAATACTATGGGCACCACGTTTTAAAGAATTCAAAAAAGGACCTTCCAGATGCATTCCCAGTACTCCGTTAGTATATTTTGCTTTATAATTGCGAATGGCTTCAATTCCTTGAAGAATGGTTTCTTTAGAAGATGATATCAGACAGGGAAGTGTATGTGTTGTGCCATATTTTAAACTAGTTTCATAGATGTCCTGAATGGTTTCTTCTGTTGGATTTTGACTAAAATAAAGTCGCTCTCCACCGTTTATTTGTATGTCTATAAAACCTGCTGAAATATGACTTCCCTGTAAATTTATTAAGGTAATATCATTAGGAATTTCTTTTTGAACTGAAATAATTATTCCATTTTCTATAATAATGACATCATTAATTATTTCTTCGCCAGTATGTACGATTCCGTTAATAATAGCTTTTTTCATTTTTTATAGTTTCAATTTATAAAGGTTTTAAATGCCTGTGTGTTATTTTCTTAGTTCAACAAAAGTGAACATCCATTTTACTGGATTTTGCCAATTAAGCCCTTTAAATGAAGCTACTGGTAATTTTACCTTAACCATATTCCATCCCTTTTTTAAACTAATTTTTGTTGGTTCTCTAAACTCATATCCTTCATCAATCAGTGGAATTTCTAAGTTTCCTTTTTGGTTCGGATGTTTCCAAAGTGGCGGACTAATCAACTGATTATTTACCCAAACTAAACTATTTAAATTATTCCAAGTGCCTGCATTTGGCGAATCGGTGTTCATGGAACGGGATAAATTATTAAAACCAATCCAAAATTCTTGCTCCTTATCTTCATCACTCCAAATTTGGGTTTGAGCATACCAAGTCGTATTTTCTTGTGGTTGCTCTATAATGCCCGAAATTTGCGGTGCCCACCAATGTCTCATTACCAAAGTTCCTCCAGTGGCTTTGTACATTGGTTTTTCTTTTGATGTATTAAATTTTATCTTTTCGGGTGCAAAAGTTTTGGTTAAATCGCCTTTATTGTCAAAAGGTCCATAGATATCCCAAACTAAATCAGCTTGTTTCACATAATTAAAATCTAAGCCTTTAAAATAGAGCTTTTTTTGGTCCAATAAACGGTTTTCGAACTCTGCAAAAGCATTTGCTCTTTCGGTTTCCGGTTCGCCAATGGTTGCTGTCCAACCGGCATAACCGCCACCACGCCAACTGCGTTCTGCAAAAGTCAACATGCCCGGATACACCGGATTCATTGTCATAACATCATCTTCATTGGCTACAACTCTATCATTCCAGACGCATACAATACCGCCCAAAGCATTTTCATTGCCTTCGGTTAAATTACATATTTGACGATTAAAAATGGTAACGACACTTTCTAAAGGATCCATATGGTTTAAGTACAGATGTCTTGAATCCAAATATTTTATGTTTTTGCTTTTACTGACTTTTGTTGCTCCTTCCATCCAAAGTTGACGTATTACCCCATCGCTAAAATTCCCGCCGGGTTCCCATCCGATTACTTTTTTACCTAAACTTTCTGTTAGGGCAATAACTTCTGGCAAAAATTTCTGATTGGTGATTTTTACTTCATCGGCACCTAAATGCAAATACGGTACATCATAGGTGGTACAAAACTCTTTAATTATGTTTTTTACAATTTCGAGGCCTGCATCACTTTGCATATCCACACCCATAGCTCTTTTGAATGCGGCACTATGACCCGGCATATCAATTTCCGGAACTAAGGTTATGTAACGTTCTTTGCAATAATTAATGAGTTCTTTTAAATCATTCTCTGTATAATATTCGCCTTTATCGCGAAGCATATATTCCGGATCTGTTAACTGTGGGTATAATTTGCTTTGCAAACGCCAGGCAATATCCTCAGTAGGATGGAAGTGAAAAATATTTAGCTTATAAGCCGCCATCACATCAATCTGTTGTTTTAACAGTTTAATGGATTGATAATTTCTTCCTGCATCGACCATAAATCCGCGCCACGCAAAAGCTGGCCAATCCGTGATTTCAGAAGTATCAACAAAAACATTGTCATGCATTAACTGCAATAAAGTTTGAATCCCACTATAAATTCCCTGAGGAGTATTGGCGGTAAGCACTATTTTATCTGTTGTTGTTTTCAGATGATACGCCTCGGATTGATTTTGTGGCGCAGTAACATTTCCTAAACGAAGCTGAATGTATTTTCCGTTACCCGATACTTTATCGGCTAATTTTACTTCCAATCCTTTCTGTTCCATTGTCTCTTTCAAAACCAAAGCTTCTTTTAACAATGCTGAATCATCTACAAGAATTGTTGTTAAAGAGGACAAAGGGAAAGAACCGTTATTCCATTTTAATTGTTGAGGTTTAGGTAGTAAAGAAGGTTTGGATTCCAAGTCAAAAACATAAGGATAAACCAAATGCTTCCATACTAAATAACCATCTCCTTTTAGATGTAAACCATCATTAGTGAGGTGTTTAGCTAATTTTCCGTTTGTATCAGAAAACGGAGTGTGCAAGTCAATATAGGTATAATGAAATGTCGTTGCATTTTGCTTCAGCTTTGTATTTAAAAGTTTTATTTGCTCTCCTTTGCTGGTGTGTCCGTCAAATTTTTTATATACATTATTTACAGGTAATACGCTTTGTACATATAACTTTGTCGATGGACTTTCCTGTTTTAAATAAGAGACAACTCTTGTGATATTTTTAAAAATACTGTCTGTTGAGGTGTTTCTTGAAAGGTCATTTGTTCCAATCATCAAAAACACTTTTGCCGGTTTTCTGAAGGCTATTTCATCAATGCGATTAAGAACTCCAGTACTAATGTCACCACTGATTCCTCGGTTTTTTATGCGGCTGTCAGAAAATAATTCGCTCCATTCTGCCCCGTCAGTTATGCTGTTACCTAAAAAAATAATATCGTTATTGGTTTTAGGCAAAGTTCTGAAATGTGAAACTCTCTGATGATAATAAGTAGAGAACAGGCTGTCCGGCAGCGTCACTTTTTTCAGCTGGGCATTTACATTTTCTGCAACAAACAGTGTAATGAGGATACTTAGAAAATAAAGTCGGCTGTGTTTTTTTAAAGAGGACATAATGGTATTTAGTTTCAGGATTGATGGTATAGCATTAAAATGCAATCAGTGTATTTTACTTGCGATTTTTTTGTTTTTCCTTTTTGGTTGGCTTATTTTCAACAAAAGTGTCTGAACCATTACTCAACCAATCAAGACTGAAACGCACGAAATACATTTGGTAGATAGAATTTTCTCCGTTTTCATAATAAATCCCAAGAGTTCCATCAGGCAATACGGTTAGGCTCGAATATGCTGAAGCTCCCGCAAAAATGGTTTTTCTAATCGGCCAAGTAGCTCCTTCGTCAGTACTCATTAAAACAGAAACATTAGATCTGTCTGCCGAAAATGGGATGGTGTGCAACAAACGGTTTTTGTTATATCCGTCTAAAGTTGAAGTGTAGCGTATAATATCTCCGTCACAATTCGGGTCTGGAAGATCAGATTGATTATAAGCTGTTTTCCAAGTGAGGCCTTTATCTGAAGAGATATTAAAGCGACGCAAACCTTTATTACGAATACTCATCAACAAATCGCCGTTGTTTAATTCAACTATTTTCGATTCATCACCATCTAATTCAACTCGGGCAGTTGATGCTGTCCAAGTAATTCCGTGGTCACTGCTGCTAATCATATAATTATTGATGTGATCTTTTCCATCGATATCTTCACGAACTGCTATAGCTGCCACAATTTTTCCATCGCGCAATTGATGTGCCCTACCCGAGGCAACAAATAGACCTTTCCATTTAGGGTTAGGGCCATAAATTTGATTGGTTACATCAACTGGTGTTCCCCAAGTTATACCATTATCGGTACTGCGAACGATTAAAACTTTAGCTGGGACAGCATTTGTAGATTGAAAAAATCCTCTTTCTGATGAAAGGATGCATAATAAATTTCCATTTGTATGGTCTAGCACTAATGCGGCGTCTCCGGCTCCATTTGGTCCTCCAAAGTTTGCAATAATCAGTGGTTCTGACCAAGTTTTTCCTTTATCAGTACTGCGACGAACTACAGGATCAATTTTGGCGGCTAAATCTCCGGCATGATTCCATCTTTTATCCGTTACGGTTACTAATGAGCCATCGGCTGCAGTTATGATTGCTGGAATACGATAGTTTAATGATCCGGCATCGCCAGGTGAAAATAAAAGTGTATTTGCTAATAATATCACTCTGTTACCGGCAACGCTATTGATGGTGATATTGTTAGGGATTTTGTTTACTACTATTGATTCACAGGTGGCATCTAATACATTTCCTTCTTTTGCACCAGCTGCAACATCATAAGTAATCCAAAAATAATTATCTCCTGAAGCTAATGTTTGCGATCCATTTACGACCAGATTTCCTGTTGCAGGTTTTACAGTTCCAAATAAGGTAGCGGTTGCTGCATTAAAAACAGCATTGGCTCCACTTGAGTAGACTTTGATATTGGTGACATTGGCAATATTGGTAGTTCCTCCCATAGTAAATTTCATTGCATTTACGGTATTTGAACCAATACCGCTGTTTGCGGAAACTTTTACTGCCAAAATCCGCTGGTCAGTATCTCCCAAACCAGTTGGAAGTTCAGTTTGAATTAATGAAATACTATTGATTTGGGGTGTATTTGTTTGGCCAATCGATGTGGTTCCATACAAGTAAAAAGCACATAAAAGAAGAAGTGATTTTTTCATGTTTTTTAATATTATTGGGTTATTAACTGATACAGTTTTAATTAGAAATTGTTTATTTGATTGATCGTTGAGCAATGATAGTAATTAGCATTGAGATATTCATTAAGTAATTGCAAACAATACCATTCCTGTCTTGGCAAATGAAACGGTCCTTTGAACATATTTCCTTTTGCCGTTTGGGCAATGGTTCCGTCTTTATGTAAATAGCCAAACCATTCTCCGTTTGCTGCATCATGGAATTTAGTGTACCCATAATCATGCACCATTTTGTGCCATGTGGCATATTTTTCATTGCCAGTCATAGTATAGGCGAGCAGTGTTGCGATAATCACTTCGTTTTGTGGCCACCAGAATTTCATATCCTGCCAGTATTCCTGTACTGGTTTGTCATATACATCTCGGAAATAGAGAATACCGCCATGTTCTTTATCCCATCCGCGTTCCCACATATAATCCAGCATCTTGCAACCTAAAGCAATCAAGTGCGGGTCATTATTGCGGTATTTTGCTTCATGCAAAATAAACCAAGCTCCTTCAATAGCATGACCAGGATTCAAGGTACGACCATCAATGTGATCAATAATAGAACCATCTGGAGCCACTTGTTCCATCACACATTTAATATCATCTTTTACAAAATAGGTTTCAATTTCAGCAATCCATTTGCTAATCCATTCATCACAACGCGGATCTCCAATATTTTCTCGTAACTGTTGCGCTGTATTTATTAGAATCATAGGTGTGCCAATTCCTTTTGACGGTCGGGTGGCGGTGAATTTAGGTTCTAATAAATCGGGATTAGTAGAGTATTCAATACATTTTCCGAATAAAAATCGCGCTTTTTCAGCTACTGTTTCATCTCCGCTAGCTTTGGCGTAAGCTGACATGGCAATAACCGCAAAGGTTTCCGAAAAGAAATAACGGCGTTTGCGTATGGGTTGCCCATCTCGTGTTACGTGAAAAAACATCTGTCCATCAGTATCAAAGCAATGGTTGTTCAAAAAATCAATTCCTGTTTTTGAACCTTCCAGCCATTCTTGTTTTGGCTCAACTGTATTGTAAAGTGTTGCCAATAACCAAGCGGCACGCCCTTGTATCCAGACGGCTTTATCATCATCTATTAAACTTCCGTCTTGATCACGCATTAATAAATAACCTCCAAAATCGGTATCAATAGAGCGTGGAAACCAAAAGGGAACGGTGTCATTTAACAATTGATTCTGATAAAAGTTTCTGAGGTTTTGAAGATCTATTTTTGAATAACTCATTTTCTTTACTATATGTTATGTAACTACTATATTTTATTTTGTACTAGGGTTAATTTGGACGTCATTTAGTCAAACACATTTGACTGTATGTGATTATCTGCCTTACGGAATCTCTTTTAGTTTTTGGTAATTGCATGGAGTTCAAGTTTAAAAGTGGAACATGGTAAACCAGCTTCATTCACTAAATTAGCTGTGCTAAAAGGTTTCCATGCATATAAAACAGTCTTTATTTTTTCTCCTTTAGGGATAGTAATAATGACTTGATTTTTTACAATTTCGGCTTTACTTTGAAAGTGAATTCCTTTGTCATTTACCAATTCAAAACCAATTAACTCTTTTTTGTCTGCCGTAGTTAATTGTTTTGCAAATGCAAACGAAACTAGAATAGTGTCGCCTTTTTGTATGGCTTTCAAAGCGGAAGGACCATTCGCAATTACAGCTTTTCCATAGGTGTAGCGCAAGGCCAAAAGCGCCAAACGATCTGCCACTTCTTTTTTCTTAATTGGATGGACATTTAGAGCATCTCCATAATCCATACTTATTGCCATTCCGCTGTTTAGAATCTTATTTTGCAATCTGTTTTGCATATCTCTGAAGGCTGGCCAAGTTGGTCGCTCAATACCTGATAATTGAACATAATAGAAGGGTAGGTTAGCGTCCCAAGCTTTACGCCAACTTTCTACTAATTTTGGCATGAGATGTTCATATAATTCAACGTTGTGTGCATTGCTTTCGCCTTGGTACCAAATCACACCTTTTATCGGGAATTTTGTAAAAGTTTCCACTCCAGCTTCAAAATTATAGGAAGGATCATACGGATGGCGTTGTTTTACATTTGTTGCATTTTTCAAATTCACATTAGCACGTTCTCTAACCCAAGGCATGATAAAATCCGATTTGCGCCAGTTGGTTAATACATCAACTACTTTGTCGTCATATTCTAAGGTATTTCTGTCTATCCAAGATTCTATTGGTGATCCTCCAACGGCAACTTGAATTAAACCTACAGGTACATTTTCTTCGTGAGCGATGTTTTTACCAAAGTAATAGGCAATGGCCGAGAAATCTTTGGCACTTATCGAATCGCATACTGACCAACTTCCGGAAAAGAATTCCAGCTGATTGGTTTTTACCAAAGTGGCAGCATCCCAAGCCGTTTCATCAGTATCACAAATCGCTTTTGCATTGAATAATCGAATAGTGGAATTTGCTATAGCTTTTTTTACTTCTGCTGCACCGTTTTCTGAATTTTGAAGTTGAAATGCCATATTCGACTGTCCGGAACAAAACCAAACATCTCCAATTAGAATATTCTTCAAAACAATGTTTGTTTCCTTAGATTTGACAGTCATTTCATACGGTCCGCCTTTTTTCAAAGAAGGAAAAGTGATTTTCCATTTTCCATATTTGTCGACAATGACGTTCTTTTTTTGTTGTTTAAAAGTTACTTCTATAGTATCACCTCCATTAGCGGTTCCATAAACTGGAATGGGTTGATTGCGTTGCAAAACCATATTGTCCGTGAAAACAGCAGCTAATTTTAATCCACCAAAATCTTGAGTGATGTTTTCATAAACGGTTTTGGCCAGAATAGTTGCTCCTTCTTTTGTAGGGTGCAAAGCATCGGGAAAAAGATCGGGACGATGGTATAACTTTTCATGTAAGTCAATTAAACCCACTTGATTTGCTTTTGCAATATTTGATATATGTGATTGAATCTTCCAAAACCATTCTCTGGTTCCTGATTTAAAACGAGGATGCTCATTAAATATGGGTGTCAATCGACAGATGTAAATTTTGACTGCCGGATTTTGTTTTTTTAAAGTGTCTATCAACCAAGTGTAATCGGCATCAAATTCTTCTTTGTAATTGGGCCAATTTCTTGGATCTGTATCATTTAAACCCAAATGAATAATAGCGATATCTGGTCTGTATGCAATGGCATCTGCACATTCGGTTGTATTGGAATATGGCTTACTTCCTTTTTTCAAAAGTGTTGCTCCACTATGCCCAAAATTTTTCACTTCATATTGTCTGCCCATCAAGATTTGAAGCTGCGAAGGATAGGATTCATTGGTAGCATCAGACAGGAGATAACCTGCTGTAACGGAATCCCCAATGCAAGCTACTTTGAGTATTGCTTTTTGTGCAATTGACTCAAAATGAGTGACTATTGAAATTAAAAAGACCACTAAAAATAGATTCCTTTTCATTGTATTTATGTTTTTATTTTTTTTAAAAATCATTAAAAATGGGCATAAATTATCCGCAAGGCGGAACACAAGGCTCCGCCTTAACAGATAAAAACCAAAAACCAACTTAAAACAAATTTTTGAACTTAGTAAACGATACTAGTGTATTTTAGGCATCGACAAAATCATTCACTTTTGGACGCAGAAAACTGACTTGGACTACTAATGCAATTGCAACAACTCCCGCCATCAAAGCAAAGCCGTAACCTAAAGTCCCGCTATCCGATGATTTGCCTAATAATGAAGTTACTAATGCACCACAACCAACTCCGGTCATATTTAGGACACCATAGGCCGTTCCCCGGTATTTTGAAGAAACAAATTGACATATAATGGGCATATTATTGGCATCAAACATTCCGTAACCGATACCGAAACAAAGTACGGCACCTACAACATTGAATAATGAATCTCCAAAACCAATTAACAATAATGCAGGAATCGTTAAACTCAAACCAATCGCACTGGTATAAACCCTGCCTTTTATATTTTTTTGTACCCATTTGTCTGATAGAATACCTCCGAAAATCACTCCCAATAATGATGAAAAGGATATGGCGATAGTTGCTAAAGGACCTGCCTGTTCCATAGGGATTGCTAAGTTTTCTGAAAATAGGGTAGGCAGCCAGTTTTTTGTAGCCCAGCCCGGTAAACTGATTATGGCAAAATAGAATAAGATAACCCAGAAAGAGATGTTCGTGAAGAGAAGTGCTAAACCTTTAAACAGCGATTTTTTTTCACTTGTTGTTATCAAATCTATATCAATAGGTTTTATTTCAGTAGCTTTTTTCTCTTTTAATAAGAATACCAAAACGCATGCATAGACAACACCAATGATTCCAAAATAATGAAAAGTGGTATGCCAAGAATAGGTAGCTGCGATGGTAGCTCCAAAACCTCCTAATGCAGAACCCACATAAAGTCCAGTCATGTGAATACCAATAGCCAGCGATCTTGTTTTTTGCTGATGATAATCGGCTATTAGTGATAAACCCGCTGGAATATAAAGGGCTTCACTCACTCCCATAAGCGCTCTTAACCAATATACCTGATTGTAAGTTGTAGCATATCCCATTGCATAAGTGACCGCTGACCACACAAATAAACTGCCTACAATCAACCATTTTCGGTTTAATTTGTCAGCAATAATTCCGGAAATAGGACTCATTAAAGCATAAATCCAAAGAAATATAGCCATTAGACGGCCAAAATTCTCACCGGAAACTAATTCAGGGATGTCGGCTTCCATTGACGGACGCATCGTGGCCAACATTTGTCTGTCCATATAGTTTAACAATGCTACCAGCCAGAGTAAACCAACTACAATCCAAGGATAATGCTTTGTATTTTTCATATTTTATTTTTTTTAGTTTTAATTTTCTTTTTCAACGTCAAAAGAATTTAAAACCAATTGTTTGTGTCGTTATTTTATTGTTCCTAACATAACATCAGGAGTACGAATGCCTGGTTTTACTTCCCCATTTGATAAAACAATGTCGTCATTCCAGAGTGTGGCTGTTGTAGTTACATGAGTAAGAAAGGGCAGTTCACCAATGGTAGACCATGAATCTGTACGGGTGTTGTATACCAAAATTCCTTTATAAAAACCATCATGATTTGTATTCAACTTATTCTTCTCTACGGATAGTTTTGCTTTTTCTTCTGGAGAATCAGTTTTTGCAATTTGGGACAAATAGGTTTCAATTTTATGAAAAGTCTCACCATTATCACCACCAACAATTACGATTGAATGATTGCCTACAGCAACACCTGCACCTGCGGAAAAGTTGGTTGTGTTTTTTCCATCAGATATGTTTGCACGACTTTCCCAGATTTGTTTTTTAATGTTAAAAACAAAAGTAGTATTGTGTAAATCACTGATGCCCGTAGGTGTTTTGGTTCTTCCGCCAATCACATAAATATTGGTTCCGTTTTTGTCTTTTTGAACTACCGTAACTGAATTTGCCAGAGCGATAGGTAATTTCGGAAGTGTTTTCCATTCCGGATTTTTGCTATTTAGATCAAGGCTTAAAAAATCATTAGAAGATTTAGTAGCCTCATCACCACCAATGGCATAAACTACATTGCCAATATGTGTTAAGCCAATATTTGTAATAGCTACCGGAAAATTAGGTAGCGATTTTATTTCAACCTCATTTTTGGATGCATTCCACTTTAAGATAAACGCTTTATTAGAAAGTCCATTTTCATTTTCACCACCTACATATACTACTCCTAAATCAGTTGAAGTTGAACCACAATAGGCGATAGGTTCTGGCAATGTACTTTGTACATCTTTGTTCCAACTGTATTTATTCTTGCATTTCTGCAATACATGAATTTCTTTTGAATAGTGTTTTTTTCCACCTTCCCAAGGCATTTTATCTTGGAAATTTGCGCCTCCCGAAACAATTAAAACATCGTTAGTAATACCATTAATTGCACCAGCAAAACCCAATGATATACTTCCATCAGCATTTTGTAGTTGTGCTGCTTTTTTCCATTCAATATGGTTTACAGCTTTTTTTTGAGAAAGGGCATCTGTTGTCGACATAATAAGTAAGGAAAGGATTAAAGAAGAAAAATAGTTATTCATAGTATTTGTTTTAAAATAAAACGAACGAAGTTATTTTGACTTGAAATCTTCAAAATTGAGATTTTCGACATCTTTTTTGAACAATTCAAATTGGTCAGCACTCATGTTTTTAACAGGCAATCTAAATGCACCTAAATCCAATCCTACCACTTTCATATAGGCTTTACCTACTGAAATTCCTCCATATTTACCCAATAAGCGAATCATATTGATTGATTTTTGCTGTAAAGCACGGGCTGTAACTAAATCATTTGCATTAAAAGCCGCAATTAAATCATAGTATAACGGAGCCGCATAATTGAAAGTACTTCCTACAGCACCTTTGGCACCTAATACTAATGCAGATAACATATTCTCATCTCGTCCCCAAAGCATATCAAATTTGCCATTTTCATAACTCATACAACTTTGGAAATCCATGAAATCTTCGTGTGTATATTTTATGCCGGCAAAATTCGGAAGTTTCCCGTCTAAGGCCTGCACTAAATCAAACATTGGTAAGTTTACACCTGTCAATATTGGAATGTGGTAATAATAGAAAGGCATATTAGGAACACTTTTTCCAACTTCGATACAGGCTTGCGCCAACATATCTACATTAGCTGGTTTGAAATAAAATGGAGCAGTTAGTGAAACAGCATACAACCCTATTTCATACGCATGTTTTGCTAGGTCAATGCAATCCGTAAGACAAGTTCCGCCTAAGAAGACCATTACTTTAAAGTCGGCATCATGGTTAGAACAATCTGCCCAAGCTTGAGCAACCGTTTTCTTCTCTTGTAAGGTAATAGAAACGCCTTCTCCTGTAGAGCCATTAATAAAAGCACCCGTTATTCCGTTTCGTTTAAGAAAAGTATAGTAGGCTGGAATTAGGCTAACGTCTAATTTTCCGTTGCTGTCAAAGGGCGTAAAAGGAGCTGATATAAGTCCTTGTAAGTGTTCAATTTTCATGAGAATATGTTTTTATATTTTTTTTCAGTAAGGAAACAGTTGAATTTTCCGGTTTACCTTTAAATCTCAAATTTGAGTTTTATTACTTTTTTTCAATTGTTGTTGATACTGTGGTTCCTAATAAATTTTCTGCACTAATTTAAAAACTAATTTGCAGGAAGTCGATTTATTAGAATTATTATTTTAAAAAGAACCGACAAAGTTTTCTTTGCCGGTTTTGTCAGTAAAAAAGGATTAAGTTCCTTTATAACCTGGATTTTGGGCATCTAGTCCTAAAGTTTGATCACTGGTTAAAGTACTTAGGTCTATTGGCCATAGCAATTTATGGTTTTGACCCGCAATATTGTCCAATACACCAGTTAATGGTAAATCTTTTCTGAATGCTAAAGGATTTCCCGAAGCATCTTGCATACGACGTAAGTCATACCAAATTTTTCCTTCGGCTACAAATTCTTTTTGTCTTTCAGCAAAAATAGCCAATTCGTTTTGCTCGAAGGATCCATTTGCATATACTGGGGCAACACCGCCACCACCTGCATAAGCACGGGTTCTGATTGCATTAATTTCAGCAGATGGATCTTGACCTTGTTTGTTTTTAATCTCGGCCAACATTAAGATAGCCTCAGAAAGACGGTAGACAGGGAAGTCATCCGAGAAAATTCGGGCACCATCAACAATAGTACCGATAAACTTACGCAAATTAGTTGCATGAATTGTTCCTTTGTTAAAATTTAAGAAAGTAACATTTCCTCTGGTATCTGCAGCATCGTATTTTTGATATAAATCGTATTTATACTCATAACGGATAATGGTTCCACCACCATTTACCTTCAGCGGGTCGCCGGCAGGAATTGCTACACCTTTATCATCTACATAGCCACTTAATGGATCCGTAATAGCGTAAATAAATTGTCCATAGCTATTTGTTGCCTCTCCAAAACCATATCTCATGGCAAAAATAATCTCGTTGTTCCCTTTAATTGCAGCTGTAGCGGCTGAATTAAACACATTGGCAAAGCTCGATTGCAAGCTATATTTAGGGATAACAGCTTCTACGGCAGCTCTTGCGACAGCTAAATCAGCAGTTGTACTTGTTGGTGCAGCTCCATCAATCTTTACCTTTGCAGACCATAAATAGATTTCAGCCTGTAACATTTGAGAAGCACCTAAAGACCATTGTGCTTTTTGCATTTTGGTTGTATAATTTCCAGAAAAATTAGCGAC
Source organism: Flavobacterium sp. 11 (assembly GCF_002754315.1). GTDB lineage: Bacteria > Bacteroidota > Bacteroidia > Flavobacteriales > Flavobacteriaceae > Flavobacterium > Flavobacterium algoritolerans. The sequence continues at coordinate 3,223,153 of NZ_PEFE01000001.1, read as the reverse complement.
AGATTTATTGATATCTTCTTTAATAAAGTCTAAAGTCTCTTTTTCTGTTGTAGTACGTGGCAAATAGGCATCCTGAGCCGTTGTTGGAGTACTAATAGCTACTTTTGGTTCTTTTGCTAAGGGTACTCTGCCATACGTGCGATACAATTGAAAATAGTAAAAAGCTCTTAAACCATACGCTTGACCTAAATAGTAACTCTTATCTGCAGCTACTAAATAATCGGCTCTTTCTACCTGATAAATTAAATTATTTACCTGAAATATAGCAGCATAAAACCCTGCCCAACCTGAAATACCGGGAGAAGATTCTCTTAAATCCTGACGAACTATAGATCCTGAGTTTAAAGACGCAGTTCCTGTAAAACTGGTTCCGTCTCTTAATGTGCCTCCTCTTAGTTCCCCTAAGTTAAACAATGTAAGTTGATAGTTTCTTAATTGTTGGTGTAATCCAACCATTGCCCCGTCAACTTGAGAAGGGGTTTTCCAAAAGCTCTCACTAGCGTAATAATCTTCTGGAGCTAAATCCAGATTGTCGCAAGCATTAAACGTAATTGATAACGTCAATAATGCAAATCCTATTAATATCTTTTTCATAGTTTTTTATAAAATAAATTGAACACCAAAAATTACTGTACGTGGTAATGGATACCCTCCTGTAACATTTATCCCTTGATCTGTTGCTTCTGGAGTGAATAAAGTTGATTTACTCATATAACCTAAATTTTGCCCGGTTAAGGTAAATTTAATTCCTTCAATTTTTAACTTAGTTAATAAATCAGCAGGCAATGAATAGGCTAAACTAATTTCGCGGAATGCTAAATAATCGGCTTTATTATAGAACATACTTGAGGTACGGAAGGTATTGTTTTTAAACAATTGATCTGCCCAGTAGTAGGTTGGATATTTTGCATTTGGATTCTCAGGCGTCCAGGTATCAAGTACTTCTTTAGTAGTGTTAAATGTCCCTTGAGCGTTACTTAAGAACCAAGTTCTAGGTCCGTCGTATTGAACATGACCTAAGGCGTAGTCAAAACGAGAGCTAAATGAGAACCCTTTCCATTTGGCATTGAAACCAAAACCACCAGTAACTGTTGGTACGGTACGTCCCATGTATTCCCTGTCATAGCTATTAATAATGCCATCTCCGTTTACATCTTTCCACTTCACGTCACCTAATGCTATAGGATAATGCAATGCTTTTTCAGCGGGAGTCATAGCGTTAAATACTGTTGGGTGTACCAAAACTCTGGCACCAATTAAATCTCTCAGGGTTAATGCATAAGCATCTAATTCTGCTTGAGTTCTAATAATACCCTCGGCAACATAAGCATATGCTACGTTTGGATCTTGACCTTCTTGTAAACCGCCAACCCAAATTAAATTACCGTTTTTATCGTAAACCTGGCTTCCACCAACTCTATTATTTTCCAAACCATTGGTAGGTAATTTTAATATTTTGTTAGTATTGTAGGCTGCATTTGCAGAGAAATCTAATGAGAAATCTGTGGTTTTAACGACTCTATAATTTAACTCCGCCTCAAGACCTCTATTTTGCATATTCCCTAAGTTTGTTGTAATTGAAGTTAAACCTGAGGTAGCTGGAAGGCTAAAGCTTGAAATTTTGTCTTTTGTTTGTCTGTTATAGTAAGCAAGAGTAAGGTCTAATCTATTAAACAAACGAGTTTCTAAACCAAACTCATAAGTTGCTGAACGTTCCCATAATAAATCAGGGAAAGGAAGTCCGCTAAGTTGATAACCCACAATTCCATCGTATTTACCTCCTCCATAAGATCCTTGTAATTGATAAGGTCCAATAAGGTTATCACTAACGTTTCCGTTTTGGCCGTAACTTGCTCTTAATTTAAGGGTGTTAACTATTTTAGAATCACTTAAGAAATTTTCTTTATGTAGATTCCAACCCACAGATACTCCTGGGAAATTACCCCAACGATTGTTTAATAATTTAGAGTATCCATCACGTCTTACAGTAAAGGTTACTAAATATTTTTCGTAGTAGTCATAAGTTACACGAGAGAAAAAAGATAAAATACGTTGACGTGTGTGGTAGGAGTCAATAATTCTTTTGTCTTTATCAGAGCTTGTGTATTGTAAATCCATAAAATCATCAGATGGAGCTCCTGAACCAGAAGCAGACAATCCGTTTGAATAGGTGTCATAATACTCCGTACCTACCATGGCATCAATATGGTGTTTCCCTAAGAAATCAGTATTGAAATTTAAAGTAGCATTATAGGTTTGACTCAATGATCTTCCAAATGAAGCAGATGAAGAACGTGTTTTATTAATATTGTTAGGACTCGATAAAAAATCTTTATTAAAAGACTCATTAAAACCTTCATTATAAAACCAGTTAGCGCTGGTTCTAAAGCTTAAATTTTTTAATAAATCAGCTTTGAAAGATTGGGACATTGTAAATTTATCGGATTGGTTTCTACGAATAAACTTAGCATCATTAACTGCAGGGTTACCATCAGCAAAATCACGACCTACTAATAAATCACCATTAGCATTCATTCCTCTCATAGTAGGTGGTGCCCCCAAAGAACGGGTCAAATAATTTCCTTCACCATTTGTTTGTGCATCTCTCCATTTAGCGGTTGCAAAGTTCAAACTAGAAGTAGAGGTCAACCATGGTTTTACTTTATATTCTCCATTAAAAACAAAAGTAAGTCTTTTGTAGAATGTGTTAATAGGCAAACCTTCTTCGTCATAAGAACCAATACCTGCATAATAACTTCCTTTTTCGTTACCACCAGTCATGGATATATTAAGGTCTTTGGTTATACCTTGAGGTCTCAATGCGTAGTCTTTATAATTAAAATCTTTATAAATGATTTCTTTATTAGTTCCGTTTGGATCGTAAGCTCCAGCAGCATTGGTGCGAACCGGATCAATCATACTTTGCCAACCTTGACCTAATAATTCTTCATTCACTGAATTTCTGAACATAGGGCTCCACACAGCTGCCGAGTTTTTGTTTCCGTCAAGAATGTTTCCAGCTGCATCTTTGTAAAGATTTCCAGTACCAAAAGGACCAGTGGAGTTCAATTGGCTTAAACGGCTAGGGTCATAGGAACCTGAAGTTTGAATGGCTTTTCTGGACCAATATAAATAGTCTTTTGCATTTAAAAATTCAAAAGGAATATTTAAAGTGTTGATCCCTAATTTTGTATTAACGGTAATGTTTGAAACACCAGCTTTCCCTTTTTTAGTTGTAATCAAAATTACTCCGTTGTTAGCTCTGGCACCATAAATAGCAGTTGCAGAAGCGTCTTTTAAAACTTCGATAGAAGCAATATCATCGGGGTTAATTTCACTAAAACTGGCTCTTAAAAAACCATCGACCATTACTAATGGAGAACCACTTCCATCATAGTTTGTACCACCACGTAATGTAATATTGGGTACAGCACCAGGACGTCCTGAAGCCTGTTGTACTCTTAAACCAGGAATAGTACCCGCCAAAGCCGAAGCAGGGTTAGAGCGTACTCCCGTTTCCAATACTCTATTGTCTAGTTTTGATACTGAACCGGTTATTTTTGATTTCTTTTGGGTTCCATATCCCACAATAACAATCTCATCCAGTTTCTGACCAGATTCTTTTAATATAACAGTAATTGGAGCGCTAGTAATAGTTACTTCCTGTTGATCCATACCAATATAAGAAACAACAAGCTTTGTAGCATTATCAGGAGCAGTTAACGAAAAATTACCATTGAAATCAGTCTGTGCCGAAATATTGGTGCCCTTGACAATTATATTTGCGCCCGGCAAAGGATTTCCTGATTCATCTAATACTTTACCCTTAATTTGTTTTTCAATTAGAGATAATTTAAATGCAGTTCTTTCATTTTCTACTGTCTCGTGTCCATTTTTTTCGAATAAAGTAACAGTTCTGGTAGGTGTTGCTGCCGATACCTGTATGGTGAAAGGTATTAAAAACAGGGGCGTTAATTTGATAACTTTCCCGAATTTTGGCATAAGCCAAGGATTTTTTGGCTTGCTTTTTGGTAGTAATTCCATACTTTTGTAATGGTTTGGTTAGTAATAATTTTCCTTCTTGGTTTATTTATTTGTTTTTCCAACCATTGTTCTTTTTGTGAAGAACCAGCCAGCAATGTTTAGAGGACATGCTGGCTTTTTTTTTGGTATAACAAATCAATATTTTATAAAAAAGGGTAATCCCAATTTTTGTTGTTTTTTATTTTAGCAATCTAAATACTGTTCTTTATATTTTAAGAATATGAATTATGGCTTAGTTTTGAACAATCATTACCAATAAAAAAAATCATATCAATAGGAGCATTACAGTCAAAAATGCGTGTTGAGATTAATAATTTTAAAATATAAAACCTCTTTTTTTATAATAGTAATTTTGCACGGAGCTTTCTCTTGGACTAAATTATGTTCTTGATCCCTTGTAGGATAGTAAATAGAAATTAGTGTAAAAGAATAATTTTGAAATGTAATTTTTCCGTGTTATTTATTATCACGGCGTAAATATATAAATAAATTTAATAAATGCAATACAGTTATTAAAATATTTTAATAATTAAAATTTTGAAGTAATCTTTAATTATTTATTAATGGGGATAACATCTTTTCTTTTATAACGCAACAAGCTCCAATGACACCTGCACGACGACCTAAAGTCGATTTTTTAAGTTTCATATCACGGTTAACTAAACCTAGTGAATATTTTTTTAATGCAGATTGAATAGGTAATAGTGTGTAATCCCCTAATTGAGCGAAATCCCCACCAATTACTAATAAATCAGGATTAAAGATATTGAGTAGAATAGACAAATAACGTCCCATTTTCTCACTTTGCTTGGTCACCAAATCAACACATAGCGTATCTTCTAAAGTCAAAGCTCCCGCAATAATTGCATGATGCTGTAAAGCCAAAGCATTATCATCAAGAACTACTTTTGATTCTTTGCCTTCCTTTAAAGCCGCCTTAAATTGATTTACGAGTGACCAACCTGAAATTTCAGTCTCCAAACATCCTAGTTTCCCACACTGGCACATAATCCCATTATCAAAGATAGTACTGTGTCCAAATTCTCCAGAATAACCGGATTTACCATAATAAAGTTTTCCGTCTGTGATCATTCCTATAGCAACACCCCAACTATAATTAAGAAATATGATATTCTGTTCATCATCAACAACTCCTTCAGAATATTCCCCAAAAGTCATTGCTCTAGTATCATTTTCTAAATGAACGGGCAAATCTAATTGCTCAGAAATGATTTCTGTCAAAGGTCTGTTTTCACTAAAGAAATAATTATAGCTAAATCCCTCCATTGAATTTATTCGACCTGAAAAATTGATACATGCTCCCACAATCATACTTTTTTCAACAGAACTGTCTTCAACGAATGAATTAATTAGAGTACAAAATTCCAATAAAGACGCTTGAGTGTTTTGTAATGCAAAGGAAGTTCCTAACTCAATACTTACAAATTCATTTTTAATGTTTTGTAAGCCAATGGACATACTGGCAATATTTACTTCGACGCCTAGAAAGTAAGCACAAGTAGGATTGATACTGTATAAAGAAGGACGTCTTCCGCCACTATTGGTAACTTTTCCCAGATCTATCACGTAAGCTTCTGACAATAATTCATTAACGGCTTTAGTTACCGTTGGAACACTAGATTGTAGTTCAGAACTTAATTCAGCTATTGTAGCATTACCGGCAGACAATAATCGTTTTACGATTGCTTGTCTTAGCATGTGCCACTTTTGTCCAGAAAGGCTTTTGTCTTTACTACTATCTAATAAATCTTTTAAACTCATTATTGTATTTTTTAAAAAATTTCACCGGGATTCATTTACAAACTTACTATAATTTTTTTTAGACAATGAGTTAAATCTTAGCTTAGTATTAAATTTAGATTTCACTTTGTAATAATCACGAGAAATAAAAAGCCTGTAAATAGTAGTATTTACAGACTTTTGATTTCAATAAAAAAATAATTAGTGAGCGCTAAGAATCTCGAATAAAATTGCTGGCGTTGCTGGTTATCCTATTAATTGAGTAAATAAATCATGTCTTTCATTAAGGTATTGGTATTCGAATCCTTTGGTATTCATATTCGTTTTGATGGACTGAATGTCATTTGGATTCTTCAATTCTAACCCAACAACTACTGATCCTACTTCACGGCTATTTTTTTTGGCAAACTGAAAATAAGTAATGTCATCATCCGGGCCTAATATGTCGTTTACAAATTCCTTTAATGCTCCGGGACGTTGCGGAAACTGAATCATAAAATAATGCATTAATCCTTCGTAGAGTAATGAGCGTTCTTTAATTTCGGCAGTTCTTTCAATGTCATTGTTACTGCCGCTGACTATGCAAACTACTGTTTTGCCTTTTATTTCGTCCTTGTAAAAATCTAATGCAGCGATGGTTAATGCTCCGGCAGGTTCGACCACCATGGCTTCTTCATTGTACAGTCGTAATATGGTGGTACATACTTTTCCTTCTGGAACCAATATGATGTCGTCCAGGTTTTTTTTGCAAATATCAAAAGTCAGGTCGCCCACTTGTTTTACGGCAGCTCCATCAACAAACTTATCGATAATATCTAATGCCGTGTTTTTGTCATTGTCAATTGAAGTTTTCATCGAAGGCGCTCCTTTCGGTTCTACACCAATGATTTTAGTACTAGGACTCAATTGTTTGAATACGGTTGAAAGTCCGGAAGCCAGTCCGCCACCACCGATGGGTACAAATACATAATCTATAGGTTCTTTATACGTGTCCAAAATTTCTAACCCAACAGTTCCTTGACCGGCAATGACTTCTACATCGTCAAAAGGATGGATGAACGCTTTGTTATTTTGTGTGGCATCGGCTACCGCTTTTGCGTAAGCGTCATCAAAAGTGTCTCCTGTCAAGATAATTTCGACATAGTTTTTTCCAAACAATTGAACCTGTTTTACTTTTTGTTTGGGCGTGGTTTTTGGCATATAAATTTTCCCCATTATTTTCAAAAGGTGACAGGAGAAAGCAACGCCTTGCGCATGATTTCCAGCGCTGGCACAGACAATTCCGTTTTCTTTTTCGGGAGTGGTAAGTGTACACATTTTATTATAAGCGCCTCTTATTTTATAGGATCGAACGACTTGTAGGTCTTCACGTTTTAGCAAAACAGTTGCTCCAAATTCCTCTGATAAATTTAAGTTTTCGATGAGTGGAGTAGGAGAGACTACGTTTTGAAGTTGTTTTTGTGCTTGTTGTATAGTTTTAAATAAAGTCATTTTTTTAGTATTTGGAATTTAAAATTTGGAATTAAAAGGAATTCATGGGGTCTAATTCGGCTATTTTTGGGGCTAATTGTTGGATTATTTCTTTGTGCGTTTTACTGGTATAAACGCAATAATCAGTTTCCTGAATAATTGGAAAGGCATTGATAATTGATGCGACTTGTTTTTCTTTTTCATCGGAATTCGGAAACTTAAATAGTAGAATTTGATGAGTAAAAAGTTCAGCTTCAGTCTGAAAATAACATTTAAAAACTTCAATGACTTTTTCCATTTGATACACTATGTTTTGAACGGCTACTTCTGTTTCAATAACCGTAATTGTAAAGCGATATAAATTTACTGTTTTGCAAAAAAATACGGAGAAGCTATTTATATTTGTTTTTCTTCGAGTCAAAATAAGGACCACTTTATTGATTAATCCTTCCTGTTTTTCACTGAAAAGTGTTATTGTAAATTCTTGTTTCATTGCTGAATAGTTTGTTTTTAGTTAAAAAAAAAGCCTCTCTCAATTTGAACTGAGAAAGGCTTTATTAGAGAATAGAATCCTGACTCGTCATGTGAAACGAATAATGATAATTACGATACTAATAATTGTTGCTAAATTTTTCATATATATTTAAAATAAAAAACCTCCCGATTTGGGAGGTTTCATAAATTGTATATTGATTACTTATTTATATAACACCTCGCCATAATTATCGAATGATAATTATAATAATGACAATGATGATGTTAACTAAGTGTTTCATTTTTTTCTTGATAAGGTGCAAATGTATTGATTTTTAGGAAACCGAAATAATAATTTATTATTTCTTTACTGTTTTTTTGTTTTCAACTATAATAAGTAGATACTGAACTAGAATTTAGATTACGATAACAGATTGATATCAATAAGACAGGAAAGATTAAAATCAATGTAACAAATCACTATAGCGTCTTTGGGCGATAAACAATAATCAAACTACAACCAGATGGTTTCTTTTTGTTTGATATGATTAGAAATTTTCAAAATGTCTTTTAGAATAGTTCTGGCGGCTATCTCTTTACCTGATCCGGCTCCCTGGATTATAATTGGATTTTTACTGTTTGTTTTAGTATAAATTTCTACTAAATTTTCAGTGTTTTGTAACTGACCAAGCGCGGAATTAATAGGTACAGAAATTAATTTGACCTCTATTTTTTCACTTTCAATATCAAACTCTCCAACGTATCGTAAAACATGATTCTCATTCTGAGTCAGTTTAGCAATTCTATACGGTTTATCTAATAAATTTTTATTGTTTTTGTATACTGACTTTGTATGGGTTTCATTGAGAGTAGGTATTAATAAAGGCATAATTTGTACCTCTTTCAATTCTGCTTTATGCTCTATTTCTCGGGCTAGAATTACTAATTTTTCGGCTACAGCATTTCCGGAAAGATCTTCACGGGAATCAGTTTTGGTATAGCCTAATTTTTCAGCATCTTCAATTATTTTTGAAAACGGAATGTCTTCATTTCCAAATCTATTAAAGATATAACTCAATGAACTGGAGAATACACCTCTGATTTTTGTGATTTTTTCCCCTGAAAAATGCAATTCTTTAATGGTGTTTAGAATTGGCAATCCCGCACTAATATTTGCTTCATATAAATAGTCCTTATCGAATTTTTTTAGATTTCTACGAATTTCAGTATAAAAATCATGATGTAATATATTGGCCGTTTTATTAGCCGCTACTATATTAAAACCATTTTGTATCAATGAAATATACGATTTTATAATTTCTGGACTATTGGTTGCATCAACGGCAATCAAATTTTCTAATCCCTGATTTGTGGTATATTCTATAATATCTTCGACTCTGAAAGGAATGGCTGATTGTGCAAAATTTGCTTCCCAAGTATTCGCCAAACCCTCTTTTTCAAAAAAAGCTAAACTGGAATTGGTTATGATTGGGAAACGCAATTCGATAGTATACTTTTCCTGAAAAAAATGCTGGCTTTCCAGAACCTGTTGGATTAAACTGCCTCCTACGTTTCCAATTCCAAAAAGAACTATGTTAATTCTAAGCGCTGACATAATTTTGTGTTTTATGATTTAAAAAAATAGGGTTCAATATATCTGCTAATTGGTTGAATTCTATCAAGAATGCATCATGTCCATGAATAGATTGAATTTGATGGTAAAAAACATTTTGCTTTATATTTTTTAGTCCACGGTAGGTTTTTCGGCTTTCGTCAGCGATGAACAAACAGTCAGTATCAATCGTAATGAGATGAATGTTAGATTGAATGGTATTGGCTACAGCCAAAAAATCTTGTCTATTGCGGGTAATATCATTCGTCTTTAGCAAATGATTCATCAACTTATAAGCCGCCAATCGATACCTGTTTTTTAACTGAATTCCATGACCGAGCAACCAATTTTCGATTTGAAGAATGGAGGAACTGTCTAGTTTGTTTCTTTGAAATCGTTGATTTACATATTCGGGCGTTCTGTACAATAAAGTAGCATGCAATCGTGCATCAACAATTGGGTCGTCCGAGTTATTGAGAATTTGATCTTGTATTAAAACATTCGCAATTACCCAATCAGTAGCTTTCCAATCAGTGGCAATTGGAATTAAATTTTCAATTCTTTCGGGTTGTAAAGCTGCCATTTCCCATGCAATTGCACCACCTAAACTTCCACCAATGATTGTAAAAACAGTTTCTATTTTTAAATAAAATAAACCTTCCCAAAAAATTCTGGCAATATCACGAACGGTGAAATCACGGTAGTTGTCTATTAAATTCCCAACTTGGTCATCGTATCCGTTTCCTGGAATGTTAAAAACAATTACGGTAAAATAATTAGTATCAATGGATTTGTTTTCTCCCACAACACCATTCCACCAGCCGTTTTTTCCGGAAACAGTTGAGTTTCCTGTCAAAGAATGATTCACCACGACTATTGGCGCATGACCAATGGGCAGACCAAAAACTTGATAGGATAAAGAAATATATGTTTTCTGTTTCCCTATTTCTAAATCAAAATTAAAAAGATCTATTTTTTCTATATTTTCCATTTTTTACTGTTTTAAAATTCAAGTAGTTTTTTGTTTTTAGAAAAGCAGCCTTTGGAACCAAAAACAAACCAAAGGCACGCTTTTCAACCAAAAAACAAAAATTAGTATTGTTGTATTTCTTGAAGTTCTTTGATACTTGCAAAAGCAACTTTCAAATCTGTTTTTAAGTCTTCAATATCTTCTAAACCAACTGAAAGTCGAATCAAATCTTTAGAAACTCCTGTTGCAATTTGTTCCTCATCGGTTAATTGCTGGTGAGTTGTGCTTGCCGGATGAATAATAAGTGATTTAGTATCTCCAATATTGGCTAAAAGTGAAAATAAATGAGTCTCATCGGCTACTTTTTTAGCGGCTTCAAAGCCCCCTTTTAATCCAAAAGTAACGACACCGCTTTGTCCTTTTGGTAAATATTTTTGAACTAAATCATAATATTTACTTGTTTTTAAACCTGGATAATTAACCCAAGCGACTTCTTCTTGAAGCGCTAACCATTCAGCTAATGCCAATGCATTTTGGCTGTGTCTGTGTATTCGAAGCGGTAAAGTTTCTAATCCATGAATAATCTGAAAGGCGTTGAAAGGACTCAAAGCGGCACCAAAATCACGCAAGCCTTCTATTCTCACTTTTGCAATAAAAGCCGTATTGCCTAATGCTTCATGATAAATTAGCCCGTGATAGCCCGCCGAAGGTTCTGTAAATTCAGGGAATTTTCCATTTGACCAATCAAAATTTCCTGCATCAATAACAACGCCTCCAAGTGAGGTTCCGTTTCCTGAAATGTATTTTGTCAGGGAATGAATTACAATATCGGCTCCATATTCAATAGGATTGAGTAGGTAAGGAGACGCAACGGTATTATCAACAATAAACGGGACTTTAAACGCCTTAGCCTCTGTTGAAATTGCTTTTAAATCCAACACATCTAATTTTGGATTTCCTAATGATTCTACAAAAAAGGCTTTGGTATTTTCTTGGGCAGCATTTGTAAAATTTGAGGGCTCTGTAGAATCTACAAATGTGGTGGTAATACCTAATCTTGGTAAGGTCACTTTCAATAAATTGTAGGTTCCGCCATAAAGACTATTTGACGCAACTATGTGATCACCGGCTTTCAATAAAACTAGAAAAGTCGTTGCAATTGCTGCTGTTCCTGAGGCAGTAACCACAGCTCCGATTCCTCCTTCTAAAGCGGCTAATCGTTGCTCTAAAATATCATTGGTAGGATTGTTTAATCGGGTGTAGATAAATCCAGCTTCGGCTAAGCCAAATAAATTAGCAGCATGTTCTGAATTATTGAAAACATAAGAACTGGTTTGGTAAATAGGAACTGCTCGGGTTCCTGCGTTTTTTGTTACGTCGTGACCTGCGTGTAATGCATTTGTTTCAAATTTTTGTATGCTCATGATCGTTAATTTTTAGGGTTATGTTGTATTTTTCTTGTTTTGTTTATGGATATAAAAAAACCTCTGCGGTTTGCAGAGGTTCTATTTATCTTTTTAAAATTAATTATAATAGAAACGCTGCGGAAAATTCCGGCATCATTTTACACATATTGCAATTGATTAATTTCATTTGTTTTTATCTTTTGTTGAGGCAAATGTGCAAACTATTTTTTGTTCCACCAAGGAAAAATTGATTTATTTTATAAATTCTATAGAAATAGTAGTGTTTAAATTTATTTCAAAGTGTTTAATACATTGTTTTATGAAATTACTTATTTCTGATTTTATTTAATGGTAAGATATTGAGTGTGTTATTTAAGAGCTTTAATATTTGTAGTAATAACTATAAGAATATTGAAATTCCTTCCTGTTGAATTGGAATTATACTATTTATGTCTGGGCAGATAAAACAGGAGTTGTAGAGTTTAGCAAAATTAGACCTGGAAATGAGGCAATTCCTGGAGCAGACAGCAAAAATTAACGAAGTTTAAGTATCCACATATAAAAAATTTGTATTTTGACACCAAAACAATAACTATTTATTAGAATGTCACAAAAAACAAAGCAATTTACAATTCATGAAGATTGGACAGTAGTACTCTTAGGTTTCCTGATTATCGGGTTATCCCTTTTTGTTTTTCTTCCCTCGGTTCCTGTATTCAAGTGGTCAAATGGTACGGATTTACGCAACGATGTATTTGATTATGGGAATTTACAAATCATTATGGTGCAGTTTGTGTACCTTATTTCGATTGGGAGTATTGGTGCTTTTTTGATTGGAAAGTCAGTAAAAAACTTCTTGCTGGGTTTTCCTGTCGTTTATTTATTAACCGTTATTGCATTGATTATTGCAGGAAACAGCGAGATAAAAGGACTCAATTTAGAGGCTGTAATTTTCAGCTTGATTATCGGTTTGTCTATAGGTAATTTTTTTACGCTTCCAGAATGGTTTAGAACAGCACTTTCTACAGAAATTTTTGTAAAAATTGGATTGGTATTATTAGGGACCAGCGTCATATTTTCAGATATTCTTAAAGCAGGTTCTTTGGGATTGATACAAGCTTTGATAGTCGTATTATCGGTTTGGTATTTTGCTTTTTGGTTGTGTAAAAAACTAAAAGTGGATGACGAGTTGACCATGATGATATCCAGTGCGGTTTCCATTTGTGGAGTTTCGGCAGCTATTGCTACATCAGGAGCGATTAAAGGAGACTCAAAGAAGCTTTCGTATGTTATTTCGATGGTTTTGGTTACTGCCATTCCAATGATGATTTTTATGCCGATAATTGCCAAATACTTTAATTTCCCAGAAGAAGTTACTGGGGCATGGTTAGGCGGTAGTATTGATACTTCTGGAGCAGTAGTAGCTTCGGGTTCCTTGGTGGGAGAAACGGCTTTAAAAATTAGTACGATTGTTAAATTTTCTCAGAATGTATTATTGGGTTTAGCTGCTTTTGCTATTTCGGTTTATTGGACATACACTCAAAATGCATCTGATGGAGCTACTGTGTCTAAACCAACTTTAAAAGTGATTTGGGAACGTTTTCCAAAATTTGTTATCGGGTTTATTGCAGCTTCATTACTTTTTTCTTTTTTACTCACATCTGATGCTCGGGATGCAGTCAAAGACGGATTAAAGAATTTACAAGGAATTTGGTTTGCTTTAGCTTTTACGAGCATTGGTTTAGAAACCAATTTTAAAGATTTGTTCAGCAAAAACAGTAAAAAACCGCTTTATGCGTTCTTAATTGCACAGTTGTTCAACATCATTATTACACTTATTATTGCCTTTATATTGTTTGGTAAATGATGTTTTGATTAATATAAACAGATATAAAAAAATCCATTTTACAGTTTGTAAAATGGATTTTTGATTTTGTGGAGTCTACTGGATCACAATCGAACTGCTTTATTAGATGTGGTTTTCATAGTTTATCGATGAACATTTTAAGTTGAGTCAATCATAAAGGAATACTACTAAGAAAGTAATCACATGTTTGCGATTTAGTAATCTTGGGGAAAGCAATGGCTCAATTGAGGTGCAGGAATTATGTACTCATCAATGGATTTCATTTAATACTGTTTTTAAAAGAACTTCAATCGTTTTCGCTTTCTTTTACTTGTTAAACATAATTAAAATTGTTTTTTTCTTTCATTACTTTCATTACTTTTGGCCTCCAAATGAGAGTAACTGTATTTTTTTTATACCTGTTTTTCTATCTGCAAAGCGGAGGAAATTATGTTCATGCTGCTTCGCATGACAGCGATATTTACAGCTCATTAATTTCCAAACTTGTACAAGCGAATCAAGTAAAATTTGCTAAGACTGGTTCGAGCAGTATAATTATTAATGCTGATGGTTTTGATCTAGAAGAGGAATGCTCCAACAGCGATTCTCTTAAAAACAAAAATTTAAACAAAAATTTAACTGAAAAATTTGGCATTTCAAAAGTTTGGTATCAGACATTTTCTTGTCAGTCTATCATAAACTATTGTAATAAGAATTTTAAAATCTTCGCGCCATTTTGTGGCCAGTCATATCCTATTTATATTATTCAGCAGGTATTAAGAATTTGATTAATACTGAAATCAGTTACTAAATTTATGAGATTGCTTACTTTATGAACGCTTTAGGCTTTCATTTACGGTATGGCAGTTCCAATATTTTTTGGAAACTGATGACTTTTTATGTCTAAGGAATTCCCAATTCCAAGTATTTAATCGCTTAATTTCCATTTTATATCATGAATAAAATACTCGTGTTCACGGGCTTGATTGCCTTGTTGTGCCTAACAAGTTGTACAACAAAAAAAGAAGAAAAAGAAGAAGAGACAAAATTTATTGTTACCAATCCCATAAAAATTGATACTTCGTTTACCAAACAATATGTTTCACAAATTCGTTCCGTACGTAACATTGAAATCCGAGCGCAGGAAAAAGGATATTTACAAAATATCTATGTAGATGAAGGTCAATATGTAAAAGCAGGTCAGCTACTATTTAGAATTATGCCGGGAATGTATCAGGCAGAATTGCTAAAAGCACAAGCAGAAGCTAAAGGCGCTGAGATTGAATTACAAAATGCCAAAAATCTTGCCGACAAAAATATAGTTTCCAGAAACGAGCAGTCTTTGGCTCAAGCCAAATTAGAGCAGGCAAGAGCAGAAGTCGCTTTGGCTAAACTTCATTTATCATTCACTGAAATCAGAGCGCCATTTGCTGGAACTATTGATCGCATTCCTTTAAAATTAGGGAGTCTGATTGATGAAGGGGAACTGTTAACCAGTCTTTCAGATAACAGTCAAATGTTTGCCTATTTTAATGTTTCAGAACCGGAGTACTTAGAATATCAAAGCAATGTAAAAGATCGTGCAACTAATAAAGTAGGTCTGCTATTGGCTAATAACCAAGTGTTTCAATTTAAAGGAAATGTCGAGGTTATTGAAAGTGAATTTAATAATGAAACAGGAAATATTGCCTTCAGAGCACGATTCCCAAACTCAAACAAATTACTGAAACACGGAGAAACAGGATTGGTTCAAATGAATGTTCCACTTAAAAATGCTATTGTAATTCCGCAAAAAGCTACGTATGAAATTCAGGATAAAAAATATGTTTTTTTAGTAAATAAAAACAATGTGCTGGAATCAAAGGAAATTATTATTACTGGTGAAATCCCCGATTTGTATGTTGTTTCCAGTGGAATTACTGAAAATGACAAAATTTTACTGGATGGTATTCAGAAAGTTAAAGACGATGAAAAGATAAAGTATGATTTTGTAAAATCGAAAGACGTCATCGCTCATTTGCGATTAAAAACGGAATAGGTTTATAATTTTCAATTTGGTTTAACCATAAAAAATAAATATAATGTTTAATAAATTTATTCAAAGACCAGTTTTGTCGATAGTAATATCGCTCATAATAGTCTTTTTGGGAGTCTTGGCGGTAACCAATTTGCCAGTGACTCAATTCCCTTCCATTTCGCCACCAAGGGTGAATGTAATAGCAGATTATCCGGGATCAAATGGAGAACTGATGATCAAGTCCGTAATCATACCATTAGAAAAGGCACTCAATGGAGTTCCTGGAATGAAATACATGACTTCAGATGCGGGTAACGACGGAGAAGCCAGTATTCAAATAATTTTTAATTTGGGTACCGACCCGAATCAAGCAGCTATAAATGTTCAAAACCGTGTAGCCTCTGTAGTCAATAAATTACCGCCATTAGTGGTAAGAGAAGGAGTGAAAATTACGCGTGAAGAATCGAGTATGTTGATGTATGTGAATCTTTACAGTACGGATAAGAATACGGATCAGAAGTTTTTGTACAACTTTGCCGAGATTAATATTCTCTCTGAATTAAAAAGGGTAAATGGAGTAGGATTTGCAGATGTTTTGGGTAATCGGGAATACGCGATGAGAATTTGGCTTAAGCCAGACAGAATGTTAGCCTATAAAATTTCTGCAGAGGAAATTATGGAAGCCTTAGCCAATCAAAGTCTAGAAGCGTCACCGGGTAAAACAGGAGAAAGTTCAGGTAAAAGATCGCAAGCATTTGAATATGTACTAAAATATTCTGGCCGATTTACTACTAAAGAACAATATGGAAATGTAGTACTTAGGTCTAATCCTGACGGCGAAATTTTACGATTAAAAGATGTCGCCAATATTGAGTTTGGAAGTTCTATGTATGATATTTATTCGAACTTAAACGGAAAACCTTCTGCTGCAATTGTTTTGAAACAATCCTACGGAAGTAATGCCAGTCAGGTTATTAAAGATGTAAAATTAAAATTAGCTGAAATCAAGAAAAATTCTTTCCCAAAAGGAATGGATTATGAAATCAGTTATGATGTATCAAAATTTCTGGATGCTTCTATCGAAAAAGTAATTCATACTTTGGTCGAAGCCTTTATTTTAGTGGGTTTGGTAGTATTTCTTTTCTTGGGCGATTGGAGGTCAACTATTATACCGGCCATTGCTGTGCCTGTTTCCCTTATTGGAACCTTTATGTTCATGCAATTATTCGGGATTACACTAAATCTTATTACTTTATTTGCATTAGTATTAGCCATTGGAGTCGTCGTCGATGATGCCATTGTGGTTATCGAAGCCGTCCACGCCAAGATGGAGGAAGACCATCTCTCGCCACTAAAAGCTACAAAAAAAGCGATGCATGAAATAGCAGGAGCAATTATAGCGATTACATTCTTGATGGCGGCGGTATTTATTCCGGTGGCATTCATGTCTGGGCCTGTAGGGATTTTTTATCGTCAATTTTCGATTACAATGGCAACAGCTATTATTCTTTCGGGTATTGTGGCATTAACGCTTACACCAGCACTTTGTGCAATGATGTTGAAAAGCAATCATGGTAAACCTAGAAAGAGAACGCCAGTAAACCGCTTCTTAGATGGTTTTAATTCGAAGTTCAACAGTACTGCTGAAAAGTATGAAAGTGTTTTAAGTCGCATTGTAAACAGAAGAACCATCACTTTTATTGCGCTTATAGGTTTCTGTGCAGGAACTTGGTTCATCAGCAGTACTGTTCCTTCAGGATTTATTCCTAATGAAGATCAGGGAATGTTTTATGCGATCATCCAAACGCCTCCCGGTTCCTCATTAGAAAGAACGGATAATATTGCTGAAAAATTACAGAAAATTGCCGAAACCATCGACGGTGTGCAATCGGTATCTGCTTTGGCAGGATATGAAATTCTTACGGAAGGTACGGGTGCCAATGCCGGAACTTGTTTGATTAATCTTAAAGAATGGAGCGAGCGAAAGCATTCTGTACAAGAAATCATGACCGAATTAGAAGAGAAAACTAAAGATATTCCGGGTGCCAATATTGAGTTTTTCCAACCGCCGGCTGTGCCAGGATATGGAGCCGCAGGAGGTTTTGAACTTCGTCTGTTGGACAAAGCTGGGTCAGGGGATTACAAGAAAATGGAAAGCGTTAATAATGATTTCGTTAAGGAATTGAATAAGCGTCCAGAATTAGCCTCTGTATTTAGTTTTTACAGTGCCAGTTTTCCTCAGTATATGATGAAAGTCGACAATGATTTGGCACAACAGAAAGGGGTTTCTATTGAAAACGCCATGAACACTTTATCAACATTGGTGGGTAGTAATTACGAAATCAGTTTTATCAAATACGGGTTTAATTACAAAGTCATAGTACAGGCCGCTCCTGAATATCGTGCTTTACCGGAAGATATTTTGAAACTATATGTGAAGAACAATAGGGACGAAATGGTGCCTTTCTCCGCTTTTATGAAGTTGGAAAAAGTATATGGACTATCAGAAATCACCCGACATAACATGTATAATTCTTCTGAGATTAGTGGTTCAGCTGCGCCAGGTTACAGTAGTGGAGCTGCCATTAAAGCTGTTCAGGAAGTAGCAGAGTCAAAATTACCTCGAGGTTTTGGTATTGATTGGGCGGGTATTTCTGCAGATGAGGTTTCACAAGGAAATCAAGCCATTTGGATTTTTCTAATCTGTTTAGGTTTTGTCTATCTTGTTTTAGCAGCACAGTACGAAAGTTTCATTCTTCCGTTGTCAGTAATTCTTTCTTTACCGGCAGGAATTTTTGGAGCCTTTCTTTTATTGAAGTTGACAGGCTTGGAGAACAATATCTACGCTCAGGTAGCCATGGTGATGTTGATAGGTTTATTGGGTAAAAATGCAGTTTTGATTGTCGAATTTGCAATTCAAAGGCATGCTTCCGGAAGAACGGTGCTTCAAGCCGCAATGGAAGGTGCTAAAGCCAGATTCCGTCCTATATTGATGACCTCTTTTGCATTTATAGCAGGTTTGATACCACTGGTATTTGCTACTGGACCGGGTAAAATTGGTAATAGAACTATTGGTACAGCAGCTGCAGGAGGAATGCTGATAGGAACTATATGTGGGGTATTTGTGATCCCCGGACTGTATTATGTTTTTGGCAGAATTGCTGAAAAATATAAACTGGTAAAAAATGAAAAAGAGAATCCATTAACCGAAGAATTTGATGATAATCATGTCTAAAATAAAGAATTATAAATATATTATCCCGCTTGGTATTTGCTTGGCGGTGGCAGGTTGTACTCCAGCTTTAGCACCTTTGGTTGAAACCAAAGCTGTTCCGGAATCTTTCAACAAGAGTACGGATACTACCAATATAGCTGCGATGCCTTGGCAAACCTATTTTAAAGACCCGAATTTGATAAACCTGATTGAAATTGCTTTAAAAAACAATCAAGAATTACAGATTACTTTGCAGGAAATTGAAATTGCTAAAAACGATATCCGTGTGCGAAAAGGGGCTCTTTTACCAAAAGTGGGTATTGGAGCAGGAGCAGGAATTGAAAAAGTGGGAAGATATACCAGCCAAGGTGCCGGAGATGCTTCAACTGAAATAAGAACAGGTCTAGAAATGCCAGAACCATTGGGTGATTTGAAAATAGCCGCTTATGCCAATTGGGAAGTGGATATTTGGAAAAAATTACGCAATTCCAAAAAAGCAGCTATAAGTCGATATTTAGCAACTGTTGAAGGAAAGAATTTTGTAATCACAAATCTTATTGCAGAGGTTGCCGATTCGTATTACGAATTACTGGCTTTGGATAGCCAATTGGATATTGTAAAACAGAATATTGCCTTGCAAAGCACCGCTTTGGAAATTGTGAAATTTCAGAAAGAAGCCGCTAGGTCAACTGAATTGGCTGTTCAGAAATTTCAGGCTGAGGTAATGGCTTCCAAAAGTATGGAGTTTGAGATTCTTCAGAATATAAATGAAACGGAGAATAAAATCAATTTCTTGTTAGGGCAATACCCGCAGGAAATAAAGAGAGATAAATCTAATTTTATTAGTTTGTTGCCTCCGGTAATTCATTCTGGGATTCCAGCTCAATTGTTAGCGAACAGACCCGATGTCAAACAAGCCGAAATGGAATTGGAAGCAGCAAAACTAGATGTAAAAGTAGCTCGTGCTGAGTTTTATCCTTCATTAGATATTACGGCAAAGGTAGGTGTAAATGCTTTTAAGACATCGTACTTGTTTACATTGCCAGAATCATTATTGTATTCATTTGTGGGAGATTTTGCAGCACCATTAATCAACCGAAATGCAATAAAAGCAGAGTATAAATCTGCGAATGCCAGACAAATTCAGGCTTTGTACAACTATGAGCGTGCAATTCTTAACGCGTATCTGGAGGTTTCCAGTCAGCTTTCTAAAATCAATAATTTGGAAAAAAGTTACCAATTGAAAGCACAGCAAGTAGATGCTTTGAGCCGTTCGATTGCTGTAGCAGGTGATTTATTTAAGTCTGCAAGAGTAGATTATTTTGAAGTTTTGATGACCCAACGAGACGCCTTGGAATCCAAGCTCGAACTTATTGAGACTAAAAAAGAGCAACTCAACGCTGTAGTTCATGTTTACAGGGATTTAGGAGGCGGTTGGAAATAAATTAATTTGAGTTTCTAAAAAACAGTACGTTACGAATCAGATATAAAAAAACATTTTTAGACAGTAGTGAGCACAAGTTTACTACTGTTTTTTTGTTTTATAAGAACAGATTTAAATTTGGTTTTGATTCTGCTATTATTGTTAAGTCTTGATTTCGCTGAAATTTAGACATAAAAAAAACCTGTAAATCAATTATTTACAGGTTTTTCTGTGGAGTCGCCGGGAATACTTTTGTCAAAAAACATAAAAACACAACATCTCTAAAAAACTCTTGTTTTTGTTTTAAACTCAATATTTTCAGTGCTTATAGGGGTGTGTTTTCTTTGGATAGGTTTGGTCTATTTTGGATAGTTTAGTGATATTGTCGGGAAGATGTTGGGAAGAATAGAATGATTTCGTATCTTTGATAGAACAAAAAATCACTATTATGGCTAGGATAAAAGTACTTTTGAAATCTAAAAATAACCCTTCTCCAATTTATATAAGATTGACTGATGGAAGGCAAATTGATGTTATGGCCAAAACAAAATATAACATTAATCCTATTGATTGGAGTGATGCCAAAGAGAAACCTAAGAGCTTAAAAGATATTCATTACAGTAATATGGATTCTGATTTAGCAATTTTAAAATCAGATTTGTTAAAGTATTATAATGACTCCAAAGATCATACTATTATAAATACACAATGGTTAAAAGATTTTCTTAATCCTGCTGTAACAGTTGTCGAAGAAAGTTCAATTCCCAATACTTTAGTAGAGTATATCGATTATTATAGTGAATACAGGAAACACGAACTTAATCACGCTTCAGTTCAAAAGTTCAAAGTGATACAAAGTAAAATGAAGCGTTTCCAGGAATACAGAAAAAAGCCAATTTTTATTGCTGAAATTAACGATAAATTTAAAAATGAATTTGTTAGTTATTACAAAAGTCAAGCTTATGCACAAAACACAATGCAGCGTGAACTTGTTATGATCAAAACCTTTTGTAAGCATGCACGTTTTTTAGGGCTTGAAACGCATAACCAATTGGATAGTTTAAGATTAGATAGAGCAAAAGTGGAGAAAATATATTTAACTTTGGAAGAGTTAGAAAAGATTGAAAAAATAGAAAAAGAGAAATTAACAGACAGTCTTGATAACGCCAAGGATTGGTTAATCATTAGTTGTTATACCGGTCAGCGTGTTTCAGATTTTTTGAAGTTTACGAAAGAAATGATTAGAATTGAAAAAGGCAAACATTTATTAGAGTTTACTCAAAAGAAAACAAATAAAATAATGACTATTCCAGTCCATAAGAAAGTACTAGAAATATTAGCGAAAAGAAAAGGGCAGTTTCCATTTGCTATATCAGACCAAAAATACAATGACTATATAAAAACTGTTTGTGAAATAGCTGAAATTGATAAATTAGTAGTGGGAAGTAAAAAAGTAGAAATTAAACCAAAAAGTGGTATTTTTAGAAAAAAGACAGATACTTACAAAAAGTATGAGTTAGTTTCGTCGCACATTGGTAGACGTTCTTTTGCTACTAATTTTTATGGAAAAATACCAACAACCTATTTGATTTATATGACTGGGCACGCTACTGAAACTATGTTTTTGACTTACATTGGCAAGAGTAACAAAGACATTGCCATGGAATTAACAAATTATTTTTGATTTTATGAAAGAACTTGATTTAACTATTGACAACCTCATTTTTTTATGGGAAGTTGATGATATGAAAGGTGATAATTTTACAAATTGGTTAAAAACTAATGAGGATATATTAATTGATTTTGATAATGAAATAATATACACGGGTATGACTAATTTTTTTAACGATATCGACACTTACATTGAGTTGGAAAAACATGATTTGTTTGCAAAAGGACTTACTAAAGAAGAAATTGTTTTACGTTCTCAATCTTCATATGACGCAGCAAAAGAGCGTTTGAATGGTTTGTTTTTGTGTATACCAATCGAAAAGAGGAGTGGTTTATTTTTGGAAATGATATTAAAAATACGAGATAAATTTTATCAGCATAGATCTGCTTATTTAGATAAAAAAGTTGATTTATTATTGGGCTTAAACCCTAAAATAGATAAGGTGACATCACCACAAAATCCATATCCTAAAATATTTAAGGATTACAAATCGTACAATATTTTTAAATACCTATTGGATGAATTTGGTAATACAAATGAAAATTTAGCAAACTACAGTTTTGTTTTTCATAAAATGACCTATGAAGGCTTGATTCATTCTGATTTAAAACAACAAAGTTATATCAGTTTTTTAAATGGATTTGATATTTCAATTGAAAGGATAAAATCATTGCGAGATATTGGTAAAATTCCATTGCGAGAAAGTATTTACGCCAAATCAAAATGGCCCACATAAAAACCATGTCATAAACTACACAATTTCATTCAATTCAGAACACGACTTCATGTAGAATTTTGCCTCATTATTAATCAATAAATGAGGTAATTATGCAAACAAATGCTATTCTACTCCAAGAGCTTACAGTTAATCAACTTCAAGAACTGATAGGCACATCCGTTAGAAACGGAATTCAAGAATTTCAAAGCGAAATTCATTCAAAAGACAACTCCGAAGAACTTCTCACCAGAGAAGAAACTTGTAAATTCCTTAAAATCGACAGCTCTACTCTTTGGGCCTGGACGAATAAAGGAAAGGTACTTGCTTATGGCATTGGAGCACGTCGCTATTACAAAAGAAGCGAACTAATGGGATGTTTAACAATTTTAAAAAAGTAAGTATGAAAAGGTTCAATAACAATGATAAAAAAATATAAAAGAGATAAATAAAAAATTAAATGTAATAAGTGATCTAGTAAACAGTGAGGTTAATTCTGAACTAATTTTTTTAGATATAGAAATATTAGTGATTGTAATTGATCTTCTAAAAGAAATTTACGCCCTATTGGAAAATATTTCAAATTTCACAGAAGACATGATGAGCATCCATAACACGGTGATAGGCATTGAAGATATAGTTAAAACTAATATAAAGTATTATGATGGATCAGTCAAATTTTAATATTCCAAATAAAGGCTCAGAAGTGGAGTCTTTTAGTCCTGTTTTAAATGTAAACGAGGGTCTGCCGATTGAAGAATCGATTTCCGATATAAATTTTGAAAAGACTATTTTCAATGCCGTAGAATTAATGGAAATGGGAGACGTAGAACAAAGATATTTGATGAAGCCAATTTTTCCACAGAAGGGTTCGGCTGTGTTGGCAGGGAAACCAGATACAGGCAAAAGTCAGTTTGCTCGGCAATTTTGTATTCAAGTAGCTTTAGGGCTAAAAGATTTTATAGGTTTCGAAATTAATCCGGCTCATGGTAAATCGATTTATATAGCTACTGAAGACAATATAGAAGCAACGCGATTTTTACTAAATAAACAAGTGACTGGTCTTGGAGAGAAGGCAACAGAAAACTTACGTTTTATGTTTGCCGATACTATGGAACAAGAAGAGGTCTTGAAAGAACTAGATAAGGCTTTAAAAGATGAGCCAGCGGACTTAGTTGTTATGGATAGTTTCGGTGATATTTTTAAAGGAAACGATAGTAACAATAATATGGTTATGCGAAATACTGTTAAGCTATTTGACAAAATCGCTAAAAGGCATAATTGTCTTATATTATTTGTGCATCATGTCAATAAAGGGGCGTACAAAAGTGCACCGGGACAAGAACAAATCCAAGGTGGTTCAGGGTTGACTCAAAAAGTTAGACTAGCCATTATTCTTTCAGAAGGAGAAGGTAATATTCGTTATTTTACTGTTGTTAAAGGAAATTATTGCCCCAAAGAATATAAACAAAATTCGATAGAGTTATTTTTTTCAGAAGCTGACTTCTTGTTTAGAAATACTGGTAAAATGGTACCTACAAATGAATTGGGCACTCAAACCAGTTATGATAAAAAACAAGATTCCCAAAAAGAATTAGAAAAAGTTGCGGAGACAATATTAAAAAATAAATTGATTTCTTATGGAGATTTTACCAAGCAGTTTATGGAAAAAACGAATAAAAGTGAACCAACTGCCAAAAGAGCTATCAGAGATCTTGTTAAATCTGGATTCATTGAGAAATATCAAGATAAATATCGTTTAAAAAATATAGCGGATGAGGGTGATAGAGAAGTTATTGATGAAGAAGTTGAAAACGAAAGTGATGATGAGATTCCTTCCTAACTATCAAGGATCATTAGTATCATTTGCTTAGTAGTTTTGATCGAACTGATACAAATTAGGTAAGTTATATGTTTGTATAAAGTTTAAAAATATTTTGGTATCAAGTATCATTAGATTCATTTCCTTAGGATTTTGATACTAATGATACATGATACAATTGATCAATAAAGACAACCTATCCGATAACTGGAATAGGTTGTTTTTATTTAAAATTTAATCTCTAATTTATAGTGTTTATCAAATGGATTACAGTAATTTGCTTGTCATAATGGCTTTACAGACTTTGTTGAACTAATTAAATAAATTAGAGCAAAGTAAAAAGATATTTCCTACTTTTAGACTTTTAAATAACAATTTACAAATCAAATGAGCTTCATCTAAACAAGCTCTGTACAATTTAATGGCAGCAGAACAAAAACAAAAATTAGAACAACAACTCTGGAATATAGCAAATACCTTACGTGGGAAAATGGATGCTGATGATTTCAGAGATTACATATTAGGTTTTATTTTCTACAAGTACTTGAGTACAAAAATGGATTTGTATGCCAACACCATACTAAAACCAGACGGTTTGACTTTTCAGGAAATCGAAGGACATCCTGAAGAAGGAGTCTTGATGCAAGAAATTAAACAATTATCGATTGATAAACTTGGTTTTTTCTTGGAACCAGCTGATTTATTCTCTGAATTAGCAAGAAGAGGAAATGCAGGTGGAAAAAACAATTTTATTCTTGGGGATTTAGCAAAAGTACTCACACACATTGAGCAAAGTACGATGGGATCTGAAAGTGAAGAAGATTTTGGTAACTTGTTTTCCGACTTAGATTTAACTTCTCACAAACTAGGAAAATCAGAGGCTGATAAAAACGAATTGATTGTAAAAGTGCTCGTTCATTTAGATGAAATTGATTTTGATTTAGAAAATACCGATAGTGATGTTCTGGGTGATGCCTATGAATATTTAATTGGACAGTTTGCCAGTGGTGCAGGAAAGAAAGCGGGTGAATTTTATACTCCACAGCAAGTCAGTAGCATTTTGGCACAATTAGTTACTGTGGGTAAAGACCAACTCAAAAGTGTTTACGATCCTACTTGTGGTTCTGGTTCCTTACTATTGCGTGTAGCTAAAGAAGTAAAAGATGTAAGTGCTTTTTATGGTCAGGAAATGAATCCTACGACCTACAACTTGTGTCGTATGAACATGATTATGCACGATGTACACTACAAACGTTTTGATATTAAGAACGAAGATACTTTAGAGCGTCCACAACATTTAGACATGCGTTTTGAAGCTATTGTTGCTAATCCTCCTTTTTCTGCTAATTGGAGTGCCAGTCCTTTGTTTATGAACGATGATCGTTTTTCTGCTTACGGGAAACTCGCCCCAAGTAGCAAAGCCGATTTTGCTTTTGTGCAACACATGGTTCACCAGCTGGACGACAACGGAACGATGGCTATTGTTTTGCCCCACGGTGTTTTGTTTCGTGGTGCTGCCGAAGGACACATACGCCAATATTTGATAAAAGACAAAAATTACCTCGATGCCGTAATTGGTTTACCTGCCAATATTTTTTACGGAACCAGTATCCCGACTTGTATTTTGGTCTTGAAGAAAAAAAGAACACATCCCAAAGATGTTTTGTTTATTGATGCCAGCCAACATTACGAAAAGGTAAAAACCCAAAACGTGTTGCGTACTGAAGACATTGAAAAAATTATCAGTACCTACGAAAACCGTTTGGTGGAAGAAAAATACAGCCATATAGCTTTGTTAAGCGAACTGGAAACTAACGATTACAACCTGAACATTCCTCGTTACGTGGATACGTTTGAGGAAGAAGATGCTGTAGATTTAAAAGCCATAACCAATGAATTACGGGAATTGGCAAGCCTTGGTGAAAAAACAGATGAAACTATTGCGAGTTTTTGTGCTGAATTAGGAATTGAAACCCCATTTTAATGAATACAGCAACATTGCAAATCGAAAAGAAAAAAATACTTGTTCCGCAACTACGGTTTCAAGAGTTTAAGGATGAATGGGAAAAGAAAACGTTGTCTGAATTAGCAAAGAAAATCACTGATGGTACACATGACACTCCAAAACCAACAAAAGAAGGAGTTCCATTTTTAACAGCAATTCATATAAAAGATGGATTTGTTGATTATAATAACTGTTATTATCTTGACCAAGAGGTTCATAATTCTATTTATAAAAGATGTAATCCAGAAAAGGATGATTTATTGATTGTAAATATTGGGGCGGGAACAGCTACATGTGCAATCAATTCTGTTGATTATGAATTTAGCTTAAAAAACGTTGCATTAGTAAAGCCAAAAAAAGAGATCCTTAATGGAAAGTTTCTAGCTCAAATACAAAGAAAAAAATCATCTAAAATTTTTAATCAATTAACTTCTGGTGGAGCACAACCATTTTTATCACTAAAAGAAATTGGTAGATTAAATATATCTTTCCCCACCCTCCCAGAACAACAAAAAATAGCTTCATTTTTAAGTGTGGTAGATGAAAAAATACAGCAACTCAGTCGCAAAAAGGAATTATTAGAACAATACAAAAAAGGCGTAATGCAACAATTGTTCTTGGGGAAATTGCGGTTTAAAGACGAGAATGGGAAGGATTATCCGGATTGGGAGGAGAAAACTTTTGGTGATATATTTTCATTTTATACTACTAATTCACTTTCTAGAGAAAAACTAAATTATGAAAACGGAACAGTTAGAAACATACATTATGGGGATATTCATACTAAGTTCAAAACACTTTTTAACCTAAAAAATGAATTAGTTCCTTTTATAAATTCTGATTTTGATGTTTCTAAAATAAAAAGCGAATGTTATTGTCAAGAAGGAGATCTAGTTATTGCTGATGCATCTGAAGATTATGCTGATATTGGTAAATCAATTGAGATAATAAATCTTCAGAATGAAAAAGTAATTGCAGGTCTTCATACTTTCCTTGCTAGACCTAATAAAACAAAAATGTTTATTGGTTTTTCAGGTTATATTTTACGTTCTACAAATTTCCGAAAACAAATTATGACAATTGCGCAAGGAAGTAAGGTTTTAAGTATTTCAACAGGAAGAATTTCGATGGTAAAAATGAAAATTCCTTGTGTTCAGGAGCAACAAAAAATAGCCGTTTTTTTATCTAGTATCGATGATAAAATAGAAAGCGTTAATCAACAACTTGTCCAAACACAAATATTTAAAAAAGGATTGTTGCAGAAGATGTTTGTGTAATTGTCTGAACCATGATTTTCTTGATTAAAAGGAAAAAAAAGGATTTTGTATTTTGGTAGTCAGGAGAATCAAAAGAATATCTGAACCATGATTTTCTTGATGAAAAGAATTAAAAAGGATTTTGTGTTTTGGTAGTCAGGAGAATCAAGAAAATCAAGAGAATCAAGGTTCGGACAATTAAGATAAAAGGAGTTTAGTATGAAACATCAAGATATTACTCAGAAAATTATAGGTGCCGCTATGGAGGTGCACAAAACTTTAGGGAATGGTTTTCAAGAAGTCATTTACCAAAGGGCACTTGAAATTGAAATGCATAACATAGGTTTAAATTATCAAAGAGAATATGAAATGGATATTTTTTACAAAAAGGAACGTATTGGAGGAAGAAGAGTAGATTTTTTTGTTGAGAATTGTATTATGGTAGAGTTAAAAGCATTAATACAAATGGAAGATGTTCATTTGGCGCAAGCGATGAATTATTTGGAAGCGTACAATGTTGAGATTGGCTTGCTAATTAATTTTGGAGCAAAGAGTTTACAATTTAAAAGAGTGCATAATAATAAAATAGTCTGAACCATGATTTTCTTGATTAAGAGGATTAAAAAGGATTTTGTATTTTGGTGAAAAAAAAATCAAGAAAATCAAGTGAATCAGGAAAATCATGATTCAGATAATTAAAGAGTATATTTATGAGCCATCAATCTGAAGCGATATTAGAAAAGAACTTAATCAAGCAATTGAGCGGTTTAGCGTATGCGTCTGTCCAAATTCAAGATGGCGACGCTTTAGTTGCTAACCTACGAAGTCAGCTAGAAGTTTTTAACGAAACTACTTTTACTGCTAAGGAGTTTGAGGCTATTTTGAATCATTTAGCTAAAGGCAATGTTTTTGAAAAAGCCAAGACGCTAAGGGATCGTTATCAATTGACCAAGGAAGATGGTACTTCGTTTTATGTTCGTTTTTTTAATACGGAAGACAACAGCCAAAACTTATTTCAGGTTACCAACCAAATCAGTCAGGAAGGAAGCTATAAGAACCGTTATGATGTAACACTTTTGGTTAACGGTTTACCTTTGGTACAAATAGAACTCAAACGTTCGGGCATTGAAATCAAAGAAGCTTTTAATCAAATCAATCGCTACCAAAATCATTCTTTTTGGAGCAATCATGGTTTGTTTCAATACGTTCAATTGTTTGTTATAAGTAATGGAGTCAATACCAAATATTTGGCAAATAATAAATTGCAATCGGTCAAACAAACCTTCTTTTGGGCAGATGCCACCAATAAAAATATTACCGAGTTAACCGAGTTTACAGCTGCTTTCCTAAACCCAAATCAATTGGGTAAAATGATAGCTCATTATATCGTGATTAACGAAACCCATAAAGTGATGATGGTGTTGCGACCGTATCAATATTTTGCTACAGAGGCTATTATTCATCAAGTTAAAAACTCTAGTGACAACGCTTATATTTGGCACACTACAGGATCAGGTAAAACCTTAACTTCTTTCAAGGCAAGTCAAATTGTGATGGAATTGCCAGAGGTTTACAAAGTGGTTTTTGTAGTTGATAGAAAAGATTTGGATTACCAAACGATGAATGAGTTCAATGCTTTCAAAAAAGACAGTGTTGATGTTACAGATAATACACAATCCTTAGTAAGGCAATTGACTGATAATACTAAGTTGGTCTTGACTACTATTCAAAAATTAAATAATGCAGTTTCAGAACGTTTTAAAGGCAGTATTGAACCATTACGACATAAGAAAATCGTTTTTATTTTTGATGAATGCCATCGTTCGCAATTTGGAGAAACACATGACCGTATTACCAAATTCTTTGAGAAAAGTCAGTTGATCGGTTTTACAGGAACACCCATTTTTGCAGAAAATGCTTCTAAGAATGATTTAGGAAAACGTACTACAAAAGATTTATTTGGAAACTGCTTGCATAAATATGTGATTACAGATGCTATCAGAGATCAAAATGTATTGCGTTTTGGGATTGAATATGTAGGGAAATACAAAAACAAAAGCAATGCTTTTATTGATATTGAAGTAGAAGATATTGATAAACAAGAAGTACTGGATTCAGCTAAGAGAATCAATAAAATTGTTGATTATATCATTGCCTATCATGATCAAAAAACTTTTAGAAAAGACTATTCAGCATTATTGGCAGTAAGTAGTATTGACAATGTGATTCAATATTATGACCTTTTTCAACAAAAGAAAGTAGCAGGAGAGCACGATTTACGTATTGCTACTATTTTTACTTATGGAACTAATGAAGATTCAGACCAAGCACAAGATTTCCTGCCTAGTGATGAAGTAGATTTTGATGTTTTTGCAGAGCCTCAAACAACTTATCGATCCAAACACACCAGAGACAAACTAGAGACATACATTGGTGATTATAATCAAATGTATAATACCAGTTTTTCGACTAAGGATAGTCAACAGTTTGAGAATTACTTTAAAAACATAAGCCAAAGATTAAAAGACCGAGAAAAAGAAAACTTTAATCACGAAAAAGACCGTTTAGACATTGTAATTGTAGTGAATATGATGCTTACAGGTTTTGATGCTAAAAAAGTAAATACACTTTATGTAGATAAAAACTTGAAGCAACATGGCTTAATTCAAGCGTATTCCAGAACTAATCGAATATTGGGAGAACAGAAGTCACAAGGGAATATTTTGTCCTTTAGAAACCTTAAAAAAGCTACTGATGATGCTATTACTTTGTTTTCGAATAAAGATGCTATTGAAGTAGTTACTATGCCGGATTATGAGGCTATTGCAGAAAAGTTTGACGAAGCATTAAAACTTTTAAGAGAAATTACACCAACTTATCAAAGTGTAAATGATTTAGAAAACGAAGAAGAAGATGCTCAGTTTGTACAAGCCTTTAGAAAATTGATGCGAGCAATGAATGTATTGCAATCCTACACTGATTTTGACTGGGATGATTTACTGATTGATGAGGAAGAATATAATAAGTACAAAACCCAATATTTAGATCTCTATCAAAAGGTAAAACAAGACAATCAAAAGCAAAAAACTTCTATTCTGGATGATATTGATTTTGAATTAGAGTTAATCCATAGAGACCAAATCAATGTTGCTTACATCCTGAAATTGTTAGCTCAATTGAAAGGAGCTAAGACTTCTGATGCAGCTGTTCAAAGAAAAGCAATTATTGATTTATTGGGAGGTGATATTCAGTTAAGAAGCAAACGAGAACTGATTCAGAAGTTTATCGATGAGAATATGCCCCACATCAAAGACGGTGACAGCATTGAAGATGAATTTGAAAAATACTGGCAAGATCAAAAAGTGTTAGCCTTAGGCAAATTATGTGAAGAGGAACACCTTGACAAAGCACAATTCAAATCATTAATAGATGCATACATCTACAGTGGTCGTGAGCCTATAAAAGATGAAGTTTTTCAATGTTTAGACAATAGACCCAGTATTCTTCAAGCAAGAGTGATTGGGGATCGAATTATTGCTAAAATGAAGGAGTTTGTGGAGATTTTTGTAAAAGGGATGATGGCTTAAATTGAAAAATTATAAAGGAAAAATAAACAATTTTTGCAGCAGGTTTTAATAGAAGCGTTGTAAATATAAAATAAAAAAAATGAGTACAAAACTTGATCAATTATATTCGTTAAGAAAAAATTTTACTATTATAGGTTTAACAGGTAGAACAGGTAGTGGGTGTTCAGAATTAGCTGAAATTTTATCAACTGATTTTGATAAAATTTCTAACATTAGAAAAGCAGAAGACCTTGATGAATCAGTGTTTCAAAAAAAATACCAGATAGTTCAAAAATATACACAAAAAAATTGGAAAAATTACAAAGTAATTGAGTATAAAAAAGTCTTATTATTACTGCTTTTACCATTGTTGAAAAAAAACTCAAAAAACAAACATCTCTTTGATTATTATAGATTCTATTTTAAAGAAGAAACTGATCATTCAAAAATTTCTGAGATTAAAGGTTTATTGGAAAAATTGATTATTGATAATAATGAATTAGTTGACGAAATTATTGAGTTAGGTGATTTAACCACAGTTAGACTAAAGAAGAAATTAGAAAAATTAAATAATATTTTCTGGGGTATTAAATTTAATAAATTGAGCGATGAGGTCAATTTACTTTTAAAAAACAACGGCATTATTGAAAGAATTATGTTGTTACACCATACAGCAAATAATTTTAGGAAATCAGGAAGACCCTTTCAAACATATAAATCTGACCCTAAATATATCTATACGATTGCTAAAGTAATAAATAGAATAATTAAATCTACAAAGCAAGAATCAAAAAATGAGCAGTGTCATATTGTAATAGATTCTTTGAAAAACTCATTGGAAATAAATTTTTTCAAAGAGCGTTTTTCTGCTTTTTACCTCATTGCAGTAAAAAATGATGCTAGAAAATCGGATTTAATCAAGTCATACGGTAAAATTGATACAAAAATTGTTGACAGATTGTTAGAAATTGATGACCTAGAATATAAATGTACAGATTATCAAAAAGGAATATTTTATACTCCAGACGTGCAAAACTGTATTCAAATAGCAGATTACCATGTAAATAATAATATTTTACAATCAGGTATTGATAAAAAAGAAGAAAGTGTTAAAAATAATTTTAGCTTTTTTTCAAAAGAAGAGCAACTTATGAAATTACAAGCGTTAATTCAACAACCTGGTATTATTACACCTGATCCTACTGAACGGATTATGCAAATAGCTTATACGGCTAAATTAAATTCTGGTTGTATTTCTAGACAAGTTGGTGCTGTAGTAACTGATAATGAATATTCAACTAAAGCAATAGGATGGAATGACGTGCCGAAAGGAGCAATACCTTGTTCGGTTAGGAACGTTAAGGACATTGCTACTGATAAAAGTTTTGGATTTACAAAATTTGAATTAGGAGAAGGACTTAAGGAAACAGAACAAATTAATACAGATCAAGCCGACAATTTATTGGATAATGAATCTAAAAAATTTAATCAGTTTGTTAAGAAAAATTTTAACGAAACAACATTACCTGAATCGGAATTAGGCGGTAGAAATTGCCCTTATTGTTTCAAAACAGCATATAATGCATTTTCTGGTGAGAAAAATCAAGTACATACAAGATCATTACATGCTGAAGAAAATGCAATGATGCAAATATCTAAGAGTGGTGGTCAAGGTTTAAGAGACGGATTTCTTTTTACTACAGCAAGTCCATGTGAGTTATGTGCAAAAAAAGCATATCAGCTTGGTGTTAGAACGATATATTATATTGACCCATATCCTGGTATATCTAGAAATCATATACTTAAAAGTAATGAAAAAACAGATCCAGAGATGGTGTTATTTTCGGGAGCTGTGGGTAAAGCTTATCATAAATTATACGAACCTTTTTTATCTCAAAAAGACGAACTAGCATTACTCACTAATTTTAAATTAGAAACTCCTAAAAACATAGAAGTAAAATCACTAAAGGCTCTCTTAAAAGATAAATTTAAGGACAAAAAAGATTTAAATGATAGACTAGAAAAAATACTAGAAAATGATCTCGACGCATTTGACAATTTCATTAAAGTGTTAGAAAAAGGATTAAATTAGAAACATATTTTTAAAAGTTATAATGTACTTACATTGTTAAGTATGAATTCACAGAAATATCGTGAAATAGATGATCGTCTTATTAAAGGCATTAAATTTCAAAACTAATAAGGGCTATGGTTTAAATAATAAAAGATTATTTAAATAAAATAACGGTTCATAGTGAGAGCTTAAGTCGCACAGAAAAATATGTTAATAAACCTTGGGTTCATATCGATATTAATGGGAATTATCATAAATATATTTTTAATCCCGATGGTGATTTGTTTATGTCATTCAACGGAAAAGTTGAGATAGGTAAATGGAAATATCTTTCCGAAGCAAATTTAATTTTTATAGATCGGTTGATAGATAAAATATTTCTCAAGCAGTCATTCTTTGATGAATCAGTAATGATATTAAAAATAGATGGTGCAAAAGATGATTTATTTATTTTGGCTAATGAAAATATTATTCCTGATTTAGATGTAGCAAAATACCTCTCTTCATTGAATTTCAATATCATCAATCCTAGTAATACGACTGATAGGAATATGTTTTTTGATAAAAAATTAACAACTGGTAATATTTTAAGCATAAATAGAAATGGATTAAATCATACGGAAGTTGGTATGGCTGCACTCTTAAATAATAAAAATGTACCCGATGGTCTATATTTCGCTCAGGATGGTTTAAATGATGAATTACTTGTGTACCAAATAATAGATTCTAAAATTAAAGAGCTTTTTTGGAGATATACTTATAAAACATCAAAAGGAGTTTTGAATCTCGACCGGAAAAATAAACTGGTCACTTTTACTGGAGATAGTGTTTTGTTAAATAATAATCCGGCTCCAAACGGAAAGTATAAATTGGGATTTATGGAGTATATATATGTAAAAAACGGCATAATTTCTGAAACTTCCTTTTTTTAGTAAATCTATAAGTAGAAGATTTTCTGATAAATGTTCTTCATTTTCCCATTAAGTATCACGGGCAATCAATTAAATTGTAAATTAATTCCATACACAAAAAAACAGCAGTATCCTCCATAACTGTAAATTACATCTTTTGAGAAAAAAACAAAATGTAGGTGTCAATATATTAATATAGCAATAAGTACTGTAATAGGTAAAAACTAATTTTATAACTTAAACTGTTATTTTGTTTTTAGAAATTAAAAAGTTCCTCTACAGATACATTTAATGACTTTGCGATTTTTAACATTGTTGTAATTTTCATCTCCTGTTTTCCTTTAATGTATTTTCTTAAATTCTCAACGTCCATATCCGCATCATGTGCCACCTCTCTGGTCTTCAATCCTTTTTCTTTAATAATCTCCTCAATACGCTTACCTAAAAGTATAATGTCTTGACTCATTTCTGATTTTCGAACTCTTTTTTCCATATTGGAAAATTACTTTCGTCTGATTAAATAAATAGGATTGTATTAATCAGGTTGTATTCAACTGTTTTTATATATTTGTAAAAAAAATATTTTCACCAAATGAGGAAATCCGTAAATCTAAATAAAATAGAGGCGGTACTTTTGATTTGAATTTTAAAATAATAAAATAAATTATTTTTTATGATTATAATTTTTTTTATTATCTAATTTGTGAATGAAAGTGGGGTTTACTCCCAGTGGAAGCCCCCTGACGTTTTTTTTACCACCGATGCTTCCCCCTATAGTTAAATAATTAATTTAAAATTATAATTAGAAATCTAGATTAAGTTTGAAAATATTAAGTCCATTATTAATGAGTATATTTAGTATGAAAACAATTATTTTTCTCGTAGTTACAATTACTTTTTTTGTACAGCCAATTTTTGCTCAAGACAATGAAGATAGTATTGAAAACAGCACAATTCAAGAGCCATTATTAGATAGATTAGCACTTGAAAAACAATTTGGAGGATATGAACCACCAAGAACTCCCAGCCCTTTACCTAATGTAACTTATAAGAACTTAGATATTTCTAAACCTAATATCAATGAAAGTAACACTGGAGATTATGGTAATAAAGGAACATCGCTTGCTGAATTGGAAAAATCCCTTCTACAGAGAGAAGGAGATGGTAGAAAAATGGGAGGGAGTATTTCAATAAGTTTAGCTGAGGCTGAAAGCATTGCAAACGAACAAAATATCTCAAATGAAAAGGCTACAGATAATTATAGTCTTATAGCAATCAGAATAATTTTAATTTTAGCTATAGTAGGTGCTTTTATTTTTTTATTTACAAATAAAAAGAATAATTCGATAACAGAAAAAGTTGAAAAGAATGATAATACTATAGTTAAAAAAGAATCTTATGCTGTAGATAAAATAATCTCTTCACTTGAAAAAATTCAAATGCTTAAAGAGAGTAACGTAATTACAGAACAGCAATTTGAAAAGCTTAAAAAAGAGCTAATTGATTAGAAATCAAGGGCAATCAAGCGGTCTCACTTTGGTCGTTCATTTTGTTACATGATGCTTTTCCAGTCAGTCATTCTTCCTTCCATTCCAAAGTCACTTCACAGCACTAAAATAACAACAGCTTGAAAATAAGCAGTTGCTATTTTAAGCTGTTCGTTCATCATTTCACACAATCACTTCCTTCGTTCGTAGGAGCTACTACATCCACAACACAGCTTCATTTCATTACACTCCGTAAACTACGTTACATTCAATTCAGCAGTGCTATGTCTGTCGCTCCTTGTTAATTCAGCGGTTGCTCTTATGACCAGCAGTTGGGTTGCTCCGTTATCACTTTGCATTAAATCTAGGAACGCTTCGCTGCTTTTTATTTTTTCCCAACGTCTAACGCTCTCAGTATTTCACTTCACTCCGTAAACTACGTTCAGTTCCCATCCTGAGGCTGCTGGTCATTTGCCGCAACACCGCCACATCGCTCCTCATAAAAAATTGCATAAAAATTCCATTTTTTATTGCGGTGCTTGGGGGTGTTATTCCAAACGACATTATTTTGAATTAAGATAAAAAATCCAAGCAAATTTAGAGTTCATTCTTCACTTTCAGTCGGTCATTCTTCCCTCCATTTTCGTTCATCATTACCTCAATTTGTAGAGCTTTCTTTTTTTCTTTTTTTTCTTTTGGAAAAATCTCTATCAGGATAATGATTTTTTCTGTGAAATGCTACCAAAGTATCAAGAATGGAATTTGCAAGCTAGAAGCACTAAGAAAGGATTGTATTCTTTTGTAGATAAATTTTAATATTGCTGGGAAAATGTTGGGAAAATGGAATAAAAAAAACCGTAATCTCTTATATAAAAAGTGATTACGGATTTTTAAAGTGGAGTCGCCGGGAATCGAACCCGGGTCCAAACAAGCAACTAAAAAGCTTTCTACGCGTTTATTTCCTGATTAGGTTTTCGATAGTGTGCTAGGCCAGAAACAGCCACACAATACTTATCTTCTTAATTTCGAAATCCACCCGAAGCTTATGGAAATCTAGGTTTATTTTTACGGTTCCCCTAAATTGACCGCCACAAACCAAGGCTTTCAAGGAGAATCCAGCTTTCCTATCTGATAGGAACGTGGCTTAATCGTACTATAATTCGGATTATGCAGCTAAAGCGTAGTTATTTTCGCCGTGTAAAATTGTAAGATCTTATATTTACGAGCAAGGTCTCAATGCTCGACGTGCTTACTTCTCAATTCGACTCGCTGTCAAAACCAGTCGACCCCTTTTTTATTTCAAAATCCAAAATTTGAATTTTGAGTTTGCAAATGTACACTTTTAAACTTGAATTAGTAGTGCTAAACTTCCAACTCTATTTCAAAAATCATTCCTTTTTTTATTCGTCTTTTAATTTGAACGGATAGTCCCCAAATAAAACGGCTAACTTCCTAACATCATATGTTTTTCGGGTAAATTTATTGGATAACGCAATAATGGTAACGCTTTCTTTTCTCAAGGTAATGTAAGAGGAAGTGTTGCCATGCCACCAACCGTTATGAAAATAAAAGTTTTGTCCGGTCTCCCAATTGACCATTCTTATGCCTAAACCATAGTTTTTAGTGCCTTTGCGTTCATTGCTGTATCCTTTATATACTAGACTTAACAATTTTGGTGTTAGGAAAGCTGAACTGTTTCTGGCTCTGTCAAATTTTAATAAATCACGAGGTGTAGAGTAGATATTCTTATCTCCATAAATCGCATCTAAGTAGTCCTTTCCAATTTCGACTTTATTGCCTTTGTAAGAAGTAACGGCGGTATCTTTATCTCTTTCATAATCAAAAAC
Organism: Flavobacterium sp. 11; assembly: GCF_002754315.1. Lineage (GTDB taxonomy): Bacteria > Bacteroidota > Bacteroidia > Flavobacteriales > Flavobacteriaceae > Flavobacterium > Flavobacterium algoritolerans. The sequence continues at coordinate 3,185,561 of NZ_PEFE01000001.1, read as the reverse complement.
ATAGGTGTTTTTCATACCTAATGGTTCAAAAATGATTTGTTTCATGGCATCTTTGTAAGGAAGTTTTGTGATTTTTTCAATTATTAATGCCAACATGGCATAATTAGTATTGCAATAACTAAAACGAGTGTCTGTTTTGAATTCTAAGCCAATATCCTTTGTTGCCATGATAGTCAGGATATCTTGATTGGTAAGTATGTTGTGTCTATCCCAGATGGTTTTATCACGATCCGTAAAATAAGCATAATTACGCATACCACTTCTGTGATTCAACAAGGTTTGTATCGTAACATCAGGATACGGAAACTCTTTCAAGATAGTATTCACCTTTTGATCTAAGTCAAGTCTTTTTGCATTTATTAGTTTTAAAATAGCCGTTGCCGTAATTACTTTACTCACAGACGCTATGTGGAGCGGAGTAGATTTAGTAATTAATGTTTTATCTCTAAAATTGGAATAACCTTCATATTTTTCATAAATAATTTGACCATTTTTAGCAACCAGAAAACTTCCGTTTGCACTATTGTTGGGCCAGTTTTTTTTATAAAAAGAGTCAATGGAAATCTTTTTTGAATTGATGTATTCGGCAGTTAATTTTGTCTCAGGTTTGCGTAACGGCTTCATCTTAGGTAATGTACTCTTTGGGAGTTGAGCATCACTTAATTCTATTTTCTTTTTCTCCTTATTGCAAGAGCTTAAAACCAAAAAGAGGAGGAATATATGTAGTATATTTGTTTTTTTTATAAAATTCATTTCTGTGGTGCTAGAAAGGCAAATATATAGAATCAATGTCTTTTGAGACGTTGTTTTTTTGAAACCTTAACACTATTTTATCAGTAACAAAGAAGAGCAATTTTTGTATTATTTTGTACATCAGCTTATAGTAGTTTCTTGATGGTTTTTTTTATGAAAAAAATAAATTGAATTTCGTTTAAATTGTTATATTTGTAACAAATAAAACAAATAAAGTTATAATAAAAACAAATCAAAAGCATAAAAAAATATGAAATTCGGAATTTTAAAAGAAAGAAAAAACCCGCCTGACAGAAGAGTTATTTTCTCACCTGATGAATTGGCCAGATTAAAACAGCTGTATCAAGGTGCTTCTATAAAAGTAGAAAGTTCCGATATTCGGGTTTTTACGGACGAGCAATATAAAAATTTAGGAATTGAAGTAACCAATGATATCAGTGATTGTGATGTTTTATTTGGGGTAAAAGAAGTTCCAGTAGAAAATTTGATTCCTAATAAAGCATATTTCTTTTTTTCGCATACCATAAAAAAGCAACCTTATAATAGAAAATTATTACAAGCCGTTTTAGAAAAAAACATTGATTTATACGACCATGAAACCATTGTAAATTCCCATAACCACAGGTTAATTGGTTTTGGACGTTATGCTGGAATTGTGGGTGCGTATAATAGCATAAGAGCTTTTGGAATAAAATTCGAATTGTTTAAATTGCCAAAAGCGGAAACACTTTCCGGTAAAGAAGCCTTAATCGCACATTTAAAACGATTGGTTTTACCTCCATTAAAATTTGTGGTTACTGGAACAGGAAAAGTAGGGAATGGGGCAAAAGAGATTCTGGACGCCATAAAAATAAAAGAAGTTTCAGTTGAAAATTATTTAACAAAAAACTATACACAACCCGTTTATACTCAGATTGATGTATTAGAATACAACAAACGTAAAGACGGACAAGTGTTGGATTTCACTGATTTTTATGATAATCCACAAGAATACGTTTCTGATTTTGAACGATTTACTAAAGTCTCTGATATTTATATTACAGGACATTTTCATGCCAATGAAGCTCCAGTAATTCTGACCCGTGAAATGCTTCAGTCTAATGATTGTAAAATTAAGATTGTTGCCGATGTTTCCTGTGATGTTAATGGTCCAATAGCCTGCACGCTCAGATCATCAACAATTGCGGAACCATTATACGGATATTTACCAAGTGAAGATAAAGAAGTTGATGTTTTTCATCCTGCAGCAATTGTGGTGATGGCAGTTGATAATTTACCTTGTGAGTTGCCAAAAGATGCCAGTGAGGGATTTGGAGAAATGTTTATGGAGCATGTAATTCCTGCATTTTTCAATGGAGATAAAGATGGAATCTTACAAAGAGCCAAAATTACTGAAAACGGAAAACTGACTCCAAGATTTAGTTATTTACAAGATTATGTCGACGGGAAATAAATACCGTTTCTTTAAAAATAAATAGACCTGCAATGTAAAGTTGCAGGTTTTTTTATGGAAATTTTCTTGGTTAAAAAATTGCTTCTTTTTAAAATATTATAAATCAATTAACACCTCAAAATTTAATGAGTTTGTGTAATTGCCTAATTTTGTTCAAAATCTGAAATTTATAATGACTAAAAATATTCCAATTTCCCTACTTGAATTAGCGATAATTACCGAAAATAGCAATGCAAGCGAAACATTACAAAAAACAAAAGCACTGGCACAACTTGCTGACAGTTTAGATTACAACCGTTTTTGGTTAGCCGAACATCATAATATGGCGCACGTAGCGAGTACTGCTACGGTAGTTTTGATTGGTTATATTGCCAGTCAAACCCAGAATATCCGTGTAGGTTCCGGTGGTATTATGTTGCCCAATCATGCCCCGTTAATTATTGCGGAACAATTTGGTACACTTGAAACACTATATCCCAATCGGATTGATTTAGGATTAGGAAGAGCACCAGGAACGGATGGTTTAACTGCACAAGCGATTCGGAAAGATTTCTTCGAACAATCACAGCGATTTCCTCAAAATGTTGCCGCGCTACAGGAATTTTTCTCGGAGGATAATGCTACTGCAAAAGTGCGTGCTTTTCCTGCAGAAGGGACTAATGTTCCCATTTGGATTTTAGGCTCTAGTATGGATAGTGCTGCTTTGGCTGCTGCTAATGGATTGCCGTATGCCTTTGCAGGACATTTTGCGCCGAAACAAATGTATCAAGCATTTCAATTTTACCGAGATAACTTTGAGCCTTCAAAATATTTAGACCAACCCAAAACAATGGCTTGTGTAAACGCAATAGCTGCAGATACAAATGAAGAAGCAGAAAAATTATCAACGAGTTTAACTCAAATGTTTCTGAATTTGATTCGGAATGATAGAAAGCCGTTACAACCGCCAGTTGATTCGCTTGATGGAATTATGCGTGAAGAAGAACATTTTCATGTAAACCAAATGACTGCTTGTTCATTTGTAGGAAGCAAAGAAAAATTAGTTACCGAATTGAAGCAATTTATTGAATATACGCAAATTGATGAATTGATGATTACGAGCCCAATTTTTAATCATGAAGATAAATTGAAAAGCATTCGAATCATGAAGGAAGTAATGGATACAATTAATAAGAAATAGAATTTCGGATGTTTTTTAAACTAAAATTAATTTATTTTTTGATGAATTTAAACCATATAAGTCATGTAAGTTCATCTAAGAAGCTCAATTATTTAAAATAGATTAAATTAAAAACCCTACAACTTATATTGCAGGGTTTTTAATTTATAACTCATTAATAATTAACAATTCATCATTAATTATTTAAGGCTTCCAACCATATCTTCCGGTTTAACCCAAGCATCAAAATCTTCAGGAGTTACATATCCCAAACGAACCGCTTCTTCTTTAAGCGTTGTTCCGTTTCTGTGTGCAGTTTGAGCAATTTCAGCTGATTTGTAGTACCCAATTTTAGTATTCAAAGCCGTAACTAACATCAATGAATTGTCAACCAATTCTTTGATACGTTTGTAGTTAGGTTCAATACCTTGTGCGCAATGTTCGTCAAAAGACATACAAGCATCACCTAATAAACGGGCTGATTGCAAGAAGTTTGCAGCCATTAATGGTTTGAAAACATTCAATTCATAATGACCTTGCATTCCTCCAACAGAGATTGCAACATCATTCCCCATAACTTGTGCGCAAACCATAGTCAATGCTTCACACTGTGTTGGGTTTACTTTTCCTGGCATAATAGAAGATCCTGGCTCATTTTCCGGAATAAGGATTTCTCCAATTCCTGAACGAGGTCCAGATGCTAACATACGCACATCATTGGCAATTTTATTCAATGAAACCGCCAGTTGTTTTAACGCACCGTGTGTTTCTACGATAGCATCGTGTGCAGCCAGCGCTTCAAATTTATTTTCGGCAGTTACGAACGGATGTCCTGTAAATTCAGCAATATATTCCGCTACTTTTACGTCATATCCTTCTGGAGTATTTAATCCTGTTCCTACTGCAGTTCCTCCTAAAGCTACTTCTGATAAGTGTGCTAACGTATTTTTAACCGCTTTCAAACCGTAGTTCAATTGCGCTACATATCCTGAAATTTCCTGTCCTAATGTAAGTGGCGTAGCATCCATTAAATGCGTACGACCTATTTTAACCACATTATTGAATTCAACCGCTTTGGCATGAAGTGTATCTCTTAATTTTTCTACACCGGGAATCGTAACTTCTACAACTGCTTTATACGCTGCAATGTGCATTCCGGTAGGGAAAGTATCATTTGAAGATTGTGATTTATTTACATCGTCATTGGCTTTAATGAATTGCTCGCCTTCGCCAATGTTGAATCCTTTTAGTACTTGCGCACGATTTGCAACTACTTCATTCACGTTCATGTTACTTTGTGTACCTGAACCAGTTTGCCAAATCACCAATGGGAATTCGTTATCTAATTTTCCAGCTAGAATTTCATCACAAACAGCACCAATGGCATCGCGTTTTTCGACTGGCAAAACACCTAAATCACAATTGGCATAAGCCGCTGCTTTTTTAAGATAAGCAAAACCTTCAATAATTTCTTTTGGCATAGAAGCCGATGGACCTATTTTGAAGTTGTTTCTTGAACGTTCTGTTTGTGCGCCCCAATATTTATCAGCTGGAACCTGCACTTCACCCATGGTGTCTTTTTCTATTCTGAATTTCATTTCTTGTTATTTAAAAATAATTATGTCGTTTATTACGTTTTAGCCCCGATGATCCCGAAGCTTCGGGAGAAATCCTTTTCTTTTTGCTGCCAAAAAGAAAAGATTAGAGTGAACAGCGGGAAACAGCTCCAAATTCTGAGCTCAAAAATACGGATAATTCCTTTTTTATAAAAATTGATTGGTAGTTTTTATGTTTTTTTATTGGTACGAAAAGGAATTAAACTTACATTTGTGGCTACATTCAAAAATTCCGGAAAACATGTTTGAATTTTCACAGTACTTAGGCTTTTTACTTTTCTTAACCATTCTTACTATAGGATTTTGGTTAATGTTTTTTCTTGTAGGTTTCGTTCAATATTGGATTGGTGGAGCTTTATGGGAAAGATATAAAGAAAGAAAAGCGAAGAAAGAACAATCAGTTTAAACTTTTTGTTAAATAAAAAAAGGACTCATTTTATGGGCCCTTTTTTTTATGCGTTATACTCAGCTATTTTACTTTTTGTCTAAAAAGAAAAAGGACCCGTTTTCACGAGTCCTTATTTTTTTATCCTTGAAAATCACCTTCATTTTCATTTTGATTTCGCTTAGGTTGTTGTTCTCTTTCGTTTTTCTGTTTGTTAAAACGATACGTGAACGATAAGCTAAACTGTCTTTCTCTCCATTGCATTTCGCTGTACGAACTTACAATTCCTGGAAGATTACTTTCCATGATTCTTTTTCTGGAATTGAATACATCACTTACGTTGAATGAAAGTGTTCCTTTGTCTTTTAATACGTCTTTACTGAATGCTATGTTTGCTGCAAAAATCCCTAAGCTTCTTCCTTGTGCATTATTTTGTGGACCATTATAGGTTGCATTAGTCTGCCAGTCGATTTTGTATGGCAATGTGATTTTTGAAGTTAGTCTTGTTGACCAAGATGTCGCTACGTTATCAAAATTTTGTACAATTTCATTATTGTTAAAATCTGTATAGGTAAAATCTCCTTGCGTTTCGTTTCTGAAGAAATTGAAGTTACTGTTTAATTTCCACCATTTGTATGGAGAATAGTTTAATGTAAATTCAAATCCTGTTCTATATTCAGTTGCCAAGTTGATAGGAGAACTGATTAAGATTGGTGTTCCGTTAACGAAATCTCCTGATTCTCTTCTTGCAAATTGGAAAACATCTGTTGTTTTATTTACGTATAAGGAAGTATTGAAAGTTAATTTTTCCCATCTTTTGATGTAACCAAAATCAATAGCATCTGAAAATGCAGGATCTAAATCTGGATTTCCAACAAAAATATTGATGTTACTCGACAAGTTGCTGAACGGATTCAACATTCTTCCTCTAGGTCTTTGAATTCTTCGGCTATAGCTTAAAGAAGCGCTGCTTTTGTCTGATATTTCATAAGTGAAGAAAGCACTTGGAAAAAAGTTGTTATACTTTTTAGTGTTGAAATCATTAGTTGCTAATTGATTGATTTCAATATTTGAATCCTCAAAACGCAATCCGAAAAGGGCTGAGAATTTATTAATTTTTACACCATATTGAGTGTAAAGCGCATTAACTTTCTCCTTGTATTCTAATGTATTTGTGAAGTTGTTATTGATTACTCCATCATTTTCTACTCTGTAATCAGTAAGTAATTCTGAGAAATCACCACGGTATCCTGCTTCAAACTGGCTTCCTTTTCCAATAGGTAAAACATAATCCATTTGAAGTAAATTTCTGCTTTGAGTTTGATTGTTGATAGTGTTATCAAATTTTATCACACTTGTATTTGTAGCTGTGTCTGTAATTAACGCATCGTTGATGTCATCATTAGTAGAAAAGGAACCGTCAATGGTTAATTTATGACCGTCTTTTTTAAATTTCTTAGTGAAGTTTGTTGCAAATTCTACGTTTTCACTATCGCTATTTTCTAAATTGATACGATTACGGGTATAGTCATAATTAAATCCTGAATCATAATTATTCTGGAAAACGTTATCAACGTTGATACCATTACTTTTTCTATAGTTAAAGGTATTGGTCCAAGAAAGGCTTTCACTTAAATACCATTCCATTCCAAAATTTCCATTATATCCTTTATTATCTCTTTCGTTTTCTCTAGTTTCATTGACATAATTTCGAGTAGAATTATCAGCATTTAAATATCTTGAATCTGTAAATGCATTTCCGGGATTACTACGGTCATTGTATCCTTGAGTAGTAAAAAGATTAAAGTTTTTTGATTTATAGTTTAAGGTACCGCTTAAACCGTATGTTTCAGGATATCCGGTTGAAGCTATAAAAGTTCCATTTAAACCTTGATTTTTACCTTTTTTCAAGATAATATTTAATAAACCACCACCACCTTCGGCATCATATCGTGCAGATGGATTGGTAATAACTTCTACTTTGTCAATCGCATCGGCTGGAATTAATCGCAATGCCTCAGCAATATTAATAGCATTTGAAGGCTTGCCATCAATAAGAACCCTAACATTTTCATTTCCACGAAGACTTACATTTCCTTCAACATCAACAGCAACAGAAGGGATGTTGTCTAAAACATCACTAACAGTTCCTCCTTTTACCATAAGGTCATTCCCTACATTGTATACTTTTTTGTCTAATTTTATTTCAACAGTTGTTTTCTCAGAACGAATAACAACTTCATTCAATTGATTCGCATCTTCATCTAAACTGATTAAACCTAAACTCGTACTTTTTTGAAGGTTCTTTTGTTTAATTTCGTTTATTTTAAAAGATATAAATTCAATTTTTATATCATAAACACCCGGTTTAACCTCAATTTCAAATTCCCCATTTGGATTTGTAATTCCACCAGCAACTGGTTTTGGATTGTTTGGAATTAAAAAAGTAATTGTAGCGTATTCAAGAGGTTGTTTACTTATTTTCTCAATTACCTTACCTGTTATTTTAATTTTTGGAACTGCAGGACCTTGTTGAGCTTGTGGAGCTTGAGCAAAACTGAACAGGGTCGTAAAAAAGAGAACAAGAATTAAAACGGATTTCATTTTTTTCATTTTTTAAAAACTTTGGTTACAAACTTTAGATTGCAAAAGTAGGATTTGGTTTAATACTAAAAATCACAAAAAAATGTTAATTAAAACAACCGGGTTTTTATAAAATAAAAGAGGCCACTTTTTCTAAATCACGTCCTATAATAGCCGAGTTTCCATCGATTACAATTGGTCTTTCAATTAGAATTGGATGCGAGATCATGGCTTGAATAATTTGTTCATCATTCAATTTTTGATCTTTAAAATTTTCTATCCAAATTTTTTCTTTTTGGCGGACTAATTCAATGGGTTTTATGTTTAATTTTTCGATAATAGCTGACAACTCTTCAAATGAAGGTGGGTTTGTCAAATAATTGATGATTTCAAACTCTTTTTTTGAGTTTTCCACAAATGCGAGGCAATTTCTGGATTTTCCACAGCGTGAATTATGGTATATTTGTATCATAGTTAATACTATTGGGTTATTATAAATGGGTATTTGAAGGATTAGTATTGATGTAACAAAAATAGCATTTGCTAAACTAATAAAGTATAAAAATAAAACGAAAATTATATGTTTATAGAACAGGGAATAAAATCAGAGAATCATTTTTGGAAGTATATTTTAGGTTCAATAATAATAATTTGCGCTTCATTTGTGGGTCAGTTGCCACTTTTAATAGGAATATTGTATGAAACAATTTTTAATGGAAAACCTTATCCAACAGATAATGAATCGGTAATGCGTTTTTTTGACTCAAATCTGACTTTGTTTTTAATACTGATTTCGTTCGTTTTTATTATGCTTGGGATTGTGTTGGTAGTTCGTAATTTACACGGACAAACGATGCTTTCTGTAACAACATCAAGAGCTAAAACAGATTGGAAAAGAGTTGGATTTTCTTTTATGATTTGGTCCGTTTTTACAATTGTATCCACTTTGCTATTCTATTTTTCTAATCCTAACGATTTTGTAATCAATTTTAAACCAGTGCCATTTGCAATTTTAGTCGTAATTGGTGTAGTGCTAATTCCTATTCAAACCAGTTCTGAAGAATATATTTTTAGAGGATACTTAATGCAGGGATTTGCTAATCTTGCAAAGAATAAATGGTTTCCCTTATTGATGACTTCGGTTATCTTTGGAGGAATGCATATTTTTAATCCTGAAGTGGCTAAAATAGGGCATATAGTACTTGTATATTATATAGGAACGGGGCTTTTACTGGGAATTATTACATTGATGGATGAAGGAATGGAGCTGGCTTTAGGATTTCATGCTGCCAATAATTTAGTAGGTGCTTTACTTGTTACTTCTGATTGGTCTGCATTTCAAACCAATTCAATTTTTAAAGATATTTCGGAACCGTCAGCCGGATTAGATGTTATAGTGCCGGTGGTTCTTATTTACCCAATACTTTTATTTATCTTTAGTAAAAAATACAATTGGACCAATTGGAAAGAAAAACTAACTGGAAATATTTAATCATTAAAACTGTTCAATAATTTAAAATAAACCTATCATGATTGATACAATAACATATCATAATGTCCACAATCTCTTTAAGCTAAACGGGTTTCATCTGAATCGAAATGATTTATGCAGAGTAGCGTACAGTTTTATAAAAGAAGGAGACGAATTCGAAAAATCAGTGGGAGATTTTGTACTCGATTGGTTTGATAACAAATCGTATATAGAAATGAATACTTCCGGGACTACCGGAACTCCAAAATTGATTCGTGTCGATAAACAAGCGATGGTCAATTCAGCAATTGCTACGGGTGATTTTTTCGATTTAAAACCTGGAGACAAAGTATTACATTGCTTACCTACTAAATATATTGCAGGAAAAATGATGTTTGTGAGGGGTTTTATTCTGGGTCTTGATGTTGATTTTGTTGCGCCAAGTTCTCATCCTATGTTGCAAAACGATACCAAATATGATTTTGTAGCGATGGTTCCTTTACAAGCTCAAAACTCTTTATCAGAGTTGAAGAATGTAAAAAAGATGATTGTTGGTGGTGCAAAAATGAACAATACTCTTGAAAAAGGACTTTCTAAATTGAAAACGGAAGTGTATGAAACCTACGGTATGACGGAAACCATTACTCATATTGCAGCTAAGAAAATAGGAGAGGAGACTTTTTCAATTTTGCCAAATATTAAAATTAGCCAAGATGATAGAAATTGTCTGGTGATTGATGCTTTAAAAATTTCTAACGAATCTATTGTCACAAATGATTTAGTGGAACTTGTAGGCGAAAATCAATTTCTTTTTTTAGGTCGTATTGATAATGTAATAAACAGCGGTGGAATCAAATTGATTCCTGAAAAAATTGAAGATAAGTTATCGGATAAAATTAACTCAAGATTTTTTGTAACCGGAAAACAAGATGCTGTTTTAGGTGAAAAATTAGTTATTGTTATTGAAGGGGAACAGCAAATATTGGAAGACAGTATTTTTGATGGTTTGGACAAATATGAAAAACCAAAAGAAGTTTTTTATGTTTCTAAATTTTCTGAAACAGAAAACGGGAAGATAAAACGCAAAGAAATTATAGAAAGTATTTAAATTGTTTTAATAAAAAAGCTTCCGTTACTTTTGAAGCTTTTTTATTTAATTATTGCTCCATTTTAAAGTAATAATCAGCTGAATTTTTTCCGCTTCCGTAGAATAAGAAAAAGATACAAATTCCTAATATCAGTAATGCCAAAAGTAAATTTTGGGAATGCATTTCTCCCATAAAATTTACTACGATAGCACCTATTAATATAGGAAGTTGTGCTATTATTGCCCATCTTGTCAATAAACCAAAAGCAATCATTATGCCGCCAACCATGTGCGCCGGAGCAATATAATGAACGAGAAACATTCCACCGCCAATTCTGTCAATTGGAGATATCAGATCATTTAAATATTGGATATTCGTTATAAAAGAGATTCCTTTCATAAACAAAAATACTCCAAGTGCTATTCGTACCAAATCCACGGTTAAATAAGTGTGCGTATTCGCCCATTTGTTTAAATTTTTTACGCTGTTCATAATACTATAGTTTTAAAAATGTAGTACTAAGTTACTGATTTTTAATTAAATAATTTATAATTGTTAAAGAAAACTAAACTTTGAATGTTTTCTTCCTTCAAAAGAATTGTACGGTAGCTTTTGCGAATAAATTACTAATAATGGTGTCTTAATTTATAGTACAGCGAGAGTAGAGAAGTTAAATTTAAAAAAGGATTGAGTAATTTTTAATAATTTGAAATGCTTTCATTTACTTTAGGAACAGGTAATTTATTCGCAAACCAAGGCTGTTTTCTGCATGACCAAGAGCTAAAAATTGAGTGAAATTAAGAGATAAACTGATTTTGTCTTTATTAGAACCAATGTCAAATGATTTTCCAAAATACAGACCTGAACACAATCCAAATTGTTGGTCACTGGCATATTCAGATACAAAACCCAATCCAATTTTACTATCTTCATCAGAAAGTGCATATCCTAAACCGGTTTCGACTCCCAAAAAATAATTTGAATTTAAATTAAACTGAACATTTGGTTTAATGCTGAATAAACTAAAATTACTATGTAAAGCTCTTTCTGTTAATGTGCTTTCGGGAGTCAGTATTCGACTGCCTTTTTTAATGAATCTATAATCATAATCAAATCGGATCCCGAGTTCTAATTTTCTAGAAATTATTTTTCCAGCTCTGGCATTTATTCCTAGAGCAAGTCTATGACTTCGATACATTTGTATGTGTACAGGCAGCGATGCATTGATTCCAGTTTCGAGATAAAAAGGTTTCTTATCCTTTGACAAAATAGTATTTTCGGTTTTATTTTGTGCATTTGTAAACTGCCCCACTAACAATAAAAGTGTTGTTAGTAAAACAAAAATCTTTTTCATTTCTTTTAATTTTAGATAATTAAATGAATTAGGTTAAGATTTTTTAGGGCATTATAACTACTTTTAGGAACCATTTATATAGTTCCTAAAAGCATTATAAATATACAAAATATAGATTTAAGTATCTGTAAATGAGTGGTTAAACTTGAATAACGCCCAAATTAAATTTCTTCTCAATAGGCGAGTGGTTTGCCGCTTCAATACCCATAGAAATCCAGGTTCTGGTGTCTAAAGGATCGATGATTGCATCAGTCCATAATCGTGATGCTGCATAATAAGGCGAAACCTGTTCATCATATCTAGCTTTGATTTTATCAAACAATTCTTTCTCTTTGGTTTCGTCAACCAGTTCGCCTTTTGCTTTAAGCGAAGAAGCTTCAATTTGTGCTAATACTTTCGCAGCTTGGGTTCCGCCCATTACGGCTAGTTCAGCACTAGGCCAAGCAAAAATTAATCTTGGGTCATACGCTTTTCCACACATGGCATAATTTCCGGCACCGTATGAATTTCCTACGATAACCGTGAATTTTGGTACAACTGAATTGGATACAGCATTTACCATTTTGGCACCGTCTTTAATAATTCCGCCATGTTCAGATTTGGATCCAACCATAAAACCGGTAACATCTTGAACGAATACCAAAGGAATTTTCTTTTGGTTGCAATTAGCGATAAAACGTGTGGCTTTATCAGCGCTATCAGAGTAAATTACGCCTCCAAATTGCATTTCACCATTTTTAGTTTTTACTACTTTTCGTTGGTTGGCAACAATTCCAACTGCCCAACCGTCAATTCTGGCATAACCGGTAATAATAGTTTGACCGTAACCGTCTTTATAGGCTTCAAACTCGGAATTATCAACCAGACGATTGATGATTTCCATCATATCGTACTGTTCATTTCGGGCTTTTGGTAAAACACCGTAGATTTCTTTCTCGTCTAATGCGGGTTTCTCTGCTTTAATTCGGCTGTAACCAGCTTTGTCAAAATCACCTATTTTGTCAACAATATTTTTTATTTTATCTAATGCGTCTTTATCATCTTTGGCTTTGTAATCTGTAACGCCCGAAATTTCACAATGTGTAGTTGCTCCGCCTAACGTTTCGTTATCGATGCTTTCGCCAATGGCAGCTTTTACTAAATAACTTCCGGCTAAGAAAATACTTCCTGTTTTATCCACAATCATCGCTTCATCGCTCATAATTGGTAAATAAGCACCACCAGCAACACAACTTCCCATTACAGCAGCGATTTGAGTAATTCCCATGCTGCTCATTTGAGCATTATTTCTAAAAATGCGACCAAAATGCTCTTTATCCGGGAAAATCTCATCTTGCAAAGGCAAATAAACGCCTGCACTATCCACTAAATAGATGATTGGAAGGCGATTTTCCATTGCAATTTCTTGCGCACGCAGATTTTTCTTTGCAGTTATGGGAAACCAAGCACCTGCTTTTACAGTAGCATCATTAGCTACAACAATACATTGTTTTCCTTTGATATATCCTATTTTCACAACAACTCCACCAGATGGACAGCCACCATGTTCTGTATACATTCCTTCACCAACAAACGCCCCAATTTCTATGCATTTTGCTTTTGGGTCCAATAAATAATCAATACGCTCGCGTGCTGTCATTTTGCCTTCACCATGTAATTTTTGGATGCGTTTTTCACCACCTCCTAATTTGACTACGCTTAATTTTTGTCGCAATGCTGAAAGTAAAAGTTTATTGTGGTCTTCGTTTTTGTTGAAGTTCAAATCCATGATGAAATAGTGTTAAAAAAATTTTGTGCTAAAATACAAAATCCAACTAAATAAATTTTATTATTTTAATTGGATTTTGATGAAAATCGAATATATGTTTACTATTAAAACAAAAAAACAGAAGTTTATCTCTGTTTTTTTATGAATTTAATAAAAAAGTAAGTGTTTATTTTTTTGACTCATTAACCAGTCTTTTCAAAATTGCCCATTGTTTTAATGCATCACGAGCTTCAACAGCTGGATATCCTAACATGGTTTTCCCTGCTGGAATATCTCCTGTTACACCGGAACCAGCACCAACAATGGCACCATCGCCAATAGTAGTGTGGTCTTTTATCGAAGCGCTTCCGCCAATGATTACACCATTTCCTAACGTTACTGATCCAGCTAATCCGCTGTTTCCAGCCATAATACAGAATTTCCCCAATTTACTGTTATGACCTATTTGAACTAAATTATCAATTTTGCAACCATCTCCTAAAACGGTTGAACTGAATTTTCCTCTATCAACACACGAGTTAGCACCAATTTCTACACTGTTACCAATAATAACATTTCCAATTTGTGGAATTTTCACCAAACCTCTTTGTGGATCAGGACGAAAACCAAAACCATCGGCACCAATTGTTGCGTTAGGATGCAAAATACAATCATTCCCAATATGACATCGTTCTCTAATAACTGTTCCTGACCAAATCACGGTGTTTTTACCTATTGTGCATTCGTCAAGTATAGTCACATTTGGATAAATAGTTGCATTGTCTCCAATTATAACTTTAGGTCCTATATAACATCCTGCACCAATTCGGGCACCATTACAAATAGTTGCAGTTGAGTCAATTACTGCTGTTGGGTGAATGTCAATTGTAAATATTGGTGTTGGAGGTGCAAAAAGTTCCAATACCTGAGACATTGCTAAATCAGCATTTTTTACTTTTATGAAAGCCCTGTATTCTCCGGGTTCTATAGATATATCTTCGTTGACAACCGCTACACAAGCCTTGGATGCAGACCAAAATTTTTCGTATTTTTTGTTTCCAATAAATGAAATTTCAGATTCATTAGCGGCTTCAAGTTGTTCAGGCGCAGTAATACTTTGAAAAGTATTCCCGACTATTTCTCCTTTTAGAATCTCATTTATTTCTTGAATTGTGTAGGATTTCATTAAGTATATATTGGATTTGGTTGTTTAATAATTATCAAATAAAAGAATTTAGGGTTAAAATTCCTAATCTTGATAAATTCTTTAACAAGATAAAAAAGTGTTATTTATATAAGTAATAAAAATAAATTCACAACAAAAGGGAGTTTTAAAAAATTAATTTTGCTGTTTAATGTATGCTTGTACCTGATGAAATCATTTCAAATAAAATTTTCAGTTTTTATACTTTTCTTTTCTGGTTTTTCTGCAAATGCACAAATTCAGGCTTTATTTAACAGTAAAACACAACTCCGGGATTTGACTGAACGCTGGGAATTAGACACCACTTCTGTTAGAGGGACATTTTTGGTGACTCCTTATAAGCCAATGTATGTTTTACCGGTTCGATGGACAAATAATCCAAATGAACAGCCTATTTCAGGAAATGTAGATCCTGATTATGTTGCTCCTGATGGAGTTGATTACAATAATATAGAAGCTAAATTTCAATTGAGTTTCAAGACCAAAGTTTTACAGGGAATTTTCTGGGGACACGGCGATTTATGGGTTGCTTATACACAAATATCACATTGGCAAATCTATAATAATGATCTTTCAAGACCCTTTAGAGAAGTGAATTACGAGCCGGAACTTATTTTGAATGTTCCTGTTAAATTTAATTTTTTGGGTTTTAAAGCCCGAATGGTTGGAGTGGCTTTCAATCACCAGTCTAACGGGAAGAGCGAACCTTTTTCAAGAAGTTGGAACAGAGTTATTCTTCATGCAGGATTAGAACGTAAAAATTGGACAATTTATCTTAGGCCTTGGTTTCGTCTGCCTGCAGAGAAAGATGATAATCCGGATATTTCAGAATATGTTGGGCGTGGTGATATAAATGTGATTTATACCAAAAATGGTAATATATTTTCTTTTATTGGCAGCCATAATCTAAATTTTAATTCCAAAACAAGAGGCAATTCATCCTTTTCCTGGTCGTATCCCATAAAAGATAATCTTAAGGGATACTTGCTAATCTCTCATGGATATGGTGAAACGCTGATTGATTATAATAATTTACAAACTACTATTGGAGTAGGGGTTTCCTTGATAGAATGGCTTTAAATTTTAAAGGAGCAATTCTTAAAAATATCTACAGAACGGTAATTGGTATACCAAATTTCACACGTGTTTCTTTACCATCTATTTTACCTGGAGTCCATCTTGGGCCATTAACTAATAATCGTATAGCTGACAAATCCATCTCTTTATTGATACTTTTTACAACTTCGAAGTGGTTTAAAGTTCCGTCTAATTCAACATAAAATCCAATTCTTATTTCCCCTCTACCACTGTTTGGAGATTTAAAATTATTTGCTACATAATCATAAAAAGCTTTCATTCCTCCTGGGAATTCAGGTTTTACGTAGTAAGGAAAAAACGCTATTTCAGTTCCGTTTTCATCAAAACATTTTCCATTAACAAATTCTCCATTTTTAAAATTTTCGGTACGTTTTACTTGACCGTTTTCAAAATATCGAGTTTGAACGCCTTCTTGTTTGCCTTTAATATATATTGCCAGCATTTGTTTAGTGCCATTTTTATACCACTTTTCAGATGTGCCATTTAAAATTCGTCTTTTGTAATTTGAAAAATGATCTTTGGTAAAAAGAGAATTATCGAGGTAGTAAGTTGTTCGCAATGTTCCTTCTGGACTCTGTTCATAAATAGTATAATAAATCGCATTATCTGCAGAAGGTAACTCTTTAAAGTCTTCAGTAAAGTATACTTTTTTCTGAGCATAAAAAATTGTGGAGGATAACAAAACGAATAATACAAGTAATTTTTTCATGGTAACGTGATGATTTTGGAACAAAAGTAACAAAAAAATCCTACAATATAGCTTTAGCTTACTGTAGGATTAAATTTAATAGTAGAATATTTTTACTCTTCTTTTTGTCCCATCATCATGAGATATGCTTTAAGGAATTCATCGATTTCTCCATTCATTACGCCTTCAACATTGCTGGTTTCATGGCCGGTTCGAACATCTTTGACTAATTTATAGGGTTGCATCACGTAATTTCTGATTTGTGAACCCCATTCTATTTTCATTTTCCCGGCTTCAATATCCGCGCGTTGTGCCTGTTTCTTTTTTAACTCAATTTCGTACAGTTGAGAGCGTAACATTTGCATCGCTCGTTGTCTGTTATCTTGTTGTGATCGTGTTTCAGAACATTGTATCTGAATCCCCGTTGGTTTGTGAAACAATTGTACTTTAGTTTCTACTTTATTTACATTTTGTCCTCCCGCACCACTGGATCGCGAAGTGGTAATTTCGATATCAGCGGGATTAATGTCAATTTCGATACTATCATCTACAAGCGGATACACATAAACGGATGCAAACGAAGTATGACGCTTGGCATTACTGTCAAAAGGTGATATTCGAACCAATCGATGCACTCCGTTTTCGCCTTTCAAATAGCCAAAGGAATAATCGCCTTCAAATTCGAGTGTTACGGTTTTTATTCCAGCTGCTTCACCTTTCTGGAAATTCAGTTCTTTGATTTTATAGCCGTATTTTTCGCCCCACATCATGTACATGCGCATTAGCATTTCGGCCCAATCACAACTTTCGGTTCCACCGGCACCGGCAGTTATTTGCACAACAGCACTCAATGTATCACCTTCATCCGAAAGCATATTTTTGAATTCGATTGCTTCAATATGAGCTTGAGTGGCGTTGTAATGTTCGTCTAATTCTTCTCCGGTAAGTTCTCCTTCTCTGTAAAAATCATAGGCGAGTTGCAATTCGTCCGTCATTTCGACAGCTTTATTGTAATCTTCAATCCATTTTTTCTTGTTTCTAAGATTTTTTACAATGAGTTCCGCTTCTTTTGCATTGTTCCAAAAGTCGGGAGCAAAAGTTTTCTCTTCTTCATTAGAAATCTCAATTAGCTTGGCATCAACGTCAAAGATACCTCCTCAACGCACCAAGGCGCTCCACAATACCTTTAATTTGTTCGGTAGTTGTCATAAAATTATATTAATTTGATAGGTCTGTTTTCAATATTTACAAAAAATTCCGTTGTGTAATATATTTAGTTTAGTTTTAACTGAACTAGTTTGAATTAACAAACGGTATTATGTAAATTTGTGGCACAAAAATAGAAAAATTTTACGAAGGGACAATTCGAGAATAGCCCGTACTGATAATAAAAAAATATGGAAATAAATTTAATTAGCGATACCATCACAAAGCCTTCCAACGAAATGTTGCAATATATGTTCAAAGCAGTTGTAGGTGATGATGTTTACAAACAAGATCCTACAGTTATTGAATTAGAAGCAAAAGTTGCAGCGATGTTTGGTATGGAGGCAGGACTTTTCTTCCCTTCAGGAACAATGGCCAATCAAGCAGCCATAAAATTGCATACACAGCCCGGCGAACAATTAATAGCGGACAAATACGCGCACGTTTATCATTATGAAGGTGGTGGAGTTTCTTTTAACAGCGGAGTTTCTTGCTGTTTATTAGACGGAAACCGCGGAATGATAACTGCCGAACAAGTAGCGGGAGCAATTAATGACCCTGAATTTTATCACAGTCCTTTAACGAGTTTAGTTTGTGTGGAAAACACAACCAATAAAGGTGGAGGCGCTTGTTACGAACTAGAAGACTTGCAAAGAATAAAACAGGTTTGCGATGCCAATAATTTGAAATTCCACATGGATGGCGCCCGAATTTGGAATGCATTGGTAGCCAAAAAGCAAGATCCAAAAGCATTTGGAAAATTATTCGATACGATTTCGGTTTGTTTATCCAAAGGATTGGGAGCACCAATTGGTTCTGTTTTATTGGCTGATAAAGCGACTATTCACAGAGCGTTGCGTGTTCGAAAAATATTTGGTGGCGGAATGCGTCAAGTAGGATATTTGGCAGCAGCCGGAATTTATGCTTTGGATAACAATATAGAACGTCTTGCTGAAGATCATCGTAGAGCTAAAGAAATTGCAGAAGTATTGAAAAAGTTAAGCTGGGTCGCTTCTGTAGAGCCAGTTGAGACTAATATTTTGATTTTTTCATTGGTACCAAATTGTAACGAGAAGAATTTAATTGAAGTTTTAAAACAAAAAAATATTTCAATCAGCTCGATGGGACATGGAAAATTGAGAATTGTAACGCATCTTGATTATAGAGAAGTGATGCATACTTATGTTTTGGAAACACTCCAAAAATTAGTATAATTCTGTTTGTAAAATTTGTTTAAAGTTTAAGGTTTAACGTTTTTATCGCGATGAAAAAACAGTAAACCTTAAACTTTAAACTTTTTTATTTAAAAAGATTATCCATTCCTGGAATCATTGGCATATCCATTTTTGCAACAGCATCAAGTTCAGCTTCATTTACTTTAGTAGCTTTTTCGATAGCTTTGTTTAGTACCAAAATCATATAATCTTCTAATTGTTCTTTGTCTTCCAGCAAAGAATCGTCAATAGTAATTGATTTAATGGAGCGATTGGCAGTCAGTGTCACTTTCAATAAACCATCGGTACTTTGCTCATCTATAAGGACTGTGTCTAAACGTTTTTTAGTGTCTTCTATCTTTTGTTGGGTTTCTTTAAGTTTGCCCATCATTCCCATTAAATCCATGTTTTAATTTTTTTAAATTAATTGAATCACAAAATTAGTATATTGCATAGTCATATTCAACAAAATATTCATGAAAAATAGACTCATCATAACTTCTCTTTGTGTTATTTTTGTAACTTCATTTACTAATACAAAAGCACAACAAATGTTAAAAAAAAGTCCAATTCCAGTAGCTAAAATAATTCCTAAATCATTAGAAAAACATAATGAGACAAGAATTGATAATTACTTCTGGTTAAATGACAGAGAAAATCCCGAAGTTATTGATTACCTGAATAAGGAAAACAAATATTATGATGCAATGACTGCTCATACTAAAGATTTTCAAAAAGAATTGTTTGAGGAAATGAAAGGAAGAATTAAGGAAGATGATCAGTCAGTTCCTTATTTATACAACGGCTATTACTACATCACCCGTTTTGAAAAAGGGCAGGATTATCCCATTTATTCGAGAAAAAAAGGAAATCTTTCTGCCAATGAAGAAATTTTATTCAACTGCAATGATTTGGCCAAAGGACATTCGTACTTCCAATTAGGAGGTTTGAGTGTGAGTCGTGACAATAAATTTGCAAGTTTTGGAATAGACATTGTTGGAAGAAGAATTTACACCATACAGATAAAAAATCTTGAAACGGGAGAAATCCTTTCGGATAAAATCGAAAATGCCACAGGGAACTCTGTTTGGGCAAACGATAATAAAACTATTTTTTATACAAGACAAGACAAAGTTACCTTGCGTTCAGATAAAGTTTTCAAGCATAAATTAGACACTGATGCTGCCGATGATGTTTTGGTTTTTAATGAAAAAGACGATACGTTCAACGTTTCGGTGAGTAAAGAAAAATCAAGAAAATACATTGTCATTGGTTCCGGAAGTACATTGACTACTGAATATAGAATACTTAATTCTGATACTCCAGACGGTGAGTTTGTAGTTTTTCAACCAAGAGTTCGTGGTTTAGAATACAGTATTTCTCATTTTGGAGATTCTTTTTACATTCTTACCAATAAAGATAAGGCGACCAATTTCAAGTTGATGAAAACGCCTGAGAACGCTACTGCAAAAGAAAATTGGAAAGATATAATTGCCCATAGAAAAGACGTTTTGCTGGAAGATATCGAGATTTTCAGAAACTATTTGGTTGTTGAAGAACGTTCGAATGGATTGAATCATATCAGGATTATGCCATGGAGTGGAGCAGGAGAGTATTACTTGCCTTTTGGGAGTGAAACGTACAATGCCTATACAACTACAAATGTTGATTTTGACACGGATATTTTGCGTTACAGCTATCAATCATTAGCAACACCATCTTCGGTTATTGATTTTAACATGAAAACCAAAGAGAAAGAAATCAAGAAAGAGCAAGAAGTTCTTGGAGGCAAATTCGATAAAAATAATTACATCGAAGAACGCGTTTGGGCCACGGCTACCGATGGTACAAAAGTGCCTATTTCTTTGGTATACCGAAAAGGATTAAAGAAAGACGGTAACAATCCTTTATTGCTTTATGCATATGGCTCTTATGGAGTTACAATGGATACTTACTTTTCATCGACACGCTTGTCTATTCTGGACAGAGGATTTGTATTTGCAATAGCACACATTCGCGGTGGAGAAGATTTAGGTAGACAATGGTATGAAGACGGAAAATTATTGAAAAAGAAAAATACATTCACTGATTTTATCGATTGCTCTAAGTTTTTAATTCAGGAAAAATATACGTCACCTAAACATTTATATGCCGAAGGCGGTTCAGCAGGAGGATTATTAATGGGAGCAGTAGTAAATATGGCACCTGAATTATACAACGGAGTGATTGCTCAAGTTCCTTTTGTGGATGTAATTACTACGATGCTTGATGACACTATTCCGCTTACAACTGGAGAATATGACGAATGGGGTAATCCAAACGTGAAAAAATATTACGATTATATGTTGTCTTATTCACCTTATGATAATGTAAAGGCTCAAAAATATCCTAATATGTTTGTTTCTACTGGACTTCATGACTCTCAAGTGCAATATTGGGAGCCTGCAAAGTGGGTTGCAAAGCTACGAACTCAAAAAACAAATGACACTGTTTTATATCTTAATACAAATATGGATGCCGGTCACGGAGGTGCTTCTGGGCGTTTTGAAGCCCTAAAGGAATTAGCAAAAGAATATAGTTTTCTATTAGATTTAGAAGAAATTAAAAACTAATTAGATTTTTTTGTTAAATTTGTAACATTCGTGTTTAGTGAAAGATTGCCACGACTAACTATTTTTTTATGAAAAAAGAAATAACTGCTTATAATAATGTCTTAGAATTAATAGGTAATACTCCACTTATTAAGCTAAATAAAGTTACTGAAAATTTAGAAGGAAATTTTTACGCTAAAGTAGAAGCTTTTAATCCGGGACATTCTTCAAAAGATAGAATAGCATTATACATAATTGAAGAAGCTGAAAGGAGAGGTATTTTATCTCCTGGTGATACCATAATTGAAACAACTTCCGGTAATACGGGTTTTAGTTTAGCAATGGTCAGTATTATAAAAGGCTACAACTGTATTCTTGCTGTTAGTTCTAAATCATCTAAAGATAAAATTGACATGCTTCGCAGCTTGGGTGCTAAAGTATATGTTTGTCCGGCGCATGTTTCTGCTGATGATGAGCGTTCTTATTATAACGTCGCTAAACGTTTGCATGAAGAAACGAAAGGTTCGATTTATATTAATCAGTATTTTAATGAGTTGAATGTTGATGCGCATTATAAGTCTACCGGTCCGGAGATTTGGAAACAAACTAGCGGAGCAATTACACACTTAATTGCTTGTAGTGGAACAGGCGGAACTATTTCAGGTACTGCAAAATATTTAAAAGAACAAAATCCTACTATTAGAATTCTTGGAGTGGATGCTTTTGGGTCTGTATTGAAAAAATATCATGAAACTAGAGAATTTGATAATGACGAAATTTATCCATATAGAATAGAAGGTCTAGGAAAAAATTTAATTCCATCTGCAACTGATTTTGATATTATTGATAAGTTCATGAAAGTTACCGATGAGGAAAGCGCTCATGCTGCACGAGAAATTACCAGAAAAGAAGGTTTATTTGTTGGATATACTTCAGGAGCAGTGATGCAAGCGATTAGACAATATGCAGAAGAAGGTGAATTTGACGCTAATAGTAATGTAATAGCAATTTTCCCGGATCATGGTTCTCGTTATATGAGTAAAGTATTTAGCGATGATTGGATGAACGAACAAGGTTTCTTTGACAGCATCAACGAAGAAGAAGTTCAAAAAATAGAATTTATAAAATAAATTTAATATTCAATAAAAAAGTCCCATTTACCTCAGTAAATGGGACTTTTTTATTGAATATTAAATTTGAATACTTTTTATTTAATCCAATAATTCAGAATTATTAAGTATCAATTCAATTTTTTTAATAGTGATTGTGATCTGACTCATTTGTAATTCTATATTTCTAAAAAAGAGACTAATATCTCTATTGACCCAACTTTCAGAAATAACTCTTGCGCCTAAACTAATTCTTAAAATAGCACTTTCAATTTCTGTAGTATATTTTACATTAACTGCTTGACCAATATGACATTTTTGGGCAGCAAGTCGAATGATTTCTAAAGAAGAACCTTCAAACTGATCAGATAAATCAGAATTTAATAAAGTATATAATTTTTTTACTTTATCAACAGATAAGACCTCATTGTTTTTAAAAATAAAGAAAGGAAAAATGGTACGAATATTTCTTATTCCAAATTCTTTACTGCTGTAAATCTTAGTTTTTGTTTCATCCCCGTAAATAGGCTGTAAAAAAGTGGCCTCTTTTATGGAATCATCCACAAAATTACAAAACATCTCAATACCCATATTTCGATATAAAATAGGTGTTTTGTAATACCTGTCCATTTCAACCACCGCAGCATTCCAGCGCATATAGGAACCATAGTTATAGCCTTCAGATAATTCATTGGAACAAAACCAGGAAGTCGGCCAATCAGAACGATTATAATATTGGTTTAATCCTTTGGGTAATGTGTTTTTTACAGATTGAATTAATTTATTGACATTTTTAGGTAAAATTAATGCACCGCAATATGGAGGACCAGTAAAGAATTTACTCCCCGTTATGGTGACAATATAGCCTTTATTTAAATAATTTTGTATGTCTTTTGGATCTAATCTTAGCTGTGAACCATCTACAATTATTTGAATTGATAAATCTTCAAGTGTATTTAGTTTTTTAATAAATTCGTCGCTGGGAGATTGATATCCTAATTTTGATTGGTCCATAGTATGTAATACTATATGTCTGCCTTCATTTCTGGTCTTAACAACGGCATCAAATACTTCCTGATCTAATTGATTAGACGTTTTTAATGCGCCATTTTGATCTCTAAAAGGGATTTGTATTAAATCAACATCTCTAAAACCTTCAATTTTAGTGTCTTTTTTAATTGGATAATTTAAAGCTGTAGTGTTTTCAAAATGACACCCTTTTAAGGCCGCAGCTACACCGCTACCAGTTTCATCAGAGGCCACCAAAATATGTGTAATTTCTTTGTCAGAAATAATTTGTGTTATGGCTGCTATTTGGAGTGAAGAATCAGTACCTGATGGTGAAAAAATTATTTCACTTTCCTCATTTAATTTAAAGATATGTCTAAGATTATTTTTTAGCAATTCAGAAAACTCGATTGTAGTATTTTGAAAACCTTTCTTAAGACTATTTCTAATCAATATACTTCTCACTTTATCTGTTTTATCAAAAGCAAAATTAGAAACACTTGACGCCGTAGACGATGCAAAGGTAAATGCATCAGGTCTTGGGAATGGACGGCATCCGTATTTGTTTAGCAAATGAATCTCATCGATATTCAATCGAAGATCACCACCAGACATCAACATGTATTCTGTCGGTTTTGCAAGATTTTCGACAATTGGTTTCCAAGATTCTTTGAGTTCAGTGTTTGCATTTTTTAAACCATGAAAAGATTGAAGCTCGTCGTTTATTAATGAAGATTCAGTATTTAAAGAGGCATCATTTTTAATTAAGTTAATTAGAATATAATCAAGATTTTCTAATTTTTCCTTATCATCTTTCGGTAGTAAATTATAAAAAATTCGAATCACTTCGAGAGCTGCAATATCACATAAAACAACATCTTTTTTCTCGGCGTTCAATGCTTTGTACCATAGCTGCCATTCGATTCCATATCTTAAATAGACTAACGCTAAAATGGGTTTGTCTAAAAATGAGGAACCAATTATAATTGATTTGTTGGGTACAATTTTAAAAACAGTAGGCTCACTGGTTGAAGTGATAATATTGATGTTATTTATCTTTGGTACGGTATTGAATCTTTTTAAAATGCGCACTAAATAGTTCACATTTTCTTTTTCAAATAAACTGGTTCTTTTATATTGATTTTCAATTAGAATGTTGTTTGTCATAGATGTTGTAATTTAAAACGTTCTTTAGAACGATACTCTGTATTTGGAAATTTACATTGCTAACTAAACTCATTCAATCAGGGACTATATTTTTGTAGAAGATCATAACAAAAAATAATTGTGCTCCTAACGGTTTGATGTTTCGCTTGTTTTTAAGGCGTAGCATTTCGCAAAAGTCAGCAAATATAAGAAACTTGGTAGCAGTATAAAAGATATTAAATAATACTCGTTTGCTAAATCTTCTATTTTTAGATAAAGTCAATAATTTAAACGGTATTTATAAAATAATTTGGAGGCAAATGTCTTTTAAAAACTTATTTATATACTATTGACTTATTGCTTGAAAATTTTAGAAAAAGGTAAAAGCCTTAGGGAAACATATAATTCCAAGAAACTACTTGGTTTGTTTTATAAATATGTTTTCAGCTGATTTTAAAAAATAACTCAAAGAATACTTTAAACAATAACTCACAGAGGTAATATTGTTAGTTCATAAATTGTGAAACAAAAAAAACTCTAGCCAAAGCTAGAGTTTAAAGTATAATTGTATCAAAATCTATTCCTCTTCCATAGTATGATATACGTTCATCACATCATCATCCTCCTCTAATTTTTCAATTAGTTTTTCTACATCAGCGACTTCAGCTTCTGTAAGTTTTTTGGTAATTTGAGGGATTCTTTCAAATCCGGAAGAAAGAATTTCAAGTCCTCTATTTTCTAATTCTTTTTGAATGGTTCCAAAACTGCCAAAAGGAGCATATATTAAAATACCATCTTCATCTTCAAAAATCTCTTCAGCACCAAAATCGATTAATTCTAATTCTAATTCTTCAGGGTCGATTCCGTTTGCCGGAATTCTGAAATTACACGTGTGATCAAACATAAATTCAACAGAACCTTGAGTTCCCATAGTTCCATTGCATTTGTTAAAATAACTTCTAACATTAGCAACAGTTCTGTTATTATTATCTGTAGCTGTTTCAACTAGAATTGCAATTCCATGAGGCGCATATCCTTCAAATAAAACTTCTTTATAGTTGGCGGTGTCTTTATCAGTAGCTTTTTTAATGGCACGTTCTACATTTTCTTTTGGCATATTTACTGCCTTTGAATTCTGGATTACGGCTCTTAATCTTGAATTGGCTTCAGGATTTGGTCCGCCTTCCTTTACGGCCATTACAATATCTTTACCAATTCTGGTAAATGCTTTGGCCATTGCTGACCAACGTTTCATTTTTCTACCTTTTCTAAACTCAAACGCTCTTCCCATTTCTATTTTTTATTTTGAACTGCAAAAATACAGTTATTAGTTATTTTTTCAAAAATTTTTATTAATCAATTGGCACGTGCTTTGAAATAAAACTATCACCGGTTACATTCCAAAAATTGATTGTATTTGCACGCTCTGAATTGAATTTATTATTGTTAGCATTATAATTACCAACTTCTTTATTCAACTCGTTTACCAATTTATTGAAATTATCCACTTCTTCCTTTGATCTGGAAGCGACTGATTTGTTATCCATTATTTTTTTAGTCTCTTGAAATTTCTGATTGAGCATCATAAAAGCAACTACTTTAGGACTAAATTCTAACGCTTCTTTTTTACTGAATTCCAATACTTTTTTGGTAGCATTTACCAGTATTAAATCATTATTGTAGGCTTTAAATGTTTTTAGTTTATCCAAACCCTCATTCGAATATTGTTCTAATGCATTACTGTTTTGTTGAATAGCATTCAAATTGTTTTCAGCAATGGCATTCATCATAAGAGATTCTGTAAAATTTACTTTGAAAAAAATCAGAAATAATTGGGTATGATTTTCAAAAACTTCATTGGAGATTTTCATTTTTTTACCCAATTCACTTTTATCTTCTCCAATTTGGATTCCATATTTAGTTGCAAATATTTTTTGGTTGGCATTCAATTTATCCACTTCTTCATTGATTTTAGTATTGACCAAGTCTCTTGCCAAAATAAAAGCTTCCATAAAATCATAGGATTGTTCCGCCACTTCCTGCATGTTTATGATTTTTTCATATTCCTGATTGATTTGTTTTTCAGAAATTGATAAATAAGCTAGTAGTTGGTCTTTATATTCAACATCACCTTTATATCCATCTTTTAAAGCTTCTATTTTTTTAGTGGCATTTTGAATACTTTTTACCAATGTTTTACGCGTTACATCAATTCTTCGGGCATTTTTACTATGTGCAACTGCCGAAGTGTATTTCCATGTTGTTCGAGAAATAGCATCAGTTTCTTTACCAATGTAATTCAAATAGTCAACAGGAGTTTTGAATTCTTGCGCATTAGAAAAGGTAATTGTAATTAAAAAGAGGAACGAAGTAAAGGTTAGTTTCATTTTTTTGGTTGGTTATTTATTTAAATTCTTATAATCGTTTATTATGGCAATTGCTTCTTCTAAATAAGGATTGTTTTTCACCTCTTTGATTTTATAGCGATTAATATCTTGTTGAAAAACATCAAATTTTAATTGCTCCAAATCAAAGGAATTATTCGAAATGGTACTGTTACTTTCGCTTTCCACAATTTTTTTGACTTTTTTCCAAAGCGAATCAATTTCATGAATATCATTGAATACATCTTTAAAAACTAAGCG
This sequence comes from Flavobacterium sp. 11, assembly GCF_002754315.1. Taxonomy (GTDB): domain Bacteria; phylum Bacteroidota; class Bacteroidia; order Flavobacteriales; family Flavobacteriaceae; genus Flavobacterium; species Flavobacterium algoritolerans. The sequence continues at coordinate 3,158,043 of NZ_PEFE01000001.1, read as the reverse complement.
AGTCGGTTTTTTGGGATTGTTATAAAGTGCATTTATCTGCTTGTTGGCCAAATTAATTTCATTGAAACGAGCGGCATTTTTTACTCTTGAATTACTTAATTCGACTATTTTGGGGAAATAGGTTTTTGAAAACGGATTAAATCTTGCTTTTGTGGTAATCATATCATATTTCAAAGCTGTTTTAAAACTAATTTCTCGCTGAATGATGCTGTCAAATAAAACCGGTACCGCAATATCTGGAACAATCCCTTTTATTTGGTGGCTGTCGCCAGTAATTCTGTAGAATTTTTCAATAGTTAGTTTTACAAAACCCTGTTGATTGTTTTCGTCCAATGGTAGAATAGTTTGCATGGAAGCTTTCCCCAACGATGTACTGCCAATGATGATTGCCCGGTTATAATCCTGCATTGAGGCCGCAAAAAATTCGCTTGCAGATGCTGAATTTCCGTTGATTAACAGCACAATTGGACCATTGTATGCGCTGCCACGATTCCCGTCTTTCAGAATGGTTTGCTTGTTTTTATTATTAACCAAAACTGATACTGGACCAATATCTAAAAACATTCCGGCTAATTTAATGGCTTCTTCCATTGATCCACCGCCATTGTCTTGAAGATCGATTACTAAACCTTCAACATTGTCTTTTTGAAGTTTCACAATTTCCTTGGCAACATCATCAGCGCAACCTTGAATAGAATATCCGTCGAAATTAGAATAAAAACTAGGAATATTGATGTACCCAATTTTAGTTTCTGCTTCGGCAATGTAACTGAAAACAGCATTTTCAGTGGCTTTCATTACTTGCTTTCTCAGGCGTACAGATTGTATTGTTCCATTTTTTTTCTGAATGGTCAACTCAATTTCTATACTCGAATCAGAAAAAATCAATTCTCCAATTTTTTCTATGGATGAGCAGGAAACAGAATATGCATCTCCTTTGTTATTAGACACTTTCAGGATTACATCATCTTTTTCAAACTTATCCGTTTTGGCTGCTGGACCACCGGGGACAATTTCTTCGATGATAATTTCCTCTTTTTCATTAAATCCAATATTTAATCCCAATGAAAGATTGCTCGTTGATAAACCCGACATAAAACTGGATTTAGCATCCATTGAAAAATAATTGGAATGAGGATCAAAATAGGTGCAAAAAATATTCAAAAAATTATTTTGAAGGTCATTTTCTAATCTGTTAGTGTCTCCAAGAATACTATTTACTTTGCATAAGTTGGTGTCAAATATTTTTGCTTTAGAAGTTTTTTCGAGCTTTGAAAAATTCTGCGTCAGTGAATCTAAATTCGAACTCAATTTAGAAATGTCTTCCAGAATATCATACTTAATTCTCTTTCTCCAAACTCTTTCGATATCCGTTAAAACCAAATCAAAAGGGAAGTTTTTCTTCGAAAATTTAACTGAGTCATTCGTATTGTAATCAAAAGTCTCCTGTTGTATCTTTTCTAAAATTTTCTTTTTTCGGACTAAAGCCAATTTATAAACAGCAACAAAATCACTCATAAAAGAACAATTATTCTGTAAGATATAATTGTCCAGTTGAAGTCTATGCTCACATAGTTTTTGATATTCAATCTTGGTAAACAAGTTTCGGTTAGAGTCCAAAACATCCAAAAAACTATCAAAAACAAAAACCGATAAACTGTCGTCTACCGGTTTTGGTTGGTAATGTTCGCGTTGTATTAACGCATTTATTTTAGAAAGTGTTTCACAAGTTTTTGCATCATTTTGACCCAAAAGTGAAAATGTAGTCAGCAACAATACAAGTGAAAGTTTTTTCATTTATTTTTATTTCTTGTAAAAAGGTAATTTCACCACTTTTGCAGGAACATCATTTTTACGGATTCTGATAAAAATGTCACTTTCCAAAGCACTATTTTCAACAGTTACATAACCCAAACCAATTCCTTTATTCATGGATGGAGACATTGTTCCCGAAGTTACAATTCCGATTACATTTCCTGAAGCATCAACAATTTCGTAATCATGTCTTGGCACTGCACGTTCTTGCATTTCAAAAGCGACTAATTTTTTAGTAACTCCTGCTTCTTTTTGTTTTTTTAGATTTTCTGAATTCGTGAATTCTTTAGTGAACTTCGTAATCCATCCCAAACCAGCTTCCAGTGGTGAAGTCGTATCGTTGATGTCATTTCCGTACAAACAGAAACCCATTTCTAATCGCAATGTATCACGAGCCGCAAGACCAATTGGCTTGATGCCAAAAGGGGCACCTGCTTCAAAAACTTTATTCCAAATTTGTTCTACTTCTGAATTTTTGCAATAAATCTCAAAACCTCCAGAACCCGTATATCCTGTAGCCGAAATAATTACGTTTTCGATACCGGCAAAATCACCCACTTCAAAATGATAATACGGAATCGCTGATAAATCTTTTGAAGTTAAAGATTGCATCGCTTCAACTGCTTTTGGTCCTTGAATCGCCAATAATGAATAATCATCAGATAGGTTTCTCATCTCTACACCCAAATCATTATGAGCCGAAATCCAATCCCAATCCTTATCAATATTCGAAGCATTTACCACTAATAAATATTGCTCTTCTTTCATTTTATAAACAATCAAATCGTCTACAATTCCACCGTCATTGTTCGGTAAACATGAATATTGCGCTCTTCCTATTGTCAAAGTTGAAGCATCATTCGAAGTCACTTTTTGAATCAAAGCCAATGCATTTGGACCCGTAAGCAAGAATTCACCCATGTGAGAAACGTCAAAAACACCCACGGCATTACGTACCGTTTCATGTTCTGCATTCACACCTTCATATAAAATGGGCATATTGTATCCGGCAAACGGAAGCATTTTTGCTCCCAAACTCTCGTGTATGTGCGTAAGCGCAGTATTTTTCATTGTGTTTTAATATAAAATTTGAAGTCGCTAATTTATTGATTTTATTTCGGGTGACAAAGGCGGAGCGAAGCAAAGTTTAAAGTTTCAAACGTTTTCGGAATAATTCGTGCTGTAGGATTTATAGTCATTTTTTTTAGGAGCTAATTCCTGCTATTCGCTCTATCTTTAATTAAAGCTTCCAGCCTTCAAAAGGCTAGAAGCTTTAATTAAAGGATGCCGCTGCTATCAGGGCTAGGGAATTTAGGTCCAATTAATGAATTTGTTTCCTATTAAATTCGTAATTTTAAACAAACAAATTTCAATGACGAATCCCATTTACATCAACCAAAAAGAAATCCTGAAACGCTACAAACAGCCAGATAAGCATACTCACAAAGGAATTCAGGGACACGCTTTAATCATTGGCGGAAGTTATGGAAAAATAGGAGCAGTAAGTTTGTCTGCCAAAGCTTGTTTGAAAACAGGTTGCGGATTAGTCACCGTTTTTATTCCGAAATGTGGCTACACAATTCTGCAAACCGCCATTCCCGAAGTTATGGTTCTTACAGATATTCAAGAGGAAAAAATTTCTAATATCACTTTCGAAATTACACCACAAGCTATAGGAATTGGTCCCGGTTTAGGTCAGGAAATTGAAACCCAAAATGCAGTGCATCAGTTTTTAAAAACAAATAAAAGCCCTTTGGTATTGGATGCCGATGCCTTGAATATTGTATCCCAAAACAAAGAATGGCTTTCTTTTGTACCGCCTAAAACAATCTTAACGCCACATCCCAAAGAACTGGAGCGATTAATTGGAAAATGGCATTCCGAAGAAGAAAAAATGAGTATGGCAATCTCTTTTTCAAAACAATACCAAGTTATAATTGTAATGAAAGGTGCTCCAACCCGAATTATCGATGGAGAAACTGTCTATGAAAACACCACCGGAAATGCCGCTCTCGCAACCGCAGGAAGTGGTGATGTTTTGACGGGAATGATTACCAGTTTACTGGCACAATCCTATGAACCCATTAGCACCGCGATTCTAGGGGTTTACCTCCACGGATTAACGGCTGATATTGCGTTGCCTGAAACCGGTTATCAATCTTTTATCGCTTCAGATGTTATTGAAAATATCGGGAAAGCCTTTTTGAGTTTAGAAAGTTGAGATATTCTCTAAATTAACTACTTTTAAGAACTCAATGATTAGAAAATACTCATGCAATATGAAAAAAATTAAATTATTTTTCTTCGTTTTTATCTTTATTTCTTGTTCTCAGAAAGAGAAAATTATTGAAGGGGATCTAGCTTTTAAGTCGGTTGATATTTCTAATTATTATGGCTTAGATCAGAAGAGCATTGATAAGTTTGAAAAAGAACTTGATAGTATGCGTCAAATTAAAAATCCTAGTGCAAATGATGTATCTGTTTTAAATTATTTCGATGCTTTAAAAAAGTACAATGTAATAAAGTCACCTTGGATTAGGCTTAAAATAAAAGACTCAATCAGAAAAGTTTATTTAAAAGAGAATGATTTTAAAAAATTAAAGAATTATAATTCAAATGATTTGATTTTAAATAATAAAAAAGTAGCCCTAAAAATGAACATTGAAACTAGAGGGAACAAAATTTATTATTGCAAAGAGTTAATTTCTGTAAAAGAAGTTTATGGTGAAACTTACACCAGTAAGTAATAATATAATTTCCCGTTTTAGTAATTACTAATACAAAATCAAACTTACTTATTTGTAAGTTTGTATCCAAGCAAAATTGCTTTATCCAATTCGATTATGGAAAAAACTCCCCATCTTAGAACCGTAAATGTTACGCGATACATCACCCCGTTGCGGGAAGGCGGTTCTTTGCCTGCGCTCGCTGAAGCCGACGATGATTATAAATATGTATTGAAATTCAAAGGTGCCGGACACGGCGTAAAAGCCTTGATTGCCGAATTAATAGGCGGAGAAATTGCCCGTGTTTTAAACCTAAAAATGCCGGAACTCGTTTTCGCAAATCTCGACGAAGCTTTTGGACGTTCAGAAGGCGACGAAGAAATTCAGGACTTGCTTCAAGGCAGTCAGGGACTCAATTTGGCATTGCATTATTTATCTGGAGCCATAAATTTTGATCCTGTTGTCACTTTGGTTGACCCAAAACTAGCTTCCCAAATTGTTTGGTTGGATGCTTTTATTACAAACGTGGACAGAACGTTTAGAAACACCAATATGTTGATTTGGCATAAAGAATTATGGCTGATCGATCACGGTGCCAGTCTTTATTTTCATCATTCGTGGACCAATTGGGAAAAGCATGCACAAAGCCCTTTTGCATTGATAAAAGACCATGTATTGTTGCCTCAGGCTTCCTTGTTGCCAGAAACAGATGTGATATTCAAAAAAATATTGACTGATGATGTACTGCAAAATATCGTGAATCTGATTCCAGAGGATTGGTTGCAATGGGAAGATACCGATGAAACTCCGGAAGCCATTCGAGAAGTCTATTTCCAGTTTTTATCCATACGTTTGAACCATTCCGAAATTTTTATAAACGAAGCACAAAATGCAAGAGAAGCACTTATATGAGTATGCCGTAATCCGGGTTGTGCCAAGGGTAGAACGCGAAGAATTCCTCAATGTGGGTATTATTCTCTTTTGTAAAAAAGCGAAGTTTATAAAAGTGCTTTGCTCGATGAACGAAGCCAAACTGCAACTATTTTCAGCCGATTTAGATCTAGAACAATTGCATTTAAACTTACAAGCATTTGAGAAAGTGGCGCATGGCGAAAAATCAGGTGGACCAATAGGACAATTTGATATTCCATCGCGTTTCCGTTGGTTGACAGCACTTCGCAGCTCTGCCATTCAAACCTCAAGACCGCATCCGGGATTGTGTGATGATTTGGAAAAAACAACGCAACGCTTGTTTGAAGAAATGGTATTATAAATAAATTGAAAAAGAAAAACTGTTGGAAAGTCATTTCGCAAACAAAACACTCTTTTGGAGTCAACATTAGAACATTAAAAATTAAGAAATACTATTCAGGTGACGCGCAAGATGCATGCCCATACTAAAGCAAGCCTGAAGAAGATAGCCTCCGGTGGGTGCATCCCAGTCCAGCATTTCGCCAATACAATAATGACTTTTCTTGTTTTTAAATTGGAAATTTTCATCCACAGCATGCAGTTGAACACCGCCTGTTGTTGATATTGCGTCGTTCAATAGGGCAGAGCCGGTGATTTCGATACTCAGTTTTTTAATGTTTTGTGCCAATAATTCCGGATTTAGGTAGGTTTCTTTCGAAAGGTATTTTTTCAAAAGTCCAACCTGTGCAGCACTCAATTTAATTTCTTTTTGTAGTGTTTCGCTCGTCTTTTTAAAGGTTGATTTTTTGATCTTTTGAAGCAAATCATCATACCGTAACGTTGGTTTCATATCCAGAAAAATTGTTGCCTTTTGTTGGCTTTCCAATTCCTTTCTAATCTGTGGACTCAGGGCATAAATCGCATTCCCTTCTAAACCGAAACGTGTGATTACCGCTTCGCCTTTTTGTCTTTTATTCAAACAGCTTATGGCGATATTTTTAAGCGGACTGCCTTCATGTTCCAAAATAAAATCTTCCGGCCAGTTCACACGATACGCACAATTGGATGATTGAAACGGAACGATAGCAATATCTTGCTTTTCGAACAAGTCAAGCCAAGTGCCATCTGAACCGGTTACTTTCCAGCTCCCACCGCCCAAGGCAAAAATGGTATAATCTGATTGTATTGCTGTATCCGTATTGAAAATAATAGCATCGTCGCTGGTCCAACCTTTCCAAGTATGTTGGTATTGAATAGCAACACCTTGTTTAGTCAGAACATCCAGAATTGCTTTGAGCACTGTTATGGGTTTGATGCCACTTTCAGGATACACCCGTTTGCTGCTGCCGATGTAGGTTGGAATACCGATAGAATCAATCCATTTCCGAAAATCGTCGTTGTCAAAATCAAGGAGTGCTTTTTCCAGAAAATGGGGTGGCGTATAGCGCGCAATCAACTCAGCAATTGGTTCTGAATGGGTGAGGTTAAATCCTCCTTTTCCCGCCACCAGAAATTTTCTTCCTAGTGTTTTATTTTTTTCGTAGATGGTAACGGTAAATTTTTGACAATCGAGTAATGCAGCGAGTATAAGTGCTGCGGGACCTCCTCCAATAATTGAAACTGATTTCTTCACGCTGCAAAAATACGGTTTGTTTTACCCATTAACGCTGATATGGATTTTTATATTCGGTATTGTATTTGTAAAGCAAAAAAAGGCTGTCCAAAATCATTTTGAACAGCCTTTTTTATAAAAATAATGCTAAACCTAATATTTCGCCGATTCTCCAGCTTTAGGCAAGGATTGTTTTATAAATTGTCTGATATCTTCGTTGGCAGTTTCCAAATCTACTTTTCGTAAGTACATCATGTGACCGCTTCTATAGCCTTTCCAGGACATTCTGTCTTTAAGTCTTCCGCTTGGGTCCATTTGCCACATGTTGTATTTTGAGTTAAAATAATCGCAGGCTCCGTCATAATACCCAGACTGAACCATAACATGCAAATATGGATTTTGTGCCATGGCTTGACGCAGGTTTTCTCCGGTTTTATCATTGGAATCATCCCAAGGTCTCACGGAGCCAAACATATTGTATTTGAAATCGGTTTTGTAGTTTAGATTATTACGCAAGTACATATTGATGGCAGGAGTAAAGGAGTGGAGCCACGAAGTAAGTTCGGCATTGAAATCAGGCCCGTCACCAGCCGCTTTACGGTCAATTCCTTTGTAGCGGGAATCTAATCTTCCTACCGTAAAACCTTGATCGCGCAATAATTCTTTCCAGAAATAATCATACGGTACGTCTAAATTATTTTGCAAAACCACTTTTTCCGAAAGTCCGGAATAACGTGCTATTTTAGCGGCCATTTCTTTTCTTTTTTGGTCGTCTAATGCGCCTCCTTTGCTCATTGCGGGCAGTAGCTCATTGATGGTGAAGTCTTCCACTTCAGGTAACATGGCTGTTAAATCTTTGTTCTGTAAATCAGCAGGCAGCATTTTGTGATACCAAGCAGTAGCCGCAAAATAAGGCAGTTTCAGTGCCGCTTCAGAAGCGACTCCACGAGTGATTCCCAGTTCAGTTGGCGATACGAGAATTACACCGTTCAGATACATCCATTCGCTGTTTTGCAATTCTAGCGCCAATCCCGAAACGCGTGTGGTACCGTAGCTTTCACCAATCAAATATTTTGGTGAAGCCCAACGATTGGTTCTGGATACAAATCCATTAATCCAATCGGCGAGGTATTTAATGTCGGCATTTACACCAAAGAATTTAGTGGTTGGTATTTCTTTGCTCGTTGCTCTTGAATACGCGGTATTAACCGGATTTACAAAAACAATATCGGCAACATCCAATATCGAATATGGATTTTCCTTGATTCCATAAGGCTGTAACGGATAGCCTTCGTCATCAATATTGATTAAACTTGGACCGGTATAGGCAATCTGCATCCACACCGAAGCCGAACCTGGACCGCCATTGAAGGAGATAACCAAAGGGCGGGCGGCACGATCCTTTACATCGGAGCGTTCGTAATACGTATAAAATAAACCGGCTATAGCTTTTCCGTCTTCGTCCCAAACCGGCATTGTACCAGTGGTGGCTTTGTAAGGCACTTTTTGACCTTTGATAGTTGTAGTATGTTCCGTCACTACATGCGAATCCGGATTGAAAGTAAGATTTGCGGCTGAACTTTCTTCTTTTGGCGCGGTAGGCGTTGTGGGTGTTTTTGAAGGCTGGGCATGCAAAGCGGTAAAAAATCCAACGAAGAGCAAGGATAGTACTGTTTTTTTCATAAATGAGATTGGTTTGGGGTATTTCAATACCGTTTTTCGGATATAATTTTGACAGCACTAATATATTGCTTTTTAATAGAGTGACAAAAAGCAGCATAGTAATTTCCAAACCATGAAACCTTATTTGGGCGTAACCCCAAAGCAGAAAATTCCCTTTTCCATTCCCGCAACTGCAGCTTTGGGGTCGGGCTTTTGGCTCTATCTTTATTTTTTTAAAGAAAAAAAATAAAGGATGCCGCCGCAATCCCTTACGCGAACATCCCGAAAAAGGATAGAATCTTTGGTAATCGCTAGATTTTATTTTCTTGAAATAACGCTTCCAATTGTTCCAAACAAGCCGTAATACCTTGTTCAAAGCCCATTTCAATCATGGTTTCAATCTCTTTTTCATTAGAATAAAACATCTTGAATTCAACCAAAGTACCGGATTCTGTAGTCGTAAAAACAATAGTTCCTGTAGCAACCGGCAACGAAGTGTTTACAGTTCCCTCTTCGTCACAAAAACTATCTTTAATTTCAAAACTTAAATGGGGTGTTATGGCTGTATAATCCATTCTTCCCCAATGTTTTTCATTTTCGGGCCCCACCATCGCGTACAACCAATAACCGCCAACAGAAAAGTGCATCGATTTGGTTTCGGCTTTCCAAGGTTTTGGTGCCCACCATTGTTCCAATAATTCACTTTCAGTATACGCACGCCAGACTTTTTCAAGTGGCGCAGTGAATGTTCTGGAAACCAGAATTGTTTTTTCTTCTAAATCTTTTACAACAAGTGTTTTGCTATTAGTTGCCATTTTATTTCGATTTAAGATTGATTATACTAGTTCTAAACCCTTTTCTCCAAGACAATAAATTCCAAAGGCACTTCCGTAATTGGAATATGAACATCGCTTGCCGGAAATGGTTCTCTTGCTCCCGTATCCAAATAACCGTTGCGTTTGTACCAAGCAATTAATTCTTCCCGAACGGAAATTACAGTCATAACAATTTTTGGCAATCCCAATGCCGAAGCATGAATTTCAGCCTGTTGCAATAATTTTTTTCCAACGCCACTATTTTGCAATTCTGGCGAAACCGTCAGCATTCCTAAATATAATTGTTGCTCTTTTTCAATCAACAATACGCAACCTATAATCTGGTTATTCTCTGTAAATTTCAGAATCGTATTTTTTGGGTTTTGAATCGTTTCTATTAGTTCTTTTTCAGTGGTTCTGAGTCCTTCTAAAATGTTCGCTTCAGTGGTCCATCCTTTTTTAGAAGATTCGCCACGATAGGCTGAATTGATTAATGTATTTAATAAGGAAACGTCTTCTGTTGTTGCTTTTGTAATCATGGATACTACTTCTATTCTAGGGTTATTGCTTTATGTTTTTCAAAGGTAAAAAAAAGGGATTAATCACTCGTTTTTTTTAATAAAATAATTTACATAATATTGATAATCAGTGTATTTAACTATTAAGCAAGGATTTTTTTTTACCTTTGAGCAAAGAAACTGTACAACAATTTAATACATACAATTATGAAAAATTTAAATATTTTTTTGGTAATACTGATGGCTTGTGTACTAAACATAGCGCCTGTATTAGGGCAATCAACCGCTAAAAAGAATAAAATTATTGCTGACAGCAAAACAGCAAAAGCGGAGTTCATTAAAAGTGACCCGTTGATGAAAGCACTTTTTGATAAAGCCTATGGTTATGTTATTTTTCCTAATGTTGGAAAAGGAGGAATAGGTGTTGGAGGAGCAGCTGGTAACGGCGTGGTCTATGAGCAGAACAAGCGAATAGGAATGGCAAAATTAACGCAATTGAGCATAGGCTTTCAGGCTGGTGGACAAGCCTATCGGGAGGTGATATTTTTTGAAACAAAAAACGAAATGAACCGTTTTAAAGAAAGCCGATTCGAGTTTTCCGCACAAGCCTCAGCGGTAGCCGTAACTGAAGGCGCTTCGGCAAATGTAAAATATACCGATGGCGTGATGGTGTTCACCATGCAAAAGGGCGGACTCATGTACGAGGCATCGATTGGCGGACAGAAGTTTAAGTTTAATAACTTGTGATAAAACAAAACGGCTGTGAAATTTTCTCAGCCGTTTTGTTTTTAGTAGGTATATTGAAATGCTGTAATCATTTCTTTTTCGTCTCAAATAAAATGTATTTTTTGAATACGTATTTCCAAGGCATGAAAAGTATTGGAATGATAATTCCGGTGAACATATACGCCATTCCTTCGGCTGGTGAACCTTTGAGCGTTCCTGCTGACCATAAAGGATAAGCAACAACAATAAGCCAAAGTCCTTTATAAAAAATCATAAAAAGCATAATGGGTAACATGCGCAACGTATGGAACACCCCTAAAAGCGCCAATGTAGAGTAAGCGGCCCAAGTGCACCAAGCTACAGCTCTTGTAGGATCCCATTCCCCTTGATGGGTAAGAATAACGGTCCAGGAATCTGTGGCAACAAAAACAAACATTAACGCGAAAAACAGCCGCATTACATAAATATTGATTCTTCGAACCCCTTCGTAGTTTTCGTAGTCTGGAAGAAAAATATTTTTGATACTGAACTTTGATTGCTTTGGTACTTGCTCTGTTGTGTTCATCTTTTTTCTATTTGGTTTTTATTGTAGTGCCAAGGTATAAAAAAAGCTACATCCTTTTAAGTCAGTAGCTTATTTTGTTTTGTTATTGGTCACGAGCGGGACGCTCACGTTAGCGGGGAGTATATTTAGATTAATTTTCGGTTTAACACTAATTTTGCAAATACAAAACCAACTTTAGATTAAGCTTAAAACCCAAATTTTGTCAAACCTGTATTGTAATCTGTATTTATTCGGCTGGTTCTATTTCTTTTGCGTCTTTTTCAAACCAATCTTCAAATTGTCTCATAATGTTAATATCTGTCTGTTTGTTTTCAAATTCAATATATTCAACCTCTTTTTTGTCAATTTCTTCACCATAAATTTGTCTTATTTTTTGGTGAATTAAATTTTTATCAATCAAAGTTTTAATATAGTTGTATTGTTCTTTTGTGAAATTTGATTTATGAATCTCCGGATTACTTGTACTTGTCGCAGATGGAGTAAAAGTTATAAGTAATTCTTTAACTTTATTTGGTTGTTTACTAAATATTTGATTTAAGTATTCTATATATCCGATATTATCAAATGACAACCAAGTTGAAAGTAAAAAATTAATATTTTTTGGGTATTTTTCAAAGAGTGGAGTTTCTCCAGCTTCACTTAATGCTCGCTCTCTTAGAATTCGTGCAATTTCAATATTCTGTTCTTCTGAAAAAATATTTTCAGTTTTAGTTCTTCCATTTCGAAACCACTTATTTATTAAAAAAGAAAAATCAATAGGTACAGGATTTTCCATAAGTAATTTAGTAAATTCAAATGTTTCTTCAATTATTAAGTGCCTCTTTAATAATTGGAAAATAAAAATTGAAGATTGAGATTTTGCATCGTCATAACCAAAGCCAAAAAATGAGTCATTTGTTGGAAAAACTCTGCTTTTTATACATAATGCTAAAGATAATTTTTTAGAAGTTGTCCAGTCTAAATCTTCTTCATATGACCTTAATTTAAAAATAAAAGTATCTGCTGAAGTTTCTGTTAAAATACTATCTAATTTATCTGCAATATTATCTATTTCTAATATTTTAATTGAATTTACAAAATCATCAAATATTATATCTGAAATTTCACCATCAATTACTGTGTATGAAAAATATCTTTTAAAATAATCTGTAGAAACAATTCGTTTTTCTTTAAACCAATTTTTTTCCCCTTCGTGTTGAAACCTATTATGAAATGCTTCATTAAGTCTTGGAAACAAAAATTTAAGTAATGATAATACTGAAGATTTTTCTTTTTTTGATAAGTCAGTTGCCAGTATGTCTAAATGTTGAGTAAGTTCATCCTTTTTATCTTTAACATTTTGTTCAACACCATAGATATTCTCTGAAGAATATGAAGTAATAAAATAATTGGAGTTTAATTTTACAAATTCATAATGTCTTGGATAGAATATCTTTAAGGCCTCAATTAACATTAAATCTATATGGTTAATTTCACCTTTTAACAACGGTAAAGCAAATGATAAAGAGTTTCCATATCTAACTGCTAATCTTGGAGTTTTTAGGCGAAGTAATACACTCTCAGTAAATTGATATACAAATCTTTGTTCTTCACTTTGACTTAATTTAATTTCACTTTCATCAATAGCTTTGTCTACGAGTTCAAAACAATATGTTTTTAAAGCACTTATTTGTGCCTGAGGAATTTTAAGTGGAACTTGAATGATTTTTTCTAGAAAATTTTGACCAGACAATTCATTACCTGCACCAAATCTATCACCTATTGCAGATGCAACCATTATTTCATCAAATGAAAGGATATAAGTCGTATTTGAAAAATCACCTGTTAATTTAACTAATCTAAATAATGAATAGATTTCTTGTTTGTCTAATCTATCTATATCATCAACAAAAATTACAAGTTTACTTGTGCTTTCTTTCAAGAAGTCATCAATCTTATTTTTCCAATCTTCTAAATCTATTTCTGATAATGATTTTCCGATTTGTGTAAAATCTACACCTACAAAACCACCTAAAGCTCCATATTTTTCTATGAAATTACCTAATTTAATTTTTCGTTTTTCTAATTCTTTACCTAAGAGGTCAGCTATTTTCTTTAAAAAATTTCTAATTAAAGTATCTTCATCATTATACCTCCAAGGATTTAATTTAATTATTAAGATAGTATCATCTGTTTTAAGCTCTTGTTCTATGAAATTTTGAACAGATGTTTTCCCTTCTCCCCAAGCACCATAAATACCAATGACTATTCCATCTGGACTTTCTCTTTTTTGAATTGTTTCTGCAATTCTTTTTGAAAAATTATATCGTTGAAATCTATCTTGACTTTCATTTTCAACAGGTTTGTCAGATGAGAAATTTTGTTTCATTATATATTTTTGATTTTTAACGAAATGTTCTGGTTATATAGTTTACAAATTATATACTCGCTATAATTTATTTTTGGTACATAACAAACTTACTGATTTTACTTACAGAAAACTAATTCCCATAAAAAAAACCGACTGGAAATCACTTCTCAGTCGGTTTGTATTTGAAAAATTATATTTAATTTTTACGCCAAAAACGCTTTCAATTCCTCGTACGTTTTAATTTTTGTGCTCACTTTTTCTTTTCCTAAAACGCTTTCAATTTGTTTAGGAATAGGAAGTTTTACGTTTAATGTTGGCTCAACCGTATCCAAAAACTTTATTGGGTGGGCAGTTTCTAAGAAAATCCCAATCGCATTAGGGTGGTTTTGTAATTCTTTTTTCAAACCAAGATAACCAACCGCTCCGTGAGGTTCTGCGATATATCCGTCAGTATTATAAATGGTTTTCATCGCTTCTAAGGTCTCGGCATCTGAGAATGTAAATGAAGAAAAATCTTTTTTGAACTGCTCCAAATCATTGTGGTACATTTCCTGAATTCGGATGAAATTACTTGGATTTCCAACATCCATCGCATTCGAAATCGTCGCTATCGAAGGTTTAGGATCGTAAGTTCCGTTTTCTAAAAATCTCGGAACCGTATCATTCACATTGGTGGAAGCCACAAAATGTTCAATAGGCAATCCCATTTTTTTGGCAATGATACCCGCGCAAATATTTCCAAAATTCCCACTTGGGCAAGAGAAAACTAACGGTTTGTTTTGTTTTTTTAATGCTTTGTACGCAAAGAAGAAATAAAACATTTGTGGCAACCAGCGCGCAATATTTATCGAATTTGCCGAAGTCAAATTTTTATGTTTTAAACTTTCGTCAAGAAAAGCTTTCTTCACCATATCCTGACAATCATCAAAAACGCCGTCTACTTCAAGCGCTTTAATATTTTGTCCTAAAGTGGTCAATTGTCGTTCCTGAATATCGCTCACTTTCCCGGACGGATACAGGATTATCACTTCAACGCCTGTTACACCAAGGAAACCGCTGGCCACAGCACCACCAGTATCACCGGAAGTCGCTACAAGAACTGTGTTTTTGCTGTCTTTATTGTCTTTATTAAAATACCCTAAACAACGCGACATGAATCGCGCGCCTACGTCCTTAAAAGCCATCGTTGGACCATGAAACAATTCAAGGGAATAAATGCCTTTTTCGACTTCGACCACAGGGAAATCAAAACATAAGGTTTCGGCAATGATTTGTTTTAAAGTGTCTACGGGAATTTCGTCACCCACAAATTGTTGAATCGCTTGAAAAGCAATTTCTTCATTGCTTAAATTTTCGATTGTATCAAAAAAAGCAGGAGCTAAAGGGGTAATTGTTTCCGGAAAATACAATCCTTTATCAGTTGCTAATCCTTGTATTACGGCTTCTTTAAAAGAAACTTTGGGTGCGTTATGGTTTAAACTGTAATATTTCATTATGATTTTTGATTGAAGATTAACGATTTTTGATTTTTTTTTCGCAACATAAGTTACATCTGAAATGCTACGCCAGTTCGCTGACGCTCGGGTCAAAAATCGTTAGTCATAATTCTTAAATTATTTTTATCCCTTCATCATTCACTTTCGAAACGTGAATTTCGTAGGGTAAATTCATGGCGTCGTACACAGCGCTCATGGCTTTGGCGATTTTATTAGCGGTTGCTTCCCCTTTGCTTAAAGCAAAAATAGAAGGACCAGAACCCGAAATCCCGGAACCTAAAGCTCCGTTTTCGTACGCTGTTTTTTTGATTAAATCAAATCCCGGAATCAAAACACTTCGCAACGGTTCTACGATTTCATCATGTAACGAACGTCCGATTAAGTCATAATCTTTAGTATACAATCCAGCGACTAATCCGCCTACATTTCCCCATTGCGTGATGGCACTTTTTAAGGAAACAGTTTGTTTCAATACCGAACGCGCATCCGAAGTTTTCAACTCAATTTGAGGATGAACCACCGTAGCATACAATTCTGATGGACTTTCAATTTTGATAATATCCAACGGATTTGAACTTCGCACCAACGTAAATCCACCTAAAAGGGCAGGAGCAACGTTATCGGCATGAGCGTTTCCACTGGCTAATTTTTCGCCTTGCATGGCAAATAAAACTAATTCTTTGCGTGTAAATGGACGTCCCAATAATTCATTGATTCCAAAAACAGCTCCTGCTGAACTTGCAGCACTGCTTCCAATTCCGCTTCCGGCTTTGATGTGTTTGTAGATTTCGATTTCGAATCCAAATTCCGTTTCAATGGCTTCCAACATCGCTAAAGCCGCAACTCCAGCAACATTTTTTTCGGTTTCCAAAGGCAAGTCGGCGCCCACAATTTTAGTGATGCGAATCCCTTTTATATCGGATTTTCGAATAATCATTTCGTCCCCCGCAGTTTCTAAACACAGTCCAAGGACATCAAATCCGCAGGAAAGATTGGCGATTGTAGCGGGGCAAAATATTTTTATTTCATTCATAATTTTTTGTTTCAGGTTTAAAGTTTCAGGTTTAAAGTTGTTGCTAGTTGTAGAACTTGAAACTTTAAACAAAGAAAACTTTAAACTATTTCTTATACGTTTCCAATTCTAATCACATCAGCAAATATTCCTGAAGCGGTAACGGCAGCACCGGCACCGGCGCCTTTTATCAATAAAGGTTGGTCTACATAACGGTCCGTGAAAAACAATACGATATTGTCTTTTCCTTCCAGATTGTAAAAAGGATGGTCTTTCGGGATAAAACGCAACCCAACATTTGCTTTTCCGTTTTCAAATTGCGCTACGTATTTCAATCGGGAATCTTTGCTCAACGCTTCTTTATAAATAGTTTCAAAATGAGCTGCGTGTTCTATTAAAGATTTGAAAAAAGCTTCGTTATTTGTAGTGTCCAAACATTCAGCAGGCATAAAAGATTCATTGACAATCTCGTCAATTTCCATTTTATAACCGCTTTCTCGTATCAAAATTAATATCTTTCTGGCAACGTCAATTCCGCTCAAATCAATTTTTGGGTCTGGTTCTGTAAATCCTTGTACACCAGCTTCTTTAACAACGTCATGAAAAGTATTGTTTTCATTGAAATTATTAAAAATAAAGTTCAAACTTCCCGATAAAACGGCTTGAATTTTATTCACTTTGTCCCCTGAAGCAATCAGATTTTTTACGGTATCAATAATTGGTAATCCAGCTCCAACATTGGTTTCAAATAGAAACGGAGCATTGAACTGTCGGGATAGTTTTTTTAGTTTTTTATAATTATCGTACTCTGATGCACAGGCAATTTTGTTGCAAGTCACTACGGCAATATTGCGTTTTAAATACTGCTCATACGTTTTAGACACGCTTTCGTTTGCAGTAATATCAACAAAAATACTGTTGCGTAAATTGAGCTCTTTTACATTGTAAAGAAACTTTTCTTTATTGGCTTCTTCACCATTTTCTAAAGCAGATTGCCAATTTTTTAAGGAGATTCCGTCCTCGTCAAAATGCATTTTTCTGGAATTAGATAAAGCAATAACGCGTACATTTATTTTTAGATTGTCTTTCAGGAATTTATTTTGTTGGTAAATCTGTTCGATGAATTTCTCTCCCACATTTCCAACACCCATTACAAATAGGTTTAACTGTTTGGTATTTTCTTCGAAAAAGTTTTCATGCAGCGAATTCAAAGCTTTTTTCACATCTCTTTCGTTGATTACTGCCGAAATATTTCTTTCGGAAGCACCTTGCGCAATCGCTCTGATGTTTACGTTGTTTTTACCCAAAGTGCTAAACATTCGACCGCTTAAACCTTGATGATTTTTCATGTTCTCACCAACCAAAGCAATGATGCACAGGTTTTTTTCAACGATACAAGGATCGATTTTGTTTTGTAAAATCTCCACTTCAAAAGCGCGGTTGATAGCATCTTCTGCCACATCAGCATCTGAGTTTAGAATTCCGATACAAATAGAATGTTCCGATGAAGCTTGCGTAATGAAAATCACATTGATATTTTCATGTGACAAGACCTCAAAAAGCCTTTTGGAAGAACCGGTAACACCAATCATTCCGGGTCCTTCAAGCGTAATCAAAGTGATATTATCGATATGGCTAATTCCTTTTACAGGATTAGTGTGATCCATTTCCTGATTTGAAATATAAGTTCCCTCGGCTTCCGGTTCGAAAGTGTTTTTGATAAGAATTGGAATATTCTTTCTCAATACGGGCTGAATAGTTGGCGGATATAAAACTTTGGCACCAAAATGAGACAATTCCATTGCTTCCTGATAGGAAATAAAGGCGATAGGTTGGGCTTGTTTTACAATTTTTGGATTGGCAGTATACATTCCGTTAACGTCTGTCCAAATTTCCAAGTCAGTTGCATTTAATGCTCCGGCGAGAATAGCGGCAGTATAATCAGAACCGCCACGACCTAAAGTAGTATTGATTCCGTCCATCGATGCGGCAATAAATCCGGGCATTACAACCACTTGATTTTCATTCGAATCAAAAAATTCAGCAATTAATTGATTTGAAACTTCAAAGTTTACTGTGGCTTTTCCAAAATGATTGTCGGTTTTTATTAGTTCACGACTGTCTTTATAACTACTGTTTTTTAGATTTTGTTTTAATGCTTCGGCAATAATATAAGAGGACAATAATTCCCCAAAACTTAAAATAGTATCCGAAGTTCTAGGAGATAATTCCCCCAAAAGATAGCAACCATCCAACAGAGTTTCAAGATGATTGACGATTCTTTTTATATGACTTAACAAGCTGCTTTGCTCGCTTACAGGAATAAGTTCTTTTAAAGCGTCTAAATGTTTTTTCTCTAAATCGGCAAGGATTTCTTTAAAGCTTTCGTCGCCGGCAGCTGCTTTTTGAGAAGCAAGTTGAAGCAAATCGGTAATTTTGCTAAATGCAGAAACTACAACAATTAATTTTTCTTCTTTTGCTTTATTGATAATGATATCTAAAACCAGTTTTATATTTTGTGCATTGGCAACCGAAGTTCCACCAAATTTTAATACTTTCATTTTTGTTTATTTTATGTAAAAAATGCAAATGTTTCTTATATACCCAAGAACTTTCTTTCTTTAGAAAAAAAATATAATAATAGGATTATATGTAAAATGTATACCCCTAAGGGGTAGTAGTTGTTGTAGTAAATGTAACAGAAGAAGCAACCCAAAGTTGAGTTGTAATCGAAGAGTGATATGTTGTTCTGTTGTTTATCATTTGATTTTTCAAAAGTACAGTTTTTTATAAAAACGGAAACCTTTAATTTCGTTTTTGCGAATATTTTAATATTTCAATTTCATTCAAGGGAATATTGAACATTGTTTAGTTTTCAAGGTCTATGTTGAAGCTATTCGTATTTTTAGTGAAAAAATTAAACGAATTGGAATTCGTTTTATAGCTTTATAGAAATAATTAATTCCTGCAATAAAGCCGTTTTGAGTAGCTTTAGGAACTAATTCCGAAATTTATTGTAGCACTCGCACTAAATCTTAGTGCTTTATGTCTCACATTTTAAGTCAATTAATTTGTAACTTTTTATGCATAAAACTTAAGGTTAGTTTGGTTTTAGGTTTGAATTTTAAATTATCGTCAATAAATGTTGTTTATTAATATAGATTTATTGAATTTTACCCTTTAATTAGAAAGTAAAAATGGACAATACACATTATATAAGTACGCAATTACTCAGTTTTGAAACATTAGAAGAGATTATTTCTCATGGTAAATTATTGGCATTGTCTGAAGAAGCCAAAGTTAATATTCAAAAATGCAGGGATTATTTAGATAAAAAAATGGCTTCTCATTCAGATCCTATTTATGGTATAAATACAGGATTTGGCTCGCTTTGTAATGTAAAAATATCAAATGAGAACTTATCAAAGCTACAAGAAAACTTAGTGAAATCACATTCTTGCGGAACGGGTGAGGAAGTACCAACTGAAATTGTGAAATTGATGTTGTTGCTTAAAATTCAATCGTTGAGCTATGGACACTCCGGAATCCAATTGCAAACAGTGGAGCGATTGATTGCATTTTATAATAATGATATTCTACCGGTAATTTATACGCAAGGTTCTCTTGGAGCTTCAGGAGATTTAGCTCCTTTGGCGCATTTATCGTTGCCTTTATTAGGTGAAGGTGATGTGTATTTTGAAGGGAAAAAAGTGCATTCCAGTGAAGTTTTGAAACATTTTGATTGGAAACCAATTGTATTACAGTCTAAAGAAGGATTGGCTTTATTGAACGGAACCCAATTCATGAGTGCTTATGGAGCGCATATTTTGATGAAAGTCAGCAAATTTTCTTATTTGGCGGATTTAATCGGAACAATTTCATTGGAAGCTTTTGATGGAAGAATAGAACCTTTCCATGAATTGATTCATTTTATCAGACCTCATAAAGGACAAATTGTAACGGCAAATCGTGTAAAAGGATTTTTGGAAGGAAGCGAAATAATTGAACAAGTGAAAACACATGTTCAAGACCCGTATTCTTTTAGATGTATGCCGCAAGTTCATGGTGCATCAAAAGATGCATTTGATTATGTAAAGAAAGTTTTCAAAACAGAAATCAATTCGGTAACGGACAATCCAAATATATTTATTGAAAGTGACCAAATCATTTCTGGAGGTAATTTTCATGGACAACCATTAGCATTGGCATTAGATTTTATGGCAATTGCCTTGGCAGAATTAGGAAGTATTTCAGAACGAAGAACCTATCAGTTGATTTCTGGTTTGCGTAATCTTCCTGCATTTTTAGTGGATAATCCAGGGTTAAATTCTGGTTTGATGATTCCACAATATACAGCGGCCAGTATTGCCAGTCAAAACAAACAATTGGCAACTCCTGCCAGTATTGATAGTATTGTTTCGAGTAACGGACAAGAAGATCATGTAAGTATGGGAGCAAATGCTGCTACAAAAGCGTTACGTGTTTTGGATAATCTGGAACGAATTTTAGCAATCGAACTAATGAATGCTTCGCAAGCTATTGAGTACAGACGACCGTTGCTATCGAGTGATTTTATTGAAATGTTTTTAAGTGCATATCGTGAGGAAGTGCCATTGATAAAAGAAGACCGAATTTTGCATTATGATATTGAGAATACGGTTTCATTTTTAAATACTTTTCAAATAGAAAACGATTTGTTAATATTAGCTTAACATTAGGGTTAAATAATGCAGTAATTTTGCCGAACTAAATTTTAATGAAATGAACATAAATAATTTTTTCCAATTTTTGGTTCCTAAAGACAAAAAGTTCTTTCCTCTTTTTGAGGAAGCTTCTAGTAATTTAATTGAAATTGCTACAAACTTACACGAAGCTGTAAATCTTCCTTTGAAGGAACGTGAAGTTCTTTTTCAAAAAATTGATGCTTTAGAGCAAAAAGGAGAAGATATTACTCGTCAAACAAATTTAGAGTTGAGTAGAAACTTCATTACTCCATTTGATAGAGAAGACATTCACTCATTGATTACTTCAATAGATAACGTTGCGGATAACCTTCACGGTGCAGCAAGTAGAATGAAGTTATATCAAGTAGATAAAATCACAAAATCAATCAGAAAGTTGACTGAAATCAATCTTGAAGCTTGCCAAAACATTGATGTTGCGGTAAGAGAATTAAGAGATTTGAAAAAAATCAAGAATATTACTGATGCTTGTGTTAGAATTAACAAGTTAGAAAATAAATCAGATAATGTTTATGATAAAGCAGTTCTTGATTTATTCGAAAACGAAACGGATGCGAAAAACATTATCAAGTACAAAGAAGTATTATCAGTTTTAGAAACTGCTGCTGATAAATGTAAAAGTGTGGCTAGTGTTTTAGAATCAATTTCTGTAAAACATTCTTAATTCAATCGGTTTTATTCTGAAATTATAATTATGGAATTTACTCTACTTATAGTTATTATAGTCCTGGCTTTAATATTTGATTACATCAACGGTTTTCATGATGCTGCCAATGCTATAGCAACTGTTGTTGCCACAAAAGTATTAACTCCTTTTCAAGCAGTTGTTTGGGCGGCATTCTTTAACTTTTTGGCGTATTGGGTTTTTGGTTTTGGTGTAGCAGATACTGTTGCTAAAACAGCCAATACCATGGATATCAACTTAGTTGTAATCCTTGCTGGTGTAATAGCGGCTATTATTTGGAATTTATTTACTTGGTGGCAAGGAATTCCTTCCAGCTCTTCTCATACCTTAATTGGTGGTTTTGCCGGAGCAGCAATTGCTCATGCAGGTTTTGGCGTGGTTTCTTGGTATAAAGCAGGAAAAGATGGTGGTATGCCTTCAGGAGTTTTAATTATTGTTGCCTTTATTATATTGGCACCATTGTTAGGAGCTTTGATTTCTTACTTGATGTCGATATGGCTTCTTAATGCGTCCAAAAAGAGCATTTATCCAAAGATTTTTACAGCTTCTTTAATGATATTGACAGTTTGGTTTGTAGAAAGCCAAATGATTTATTATGATCAAATTGAAAAACCTCGTTTCGATTCTCCTTTTTGGAGTGTTGCTTTTGAAGCGCATAATATCAAATGGTTTTTAGTTGCATTTATAATCCTGTCAATAAGCACATTCTGTTTAATATTCAGTAGTTTAAATTTAAATCAAGCTACGGCATGGTTGAAAAAAATGCAATTACTGTCTTCAGCAGCTTTTAGTTTAGGACATGGTGGAAATGACTCTCAAAAAGTAATGGGTATTATTGCAGCAGCAGTTGCGGTTTATATTCACACCAGTGGTGTTGCTCAAGAATCGTTACCTGCTTGGCTAGATGTTGTGTTGCCAAATGATGAAGGTGCATTTAAAATGCCGGCTTGGATTCCTTTAGCTTGTTATTCTGCTATTGCAGCCGGAACGTTAAGTGGAGGATGGAAAATTGTGAAAACAATGGGTTCGAAAATTACAAAAGTGACTTCTTTTGAAGGTGTAGCTGCAGAAACTGCAGGAGCATTGACATTATATTTTACAGAGCATTTTAAAGTGCCTGTAAGTACAACGCATACTATTACTGGATCTATAATTGGAGTTGGACTTACTAAAAGAGTTTCTGCAGTACGATGGGGAATGACTGTTAGCTTATTATGGGCTTGGGTTTTAACCATTCCAATTTCAGCAATATTAGCAGCAATCATTTACTATATCTTTAGTATTTTTATTTAATGCTAAAATAAAAATCATAAAAAAACCATTCGTCAACGAATGGTTTTTTTATGCTCTAAAATTAATTTTTTTAAAACAGTAGGTCTTGTATTTCCTTCGTTTTATCAAATACGCTTTTCGCGAAAGGACATAATGGTAAAATTTTGAGATTATTTTCCCGTGCATATTGTACAGCTTCCATCACTAATTTTTTGCCTACACTTTGTCCTGCAAAATCAGGATTAACTTCGGTGTGGTCAATAATAAATTTATCGGTTCCTGCCCAAGTATATGTCATTTTTCCGGCTTCGATGTCATTATCAACGGCTCTAAAGTAGCCGTTTTTTGTTTCGTTTATTTGTTCAATTGTCATGTGTTTCTAATTTAATGCTGTTGTTATTTCGATTGGGTTGCTTAAAATTTTGTGTATCGGACATTTATCTGCAATGTTTACTAATCGGGCTTTTTGATCAGTGTCTAGATCCCCGAATAATTGAATGTTACGATTTATTTTGAATTTATTTTCTACTGAATCAGTTTCAAAAGTGACTTCAACTTTTACATCGGTTAAATTCCAGCCTTTTCTATTGGCATACATGCGTAAAGTGATGCAGGTGCAAGCTGCTAATGAAGAAGCGAGTAATTCTTTTGGCGCAAAGCCTAAATCTTTTCCTCCGCTACTTTAAGGTTCATCAGAAATGATGAAATTAGTTTCTGATTGTATTTCTGTTTTATAAAGTTCAGTGCCGATACTTGCTGTTATTTTACCCATATTATTGTCTTTTATTTTGCTCTGGAAGTGGAACAAATTCAGTTTCACCAGGAACTTTATCAAAGGTTTGTGCCAACCATTTTTCTTTTGCTTTTTCAATCAATTCTTTGGTTGAAGCAACAAAATTCCAATAGATAATTCGTTCTTCCGGAAAAGGATCACCACCAAAAATGTAAATAGTGGTGTTTTCTGCCATATCGAAGGTGCAGAGTTTACTGTCTTTGGCAATCAAAATTTGCTTTGGACCAAAAACATTTCCTTCACTTTCAATACTGCCTTCTAGAATGTATAAAGCGCTTTCGCCAAATAAATGCTCGCCTAAAGTCACTGTTTGACGCGAAGTGCTTTTTAGTTCTAATAAATACAGCGGACTGTAAACTGGAACGGGTGATTTCTTGCCAAGTACTTCGCCAGCTATAAGTTTAAAAGCAATGTTATCCGTTTTCCATTCTGGAATTTGATTTTCAGGAACGTGAAAAAACGAAGGTTCCATTTCCTCTAATTCCTTCGGCAATGCTACCCAAATTTGAAGTCCGTGCAACATTTTGTTTGAACTACGCAAATATTCAGGTGTTCGTTCTGAGTGAACGATTCCTTTTCCAGCGGTCATCCAATTGATCTGTCCGGGTTTGATTTCCATTTCAGTTCCCAAACTGTCTTTGTGCATAATACTTCCTTCAAACAAATACGTCAAAGTGGAAAGTCCAATGTGTGGATGTGGCGGAACATCTAAATTTTCGTATTCGCTCATGCAGGTAGGTCCCATATGATCGATGAATGCAAATGGTCCAACCATTCTTTTTTCTCGAAAGGGAAGCAATCGCCCAACCATAAAGTTACCAATATTGCTTGGGCGTTCTTCTATAATCAGTTTTATGTTTGACATTTTAGGGGTTTTAAAATATAAAAATAAGAAATTATTCTTCTAAATAACCGAATTTACCCATATTCACATCATTGAATGCTTGCATGATTTCTGCTTGGGTATTCATTACAAATGGTCCGTGCGCTGCAATAGGTTCATTGATAGGTTCTCCACTTAAAATTAAAACGATGGCATTTTCAGTTGCTTCAATGATAAATTCTTCGCCTTCATTTTCAAATAATGCAAAATGATCTGCAGGAACATTTTCGCTGTCATTCACTTTTATGCTTCCTTCAATTACCAATAAACCGGTGTTGTAATTTGCCGGAAAATGGAAAGATGCTTTTGCTCCTTTATTCAATTTGGCATTTTGTAAATGTACTGGTGTGAAAGTAGAGGCAGAACCTTTCAAATTTTCATATTCTCCAGCAATAACTTCAATTACTCCACCATTTTCAGGAAGTTCCAATTTATTGATTTGGTCGTTTGTAATCCCTTGGTATTTTGGTGTTGACATTTTGTCTTTTGCCGGAAGGTTGACCCAAAGCTGTACCATTTGAAAATCACCACCATTTTTGCTAAATTCTTCTTCATGGTATTCTTTGTGTAAAATTCCCGAAGCGGCTGTCATCCATTGTATATCTCCTTCTCCAATAATGCCACTGTTTCCAGAACTGTCATGATGCGCTACTTTTCCCTTATAAGCAATCGTAACGGTTTCAAAACCTCTGTGTGGATGAACACTTACGCCTCTGGGTTGGTCTGTAGGCGGAAAATAAAATTTTGAATTATAATCCATCATGATAAATGGACTCATTCTTTTCATGTCTAAATGATATCCGCTCGGGATAAAATTGTGTACTCTAAATCCGTCACCTACCATGTGTGGTGGAGGTGGAGCCAATACTAATTCAATATTTTTTGTTTTCATTGCGATGTCTTATTTTAATTATAGTACAAATTTACTATGGATTAAAATCAGATGCATTGATGTAGGATAAGAAATGATTTTAGAAGAACTAATACGGCTTAAAATTTCTTTTAGCTAATTCCTTGCGAACTCTGCTCAGGGTTTCGGGTGTAATGCCTAAATAGGAAGCAATCATCCATTGTGGAATACGCAAAGTAAGACTTGGGTAAATGGTTATGAAATCTAAATAGCGTTGTTCAGCATTTGCTCCCAATAATAAGTTCACTCGTTTTTGAAGTTGTCGAATGTGATTGTGTAACGCAGTATTGTCCTGCTCCCGAAAAGAAACGCTGATTTCTGCAGCGGCATTAATGAAGTTTTTATCGATAAACACAATTTCAGTATCCTCAATGGCATCAATAAACAATTCAGAAGGTTCGTTGAAATAAGAACTGCTTCTGTCCGAAATAATCCAATTCTCAGCCGCAAACTGAATGATATGTTCTTTTCCGGTTTCGTCTATGGTATAGGAACGCAATAGTCCTTTGGATACAAAAAAAGAATGATGACAAATATCACCCTGATGGAGCAGAATGGTTCCTTTTTCAACTTTTTTGGATTGCAATGTATCCGTAATCGAAAGAAACTGCTCGTCCGTTAAATTTGTTTTAGATTGAAAGTATGTTTTGAAAGAATCGAGCATAATTGTTTCAGGACTTTATTGGTGCAATTTGGTTGTTTTAAACTCCTTTAATTATTTTTTGAGTGTTTAGGTTTAATTTATTCCTCCTAAATTTTTATGAATTCGTCTGCGTTTGTAATGGGTTTGCCTAAGGTTATTATCACCCGATATAATGCTAATGTTGCCATCAATCTCAAGCATTGCCAGTTTTACATCTTTGAAATATTCGACACCATGTTCGCGCATGGCTTCTTTTAATTCATCAGAAGAAATATTTAATTTGCTTAATGCTTTAAAATCCAGATTTCCGTTATGGATTAGAATTTCGGGTTTTTCCTGCATGAAATCACCAAATTTAGGGTATTTATACATCAATTTCTTTAAAATAAAATTGATGGTAAACAATACAGTTGCTGCAGCTATTCCGCCATAAAGGCTCGTGTTACTGCCAACCATAGCATTTTGGACGGAGTTGCTTATGAGCAATATCAATATCACGTCGGCAGTGTTCAGTTGAGACAATTCTTTCTTACCAAAAAGACGCAAGGCAATAACCATGAAAAAATAAACGGCTGTACTTCGAAGAATTATATCAAGATATTCGTTCATTTTTTTGGTTTAAAGTAAAAAGTTTAAAATTTATCTGCAGACAGAAAACTATTTCAGTTTAAAATTTTTCTCAATTGCTTTTATCATTTCACCTGCAATGTCTTTGTTGGTAGCACCTTCAATTCCTTCCAATCCTGGGGATGAATTTACCTCTAATAATAAAGGCCCTTTTGAAGAACGAATAATATCAACACCTGCCACTTTCAGGTCCATTGCTTTAGTTGCTTTTATGGCGATTTTCTTTTCTTCTGCAGTTACTTTTATGATTGATGCAGTTCCTCCAAGATGAATGTTAGCTCTAAATTCACCAGGCATCGCTTCACGCTGAATGGCAGCAACAACTTTTCCGTCAATTACAAAACAACGAATGTCTTTTCCATTGGCTTCTTTGATGAATTCTTGGACTAATATGTTTGCATTTAAGCTTTTAAAAGCATTAATAACGCTTTCTGCGGCTTTTTTTGTTTCCGCCAGTACAACACCTTTTCCTTGTGTTCCTTCCAGTAATTTTACAATTAAAGGAGAGCCTCCGACCATTTTTATCAAATCATCGGTATCCAATGGAGAATTTGCAAAACCAGTTGTAGGAATTTCTACACCGTGATTCAACAGTAATTGCAAAGAGTATAATTTGTCACGCGATTGCGTAATGGCGTTAGATGAATTTAAGCAATATACTTTTAAGGCTTCAAATTGTCTGGTCAAAGCACAACCGTAAAAAGTAATGCTTGGTCTGATTCTAGGTATAATAGCGTCAAATTGATTTAATATTTTACCGCCACGATAATGAATTTCAGGTGTTTTTGCATCCAGTTTCATGTAACATTCCTTGATATTCAGAAAGTGCATTTCGTGACCACGCATTTCTCCTGCTTCCATAATACGCTTGTTGCTGTACAATTCAGGATTACTGGCTAAAAGTCCGATTCGTAAACCAGAGCTCGCTTTCTCAGAATTTTTATATAATTCTTTTAAGATGTCAGAAGTAGGTTGTCCCAAAAGATATTTCTGTTCCGGATCAACAAGAACTCTTCCGCTCATGGCTTCTCGACCTAAAAGCATTCGGAAACCCATTGAATCCCGATTGGTTAATGTCATTTCAATAGGCCATTTTGAGCTTCCTATTTGAAGATTTGTTTGAATAACATAGCGTTGTTCTCTAAAACCACTGGAACTTTTAACGATGCGTTTATCAATTAAAGGTGCTTCACAATGAATCACCGTTTTTAGATTATTTTGTATCGGGTTGATGTCAAATTTTACCCAGTTGCTTTCATTTTTGATAAATGGAGCAATGTTTATAGCATGTAAAGCGGATGTTTTCGCTCCCGAATCTACTCGGGCTTTAATAGTAGGAATTCCTAATTCTGGAAAAGAACACCATTCTTCACTACCTAAAATAACTTTGTTATCTGACATAAATTAATTTTGTTTAACCTTTTTTATAAAGACCAAATGTAAATATTTGTTTTCAAAAAAAGTATGTTTACTGTAAAGAATAAACCCGTTATGTTATAAAAACGTAACGGGTTTATTTTGCTATAATTGTTTGCTAAATTTAAGGATTTGTAGGTTCCCCAGCTTTATGAATCTGCACTGTTAACTCTTGTGAGCCATCTTCAATATCCATAAAAATCTCATCTCCTGAAGTAATTTTCGAAGTGATGATTTCTTCTGCAAGGGCATCTTCAACATACTTTTGAATGGCTCTTTTTAATGGTCTAGCGCCAAATTGTTTATCAAAGCCTTTCTCTGCTATAAATGCTTTTGCTCTGTCAGAAAGATTCAATTGGTATCCTAATTCAGCAACACGAGCAAATAATTTTTTTAATTCAATTTCGATAATCAAATCGATATCATGTTTTTCTAAAGCATTGAAAACAATTACATCGTCAATTCTGTTAAGGAATTCAGGAGCAAAAGTTTTTTTCAATGCATTTTCGATGATGCTTTTTGAATTATCGTCAGCCTGAGCTACTTTGGCAGCAGTTCCAAAACCAACACCTTGTCCAAAATCTTTTAATTGTCTGGCTCCAACATTGGAAGTCATGATAATTATAGTGTTCTTGAAATCAATTTTTCGACCTAAACTGTCTGTCAAATAACCATCATCCAAAACTTGCAATAACATATTGAAAACATCAGGATGCGCTTTTTCTATCTCATCCAATAATACTACACAATATGGTTTTCTTCTTACTTTCTCTGTTAATTGACCACCTTCTTCGTATCCTACATATCCCGGAGGCGCTCCAACTAAACGGGAGATTGCAAATTTTTCCATGTATTCACTCATGTCAATACGAATCAATGCGTCTTCAGAATCGAATAATTCTTTAGCTAGTACTTTTGCTAATTGAGTTTTACCAACACCGGTTTGCCCTAAGAAAATAAAAGAACCAATTGGACGATTCGGATCTTTTAATCCGGCACGATTTCTTTGGATGGAACGAGCAATTTTCATTACTGCTTCTCTTTGTCCAATCACCTTACCTTCAATAAGTTCTGGAAGTTTAGCTAGTTTGTTACTTTCAGTCTGTGCAATACGGTTAACAGGTATTCCACTCATCATAGAAACCACATCAGCCACATTGTCTTCAGTAACTTCAATTCGGTTATTCTTAGCATCTTCTTCCCATTGTTCTTGGGCAATAGCTAAGTCTTTTTCGATACGTTTTTCATCATCACGAAGTTTAGCAGCCTCCTCGTATTTTTGTTTTTTGACTACAACATTCTTCAATTCACGTACATCTTCTAATTGACGTTCCAAGTCTAAAATTTGTTTTGGAACTTCAATATTGGTAATGTGAACTCTAGAACCTGCTTCATCTAATGCATCAATGGCTTTGTCCGGTAAAAAACGTTCAGACATATATCTATCTGTTAGTTTTACACACGCTTCGATTGCTTCTTGTGTGTAGGTAACATTATGATGGTCTTCATATTTGTTTTTGATGTTATTCAAAATGGTGATTGTTTCAGAAACTGATGTAGGTTCCACAATTATCTTTTGAAAACGTCTTTCTAATGCGCCGTCTTTTTCTATATATTGTCTGTATTCGTCTAATGTTGTTGCACCAATACATTGAATCTCTCCACGAGCTAATGCAGGTTTGAACATATTAGAAGCATCCAGTGAACCTGTTGCGCCACCAGCGCCTACAATAGTGTGAATTTCATCTATGAAAAGAATGATATCGTCATTTTTTTCTAATTCATTCATCACTGCTTTCATGCGCTCTTCAAACTGTCCGCGGTATTTTGTACCTGCAACAAGACTAGCTAAATCTAAAGTAACGACACGTTTATTGAATAAAGTACGCGATACTTTTTTCTGAATAATTCGCAACGCTAAACCTTCGGCAATAGCTGATTTCCCCACTCCAGGTTCCCCTATAAGCAATGGATTGTTCTTTTTACGACGGCTCAAAATTTGCGAAACGCGTTCAATTTCTTTCTCACGTCCCACAACAGGATCTAGTTTTCCTTCTTCGGCCATTTCAGTTAAATCCCTTCCAAAATTGTCCAAAACTGGTGTTTTAGATTTTTTATTTGATTTATTGGCTGGATTGTTGAAAGTTCCTTCTTTTAGACTGTCATCTTGTCCTGAATCGTCATTATATGATTCGTTTCGTGGCAAATTTTCTATAAAATCTTCTTCGTTTGGAGTCATGTTTAGATATTGTTCTTTAGCTATGTCATAATCAATTTTTAATTTATTCAATAGCTTGGTTGTTGGATCGTTTTCATTTCTTAAAATACACAACAATAAATGTGCTGTGCTGATAGACGAGCTTTGAAAAACTTTTGCTTCAAGAAAAGTGGTTTTCAATGCGCGTTCTGCTTGGCGTGTCAAGTGTAAGTTTTTCTTTTCAACATTTACTTCCAGGCTTGGACTAGCAGGACTTAAGATCTCTACTTTTCTGCGTAAATGATCCAAATCAACAGATAGGTTGTTCAATATTTGAATTGCTTTCCCGTTACCGTCTCTCAAGATACCCAGCATTAAGTGCTCAGTTCCTATAAAGTCATGACCTAGTCGCAAAGCTTCTTCTTTGCTGTAAGTAATAACGTCTTTTACTCTTGGTGAAAAATTATCATCCATAATATATATTTGATATCGTAAATTTAGTGAATTAGTAATTGAAAAACAAAAACCATTCCTATAAGAAGTGGTGTCAGCTAATAGACAAAAATAAAAATAATATTAAAGTTAAAATTCACTTAATTTATTAACTAAAACGGCAGTAAAATTTGTTAATAAATCATTGAAATAACTAGTGTGAAATAGGTCTAAAAATTTCAAAAAGGCGTATATTGGCACGTTTTGAAACTAATATAATTTTTTAATATAACAACTTATGTCTGAAGGAGAAAAGTTAATTCCTATTAACATAGAAGATGAAATGAAATCAGCTTACATCGATTATTCGATGTCAGTAATTGTATCAAGAGCGCTTCCAGATGTTAGAGATGGCTTGAAACCAGTACATCGAAGAGTATTATTTGGAATGCATGATTTAGGAGTTAACTCCAGATCTGCCCATAAAAAATCAGCAAGAATTGTCGGGGAAGTTCTTGGAAAATACCACCCACACGGAGATACATCTGTTTATGATGCGATGGTTCGTATGGCACAAGAATGGAGTATGCGTTATTTATTGATTGATGGTCAGGGTAACTTTGGTTCTGTAGATGGCGATAGTCCTGCAGCGATGCGTTATACGGAGGCTAGAATGCGTAAGATTTCGGAAGAAATCTTGGCAGATATCGATAAAGAAACAGTTGATTTTAAATTAAATTTTGATGATACATTAGAAGAACCAACAGTTATGCCAACTCGTGTTCCTACCTTATTAATAAATGGGGCAACAGGAATCGCAGTAGGTATGGCTACTAATATGCCACCTCACAACTTAACTGAGGTAATCAATGGTACGTTGGCTTTCATGGATAATAATGATATTGAAGTTGATGAGTTGATGAATCATATTAAAGCCCCGGATTTTCCTACCGGAGGTATAATATATGGATATGAAGGCGTTCGTGAAGCATTCAAAACCGGTAGAGGACGTATTGTAATGCGTGCTAAAGTTGGTTTTGAAGAAGTGGATGGCAGAGAATGTATTATCGTTACCGAAATACCTTATCAAGTCAATAAAGCTGATATGATCAAGCGTACGGCTGATTTGGTTAATGATAAAAAAATTGATGGAATTGCAAATATCCGAGATGAGTCGGATAGAAACGGGATGCGTATCGTTTATATTTTAAAACGTGATGCGACACCAAACGTAGTTTTAAATACACTTTATAAGTTTACGCAATTACAATCTTCTTTTAGTGTAAACAATATTGCAATTGTAAAAGGGCGTCCACAAATGTTGAATCTGAAAGATTTGATTCATTATTTTATCGAACACCGTCATGATGTAGTGATTCGTAGAACGCAATTTGAATTGAAAAAAGCGGAAGCAAGAGCGCATATATTAGAAGGGCTGATTATCGCTTCGGATAATATTGATGAAGTGATTGCTTTAATCAAAGCTTCAAAAAGTACGGAAGAAGCAAGAGAGAAATTAATCGAAAGGTTCAATTTATCAGATATTCAATCTCGTGCCATTGTAGAAATGCGTTTGCGACAATTAACAGGTCTTGAACAAGATAAGTTAAGAACTGAATACGAAGAAATAATGAAGTTAATCGAGCATTTGAAAGCTTTATTAGCGGATGTAAACTTAAGAATTGCTTTGATTAAAGAGGAACTAACTGAAATTCGTGATAAATACGGAGATGAGCGTCGTTCTGTAATTGAATATTCAGGTGGTGATGTAAGTATTGAGGATTTAATTGCTGATGAAAATGTAGTAATTACAATTTCTCATGCAGGTTACATTAAACGTACTAATCTTACGGAATACAAAACTCAGAATAGAGGAGGAGTTGGACAAAAAAGTGCTGGAACAAGAGATCAAGATTTCTTAGAGCACATGTTTGTGGCAACAAATCACCAATACATGATGTTCTTTACCCAAAAAGGAAAATGTTTCTGGATGCGTGTTTATGAAATACCGGAAGGTAGTAAAACGGCTAAAGGTAGAGCAATCCAAAACTTGGTAAATATTGAAAGCGACGATAAAGTAAAAGCGTTTATCTGTACTCAAGATTTAAAAGATAAAGAATATATTAATAGCCATAACCTTATTATGGTAACCAAAAAAGGTCAGGTTAAGAAAACATCTTTAGAGAAATATTCTAAACCTAGAGTTAATGGTGTTGCTGCAATTACTATTAAAGAAGGCGATGAATTATTGGAAGCGAAATTAACTAACGGAGAAAGTCAAATTATTTTGGCTGTTAAATCCGGTAAATTGGTTCGTTTCGAAGAAACAAAAACCCGTCCAATGGGAAGAACAGCTTCTGGAGTTCGTGGAATAACGCTTAAAGATGATACTGACGAAGTAATTGGCATGGTTACTGTAAATGATATGAACAGCGAAATTCTAGTTGTTGCTGAAAATGGTTATGGAAAACGTTCAAGCCTAGATGAGTATAGAATCACAAACCGTGGTGGTAAAGGAGTTAAAACTTTAAATATTACCGAGAAAACAGGAAAACTGATTTCGATAAACGCCGTTACTGATGCTGATGATTTAATGATTATCAACAAATCAGGATTGACTATCAGAATGGCCGTTGAAGATTTGAGAGTTATGGGACGTGCTACGCAAGGAGTGAAGTTGATTAACATCAAAGGAAACGATTCGATTGCCGCAGTTACAAAAGTTATGAAGGACGATGTCGCTGAAGTGGTAGTAGATGAAGAAGGTAATGTTATCGAAACGGAAGCTATTGAAAGAGTTAAACCAGTTTTAGAAGTTCTTGAAGACGAAGGTACGGAAGAGGATGACGATGAAGACGATTCTGAAGAAGAAGAAGTTGAAGACGAGGCTGAAGGTGACGACGAAGATGATGAAGCATAAATAAAAATTAGAAAACCAAGAATAATTATTAAACAAAAATAGAATATTATGAAAAGTAAATATGTATTACTAGCATCAGCATTATTGATATCAGTAGCTACTTTTGCTCAAAAAGATCAAATTAAAGCCGCAGAAAAAGCGTTGAAAGCTGGTAAGTCTCAAGAAGCAGTAACGATCTTGAATGAAGCTGAATATTTAGTAGTGAATGCTCCAGATGCTGAAAAAGCACAATTTTTCTTTGTAAAAGGGAATTCTTTATTAGATTTAGCCAACAAGAATGTTGATACTAATACCAATCTTTCGCTTGCTGCAAAAGCATACCAAGATTTAATTGCTGCTGAGAAAACTTCTGGGAAAGTAAAATTTTCAACTCAGGCTGCAGCTTCAATTACTGATATTAAATTCAAGTTGATTAACGGTGCAATTGCTGATTCAAAAGTGGATAAGCATGCTGATAGTGCTAAAAAATTATATGACGCTTATTTGTTAGATAAAAAAGACACTATCAATTTATATTACGCAGCTTCTACGTATGTAAACGCTAAAGATTATGATGCAGCACTTAAGTTGTATGATGATTTGAAAAACTTAAACTATTCTGGAAAAGGAACCAGCTATTTTGCAGTTAATAAATTAACTAGTCAAGAAGACTTTTTTACGACACTTCAAGAAAGAGACAGAATGGTGAAGTTAGGAACGCATGAAAAGCCAAGAACTGAAGTTATTCCTTCTAAAAGAGGTGAGATATATAAAAACATGGCTTTGATTTTAGTTGAAAAAGGTAAAACTGAAGAAGCTAAAAAAGCAATTTCTGAAGCGAGAATAGCAAATCCTGAAGATACTTCATTGACTTTAACGGAAGCTAATCTTTATTTGGAAACAAAAGATTTCGATATGTACAAAAAATTAATCGCTGAAGTATTGGAAAAAAATCCAAATGACGCTGATTTGATTTTTAACTTGGGAGTATTAAGTGCAAATGCTAAAAATGTTGCAGATGCTGAAAAATATTACAAGAGAGTTATAGAAATTAACCCAAAATATATTAATGGGTATATTAATTTAGCTGCTTTGAAATTAGAAAATGAGAAAGCGATCATTGACGAAATGAACAAGCTTGGAACTTCTACTAAGGATATGAAGCGTTATGATGAATTGAAAAAGAAAAGAGAAGAGCTTTTTAAAGGAACAATTCCTTATCTTGAAAAAGCGGTTGAACTAGATCCTAAAAATACAGATGTTTCTAAAACTCTTTTAGGTGTTTACAGTGCATTAGAAATGACTGCAGAATACAAAGCGTTAAAAGCTAAAATGTAAAATAATTTTTCAAATAAAAAAGCCTGTCTAATTTTAGACAGGCTTTTTTTTTATACTATTTTTTTGATGACTCTTAATTTGTGAGTATGCTTATTTGTCTCAGCATTAAATATTCCTAAATGATCTATGCGGTCAATCCGTACTTTTCCACTGGCGTGAATGATGTAATTATCGGCCATTATGATTCCAACATGAATAATGTTGCCTTCTTCATTATCAAAAAATGCTAAGTCTCCAGGTTCGCTTTCTTCAATAAAACTTAATGCTTCTCCTTGTGTCGATTGTTGAGAGGCATCTCGCAATAATTTGTATCCATTGAGTTTGTATACCATTTGGGTAAAACCCGAGCAATCAATACCAAAAGGAGTTTTTCCTCCCCAAAGGTAAGGAGCATTCAAATACATAAAAGCAGTATTTATTAAGCTCTCTTTGCTTTTTTCTCCACTGGTTTTAGTTCCTTCAAAATCAAAATTCGAAATATTTATCTCATTATGATGTATAAAAGATAAAGAGGAACCAAGCGGAATGGGTATCAATAAATTATTTGGTACGGTAATATATTCTATTAAATCAGCATTTAAAATGATAGCTTCAGAAGATAGTTGATTAAAACTGGCTTCGGAAATCAGTTGTAATTGTTTAGAATCTATCCAGCCTTCGTAATCATCATATTGCATTCTGATTTTGGACCATTGTCTCAATTGCTCTAAAATTTCAAAATGTTCACCAAATAAAACTTGAGAAACGATTTCGCTTCTGTCACTGGGTTCAAAGCGAAGTGGGATTATGGCTAGATTACAAATTCCGAACATTTAGGTTCTTTTATGAGTTAAGAATTAAGAGTTATAGACTTGAAAAACCTATAACTCTTAACCTATAATTATTTAAGCTCTTTCAATAACAATTGCTGAAGCACCGCCACCGCCATTGCAAATTGCAGCAGCACCAATTTTAGCATTGTTCTGTTCTAAAACATTTAATAACGTAACAATGATTCTAACTCCTGAACAACCAAGAGGATGTCCTAAAGATACAGCACCACCATTTACATTTACTTTGTTGTCTTCTAATCCAAGAATTTGTGAATTAGCCAAACCTACAACGGCAAATGCTTCATTAAATTCAAAATAATCTACATCATTAATCGTTATTCCAGCTTTTTCCAATGCTTTAGGAATTGCTTTTGCAGGACTTGTAGTAAACCATTTAGGTTCTTGAGCGGCATCAGCATATCCGTTGATATAAGCCAAAGGTTTTAGTCCTAAAGCGATTGCTTTTTCCTCACTCATTAATATTACTGCTGCTGCTCCATCGTTTATTGTTGATGCATTAGCTGCAGTTACAGTTCCATCTTTTGTGAAAACAGCATTCAATGATGGTATTTTATCTAATTTCACATTCGTGAATTCTTCATCTTTAGAAACGATGATAGGATCTCCTTTTCTTTGTGGAACCGGAACCGGAACAACTTCATTGTCAAATTTTCCTGAATCCCATGCTTTTGCACTACGCTCATACGATTGAATTGCGTAGTTATCTTGATCTTCTCTTGTAATATTATATTCTGAAGCACATAAGTCAGCACACACTCCCATAGCGCTGTTATCATAAGCATCAGTAAGCCCGTCTTTCTGCATTCCGTCAATCATGGTTGCAGGGCCAAATTTAGTTCCATTTCTTAAATTCATATAATGTGGAATCAAACTCATGTTTTCCATTCCACCGGCAACTACAATTTCGGCATCACCGCATTGAATAGCTTGTGCGCCTAACATAACTGCTTTCATTCCTGAAGCACATACTTTATTTATTGTGGTGCAGGCAACTGAATCTGGTAAACCGGCAAATAGTGCAGCTTGTCTTGCAGGAGCTTGTCCTACACCGGCTTGAACTACATTGCCCATGAATACTTCATCAATTAAATTTGGATCTAACTTTATTTTATCTAAAGCACCTTTAATAGCGATTGCTCCTAATTTTGGAGCAGTAACTGTAGATAATCCCCCATAAAACTTCCGATAGGTGTCCTAACGGCAGAAACGATAACAACTCTTTTGTTCATGACTTTTTTATAATGTTGGTTTATGTAGCAAATTTAATCTTTTTTAAACAATTTCAAATTTTGATTTTGCCATTATCTTTTTTTAAATTAATTTCTATTCTATATATTTGATTGTGAAGTGTTTTTGTAAAAATGATAAAAAATATTAAAAAAAAGGCCTTAAATAGTTGTGAGAAACGTAAAGATGTCTTAAATTTGCAACCGCAAAACAGGACACGTTTCTTTGAGCTTGGAGGGGTGCCAGAGTGGTAATGGAGCAGTTTGCTAAACTGTCATCGAGTAATCGGTGCCAGGGTTCGAGTCCCTGTCCCTCCGCTTTATAATTTGCTTTTCGGGGTGTAGCGTAGCTCGGTTATCGCGCCTGCTTTGGGAGCAGGAGGCCGCAGGTTCGAATCCTGCCACCCCGACTAATTTTACTCTGTTTATTACTACAGAGCACCTGCCTTCTAAGCAGGAGGTCAAAATAATAAATGGAGGCATAGCTCAGCTGGATAGAGCACCTGCCTTCTAAGCAGGCGGTCGAAGGTTCGAATCCTTCTGCCTTCACTTAAAACGATACTAGAAATAGTATCGTTTTTTTTTGTTTTTATATTTCCTGAAATCCCTTTATTTATTCTATTTTTATAAAAAATAGCGTTTATGACTTCTTGCCTCAAACCATTTGCACTTCTTTGTACCTTTTTATGTATTGTTTCCTGTAAATCACAAACTATCGTTTCTGATATTCAGAAAAAAAATAACCCAATTATCAATGACACTACATTTGTAAATTTAAAAGAGTATAGCCAAGATTTTGTTTATGATATGAAGTATGCAACGCCTGATAACTTTCTAAAAGCAAAGGTGTATGATTGTGCGGAATGTTTTTTACGCTTAAAAACCGTTAATGCACTTGTTGAAGCGAATAAAAAATTCATGGAGAAAGGGTATAAAATTAAAATTTTTGATTGTTATCGCCCTTTGGATATTCAAAAAAAAATGTGGAAAATTGTATCTAATCCAGAATATGTTGCAAATCCTACCAAAGGTTCTATCCATAATAGAGGAGGAGCTGTTGATATTACTTTGGTAGACAGTAAGGGGAAAGAATTAGATATGGGAACTTCTTTCGATTTTTTTGGAGTTGAGGCGAGCCACAATTATCAAAATCTTTCAACAGCGGTAAAACAAAATAGAATACTATTAAAAACAACTATTGTAAATAGTGGTTTTAATTCTTTTGATTCAGAATGGTGGCATTACAATTTGAAGTCAGGTTTGAATGATAAAGTTTCTAATGCTAAATGGGATTGTAAATAGCTGTTATTGAATACATTTTAAATTGTCAATGAAATACGTTTCCGGTTTGTAAATTTCATTCGTTAATTCCGATTTAAACTCTTTTTTGAGGATGTAATCTTCTGTATCTGTCAAATATTTAATACGCATAATAGACACAGGAGAGTTTTTTAATTCTTCAAAGCTATCTTTCATAAACATGAAAATCCCTGAATTCACTCTATTGTCAAATCCTTTATCATTGCGCAACATAGTACCACAATTTTCTTGATCGATATGTATTAATGTGATTATTTTTCCATTGTTTAATTGCAAAAATAATTTTGAATTTTTATCAAAACAATTCGCTTTCAAAAAGTCTTTACTTTTTTGGATAATCTGAACACTCAATGTTGGTAATCCATCTGTTAATGCCAAAGAATAAAAAATATAACTGGAATTTCCGGCAAAATTTTTCTCGCTCATCATGTATTCTTTTGTCGATTTGTAAGTCCCTAAAGAATCGGTAACATTTGCGTTATATTCACATGGTTTTTGAGCAAATATATTCAAGCTGAGGAATAATAAAGTTATTGTAATAACGTATTTCATTTTTATGATATTTTGGTGCAAATTAAAACTATTTTATGATTATTTTCATCAGTTGTGAAAAAACAATATACATTTCCTCCGTCTTTTATTTTCCATTTTTTTCGAATGGTTTCTACGCTGTCAGGAAAATTGCGGGTAGTTATATTTGCTTGACTTTTTTCTAAATAACTTTTCATTTCCGTTTTGTTGTAAGGAAATGTATTTTGAATTTCAAAAACGCGCCCCGGAAAAGATATTAAGGCTGTTGATGTATACAAATGAGAATGTTTGTGTAATTTATTTAGATTATAAAACGCGCTTACTTCATCAAATCCACCGGATTTCATGATAGCGCTGTTGGGTTCGTATAAATACTTTTGAGGCAAGCTTAAGTTCGGGAATTTAGAATTTTCGTTCAGAACAAAATCAAATGTTTCTGTTTTATCTTTTAAAATATTGACAGTTTTGATGTTTATATTTCCAGAATAATCTTTGTGTAATTCCCATAACAATTCTTTCACTTCATTTTCTAAAGCTACGATGTGAATCGTTTTTACGTGTTTTAATTCGGATAAGCCCGCCGAAATATCAAGAATAGGTGCTGTTTTTATTAGAACGGCATTTGAATGCGTAAAATAAAAATCAATATTTTCAGGAACATTTGGTAAACAATCCTTTAGCATGAATACTTTGCCTTTAGTGTCATTTCGTCTGGAAGGATCAATGTAAATCCAGTCCCATTTTGAATTTAAAGAGAATAAAGTCGCTAAACTGTCTCCGGCATAACAAGTGATATTGGAAACATTCAATTGCTCAAAATTGTGCTTTACCAGACTTGATAGTTCGGGATTAATTTCACAATGTGCCACCATTTTTATTTTTTTCGCAAAATAAAAATCATCAACTCCAAAACCTCCCGTTAAATCGATTAGAGATTCCCCAGATACTATAGAAGTTTTATAGGCTGCCGTTTTTTCGGATGATGTTTGTTCTATTGAAATTTTACTTGGATAAATAATATTTTTGGCAGTAAA
The DNA here is from genome assembly GCF_002754315.1 of Flavobacterium sp. 11. GTDB lineage: Bacteria > Bacteroidota > Bacteroidia > Flavobacteriales > Flavobacteriaceae > Flavobacterium > Flavobacterium algoritolerans. The sequence continues at coordinate 3,118,053 of NZ_PEFE01000001.1, read as the reverse complement.
CCAATTGGGTAATTTATCTTTAGCTTTTGTTTTAGCTTCTATTTGGTTCAAAATGGAAACCCACTCCACATCTTGAAAGGGATTTTTTTGCAGTGCTAACTTCGAAATGCTTTTGCCAATATTATTATTTATAAACGCCTGTATTTCGGTATTCAGAATTCTTAAATCCAAAATTAAATATCTTTAGTTAATAGTTGAATGATTTTGTTTTCAGGAAAGAATTCTTTTCCAATCACCTTTATTATGGTGTATAAAGGAACTGCCACAATCATTCCCAATATTCCAAAAAGAAAACCTGCAATTAAGATGACAAGAAATATTTCTAAGGGATGTGAGCTAACGCTTTTGGAAAAAATTATAGGTTGCGAAAGGTTATTATCAATTATTTGAACAATCCAAAAACCGATTAACACATAAATTGTTGTAGGCAAAATTTCAGATTGAAAATCACTTCCCAAATTACTCATCATAGTTAAAATTGCTGCTAAAAAAGAGGCTATCAATGGACCAATATAGGGGATGATATTTAGTACAGCGCATAAAAAAGCAATAACAATTGCATTTGGAACGCCAAAAATAACTAGAACTATAAGGTATAAAAGGAATACAATAAATAATTGAAGCAGTAAACCAATAAAATAACGAGACAGTAAATGATTTATTTTTTCCAATGAATTCAAGATTTGATCTTCATGACTATCAGGAATTAATTTTTTGGCACCAACCATAAACACTAATCGGTCTTTTAAAAAGAAAAAAGTAATGAACAGAACCGAGCCCAATCCCATTCCGAAACTGCTGATGGTACCTAAAATTGCATTTAAAAAATTAGGGATAATATTGAAATTTATTTTAGAGGTAATGTTTGCTTCTTTTAAAACCTGTGCGGAATCAATTTGGTGATTGTCCAAAAACACAGTGATTTGATTGATTAACTGAACTATGTTTTTTTCAATTTCAGTAGTGTTAAGAAGTGATAAGTTTTCCCCTTGTGATAAAATTAAAGGTATAAACATCATTATAAACCCTAATATGATCAATATGAAAATAAATAAAGTGGTAATAGTTGCAAATAGATGGTTGAATTTCAATCTTTTTTTGAAAAAGTCTAAAATAGGATTTCCAATCAGTGTAAATATAAAAGATACAACAAGATAAATTAGTACCGATTGAATTTTATAGAAGAAGAACAAAATTAAACCAATGAAAACCGTTGTTAATAATGCTCTGATAATGCCATTTGAAATGGTTTTAGATGTAATCATATTGCTATTTTAGGTTATAAAGATAAAAAAAACTCGCTAACAAGTAGCGAGTTTTAAAATCTAAAAAAACTAAAAAATTATATTCCAAAACTAGCTCTTGATCCGCCAGAAACGAATAAAGCAGCCATTCTTGATTTTTGACCGTTAGAGAACATATACATTCCTCTATCGTCTGTGTAATCCATGTAATTCATAGTCATTTCTACTGGAGTTCCAGAACAAGTGCTGTAATGCGGGTAAGCTGGTACACCGTAGTTAGCAGTATTGTGTGTAGGTGTATCAGAAACTAAATCACTTCCACAAGTTGCATCTCCCCAAATGTGACGTAAGTTCATCCAGTGACCAACTTCGTGAGTAGCTGTTCTTCCTAAGTTGTAAGGATAAATAGCAGTTCCTGTAGTTCCTAAATATTTAGAATCAATTGCAACACCATCTGTTGAAGATGATCCTCCAGGAAACTGAGCATATCCTAAGATTCCACCACCAATAGTACAAATCCAAAGGTTTAATTTTGTTGTTGGAGATGTTGGAGCTAAACCACCATAAGTAGTTTTCTTCATAGTGTCTGTTGTTCCCCAAGATGTTTTAGTGGTTGATTTTCTAATTACTTGATCTAAAACAAAAGAAATACCTACGTTCGCTTTAACTCCAGAAAATAATGCAGGAACGCTATTGAAATCAGAATTAGCTGCGTTAAAATCTTTGTTTAATACATCAATTTGTGATTGAATCTGTGCTAATGAAATATTTTCGGCAGTAGTTCTGTAAAGAACATTTACAACTACAGGAATTTGAACCTTTCCGTTTACTAAACGTGCAGTAGACATTGTTTTTTGTGTCAATGCTTCAATTTCATTCATTCTTAAGGCTAAAGTCGGGTCAGCCTTCATTTGAGCCGCTAACACCTCTTGAGATGCACAACCGCGTTTTGTTACTGCATCAGCTGATTGAGTAATTTCTGTTGTTTCATTTTGACAAGAAAAAAGCATCAATAATGCTACAGCAGATAAAAGAATTTTTTTCATAATAAATTTGTTATAAATTAATGGTTTTGGTTGATTATGTCACAATTTTATAACAATTTTTCCGAAAAACAAATTTTTTAAACATTTATTTAAAAAATAATAAAAAAAATGAGTTAATATTATGCTTTTGGGATAATAACATTAAATGAGTCAGCTTTACTATTTTAGAATAAAGTCATATAGATTTTAAATAAAAAAGAGGCGACTTTTTAGGTCGCCTCTTTTAATAAGTTTTAAAGGGGAATTATATTCCGAAACCTGCTCTTGATCCACCAGAAACAAAAATTGCAGCCATTCTTGATTTTTGACCGTTAGAGAACATGTACATTCCTCTATCGTCTGTGTAATCCATGTAGTTCATAGTCATTTCTACCGGAGTTCCAGTACAAGTGCTGTAATGTGGGTAAGCTGGTACACCGTAGTTAGCAGTGTTGTGTGTAGGTGTATCAGAAACTAAATCACTTCCACAAGTAGCATCTCCCCAAATGTGACGTAAGTTCATCCAGTGACCAACTTCGTGAGTAGCTGTTCTTCCTAAGTTATAAGGATAAGCTCCTGATCCAGATAATCCAAAATATTTTGAATCGATAACAACACCATCAGTAGTTGTTGATCCTCCAGGAAATTGAGCATAACCTAAGATTCCACCACCAATAGTACAAGCCCACATGTTAAGTTTTGTTGTAGGTGAAGTAGGATCTAAACCTCCTTGTTTTGTTTTTTTCATTGCATCTCTAGTTCCCCAAGATGTTTTAGTAGTAGATTTTCTATTTACTGTTTCTAAAACAAAAGTGATTCCAACATTTGCAGCAACTCCAGAGAATAAAGCAGGTGTACTGCTGAAATCTGAATTAGTTGCATTAAAATCGTCATTTAATACATCAATTTGAGATTGAATTTGAGCATCAGAAATGTTTTCTGCGGCAGTTTTGTACAATACGTTTACTACAACAGGAATTTCAACTTTACCGTTTACTAAACGACCAGATAACATTGCTTTTTGAGTAAATGCTTCAATTTCGTTCATTCTTAAAGCTAAAGTTGGGTCAGCTTTCAATTGCGCTTCAAGAACTTCTTGAGACGCACAACCGCGTCGTGCCAATACACTGGCTTCTGGTGCAACTTCTGTTGTTTCATTTTGACAAGAGAAAAGCATCAATAATGCTACGGCAGATAAAAGAATTTTTTTCATAAAAAATTTGTTATAAATTAATAGATTTGGTTAATTATTTCACAATTCTATAACAATTTTTTCACAAAAAAAATTTTATTGAAAAAAAAAATTAAAAAATAAATCATTCTATTGATTTTACTGCTTTGAGTTAATTTTAAAGATTTACAATTTACAAGTACTTTCATACAAATTTTTTTCTACCAGATTTCAACACTCCAAAATTGTAGTGATAATGGATTCATTTAAGAGATATTTTGTCATTAAACAAAATAATCTCATAAATGTATATGAAATTGATGTTTTTATTTTTTGCTATAAATAGTCTTTTGGAGGTTATTTTTCCTTATTTTTCAGTACCTGTGTGTGTAATATATTTTTGTTGAAACGGTTTTAAATGAAAACGCCTATTCAAATCTAAATATTGAATAGGTCGTTTTTAAATGAAACTTAAAAACAGAATTCTTAATTATTAAAAATATAATTAAGAATATTTGCGCCCATTTTTAATGCTTTTTCACGAACATCAAGTGGATCGTTGTTCACTTCTGGATCTTCCCAACCGTCTCCTAAATCACATTCGTAGGTGTAAAGCAATACTAATTTGTTTTCGACAAATATCCCGAAGGCTTGCGGTCGTTTTCCATCATGCTCATGTATTTTTGGCAATCCGTTTGGGAATGAATATGGTTTTTGAAAAATGGCATGATTGGATGGGATTTCAATCAGGTTATTATTTGGAAATATTTTTTTTATTTCTTTTCGTATGTATTGATCCATACCGTAATTATCATCAATATGGAGAAATCCTCCAGCGAGTAAATAATTTTTAAGATTACTACTGTCAGCATCACTAAAAACAACATTTCCATGTCCTGTCATGTGAACATAGGGATAGGAGAATAAGTCAGGACTGCTGGGTTCAACAGTTGATGGTTTTGTTTTTATTCGGGTATTGATATTGGCATTACAATATTTTATCAAGTTGGGCAATGATGTAGGATTTGCATACCAATCACCGCCGCCGCTATATTTTACCAAAGCAATTTCTTGCGAAAATGTTGGTATTGAAAACAATAACAGGAGATAAAATAGTTGTTTCATAATGATTAAAATCGGTTTTTATTCTTCCTCATTGACAAAAACTACGCTATGACAGGCAACAATTGCTGCAGTTTCTGTTCTTAATCTAGTATTGCCTAATGAAACCGGAATAAAACTGTTTTCTAGAGCCAAAGCGATTTCTTTTTCCGAAAAATCACCTTCTGGTCCTATGAGTAATGTTATATCTTCATTGGGTTTCAAAACTGATTTTAGTGTTTTTTTATCCGTTTCTTCGCAATGTGCAATCAGTTTTAAACCTTCTCTTTCAAGTTTAATAAATTCTTTGAAGGTTATGGCATCATTTAATTTGGGTAAATACAATTCATTAGATTGCTTCATTGCAGCCAACAAAATCTTATCAAATCGTTCATTATTAATGACTTTTCGCTCAGAATGATCACAGATAATTGGTGTGATTTCGTGTATGCCTATTTCGGTTGCTTTTTCAAGAAACCATTCGTAACGATCATTCATTTTAGTTGGCGCTACCGCCAAATGCAAATGAAATTTTGAAGCTGGTGCTTTTTCGAAAGAAAGGATTTTAACGGTGCATTTGCTATCCGAAGCCAATGTGATTTCAGTTTTAAATAAAAAACCCAAACCATTGGTTACAAATAATATATCGGTATCTTTCTTTCGTAATACTTTAATAATATGTTTGCTTTCTTCTTTATCAAAAGAAAAAGTTTCGGTAGATTCAGTAATATTTGGATTGTAAAATAATTGCATAATTTATAATTGTATTCTTGCTTTAGAAACAACAGATGAAGTTTCAAATTTTTGGGATAAAAACTTTTGATAACCTACAATTCCAATCATTGCAGCATTATCGGTAGTGTATTCAAATTTAGGAATAAAGGTTTTCCAACCGTATTTATTCTCTGTTTCTTTTAATGTATTTCGGATTCCAGAATTTGCAGAAACTCCTCCGCCAATAGCTATTTGCTTAATTCCGGTTTCCTTTACTGCCAATTTTATTTTGTCCATTAAAATTTCAATAATCGTATGTTGAATGGATGCACAAATATCATTGAGGTTTTCGTCAACAAAATTGGGGTTTTCTAATTTTTTCTTTTGAATAAAATATAAAATAGCCGTTTTTAGACCTGAAAAGCTGAAATCTAATCCCGGAACTTTTGGTTTTGTAAATGCAAAGGCTTTAGGATTTCCTAATTGTGCATATTTGTCAATTAAAGGACCGCCAGGATAGGGAAGTCCTAGTATTTTTGCACTTTTATCAAAAGCTTCGCCAACCGCATCATCAGTGGTTTCTCCAATTACAGTCATGTCAAAATAATTGTCCACTTTTATAATTTGAGTATGTCCGCCGCTTATGGTCAACGCCAAAAAAGGGAAAGTTGGTTTTTCATATCCTTCTTCGTCTATAAAATGGGCCAAAACATGCGCTTGCATATGATTTACGGCAATTAAAGGAATTTGCAAGGCCAAAGCAATTGATTTTGCAAACGAACTTCCCACTAAAAGGGACCCCATCAGTCCTGGACCTTGTGTAAAGGCAATTGCCGATAGCTGTTCTTTTTGTATATTTGCATTACGAAGCGCTGCATCGATTACCGGAACTATGTTTTGTTGGTGGGCACGAGAAGCGAGTTCAGGAACAACGCCTCCATATTGATTATGTATAAGCTGATTTGCAACAACATTTGACAATACTTTATCGTTTTGTAAAATGGCAGCTGCGGTATCATCACAGGAACTTTCGATGGCAAGAATAAAAACCTCAGGATTTTGCATAAAAAGGCACAAATTTTGAATTACATTTGACAAGTCGATTATAAAAATCGTTTTGTAGCAGCCAAAATTAAAGAATTTTTATTTAAGGTGCTTCCGTTTCCAAAGGCAAAAATGAAATATTAGAAAATTTAAATAGTATATAGGTATCAAAAAAATTAAAAAAATAGTATTTCGTTCTCTACTTGGACTAATCCTACTTTTGTTGGTACTCGGTATTGCTCTTACCATGCCATTTGTTCAAACAAAAATTGCTCAATATTTTACAAATAGTATCAATAAAGATTTTGGGACTAATATTAATATTGATGAAGTCGCCATTTCGGTTTTTGGAGGTGTAAAGTTTAAAAAGGTATTGATTCGTGATCATCATAAAGATACTTTAATTTATGCCAATAGAATTTCAACCACTATTTTAGAAGGTAAAAAAATGCTCGATGGAGATTTAATCTTTGATGATTTAGATTTACACGGGCTACTTTTTAATTTGAGAACGTATAAAAACGAAAAGCAATCCAATCTCGATAAGTTTATTGCAGCTTTTGAAACAGGAAAACCATCAAGCAAGAAGTTTCTACTAAAAGCGAATGCATTAAAAATTTATGATGGTCATTTTATTTTGACGGATGACAATCGCGAGAATCCTAAGGATTTAGATTTTACTAAACTGAATGCTTCAGTAACTGATTTCAAAATATACGGTCCGGATGTTACCACAATGATTAATAGAATGTCGTTTTTGGATTTTCGCGGTTTGTATGTTAAAAATTTAAGTTCCAAATTCAGTTATTCAAAAAAGAATATAAAACTGGAAAATTTTGATTTGTTGACTAAAGAATCAACCTTGAAAGGGACTGTTTTATTAAAATATAAAATTGAAGATTTTTCTAATTTTACGGATAAAGTGCAGTTTGATATAAAATTAGACGCAGCATCAATTGCTTCGAATGACATTCGTTATTTTTATAAAGAATTAGGCAGGAACCAACATTTTTATACTAAAGCGAGTATAAAAGGGACACTTAATGATTTAAAATTTAAAAACTTAGAGTTAGTTGATGATCGTAAAACACAAATTAATGGGGACATCGATTTTAAAAATTTGTTTGCTAAAAAAGGGCAAAAATTTTCGATGTATGCTAAGTTTGATAAGTTAACGTCCAGTTATGATGATTTAATCGTAATACTTCCCAATATTTTAGGAAATAAATTACCGACTTCTTTAAAGAAATTAGGAAGATTTACCGCCACAGGAACGTCTAATGTTTCAACAACTGCTGTTGACGCTGATTTTTCTATGATTACCGCATTGGGAAAAGTGACTTCTAATTTAGCAATACAAAATATTGATGTAATTGATAAGGCTTCCTATTTAGGGAATGTTATTTTAGAAAATTTTGATATTGGGACATTATTTGATCAAAAGGAGTTAGGTAATGTAAGTTTGAATATTGATGTAGACGGAAAAGGTTTTAAAAGGGAATATCTTAATACTGCAATCAAAGGAGATATTAGTCAAATCGATTATAAAAACTATAATTATACCAATATTGTTGTCAATGGAACGCTTAAAAGTCCTAATTATAAAGGTCAAATATCTGTAAATGACCCTAATTTGAGTATGACTTTTGATGGTTTATTGGATTTAAGTAAAAAAGACAGCCGATATGATTTTCATATAAATGTTGAAAACGCCGATTTAACTAAATTGAAATTAGTAAAAGATTCTGTTTCTATTTTCAAAGGGGACGTTGTGGTGGAAGCTTCGGGAAATAATATAGAGAATTTTCAAGGAAATGTTTATATTAATAAAACGTCTTATCAAAATACAAAGGGAATTTACAACTTTGATGATTTTACAATAATTTCCAGTTTTGACCAAAACAGAATCCGAACCATAACAGTAAACTCTCCGGATATTGTTGAAGGTGAAATTGTAGGTAAATATGAATTCAATCAGTTGGAGAATTTAGTAAAAAATTCTTTGGGAAGTCTTTATACAAATTTCAAACCAAGTAAGGTCAAAAAAGGGCAGTTTCTTAAATTCAATTTCTCGATTTATAATAAAATCATCGAAATATTTTATCCTGATATTTCAATCGGTTCTAATACTATAGTTAAAGGAAATATAAATTCTGATAATCAAGAGTTTAAACTTAATTTTAATTCGCCTCAAATAGTAGCCTCTGATAATACATTTGATAATATAAGAGTTTCAGTAGATAATAAAAATCCACTTTATAATGCTTACATTGAATTGGATAGCATAAAAACGAAATATTATAAAATTCGTGATTTTAGTGTGATAAATGTGACCATGAAAGATACTTTGTTCTTTCGTTCAGAATTTAAAGGCGGTTCAAAAGGGGAGGATTATTATAATCTGAATTTATATCATACCATCAATAAAGACAATAATAACGTTGTTGGAATCAGTAAATCAGAAGTTAAATTCAAGGACTATCTTTGGTTTTTGAATGAAAATGAAACGCCAAATAATCAGATTGTTTTTGATAAATCATTTAAGAATTTTGACATTGACAATATAATATTGTCGCATGAAAATCAGTCTATTTCGTTAATGGGTGCTTTTAAAGGCTCTAATGTCAAGGATTTGAAATTGAGCTTTAAAGATGTAGATTTAAACCAAATTACGCCCTTCAATAATAAATTTGTTGCACATGGTAATATAAATGGCGAGGTAAATTTCAAGCAAAATAATAATGTTTATCAGCCTACATCTTCTATAGTAATCGATAATTTGAATGTCAATAAAACAGATTTAGGTACTTTGAATTTTGAAATTGAAGGGGATGAAAGCCTTAGAAAGTTTACCATAAATTCTAATTTAGAAAATAAAAATTTTGAATCTTTTAATGCCAATGGAAGCTTTGAAATAGTTAACAAAGAAACTATTCTGGATTTAAAACTAAAATTCGAAAAGTTTAACATTGCAACTCTTAACTCGCTTGGCGGGGAAGTTTTATCGAATATTAGAGGTTCTATTTCCGGTAATGCCACGATTGAAGGAAATCTTAAAAAACCGAATATTAATGGGCGTTTATTTTTGGATGATGCGGGTATAACTATTCCGTATTTGAATGTTGATTATGCATTGAGCAACAATACCATTATTGACCTTACCGATGAGAAATTTCTGTTTAGAAATAATACGCTTACGGATACAAAATACGGAACGATAGGGAAATTGAACGGAAGTATTGAACATAATAATTTTGCAGATTGGAAGCTGGATTTAGCCATTAATTCCAAAAGACTTTTAGCGTTAGATACTCAAGACAGTGAAGATGCCGCTTATTACGGAACTGCTTTTATTGACGGTATAGCCACTATAAAAGGTCCAACAAATTCTTTGTTTATAAAAGTTGACGCAAAATCTGAAAAAGGAACAGCTGTAAAAATCCCTATTAATAATGCCGAAAGCGTAAGTGATAATGTTTTTCTACATTTTGTGACCGCTCAAGAAAAATACAATCTAGAAAACGGAATTACGGATAATTCCAGAAACTACAACGGACTGGAATTAGAGTTTGATTTAGATATTACACCGGATGCTGAAGTAGAAGTAATTTTGGATCGAAATACTGGTCATGGAATGAAAGGGAAAGGTTTTGGATCTTTATTGTTTAAAATAAATACTTTAGGAAAATTCAATATGTGGGGAGATTTCCAGGCGTATGAAGGAACCTATAATTTTAAATATGGAGGACTTATTGATAAGAAATTTGCAGTTAGAAAAGGTGGTTCTATTTCTTGGGAAGGAAATCCGATGAGAGCACAATTAAACCTTGAAGCGGTATATAAAACTACAGCAAATCCTGCTGTATTGTTAGATAATTCATCGTTTAACACTAAAGTTCCTGTTGAAGTAGTGATTGGTATTCGAGGCGATTTGACGAGTCCGGAACCTGATTTTAATATTGAATTCCCAACAGTAAGTAATGTTTTGAAATCAGAAATTCAATATAAATTAAACGATAAGGATGTAAGACAAACTCAAGCTTTGTATTTATTATCATCTGGTGGTTTTTTAAGTCCGGAAGGAGTGAGTCAATCGGATTTTTCAGGAAGTTTATTTGAAACAGCTTCTAGTATACTTGGTGGAATCATACAATCGGATGATGAGAAATTTAAAGTAGGTCTTAATTTCATTGGTGCGGATAGAAGAATAGGAAAAGAAACTGACGGAAGATTTGTAGCTACAATTTCATCAAAAATTAATGAAAGAATTACGATTAATGGAAAACTCGGAGTTCCTTTTGGAGGGATTAATGAATCAGCAATCGTAGGAGATGTTGAAGTTTTGTATAGAGTAAATGAAGACGGAACACTTAATTTACGTCTTTTTAATAAAGAGAATGATATTAATTATATAGGTCAAGGAATTGGATATACACAAGGTTTAGGGGTTTCTTATGAGGTCGATTTTGATACTTTTAAAGAGCTAGTCAATAAAATTTTTAAAAATCTAAAAATAGACCGAGCTACTGTTCCTGTTGCCGAAGATCAAGATTCTGATATGTCTCCGGATTATATTAATTTTTCTAAATCAAATAAATCCGTTCCCAAAAAGATCAAGAAAAATCAAGAAGGTTTGCTTCCTGAGGAAAACTAATAGTTGGTCTTTTTGAATACAAAAACTACGAATTCTGAATAAAAATGCATTTTAATGTTGCTGGCGATTAATATTTCGAACAGTCAATCGCTGTATAAAATCATAATTATTTTTTAAAGTTTACAGAAGAAAACGCTCTTTTTGTATCTTAGTAACAAATAGTTAATGTATTGTCTTGATTTTTAATCAAAAAAACAAGCGAATTGTTAATTATCAAATAAAAATCGATTATTTTTCAATTTTGTTAAATAAAATCCTTTTTATTTTGTTTTTCCAAAAACTTATCAACGAAAACGTTTGAATTTGGAACGGTTTACTAATTTATTAAAAACACAGCTTTAAAAGTGCTGAATGTTTGCTAATTTTACACTTTAATACTTAAATAATGCCAAAAACAATAAAAAAAGTTGGCGTTCTAACTTCGGGAGGAGACTCGCCAGGAATGAATGCAGCTATTCGATCAGTTGTTCGAACATGTGCTTATCATAATATAGAATGCATAGGGATTTATAGAGGATATCAAGGAATGATTGAAGGTGACTTCAAAGAAATGGGACCTCGAAGTGTAAACAACATTGTAAATAAAGGAGGGACGATTCTTAAATCGGCTCGATCTTTAGAATTTAAAACTCCAGAAGGAAGAAAAAAAGCACACGAAAATCTTACTAAAGCAGGAATTGACGCTTTAGTGGTAATAGGAGGTGACGGAACTTTTACCGGAGGTTTATTATTCAATACTGAATTTAATTTTCCAGTAATGGGAATCCCGGGAACTATTGATAATGATATTTTTGGGACGAGTCATACTCTAGGGTACGATACTGCTTTAAATACTGTAGTTGATGTAATTGATAAAATTAGAGATACTGCAAGTTCTCACAACCGATTATTCTTTGTAGAAGTAATGGGAAGAGACGCTGGGCATATCGCTTTGAATGCAGGTATTGGTGCAGGAGCCGAAGAAATTTTAATTCCTGAAGAAGATTTAGGTTTAGACCGATTATTAGAGTCACTGCAAAAAAGTAAAGCTTCAGGAAAATCATCCAGTATAGTTGTTATTGCTGAAGGAGATAAAATTGGGAAAAATGTATTCGAATTAAAAGATTATGTTGAAGCCAATTTGCCTGAATATGATGTTAGAGTTTCAGTTTTAGGTCACATGCAACGAGGTGGTTCCCCATCTTGTTTTGACAGAGTCTTAGCCAGTAGATTAGGTGTAAAAGCCGTTGAATCTTTATTGGAAGGAAAGTCAAATTATATGGTTGGATTGCAAAATGATAAAGTAGCGTTAACGCCTTTAGAACAAGCAATTAAAGGAAAAACAATGATTGATAGAGAATTATTGAGAGTTTCAGACATTATGTCTACATAAGTGGTTAAAGTTTATTGTGAGGAAATTAGACTTTAGGTTGAGTTAATAAAAATAAACAAAAAAATTAAAGTAAAATGTCAAAAGTAAAATTAGGAATAAACGGATTTGGAAGAATTGGAAGAATTGTTTTCAGAGAATCTTTCAACAGAGATAATGTAGAAGTTGTAGCAATCAATGATTTATTAGATGTAGATCACTTGGCTTACTTATTAAAATATGATTCAGTTCACGGTCGTTTCAATGGAACTGTTGAAGTTACTGATGGAAAACTTTTTGTAAACGGAAAAAACATTCGTATTACTGCTGAAAGAAATCCTGCAGATTTAAAATGGAATGAAGTTGATGTTGATGTAGTTGCTGAATGTACTGGTTTCTTTACAACTATTGAAACTGCAAACGAGCACATCAAAGGTGGTGCAAAAAAAGTAATTATTTCAGCTCCTTCTGCTGATGCTCCAATGTTTGTAATGGGAGTAAACCATGAGGAAGCTTTAGCAACTGATATGGTTGTTTCTAATGCATCTTGTACTACTAACTGTTTAGCTCCATTAGCTAAAGTTATCAATGATAACTTTGGAATTGTTGAAGCGTTGATGACTACTGTTCACGCAACAACTTCAACTCAAATGACTACTGATGGTCCTTCTAGAAAAGACTGGAGAGGTGGACGTGCTGCTTCATGTAACATCATCCCATCTTCTACAGGTGCTGCTAAAGCAGTAGGAAAAGTTATTCCTTCATTGAACGGAAAATTAACAGGTATGTCAATGCGTGTTCCTACAACTGATGTTTCTGTAGTTGATTTAACTGTAAAAGTTGAAAAAGAAACTACTTACGAAGAAATTATGGCTGTATTGAAAAATGCTTCAGAAACTACAATGAAAGGTATCTTAGGATATACTGAAGATTTAGTTGTTTCTCAAGATTTCGTTTCTGATTCAAGAACATCTATCATTGATGCTAATGCAGGAATTGGATTGAACTCTACTTTTTTCAAAATCATCTCTTGGTATGATAATGAATATGGTTATTCTAGCAAATTAATTGATTTATCTGTACATATTGCAGGGTTAAAATAATTCTTTATATTTACAAATCCCGTTATATTATATTTAACGGGATTTTATTTTTTGTTTACTTTTTTGAATGTAAATTTTATACTGCACACATTTTAAACTAGAAAAACGAAACACAAAAACCAAAAAAACCAAAAAAAATGAGATTATTAGTTGATAGTGGTTCTACTAAAGCCGATTGGATTGCGATAGATGATGCCGGAAAAGTATTGTTCACCACACAAACATTAGGATTAAATCCAGAAATTCTAGATGGAGATGAAATTATTGAACGTCTAAATGATCGTTTTGATATATTGCAAAATAAAAAAGAGGCCACTCATTTATTTTTCTATGGCGCAGGCTGTGGAACTGATAGAATGAAAATTTCACTTTCACAAATTTTTCAAAACTATTTTCCTAACGCAATTATTGTAGTTGAAGAGGATACTTATGCTGCAGTTTACGCTACAACACCTAAAGGCGAAAAAGCTATTGTCAGCATATTAGGAACCGGATCTAACTGTAGTTATTTTGATGGAAAAGAATTGCACCAAAAAGTACAATCATTAGGATATATCGTTATGGATGATTGTAGCGGTAATGTTTTTGGAAAAGAATTAATCAGAAAGTATTATTTCAATAAAATGCCAAAAGAATTGGCAGTAGAATTTGAGAAAGAATACGATTTAGATCCTGATGCTATTAAAAGTAAATTATACAAAGAAGCAAATCCTAATGCTTACTTAGCAACATTTGCAAAGTTCTTAATTCAACATAAAGACACTGAGTTTTGTAGAAAAATAATTTTAAAAGGAATGAAATCTTTTGTAAAAAATTATATTAAACAATTTGATAATTGCAAGGAAGTACCTGTTCACTTTGTGGGATCTATTGCATTTTATTTGAAAGATGAATTGCAAGAGACTTTCGATAAATATGAATTACAATTAGGTAATGTACTTAGAAGACCAATTGATGGACTTATTGCGTATCATATTGCCAACAAATAAAAATCTAAATGATTGCAATACTCAACTAAAGTATTGCAATCATTGAAATTTCAACATTTACATTTTTTGGCAAACAAGCCACTTGAACCGTTTCACGAGCTGGAGCGGTTTTTTCGTTAAAATAAGAACCATAAACGGTATTTATTTTTCCAAAATCATTCATATCCATGATGAATATGGTTGTTTTTACAACATTTTCAAATGACATTCCTGCTGCTTCAAGTACGGCTTTCATGTTTTGCATTACTTGCTCGGTTTCCGCTTCAATAGTTTCCGTAGTCAATTCTCCAGTTGCAGGATTAATTGCAATCTGACCAGAAGTATATAGCGTATTTCCTTTAAGAACAGCTTGGTTATAAGGCCCGATTGGTGCCGGAGCATTTTCTGTAAAAATTATCTTTTTCATAAAACAATATTTTTATATAGTAAAAAGTTTAAGAATCAATTATCGGTTTATGGTACTTCGCTTATCCCATTTGATATCACTAAGAACACCAGATTTTATTCCGATAAAGAAACCCCAATTTGCATTTGTTCCAAATGGAGACCAATTGAAATCCATTCTCCAACTCAATAAATCCCTTTCAAAACGAAGCTGTGTGAAAGTAACTCCTTTTTGTACAAAATCATAACCTGTAGATACACCGGCTTTCCATTTTGGAGTTATGTCAGCATTTGCTGAAATCATTATAGAATTACCAATGATTTTATTTTCTCTATTGTTATTCCCGTACGTCAAGGAATAAGCAAATGTCATGTCCCAAGGCAACTTTGAGTTGAAAAATTCCGAGATTTTATCTTCACCTTCGTCTTCATCCTCTTCTTCAAATTGACTTCTTCGACTGTCACCTAAATCAGTATTTGTCCCAAATAAATCATCTTCACGACCACCATTTCGTTGACTTTGGGTATTCTTGTCCTTATCGGTTTTGTCTTTGCCCTGGCTCGAAATCGAATAATTTAAAGTCATATTCGAACTTGTCATTCTAAAAAGACTTCCGCCATTATCAATGTTGAACACATTTATTCGGTTTCCTGAATTGTCAATGGCATAAGGGTCTAATGTAGCACCAAAATTGACATTCATTTTGTTGTCTAATAATGTTGTACCACCGCTAACTCTTATTGGAGCAAAAGCAAGCGTAGTTACGCCATCTGCATCAAGATTATAACTAGTGGAAAGGTTCAAGTTATTAAGCAGCATTATTTTTTTAGGTTCTACTTTAGTACTGTCTTTGTCTGTAACTTTTGCTTCAAAAGTATTGCTCAAATCAAAACCTAAAGTATTGGAATTATTTAATCCCGGAGCACCAAAAATTCCGCTTTCAAATCTGGAATATTGTTTCATTGTCCCGCTAGCGTCTGAAGCATAGGTGTCGTAGTATTTTTCAAAACTAGGAGTATAGCCATACGATACAGATGGTCTCATGACGTGTCTTATCGATTTGATTTTTTTGTCATTACCAAAATTAAAAGTTCCATATATAGTTGTTCCTACGCTGGATGAAAAGGAGTACGTTCTAAAAGCGTCAAATCCATTTATGGTTTTATCAACAACTTTACTTTGGTCAACATCATAACTTCTTTCAATTGTTTTGGTATACCAAATTTCCTCGTAGTTCATGGAAGTAGAGGCACTGAAATATTTAAATAATTTAAAATTGGTGCTTAATGGAATGCTGTGTTGAAAACCAACTTTTGCATCTCTAAACATTTGTGGTTTAAAGAATAAGGAGTCAGTAGTTACAATACTATTTCTACCGTTTAAATTGTATTGTAAATTGATGTTTTTGAAAAAACCTTTCTTGACTCCATCTTTACTTACAAAAGGATAAATCCTGTCAACACTCAATTGTAGTGTTGGCAAAGTCATATTGATTTCTTCTGTTTGTGTATTTTGAGAGTGTGTTGCGGTCAAAGACATTCTGACTTGTGGAACCGAAGTAAATGTTTTTGAATACGATATCGAAGAGCTTAATGTATTATTAAGATTCGAACCAATATTAACCTGATTGATGGATTGCTTGAAGTATTTACTACTTCCAAGATTCACAGAGGCTGAAAAACTGGAATTAGGATTTGATTTAGAATCTTTGGAATGAGACCATTGAATGTTATAAATATTTTGTTTCAAATAATCAGGATATCCTCTTTCACTGGTGATTAAATTTTCGAATCTAATGTTTAAGTTTCCTCTATAATTATATCTTTTGGCATAACTGGATTCAAAACGCAAACCATAACTTCCATTGGTATAATAATCTCCCAAAACGGTTAAATCATAATTGTCGCTCAACGCAAAATAATATCCTAAATTTTGAAGAGAAAATCCACGATTGTTGGAGTCGTTATAGCTGGGTAAAATCAATCCTGAAATGCTGGTTTCTTTACTCATTGGAAAAAAAGCAAACGGTAAAGCTATAGGAGTAGGAACATTTGCAATGACCATATTAGTCAATCCGGTAACTACTTTTTTACCGGGAATAAATTTTACTTTGTTGGTTTGGAAATAATATTCAGGAT
The DNA here is from genome assembly GCF_002754315.1 of Flavobacterium sp. 11. GTDB lineage: Bacteria > Bacteroidota > Bacteroidia > Flavobacteriales > Flavobacteriaceae > Flavobacterium > Flavobacterium algoritolerans. The sequence continues at coordinate 3,101,137 of NZ_PEFE01000001.1, read as the reverse complement.
TGTCAACATCTTTTGAAGTGGTGAAACGAGCTCCTTTTAAAAAATAAACGGAGTCATTTTCTTTTTTTGTTATAGAAGCTTTAATTTTAAATTCTCCTTGATCTGATCTGGAATTCCAGATTAAAGCTTTTTTTGTTTTAAAATTAAAACGAATAGAATCTGGTTCTACCACATTTGCGCCTTGCTTGAAATTTGGGTATTGTGTGTAAGCACCAGTTGAATCTTTAATACGTCCTGCGTAAACTTCATTTTTCTCATAATCCATAACGATTATACCAGATTTCAATTCGACATCTTGATAATACAGTTCTGCTTTATCATACAATGTGATGAGCTTTTTCTTTTGGTCAATTTTAGCATATTGATCCGCTTTGTATCTCACCTTTCCATCAAGAAACGCTTTTTGAGGTTTTACAGTGTCTTTTTTTATGGAGTCAGCTTCTTTTTTAACAGATAAAGGAGCAGTATTTTTTTTGCTAGTATCTAAATTGGTAGTGTCTGCTTGTTTTTTTGCGGATATAGCCGTCTTTTTTTTTGTTATATCTTGAGAATATAATTTACCACACCCCAATGACAGGAAAAATGATAATAAAACGATATTAAATAAGTTTGTATGCAAAGGTTTAAATGCTATTTTTGTAAAATTATGGCCTGTTTTTTGACATGTCAAACTTACATATAATTTTTTGTCAAAAATAGCCAAATAAAAAATTTTATGAGGGTAGTGTTTTAATTAAATTAACTTTTGGATTTATGCGTATTACATATAAAATAAAAATAATATTAACTTTTATTTTGACGATAATTTCTTTGTCGAGCTTTAGTCAATCCAATATTTTCAAGGTAACTTTAGATGCAGGCCACGGAGCACATGATTTTGGTGCTGTTTATGAAGGGCGTGTAGAAAAAAATATTGCCTTGGCAGTAGTTTTGAAAGTTGGAAAAATATTAGAAGCAACACCACAGATTAATGTCAACTATACCCGAAAAACAGATGTGTTTATTGATTTAATTGAAAGAGCGAATATTGCCAATAGATTTAACGCTAATATTTTTGTTTCGATTCATTGTAATGCCAATAGAAATACCGCTGCCGATGGAACTGAGACCTACGTAATGGGTTTAAGTAAAGTAGCGTCAAATCTTGAAGCTGCTAAAAAAGAGAACTCTGTAATAACATTAGAGAAAGATTACAAACAAAAATACGAAGGATTTGATCCGAACTCTCCGGAGACTATGATAGGAATGACTTTGATGCAGGAAGAATATTTAGACAATAGCATTTCATTGGCAAGTAAGGTAGAAGATTCTTTTGCAGATTTAGGAAAAAAAATTAGAGGAGGAGGAGTAAAGCAAGCACCTTTTATGGTACTTCATAAAGCTTACATGCCTAGAGTATTAATCGAAATGGGATTTATCTCGAATTCTATTGAGGGAAATATATTAAATTCTGAAGACGGTCAAAATGAAATTGCCAAAGCTATCGCTGATGCAATTATTAGTTATAAAAAAGAATATTTTGGCAATGGTGAAACTGAAATTTTTGAAGAGTTGCCTTCGCAAAAAATCAACGAAAAACCTATAAGAGATACAGTTTCTCCTGCTAAACCAAAAATGATTCCACAACCCACAGCAGAATCTTTACAAGTAAAAAAAACGATTGATAATGCTAAGCCTTTATTTAAAGTGCAGCTTTCAGCCAGTAGTAAAAGATTAGATTTAATTCCAAGAAATTTTAATGGACTTAAGAATATTTCTGTAGCCTATGAAAACAGGGTTTACAAATATATGTATGGTGAAACCTCAGATTATGATGAAGCAAAAAAGCAACTAAGCGAGGCGAAAGAAAAAGGATATAATTCTGCGTTTTTGATTGTATTTAAAAATGGAGAGAAAGTTAATATCCAAGACGTAATTAAATAGTAATAGCTTATCTTTTTTATATTAAATTTGTAAAAAAAATACTTATATTTTGAAAATAACCAGAGGATTCAAAACCACAATTTTAGCGCTATTTCTATTTTTCTGCTCAAATACTTTTTCTCAATCCAATCAAAAGTTTACGGTTATTTTAGATGCGGGTCACGGAGGTAAAGATCCGGGGAATTCCTATCATGGCTTTGTTGAAAAAGAAATTGCTCTTAAAACGACTTTGAAATTAGAAAAATACCTCAAAAAAGATAATAATATTCAAGTTGTTTATACCAGAAAATCAGATGTTTTTATAGAATTAAAGGATAGACCAAAAAAAGCAAATAGTATTGATGCTAATTTATTTGTTTCTATCCATTGTAATTCTGTTGATAACCCAATTCCCTTTGGGACAGAGACTTTTGTAATGGGTTTGGCAAGAAGTAAAGGTAATTTAGAAATTGCTAAACAAGAAAATTCGGTGATATTACTGGAGAAAGATTACAAGCAAACCTACAAAGGTTTTGATCCTAAGAATCCTGAAACCTTGATTGGATTAAAAATTCTGCAAGAAGATTATTTAGATCGAAGCATAAATCTGGCTTCAAAAATTGAGAGTAATTTTAAAAATAAATTACATCGAAAATCAAGAGGTATAAAACAGACTCCACTATGGGTTTTGGATGCAGCTTATATGCCAAGTGTATTGATTGAATTGGGTTTTTTATCCAATAGCGAAGAAGGTCTTTATTTAAATTCAGAGGAAGGACAAAATAATATGGCAGAAGCTATTGCATCAGCGATTATTGCTTACAAGAAAGAATATTTTGGAACGCCATCCAATGATGATTATGAAGAGCTGCCATCTAAAAAAGTAGTCGAAAATGAGATAAAAGATACTTCAAAGAGTATTAAATCAAAACGAATTATAGAAAAACAAGTTTCGCAAAAGCAAGAGTCGAAAACACAAAATTCTGATGTAGTTTTTAAAGTTCAATTTGCCGCCGGAAATAAAAATATTAAATTAAATCCTTCAAATTTTAAAGGATTAAAAAATGTTTCGATGACAACAAGCAATGGATCTTTATATAAGTATGCATATGGCTTAACATCAGACTATAACACTGCAAAAGAGGATTTGAAAGTTGTGAAATCCAAAGGATATACTTCAGCGTATATAATTGCAATTAAAGATGGAAAGAATATTAGTATTCAAGAAGCACTTAAATAATTACAACAAGTCAAATATTTTATATTAAATTTGTAAAAAATACTTAAATTTTGAAAATAACACGAGAAATTAAAACTGCTATTTTAGTAATTGCATCTATTTTATTGTTTATCTGGGGCTACAGTTTTTTGAAAGGAAGAGACCTTTTTACCAATTACAAAACATTTTATGTCGAATATAAAAGTGTAGAAGGTTTAGCCACATCTGCACCCGTTACGCTAAACGGATTAGTTATTGGTAAAGTTAGCAGTATTACAATTGATGAAAACACAGGTGTATTATTAGTTGAATTACAATTAAAAACTGATTTTCCAATTTCTAAATCGAGTACAGCTTCTATTTATGAGCCAGGATTTATCGGAGGAAAACAAATTGCAATTATTCCTAATTTTGATGATAAAACATTAGCTGTTGATGGTCAAAAATTACAAGGCGGGGTAAAATTAGGACTAACAGATAAAGTTGGAGATCAATTAGCACCACTTCAAGAAAAATTAGAAAAGTTATTGGGAAGTACTGAAAAATTAATTTCAGGATTGAATAATGTTTTAGACGAAAAAGGTCAGCATGATTTAAAACTTACCTTAGCGGAATTGAGCAAGACTATTGAGCAATTTCATAAAGCTTCTTTAAGCGTTAATACATTATTAGATGCTAACAAAACTCAAATCAATGGAGTTGTTACTAATTTTAATAAAATATCCGGAAATTTTTCTAAAATATCTGATTCGCTGAATAAAGCTGATTTGGGTAAAACGGTTAAAAATCTAAATGCAACTTTAGCCAGAGTCGATGGTATTATGACTGGTTTAGAATCTGGTAAAGGATCTATGGGCAAATTATTGAACGATGAAGCTTTCTACCAGAATATTAAAAGTTCCACAAAAGAATTAGAATTATTATTGCAGGATGTTCGACTTTACCCAACTAGATATGTAAATATTTCTTTGTTTGGAAAGAAAAACAAGCCTTATGTTGCTCCTGTAAACGATTCTATACCTAATGTAAAAAATTAGCAATTATGAGCTATTTAGACAATATTTTATTTGCCATTCTATTGGTAATTGGTTTTGGATATTTTTTCAACAGTGTTAAAAAAATTAGAAGGAATATCAATCTTGGAACCGATGTAAATCGTTCAGATAATCCCAAAGCACGATGGACTAATATGGCCATGATTGCTCTTGGTCAATCTAAAATGGTGAAAAGACCTATTGCTGGAGTATTGCATATTATTGTCTATGTAGGTTTTGTAATTATAAACATAGAATTATTAGAAATTATTATTGACGGACTTTTTGGGACGCATCGTGTTTTTGCTTTTTTAGGAACTATGTACGATGTACTGATTGCTTCTTTCGAAATTTTGGCTCTTTTAGTTTTAGTTGCAGTTGCTTCTTTTTGGATAAGAAGAAATATCATCAAACTAAAGCGATTTGCTAATCCTGATTTGAATGGAGCACCTAAAAACGATGCTAATTACATCTTGTATTTTGAGGTAGTTTTAATGACATTGTTTTTATTGATGAATGCTTCTGATTTGCATTTACAGCATGTACCTGGAGGTTTTTCTCATTTCATTAAAGCAGGTTCATTTCCAATAAGCCAATTTATTGAGCCATTATTCAATGGAATGTCAAATGAATTAGTGATGCTTCTTTCCGAAATATTCTGGTGGTTGCATATTACCGGAATTCTGATTTTCATGAACTATCTTTATTTTTCTAAACATTTACATATTCTGTTAGCATTTCCAAATACGTATTTTGCGAATCTAAATCCTCAAGGACAATTTGATAATTTAGAATCTGTTACTAAGGAAGTAAAACTAATGATGGATCCAAATGCTGATCCTTTTGCAGCAGCACCAGTAGATGAAAATGCGGTTCCAAGTAAATTTGGAGCCAGTGACGTTCAGGATTTAAATTGGGTTCAGTTATTGAATGCTTATACCTGTACCGAATGTGGTCGTTGTACTTCATCTTGTCCTGCGAATATAACAGGAAAAAAATTGTCTCCACGTAAAATCATGATGGATACAAGAGATCGATTGGAAGAAGTAGGAAGAAATATTGATGCCAATAAAGGTGTTTTTATTCCGGATAACAAAACATTATTGAACGATTATATCACTCCTGAAGAACTTTGGGCATGTACATCATGTAATGCGTGTGTAGAGGAATGTCCTGTAGATATTAGTCCGCTTTCAATTATCATGGATATGAGACGCTATTTAGTAATGGAACAGAGTGCTGCACCAATGCCAATTAATGCAATGATGACTAATATAGAGAATAACGGTGCGCCATGGCAATACAATCAGCAAGACCGATTGAATTGGAAAAACGAATAGTCGTTAAATCGTTTAATTGGTTATTTGTTTAACGAATAACCGATTTATAAATTAAGAATTTGTGATTAACCAAATAAGCAAATAACCGAATCAACAAAATAGTATGTCAGAGAATTTAATAGTGCCAACTATGGCCGAAATGTTAGCTCAAGGGAAACAACCAGAAGTTTTATTTTGGGTAGGTTGTGCTGGAAGTTTTGACGATAGAGCAAAGAAAATAACGAAGGCATTTGTTCGAATTTTAAATCGTGCCAATGTTCCTTTTGCCGTTTTGGGTACTGAAGAAAGTTGTACCGGTGATCCTGCAAAAAGAGCCGGAAATGAGTTTTTGTTTCAAATGCAAGCCATGATGAATATCGAGGTTTTGAATGCATACGAAGCAAAAAAAATTGTTACTGCTTGTCCGCATTGTTTCAATACTTTAAAAAATGAATACCCAGAATTAGGCGGAAAATATGAAGTTGTTCATCATACTGAGTTTTTGAAATCGTTGTTAGACGACGGAAGATTAACCATTGAAGGAGGACAATTTAAAGGAAAACGAATTACGTTTCATGACCCTTGCTATTTAGGAAGAGCCAATAATGTGTATGAAGCGCCAAGAGATTTGATTCTTAAATTGGATGCTGAATTAGTAGAAATGAAACGTTCTAAAGCAAACGGTTTATGTTGTGGTGCCGGTGGTGCCCAAATGTTTAAAGATGCTGAACCTGGAAACAAGGAAGTCAACATTGAAAGAACCGAAGACGCATTAGAAACAAAACCAGAAATTATAGCTGCGGGTTGTCCTTTTTGTAATACCATGATGACTGACGGTATTAAAAACAAAGAAAAGGAAGGCGAAGTAAAAGTTATGGATATTGCTGAATTAATTGCTAATGCACAAGATTTGTAATTATGAAAAAAATATTTTTTATTCTAATTGTACTTTGCAATTCAGTGTCATATTCTCAGGATATTTTTGATGTTATTGGAAAAGAAACTTGTGAATGTTTAAATGCAAAAAAGATAGATTATTTTAAGATGAATAAAAAGGAGATGCAGACCCAAGTTGGAGTGTGTATGATACAAAGTTATTCTTCTCATCTTTCAGAATTTAAACCGGAAGATAAAATAAGTTTTGATGATGAAAAAGGAATGCAAAACTTAGGAGAAAAAGTAGCAATGAAAATGATGGTTAGTTGTCCCGAAATTATTATGGAAATGGGCAAAAGATCTATTGATGAAGATGATTCTATAGAGGAAGTAAAAGAGATTGCTTTTATTGAAGGTGAAGTAACTGAAATAAAAACCGAACAATTTATCACACTTCAGGTAAAAGATAAAAATGGAAGAAATTTTAGTTTTCTATTATTAGATTACTTTGAAACAGCCTCTTTATTAACTAATAATGAGATTAATAAAAAAGATAGTATAAAAGTGAGTTATACTGAAATTGAACTCTTTGATCCAAAAAATAAAGAATTTAGATATTTTAAAGTTATAACTGATTTAGCAAAAAAGTAAATTTTTAATTTTCTGAAAATCTAGAAAAAAATAATATTATGTACGTTCCATTTGAAAATTTACCCGAAGAATCCAGAATCTGGATTTATCAATCAAACAGAAAATTTTCGGATGCCGAGTTTTCTGAAATAGAAACTGCTTTGCAATCCTTTCTTGAAGGTTGGGCTGCACACGGTACCAGTTTAGAATCATCGTATCAATTAAAATACAACCGATTTATCATTATTGCCGTAAATCAGGATGTACAAGCAGCTACAGGTTGTTCTATAGATTCATCTGTGGAATTTATTCAAAGTTTAGAACAAAAATACACGGTTGATTTATTGGATAAAATGAATGTTACTTTCAAACTTGGAGAGCATATAGCCCACAAGCCTTTGATTGATTTCAAGAAAATGGTAAAAGATAAAGCGGTTACTGAAAACACTATAGTTTTCAATAATTTAGTTAATAATATAGAAGAATACAATGAATCTTGGGAAGTTCCTGCCATCGATAGCTGGCATAGTCGCTTTTTTTAAACAAAACAGTTCAATGAGAAAAATAGGCATCAAAATTGTTTTATTTTATGTCTTAATTTTCTTTGTTGCTTCAAGTTGTGTTGGGACAAAAATTAATAAGAATAAAGTAATTGTAGCCAACATTCCGTCCAAAATTGAAAATTTGGACAGTATCAAATCGAGTAATATCCCCACACTTTTTGAATTATCTCCCGAAGGAAATAAATGGGTTGATAGTGTTTACAATGATATGACTTTAGAGGAGAAATTTGGGCAATTATTTATGGTTGCCGCTTATTCTAATAAAGATACCGTACACTTCAAGGGCATTGATAAACTGATTCAGGAAAGCAAAATTGGAGGATTGATTTTCTTTCAAGGTGGTCCTGTTCGTCAAGTTAAATTATCCAATCGTTTTCAATCGAAGTCAAAAATCCCTTTGTTTATTGGTAGTGATGCTGAGTGGGGATTGAGCATGCGATTAGATTCTACCTATCGTTATCCTTGGAATATGACACTTGGAGCCATCCAGGACATGAAATTGTTGGAGAAAGTTGGTCTTCAGATGGGAAAACAAAGCAAACGATTGGGTTTGCAATTTAACTTTGCTCCAGTTCTCGATATCAATACAAATCCCAGAAATCCTATAATAGGTTTTCGCTCTTTTGGCGAAGATAAATTCAAAGTTACTGAACGCGCCATTGCTTTAATGAAAGGGGTTCAGAGTCAAGGAATCTTTTCTACAGGAAAGCATTTTCCTGGTCATGGCGATACTGAAACGGATTCACATAAAGGATTACCAACGATTAATTTTTCGAAAGAAAGATTAATGGATGTAGAGTTTTATCCGTATAAAAAAATGTTTCATGAAGGACTTTCTTCTGTTATGGTGGCGCATTTAAACGTTCCCAGTTTAGAGTCAAGACCTAATTATCCTTCATCGATTTCCTATAATGTGGTTACTGATATTCTTCAAAAAGAATTAGGATTCAAAGGACTTATTTTTACTGATGCTTTGAATATGAAAAGTGTAAGTAACTTTAAATTACCAAGCGAAATTAATTTTGAAGCTTTTATGGCTGGAAATGATGTGTTGTTATTTCCTGAAGATGTTCCTTCAGCAATTGAAAAATTTAAGCTGGCGTATTCAGCTAATTTATTTTCTGACGAAAGATTGGCTTTTTCGGTAAAGAAAATTTTGAAATTTAAATACAAAGCAGGTTTAAACTCTTATAAACCTATTGCAACAGAAAATTTATATAACGATTTAAACTCATCTGAAAATGATGCTTTACAATATGAATTGTATGAAAACGCAATTACTGTTCTAAAAAATACGGCTGCTGTTTTACCAATAAAAAATTTGGACAAACAAAAAATAGCTTATGTAAAAATAGGAGATGACAGTAATGATGCTTTTGTTTCGACTTTGAAAAAATACGCTGACGTAACTGTAGTTGCAGATACTAATTTAGATAGTTTACAAGTAAAATTGCAAGGGTTTACAACTGTAATCATTGGATATCATAAATCAGATGTAGCTTTTAGAAACGATGATTTAAAATCTAATGAATTGTTTAAAATCAATTTTTTAGCTAAAAACAATAATGTAATTCTGGATGTTTTTGCAAAACCGTATTCGTTATTACCCATTACAAATTTTGAAGATTTCGAAGGATTGGTTGTTTCCTATCAAAACAGTACGATTGCACAAATAGTTTCTGCAGAACTAATTTTTGGAGCGATTGAAGCCAAAGGAAAATTACCGGTTTCTATTAATACGAGCTTTAAAGTAAATGATGGTTTAGCAACTGAAAAATTAAATCGTTTAGGATTCACAACTCCTGAAAATGTAGGAATGAATGCTGAAATTTTATCCAAAATTGATGCCATTGCCAACAAAGCGATTAACGGCAAAATGACGCCTGGAATTCAAGTTTTGGTAGCCAGAAAAGGTAAAGTTATTTATCAAAAATCATTCGGGCATCATACGTATGATAAAACGATTAAAGTTCAAGATTCAGATATTTATGATGTTGCTTCATTGACAAAAATTATGGCTACGTTGCCGAATGTTATGTTACAATACGATCAGCAAAAAATAAATCTGGAAACTACATTAGGAACCATGTCTCCCATTTTTAAAGATTCCAATAAAGCAAATATTAATTTTAAAGATTTATTGTCTCATTATGCAGGACTTGCTGCAGGAATTCCATTTTATAAAGCGACAATGGATAAATCTAAATTTCCTTCGGAAGTTTATTTTAGAAAAACCTCCGAAGAGCAGTTTTCTAAACGAATGACAGACAGTCTTTTTATAAGAAATGATTTTAGCGACACCATTATGAAAATGATTGTTAAGAGCAAGCTTTCCTTGAAAAAAGAATACAAGTACAGCGATCTTACTTTTATGATTTTGAAAGATTATTTAGAAAAAACAACGGGTAAAACATTAGATATTTTGATTCAGGAGAATTTCTACCGCTCACTCGGAATGAATAATTCCAGTTTTAATCCGTTAGGGAAATTTGATAAAAACAGAATTCCTCCAACAGAAACTGATACCTATTTCCGTCATCAACTTTTACAAGGATATGTCAATGATTTATCTGCTGCTTTAGAAGGCGGAGTTTCCGGTCACGCAGGTGTTTTTTCGAACGCTATGGATGTGGCTAAAATAATGGAGCTTTACTTGCAAAAAGGAAATTATGGCAATCAGCAGTATTTTTCTGAAAAGACATTTGAAGATTTTAATACGTGTTATTTTTGTGCGGCAGGAAATAGGAGAGGTGTCGGTTTTGATAAACCACAATTGGGTGCAGAAGGACCTACGTGTGGTTGCGCTTCGATGACTAGTTTTGGTCATACCGGTTACACAGGAACTATGGCTTGGGCTGATCCCGAAACGCAAATTGTCTATGTGTTTTTATCGAATAGAACTTTTCCAATAGCAGGTGAAAATAGATTATCCAAAGAAAATATTCGGGAAGATATTCAAAAGGTGATTTATGAAGCGATTATAAACTAAGCTAACTTTGACGGAATAATAAAATAGTCCAAATGAAATTATAGACAATTTCATTTGGACTATTTTTTTGTTAAAATGATTTTATTAGCAGTATTTCATTACAAATTTTGCCTGTATTATAGTATATTTGAGATAAAAACTGTTTGATGAAAAATAGGAATACCGTTTTTACAAAAGTCTATCTAATTGTATTGCTTTTTTGCATGACTTTTGTAAATGCTCAAAATAGTGATATAAATATTTTACGGGATATCAATGTTCATAGAAATAAGAGTTTAGATCCTAGTTTTAAATTAGTAACAAATAGTGCGGTTCCAATCAGTGTTGCAACTCCCATTATTCTATATTCTGTTGCTTTAATAAAGAAAGATAGTACCATCAAGAAACAAGCAATTTTTATAGGAGAAGCATTCTTGGTAAATGCATTTATTACCACAGCATTGAAACATACTATAAAAAGAGACAGACCATTTGAAACCTATCCGGATATCGATCAAGCAACATCGTCTGTTGGTAATTCCTTTCCTTCGGGGCATACTTCTTTAGTTTTTGCAACAGCAACATCACTGAGTTTGGCTTATCCTAAATGGTATGTTATTGCCCCATCATTTGTTTGGGCAGGAGCAGTGGGATATTCTCGAATGCATTTAGGGGTTCATTATCCAAGTGATGTATTTGCAGGAGCAATTATCGGCACTGGCTCGGCTTATCTTAGTTATAAAGTGAATAAATGGATTAATAAAAAAAGTACTAAAAAGGACAAATAGACTTGAAACACTATAATTATTGTTTGAAAATGAAAAGAATTCAAGTCTGAAACATTTTATTGTAAACAAATAATTGTTGGGTAATTATTAGCATTAATTTTATGTGCTGTATCAAAAGATAAAACACTAAATTCAACTAACTTTACAGTAATAGTAACACTTTGGTTAGTATTAGCATTTTTCTTTTACTAAAAATAAATTAGCTATAATGACACACAAACAGGATATGAATGATAAACAAGCTTGCTGTGCTTTAGAAGAAAAAAAAGTCAATAAAGCAGAGCAAGATGCAGGATGTTGTTCTTCTCACAGTGAGTCTGAACATCATGATGAGGAAGATCACGATCATTCTACTGGAAATGAAAGCACTTTCATAATGTTTTTACCTTCCATAATTAGTTTTATAGGATTGCTGATTGCATTATTGTTTGATAATTACGTTCCACAATCTTGGTTTAATGGTTGGATTCGAATCGTTTGGTATGTTATAGCTTATATTCCGGTAGGTTTTCCAGTTTTGAAAGAAGCGTATGAAAGCATCCGTAAAGGAGCTGTTTTTTCTGAATTTTTCTTGATGGGAATTGCTACGTTAGGCGCATTTGGAATTGGTCAATATGCCGAAGGTGTGGCTGTAATGTTATTCTATGCCATTGGTGAATTATTCCAGATGTTAGCCGTAAGAAGAGCAAAATCGAATATAAAATCATTGTTAGACCAAAGACCTGATGTAGCAAATGTAATTGAAGGAGTGAATATTGTTTCCAAAAAAGCTTCGGAAGTAACCATTGGAGAAATCATAGAATTGAAACCAGGCAAAAAATTAGCTTTAGACGGAAAATTACTTTCTGATCATGCCACTTTCAATACTGCAGCATTAACAGGAGAAAGCAAACCTGATACCAAATCTAAAGGAGAAACAATCTTGGCAGGAATGATTAATCTCAATACGGTTTCTCAAGTAGAAGTAACTACAGCTTTCACCGATAGTAAATTATCGAAAATTCTGGAAATGGTTCAGGAAGCTACTGCAAAAAAAGCACCAACCGAATTGTTTATCCGGAAATTTGCTAAAATTTACACACCAATTGTGGTCTATCTGGCGATAGCTATTTGTGTGCTTCCAATGGTATTTATAGACAATTATGTTTTTAAGGATTGGTTGTACAGAGCATTGGTTTTCTTAGTGATTTCTTGTCCTTGCGCATTGGTGATTTCTATTCCGTTAGGTTATTTTGGTGGAATTGGCGCAGCAAGTAAAAACGGAATTTTATTCAAAGGATCTACTTTTCTGGATATAATAGCATCGGTCAAAGTAGTCGTTTTTGATAAAACAGGAACATTGACTAAAGGGGTTTTCAAAGTTCAAAAAGTTGTAGCTGTAGGAATTCCAGAGACCGATTTGATTAGCTATACAGCCGCAATTGAAACTAAATCCACACATCCCGTGGGTTCGGCAATTATAGAATTTGCCAAAGACCATACAAAAGCTACTAGTGTAACTGAAGTAAAGGAAATTCCAGGATTGGGATTAAAAGGTTTTGTGGATGGAAAAGAGATTTTAGTAGGAAATGCTAAGTTGATGAAAAATTACAATATCACTTATGATGCAGAAATTGATACGATTCCATTTACAATTATACTTGTTGCTGTCAATCAAAAATATGCCGGTTATTTTATTATTGCTGATGAAGTTAAAGAAGATGCAAAAGAGGCAATCCAGAGCTTACACAAATTAAATGTCGAAACTATTATGCTTTCTGGCGATAATCAATCAATAGTTTCTGTTGTTGCCAAAGAGTTGAATATTGATCAGGCTTTTGGAAATTTATTGCCTGAAAACAAAGTTGAAAAACTAGAGGCTGTATTGAAGCAAAATTTAAGCGTTGCATTTGTTGGTGATGGGGTAAATGATGCTCCGGTAATTGCTCTAGCAAATGTAGGAATTGCAATGGGTGGTTTAGGAAGTGACGCCACCATTGAAACTGCTGATGTTGTTATTCAAAATGATCAACCCACTAAGATTTATACTGCAATTAATATTGGAAAAAAGACAAAACAAATTGTTTGGCAAAACATTTTTTTAGCTTTTACCGTTAAATTGATAGTTTTGGTAATGGGAGCAGGAGGATTAGCTACGATGTGGGAAGCTGTTTTTGCTGATGTTGGCGTCGCTTTATTAGCGATTTTAAATGCGGTAAGAATCCAACGTATTAAGTTTTAGACTTTAAAGATTTAACTTAAATTTCCATAAAACACATTCCTATTTTTATTAATTTCGTTTCATTAAAATACATAGATGAAAATTGCAATAGTTTGTTATCCTACCTTTGGAGGAAGTGGTGTTGTCGCTACAGAATTAGGTCTTGAATTGGCAAGACGTGGTCACGAAATCCATTTTATAACGTATAGTCAACCTGTACGTTTGGCGCTTTTAAATCCAAATGTGCATTACCACGAAGTGAATGTTCCTGAATATCCATTATTTCATTATCAACCATACGAATTGGCTTTGTCAAGCAAATTAGTGGATATGGTAAAGCTCTATAAAATCGAGTTATTGCATGTACATTATGCAATTCCTCATGCTTATGCAGGTTATATGGCCAAACAAATGCTGAAAGATGAGGGAATTAATATTCCAATGGTGACTACACTTCACGGAACTGATATTACATTAGTTGGGAACCATCCATTTTATAAACCAGCCGTAACTTTTAGCATTAACAAATCTGATTTTGTTACTTCGGTTTCCCAAAGTTTGAAAGATGATACTCATAAATTATTTAATATAAAAAATGAAATTGAGGTAATTCCTAATTTTATAGAATTAGATAAAAACCATAATGATCCAAGTACAGCTTGTCATCGTTCTGTAATGGCTAATAAAAATGAGAGAATCATTACGCACATCAGTAATTTCAGAAAAGTAAAACGAATTCCGGATATAATTAAAATTTTCTATAATATTCAAAAAGAAATTCCTGCTAAATTGATGATGGTAGGGGATGGTCCTGAAAAAGAAAAAGCAGAATATTTATGTCAGGAATTAGGAATTCAGGATAAAGTCATCTTTTTTGGAAACAGTAATGAGATTGATAAAATTTTGAGTTATACTGATTTATTTTTGTTACCATCTGAAACAGAAAGTTTTGGACTTGCGGCTCTCGAAGCAATGGCTTGGAGTGTTCCCGTAATTTCAAGTAATTCCGGAGGTTTGCCAGAAGTGAATTTTGACGGTATTTCCGGATATTTAAGCAATGTTGGGAATACAGATGAAATGGCACAAAACGCTTTGAAAATTTTAAAAGATGACGCTACTCTTCATAAATTTAAAGAAAATGCGCTGTCAGTTGCAAAACAATTTGACATCAAAAACATCTTGCCGCTTTATGAAGCTTTATATAAAAAAGCGATAAAAAAATATGCATAGATTTTATATTTTTCTAAAATAAAAAGTAGTAAAACTTTTTGAAATTAATCCATTAACGAATAAAATGTTGCAATGAAAAAAATAATAGTATCACTAGTTGCTGTCGCTTTAGTTTCCTGCGGTGCAACAGTTACAAAAAGTTCCGATAAAAGTTCTTTATATGAAGTCTTGACGCAACAGACAAACGGTGGTGCAAGTATTCGTTTTTTTGAGATTCTTTCGGAGCCAAATGAAATTGCAATGTTGCAGAACGATGAAAATTTAAAAAATAAAATCAGTTCAAATGATGTTCAGACTGCGAATTTTATAGTTTTGAATATGGGAGAAAAAACATCTGGAGGGTATAGTATAGGGATTGATACTGTTATTGAAACCGATAAAAATATTGTTATCACCATAAAAGAAACTAATCCTGAACCGGGAAGTATGGTTACACAAGCTTTTACAAATCCTTTTTGTGTAGTCAAGATAAATTCCAAGAAAGAGATTATTTTTAAATAAAAAAAACGCCACTATTGCTAGTGGCGTTTTTAATATGTTATCTAAAATATTAGAATTGGTATCTAAGACCTAATGCAATATCAGAACCGTAATTGTTTTCGTAATATCCATTTCCTCCAAACTCAGGTCTGAAATCTAAAGAGATTAACAATGGAATATCAAAGTTATATTCAATACCGATATCTCCAGCAGCAAATACAAAAGTATCATTAAATGATTCGTTATTATTATCATAACTGTAGCTTCCTACACCACCACCAACACCTGCATACCAGTTGAAACCACCATCAATGTTCCATACCCATTGGTACAAAGCTGCTAATTTTACTGCATTGTCATCATAACCATTGTTGTTATAGTTACTTCTGTTTCTCCAACCTAAATCAAGTTCAAGTCTGTTGTTGCTTCCTAATGCTCTTTGGTAAGAAAGTTCTCCACCAAAACCATTATTACCACCTAAACGTAATCCCAATGCGTTTTTCGAAATGTCTTGTGCTTGTGCGGTAAATGCTAATCCAATTAACATTATTGCCGATAAAATAATTTTTTTCATAAGTAAGTTTTTTATAGATACAAATGTATAATTAAGTAGGGTATGAAGTTTATAAAATTTTATAGAAAAGTTATATAATTTACGTTTTTCAGGATTTTGATGCTTTTTTATGTTGGTATTACATTAGGATGTTTTGTTTGGAGAAAAGCGCTGAAGCCACGATTTGATTGCTTAAAATATCTTCCATCTCAAAAAGGTTCTCTTCTTCAATATAATTTGCTTCGGAATAGTTATATAATTTCCAACGTTTTTTATTGTATTCCAATGCTGTTAAGTTTTCAACCCAATCTCCAGAATTCAAATATAAAGTTGACCCGTTTTTAGTTTCTTGATGAATCATTTTTGGTTCATGAATATGCCCGCATATAACATAATCGTATTTTTTTTCGATGGCTAATTCAGTTGCCGTTTTCTCAAAATCAGAAATGTGTTTTACTGCTTTTTTTACACTTGCCTTTATTTTTTTAGAAAAAGAATACGGCTCTCTTCCTATTTTGGATAAACACCAATTGACAAATCGGTTTGAAAGTATTAAATAATCATAGCCTAAACCACCAAGTTTGGCAATCCATTTTGAGTGTTGTACAGAGGCATCAAAAACATCACCGTGAAATATCCAGGCCTTTTTGTCATCGAGATTTAAAACTAACTTGTCCACTAATGCGAAATTACCCATATTCATATCGCTAAATTTTCGGAGCATTTCATCATGATTTCCTGTGATGTAGTAAACCTTTGTCCCTTTGGATGCAAAACTTATAATTTTTTGTATGACTTTTAAATGTGCTTTTGGAAAATAGGATTTTCGAAACTGCCATACATCTATAATATCACCATTTAATACTAGCGTTTTAGGTTTTATAGAAGATAAATAATTATAAAGTTCTTTAGCATGACTACCAAAAGTTCCAAGGTGTACATCAGAAATCACCACTAACTCGACTTTTCTTTTTTTCAATGTATTTGAATTTGAAGTTTACCAAATTAATAGAATTATTAGCAATAGAAATGGAATTAAAGGTTAAGAAATCTAAGACAAGATTAAATTAATATCAATAAATGTGAAATGTTTCTTAAAACTTTATCCCGAAATTTCGGGATAAGCTTTTAAACTTTAAACTAAAATGGTACTTTTGTTCAAAACTAATTATAATGGCAGGAAATAGCTACGGAACACTATTTAGAATAACAACTTTTGGAGAATCACATGGTGAAGCATTAGGTGGTATAATAGATGGTTGCCCTCCTGGAATAACTATAGATTTAGATGCAATTCAATTTGAAATGTCAAGAAGAAAGCCGGGACAATCGGCTATAGTTACCCAACGTAAAGAGCCGGATGATGTACAATTTTTATCCGGAATATTTGAAGGTAAAACAACTGGAACACCAATAGGTTTTATTATTCCTAATACCAATCAAAAATCAGACGATTACTCTCATATAAAAGATAATTACAGACCCAGCCATGCTGACTATGTGTATGAAAAAAAATATGGTGTTCGTGATTACCGCGGTGGCGGAAGAAGTTCTGCTCGTGAAACGGCCAGTAGAGTAGTGGCTGGGGCGGTAGCAAAACAAATGCTGTCAGAAATAAAAATCAATGCTTACGTTTCTTCTGTAGGTCCAATTTTTTTAGAAAAACCATACCAAGAATTAGACTTTTCAAAAACTGAAAATAATCCTGTACGTTGCCCTGATGAAGCTTCAGCGGTAATTATGGAGGAATATATCCGTGATATTCGCAAACAAGGTGACACTGTGGGTGGAACTGTAACCTGTGTGATTCAAAATGTGCCTATTGGTTTAGGAGAACCTGTTTTTGATAAGCTTCATGCTGAATTGGGAAAAGCCATGCTTTCAATCAATGCCGTAAAAGGATTTGAGTTTGGAAGCGGTTTTGATGGAGCCAGAATGAAAGGAAGCGAGCATAATGATTTGTACAATACTGACGGTACTACTAAAACCAATCTTTCAGGTGGTATTCAAGGTGGAATCAGTAACGGAATGGATATTTATTTCCGTGTGGCTTTCAAACCAGTGGCAACCATTATGCAAAAACAAGAATCATTGGATAACAAAGGGAATATTACTGAAATGACTGGAAAAGGACGACATGATCCTTGTGTTGTGCCGCGTGCAGTACCCATAGTTGAAGCAATGGCAGCCATTGTATTAGCTGATTTTTATTTGATAAACAAAACCTATTAATATTAATTTTTGAAGCTTTTCCTGCTTTTTACTTTATTTTTCCTTGCTTGGCAGCAAACAAGAAAAAGATAGTATTGTAAAGAAAATTCACTGAACACTTATAAAGTTGAGTGAAGTAACGGGTTAAGACTAAAACCTAACAATCAATTTAATGAACACCAAAACAACTAAAAAACCATCTTTTTTTTCAGGATTAACGGGACAAATATTAATTGCGATGGTTTTAGGTGCTATTTTAGGCATTGTAATTCATAATTCCATTTCGCCAGAAGCAGCTCAAGGATTCAGTGCAAAAATTAAAATCTTGGCAACAATTTTCATTCGATTAGTTCAGATGATTATTTCGCCATTAGTTTTTACAACACTTGTTGTGGGAATTGCAAAACTGGGAGATATTAAAGCTGTTGGAAGAATTGGAGGAAAAGCAATGGGTTGGTTTTTTACAGCTTCATTCATCTCTTTATTATTGGGAATGTTTTTTGTAAACATACTTGAACCGGGAGTTGGTCTTAATTTATCAAATGTTGATTTGGCTTCTGTTTCTGAAGTTACTGCAAAAACTCAAAATATATCTTTTGAAAATTTTATTGAGCATATTGTACCTAAAAGTATTTTTGAAGCAATGGCAACCAATGAAATTTTACAAATTGTGATTTTCTCTATTTTCTTTGGTTTAGCCGCAGCATCATTGGGAGATTATGTTAAGCCGGTTACAAATGCTTTAGATAAAACATCTCACATTGTTCTTAAAATGGTGAATTATGTAATGAAATTTGCTCCAATAGGAGTTTTTGGAGCCATTGCAGGAGTTTTCGCAGTAAGAGATTTTCAAGAATTAGCGATTACCTATTTCAAATTTTTTGGTTCATTCTTAGTTGGAATTTCATCACTTTGGTTGGTATTAATTGTGGTGGGTTACATTTTTCTAAAAAGCAGAATGACTGTTTTACTTAAAAGAATTGTAAGTCCTTTGATTATTGCTTTTGGGACAACCAGCAGTGAAGCGGTTTTTCCAAAATTGACAGAGGAATTAGAGCGTTTTGGAGTAAAAGATAGAATCGTTTCTTTCATGTTGCCCTTAGGTTATTCATTTAATCTAGATGGGAGTATGATGTACATGACTTTTGCCAGTATTTTTATTGCTCAAGCTTATGGTATTGATTTAGATTTAGGAACACAAATGACCATGCTTTTAGTTTTGATGCTTACCAGCAAAGGAATTGCAGGTGTTCCAAGAGCAAGTTTAGTTGTAGTTGCAGCTACTTGCGGTATGTTTGATATTCCAATTGAAGGAATCGCATTAATTTTACCAATTGATCATTTTTGTGATATGTTCCGTAGTGCAACAAATGTTTTAGGAAATGCCTTAGCTACATCAGTTGTAGGACAATGGGAAGGTAATGATGAAAATGAAACTGTAGCTTCAGAATAGTTATTACGGTACGTTTTCCAATAAATAACATCTTTAACCTGTTCAATTAGTTGAGCAGGTTTTTTTTGGATTTAAAAATTCAAAATTTTAATTGTTTCTTATTTTAAAGATAATATTGCTGTTTTTAAAAAATGTGCTTATTCAATTTTATTTTAATAGATAATATGCACTTATTCCCCTTTTTTTTATTAATAAAATGTATATTTGATAAACTCTAATTGTTTATGTATCATTTACGTATTGTTTTATCGCTATTGTTTGTATTAAATTGTTTTAGTGATAATTCAATTGCCCAAACAAGAACATATTCTAAGCAAGAAATCACTAGCCTTACTGACGAAGCTTCCCGATACTTAAAGGAGTCTAATTTTGAGAAATCTCTGGATATTTCTAAATTGGCACTTCGGTCCTCTATTAATGCTAATGATTTATATTCAACAGCCATTTCCTATATTACAATTGCGGCAAATTATGCCGAGATGGCTGAATTTGATAAAGCAATATTCTTCTATAACAAGAGTTTATCCTATGCTGATAAGACGAGTAATGACACATTAAGAAAACGGATAAATAATAATTTAGGAAATATCTATTGTTTTGAAAAAAAGCAATATGAAAAAGGCATAAATTTTTACGAAAACTCTCTTAAATACAGTCAGAAATTAGCAGATACCAACCAGGTTTTTATGACTAAACTTAATATTGCCTGGGCTTATTTTGATATTGGTCTTTTTGAAAAAGGTTTCCCAAGTTTAGAATTCATTAACAAATACAATAAAAAATATGGTGATGAAACAAACGCTGTAGCTGTAAATATGCTAAATGGAATGTATTATGGTTACAAAGGAGTCCATGATAAAGCAACATCATCTTTTATCAATGCTATAAAATTTGGAAATGAAGGAAATGAAAAATCAGATTTATCCTTTTCATATCTTGAATATTCAAAATATTTATTGAAGAAAGGTGATTATAAAAATGCCTATGAAAATCTCGCCCGTTACAACATAATTACTGACGAATTATATAACGAGAAAAAAATTAAGAAAGCTAATTTAGCCGGGATAAATTTAGAATTAGATGAATACAAAAGAGAGATAGATAAAATTGAAACGGAGAAAGTGGCTCAGCTTCAAAGTTTAAGGAAATCAAAAATCATTGTATTGCTATTTGGAGTAGTTTTTTGCTTTCTGTTATTATTGCTTTATACTTTATTCAAGAATAATAATTTTAAGAAAAAAGCCAATGAGAAGCTTTCTCAAACAAATATAGAATTGCTGGCTGCCAAAGAAAAAGCAGAAGAAGCGTCTATATTAAAATCACAATTTGTCTCTACAATCAGTCATGAATTAAGAACTCCTTTATACGGTGTAGTAGGGATTACAAACATGCTGCTTGATGAGCATAAAGAGTTAGCCGGTAGTCCACATTTAAGTTCTCTTAAATTTTCAGCCCGATATTTATTATCATTAGTGAATGATATTCTGCAAATTAATAAAATTGAGGACAATAGAATTGTTCTTGAAAATTTAACTTTTAATATTTCTGATGAAATTAATATGGTTAAAAGTTCATTATCATTTATAGCTAAAACGAATGATAATGTAGTTCATGTGAATGTTGACCCTAATATTCCGGAATATTTAATTGGTGATAAGTTAAGACTTTCTCAAATCATTATGAATTTAGTCAGTAATGCATTGAAGTTTACCAAAAAAGGAGAAGTAAGCATAAATGTAAACTTGGTGAAAGTAGAAGGTAAATCCCATTTTTTAGAATTTAAAATTCAAGATAACGGAATAGGAATTCATGCTACAGATCAGGAAAAGATTTTTGATAAATTTGTTCAGGTTAGCAGAAAAGAAACGGATTACCAAGGAACCGGTTTAGGTCTTTCTATCGTAAAACAAATGTTAGGATTGTTTGACAGCGATATTTCACTCGAAAGTGCCATAGGAGAGGGAACTTCATTTAAATTTGTAATTGCATTTGAATTTAATCCTGAGCGAACAACTGAAATTATTAATAACATTCAAGTAGATATGAGTTCAACCCAAACCGTTAATGTTTTAGTAGTAGAGGATAACCATATAAATCAGGTTATTACCAGAAAAACGATAGAAAAGAACAACTATAAATGTAGTGTTGTTGACAATGGTTACGCTGCATTAGAAATATTAGAAAAAGAGAATTTTGATGTGATATTAATGGATATTAATATGCCTTTAATCAATGGTTTTGAAACAACAAGAAAAATCCGTCTTAAAGGTATTGGTATACCCATTGTAGCATTGACGGCATTTGATAAAACAGAAATAACGGAAGAAGCTCTTTCAGCCGGAATCAATGATATCATCATTAAACCTTTTGATTCGATTAAATTATTTGAAATCATCAGTATTTTAATATCAAAACCTAAAAGTATCGCTTAATTTATTTTTATATAATCCTGTTTTTAAAAATTGTTTGATGATGAATTTTAATAGATTTTGTATAAAAATTAAAATCGTTAAATCTTCAAAACCAATTATTGATTCCAAGGATTTAACGATTTTTAAGGCGTTATCTAATAACTACTATTGAATACTATTTATTTGATAGCTATAGTTTTATTTGCTTTTTTCTTGCCAATTTCTTTTTTGGCAATGTCCACATGCAAAATTCCATCTTTATAACTGGCTTCAACTTTACTTTCATCAATATATTCAGGTAAAGTAAAAGTTCTGCAGAATGATTGATAATTAAATTCTTTTCTGACGTAATTATCTTTTTTTCTTGTTTCTTCTTTCTCCTCCTTTTTTTCGGATGAAATCATAAGCATATTGTTGTCAATTTCAACTTTGAAATCTTCTTTTTTCATTCCCGGAGCAGCTAATTCCACTTGCAATTTATCATCAGTTTCTTTTAAATTCACTGAAGGTAAATTACTGCCAATAGCAGTAAAATTTTTATCATTCCAATCAAAAAGATCTCTTGAAATAAAATCATCGAAAAATGTATTCACAGTGGGAAATAAACCGTTTCTTTTTACTAAAGTTTCCATAGTTTTATGTTTTAATTGTTTGAAATAAATTGAATCAAATTTAATGATATTATTTATTTACAAATATTATTTAACTTATAAAACGTTGAAAATAAGATATTTAACGATAAAATACCTTTTTAATTTAAACTTAAAAAGGTATTTCTTACGGATGAAAACAAGTATTAAATATTTTTAATACCAGCGTTTTTTGTTTTGTTTAGAAACTTCTGATTTTCTCGATTTGTGAGCTCCACCGCTTCGGTTTGAATTTTTTTGTTGGGATCCAGGAGCAGTTTCTGGACTTCCTGAATGCCAAGGATAAGGATGATCATTTACGATTTTTACATCCACTTTTATTAGTTTTTGGATGTCTTTCCAATAGGTATGTTCGTCCTTACTGCAAAAAGAGATTGCAATACCGCCATTTCCGGCACGACCTGTTCTACCAATGCGGTGAACATACGTTTCTGGAATGTTTGGTAAGTCAAAATTGATTACAAAAGGCAATTGGTCAATATCAATTCCTCTGGCTGCAATATCAGTAGCGACCAAAACGCCAACTTCTTTATTTTTGAAAGCATCCAAAACGCGTTGTCTGGCATTTTGTGATTTGTCACCGTGAATGGCTTCTGCGGCAATATTGTTTTTTCGTAATGCTTTTACAACATTGTCGGCACCATGCTTGGTTCTTGAAAAAACCAAAACATCGGATAGATTTTCATTTTTAATTAAATGATATAGTAAGTTCCTTTTTTCTGTTTTGTCAACAAAATAAACACGTTGTTCTACATTTTCAGCAGTTGAAGATACAGGAGAAACGGTTACTGTTGCAGGATCAGTCAAAAACATTTCAGCTAATTCTCGTATTGCAATTGGCATTGTAGCAGAGAAAAATAATGTTTGTCTGTTTTTTGGCGTAAGCTTTACAATTTTCTTTACATCATTTACAAAGCCCATATCCAGCATTTGATCCGCTTCGTCAAGAACTAAAGTATGTAAATGGTCTAAATCAATAAAACCCTGTTTGTGTAAATCTAGCAGTCTTCCTGGTGTTGCAATCAAAATATCGACACCGTTCTTTAAAGTGTCTACTTGTGGATTTTGTGAAACTCCACCAAAAATGGTAAGCTGTGTCAGGTTTGTATATTTTCCGTAAGTATCAAAGCTTTGTCCTATTTGAACAGCTAATTCACGGGTTGGAGTAACTACTAAAGCACGAATTTGTTTGGCTTTTTTTGAAGAACCTACAATTCGATGCAATTGATGTATAATCGGAATAGCAAATGCGGCTGTTTTTCCAGTTCCAGTTTGCGCGCAACCTATTAAATCTCTTCCTGATAATACAATTGGGATAGATTGTTCTTGAATAGGTGTTGGGTTAAGATAGCCTTGTTCAAATACGGCTTTTTGTATACTTTTTGAAAGTGATAAATCTTCGAATAACATATTTTTGGTATTTAATATCCTGTATTATGTACATAGATAGTGCGACAAAGATAGTATTATTATTTTTGATGGTGGATTACAAGGTATTTAGGGGTACAACTTGTGGATTTTGAATTTAGAAATTCATCAATAAAACAGACTAAATAGTATTAGATTTAATAAAATCAGTTACTAAATATCCTATAAGTTTACCTATCAGATGATTGTTTTTTTCTTCGCCTAAATCTGGTGCGCCTTCGCAAATATGCAAATAGGTCGCATTTTTATTTTTTGCAAAATAGGATATAAATTGGCGCAGTTGCTCCACTGAGAAACCACTCAAAGTCATTGCGCTACAAGCTATATTAGGAATGGAATCCAGATCTATCTCAATTCCAAAAAAATCTTCATTTATAAACTCCAAAGCTAGAGCCATTTCTTGATTGAAATCTTTTTCTTTTCGAATGTTTACGCTATCATAAGTATTGTAGCGCACACGGTCTTCTATTTTTTTAATGATGTCCAATACACTTTTGGAAGTGTAATTTTCGTGCAAGCCAAAAATAAAATATTTCTTTAAAAAACCTTCTTCAAAAGCATATGAAAAACCATTACCGCTGTGACGTCCTTCTAAAATTCTAAAATCAGAATGAGCGTCAAAGTTTATAGCATTGATAGGTTTTCCTTTAGCAAGAGCAGTTCCTTTTATATTTCCATAGGAATTATTATGTCCGCCACCTATAATTATAGGAATTTTGCCCAGTTTTATAATATTGAAAATTATATGAGAAACATCTTTATCAATTTTTTCTACCAGTTGGCTTAATTTAGATCGATCATCAATATCATTAAAATCTAAATGCTCTACTTCTTTCATTTCGGCACTAACATTCAATTGGCCTAATACAAAAAGTTGACTTCCTTTACAAAATCGATTGTGCTGAATATTAGCGATACTTTTAATGGCGCTATCCCATGCTGATGCTGCGCCAGGCCTGCCATAATTAGCTCTTATGCCTATATCTTCCGGAATTCCAAACAATACATATTTTGCGTCACAAGTCTTTAAAAACTCAATAGCATCGGTCTCTTTTGGAACAGTTATCATTTTCTCTCCAAATTTTATTTCACCACTTCTATGGTTCGTAATTTTAGCAAGATCTTTGATGGTAAACGGGATAATTTTTTCCATTAAAAAAAATATTTTTTTTCCAAAAATAATATAATTACGTTAACTTACGTTATTACGTGGTTATATATTGTTAAATTTGTAAAATAAATTAAATTAAATTAAAAGATGGAAAATCAAAAAAGCAGTTCAAGTCTTAAAGCGGTTATAGCAGTATTAGCTATTTTATTAGTGGGAAGTTTAGTTTATATTTTTAAAATGACTTCAGATACCGAAATCGTTAAAACAGAATTGAAAACGACATTAACTGAGAAAGAATCAGTTATGAAAGATTTACAAGAATTAAAATCAACCTATGATGCTGCAATTGCAGAAAACACATCTATGTCTGAAGAGTTAATTCAAGAAAGAGATAAAGTGGTAAACTTAATGTCTGATTTAAGTAAATCGAAAGGGGATGTAGCTTCATTATCGAAATACAGAACTCAATTCAATGCTTTGCAAGGAAATATGAAAGTTTTAATTGCTGAAAATGACAACTTAAAAAAGGCAAATACAACACTTACTACTCAACGTGATAGTACAGTTGTAGTATTAGGAGAAACTAAAAAGAATGTTGAAGCATTGACAGGTCAAAATGAAGAATTGGCTAAAGCGGTTGAAATTGGTTCAAAATTGACGGTTTTAAACACTAGAGGTTCTGCTTTTAAATTAAGAAGTTCAGGAAAACAAATTGAAACTGATAAAGCAAGCAGAGCTGATGTTCTTAGAGTTAATTTTACTATAGCTGAAAACCAAATTGCTAAATCTGGTGATAAAACATATTATGTTCAAGTAATTGACAGTAAAAACAATGTTTTAGGCGATAAAAAAACAGAGACTTTTGGAGACAATACTTTAACATACAGTTTTTTAACTAATGTGAAATATGAAAACAAAACAATCAATGTCACAGAAGATTTAAGAGGTAAAGATTTTGCTAAAGGGACGTACTATATCAATATTTTCGATAGAGATATATTAGTTTCTAAAACAAGTTTTGTTTTAAGATAACAACAATAGTCGACGTAATAAAAAAGAGGAACGTAATGTTCCTCTTTTTTTATGCAAAAATTTTACCTTCTATCAATACAGTATCAATCAGATTACTGCCAAAAGCGTACGGCAATTGATAATAGGAGGGGATAGGTTTTGTAATTATGAGGTTTGCTTTTTTACCAATGGTTATACTTCCGTGGGTTGCTGAAATTCCCAAGGCATAAGCTCCGTTTATTGTAGCCGCATTTATGGCTTCTTCGGGAGTCATTTTCATTTTGATACACGCAGTAGCAACAACAAAGTTCATATTTCCTGATGGAGTTGAACCTGGATTGTAATCGGTTGCAAGAGCTAGAGGAAGTCCGGCAGTTATCATTTCTCGTGCCGGCGTATATGGAATACTCAAAAAATAAGAACAGGATGGTAACGCTACAGGCATTGTTTCTGTACTTTTTAAAGCTTCAATATCTTCGGTTGTCATAACTTCTAGATGGTCAACTGAAAGCGCATTATATTTAATTCCAGCCTGAATTCCGCCAATAGAGTTGAATTGATTGACATGTATTTTTGGCTTTAAGCCAAATTTAATTCCTGCTTCCATTATTTGTTGGGTTTCATCAACAGTAAAATAACCGGTTTCACAAAATACATCTATGAATTCTGCCAGTTTATTTTTGGCAATTTCAGGTAGTATTTCGTTAATGATTAAATCTATATATCCTTGATGATTTCCTTTAAATTCTAATGGGAAAGCGTGAGCACCCAAAAAAGTTGCTTTAATGGTTATTGGATAGTTTTGCGCTAAACGTTGAATCACGCGAAGCATTTTTAATTCTCCTTCAACTGTTAATCCATATCCTGATTTGATTTCTACAGCGCCAGTTCCTAAACGCATGACTTCTTCAAGCCGTGCTTTGGATTGATTATAGATTTCTTCTTCGGTCGTTTCATTCAATTTTTTAGCTGAATTTAAAATTCCACCGCCACGATTGGCAATTTCCTCATAGGTCATACCATTGATTCGATCGACAAATTCTTGTTCTCTATTACCGGCATAAACAATATGGGTATGACTGTCGCACCAAGAAGGCAAAACCATTTTTCCGGTGGCATCAATCGTTTTGTCAGCAAGTATTTGAGGTAGATTATCCATAGAGCCAAAATCAGCAATTAAATTGTCTTTAATTACTAAAAAGGCATTTTTGATAGTTGGAAGAATTGCCATTTCAGCACCGGAAACTTTAGCTATAGCCGTTTCTCGAACCTGAAGTAACTCTTTTATATTGATAATTAACGTTGTCATTTTATATGATAATTACTCTGAAATTTTGATTTCAAACATTTTATTCCAGTTTTTACCGGTAACAAAAATGGTTTTTGTTTTTGGGTTGTAAGCGATTCCGTTTAAAACGTCAGTATCTTCTAATTTAGCAATTTTTGTAGTCAAATCTGCAAGATTAATTATTCCCTCGACCGCTCCATTTTTAGGATTAATGACAGCAATTGCATCTTTTTGGTACACATTTCCATATATTTTTCCGTTAATCCATTCCAGTTCGTTCACTCCCTTTACTTTAGATTTTAAAGAGTAAACATTGATATGGTCAATCGCATTAAAAGTTTCAGGATTTAATACATGTATCGTTTCAGAACTATCAGTCATATATAAGTTTGTACCATTACTCACTAAACCCCAGCCTTCCATATTTTTGTAATATGGAACTGTTTTTTCTTTTTTGAAAGTATCTGCATTATAAACATACGCTTCATTATTTTTATACGTCAATTGATATACTTTATTGTTTAGAATTGTAATTCCTTCGCCAAAATATTGAGCATCTAGTTCTACTTTCTTATAAACTTCCCCAGTTTTATAATTTGTTTTTCTTAAGCTGGAAATTCCTCTTTTTCCAGATGGACCTGATCCGTTTCCTGTACCTTCATAAAGTGTGTCACGGTAAAATTCTAATCCTTGAGTGTACGCTTGAATATCGTGCGGATATGTATTTACGATGGTATACTTCAATAATTTTGGCGCAATATTAGATACTAATTCTACTCTTGCGGTCGCTTCTGAGTTTTGTCCCTCATAATATACTAAAGCCTTTAGGTTTTGATAGCCTAGTTTTTGATCTTTTAATTCAAAAGTTAATTTGTCAACTCCTTTTTTTGAACCAATTTTTTTGTCATTCACATAGTAAATAATACTGTCAATAGTTTTTGAATTGGAGTTCAAAATTTCCAAAGAAAGTGCTTCTTGAGGTTGGTATTGTTCCTTAAATTTTGAATTATCAAAGGTAAATAAAGAATTTTCACCTTTTTTTGTATCACCACAGTTAACGAATAAGGTTCCTAATAAAATGATAGATAGTATGTTATAATTTTTCATAATGTAAAATTTGAATACCCCAATATACAACGTTATTTTAATAGGTGCAAAGCACTTGCAAAAATATAAAAAGGTTGTATATTTGCACCGGCAAGTCCTACACGACCAGCTCCTGCAGACTCCCCCAGGATGGGAACATAGCAAGGGTACGTGGTTGAGCGGTGCGATGTAGGTCGCTTGCCATTTTTTATTTCTTACAAAAGTAGTCTTCCTTCGGGAGGATTTTTTTATTTTTGGACTATTCTAACTGAAGTTGGTTTAGCTTTTTGTAGTTGTACAAGATGTTAAAAACTTTAGACTTTAAACCTTAAACAAAATAAATGAGTAAAGTAGTTCTAATTACAGGAGGTTCTTCGGGAATAGGGAAATCTATTGGCGAATTTTTGCATAAAAAAGGTTTTGTTGTTTATGGAACCAGTAGAAATCCGGAACGAGTTTTAAATTCTGTTTTTCCATTGGTAGCTTTAGATGTTCGGGATGCAGATTCTATTCATACGGCTGTAGCCAAAGTAATAGCTATTTCAGGAAGACTGGATGTTGTAATTAACAATGCCGGTGTGGGTATTACAGGACCATTGGAAGAAATTCCAATGCATGAAATCAAGAACAATTTTGAGACTAATTTTTTTGGTCCAATTGAAGTGATGAAAGCCGTTTTACCACAAATGCGTTCGCAAAAATCAGGATTGATTATCAATATTACTTCAATTGCCGCGTATATGGGCTTGCCATACCGAAGTGTTTATTCAGCTTCCAAAGGTGCTCTTGAACTTATTACGGAAGCATTACGCATGGAAGTGAAATCCTTTGGTGTTCATATTACGAATGTGGCTCCGGGAGATTTTGCGACTAATATTGCTTCGGGACGTTTTCATGCTCCGGTTATAAAAGGTTCTGCTTACGAAAGTCCGTATGAGAATTCACTAAAAACTATGGATGAACATGTCGATAGTGGCAATAATCCTAATGAAATGGCAGAAGCGGTGTATAAAATTATCCAAACTCCAAATCCTAAAATTCATTATAAAGTAGGTGTTTTTATGCAAAAGTTCTCGATTGTTTTGAAGAGAATTTTACCGGATAAAGTATATGAAAAAATGCTTATGAATCATTATAAGTTGTAATTTTGCACCGAATTTTAGCAGCGTGAGATTAAGAGGAGAACGCCAGTGGCTGTCAAGTATTTGAATTTACGTATGCATGAGGGATTGTAGCGGCATCCTTTTTTGTGGCGCTGTGCAAAGCAAAAGCGGAACAAAAAAGATACAGCGAAAAGCCCGACCCGAAGTTTTTTACGAAGGGTCATGCCCAAATTATAAAACACACAATTAAATAGATATATTATGAAGTTTTTTATTGACACGGCTAATTTAGCTCAAATTAAGGAAGCACAAGCATTAGGCGTTTTGGATGGTGTTACAACTAATCCATCATTGATGGCAAAAGAAGGAATCACAGGTAAAAACAGCATTTTGAAACATTACGTTGACATTTGTAACCTAGTTGATGGTGATGTAAGTGCCGAAGTAAATGCTTTGGATTACGAAGGAATGGTTAAAGAAGGAGAAGAATTAGCTGATTTACATGAGCAAATCGTGGTGAAATTACCTATGACTAAAGAAGGAGTTATGGCTGCTAAATACTTTTCGGATAAAGGAATTAAAACGAATGTAACTTTAGTATTCTCTGCTGGTCAGGCTTTATTGGCTGCAAAAGCGGGTGCTACTTATGTTTCTCCGTTTATTGGTCGTTTAGATGATGTATCTACAGACGGTTTGGCTTTGATTGAAGAAATCAGATTGATTTATGATAATTACGGTTATGAAACTCAAATTCTTGCTGCTTCAGTTCGTCACACGATGCATATTGTAAACTGTGCAAAAATAGGTGCTGATGTTATGACTGGTCCATTATCTGCCATTTACGGCTTATTGAAACACCCATTGACTGATATTGGATTGGCACAGTTTGTTGCTGATTTCGAGAAAGGAAATAAATAGATTTGAGATTGCAGATTGCTTCGCCTGTTCGCCTTTAAGGCTCGGGTAACGATTTTTGATTTGAGATTTCGGTAAATAAAAACTCCCATTTTGCTAAGCATAATGGGAGTTTTTTTATTGGTTTGGTTTTGGTTAGTTTGTGTTGAAATTAGTGTCCTCCACCAACTTCTATTTCTTTTCCTATTCCTTGTTTTTCTAAAATTCCAATTACTTTCCAACCGTAGAATGCTATGAATGCAAAACACAAAACTGGAATGAAATAAGAAGGATGAATTCCAATGATATCAGCAAGTTTTCCTTGTAGTGGCGGGATAATTCCACCACCTAAAATCATCATTACCAAGAATGCAGATCCTTGTGATGTATATTTTCCTAATCCGGCAATTGCCAATGAGAAAATACAAGGCCACATAATACTTAAAAATAAACCACCGCTCATAAAAGCAAAAATAGCAGTTGTACCAGTAGTTAATAAACCAATTATCATGGCAACCAGTCCCATTAAACCAAAAATCATTAAGGTTCTTGATGGTTGATCTTTCCCTAAAAAGAAACCTGCAATTTGGAATAAAATTACTAATGCGTAAGCATATAACGGTGTAACATCTTGTCCAGAAATTGCATTAGCAGTCAATACCACTCCAAATGCTACATAAGGAACAACGATAAGTAAAATTTTTCTTAATTGAGATGATGGATTAAAAACGGTGATAGCTCCAGCCCAACGACCAATCATTAAACTTCCCCAATACATAGACATATAAGGTGCTAATGCTGGACCAGAAATAGAACCAAAATCAGCAGTTACCAATAATTCTCCAAGATTACTTCCAATAGTTACTTCGACACCAACGTAAGCGAAAAGCGCTAACATTCCCAAAACTAATTGTGGGTATTTCATGGCACCCCAACCTTCAGGATTTTTCTGAGCTGTAGTATTGGCAAAAAATAAACCGATAACTACAACTAATAATGTAGACACAGTTAAGGCTAAACCTAAATAATCCTTCTCTTTATTCTCGATGAAACGAGTGATAAATTCAGAATCTTCATAACGAGAAAATATATAAGCAAAAATGGCTACCAGAATTACTGTGATAGCAATAAGCGTTTTCATTGCTTTGCTGGCTGTTTCAAAAGTAGAGTCACTTTTACCTGCAGGCAATTTTTTAGAAAAATGAAATAATGCTGCAGCTAATAAAAATAAACCTCCAACAAATACATATAATATTCTCATTGAATCCAATGAGTTTTCTTTTTGAGCAAATTCTTCAATATTTACTCCGGCAACAACACCAAACAAGGCAATAGAAACAACTATTGGTCCTATTGTAGTTCCTAATGAATTGATTCCTCCAGCAAGATTCAATCTGCTTGAAGCAGTATGTGCTTCTCCTAAAGAAGCAGCAAATGGTTGTGCAGAAGTTTGTTGTAGTGAAAAGCCTAATGCAACTATAAATAAAGCTCCTAAAATAAATAAATAACTTCCCTGTGTTACAGCTAAGATCATTAATACAGCTCCAAATGTACTAATCAATAGTCCGTAAATAATTCCTTTCTTGAATCCCCAAGCATTTAAAATGTCCTTTTTTGCGATGCTGCTAAAAATAAATAAAAGTAATGCTCCAATATAATATGCTCCGTAAAAAGCAAAATCTATAAGTTGACTTTGAAATTGATCTAAGCCAAACTTGGCTTTACAAAAAGGGATAAAAATACCGTTTGATGCTCCAATAAATCCCCAAAAGAAAAATACGGTAATGAGCGTATAAAGTGCGGAATTGTTAGACTTTGTTTGTTCTGAATTCATAATTTTAAATTGGTTAATGATTAAGTTAATTACATTTATAGCTGCAAGACCGTAAATATATTTGTTAAGTAAATTAAAAAAAAATTATTTAGAATAAATATTGTTAGAATTATAGAATAATCACTTTTTGTTAAAAAACGATGCTTTTTTTTCGAAGTTTTTGCTTTTTCAAATAAAAATATTGAAATGGAATTTACTCTAAAATTTTACTTTTTACATCTTTGGTGTAATTTCTACCAATTGGTAGCGTGTAAGAAAGGATTTGTATCCTGTTGCCTTCGATTGATTTTACTTTATCAATGGCTATAGTGTACGATTTATGGATGCGCATGAACCTATCAGCAGGTAATTCTTCGGATAAAGAGGTCAATGATTTGTGGGTAATATAAGTTTTATCCGTTGTAACTACCTTTATATATTCCTTCATTCCTTCAATAAACAGGATTTCATCGATGGTTATTTTGACCATTTTCTTATCTACTTTGATAAAAATATGTGGCTCAATTTTATGCGGTTCAATTTTGATATTGTTTTTTAAATTGAAATCGGCTTCAATCTTATGAATGCATTTTATAAATCTTGGTAAGGGTATTGGTTTTACTAAATAGTCTAAAACATCTAAATCGTAACTTTCGGCAGCAAATTCTCTAAAGGCGGTCGTGATAATAATTTTGGTCTTGTATTCTATCAATCGAATCAATTCAAAACCGGTCATCATTGGCATATTAATATCTAAAAAAACCGCATCGACAGAGTTGCTGTTTATAAATTCTAGAGCCTCCAGTGCATTATTGAATGTACCAGTAATTTCAAAGTCGGCAAAATTATTAAAATAATTCTGCAATACTTTCATGGCTAATGGTTCGTCGTCAATCAAAACACATTTAATCTTCATTAGATAGCGGTATTTGTAAGCGGATGATATAAAAATTGAACTTTACCTGTTGTTCTAATTTATATTCTTTCTTGAAAATTAACTTTAATCTCTTCTTAGTATTCGTTAATCCAATTCCTTTTTTTTCTTTAAAATCTGGTGAAAGTACAAAATTATTCAGCATTTCAAAATCAAGTATGTATCCATCAATAATTTTACAATTTATCTTTATTTTAATATTGTTATTATTTACTCCACCGTGTTTAAAGGCATTTTCCACAAAGGAAATCAGCAGTAATGGCGGTACTTTGACTTCATCAATGTTTGATTTTAGGTTTATACTTACCTCTACATTTTCAAAACGGAGTTTTTCAATTTCAATATAATTTTGAATATAATCTATTTCGTTTATTAATGGTACAAATTTAGTGTCTTCGATATCATATAATACATATTCCATCAATTTTGACAACTTTATAATTACATCGGGAACTTTATTAGAAGATTCCAGTGACAATGCGTATAAATTGTTCAGGGTATTGAAGAAAAAGTGAGGCTGAATCTGATTCTTTAAATACTTCAGTTTCATCTTGGATTGATTCTCAATTATGGCTCTGTTTCGTTCTCTTTCTTTGAGCCAAATTTGGGTAAGATAAATGGATGAAGCAATCGCCACTACATATAACTCACCAATGCAAACAGCTACAATATGATTGATGTCAAATGGTTTGTAGTCTCTATTAGCTTCTGGCCAAATATCCTCAGAAATAATGTAATAGGTTAATCCTGTTTTTAATAAGTAGATGATCATTAAACTAAAAAGTAAAGCAACTGTATACTTATAATATTTTGATGTTAATATATAGCGGGGAATAAGAATAAATAAATTGAAATAGACTAATGGAATATGTAGCGAAAATTCTAAAACATTAGATTTAAAAGAATATT
This sequence comes from Flavobacterium sp. 11, assembly GCF_002754315.1. Taxonomy (GTDB): domain Bacteria; phylum Bacteroidota; class Bacteroidia; order Flavobacteriales; family Flavobacteriaceae; genus Flavobacterium; species Flavobacterium algoritolerans. The sequence continues at coordinate 3,067,073 of NZ_PEFE01000001.1, read as the reverse complement.
CATAATCATTGAAATACGCTCCCCATCGTAGAAAGTTCATCAAAAAAAACAATCCCCAAAACCAAAAATGATTTTGAAGTTTGCTATCGAATTTTTCCTCGTTGGTATGCTTCATTTTTTGTTGGAATTATCTTTTGGAGTAACCATTTTTAAAGAAAGTGATTTTTATGGGACTTAAATCATTTGACACTAAAAATCTTTTTAAATAAAAATATCAAAAATATGCAAATTGATAAGAAAAACTCATAATTGTTGCAGTTGAAAAACGCGTTGTTGACAAAATTGTGTCGTTGGTTTAAAATAAGCTACCGTTGGTATAAATTATTTTCTCAGGAAAAGCGTTTTATTTAATTTTATACTTAGATTAAAACAATTAATATCAACGAAGTAATTAAATCGAATAAATAAAAATAAAATGAAAAGTGCTTTAGAAATTAAACCTGACATCAGCTATAAAAGTGCCGGTAAATTTGAAGAAACGAGATTTGAAAAAATCCACAATGAAATTTTTAAAAACTCAGTAGAAGCGTCTGTTATTGTCGCTCAGGAAATTGCACAATTAATTAGATCCAAACAAGAAGAAAATAAACCTTGTGTTCTAGGTTTAGCAACAGGATCTTCACCAATAAAAGTATATGAAGAATTGGTGCGAATGCATAAAGAAGATGGTCTTAGTTTTAGTAATGTAATCACTTTTAATTTGGACGAATATTATCCAATGACAAAAGAGAACAATCAGAGCTATCATTATTTCATGCACCAACATCTTTTTAATCATATTGATATCAATCCGGAAAATGTAAATATTCCAGAAGGAACGGTAGTTATCGAAGAACTGAATCAATATTGCATTGATTATGAAATGAAAATAAAAAATGCAGGTGGACTTGATTTTCAATTATTAGGAATTGGGCGTACAGGTCACGTTGGTTTCAATGAGCCGGGTTCGCATATCAATTCAGGAACTCGAATAATTACTTTGGATCATATCACCAGAGTAGATGCTTCATCAGACTTTAATGGTATTGATAATGTTCCTAAAAGAGCTATTACGATGGGTGTTTCTACGATTCTAAGGTCTAAAAGAATTGTATTGATGGCTTGGGGACAAAATAAAGCCGATATTATAAAAAGAACCGTTCAAGGAGACATTAGTTCTGAAGTTCCTGCTACTTTTTTGCAAAATCATACCAATACAACTTTTGTTTTAGACCAATCGGCAGCTTCTGAATTAACCCGATTCAAAACGCCATGGTTAGTGGGAGAATGTATTTGGACACAAGAGTTAAAAAGTAAAGCGATTGTTTGGCTGTGCCAAAAAACAGATCAATCAATTTTAAAACTAACCGACAGGGATTACAATAATAATGGTATGTCTGATCTTTTAGCTTTAGAAGGCTCCGCTTACGATTTAAATATCAATATGTTTAATGTATTACAACATACGATAACTGGATGGCCAGGTGGAAAACCGAATACGGATGATACATACAGACCGGAACGCGCTAATCCAGCTAAGAAAAGAGTAATCCTTTTTAGTCCGCATCCAGATGATGATGTAATTTCTATGGGAGGAACTTTTTCAAAATTGATCAAACAAGGACATGATGTTCATGTGGTGTATCAAACTTCAGGAAATATAGCCGTTACTGATGATGAAGCTTTAAAATTTGCCGAAGTTTGTAACGATTTTATTGGTGCGGATGAAACTAAAATTAATTTCAAAGCAGTTATCAATTTTCTAAATAACAAAACAGAAAACCAGATTGATTCATTAGAAGTTCGAAAATTGAAAGGTTTAATCAGAAGACGTGAATCGTATGCTGCCACAAGATATATTGGATTAAAAGATGAAAATATTCATTTTTTAGACTTGCCTTTTTATGAAACAGGACAAATAAAGAAAAATCCATTAGGAACTGAGGATGTAGCCATAGTTGCTGCTATAATTGCAAAAATTAAACCCCATCAAGTTTTTGCTGCTGGAGACCTTGCTGATCCGCATGGAACGCATGAAGTTTGCTTGAATGCAATTTTTGCGGCAATGAAACAACTGAAACCAGAGCCTTACATGAATGATTGTTGGTTATGGTTGTATAGAGGTGCTTGGCATGAATGGGATATTCACGAAATTGATATGGCAGTTCCTTTAAGTCCAGATGAAGTTTTACTAAAAAGACACGCCATTTTGTACCATCAATCTCAAAAAGACAGGGTAATGTTTCAAGGAAACGATTCTAGAGAATTTTGGGTAAGAGCTGAAGATCGAAATAAAAGTACAGCAAAATTATATGATAATCTAGGTCTTGCGGAGTATGAAGCTATCGAAGCTTTCAAGCGTTTCGACTATTAAAAATTAACTTTATAAAACGGATAAATAACATGAAATTCATTCTAATCCTATTATTCTCTGCTTTTGTTTCTAATGCTCAAATACAAAAAGAACAATTAGATCTGATGCCTTGGCCTCAAAATGTAAATTTGACTGCCGGTACTTTTGCTTTAAGCAAAGGATTTAAAGTAAATATTACCGGTAATCCAAATCCTCGAATTTTTGTAGGTGCAACTAATTTTTTACGAAGATTAGACGGTAGGACGGGTTTGTTTTTTGAGCAGGGTTTTTCGACAAAAATTAACGAATATCCAGAGGCTCAATTACAAATTAGTTGTGTTCGCAGCGGAAAAATAGGATTGTATGAAGATGAAAGTTACCAACTGAGTATTGATTCCAATAAAATAAAAATCACTGCAACTACTGATTTAGGGGCCCTACATGGATTAGAAACAGTATTGCAATTATTGCAAAATAATAGTAAATCATATTATTTTCCAGCAGTTGAAATTACAGATTTTCCACGATTTACATGGAGAGGATTGATGATAGATGCAGCAAGACATTTTCAACCTGTAGCAGTAATCAAAAGAAATCTGGACGCTATGGCTTCCATGAAAATGAACGTTTTTCATTGGCATTTAGTAGATGATCAAGGATGGCGAATAGAAATGAAAAATCATCCAAAGTTTACAGAAATGGCTTCAGATGGAGAGTTCTACACCCAAGAAGAAATCAAGAATGTTGTAAAATATGCAGGAGATAGAGGAATTATGGTTGTTCCTGAAATTGATGTTCCAGGCCATGCATCTGCAATACTTGCCGCTTATCCGGAAATAGGCAGTAAAGTGGTGGATTTACAATCGAATTCAGTGGAGAGTAAAAAGCAAAGTATTGCAATTGCAAATTATGCAGTTGAAAGAAGATCAGGAATCTTTGATGCAACATTAGACCCAATAAATCCCAAAACGTATCAATTGTTAGGTGAAATTTTTGATGAAGTTTGTCCTTTATTTCCAGGGGATTATTTTCATATTGGAGGTGATGAAAATAATGGAAAAGAATGGGATGCAAATCCTAAAATTCAAGAATTCAAGAAGAAAAATAAACTGGCCAATAATCATGATTTGCAAACCTACTTTAACATGAAGCTGGTTCCAATGTTAAAAAAGCATAACAAAAAATTAATGGGCTGGGAAGAAATAATGACTGAGAACATGTCTAAAGATGCTATTATTCATGCCTGGAGAGGAACTAATGAAGGGCTTTCGGCTGGAGGATCATTAATCAAAGCAGCTAAAAATGGTTATCAAACAGTTTTGTCAAATGGTTATTACATTGATTTAATGTTAGGAGTAGAAAGTCATTATAAAAATGATCCAATCTCTAAAAACAGTATTCTGACTCCTGAAGAAAAAGCAAGGATTTTGGGTGGTGAAGCGGCTATGTGGAGCGAACTTGCAACACCATTAAATATAGATTCAAGGATTTGGCCACGTACTGCTGCTATTGCGGAACGATTATGGTCTAATGAAAATGTTACTGATATGAATAGTCTTCATAAAAGACTAAAAACGGTTTCTTTTAGGTTAGAAGAGCTGGGCATTACACATCTAAGGAATAAGGAAGTAATTTTAAGGAACATAAGTAATAATCAGGAAACTGTTGCTCTAAATGATTTTTCAAATGTTTGTGAACCTTTAAAAATATATACCCGCAACAGTCATGGAATAAAATATCGCATGTATTCTCCTTTTACTTTATTTGCGGATGCGTGTACAGCTGATGCTTTAGATGTTTTTGATTTTGATACAGCAGTAAATAAATATTTAGCGAATCAAAGCACAGAAAATCAAACAGCAGTAATCAATTATTTAAAAAAATGGGTGGATATGAATACAAAATTGATTGATTTGAGTGCCAATGCACCCTTGGTTCAACCACTTTTACCATTGTCAAAAAGCTTAAGTGCTATATCAGAACAACTTCTAGCAGGAATTGAAAAAAAACAATCTTTAAATTCATCGGTAATGAATGATTTATTGGAACAATGCAATTCAAAAAAACATGCCGATGTAGAATTGGCAGTATATAATAGTTTGAAAAAACTAATCAAATAATGAAAGTTCAAAAATAAAATAGGTTTGTTGAAATTGAGTTTGGTTATTTATATTTTGATTTATTTTATTTTGAATAAATATTAGTTTCTTTAATGATTTGGAGAAAGGTTTGTTTTAAAGAAAATGATATTATAAACCTGGCATTTTGTGTCAGGTTTTTTTTTGATTAGTCATTTAATCGTAAGCGAAATACAATTCCTGAAAATGTGCTTTTTTGGATAAAAAAAATTCGTATTTTTTTCGTATTTTTGCAAAAATTTTATAAAATAAATATTCATGTTAACAGTAAATAATTTATCAGTTCAGTTTGGCAAACGAATTTTGTTTGACGAAGTAAATACTACCTTCACACACGGTAATATCTATGGAGTTATCGGAGCCAATGGCGCTGGAAAATCTACTTTTCTTAAAATAATTGCAGGTGAAATGGATCCAACATCGGGACATATTCACTTGGAACCTGGAAAACGTATGTCGGTTTTGAATCAAAACCACAACATGTTTGACGAAAGTACCGTTCTCGAAACCGTTATGATGGGGAATAAAACCCTGTATGCGATCAAAAAAGAAATGGATGCTTTGTATTTAGATTACAATGATTCGAATGCAGATAGAATAGGGGAATTGCAAGTGCAATTTGAAGAAATGAACGGTTGGAATGCTGATTCTGATGCTGCATCGATGTTATCGAATCTTGGAATTACCGAAGATAACCATTATACTCTAATGGGAGATTTGGAAGGAAAAATAAAAGTACGAGTACTTTTGGCACAAGCACTTTTTGGTAATCCAGATTTGCTTATTATGGATGAGCCTACCAATGATTTGGATTTTGAAACTATCGCTTGGTTAGAGAATTTCTTGGCAAATTATGAGAATACAGTAATTGTAGTTTCTCACGATAGACACTTTTTGGATTCAGTTTGTACCCATATTTCTGATATTGATTTCAATAAAATCAATCATTATTCAGGAAATTATACTTTCTGGTATGAATCAAGTCAATTAGCGGCTAAGCAACGTGCACAACAGAATAAGAAAGCCGAAGAAAAGAAACAAGAATTAGAAGAATTTATTCGTCGTTTTAGTGCGAATGTGGCCAAATCAAAACAAGCTACTTCTCGTAAAAAAATGATCAGTAAGTTGAATATTTCGGAGATAAAACCATCAAGTCGTCGTTACCCGGCGATTATTTTTGACCAAGAGCGTGAAGCAGGAGATCAAATTTTGAATGTGCAAAATCTAAGTGCTTCAATTGATGGTGATGTTTTGTTTAAAGGAGTTGATTTGAATATGGCTAAAGGCGATAAAATTGTTCTTTTCTCAAAAGATTCACGTGCAACTACAGCTTTCTATGAAATTTTAAATGGAAACCAAAAAGCCGATTCAGGAACTTATGATTGGGGAGTTACTACAAACCAAGCGTATTTACCAGTAGAAAATCATTCCTTTTTTGAGAGTGACTATTCTCTTGTAGATTGGTTGCGTCAATGGGTAAAAACTGAAGAAGAGCGTGATGAAGTAAATATTCGTAGTTTCCTTGGGAAAATGATTTTCTCAGGAGAAGAAGCTTTAAAAACCTGTAGAGTATTATCAGGAGGAGAAAAAGTACGTTGTATGTTGTCTCGAATGATGATGGAAAGAGCGAATGTTTTAATGCTTGATGAACCAACGAATCACTTAGATTTAGAGTCTATTACAGCGTTTAATAATTCATTGAAAAACTTCAAAGGATCTGTGATTTTCACCACTCATGATCATGAATTCTCTCAAACGGTTGCCAATAGAGTTATCGAATTGACACCAAATGGAGCGATTGACCGTTACATGACCTTTGATGATTATCTTGATGATGAAAAAGTACAAGAATTGAGAGTTAAGATGTATTCTTAAATAATAAATTCAAATAGAAAAAGGCGATTGTTTTGAAACAATCGCCTTTTTTATTATGTCAATATTGTTGAATTGATTATTTCTAATTACAAGTTAAACCAAGAATAGGCGCAGGTGCAACATTTGGATTATTTGTTGATACAGACCAACTTCCGGTAATTGTACCACCAGTATTAGTAGAATTCCAAGTTACTCTGATTGTTACTTCTGAACATTTAGCGATACCTCCTTCAACTTTTATTATTCTGTTTGAACTTCCACCAGGTGTAGATTGTGTAGTTGTTGTATTAGTACCGCCAGTAACAGTTACAACAGCATTAGCTCCAGTGAAATTAGTCAATCCACCTTGGATTTTAAAATAGGATAAATCAGCATCCGATTTAAACGTGTAAACTGCCTCACGAGATTGACCACACGAAATAGCTTCTGCTGTAAATGAAGTTACACAATCAGTACATATACCAAAAAGGCTATAGTTTACATTAAAAACGGCTTGAGGTCCATTTCCTGCAATTTGTAATGCAAAACTCTTAATGTCACAAGCTTTCCAACCTGAACTTAGCGGAATAACTAAAGTTCCCCATGTATTTTCAGCAACAGGACCTGTTGTCCATGATGAAACACCATTGATTACCAAATCGCTCCATCCATTAGAACTTTTTACTTTCAAAATAAAATCAGTAGTAGTATTGTAATACTCAATGTTTACTGTTTTACTGAACTTGTCATTATTAGGCCCACCCCAAGTTACAATTTGTTGTTCAGAAGTTTTAAAGTAAGGACCGTCAGCTTTAATGCAATCAATACTACAATTTCCGTTAGATATTTTAGTTGAAACAGGAGCTGCAGTTTTTAATGTGTTACTTGCATTTTTGTTATTTGCAGCTTCAGATGTTGTTGTCGTTAATTCTTCTGTTTGGCAAGAATGCAATACAGTAAAAAAGATAAGTAGGTAAGAAAATTTCAAAAAGACTTTAGATTTTAGGGCAATTTTTTTCATATTTATATTTTTAAATTGTTAAAATTTTTGTTAAATTATTAAAAATAGTGCTACAAAAAAATGTTAGTTGACTTATTCTATGAACGGATTCGTAAAAACGATTAAAGGCATTTGAAATTAAAAATTTATAAGATATTTAGGACTAATTATTATTGCAATATTTGTTTACCACTTGAAAAAAGTATTTAAGAATAAAAAATAGAGTAATAAAAAAGCCATCCAAAAATTACTTTCTGGATAGCTTTATTTTGTAGAATGTAAAGTATTCAATAATTAACTAGAAATAATTAATGATACGACATTCAGTTTTTATTTATTTCTGTTGAAAATTTTACTTACAATAAATGCGATAATCGCTAGTACTGCAATGACAATAAAAATACCTACACCAACTCCCGCTTTAAATATACCTTCTATAATTGAACAACTTGTAAATGATACTAATACTACTAAAAGCATTAATATTCTGGTTAGTTTCTTTTGCATGATTTTTATCTTTAAATTGAAATATAAAATTACTAAATCAAGAGGCTAATTTGTTATATAATTTCTACTGTTTATTGTAAAATTTTTTAATAGTTTTAAAAAAAATCACAAAATGCACCTTTAAAAATATTTTTTAAACGACTATTTATGTAAAAAAATATATTTTTGATTTTTATTATTACTATTTAAACCGAGCTATTGATATGACCAACATTACTTTCAATTTAAAAACTCCTCGGATAGACGTAGTTGATGCCTTACGTGGTTTTGCAATTATGTCAATTATGTTACTTCATAATGTAGAACATTTTGAATATTATTATTTACCGGAAAATTTTCCAGCTTGGCTTGTAGCTTTGGATAAAATAATTTGGGATACTTTATTCTTTCTTTTTGGAGGAAAGTCTTATGCCATTTTTGCGCTTCTTTTTGGGTTTAGTTTTTACATTCAAAATGATAATCAAGCTAAAAAAGGGAATGATTTCCGTGGTCGATTTTTTTGGCGCATGATGCTATTATTAGTTTTTGGACTTATAAATACAGCATTTTATCAAGGAGACATTCTGACTTTATATGCTTTTCTTGGGCTTTTATTGATACCGGTTGTTAACTGGAGTAACAAAGCTATTTTTATTACGGCTGTTATCTTGATGCTGCAACCTTTAGAATGGGGAAGGTGTATTTATTATATACTGAATCCGGATTATATAGCGCCGCCTAACGTATCAACTGGATATTATGAAAGTATTGCACTTTATATGAAAAATGGTTCTTTCGTAGATTATGTAGTTGGAAACTTGACATTAGGAAAAATCGCTTCTCTATTATGGTCTTGGGAAAATGGAAGGTTTTTTCAGGCTCCGGCTTTATTTATGTTTGGAATGTTACTGGGTCGAAAACAACTTTTTAATGCAACCGATGCAAACCAGCAGTTTTGGAAAAAAGTATTACTTTACTCGAGTATTTTATTTATACCATTATTTGTATTAAAGACGCATACGGTAGATGTTATAGCCAGAGTAACGTTATCTAATAAACTCACTATTATATTTGCTTCTTGGTCAAACGTAGCATTTATGTTAGTTCTCGTTTCAGGATTTGTTTTGTTGTATCAAAAGGATTCTGTTAATAAAGTATTGTCTAGGCTTATTCCTTTTGGAAAAATGAGTTTGACTAATTACATCATGCAATCTATGATTGGTTCCTTTATTTATTATCGATACGGATTAGGACTTTTTGAATATACGGGAGCAACATATTGTTTATTGATAGGTATTGTGTTATTTATTATCCAATTGTTATTTTGCACCTGGTGGCTTAAAACCCATAAACAAGGACCTTTAGAAACTATTTGGCATAAAGCTACCTGGATTTCATGGGGTAAATAAAAAATGACTCTATTTTCTCTCTTTATAATTATAAAATCATAAATCGGAATTCGTATATTTGCAAAACCAAACAACACACTTTACAATGAGTCAAAAAGTATTACTTACTGCAAAAGAAGTTACTATCATATTACATCGTTTGGCCTGTCAATTAATTGAAAAACACTTAGATTTTTCAGACACTATTTTAGTAGGTATTCAACCAAGAGGCGTTTTTTTAGCAGAACGTTTGAAAGAAATATTAGAAAAAGAATACCAAACACCTGAAATTCAATTGGGCTATTTGGATATTACTTTTTTCAGAGATGATTTTCGAAGAACAGATAAGCCATTAGAAGCTAATAAAACCAAGATTAATTTTATCGTTGAAAACAAAAAAGTTATTTTCATTGATGATGTTTTATTTACAGGACGAAGTATTCGTTCCGCTTTGACAGCCATTCAATCTTTTGGAAGACCTTCAGAAATTGAACTTCTAGTTTTGATTGACAGACGTTTTAGCCGCAATTTACCGATTCAACCGGATTATAGAGGAAGACAGGTAGATGCCATAAATAACGAAAAAGTAAAAGTGAGCTGGGCAGAAAATGAAGGTGAAGATGGTGTATATTTAATTACAAGTTAGATACTGATTTGTTTAAAAGTCTAACATTAAAAACTAATAATCGTAAAAAGAAATGAAAGAATTAAGCGTAAATCATTTATTAGGAATAAAATACATCAACAAGAATGATATTGACCTAATTTTTGAAACAGCCGATCATTTTAAAGAAGTTATCAATCGACCAATTAAGAAAGTACCTTCCTTACGAGATATTACCATTGCCAATATTTTTTTCGAAAATAGCACCAGAACAAAACTCTCTTTTGAATTAGCACAAAAACGTTTATCTGCCGATGTTATTAGCTTTTCGGCAGCACAATCTTCAGTCAAGAAAGGGGAAACTCTAATAGATACTGTTAATAATATACTTTCGATGAAAGTAGATATGGTGGTAATGCGACATGCTAATCCAGGTGCTGCTTATTTTCTTTCCAAAAACGTAAAAGCCAGCATTGTAAACGCAGGAGATGGCGCACATGAGCATCCTACACAGGCCTTACTAGACAGTTATTCGATTAGAGAAAAACTAGGCGAAGTAGCCGGAAAAAAAGTAGTTATTGTAGGTGATGTTTTGCACTCCAGAGTGGCCTTGTCAAATATATATGCGTTGCAAATGCAAGGAGCTGAAGTAAAAGTTTGCGGACCAAAAACGTTGATTCCAAGATACATTGAATCGCTAGGTGTTACAGTAGAACCTAATTTGATAAAAGCGCTCGAATGGTGCGATGTGGCAAATATGTTACGCGTGCAAAACGAAAGAATGGATGTGAATTATTTTCCATCTACAAGAGAGTATGCTCAACAATATGGAGTTGATAAAACGATTTTGGACTCCCTAAATAAAGAAATCATAATTATGCATCCGGGACCAATCAATCGTGGTGTCGAAATTACCAGTGAGGTGGCTGATTCACAACAATCGGTGATTTTAAACCAAGTTGAAAATGGTGTTGCAATTAGAATGGCCGTAATTTATCTTTTGGCATCAAAAATTCAGTAATTTAATATAAAACTTTGTAAATTAGCTATTTATAAATTCTCTACCTTGAGTAGACTTAGAAATTAAAAAGATGAAAGTAGATCAAAAAGGACACACAATTAGCATTAGAGATACGCAAGGTGATTTTACCTCTTTTTTAATGAAGGTTACTCATCAATACAAGACATTTGAAAAGCATAATCTAATCATAGATCTTTTGCTTTACAAAGATTTACCGGCGGGTAATATGAAATTATTTATGCCTTTATCAAAAGTTCATAAAAAAGCTAAAAAATCATTTGTTATAGTTACTTCTGATTTTGATTATAACGCGGTTCCTGAAAAATTAACCGTTGTTCCTTCTTTATTAGAAGCACATGATATTATTGAAATGGAAGAGATTGAAAGAGATTTAGGCTTTTAAAAATAGTAAATGGATTTTTATAACAACAAAAAAAGAGTACATATTTTTAGAATTATTTTATTAGTATGCTTTGTAATTTTACTGTTTGTTAATCTATATAATGTATTCATCAATACGTATTCAGGTAGCTATTGGGGAATAGTAGCCAATTTATTATTAGCGATTTCTATGGCGCTGCAAATTAGAAAATACAACAAGGAAAAGAATATTGATAGTTTATAGTTTGGTTATAAATAACGAAATGTGAATTTTCAATTTTTAATTCTATCCTAACTTTTAAATTGAAATTAAAAATTGAAACTAACAATCCTTGGTTGCTATGCAGCTACACCCCGAACATTTACGAATCCAACCTCACAGATTTTAGAAATAAAAAACAGAATTTTTCTGATTGATTGCGCAGAAGGAACCCAAGTACAATTGCGGAAAAATAAAATCCGATTTTCTAAGATTAATCATATCTTCATTTCTCATTTACATGGAGATCATTTTTTTGGACTAATAGGATTAGTATCTACTTTTACTTTACTGAACAGAACTACCGATTTACATATTTATGGTCCAAAGGGAATTCAAGAAATCATCAAGTTACAATTGAGATTGTCTAATTCATGGACTAATTATGGTTTGTTCTTTCATGAATTAGAATCCAACGAAAGCGAAGTAATTTTTGAAGATGAAAAAGTTTTGGTAAAAACCATTCCTTTAAAGCACCGTGTATATACGAATGGGTTTTTGTTCCAAGAAAAAGCAGCACCGAGAAAACTTAACCTGGATGCTGTTCAAAATTATGAAATTGATACCTGTTATTATCAAAAAATAAAAAACGGAAAAGACATTACTTTAGAAGATGGTCGAGTTATTGAAAATGATAAATTAACATTTGATCCAATTCCTGCAAAAAATTATGCTTTTTGTTCTGATACCGCATATAATGAAGCTATGATTCCAATCATTGAAAATATTGATGTTTTATACCATGAATCAACTTTCTTGCAATCAGAAGAAAATTTAGCTAAAAAGACTTTGCATTCCACAGCAAAAGAAGCGGCTACAATTGCTTTGAAATCTAATGCAAAGCAATTAATTTTAGGGCATTATTCTACTCGATATGAAAATATTGACCTTTTTAAAGAAGAAGCCGCAACTATTTTTCCGGAAGTGCTTTTGGCAGATGATGGAAAAAGCTTTGAGTTTTAAATAAAAAATAATTTATTTCATCCGAATTCACATTTAGTATTTGAATATTCTTAAACTGAATCATTCAAATATCTAATAATCTTAAAATAAAAATCATGAACGATTTAAGTAACTATAGAAAATCTTACGAAAAGAGTGAGCTATTAGAATCAAATATTCCTGAAGACCCAATAAACCTTTTTAACAGGTGGTTTCATGAGGTAGAGGACTTTGGCGGTGATAGCGAAGTTAACGCTATGACGGTATCTACAATAGGATTAGATGGGTTTCCAAAGGCCAGAGTAGTTTTGTTGAAAAAATTTAATGAGGAAGGATTTATTTTTTATACCAATTATAATTCAGAAAAGGGTAGGGCTATTGCCCAAAATCCTAAAATTTGTCTTTCTTTTTTTTGGCACACTATGGAACGCCAGGTTATTATCAAAGGTATTGCCCATAAAACTACAGAAACGATTTCAGATAATTATTTTGAATCCAGACCTGACGGTAGCAAGTTAGGCGCAATAGTTTCTAACCAAAGTGAAATTGTCCCTTCCAGAGAATTTTTAGAAGAAAATCTAAAAGAGTTAGAAAAGGATTTTGATGGTATGGTTATTCCTAGACCAAAACATTGGGGAGGATTTCTTGTGACTCCTTTAGAGGTAGAATTTTGGCAAGGAAGACCTAATAGATTGCATGACAGAATTAGATATAGTAGTCAAGAAGATTTTTCATGGAAAATCGACCGCTTATCACCATAATGTAAGAAAAATACATATTTAAATATTTTTATTGTGTATTTCGTCGATTTTTTTTGGTAGTTTAACGATAAAATAAGTATGTTTGAATAAGAAATAAGAACATATTATTTATTTATTAAAGAAGTTTGCCCCACAATCTACTTTAAACTTAAACTACTATATTATGAAAATAAAATTACTTCGCGCAATATTCCTTGTTATTGTTATTTGTACAATGAATTCTTGTTCTTCAGATGATTCTGAGACACAAACTACTGAAGCAACTGCACAAAAAGTAGTAAGTTATTCTTATAATTCTATTGAGTTAGAAACAATGGATTTAATCAATAAACACAGAATTAGTGTTGGATTAAAACCTTTGGAAAAAATCAATCATATGTCATTCAAGTCAGAAGAACATGACAATTACATGATTGCAAATAATGTAGTTAATCATAATGATTTTGTTGCTCGTTCTGAAAATATAATCAAAACTTTAGGAGCTAAAACTGTAAGTGAAAATATAGCTTACAATTACAATACTCCTGAGGCAGTTTTAAGTGCTTGGTTAGCAAGTCCTACTCACAAAGCTAATATCGAAGGTGATCATACTCATTTTGGAATTGCAATTAAAGAAAATCCTGCAAATGGTAGAAAGTATTACACTAATATTTTCGCAAAAATATAGTTAGAGTTTGTTTTTTAAACTAAAAGGCTGTCTTATCCCCAAAAGACAGCCTTTTATATTTATCAGGTATTTGAAAGATAATTAATAAACGTATAGCTAATTTTAATTTGGTTGTTTGAATAGAAAAGTCCAATGAAATAATTTTCATTGGACTTTTTTGTTTTGAGTAATTATAGGTTGGGTTTTAGTTAACTCTGGAAGATTGATTAAGCTCTAAGAGTGAAACAAATTATACCTAGTTTGTATCGTAATTCATTATTTAAGAAAGTGATGGTGTACAAAAAAGGCTGCCTGATAAAGGCAGCCTTTTAAATTTTTATGATAAATAATATTACAACGCTGTAATAATAAACTCGCTTCTTCTGTTGAGTTGATGTTCGTCTTCGGTACAAATAACATCATCAGCGCATTTGTTTACCAGTTGAGTTTCACCGTATCCTTTACCAGTTAATCTGTTTGCATCAATACCATTTTTAACTAACCATTTGATGGTTGATGCAGCTCTTCTTTCAGATAGCGCTTCATTGTATTTGAAGGTTTGTCTGCTGTCAGTATGCGAACGGATATCAATTTTCATTGTTGGGTTCTGATTTAATACATCTAATATTTTTTCTAAATCCAGAGCCGCTTCTGGTCTGATGTTGGATTTGTCTAAATCAAAATAAATCATTTTGATACCAAAACATTTACCCAAATCATCACCAACAGCTACTTTGCATATTTCTTTTTCTAAAGCAATAGGTAAATATGTTTTTCCTGTTGTTGCGGAGATCGTTATTTTTTCTTCTTTGGTTGCGTATTCTGGTTTTTCAGCTCTTACATTGTACGTCTTTCCACATTCAACGGTAAAGCTGTACTTTCCTTTCTCATCTGAAGTAGCAGAATTGATAACCTTAAATTGACTATCGTATAAGGTGATTTTTGCATTAGCAAGTACTTCACCTGTTTTTATATCGGTGATTTCACCATACAGCAGTTGTTCACAAATCAGCCTTCTTGTTTCCAAAAATTTATAGATGTCGTCATAACCTTGACCACCGTCTCTATTAGAAGTAAAAAATCCTCTTCTTGATTTTGTATCGATTAAATAAGCAAAATCATCTTTAGGAGAGTTCACATCAGCACCCACATTTTGAACTTCACTAAAAGTGCCATCAGTATTTATTCGAGACATAAATACATCTAAACCTCCAAGTCCAGGATGTCCATCTGATGCAAAGTAAATTTCATTTTCATCATTGATAAAAGGGAAGGTTTCTCTTCCTTCAGTATTAATAGTATTGCCTAAATTCTCAGGGGTTCCAAAAGTACCATCTTCGTTTATCTTTACTTTGAACAAATCAGATTGTCCTAAAGTTCCAGGCATATCAGAGGCAAAATACAATGTTTTTCCATCAGGACTTAATGCAGGATGTGCAGTACTGTAATTATCACTATCAAAAGGCAGTTCGGTTACATTTGCCCATTTGTCATTCTCTAAAGTGGCTTTGTATATTTTTATTAAAGTAATTTTATTTCCATCTTTTCCTTTTTTACCATCGAGATAGTTGTTTCGGGTAAAGTACATAGTCTTTCCGTCACTACTAAAAGTAGGCGTAGATTCATGAAACTTCGAATTTATGGTTCCATCAAACTTTTTCGCAGCACCTGGCGTCATGTCTTCTCCTAAATCAGCTGTGTACAAGTTTGTAAAATACTGATTGGTCCATTTGTGTTTTCTTTGTCCAAGACTTCCGGTATCTCTTGCTGAAGCAAACACTAATTTATTCGAATATAGTGCAGTTCCATAATCAGAATACATAGAGTTTATTCCGGCATCTTCAACTTTATACCTTCCGGAATTCGCTTTTATAGCTTCTAAATAGTTGGTATTTTTTTTAAATAGTTTCCCTCTGGTATCGTTACCTGATTTTTGGTTGAATAACTCCATCATCTCATTAGCCTTATCATTTTGGTCCATTGCTCTTAAAGATTGGGCATAACGATAATAATATTCCGGTTCTAAATTGGAGGTATCCATAGTAAATAATTCACCATACCATTTAGCTGCTTTATCGAATTGAGCATTAAAGTAGTAAGCATTCCCCAACTTTTTAAACAGATCTGCAGATTTATATCCTTTTTCAGCAACCCTTTCATAGGTTTTGATGGCATCTACATAAGCATAGCCGTCATACTTTTTATCGGCAGTAGCCAATTTTGTTTTTTGGGAATAAATGTTAATAGAAAAAACACTTACTATTGTTATGTAAAGGAGTATATTTTTTTTCATAATAATTGTTTTTAGAAGAATTTTGGAGTTGTGATTTTATCGTTATTTTCGATTTTTTTTCTCTTTTATTGCCCCTGATTTTTGTTTTAATTTTTCCAGTATTTGATTGGCATTATCATCTTGACCAATAAACAGTAAACTCTTAGCATATTGATAATAATATTCAGGTTCCAAATCATTGCTTATGGCAAATAATTCACAATACCATTTAGCAGCTTTGTCAAAATCTGCATTTGAGTAATAGGAATCTCCAAGTTTTTTAAATAAATCTACTGATTTATACCCTTTTTCAGCAATTCTTTCATAGGTTTTAAGAACATCTATATAAGCATATTTGTCACTTATTTTATCAGTTACATAAAATTTTGCATCTTGTGCATTTCCTTTAAAAGAAACAAGACTTATTATTGTTATGTAAAAGAATATAAATTTTTTCATAGTCTTAATTTCTAGAAGAATCTTGGAGTTGTAATTTTACCATTATTTTTAAATATTTCATAACGTAAAAATATTTCATGGGAACCGGAATTATAGTTATTTAAATTAGTGGTTTCATGGTCATAACCATATCCTATATACATTCCGTCAGAAACTTGAAATCCAACCATCGCACTTACAGCAGCAGACCATCTATACGCTATACCTACAACAAATTTATCACTGAACATAAAGTTTCCTGATACATCCAATTGAAGCGGCGCACCTGCAACAACTTTTGTTAATAATGCGGGTTTAAATTTTATAGATTCATTCAAATCAAAGACATAACCTGCCATTAAATAGTAATTAATTTTTTCTTTAAAAATAGCTACTTCATTATCATCATAACGGTTGCTTTCGATGAAATTGGGGATTGAAAACCCAACATAAGCTTTATCAGAATGTAAATAAACACCCGCTCCAATATTAGGCGTAAATTTATTATTGAAATCATGCAGACTAGGATCATCGTCAACAGGATTTAATCGGTTGACATCCAAATTAAAAAAGTTAGCAGTTGCTTTGATTCCAAAAGATAATTTAAAGGTTTCAGAAGTAGGGACGGTGTATGATAAATCAGCTGAAATCGTGTTTTCAGTAGTAGGCCCAATTTTATCATTTATAATCGATACTCCCAAACCTAAATTACTTTCGTTGAGAGGAGTATTGACAGAAGCTGCATTAGTAACTGGAGCACCATCAAGTCCTACCCATTGTGTACGGTGTAGCGCAAAAATACTTAAAGCACCTCTTGACCCAGCATAAGCGGGATTAATATTGATTGTGTTGTACATGTATTGAGTAAATTGAGCATCTTGTTGCGCATAACTTACAAAGGCTGTAAACATCAAAACGAAAGAAAATAATTTTGTTTTCATAGTAGATATTTATTATTTTAAATTATCTATCGAACTCATTTATAAGAATTCGGCAGGTCGGTTTGATAAATTTCTTTAGGGATAATCATTCTGTAAAATCGGCCTAAAGATATTATTTTTATTAAACCTGAGAACTTTTTTTGTCCTCAGGTACAAGATTAATTATTTTGTTAAGTATAAATATCCGTCTTTTTTATTGGTTATGATTTTTCCATCATTATCAACAGATGTATAATTTAAAATATAGAAGTAAGTTCCTGTTGGTAAACCAGAAGATTGTTGAACAGTTGATCTACCACCAGAAATTCCATCAAATGAATTACTTGCATTATTATATCCTTTTGTTTCATAAACCAATACACCCCAACGGTTGTAAATCTCTACGGTGTTTTCTGGGTAACAAACAGTATCGTCAATATTATCGATTATGAATTTTTCATTAATTCCGTCACCATTTGGAGAGAAGGCATTATGAACTAATACAGTTCCGCAAGCTAATACAATACCACCACAACCAGTATTCACTGTCATTGTAATTCTTATTGTTCTAGGGCAAGTTGCATCATTAATTTTATATTCAAATGTATAATCTCTAACCGAAAGCCCAGCAGCATCAAGAGTACTTCCTTGTAAACCACCTGAGTTATTTACATCTACCCAAGTTCCGTTTGTTGGAGTTCCTACCGGTAATAAATCATTTAGATTCGTCGTTGTGATTTCTCCATCATTACAAATTGAACTGCTTATTGTTACAACACTATTAGGAATTGTAACATTGATGATTTGAGTAAACTCAGATACATTTCCACAAGCATCAGCTACAGACCATTTTCTTACGATTGAATAAGAATTTTCGGTTCTGTTTATGATGTTTTCAGTAAAAATAGCCGGTGAAACTGTAGAACAATTATCAACAAATACAAGTTCAGGTTTAGCTGGAATTGCATCACAATTCACATTAACAGTTGAACTGAATTGAGTAGCAGTTGTAGGACCAACAGTGTCTACTATATTTATTGTTTGCGTAGCTGTTGAAGTATTTCCACAAGCATCAGTAGCAGTCCAAGTTCTAGTTACAGAATACGAACCAGCACATTGACCGTTTGTAGTTACATCCGCAAAAGTCAAAGTTACATTAGAACCACATCCGTCTGTTGCAATGGCTTGAGTAAATTCAGGTGTTGCAGGACAAGAGATAGTTGAAGCTGAAGGTAACGCAGCAATAACTGGAGCAGTTGTATCTTGAACGTTTATAGTTTGTGTAGCTGTTGAAGCATTTCCACAAGCATCAGTAGCAGTCCAAGTTCTAGTTATAGAATACGAACCAGCACATTGACCGTTTGTGGTTACATCCGCGAAAGTCAAAGTAACAGTTGAACCACATCCGTCAGTTGCAATGGCTTGAGTAAATTGAGGCATTGCAGGACAAGAGATAGTTGAAGCAGAAGGTAACGTAGCAATAACTGGAGCAGTTGTATCTTGAACGTTTATGGTTTGTGAAGCCGAAGCAGCATTTCCACAAGCATCAGTCGCAGTCCAAGTTCTAGTTATAGAATACGAACCAGCACATTGACCGTTTGTAGTTACATCTGCAAAAGTCAAAGTTACAGTAGAACCACATCCGTCAGTTGCAATGGCTTGAGTAAATTCAGGCGTTGCAGGACAAGAGATAGTTGATGTTTCAGGTAATGCAGCAATAACTGGAGCAGCTGTATCTTGAACGTTTATTGTTTGTGTAGCTGTTGAAGTATTTCCACAAGCATCAGTAGCAGTCCAAGTTCTAGTTACAGAATATGAACCAGCACATTGACCGTTTGTAGTTACATCCGCGAAAGTCAAAGTTACAGTAGAACCACATCCATCAGTTGCAATGGCTTGAGTAAATTCAGGTGTTGCAGGACAAGAGATAGTTGATGTTTCCGGTAATACAGCAATAACTGGAGCAGCTGTATCTTGGACGTTTATGGTTTGTGTAGCTGTTGAAGCATTTCCACAAGCATCAGTCGCAGTCCAAGTTCTAGTTACAGAATATGAACCAGCACATTGACCGTTTGTCGTTACATCAGCGAAAGTCAAAGTAACAGTTGAACCACAATTATCAGTTGCAATGGCTTGAGTAAATTCAGGCGTTGTAGGACAAGAGATAGTTGATATTTCAGGTAGTGCGCTGATTACTGGAGCAGTTGTATCAATTACATTAATGATTTGTGAAGTTGAAGAGGAATTGCTGCAAGCATCAGTAAATGTCCAAGTTCTCGTAATAACAAATGAGTTAGGACAATCACCTTGAGCAATAACATCAATTCCCTCAGCTGTGATTTCACCATTACAATTATCAATAGCTGTAAGTGTTGTTGATACAGGAACATCTGTAGCACAAGCTAAGGTTATCGTTGCTGGAGCTTCAGGAGCTATAGGGGCAGTAGTGTCTTTTACACTAAATGTAGCTGACGTTGTAGAACTATTTCCACATGCATCTTTTGCTGTAAATAGTACAGTTACTGCAGTTGAACAATCATTAGAAAGTGTACTAAAATTATTAGACCAAGTTACATCTGAACAATTATCAGATGCAGTTGCTCCTCCGTTATTAGATAACCAATCAGCAATTGCATTTTGATTCCCTTGACTATCACATTCAACAGTTATATTTGAAGCAGCTGTATTAATTATCGGAGCAGTTGTGTCTTGAATCGTAATCACTTGAGTAAATACAGCCGAAGTGTTTCCACAATCGTCATTTACCGTCCAAGTGTTGGTATAAGTTCCTGCATTGGCACATTCAGAAGAAGGAACAAACGCACCGCTTACTTTAGTGATATTGGAAACATCCGTATCGCATAAATCAGCAGCAGTAGGTAAAGCAGCTTGGGCTGTTGCCAAAGCTTCAGCATCGCTACATTCTACCGTAGTGTTTAAAGCAGTTGCTAGAGTAGACCAAGTTGGAGCCGTTGTGTCTTGAATCGTAATCACTTGAGTAAATACAGCCGAAGTGTTTCCACAATCGTCATTTACCGTCCAAGTGTTAGTGTAAGTTCCAGCATTGGCACATTCAGAAGAAGCAACAAACGCACCGCTTACTTTAGTGATATTGGAAACATCCGTATCACATAAATCAGCAGCAGAAGGGAAAGCAGCTTGGGCTGTTGCCAAAGCTTCTGCATCGCTACATTCTACCGTAATGTTTAAAGCTGTTGCTAAAGTAGACCAAGTAGGAGCTGTTGTATCTTGAATCGTAATCACTTGAGTAAATACAGCCGAAGTGTTTCCACAATCGTCATTCACCGTCCAAGTGTTGGTATAAGTTCCGGCATTGGCACATTCAGAAGAAGCAACAAACGCACCGCTTACTTTAGTGATATTGGAAACATCCGTATCACATAAATCAGCAGCAGCAGGGAAAGCAGCTTGGGCCGTTGCCAAAGCTACAGTATCGCTACATTCTACCGTAGTGTTTAAAGCAGTTGCTAGAGTAGACCAAGTTGGAGCCGTTGTATCTTGAATCGTGATTACTTGAGTAAATACAGCCGAAGTGTTTCCACAATCGTCATTTACCGTCCAAGTGTTGGTATATGTTCCTGCATTGGCACATTCAGAAGAAGGAACAAACGCACCGCTTACTTTAGTGATATTGGAAACATCCGTATCACATAAATCAGTAGCAGCAGGGAAAGCAGCTTGGGCTGTTGCCAAAGCTTCAGCATCGCTACATTCTACCGTAGTGTTTAAAGCTGTTGCTAAAGTAGACCAAGTAGGAGCTGTTGTATCTTGAATCGTGATTACTTGAGTAAATACAGCCGAAGTGTTTCCACAATCGTCATTTACCGTCCAAGTGTTGGTATAAGTTCCTGCATTGGCACATTCAGAAGAAGAAACAAACGCACCGCTTACTTTAGTGATATTGGAAACATCCGTATCACAATTGTCTTTAGCTATTGGACTTAGAGATTGAGCATTAGCCAAAGCTTCTGGATTATTACATTCGATAGAAGTATTTAAAGCATCTGCACCAGTAATCCAAGTTGGAGAACTAGCATCTATAATTTTGATAGTTTGAGTTGAAGTTGTTTTATTTCCACATGCATCGGTTACAGTCCAAGTTCTAGAGATTACTTTATTTCCTACACAAAGACTAGTAGGTTTCAAACAAACACTTTTAAATTTGACACTACCATTTACATTAGCTTGTTTTTTTGAATATACAAACCAATCTCCGTTCATAGATCCTGTAAATTCTTCAAAACTAGAAACAAAAGACGATACACCAAGAATACTATTCGAAGAAGTAGTTTCTCCATTTGGTATCAAGTTTTGATTAATTCCTTCTTGAATAAAATCGTTATTATTCCATTTTGTATAACCTGAACTATTAGGATAAAAAACAGGTAAATATAATTCTTGAGTATTTGATGATTCATCATCACATTCTCCTCCTTCACAATAAGGTCCAACTAATTTAATTGCTTGACCACTTGGAGCAACTAAAATAAATTCAGCTCTACCTTTTCCTTGATTTGTTTCGAATGCCAAACTAATTTTTTCAATATTAGCAGCTGTTAAATTATCAAAGCCAGATATAGTGAAAGGAAAATAATTCCCATTTCCTGCATTTATTTCTTGCTCATCAAAACTTCCAAAACATTCAGAATCAACATACGTAGCTAATGGATTAGAATCGCAATTATCTAGAATATTAGTTACTGTACCAGTTGAACTTGTACTTATGTCTGCAAGACAATTTTCATCACTTGAAATTGTTATGTCTGCAGGGGTAGTAAAAGTTGGAGCACTATTGTCAATCACAGTAATAGTTTGAACAAAATTAGCAGAAGTGTTTCCACATCCATCCGTAAAGTTCCAAGTTCTAACTCTTACATAAGCATTGGTACAATTAGTATCTGCAGTTGTCACATCGCTCACTAAAACTTTAGTTGGAGCAAGGGTACAATTATCGGTAGCAGCAGGAGACAAAGCCAAAGCAGCAGTTATACCTTCAGTATTGTTGCATTGTAATGTTTGATTTAATGAAGCTGCGGTTGTAGTTACGACAGGAGCGGTATTGTCAATTACAGTAATAGTTTGAACAAAATTAGCAGAAGTGTTTCCACAACCATCCGTAAAGTTCCAAGTACGTACTCTAGTATAAGCATTGGTACAATTAGCATCTGCAGTTGTCACATCGCTCACTAAAACTTTATTTGGAGCAAGTGTACAATTATCGGTAGCAGCAGGCGATAAAGCCAAAGCAGCAGTTATACCTTCAGTATTGTTGCATTGTAATGTTTGATTTAATGAAGCTGCGGTTGTAGTTACAACAGGAGCGGTATTGTCAATCACAGTAATAGTTTGAACAAAATTAGCAGAAGTGTTTCCACAACCATCAGTAAAGTTCCAAGTTCTAACTCTTACGTAAGCATTGGTACAATTAGCATCTGCAGTTGTCACATCGCTCACCAAAACTTTAGTTGGAGCAAGTGTACAATTATCGGTAGCAGCAGGTGATAAAGCCAAAGCAGCAGTTATACCTTCAGTATTATTGCATTGTAATGTTTGGTTTAATGAAGCTACGGTTGTAGTTACAACAGGAGCACTATTGTCAATCACAGTAATAGTTTGAACAAAATTAGCAGAAGTGTTTCCACAACCATCCGTAAAGTTCCAAGTTCTAACTCTTACATAAGCATTGGTACAATTAGCATCTGCAGTTGTTACATCGCTCACTAAAACTTTAGTTGGAGCAAGGGTACAATTATCGGTAGCGGCAGGCGATAAAGCCAAAGCGGCAGTTATACCTTCAGTATTGTTGCATTGAAGGGTTTGGTTTAATGAAGCTGCGGTTGTAGTTACAACAGGAGCGGTATTGTCAATCACAGTAATAGTTTGAACAAAATCGGCAGAAGTGTTTCCACAACCATCAGTAAAGTTCCAAGTTCTAACTCTTACATAAGCATTGGTACAATTAGCATCTGCAGTTGTTACATCGCTCACTAAAACTTTAGTTGGAGCAAGCGTACAATTATCGGTAGCAGCAGGTGATAAAGCCAAAGCAGCAGTTATACCTTCAGTATTATTGCATTGTAATGTTTGGTTTAATGAAGCTACAGCATTGGTTATAATAGGTAATGTTTCGTCTACAACTGTAACGGTTTTTGTACAAGTTGAAATACATCCATTGGCATCAGTAATTATTAATGATAACAAAAATGTTGCATTACAACCTGAACCAGCGGTTACCGATACAGATTGAGTATTTGTATTTCCCACAATGGTTCCATTTCCTGAAATACTCCATGCATAATTAGCGCTGACCGGAGCGGAATAAATATTAGAAGTAGAAGACGGACACAAAGGACCATCTGAACCCGATATAGAGCAGGTTAGTGGTTGATTCACAGTTATGGTTACATCATCAGTTACTGTACATTGTGATCCTGAACCAGATATTGGTCCTGTTACAACTGTAAGTCGGAATGTTGCAGAACTTCCAGTGATATTTACAATTGAATTGAGATTTGTTGGATCCTGTATGGTTGCGGAACCACTTAAAACAGACCAAGTTTTGGATATAACTTGATATCCATTGCTAGGTACTGCTGATCCTTGAAGCGTATATGGCAGTCCTGAACAAACTGTAGCATCATCTCCTGCATCAGAACTTCCTAGAGTAAGGTTATCAATAGCAACGGGATTAAAAAAATCTTTAATAGCTGCAGATGAGGATGTAGAAGTTTTTGATTTAACAAAAACAGTTTTTATTTTAAGACTTGTACATGGATCAATCGCTCCTAATACTGCTGTTAAATTTACTGCTGATTCAATAAATGTATTTTGAAGATAACTGTTAACCCCAAATGCCGGATAAGGCACTGGAACAGTACTTGTATTTCCTGCAGCAAATACT
This sequence comes from Flavobacterium sp. 11, assembly GCF_002754315.1. Classification (GTDB taxonomy): domain Bacteria; phylum Bacteroidota; class Bacteroidia; order Flavobacteriales; family Flavobacteriaceae; genus Flavobacterium; species Flavobacterium algoritolerans. The sequence goes on along the minus strand of NZ_PEFE01000001.1, from coordinate 3,042,709 downwards.
GAGTTAAGCGGTAAAGATGCAAAGTAAGTTTTGTATTCCCATGTACTGCCAATAAGTTCCCATCGTTGAATGTCAAATTTAGCAACGCCATTTTCAAAATATACGGTTAATAAAAAATCGCCCAATGTTCTTCCACCAGTTGAAGCTGGAGCAGCAGTAGCAAATCCAGTACTTGTTTTAGTCATCGGTGTTTGAAGAAATTCAAAATCAACATAAGCATTTCCACTGTTACTTAGACGATCCGCTGCAAAAACAACCCATACATTTCCATTTGAATCAGTAGTTAAATGGATTAATGCATTGTTCATGTCGGTTTTATCATTGGCTGTACCAGGTGTCCATGTCCAATTGTTAGGATTATCGCCTACTTTATCTCCTCCTCCAAAAATATTGTCTGATGAAGTGTTATACAGATCATACAAATGATATGTAGTTCCTGTATTTAAAGCACCTCCTGAATTATTAAGGATAAAACCGCCTGTGCCAGTTCCATCTACCCAATCTCCTGCGGCAGTATTTGCAATAAGAGTACCGTCAATATTAAATCCTCCACTTGGAGTATTAATAGGAGCAATACCAGGGCCTATTTGAGCAAGAGATACTGTTGTAAAACTTAAAAAAAATAATAAGAAAATTGTAAATAATCTTGTCGAATGAGTAAAATTTGATTTCATATTGATTTGTTTTAAATCGTTAGAAAGTTTGAATATCTTAAAATTGCTAAATATATTTTCGGCAATTTTTATCAGAGTTAGTAGATGAATAGCTTGGATTAAAATATTTAGTTGGCATTGGATTTGAATCAATGTTTATTGAAACTAAATGGTATATCGATGAATTAATACACAAAATTCTGTTAGATTCAGAACCTATTATTTGTATTAAATTTTCCCAGTATTTTAGAGTTTTAAATGGAGAATATAGGTTACTCACAAACGTTAAAGAAGTAAGTATAAGGAAAGTAATTTTTGCATTCATACTATCAAATTTTTAATTTATTATTTATAAAAATGACGGATGTGATATTATTTTTTCGACTTAATTATGATGTATAGATGTATTTAATAGCATCTAATATTATGATTATAGTGGGGTGGTTCTGTTTGGAAATTAGAATACAAGCAAGCTTAATTATCTAATTTTTTATCTTTGAAGATTTTTTTTTCATTGTATTCAACTTTTTTTGATTAAAAATATAATGATTGTGATTTGTCAAACAGAAAAATTTATCTTTTCAATAATATTATTTTTTAAATCAGTTCCAGATTAACATTTCAAAATTAAGATCTAAAATTTAGAGATATTTCTAAATTTTTTCAAGGAAGAAAGCTTTTTTTTGGGGTTAAAGAATCTTTTCCTCGTAGAGCAATTAGCTATATTTATTAAAAAAAATATTTAAAAATGAAGCTTAATCGGTACAATTTTAATTAATACTTTTTTAATCAGTTGTAAATTTATATTTCAAAATTAAGATCTAAAAATTTAGGTACATTTCTAAATTTTTTTCAGGGATGAAAGATTTCTTTTTGGGGTTAAAGAATCTTTTCCTCGTAAAGTACTTAGCTGTTTTCTTAAGATATTTAACAGACTGTTGGTTTCTATTATAAAATTACGAAGAATTGGTAACATTGATTTTTTTTTTCTACCAGTAACCTAAATACTCGTTGAAATGTAATTTTTTATTAAAAAAGCTTTTTTTTATTTTAAATTTTTAACATTTATTTAGTTTTAAAATAAGTTATACCATAATAATTTTAATATTTTATTTTAAAATAAGTTAAGACATAGAAAATAATTATTAAAAGGGTGTTAAAAATTATAGAATAAAAATAAGCAATGTGATTTTTTTAACACATTTTTTTAATTGATTTACTTTAAAAAAAACTAATCCTTTTGATTGTAAATTTTGAATTCATCTTAATATTCAATGGTTTGTTTTTAAAATTAATAAACCTCGAAAGTAAAACTCCCAAGGTTTATAATTATTTAATATGATTAACTATTTTAAATACAAGTGTAATTACAAAGCAGTAATAATAAATTCACTTCTTCTGTTGAGTTGGTGTTCTTCTTCGGTGCAAATTACATCATCGGCGCATTTGTTTACCAGTTGAGTTTCACCGTATCCTTTACCTGTTAATCTGCTTGGATCAATACCATTTTTAACTAACCATTTGATGGTTGATTTAGCTCTTCTTTCAGATAAAGCTTCATTGTATTTGAAGGTTTGTCTGCTGTCAGTATGCGAACGGATGTCAATTTTCATTGTTGGGTTCTGATTTAAAACATCTAATATTTTTTCTAAATCCAAAGCCGCTTCTGGTCTGATGTTGGATTTGTCTAAATCGAAATAAATCATTTTGATACCAAAACACTTCCCTAAATCATCACCAACAGCGACTTTACATATTTCTTTTTCTAATGCAATAGGTAAATAGGTTTTTCCTGTTGTTGAGGAGATCGTTATTTTTTCTTCTTTAGTTGCGTATTCTGGTTTTTCAGCTCTTACATTGTACGTCTTTCCACATTCAACGGTAAAGCTATATTTTCCTTTCTCATCTGAAGTAGCAGTATTAATAACCTTAAATTGACTATCGTATAAGGTGATTTTTGCATCAGCAAGTACTTCACCTGTTTTTATATCAGTGATTTCACCATAAAGCAGTTGTTCACAAATCAGCCTTCTTGTTTCCAAAAATTTATAGATGTCGTCATAACCCTGACCACCGTCTCTATTGGAAGTAAAAAATCCTCTTCTTGATTTTGTATCAATTAAATAAGCGAAATCATCTTTAGGAGAGTTCACATCAGCACCTACATTTTGAACTTCACTAAAAGTGCCATCGGTATTTATTCGAGACATAAATACATCTAAACCTCCAAGTCCAGGATGTCCATCTGATGCAAAGTAAATTTCATTTTCATCATTGATAAAAGGGAAGGTTTCTCTTCCTTCAGTATTAATAGTATTGCCTAAATTCTCAGGGATTCCAAAAGTACCATCTTCATTTATCTTTACTTTGAACAAATCAGATTGTCCTAAAGTTCCAGGCATGTCAGAAGCAAAATACAATGTTTTTCCATCAGGACTTAATGCAGGATGTGCAGTACTGTAATTATCACTGTCAAAAGGCAGTTCGGTTACATTTGCCCATTTGTCATTCTCTAAAGTGGCTTTGTATATTTTTATTAAAGTAATTTTATTTCCATCTTTTCCTTTTTTACCATCGAGATAGTTGTTTCTGGTAAAGTACATAGTTTTTCCGTCACTACTAAAAGTAGGAGTAGATTCATGAAACTTAGAATTTATGGTTCCATCAAACTTTTTTGCAGCACCCGTTGTCAAGTCTTCTCCTAAGTCAGCCGTGTACAAGTTTGTAAAATACTGATTGGTCCATTTGTGTTTTCTTTGTCCAAGACTTCCGGTATCCCTTGCTGAAGCAAAAACTAATTTATTCGAATATAGTGCAGTTCCATAATCAGAATACATAGAGTTTATTCCGGCATCTTCAACTGTATACCTTCCGGAATTTGCTTTTATAGCTTCTAAATAGTTGGTGTTTTTTTTAAATAGTTTTCCTCTGGTATCGTTTCCTGATTTTTGGTTGAATAACTCCATCATCTCATTAGCCTTATCATTTTGGTCCATTGCTCTTAAAGACTGAGCATAACGATAATAATATTCCGGTTCTAAATTGGAGGTATCCATAGTAAATAATTCACCATACCATTTAGCTGCTTTATCGAACTGAGCATTAAAGTAGTAAGCATTCCCCAACTTTTTAAACAGATCCGCAGATTTATATCCTTTTTCAGCAACCCTTTCATAGGTTTTGATGGCATCTACATAAGCATAGCCGTCATACTTTTTATCGGCAGTAGCCAATTTTGCTTTTTGGGAATAAATGTTAATAGAAAAAACACTTACTATTGTTATGTAAAGGAGTATATTTTTTTTCATAATAATTGTTTTTAGAAGAATCTAGGAGTTATAATTTTAGCATTATTTTTAAATATTTCATAACGTAAAAATATTTCATGAGAACCGGAATTATAGTTATTCAAATTAGTGGTTTCATGGTCATAACCATATCCTATATACATTCCGTCAGTAACTTGAAATCCAACCATCGCACTTATTGCGGCAGACCATCTGTAAGCTAGCCCAACAACAAATTTATCATTGAACATAAAATTTCCTGATACATCCAGTTGAAGCGGTGCTCCTTCAACTATTTTAGAAAGCACCGCAGGCTTAAATTTAATTGAATTATTTAGATCAAATACATAACCTGCAATTAAGTAATAATTGATTTTTTCTTTAAAAATGGCTACTTCATTATCATCGTAACGGTTACTTTCTATGAAATTAGGAACAGAAAACCCTATATAGGCTTTGTCTGAATGTAAATAAACACCAGCTCCAATATTTGGGGTGAATTTATTATCGAAATCATGCAGACTAGGATCATCATCAACAGGATTTAATCGGTTGACATCCAAGTTGAAAAAGTTAGCAGTTGCTTTGATTCCAAAAGATAGTTTAAAAGTTTCAGAAGTGGGGACTGTGTATGATAAATCAGCTGAAATTGTATTTTCAGTGGTAGGCCCAATTTTATCATTTATAATTGATACTCCCAAACCTAAATTATTTTCGTTGAGTGGAGTATTTACAGAAAGTGCATTAGTAACTGGAGCACCATCAAGTCCTACCCATTGTGTACGATGTAGTGCAAAAATACTTAAAGCACCTCTTGATCCGGCATAAGCAGGATTAATATTGATTGTGTTGTACATGTATTGAGTAAATTGGGCATCTTGTTGTGCAAAACTTACTATGGCTGTAAACATCAAAACGAAAGAAAATAATTTTGTTTTCATAGTAGATATTTATTATTTTAAATTATCTATCGAACTCATCTATAAGAATCCGGCAGTTTAGTTTATAAATTTAATAACTGTTATCGGTTAGTTGAAATAGGGCTATTTTTATTATTTTTTATTATACATGAGGACTTTTTGTCCTCATGAATACATTTCATTATTTAGTAAGGTATAAATATCCGTCTTTTTTATTGGTTATGATTTTTCCATCATTATCAACAGATGTATAATTTAAAATATAGAAGTAAGTTCCTGTAGGTAAACCTGAGGATTGTTGAATAGTTGATCTACCACCTGAAATTCCATCAAATACATTACTTGTATTATTATATCCTTTGGTTTCAAAAACCAACACTCCCCAACGATTATAAATCTCTACCGTGTTTTCTGGGTAACAAACAGTATCGTCAATATTATCGATTATGAATTTTTCATTAATTCCGTCACCATTTGGAGAGAAGGCATTGTGAACTAAAACTGTTCCACAGGCTAATACAATACCACCACAATCAGTATCTATTGTCATATTAATTCTTATAGTTTCTGAACAGGCATTGTCAATTTTATATTCAAATGTATAATTTCCACCAGTAAGTCCCGAAGCATTAAAAATGTCACCTTGTAATGAACCAGAATTATTTACATCAATCCAAGTTCCGTTTGTAGGCGTTCCCAATGGTAAAAGTTCTCTTAGATTTGCAGTTGTAATTTCTCCGCTATTACAAACTGAACCGTTTATAGAGACAATACTGTTTGTAACAGCAACATTGATGATTTGAATAAACTCAGATGTATTTCCACAAGTATCTGAAACAGACCATTTTCTAACAATTGAATAGGAATTATCAGTTTTGTTAATAATTGTTTCTGAATATACTGCTGTTGTAACAGTAGAACAATTATCTACAAATACAAGGTCAGGTTTTACAGGAATTGAATTACAATTGGTATTTACTGTTGTATTGAATTCAGTAGTTGTAATGGGACCAGTTGTGTCAATTACATTTATGGTTTGTGAAGTTGTAGCAACATTTTCACAAGCATCTTTTGCGGTCCAAGTACGCGTTAGTGTATAAGCACCGGCACATAAACCTGGAGTAGATGTTTGGCTGAAAGTTACTGTAGCATCTCCACAATTATCAGTAGCGGTTAAGGTAGGGGCAGTTGGAACAGCACTACACTGAACAGTTACATTCGCTGGTAAAGCTTCCACAAATACAGGAGCAGTTGTATCTTCCACAGTCACAATTTGAGTATGGGTTGCAGTAAGACCACAAGCATCTTTTGCAGTCCAAGTACGCGTTAGTGTATAAGCACCGGCACATAAACCTGGAGTAGATGTTTGGCTGAAAGTTACTGTAGCATCTCCACAATTATCAGTAGCGGTTAAGGTAGGGGCAGTTGGAACAGCACTACATTGAACAGTTACATTCGCTGGTAAAGCTTCCACAAATACAGGAGCAGTTGTATCTTCTACAGTCACAATTTGAGTATGGGTTGCAGTAAGACCACAAGCATCTTTTGCAGTCCAAGTACGCGTTAGTGTATAAGCACCGGCACATAAACCTGGAGTAGATGTTTGGCTGAAAGTTACCGTAGCATCTCCACAATTATCAGTAGCGGTTAAGGTAGGGGCAGTTGGAACAGCACTACACTGAACAGTTACATTCACTGGTAAAGCTTCCACAAATACAGGAGCAGTTGTATCTTCCACAGTCACAATTTGAGTATGGGTTGCAGTAAGACCACAAGCATCTTTTGCAGTCCAAGTACGCGTTAGTGTATAAGCACCGGCACATAAACCTGGAGTAGATGTTTGGCTGAAAGTTACTGTAGCATCTCCACAATTATCAGTAGCGGTTAAGGTAGGGGCAGTTGGAACAGCACTACACTGAACAGTTACATTCGCTGGTAAAGCTTCCACAAATACAGGAGCAGTTGTATCTTCCACAGTCACAATTTGAGTATGTGTTGCAGTAAGACCACAAGCATCTTTTGCAGTCCAAGTACGCGTTAGTGTATAAGCACCGGCACATAAACCTGGAGTAGATGTTTGGCTGAAAGTTACTGTAGCATCTCCACAATTATCAGTAGCGGTTAAGGTAGGGGCAGTTGGAACAGCACTACACTGAACAGTTACATTCGCTGGTAAAGCTTCCACAAATACAGGAGCAGTTGTATCTTCTACAGTCACAATTTGAGTATGTGTTGCAGTAAGACCACAAGCATCTTTTGCAGTCCAAGTACGCGTTAGTGTATAAGCACCGGCACATAAACCTGGAGTAGATGTTTGGCTGAAAGTTACTGTAGCATCTCCACAATTATCAGTAGCGGTTAAGGTAGGGGCAGTTGGAACAGCACTACACTGAACAGTTACATTCGCTGGTAAAGCTTCCACAAATACAGGAGCAGTTGTATCTTCCACAGTCACAATTTGAGTATGGGTTGCAGTAAGACCACAAGCATCTTTTGCAGTCCAAGTACGCGTTAGTGTATAAGCACCGGCACATAAACCTGGAGTAGATGTTTGGCTGAAAGTTACTGTAGCATCTCCACAATTATCAGTAGCGGTTAAGGTAGGGGCAGTTGGAACAGCACTACATTGAACAGTTACATTCGCTGGTAAAGCTTCCACAAATACAGGAGCAGTTGTATCTTCTACAGTCACAATTTGAGTATGGGTTGCAGTAAGACCACAAGCATCTTTTGCAGTCCAAGTACGCGTTAGTGTATAAGCACCGGCACATAAACCTGGAGTAGATGTTTGGCTGAAAGTTACCGTAGCATCTCCACAATTATCAGTAGCGGTTAAGGTAGGGGCAGTTGGAACAGCACTACATTGAACAGTTACATTCGCTGGTAAAGCTTCCACAAATACAGGAGCAGTTGTATCTTCCACAGTCACAATTTGAGTATGGGTTGCAGTAAGACCACAAGCATCTTTTGCAGTCCAAGTACGCGTTAGTGTATAAGCACCGGCACATAAACCTGGAGTAGATGTTTGGCTGAAAGTTACTGTAGCATCTCCACAATTATCAGTAGCGGTTAAGGTAGGGGCAGTTGGAACAGCACTACACTGAACAGTTACATTCGCTGGTAAAGCTTCCACAAATACAGGAGCAGTTGTATCTTCTACAGTCACAATTTGAGTATGGGTTGCAGTAAGACCACAAGCATCTTTTGCAGTCCAAGTACGCGTTAGTGTATAAGCACCGGCACATAAACCTGGAGTAGATGTTTGGCTGAAAGTTACTGTAGCATCTCCACAATTATCAGTAGCGGTTAAGGTAGGGGCAGTTGGAACAGCACTACATTGAACAGTTACATTCGCTGGTAAAGCTTCCACAAATACAGGAGCAGTTGTATCTTCTACAGTCACAATTTGAGTATGTGTTGCAGTAAGACCACAAGCATCTTTTGCAGTCCAAGTACGCGTTAGTGTATAAGCACCGGCACATAAACCTGGAGTAGATGTTTGGCTGAAAGTTACCGTAGCATCTCCACAATTATCAGTAGCGGTTAAGGTAGGGGCAGTTGGAACAGCACTACACTGAACAGTTACATTCGCTGGTAAAGCTTCCACAAATACAGGAGCAGTTGTATCTTCTACAGTCACAATTTGAGTATGGGTTGCAGTAAGACCACAAGCATCTTTTGCAGTCCAAGTACGCGTTAGTGTATAAGCACCGGCACATAAACCTGGAGTAGATGTTTGGCTGAAAGTTACTGTAGCATCTCCACAATTATCAGTAGCGGTTAAGGTAGGGGCAGTTGGAACAGCACTACACTGAACAGTTACATTCGCTGGTAAAGCTTCCACAAATACAGGAGCAGTTGTATCTTCCACAGTCACAATTTGAGTATGTGTTGCAGTAAGACCACAAGCATCTTTTGCAGTCCAAGTACGCGTTAGTGTATAAGCACCGGCACATAAACCTGGAGTAGATGTTTGGCTGAAAGTTACTGTAGCATCTCCACAATTATCAGTAGCGGTTAAGGTAGGGGCAGTTGGAACAGCACTACACTGAACAGTTACATTCGCTGGTAAAGCTTCCACAAATACAGGAGCAGTTGTATCTTCCACAGTCACAATTTGAGTATGGGTTGCAGTAAGACCACAAGCATCTTTTGCAGTCCAAGTACGCGTTAGTGTATAAGCACCGGCACATAAACCTGGAGTAGATGTTTGGCTGAAAGTTACTGTAGCATCTCCACAATTATCAGTAGCGGTTAAGGTAGGGGCAGTTGGAACAGCACTACATTGAACGGTTACATTCGCTGGTAAAGCTTCCGCAAATACAGGAGCAGTTGTATCTTTTACGGTAATCACTTGTGATTTAGAAGATTCATTACCACAAGCATCTTTAGCTATCCAAGTTCTGGTCAACGTATAGTTACTGGCACAAGTTTCGTTCATATTAGATTTCACTTCTTTGTATGAAACCACTGGATTTGCATCACAATTATCGGTAGCGGTTAAAATAGCTGCTTCAGGCACTGCATTACATTCCACTGTTACATCGATAGGAACTTCGCTTAAAATAGGAGCAGTATTGTCTTGAATTTTTATAGTTTGATTAGCTGTAGTTTTATTTCCGCATGCATCAGTTACGGTCCAAGTTCTTGAAATAATTTTATTTCCAGCACATTCACTAGCAGGTTTCATACAAACACTTTTGAATTTGATGCTACCATTTACACTAGCTTGTTTTCTTGAGAAGATAAACCAAGTTCCATTCATCAAACCTGTGAGATTTTCAAAGCTTGAAACAAAAGAAGTCAAACCAGTAATAGTATTCGTAGAGGTTGTAGCTCCGTTCGGAGTAAAGTTTAGACTTACGCCTTCTTGAATATTATTATTGTTATTCCATTGTGTATATCCTGAACTATTTGGATAAAAAACAGGGGAATATGTTTCGGTGGAGCTTGGAGAAGCATCATCACAATTTCCGCCTTCACAATAAGGTCCAACTAAAATTACTGCTTGCCCATTAGGAGCCACTAAAGTAAATTCAGCTCTACCTTTCCCTTGATTGGTTTCAAAAGTTAAAGCAATATTTTCAATCTTACTAGCAGATAGACCATCATAACCAGAAATTGTAAATGGGAAATAATTACCATTTCCAGCATTAATTTCTGTATCATCAGCAGTTCCAAAACAATCAGTATCTGAGTAGCTTACTGCTGGATTTGAATCACATGTGTCTTTTATGTTAGTTACTGTTCCTGTTGTAGAAGGATCAACATTTGCAATACAATTTGCACCAGCATTTATGGTAATATTTGCAGGTACTGTAAAAGTAGGAGCAGTGATGTCTTGAACATTAATCGTTTGTGATTTTGTTGAAGAATTGCCACAATCGTCAACAGCCTTCCAAGTTCTAGTTACAGAGTATGAACCTGCACATTGACCTTTAGTCGTTACATCGTCAAAAGTCAAAGAAACGGATGTGTCAACATAATCTGTTGCACTTGCTTCAGCAAACTCAGGTTTTGCAGGACAGTTAATAGTTATTTCATTTGGTAGTTGACTAATTACGGGAGGAGTACCATCTCCATCTGTCACGGTAGCCGAAGCAGTGGTAGTACAATTATTAGTATCTGTTATAGTCACATTGTAAGTTCCTGCAACAACAGAGTCAAGGTCTTGCGATATTGCTCCATTACTCCAAAGGTAAGTATACGGTGCAGTTCCACCAGAAACGGATAAGTCAACGGCTCCATTCCCGCCTTTACAAAGCACGGCAGTTGCAGTTGCCGAAGCAGCTAAAGCATTCGCTGGTTCCGTCACGGTAGCCGAAGCAGTGGTAGTACAATTATTAGTATCTGTTATAGTCACATTGTAAGTTCCTGCAACAACAGAGTCAAGGTCTTGCGATATTGCTCCATTACTCCAAAGGTAAGTATACGGTGCAGTTCCACCAGAAACGGATAAGTCAACGGCTCCATTCCCGCCTTTACAAAGCACGGCAGTTGCAGTTGCCGAAGCAGCTAAAGCATTCGCTGGTTCCGTCACGGTAGCCGAAGCAGTGGTAGTACAATTATTAGTATCTGTTATAGTCACATTGTAAGTTCCTGCAACAACAGAGTCAAGGTCTTGCGATATTGCTCCATTACTCCAAAGGTAAGTATACGGTGCAGTTCCACCAGAAACGGATAAGTCAACGGCTCCATTCCCGCCTTTACAAAGCACGGCAGTTGCAGTTGCCGAAGCAGCTAAAGCATTCGCTGGTTCCGTCACGGTAGCCGAAGCAGTGGTAGTACAATTATTAGTATCTGTTATAGTCACATTGTAAGTTCCTGCAACAACAGAGTCAAGGTCTTGCGATATTGCTCCATTACTCCAAAGGTAAGTATACGGTGCAGTTCCACCAGAAACGGATAAGTCAACGGCTCCATTCCCGCCTTTACAAAGCACGGCAGTTGCAGTTGCCGAAGCAGCTAAAGCATTCGCTGGTTCCGTCACGGTAGCCGAAGCAGTGGTAGTACAATTATTAGTATCTGTTATAGTCACATTGTAAGTTCCTGCAACAACAGAGTCAAGGTCTTGCGATATTGCTCCATTACTCCAAAGGTAAGTATACGGTGCAGTTCCACCAGAAACGGATAAGTCAACGGCTCCATTCCCGCCTTTACAAAGCACGGCAGTTGCAGTTGCCGAAGCAGCTAAAGCATTCGCTGGTTCCGTCACGGTAGCCGAAGCAGTGGTAGTACAATTATTAGTATCTGTTATAGTCACATTGTAAGTTCCTGCAACAACAGAGTCAAGGTCTTGCGATATTGCTCCATTACTCCAAAGGTAAGTATACGGTGCAGTTCCACCAGAAACGGATAAGTCAACGGCTCCATTCCCGCCTTTACAAAGCACGGCAGTTGCAGTTGCCGAAGCAGCTAAAGCATTCGCTGGTTCCGTCACGGTAGCCGAAGCAGTGGTAGTACAATTATTAGTATCTGTTATAGTCACATTGTAAGTTCCTGCAACAGCAGAGGCAAGGTCTTGCGATATTGCTCCATTACTCCAAAGGTAAGTATACGGTGCAGTTCCACCAGAAACGGATAAGTCAACGGCTCCATTCCCGCCTTTACAAAGCACGGCAGTTGCAGTTGCCGAAGCAGCTAAAGCATTCGCTGGTTCCGTCACGGTAGCCGAAGCAGTGGTAGTACAATTATTAGTATCTGTTATAGTCACATTGTAAGTTCCTGCAACAACAGAGTCAAGGTCTTGCGATATTGCTCCATTACTCCAAAGGTAAGTATACGGTGCAGTTCCACCAGAAACGGATAAGTCAACGGCTCCATTCCCGCCTTTACAAAGCACGGCAGTTGCAGTTGCCGAAGCAGCTAAAGCATCAGCCGGTTCCGTCACGGTAGCCGAAGCAGTGGTAGTACAATTATTAGTATCTGTTATAGTCACATTGTAAGTTCCTGCAACAGCAGAGGCAAGGTCTTGCGATATTGCTCCATTACTCCAAAGGTAAGTATACGGTGCAGTTCCACCAGAAACGGATAAGTCAACGGCTCCATTCCCGCCTTTACAAAGCACGGCAGTTGCAGTTGCCGAAGCAGCTAAAGCATTCGCTGGTTCCGTCACGGTAGCCGAAGCAGTGGTAGTACAATTATTAGTATCTGTTATAGTCACATTGTAAGTTCCTGCAACAACAGAGTCAAGGTCTTGCGATATTGCTCCATTACTCCAAAGGTAAGTATACGGTGCAGTTCCACCAGAAACGGATAAGTCAACGGCTCCATTCCCGCCTTTACAAAGCACGGCAGTTGCAGTTGCCGAAGCAGCTAAAGCATTCGCTGGTTCCGTCACGGTAGCCGAAGCAGTGGTAGTACAATTATTAGTATCTGTTATAGTCACATTGTAAGTTCCTGCAACAACAGAGTCAAGGTCTTGCGATATTGCTCCATTACTCCAAAGGTAAGTATACGGTGCAGTTCCACCAGAAACGGATAAGTCAACGGCTCCATTCCCGCCTTTACAAAGCACGGCAGTTGCAGTTGCCGAAGCAGCTAAAGCATTCGCTGGTTCCGTCACGGTAGCCGAAGCAGTGGTAGTACAATTATTAGTATCTGTTATAGTCACATTGTAAGTTCCTGCAACAACAGAGTCAAGGTCTTGCGATATTGCTCCATTACTCCAAAGGTAAGTATACGGTGCAGTTCCACCAGAAACGGATAAGTCAACGGCTCCATTCCCGCCTTTACAAAGCACGGCAGTTGCAGTTGCCGAAGCAGCTAAAGCATTCGCTGGTTCCGTCACGGTAGCCGAAGCAGTGGTAGTACAATTATTAGTATCTGTTATAGTCACATTGTAAGTTCCTGCAACAACAGAGTCAAGGTCTTGCGATATTGCTCCATTACTCCAAAGGTAAGTATACGGTGCAGTTCCACCAGAAACGGATAAGTCAATGGCTCCATTAGTCCCGTTACAAAGAACATTTGTAGTAGTGGTTGAAGTCAATAATGCAGCGGGCTGTGTTATAGTTGCTGACGAAGTTGTAATACAACCCTTTGCATCTGTAACTGTAATTGTATAAGTTCCAGAGGCAAGACCAGTAGCTGTTGCTGAAGTCTGAATGGGAGTACTATTCCATAAATAGGTATAAGGTAATGTTCCGCCTGATGGCATAGTAGTTAAAGATCCGTTATTTCCTCCGTTACAAGATACATTAGTTTGTTGAGAAATAGAAGTAATAAGTTTGTTAGGAAGATTTATAGTTTTAGATACTGTATTAGTGGCTGGTATTGGTGTTCTTGAATCAGTAACAGTTAATGTGGCAGTAACATTTACTCCAGTGGTAGTGTAATTATGAAGTGGACTTATAGCTGTAGAGGTTGTTCCGTCTCCAAAATTCCATAAATATGTGAATGGAGCTTTTCCACCATTTGTTTTATTAGAAAATTGCACAGCTACACCACTATTAGTTGCACAAGAGGTAGAATAATCATATTGAACAGCTAAAGGAGCTGTAAAAACTGTAGTTGTGCCAAATTCACATTGCGAGTTCGAATAGGTTTGACAATCATAAGTACTGTTTGCGTTAAGTTCAGAATCTCCATTACCAGGTTTCCAAACCACCAATACATTAGTAAACGATAAGGTTTGACCGCAAACCCAGTTTACTGGAACTGTTGTCAATTTAATTTTCCCCCCAGATGTTCCTTTTGTTGAGGCTAAAGTCCCAACATATGTATTAATCTGCATTGGTGTACCGCCACCTATTGATAATGTAGCAAATACTCTTGTATTTGGAATGTCATTATTTTGATTTTGGGTATAATTTAGCCAAATAGTTACGCTATAAGTGTCTACACCAGCGATGCAAGTAGGATAAACATCTTCTAAAGGAGTCCCGTCATTAATAGTTGCGCTTAGATAAACATTTTTGGCAGTTACATTTCCGGATGGGCATGAATAATTACATGATCTTAAATCTGGATGTTGAGCATCAATTTGTGAATATATATTACCAGCAAACATAAACAAAGCCAGTAAAAGAAGGGTAATTTTTGTTTTCATACAATCAAATTTTTTATATGCTGTTTGTAATTAATTTTATTGATAGATTATGGGCATTTTTATAAAAATTATCATTTTAATCACAACTGAATTAATTTAAATGATTCTTTTTCTTATTCAAATCCTTGATTTCTATGCTAAACTAATTAGAATGATTTAATTCTAATTTTTTTTCCTATCAACTACCTAAATACTCGTTGAAACGACATTTCTTGTTAATTAAATATTAAATAAAAGCACTTGTTTACTATGTTTGTTAATGTTTTTTTTCATCTTTTTAACATTTTTAAATTTTTATTGCAATTCTTGTTATGAAATAAAAAACAAGATAAAACTTAATAATTTACGAATACTATCTCTTTTCTTTGTAAGAATAGTTTCTGTATAAATGTGTTTTTATTTATAAAAGAAAAATAATTCATAAAATTTAATTTTCATCATTTGAATTTAAATAAGCAATTGCATTTAAAATTTATTTTTGTAATTTGTAAGCTCAAATAAATTGAAACAATGCCATTGATAAATAAATATTGATAGTATGAAAAATCTAATTTTAGTTCGGCATGCAAAATCAAGTTGGGAAGTCCCAATGCATGATAAAGATCGTGGTTTGACTTGTCAGGGAATGAAAGATGCGCATCTTGTTTCTGCTCATGCTAAAGATTTTATCCCCAAAACGTATATTATTTGGGCCAGTTCTGCAAAAAGAGCAACAGACACAGCGTTAATTTTTGCTCAAAATTTGGCCTATCCTATTGAAAGTATCGTTTACAAAGACGACCTTTATACCTTTGATGAAAAAAAACTGGAGGAAATTATTAAATCATGCAGTAATCTTTTCGAAAGTGTTATTGTTTTCGGACATAATGGTGCCATTACAAATTTTGTTAATAAATTTGGGGATGATTATTTTGATAATATTCCTACAAGCGGTTTTGTATCCTTGAAGTTTGATACCGATGATTGGAAAAAAATTAAAAAAGGTAAAATAAAAAAAACAATATTTCCCAAAGATTTAAGATGAATAAAGTATTAGAATATAAATACATTGATAGAGAAAAAAGTTGGTTAGCTTTCAATGCCAGAGTACTTCAAGAAGCTGGTGATAATTCAGTTCCACTATTAGACAGACTACGATTTTTAGGTATATTTTCGAATAATTTAGATGAATTTTTCAGAGTTCGTTTCGCCGCTATAAGACGATTAAGTCTTACAGGAATCACTGGAGAAAAGTATCTCGGAGGGATTTCTGCTCAGCAATTAGTAAAAGATATAACTGAAATTGTAATCCAACAACAATCAGAAAGTTTACGAATATTAAATATTATTGAAGCTGAACTTGAGACTGAAAATATATTTATTATTACTGAAAATGATATTACAATTGAGCAGGAAATCTTTTTGAAAGACTTTTTTATTCAAAAACTAAGTCCTGAATTAGTAACCATAATTTTGAATGATTTAGCAGAATTTCCCGTGTTGAAAGACACTTCGGGATATTTAGCCATTAAACTGGTTATGAATAAAAATTCTGAAGTTCGTTATGCCGTAATCGAAATTCCAAAAACAATTAACCGTTTTGTTGTTTTACCATCCAATAATGAAAAGCATTATATCATACTTCTGGATGATGTAATTAGACATAATTTGAGTAGTATTTTCAATATTTTTGACTACAAAAGTGTTTCTGCACACATGATAAAAATTACCAGAGATGCTCAATTAGACATCGATAGTGATTTAAGCAAAAGTATGATTGAAAAAATATCATTGAGTGTTAAAGATCGTAGAATTGGTGAACCGGTTCGCTTTATTTACGACCAATTAATAGAAGAAGATACCTTGCAATTTTTTCTTGATAAAATGAAAATCGTTTCTACTGACAGTATTATTCCTGGCGGAAGATACCATAACAGACGCGATTACATGAATTTTCCAAATCTGGGTAGATTCGATTTATTATACAAAACCAATGATCCTTTGCCAATTCCTGGATTGAGTCTTGAAGGCAGTATGTTAGAAAAAATAAGCGAAAGAGATTATTTGCTAAATGCTCCATATCAATCCTTTTCATATCTGACAAAGTTTTTGCGTGAAGCGGCATTAGACCCAAAAGTAACTTCAATTAAAATTACTTTGTATCGATTGGCCAAAAATTCTCAAATCATTAGTTCTCTTATAAATGCAGCCAAAAACGGAAAAAAAGTAACCGTTCAAATCGAATTGCAAGCTCGTTTTGATGAAGCTTCCAATATTTCGTATGCTGAGCAAATGCAAACAGAAGGCATCGAGTTAATTTTTGGAATAAAAGGACTAAAAGTACACAGTAAAATATGTGTTATTGAAAGAAATGAGAATAATAAAATAAGACGATACGGCTTTATTTCGACAGGGAATTTCAATGAATCTACTGCAAAAGTGTATACTGACGTAACTCTTTTTACGAGTCATCAACAAATTCTGAAAGATATCATGCGAATATTTGAGTTTTTTGACATCAATTATAGAGTGCATCGCTACAAACATCTTATTGTTTCCCCGCATTACACCAGAAGCCGATTTATAAAATTAATTGATAGAGAGATTACGCATGCATTAGCAGGAAGAAAAACACATATAAAGCTAAAAATGAATAGTTTATCTGATTTTGAAATGATAGATAAACTGTACGAAGCGAGTAGAGCAGGAGTGAAAATTCAACTTGAAGTCAGAGGAATTTGTTCTTTGATACCAGGAATTCCAGGAATGAGCGATAATATTGAAGCTATAAGTATAGTAGATAATTATTTAGAACATTCTAGGATTTATATTTTTGGTAATGCAGGACAAACTGAAGTTTACATTTCTTCAGCTGATTTTATGACCAGAAATCTCGATGGGCGTGTTGAAGTTACCTGTCCAATATACGATCAGGAAATAAAAAATGAGTTAATTGACAACTTCGATATAGGTTGGAAAGGCAATGTAAAAGCCCGTTTTCATTCTTATAAATTAGATAATAAATACAGAGTCCGAAATCATAATCCTGTTTTTAGAGCGCAATTAGAAACTTACAAATACTATCAGAGTAAAGTTGAATTAGAGTCAAAAACGGAAAAAATAGTATAATTATTTATTCAAGTTTAGTTTAATATTTCAATAATTTTTTGATTTTAGAATTAATAAATAGACTAATTAATTACTAAAAGAATAAACGAATCAAATCCAAAATGATTAAAATAAAAAAATATGCAGCAATCGATATTGGCTCTAATGCCATGCGTTTATTGATTGTGAATATTGTAGAACAAGAAGGAAAAGAGCCGCAGTTTAATAAAAGTTCATTAGTGCGTGTTCCAATTCGTCTTGGCCAAGATGCCTTTACTGTAGGTGAAATTTCTGAAGAGAATTTAGAAAGAATGTGTGATGCTATGAAAGCTTTTAATCTTTTGATGAAGGTGCATAAAGTGGAACGTTATATGGCATTTGCAACCTCAGCTATGCGTGAAGCTTATAATGGTAAGGAAGTTGTAGCACTGATTAAGAAAAAAGCCGATATAAAAATAGAAATTATAGACGGTAAAAAAGAAGCAGCAATAATTGCTTCAACTGATTTGCATCATTTATTAAAAACGGACCAGACTTATCTTTTTGTAGATGTTGGTGGTGGAAGTACAGAGTTTACCTTATTTTCTAATGGTAAAATGATAAATTCAAGATCATTCAAAGCAGGAACAGTACGTTTACTAAATGATATGGTTTGTGATGTTGTATGGGATGAAATTGAAAAATGGATTAAGACAAATACAGAGGAATACGAAGAAGTTATTCTAATAGGATCTGGCGGAAATATTAATAAGCTGTTCAAGATGTCCGGAAAAATACAAGAAAAACCATTGTCGTATATTTATATGAATTCCCAATACGCTTTCTTGAATTCACTTTCGTATGAACAAAGAATCTCAGAATTAGGTTTGAATCCGGATCGTGCCGATGTTATTATTCCTGCTACAAGAATTTATCTGAATGCCATGAAATGGAGTGGAGCAAGAAATATTTATGTTCCTAAAATTGGACTTTCTGATGGTATTGTAAAAGCGATGTATTACGGTAAAATATAATTTATAGATATGAATAAAAACAGACTTGAAGCATTTAGCGATGGAGTTTTGGCTATCATAATTACTATAATGATACTGGAAATAAAAGTTCCGGAAGGAGCAAATTTCAGTGATTTAATGATGCTTGCGCCTAAATTTTTAAGCTACATATTGAGTTTTGTTTACGTGGGAATTTATTGGAATAATCACCATCATATGCTTCAAAGTGTAACTAAAGTGAATGGTAAAATTCTTTGGGCAAATCTTCATTTGTTATTTTGGTTGTCATTAATTCCGCTATCATCGGGATGGATGGGAGAACACAATTTTGCTAAAGCCACGATTACTTTTTATGGAGTTATTCTGTTTTTTTCAGCAATAGCTTTTTGGTTATTGCAAAATATAATTATTGCCAGTGAAGGGCAAAAATCTATATTAGCAAAAGCGCTTGGAAACAATTTTAAAGGAAAAATATCGAATCTTTTGTACTTAATCGGAATAGTTATTTCTTTTTTCTATGAATTCATAGCAGCCGCAATTTATATTATCGTTGCAATAATTTGGCTTGTACCTGATAAAAGAATTGAAAAAGTGATTAACTCTAAAGAATAATTACAATCCTTATTTTAAAAATTAAGCATCTAAATCTAATCCAAATGTTGTTCGTAAAAGTTCAATATTTGGATTTATTTCATGAAGTCTGTTGTAGCGATCTTGGTCGTTAAAGCTTCTTTTACTTTCAATACTTTCATTCACAATAACCTCAATTGTGATGTCGTGATTGTGCAAATGCCCTTTTAAATGTCCTAAAAGTCCATTCAATTCTTTTTCAAAATCTAATTTAGAACCTTCATTTGGCAATTCAATTGTGATAGCAGTTCCATTTAGTTTAGGATCGTTAATAAGCAATAACGACTCCATAATTTTATAACCTTTATCTCCTAAACGTTGTGCATATTTGTTCCAATGCAGTAACATTTCTGTTTCAGTAAAAGATTCTGTTGGCAAATGTGCCACTTCTTTTACAATTCCTCTAGTACTTTCTTCCAATGCTTTTTTGGCACGGATACTCGATAATGAAAACGCAGAAACCTTAGGTTCGTTAGATTGTGGAATCTCGATTTTTACTGTAGGACTTGGAACAGGAATTGAAGGAGCACTAACTATAGCTTTCGGTTCTTTTTCTTGAACACTCGCTACAATTGGAGTGTTTGCAATACTTTCTATTTTAGCTTTTGGACTTTCTACAATCGAGTAATCGTTCTTTCTAAAATAAGTAGGTGGAATTATATATTGCTCAACTTTTTTTTTTCTCCATCAAAAGTGATAGAGGCAAGTTGCATCAGGCAAAGTTCAACAAGAAGTCGTTGATTTTGGCTGAGTTTGTATTTTAAATCACAATCATTTGCAATTTCAATTCCTTTCAAAAGAAAGTCTTGACTGCATTTTTGAGCTTGCACGCCATACATTTGTTGTGCTTGTTCACCAACTTCTAATAAAGATAAAGTTGCGGGCGTTTTAGAAACTAATAAATCTCTAAAATGCGAAGCCAATCCGGATACAAAATGATGGGCATCAAATCCTTTGGCAAGAATATCGTTGAAAGCGATTAGTAAATCTGGAATTTTGTTTTCCAGAATCAAATCGGTGGTATTAATATATGTTTCGTAATCCAACACATTCAAGTTTTCCGTAACGGCCTGACGTGTTAAATCTTTACCACAAAAAGAAACTACTCGGTCAAAAATAGACAAAGCATCTCGCATCGCACCATCAGCTTTTTGAGCTATGATATGCAAAGCGTCATCTTCAAAGTTCACACCTTGACTGGTGGCCACTTCGGCAAGATGTTCTTTAGCATCTTTTACGGTAATTCTTTTGAAATCAAATATTTGGCAACGAGAAAGTATCGTTGGAATAATTTTATGTTTTTCGGTCGTAGCCAATATAAAAATGGCATGTTTTGGCGGTTCTTCCAATGTTTTCAAAAAAGCATTAAAAGCGGCCGAAGACAACATGTGAACCTCATCTATAATATACACTTTGTATTGTCCCGTTTGTGGCGGAATACGAACTTGGTCAATTAGATTACGGATATCATCAACAGAATTGTTTGAAGCAGCATCTAATTCGAAAACATTAAAAGCAAAATCTTCATTTGGATCATCATACCCCGGTTGATTTATCTTTCGAGCCAAAATACGGGCGCAAGTTGTTTTACCAACGCCACGCGGTCCTGTGAATAATAATGCTGAAGCTAAGTGATTGCTTTCTATGGCATTCAATAAAGTATTGGTAATGGCTTTTTGTCCTACAACATCTTTAAATGTTTGAGGACGATATTTACGAGCCGATACAACAAATTGTTCCATAGAATTTTTATTCGAAAGCAAATATAGGTTTTAATTTAATGATGGAAAAATTTAAGGATTGAAAGATTTTATAATTTTTTAAATGGTTTTTATATGCCAAATTTCCTAGCCCAGATAAAAGTGGGAATCATTATGAGTCGTGGTTCGGCGAATAAGATTGTAATGGATAGCTGGACACGAGCGAAGCGAACAGTAGAATAAATTGCTCCTGATAAATTGTAATTTCAAGTGTTTAAAACTCTTGAAGAATTTAAAAATTTCAATCCCGAAAGTGGATATTCCGAAACTCCTTTTTGTTGTATTAATACTTTGAATTTCATACCCATATCCATTAATAATCTATAATTTATAAGTGATTCTTGCATGGCTAATGCTACATTATTTGGATTATTATTTAATATTGAATTTTGATATTCTTTTATACCCAGTGCTAATAAAAATTCAGCTTGATTCACAATTCCACAAGGTTCTATCCCGTATTGTAAACCCCAATGTGATATAGCTGAAAAGTTGATATGAGTTGTGATGTCTTGTTGGCCAATAAACTGATACGGATTGTCGCTTTTATGATGTTTATAATAACACAGGAGTGTCCCGAAACTTCTCCGATTGTTATATAATTCAGACGATAACGAGCCATAATCAATCGTGATTACATAGCCTTTTTGTAAAGATTGAGAAACTTCTTTTATCCAAGATAAGGCTTCCAAATTGACTTCTGTTCGAAATCCTTCAGGCAATTGTACTTTTAATGTTTCGAAATATTTAATAAGTTCAGTCTTTGCAGGTTTTAAAATTTCAATAAAACCATCTTTGTAATCAACGAACACTTCTTTAAGCTGTTCTTCCATAATTACTTGATGAACAGAAAAATTATCAATCAATTCATTTGATAACACACAGCCGTTAATTTCAGGGATATCTTTAATGGAGTTGTACCAGTTTACTTTTTTGCGTAAATGTTTCTTTTGAATCTCCCGCATACTGGTACTTTTCTCGATAATGCAGTAGGTTAGGTTCTCATATAAAGGAATGTTGTTTTCGAGATAATCTAAAATATCATGACACAATAAACCGGTTCCAGCACCATATTCAATAATTTTAAAAGGTTTTTTTTCTAAGTTTTGCCACATTTCTTCGATTTGGCGTCCTATCATTGCGCCAAAATCAGCAGTAAGATTTGCACTGGTGTAAAAATCACCATCTGCTCCAATCTTGTTTTGGGCCGAATTATAATATCCTAATTCCGGGTAATACAATGCCATCTCCATAAAATCCCGAAAAGAGATTGGTCCTTTTTTCTTAATCCGCTCTATTATGATTTCGGAAAGTAGCATCGAACTTAAATAATTAAATTTCTTGAAGTTCTATTTCTTAAAATAAGAAGCTATACAATAATTAGAGTTTGCATTGTCCACTGGATTCAATGCATAATTTTTCCAGAACAAGCGCAGCTTCACTATCTGAATTTGCGGAAAAACCAGCTACAAAAACTCCTTTTTCTCCAGAAGCAGCACTGATACCATAAACCACAGATTCTTCTCCAGGGTCAGTATCTCCTTCATAGCGATACACATGATTTACTTCAAATTTATGTGGATTTGCTTTAATATCATCCTGATGAATATTAAAATCATAGGTAAAACCTTTTTCTTTTAAATCTTCTAAAGCTTCTATAACGGTGGTATAATGGTACGTTGGTTTCATGATTAATGGAAGATTAATTGTTATTTATAAAGATAACTATTTTATTACTAAGTCATTGTGAAATGGTTGTTAAAGTAAATAATCTAAAATTGAGATACATGAAAAATTGTTGTAATTTCGCACCGCAGACCGCCTTATCGCCGTTTTGAGCAATCAAGAGGGAGGAAAGTCCGGACACCATAGGGAAGCATAGCGGGTAACTCCCGTCGGTTCGAGTAATCGGATTAGGACAAGTGCAACAGAAAGTATGTACAGGTAATGCTGTAGTGAAACCAGGTAAACTCTATGCGGTGAAATATCAAGTATATCAGCATTTAAGGGCGTCTCGTTCGTTGCTGAAGGGTAGATAGCTTGAGTCCCGAAGTAATTCGGGATCTAGATAAATGATAAGGCTCTGATTTATCGGAGACAGAATCCGGCTTATAGGTCTGCATTTTTTTATTAAACCATTTAATAAAAGTAAGGATTGTGAAATCTAAAAGAGAACCATTAAGAAATTAAGTTTCATTAAGTCGCAATGCTTAATTTTCTAAATTTCTTAATGGTTTAATTTTTAAATAGCAGGTATGAAAACAAGAATTGGGATTTTAGGACTCGGAGGAGTAGGCGGTTATTTTGGAGGATTATTGGCTAAAGCTTATTTTGAATCAGATACTATCGAAATCATATTTATTGCCCGAGGCGAAACCCAAAAAGTAATAGCCCAAAATG
The DNA here is from genome assembly GCF_002754315.1 of Flavobacterium sp. 11. Taxonomy (GTDB): domain Bacteria; phylum Bacteroidota; class Bacteroidia; order Flavobacteriales; family Flavobacteriaceae; genus Flavobacterium; species Flavobacterium algoritolerans. The sequence continues at coordinate 3,019,430 of NZ_PEFE01000001.1, read as the reverse complement.
GATTGAAAATTATTGCTGATACTAAAGAACTAATTGTTTTCCCTAGTTTGGTTTCCAATAATCCAGATGAAATTGGGAAACTCGATTACCTTATTTGTGCGACTAAAACCTATGATATCGAAACCAGTTTTGAATCCATAAAAAACTGTATTACCAAAAACACGATAATCCTACCTTTATATAATGGTGTCGATGCCACGGAACGCATACAAATACTATTTCCTAAAAATACGGTTTTGCAAGGTTGTGTGTATATAGTTTCGATGATTGAATCACCGGGAATTATCAAGAAAATAGGTCTTTATGAAAAACTATTTTTTGGTTCTAAAAATGCTCCGGTTTCTAAGTTGAATGAATTGCAATCCATTTTCGAAAATGCTAATATCGAAAGTTATCTTGTAGAAAATATTGAAGAAACGGTTTGGGAAAAGTTCATTTTTATTTCCGCTTTGGCTTCAGCAACTTCGTATTTAAACCAAAACATAGGAGGGATTTTGAATCATCCTGAAAATAAAGCGGTTTATATTTCATTGTTAAACGAGATAACTGCTGTCGCTTTTGCAAAAGGGCTATCGTTACCAGATGCTATTGTTGCTCAAACAATTATCAAACTAGAAAAAACTCCAAAAGACGCCACTTCATCGATGCACAGAGATTTATTGGCAGGAAGAAATACCGAAGTAGTTTCCTTAACAGAATATGTGGTAAAAGCAGGTGTAGAATATGGTGTTGCAACTCCGATGTATCAGATTATTTTAGATGAATTAAGTAGAAATAAAGCTTAATTTTAAAATAAAATTCTGACAAATTAGAATTTAATTATTATGTTTGCTCCCGATTTAATCAAATGATGTATCGACAACTTAATAATAATTATACATGCAATTATCAGTATTTAAAAATGGTAAAGTGGCTCTTGTAGCTCTTTTTATTTTAATAACAATTTCACACACTTACGCACAAGAAAAACCAGCCGTAGAAAAAAGTCAATTTAAGATAAATGTGTTGCTTCCGGGATTTGTTTACGAACATGGCTTAAGCGATAAAAACACTCTTTACTCTGAATTGAGTTCAGGTTACGGATACACATCTAATAGTTTTGGGAAAACCTGGACCTTCTATCCTTATATTAATGAGCAGTTTCGTCATTATTATAATTTAGAGAAAAGGGCAGGAAAAGGAAAAGTTACTTCCCATAATTCCGGAGGATTTGTTGCTATGGCCGCTTTATATAATTTCAGATCGATTTCTACGAATGATAACTTTTTACCTGAAAATGCATCGATAACTCTAGCGCCGGTTTGGGGTTTTCAACGAACGTACAAAGGCAATTTTAATCTTGATTTGAATATGGGTGTTGGTTATAATTTTGACAAAAACGACAGTGAATTAGCTGTAGTTTTAAACTTTACTTTGGGTTGGGTAATTGGGAAATAGTTGCTTTAAATGGTTAGTAAAAACAAAAAAGCTCTTGTAATTTACTAGAGCTTTTCTGTTTTATATTCTATCAAGATTATTCTTCTTCACCATCGTTTTGGTCTGATCCGTTTTCAGAATCTTCTTTATCACCAGAGCCTATTTCGAAGAAACTAAAAATAGAACCTCCATAACTTTTTTGGAACGAAAAGTGAATCATGTGATCCAGTTTGGTATATTTCGAATGTTCAATTACCATCATTCCTTCTTCATTAAGCAATTCTTTTTCGAAAACTAATAAGATAATTTTCTCGAAAGTTTTTTGGTCCAAAGCATAAGGTGGATCTGCAAAAATAATATCATAAGACGTTTTACATCTTTCTAAATACGTGAAAACATCACTTTTTGTGGCGGCAATATTAAAATCATATTCGGCTGCGACTTGCTTGATAAATTTTACACAACCAAAATCACCATCAACAGAAGTGATTGGCGTGCTTCCTCTGGAGGCAAATTCGTAACTGATGTTTCCGGTTCCTGCGAATAAATCTAATATTTTAAGTCCTTCAAAACTGAAATGGTTGTTCAAAACATTAAATAATGCTTCTTTAGACATATCGGTTGTGGGACGAACGGGTAATCCTTTTGGTGGAAAAATGCGTCTTCCTTTGTATTTTCCTGAAATGATTCTCATGAGTTGAAAAGTATAAAATGATTTCTGTTTTCGGCCTCAGAAAAATAATTGTTCCATCGTAAATCCTCTACATCAATAAGAGAAACGTTGCGAATGTATTTGTAAGCGATTTTATAATAATCACTTTCGGTATCAATATTTCCGATTAGTTCCAATGGGAAGTTTTCGGGATTTAAATTCAATTGTTCGGCAGTAAATAAAATGTAATACAAGAAATCTTCCGGCGTGTTGTAATCAAAAGAATTGAAAAGTAATAATTTTTGGTTCTGAACCACAATGATTTCAAAATGACCAGTATTAATATGTACAAACATTTTTTTCTCATCCTTATTTTTGGAAGCAATCAAAAGTTTTGAAACCAAAATACTGTTGGCATGTTTGTAATCGAAAGCACCAAATTGGTCAATGAAAAAATTATTGATATTCACATACGGAATATACACCGCATTCATTTGATAGTTTGGTATTTCATCAAAAGCAAAAAAATCGGTTTCAAAAACTTTAGTGTTGTATTGCAGATAACTTCCTAAAAAGTTTTCGTCAAATAACGGTTCCGGAACAAAAGTAGAAAGGTTGTTATTGTGAATCACTAAAATTTCATCATACGAATCCTTTAATTCTGGATAATCTCTAAAAGCATCGGCAAACAAATCTTCAATTTTTGTGGCTTTGTGAAAGGTCTCAAAATGCACTTCGTTAAAGGAAGTTACTGTATTATTTAGCGTGTCAAAACAACAAAAAGAAAGTCCCGTCAAGGAAACTTGAATGGAAAGTTTTTTATATTTTTTTTCGGCTATGTTCATAATACTATTGATTTTTTCAACAACGCAAACTTACAAATTTTAAAATCAATAACAATATCAATATCAATTGCAATGGCAAAAATCAATAGTAGTAATTGAAAATTGAAATTGCTATTGGCATTGAAATTGAAAAAACATTCTTTACTTTGCAGTCAAATAATACGAAATGAATTCCTCCCTGTTTTATAGTCTTTTACAAAAAAAGTTCCCTTTTCAACCCACGTATAAACAGGATATTTTTTTTCAAAAAATTGCTATTTTTTTAACCGAAACGGATAATAAAACCATCTTCGTATTAAAAGGATATGCGGGAACGGGAAAAACAACCGTAATTTCTACGATTGTAAACAGTTTATTGGACATCAATAAAAAATATGTTTTGTTAGCACCAACAGGTAGAGCGGCAAAAGTGATTGCCAATTATTCGAACAAACCGGCTTTTACAATTCATAAAAAAATATATTTCCCCAAGAAATCTTCCGGTGGTGGCGTTTCGTTTACGTTGCAACAAAACAAACATAAGAACACGATTTTCATAGTCGATGAAGCTTCGATGATTTCGGATACGAATTCCGATTCTAAGTTATATGAAAACGGTTCCTTATTAGATGATTTGATTTCGTATGTATATTCAGGAACCAATTGCAAAATGATCTTATTGGGAGATACCGCTCAGTTGCCTCCGGTGAATTTAGATATCAGTCCGGCTTTGGACATTCGTACTTTGGGAATGAATTATGATAAGGAAGTAGAACATATAGAATTGGACGAAGTCATGCGTCAAGAAGAAAATTCCGGAATTTTGCATAATGCAACTGAACTTCGGGAATTATTAAAAGATTCCTTTATTGATGAATTCAAATTTGATGTTAAGAAATTCAAAGATATTGTTCGGTTGACCGATGGCTATGATATTCAAGATGCCATCAATTCTGCCTACAGTAATTATAGTATTGAAGATACCGCGTTTATTGTTCGTTCCAATAAAAGGGCGAATCAATATAATGAGCAAATCAGAACCAAAATCCTCGATAAAGAAAGCGAACTTTCCACAGGCGATTTTTTGATGGTGGTGAAAAACAATTATTTTTGGTTGAAAGATTCTGATGAAGCGGGTTTTATTGCCAATGGTGATATTATAGAAATATTAGAAATTTTCAATATCAAAGAATTGTACGGTTTTAAGTTTGCCAAAGTAAAAATTAGAATGATTGATTACCCCAATCAGATTCCATTTGAAACGGTATTGTTAATGGACACCATAAAAAGTGAATCGCCATCTTTAACCTATGAAGAATCCAATAGATTGTATCAGGAAGTGTTGAAAGATTACGAAGGCGAAACGAAGTACAAACAATTCCAAAAAGTAAAAGCCAACGAATATTTCAATGGTTTGCAAGTGAAATTCTCGTATGCCATAACCTGTCACAAATCACAAGGTGGACAATGGAATACGGTTTTTATAGAACAACCGTATTTACCTGATGGCATCAATAGAGATTACATCCGTTGGTTGTACACTGCAATGACCCGAGCAAAAAATAAATTATATTTGATAGGATTTAAGGATGAGAATTTTGTAGAGTAAATTTGATAAACATATAAGTCATATAAGCTAAAATCAAAGAAAAACTTAAATGACCTTATATGACTTATATGGTTCAATAATTTTAAAATAGTTTGGTAATGAAAACTTTAAACGACTTACATAAAATTTCAGGTTCTTTTTCGAATACCGAAAAAATGCCAGTGTTGTTTCTAGGACATGGAAGCCCGATGAACGCCATTGAAGAAAATCAGTTTGTGACGGGTTTTCGAAACTTGGCTAAAACGTTACCACAGCCAAACGCCATTTTGTGTATTTCGGCGCATTGGTTTACCAAAGGGACAAAGGTTACCGCAATGGAAATGCCACGAACGATTCACGACTTTGGCGGTTTTCCGCAAGCATTGTTTGACGTGCAATATCCTGCAAAAGGAAGTCCGGAATTAGCAATAGAAACCAAACAATTGTTAACACCAGTAGAAGTAGAGCTGGACGAACATTGGGGTTTGGATCACGGAGCGTGGAGTGTAATTAAACATTTATATCCAGAAGCTAATGTTCCCGTGATTCAGTTGAGTATTGATTACACTAAATCCGGGCAATACCATTTTGAGTTGGCTCAAAAACTAAGTGCGTTGCGAACCAAAGGAATCCTGATTGTAGGCAGCGGAAATATTGTGCATAATTTAAGGTTGGTCGATTATCATAATTTCGATAAAGACAATTACGGTTACGATTGGGCAATTGAAGCAAGGGAATCAGTAAACAATTATTTACTGGATGGAAATTTCCAACCCTTGATTGATTTTGAGAAACAGAGTAAAGCATTTCAATTAGCGATTCCTACGCCAGAACATTATTTACCTTTGATTTATACTTTAGGATTAAAAGGAAAATCCGAAGAACTGAGTTTGTTTAATGATAAGTTATTGGCGGGTTCTTTGAGTATGACTTCGGTGAAGATTATGTAGGATTGTTTTTTAAAACAAATCTTACGTATTAATTTACTGATATGATAATAATGAATTAGTGGTTAGTTAAAAAAAATAAAATGAAGAAAATAATTTGTTTACTGTTTCTAATCTCTTTGAAAATATCTTACTGTCAAAATATAAAACCGAATGATATAGAAATTAAAATTTTGAAAATCGATAAATTACAACAACAAAGTAAATTAGAGATTTTAGGAATTGATGATATGAAAACTTGCGGTGGAAATTTAATAGGGTATTTTTATAATAACAAATTACTACTTTTAATTTCTCAAAATGGTGGAGAGACTGGAACAATAACAAATAAATATTATGTTGAGAACAACAAAATAATAAAAATTGAGAATTTGGAAGATTATATATTTATGAATAATAATTCAAATACTGACACATCTAAGACAAAAAAAATTATAGAGAAAAAAGAGTTTTACTTTACTCCTAAAATATTTATTAAAAAGAATTTTAAGAAAGAAAAAATAATTACTTATTCCGATGAACAAATAATTACTTGTGGAAAAAATATGATTAAATTATTGAATGAAAGAAAAATGATAAACTAAATACTCCTATTAACACTAAAACAAATCCTCAAAACCAATTATTGTGAAAACACAAGACGATAAAAAATTAGATAATCCGGTTTTGTTTTCGATATCAGAAACGCATCAAAGTTTTGCGGTAGATTACGGCAGTGTAAAATTTTATCATTCTGATTATTGTCCGTTTGGTGGTTTTGAAAAAGGAAATGCGATTGCAAAGTCTATCGATGAATATTCGATGATGGTTGATAGTTTTTTTATTGTTGGAGAAAAACCAGAACTTTCAAATCTATTAAAGTTAAATAAAGAATTGGTTTGTCTTCAAATGATTGTTTACAATCCAATCGATGTTGCCATTAATGATGCAATCGTAAAACTTACGGATGAACATATTGATGTTTTATATGAGTTAGTGAACTTGGTACAACCGGGATATTTTAAAAATAAAACTGCTTTATTAGGTAATTATTACGGCATTTTCAAAAATGAGGAGCTTGTTGCCGTAGCTGGTGAGCGCATGCAAATGAATGACTTTATTGAAGTCAGCGCAGTAGTCACACATCCCAATCATACCGGAAAAGGATACGCAAAACAATTAGTTGTTTATACCGTAAATGAAATTTTCAAGCAAAATAAAACGCCTTATTTACATGTGCTTGAAGAGAATAAAGGTGCAATACAATTGTACGAGAAATTAGGTTTTACAATCAGGCGTAAAATTAGTTTTTGGAATATCACCAAGCAAATTTAAGGATTGAGAACAATTTTGTAAATCCTAAAAACATACTAACTTAGCGCTTTAGCAATTCCATATAAAATGAAAATAATAGCAGTCATTCCCGCCCGTTACGCTTCGACACGATTTCCCGCAAAACTGATGCAGGATTTGGGAGGTAAAACGGTCATTTTAAGAACCTATGAAGCAGCCATAAACACACAATTGTTTGATGATGTTTTTGTGGTAACGGATTCGGATTTAATTTTTGATGAAATTGTTTCTCATGGTGGAAAAGCCATTCGAAGCATCAAAGAACATGAATCGGGGAGTGATCGAATTGCGGAAGCAGTCGAAAATCTGGATGTTGATATTGTGATTAATGTGCAAGGTGACGAACCATTTATTGATGCGGAACCTTTGGCAAAAGTGATTGAAGTTTTTAAAAATGATTTGGATAAAAAAGTGGATTTAGCTTCTTTGATGCGCGAAATCACAAATGAAGACGACATCAATAATCCTAATAATGTAAAAGTGGTGGTGGATCAAAACGGATTTGCATTGTACTTTTCACGTTCGGTAATTCCATATCCAAGAGAAAAAAATGTGGGCGTTCGCTACATGCAACACATCGGGATTTATGCTTTTAGAAAACAAGCTTTATTAGATTTTTATAGTTTACCAATGCAATCTTTGGAAGCATCCGAAAAACTGGAACAATTGCGTTATTTGGAATTTGGAAAAAGAATCAAAATGATTGAAACCACTCATGTCGGAATTGGAATTGATACTCCGGAAGATTTAGAAAAAGCCAGGAGAATGATAAAATAAAAAGGCTTTTGTTTTAGGCTATTTTTTCAATAACAATCAACTCATTATGGACTTCAACTCTAGGAATGGTTCTTATTTTAAATTGGTTTTTGTAAAATTCAGATACGTATTTTTTGTTTCTTAGATTTTGGCTTTCGTTCAATAGCATTGTATTGAAAAGAATAAAACCGCGACTTTTTAAAAGGGAACAAATTCTATTGGTGAAAAAAGTTTCAAATAGAAAACTAGGCATTGTAGTATCTTGAAAAATATCGATAATAATTAAATCGTATTTGGTTTTGGTTTTTAAAACAAATTCGAAAGCATCATCAATTACAATTTCAAGATTTTTTACTTTATTTAATTTAAAATAGGTGTTGGCAATATTTATTATTTCCGGGTCAATTTCTACTCCAGTGATTTTTCCCTTGTATTTTATTTCATCAACCAAAGTTTTTATTACGCTTCCGCCTGCAACTCCCAAAACTAATATATGATTCATTGGAACTATTTTTTCATAGCCAATGTTTTTTAATCCTAATCTTAAGATGCGCTGCAAACTGCCATATGAATAATTTGCATTTTCAGAATCCAAAACCAATTCCCCATTTGCCCAAGTCACCTCTATTGATTTACTCAACGAAGATTTGGTCTCATAAATTTTTATTGGAATTAGATAACTGAATATTTTTTTAATCATTGGTGGCAGTTTTACTCAAAAATAAGATATAAATTATTTATTTTGTACTAAATAATAAAGAATGAAGAAACAATTTTACAAATGGATATTTTTCAAGCTTATGGGTTGGAAAATAGTTGGGACAATTGATGCGGATATCAAAAAATGTGTCATGATGGTGATGCCGCATACAAGTGCGCATGATTTTTATTTGGGAATTTTTACCAGAGGAATAACTGGATTAGAAATGAACTGGGTTGGTAAAAAGGAATTGTTTCGTTTTCCTTTCGGATTTTATTTTAGGTATATGGGCGGCGAACCATTGGATCGTTCTGGAGGTTTGAACAAAGTCGATTCTATTGCGGCAATTTTCCAAAGAAAGGAAATTTTTCGTTTGGCTGTTGCTCCGGAAGGAACCCGTGAAAAAGTTACGGAACTAAAAACCGGATTTTATTATATTGCTTTGAAAGCAAATGTTCCTATTATTCCTGTAGCTTTTAATTTTGGTAAGAAAGAAGTAAATTTAGGAAATCCAGTTTTTCCTTCTGGCAATATCGAAAGCGATATGACTATTTTGAAAAAACATTTTATAGGTGTTGAAGGTAAAATTCCAGAAAAAGGATATTTATTTTAGCAAAAGTTATAATAGGATTAAAAGGTTAAAACCAAAACTTTGAATTTTCCGTATATAGAATTATATTCTAAAAATGATTCACACGAAAAGTTTATTGTTAGTTGCGCTTTTTTGATGTTGCTTTTCGCTTCGTGCGATAATATGTAAGAGTTGAAGCTAGTGGAATTTCAGTTTTTTGTTTTTAGAAAATAAAATTACAATTTAGTTTTTTTTTGAATGACCCCAATTTGGAAATCTGAATTGGGGTTATTTTTTTAATCGGGGATATAACTTTTAAAAGTTCCATTTTTATAAAAAATTACGATTTTATCAATTTCATCAGAATGCGATTCTTTGGAGCTATTTTGATTTTCTATTTTTTTTGTTTCCAATGCAGGAATTGGATTTGGAATTTTTATTTCCGAAAATAAATTCTCAGGAATTATTTCAGTAAGCGGAGGAGTAGCAATATTTTGTTTTACTATTTGCTCAACGCTGTTTTCTTTTTTATCAAACTGTTCTGAATTTTTGGGAAAGTTTCCTTTTCCATTCAAAATCCAATACAAATCCACATCGGGGAAAACCTCCAATATTTTAAGTATAAAATCCAAGCTGGGTTTGTTTCTTCCTGAAAGTAGGTGAGACAAACTGGAACGCTGTACGCCAATTTTATCAGCAAAAGAAGAAGCATTCAAACTGTAGTAATCCAGTATAATTTCTAATCTTTTTATAAAATCCTCTATGTTTACCATTGTAAATTAATATTAAAAATTAACTATTTACAAATGTAATCAAAATAGATTGAAACACCAAAATTACAAGTGTAAATAGTATTTATTACAGTAAATAATGTAAAGTTTAAATCGATATAAGTGCGCTTAACTATTTGATAAATAAATACATAATTCATATTCTAAAAACAGGTAACAATTGTCAATTATAGGAACTAGGTTTACTACGGCTAAACGCTAAATACTGTTTACATCATTGAAATTTATGAATTATAAATAGCTTACAAATGTAAATATAAAGATGTTTACTTTTGTAAATCAAATAAAACAGCATGAATTTAGAACAGTTATTCAGTCAATATAAAGAAGAATCTATTCGAGGTCGTTACATAACTTTAGATTCGATTGAGCCATTATTACAAAAATTAAACACCAATAATCAACTAAGTATTATTGGAAAATCAGTTCTTGGAAAATCTATTTATTCGTATGAAATCGGAGCAGGTAAAACTAGAATTTTTCTTTGGTCACAAATGCATGGAAATGAAAGTACAACTACAAAAGCGTTGTTTGACTTTTTAAATGTATTGCATAGTGGTTCAGAATTGGCTCAAAAATTACTAAATATATTTACTTTTTGCAGTATTCCTATGTTGAATCCTGATGGCGCAACATTATATACAAGGGAGAATGCTAATAAAATAGATTTAAATCGCGATTCGCAAGATCTCACGCAGCCAGAAAGCAAGCTTTTAAGAGAGACTTTCGAGACTTTTAAGCCGGATTATTGCTTTAATCTTCATGATCAGCGTACTATTTTTGGTGTAAGCGATACGGGTAAACCTGCTACATTGTCGTTTTTGGCGCCTTCTTATAATGAAGAACGGGAAATAAACGAGTCTAGATTGAAAGCTATCAATTTGATTGCGAGTATAAATGAAGTACTTCAGGAATATTTACCAAATCAAATTGGTCGTTTTGATGATTCGTTTAATATAAACTGTATTGGAGATACGTTTCAGTATTTAGGAGTGCCTACTTTATTGTTTGAAGCCGGACATTTTGCAAATGATTATGAAAGAGAAGAAACGCGTAAATATGTTTTTATGGCGCTAATTTCGAGTTTTATGTCACTTTGCGAAAACGTTATAGTTAGCAACGGAATTAATAAATATTTGAATATTCCTCAAAATAAAGTCGTTTTTTATGATTTTATGTATAAAAACATCAAAATAAATTATGATGGTATCGAAATAATCACCAATTTTGCATCACAATACAAAGAGGAGTTAATTGAAAATCGGGTTTGTTTTAATGCCTATGTTTCACAAATAGGGGATTTAGAAAATTATTTCGGTCATTTTGAATACGATGCTAAAGGAGCTTTATATAAAGATGATTTTGATAATATTCCTAAATTGAATCAAAAAGCTGATTTTTATTTAGATAATAACATAAAAGTTGTTAACGGAATGATAAAAATATAATATTTATGTCTTTTTGTTGTTTTTATGTATATTTTTATACTTTGTTATAGCAATTAATAATATTAATTTAAGAATTATGAGTAAATTTCGTTTAGATGAAGTAGATCACCAGATTTTAGATATGTTGATAGACAATACAAGAGTCCCTTTTACGGATATTGCAAAAAAATTATTGATTTCTGCAGGAACTGTTCATGTCAGAGTAAAAAAAATGGAGGATGCCGGAATTATCATGGGATCTTCATTAGTTCTTGATTATGATAAATTAGGATATTCTTTTATCGCTTATGTTGGTGTTTTTCTAAACAATACCTCTCAAACAAAATTTGTTTTAGAGCGGATTAATGAGATTCCTTTTGTGACAGTAGCTTCTGTTACTACAGGGAAATTCAATATCTTTTGTAAAATTAGAGCTAAAGATACTAAGCATGCAAAGGACGTTATCTTTATGATTGATGATATTGACGGTGTTTACAGAACTGAAACTATGATCTCACTTGAGGAAAGCATAAATGATAAGAAGCGCTTGATGCATACTATTTTTAAAAATATGTAATTAATCTTGAATACGCTATATTATAAATATAACCTCAAGTTAATTCTTGGGGTTTTTTTATGACAAATTAACTAACTAAACCAACTACAACTGATTATGTACACGCTACCAAAAATTGAACGTTTCAATCAGGACGTTCTTTCTAAATACCACATTTATAATAGTGTTTTTATAACATTACCCTTTGATTCTATTGATAATACTGGGGTTTTGCTGCCTTTATTTACAGATGTTTGTGAAATCGGTTTCAAAAAACAGGAAACACCTAAGGAAATTGTCGATTTTTTTGCCAAAAGATATTTGCAAAGTGCTTCAGAGACAGAGAAAATTGATTTAATGTTTCGATTTATTCAATATATCGAGCGTCAAATTGTATTGTTTGATGCCATTGAGGACGCTGCTTTTCCGGTTGTTAATAACATGGAAGGAAGAGGTTCGTTGAGAGATATCAAGGAAAAGTCAGATGCAAAAGACAAGAAAGAAGAATTGATTGATTTTCTGGAAGATTTCAATGTGAGAACCGTTTTGACTGCGCATCCTACGCAATTTTATCCTGGTGCTGTTCTTGGGATTATCAATGATTTGACAGAAGCTATTCGAAAAAATAACTTACTGGATATTAAGCAATTGTTGGCTCAATTAGGTAAGACGCCTTTTATTCAAAACGAAAAACCAAATCCTTTTGATGAAGCAGTTAGTTTAATCTGGTATCTTGAAAATGTGTTTTATCAAACTTCTGGTGAGATGGTGCATTACCTTCAAAAGAATATATATAATGGTGACTCCATAAAAAATCCATTGATTAAGCTTGGATTTTGGCCAGGTGGTGATCGTGATGGAAATCCTTTTGTGACAACGGAGATAACTTTGAAAGTAGCGGAACGTTTGCGAACGTCTATTTTAAAGTGCTATTACGTAGAAATGAGAAATTTAAAAAGAAAATTAACTTTCTCAGGTGTAGATACTTTGGTGACCGAATTGGAACAAAAACTTTACAGGTCTGTTTTTTATTCTAAAGGTGAAATTTTTATCACTTTGAATGAATTTAAATCGCAATTGAATAAAATAAAACAAATTGTTATAGACCAACACCAGTCTTTATATCTGGATGAATTAGATGCGCTTTTGATAAAAGTTAATCTGTTTGGTTTTCACTTTGCGTCTTTAGATATTCGTCAAAACAGCAAAATACACGATACCGTTTTTAAAGACGTAGTAGGATTATATTCAAATTCGAATACATTAGTTTTTCCTAAAAATTATTATGAGCTTTCTGAAGAAGAGAAATTTTCAGTATTGTCTAAGGTTAAAGGTAATCTTGACCCGATTGTATTTGAAAATGAGATGACAAGATCTACAATTGAGTCGATTCAAGCCATAAAAACTATTCAAGAAAACAATGGGGAATTTGGTGCAAACCGTTATATAATAAGTAATAACGAAAGTGCGCTTAATGTGATGGAGACTTTTGCGTTATTCCGTTTGAGTAATTGGGAAAATCCATCCGTTGATATTATTCCGCTTTTTGAATCTGTTGATGATTTACAAAACGCGCATGAAATCATGGAGAAATTATATACGAATCCTGCTTATGCGAAGCATTTGACCAATAGAAACAACAAGCAAACAATCATGCTTGGTTTTTCTGATGGGACTAAAGATGGTGGGTATTTAATGGCGAATTGGAGCATTTACAAGGCAAAAGAGGAGCTTACTGAAATCTCAAGAAAATATGGTATAAAAGCAATTTTCTTTGATGGTCGTGGTGGACCGCCAGCTCGTGGTGGTGGAAAAACACATAAATTCTATGCTTCATTAGGTCCAAACATTGAAAACAACGAGATTCAGGTTACGGTACAGGGACAAACGATTAGTTCTAATTTTGGGACTTTAGATTCTTGTCGTTATAACTTGGAGAATTTGTTAAGCGCTGGTGTAACCAATCAGGTCTTTAGTAAAGGGCAAAATGAGTTGACTGTTAATGAAAAAGATATTTTAGATCAATTAGCAGGTTTAGGATATGAAAAGTATTTGAGTTTTAAAAATCATCCTAAATTCATTCCGTATTTAGAGCAAATGAGTACGTTGAAGTATTATGCTAAAACAAATATTGGAAGCCGCCCATCTAAAAGAAGTAAATCGGAGCATTTAGATTTTGCTGATTTACGTGCGATTCCTTTTGTGGGTTCTTGGAGTCAGTTGAAGCAAAATGTACCCGGATTTTTTGGAGTAGGTACTGCTTTAAAGCATTTTGAAGATACGGATCAATGGAATAAAGTTCAAGATTTATATGATAATTCTTTGTTCTTTAAAACCTTGTTAGAAAACAGTATGATGTCATTGGCAAAATCATTTTTTCCATTAACGGCTTACATGAAAAAAGATCCTCAATTTGGGGCTTTTTGGCAAATAATTTATGACGAATTTTTAGAAACAAAAAGATTACTTTTGAAAATTGCAGGTCATAAAGAGCTTATGGAAAATTATCCTGACGGTAAAGCATCAATACAAATAAGAGAGCGTATAGTATTGCCATTGTTGACAATACAACAATATGCATTACTTCGTATAAATGAATTAAACAAAGAGGATAAGCCAGATGAAGCTTTAATAAAAGTATACGAAAAAATCGTTACCCGTTCTCTTTTTGGAAACACTAATGCCAGTAGAAATTCAGCTTAATTATAAAAAAATGAAAACATATCAATTGCCTGTAAACGAGTATTCAAGTTTTAATGCAACTTATATTCAAGCTGCCGGAAATGTTGAAATGATTGAAGAATTAGAAATTTCTCTTCACGATTTTATTCGTTTTGTACAAAATATTCCAATGGATAAATTTGATTATAGATATGCTGAAGGGAAATGGACAATCAAAGATATTATTCAGCACATCATAGACACAGAGCGCATTTTTGCCTATAGAGCATTGCGAATTTCCAGAAATGATGAAACGCCTTTACCGGGTTTTGATGAGAATCATTATGTAGATAATACGGACGCTAATAGTAGAAATATTCAAGATTTATTAGCAGAATTCTCAGCGGTTAGACATTCTAATTTATTTCTTTTTAAAAGCTTTTCAGAAGAGCAAATGAAAAGAACCGGAACAGCATCTAATACAGTTGTCTCAGTTCGTGCAATTGCTTTTATAATTATAGGTCATTTAAAGCACCATCAAAAAGTTTTTCAAGAAAGATATTTATAATTTATTAGAAGCAAGTTGACCAATTTTTCAGCTTGTTTTCAAATGACATGGTATTAGCAGGACTAGTGGAAGGCATCACATAATACGTGATGTCTTCTATTTGTCCAAATTTTTTCAGAAAGTATTTATGGCTTTCTTTTCCGTTAAAAATGATTTTAGTGATTCCTGGGAATTCTCTAAACAAGGTTTTAAAATCATTTTCCTTTTGATTTTTGATATGAATATCCAGACTTCCTTTTCTTTCGCAATTTTCTAAAACATCCCAAAGTCCTATTTTATTCGCTTGGAGTAATTGTATTTTTTCCTCGAATTTTTCAGATATTGGTAAATTATGCAATAGCGTATACATTATTTTCCAAAAATGATTTCTTTGATGTGCATAATATTCCTGCTTTTCCAGAGAGGCGATTCCAGGCATTGTTCCCAAAATCAAAATTTCGGTTTGAGAATTTACAAAAGGAGGGAATGAATTGATCATTTTAAGTTTTTTAAAGTGCTGTATTTTCTTTTTCTAGTATTGCTAATGCCAAACGGATTTTTCCATAATCTATTTTTTCTTCTAAATAATCAAAATAAGGTTTTAAGGCATTTGGCGATTCCAGTTTTATTTGCGCTTCAGCAATTTGAGAAACTTCTTTTTTTGAGATAAACGGATTCAAATCTACTTCAGCTCCATCAACATAAAGTTTCGCTAAATGGGACATAATCGTACTTAAACCTAATTTTCTTTTTTGAGCAATTTCCTCTACTGATAATCCATTTTTATAAAGTTCTAATGTTTCTTTGTAGGTAGTGGCTTCTTTCTTTTTTCTGACAACTTTAGATTTTTGAAAATCAATAATTGCTTTGATAAAAGCATCACCATATTTTTCCAGTTTTGCTCTACCAACGCCATCAATTGCTAATAATTCGGTATCACTCATTGGTCTTTCAGTTTCCATTTGGCGTAAAGCCGCATCGCTAAAAATTACATAAGCAGGAACTTCTTCTTCTTTGGAAATCTCATAACGTAATTTTCGTAAGGTTTCAAAAAGTGAATTTGCAACCGATTTACTTTTCGTTTCTTTGACTTCGTGCTTCTCAATGTTGATTTTCTGAACCGTGGTTAGTTGTACTTTTTCTCCTTCAAACAATACTTTTTTGGCAAGAGCCGTTAATCTGATTTTGTTTTGTTTATGAAAAGCAATTTCGCAATAGCCCAGATTGATGAGTTGGATTAGATATTGATTCCAATCAAACCACGAAAGATCAACTCCAACGCCGTATGTTTTTAGATTTTGATACTGTTTTTCGTAGATATAGGCATTTTTTGAGCCGCGCAGAAAGTCAATGATTACAGGTAAAGGTTCCGTTTCCTGCAAACGAATAATTGCCGATAATGCTTTTTGAGCAATCACCGTTCCATCAAAAAACAGCGGCGGATTTTTGCAAATATCACAATTCCCGCAATTTTCAGTAATGAGTTCCCCAAAATAGGAAAGTAATATCTTTCTGCGGCAACTTAAGGCGTCTGCATATTGTTTCATTCGCTCCAGTTTAGCCAGTTGCACTTCGGCATTTAAGCCTTCGGAGGCAAATTTCTGCAATTGAATCACATCGCCATAACTCTCAAACAATACTGTTTCTGATGGCAAACCATCTCGACCGGCACGACCGATTTCCTGGTAATAGCCTTCGATATTTTTCGGCAAATTATAATGAATGACCCAGCGCACATTTGATTTGTCAATTCCCATTCCAAAAGCAATGGTTGCACAAACCACTTTACAATCATCGTTGATAAATTCGTCTTGTGTTTTAGAGCGAATTTTAGTGTCTAAACCAGCATGATAGGCTTTTGCACTAATACCAATTTTTTGTAGTTTATCTGCAAGTTCTTCTGTTGTTTTTCTGCTTAAGCAGTAAATAATTCCAGATTCATTTGGTTTTTCTTGAATGAAATCTATAATTTGTTTGACTCTGTCTAAAGCGGGACGCACTTCTAAACTTAAATTTTTTCGATCAAAAGAAGCTACAAATAATCTAGGGTTTTTTAAATTTAATTGTTCGCTAATGTCTTTGCGTGTAGCTTTATCGGCTGTGGCAGTTAAAGCTAAAATTGGAGTGGAAGGGAAGCGGTTTTTTAGATAACCCAAGTTAGTATACGCTGGACGAAAATCGTGTCCCCAAGACGAAATACAATGCGCTTCGTCAATTGCAATAAGGCTTATGCTTAAACTGTTGAAGATAGAATCCAGAAAAGATAAACTTTCGGGAGCAATGTAAACTAACTTAATTGTATTAGATTTTAAACGTTCCAAATAAAACTGTCGTTCCTCTTCGGTTTGGCTGCTGTTGATGTAACAGGCTTCAATTCCGTTTGCTTTCAAGCCATCGACTTGATCTTTCATCAAAGCAATTAACGGAGAAATTACGATTGTAATTCCTGAAAAAATCAGTGCAGGCAATTGAAAGCAAATTGATTTTCCACCACCCGTTGGCATAATCGCTAGTGTATCTTGGCCGGAAAGAATACAATTTATAATGTCTTCTTGATTGGGTCTGAATTTTTCAAAACCAAAGCTCTCTTTCAGTTTGGCGTGTAAAATTTCATGGGTCATTGTGGCGTGTATTTAGAGGTCTAAAGTAATAAAAAAAGGAACTCGTGGTGAGTTCCTTTATAAATGTATTTTTAAAAATGAGATTAATTAATCCTCATCTTCTTCGTCATCATCTTCATCTGAAAAGTCTTTTTCGTCTGAATCGTCATCGTCTTCATCATCTCCTGAATCAGAATCTGGTTTATCGATAGCATCTTCATCATCGTCATCATCAATATCGTCATCTAAATCTAAACCTTTGATTGGTTCAACAACATCGTCTATGATTATTTCATCATCTTCATCATAATTTTCAATTCTATCAGCAAGTTTAGTGCTCACTTTTACTAAATAAATAGTGTCTTCAGTTCGTACTTCAACTGCTTCAACTAATTCATTTTTAGCGTTTCTAAAACTAATAATGTTTGAATCATCATAACCATCTGGAAATTTATCCACCAATAGGTTTAAAATTTCATTGGTAAGTTTTGCGTAATCAACAATTACTCTTTTCATAAAAATATTCTATAAGTCTAATAAATAAGCGAAAATTAAAGGTGCTACAATGGTAGCATCGGACTCAATAATAAACTTTGGAGTTTTAATGTCTAATTTACCCCAAGTAATTTTTTCATTTGGCACCGCTCCAGAATACGAACCATAACTGGTCGTTGAATCTGAAATCTGACAGAAATAACTCCAAAACGGAATGTCATGCATTTCCATATCTTGGTATAACATTGGTACAACACATATTGGAAAATCTCCAGCAATACCACCACCAATTTGAAAGAAACCTACGCCGTTTGTACTGTTTTTTGGATACCAGTCTGACAAGAAAACCATATATTCGATACCGGATTTCATTGTAGAAGCTTTCAAATCTCCCTTAATTACATACGATGCAAATATATTTCCCATAGTACTGTCTTCCCAACCCGGTACAATAATAGGCAAATTTTTCTCAGCAGCTGCATACATCCAACTGTCTTTTAAGTCAATTTCGTAATATTCTTCAAGAACACCTGAAAGTAACATTTTGTACATAAATTCATGCGGAAAGTATCTTTCACCTTTATCATCAGCATCTTTCCAGATCTTGTAAATATGCTTTTGCAAACGACGGAATGCTTCGTGCTCCGGTATACAAGTATCTGTAACACGATTTAAACCTCTCTCCAGTAAATCCCATTCGTCTTGAGGAGTCAAATCACGATAATTAGGCACTCTTTCGTAGTGAGAATGCGCTACCAAATTCATGATATCTTCTTCAAGATTTGCACCAGTACAAGAAATAATTTGCACTTTGTCCTGACGAATTATTTCGGAAAAAATCTTTCCAATCTCTGCTGTACTCATAGCTCCAGCCATGCTCACCATCATTTTTGCACCATTGGCTAATTGTTGTTCGTAAGCCTTAGCTGCGTCAACTAAAGATGCAGAATTAAAATGCAAATAATGCTTTTCAATAAACTGACTGATTGGTCCTTTGCTCATTTTTTAAAATTTAAATACTTAAAAATCACTATGTTAAAAATACTATTTCAAATTTAACGAATTTTTAAATTGACTAATTGAATTATTGTGAATTTATTTTTTCTTATCGTACCCTAATATTTTCAGAACGTCTTCAGAGGTTTGTTGCTCTGAGAATACCTCAGTTGCCAAAAATCCGTTTTCGTCTCTGTCAATCAATATGTGTTTAGGCTGTGGAATCAAACAGTGATGTAAACCGCCGTAACCCCCAATTGTTTCCTGATAGGCTCCAGTATTAAAGAATCCAATGTATAATGGTTTTTCTTTATTGTATTTTGGTAAATAGATGGCATTCATGTTTTGTTCTGAGTTGTAATAATCATCGCTGTCACAAGTCATTCCACCCAATAAAACCCTTTCGTATGTATCATTCCAGCGATTGACTGCCAGCATGATGAAACGTTTGTTGATTGCCCAAGTATCCGGTAAAGTAGTGATGAAAGATGAATCAATCATGTTCCACTTTTCTCTGTCATTTTGTTGTTTTTGATACAATATCTGGTAAATGGCTCCACCACTTTCACCTACAGTATACGAACCAAATTCAGTGAAAATATTTGGAACATCGACTTCGGCTTCATCACAAGCTATTTTAATCTGATTGATGATTTCGTCAATCATATATTGATAATCGTACTCAAATGCCAATGAGTTTTTTATTGGAAAACCTCCACCAATATTTAATCCGTCAAGAGTAGGGCATTCCTTTTTTAATGCTACGTAAACCTTGATACATTTTACTAATTCATTCCAGTAATAGGCATTGTCATTGATACCTGTATTGATAAAAAAGTGCAACATTTTCAGTTCCAATTTCTTATTTTCTTTGATTTCCTTTTTGTAAAACGGAACAATGTTTTTGTATCCAATTCCCAATCTAGAAGTATAAAACTCAAATTTAGGCTCTTCTTCTGCAGCAATTCTAATTCCAATCTTGAATTTGTTTTTTATCTGACCTTGAAGTAAATCAAGTTCTTCATAATTGTCAATAATTGGAATTGTGTTTTTATGACCAGTATTAATAAGTCGCGCTATATTCTCAATATATTGGTCTCTTTTGAAACCATTACAAATTACATACGTGCTTTTATTGATTTTTCCGTTTGCCAATAAATTCTCAACAATATTAATGTCGAAAGCAGACGATGTTTCAATATGGATGTTATTCTTGAAAGCCTCATTCATAATGTATTCAAAATGAGAGCTTTTAGTACAATAGCAATAATAATATTTTGCCTCATACTTATTTTTTTCCATTGATTTACGAAACCAGCTTTTGGCTTTGTTGATATTATTGGAAATTTGAGGTAAATAAGTAAATTTTAAAGGCGTACCATATTTTTCTACTAGTTTCATCAAATCAATATTGTGAAACTGAAGATTATCTTTGTTTAAAGTAAATTCTTCTTGAGGAAAGTAATAGGTTTGATTGATTAAATCAGAATATTTTGTATTCATTATATTTTAGAATTATAGATTAAAATAGTGTGTATAACTTAATCTAAAATTCAAACTCTGATATTTGCATAAACAATCTGAAGCTTCTCGTTTTCTGCCTTCATGTATTGGAAAATATCAAAACTAAAGTTTCCTTTAATAGAATAAAACCGTTTCAATATTCTTAGAAAAGACATATTGTTTCGGGTTTTATTAGAACTATAATTTCGCTTGTTTTGACTTTTTTTCATCGATGCAAATGTAAAAAATATTATATACGCAATGCAATCCTTTTTATAAAAAATAATTAAGATTTATAATCTTGAAACGCTTCAAGAATTAATTCATTTTCAACAGATTGATTGATTTTTATTTTTCCGATACCTTCTATTAAAGCAAACTGTATGTTTCCGTACTCGTTTTTTTTGTCGTGTATGAGTAATTCCATGATAGGTTCGATGTCATTTTCATCAAAAATAATGTCGTCATATATAGACTTTATGCTTGATTTTATCTGAAAATACTCTTCTTGACTGATGAGTTTTTTATGTAATGAAATGTAGCTTTCCAATATCATCCCAACGGCAATAGCTTCTCCGTGCAATAAAGTGGTTTTATTTTCATTTTCTAGAAAATAACTTTCAATGGCATGACCTAAAGTATGACCAAAATTCAATGATTTCCGAATGTTTTTCTCAGTAGGATCTTGAATTACAATTTCATTCTTTATTTCGACAGAACGGTAAATTAATGCATCAAAATCAGCAAAATCTATAGATTTTAAATCTAAAAATTGCTCCCAATATTCCTTATCATATATTAAACCGTGTTTTAGCATTTCGGCAAGACCGGAACGCATTTCGTTTTGTGGTACTGTTTCAAGATATTGGGTATCGATAAGCACCATTATTGGAACATTAATAACACCAATTTGGTTTTTTAAATTTCCTAAATCAACCCCATTTTTTCCGCCTACAGAAGCATCAACCATGGATAGTAGCGTGGTAGGAATGTGAATAAAATCAACTCCTCGCTTGAATGTTGAAGCAACAAATCCGCCTAAATCAGTAACAACACCGCCACCCAGATTAATTACAAGACTTTTTCTGTCAGCACCTAGTTCTGTTAATACATTCCAAATTTGGACGCAAGTCTCAATATTTTTATTCTCTTCACCGGCATCAAATTCAATGATTTCAATAGTAAGATCCGTTTCTAAAAAAGGGAGAAATTTTGGTATGCAAAATTCATTTGTATTACTGTCTACAATAATAAAAAGTTTGGAATACTTATTTTCTGTCAAATGAAGGTTTAAGGCTTCATATCCTTTTTCGTTGAAATGAATCGGATAACTGTTGGCTTGAATTGATTGCATCTGTATTGATTAATTGGAACCGCAAAATAAGGCAATTTTTGCTAAATAATATTCAAAACTCTGTCTATATTTGTACAAAAATTTAACAAATAATGGAAAAAATATTCAATAATACGCAAGTTGCCTTTTCATTAAAAAGTGATACGGAACTTGATAGAGCTTATTTTCTTTTCAAAATGATTGATAATCAACCTCTAGTTCGAATAGGAACTGCGGTTACTAATTTTGCCCTAAAAGCGAATCTTCCTGTGGAAGGTTTGATACGTGCTACGGTTTTTGACCATTTTTGTGGCGGAGTAAACGAAGTGGACTGTCTTTCGGTTGTTGATAAAATGTACACTAAAGGAGTTTCATCTGTTTTGGATTATTCTGTAGAAGGAAAAGAGGAAGAAGATCAGTTTGATGCTGCACTTGAAATGACTTTAAAAACCATTGAATTTGCCAAAGAACGTCAAGCAATTCCTTTTGCAGTTTTTAAACCAACCGGTTTCGGTCGTTTTGAATTGTATGAGAAATTGGGCGAAAAACAAACGTTAACTCCTGAAGAGCAGGCAGAATGGAATAGAGTAGTGGCTCGTTTTGATTTGGTTTGTAAAGATGCTCATGCAAAAAATGTTGCCTTACTCATTGATGGTGAAGAAAGTTGGATGCAAGATGCGGCGGATGATTTAGTGACCGAAATGATGCGCAAATACAATAAAGAAAAAGCCATTGTTTTCAATACGTTGCAAATGTATCGCTGGGATCGTTTGGATTACCTGAAAAAATTACACGAGCAAGCCAAAAAAGAGGGATTCTTCATTGGTATGAAATTAGTTCGTGGTGCTTACATGGAAAAAGAAATTGCACGTGCAGAAGAAAAAGGATATCCATCGCCAATATGCGCTTCAAAAGAAGCTACCGATGAAAATTATGACGCTGCAGTTCGCTATATGATTGAACACTTAGATACAATGTCTATTTTTGCAGGAACCCACAATGAGTTAAGTACCTATACGTTGATGGAATTGATGCAGCAAAAAGGGATTAAAACAAACGATGATAGAATTTGGTTTGGTCAATTGTATGGAATGAGTGACAATATAAGCTACAATTTGGCCGCTCATGGCTATAATGTTGCTAAATACCTGCCTTTTGGTCCTGTAAAAGATGTGATGCCGTACTTGATTCGTCGTGCTGAAGAAAATACTTCGGTAGCGGGACAAACCAGTCGAGAATTGACATTAATTAAAACAGAACGTAACAGAAGAAAAGGGAAATAAAGTTCTCAGTGTTCAGTTTTTAGTATTCGGTTATATTAAAATCTATAAAAAAACTCCATTAGTCCTTTGATTAATGGAGTTTTTTATTGGAATTAAAATTTAAGAATTGCTAAATTGTAAATTGCTTAAATTTTTATAAATACCATTTTCTAAAGCTATTAATTCTTGATGCGTTCCTTGTTCAGTAATTTTTCCTTTATCCAAAACCAAAATTTGATCGGCACTTCGAATGGTCGAAAGACGGTGTGCTATAATGATGCTGGTTCTTCCTTCCATCAAAATTTCCAACGCTTCTTGAACTAGTTTTTCACTTTCACTGTCTAATGATGATGTGGCTTCATCCAGAATCAATATACTTGGGTTTTTCAATAAAGCTCTCGCAATTGCAATACGTTGTCTTTGTCCTCCGGAAAGTTTAATTCCTCTTTCTCCCACAATAGTTTCAAATTTTTCAGGAAAACTTTCGATAAAATTATAAGCATTTGCTTGTTTTGCAGCTGTAAGAATTTCTTCTTCGGTTGCATTTGGTTTACCATACGCAATATTTTCTCTGATGGTTCCTCCAAATAGAATAACATCTTGCGGTACAATACTCATGTTTCCGCGAAGGTTTTCTAAATCAAAACCATAAATATTTTTTCCGTCAACTAATATTTCTCCTTCATCAATATTATAAAAACGTAATAATAGGGAAGCAATAGTCGATTTTCCAGTTCCACTTGGACCTACAATAGCAATTTTTTGGCCAAAATTAGCCGTAAAACTGACGTCTTTCAATACTTTAATTTCTTTTCTGGAATGGTAACTGAACGCTACATTGTTGAACGTAACATTACCTTTTATTTTCTGGGTTTCAGCAGCCTCTTGAACTGAATTAATTTTTTCAGGAGTTTCATCCAATAATTCAAAAACTCTTTCCGTGGCACCAATCGCTTTTTGGATTTGAGCATAAAGTTCTGCGATTCCTCCAAAAGAAGCTCCTACAAATGTAGAATACAATACGAAAGAAATCAATTGTCCCACGCTCATTTCGCCGCTAATGCTCAATCGAACACCAAACCAAACTACGGCTACAATAGCTCCAAAAAGACAGAAAATAATGAAGGAAGCAAAGTATCCTCGGTATTTTCCACCTTTGATGGCTAATTTCACAACTTCTTTAATTTTACCATTATAGCGGGCAATTTCATACCATTCATTGGCGAAAGCCTTAACAATACTGATTCCTTGCATGGTTTCTTCAACAATTACCTGGCTTTCGGCAACTTGATCTTGTACTTTTTTAGAATATTTCCTGATAAATCGTCCAAAAATAACGGCAGCAACAGCCACAAGCGGAACTACTGATAACATCAACAATGTCAATTTGATGCTTTCATTTGCTAATAAAAGAACACCTCCAATGATTAGAATAAATTGTCTTAAGAATTCGGCAATTGTAGATGTTAATGTGTCTTGTATTTGTGTTATATCAGAACTGATTCTACTGTTTAATTCTCCAACACGCTTTTGTGAGAAGAAAGACATGGGTAGTTTTACTAAATTACTGTAAAGCGATAATCTAAGATTAGCTAAGGTGTTTTCAGTGAAATTGACAAATAAATACAATCTGAAAAACGAAAATATTGATTGAAGAAATAAGATTATTATTAAACCTCCTGCAATCATGTTTGCCTGAGCGTTATCCTTATTTTTCACGCAATCGATAAGCATCCCCATCAATTTTGGAAAAGCTAAAGCAGTAGCACCGGTAAATAATAAAAAAATTAAACCTACATAAAATTTCCAACGATGATTTCCAGCATACTGAAATATTAGAATTGCTTTATTGAGTGAACTTGCAGTTATTTTTGATTTTGGTAAATCATTTTCTTTGAACCTTGCCATTATGTATTGTTTATGTCACAAATGTAAGACTATAACGAATCAATACAAAAAAATAGTAGTGTTTCATGCGAAACATAAAGTACTATGATAGAGCGTAAAAGCAAATAGGCTCAATATTTTATTCATTTTTTTTACAGTTTTGCTTGCAGATACGATTTCTAGCTGTATATTTGCACTCGCAATAAGGAAATGAAAATGACTGCATTGTTTAGGGCGATTAGCTCAGCTGGTTCAGAGCACCTCGTTTACACCGAGGGGGTCGGGGGTTCGAACCCCTCATCGCCCACTTTGAGGGATAATCTTTAGATTATCCCTCTTTTTTTGATATATAAGATATCCCTTTTCCTCCATTTTACTGGCATTATGAGATAACAGATCTAACATTGTAGGTGTTCGATATATACCCTTTTCATAGTACAAATTGCCATCGAACACCATGTTTACAAACTGACGTTTTTGCAAAACATCTGACTTTGTATATATGTGTCTGATATCACCCAATAAATCCAGATTGCTGTCCAAAACCTCGAAAGCTTTACCTTTATTTGTACTGAATCTTTCTATTGCAGCTGTAAGGTTTAATATATGATCACTGTAGGTAGAATACCATCTGTCGTAAGTATCTTTGTTTATCTCGTCCCTAAACCATTTTTCTTCTACCGCATTTAATCGCTGCTGAACTTCTTCCAGTTCATTTTTTTTGTCTGCTGCCTTTTTCCTGTTTGCTTTTACTTCCTGTTCAAGTGAAGCGTAACAGCCATTTCTTATATCCTTAATCTGTCTTTCGGGAACGCTCATAAGGTCACAGGCATTTAAGAACTGCTCATGTGCTTTGATTGCACTTATATTGTTATGTTTTGAATGCTTGCATTTATAATAGTAGAAGTATTTTCCAGATTTACCACGAGAAGGCGCACCAGTAAGCGGAGTTCCACAATGGCATTTTACAACTCCTCGTAGCGGTATTTCATCATCGATAACTACCTTTACTTTATCAACTTTCTTCATTTTAGACTGTACCATTGTCCATGTTGTCTTATCAACTATTGGCTCATGAATGGCTGGGAAAAGACCTCCCGGCAAATCTTTGAACGGCTCAACCCTTACAAGCCCTGCATAAACGGGATTTGCAAGCACACGATCAATAGCCATGTTGCCTTTCCTGTCAAAACCTGATTGATAAGCTATTTCTTTGATTTTATATAACGGCACATCACGCAGATACATATCATAAATTGTTTTGACAATTTTAGCTTCTATCTCATTTACTTCAAGGTGGCGCTGTTTTCCTTCTCCAACCTTGCTGTAGCCGAAAGGTTTTTCTCTAGTAAGGAAACGACCTTCTTTAGCACGGGCGGTATAGAGTCCGCCACGCACTTTTATACTCCTGTTGATATTGTCTTCTTCAGCTAGCAACAATTGTAAGCCTGCTCGGAAAAAGCTTCCCGGTGTATCATAATCAAAAACTATCCCTTCGGTCACGCTGATAATCTGAATACTGTATTTTTTTTGGAATTGTTTGACCAAACTCATAGCTTCACCCGCATCCCTGCTGAAACGGTCAAGCTGGTCTACAAGTAGGTAATCCACTGATTTATAATGTTTGGCAATGAATGCCTGTAATTTTATAAAATCGGGACGGTCAAAAGTCTTGGCACTTTTACCCCTGTCGATAAAGGAATCTACCAACTGTATATTATTATATTGCAGGTATTGGTCGGTATACAATTCCTGTCTTTCAATCGAGCCATTACTTTGCCCTAATTGACTAAATCTTAAATATCTAATCGCCCTCTTCATATAATTCTTTCAATGTTAATGATACAATAATTTCAATCATTAAATCTACGAATTTTTGTTCTTTTTCCTGTTCTATATCTTCATAATTTTTCAATATATATTCTTCTATATCAGTCTGTTTGACATCTTCATGCTTCATTTTGTACCTCCTTTGCCTTTTGTTAAAACAATGTTTGTTTTTAAGTCTTATGAATTTAACCCATCTGAAAGCTTAGGAGTAATTACAGTCTCACCGAGGAACTCTTTGGCTGTATTAGTCTCAAGACAACATTGAATACAGTTATAAAAAAACAAAGACAATCCCTCCTTATCGTCGGGACAGTCTTTGTTTTTAAAAATTGTTGGTACAGCCAATTTGATGAATCACTCCTTTGTCGTGAATCAACAAAAAGGCTGGCGATTAAAATTGATAGTATGCACTATCTTTTTTTGCGTCTGGCTTTCTTTTTCATTTGGTTGACAAATAATTCTTCATCATAGTCTTCTGCTTTTCCATTGGATAATAACCCTCCAAAGACTTCAATAAGGTTGTTTTCTTCATGGCTATAGGACATATTTTCCTTAACCAAAAAGTCAAACAGCTTGTGTGATTGTTTGATATCTTCATTTATAGTGGCATTGTTCTTTGAAGCAAGATTTCCTTGTACTGGCTGCTCCATTTTATTGCCATTATTCCACCAGTCATTGAATACGTTAGCCGAAAGGTTTTTGCCTAATTGCGAACCATTCCACACGGATTTTGAACTATGGTCAATAAAGGTTATTCCATAAACTCTGCCTTCGGTATTTCGTCTTACAACGGTATTAATACCTCGTTCCAACAACCTTTTTTTGAATTCTTTTTCATCCGATGCCGTCTGTAAGCACATCTCAATGGTTGTCTTAAGCAAAGCTTTGGATGGCTCATTTTTCAACAATTCTTTGGACTTCCCATAGTGTTGTTGAAGCTGAACATATCCTGCCTGTTTACCGAATAGCGAAGCCTTAAAAGGATTGCTTGCTTTTTCTCCCTTTTCATTTAATGCAAAATATACCAGTCCTTGTTTTGGGATTCCATTAAATTCCCCCTTGACTTCTTCGGCGGTAATATTGAAAAGGGAAAGCAGGGCATTGTAGGTGCCGAAACCCTCAAATTTGTAGTACTTTGGCAAATGACGGATTACCGAAGCCATCTGGCTCTTTATGTCCCCAGCCTTATAATCAACGGGTTTGAATATTTGATTTTGTGGATTTTGCTTTTTCTCGATAGCCGATATCAGGCAGTATTCTTTTTCCAATTCACGACAGACATCCATCGAACGCCTTTTTTCAAATTTATCAGATATTTTTCTTCCCTCTTCATCCACGCAAACCGATACAATATGAATATGGGTACGGTCAATATCAGTATGCTTGAATACCACAAAAGGCTGTTCAGCGTAACCCATTTTCCGCATATACTCCTGAGCCATCAGTTTGAATTTTTCATCACTTACCTTATCCTTCGGATCAGGATTGAGAGAGACATGTAATATTGGTTTTTCAGTCTTTCGATTGGCCAGCAGGTACGGTTCAAAAGAACGCAACAGTTGACCGACTGCATAACTGCCATCAGGAGTTTCAATTATCTTATTGGTATACAAAACCTGCCCGTTTTCCTTTTCCACTTTGAGCTGATTGTACACCAACGCACCATACAGATTGTTGCCTCTTCCGATTTTCGCTATCATTTTTTCAGGTATTTTGCTTCAAACTCCTCAGTTAGTAGAATGATTTTTTGGCACAATACCGCCATTTCTGCTGTCTGCTTTTCCAATTTATAGAGATAGGCTGCGGCTTTCTTTTCAGAAAAATTGCGGTAAAGTATTTTTACTACTTGGTTATAATTGGTTCCTACAGCCCTGAACTGGCCGAATAAAGTGGTCAGGCGCATATAGTAATCCATGGTTGCCTTGTCAACCGTTATGGTCGTAATTCCTTTTTGGAAAATACATGCCGTAATAAAATGCGCCATTACATCCATGCGTGAAGCTTCATAGAGAGAAAGGAAACATGCATTTTCCTCAGCACTAAGGCTTATAGAATAGCGGTGAACGGCGGGATCTTTCTTGGGATTCCTGCCTCCTTTATGCGGGGTGGTTTTGCCGTTGTCTTCCATAACCATTTTTACTGGTTTCGTCTAAATAATTTTAAAACCAATATACTTAATCATTAGTGATCGCTTCTGGATATTGCAGAATATGGAAGCATTTGGCTTATTATTTCCGCATGTGGATTTTCGCTTTAAGGACAACTCCCGTCAAATAAAGCCACGACAGGACAGTATGTAAGAGTGCCCCGCTTTCGGAATTAATTTCATGAAAAACGTGAAATTATGCTCTACAAAGAAACAGTCAGCAAGGAGATGTGGGAACTTCTCCAGAAACTTATGAAAGATGAAAAGCTGAAAGACTTCAGCCTTGTTGGAGGCACGGCTCTTAGCCTTATGATAGGCCATCGGCTAAGCATAGATATTGACCTGTTTACAATTAGAGATTTTGATGAACTGGCAATGCTTTCCCATCTTAAAGATCAACATCCGGTAAAAATCAGGGAGATACTTGAAAACACCATGCTTTTAGATATAGGCCTGGTTAAGGTAGATATCATTGCCCACCGATATCCGTGGCAGGAACCAATTCGGACTGAAGAAGGTGTACGTCTGGCATCTTTATATGACATCGGTGCTATGAAGCTTCATGCGATTTTCCAAAACGGCACAAGGATAAAAGACTTTGTTGACATGTATTTTCTTTTGGAACACCATTCCCTTAAAACCTATTTAGAAACTTACCAAAACAAATATAATGGAAATCCGAGACTAGCTGCTCTTGCATTAATGGATCATAGAAATATAGACAAAGAAGAAAAAGTCAAACTCCTGAAAGGCAAAGAAACCAATTGGAACAAAATGACCCAGCGACTAAAAAAAGCAGTTTTCAATCCTTCCATTTCATTTTCTGAATCAAAAAATCAAATTCCTCCACCCAATAAAGGAAATGGATTTAGACGCTAAGCGTTTGAATAAGAAGTTAAAAAATCGTATATTTACTTCATGGCACGAGTTAAAAAAAATAAGGCATTCCCAAATCTAAACCCAGTATTTTTTTGGGATTTCGATATAGATGCAATGGACTTTGAGAGAGCCTATAAAACTATTATTGCCCGTATCGTAGAGCGTGGAGGAAAAGAAGAAATCGACGAAATTGTTCGTTTCTACGGCCTTGAAAAGGTGGTGAAAGCGATTCGTGACGAAATTTATTTTCTTCCAAATTATGCCATTGACAAGGCTTTAAAATTGTTTCCTGAACTTAAAAAGGAAGAGATGTACTGCTATCTTAACCGTAAAGATAAACCCTACAGCTGGATCTAGTTTTTATACTATAAGCCATTCTTACGAACAAATAAATAAAAAGAAAACGAAGTTAGGCCAAGCATTAAACTTAGCAAAAGACTACGGCATAATGTCTTGCTCGTTCCTCACAATCCACCCTTACGGGACTTATTCCGTTTCCTTTTGCTAAGTTTACTGCCAGCCCTGTGAAATTGCTTTCTTTTTCTTTTTTACGGTTTTTCTGTTTTCTTTTGAATTTATATTTATGCCTTTGCATATGCACATACAGCAATATTTGAAAGCTTAAATATTTACTCATGTCCACATTCATATTTATATGTAAAAGCGTATATACATAAATACAGTTTTAAAAGCATATGTATATATTTCAATCTGTAGCTATTAACAACTATGCTTACATGTTTACTTTTGTAAAGTAGTGCGTTGCTACAGAGCTTTGTGCTTATGGGGTGACAAGCGTAAATACATAAATACGTAAATACATAATTAGGTAAGTTTGATTTCCAAACTTGATTGTGATAAACAATCATAATCCTTATACTTCGATGATTATACTGGTCTGAGATTTGAAATCGAACGCTTTTTAAATTAATTTATTGAATTAATTTACCTTCCAGTTTAGCTATATCAAAAAAAGGGCATCAAGCCCTTTCAATTAAAACCATCGGTAAGAATATTTTCGAGAGAAAATAGCAAGTTGTGTTTTGAACTGCTTGAAATACTTTCCGCAGCTCAAAACCACTTGCCCTTGCAGGGGGCTGGAAAACGTCTCCAAAGTCGGCGTTTTATCAAAATTCTAAATGGATTTACGATTAACGAATAAGTGCAGTTTGAAAAAACTGCACTTATTTATTTTTATTCCTTTAAATATCGGTCAAACCAATTGGTAATTCGTTTTGTAAGGTCCATTTTATTCTCCTTGATTACAATTACATGCTGGTCTTTTGGATATACTAATAAAACATTCTTTTTCTTGGCTCTCCTCAACGCATTATAAAAAAGTAAACTCTGTTCGTAGGGTAAATTAGTCTCCATTTTACCCACCCAAGACAGTAATGGTGTAGTAACATTATCTGCATAAAGTATTGGTGAATTTTTTAGGTACAACTCTTTGTCTTTAAAAATAGACTTTCCTATTCTCCATTGTTGCGTTTCACTTCGCCATAATTCTGGAATATTGAGACTTTTTGAGTTACTAAAATACCAACTTACCATGTCTGAAATTGCTGCACCCGATACTGCAGCTGCAAAAATTTTCGATTTTGTAATGATGTAATTTGTTTCATAACCTCCGAAAGAATGCCCTATTAAGCCAATATGTTTTGCGTCAATCATTCCTGTTTTTACAACTGCATTGTTTGCAGCAACAACACAATCCAGTGCACTATTGCCGGTTTCTCCTTCATAATATTTCACATCAGGCATTAGTACAAAATAATTCTGTTGCACAAAATGTTTCACATTAAAACCGGTATCGTTGTATAAAGTCGGAATGCAATATTCATGCAATGAGTTAGTGATTTGTGAGTACACATTGATTATCATCGGATATTTTTTACCTACTTCATAATTTACTGGATAATATAATAATCCTTGCAGTTTGTCTCCTTTTGAATTTGAAAATGAAATTAGTTCTACCTTTCCTTGATTAAAGTTTTTATCATGGGTATTGCTTTCAAACAGAACCTTATTTACACCGTTTTTAAATGATACAATTCTTGGAGACTCATTATGCGATTGTTCTCGATAGACATAGACTTCATTATTGGCTCTACGCAATTCATCTGATTTTGTAGCATTATTTGCTAGTGGAATTAAAGTGTTGGATGTAGAAACTAATTTGAATTGTTGTGCTTTGGTGGTCGCATTTCTTGCTGAAACAATTAAATCATTAGCTGAATTAATTTCAGTTAGTGCCCAGCCATTGTAATTATCATTTCCTATTTGCTTGATATTTGAACCATCTACAGTGAAGTAAGTACCGCTTTCTCGACCTTTTGTAATCCGTTTTAGTTTACTTGTTTTGATATCAAATTTAAAAATATCAAACTCATCTTGTAGCAAAAGGTATTCTCCATTATCACTCCATCCTTTCATTCCAAAAACATGTGGTCTTGTTATGTACTTTAAATCATTTGAAACCCATTCGGAGCCTGCAGGTGGCACAATTGACACCGTAGATTGTTTTTTTATATTGTAGAGCCACCAATTTTTATCTTTAAAATAGCATATGTATGCTCCATTTGGAGAAAAAGACAATAAGTAATTTTCACTAGGTTGCTTTTCCAAAAATAGCTTTTTGGTACCATCAGCCAGATTGTACAAGAAATAGTCAACCTCACCATAGCGCTTAAAATGAGGAGCATATGCCGTTGGATTGTAAAGTAATGCAACTGATTTACTGCCGTTAAGCTGTACAAAAGGGAGTTCTTTACTTGTAATCGTATTCCAGCGCTTTTCTTCAATAAACCAAACCGATAAAGTGGAATACCCTTCTAAATTTTCCCTACTTGCTTTTGGATAAATCCATAAATCTTCTGTATCCCAAACCTCGACATCGTCTTTTTTTGGTGTTGCCTCTTCTTTGACTTTCGCGATTCCAAAAAATACCCTTTTACCATCACTTGAAATTTTGAAAGATTTTGTGGTAACAATTTCATGCTTTTCTGGAAAATTTGAGAATGATTTTGGTTCAAAGGTTTGAATACTGTTATCTTGGTTTTTGTAGAAGTTCAGTTTTGTGTATTTCCCGTTGATGCCCTCTTCGAGCCAAAAAACACCTTTTCCATATTCTGCCAATGTAAGACCAAATAACTTGTGTGGCGTTGTGTGATATTCTGTTTTTTGGTTTGTCCTAAGATTTATTGTTCCGAAACTACTTTTCCCATTATTGTTAGTGAGATAAGTCAGGATATTGTTAGGCTGGTCCAATTGGTATTCTGTTACATTTGGAAGTTGGATGATTTCTTTATTTTTTATGATCCTCACCATTAATTCCCCATCATTGGAAAAGCTCACAATAATTTTTCCGCTGTTGGCAAATTCAAAAGCAGTACAATTTGATATACTAATGTTTTCACTATTTTCTAAGTTAGTTACTATTACTTTATCTCCTTGAAAGGCACCAAATGCAATTTCACCACCAAATTTGCCTTGTGTTCCTTGTGGAAAACTAAATCCAATATTTTTCTGCGTATGTTTCACAAAGAGTGTATCTGAACCATTGCTGTACTGCATATCAAATGATATCCAGTTTCCCTTTTGGGAAATAGCTCTGTTTTCTAATTTGCCCCACCTTTCATACTCTGCTGCAGCAATATTCTTTTTGGAATGATCCTGCCCGTAAATAGAGCAGGATAATACTATCCAAAATGACAAAATTGTTTTTTTACAAGAATAACCTAAAGCAGTATTACTATGGTTTTTTAATAGCTTCATAACTTTAATAACCTGTGTTTTGTGGTTGTAAATTTGGATTTGCGTTCAATTCTAGCTCTGGAATAGGCCACAAAATATCTGAACTATTCCAACCTGGTTTTGAAACAGATAATACTCCATCAGCTGTTCCACTGCGCTTTAAATCAAAAAAGCGATGCCCATGTTCCGTAAAAAACTCAAATCTTCGCTGTTTTTGAATTTCAGACAAAATTTCAGAAGTGATAGTTGATGTAATTATTGGTAAACCAGCGGTCGTTCTTATCTTATTTAAATCTTCTTTTGCGCCTGCTAAATCGCCTTGTTTTGCTCTTGCCTCGGCTCTGATCAAATATTGTTCTGCTAAGCGCAACACAATAGAATATTCCTGCGAACTTGTTGTTGCGGTGCGCAGTTTGTATTTATTGGGATGATACCAAGTATTCAGTCCGGTGGTAACTGACTTTGTCCAATTCACTTTGCGTTGGTCGCCCGTTTCAAATGCATTCATAAAATCGGTACGAAGTGCACAAACTGGTGGCGGTCCTGATACGAAAATAAAAGTTGTACCTTCATTACTATTTCGTACCGCTGTTGCTGATGCTAATTGCCAAATAGTAGTTTTACTATTTCTTAGAAAAATTTTGTTTAAATCCGTTTCCCAAGCATAAAGTGGACTATTGATAACCGTAGTTGCTTCATTTGCTGCTGCTGTATTTTTATTCATGTATAAATATACTCTGGCCAGCATGGCTTTGGCCACCATTTTATTGGGTTTGGCGCGATCCGAAGAACTATAATTTTCAGGCAATCTAGAACTGGCAATTTCTAAATCCTTCGCGATTGCTGTATATACTTCATCTGCAGAACTGCGCGTAACTTTTCTATTAATTTCATAATTGGTTCCTGTAATATAGGGGATGCTACCATAAATTTGCAACAGATAAAAATGCACGAGAGCACGAACGAATAGTGCTTCACCCGACACTCTGTTTTTAACCGCAATAGGTAACCCGGTCGAATTTTCAACACCTTGAATAACTGAATTTGCGTTATATATTTGACTATAGCTTGAAGTCCAAAGTGACGCCACAGTAGCATTATCAGCCGTAAGCGCATTGTTGTAAATAGGTAGGGCAATTGTAGAGTTGGTATAATCTTGTAATTCATCCGCATACAATCCCATTCTAACAGATGCACCAGTAGGTAATCCAGATAGGATGCCGCCGTCACGAAGTTGTGCATAGATTTGTGCCATTGCTGCATTTGCTGTCAATTCACTTTCAAACACTGTAGTTCCTGTAAGCTGAGAATTAGGTAATGGAACCTCTACAAAATCACTACAGGAACTTGAAAAAAGTATCACTGTCAAAACCAAAAGAATGCGATACACCTGATATGGCTTTGTTTGTACCGTTATAAATTGTAAATTTTTCATATTACTATTTTTTTGAGGATTAAAAGTTTAATGTCATTCCGCCACTGATCACTTTTAGCGGAGGGAGGAATCCTGAGAACTTAAACTCGGGATCACCTGCTTTGTAAGATGTAAATGTCAGTAGGTTTTGACCTTGAATAAAAAGTTTACATTTTACATTAGTGGTCGCTTGTAACGGAATATCATAGGAAAGTGAAATATTTTTTAGTCTGATAAAAGAGCCGTCTGTAATTACAGCATCGCTTTCTATGTACCTATAATAAGTGCTTACCGCTGCACCATTTAGTCCCGTAGTGTGCAGTTGCGAACTGCTTTGATCCCCAATTTGCTGCCAAGCATCACCACTAGTGTTGCTTTGGTTTACTTGACCACCTCCCGGAACATTTGAAATGTAATCGTAATTATCTCTTTTTACGAACTGCAATAAAAAATCCAATTGCCAATTTTTATAGTCCAATTGGTTTTGGATGCCTCCAAAATATTTAGGAGATAAGTCCTTGCTAATTTGCTTGTCGCCTGCTGTTATGCTTCCATCCCCATTTAAATCTTCAAAATCGTATAATCCTGTTTGTGGATTAACACCTTTACTTTGGTATAATTTTACAATATCAATGGATTGGCCAATCACATACCGATTTGCAAAAGTAGAACCTGAAAGATTCGGGAAAGAAAGTAATTTATTTTTTGCAACGGCCACATTGAAGTTTGTTGACCATTTAAAAGAGTTTGAATCAATATTTAGGGTTCTTACGGAAAATTCAAAACCTGAATTTTCAACGGTAGCATCAAGATTCGCATTCAATGACAAGAAACCTGTTGTAGCTGGCATAGGAATACCCACCAATTGATCCGACGAACGATTTCTATACAAAGCTAGCGTACTAAAAATTCGGTCTTTAAAAAAACCAGTTTCTAAAGCTAATTCTAGTTTACGATTGGTTTCCCATCCAAAATCGGCATTATAAAGTCGTGTAGGTTGTAACCCAATTATGCCCTGATAATTTGCACCAGTTGTACCGTAAGTATCATAAAACTGATAATCTCCAATTTGATCATTACCTGTAGTTCCATAACTAAAACGGAGTTTTCCAAAACTCATTTTACTATTTTCTGGATTGAATTTTTCTTTGCTAAAAATCCATGCAGCTCCAATAGCACCAAAATTAGCATATTGTTTGCCTGGTCCAAATCGGCTGGAGCCATCCCGACGACCTGTAAAGTTTAAAAAGTATTTTTCGTCGTAACTGTAATTGATGCGACCAAAAAAAGCTTGATAACGGTACAAAAAGGTATCGCTATTGGTTGTGTTTTTTGTAATTGCAGAAGCTAAGTTGTTAATCAGATTGTTGTTTGCAAAACCAATACCCGATTGGAATAGGCGTTCTGTACGTTGCTGTTGGCTTGTCATCCCCACTAGTACATCAAATTTGTGGTTTCTAAAATTTTTGAAACCTCTTAGTTGTGGCTCTATAATCCATGATTGTCTGCTGGTAAGGTTTAAGTACATTAAGGAATTGTCACTCCCAACTTCGTAAACGGGATTGTAAATGGTGGATGGTATTGTTCGAACTTCTTCGGTTTTTAAATCGGTAAAACCAAAATTTGATTTTATTTCTAAACCTGGAATTAGTTCATAAGACAATACGCTGTTGGCCACCAAGTCATTAGTATTTGCACGGTAGGTACTTTTTAGAGGTGCCAAAGGATTTTCGAAGGTATCATTTTCCCAATTCAGATTTCCATTTGAATCGTACAGTGCGGGAGCGTTTGGTGCCAAATAACGCGCTGTTAACGTCAAATCTGTCGCTGCTTGTAGATTATCTTGTGCCGTGTAATTTCCCGAAAAAGAGATTTTGAATTTCTTATCTAAAGAAGTGTGGTTTATTGAGCTAAGAATCCCTCCTTTAATGTACCTGAAATCTCCCGGAAGGACTGTTCCCTCGGTTCTGTAGTTCCCACTAATCAAGAATTGTGTTGTTTCACTACCACCAGAGATACTGGTTCTAAAGTCATTGATTGTTGCTGAACCGCCTAATAATTCCTTTTGCCAATTGGTATATCGAGTTTGATCCCAAGTTCCATTTATATCATAATCGGTATCCGATATTGGAATTCCATCATTGATAAATGCTTGTTTACGCATCGACAGATACTGCTGCGTATTCATCAGCTCTACAAATTTAGTAGCTGTACCAACGGCCGTTGAGGCCGTTACTGAAATGTTTGTTTTGCCTGATTTTCCTTTTTTTCGGGTAATTAATACCACACCATTTGCTCCCCTTGAGCCATAAATTGCCGTTGCATCGGCATCTTTTAATACTTCGATGCTTTCAATGTCATTTGGGTTAATACTGTTGAGCGGGCTGGCTTGGCTTGGTAATGCCGTTGAAGTATTCGTGCTTCCTATGGACTCGTTTGAATAGGGTACTCCATCAATAATATATAATGGTTCATTTCCATCAAGACGAATACTATTGCGACCTCTAATTTTAATTTGGAAACCACCGCCGGGAGTTCCTCCATCTTGAATGATATTGACACCTGCCAATCTTCCTTGCATTGCAGCTAGTACATTTGTGACAGGTTGCTTGTCGATGTCTTTTGCAATCATTCTTACAATACTACCGGTTTGCTCTTTTTCTTTAATAGAATAATATCCGGCATTTATTACGATTTCCTTTAAAGTCGTTGCATCTTCAGTCAATTTTACATTGATAGTTACTTGATCTGCAACTACAATTTGAATCGTTTTATAGCCTAGATAGGAAAAAACCAAAACATCATTCTCCGCTGCTAGTATGGTGTAATTTCCATTTTCATCAGAAAATGCTGTTGGTGGCTTATTTTTAACCTTTATGGTTACACCAGGAACTGTGCTGGTATCATCGGTAATTATACCTTTGATAGATCGTGTTTGCGCATTTAATCCTGTTATGAAGCACAGGAAAAGGATGCAGGACAGTTTGGACAGTTGTGTTGTTGTCCAAAACTTCAAAAATGATTTTTTTTTCATACTTTTGAATTGGTTTAGTTAGACTTCGGTTTAGTTTGCTTTGGTCCTCTATTCGTCCGCCAAGAAGAGTTAGAGGGCCTTTTTTTTCTGATTAGCCTCGAAAGCGCTAAGGCATAGATTTTTATTTTTTAAGTCATAGGCGTTATCAGTATTTTATTAGGTGTTGTCACATCGAAGCAAGCCGTGTGATGTGAAAATAAATAGTTAGTTTTCTTAGTTATTGCTGTTTATATAAAAGCATTGGAACCATAAAGCCAACAAATTATCAGTGTAATTAAAGCTAGAATTAAAGTAACTTTTATAGTTTTATAGTATTTCATCTATTCGTTGTTGTTTCCTGTTTTTCAATTTATTATTTCGATTTGCGCCATTGCTGTTACCACAGATCTTGAGAACACTCTTTTTTGGGTACAAAGGCTTTTGAATTTATATTGTTGTTTTTTTAGGAAAGTACACTGCCGTTGCCAGTTGCAGCCCAACTCAGGCAGTGCGTTTCCAAACTAACTAATTCAATTAATTGATTTACGATACTGTAAAAAAGAAGATTTGCTAAGAATAAAAGGGAGTAACTTTTGCGCATAAAAAATGGCATGGAACTCAGCTTATTGCATCAGAGGCATTGGCATACCTTAACCACAAATAAGTGAGCCCACGCCATGGGACGTGAGCATCTTACTTATCATCTCGTGGTTATAAAACGCCAATTTTCTGATACGAGATTCTAAGCGAATGCTTCAAATATTTTATATGAAGGATCGCAAATATATAAATATGTTACAAATATAACAAACTTATTCAAAACTAGCACTATCGTGCCAATAAAATTCGTAAATAATATTTTCTTTTGCCATAATGGGTAATAAGAATAGTGATAGCAATAAAAGTAACGAAGCAAAAATATTTTTGCTCGATAGATTTGTTTGTAACTACATTAAAAAAGAATGGATTTCAGATACTAAATCAAATTTATCTCAAAGCCAAGAACTTGGTATACATCCTCATGTTCTAACTAAGATTAAAAATGATGATGGGTACCGAATACCTTTATCAACACTAGCAATTATCTGCTTTTACAAAAAAATTGATTTATCTGAATTTTTCAAATTAATTGAAAAACAATATGGTTCTAAGATTAATGATGATTTTGTTTTGAAAACGAACACAAAAAAAGATGCCTAAGCATCTTTTTTTATTGCCTTTAAGGACAACCATAAAGAATTTTAGAAAGGATTTTGTATGGTAGTTATTGCGTATAAATTATCGAAATGAACTTTCTGTAATTTAACCAAAAAGGATTCAACAAATAAAAAGTCCATTTGATGATTTGTAAGATAATAATTAAAATGTATATTTGAAAGTAATACGCTACTCAGTAGCGCCTATCTACCCCAAATAAGGTGTATATGCGCTACTTTGTAGCGCATATATACAAGTTAGTGGCAAGCGTCCGAGAACCGAAAACTAACGAGAAACAAATCTTAAAAATGCCGAAAACAGCTTCAATATTTTTAATTTTCTTTGTATTTGCAGGATGCAAATACAAAGAAAATTCTTGGTTGAATAATTACAAAGAAATTAAGTGCAAATACGCAAAAATCGAAGAATTAAGAAGTAATGATAGTTTAAATAAAATCAATAAGTTAGGAAAAGAATTATCCGAAATTAAAACTGAAATTAGCAAAATAGACAAACCAATTATTGAACAAATAACAAAATTAGAAAATTCAAGAAGTGAAATTGTTGTTGAATATTTAAGTAAAAGTAATCAAATTACAGACCAACAAACTGACAAATTTGGTCATAACTCAACACCTGAATTTGAAAAGAAACTTTCCCAAAATGAAAAAGAAGCAAATTCAAAAACCAAAGTTTTTGAAAACAAAATTGAGTTTTTATATCAAAAATTAGCTAAAAACAATAAATATCAAGAACTAAAAGCTAAAGAAAGTAAAATTAAATCCGAAATAGACGAAGAATATATTTCTATAAAAGAAAAATATTCAAAGCAATTAGAAAATTTACAATACGATTTAAATTATCTGAATGCTCAATTCAAAGAATTAACTGCAAATTTAAATACTCAAGAATTAAAAACATTAACTAAAAACAGAGATAGCATTAAACAAAATCCGTGTAACTTTACAATCAAAAATTAACAAAATGAACAGAAAAGATTTTTTAAAAAGTGGATTAATATTAGGCGGAGCAACATTGTTACCAACAAATTCTGTTTTTAGCCAAAGTCTAATTGAAAACAAAACTGATTTGTTAGTTGACAAAGACGGAAATTTTTTTCAACAACCTTTACTTTATACTGAAAGTTTTCTTGAACCTTTTATGGACGCAGAAACTTTACATTTGCATTACACTTTTCATCACGGAGGAGCTGTAAAAGGAGCAAACAAAGATTTGCAAATGATAAAAAAATCTTTAGAAGAGAATAATCTTGAAACTGTCGATTATTGGACAAAAAAATTATCGTATCATCTTTCTTCTCACATTTTACATTCTATATTTTGGACAAACTTAACCAATAAAGCAAATTTACCAAAAGGCGATTTATTAAAACGAATAGAAAAAGATTTTGGAAGTTTTGATAAACTAAAAATGTATTTAGCAAAAACTTCAAAAGACGTTGATGGAAATGGTTGGGGAATTTTAGGTTATCAACCTTACACCGATAAATTGACAATTTTACAATGTGAAAATCACGAAAAACTGACACAATGGGGCGTAATTCCATTGCTTGTAATTGACGTTTGGGAACACGCATATTATCTGAAATTCAGAAATAAGCGAACCGATTTTGTTGACAATTTATTCAGCATTATAAATTGGGATAACGCATCAGAAAGATTAGAAAACGCATTAAAAATGATGAAATAGAAAACGGAAAAACGAAACCGCCCAAAACGCCAGCCACCAACAGCAGTTTGGCAATATGGCGGGTTTTGGCTTAATTTGAAGTTGGTTTTGTACTTGAAAGTTAGTGTTAAACCGAAAGTTTTGGCTTCCTTAATCCGCCACATCGCCAAGCTGCAAAACGTCAGGCTGTGAAAAAACCTCTTTTTTGCGATAGTGTCCAGAATTCCATTTATATCTGAATATTTAAAAAAATATTGCTTTCAATACTAAGTGTCAATTATACTTATACATTAGAAACCAATTAAAATTAGTATTTTAGGCTAAATCAGATAATAATCTAAAAAAAAACCACTTCTCTTTAACAAAAAGTATCTTTTAAAAATAATTACAAATATTAAAACGTTTTAATGAAGCCTACACCTAATTGTTTGCCATTATAGAAAGGTGCTATAGCTGACATACTATTTTTTTCTTTGGATTTGAATATTTTTTCTTGTATCCATGGATTGATCCAATAGGCAACTTTTGTACTTAAAATTCCAATTCCAGCACCTGCAACCACATCTGTTAGCCAATGTTTGTCGTTGTAAATTCTGAATGCTCCTGTACCAGTAGCAATTATATATCCTGAAATTCCATACCATATTGAGACATCTTTATACTCTTGCCAAAGGAACTCTGCGCCTGCAAAAGCCGTGGCTGTATGTCCAGATGGAAAAGAATTGAAACCACTACCATCAGGTCTTTCGACTTGTGTAATTGATTTTAAACTTAAAACTGATGCTGAGATAATTAAATAAGAAGTACCGAGTATTATGGTTCTGTCTTTAAAATTATGTTTTCCTTTTATGCCCAAAGCATTTAATCCGTAAACTGATAAAGCTGGTGCATATTGCGAGAAATCGTCAATGGTTACTTTTTTATCGATATCTTCATTTACTTCTTCTTTTATTTGAGTATTGAAGAGTTTTAATTGATCACTTTCAATACCAATTACACCATAACCTATTAAAACGGACGGAATGATTAGTTGTTTTAATTTGAATTTATGCGTGCTGTCGGTTTTCGGAATAGTATCTGTATCAATTTTCTTCTCTTGAACACTTTCAATCTGGTTCTGTGCATGCAATGTAGCTATACTTAATAATGAAAATAAAATGGTTTTAAACATGGTAAATAATTTAAAAGGTTACGCGTAGTTTTATACCATTATGATTTCATTGTTAAGATTAGTATTCCGCCTATAATCATCAAACCACCCAAAGCTATGCGCCAAGTAAATTGTTCGTTTAGAAATATAAAAGAAAGTACTAGTGTGATAATTATACTTCCTTTATCGATTAATGCCACTTCGGAGACTGTGCCTATTTTTATTGCTCTATAATAAAAGACCCAAGAAATTGCCGTTGTTAGAGCCGAAACACCTAACAACAAAACATCTTTTTTGGTAAGATTAGAGAAATCTTTATAATTATTAAAAACTATGATGTTAAACCAAATAAAAATAAATACGAATGAAGTCCGAATAGCCAAGCCTGTATCGGAAGCTACATTCTTTAAACCTGCTTTAGCAACTACCGATGTCAAACCAGCGAAGAACATCGATATTAGAGCAAAAATTTGATACTGTTTCATAACTTAATTAGTTTAAATTTTATTCTGTCAAAACTTCTAATCCACTTTTTATTATTGTAACTTCTATTTTATTTGTTCTCAAATTATGAAATTCTCCGTCAATTTGCGTGTCTACGAAGATTTTCTTAGGCATTTCTATATTTATTTTTTCGATTAATGTGTGTCGTGCTTTTTCGAATTTTTCTATTTTATTTGATATTACTCTCATACCTAAAATTAGTTTATCAAATAAGTTTAGTTTAGAAATTACAACTAAATCTAATAGACCATCATTTAAACTTGCTTTAGGTGTTAAACTCATTCCATATCCCATTTCATTTGAATTAGAAATAAAAATCATGAAGGCATTTGTATTGACAATATGATTGTTAAATGAAAGTATCGTTTCCATCGGATTAAATTGAATACTTGATGCTATAGAAGCCCGAACATAAGAAAACAATGTTCTCTTACTGTAACTCTCATATTTTTTTATAATCGTTGCATCAATTCCAACCCCCACATTGCTAAAAAAATAATGGTCGTTTACTTTTCCAACATCAATAAATTGTGTGTTGCCTTTACGTATAATTTCCGTTGCTTTATCCAATGATTTTGGAATGTTTAGATTAGAAGCTAAACCATTTCCAGAACCAACTGGAATAATTCCTAATTTTATTTTGGTATTAATTAAACACGACGCCACTTCATTTATGGTGCCATCTCCGCCACATACTACAATACAGTCCGGATTGTTAGAAATTGCATTTTGGGTAAGGATGATTGCGTGTTTTTTATAATTTGAATAGTCAACTGCAATCTTATAAGTTTCCTTTGGAAAATGCTTTTCTAATTCGGTTTTGCCAATATTATGTTTTCCACTACCTGATATTGGATTAACAATAAAATGAATGTAAACCATTATTCAAGCAGCTTATTAGTAAATAAATAATCAGCAGTTTGATACCAAGAAATGGTTTCATTTAGGAAATTTTTGTCCAATGGCAATGGTTTTAATCTATTATCGGTTTTATTCCAAGTATAAAATGCTTGCTTCTTTTGGTCAGACAAAATCATTACTTTTTCTTTTTTCATCAATACTAATTTTCTGTATGTTCCTACTAATGCGCGTTCTTCAAAGTTTGGATTAAATACATTTTTACCAAAGAAATTGCTTTCGTAACTCCAATTCATCATTGAAAAAAATGTTGGAAAAACATCTATTTGAGAGCATTGTTTTTTTACTTTTTGGTTTATTGCTTCTGGAAAATTTATTATAAATGCCGGGATGTGATAATTGGCAACATCAATTTCATCTTTACCTGCACTACTAGCGCAATGGTCGGCAATAATTATAAAAACAGTATTCTTGAACCAAGGTTTGTTTTTGGCTTTTTGAAACATTTTTTTTAAGGCATAATCAGTATATTTTACAGCTCCTTCACGACCAGTTCCTGATGGAATATCAATTGCATTGTCAGGATAAGTATACGGTCTGTGGTTGGAAGTTGTCATTACAAAATTGAAAAATGGTTTGTTGTTTTTGTAATGTTCATCAGCCACTTTAAGCATTTTAGAGTAAATGTCATCATCACAAATACCCCAAGCATTTTCAAAAGTCACTTCGTTATCATTAATATTATTTCGTACCGTTTTAATTTTATCACTTAAAACGCTACCTCGTCCACGATCATAAATTGTAAATCCGTTGCCACCAAAATACGCGTTCATATTATCAAAATAACCATCGCCGCCATAAAAGAAATTTGAGTTATATCCTTTGGTTTTAAAAACATTTGAAACGGTATATAGGTTTTGATTTTCGGGACGTTTTACGATACTTTGTCCCGGTGTTGGTGGAATACAAAGTGTCATTGCTTCCATACCACGAACGGTTCTAGTTCCTGTGGCATATAAATTGTCGAAAAACACACTTTTTTGAGCTAAACTATCTAAAAAAGGTGTAATATTTTCTTTATTTCCAAACTCGTTCATAAAACTACCACTAAGACTTTCAACCAAAATAAATACTACATTCTTTTTACTTGGCTCTTGGTTAGTTGTGTCTGTTATTGTTCTGTGAATAGATAATCCTTCTGATTGGTATTTACTGTTTTTATCGCTCAATTTATTTCTAATAATAGCAAAAGCCGATTTGTTATTTACAGAAGTATAAAACTCATAGTATGCCATTTGATTGTTTCTGAAAGCTGCAAAAAATGAATAAATTCCCGATTTTGATATTTCAGCGTTGTATCTATTTTTAGACCATTCCGCCTGATTATTTGTTATAAATGTTGTAAAAAACAAACAAGAAACTACACCAGTACCTAACACAATACTTTTTTCTTTTAAAGTTGTAGTTTGTGAAAATGTGTTTTTGAAGGCATTTCTTTTATAAAATA
Source organism: Flavobacterium sp. 11 (assembly GCF_002754315.1). Lineage (GTDB taxonomy): Bacteria > Bacteroidota > Bacteroidia > Flavobacteriales > Flavobacteriaceae > Flavobacterium > Flavobacterium algoritolerans. Next base: position 2,974,643 of record NZ_PEFE01000001.1, on the reverse strand, counting down.
GAAATAAGACTAAAAATACAATTAATGATACTCCACTAATTAATATTGGTAGAGGATATGATTGTTGAATGTTTGAAATAACTTCGTGAGTGTATATTAAATAATCTACTGCAATGAAATTAAATCTCGTTTTGAATTCGTCCCAAAAAGTAATTTCGGCAAAAAAGGTAAATACTAATATAAAGGTTACTACTGTGGTAAAAAACCAAATGAATATTTTATCAACCAACGAGCCAACCCATTTATTTGGAAAAATGAAGTAATAAATAATGGCAGGAAATACAATAAAACTAATTGTACCTATATCGAAAAATAATCCTGTTAGTACTGTTCCTAAAACAGTGAAAATGTTAAACGAAACTTCGTCGTATTGCCATATAAAAAAAATAATTCTTACTATCTGAGAGATAATAACAAACCATAATACAAAAGTAAGTAACAATGCGTATCTGGTTGATAAGTTGGTTTTTTTGAACATAATAGTTGGTAAATAATATTTTGAAAGAGAGTGAAATAGTGATTTGTAAACAGAAAAAAACACCCACACATACTGTCTAGATGCTTTAAAAAAAATCTAACTAACCTTGTCTTTAGTGATGAAATTACCGTTCTCGTCAAAAAGCAAATCCTTGCCTTTAATTTCGGCTTCGTATATTATAGTACCTTCTTCAGTAACAATTTTTGCTGCTTCTTTTACTTTTTGATTTTTATAATTATCCTTTAAGTATTGCAACGCATTTTTAGGCAATTGACTGACTTTAATTTCAATTTCTGTTTCAACAATTTTTCCATCTTGACTTAACAAAACCGAATTATCTACATTATTCAAATCAAAACTTGCTTCAAAGTTTTTCCCTTCCTTATCCCATTTTACTTCTTTTGCTTTTGGAAATTTTTGAAGAAGCGCATTTTTGACTACTTGAGGCACATTTTGCTCTTTCGTTTTTTGAGCAAACGACACTAATGATACCATTATTAAGGTTATCACAATTATTGATTTTTTCATTGCTATTCTATTTTATAAATTAATAATAGTCAAAGATGAAAACCAATTTAGAAGAAATATTGAATTTTGGGCTTGGGACTGTTTTTTATGAAGTTTTTATGATATTACTTTCCAATAATCAGTTTTTGTTTTTCTATTTTATTGTTTTTAATAATGGCAACGGTTATTAATAGCATTAAAATTGTAAATAGTATAGCTGACGACAAGTAGTTCCAAAATTTAGACCGCCTTTTTCCAAAGGTTTTGTAAGTAAATCTCCAAAAGTTGCTCCGAATGGTCGTGTTAAAACAAATGCTAACCAAAACGTTTCTTTGCTAGAGCTCGTGGCGACTTATGGAAAGCTTTTTTTCCATAATTGCCCGAGAGAAGTTATGAAAAGTAAATGAACAATTTACCGAAAAACTAGCCATGAGTTTTAGCAATTGTTGGCAGATGCCCTTTATTCTTCTGTTTCCGTTCTGTTTTGTAATCCTTTCATAATTAGGTTTCGGGTTTCAATAAATTTAAGTCTGATAGGTATAAATACAAATCGGATTACAAAAAATATAAGTCACACATAAATAAATATAAATTGGATTGATATAAATAGGACAAACAGAAATGTAAATGCGAAACATATTTATATAAATGCGGAGCAGATATATATAATTGCGATAGCAATAAATATAAATCCGCTAGTTAGTTTTATATTTCTGTTTGTAACATACACTATTTTTATATCTCCAAAATCTTTACAAATAATACCAAACTAATTTGTTAAAAAGCTTGACCTATGCCGATGTAGAAGAGTTTATCTTCTTTTGATATTCCGTAATCAAATGATAAAATTGTGGACTGATTCCAAGCAATTCTTGCACCTAAACCATACGAGTAACGAATGTTTTTAAAGTTTAGATTTTGCCATTCGTCTCTTACTGTTCCTGCATCAAAAAATGGTGCGACACCGAAAGCAAATCTTTGTTTTCCTAATTTTGTTTCTGCAATTCTATATCTTATTTCAATATTTGTGAACCACATAGAACGTGCTAAAAACCGATTTGCTCGATAACCTCGCAATGATTGCTTTCCACCAAGTGCATTGATGCTACCTTCTGGACTCCATTGGTCTTGAAATTCAAAAAATGGGGCATTCGAGCCAAAAATGTTACCAACTCCAAATCTTCCAGCGATAACAGTTCTTTTTCCAAAAGGCAACTTTTGATATGCTCTTGCTTGAATAAAAAGTTTATTGAAATCAAATTGTGAGCCAATATATTTGCCAGAATATTCATTTGCTATTTCAAAATAGTAACCTTTGGTTGGGTCGGGTTCAAAATCTCTTGTGTCATAAATTAATGCGGTTTGTAAAATTGAAATCCAACCACCATTTAAGCCAGATATTAAGCCTTGATTAAAATCTCTTTGCAAAAGTGAAAATCCATTTGGAGCAGTAGTTTCTTCTCCTGAATTTGGATTTATTGCCTCTGCTTCCTCTCCCTCAAAAGTTTTATAACTTAAATTTTGAATTTCATAACCACCCATTACTCGCCATTTTCCGTTTCCTATTGCGTAATCTCCTTTTAGATTAAGCATATATTCTGTTTCTCTAAATCGGTTTGACAAGGCATCTGTCACAAAACTTGCTTCGCCAATTCCACCTGGTCTCAGCGTTTTTCTTGCTTTGTCAAATGCTTCATATGTTGAAAAAGTAATGTTTTCATTGGATGGCAATCGTAGATTGCCCAACGTTGATTCTGTTGAGCCAAAATATAAATTTGCTGGATTTTGTTGTGCTTTAAAATCAATTTTAAATCTCCAACGTGTTCCTTTATAATATGGTACATCTAAAGATAAAATTAATTCTCTTGCGTTTGAAGTGTAATATGCTGCATTAGCTTTTAGTTTTGCCAAGTAAGGTGTGTAGGCAAAAAGTGGATTTGTTCGTTCGCCGTTCCAATAGACATTACTTCTAAGACCAAAACCAAAACCTGTAACAGGATCTGATGAAAAGTCAGGCAAACCCGTTATGAAAGTTCCTTCTCGTTTTTTTGCAAGGTCATCATCTGACATTCGTTTTGATTTTACAAATGAAAGTGTATCGTTTACTTGTGCGTTAATCGAGTACGTTGAAATAGTTAAAATAAAGCAAAAGAGAATCTTTTTAATTAATTTAAGTTGCGACATAATTTTGGGTTCTTTTAATTATTTCGCAAATATCGTAAGTGATTGTGTTTTCATAAAAATGAAATAAGTGCAAAATGATTGATTTGTACCAATTACTTTTTTTACAAAAGATTTTTCTTGAATTGTGTTGGTGTTAAGCCTTTGAATTTCTTAAATGTAGCATTAAAAGAAGATTTAGAATTAAAACCTACATCTGTAGCGATTCCTAAAAGTGTAAGATTATTGTTTTGGTCGTTTTTTAGTCGGTTTACAAATTCTTCCACTCTATATTCATTTATGAAATCTTGAAAATTGGTATTCATATGTTCGTTTAAAACTTCAGAAATGTATTGACGCGGAATATTTAATTTATCTGAAACATCTTGTATGGATAATTTTCCATCAAGATATATTTTATCAATTTGCATTGCATTGATTAAAGCAGTTTTATATTTACTAATTGTTTCATCGTTTAGATTTGAGTTTTTGTATTTACCGATTTCTACTTTAGGTAAAATTTCTTTATTACCATTAAACAACTTAAAAGTTATAAAATAGAATAAAAACGCAACAACTATTAAAAGATATGAATTGAAATTTTGGTCGTATAAAAACGGTAATTCTGATAATCCAACGATTTTAAGAATATCATTAATGAGTGAAAAAACGAACAAAATAATGATTGGAATGATGAAATATATAATCCAATTTTTTCTTTTACTTGAAATTATGGAAAATAAAATTAGTAATAAGTAGATGATAAAAGTTAATTCGCAGAATACTTCTAAAACTTCAATGACTATATTAGTTTGAATTAATTTTATTTCAATTACTTCAAGAATTAGATAAATGATATTTGGTATGAAAAAACAGTAATCTGATTTTATAAACTTTTCTTTATTGCTTTTGAAATACCTAAAAAACAAAAATAGAAATGTTATAAAAAGTGTGTTATCGAAAAGAAACCAATCGGTGTTATTAACAAATATATTATTCTTGTCATCTCCAATAATGTATAAAACGATAGAAAATAAACTTCCGAATAATAACCAAAAAGTTGTGTTCTTATAACTATTGCGATTGTTATATAAAACAAAAAGGACGAAAAGTCCTTGAAGTAATGCAATAATTTGAATTGTTTTAAGCATCATTAAAATTTACTGTTTGCAAGATACAAAATTTGAAAAATATTTAATAGTGCGAAATATCTTTATATTATTTTAGATAATGTTTCTTTTTATCGAGGTTTTTATGCGTTTCGTGCAGCTCGAGGGTTTCTGCCATCAATAGTACTTCCGAAACTTTCAAAAAATAGTGTGCTAAAATTAGTAGCAGTAATAAACTTCCAATAAGCAACGCACCACCAAGAAACCCAAGACCTGAATTATCGGCTAAAAAGTCGCCTAACGCTGTACCCAATGTATTAGAAAATAAAATAGCTATCCAATAGAATGTTTCACCATGAAATGTATTAATATCGTTTACGGATACTGATTTCTCCGTTTTTTTCCATGCTACAAATGTTGCAATCAATATTGTAATTAGAAGTAATGAACCGGTGGCATATCCTAAGCCTAATGTGCGATCCATAAAATCTGACATTGTAGTTCCAGCTGTGCTTGTTGCCAAAATTACTGACCAATATAGCATTGGTTTGTACTTTGTAGCATACAATTGCAATTGAAGAGTAACAATGAAAAAACCAACTAAGATTAATGAAATCAATGCATAACCAATATTTAATGTCATTGAAAATAAATCTCCTGCTGTTTCACCTAAAGTGGTAGCGCAAATTTTCATTATCCAAAACGCCATTGTAATTTCTGGTAATTTTTTCATTAGAACTAATTTAGAATTTATAGTTGTAACCCAGTCTTATTACTTGTGTTTCGTAATAGTCATTGCTAGTATAACTAAAATCTTGTCCTTGAATTTCTTTTTTAATTACCAAAGTATTTAATAGGTCAGTAGCATTTATAAAAAATTCTCCTTTACCATTTTGAACTGATTTTTTCAATCCTAAATCAATAGAAAATCTTGATTTAATTTTGCCTTGCGGAATAATATCTGGTGCTAAATAAACAGCCGTTAGTTGCGCATCCACTTTTTTAGTTAAGTGCAATGTGTTGTTCCACTTTATATTTCCTGAGAAAACATCTTGTTTTGCTGCCGAAAAAGTATTTGGCTGTGGATATAAATTTTGAACTGTAAACGCACCGATTTGATTATAATAGGCATTAAGATTAATATTGGAAGAATACCATTTTACAATATCTTGTGAAATGACCATTTCAACACCTGTATTTGAACTTTTATTTACGTTTTGAAAAATGGCATAAATCAGATTACTACTAGGAACTGTAGAAGCTATTCTTGTTATTGTAGCATTGGTAAAGCGATGGTAGATAGCGGAATATAAATAGCCTTTTTTCAAATTTCTTTTGAAACCTAATTCCACTAAATTAGTGAATTGTGGTCTTAGTCCAGGATTACCAACTTTGATAATTTCGGCATCGTCGTACTTTGGAAATATTCTAATATCTACTTCGTTTGGTCTGTCAATTCTGCGGTTGTAGAACAATGATATTTTGTTGTCATCATTGATTTTATAAGCAAAACGGAAATTAAGAAATGGTTCGAAATACGAATATCCATCAGTTCTATAGGTTGGATGGTTTGGATTTACCTCGTATTCTAAATCTAAGTATTCTAGGCGTAATCCGATTTCGGCTTCGATTTTATTGGTTTCATAAATGTAGTTTCCATAAACTGCTGGAATAATTTCTTCATAGGTTGCTTTACCACCTGCACTTGCATCCAAAGGCGAATTATTTCCTGGAAAGAATTGCATGTTTGTTGGAATAATACGGTTTCGAAATTTGAACCCTGTTTCAATTCGTCCGTATTTTAAAGGTTTTATGTAATCGATATTTAGATCTATTACACTTTCATCTGATAATAATTTGAAGGAATCTTTACTCGAAAAACTTGGCAAAATGTTATCGAAGAAATATTTTTCATCTTCTCTATGAAAGGTATAATTGAAGCCAATATTTAACAAATGTCCGGCTTGCTTGAATTTATGTTGATATGCAGCAGTTCCCATCACTGTTGTTTTTAATTCATCCTCTAAAAATTGCCAAAGTCGTAATCGTTCGGAATAGTCTGCATTAAAAAAAGGTTGGTCGCCGTTATCAATAATTTTTTCTGAACCAAATAAACCCGAAACGGTTAGCGTATTGTAATCATCGATATTCCAATCAATTCCCGATTTAATTGTTGAAAAATGGGTGTTTCGATTTCTTTTTAATTGTTGGCTAATTATTGTGCCGTCATTGTATGTTCGTGTTACAAATTCATTTTTATTTAGGGTTTCTGTGTATAGATAATCGCCTTGAAAAAACGCATTAATTTTATTTTTGCGATAATTGAGTGATAGTGTAGGATTGATTTTTGGTGTTAATGAATATTGTGGTCTTATTGTAGGCAAATTTTCTTTTCGTTCCCACAAAGCACCTAAACCCGACGTAAAACCCACTTTACCATTAAAGCCTTCTTTTTTGTTTTTCTTATAGATGATGTTAATAATTCCAGCATTACCATTGGCATCGTATTTTGCAGATGGATTATTAATGATTTCTATTTTATCTATTGCTGAAGCAGGAATATTATCTAAACCCGATTGATTTCCGAAGCCTGTTAAAGCAGTTTGCTTACCGTCAATCAATACGGTCACTTTATCATTGCCTCTAATTTGTACTTTTCCGTCTTGGACTGTAACCCCTGGTAAGTTTTGCATGGATTGTAAAACAGAGCCGCCACTTTGACTAATATTGTCAGCCATAGAAAAGGTTTTTTTATCCATTTTCTCGCTGACAGTATTTGTTTTTGATACTACTACTACTTCTTGTAAGGTTGTGGCATCTTCTTCTAATTCGATAGTGCCTTGATCTAAAAACTCGGAAAGGGATCCAACATAAACTGATTGTGTCTTGATTTTGAACCCAATAAAGGAGAATTCTAAAATATAGTTTCCAGATTTGATATTGGCCAATGAAAATCGACCTTCCTCATTTGTTATTGTTCCGGCAATTAAAGTAGCATCTTTAGAAGTTTTTAATGCCACATTTACAAATGGTAATGCAAGTTTAGTTGTTTTGTCTTTTGTGTTACCCGACACTGTTACTGATTTATTTTGTGCCCTTAAATTTGCTACCGATAATAGTAGCATTGTTACTAATAGAACGTTTTTAATTCGCATCATGCTTTTTCCTTTTATTTTTTTTGAACAAAGTTCTGAATGGAATTTGAAGAAATATTGAATTTTAAAAAACTATTTCGAATTTATGCATTCTATCCATAAAATAGTAGTTAACGGACCAATGGTTTGTATCCGCAATTTTTTTAATGATCGATAATCCTAAACCATTTCCTTGAGAGGATGGATTGGATTTAGAAAAACGCTCAAACATTTTTTCAGTCTGTAAAGCTATGAGTATTCCTGTATTTGCGAAAGTTATACTATGATTAGTAAGTTTGATTATAACTTGACCATTTAATACATTGTGATTTATGGTGTTTAAAAATAAGTTACTGATTATCATTTCTGCCAGAAAATGATTTGATTTGGCTTCAACTTCATTTGATAATTCTGTTGTAATATCTATTTTTTTTGAAAGTGCTTGTTCATTAAAAAAGGTTAGTTGATTATTGATAATATCTTTTATGTTTATTTTCTCAATCTCATTGTATGAATTGCTATCAATTTTTGATAACACCAACAGATTTTTATTAAGTTTAACCAACCTTGTGGTAGTGTTGTTTAAATCATCAATCAATTTAAATTGTTCTGAGTTTAGGTCATTTCTTTGAAGTATATTCTCTAATTTACCTTTAAAAATTGCAATTGGTGTTTGCAACTCGTGTGCTGCATTTTCTATAAACTCTCTTTGACTTTGATAAATGCTAGAGTTTTTATGGATTAAGCTATCGATGGCACTATTTAATCGGTTGAACTCTTCGGTTGTGTTTTTAATTAATTTTACTGAAGTAGATTTGTCAATTTCAAATTGTTCCATTTTGTCTAAAGCTGCATAAAATGGTTGCCATAATTTTTTTGAAATTATTTTGGTGATAATGAAAAAGCCTATAATTAAAAGTACTAATAGTGAAATGAAAAGAATTACAGTACTTCCAATTAGATTTTCTTTTTCGACCATATTTATTTTGGCAGAAAAAGTGAACCATTTGCCTTCAATTTTTACTGGAGCGTTGAGCACTCTAAATGGTTCGTTTTCTTTAGTTAATGCATCGTAATAACTATGATCAAATAAACTGTCTTTTTGTATGCCATTGAATTTTTCGAGATTTACATCGCGATTGAACTTGTTCCAAAGCGTTATGTCCATTATAGTTAAATCATCTTTAGTAAATTTATCAAATTGCTTTTTTATCGCATATAAATCCTCATTAGCATCGTCTTCATATAAAATATTAGAAATAATATAAAATACAGGACCAACTGTGATTAGTATTACTAGCGCATAGATAAAATAATAATTTAGTGTTTTTTGAAGTAGTTTTTTATTCATCTTGCCATTTATAACCTGTTCCATAAACTGATTTTAGATAATCTGTTGCGCCCATTTCTTTGAGCTTCTTTTTCATGTTTTTAATGTGCGCATATACAAAATCATGATTGTCTAACATGTCCGCCATATCACCCGATAAATGCTCGGCAATGGCACTTTTGGATAAAACTTTATTTTTATTACCAATCAAAAATAGTAATAAATCCATTTCCTTTTTGGTAAACTCGATTTTCATGCCTTTGATTTTGACCGACTTGCTTATTGTATCTATTTCTATTTCATTAAAGGAAATCACATTTTTTCCATTGAATTGTTTTCGTCGAACTAATGCTTGAATGCGAACTAATAATTCTGATAAGTGAAATGGTTTTGTTAGGTAATCATCGGCACCAAGTGTTAGCCCTTCAATCTTAGTTTCTAGAGTGTCTTTGGCAGAAATTATAATTACTCCATCTGTTTTGTTTTGCTTCTTTAGGGCTTCTAAAATTTTAAATCCATTACCGTCAGTCAACATTAAATCTAAAAGAATACAATCGTACGAATATAAAACTATCTTCTCGATAGCACCTTTTAAGGTAGTTGCTGATTCACAAAGAAAATCGTTACTGCTCAAGTAATTTATGACACTTGTTGCAATTTCGATTTCATCTTCTATTATTAAAATTTTCATATCACAAAGAAACTAATCAATTTTGAATATAAATTGAATTTTGCTAATATTTCAAACTCATACCTACACAAAATCCCATATCGTTATCATAATGTATTCATGTACTTAGGTTTCTTTTCATAATATATTTCAAGCCAAAAATGTATAATTTGTCAGTATTCCACATTAAATCCATTCTTATACTTTTAGAAACTGGAATGTCCATTGGTTCTAAGTGAAATCTGAAATTACCATCGGTAAAGACTTCAGCTTGTTCTTTTATAACCATTGGTATTGTATTTTAAAGACATTTGCTAAAAACGGAACGATTGTCTTTAGCATTGGACTGCTTTAAAAGGTTTTTTTCCATTTGGCCACCTTCCATTCCTCTACAAAGCCAATCAAAGCAAATGAATGGCATTAACATTGTGTTTTGCCAATATATCTACCAATATTTGTTTCTGTTCCAAGACCACGTTGGAATTCGAAACAAAAGTGAAATTATTTTATATTCTCGAAAAATGTCAAGACAGGTATCAAGAGTTCGATTTCAAACCCTGACAGCCCACAAGAAACTCCATTAGAAATAATGGAGTTTTTTATGTCTTGACTTTTTTAAAATCTCTGAGCGATAAAATGGCAAATTCACAGGATTATGCTATGCGTCCTTTTTCTTCAAAATTCGTCCTCTAGGCTCATCACCCTCATGAAGCACAATATCGGAATGTAGAAACTGTGCGGCAGCTGCAGAGTCATTCACTTTTGTAGCACTGCGTGCTAACATTTCTGATTCAAACTCCGTCAATACACTTTTCCTTATTCCAGCTTTTCGCCATTGAGAAAAAGGTCTGCATCCTCTTGATATCACGCGAGCCAATGATAGTGCATCCAGCAGCGCTTGATTTGCACCTTGTCCTTTGAATGGACTCATAGGGTGAGCCGCATCTCCAATCAGGGTTACTTGCTGTCCTTTTGCTAATAATTCTGGTTCAAGTAATTCTCGGTCATACACGGGATAACCAGAAATCTGAGCTTCCAGGGTTGCCGCTAAAATCTGAGGAATAGGGCTGTGCCACAGAGTTCTACGACAGGCTTCTTCCTTGAGTGCTTGAGGTCCTTTAGCACTTAATGCCTTAGCCTCTTCTTCTGGCATTGGAAAACTCAATTGCCACATTACGGAGTCTGAAGTATAAGGCATGATGTAGATTCGTTCATTGCCATTGGCGGTCTGAAATACAGTGGCCGAGTCCAGTAAAGAACTGTCAAGATTTTCGAGTGCTTTCAAAGGACAAATACCCAATATCACTATACAATCCAAGTAACGTAAAGGGCTGATATCGGCACCAATTAGTAACCTCCGCACTGAACTGCGAATACCATCCGCACCAACTACAAGATCCGCTTTGGTATGCTTGATTTCCCCATTCACTTGAAAGCTTAAATCAACACCGTTACCATCACTTTCCTTATAATCTAATAACTGATGTCCCCATTGTAGCGCATCCTGTCCGCCGAGTTGTTGAATTAACGCTAAGCGTAAAGATTGTCGTGCAATATGGATATTAGTACGTTTTTGAAAAGTTTTCGTATCTGACTGTATCCATTTTCTGACTCCCCATTCACCGATTATTTTCCCTGCTGTTGTATGAACCAAATGTCTGGTTGAAATTACTCCTTCTTCCAGCGAGAAAATACCCAATCCCTCAATCGCTTTACTAGCTTGCTGCAGAGTGAGTCCGTAGCCCTGAGACCTGGCTTCAAAATTATTATCGCGTTCATATAAGGTAAAAGAAATTCCGCGGTGCAAACAAGCCACAGCAAGAGCCACACCGCCAATACCGCCACCAATAATGGCTAGATGTGGATAGTTTTCTTTATCCGCTATAGTTGGACTGGAAGAACGAAGCAGCCCAGATCCGGAACATTTTGGGCAGGAGTGAAGGTGGCCTTTAGGAGGAACTGGAGCCGTTCCTTCACCATTCGTCTTTTTAAATTGTTCTAATGCTAGCTGGTGGAGTAGTCGTGCTTTCTTAGTTAGTCCTCGACTTTTCTTGCCTCTTCCTTGACATTCTGCGCACATAGTCCAGCTTACTTCTTCATTTTCCACTTTTTTCACTTCAGTATTGATTTAACTAATGCTGGTCAAATTATTAACTTCTATATGATGTAACGACAGAAACTTACATTTTTCAGCTTTTTGCCGCTTATGGCAGTTGCGTAAGTTTAGGATAAAAGATTTAAAGCACAAAACTACTTTATCAAATTGAAATAGAAAGGATTTCTCAGCGCTATTTTATTGAAATCTTGCAAAAAAAGGGTGTAAACAGGTCCACAAGGAGGACAAGACAAACTTCATTAGAAACAATGGAGTTTTTTATTTCTTAGAGTTTAGCAGATATAAGTATTAAAAAAAAGTATCATAAAAATTAAAGGTTTCTTAAATTGATTTGAATGCATTTTTACTTATCGTAAATTAGCAATACGATAACCTAAATATGGAAACCATGAAAAGGAAAATCACTTTAGTCGCATTATTACTGGGTTTTGTATTATCGGCGAGCGCTCAAAAGAGAATAGAAATCACTGAATTACCAATAGCAGCACAGGATTTTCTTCAAAAATATTTTAGCCATACATCAGTTAATATCGCCAAGAAAGATGCGGAATATGGTGAAAAAGGCTATGAAGTCAAGCTTAAAGATGGTACTGAGGTAGAATTTTGGAAAGATGGTTCTTACCGTGAGGTAGATGGTGGCAAGAAACCGATTCCAACCGCATTCATTCCCGCAACAGTCAAAGATTATGTGGCAAAAAATTATCCGAATGAAAAAATTACACACATTGATTATGGGCACAAAAACCTCGACGTTGATTTAACGAATAATATTGATTTAGAATTTATCAAAGAAGGACAAATTTTAAAAGGAAAAAAGCTAAACTAAAAAAATGGTTTGTAATTAACCTTGTTTTGAATGTATAAAACTCCATTAGTAATAACGGAGTTTTTCATTTCTTTTAGTTTATGATTTGCGCGGTTTATTCTAAATCCATCATCATTAATTCTATTTTATTGAACAATTCACCCACGCCTAATGCCGCCCAAATGATAAAAAGACCCAATAGAATTTTTATTACAAGCGGAATTGAAAAACCAGTTATTTTCTTCAAAATTACATTTGTCGGTGGAAAATAAACGACAGAAAGTATAATGAGGAAAACTCCAAAACCTAGATCATTTCCCCAAAAAGTATTTATAATCCCGATTACCAAAACAACTATTCCAAACCCCCAACTTATTATATTCCAAAAATTTGATTTACTATCCATATTTTTAATGTTTAAACTTTTTTTAATTACTTGTTTAATGCTATTTTTTTAAAAGTACTTTGTAATTCAAAGTTAAATAAAATATTTTGTTTATTGAACTTTTTTAAAATATTATTTTTAAATTGAAAATACATTTAAGACTACTTTAAATAGCTAACATTTTAAATCTAACATGAAATAGTGTTTAATATAATTCCGTTTTGATTTTAAAAACGCGTCATTTATTTAAAGATTTTTTTAATGCTTTTAAAGTGTTATTAATCCAATGTCAAGGCACCTAAAATTTCTTCAGACATGAAAGGTCCTCCGGGATATTTGGCAGTATAATCAAGATTCATCCAGATTTGACCGCGCTCATCAACGTGATAATGAAGTTTTTGTTCATTGCTTTCATTGACAAATAATACATTTTTAATTAGAAAATTTACTTTTTCTAAATCAGTCAAAGAGCCTATCAGTATTTCGGGATAAATATGTCCAGTAGTATGGATTAATCGGGGAGTTCCACCGATAGACTTGATACTGGCAGCCATTAATATCGAATGATCATCACAGTCACCAGAAAAATAAAGCAGTGATTCTGTAGCTGTAGCGATATAATCACGTGCTTTTGGATCGCTTACATAGTTCCATCTGCTGTTAATTTCCTTGAAAACAGCAAAGCATTGTATAATAGTTCTGTAATCAGAATATCCTTTTATGTCTTTGAAATGTTTTGATGTTGCCATAATCGCAAAATTCCTGATTTTTGGATTTTGATATTCTATGGCATTGATGATTTTTGATTTATTGGGAAACGGAAGCAATTTTGCAATGATAATATCTTGTGGATATGGATTGTCTGACATTGTGTACATAATTGAATTATAATCTTCAAAAACGCTGTTAAATCCATAGTTTCCAATAGTGGAACCATAAACTAAAACCAATAAATATAGAATGATACAAAAGAGAATAATCGTTCTCAAGAATCGAAGGATAATTTGAATAACAACAATCATTAATAGAAACAAAACCACTCTGTCTATATTCAGAAACCAATTGGGATTGATTAAGTTTTGATGTACAATAATAAAGAGAGGAATAGCAATTAATATGTTCAGGATAAAAATAATAACGTCATCCCAAGGTTTTTTGACCTGAAATCGCTGTTTAATACCCTGAAAATTAATTTCTTTTATTTTTATCATAGCAAAAATAAAAACAGCAATCTAGACTGTTTTTACAATATCCTCAAAAGTACCTTTTTTATCGATAATTTTAAGTTGAAAAAGTTGATTTTGAACTTTGTTTAACATTTCTGCTATTAATGGTTTTTGTGACCATTGCGTTAATGACAACCATTCTTGAATATCTTCAATTTTTTGATGGTAATTTGAAGCCAACGTTTTGTCAATACTTGGAATATCTTTGAATTCAAGCGTAGTTTGATTAATGATTGCAAGAATTTTTGAAATAACGGCTGGATTTTTTTCCAAAACTTCCTCACGAACCGCAATTACAAAACAAGGCCAAGGCGTAGGGCAATCAGCAATTCTGCGGAAAATACCTTTGTCTACAAGTGGTTTGGTCATGAAACGCTCCCACATAAAATAATCGGCGGTTCCATTTGTCAAAGCTTCGACAGCTCCATCAATGGTATTTATAATTTCAAACTGAAGATTATCTGTTTTCCAACCTTGATTATCAGCATTTACATACGCCATTAATTGCGAACCGGAACCTAATCTGGAAATCGCCACTTTGGTGTTTTCTATGTCAGCCAATGTCTTGTAATTTGATTTTGCTGCTACGTGAATTCCCCAAATCAAAGGACTTTCTACATAAACCTGAACTATTTTACTCGGGTTTCCGGCAACAATATCTTTTACGATTCCTTCCGTTAGGATTACGGCAATATCCGTTTCGCCATCACGAAGCATTTGACACATTTTTCCGGTTCCTTCAGGAACGTCAGTCCATTGCAAATCGATGTTTTCTTTTTCGAAATCTCCGTTTTCTATTGACAAATGCCAGGGAAGATTGAAATGTTCCGGAACTCCAGCTATTTTTATTGTTTTCATTATAGGTTAGGATTTTTTAATTCGTACCAATTCCAAGAAACGCCGTCTTCCAAGTATTGTTCGGTCATTTCCAGTCCAATTTTTTGTAATATTCTGTTTGATGCGATATTGGCAGTATGCGCTGCGGCTTCCATAATTTTGATATTCATTACATTAAAACCATAATCCAGCCAAGCAAAACTGGCTTCACTTGCATATCCTTTGCCCCAGAATTTTTCGTTTAACCGATATCCAATGTCGTAGAAATGAATTTTATTATTCACCATTTCTGTGTTGTATTTTAATCCGGCCCAACCAATTAATTCATTTGTTTCTTTCAAAATAATCACAAATCGTCCAATGTTATTTTGGATGTATTGTTCTCTGACAAGCTTGATATAGGCATGTACTTCGCTAATATCTGTCAATGGTTTGTTCCAAAGATATTCATGTACATTAGGATTGCTGTCCATTTCAAATAATGCTTCGGCATCTGAAACTAGCATTTCTCTTAAAATTAATCGGTCGGTTTCTAAAATAAGATTCATGTTTTACTAAAATTTGATGGTTCCCGATTTAGCCCTGATAGCAGTGAAAATCCTTTTCCTTTTTTCTTTGAAAAGGAAAAGATTGCAACGTATAGCGGGAAATAGCTCCTAAAATTACACATTAATATCTTTAAAATTATTCAATCTCGCATACCGAATCATATTGGTAAATGCCTCCTGGTCCAGTTTTGGTATTTCAAGAATAGAATTCAACAAAGTGGTATCGTATTCATTGGCAGCTGTTGTAAAATAAGGGTTTAAATGTTTTCCAATACTTTCATAATACAATTTTTCGATAGTGTTTTTGTATTTGAAGTCTAACGAATTTTGTATTAAGGTAAAATTGGTATAACCAACTTCCTTCATAATTAACTGCAATCCATTTACCATATTGAAACTTTTATGATGTACAATATTAAGCTGTTCAATATCTTCTCTTTCAAATGTATTTACAATCACTTTTGCCACATAATCGACAGGAATAATGTTCAAAACGGTGTCTTCATTGACTATAAAACGCACATTTTCTTGATCTCCTTTTCGTTGGGAAGTGAAGTGAAAGAATTTAGCCAAAAGATAAAAAACCATATATTTCGAAATAAAATACTGGTTTTCGTTCCCCAACATTTTGCCTCCAATCACACTTGGGCGCAGAATTTGAAAGGGTAAGCCTATTTTTTTACATTCTTCTGCTATAAAATTTTCTGAATGGAATTTGGCATTTTCATACGCATTACGATGCTCCGGTTTGAATCCTAAACTATGAAAATCATTGTCAATTAATCCTTTTCGATTTCCAGATGAAAAAGCAGTACCAATGTAAATGAACTTTTTTATAAAAGGATGAAATAGATTGAAAAGGGATTTTGTGATTTTGGTATTCTCTTCAAAAATCTTTTCGCGTTGTTCTTCATCGGTAGATAAATTCACGAATCCCGCCGAATGGATAAAATAAGCACCTTTTATTTGACTTGAAAAAGTATCTTGAATTACATCCAAATCGGTATCAATGATTTCAATGTATTCATGCAGTTTTGCGATGCCTTTTTCTTTTATGATTTTAGGCGTGTAACTACTTGATAGGAGTTCGTTTATTCGATCTAAAGCGGAGTTTTTTCCTTTATTTCGTGCAATAATAAATAGTTTTCCATCAATTTTAGTGTTGATGAAAAGCTCTAGAATTTCATACATAATATGAGATCCTAAAACTCCTGTTGCACCTGTAAGTATTATTTTCATTATCGTTTTGTTCTAAAAACAAATGTAGTTTTAAAAAAATTAAAGAGCACTTTTTTAAAACTACAAATGGGTACGGTTTTGAAAATTAATTTTGCTATCCTAAAGCTATTTTTTCTAAAGTATACGCAATCAATTCATCAACGGCTTTGTACGGATCCTCGCTAAATGTTCCCGAAGCACGATTGGCAATGATAGCGTTCAATGACAATGCGTTATGTCCTAAAAGAGTCGAAAGTCCATAAATTGCTGCCGTTTCCATTTCTAAGTTGGTGATTTGGTTGTCACCAAATTCAAAATTATCCATTTTAGAATTTAGCGCTTCATCTTGAATATTCAAACGCAACACTCGACCTTGTGGACCGTAAAAACCACCTGCAGTTGCGGTAATTCCTTTGTGCATTTTGTCGCTTTCAATTATTTTTTCCAATTTTTCAGAACAAGCAATCACGTATGGTTTTCCTTTTCGTAAATCCCAATTGGTGTGTTTCACAAAAGCATCTTCCATTTCAAGATTCGAAACTTCGTCAATCAAATAGGAGCGTAGCATGTTATCCAGTCCTAATCCAAATTTTGACATCACAAAACTATCAACAGGAATATCGGCTTGTAAAGAACCCGAAGTTCCAATACGGATGATGTTCAGTGAAGTTAAATTTTCTTTTGGCTGACGTGTTTTCAAATCAATATTGACCAAAGCATCCAGTTCGTTGATGACAATATCAATGTTGTCAGGACCAATTCCTGTAGACATTACTGTAATTCGCTTGCCTTTAAAAATCCCGGTTTGGGTTTTGAATTCTCTTTTTTGAGTCGAAAATTCAATGCTGTCAAAAAATTGTGTGATTTTTTCCACGCGATTTTGATCTCCTACAAAGATGATATCGTGTGCAATATGTTCTGGTTTTAAATTCAAATGATAAACGCTACCGTCTGGATTTAATATTAATTCTGATGATTGTATCATTATTTTTTTTGTTTAATATTTAAGGTTTCAAGTTGCTCAACTGAATACTAATAACTGAACACTGAATACTTTTTACCCTCCAACACGTTTTACTTTAAATCCTTTTTCTTTTAAAATAGTCATTATTTTATCACGATAATCACCTTGAATGATAATGGAATTATCTTTGAAAGTTCCACCAACACTCAATTTGGTTTTGATTTCCTTGGCAAGAATTTTAAAATCCTCGTCAGTACCTTCATAGCCTTCAATTATGGTAGTCGCTTTTCCTTTTCGTTTTTCGAATTTACAAATCATAGGTTCTTTTTGAACGTATAATTCGTGAGCCACTTCTTCAATTGGATCTTCAGGAGATGGTTCGTGATCTGGAAAAAGGTTTTTTAATTGGTCTTGTAAGTCCATGTTTTAAAAATTAATTAATTATTAAACCATTAAGAAGTTAAGAAAATTAAGTTTCACTGCTCTTAATCTACCTTAATTTCTTAATGGTAAAAAAACAAAAAGACATCAAGCGAACTCGATGTCTTTCTTGAACTATAAAATTATGAATTATTTTTTAATAAGCCCTAAATCTACTAAACGCTCGTATAAATAAGCTCCCGCAGTAATATCTTCGAATTTTTTTGGATGTTCTGCATCAATACAGTTTTCCAAACAATCCAATTTCATATCACTCACTGGATGCATAAAAAACGGAATAGAATAACGTGAAGTTCCCCATAATTCTCTTGGTGGGTTTACCACTTGATGAATAGTAGATTTTAATTTGTTATTCGTATGACGCGATAACATATCACCCACATTAATAACTAATTCATCCGGTTCAGCAATGGCATCAATCCATTCTCCGTTGTGATTTTGTACTTGCAATCCTTTTCCTTGTGCACCCATCAACAAAGTAATCAAGTTGATATCACCGTGAGCAGCAGCACGAATAGCGTTTGCTGGCTCAGATGTAATCGGTGGATAATGAATAGGTCTTAAGATTGAATTTCCGTCTTTGGCATATTGGTCAAAATAAAATTCATCTAAACCAAGGTGTAAAGCCAAAGCTCTCAAAACATAAACTCCTGTTTTTTCCAGCATTTGGTAAGCCTCTTTACCTACAACATTAAAACGGGGAAGTTCTTTAACTTCAACGTTTTCAGGATACTCTGAAGCGTATTTTGAATCTTCAGACACGTATTGTCCAAAATGCCAAAACTCCTTCAAATCACCTTCTTTTCTGCCTTTGGCATGCTCTGTTCCAAAAGAAACATAACCTCTTTGTCCGCCAATTCCAGGGATTTCATAACTGTGTTTTGTTTCTAAAGGTAAAGCGAAAAAATTTCTGATTTCACCATACAATTCATCAACCAGTTGGTCGTTTAAAAAATGCCCTTTGAGTGCTACGAAGCCAATATCTTCAAATGCACTTCCGATTTCATTTACAAATTTTTGTTTACGTTTCGGGTCGTCCGAAAGGAAATCACGCAAGTCAACACTAGGAATGTTTTGCATACTTTTAAATATTTTTTAATAACTTGTAAGGCTAAAAACCTTGCAGATACAAATGTAAAGAATAATTTTATATCTGAATTTTAAAACTTATAAACAATATAAAAAAATATAACAAAATAATACTAAACTGTTATATTTTTTTATCTTTGAACCATACAATAAAACCGAAAAAATGATCTTCGACAGAAAAAATCTTACAGACAACCAATTATTAGATTTATATAAAAGAATACTGAAACCAAGACTAATTGAGGAGAAAATGTTGATTCTTATTCGTCAGGGAAAGGTATCCAAATGGTTTTCTGGAATTGGTCAAGAGGCTATTTCTGTTGGAGTCACAGCAGTTTTAGATTCAGATGAATACATTTTGCCAATGCATAGAAATCTTGGTGTTTTCACCGGAAGAGATATTCCGTTATACCGACTTTTTTCACAATGGCAAGGCAAAGCCAATGGTTTTACGAAAGGGCGTGATCGAAGTTTTCACTTTGGAACACAACAATACAAGATTATAGGAATGATTTCGCATTTAGGTCCGCAATTAGGCCTTGCTGACGGAATTGCTTTGGCCAATAAACTAAAGAAAAACGGAAAAGTTACTGCCGTTTTTACAGGCGAAGGAGCAACAAGCGAAGGCGATTTTCATGAAGCGTTGAATATTGCTTCCGTTTGGGAATTACCGGTGCTGTTTGTGATAGAGAATAACGGTTATGGACTTTCGACTCCTACAAATGAACAATACCGTTGCGAAAACCTGGCCGATAAAGGGAAAGGTTACGGAATGGAAAGTCATATTGTTGATGGAAATAATATTCTGGAAGTGTTTAATTTATTATCTGAATTGAAGGCTTCGATGAAAGAAAATCCACGTCCGGTTTTATTGGAATTCAAAACCTTCAGAATGCGCGGGCACGAAGAGGCGAGTGGTACCAAATATATTCCACAAGAGTTAATGGATATGTGGGCTATTAAAGATCCAGTAGAAAATTACAGAAAGTATTTGGCAGAAAACGGAGTTCTTACAGCTGATTTTGATGCGGCTTTACATGCTGAAATAAAGAAGGAAATTGATGAAAGTCTGGCTATTGCCAATGCTGAACCAGAAATTGAAGCTTCTTTAAGTGAAGAGCTAAATGATGTTTACAAACCTTATGTATTCGAGCAAGTTAATCCATCTGAGGAAAAAGAAAATATTCGTTTCATAGATGCGATTTCTAACAGTTTGAGACAATCGATGGAACGTCATGAAAACTCCGTAATCATGGGTCAGGATATCGCTGAATATGGTGGTGCTTTCAAAATTACAGATGGTTTTGTAGCGCAATTTGGTAAAGAGCGTGTCATTAATACGCCAATTTGTGAAAGTGCAGTGGTTTCGGCAGGAATGGGATTGTCGATTAATGGCTATAAAGCGATTGTGGAAATGCAGTTTGCTGATTTTGTTTCGACAGGTTTCAATCCAATTGTGAATTTATTAGCCAAATCACATTATCGTTGGTTAGAAAAAGCTGATGTTGTAGTTAGAATGCCTTGTGGCGGAGGAACACAAGCGGGCCCTTTTCATTCGCAAACCAATGAAGCTTGGTTTACCAAAACACCGGGTTTAAAAGTAGTTTATCCGGCATTTCCGTATGATGCGAAAGGATTATTGAATACTTCCATAAACGACCCGAATCCGATATTATTCTTTGAACATAAGCAATTGTATAGAAGCGTTTACCAAGATGTACCAACCAATTATTATACCATTCCATTAGGAAAAGCGGCGTTGTTGAAAGAAGGGGCTGATGTTACTATCATTTCGTTTGGAGCAACGGTGCATTGGGCTTTGGATACTTTATCAAAAAATCCTGAAATTTCTGCTGATTTGTTGGATTTGAGAACTTTACAGCCTTTGGATACTGAAGCTATTTTTGCTTCGGTAAAGAAAACAGGAAGAGTGATTATTTATCAGGAAGACAGTATGTTTGGTGGTATTGCTAGTGATATTTCGGCAATGATAATGGAAAATTGTTTCAAATATCTTGATGCGCCAGTAAAACGCGTAGCAAGTTTAGACTCGCCAATTCCTTTTACAAAAGCTTTGGAAGATCAATATTTACCGAAAGGAAGATTCGAAAGTGATTTGAAAGAACTCTTGGCTTACTAATATTTGAATTTGTAATTGGGTTATTTTTAGCGTTATGATTCTAAAAATAACCTAATATCCAATAGATTATTATGAAAATAATAATTGTTCCAAAACAGCCGCCACCTAATTTTTTGGCACCGTAACCTGCAAGTATTGTTTTAAAAAATCCATTCATAATTTTAAATTTTTAAGTATCCTTTAAAAGTAATGAATATTTTTTAGACGGAGTGTTTTAGTTTAATTCCAAAAATATTTTCTTAATCAGAGTTATTTCTTCCTGATACATTGTTTTTTTTCTGGTTGCAAAATAGAGCGTATTTTTTAGTGGCGTATTTCCTTCCCAAATCATTTTAATCGAACCATTGTCAATTTCTTTTTTGCAAAGAAAATCAGGAACAACAGCCAATCCCTTGCCACTGCTCAGACAGCGTACGATAGAATTTAGATTTGGCACAATATAGTTAGGTCTGAAATCAGGGTGTTTATTGAAATTTAATTGCCAAAAACGACGTAAATGTTCCATATCCCCAGTAGTTCCATACCATTTTTGTTGTTTTAACCAAAGTTCGATTTCTTCTAAATTCTCATTTTTTTCTATTGAATCGAATTCCAAATCGTCAATTTCGCTTCCGCCAACAAGTACAATGGTTTCTGAAGAAAAGGCTTGGTAATCAATGGTATTTTTAACCACCATTTGTGGTGTGATGATTAAATCAAGAATTCCTTTTTCTAGACTTTCGACCATTTCAGGATATTCACCAAACTGAATAATAACATTAAATGGCAAGCTTGAAATATACTGTTCCAGAGTAATTTGGAAAGTTTCAAAACACATTCCAACACTTATAGTTGGCGTATTTTTTTCGGTGCTTCTTTGAAAATTTTTCTCGGCTTCTTCCAGTTTAGTCAATGCTTCAATGATAAAATTGTAGAGCACTTTTCCTTTTTCGGTGGGAACCATTTTTCGACCGGTTCGGTCAAATAATTTATAGCCCACATAATTTTCCAAGGAGCTCAAATGCAGACTCACACCAGGTTGAGAAATAAATAATACTTCTGCCGCACTAGTCAAGGTTCCTGTTTTGTATACCGCTTTAAACGTTCGATACCATTCTAAATTTATCATAACTATTATAATTATAATACAAAGGTATGAATTAAGTTATTTTAATAATAGACTTTTTCGTTATAACTTTGCACCATCAAATTAAAAAATACAAATCATGACAAAAATATTTATAATAAATGGGGGGCAAAAGTTTGGTCATTCCGGAGGACGATTTAATGAAACCATTTCGAACGAAACTTTGAATTTTTTCAAAAAAAACAGCAATTTTGAAGTAAAAACAACCAATATCAATGACGATTATAATTCTGTGGCTGAAGTTGAAAAATTTGTTTGGGCTGATGTAATCATCTATCACACTCCAATATGGTGGTTTCAGTTGCCTCACGGATTTAAAAAATACATTGATGTGGTTTTTACTGAAGGCCATGCCAAGGGAATTTACAAAAGTGACGGACGTTCATCTGAAAATCCAACTATTAATTACGGAACAGGAGGAATGCTTCACGGCAAAAAATATATGGTAACTACCTCTTGGAATGCCCCAAAAGAAGCTTTTACTTTACCGGGAGAATTTTTCAATCAGCACAGTGTGGATGAAGGACCGTTATTTGGTTTTCACCGAATGAACGCTTTTACAGGCATGAAACCGTTACAAAGTATTCATTTTCATGATATTGAAAAAAATGCTGATGTTGTAAATGATCTTAAAGTGTATGAAAACCATTTAACACAATTATTTTTAAATTAATTATGCCAATAAATCTAACCGTTATCCTAAAAAGTAAACCGGAAAGTTGCGAGACATTGAAATCGCTTTTGCTGGATTTAGTTCAAAATTCGACTAAAGAAGCGGCTTGTTTGCAATATGATTTGCATCAAAGTCTTGAAGAGTCAACTATTTTTATTTTTCATGAAGTATGGGAAAATGAGGCTGGATTGAAGCTTCATGATGAGAAAACGTACCTTATTTCTTTTTTCGAAAATGCAAAACCATTGTTACAAGAAGCGCCTATTGTTTATAGAACAGAAAAATTAGCGTAATAATTGGGGTGTTATTACTCGATATAAAAGAGGAAGAAAAGAATTATAGGTTAACAAAAAGGAGGTGTTGAACCTCCTTTTGTCATATAAAATGTTATCGATTGATCAATTTTGCTTTCTCCTTAATAATATCACTGATTTTTCGGTTTTCAATTTTGCTTTCGAGCCAAGAAATAATGTCCAAATAAAGGAAAGCTCTTTTCTCATAAGTATTTTTTTCCAATTCAATAAATCGAGCTCTCATTTTTATAAACTCCTTTTTGATATCTGTTGGATAAATAGAGTTTAAGTTTTTCAAAAATCGAATAATTTCTTTTTGCACTTCATGTAAATCATTCATTTTGATAAGGAATTTATAAGTGTTTTTCAACTGATTTTCCAGATAATAATCCTTACCTAATTCATAATGAGCAATTAAACACAAAATTCGAGCAAAACACATCAAATCTTCTCGCATCGAAAGATTTTTGTTGTTTATGATTTTCTCTAAATAAAAGATACATTCCGCATATTTTTCGTTCCCAAAATAAATTGAGGCAAATTTATAATAGAACAACATTTCGTGATGCTCATCAAGATGGTCCGTATGAAGTTTTAATTTATTTAATACTTCGGGAATTAAGTATTCGCTTTCGGCAAACGTTCCTTCCAGAATGTGGTAATTCAATTTATTGTTATACACATATAAGAATGATAGTGACGCAATATTGTCATTCACGGGAAAACGTGGGTCTTTTATGGTATTTTCCAGCAGTGATAAATACTTTTTGAATTTTGATTTGTATTTCAACATGTATAAAGATTCCAATAAATAATGGTTTCCTTTTAAGAAAAATACAGGGTTTAAATAAATCATATTAGGGTTGTCATAAAAAAGCGTCACCCATTTTAAAGAATATTTATAGCAGGAAAGAAAATCCTGTACTAAGAAACTTCGCCATAAATACGCATTATAAAACCAATATTTTTCTCTAAAACCAAACTTTTTATCATCAAATTTAGAAATGTGCTTATTGAAATAGTCGTCTATATAGGTATACTCTTCATCACTTTTTACATAACCGGTTTTAAGCATAATCCCATACAGTTGCAGGGATAAATTAGATAATTTACTGGAAATGGTATTACGATAATTTAATTCTTTGGCCTGAATAACCAATTCATCAGCCCGTCCTTGAATACTTCGTGTGATGTATTGTGATTCAATAAGTTTTTCGAATTCTACGATTTCATACGCCATGAGTTTTTCATCATTCTCTAAAGCTAAAATTTTTGTTTTATCCAAAATTTTTAAACTCTGCTTGTATAACCCTTTATTGTACAATATAGCAGCAAAATCGATTTGTTCTCTAAGCTGATATCGAATGTTTTGACTGGGAATATTCAATCGGATGCTCACTAAAATTTGCTTGTACAAATATGATTTAAGATTCGATAATTGTACTTTTTTAATGATACCGCTTTTCAGAATGAGTTTCTCATCATAGACTTCTGATTTGTCTAAAATGTTGAATAATTCGATGAATTTTGTATTGGAACTGGTTTCCAATCGGCTTGCAAAAATCTTAAATTGTCTTTTTTCAGATTTTGAAAGCGATTTTATTAATACAAATAAGAAATCTTTTTGATGGTTAGCCATTGTAAAATATAGTAGCTTAATTTGTTGTTTTTCAGTAGCTTACAAAGTTATTATTTGTTTTATAAGCAGTATATTTCATTAAATTGAGTTTTATATTAAAGTAATGAAAGATATTTTTGTTATCAAGATGTGAAATTACATTAAATAAATGAAAATGAATAGAGAGAAAGTTCAAATTTTTGATACCACTTTAAGAGATGGCGAACAGGTCCCAGGATGTAAATTAGATACCAATCAAAAACTCGTTATAGCAAATCGACTGGACGAAATGGGTGTTGACATTATAGAAGCTGGTTTTCCTGTTTCTAGTCCGGGTGATTTTTTATCTGTTTCAGAAATAAGTAAGGTGGTAAAAAATGCAGTTGTCTGCGGATTAACAAGAGCGGTGAAAAATGATATTGATGTTGCTGCAGAAGCTTTAAAACATGCAAAAAGACCTCGTATACATACTGGAATTGGAACTTCTGATTCGCACATAATACACAAGCTAAATACAACTAGAGAAGATATTATTGCAAGAGCAAAATTTGCCGTTTCACATGCTAAATCGTATGTTGAAGATGTTGAATTTTATGCTGAAGATGCTGGTAGAACAGATAATGAATTCTTGGCGCGAGTCTGTGAAGAAGTAATAAAATCAGGTGCTACCGTACTTAATATTCCAGATACAACAGGGTATTGTTTGCCAGAAGAATATGGTGCAAAAATTAAGTATTTAAAAGAAAACGTCAAAGGAATTGAAAACGTAATCTTGTCTTGTCACTGTCATAATGATTTAGGAATGGCTACGGCTAATTCAATTGCAGGAGCTGTAAATGGGGCCAGACAAATTGAATGTACGATAAACGGGATAGGTGAAAGAGCAGGAAATACAGCTCTTGAAGAAGTAGTGATGATTTTCAAACAACATCCTTATTTGAATTTAGACACGAATATCAATACACGTCAGCTGAATGAAATGAGCCGATTGGTTTCTGAAAGTATGGGAATGATGGTGCAGCCTAATAAAGCGATTGTTGGTGCTAATGCTTTTGCACACAGCTCCGGAATTCATCAAGATGGTGTGATAAAAAATAGAGCGACTTATGAAATCATGGATCCTTTAGAAGTAGGTGTAAATGAATCATCTATAGTACTTACGGCCAGAAGTGGTAGAGCAGCATTGGCTTACAGAGCCAAAAAAGTTGGGTACGAACTTACAAAAGTGCAATTAGATGTTGTCTATGTTGAATTTTTAAAGTTTGCTGACATTAAAAAAGAAGTGCTGGATGATGATATTCATCAAATAATTGAAGCCTGTAAAATGAATAAGGAATTAATCCTTAACTAAAATATTTTGATTTCTAATAAAATCTAAATCCTACTATTATGAACTTAAAAATAGCAGTACTTTCAGGAGACGGAATAGGTCCGGAGGTAATCTTACAAGCAAAAAAAGCATTGTATGCAATAGGTGTTGTTTTTGATCATGAGTTTGTTTTTGAAGACGCGCTTATTGGTGCTATTGCTATTGAGAAAACAGGAAATCCTTTACCGGAGCAAACATTGAACCTTTGTTTGAATACTGATGCTATATTGTTTGGAGCCGTTGATGATTCAAAATATGATACCCATTCAGATTCAAAATCACGCCCTATACAAGGATTATTAAAATTGAGACAAGCACTAGGACTGTATGCAAATATAAGACCTATAAAACCATACAATGACTTATTGGATTTATCTCCTTTAAAAAGAAAAATAATTGAAGGAGCTGATTTTATAATTTTCAGAGAAATTTCGGGAGGATCTTATTTCAGTGAAAAAAAGATCAATGAACAAGGCACTTTAGCATCTGATTTATGTGAGTATTCCGAAGAAGAAATTATTCGTATCAGTCATTTAGCTTTTAGAACTGCACAAAAAAGACAAAAAAAGGTGACTTTGGTAGACAAAGCCAGTATCCTTGAAACGTCAAGATTATGGAGAAAAGTGGTATCAGAAATCGCAGAAGGATATCCTGATGTAACCTTAGATTTTCTTTTTGTTGATAATGCTGCGATGCAAATAATCATTAATCCAAAACAGTTTGACGTCATTTTGACTGAAAATTTATTTGGTGATATTTTATCAGATGAAGCGAGTGTAATTACCGGTTCAATAGGATTATTGCCATCAGCATCTTTAGGAAATTCAAATGCACTTTTTGAGCCTATTCATGGTTCTTATCCAGAAGCAAAAAGAAAAAACATTGCTAATCCTATTGCTTCAATAGTATCTGCTGCGATGCTTTTGGAACATTTTGGTCTTCATATGGAATCCCAAAAAGTATACGAAGCAGTGCATAAAGCAATCGAATTAAATGTCGTCACGGCAGATTTGAATCCGTATTCAAAATTTGGAACGAATGAAGTAGGAGACTTTATCTCAAATTACATTTTAAGTAAAGATGACTTATATTTTAAAAGTGACAATGTCTACATAGGACAATCGACTATTGTTTAAAAAGCAATAATCAAAATGCATTAAATAATTGAAAATGCATATAATATTGAGGTTATATTTTTTTAGTACTATTTGTTTTTATACTTTTGAAGCAAATAAAAATAAAAAATGCAAATCGTATCTATTATTTCTTCAATTATTAATGTCAATGTGATTATCACATGTGCAGAGGGAATGGTATAGATATAATTAAAAAAAATATTTAAAACCTCCCAATTATTTTGGGAGGTTTTTTTTTGGAATAAATTTAAAAAATAGAGAAACAATCATATAATGGAATTAAATAAATACAGCAAAATAATTACGCAAGATGAAACACAACCAGCTTCTCAGGCCATGTTGTACGGAATTGGATTAACTGAAGAAGATCTTAAAAAAGCGCAAATAGGTATTGTGAGTATGGGTTACGATGGAAACCCTTGTAATATGCACTTAAACGATTTGGCTAAAGATATTAAGACTGGCGTCTGGGCAGTAGATTTAGTTGGTTTGATTTTTAATACTATTGGTGTCAGTGATGGAATTTCAAATGGTAATGATGGAATGCGTTTTTCTTTAGTTTCCCGTGATGTAATTGCAGATTCTATTGAAACGGTTATGGGAGCACAATGGTATGATGGAATGATTGCTGTTCCGGGTTGTGATAAAAATATGCCAGGAGCGCTAATGGCTATGGGTAGAGTAAATCGCCCTTCTATTATGGTTTATGGAGGATCTATTCACCCAGGAAAATGGAAAGGAGAAGATTTGAATATTGTTTCTGCTTTTGAAGCTTTAGGTAAAAAAATTAGCAATACAATCACTCCCGAAGATTTCAAAGGAGTAATTCAAAATGCTTGTCCAGGTGCAGGTGCTTGCGGTGGAATGTACACAGCTAACACCATGTCATCAGCGATTGAAGCATTAGGAATGAGTTTACCTTACAGTTCTTCTAATCCTGCTTTGAGCCCAGAAAAAAAACAAGAATGTGTTGATGCTGGTAAAGCGATCAGAATATTATTAGAAAAAGATATTAAGCCAAGAGACATTATGACTCGTAAAGCATTCGAAAATGCAATTACAATCGTAGCTGTTTTAGGAGGTTCTACAAATGCGGTTATGCACTTAATTGCAATGGCTCACTCGGTTGGTATTGAATTGACATTGAAAGATTTTCAAGATATTAGTGATAAAACACCTTTATTAGCAGATTTGAAACCAAGTGGAAAATACTTAATGGAAGATTTACACAATGTTGGTGGTGTTCCGGGAGTAATGAAATATTTATTAAAAGTAGGTTTATTGCACGGAGATTGTTTGACTGTAACCGGAAAAACAATTGCAGAAAATTTAGCTTCAGTTCCTGATTTGCATGATGGTCAACAAGTGATTCATGAAATTCAAAATGCTTTAAAAGCAACTGGAAATATTCAAATTTTATACGGAAACATTGCAACAGAAGGTTGTGTGGCTAAAATTAGTGGTAAAGAAGGAGAATTTTTTGAAGGTACAGCTGTAGTTTTTGAAGGTGAAAAAGATGTAATCAGAGGAATCCAAGCTGGTGAAGTAAAACCAGGAAACGTAGTAATCATTCGGTATTGTGGTCCAAAAGGTGGTCCTGGAATGTCTGAAATGTTAAAACCAACTTCTGCTATTATGGGAGCTGGTTTAGGAAATTCAGTTGCTTTGATTACTGACGGACGTTTCTCTGGAGGTTCACACGGTTTTGTGGTAGGTCACGTTACACCAGAAGCGTATGATGGTGGCGGAATTGCTTTAATAGAAAACGGTGATGTGATTTCAATTGATGCTGTAAAAAACACCATTAATATGAAAATATCTGACGAAGAATTTGCAAAACGTAAAGCCAATTGGAAAAAACCGGAATCACCAATTAAACAAGGAGTGTTACTTAAATATATGCGTTCGGTCTCAAGTGCCTCTGAAGGATGTGTAACCGATAAATAATTTTCAAAAAAGAAGGAATAGAAACAAAACAAAATATTTTAAATATATGTTTCTATCTCTAAAAAATAATAAACGTACCCATGGGAACAAATAAAATATCCGGCGCCGAAGCCGTTATAAGATGCTTATTAGAAGAAGGAGTAGATTTGGTTTATGGCTATCCAGGTGGAGCTATAATGCCAGTTTACGACGAATTATATAAATTTCAAGATCAATTACACCACGTTCTAGTTCGTCATGAACAAGGAGCAACTCATGCTGCACAAGGTTTTGCAAGAGCAACAGGAAAAGTAGGAGTTGCAATTGCAACTTCGGGTCCGGGAGCAACAAATTTAGTTACAGGAATTGCAGATGCGCAAATCGATTCGACTCCTATGGTTTGTATCACAGGACAAGTAGGAAAACATTTATTGGGCTCCGATGCGTTTCAAGAAACTGATATCATTGGAATTTCGACTCCGGTAACCAAATGGAATTACCAAATTACCGAAGCTTCAGAAATTCCTGAAATCATTGCAAAAGCATTTTATATTGCCAGATCAGGTCGTCCGGGTCCAGTATTAATTGATATTACAAAAAATGCTCAGTTTGACGAAATTGAATTCAGTTATAAAAAATGTACCAGTATTAGAAGTTATAATCCGAAACCAGTTTTAAATCTTGAAAAGGTTAAGGAAGCGGCAGCATTAATTAATACTGCTAAAAAACCATTCATCATATTTGGTCAAGGCGTAATTCTTAGTGAAGCAGAAGCAGAGTTAAAAGCTTTGGTTGAAAAATCAGGAATTCCGGCTGCTTGGACAATTTTAGGACTTTCGGCAATGCCAACAGATCATCCATTGAATGTAGGAATGGTGGGAATGCACGGAAATTACGGTCCTAATGTTTTGACAAATGAATGTGATGTTTTAATTGCGCTTGGAATGCGTTTTGACGATCGTGTTACAGGAAATTTAGCTACTTATGCGAAACAAGCCAAAGTAATTCATTTTGAAATTGATCCAGCGGAAGTAGATAAGAATGTAAAAACTACTGTAGCAGTTTTGGCTGACTTAAAAGAGTCTTTAACAGCTCTACTTCCTTTAATCGAAAATAACTCTCATGAAGCTTGGCACAATGAATTCAAAGAGAAATATGAAATAGAATTAGAAGCGGTAATCAATGACGAGTTAAAACCAAAGAAAGAAGGAATTTCTATGGGAGAAACGATTGAAATGATTAACAAACATTCTAAAGGAGATGCCATAATGGTTTCGGATGTGGGTCAACACCAAATGTTTGCGTGTCGTTATGCCAAATTCAATTCGACCAAAAGCAATGTAACATCCGGTGGTTTAGGAACTATGGGATTTGCTTTACCGGCAGCGATTGGAGCCAAAATGGGAATGCCAAATCGTGAAGTGGTAGCCATTATTGGTGATGGAGGTTTTCAAATGACTATTCAGGAGCTAGGAACTATTTTTCAAACTAAAGTTCCAGTGAAAATTGTGGTCTTGAACAATGAATTTTTAGGAATGGTACGTCAGTGGCAACAATTGTTTTTTGACAAAAGATACGCTTCTACAGAAATGATCAATCCTAATTTTATAGCTATTGCTGAAGGCTATTATATTAAATCAAAAAAAGTAACTAAAAGAGAAGATTTAGATGCTGCCGTTGCCGAAATGATGGCTTCAAAAGAATCGTATTTCCTTGAAGTTATGGTAGAAAAAGAAAATAACGTATTCCCAATGATTCCTACAGGAGCATCGGTTTCTGATATAAGATTGAGTTAGAAAAAGTTTAAGGTTTAAGGTTTGAAGTTGTACAACTTTAAACTTTAAACAAAAAAACTTTAAACAAAAAAACATGGAAAATAAAACATTCACCATTTCTGTTTATTCAGAAAACAACGTTGGCTTATTAAACAGAATATCTGGAATATTCTTGAAACGCCATATCAATATTTTGAGTTTAAATGTATCCGAATCTGAAATTGAAAATGTTTCCAGATTTATCATTGTAGTTAATACTACTGAAAAATGGGTGCAAAATATAGTAGGACAAATCGAAAAACAAATCGAAGTCATCAAAGCATTTTATCATATTGACGAAGAAACTATTTTCTTGGAAAATGCACTATTCAAAATTGAATCGAGCTTGCTTTTTGATGAGAAACAAATTCAGAACATAATTAAAGAAAGCCACTCTGAAATAGTTACTGTTGCGAGAGACTTTTTTGTGATTTCAAAATCAGGACAACGTGCTGAAATAGAATCGTTATACGAAAAATTAAAACCTTTTGGAATCATGCAATTTGTTCGTTCCGGAAGAATATCGGTTTCCAAAGCAAAAATGGAGATTTCAACATTATTAGAAGAACTTAAACAGTAATTCGTTTAATTTTCAATTAGTAAACCTATCAATTATTAAATTTTACAATCATTAAATAATAAAAAATGGCAAATTATTTCAATTCATTACCACTTAGATTACAATTAGAACAATTAGGCGTTTGCGAATTCATGGATCAATCTGAATTTGTAGACGGAATTAAAGCTTTAGCAGGAAAAAAAGTAGTCATTGTAGGATGTGGAGCACAAGGTTTGAACCAAGGTTTAAACATGAGAGATTCTGGTTTAGATATTTCTTATGCATTGCGCGCAGATGCAATTTCAGAAAAAAGAGCTTCGTTTAAAAATGCTTCTGATAATGGATTCAAAGTGGGAACGTATGAAGAATTAATCCCAACGGCTGATTTGGTTTGTAACCTTACACCAGATAAGCAACATACAGCTGTAGTTACAGCTATTATGCCTTTGATGAAAAACGGTTCAACTTTAGCATATTCTCACGGTTTTAATATTGTAGAGGAAGGAATGCAAATTCGTAAAGACATCACTGTTATTATGTGTGCGCCAAAATGTCCAGGATCTGAAGTGCGTGAAGAATATAAAAGAGGATTCGGTGTACCAACTTTAATCGCGGTTCACCCAGAAAACAACCCAAATGGAGAAGGTTTTGCACAAGCAAAAGCGTATGCTGTAGCAACAGGTGGTCATAGAGCAGGAGTATTGAACTCTTCATTTGTAGCTGAAGTAAAATCGGATTTAATGGGAGAACAAACCATTCTTTGTGGAATGTTGCAAACAGGTTCTATTTTATGTTTCGATAAAATGGTTGAAAAAGGAATCGAGCCGGCTTATGCGTCAAAACTAATTCAATACGGTTGGGAAACAGTAACTGAAGCTTTGAAACATGGTGGAATTACTAATATGATGGATCGTTTGTCAAATCCTGCAAAAATTGAAGCGTATGAATTAGCAGAAGAATTGAAAGATATCATGCGTCCATTGTTCCAAAAACATCAAGACGATATCATTTCTGGAGAATTTTCAAGAAACATGATGATTGACTGGGACAATAATGATGTTAATTTATTGACTTGGAGAGCTGCAACTGCAGAAACTAACTTCGAGAAAACGGCTCCAACAGCAGCTCATATTTCAGAACAAGAATATTTTGACAATGGTGTTTTAATGATTGCCATGGTTAAAGCGGGTGTAGAATTAGCTTTTGAAACAATGACACAATCAGGAATCATTGAAGAATCAGCGTATTACGAATCTTTACATGAATTGCCTTTAATTGCTAATACAGTAGCAAGAAAAAAATTATATGAAATGAACAGAATCATTTCGGATACAGCAGAATACGGTTGTTATTTATTTGACCATGCTTGTAAACCGTTATTGGCTGATTTCATGAAAACGGTTGATACAAATGTAATAGGAAAACCTTTTTCAACTTCTAATGGAGTTGATAATGCGGTTCTTATTGCTGTAAACAAAAGTATTCGTCAACATCCAATTGAAGAAGTAGGTGAGTGGTTGAGAGAATCAATGACTGCCATGAAAAAAATAGGATAATAAAAAATAGGAATTACCACACAAGAGGGTGTGTTGGGATTAGCTCTATATCATTTGATTTCATAATATTTTGAATTAGTTAAAACTTATTAAAAAGATAAATGGATATGGATGCTTGTACATTCACTTAACTTTAAACGAGCTTAAAGTTGAGTGAAGTAGTCCCTATTAAAAAGATTGGGAAGTAGTAGAAATATCCATGTTTATTTTCTAAATAAAACATGCTAAAAGATTAGTAGTAGAATTCCTTGATTGGAACGAAATAGTTTTGGTTGATTATTGTTCAAAAAATCATCGTTTATAGTACTAAAATAATTGTTGTTAAATTTTGTTGATACAGGAGGTGAGGTAGATTTAAATCTATCTCGCCTTTTTGTGTTTTACTTATTTTGCCAAAAACAGTAAAAATTAAACAAATTAGTATTAAAAGTGCTTTTTTATTTGAGAATCTATTTTTTTTAGCAAGTATTTATGATTTAAATAATTTTAAGAATAGCGAGAGATTTAATACTTTTATAAAAAATTATAACATGAGCTACTACAAAATTGAAAATTTAGAACAATATTTTAAACATTACAATAAATCAGTTCGTGAACCTAGAAAATTTTGGGGTAAAATAGCAGAAGAAAATTTCACTTGGTACCAACAATGGGATAAAGTTGTCGAATTTAATATGGCTGATGCCGATATCAAATGGTTTACCGAGGCAAAAGTAAATATTGTAAAAAATTGCATTGACAGGCATCTTGCCAAAAGAGGAGAAAAAACAGCAATTATTTTTGAACCAAATGATCCAACAGAAGCTGCACTACATATTACTTATAATGAATTGCACCAACGTGTTTGCAAAATGGCAAACGTATTGCGTGAACAAGGCATAAAAAAAGGAGATAGAGTTTGTATTTATTTACCAATGATTCCTGAATTAGCGGTTTCAGTATTAGCTTGTGCCAGAATTGGAGCGATACATTCGGTTATTTTTGCCGGATTTTCGTCTACAGCTGTAGCCACACGTATCAACGACAGTGAATGTAAAATGGTTATCACCTCAGATGGTGGTTTCCGCGGTAACAAAACCATTGATTTAAAAGAAATCGTTGATGAAGCATTAGAAAAATGTACTTCTGTAGAAAAAGTTTTAGTAGCCAAAAGAATTCATACCGATATTAATATGAAAGAAGGTCGTGACCAATGGTTGCAACCCCTTTTAGATCAAGCATCAGATAACAATGTTGCCGAAATTATGGATGCCGAAGATCCATTGTTTATACTGTACACTTCTGGTTCAACCGGTAAACCAAAAGGAATGGTGCACACTACCGCAGGGTATATGGTGTACACCGCTTATACTTTTAAGAATGTTTTCAATTATGAAGAAAACGATGTTTTTTGGTGTACTGCCGATATTGGTTGGATTACCGGACATTCCTACATTCTTTATGGTCCATTATTAAATGGAGCAACAACAGTAATTTTTGAAGGAGTTCCTTCGTATCCTGACTTTAGCCGTTTTTGGGAAGTAATCGAAAAGCACAAAGTGACACAGTTTTATACTGCACCAACTGCTATTCGTGCTTTGGCAAAAGAAAATATAGAATTTGTACAAAAATATCCATTGAAGTCACTTAAAGTAATCGGATCTGTTGGTGAACCAATAAATGAAGAAGCTTGGCACTGGTACAACGACCACGTTGGTGATAAAAGATGTCCTGTAGTAGATACATGGTGGCAAACAGAAACAGGAGGAATTATGATTTCACCTTTGGCATTTGTCACTCCAACAAAACCTACGTATGCAACTTTACCATTACCGGGAGTTCAACCGGTATTAATGGATGAAAAACGCAATGAAATAGAAGGAAATCAAGTAGTTGGTAGTTTATGTATTAAGTTTCCATGGCCAGGAATTGCCAGAACTATTTGGGGCGATCACCAACGTTATAAAGACACTTATTTTTCTGCTTTTCCTGGTAAATATTTCACTGGTGACGGTGCTTTGCGTGATGAAGTAGGATATTATAGAATTACCGGTCGTGTAGATGATGTGGTAATTGTTTCAGGTCATAATCTTGGAACAGCACCAATAGAAGATGCTATCAATGAGCATCCAGCGGTAGCAGAATCAGCAATTGTAGGTTTCCCGCATGACATAAAAGGTAATGCTTTATATGGTTTTGTTATCCTTAAAGAAACTGGAGAAACAAGAAACAAAGCAAATCTGGCTAATGAAATTAATCAACACATATCAGATCATATTGGACCAATTGCTAAATTAGATAAAATTCAGTTTGTTTCTGGTTTACCAAAAACCCGCTCTGGAAAAATTATGCGAAGAATCCTTAGAAAGATTGCCGAAGGAGATTATTCTAACTTTGGAGATATAACAACTCTTTTAAATCCTGAGATTGTAGAGGAGATAAAAGAAGGAAAATTATAAATTAATTAAAAGCCGTTTGAATAAAACGGCTTTTTTTTTGAACAGAAAATATATAATTATCGCTTATTTCATATCGAATAATTATGTAAGTTTTATATGAAATAATATAGTTGCTTTCTAAAACAAATCCATAAATTTACTTCTATATGAAAAATAAAGAAGTTTTAATTATTGGAGGTGGTTTAGCAGGATTGACTGCGGCGATTCATTTGTCCAAAATTGGACTTCAGGTTACTGTAATTGAAAAAAATGAATTCCCAAAACACAAGGTTTGTGGCGAATATATATCTAACGAGGTCTTACCTTATCTCAATTGGTTGAATTTAAACATAGCCAATTTAAATCCAACAAATATCACACAACTTGAATTTTCAACAGCAAGCGGAAAAACCATTAAAAGTGTTCTGCCTCTTGGCGGTTTCGGAATTAGTCGTTTTGCTTTAGATGAATATTTATATAAAAAAGCACTTGAAAACGGATGTAAAATTCTTCAAGACAATGTAGAAAATATACAATTTGAAGACAATCAATTTATAGTTACGACTGCTAAAAAAACTATTTTAAAATCGGAAATAGTTATTGGTGCATTTGGAAAACGTTCTAACATTGACCAAAAATTAAATAGAGATTTTATTCAAAAAAAATCATATTGGCTAGCTGTTAAGGCTCATTATTCGGGAGATTTTCCAAATAATAGCGTTGGTCTTCATAATTTCAAAGGAGGATATTGTGGTGTTTCTAAAGTTGAAAAGGATATAATTAATATCTGTTATTTGGCAGATTACGAGACGTTTAAGCGGTTTAAAAATATAGAGGAATATCAAAAAAGTGTGGTTTCAGAAAATCCACATTTGAAAGTAATTTTCGAAAAAAGTAAATTGCTTTTTGAAAAACCTTTAACCATAAGTCAAATATCTTTTGATAAAAAACAAGCTGTTGAAAATCATATTCTAATGATTGGCGATACCGCAGGACTCATTCATCCATTGTGTGGAAACGGTATGGCTATGGCTATTCATAGTGCCAAAATTGTTTCAGAATTAGTGGGGAAATATTATAACAACGAAATTAAATCCAGAAATGAACTTGAGGAAAAATACATTCAGGAGTGGAATTTTAATTTCAAGAAAAGACTTAAAATTGGTCGGTTGTTATCGAATCTTTTGCAAAAGCAAAAACTTTCAGCAGTATTGATGCGTATATTAATTATATTTCCATTTTTATTATCAAAAATTATAAAGCATACACACGGAACCCCAATAACTCTAAATTCATAAATGTTTCTAAATACCAAATTCAGAACCGATACGCTTGAAACGATGGATGATTTTGCCATGGAAGGAGAAATCTTGCGTGATGCATTGGATAAAATAGCTAAAATCAATCAGCTTTTAGGAGGGAACCAGCTAACTTTACAAGGCGTTCAGGATTTGACAAGTAGTATTTCAAAATCAAATGAAATTGTAATTGTAGATGTAGGTTGCGGAAACGGTGATATGTTGCGGACTTTAGCTGATTTTGGATTGAAAAATAAGCTGAAATTCCAGTTAATAGGCATCGATGCCAATAGTTTTACAATTAGTCATGCACAACAATTATCTCAAAACTATCCTAATATTGGCTATCGTTGTGAGGATATATTTGAGACATCATTTAAGGAATTAAAATATGATATTGTACTGTGTACTTTGACATTACATCATTTCAAAGACAAAGAAATTGTTGATTTATTAAACGTATTTTATGCGAATTCAACTATTGGAATTGTTATTAATGATTTACAGCGAAGCGCAATTGCCTATCGATTATTTCAAGCATTGTGTTTTGTGTTTCGATTGAATGAGATGTCTCGTGAGGACGGATTAACTTCAATTTTAAGAGGTTTTAAAAAAGAAGAGCTGATTCATTTTTCTAAAAAATTAAGTTTTAAGAACTATAAAATTCATTGGAAATGGGCTTTTCGATACCAATGGATAATTTCTAAAATATGAGTGTAAAAATCAAAACCGTAACAAAACAGTTACCAAAATATTCCAGAACAACTGAAGAAATCATTCCTTTTTTGGATGCTTGGCTCGTTGGTCAAGACGAACGCTTCATTAGAAAAGTAAAGAAAATTTTTGAAGGAGCTGCGGTTGATAAACGCTATTCCATCATGGATCCGATTGAAGTATTTACAAAAACTTCATTTGAAGAAAGAAACGATATTTATGTGCGTGAAGTGATTGATTTAGGGGAAAAAGTTTTAGAAAAAGCCTTGAAAAAAGCGAACTGGAACCCTGAAGATTTAGATTATATTATTACGGTAAGTTGTACTGGAATCATGATTCCGTCACTAGATGCGTATTTGATTAATACATTAAAATTACGTCAGGATATTGTTCGACTTCCAGTTACCGAAATGGGTTGTGCAGCAGGAATTTCAGGAATTATTTATGCTAAAAATTTCTTGCAGGCAAATCCCGGAAAACGGGCTGCCGTAATTGCTGTTGAAAGTCCAACGGCCACATTTCAATTAGATGATTTTTCGATGGCGAATATAGTAAGTGCTGCAATTTTTGGAGATGGAGCAGCTTGCGTTTTACTTTCTTCACATGAAGACGATGAAGGTCCAGAAATTTTAGCGGAGCAGATGTATCATTTCTATGATAATATTCACATGATGGGTTTTAAACTCACCAATTCTGGATTGCAAATGGTTCTGGACATTGAAGTTCCGGAAACGATTGCTTCTCATTTTCCGGATATTATTCATCCGTTTTTAGAAAAAAACAATCTTAAAATGGAAGATATTAATCATTTAATTTTTCATCCTGGAGGAAAGAAAATTATTCAAACTGTTGAGGGTTTATTTTCTGATTTGGGTAAAAATATTGATGATACTAAAGAAGTTTTGCGTTTGTATGGAAATATGTCAAGCGCAACGGTTTTATATGTTTTGGAAAGAATCATGGACAATCAGCCTAAAAAAGGAGAAAAAGGATTGATGTTGAGTTTTGGTCCGGGTTTTTCAGCGCAAAGAGTTTTGCTAAAGTTTTAACAATGGAGAGTCAAAAGATCATATCAAAATTACCGTATTCTAAGCCGTTTTTATTTGTGGACGAAATAGTCCAAATCAATGAAAATGGGGTGGAAGGAACCTATACTTTTGATGAAAACCTTGACTTTTATAAAGGACATTTTAAAGATAATCCAATAACACCAGGAGTGATTTTGACGGAAGTTATGGCCCAAATTGGATTGGTTTGTTTAGGAATTTTTTTATTAGATTATTCATTTAATAGAACTACTTCAATCGCCTTAACATCAAATGAAATAGAATTTTTAAAACCTGTTTTTCCTAAAGAAAAAGTGACTGTTATTTCAGAAAAAGTATACTTTAGATTTGGGAAATTGAAATGTAAGGTAAAAATGAAAAATGAAAAAGGAGAAGAGGTTTGTACAGGAATAATTGCAGGAATGGTAATTTCTAAATAAATGGATAAACGTGTTGTAATTACTGGTCTTGGTGTTGTTGCTCCAAATGGAGTAGGACTTGATGCGTTTACACATGCCATCAAAAACGGAATTTCGGGAATCAAGCACGACGCTGAGTTGGAACGATTGCAGTTTTCTTGTCAAATAGCTGGAAAACCGGAAGTTTCTACTGAACTGGCATTGCAATATTTCTCTGAATTAGAGTTAAGAAACTTCAATTCTACTGGGATTTTATATGGCGTAATTGCTGGAATTGATGCATGGAAAGATGCTGGTTTATCGTTGGAAATAAATGAAGAACCAGATTGGGACAGCGGAACTATTTTTGGTACCGGAACTTCTGGAATTGATAAATTTCGCGAAAGTATTTATAAAATAGATGATTTTCAAACGAGAAGATTAGGCAGCACCGCCGTGGCTCAAACTATGAATAGTGGTGTCAGCGCTTATTTGGGAGGGAAATTAGGATTAGGAAATCAAGTCTCCACTAATTCTTCTGCTTGTACGACTGGAACCGAAAGTATTTTGATGGGTTATGAAAGGATAAAATCAGGACAGGCAAAACGCATTTTGGCAGGAAGCACAAGCGATTCGGGACCTTATATATGGGGTGGCTTTGATGCTATGAAAGTTTGTACTTTTAAGCATAATGAAAATCCAGAGCAAGGCTCAAGGCCAATCTCTGCAAGTGCTTCGGGATTTGTTCCCG
Organism: Flavobacterium sp. 11; assembly: GCF_002754315.1. GTDB lineage: Bacteria > Bacteroidota > Bacteroidia > Flavobacteriales > Flavobacteriaceae > Flavobacterium > Flavobacterium algoritolerans. The sequence goes on along the minus strand of NZ_PEFE01000001.1, from coordinate 2,934,792 downwards.
GAAGTGGAGCAGGAGCTTTGGTTTTGGAAGATTTAGAAAGTGCAATTGAACGAGGAGCTACAATTTATGCCGAAATTTTGGGTGGGAATATAAATTCCGGTGGTCAACGCGGACTGGGAACCATGACAGCTCCAAATCCTATTGCCGTACAGAAATGCATCCAGAATGCTATTGTTAATTCTGGAATTTCTGCTGATGAAATTGATTCGATTAATGGACATTTGACCGCCACATCGAAAGACAGTCTGGAAATTAAGAATTGGAGTGAAGCATTGGGAAGAAAAGGAAAAGAATTTCCATATATAAATTCTTTGAAATCAATGGTAGGTCATTGTTTATCGGCTGCGGGAAGTATTGAAAGTGTGGCTTCTATACTGCAATTGCATTACGGATTTGTTTTTCCGAATATCAATTGTGACGATTTGCATCCTGAAATTACAGCAATAATTGATGAATCCAGAATCCCAAGACAATTAATCGAAAAGGAATTAAATATAATTGCAAAGGCCAGTTTTGGTTTTGGAGATGTGAATGGATGCGTAATTTTTAAGAAATACATTTAGTCACATGATGTCAGGTAATTTTGAATTCAATGCATTAAAAAAAAGCAAAAAATATGAATAAAGAACAAACAATAGAAGAATTAAAAAATATAGTAAAGCCGTATATTCAAAATCAAGAAGCATTTGATTTGCTTACGGAAGATACTGACTTTATCAATGACTTGAAAATCAATTCTGCTAATTTAGTAGATGTTATTTTAGATATTGAGGAGAAATATAACATTGTAATTGATAATGAAGCTATGGAGCGCATGGTGAACGTAAAGTCAGCATTGGAAATTATTGAAACTAAATTATCAGAGAAAAATTAGTGAATCAGCTGTAAAAAAGTCTGTAAAATGATTGGAAACGATATAGTAGATTTGGCTTTAGCCAGAAAAGAAAGCGATTGGAAACGAAATCGGTTTTTGGACAAAATCTTTACTGCAAAAGAACAATTACTCATTGTTGATAGCCAAAATCCTGAAATAATGGTTTGGAATTTATGGTCCCGAAAGGAAGCTGCTTACAAAATCTACAATCGAGAAACTGGAATTAGAGGATATTTTCCTTTGCAACTGGAATGTAGTTATGAAAATGAAATTTCGGGTTCAGTTTCAATAAAAGGGAAAACCTATTTTACTAAAACGATAATTTCTAAGGAATTCGTACATACGATTGCCGTAGTGAAAAAAGATAATTTTGATACCGTCAAAAAATTAAATTCAAACGACACCATCATAAAATCGAATGGAATTCCTTTTATAATTGATGAGCATACTAAATTGATTAAGCCAGTATCCATAAGTCATCACGGTCGATTTTGGGAAGGAATTACTCTGATTGATTAGAATAAATATTATTTTATTCCCAGCCTTGATTTTAATTTTAAGAATAATAACGCCGTTTTATACGCATCTTCCGCAGATGAATTTCGATCACTTTTAGGAATATTATATACCGCGCAAAGTTCATCAAGAGAAAATTGTTTATCATTGATATCATGCAGTTTTCTATGCATAATATCAACATCTAAAGCTTCGTTTTTCAATCTCCCACAGTCAAGTCGTTCTAATGCAGCATTGATCATTTCTACATCAAAATCAATGTGATGACCCACTAAAACAGCATTCCCGATAAACTCTATAAATAATTTTATGGCTTCGGCTTCGCCAAGTTTTTTCATTTTGCTTTCCACCAAAAATTCGTTTGAAAGACCGTTATCATGAAGAAACTTGTATTGTAGCAACACAGCCTCGAAACTATCCCCGATAACTATACTATTATCGATTACAGAAAAAGAACCAATAGATAAAATAACATCTTTAACAGGATTCAAGCCCGAAGTTTCTGTTGACAAAACAACAAATCGGCTTGATTTCTTATCAAATTTAGAAAGATAGGTTTTCCAAAATTCTGGATATTCTTTATTAATACTTTTTAACCAGTCTAACATAATTATGAAAATTGAGTAAGTTGAAATTTATTTTTTATTAATTCTTCCAATTCTCTCATAGGAGCCAAAGCATTCTTTAATTTTTCCTTATCAATTTTTGATAATTCATTCAAATTTATAAATTGACCTGAATTATCATTTTTTAAGCCTTCTAAGGTTCTGAATTTTGATAAAATCAAAAAGGCTTCAGCACAATTAAGATAAATTTCAGCATGTTTAGGATCTGCAATTGCTAACTGCTTGAATCGCTGAAAGGTGTTGTTGATTCCTCGAATATCAAAATTTAAGGTAAACAAACGAGCACCATCAATCAATGGCATCAAAGCACGTGTTTTTATATCAAATTTATCTTTGTTTGGACCTTCTTCTTCCACAATGAAATTTTTGAAAAAAGTCAGTGGTGAATTTTTTCTCAAAGCATCGTTTCCTAAGAAATCAAAGAACAAAGTGTTGTTTTTTGCATTTTTAAAAACTACATTTCCAATGGCATCTTCGATTCTTTGTTCTCCAAAAGTGATTTCGTAATCAAAGAAAATACTGCTTAAATCATTGCTATTTTCACCTGGAGTATTCATCCAGCTGTCGTATTGTTTTGTCCAGTCAGTCAATGATTTACACCAAAGCATATTGCTTCCCATATGCCCGTTTGGACATAATTCATAACCAATTTTTTCGAGCGTGGCAGTTGTTCGTTTTCCAAGTTTAAGAAAATAATCTTTTACCTCACGATATTTATCAGCCGAAACGTCTTCGAATATTAAAATACTATCTTGATCGGTTAATAATAGCTGTTCTTTTCTTCCTTGACTTCCAATACTTAGCCAGGCAAAACGGGCAGGAGGTGAGCCTAAATCTAAAATGGATAACTCTACAGAACGTTTAATTATTGCTAAATTAATTTCGCTGGCAATATTAAAAACGTGAGAAAGCGGTATGTTTTTAGAAATAGATGTTTGAATCAAATCTGTTAAACGTTCTCGAATTTGTTTTAATTCTTTAGGATTTTGGGAACGCTTAATTTCTTTAATTAAAACACCTGGATTATTTGCTTGCGCAACTATCAAATCATGTTCAGAAATGACTCCTTTTACATCAGATTTATCAGTTCCGTCGTATGTTACACATAAATGGGTCACATTATGTTTCAACATAAGCAGTTGAGCTTCGGCCAAGGAAACATTTTCTACAACAGTAATAACGGGAGATGACATTATTTTATCTATTGAAGCGGTTACAGGAAATCGACCGGTTGCAATTTTGGAACGCATATCACTGTCAGTCACTATTCCTATTGGAAAATTATTGTCACAAACGATAACATTGTTTTTTAATGTTTCAGTCATTAACTGAGCAACTTCTTGCGCAATTGCAGTAATAGTTGTTTTTAATGGTGAAATAGTATAGGATAATGATTGAAAATATTGCATTTCCGACTGCTGGTCAGAATAGAAAACATTGTCAGAGATAAGTTTACCTCTTAAATTTTCTTTGTCATTTGGATTTCGCGTATTTGTTGCAAAACTCTCCAGCAAAAAGTTTAAAACTTCTGAATTATTTACCACAAAAGGACGAAAAGTAGCGATTGGTATAGCATAAACAATACTTTCTTCTCTAGCTTTGGCCGTCATCATGTAATTATTCTTGGCAAAAAAGGGACGTAAACCAAAAATATCACCTTCATGACACTTATTTAATAAAGTTTCTTCAGAATCTGAAATCACAGATAAATTGATAGTACCTGACGCAACAACATAAAAACTGTCATGCAAAACATCATTAATTTGGAATAATGTTTTATGTTTTTCCAAATTTACAACGCGAATACTTGTAGCTATTTCGGATAACTCCTCAAATGTCAAATGATTAAATGGTGGATATTCCTTTAAAAAATCGGCAATGTGCTCAGCAATTGTATTCATAAGTTGGTCAAATAAATGGTGTATTGTTTGTAAAAATAATAAAATAATAAATCATAATACCGTCATTACAGCAGTAAAACAACTAATTTATAAACTTCATAATATTTTCTTAAAATTAAGGGGAATTATGCTAAATTAAATGAAGTTATTTTATTTTTATAAGCAAAACTAAATCATTTTATATCATGAGATTACTTAAAAAAATTCACCATTTGCTTATTGCATTTTTGATTATTAATTCTTTAAATGCTCAAGAAAAACCAACCAGCACAAAAGAAGTGGTTACTGGAAAAATTAATGGCGCTACAATTACAATTAATTATGGTAGTCCATCAGTCAGAGCAAGAGAAATTTGGGGTAAATTGGTTCCGTTTAATCAAGTTTGGCGTGCCGGAGCAAATGATGCAACAACTTTTGAAACCGACAAAGAAATTACTGTTGAAGGATCAAAATTACCTGCAGGGAAATATTCTTTTTTTGTTTTACCAAATGACAAGGAATGTATCATAATTTTCAATAAAGAAGCGAAACAATGGGGAGCTTATAAATACAAAGAAAAAGAAGATCAACTAAGAGTTGCTGTTAAGCAAAAAGTTGCAAAATCTAAAGCTGAAAAATTAGCGTATACAATTGATAAAAATACTATTACTTTGAGTTGGGATAATTGGGATATTCCGGTTTCTGTAAAATAAGTTTTTTTTAAATTTTAAAACAGCATCATCAATAGGTGATGCTGTTTTTATTTGGTTGAATATCTAACTAATAATAGTTAATAATAAATTCTATTTTACATAATATAAATTATAGTGCATTTTATTACAATAGAATATTACAGCTTTCTCAGTAATTTAAACGCATTTGACGCTATTATCATTGATGAGTTGTTTATTGATATGAAAGAACCGAACAATAAATTATTATTATTCGGTTCTTTTAATATTGTTAGGTTCTTTTAATAAAGCTAAACTATTGCATCTGCAACATCTAAAACTTTAATTTTCTTAGATGCTTTCAACGTACTATATCCATAATACGCAACAACAGCCAAACAAATTAAAGGTAAAATAAAAGAAAAATTCACTTCAGGAATAAAGCCAAATAATTTAATATCAGCAAAGCCTGAACCACCTAAATCCAAAATACTTCCTTGCATAACCGGCATTAATGCGCCACCAACGATAGCCATAACTAAACCTGCAGACCCAATTTTTGCTTCGTCTCCCATATCTTTTAGTGCAATTCCATAAATTGTTGGAAACATAATCGACATGAAAATAGAAATACAAACCAGCGAAATTAATCCAGGCATTCCTTGTAAAACAATTGCTCCGGTTGCACAAATCACGCCTCCAATACCAAAAACCATTAATATTTTTGATGGATTTATGGTTTTCATCAAACCAGTTCCAATCCATCTGCCTAATAAAAATAAAATCATGGCCGCTATGTTGTAATATGTAGCTGTTAATTCTAATCCGAATGTTTTATTGATGTTGTCTACGTATTGAAAAATAAAGGTCCAACACATAATTTGTGCACCTACATAAAAAGCCTGTGCAACAACCCCATGTTTATAATTTTTATTAGCAAATAACTTTTTGAATGATTCTGATACAGACATTTTATCTTCTTGTGCCGTTTTAGGCATTTTTGTCAAAATAATAATGATCAAAATTACCAAGACAAAAATTCCTAATCCAATGTATGGAATGCTAATTACATCTAAATCATTTTCTCGAATACTCGCTAATTCACTTGATGTTAATACTTTGTAGGCTTCTTGCGAATAATCATCTGATTTTATTTCTTTGATGACTAAAAACTGCGCCATGACCAGTCCGGTTATTGCTCCAATTGGGTTAAATGCCTGCGCTAAATTCAAACGTTGTGTTGCAGTTTCTTTATTTCCAAGGAATAAAATCAAAGGATTTGAAGTGGTTTCAAGAAACGCTAAACCACAAGTAATTACCCATAATGAAACCAGGAAAAAAGTATAACTTTGGTAATGTGCCGCGGGATAAAACAGAAAAGCGCCAGTTGCGTATAATAAAAGTCCCAATATTATTCCTGATTTATAGCTGTATTTTCTAATGAATAATGCCGCCGGTAATGCCATAAAGAAATAGCCAAAATAAAAAGCAAATTGTACTAATGAGGCTTGCGTATTCGAAAGTTCAGGCATCACTTTTTTGAAAGTAGAAACCATCGGAGTTGTTAAATCATTGGCAATTCCCCACAGCGCAAACAGTATTGTTATTATTATAAATTGAAAGACAAATTCTTTACTGACTACAGGGATTTTTTTGAATTGGTTCATTGTTTAGTTGGTTTAATTTGTTAATTAAGAATCGCAGCGGATTCATTGGTTTTGGATTCTGTTTGTTCAAAGCCACATAAAAAATCATCTATTTCCGATTGAGAAATTACTGGGTTTGCTCCTTCGTTTTGAGCGACAATTGCGCCAACAGCACTAGCGAAATTAATAGCGTATTGAGGATCTTCTCCATTCATTAACATTATGATTAACGACGCTAAAAATGAATCTCCAGAACCCACAGTATCAACTACATTTACTTTGAAACCACAGTTATGATAAAAGGTGTCATTACAATACAAAACTGCTCCATGTGATCCTAAAGTGACACAAACCGTATCAGTATTGGTTTCCTTTGCAATGAATTTAATATTTTGTTCTAATGACTTTTTATTTGAATTTAAATCCTCGCAAATTTCATTTAACTCATCATCATTAAACTTTATGAAATCAGCAGCATGCAATAAATCCAAAACATTTTTCTTGGTATAATGCGGAACTCTTAAATTGACATCAAATATTTTATATTTTGCAACAGCTAAAAGTTGTTCCAATGTATTTCTGGAAACTGAATCTCTAGAGGACAAACTTCCATAAACAAAAAAGTCTGCTTTTTCAACAATGGAAATATTCTCATTTGAAGTTTCAATTTTGTCCCATGCCGAAGGATAATTAATATCATACGAAGCATTTCCTTTTTCATTCAAAATAACGTTGACTAAACCCGTTGGATAATTATCTTTTACTTGAACTGCATCGGTGTTAATTCCCGAAACATTCAAATATGTTATTAATTCTTTTCCGTTTAAATCGTTCCCTACTCCACTGATAACGGAAACCTCCCCTCCTAGCGAATTTAATCTTGAAGCCACATTTAGCGGAGCTCCACCAATTTTTTTATGCTCCAGAAAAACATCAAAAAGGATTTCTCCAAAACAAACACCGTTTAATTTCTTTTTCATTTGTTGTGATTTTTTGTAAAAAAGCATTGAATAATTACTTTTTTAGGTTTAATTATTTTTGATTCGTATACCATTTATTGACCATTTCCCTCATGAAAACGAGGCTGCCTTTAGCAAGATCTTCCGAGTTGTATTTTGAAGGTCTCCACAAGGAAGTTGGGCCAACTAATGCTGTGATTTGTGAAGAAAAATTCTCCAGAACAAGTGGGCCTTGATAGTTAATAGCAGCCAAAGCTTTAAAAAAATCATCCCAATGCACGTTGCCTTCACCAGTCATACCACGATCACTTTCTGTTATATGCACATGTTTTAACCTGTTTCCTGCACGAATAATAGGATCGTAGAAATTTCGTTCTTCAATATTCATGTGAAACGTATCCAGATGTAATCCTATATTAGTTGTTCCAATGGATTCAATCATATCCAGCACTTCATCAGCAGCAGTAAAAACATAACTTTCATACCGATTAATGGGTTCGGGAGCAATAGTGATATTGCTTTTGTTAGCATAATCAGCAACTTCAGTAAATACTTGCTGAATGATTATCCTTTCTTCTTTGGTACAAGGATTCCCAGTAAATGTTCCAATAGCGGAATGCAAAACACCTCCTAAGAAATCACCATCCATTTCAGCTACTTTGTCAAGAGCTGATTTTATAATCGAGGTTGCTTGTTCCGGATATAAAGGAATGTGACAGTTTGCGGGTAAATTCAATGTACAACGACCTGAAATGCGGTTTTCGTCAAGTGATTTTTTTGTTTTTTTAGCATCGAAATCCAATGAAGCGGGTAAAATAATTTCAAGCATATCAAAACCATATTCTGCGGTTTTTTCTATTGCAAAACGACCTCCTTCGGCACTCCATCCAGGGATAAATGATAAAATTGTTGTTCCAAAAATTGGCATATTTATATAATTTTAGATTTATTTCTATTTTAAAACAACCACCATTCTGTTTTTACTCCAATAAAAGAGCCCCAACGCTTTTGGTTTACTTGTAAAAACGGAGAATAGTTATTATTGCGAGCGTAATCGTTGTAGTGCGCCAGCGTGCAAACAAGACGAATGTGAGGACGACTCCAAGGATCTTTTTTTCCTAATGGCACAATGGTGGGAGCAAAAGAAAATTTCCACATATTAGCTTCTGGATTATCGCCATCTTTTCGAACGGCATAATGTACTTCTTCAATTAAGTGTAACCATTTCGATACATAATAGAAGCTTCTGAAGCCAACTACGAAATCAGTTTTTTGATTGTATAATTGATTTCCGTTGAAATACTCGTCCGTATTCGTGCTGGCAGAACCACCTTTACTTTTGGTAAAAACGCCATATCCATTGATGCTGAATTTTTGCGAAAGGTTTAGCAAAAAATGTTCTACCATGGTGAAAGAATAGGCATTCGTATATTTTCCTTCAGAATCTGGTGCTCCGTAAGTTGCCCAAGTAAAAGTGTTTCCATTATCTCCTCCATTTGCAATTCCGGAACCATATCGTACAGAAAGTTGATTGAATGAACCTGGTAAAGCGGTTTTTAACGGTTTGTTGTATTTAATTCCTGCAACCCAACCTTTATCGGACGGATAATTTTTAGAAGCATTTTTTGAATTGGCAGAAACATAATGAAACTCACCCAAAAGTTTGATGACATTATCATTTTTCAAATGAAAACTGTGCTCTCCTATCCAAACCATGCGTTGGCGAATGGCAGGATTTGTCGCACCTGCAACGGTAACTTCATAATTATAAGGATACACATTTGTTGAATCAGCAGAAGCGGGCATCAACATCGTCAGTTCCGTATTTTTATGGCTTACGCCAAAACCTTGCGCAGAGTGATCATCAAAATAAAAATAATCACTGATGTGAATGTCATCATAACGACGAAAACGAGACCCAGCCCAAGCCGACCATTTGCTTCCCATGATATTTCGGGCTTCAATATACGCTTCGGGAAGGATAAAAGTCAAACCATTATTGGAACGGGAACTTACATTCCCTACAAATTGTCCATTAGCTGAGTACATTCCTAAACGCATTTGAAAAGTTACGTTTGTGCTGTCTTTACCGTCAATTTTTGGAGTAAAATGTATGGCTGGCAATATATCGATATAGTCGCTTTGCTCCATTCGACCTCCTAATGAACCTTGACCGGAAAGATTCAACGGTTTCCACATATTTCCTTCTCCATTTGGCGAAAGCCCAACTCCGATTCGACCCGTTGTTCCTAATGAAAAATTCGAATTAGTGATCACTACCTGTGAATAAATTGGTATAAATAGGATTGAAAATAAGAAAGTAAAAAGTATTTTTTGCATGTAAGTGTTTATTAAAAAAAATGGCTTGAATAAGTTTTTTGGCAGTTTTAAGTTTGTAAAAATGGCACGTATAGGTATTGAAATTTTGTTATTTAATGCTTCTAAAATATTCAATACGCGAATTGATTTATGGTATAAAATTTAGATTTATGAATAGTTTTATGGTTTTTAAATAATAAGCGTCATTTTGAATATTATTTTTCAAATGTATTATATTTTTTTAATTTGCAATAAAAAAAACTAAATAAATATCTAAAATTGGCAAATATAAGCTTGATTATGTACTTTTTTAATAAATATGAATTAATTTGTTATAAATAACATATAACGTAATAGTGACGTTTAATTTTTAAAAATGAACAATATTACTAAAAAAATATAATTACAAATAAATCATTAGTTTTGTAGTACTAAAAGATGTTGTAAAACATTGCGTCTTTCAAAAACTAATTATATTCTTTGTTCTCATATGATGTCTAAAATAATTCCAAATATATCTGTAGACTGCGTCGTTTTTGGGTTTGACGTCAATACTAAATCACTTAACGTATTGTTGATAAAACGCTATTTAGAATCTAAGGAAAATCACGAGCCATTGGTTAATGATTATGTTCTTACGGGATATCATACATTAGAGGATGAAACCATAGATGAAACTGCTACCAGGGTATTGAAGGAGTTAACAGGACTTGATAATGTCTATAAAAAACAATTTAAGGTTTTTGGAGACCCAAATCGATTGATGAATGAAAAAGATGTTATTTGGGCCAAAAATGAAAATTTTAATGAGCGAACGATAACTATAGCCTATTATTTTTTATTAAAAACTCAAGAAGTTAATTTAGAAAATAACAAACATAATCCGCAATGGTTTCCAGTTAATGATTTGCCGGAATTAGGATTTGATCACAAAGATATTATCAATGAAGCCTATGCCGATTTAAAAGAAAAAGCATTGTACAAACCTATTATTTTTGAGCTTTTACCTGATAAATTTACCTTCAAAGAATTGCAGGATACTTATGAATCCATATTAGGAAACGAAATTGACAACAGAAATTTTAGAAGAAAACTGCTGACAAAAAAGTATATTATTGAGCTGGATGAAAAGCAAGTAGGTGTATCTAAAAGACCTTCTCAACTCTTTATGTTCAGCAAAGATGTTTATCAAAAAATTTATAAAGAAACGTATTTAATTAATATTTAGATTACTGTTTTTAATAGTCTGAAAATAAATCAGTTAGGTGAAACTATGAATCTTTCAAATCTGATAAAATTAAATGTGTTGTTGGTTCTCCATAAACCAAAAGTCTGTCGATAAATTGTTGCAGATGCAATTGGTCAACTAAAACAACTTTCATGAAAATATTATGTGTTCCGGTAATTCTATAAACTTCATATATTTCAGGAAACTGGTTCAAATCATCACAAAATATTTTAAGCTTTCCACTAAATAATTTGAACATAATAAAAACTTCTAAACCAAAGCCCAGTTTTTTATTATCGAGTTGAACATTATAACCTTTTATAACTTCAGTATCTTCTAGTTTTTGAACCCGTTCTCTAACTGATGATGGCGAAAGTCCTATTTGTTTGCCAATTTCTACAAATGAAGTTCTCGAATTAACTTTAAGACTTTCTATTATTTTTAAATCAAGTGTATCTACCATAAATAAAGTTTTAATATAGGCTAAATTACATTTATATTATGGAATAATGATATTAAATCCGTGGATTAAATTTTAGTTTAACTGGGTGTTATTCTAATTTTGCACTATGGATATGATGTTATTGCTGCTTACTATTGGAATTTTTACTGGCTTTTTTGTTCAAACTATTACCGGATTTGCGGGTGCTTTAATTGCATTACCGTTTTTACTATTTGTAATGCCACTACCGGATGCAATTGGGTATTTATCTATATTCTATTTTATTTCTACACCTATTCATGTGTACAAAGAATGGAATTATATAGACAAGCCTCTTCTTAAAAAATTAGCTTTATCGTCATTTTTTGGACTACTGATAGGAATTATAGTATTAGCATACGGCCAGCCTGTAATTCTAAAAAAAGCATTGGGTGTATTTATAATTCTGTTTGTTTTAAATAGTTTAAAAGCAAATAAGGAGATACAATTAATCTCAAAAATGAAATATTTTTTTGGCTTTTTAGGTGGTTTCTTTTCGGGTGTTTTTTCAACTGGCGGACCTTTGTATTTAGTAATTATAAAAAACGAAACCTCAGATGTGAAGACTTTACGTGCCACTATGTTTGGTGTTTTGGGTTTGATAACATTCATGCGAATTCCTGTCCTTGCTTTCGAAGGGATTTTAACCGTAAATCAATTGTACAACTCATTGTATGTTTTGCCTTTTTTTATACTGGCTTTGATATTGGGTAAAAAAGTATACTTAAAATTAAATGAGCTTTTTTTAAAGAGGATTATGCTTGGACTTCTTTTTCTGTCCGGAATTATGTTATTGATTAAAAATTAATTGCTTCATTTCATGCAATTCGTTTTTGCAACAGTTTAAATTTATTGGATCTAACATTTGATTCGCCTTTTAAATATTTACCTTTGCAAAAATTAAAAAAGATTCCATGACTGATACCGTAATGACAAATGCAAAATATTTAAAATTAATTCTAATTTTAGGTTCACTGACAGCACTTGGTCCATTTTCAATAGACATGTATTTGCCTGGTTTTGCAGGAATTGCTAAAGATTTGAATACTTCTGTTGCTAATGTTTCCATGACTCTTTCCAGTTATTTCATTGGAATTTCTGCTGGACAATTGCTTTACGGACCATTATTAGACCGTTTTGGACGAAAAAAACCACTTTTTATAGGACTCTTAGTTTACATTTTAGCTTCTTTAGGTTGTGTTTTTGTAACCGATATTGATACTTTCATAGGTTTGCGTTTTATTCAGGCTATTGGCAGCTGTGCAGCGACTGTAGCATCTGTTTCTATGGTTCGTGATTTATTTCCTGTGAAAGATATTCCTAAAGTATTTTCTTTACTAATGTTAGTGGTTGGGCTTTCGCCAATGTTAGCGCCTACAGTTGGAGGTTATATAACAGAAGATTATGGCTGGCATACTGTCTTTTTTATATTGATGTGTATGGGAATTTTGATTCTTTTAGCAGCTCAAATTGGGTTGCCAAATACGTTTAAGCCAGACACTTCAATTTCATTAAAACCAAAACCAATTATTTCAAATTTCATCAGTATTGTAAAGGAACCACAGTTTTACACCTACGCGTTTACGGGTGCTATCGCTTTCTCAGGATTGTTTACATATGTAGCGGCCTCCCCTATTTTATTTATGGACATTTTTAAAGTTGACGGAAAAACGTATGGTTGGATATTTGCTTTTATGTCATTAAGTTTCATCGGTGCCAGCCAGCTGAATTCATTCTTGTTACGAAAATTTACGAGTGAACAAATGATTTATGGCGCATTAATCACGCAATCTTTCATTAGTATTTCATTTCTTATTTTGGCAATGAATGATCTTTTGGGTTTATATGAAACTATTGCGATGTTATTTTTGTTCTTAGCGTGTTTAGGGATTTCAAATCCGAATACTGCGGGACTTACCCTTGCTCCTTTTTCAAGAAATGCAGGAAGTGCTTCGGCATTAATGGGGGCTATTCAGTTAGGATTAGGAGCATTAGCTTCTTTTGCAGTGGGAGTTTTTGTTAAAAATTCAATGTTGCCAATGGTTATGATTATGGCTGTTTCAACAATTCTGGCTTTGATTATTTTAATTTTCGGAAAACGAAACATAAAAAAAACTATTACAACTTCTCACGATGAAGGAGTTGCAATAGTTCATTAATTATAGATTTGATTTATTGTTGTTTTGGCTCCGTTTTTATTTTTTTATCGGGTCTGATAATCATACGTAACGATTGATCTTTAGCAAAATAAGCAATCATCCAATTGAAGAATGTTTTCACTCTGTTGCGATACGTTATCAATGAAATCAGGTGAATAAATAACCAAATTATCCAGGCAAAAAATCCTTTGAAATGCATTTTTGGTTTTGGTAAATCAACCACAGCCTTATTTTTACCAATAATAGCCATAGATCCTTTATCATTATATTTAAAGGGTTTTAATGGCTTTTTTTGGCTCATTAATTTAAAGTTATCAGCCAAATTTATTCCTTGCTGAATAGCAACTTGTGCCACTTGCGGATGACCATTAGGAAAAGCTTCATCTGTTAGTTGAATACAAGTATCGCCTATTGCATAGATATTTTCCGTGCCGTTGACTTTATTAAAAGTATCTGTAGCCATTCTTTTTCCGCGACCATAACTTTCTGCAGGAATTCCTTCGAAAACTTTAGCCGAAACTCCTGCTGCCCATATTAAATTTTTGGTTTGAATTGTTTCACCGTTTCCAAAATATACTGTGTCATCAATATAATCAACCACAGTTGTATTCAATTTTACCACGACACCTAATTTTGTCAGCGCTTCCAGTGTATCTTCCTGTGAAGCTTTACTCATTGGAGATAACACAGCATTGGCGCCATCAACCAGATAAATATTACTTGCCGTAGTACTTAATTCCGGATATTCTTTCAGCAAAATATTTTTACGCATTTCAGCAAACATTCCCGAAACTTCAACACCTGTTGGACCTCCACCGGCAACTACAATAGTTAACAATTTTCTGCGTTCGCGAATGTCTTTGCAAATGGCTGCTTTTTCTAAATTTTTCAATAATGTATTACGCATCACAATGGCATCATTCAGTGTTTTCATTGGAATGGCATTTTTCTTTACGTTTTCCATTCCAAAATAACTCGTTTCGGCACCAGTGGCAAAAACTAAGTAATCGTATGTTAATTCGCCATTATTGAGAATGATTTTATTTTCTGAAGGATTAACTTTTAATAAATTTCCCAGACGGAATTGTAGATTTTTTTTACCCGAGAAAAATTTTCGAAAAGGGTAACTGATACTTGAAGGTTCTAAAAAAGCGGTAGCAACCTGATAAATTAGTGGCGGAAAGAAATTATAATTGTTTTTGTCAACGAGTGTTACATTGACTCCTTTTTCATTTACTAGTTCTTTAGCAAGATTTAATCCTGCAAATCCTCCTCCTATTATTATAATTTCCATATTGTATTTTATAGTCTAAAATTAAAAAAGCATCCATAAATATACGTTATTTATGGATGCTGATAAAATATTAAATATTAAAAAAACTTTAAATGTTTAGTTCTTTTTTAGTCTTTTAACGGGTTTTTCTAAAGGTTCATTCTTGTTTTGAAGGATGTAATTTGCCAACAATTTTTCAATTAATTCATCTTTAGTCAAATGATGAAAAACCGTTTTTATTTTTTCTTTTAATTCTGGAGCGACATCATGATTGGGTTTTGTCTTGAAAATTTGCTTCGCCCATAATAACGTGTTATTTTCTTCAATGCTGGCAACAGTTGGTTTCTTGAATTGAGTAAATTTAATTCCTAATTCTTTTTCGAAATCAGCAATTTCCACTACTTCTTCCGGTTGTAAAACCGTCAAAGAAAGCCCCTTTGCTCCTGCTCTTGCCGTTCTTCCGCTACGATGTACATATGCTTCGTAAACATCCGGCAAATGATAATTAACTACATAAGAGATTTCTTTTACGTCAATTCCTCTTGCCGCTAAATCCGTCGCTACCAATATATTGATATGTCCTTCACGGAATTGCTCCATGATTCTGTCTCGAATTCCTTGTGATAAACTTCCGTGCAATGCGCCCGAAGAAAATCGGTTGATGGCTAAGTTTTTAGCTAATTTGTTGACTGCAGCTTTCGTTTTGCAAAAGATAATTCCGCGTTCTCCTTCTTTAGAATTCAAGAAATGCATTAAAACATCCAGTTTTTCAATAGGATCCACCACAATGTATTCATGGTCAATTCCTTGATTTCCTATTGTTTCCATGTTGGCACTAACTTGCACCACATTTTTATTTAAATAGTTCTGAATTAATTGCTTAATGGCTCCTGGCATGGTTGCCGAGAATAAAAAAGTATTGTGAGTTTTAGGTAATTCCGCTACAATTTCATCTAAACTTTCTTTTAGAATAGTTACCATTTCATCGGCTTCATCGAGCACAAGGAATTTGGTTTCTTTTAAGTTTATTGCTTTGCGCTGAATCAAATCAATTAATCTTCCCGGAGTTGCCACAACAATATGTGTAGGTGTTGTAAGTCTTTCGATTTGTGGTTTGATTGGAATTCCTCCACAAGTTGCTGCAATAGAAACTTGAGGTAAATATTTAGCAAAATCTTCTAAGTTTCTAAAAATCTGGTGGCCTAATTCACGTGTTGGAACCAAAACAACAGCTTGTACAACAGGTAAATTAGTATCTATTAATTGTAAAATAGGCAATCCAAAAGCTGCCGTTTTACCTGTGCCTGTTTTAGCAAGTCCAACCAAATCCGTAGTATTTGATAAAAGTAACGGAATTGTTTTTTGCTGAATTTCTGTTGGTACAACAATTTTCAATTCGGTAATCGCTTTTAATATGGGTGCTGAAATTCCTAAATCAGAGAATTGTTTTGGCATTTTTTTGGATTTTATATTTTATAAAAAATAGTTGTTTTGTAAACGTAATTTTTAGCCCCGATGGAAACGGCATCCTGTTGTGGTCTCGTTTTTTTAAGAGACCACAACAGATATAGTGTACAGCGGGATTAGCTCCTTGAAAAATAAATATTAATCTTCATCCGGTTCGTTCATGATTTTCTCACGATATTTTTTCCCGGTTAACAATACCAGTTTCAATTTGTAATCGTCAACAAGCCACTCGCGGTAATTTTTACTGCACTGACTCAAACATTTTGAATAGCGCTTGATGCGGCAATCGATATCATCATCTAACAGTTTTCCTAATGCTTTTGCTTCCTGCAGGGTTTCAGAATTATCAACACACATGGCAGCGTGCTGTTCCAATGATTTTTCCAGTACTTCTTTGGAACGTAAATTTTGTTTGATGATGAGTTTGTGTTCTTCATCGACATCAAAAGTTACGACTTCGGTTTTACTGAATTTAGCGCGTACATCAGGCGGCATACTGTATTTAAAATACAATTCGATTTCTGTATCATCACGTAAATTCTCTAAATAAAACTCCGGTGATTTAAAGATGTGTTGCCAGTTTACCGGCTCACTCCACAAGCCAAATCGTGCTGCATTATTACCTAAATCGATAACGCTAAAAGTATCTTTATTAGGAAGTTTTCTGGAACCACGACCAATCATTTGGTAATATAAGGTCAATGATTTTGTCGCTCTGTTCAGAATAATGGTTTCTACAGTAGGTTCATCAAAACCGGTGGTAAGAATCCCAACCGATGTTAAAATTGCATCCGGCGTATGCTTAAACCAATGTAAAATATCTTTTCTTTCCTCGTTATTACTGGTGTTGTCTAAGTGACGAATCGCATAACCGGCTTCTCTAAATGTTTCATACACATATAATGATGTATTGATTCCATTATTGAAAATTAAGGTTTTCTTGCCTAAAGATTTCTCGGTATAGGCATGCAATAATTTTTCCTGCATCGCCATATTGGTATATAAATCATCAGATGATTTAACGGTGTAATCCCCATTGATACCGACTTTTAAAGAAGTCAAACCGACATCATAACTATACGTGACTGCTTTGGCCAAAAATCCATTTGCAATCAAAGAACTAATGGTGTCCCCTACGATTAATTCATCATAGCTTTCATGCATTGGTAATTTAATATTCGAACTTAAAGGTGTTGCGGTAACGCCTAATATGAATGCATTTTTGAAAGAGCTTAATAATTTTCTGAAGGAATTATAATGCGCCTCATCGATGATTACCAATCCTACATTATCTAAATGTAATTTTTCGTCATTGATACGGTTTTTCAAAGTTTCGACCATGGCCACAAAACAAGAATAATCGTTTTGGTCCGGAAGTTCTTTTACTTTACTGTTGATGATTTTGTTTTTTACATCAAAACCCTTCAACATTTTTGAAGTTTGCTTACACAACTCAATTCGGTGTGTTAAAACAACTACTTTTTTATCGTGTTGTGATAAATAACGGCGTACTATTTCTGAAAAAACCACAGTTTTCCCACCACCAGTAGGCAGTTGATATAACAAATGGTGTTGTGGAGGTGCATTATCTATGCGTTCAAATATGGCATCAATATCGCCTTGTTGATACGCATAAAGTTCTTTTTTGTCTTCGATTTCTATTTCTAAAGTGTTTTGGGACATTGCTTATTGTTGGATTTTTGCAAAAATACACCTAAAAAACAGTTTAATTGTCAATTTTAATTAAAAAAAACAGGATTGATTAAATAAAATTGAATTATACAACCGCTCAATATTCAAATCGCTCTATTATAGCATTAAACTCCGGTTCGTTGAACCACTTTTGTTCTATTGTTTCCGTATGAATTCCTATTATTCTTGTTTTGAAATCATTGAGTATTCCATTTGCAATCAAGAAAATAACGGCTTGCTCAAAAGAATTGAACATACTTTTAAAAAATAAGTCTTGCTTTACGATGTGTTCAGAGGAGAATGTTTGTGCAATTTCGATGTTATAGAGCATTACATCTGCAATTATGAATGGATCTACACCCAAAAGTGTAAAATGCTTGATGTATTTTTGGGCAACGGAACGCCTCAGTTTTGGTTTACTGCGTCTTCCTGCCTTTTTTAAAGGGTAATATTCATTCGAAATTTTGAGCTTGCATTCCTGCAAAAGCGTTTCTTCCTTTGGATTAAAAACAAAATTATAATAGACTTTTACGGGGCTGAATTTCTCGTACAATTCAATAATTTGTTCTTCGAGTTGCTCCTTATTAAGTTCGGCTAAATATTTTTTTAAATCGCGTTTGCTCATTATCAAAGTTTAAGAATACAAAAGTAATTTACTTTAGGAAGGAATGCATCGAAAATCAATGATAATACTTAATTTTGTCAATTATCACTTAAAATAAAATAAATGCTTAAGATTTTTAAGGTTACAGCAATAGTAGAAGGTATATCTGCCTTATTGTTATTTTTCTTTGCTATGCCAATGAAATACATTTTTAATGACCCTATTTATGTCAAACACATTGGAATGGCTCACGGCGTATTATTTACTGCCTACATTATTTTGGCAACAATTTTAAAGTTTAGTGAAAAGTGGGATTTAAAAAAGTATTTTATCATTTGTATTGCGTCAATTCCTCCTTTTGGGACTTTTTACATAGAAAGAAAATACTTGAAAAATGTATAAATTAATAGAAAAAATATTCAATTTTCTATATCCTATATTCAGAAAATGGGGATTAGGCAGCAGTTTTGCTTCTTACCTGAGTCTGTTTATAAATATTGCTATACTTTGCGTATTGGCATATGCTATTTATGTAGTCTTTCGTCTTATTTTGGTAACGATTATGGCGGTAATCGCCCAGAAAACTAAAACCAAATTTGATGATTTATTAGTATCTAATAAAACGGCTAAATACATCGCACATTTAATTCCGCTGTTGTTTATTTATAAATCGGTTCCAATCATTCTGGAACGCTATGAATATTGGGAAGGCGTTTTTGGAAAACTTGTTGGGATTTATATTGTATTGCTTGTTTTATGGATTATCCGAACTATTTTCAATGCATTACGAGATTATTTAAAGCTAAAACCAAGATACAGCGATAAACCTATTGACAGTTTTATTCAAGTAATCATGATTGTTCTTTGGGCTGTTGGGATTACAGTGATTATTTCCAAATTATTTGATATTGATCAAAAAGAGCTTTTAACCATTTTGGGAGCTGTTTCTGCGGTTATAATTTTGATTTTCAGAGATACAATTTTAGGTTTTGTATCCAGCGTTCAAGTATCTATAAATGATATGGTTCGAATTGGCGACTGGATTACGATGGATAAATTTGGTGCCGATGGAGATGTAATTGAAATCAATTTAGCAACAGTGAAAGTTCGAAATTTTGACAATACAACCACCACAATTCCTACATACAGTTTAAGCTCCGATTCGTTTCAAAACTGGCGCGGAATGCTGAATTCAGATGGAAGACGTATCAAAAGACACATTCTTATTAAAACGAGCAGCATCCGATTTTTGGAAGAAGCAGAATTGAGTGACCTGAAGAAAATACATCTTATATCAGATTATATTGACACTCGAAAATTAGAAATAGACGAATATAATTCTAGCCATAAAATTGATAAATCAATTGCGATTAACGGACGAAATTTGACTAATTTAGGTTTGTTTAGAAAATATATTACAGAATATTTATTCAATTATCCGGGATTAAATAAGGATATGTTGATGCTTTGTCGTCAATTACAATCTACTTCACACGGAGTTCCTCTCGAGGTTTATGCCTTTTCACATGACAAGCGATTTGAAAATTACGAGTACATCATGTCGGATATATTTGATCATATTATTGCTTCTGTAAAATATTTTGATTTGGAAATTTTTGAAACGGTATCCGAAAATGATTTCAAAGTATAAAAAAATTAAATGCATTCTACATTAAAATGAGCGGAGAAAAAGACTTAGAGAAGTTGCTTAAAACAATGAAACCGGAACATATTTTAGGAGAATATGTTTTTTGTGTGGTTCATGATTTGGCAAATCTAAATCTTAACGATATCATTATGACATTCAAAGAGCAGGAAGGTACTACCATAGTGATCAAGAAGGAATTTGCCGATAGTCTAAAATTAGAATATTCTTTTATTGCTTCTTGGGTTACTTTAACAGTTCATTCTTCACTGGAAGCTGTTGGATTAACCGCAGCTTTTTCTAATGCTCTTTCGCAGGAAGGAATAAGTTGTAATGTGGTAGCCGCTTTTTATCACGACCATATTTTTGTAGATAAAAAAGACACTGATAAAACAATGGAAATCCTTAATCGATTTTCAAATTAAAAGCGAAAATATCAAATTTAATTACAAACGATTCTTAACAAATTCAATTTCGGTTTTTCCGTGTGCTTTTGGTTTTCCGTTACCATCTAAATTTACCATTGTAGTGTGATCTATCGTGATAATTGTTTCGCGTGTCATCATATTTCTAGCTTCACATTTTAGGGTTAGCGAAGTATTTCCAAATTTTAAAACATCAATACCAATTTCTATAATATCACCTTGTTTTGCTGAGCTTCTGAAGTTGATTTCCGACATGTGTTTGGTTACAATTCTGGTATTTTCTAATTGAATAATGGTGTATAATGCCAATTCTTCATCAATCCAAGCCAATAATTTACCTCCAAATAATGTTCCGTTAGGGTTTAGATCTTCTGGTTTTACCCATTTCCTAGTATGAAATCGCATAATTTTTCTTTATATCTGCAAAAATAAACTTTTCTTATGGCTATTTTCTTTATTTTTAAAGAAAAAAAATGAGCGAACGTGATACTTTTTTAAAAGAATTCAGAGGACAAACAATAGGCTCCGTAACCAATCAATCTTCAACCGAAGAATCATTTCAAAATGAAGTACTTAGACCTATTTTAAAACTACAAAACGATTTGTTTATAGCTTCATTTATTAATTACGTAGCAAAAAACAAAGCAGACTTTTATAGCTACACCGTTGAAAAAAAATTATCGGTTATAGAAAATGCTATCCAAAAAGACATCAAGTTTAGAAATGCTTTAAAAGGAATGATAATCGCATTATTCACTTTGGATGAATATGCCGTTTATATAAAAAACTCGTCAAATATCAATAAAAGAATGATGAGCATGTTAATTGAAAGACTAAAAAGTCAAGTCCAATTGTTTGAATTAAAGGAAAACTAAAAAAGGAATCTTGATTTTTTTAGTTTTAGAAATATGTTAAAAGGAATTGATTTGTTGTTTATAATTTAAAAAACAGCGACATATTCATTCAAATTTTACAATTAAATTACAATTTGACAATCGTAATGTTTTATACAATAAATCTTAATTAAGCATAAATATTTATGTTATTTGC
The DNA here is from genome assembly GCF_002754315.1 of Flavobacterium sp. 11. Lineage (GTDB taxonomy): Bacteria > Bacteroidota > Bacteroidia > Flavobacteriales > Flavobacteriaceae > Flavobacterium > Flavobacterium algoritolerans. The sequence goes on along the minus strand of NZ_PEFE01000001.1, from coordinate 2,913,277 downwards.
ACGAATTTTTTCATTATAATTGTTAAAAATAAAGTTATGAAGGAAGAATATTTTAAATGGCATTCACCCAATCTTAACAGGGATATTGAAATGTTAGTTTTTGGACACGCAGGATATCCTATTATTTTATTTCCCACTTCTATGGGCAGTTACCATGAAAATAAGGATATGGGATTGATTGATTCCGCAAGATGGTACATCGATCAGGGTTTAATCCAAATATTTTGCCCGGACAGCATTGACAAAGAGAGTTTTTACAATAAAAATATTCATCCCATACATCGCATAGAAAATAATGTGAGATATGATAAAATGATTTGTCACGAAATAGTTGAAAAGGTAAAGAATAATACTTCCTCAGGAAAAGTTGTTATGGCAGGTTGTAGTTTTGGCGGGTATCATGCGGCCAATTTTGCGTTTCGACATCCAGGATATGTTAGTCATGTATTTTCGATGAGCGGTGCTTTCAATATTAAAAGTTTTATGGATGGTTTTCACAATGATGATGTGTTCTACAACAGTCCTGAAGATTATTTATACGGACTAGATGATTATGAATTATGGAATATGGATATCGTTTTAGGGACTTCTAACTGGGATATTTGTTTTGATGCTAATCTAAAATTAAGCAAAGTGCTGAGTGACAGGAATATTCATCATTGGTTGGATATTCGTCAGGAACGCAAGCACGACTGGCCTGTTTGGAAAGAAATGTTTCCACATTATTTATCAAGAATTAAATTTTTTTAAAATTATAAACGTATCAAGATGAAAAAAATCGGAATTTTATTTGGAATGGAAGACACCTTTCCGCAAGCATTTATTGATCGTGTCAATTCAAAAAATGAAAAAGGAATCATTGCCGAAGCTGTTGCTATTGATAAAGTGGTTCAAAATCAAGACGGTGAATATGCAGTAATTATTGACCGAATTTCACAAGATGTCCCTTTTTATCGTGCTTACTTAAAAAATGCCGCTTTAACAGGAACCAATGTAATTAACAATCCTTTTTGGTGGAGTGCTGATGATAAGTTTTTTAATAATGCTTTGGCAGATACGCTTGGAGTTCCGTTGCCAAATACGGTGATTCTTCCTTCAGCTGAACATCCTACTGATACAACTGGAAAATCATTCCGAAATTTAAAATACCCAATGGATTGGGAAGGAATCTTTGACTACATTGGATTTCCGGCTTACATGAAACCGTACGCTGGCGGAGGTTGGAAAAATGTATACCGATTAGAAAACAAAGAAGAGTTTTGGGAAAAACATCAGGAAACAGGGCAATTAGTAATGATGTTACAAGAAGAAATTGTTTTTACGGAGTATTTCAGAGTGTATTGTTTGGGCTGCAAAGCTGTTCGAATTATGCAATACGAGCCTAGAAATCCGCATCATTTGCGCTATGTAATTGATGGCCCTCCAGTAGATAAAAAGTTATTAGCAACTATAAAAGACTACACTTTGCGTCTTTGTAAAGGTTTAGGATATGACTTTAATACGGTAGAATTCGCAGTTCGTGACGGAATTCCATATGCGATTGATTTTGGAAATCCTGCGCCTGATGCCGAGTTGACTTCGGTGGGTACTGAAAACTTTGAATGGGTAGTTGAAGAAGCTGCTAAAATGGCTATTGCTGCTGCAAAAAAACAAAAACCAGGAAAGATAAATTTAACTTGGGGAACTTTTATAAAAGATGCCGCTGCCGGGAAATAAGATGCTATAGATTGTCGAATGCCCTAGTCCTGATTAAAGTGAAAATCATTTTTTGTTCTGAACTTTTTCAGGACAAAAAATGATTGAAACGGGAAGTGGACACGAGCGAAGCGAACTGACGGAGTAAATAGCTCCTAAAAAAATAAATTAATGAAAAAATTACCTGTTTTTACACTTGGTGTAGAAGAAGAATATCAAATTATTGATCCTGAAACGAGAGATTTACGCTCGCATTTGTCAAAAATTGTGGATGGAGCCAAAATAATTTTAAATGAGCAAGTTAAGGCCGAAATGCACCAATCAGTGGTGGAAGTTGGGACCAATATTTGCCATAGCGTTAATGATGCCAAAAATGAGATTCGGTTTCTGCGTTCAAAAATCGTTGAATTAGCGGATAAACAAGATCTTATTGTTGGTGGCGCAGGGACTCATCCATTTTCAAAATGGCAAGATCAACCCATAACTGACGATCCCAGATACCACGATATTGTTAATGAATTACAAGATGCGGCACGTTCTAATTTGATTTTTGGAATGCATTGTCACGTAGGTATTGAAAACCGTGAAATTGGTTTGCAATTGATGAATCAAGCGACCTATTTTCTGCCTCACATATTTGCGCTTTCGACAAATTCCCCTTTTTGGGAAGGTAGAAAAACAGGCTATAAGTCGTTTAGAACTAAGGTTTTTGACAAGTTTCCAAGAACTGGATTACCGGAATATTTTGATTCTGTAAGTTCGTACGAAAACTATTTAGATACTTTGGTAAAAACAAATTGTATCGATAATCCAAAGAAAATTTGGTGGGATTTACGTTTACATCCTTTTTATAACACGATAGAATTTAGGATTTGTGACATGTGTTTAACAGTTGATGAAACCATTTGCATAGTAGCTATTATTCAAGCAATTGTGGCTAAACTCTACAAATTGAACATGAACAATACGAGTTTCAATATTTATCGATTGGCGTTGATTAAGGAGAATAAATTTCGTGCTGCCCGCTATGGAATCGATAATAATATGATTGATTTTGGACTTCAAAAAGAAGTGGAAACTAAAATGCTCATCTTAGAATTATTAGATTTCATTGACGATGTTGTTGATGAACTGGGAAGTCGTGAGGATATTAATTATGTTCATGAAATTTTGAAAAATGGAACCGGAGCTGACAAACAATTAACTGTTTTTGAAGAAACAGGTGATCTTTGCAAAGTGGTGGACTTTATAACTGGCGAATTTACAAAGGGATTGTAAAATATAAATTATCTTTGCGCATCGTTTTTTAAAAATAGTTATGTCGAATAAAATTATAAAAATAGCGCTTTTAGATATGTACAAAGGGGAACCTAATCAGGGGATGCGTTGTATAATTGATGTTGTAAACAGGTTCAGTCCTGTAGTTAGTTTTGAAATATTCGATGTTCGGGTAAAATGTGAATTACCGGATATTAAAGAATTTGATATTTATATTTCTACCGGTGGTCCAGGGAATCCATTAATTGGAGATGGAAATTGGGATGTGAAATATTATGCGTTTATCGATTCGTTGAACAAATGGAATAGTGAAAATGCGGTTAAAAAGCATGTACTGTTCATTTGTCATTCTTTTCAAATGGCTTGCTTGCATTTTGGGTTGGCCACGGTTACCCGAAGAAATGATACTTCTTTTGGTGTAATGACCATTCATAAAACCAAAGAAGGAGTTACAGATCCTTTATTTGAAGGACTTGCAGATCCTTTTTACGCAATTGATTCCAGAGATTATCAAGTAGTACAGCCTAAGCTTAGTGTTTTTGCCAAAAAAGGCGCAAAAATTATTTCGTTGGAGAAAATTAGAGACCATGTTCAATACGAGCGTGCTATCATGGCGGTTCGTTTTACAGACTATTTTGTAGGTACTCAATTTCATCCCGAAGCAGATCCAATTAGCTTTGTCTCTCATTTAAGAAACAAACAGGCAAAAGAAAAAATTAGAGCTATGAAAGGAAAAAGGAAGTTTAGAAATATGTTGGAAGATTTATTAGATGATGATAAAATATACCGAACAAATGAAACCTTGATTCCAAACTTTCTAAGAACTGCTATTAATGACTTGATGAAAACAAAGAAAATGCTTTCTAATTAATAAATTCATTTCGAGATGATTTCAAAATATCGGGAGTTATTTAATGCTCAATTTACAGAAAAGAAATATCAGGAATTTAAAGATGATATTGCTTCCGATTTTAATTATATGCCTACATTCCGTTTAGGTGAAACGCCTTTTTTTATTTCGAAAGAGCTTAAAAACCAATTGATTGAAGGTTGTAATGAAGTTATTTCTTTTATTCAAAAAGAAGACTTTAAGTTATTAACTGATAAGTCGTTAGAACTAAATCATAAAGTTCCAAATGAGGATGATCACACCACTTTTTTAGCAATTGATTTCGGGATTTGTGAAGAAGACGGAGCTGTTATTCCAAAACTTATTGAAGTGCAAGGATTTCCTTCTTTGTATAATTATCAGATTAATTTGTATGACAAATTCAAGAATCATTATCCATTCCTCAATGAGTTAACCCCATTTATCAATAACATTGAACCTCAGGAATATCTGGATATTTTGGAAGAAGCGATTTGCAATAACCATCCAAAAGAAAATGTTATTCTCCTTGAAATTGAACCCGAAAAACAAAATACAAAGATTGACTTTTATTATTGCCGAAGAGATATTGGCATACCGATAGTTTGCGTTACTGAACTCATAAAGAAAGGCAAACAACTGTTCTATAAAAATGAAAAAGGCGATGAAATTCTTGTAAAAAGAATCTATAATAGGGTTATTTTTGATGAATTGGATTTGCGAACCGATTTGAAATTAAACTTTCATTTCTCTGATGAACTTGATGTGGAATGGGCTGGACATCCCAACTGGTTTTTTCGAATCAGTAAATTTATTTTACCATTCTTAAAAGGGAAATATTTCATCGAAACAACTTTATTAAGTGAGCTCAAAGAAATCCCACAAGATTTAGAAAATTATGTTCTAAAACCACTCTTTTCCTTCTCAGGAACAGGAGTTATTTTTCATGTAATAAAAGAGGATATTGAAGCAGTTGTCGAAAAAGAACTTTATATTCTTCAAAAAAAGGTAAACTATCTTCCTATTGTACAATCTCCTGATGGGAAAGTAAAAGCCGAAGTTCGGGTGCTTTGTGTTTGGAAGAATGAAGATGCCGCACCTACTCTATTGTGCAACTTGGTACGATTGAGTCGTGGCGAAATGATAGGCGTAAAATTCAATAAAGATAAAGATTGGGTGGGCGGAACACTTGGATTATTTGAGAGGTAATTATTCATATTGTCAAGCTTAAAGTCTTAGGACTTATATTTCAGTTTAGATTCTCATTCACCTATTTATTTTATTCAAAACAAAGACTTTTATATCTAATTTTATTACCATAATTTAGTTGAGCTAATTAAAATTCATTTTTAAGTTTAATTTTTGGTAATAATGTCATTTTAACGCATTGAAATTCGTTAAAATGGAAATTGATTAAAATTTTATAAGTTAAAACTGATTAAATTAAACTAAAAACAGCAAAAAAAGGGATTTCTACCCCTACTTAATTTTTAAAAATATATTTTTTTTCTTGTTTTAACAGATTACAGATAGTGTTTAATGAATTTTTTAAAGCGATTCCCTTAATAATTTGAAAAAAATGGAATTATTCAATAAATTAACATAAAAAAAATTAAGCTATTTTTTTTTCTTTATTATTGTAAGGTTATAATAATTTAAGAATAATAAACAATTTTAATAATTAACAAATGAATAGAAGAGAAGCACTTAAAAGCGTTGCGTTTTTGATGGGAAGCGCAATCTCAGCAACTACTATGGGCGTTTTATTTGAAAGTTTTACTTTGCCTGAAAAAGAAAAAAATCGAGTATTTTTTTCCGCTTCGGATGAGGAGGTTTTAGCTGAATTTGCCGATATAATTATACCGACGACAGCATCTTCACCAGGAGCTAAAGCAGCAGGACTTGGCGCTTTTATTCCTATGATGATTAGAGATTGTTATCCAGCACAAATGCAAGAGATTTTTGCTTCAGGAATGAAAGAAATGCAAGCAAAATGCTTGAAAGATTTCAATAAAGATTTCTTGGCTATGTCTATTGAAGAACGTCAGAAATTGATGGGAGCTTTAAAAGATGAAACAATTGCTAATGGAAAAGCACCATCTTTCTTTTTGATTGCAAGAGATTTGACTCTTCTGGGGTATTACTCTTCAGAAATAGGATGTACACAAGCACGTGAATACCTTCCTGTTCCTGGTAGATACGATGGAAGTGCTGATTACAAACCTGGACAAAAAGGTTGGGCTACCAACTAATTGTTATTGGAACCTTTTGTCTTAAACTATTTTATTAAATAAAAAATACTACACGTGAATATAAATACGAATTTAAAAGAGGAAAATACATATGATGCTATTGTAATAGGATCAGGAATTAGTGGTGGTTGGGCAGCAAAAGAACTTACTGAAAAAGGTTTAAAAGTTTTAATGTTAGAGCGCGGTATGAACATTGAGCATGTTAAAGATTATGAATCTGCAATGAAAGCTCCGTGGGAATTTGAGCATGCCGGTAAACTTACCGAAGAACAAAAAAGAACACATCCGGTACAAACACGTGATTATCCCTATAATGAAGCTACTGAAAAATGGTGGGTTAATGACTTGGAATGCCCGTATACAGAAGACAAACGTTTTGACTGGTACAGAGGATTTCATGTGGGAGGAAAATCTTTAATGTGGGGTCGTCAAAGTTACCGTTTCAGTGACCATAATTTTGAAGATAATGCCAAAGATGGTCATGGTAATGACTGGCCTATCCGTTATAAAGATCTTACAAAATGGTATGATTATGTAGAGAAATTTGCAGGAATCAGTGGTCAAGCAGAAAATTGGCCTCTTTTACCAGATGGTAAATTTTTGCCTCCAATGGATTTAAACTGTGTAGAAAAATCAGTTAAGGAAAGATTAGAAAAGCATTATAACAGAACACGTATTTTAACTATTGGTCGTACGGCTAACTTAACAGTACCTCATAAAGGTCGTGGAAGTTGTCAATATAGAAATTTATGTAGTCGTGGTTGCCCGTTTGGTGCTTATTTCAGCACGCAATCATCTACATTGCCTGCTGCTATGGCTACAAAGAGATTAACAGTAAGACCCTACTCTATTGTGAATCATATCATTTATGATAAAGACACAAAAAAGGCAAAAGGTGTAATGGTAATTGATGCAGAAACAAATGAAACTATGGAGTTTTATGCTAAAATTGTTTTTGTAAATGGTTCAACTTTAGGATCAACATTCATCTTATTGAATTCAACTTCAGAAGCGCATCCAAATGGGATGGGTAATGCTAGTGGACAATTGGGACATAATTTAATGGATCATCATTTCCGTTGTGGTGCTGAAGGAACTGCTGAAGGTTTTGAAGATAAATACACGTACGGAAGAAGAGCAAATGGTATTTATATTCCAAGATACCAAAATGTAGGTGGTGATAAACGTGATTATTTAAGAGGTTTCGGTTATCAAGGAGGTGCTAGCAGAGGATTATGGCATAAAGAAGTTGCTGAATTGGCTTTTGGTGGTGATTTCAAAGATACCATGTCTTTACCAGCAGATTCTTGGAGCATGGGATTAGGTGGATTTGGAGAAATGTTACCTTATTATGAAAACAAAGTATATATCGATCACAACAAAAAAGACAAATGGGGACAACCTGTTTTAGCTATTGATTGCGAATACAAAGAGAATGAAGCTAAAATGCGTGAAGACATGATGAATGATGCTGCTGAAATGCTCGAAGCTTCTGGAATCAAAAATGTAAAAACATACGATAACGATTGTTATCCTGGAATGGCTATACATGAAATGGGTACTGCAAGAATGGGTAATGACCCTAAAGATTCAGTTTTAAATAAATGGAATCAAATGCATGAAGTAAGTAATGTATTTGTTACCGATGGTTCTTGTATGCCTTCTATCGCTTGTCAAAATCCATCATTAACATTTATGGCTTTAACGGCACGTGCTTGTGATTATGCAGTAAAAGAATTAAAAAAAGGAAATATTTAGGTTCATCATTATGAGAAAATTAAGAATGGGTATGGTCGGTGGTGGCCAAGATGCCTTTATAGGTGCAATTCACCGCTTAGCCGCCAATATGGATGGACTAATTGAATTAAGTTGTGGAGCTTTAAGTATAAACCCAGAAACAGCAATAGCATCTGGTAAAGCTTTGTTTCTTCCGGAATCAAGAACGTATTTAACGTATGACGAAATGATTAAAGCTGAAGCGGCATTACCTGCTGACGAAAGAATCGATTTTGTTACTATTGTTACTCCAAATTTTGCACATTTTGCACCTGCTATGATGGCTTTGGAACATGGTTTCAACGTAGTAATTGAAAAACCAATGACTTTTTCATTGGAGGAAGCAAAACTATTGAAACAAAAAGTAGAAGAGACAGGACTAATACTTTGTTTAACACATACCTACTCCGGTTATCCAATGGTTAAACAAGCGAAAGCTATGGTTAGTGAGGGAAAACTGGGTAAGATTAGAAAAGTCGTGGTAGAATATCCTCAAGGATGGTTAAGTAAACTATCAGAAAGAGAAGGAAATGCACAAGCTGCTTGGAGAACTGATCCTAAAAAATCAGGAAAAAGTTCTGTAATGGGTGACATTGGAACTCATGCATCACATTTAGCGGAATATATTACCGGAGCTAAAATTACTGATGTTTGTGCAGAATTAAACACACTTGTTGAAGGCCGTATTATGGATGATGATGGCGCTGTATTGTTGAAGTTTGACAATGGCGCAAAAGGAGTTTTAATTGCATCTCAAGTTGCTGCTGGCGAAGAAAACGCTTTAAAAATTAGAGTTTATGGAGAAAAAGGTGGAATCGAATGGTTCCAACACGACCCAAATACTTTAATGGTTAGATGGTTAGATGAACCAGCGCAGATTTTAAGAGCGGGATCTAATTATGGAGCACATTTATCTTCATTTGCTACCCATAATTGTCGTACTCCTGGCGGGCATCCAGAAGGTTATTTAGAAGCATTTGCTAATATTTACCGCAACTTTGCCTTAACGCTTGGTTGTAAGTTAGATGGTATAGAGCCTACGCCTGAAATGTTAGACTTTCCTTCTGTTGAAGATGGATTAAGAGGAATGGCATTTATTGATAACGTAGTAGCATCATCACAATCTGATAAAAAATGGACTCCTTACGTTTTGTAATAAAATAGGAATTCATAAAAGTTTTAGACAAAATATAATATGACAACAATACAAGGCCCCGCAGTATTTTTAGCCCAATTTATCAGTAATGAAGCTCCTTTTAATTCCTTAGACGGAATTTGTAAATGGGCTGCTGATTTAGGTTTTAAAGGTATTCAAATGCCAACATTAGATACTCGATTCATTGATTTGCAAAAGGCTGCAGAAAGTAAAACCTATGCAGAAGAACTTAAAGGTACAATTGCTTCTTACGGATTAGAAATCACAGAATTATCAACTCACTTACAAGGTCAATTAGTTGCGGTTCATCCTGCATACGATGATTTTTTTGATGCTTTTGCCCCTGTAAATGTGCATGGTAATTCTAAAGCCAGACAAGAATGGGCAGTGCAACAATTGAAATATGCTGCAAAAGCATCCCAAAATTTAGGTTTAAATGCACATGCAACTTTTAGTGGTTCTTTGCTTTGGCAATATTTTCACCCTTGGCCACAAAGGCCTCCCGGCTTAGTTGAAGACGGTTTTGCCGAATTAGCAAAACGTTGGTTGCCAATTTTAAATGAGTTTGATCAAAATGGGATCGATCTTTGCTATGAAATTCATCCAGGAGAAGATTTATTTGATGGGGAAACCTATGAAATGTTTTTGAAGGCTGTAAATAACCATTCAAGAGCTTGTTTACTTTACGATCCGTCACATTTTGTATTGCAGCAGTTAGACTACATTCAATATATTGATTTCTATCACGAAAGGATTAAAGCTTTTCACGTGAAAGATGCCGAGTTTAACCCTACAGGAAAACAAGGAACTTTTGGTGGATATCAAAGTTGGGTAAATCGTGCGGGACGTTATCGTTCTCCTGGGGATGGTCAAATTGATTTTAAAACTATTTTCAGCAAACTGGCACAATATGATTTCAAAGGTTGGGCAGTTATGGAATGGGAATGTTGCATTAAAAATCAAGAAGATGGAGCACGTGAAGGTGCTGAATTTATAAAAAATCATATTATAAAAGTTACCGATAAAGCATTTGATGATTTTGCTGCGGTAGAAACAAATAAAGCTTTTAACAGAAAAAACTTAGGATTATAAAACTTAAATAGAAATGAAAATGAAATTAAAATATTTGCTTTTTGGGGTTGCTTTAATTAGCTTAACCTCATTTTCTAATGATAATTTAGATACAAAATATATTAAAGCCACTAAAAAATCAAACGCAATTTTTCAAACATCTGATGGAGAAAAATTAATTGCAAAATCTGATTGTGTTGGATGTCATAAATTAGACAAAAAACTTATAGGTCCCTCCTATTTAGATATTGCAAAAAAATATCCTTCTAATGAAAAAAATGTTGCTTATTTATCCGGTAAAATTATAAAAGGAGGTTCTGGAGTTTGGGGAACTATACCGATGGCCGCTCATACATCTCTTAAAAAGGATGATGCAAAATCAATGGCTAAATATATTTTATCCTTAAAAAAATAATTCCAAAGGTGCTTTTCAGTATTCTAAATAACTTTAGAATATTGAAAAGCACTTCATTTATTAAGCTATTTTATTACTATTAACTATAACCGTATTAAAAATAAATGAAACAAAAAGAAGAAGAGAATAAAATCACAAACAACCGTCGTGATTTCATAAAAACAACAGCTATAGCGGCAGCAGCCTTTATGATTGTTCCTCGTCATGTTTTAGGAAGAGGATTCGTAGCACCAAGTGATCGTTTATCAATAGCCAGTATTGGTGTTGGTGGAAAAGGAAAATCTGATATTGCTATGTTTGCCAGCAGTGGAAAAGCTGATATTTCATTTTTATGTGATGTAGATACCAGAAGAGCCGCTGCAAGTGTAAATGCATTTCCTAAAGCTAAATTTTATAAAGATTGGCGCGAAATGTTAGACAAAGAACATAAAAATTTCGATGCAGTTTCAGTTTCTACTCCAGATCATAATCATGCTATTCAAGCGCTTGCGGCTATGCAATTAGGGAAACATGTATATGTTCAAAAACCTATGGCTCATGATATTTATGAAGCTCGTATTTTGACCCAAGCTGCCAAAAAATATAAAGTGGTTACCCAAATGGGAAATCAAGGTTCCTCAAATGATGGAACCAGAATAATGAAAGAATGGTATGAAGCTGGTTTAATTGGTGATGTTCACACTATTCATGCTTGGACAGACCGTCCGGTTTGGCCTCAAGGTATTCCTTGGTCTGCCAATAAAGCGGATATTCCAAAAGAATTAGATTGGGATTTATGGTTGGGTACAGCTCCTCACAAAGAGTATGTAAATAAATTAGTGCCGTTCAACTGGCGCGGTTGGTGGGATTACGGAACAGGAGCATTAGGAGATATGGGATGCCATTTATTGGAAGCCCCTTTTAGTGTATTGAACTTAAAATATGCTAAAGATGTTCAATGCAGTGTTGGTTCTGTTTATGTAGATGAATTTCAAAGAGGGTATTTCCCAGAGAGTTGTCCTCCTTCAAGTCACGTTACATTAACCTTTCCAAAAACTGAAAAAACAAATGGTGACATAGCGGTACACTGGATGGATGGAGGAATCCAACCTGAAAGACCTACTGAACTAGGTCCGAATGAAATTTTTGGAGACGGTGGAAATGGAACATTATTTACTGGTACAAAAGGAAAAATGATGTGTGATACGTACGGTTTAAATCCTCGTTTACTTCCTCTTAGTAAAAATGAAAATTTAAAAGTAGCTCAAAAATATGCCAGAGTAAAAGATGGTGCCGATGGGCACTACAAACAATGGGTTGAAGCTGCAATTGCAGGTTATGGAAAAAAAGAATTAAGTTCTCCTTTTGAAATTGCAGGTCCTCTAACAGAAGCTTTATTGATGGCAAATCTTGCTATCAGAGGGTATGATGTGATGAGAGAAGAGCTTGGAGAAGAAGTGTATCCAGGACGTTCCGCAAAATTATTATGGGATAATGATGCTATGAAAATTACCAACTTTGATGAAGTTAATCAATTTGTAAAACGTGATTATCGCCAAGGTTGGAAAGCTTTAACTTTATAAACAAGATTAATTATTAATTCAAAAATTTAAAAATGATTAAAAATATTTGTACTTCATTAATTGTTATGATAATGATTCAAACAGCAAATGCACAACAAGCACCAATAGCAAAAGGATTTAAATCAATATTTGATGGACAATCAACAACAGGATGGCATACTTATGGAAAAAAAACTGCTGGTTCTGGTTGGAAAGTTGAAGATGGTGTATTGCATTTTGACCCTACCGCTGCCAAAAATGGTCAAGGAGGCGATCTTGTAACAGATATAGAATACGAGAATTTTCATTTAAAATTAGAATGGAAAGTAGCAGCAAATGCAAACAGTGGTATTATTTTCTTTGTAAACGAAGATTTGACAAAATTCAAAAATACTTACGAAACTGGATTGGAAATGCAAGTATTGGACAATGACGGTCACCCTGACGGAAAAATTGAAAAACACAGATCAGGAGATTTGTATGATTTAATAAAAAGTACTTCTGAGCCTGTTAAACCAGTTGGAGAATGGAATTCTGTTGACCTTGTATGTAAATTCGGAAAACTGACAATGTTATTGAATGGTGTAAAAGTAGTTGAAACTACACTTTGGGATGCCAACTTTAAAACATTGGTAGCAGGTAGTAAATTTGCTACTTGGCCAGGTTTTGCTGCATTCAAAAAAGGAAAAATTGCATTACAAGATCACGGAGATAATGTGTGGTTCAGAAACATTCAGATTAAAGAATGGAATTCTATGAAAATTACAACTGGATGTGAAGCCGGTATGTAATTGAGAATAAAATATTAAAAATAAATTACTGCTAATTAACCAAAACCAAAAAATAAAACCAAAATACCAATGAATAGCACCATCCGAATTAAATTATCCATAATGATGTTCCTAGAATTTTTTATCTGGGGAGCATGGTTTGTAACCCTTGGTACGTTTCTGGGGAATAATCTAAAAGCATCTGGATCAGAAACTGCCGCAATTTTTTCTACACAATCATGGGGCGCTATTATTGCACCTTTTATTATAGGGTTAATCGCTGACCGATATTTTAATGCTGAGAAAATTTTAGGAATACTTCATCTTATTGGAGCATTTTTAATGTATCAAATGTATCAGTCAGAAGAGGTTGGAATGTTTTATACTTACGTTCTTAGTTACATGATTTTATACATGCCAACATTAGCATTAGTAAATTCAGTTTCTTTCAATCAAATGAAAGATCCAGAGAAAGAGTTTGCAAACATTAGAGTTTGGGGAACAATTGGTTGGATTTTAGCAGGATTGTCTATTAGTTTTGTTTTCCATTGGGATGCTGCAGAAGCAATTTCTGAAGGAATGCTTAAAAATACGTTCCTTTTAGCAGGAATCGCAGCTTTAGTTTTAGGTATATTTAGTTTTTCTTTACCAAAAACACCACCAAAAGTAAGTGACGAAAAAATAAAAATAGGAGATATTATTGGTCTTGATGCTTTAAAGTTATTGAAGGATAAAAACTTCGCCATCTTTTTTATCTCATCAATTCTTATTTGTATTCCTCTTGCGTTTTATTACCAAAATGCACATCCATTTTTGACAGAAGCAGGAGTTGAAAATCCTACTGGAAAAATGGCAATCGGTCAAATATCTGAAGCTTTATTTTTATTATTGATTCCTGTATTTTTTACCCGTTTTGGCTTCAAGAAAACAATCTTGGTTGGAATGTTAGCGTGGGCAATTCGTTACGTTTTATTCGCTTATGGTAATGGAGATGATTTAAGTTTTATGCTTATTATAGGTATTGCTTTGCACGGTATTTGCTATGATTTCTTTTTTGTTTCTGGTCAAATTTACACCAATTCAAAAGCAGGAGAAAAATATAAAAGTGCCGCTCAAGGTCTAATTACGCTAGCTACATACGGAGTTGGTATGTTGATTGGTTTTGCAGTTGCTGGTTGGATAACGGACAATTATAAAATGTTAGACGGCGCTATAAATTGGGAAATGGTTTGGATAATTCCTGCCGGAATTGCTTTGGCAGTATTCCTTCTTTTTGCACTTTTATTCAATGAAAAAAACAAAGTCGAAGAAACATCTTCTGCTGTATAAAAAATAAAAAATGAGCACTAATTTAAATAGGAGATCTGCTATAAAAGGAATACTTGCCGGAACAGCGGCTATAGGAATTCCTTCTGGATTTTCTGCTTTGGCTATGCCAATGAATAATACAGAAACACAATTGGGTATGTTGAAAGGAAATATAAATCACTCTGTTTCTCGTTGGTGTTTTGACAGTCTTGATTTGGATACACTTTGCATTGAGGCTAAGAAAATTGGAATTACCGGTATTGATTTAGTAGGACCTTCCTCTTGGCCAACATTGAAAAAATATGATTTAGTTTCTACAATGTGCAACGGTGCTGAGATTAATTTAGTGGATGGTTTCAATGATATTAAATTTCATGAAACACTTATAAAGAATTATACCGAAATGATTCCGCTGGTGGCTAAAGCCGGTTATAAAAATCTAATTTGCTTTAGCGGAAGCCGAAGAGGAAAAACAGATGAAGAAGGTTGGAATAATTGTGTTCTTGGTTTACAAAAACTAATTCCATTGGCTGAAAAGCATAATGTGATTTTAGTGATGGAATTGTTAAACAGCAAAATTGACCATAAAGATTACCAATGTGACAGAACATCATGGGGAGTTGAATTAGCAAAACGTTTAAACTCAGAAAACTTTAAACTTCTTTATGATATTTATCACATGCAAATTGATGAAGGTGATGTGATTAGAAACATAAGAGACAACCATCAATATATTGCACATTTTCATACAGCCGGAGTTCCCGGACGAAATGAAATTGATAATACACAGGAATTAAATTACGAAGCAATAATGAAAGCTATTGCAAAAACTGGTTTCAAAGGTTTTGTAGGACAAGAATTTATTCCTAAAAACCCGAACAAACTAGCTTCATTGAAGCAGGCTATTGCAATTTGTGATATTTAACTAATCTAAAAAATAACCCATGATAAAAAGAAGAGAATTTTTAATTAATGCTGGTTTAGCATTAGGCGCATTAGCCATTGCTCCTACATTTGCTTTTGACTCTAAAAAAAGAGCCATCGGAATTCAATTATGGACATTACGTGATACTTTACCAAAGGATGTCAAAGGAGTTTTATCCCAAGTAGGAAAAGCTGGATTTACAGAAGTGGAAACTTTTGGTTATTCAGTAGACAAAGGCTTTTTTGGAACTTCTGTACATGATTTTAAATCGATACTTGATGATAATGGTTTGAAAGCCACAAGTAATCATTTCGATTTTAACTCTATGATTAAAGATGGTACTACTGATCTTGTAAAATCATATATCGAAACAGCAAATCATTTAGGAAGTGAATATGTAACTGTTCCCTATATAATTTCAGAATTGAGAGGAACAACTGGTGATGCCTATAAAAAACTAGCTTCACAAATAAATAAAGTTGGAGAACTTTGTAAAGCCGGAGGTTTAAAATTAGCCTATCATAATCATGACTTTGAATTTACAAAATTCGGAGCAACGAATGGATATGAGATTTTATTAAATGAAACGGATAAAAACTTAGTTGATTTTGAAATGGATTTATACTGGGTTGTTCGTTCTGGAAATGATCCGTTGCAATTATTCAAAAAATATCCTGGACGCTTCACTATGTGGCACGTAAAAGATATGGATAAAGTAAATCCTGATTGGAATGCCGAAATAGGAACTGGAGCAATTGATTTCAAATCGATTTTTGCTCAAGCTGAACTTTCCGGAATGAAACGTTTCTTTTTAGAGCACGAATCAAACTACAAACCGAATCCGATAGAATCCGCAGTAACAAGTTTTAATTACATTAAGAAGAATTTAATCTAAATGTTTTAAAAAATAATAAATATAAAAAAGGGATACTTATTGTATCCCTTTTTTTGTTACCACTTCTCTACTCCCAATAATTTTTTTCCTAAATCACTCAATTCTGCAGTTTTATATTTGGTTTGTTCCCATTTTCGAGGATCTCCAGGAAACGCATATCCTTCAGGCGCAATGCGATTTTCCCAAGAATTAACTCTCCATTGACGCAATTCTTCATTATCCTCTTCAGCTGGCATCATAGAAATATATTGTGCAATTCTTACTTTATCTTTTGTAATATTTGGGCGAATCCCATGCGGTTGCGTGCTATTAAAAATTAATAAATCACCAGCTTCCATTTTTACTTTTACAAATTTATCTTCAAGTCCGGTAACATCTGGTTTAAAACGGTTCCTATCTTCAGGTTGCGTCAGTTTCCAAGTATCATAATTTCGATATAAATCAGGTATACATTGAAATCCTCCCATATTTTCATCCATTTGGTCAGCCAAAGCAAGAACCCCTTGTACGTTTTGAGGTTTTGTCTCCGGATCATAATCCCAATGGATAAATCCTTTGAAATCAAAACCTGGACGAACTGGTAAATTCAAATTCGCTCGGTCAATAGTAACCCATAATTTCTCGGTTCCCCAAATATCTACAAACGCATCATATACTTTTTCCATTTGTCGGTTATCCCATTGATATTGATGATTGTAAACTTCAACCATACCGCTATTGGTAAGTTCTTTCATTTGCATTTCGGCTCTTGGCGGAGCATACCAAGTTTCTGGATCATTTTGATTTTTCTCTTCAAATTCCCATAGAAAATCAGCCATTTTTTTAGCGTTTTCTTTCGGGATAGCATTTTTTATGACAATGTAACCGTTTTCAATCCAAAACTTCCAGTCGTCTTCAGTAAGTAAACGTAACGGTTTGCCATTAGAACGATCATTTAGTTTTGTTGTGCTGGATTTTGCAGTAGATGGATTTCCCGGAATATCTTTATGAGCATTATTTTGTGCCATTGTGGGAACCATAGTTGGTGTCATTGATTGATTATTCTTTTCCATAGTCTTATATTTTAGTGTTATAACTATTTCAAAATTAGAAAAAGAGAATACTAATTACTTCCACAAAATTTACTGCTATTTGTACAATATTGATTTTTTTATTAACTTTAAAGAAGTATATGTATTATATTGAGCAATTATTTAGCTAACGAGATATGAAAATAGTTTTTGAGGATATAAAAAGATTAGCAGGGAGTTCATTCAGAATATTGGTAAATCCAAAATTGAATGATTTTTATTATTGGCATTTTCATCCTGAATTTGAATTAACTTTCATTGTTGCGCCAAATGGAACACGACGCGTAGGCGATCATATTGGCAATTTTGAGGGAAGCGATTTGGTTTTTATAGGTTCCAATATTCCACATTTAAATTTTGATTATGGAATTAAAACTGAATATGAAAAAGTAGTTTTACAGATTAAAGAAGACTTTTTCAAAAATGACTTTATAACAACTCCTGAATTAGCTTCTATTTATCAATTATTTGAGAACTCAAAAAAGGTGATTTGTTTTCATGGAGCTGTAAAAGATAAAATTGGTAAAAGGCTTCAAAAAATTCATCTTTTATCACATTTCGAACAATTTATTGAAGTGCTGTCATTATTTCAGATTTTATCAATATCAAATGAAATGACTTTTTTGCACAATAAACCATTTGAAAATTTATATAATAATAAAGAACAATTGCGATTAAAAGTCGTCTATAAATTTATAGAAGAAAACTACCAAAGGGCTGTTTCTATTGAAGAAATCTCCCATTTAACTCATTTATCTAAAGCGGCTTTTTGTCGTTATTTTAAAAAAATGACGCGATTAACATTTACTGAATTTTTAAATCAATATCGAATTGAACAAGCTAAAAGACTTTTAAAAAGTGATAAAAACGTAACCGAAACGTGCTTTGAATGTGGATTTGAAAGCCTGTCGTACTTTAATAGAATCTTCAAAAAAGTGGTGGGAGAAAATCCTATACAGTTTAAGAAAAGATAAAAAAAGGTGTGTTTCCTAAATTTTAGAAACACACCTTTTGGATTTACTCGGTAATATTAAAACTGGCGACATAAAAATTCTTATCTATTTCCAGTTTTGAATTTTTAGAAATTACTGGAATACTCTTCCATTCTGTTTCTGGTTGCAGTAATTCTTCTTTTCCATTTAGCGTTACTTTCACGGGCATATTAAAACCCGGAACGCAATTTGTCCAGCGATAACCTGCTTGATTATCCTTAAAAAAATATTCTAATGTTGGAATTCTGGTATCTCTTAAATACTGATTGAAAACTGTTGATAAATCGATTCCAACTTGCTGACTTAAATAATCTTCAATTTGTTTTGTAGTAACAGTTTGGTGATAAAAAGTACTGTTTAAGCCTCTTAAAATGCCTCTCCATTTTTCATCATCATTTACAATTTGGCGTAAAGTATGCAACATATTCCCTCCTTTTGGATACATATCACCAGAACCTTCGTTGTTTACATCATAATTTCCTATAATTGGTTTGTCATTTTTTATTCCTTTTCTGGTTCCCAGAACATATTCAAATCCAGCTTCTTTTCCATAGTAATATTCTACAAAAAGACTTTCTGAATAGTTTGTAAAACTCTCGTGAATCCACATATCAGCAATATCTTTATACGTGATATTATTTGCAAACCACTCATGCCCAGATTCATGAATAATAATAAAATCAAATTTTAATCCCCAACCCGTTCCGCTTAAATCCCTACCACGATATCCGTTTTGAAAACCATTCCCATATGTTACGCTACTTTGATGTTCCATTCCTAAATAAGGAGCTTCAACCAATTTGTAACTGTCTTCATAAAATGGATACGGTCCAAACCAATGTTCAAAAGCTTTTAGCATTTTTGGAACATCTTGAAATTGTTTTTTGGCTTTCGCCAAATTGTCTCTCAAAACATAATAACTGCAATCTAAATCGCCTTTTTCTCCTTTATATTTTTCCGAAAACGAAACATAATCGCCAATATTTATATTTACACCATAATTATTGATTGGATTTGATACATACCAATTATAGGTTTTTGTTCCATCTTTTAATTGCTTTACACTTAGTAAACGTCCATTGGAAACATCCGTCAAATTTTTCGGAACATTTACACTAATCAGCATATTATCCACTTCATCATACATATGATCTTTGTTTGGCCACCAAACACTTGCACCCAATCCTTGACAAGAAGAAGCAATAAAAGGATTTCCATTACTGTCTTTTTTCCAAGTTATACCTCCATCCCAAGGTGGATTTACGGCTACTTTTGGTTTTCCGCCATAAAATATGGTAATTTCTTTTAGTGCACCTTTTGTTTGAGGAGCAATTAATTCAATAAAAAATGCATTTCCTTCTCTTTTATATTTTAAAACTTTTCCATCCTGAATGACTTTATTAATTTCCATAGGATTTTGTAAGTCAATTTGCATGCTATTGTATTCCTGTACAACTTGATATTTTATTGTATTTGAACCCGTAATAGTACTGTCTGCTGGATTTACTTTAATATTGAGATGATAATATTTTACATCCCACCACGCTCTTTCTTTTGTGATACTTCCGCGCAAAGTGTCTTGTCTCGTGAATTTTTGCTCTGATTTATTTAGTAAACCTTGTGCATTTATACCGTTAAAAAATAGAAACGAAATAAAAATAATACTAAACTGTTTTTTCATAATTAATCATTTTGAACAAAAATAAACTTTATAATTTTATAAATATAGTACCTAAAAAAATTATTTTTTAGGATAGGATTGAACATATTCTTGAATAAATTTATTTTCCTTTCCACGAATTTCCATTATGACTTTATTGTTTTTAAAATCAAATTTTAATAGTCCAAAGTTCAACTCTTTAACCACTTCCCCTTTCACATAAGGATTTTCCTCACCGGAAAAAGAAGCGTAAGTATGTGTCAATCCACTCGAGGTAAAATCTACTAACGGATAAGATAAACCCGCAACATTTTTTGAAGAAAAAGTGGCAATATGGCGATCTCCTGAGATTATAAAAGTGCCTTTTGCTTTCGTCGAAACAATCAATTTCTCCAGTTTTTCTATTTCATGAGGGAAATTCCCCCAAGCTTCAAAACCATGTTTATCAGATAAAAATTGAATGCTGCTGACAATCACATTAAATTGGGCATCAGATGATTTAAGTTCTTTTTCAAGCCATTTCCATTGTGCCTCTCCTAATACGGTTCCTTCACCATATGTATTGGGTTGAAACCGTTTTTTTGAATCGGTGGCTTTAGTCAATGCCGTTCTAAAAAAACGAGAATCCAATACAATAACTTTTATTTTATTTCCATTTACAAGAATAGTTTTAGCAGTATAAACCCCATCTCTTTTTCGCTCAGGAGCATTCTTTGACGTATCTAAAAAATCCAGTAATAACTGTTGACTTTGTCTTTTAAAAGGATATTCTTCACCGCCGTCATTCGCTCCATAATCATGATCATCCCATGTTCCTAATATAATTTTGTCTTTAATGAACTTGAGATAATCTGAATCTTGTTTCTGAGTTTCATAATTACTTTTAAGAAAATCCATATCCTTAGTATCCGAATACACATTATCACCTCCCCAAATCCAAACTGAAGGATGATTGCTATTTATTGCCGACCAAAGTTCATTTTTAATTTTCTGGTTATCGCAGGAACCAAAAGCTATGGTATAATATTCATTTTGAACCGGTTTTTCAGATTCAATCAAGCTGGTTGTATCATACGTTTTGCAGCTAACTAAACCTAAAAAGCAAAAAATCAGAATTGTTTTTTTCATGTGAGAAGGAGATGAAAACCGTTATTTTATTATGAGAATTTTGACGAAGATATAAAAATCTACATACTTTTAGTTTAAGCAAACTTTAAATAAAAAAAGCAACTATCTCTCTTGAAATAATTGCTTTTTTTTAGTTCAGTAACAACATTTAATGCAAGTTGGTTACTTTACTTTGTTCTACTACAGCAGTAAAATCATTGGCTAAACGATTACCATAATCATCCAACAATTCTAAAACTCTTTCTTGATTATCTGATTTGACAATAAGTCCCGCATGATATTCCAACGGAACTCTGAAACAAATTTCCGGATCTGAAAACGACGATAAATTAGGATGCTGGAATTTTGATAATGTCAAAACGATACCGGCATATTCTTTTTTTACTTTTGGCAAAATGTATTTAGTTCCTTTAACCAATGCGTCTTCAATTGCAGCCCATTCTTTCCATAAATTAATATTGGAAGCTTCAGTTACCATTTCGGCCAAATGCGCTCCTCCTACTCTTGAAGAAGTTTCCAAGAAATAAATTTGACCATCTTCATTGCTTTTTATGAATTCAGTATGTGCGGCACCATGTTTCAATCCGAAGCCTTTCATTACTTCTTCATTTAACTTTTTTATGGCTTTATCATCCTCTGAATTGTACTTAATATTAGCTGAACGGAAAAC
Organism: Flavobacterium sp. 11; assembly: GCF_002754315.1. GTDB lineage: Bacteria > Bacteroidota > Bacteroidia > Flavobacteriales > Flavobacteriaceae > Flavobacterium > Flavobacterium algoritolerans. Next base: position 2,891,807 of record NZ_PEFE01000001.1, on the reverse strand, counting down.
ACCTCCACCTTGAGAAATTTCCATTGGAGTGGCTAAATATTTTGAAGTCAAACTAAAAATTACTTTACTTTCTGAAATCAAACTATCACAATGATACACATCGCCAGGTTTGAATTGTTCTAATAAATATTTGAATCTGTTATTCCCCATTTCATTGATATGAATCCACAAACTCTCTTTGTCATATATTTTTATAATTCCTGTTGCTGAAGCTTCGGAACGTGGTTTCAAAACCCATGGAGCAGAAATCGTGTCTGCAAAAGTATTGATGTCATGATCATTAAATAAAGAACAAAATGCCGGAATAGGAATTCCACAACTTTTGGCTCTCATTCTCATCGCCAGTTTATCTCTAAAATAACGTCCCGTTGTTTGTCCCATCCCGTCAATGCGCAGGTTTTCCCTTAGATAAGTAGCCTTTTCGACATCATAATCATCTAAGGCAACAATGGCATCAACTTTGGTTGACTTCATAAAATTACCAACACCTAACAGCAGATGTTCTAAATTCCAATCGACATCTTGGCCTTCCATATAAAAAATCTCATCGATATGTTGATGGGGCCATGGCTTGTCTCTCAGTTTTTCACTTGTCACTAAATAGACTTTGTTGCCTAACTTTTTTAAATTAATTAAAAAATCGGCACCCTTGAAATAATTTGAAATACAAAGGAAGGTTTTAGAGTTTTCCATACGTTATAAATTTTCAATGAATTTAGTTAATAAATGAACTCCATATCCTGTAGCATGCTTACTTTTAGCAAACTCATCATCGCCAAATGCGACACCTGCAACATCAAGATGTGCCCAAGCTTTGTGCTCTTGGGTGAAATATTCTAAAAATTTAGCGGCACTTATTGCTCCTGCAACTGGTTTTCCACTATAATTTTTTACATCGGCAATGTCACTCTCAATATCTGATTTATAAACATCCCAAAGCGGTAAAGGCCACAAACGCTCTCCAATTGCGTCTCCGTTTTCTTGTAGCTTCTTAGCCATTTCGGTATTATTGGTAAACAAAGCACCACATTCATACCCAAAAGTACTAACACTGCTTCCTGTTAGCGTGGCAATATCAACAATATATTCTGGTTTGAAATTTTTAATTAAATATGACAATCCATCCGCCAAAATGAGTCGTCCTTCAGCATCTGTATCAATAATTTCTATCGAATTTCCGCTATAACTGTGAATTACATCACTTGGCAAAAATGATTTGGCATCAACTGAATTTTCGGCACAAGGAACAATTGCAGTCACTTTTACGGGTAATTGCAAATCTGCAATCAATTGCATCGCCCCAAAAACGGCACCACCACCTGCCATATCGCACTTCATATGAAGCATTCCAGCTGTTTTTATATTCAATCCTCCAGTATCAAAAGTGATTCCTTTCCCCACTAACCCAACATGTTTTAGGTGTTCCACATCGGCTGCAGGAGTGTAATTCATAATGATAAACTGTGGTTCATTTTCACTTCCTTTTCCAACTGCCAAAAAAGCGCCCAATCCCACTATTTTTGCTGCATCATGACCTAAAACTTCTACGTCAAAACCATATTTTTCTCCTGTTTCTTTAGCCCAATTGGCCAAATATTTAGGATTAATCGTGTTGGGTGGTAAATCAACCAAATTATAGGTTGCTAATTGTGCTTTGGCAATTTTAATTCCTTTTTTGGCTGTAGCCAAATAATCTTTTTCGGATACTAAATTTAAAGTAAAATCAGCACTCAAAAAAGGATGTGCGTTTTTTTCTGATTTGAAATGACCTAAATCATACGTTCCTAAAAGCAAACCAGAAACTACGGCTTCAACTTGATCCTGAGTGAATTGTTCAGGTATAACTAAAGCAACATTCGAACTGAAATTTTCTTTTTGTTTCGATGAAATACGACGAAAAATAGTTTTCAATGATTTATAGTCTATCTCTTTTCCTAAGCCAATAAAAACATACGCATTATTGTTTTTTTCAGCTAAATAGTGCGTGTCTTTTTTTCCAAAAAAAACTTTTGATGTTATTTCTAATCCATTAAAAGTTATAGGAACAATGCTTTTTGAATACGTTTCAAAAACCGGAATCAAAATTGTTCCTGAAAAATCAGCTACGTTTTGTAATGTATTTGTTTTCATTTGTTCTTTTCTTTTTTTCTACCTATTAATTCAAGACCCTATGAATAGTGCTCTACGACTCTTTTGTATTAAAAAACAACCATTCTATTGCTTTAGGAAATTCATCACTCCAATAGGTTTCACTATGTTTTCCTTGCCTGTTAATGCTTAAATTAATCTTTGATTTGTCTTTTACAAATTCGCTTGAAATCAGATTCTCTTTAAAACTTTTTATATGTTCAATCATTGTTTTACTCTCATCTCCACCACCATACAAATAGATTTTGGTATCGGCTGTATTGGCTTTTTTGGGATTAATTTTCAATTCTGGAACAACCCAAAGCGATGGAGAAAAAATCATTAATTTACCATATACTTCCGGGTTTCTTAATCCACTAAAAATACTGACTAATCCTCCCATCGAGCTTCCACCAATCCCTGTAAATTCCCGTTCTTTTTTTGTTCTAAAATTGCTGTCAACAAATGGTTTTAGGGAATCAGTTACAAATCGGATGTATTTTTTTCCTTGTCCCTTTCCTAATACTGTTTTTCCAACATTGTATTCTTTTATTCGATCTTCTTTGGCGTGTTCTATGGCAATAATTATGATTTTTCCAATTTTATACTCGGACATAACCGCCAGTTTTTTATCAATTTCCCAATTACCAAATTCGGCTGATTCATTGAATAAATTTTGGGCATCCTGCAAATACATTACGGGATAACTTTCACTTGAATTATCATAATCATGAGGCAACAAGGCCCAAATTTTTCTGGTTTTATTAAGTTGCGGGATTTCAAATTCATCTGAAATTAACTGAACCTGTGGTAAAAAAGACTGCTTAAAAGGCAACCAGTTTTTTCTCCATCTTGCTACGTGTTCATTTTGAATGCCCGTATGTGCTAATGTTGAACGGTTTTCGGTACGATTGCCGTGGCTGTCAATCTCAACTTCACTCCAATCCCCTTTAGTAAATTTATACAAAAGCTCGACAGGATAATCAAAATCATGCGAAAATTTGTAATGGTATACGTTATTTCCAATTTTCTCCATCATAAACTCCTTGTCCTGAGTACGCCAATTATTGAAATTCCCTGAAATATAAACAGGTCTTGCATCGTCTTCGTCAGTTGTAAGGATTATATATAGTCCCGTATTTAGGATTGGATCGTTTGATTCTTGTGTCAATGTGGTATTATCTAAATTCATCACTTGCATGTGGTACTCTTATTTTAAAATAATAGTAAATATAGTGGATTGCTATTTGAAATAAAAGAAAACCCAATAGTATATTCATTTACTATTGGGTTTTATTGATGTAAAATCTTTAAAAAGAATTTCTATTTCTGACGACTTTTTAGTACTTCAACAACATCATTTAGCTTAAATCCTTTGGCTTGCAACAATATAAGGTAATGAAAAAGCAAGTCAGCACTTTCGCTCAAAAACAAATCATCATTATCATCTTTGGCTTCAATAACCACTTCAATCGCTTCCTCTCCTACTTTCTGGGCAATTTTATTCATCCCCAATTTAAACAAGGAAGCCACATAACTTTTCTCAGAATCAGCATTTTCTCTTCGAAGTTGAATTGTATCTTCTAAATCCGAAATAAAGCCATAATCAGCTTTGTTTTCATCAGCCCAACACGTATCAGTTCCTTTGTGACATGTTGGCCCTTCTGGTTTTACCTGAATCAACAAGGTATCATTATCACAGTCGTTTTTGATGTCAATCAGATTTAAAAAGTTGCCACTTTCCTCGCCTTTTGTCCAAAGTCTTTGCTTGGTACGACTATAAAATGTCACTTTTTTAGTATCAACCGTTTTTTGATACGCTTCGGCATTCATAAAACCCAGCATCAAAACCGTTTTGGTTTCATTGTCTTGAATTATAGCAGGAATTAATCCGTCTGTATTTTTTGAGAAATCTATGTTCATATTTTTTAAGTATTAAGTTGTAAGTCTTAAGTATTAAGTTATATGGATAAATAAGCAACTCAATACTTAATGACTCATACTTAATACTTATGCCTTAATTTAAATTCGTACTTCGATATTGTTATTTTTAAGGGCTGTTTTTAATGTTTTGATTTCAATTTCTTTAAAATGAAATACACTTGCGGCTAATGCTGCGTCAGCTTTTCCTTCCAGAAAAGTATCTACAAAATGTTGAATGTTTCCTGCGCCACCAGAAGCTATTATTGGAATATTAACTAATTCCGAAAGTTTAGCCAAAGCTTCATTAGCAAATCCGTTTTTAGTTCCGTCATTATCCATTGATGTGAATAAGATTTCACCTGCGCCGCGTTCTTCAACTTCTTTGCCCCAATCAAATAAATTCAATTCTGTAGGCACTTTTCCTCCCACTAAATGAACAATCCATTGTCCATCAATTTGCTTAGCATCAATCGCAACAACCACACATTGACTTCCAAATTTTTGTGCCAAATCATTAATTAACTGCGGGTTTTTCACTGCCGATGAATTAATGGAAACTTTGTCAGCACCGTTTTGTAATAAAATTTCAACATCTTCAACGGAGGAAATTCCTCCACCAACAGTAAACGGAATATTGATAGTTGAAGCGACTTTTCGTACCAAATCAACTAAGGTTTTCCTTCTTTCTTCCGTTGCCGAAATATCCAAAAAAACCAATTCATCAGCACCTTCATCCGAATATATTTTGGCTAATTCCACTGGATCACCTGCATCACGCAAGTCCACAAAATTAACACCTTTTACGGTTCTTCCGTTTTTTATATCGAGACAGGGAATAATTCTTTTTGTTAACATTTTTCTAAAATATAATTTTCCAATTGTTTCAATGAAATTCTTCCTTCATAGATTGCTTTCCCGATTATCGTTCCTTCACAACCCAATTCGGCCAATTTTGGTAATTCGTCAAAAGTAGAAATTCCTCCTGAAGCAATTAGTTTAATCCCTTTGGCTTCCGCCAAAATTTTAGCGTATAAATCAAACGATGGTCCTTCAAGCATACCGTCTTTGGCAATATCCGTACAAATTACGTACTGAATTCCCTTGCTTTGATAATCTTGTATAAAAGGAATCAAGTCTTCATTTGAATCTTCTAACCAACCCGAAACAGCTACTTTTTCATTGTTAGCATCTGCTCCCAAAATAATTTTATCAGAACCATACTCCGCAATCCATTTTTCGAATAGTTCTCTGTTTTTGACAGCAATACTTCCGCCGGTAATTTGATTTGCACCACTTTCAAAAGCAATTTTCAAATCAGAATCCGATTTTAATCCACCCCCAAAATCAATTTTCAATTTGGTTTGTGTAGCAATTTGCTCCAATATTTTATAATTTACAATTTGGCTCGACTTTGCTCCGTCTAAATCAACCAGATGCAAATATTCGATTCCGTGTGCTTCAAATGATTTTGCTACTTCAAGCGGATTTTCATTGTATATAATTTTGGTATTGTAATCGCCTTTTGACAAGCGAACACATTTTCCTTCTATGATATCTATTGCAGGTATTATTCTCATTGAGATTTATGATTTTTGATTAACGATTTTTGATTTCAGATTTGTTATTGCGAGGAACGAAGCAATCTCACTTACTATTCTCATTATTGTTATTGCCATTAAAATTTATAACTTCAAGAAATTTGCCAAAATTTGTTCTCCAACGTCACCACTTTTTTCTGGGTGAAATTGTGTCCCGTAGAAATTATCCTTCTGCAAAGCTGAGGCGTATTCTACTTCGTAATCAGTTATAGCAATGGCTTCAGGGCAGTTAGGAGCATAAAAACTATGAACCAAATACATGTATTCATTTTCATTAATACCACTAAACAAAAGTGATTTTAAATTATAAATTTGATTCCAACCCATTTGTGGCACTTTTACTTTTGGCGTAAATTTAATCACATCAACATCAAAAATTCCCAAACCTTTTGTATTCCCTTCTTCCGATTTGTTGCACATCAATTGCATACCCAAACAGATTCCTAAAACGGGCTGTTTCAAGGTTGGAATCAAAGTTTCCAAACCACTTTCCAAAAGCATTTTCATTGCAGAACTTGCTTCACCAACTCCTGGGAAAATAACTTTATCGGCTGCCTTAATTTCGTCTGGATTATTACTTAAAACGGCTTTGAATCCCAATCTCTCGATGGCAAACATAATGCTTTGAATATTTCCTGCTCCGTAATTTATGATTACTATTTTCATTTTAATTTTGTTTCAAGTTTAATGTTTAATGTTTAAAGTTGCTCGAGTCAACCTGAAACTTTAGACTTTAAACAATTTTACAACATTCCTTTCGTGCTAGGCAAAATCATCTTCTCCGTATCGCGTTTTACGGCTACTTTTATTGCTTTTGCAAAAGCCTTGAAAATCGCTTCAATCTTGTGATGTTCGTTTGTTCCTTCTGCTTTGATGTTGATGTTGGCTTTAGCACCATCAGAGAAAGATTTGAAGAAATGATAAAACATCTCTGTCGGCATTTTACCTACCATTTCACGTTTGAATTCGGTTTCCCAAACCAACCAGTTTCTACCTCCAAAATCAATCGCCACTTGCGCTAAACAGTCGTCCATTGGCAAACAAAAACCGTAACGTTCTATACCTAATTTATTTCCTAATGCTTTCGCAAAAACTTCTCCTAAAGCAATCGCTGTATCTTCGATAGTATGGTGTTCATCAACTTCTAAATCACCTTTCACAAGGATTTCCAAGTCCATTTGTCCGTGACGTGCAATTTGGTCGAGCATGTGGTCAAAAAAAGCAATTCCTGTTTCGATCTTGCTTTTTCCGGTTCCGTCAAGATTTAAATTAATAAAAATATCCGTTTCATTCGTTTTTCTTTCTATGTAAGCAGAACGTTCCTCTAATTTTAAAAACTCGTAAATGGTTTTCCAATCAGTAGTTTGCAAGGCAATAACCGAATCCAATTCATGTCTTTTCGAAGATATTTCATCACTTCCCAAACCTTCGTCGGTGTTGATAAAAATGGCTTTTGAACCTAAGTTTTTTGCCAATTCAACATCCGTTATTCTGTCTCCTATTACGAATGAATTTGCTAAATCATATTCCGGATTATCAATATATTTTGTCAACAAACCAGTTGCAGGTTTGCGAGTTGGTGCGTTTTCGTGAGGAAATGTTTTGTCAATTAATACTTCTTTGAAAACAACGCCTTCATTTTCAAAAGCTTTCATGATTAAATTATGAACGGGCCAAAAGTTAATTTCCGGATGAGAATCAGTTCCCAAACCATCTTGATTGGTCACCATTACGAGTTCAAAATCTAGTTCCAAAGCAATTTTTCCAAGGAATTGAAACGCTTTAGGATAAAATTCTAATTTTTCAAAACTGTCTAATTGATAATCATTTGGTTCCAAAACCATTGTTCCATCACGATCTATAAAAAGTATTTTTTTCATTAAAAAAAGTTTAAAGTTTAAGGTTTAAAGTTGTTTTAACACCTCAATTAATTTCATATTTTCTTGTTCTGTTCCAACGGTCAGACGCAAACAATTATCGCATAACGGTTGGGTGGTTCTGTTTCTAATTACAATTCCTTTTGCAATTAATTCATCGTATCTTTTATTGGCGTCATCCACTTTTACCAAAATGAAATTAGCTTCCGTAGGATATATTTTTTCGACAAAATTTACATTAAGTAAAACTTTAAGTAACTCCTCTCTTTGTCTTATTATAGATTCAATTTCCGATTTTATTTTATCTTTATCATCTAATCGTTCTAAAGCTCTTTTTTGAGTCAACTCGTTTACATTATACGGAGGTTTTATTTTATTTAAAACCGAAATTACTTCCGCAGATGCGTAACAAATTCCTAATCTAATTCCAGCCAAACCATACGCTTTTGATAGCGTTTGAGTAATGACCAAATTTGGATATTCATCTAGTTCGTTAATCCAACTTTCTTTTTTTGAAAAGTCAATATACGCTTCATCAATAACTACCAAACCTTTAAAATTTTGCAAAAGTGATACTACACTTTCATCCGAAAATGAATTCCCGGTTGGATTATTTGGAGAGCACAAAAAGATGATTTTAGTATTCTCATTAACCGCTTCCATGATTTTCTCAATTTGTGGTTGAAAGTCTTCAGAAAGTAAAATTTCTTTATTTTCTACGGCATTGATATTAGCCAAAACGCCATACATTCCGTATGTAGGTGGTAAAGTGATTACATTGTCCGTTTTTGGTTCACAAAAAGCTCTGAATAACAAATCCAAAACTTCATCACTACCGTTACCCAGTAAAATTTGATTTGTTTTAACATTTTTTTGTTTTGCCAAAATCCCTTTAACACTCATTTGTTGTGGATCTGGGTACCTGTTCACCCCATTTTCAAATGGATTTTCATTGGCATCCAGAAAAATCATATCTGCGGTATCAAAATCTTCAAATTCATCACGAGCCGAAGAATAAGGTTTTAATTGCTTAACGTTTGCTCTAACTATAGTATTTATATCGAAATTATTTTCCATCTTCAATCGCTTTTAATCGTAATGTAACTGCATTTTTGTGTGCTTGTAAGCCTTCTGCTTCTGCCATGATTTCAATGGCTTTACCGATATTTTGTATTCCTTTTTGAGAAATTTTTTGAAAAGTCATTGCTTTGGTGAAACTGTCTAAATTTACTCCGCTGTAATTCTTCGCATAACCGTTGGTTGGCAACGTATGATTAGTACCTGAAGCATAATCTCCAGCACTTTCAGGAGTATAATTACCTATGAATACTGAACCTGCATTTTGAACGCCATTGCTGTAAAAATCATCAAATTCTGAGCAAATGATAAAGTGTTCCGGTCCGTATTCATTGATTAATTCCAAAGCAATTTTATCGTTTTTAACAAAAATTAATTTAGAATTCGCAATGGCTTTTTCAGCAATGGTTTTCCTTGGAAGAAGTTCCATTTGTATTTGGATTTCATCCTCAACAGTATCAATCAATTTTTTAGAAGTAGTGACCAAAATAACTTGGCTATCCGCTCCATGTTCTGCTTGAGACAATAAATCCGAAGCTATAAAAGCAGGAACAGCAGTATCATCAGCAACAATCAATAATTCCGATGGACCGGCAGGCATATCGATTGCCACGCCAAATTGTGTTGCCAATTGTTTAGCCACAGTCACAAATTGATTTCCGGGACCAAATATTTTATATACTTTAGGAATTGTTTCCGTTCCAAAAGTCATTCCTGCAATAGCCTGAATTCCTCCTACTTTCAAAATTTTAGTCACACCACATAAATTGGCAGCATATAGAATAGCAGGATTTATATTTCCGTTTTTATCCGGAGGAGAACATAAAACAATTTCACTGCAACCAGCAATCTCTGCAGGAACAGCAAGCATTAAAACAGTAGAAAATAATGGAGCAGTTCCTCCAGGAATATACAATCCTATCTTTTGAATAGGTCTTTTTTCCTGCCAGCAGTTAACTCCTTCAATTGTTTCTACAGTAACTCTATCTGTTTTTTGAGCTGTATGAAATTTTTTAATATTTGATTTTGCAAGTGAAATTGCGTCTTTTAATTCGGTAGAAATGGACGCAATTGCTTGGTCAATTTCAGCTTTAGTAACTTCGATTGTATCTATTTTGGCACCATCAAAAAGCGACGTATATTTTGCTACGGCAGCATCGCCTTTCTTTTGTACTTCCTTAAAAATTTCTTTCACAGTCGCTTCAATATCATCGATAGTTTTTGTGGGTCTTTCTAAAATGGAAGTCCAGGTTTCTGGTTTTGGATTGTATATTTTATTCATTTTAATTGTATTCAAAGATTAAATAATTGAACTATTCCGTTTCTTAAACTCATAATTCATACCTTATAATTTAAAATTCTTACAGTACCATTTTTTCAATTGGACAAACCAAAATCCCTTCGGCTCCAGCTTCTTTCAATTGATCAATCACATCCCAGAAAGTATCTTTATCGATTACGGAGTGTACGCTACTCCATCCTTCTTGTGCCAATGGCAATACGGTTAAACTTCTTAATACAGGAAGAATTTTTCCAACGGCATCAATTTTGTCATTTGGAATATTCATCAATATGTACTTTGATTTTCTTGCTCTTAAAACAGATTCGATTCTGAATTTTAAGGTATCGATTATTTTTTGGGATTCAGGACTTACTTTTGGAGAAACAGCTAAAACCGCTTCACTTTTAAAAATAACTTCAACTTCTTTTAAATTGTTTTTAAACAAAGTACTCCCGCTAGATACAATATCAACAATAGCATCGGCTAAACCAATGTTTGGAGCTATTTCTACTGAACCTGATATCTGGTGAATATCGACTGTTACCCCTTTAGAATTGAAAAAATCAAGAACTGTTTTTGGGTAAGAAGTGGCAATACGCATACCATCTAAATCTTGAACTGATTTGTAATTAAATGCTTTTGGTACAGCAACGGATACTTTACATTTTGAAAAACCTAATTTTTGAATTACTTCAATATTATTTCCTTTTTCAACTAATAAATTATCGCCAACAATAGCAATGTCTACAACTCCATCTATTAGATATTGAGGAATATCAGAATTTCTTAAATACAAAACCTCTAAAGGAAAATTAGATGCTTCTGCTTTTAATTGGTCGATACCATTATCGATTGAAATACCTGCATCTTTAAGAATTTGAATGCTGTCTTCGTTTAAACGTCCTGATTTTTGAATTGCAATTTTTAATGTACTCATTTTTTGTCTTTTTTGTTTTTGTTTAAAATATTTTGATTGAGTACAAATATTGGGTAATAAAAAACCCGTTTGATGTACTCAAACGGGTTTTTAGAATATGATGATTTACACACATATCATTAACACATCGCTTGAGAGCAATAATGAAAATGATGATGATGCAATTGATTTGTAAACATTTTTGTGTTTGTTTTATTTTAAAATTCTTTTGCAAATATAAGAGATAAAATATTTAAAAAGCAATTTTTATTTTAACTTAAAGAGATGAAATTGTTACAAATTACTTTTTATCTATCATTTTATTTGATTCATTTTCAACAGAATTTGTATCGCTTGTTACTGTAGTACCGTTGTCTTCCCTGATTTCAGTATGACGAATTTCACCACCGGAAGTCCCAACGTTTATTGATATAACTCCAGCAATTAAAGCTAAAATAAGCGTAATAAATGAAAATATTTTAGCCAGTCGGAACTTTTTTATGGCAGCTACTAATGAAACCAATGCAAAAACTCCGGTTGCATAAAGTACTAATGCAAATTTCTCTGCCAGTTCTTCATGTTCATGGATAATTGCTTTTCCAATGTTTGGAAAATCTTCAACCATCTCCTCTGCTCCTTCACCAGTTCCCATACTGAGTGCTCCAAAAATTGTTGCAATTATAAATAGTATATAAGCAGTATTTTTAACGGAACCGTTATTTAAAAATATCCCTGCAATTAAAATTCCAATTCCAAAAATGGTTCCGATGATTGGAAAATGGTTTACAACCATATGTAAATGAGCATCATTCATAATTTTTTATTTAAAGTTTACTGTTTTAAAGCTAAATTATTTTTATCCCGCTAGTGAAACTCCAATTAAAGAGCCAATGCCATAAGTCACCGCTGCTGCTGCCAATCCAAAAGAAACTTGTCTAAATCCAGAAAACAGAACGCTTTTCCCTGTCAATAAAGTAATTGCGGCACCTATTCCAAAAAGCCCGACAACACTGCTTCCTACACTCAATAGAATGGCATTTTTCCCATCTAAAAACATAAATGGATATAACGGAATAATGGCTCCAATAGCAAAAAGTACAAACGAAGCGGTTGCAGCTTCCCATGCAGACCCGCCTAATTCTTCTTTATCAATTCCCAGTTCTTCTGTAATGATTGCATCAATTGCCGTTTCAGGATTTTCAAATGCTTTATCCGCCAGTTTTTGTGCTTCAACAGCATTCATTCCTTTGGCTTGGTAAAGCAATACTAATTCTTTTTTCTCTTCTTCGGGAGAAGCTTCCAGTTCTTCGGTTTCCAAATCAATTTGACGTTGATTTAATTCTCTCGAACTTTGTACCGAAAGCCATTCGCCCAAAGCCATTGAAATTGCTCCTGCCAAAAGCCCCGCAATACCGGTTAATAATATCGTATTATTAGAGACAGCCGCTCCGGCAACTCCCATTACCAAGCTCATATTAGAAACCAGTCCGTCATTTGAACCTAAAACGGCCGCACGCAATGCATTTCCGCCTACTGATTTATGACGACTTTCAAATTTGGACAAAAAGCCACCTGAAACATTCAAAGCAGCGTTATTGTTTACTGCTTCAATAATATTAAGATGATTGTGCTCAAAACCTGTTGGCTTTTCTCCGCTTTTAATCTTATTTTTAATTGAATTTACAGCAAACTGCTTTTCGATGCTTGAAAGGTTGCTGATTATAGAACTGTAACCAAAAATTTTACCCAACTTCAATTGAAATTTTGCTCTGGAAGAAGTCGAAGGCATTTTGTAATTTGGTTCAAAAGTCAACACTTTATCAAACATATGTTTCGCGTGTCCTTTTTCAATTTCACTCAAACTCAATAATACTCTTTTAAGATTATCCTCAGATTGAATGGCAGCAATGCTATCATACAAAAAAGCTGTATCAACCTCTGTTTGCAACTGATCTTTTAGTTTATTCAAGTCCATTTTTATTTGCTTTTTATTAATTAGCCAAATCAAAAACACCTTTTGTTAAAATCCTTGAAGAAGCATTAATTATAGTATTTGGAAGTATCTCAATGAATTTTTCAGATTTCTCGCCTACCGTAACGCTTACTTTCTTGAATGAATATCCGTTTTTTTCATTCTCCAATAAAAGTACGAAATTTTTGTTATTTTCTGTCAATACGGCTTCCGAAGGAACCGCTAAACCTTTTTTAGAATCAATAATAATTTCAGCCTCAACAAACATTCCTGTTAATAGCTTTTGCTTAATCATATCGTCTAAATGCCCATGAATGTTAATCGTTCTGTCGTTTCCTTCTATTGATTTTCCAACCAAATGTACTTCAGCATTAAAAACATCTTTTGTTGCTTCAGGAACTTTAAAAAGAATCTTTTGTCCTATTTTCACATTCAAAATATCTTTTTCAAAAACGGCCAGTTCTAAATGCAAGTGATCCGTATCGACAATTTCTAAAATCACATCCGAAGGCGCCACATACATTCCCACATTCGCATTCATAATCACAATATCGCCCGTTATTGGAGAAAAAATAGTGATTGTTGAAGTCAAATTTCCTTTCTCTACATTTTTCGGATTAATGTTCAAAAGCACTAATTTGGCGCGCAAGCTTTGATGCATTGCTTTGGCTCTTTTATAGTCACTTTCGGCTTTCAAGTAGTTTTTTTGAGAAGTGATTTTTTCATCATACAGCGTTTTTTGTCTGTCATATTCCGATTTCAAGAAATTAAGCTGCTCCGCCACTTCCATATAATCTTTTTGAATATCAAGAAATTCTGTGTTTTGTAACGTTAACAAAGCTTGTCCTTTTGTGACTTTATTTCCAACCAAAAGCGTAGTAGATTTTACATAACCGCCCATAAAAGTGTTTACTTTAGCGCGATTTTGTGGCGGTACATCAATTTTCCCCGATGCTTTTACCGTTACATCAAAATCCTGTTCTGTTGGACTTGCAATCTCCATTCCCGAAGATTGAAATTGAGCGGAAGTTACGGTAATCAAACCGTTGTCTTTTTGTTCTACTTCTTCTGTTTTCGATTCTTTACAAGAAAATAAAACAAGAGATAAAGCAGTTATATAGAGTATTTTTTTCATTTTTAGCGAATTAAAAATTAAGGTATTGTAAGTCTAATTGGGTTTGATTGAAGAGTAAAATAGTATCTAAATAGTCCACTTGGATGGTCGTAGCATTTTCTAAACTTTGAATGTATTGGAAAAAATCTATTTCGCCATGTTTGTAGCTATTGTTTCCTACTTTTATAATCTCATCCGATAATTTTTTACCATACGTATTGTAATAATTTATGGCTTCCTGATATTTGGCTAATTCGTTCTTTTTTTGATTAATGTACTTCTCTATTTTTACTTCTTCATTTTGCTTTTGTTGTTCCCAGCTTTGCAATTCGAGCTGCGCTACTTTAGTTTTAGAAACGTTACCAGAGAATAATATTGGTACTGCCAAACCAACTTGAAAACCGTACAAAGATTGTGATAATCCGTTATTTCTTCCTTGAAAATAGTCTAAGTTAATGTCCGGTAACCAATGCTGTTTTTGCAAGTTTATTTGATTTTTATAATTTTTAGTAACACTTTCTAAATAAGCAGTATAAGTTGTTTTACTTATCTCATCAGTAAAAGTATTTAACGGTGTAATTGTATTGCTTTTTATTGCTATTATTTCATCGTTTTGAAGCAAGGATTGTAGCAGTTCATATTGTGCTTTTTTATCATTTTCTATTTGGGAAAGCTTCGTTCTTATTTGTCTGAATTTAGCTTGAGCCGTAATTTTTTCGAGATAATTGGTTTCTCCCAATTCAAAACGTCTGTCGCTTGCTTTAGAGAAATTTTGGTACAAACTATCTAAATAGTGGTACAGTTTTTCTTGATGTTGTAAATAAACAATGTGCTGATATGACTTAGAAACTCCCAAAGAAAGTTTATTTTTTTGAATATCAAAATTGGCTTTTTCCCTTTCATATTCGGAAGAAAATACTTTTTTCTGCGCTCCGTAAACCGTTGGAAAAGAAAAGCGTTGCTGTACGCCAAATACTCGTAAAGGTTCGTTATTGAGTGCCAAATTATTTTGATCGTAACTGTAATAAATATTGGTTTTATCAAAAGTATTTGCCGTTTTGATATTGGCTTTTGTTTTTTCCACTTGCAATTGAGCCGCTTTAATTCCTTTATTATTTTGAATTGCTTTAGCCAATAAACTATCCAATTCCGGATTAGCATTTTGTGAAAAAGCCAACGAAGAACTCAACAATAACAAAATGATATAAGTGGAACTTTGACGTTTCTTGAACTTCGCTTTTTTAAACGCCGCACTATCAAAAACTTTATATAAAATAGGCAGGACTATCATCGTTAAAACAGTTGCCGTAAACAATCCCCCAATGACTACAGTTGCTAATGGTCGTTGCACTTCGGCTCCAGCCGAGGATGAAATTGCCATTGGTAAAAATCCTAATGCAGCTGCCGAAGCGGTTAATAAAACCGGACGTAATCTGTCAGTAGTTCCTTTTAAAATCAATGCATCGATATCTTTCATGCCTTGGTGTTTGAGTTCTTTAAAATGTTCGATTAGGACAATTCCATTCAATACTGCAATTCCGAAAAGTGCAATGAATCCAACGCCTGCCGAAATACTGAACGGCAAATCTCGCATCCATAAAAACAAAACACCGCCAACTGCGGACAATGGAATCGCCGAATAGACCATTAATGCTTCTTTTACGGAGCCAAACGCAAAATATAAAAGGATGAAAATCAAAAATAAAGCGATAGGAACTGCAATCATTAAGCGGGCTTTGGCGCTTTGTAAATTTTCAAATTGTCCGCCATATTTCACATAATAACCTGCTGGTAATTTTATTTGATTGTCTACAATTTTTTGGATATCGGTAACCACACTTTGTAAATCTCGGTTGCGAACATTGATTCCCACTACAATTCTTCTATTGGTATTGTCTCTAGAAATTTTTGCGGGGCCTTCGGTATATTCGATAGAAGCCAATTCGCTCAACGGAATTTGTTCTCCGTTTGGCGTTGGCACATATAAATTACGTAAATCTTCAATATCGTGACGGTTTGCTTGATCCAAACGAATCACCATATCAAACCGTTTCTCGCCTTCAAAAACATTTCCAACGGTTTTTCCGGCAAAGCCAAGAGCAATCATTTCGTTCAAATCAGAAATATTTAAACCATAGCGGGCAATTTTAGAACGATCATAAACGACAGACATTTGTGGCAAACCTTCTGTTTTTTCGATAATAATATCCGAAGCACCTTCTACTTTAGCAATAGCATTTTTGATTTCGTGCGCTTTTTGTGCCAAAATATCTAAGTCTTCGCCAAAAACTTTAACTGCCACATCAGATCTTGTTCCAGAAATTAATTCGTTGAAACGCATTTCAATAGGCTGTGTAAATTCGATTTCCATATTCGGAATTTCTTTTTCCAATGCTGCTTTTATTTTGTCTGCCAATTCATCTTTGGTCGAAGCTGAAGTCCATTCCGATTTGGGTTTTAATTTTACAATAACATCGCTTTCTTCCATAGACATTGGGTCTGTAGGCACTTCGGCAGCTCCAATTCTGCTGACAACCTGTGTGACTTCCGGGAAATTTTTAAGGATTATTTTCTCGATTTTGGTCGTTATCGCTATTGTTTTTGTCAAAGAAGTTCCTGTTTTTAAAACGGGCTGAATCACAAAATCACCTTCGTCAAGAGTTGGTATGAACTCACCTCCCATGGTTGCAAATAATCCAATAGCCAACAATAATAATCCTAATGCGCCATACAATACTTTTTTGGTATTGCTTATTGCCCAAGTGATTATGGGCAAATACCAAGAATTGAGTTTGTGGATTAATCTACTGGATAATGAATTTGGATTTTCTTCTTTTGGTTTTAAAAACAAAGAAGAAACTACCGGAACATACGTAAAACAGAAAATCATCGCACCCAATAATGCAAAACTAAAGGTCATTGCCATGGGTTTAAACATTTTTCCTTCGATTCCGGATAAGGATAGAATTGGAATGAAAACAATCAGAATAATCAATTGTCCAAAAATAGCCGAATTCATCATTTTGGAAGCACTTTTATACGTGATTTGGTCAATTTCTAACTGACGCTCTTCCTTGCTGAGATTTACTAAATGAGCTGATTTACTGGCTATTTGAAAAGCAATAAACTCCACAATAATTACGGCACCATCGATGATAATTCCAAAATCAATAGCTCCTAAACTCATTAAATTGGCATCGATACCAAAAATGTTCATGAATGAAATGGCAAACAATAAACATAACGGAATTACAGAAGCAACAACCAATCCCGAACGCCAGTTTCCTAACAATAAAACCACGACAAAAATCACAATTAAACATCCTAAAATCAAGTTTTCGGCAACGGTAAAAGTGGTTTTTCCTACCAATTCACTTCGCTCCAAAAAGCCATTGATGTACACGCCTTCAGGTAGAGATTTTTCTATTTCAATCACTCGGTCTTTAACATCACTGATGACTTGTTTCGAATTTCCTCCTTTGAGCATCATGACTTGCCCCAAGACTTTTTCGCCTTCTCCATTACCAGTGATTGCTCCAAAACGATTGGCATGACCAAAACGAACTTGCGCTACATTCTTGATATAAACCGGTAATCCATTAGCATTTTTAACAACTATGTTTCCAATATCTTCCAGCGAATTGACTTTTCCTTCTCCCCTGATAAAATAACTTTGATTTACTTTTTCGATGTATGCACCGCCGGCAATACTGTTGTTTTTTTCCAGCGCTGTAAAAACATCCGCAGTAGTGATGTTCATGGCTTTCAAACTCGAAGGATTAATGGCAATTTCGTATTGTTTCAAAAAACCGCCCCAAGTATTAATTTCTACAACACCTTTTATTCCTGATAGTTGCCTTTTTACCACCCAATCTTGTATCGTACGCAAATCAGTTACCGAATAATTATTCTTGAATTCTGGTTTTACTTCTAAAGTATATTGGTAGATTTCTCCAAGTCCAGTAGTAATCGGACCCATTTCTGGGGTTCCAAAACCTTGCGGAATTTTCTCTGAAGCCGTTTTTATTTTTTCTGCAATAAGTTGTCTTGGAAGATAGGTTCCCAGATTTTCATCAAAAACAATCGTGACTACGGATAAACCAAATTTTGAAATAGAACGAATTTCTTTGACCCCAGGCAAATTAGCCATTTCAATCTCAACAGGATACGTGATAAACTGTTCAATATCTTGTGTAGAAAGGTTACGAGAAGTTGTGATTACCTGAACTTGGTTATTTGTAACGTCTGGAACTGCTCCAATGGATATTTGGAAAACAGAAAACAAACCAAATCCGAAAACTCCCAAAGTAAAGAGTAAGATAATCAGTTTGTTTTTTAAACTAAAAGCAATAATTTTTTCGAGCATTTTTACCTTAATTTGTTTTTTACAAATCTAAGATTTAAAGATAAGGATTTACTTAAGAATTACTTAAGGTCTGCTTCAAATAAACTTAATACCACTCGTGTTCCTATGTTTTCTTCACTTGTAATTGCAATATCAATAGTAAGCAACGAACAGAGTCTTTTTACAATAGACAAACCCAATCCCGTTCCTTTTATTTCAGGGTGTGCATTCGATTGTGAACGATAAAATTGATTGAAAATATTCTCTAAGTCATCCGCAGGAATTCCTATCCCAGAATCAATGATATGGCATTCAATTCTAGACGCTACACTTTTTATATGTACCGTTAACTTCCCGTTTTGATTTGAATATTTCAACGCATTAGAAATCAAATTATTGACAATAATTAAAAATAGATAACTATCTGTTTCTATGTAATAATCTCTGGAAAAATCTGTAGTGATAGTAATGTTTTTAGACTGTATTGCAGTAGAGTTTCTGGCAATAGTATCTAAAAATATAGCGTTCAAATAGACTTTTTCTATTTTTAAACTTTGTTTTTGATTTTCAAATCGGGCCAATAAAAGCAACTGATCAACCAAATGATTCAACCGATCGACTTCGGTAACACAAAAATTAATTTTTTCTTCATATTCAGCAGGATTTCGAGGTTTTCGAATCAAAACTTCCAATGTTCCTTTGATAACCGTTAAAGGCGTTCTTAATTCATGCGATGCATCTGAAGTGAATTGTTTTTCTCTTTCGATAGCAGTTTCAATTCTATCTAATAAATTATTTATGGTTTGAGACAGAATATACAATTCGTCACGGTTTTGTGGTAATGGAATTCTAGATGTCAGATTGTCTTTAGTAATAATATTAGAAGTAGTGATTATGGAACTAATAGGTTTTATGCTCCTTCCGGCAATAAATCGTGCTATAAAGAAAAGTACCATTAGAATTAAAGGATAAACAATTAGCAAGACCTCAAATAAATTATTAAGTACCATTGTGGCATCTTCTAAGGACATTGCAATTATGATGTACCCAATAATTTTTGTTTTTTGATAAATGGGAACCTGAATTTGTCGAATAGAATTATCGGCTAATTTTGTATCAAAGAGCTTGTTCTCCGCATTATTTTCATTGAAGATAAGAGAAGATTTTTTGAGATTAGGCGATTTTTCAATCACATTTCTATTTTCATCCACAAACTGAATAAATACAGGATTTACATCCAGCGTATTGTGTTCTCGTTCTTTCCATTCTTCTTTATGAATTAAATGAAAAGTGTTGCCTACAATTTCAATTTCGGATAGATGTTTATCAACTTCACTGGTAATATCATTATTCACATGGCTGTAAACACTGAATTTAACAATAGAATAGATGATAAAGAAAACTACAAAAATCAATAAAGCTGTAGTCACTATATAATGGGAGGCAATTCTATTTTTAAAGGAAAGTTGTTGCATTTTTATTTAGTCATTAGCGATGTAACCTACACCGCGAACTGTTTTTATGTAGTCTTGTTCAATTTTTAAATTTAATTTTTTACGAATTGCATTCATAAAAACATCAATCACACCCGTATCATATTCAAAATGAATGTCCCAAACATCCTCGATAATTTGGGTTCTGGTGCATACTTTGCCTTTATTTTTGACCAAATACGTCAATAAATCAAATTCACGTTGAGTCAAGTTCACTTCAGTATCACTAACTAAAACACTATGTTTGGCAATATCAATTTCTATCGTTCCAAGTTTTAGAATTTGATTTTCATTTTGGTTTCTAAAATGAATTTTGATGCGTTCCAGTAATTCATCAAAACTAAATGGTTTTTTGATATAATCATTGGCACCCGCTTTCAAACCTTCAATTGTTTCTTGCACAGTATCTTTGGCCGTCAAAAATAAGATTGGCGTATGACTGTTTTTCAACCGAATGGATTTACAAAGTTCCAGTCCTGTCATTTTTGGCAACATCCAATCTAATAAAATCAGATCAAAATTGTTCTTTTGAGTCAGTTCAAACCCTTTTAAACCATCCGAAGCACTGGTGATTGTATATCCTTCTTCTTCTAATCCTTGTTGAAGAAATTGAACAATTCCCGCTTCATCTTCCACGATTAATATGTGCATGATTGTATAAATTTAGGCTTTTATTGCATTACAAATTTAAAGGCAATTGTACCAATATTAGCATTTAAATTGTCACTTCTTTCATAATGATTGAATCTAAAATCAATATTTTTCAAACCAAATTTCCAGATTTTTGCACCTGTGAAAATATCCGTATAATTGATTCCAAAACCATATTGATTCGCATCAAATGTAGCCAAATCAGCATCAGAGGTATAATATCTTTCTGTTGACAAATGGGTTTCATAAGGCGCATAATATTTTGAAGCCGTTTGGGTATAGTAACGATACATTGGAAAAACGGTAAACCTATCAGATAATTTTATAGGAAGCTCAATCGTTGCGGTATGCGATTGAATATCCCAATTATCGGAATAAAAACGATAATAGGTTCGCAATATAAATCGCTCGTTGATGTAATAATTCAAACGCGCTCCAACAGGGATTTTAAATCGGGAATCCGGTAATCTTTCGATATCATCAGCCAGTTTATAAACTCCGGTATTCGTTGAACTTTCGTAATTATTAATGTATTGTGCCTGACCGATGTAATAATTAGCTTTATCCGCAAAATAAATGCGGTGATACGGTGAAGACAATAATCCTTGTTGCTGTAGAATATCGAAGAAGATTGAAAACTGTAGTTTTTTGGTTAAAACCTGAGAGAAACCAACAGAAGCCGAATAAGAGTTTCTATTTACGCCACTTACCGTTTGAAATGCTGAAGGCAAATAATTTGTTGTAGTTTGCCCATTTTGATCCAAAACCGATACGCCATTAAAATAGCCTTGATTTAAAAAATTAGTACCATATTTTGAATATTCATGAAGTTCTGTTGGATAAATAGGTCTCCATTGATCCAGATACACATTGGCTTTCAAGCTTAACTCAGTGTTTTTTTCATTAAAAAGAGTCGCAATTCCTCCTCCAAAACCAACCGAAGTATAATCATACTCATTTGAAAACGAAACATCAGTATTCCAAATAAAATTTCTGGAATCACTACTATGGCTGTAATTAGCAACAATTGACACTAATTGATCACTTTTGGAAGCACCTGATGAAGCTTGCCAAGGAGTTCCACTAGGCGTTGGAGCCGCTATCCTATCATCATCACCGCCAGACGCTCCAGTGGCATTGAATGGATTTATATTACTCGACGAAGCCGATGAATAGGCTGATATTCCCAAATCAATGGTTAAAACATCATCATCATTTAATGGCATCGCCACCACAATATTCGAAGCAACATCCGTTAATTTTTCAGAACCTAAACCTCCTGAAACAGCTGATTTTGAACCGTCCTGATTGTAATAACTCGCTAAAAAATCGACCTCAGTACTTTCTAATACTCGTTTTTTAAATGCTGGCGCAGTAGTTTTGTCTTGCGAAAAGGCAATGCTGCTGATTAATACTAAAAGAAATAAAAATTTTATTTTCATTGTATAGAAATTACTATTTACTATCTAAATTGTTGTTTTGTAAATTAGTTGCAACCGCAACCACCACCTGATTTACCACCATTGGCCCCAGCAGCAGCCTCACGATACACTTGAAAAGAAGTTTCATATCGCTCTGCAGTTCTTGCGGTTAGTTTCATGTCAGGATCATTTATTTTTTCTTTTTCGTATTCTTTTACTGAACTACAGGATTGTAAAATCAGCATTACAAAAAACAAAACCGTTATTGTCTTTATCATTTTGAATGTCTTTTATTAATTATATTTTTTGATATCAATTCCTTTTGACGAATGGATTTTACCTTTGTCATCAACAATAATACATTCAATCCCTTTAAGCTGATTGACTAAATCCAACCCTACTTCTACCCCGAGAACAAAAATTCCCGTTGCCAAAGCATCAGCTACTTCCGTTTGCTTTGCAAAAACAGATACACTCACCACGCCAGTTGCGGGATAACCCGTTCTGGGATCTATAATATGCGAGTAGCGAATTCCATTAAAAATAACATACTTTTCATAACTTCCCGAAGTTTCTATAGCGCTGTCTTCTAATGGAAATGTGGCAAAAACTTTATTTTTATTCAAAGGATTTACAATTCCCACATTCCAAGGTTTCCCATCGGGTTGTTTTCCCCAGGCATTAATATCTCCGGAAACATTTACAATTCCTGAAATACAGCCTTTTGAAACCAATAAATCTTTCACTTTATCAGCAATATAACCTTGGCCAATTCCGCCCAAACCTAATTTCATTCCTTCTAATTTCAGGAAAATGGTTTGTTCTTTCTTGTTTATAATAATATTTCTGTATCCAATTTTTACAACTGATTTTTTTATGGCTTCTTCTGTTGGCATTACTTTCATCGAACCGTCAAATTTCCATATTTTGTCCATGGAAGCATACGAAATATCAAATGCGCCATCGGTAATTTGGGAAATTTTAATGGCTCTTTCGACCAATTCAAAAACTTCAGCATCTACTTTTACAGGTTTAATTCCTGCATTACGGTTGATTTCTGAAATTTGTGTAGTCGGAATCCAATCAGAAATTAAATTCTCTATGCGTTTTACTTCGGCTACAGCCAAATCTATATATTCATTGGATTTTATAGTATCGTTTGCAACAGCTGTAATCTCAAATGGACTTCCTAACATCGACAACTTTCTTTTATGGGCGACTTGACCAACGGAAATGAAGGTTGTCAATACTAAACATAGTGAAATTATGCTCTTCATCATTTTTCAAACGAATGGATTAATTTGATATAATCAGCTGGAGAAAGATTTTTGAAACCTGTAATTCCTAACACATTCCCAGTTTTGTCCAAAAGTAACACTAATGGGAAATTTCCTGATTTATTATATTTTTCTGCTAATTTTTTATTGCTCTCCATTAACTCTGGTGCAAGTTGATTTGCTTTTTTCTTTGGAAAATCAGCTTTATAAATAACCCAATTTTGGTCGGCTTCTTTCTTAAATTCTTCTGATTTCCAAATGGTGTTTTCTAATTTAATGCATGGAGCACACCAATCTGATCCTGAAAATACAAGAAGGATGTTTTTATCTTCTGAAAGAGACTGCGCTTTTGCTTCTTCAAAATTGGATTTCCAGTTTTGAGAATATCCTAACGTTCCTATAAAAAGAAACAAGAACATGACCTGTTTTTTCATCTTTTAAATCTGTTTTTAATACTGTAAAAGTATTTATTTCTAGTGAAGTATAGTTTTCTGACAGTGAAAATTAAGACAGAATTAATTTAACGACTTTTTACAGATATACATGATTCTTTATTTATTGGACTAAACAATAACGGTCAAAGTTGTTCCAGATAATGTAGTCTGATATTGTTTTAAATTGGATGGCGCAGGTCCCGAAATTACGGTGCCAGTACTTGTAAACTGAGAATTATGCCTTGGACATACAAATACATTCCCTGACTTATCATAACCAAGCGTTACACCTTCGTGAGTACAAGAAGACGATACAGCCAAAAAAGTTCCCGTAGTGGTCCGTGCAATGATAATCCCTTTAGTGACCTGGAAACCTCCATTTGTAGCCAAAGGTCCTGTGCTGGTATCAACTGTAAAATTACTTTTGGCGGTTGGTGTTGGTGTTGATGAACCAGAACCACCAGTATTAGAATCGTCTGAGCTACAACTCGTAGCTAAACCGGCTATACAAGCAGGCAATAAAACAGTTGCCGCTCCAAATCCTACTCTCGCAAAAAATTCTTTTCTAGTCATGATTATTTTATATTAGGTTGGTTAATATAATTACATACGCAAAAAAAATACTTATAGTTTTTTTACAACTAACAAACAGATCTTGTATAAAGATGCAAAATATTTCAGGACTGTTTTAAAATTTCTACAGTAATCATAAAATGGATTAAATCTCCTTAATCTAAGATCCTGTTTTCATAAAATATTAAGCAATTCTTAAAAAATAGCGCTAAAAATTATGTATACTTTTGTATATAAAAACAATTCTATGAATTTTCTGAAAAAGTCATCCCCTTTTTATTATTT
Organism: Flavobacterium sp. 11; assembly: GCF_002754315.1. Lineage (GTDB taxonomy): Bacteria > Bacteroidota > Bacteroidia > Flavobacteriales > Flavobacteriaceae > Flavobacterium > Flavobacterium algoritolerans. The sequence continues at coordinate 2,867,442 of NZ_PEFE01000001.1, read as the reverse complement.
ATTACTCTTTTACATTGCCGTAAGCTTTGTTTTAAGGGTTATACTATTTTTTCATCCCATAACGCAAACATCATTTACTTGGACTGATACGCTGTCTTTATTTGTTTTTGGGTTTGTATCTGACTTTTTTATTTTTGTTTTACTTAGTGGCTTTTTATGGCTCTATCTTATTTTTATATCCAATTCTAAATATTTAAAACCGTACGGTTATATTATTTTTGTATTGCTATTAACGCTATTACTTTATGTTTCATCAGGCAAAACTATACTCAATGAATATGGCAGCGCTTTGCCCGCTATTGCAATTGGTTTTGTGGCAATAAAAACACTTTTGTTTGGATTATTACTGTTTCTTCCAAAATACCGAAGTCAAATCAGGTTTTGGTTGTTCTCCTTTGTGATTTTTCTTTATGTAGTTTTAATTTTGCAAAATGGAATCAGTGAATACTTTTTCTGGAATGAATTTGGCGTGAAATACAATTTTATTGCAGTAAATTATTTGGTTTACACCAATGAAGTTATTGGGAATATTATGGAGTCTTATCCTGTGATTCCTTTGTTTTCAGTACTCTTTATAATTGCTGGATTTGTAACATATCTGATTGTAAAAAAATCCAAAAACTATATTGAAAGTATTCCTGCCTTTGTGGAAAAAATAAAATTATCGGGGATTTATTTAGCTTTATTCGCCCTTTCTTTATTTGCAATCCCATTTTTTTCCACTAAAGAAAGCTCTCATAATGTTTTTGCGAATGAACTTCAAGCAAATGGTATTTACAAATTCTACCTGGCATTTATGCACAGTGAATTAGATTATTTTAAGTTTTACAAAACACTTCCCAGTAGCGAAGCATTTGCTCAATTAAAACAACAAATTCCGTCCATTTCGGGAGAAACAACTTGGAGACAAATAGAAAACGAAGCTGCCGAGAATCATAAAAATGTAGTGCTGATAACTATCGAAAGTTACAGCGCCGAATTTATGAAAATGTATGGTGACGAAAAGAATATTACTCCATTTCTTGATAGTTTAGCAACCAAAAGCTTAGTTTTCACAAACCTTTATGCCGCAGGAAACAGAACGGTTCGCGGTCTTGAGGCCGTTACTTTATGTTTTCCGCCTACCGCTGGCGAAAGTGTTGTAAAACGTGAAGACAATAAAAATAAATTTTCGACAGGAAACATCTTTAAACAGAAAGGGTATACTGTAAAATTCATGTACGGTGGTGATTCATTTTTTGATAATATGAAAGACTTTTTCACCGGAAACGGATATGAAATTGTGGACAAAACAGCATTTAAACCAAATGAAATAACTTTTGCTAATATTTGGGGTGTCTGTGATGAAGATATGTACAACAAAGCAATCAAGATAATGAATAAGGAAAGTGTTGCAAATAAGCCGTTCTTTAATCACATCATGACCGTAAGCAATCACAGACCTTTTACTTATCCAAATGGGAAAATTGATATTCCGGGAGATGTAAAATCTCGTGACGGTGGTGTAAAGTACACGGATTATGCGATGAAAAAATTCTTTGAAATGGCCAAAAAGCAGCCTTGGTTTGCCAATACCGTTTTTGTTATTCTTGCGGATCATTGCGCTTCCAGTGCAGGAAAAACAGAACTTCCAGTGGAAAAATATAGAATTCCAGCAATGATTTATAGTCCAGGTTCAAAACCCCAAAAATATACAAACCTGATGTCGCAAATAGACATTATGCCTACTTTATTCGGGTTATTAAATTTTGATTACCAAAGTAAATTTTATGGTCAGGATGTTTTAAAACCAGATTACAAACCTCGCGCTTTGATTGCAACCTATCAGGATTTAGGATTAATAAAAGATAATGTTTTAACGGTTATTTCTCCCAAACAAAAAGTAAAGCAGTTTCAATTGACTTTGAAACCCAACCAAAAAGTAGCTCGTGATTTCCAAATTCATTACGATCAAATAGTGTTGAAAAAAGAAAGGCCAGATTTAATAAACGAAACGATTTCATACTATCAAACAGCCTCGGATCTGTTGAAGAAAAAGAAATATCAAAAGATTAATTGACATAAAAAAAACGGGTGAAATTAAAATCTCACCCGTTTTTTAATTGGAAATATAGGATTACTCTCTTTCGCTTGTCAAACCAAAAAGATTCCCTTTTTCAAAAGTTTTTAAATCCTTTTTTAACGTTTTGCTGTTGCGTTTTGTAAGTTCGGCAGCATCAAGATTACTTAAATCCGGTTTTCCTGCATTTACCCAAGCCGTGTACCAAAAACTTGCTGTTGCAGTAATGGCTTTTTTCATTTGCTTTTCAACCATTCCATTCAAATCCGTGTGTAATTTAGCCGCATATTCATCAGAATATAACATTCCACCGTATTTATTTTTGACCACATTTCCAGTAGCATCAGTTACATACATCTTGTTTTCTGCAGTTGCAATTCTTAGTTTTTTATCAGTAGCCAACAAAGGTTCCACTAAACTATGAGTGTCAAAAATGATATCCCAAGTTGCTTTATCTACATCCTCTAAATATTTTCCTTGTACAACATTCAATTTATAATCTTTAGCAAACAATTCCGGCAAACGACTTTCCCACAACGAATGAATTCCTTTTTGGTTGGTATTTTGTCCATCGTGATTGTCAGAAGTATGCAATGGCATGTGTGCATCTGCAATATAATGTCCTAAATCGCCTGCAATGAATAATATTTCGTTTTTTCTTTTGTCCTTAAAAGCCTTGGTCAATTTGACCATCATATCTTGGATGTACCAAGGTAATATTCCGTTTTTAGTCAAAAACTTCTCATCGTATTTTAGCTTTGCTTCTTCCATTGTTTTAGGAAAAGTTTCTACAGCACCAAAATTCTCCATGTCAAAATAATGGCGAGGTGGCTCTCCTTTGTCATTCAAAACATTTCGTCTTAAATCCGGAACAGTAGATTCTTGTGTAATGAAATCAATATGATTGTAAAAAAAAGTCTGCAATGGTTTTGGAAGTGCCATTACCGCTGCTCTATTGATTCGTTCATGTCCAATAACTCCCCATGACAAGAGAAAAAAAGCAACTCCAAGAGTAGATAACGCAATAAGTGTAGGTCTGATTTTAAAATTTTTCATTAAATTTATTTTTTTGAAATGCAAATGTATTTCTTTAAATCGTTATTAGAAAAAATTGGCTTTAAGATTCTGTTAATTAAAAAAGAAAACTTACAAATATGTTTCGATAGTAAGGAAAAAGAGCCGTTTTCATGATTTACGTTTATCTACGCCATAGTTTTGTTACAGCAATTTTTAATGATACTTTCCGATTTGAATTTCATGTTATCAAACGAAAAACCTTTCATCATAAAACTATTTTAAATAAATAATCGAAATCAAAGTAGCGGTTGCAATGAAGCCCCAAAGTAAAATTCCTTGAGCCAGCGGTTTTAATCCCACTGATTTCAGAACAGTTCTATTCAATCCGGCTCCAATTAAAAACAAAGTTACCGTCAGACCTATTTTGGCAACTGAAACAAAATGCGGTCCTATGCTCTTCATTTGAGGCAGATACGTATTGGCAATCATGGCCAAAATAAACAGTCCAATAAAATATGGGATTTTTATTTTCCCCGATTTATTTTTGAAAATAAATGCTGTAATCAATGCTACAGGAATAATCCACAAAGCTCGGGCTAATTTTACTGTTGTGGCAATTTGTAATGCTTCGGGACCATATTTACTGGCTGCTCCCACCACAGAACTGGTATCATGAATGGCAATGGCGCACCATAATCCAAATTCTTTTTGTGATAAATCCAACCAATCACCCACCGCTGGAAATAAAAACAGCGCCACCGAATTCAGAATGAATATCACTCCCAAAGCAACAGAGGTTTGTTTTTCATTGGATTTGATTACTGGGGCAATCGCGGCTATGGCGCTTCCTCCGCAAATTGCAGTTCCGCATGAAATTAAATGAGAGGTTTTCTTCTCCGTTTTCAACCATTTCCCTAAAAAAGTTCCTAAAACTAAAGTGCTCACGATAGAAATAATGGTAAACAAAAAGCCTTCTTTGCCAGCAGAAACAGCACTGTGGACATTCATTCCAAATCCTAAACCAACTACCGAAAACTGCAACAGATAATTAGTGGCTTTATGATTCAATTCTAAAAAAGGATGTCCAAAAAGGTTCGCTACAATTAATCCTAAGACTAAAGCAATTGGCGGAGAAACAAAAATGGTAGTGCAAAACAATAGCAATGCAACGAAAATTAGTTGCTGCAATGTGGCATTTACTTTAAAAAAAATAAAAGATTCTTTTTGAATTGTTTTTTGATGCGTTTCCAATGTAAAGTTGTTGAATTATTACTGTACAAAGATGGAACGATAAATCTATTTATACCAATCGCAAATTATAATCTCCTATAACTTTAAATTATAATGATTCGAAATGTTCTGGATAAACAAATCGGATAAAGAATCCGTTTTTCCTTGTAACGTAATAACGTAAAAGAAACGTTCTATAATAAGATCTTTAATATCTAAGATAGCCAATTCATTGTTTTGAAGTTCTTTTTTTATAGCATGAATCGATATAAAAGCCACACAATCAGAGTTCATCAAATAAGATTTTATGCTTTCGGTACTTCCTAATTGCATTTCAATTTTTAATTCTGATAATTTAATTTCAAATGGTTTTAGCGCATGTTCAATAACTTCAAGTGTTCCTGAACCTTGTTCCCGCATCAAAAAATACATTTTTTTAAGATCTTCCTGGGTCACTTCATCACGACTTACTAACGGATTGGAACTCTTACAGACTAAAACCAATTCGTCTTTTAAAAACTCCGTATATTTAATAGACTTATTTTTTGATTGTCCTTCAACAATTCCTATTTCGATTTCCTGTTTTAATAAAGCATTTTCTATTTGTTCCGTATTTCCATTTAGTAAACTCACTTTTACATCTTGTAATTTTTGATGAAAACGAGCTAAAAGTGGCGGAATTATATACTGAGAAATTGTCGTACTGGCTCCTAATCGCAACAATCCGGATCGTTGATTTATCAGCGTACTCATATCAAAATCTATCTCACGGTATATTTCAAAAATACTTTTGGTATGCTTCAGTAAGACTTCACCTGCAGCTGTCAGTGAAATTTTAGAACCGTTTCTGTCAAACAATTTGATTTTATATTGTTCTTCTAATTCTTGAATATGTTTTGAAATCGCAGGTTGCGTAATAAACAATTCAGTTGCAGCTTTTGTGAAACTCAACCGATTAGCAACGGTATAGAATACTTTTAGTCTAAAATCCATGATGTTTAATTGTATTACAGTAATCCGTTGTATTTACGAACAAACCATTCGGTAGCCAACAAAATTGAAATTAAAACCAGTAACCAAATCCAATCAATCAAAGGTGTTTTGGTAACAATATTCTTTTGTATCGCCTTATATTCCTCATTTTCCAAAAGCGTTTTAATCAACACATCTACTTGATCTGAAAAATACGCTTTCCCTTGTGTTTGCGTAGCTAATTGTGTCAATTTCTCCACATCTGGATTGACAAATTGCTTTTCGATATCAAAATCAAGAATTTCAAAACTACTGGAATACGTCGTTTTAGAATTCAATTCTTTTACCGTAAACGCATAAGGTCCCGCTTTAAGCCCGTCAAGATTGACTTTATAGGAATTATTTCCTTTTAATAAATCGTAATTTTTTGTTTGTTTCGTTTTGGTATTCGTTACCGCAATAGTCAAACGTGCTTTTTCATCAAACTCATAATTCTTATTGAAATATTGCGCGGTTATTTCAATGGCTTCGCCGGAATTATAGAAACTTTCATGTTCTACCACTAATGATTTTTTAGAATTATTAGAAGCCAAAAATTGAATAATCTTATCCATGAAAACATCATATTTTTCAAATGATTGATTGTTTACATGTGTTTGCAAACGCCATTTCCAGCTGTTTTCTCCCAAAAGATAAGCTGCTCGCCTGCCTTGATTTTCTGTAAAAGCCAGTAAAGGTGAATTAGTCTCTATTACTCTAATTTTTGATGAAAGCAAAACTGACACCGCTCCTTTTGTGGTTACGGTTCCAAAAGCATTTTGCAAAGGCGGTAAATTTTCAAACCCAATATTATCAACCGCAAACAAATTAAACTGCGCATTAAAAACCGACAAATAATCTTCTTTTTGTCCGCTCATTTTAAAGTTCAAATTATCCTGTTGCTGATTCAGAAAATTAAAATCGGTGTTGTTACCAGTAATAATAAATGTATTGATTCCAGCACCTTTATTACTCTCAAAAATGTTTTTAAATTCGGCTGTTGGCTGGTATAAAATCAAAACATTAAAATCTTGTAACGTATTAATATCATTAGGTTTAACGATAGTTACTTTACGTTGTACATTTGATTCAATAGCTCTTTTTAGTGCGCCTAAATCAGGATGAGTTATAGCTGATACTATAGCAATATTTGTTTTTTGGTCTATAACTTCAACTGCAAAATTCTTGGTGTTATTATACGTGTTTTTTTCTTTTTCTTTAGATGAAATAGTAGCTTTAAAAATCTGTAATCCAATTTTATCAGCTGGTAAAAGTATGCTTACAGTTGCCGTTTTTTTGGAAGGAGAAAAGGAAATCGATTGTTTGCTGAATACCGAATTTCCTTGTGAAATAATAAAATCGGCCGTTATGCTTTTAGTTCCTGAATACTGTAAAAAAGCTTCTACAGGAAATTTATTCTTATGAAAAGCATATTTATTAACATTCAGTTGATTGATTTTAAAATCTAAGAAAGTTGTTGTATCGCCTACAATTACAGGATATACTTTATTCGCAGTATCAAAACTAAAGACATAATCATTTCCCGAAGTTTGGTTTCCATCCGTAATTAAAACTGTTGGATAGATTGCATTTTTATAAATGCTTTTTAGATTTTTGGCAACAACATCAATATTAGTTTGAGTTCCTTTAAAATCAAATGTTTCAGTCGGTTCAAAATCATCTGAAAACTGATACGATTGCACATCGAATTTCTCTTGTAGATCTGAGTTTGATTGTATTTTTTTATATAATTCCAATGCTTTTTCATTGGCATTCAAAAAAGAAATAGAACTCGAATTATCAAAAACAATCGGCAAAGGAGTTTTAACCGTTTCCAGCGTATTTTTAGTTAGTATTGGATTAATCAACAATAATAAAATTCCAAAAATGGATGAAAAACGCAAAAAAGCCAAAAACCAACCGACTTTCGATTTGTTTTTGGCTTTGTAGATATATTGAAAAAATGACAAACCGCCAGCTATTAATAAAGAAAGTAGTAGTAATAGAACGGTTGTTGTTGTCATTCTTTTTTTATTTTAAATGATGAATTTTAAACTTTAAATTTTCACATCATTTAAAATTCATCATTTATAATTTATAATTATTTTAGGTAAGCATTCCTCCACAAACATTCATAACCTGTCCAGTTACATACGCACTCATATCAGACGCGAAGAAAAGACACGCATTAGCAACGTCCTCAGTCGTTCCGCCACGTTTCAAAGGGATTCCGTCTCTCCATCCTTTTACCACATCTTCGTTTAATTTTGCCGTCATTTCTGTTTCGATGAATCCAGGAGCAATTACATTACAACGAATATTACGTGATCCTAATTCCAACGCCACTGATTTAGAAAAACCAATAACTCCCGCTTTAGAAGCTGCATAATTAGTTTGCCCTGCATTTCCTTTCACTCCTACAACTGAACTCATATTGATTATAGAACCAGAACGTTGTTTCAAGAAAGTACGTTGAATGGCTTTGGTCATATTAAAAACCGATTTCAAATTGACATCCATCACTTTGTCAAAATCTTCTTCGGACATACGCATCAAAAGGTTGTCTTTGGTAATCCCAGCGTTATTAATTAAAATATCAACCGTTCCAAATTCAGCCAAAACTGCATCTACAAAAGTTTGCGCTTCATTAAAATCGGCTGCGTTAGATTGATATCCTTTGGCTTTAATTCCAAGAGCGTTCAATTCATTTTCAAGAGCCAAAGCTGATTCCACTGACGAACTGTATGTAAATGCAACATTTGCACCATGTTTTGCAAAAACTTCTGCAATTCCTTTTCCAATTCCGCGGCTTGCACCTGTAATTATGGCAACTTTTCCTTCTAGTAATTTCATATTCAAAAATTAGTTTAAATTTTATTTGAAGCTAATCCTGCTATCCGCTTCAATCTTTTATGAACACTAACGTTCACATAAAAGGATTTTCACTACTATCAGGGCTATCTTACACCCGTCAAATATATAATAATTCCCTTTTTAAAAAAAATTCAAAAGCAATTACAATCAAAAATTCAATTCTTAAATTTTAAAGAATCGCTTTGTCCATTTGTCCCAAAACGAAATATAAATAGCCACCAATGTGAAAATTAGTAAAAATAAATGGTACCAAGCATTACTAATTAAGTCAAAGAAATCTAATTTTCCATTAGCGTAGCTCAATATAAGCAATACTTGAGCGCCATACGGTAAAACTCCTTGAATTATACACGAAAAAATATCCAGAATTGCAGCCGTTTTTCTAGGATTCAATCCATATTCATCATTAATTTCTTTGGCAATAGGTCCTGTAATTACAATAGAAACCGTGTTGTTCGCTATTGCTAAATTAGCAAAACCCACTAAAGCACCAATTCCCGCTTGAGCTGATTTTTTACTTTTAATTCTTTTTTTAATTTGAACTAATAAATACGTTATTCCACCCGCTTTATCTACCATAGCTGCTAAACCTCCAGTAAGCATTGATAATAAGAAAATATCAGTCATACTGATAAAGCCTTCATATATCTTTTGAGTGAACTCCATTAACGTAAACGAACCACTAAAATAACCTATGATTCCTGCCAATAAAGTTCCAATAAGCAATGTTGAAAATACATTAACACCTACTACCGCCAATACTATTACTAATATATAAGGTACAATTGCAATCCAGGAAAAATCATTTTTTGCAATGGCAACAGTCACAATATCCGAGTTTAAACCAAGATAAAAGAAAACCATAATAGTCAAAATTGCAGCAGGAAAGGCAATAAATAAGTTAATCTTGAACTTGTCCTTTAGATCACATCCCAATGACTGCGTTGCTGCGATGGTAGTATCAGAAATCATCGAAAGATTATCACCTAACATAGAGCCACCTAATAAAGCGCCTGAAATTAAAGGTAATGAAGCACCGCTTTTATCAGCTAAAGCGACAGCTATCGGGCCAATAGCTACAATTGCACCCACTGATGTTCCTGTAGCAGTTGATAAAAAAGAAGCAATCAAGAAAATTCCTAAAGGAAAATAAGCAACATCAATAGTATTTATTCCAAGATTCACGACAGCATCAACTCCACCCATCGCTTTACTTACTACTGCGAAGGCTCCTGCTAGCAAATAAATTAAACACATGGTCATGATTTTACTTTCACCACATCCTGCAATCAATGTAGCAACTTTTTCATCAGTAGTGGATTTGAAAAGTAAAAAGGCTGCTATGATACCAACTACAACTGCCACTGGCGATGGAAAAGCATAAAAATCATTCAGAACAATTCCTGCTCCTAAAAAAGTAAAAATAAAAACCAATAAAGGAATCAAGGCAAAGGCATTTCCTTTTTCTTTTGAAAATAAAGTCATAAAAATAATTTAAAATTAAAAATTATGACGAAAAACAAAGCTAAATATGGGAATGTCAACAACATTTTTTCCAAAGGATTTGGCTTATCGTTTTAGCACCTTGCTTGTTGTTGCAGGTTGCTATCCTATTGAAGGATTCGTGATAACGGGTGCAAAAGTAATTAATTATTTATGAAATTAGCCTAATTTTATTCCAAAAAAAGATAATTCAAAAAAAAGCGCCACATGAAAATGTAGCGCGATTATAATTAAGATATTAAAGGCAGACTTTAAATAATTAAAAAGCTACATTCCATCTTGGCAGTCTTCCATTTTCGTCAAGGAAGTTTTGTAAAACTTGTCCTTCTACAAATGTTGGAATCACTTTTGTCTTATCGTTGAATGTCTCATACCAAACCACTTCTAGTGTACTGATGTCTTCGATTTTCATTTGTGCAGGCCAAGAATATTTTCTTCCAGTTTTAGCAAATTGGTGTCCTTCAACAATTTTGTCTTTTAAACCACCATTTTTAATTTTCAAAGTTCCGTTATTTTGAACAGTTCCAGTAGAACCAACCATAATTAACTCTTTTTCATCTCCTACTGAATACACTAAAAATACTCCAGATCCTTCTGATGCATTGCAAACTTCTGCTAAACTATCTTCTGTAGTAAATGAAAACTGATTGCTAACTTTGAATTTTTTTAACTCTTTGTACATATTATTTTATTTTTATTTGAACTGGCTTCGACAAAAAAATACCCCACAAAATCGTGAGGTCCATTAGAAACCATTCGTTTATGTTTGTTTTTATTAGGATTACATCTTAAAAACAGATGCATTTAATAAAGTGCAAAGATATTTCTTTAATTCAATTTATAATAAAAAAGCCCCACAAATTGTGAGGCTTTTAAAATATTTAATTAGAGTTTAGATTAACCTAAAACTTCTTTTACTTTTTTACCAATTTCAGCTGGAGAATCTACCACGTGAATTCCACATTCTCTCATGATTTGTTTTTTAGCTTCAGCAGTATCGTCAGATCCACCAACGATAGCACCTGCATGTCCCATTGTACGTCCTGGAGGAGCAGTAACTCCTGCAATGAAACCAACTACTGGCTTACGGTTACCATCCGCTTTGATCCAATGAGCAGCATCAGCTTCTAATTGTCCACCGATTTCACCTATCATTACGATACATTCTGTTTCTGGGTCATTCATCAATAATTCAACAGCTTCTTTTGTAGTTGTTCCAATGATTGGGTCTCCACCAATACCAATTGCAGTAGTGATTCCTAATCCTTGTTTTACTACTTGGTCAGCTGCTTCGTAGGTTAATGTTCCAGATTTAGAAACAATACCAACAGTTCCTTTTTTGAAAACAAAACCTGGCATAATACCAACTTTAGCTTCACCCGGAGTAATAATTCCAGGGCAGTTTGGACCGATTAATCTTGCGTTTCTTTCTTTAACATAACTATTTGCTTTTATCATGTCAGCAACAGGAATTCCTTCAGTAATTGCAATAATTACTTTAATTCCAGCATCTGCAGCTTCCATAATTGCATCAGCAGCAAAAGCCGGCGGAACAAAAATGATAGTTGTATCAGCTCCTGCTTGTTCTACAGCATCTTTTACAGTATTGAAAACTGGTCTGTCTAAGTGAGTAGTTCCCCCTTTTCCTGGAGTTACACCACCAACAACGTTAGTACCGTACTCAATCATTTGAGAAGCATGGAAAGTTCCTTCGCTTCCTGTAAAACCTTGAACAATTATTTTGGAATCTTTATTAACTAAAACACTCATGATATATTTTTTATGTAGTTTTTAAAATTGTTATGCAAAAGTATAAAATAGTAATCAGTAATCAGTATTCAGTATTCAGTTTTTTGACACTAAATTATGATAATTGACTCATTTGATACCCTCGAAATAGTTTATTGTCTTTTATTTGCCAAATAACCATAAAATGCGCCAATAACATTTCTTCTCTAGGATTCTCAATCGTTTTCACAAAATGAGAATAACGCACCGAAATGGTATCATTTTCACTTACAATATGGCTAATTCTAACCTTTGAACGAACGTAGGCTTTACTCAAATCATTAGACAGACTCAATAAAGAATTATAATCCAATTGAACCAATCCCTTACTGCTGTTCCATTCAACAATAACTTCAGGATGCAAAAAATCTTTTATGACTTCGCTGTCAATAAGAGCATCTGATTTGTAAAATTTCTGAACGATTTCTTTAGCAGACATATTACTTTAGTTTATTAAGAATTTCTGGTATCTTCTTGATATTAGCCAGTTGTTTCAATTTTTCTCTTGATTCTTCTATTGGTGTACCAAAATAAGACTTTCCTCCTTCAACTGATTTTGTAACTCCGGTTTGACCAAGAATAACTGCCTTCGCTCCTATTGTGATTCCGCTTGTGGTTCCTACTTGTCCCCAAATAGTAACTTCGTCTTCAATAATGACACAACCCGCAATTCCGGTTTGTGAAGCAATTAAACATTTTTTGCCAATAACGGTATCATGGCCAACATGTACTTGATTGTCAATTTTTGTGCCTTCGCCAATAGTTGTATCGCCAGTCACACCTTTGTCAATTGTACAAAGCGCTCCTATTCCCACATTATCTTTGATGACTACTCTTCCACCGGAAAGTAATTGATCATATCCTTCAGGACGTTTTTTATAATAAAACGCATCAGCACCAAGAACAGTTCCTGCATGAATCATTACATTATCGCCTATTACGGTATAATCATAAATGGAAACATTAGAATGAATCAAACAATTCTTTCCAATAACAACATGATTTCCAACAAACGTATTAGGCTGTATTACAGTTCCTTCTCCTATTGAAGCTGAAGCAGCTATAGAAACATTCGAAAACTGAAATGGCTTGAAATAGTTTGTTAATTTATTAAAATCCCTAAAAGGATCTTCAGAAATCAACAATGCTTTTCCATCTGGACAAGCTACATTTTTATTGATTAAAACAACAGTCGCTGCAGAGTTTAATGCCTTGTCATAATACTTAGGATGATCCACAAAAACAATATCTCCAGATTCAACAACATGTATTTCATTCATTCCAGTCACTGGAAAATCTTTATCACCAACATATTCACAGCCGATGATATTTGCAATTGCTTCTAAAGAGTAAACTTTTTGGAATTTCATTTATTTAGTATTCAGTGTTCAGCAATCAGTGTCCAGTATATCTGATTACTGAACACTGATTACTGTAAACTATTCTTTAACTCGTTCCATGTAAGAACCTGATGCAGTATCAATTTTAATTTTATCTCCTTCATTAATAAACAAAGGGACATTTACAGATGCACCCGTTTCAACAGTTGCTGATTTTGTTGCATTTGTAGCAGTATTTCCTTTAATTCCTGGCTCAGCGTATGTCACTTCAAGAATAACTGAAGCTGGCATATCTACTGAAAGCGGTAAATCAGTCTCAGTATTGATGCTTACCATTACATTTTCTCCTTCTTTCAATAAATCTGGTGAGTCTAAAATGTTTTTGTTTAAAGTAATTTGTTCGAAAGTCTCTGTATTCATAAAATGAAATTGATCACCTTCTGGGTACAAAAACTGGAATTTATGGTTTTCTACTCTAACTTCTTCAATTTTATGACCCGCAGAAAAAGTGTTATCCAAAACTTTCCCGTTAGTTAAACTTCTAAGTTTAGTTCTAACAAAAGCAGGACCTTTTCCTGGTTTTACATGAAGAAATTCAATGATTTTGTAAATATCGTTGTTGTATTTAATACACAATCCGTTTTTAATATCTGATGTAGATGCCATTATTTTTTTATTTTTATTACTATTTTTATTTTTTGGTAACTAAAAACTACTTTTTTTAGTAGTTTCCAGAATATCCTTTCATTACTCCTCTTGATGAATTTCGAATAAAATCAATGATTTCATCTCTTTCCGGTGTCGCTTCCATCTCTGCTTCAATAATACCCAAAGCTTGAGTTGTATTGTAATTTTTTTGGTATAGAATTCTATAAATATCTTGAATTTCTCTGATTTTTTCAGTTGTAAAACCGCGTCTTCTCAATCCAACAGAGTTAATTCCAACATACGACAACGGTTCTTTTGCTGCTTTTGTATAAGGAGGAACATCTTTTCTTACCAAAGATCCACCTGATATCATGGCATGATCACCAATTTGAATAAATTGATGTATTGCTGCCAATCCACCGATAACCGCAAATTTACCTACAGTAACGTGACCTGCCAAAGCTACTCCATTTACAATAATTGCATTATCGCCAATATGACAATCATGAGCAATGTGTGCAGTTGCCATTACCAAACAATTATTCCCTAAAGTAGTTTGTCCGGATGCAATTGTTCCTCTATTGATAGTTACACATTCTCTGATGGTACAATTGTCTCCAATTATTGCTAAAGAATCTTCTCCACCAAATTTTAAATCCTGTGGAACTGCCGAAATAACTGCACCAGGGAATATATTACAATTTTTTCCAATTCTTGCGCCTTCCATTATGGTAACATTCGAACCAATCCAAGTTCCGTCCCCAATAACTACATTATTGTGAATGGTTGTAAATGGTTCAATGACAACATTTTTGGCGATTTTGGCGCCTGGATGAACATAGGCTAGTGGTTGATTCATATTCTTTGTTTAATCGTTTAACTGTTTAATCGATTAACCGAATACACGATTAACCAAATCAACAAAAAAATTACTGTTTCTTAGCAATTTGTGCCATTAATTCTGCTTCAGCAACTAGTTTTCCATTTGCGTAAGCATTTGCTTGCATGTGACAAATTCCTCTTCTGATAGGCGTAATTAAATCACACTTAAAAATTAAGGTATCACCAGGCAATACTTTATGTTTGAATTTAACATTATCTATTTTCATAAAATAAGTCAAATAATTTTCAGGATCCGGAACTGTGCTTAAAACTAGAATTCCACCCGTTTGTGCCATTGCTTCAACAATTAAAACACCCGGCATTACTGGAGCTTCAGGAAAATGTCCCACAAAGAAATTCTCATTCATTGTAACATTTTTCATCCCCACAACATGGGTTTCAGACATTTCAATGATTCTGTCAATCAATAAAAACGGTGGCCTATGAGGTAAAACAGCCATAATTTTATGAATGTCCATCAAAGGTTCTTGATGTAAATCATAAACAGGAACATAATTCCTTTGTTCGATTTTTATGATTTTTGCCATTTTTTTGGCAAACTGTGTATTTACAAAATGTCCTGGTTTATTAGCAATTACTTTACCTTGAATTCTTGTTCCAATTAAAGCTAAATCACCTACTACATCAAGTAATTTGTGTCTTGCCGCTTCATTTGGATAATGCAAAGTAAGATTGTCTAAAATTCCATTTGGTTTAACTGTAATTTCGTCTTTTCCAAAAGCAACTTTTAAATTTTCCATTGTAGCTGCCGATATTTCTTTATCTACGTATACAATAGCATTATTTAAATCGCCACCTTTTATCAAACCATTTTCTAACAATGATTCTAATTCATGTAAAAAACTGAAGGTTCTAGACTCCGATATTTCCGTTTTAAAATCTGAGATGCTTTTCATTGTAGCATTTTGAGTACCAAGTATTTTAGTACCAAAATCTACCATTGCAGTAACTGAATAATGATCGTTTGGCATTACCAATATTTCACTTCCAGAAGCTTCATCTGTAAAAGAAATTACTTCTTTTACTACATATACATTTCTTTTAGCGTTTTGTTCTTCAATTTCTGCTTTTTCAAGCGCTTCAACAAAATATTTTGAAGAACCATCCATAATAGGAAGTTCAGAAGCATTCAATTCGATGATTACATTATCTAAATCGCAACCAATTAGTGCTGCTAAAACATGTTCAGGTGTCTGAATTTTTACGCCTAATTTTTCTAAATTGGTTCCTCTTTGCGTGTTTACAACATAATTAGCATCTGCTTCAATAATAGGTTGTCCTTCCAGATCTACTCGAACAAAAGTAAAACCATTATTTACTGGAGCAGGTTTAAAAGTCATTTTTACTTCTTTTCCTGTGTGTAATCCAACTCCAGTTAGCGAAATTTCTGTTTTGATGGTCTTCTGTTTAACCATTGTTTCCATTTTTTTGGTTTAATATTTGTTTTTTTAATTCTTCTATTTCTGCAACAATTTTAGGCAAATTCTTAAAATGAACATATGATTTACTAAAATCATTGTATCCAAATGTAGGGCTTCCTTGCAAGATTTCATCATCTTTTATATTACGTCCCACACCTGATTGCGCTTGGATTCGAACATTATTACCAATAGTTAAATGTCCAGAGATTCCAACTTGTCCACCAATCATACCACTTTTTCCAATTTTTGTAGAACCTGCAACTCCTGTTTGAGCAGCAATTACGGTGTTCTCACCAATTTCTACATTATGGGCAATCTGAATTTGATTGTCAAGCTTTACTCCTTTTCTAATAATTGTTGACCCCATTGTAGCTCTGTCTATTGTAGTACATGAGCCTATATCTACATTATCTTCAATAATTACATTACCTATCTGCGGAATCTTAGTGTAGGTTCCGTCTGGATTAGGTGCAAAACCAAAACCATCAGCGCCTATTATAGCACCGGAATGAATGGTACAATTATTCCCAATTACAGTCTCCGAATATATTTTTGCGCCAGCGAACAATATTACATTATCCCCTATTACCACATTATCCCCCACGAAACAATTAGGATATATTTTTACATTTTCACCCAAAACTACATTCTCACCCACATAACTAAAGCTACCAAGATATAACTTATCTCCGTATTTTACACTTTCTGAAAGGAAAGAAGGTTGCTCAATTCCATTTTTATTCAATTTCACCTGATTGTAAAACTCCAATAATTTAGAAAATGCGGCATACGCATCTTCCACTTTTATTAATGTAGTGGTTAAAGGTGATTCTGGCACAAAAGTGTCATTAACAATTGTTACTGAGGCTTTTGTAGAATATATATAATTAAGATATTTAGGATTTGATAAAAAAGTTAGCGATCCCTCACTGCCTTCTTCGATTTTTGACAATCTAAAAACTTCCGCCTTGGGATTCCCAACAACTTCACCTTCTAAAATCCCCGCTATTTGTTCTGCTGTAAATTTCATTGCGACAAAAATATAAAAAAATAGATTTTAAATGACCTTTTTATAGCAGTTGTTTTGGGAAACAGATATAATATTTAGTCACTAATTTAGATAACGATTTTAAATTCAGCTGGTCAGAAGATTCTATAACATCCTCAATTGTGCTGTCTTTTTTCAAAATTCGTATCGGTTCGGCTTCTTTGCTATACGCTTGATTTTTTATTTTGCCTTTAAAAATAAAATAATTAGTTTCTAATAATGAAATATTATTTTCCAATGCAAAACGCTCCTTTAGTGGATGCAATTCTTCAATCGCTACTTTTTCACTAGTTAGTTTTATTTTTAATAAATCCCGATTGACAATCATTTTGCTTAAAGATGATAATATAAAATCATCTTGTTTTTGCCAAGCTTTTAATGCGCCAATAATATCAAAATCATCTAATTGAGCAAATAAATCCAAGGTTTCAGCATCAAAAGTATCTATGGTTACTTTGTTTTGCATAAAAAACAATAAAGGCTCGCTGCATGGTAATTGCACTCCTTTTAAAGTCAATTCTTTGGCGCGTTTTAAGATTTTCATCAAAATTAACTCTGCTACCAAACTGGTTTTGTGTAAATACGCCTGCCAATACATCAATCGTCTGGACATCAAAAATTTCTCTACAGAGTAAATTCCTTTTTCTTCAATTACCAAATAATCGTCCACGACATTCATCATTTGAATCAATCGTTCCGAGTTGACATTTCCTTCTGCCACTCCAGAATAAAAGCTATCGCGTTTCAAATAATCCATTCGATCCATGTCCAATTGACTGGAAATCAACTGTAACATAAATTTTCTGTTGTATTCCCCTTTAAAAACCTGAATTGCCAAACTTAACTGACCGTTAAATTCTACATTCAATTGGTTCATAAATAGCAAAGAGATTTCTTCGTGATGTACATCTTCAACAATGCTTTTTTCCATAGCATGTGAAAACGGTCCGTGACCTATATCATGCAACAAAATAGCAATATATAATGCGTTTTCTTCTTCGGGAGATATTAAAACGCCTTTAAAACGCAATACATCTACCGCTTTTTGCATCAAATGCATACAACCTAAAGCATGATGAAAACGGGTGTGATTTGCGCCAGGATATACTAAATACGATAATCCCATTTGAGAAATTCGACGCAAACGTTGAAAATAAGGATGCTGAACTAAATCGTAGATTAAGGCATTTGGAATGGTAATAAACCCATAAATGGGATCATTGAATATTTTAAGCTTATTGATTTGACTCACTATTAAGTTTGTTTTTAAGGTCAACAAATATAAGTAAATTAGATTTCAAAACAGAGTTGTTCCTAATTGTGATTTGGAGCCAAAAAAAACGGAGCGTTTGAAGCGCTCCGTTAGTATAATTTTTTAAAGTTTTCTAATCCAAATATTTCTGAATTGATTTTTAGAATCATGATCTTGAAGCGAAATAACATCATCACCATGAGATGAAGGATAATTATGCAAACCAATATAAAGAGTCAACCCATTTATTGTAGTGTTATTTTGTACCAAAACACCATTCAAAAATACGGTAATTCTCGCCGGAGCATCAATCTTGCCATCAGCTTTGAATCTTGGTGCAGTGTAGATTACATCATAAATATTCCATTCCAATGGCGTTTTTACAGCGTTTACCAATGGTGGATGGTCTTTATAAATACTTCCGGCTTGACCATTATTGTATGTTCTGTTATTGTAGGAATCCAATATTTGCAATTCGTATCTGTTTTGGAAAAAGACACCACTATTTCCTCTAGCCTGTCCTCCATCTAAAACAACATCCGGTGCGCTCCACTCCAAGTGCAACTGGCAATCACCAAAAGCCATTTTAGTTTGAATCGCTCCAGAACCCGGAACAACTTCCATATAATCTTTGTCAACAATTTTCCATCCAGCAGGTTTGCTTGCATCTTTTTGACTTACCCATTGGTCTAAGTTTTTACCGTCAAATAAAATAATCGCATCCGAAGGCGCACTTCCAAGAGTTTTAGCTGGCGTTATTACTTTTACTTCCGGTTCCCAAATTTCCGTCATTTCGGGTTTCATTGGCATTGGGGAAACCTCAGGTGGAGTATTCACATATTTGTGTTGCGCCATAGCTGCCGTTGCAGAAAATAAGGCAATCATTAAAAAAGAGTTCTTGAAGTTTTTAGATTTCATAGTTAAATTCATTTGGTTTAAAAAAATATAAATATAGCATAATTGTTCTCTTTTCAATATTAAGCATTTTTTTTTCACGAACTAACTTTTAATTTAAATATAACTAATTGATGGTTAAACTTTAGATTTTTATTCCAAAGGCTGACAATTCCAAAGAAATCGTTTTCTTAAAAAATTAACATAATTTTAAGTTCGTTTAGTTCGGTAAATTACGAACTAACTTTAATTTTGCAAAAAAAATCATGGCTGCAATACAAAAAGAGAGAGAAGAACTTATCGAGATGTTCGGAATTCATTTTGAGTTATTATACAATTTACCGCCACTAGGTTCCAGAATTTTAGGATTACTAATAATTGATGGTTGCAAAACCGGGTTAACATTTGAAGAGATAGTAGAAAAACTTGGGGCCAGTAAAAGCTCTATTTCAACCAACTTGAATCTGCTTCTAAAAATGGATAAAATAAATTACTACACTTTATGTGGTGATCGAAAAAAATATTTTAAGCCTTCCCAATTCAGTGAAAGATTAACAAATTATATCAAAATCCTGGATTTTGAAAAAAAGATAATAGACAAATTAATCTCTTACAGAGAGCAAACTATTTCGTGTACTGAAGAACGATGCAATATGGAAAATGTCAAGGCCTACAAGGCACACGTTTGCGAAGTAGAGGAACTTTTAATTAAGACAATCGAAAAATTCAAAGAAATAGAAAGAAATAACAGTTAAAATAATAATTAATCAATTTTAGAAAATAGTCCCGTATGAAAAAGAAATATTTTATAAGTGCAATTTTGTTATCAATAAGCTTGCTCTCCTGTAAAAAAGAAACCGCTCCAACAGCTCCTCCTGTAATGCCCTATAAAGTTGTCGAAATAGGAACATCTAATACCACTTTATTAGCTGAATATCCTGCTAGTTTAGAAGGTGTTACAGATATTGACATTCGCGCAAAAGTAGATGGATATATTGAAAAAATATATGTCCAAGAAGGTCAAGAAGTTAAAAAAGGTCAATTGCTTTTTAAATTAGAGACACAAACGGCAACCCAAGAAGCTGGAGCTGCAAAAGCAAAAGTTGCTGCTGCTCAAGTGGAAGTAAATCGTTTAATCCCTTTGGTAGAAAGAAAAATAATCAGTGATGTTCAATTAGAAACTGCAAAAGCAAATTTAGCTAGCGCTAAAAGTACTTATCAAAGTATCGTTGCCAGAATTAATTATGCTACCATAAAAAGTCCGGTTAATGGAATTGTGGGAACTTTACCTTTAAGACTGGGAAGTTATGTCAGCAGTCAAACAGTCGAGCCTTTAACTCGCATTTCAGATGTGAGTACCATTTATGCCTATTTTTCAGTAAATGAAAAAGAACAATTGGACATCATGATGCATGCTCAAGGAAAGTCTTTTCAAGAAAAAATAAACAAAATGAAAGCTGTAAACTTAGTTTTGAGCAATGGTATGCAATATGAACAAAAGGGTAAAATTGAAACCTTTAGCGGACAAGCCAATGCAGCAACAGGTTCCTTTAATGTAAGGGCAAGTTTTCCAAACGGGAATAAATTATTGCGTTCTGGAGGAAGTGGAACTATTCAAATCCCAACAGATTTAGAAGATGTTATTATTATCCCACAAAATGCTTCATTAGAATTACAAGACAAGCGTGTGGCACTTGTTGTGGATAAAGATAACAAAGTGAAAGCTGTTCCAATTGAAGTGCGTGCAATTCCTGGAGGCAAATTTTTTGTAGTTGATAGCGGATTAAATATTAACGATAAAATACTTATTGAAGGAGTTGGGATTGTAACTGAAGGAACCCTTATTAAACCTGAAGTAGTTGATTTTAATACGATAATCAATCCAACAAAAAAATAATTGACAAACTAACTATTGAATAAATAACAAAATATGTTTTCAAAATTCATTGACAGACCGGTATTGTCAACGGTGGTATCTATTATCATCGTAATTTTGGGAGTTTTAGGATTAACCTCACTTCCAGTATCTCAATATCCAGAAATAGCGCCACCTACGGTAACTGTATCAGCAAATTATCAAGGAGCAAGTGCCGAAGTTGTAATGAACTCGGTAGTAATTCCATTAGAAGAACAAATCAACGGTGTTGAAGACATGACTTATATGACTTCTACATCAAATAATGATGGTTCTGCTTCCATTAATATATACTTTAAATTAGGTACAAATCCTGATTTAGCAGCTGTGAATGTACAAAATCGTGTATCACGTGCTACACCTTTATTGCCTCAAGAAGTTACAAGAGCCGGTGTTACAACTTCAAAGAGACAAAGTGATAATATTTTGATTTTATCACTGTACAGTGAAAACCCTGATTATGACGATGTTTTTCTTCAAAATTATGCTAACATCAATATTTTACCAAAAATAAAACGTGTAGCCGGAGTTGGAGAAGCAATGATTTTTGGTCAAAAAGACTACTCTATGCGTATTTGGCTTAAGCCAGATGTAATGGGAGCTTATGGACTGGTTCCTTCGGATATTACAACGTTATTAGCTGAGCAAAATATTGAAGCAGCTCCGGGTCAATTGGGTGAAAGTGGCGACCAATCGTTTCAATATACATTAAAATACAAAGGGCGTTTACAAAATGCAAAAGAGTTTGAAGAAATTATTGTTCGTTCAACCGAAAATGGAGAAATCCTTAAGCTAGGTGATGTTGCAAAAATTGAATTGGGAGCTGTAAATTATGCCAGTAATGCCTATACAAACGGGAACAAATCTATTGCAATTGCTATTGCACAAACTGCAGGATCTAATGCACAAGAAGTAATTGAAGGATCCTTAAAAGTATTGGATCAAGCAGAAGTAAATTTCCCTAAAGGGGTAAAATACGCGACATTAATTAATGCAAATGACTTCTTAGATGAATCTATCACAAAAGTGATTCATACCTTAATAGAAGCCTTTTTATTAGTATTTATTGTAGTTTTTATCTTCTTACAAGATTGGAGATCAACTCTTATACCTGCAATTTCTGTACCTGTGGCTATTGTGGGAACTTTCTTTTTCCTAAGTCTATTTGGCTTTACCATTAACTTATTAACGCTTTTTGCCTTAGTACTTGCCGTCGGAATTGTGGTTGATGATGCGATTGTAGTGGTCGAAGCCGTCCATGCCAAAATGGAAGCTGGAGAACACGATCCAAAAAAAGCGGCTCACAGTGCCATGCAAGATATAAGTAGTGCTATTATTTCCATTACACTTGTTATGTCGGCGGTATTTATTCCTGTATCATTTATCAGTGGTTCTGCAGGAGTTTTCTACAAACAGTTTGGATTAACTTTAGCCGTTTCAATTGTATTATCAGCTATTAACGCCTTAACGCTTTCTCCTGCATTATGTGCTATTTTCTTAAAAGAACACGATAAAAGTTCCAAGAAAAAGGGTTTTATGGAGCGTTTTTACACTGCATTTAATGCTGGATTTGAAACAACAACCGCCAAATACAAAAGATCAGTTGAGTTTTTTATAAAACGCAAATGGTTAGCCTTTTTAGGAATTGCGGTTTTTGCAGGGATTTTTATCTTGTTATTAAATATTACACCAAAGGCTTTTGTACCTGGTGAAGATACAGGTGCCATTCTTTCGGATGTTTCACTTCCACCCGGAACTTCATTAGAAAGAACTGAGGAAGTATTGTTGCAAATTGAAAATAAAGTAAAAGACATTCCAGAAATAAAAGAAGTGCTTCGTATTTCAGGTCGTAGTTTAATAAGTGGTACTGGTAGTAACTACGGAATGGTCATTGTAAAATTGAAAACCTGGGCAGAACGTAAAGATGCCAATCAGGAAATAACAGCTGTTGTAGCTGAACTATTTAAGCGTACCGCTGCAATTAAAGATGCGAAAGTACTCTATTTTGCTCGTCCTACTCTTGTTGGTTTTGGTTTCACCAATGGTTTTGAATTTCAATTGCAAGATCAAAAAGGAGGTTCTATCCAAGAGTTAAGTGAAGTAAATAATAAATTTTTGGCCGCTTTAAACAGCCGTCCCGAAATCAAATATGCTGCTACTTCTTTTTCTCCAAATTACCCGCAATACCGAATTGATTTGAATGTTGCTGCCATAAAAAAATCAGGTTTAACAGTAACTGATATTTTAGGAACCATGCAAGGCTATTATGGTGGAGTTTATGCCTCTAATTTTAACAAATTTGGAAAACAATATCGAGTAGTTTACCAATCTGATCCTGAGTTTAGAAGTAATCCTGAATCATTGAATAAAGTATTGGTTAGAAATAATACCGGTCAGATGGCTCCTATTTCACAATTTGTGACTTTAGTAAAAGTATTTGGTCCACAGGCAATTGAACGTTTCAATTTATTTACATCGGTAAAAATCACTGGTGCACCAAATGAAGGTTTCAGTTCTGGTGATGCGATTAAAGCAGTTGAAGAAGTGGCAAGTCAAAGCTTACCTGTTGGATATGGTTACGAGTATTCAGGAATGACTCGTGAGGAAATTAGTGCAGGCGGTCAGACATTATATATTTTCTTATTGTGCTTGGTTTTTGTATATTTCTTGTTAGCCGCTCAATATGAAAGTTATATGTTGCCTTTTGCCGTATTAATTTCATTGCCTATTGGTTTAGCAGGAGCTTATCTATTTGCTTATTTATTCAATGTGAGTAACAACATTTACTTACAAATAACACTTATTATGCTTATTGGATTGCTCGCTAAAAACGCCATTTTGATAGTCGAGTTTTCTGTAGATTCCAGGAAAAAAGGAATGAGTATTACGCAAGCTGCTATTCATGGTGCTGTTGCCCGTTTACGTCCTATTTTGATGACATCATTTGCATTTATCTTCGGATTATTGCCTTTAATGTTAGCTAAAGGAGCTGGAGCTGTTGGAAACAATGCTATTGGAACTGGAGCAATTGGCGGAATGTTAATCGGAACCATTTTTGGGGTATTTGTTATTCCGGTATTGTTTATCGTTTTCCAAACCCTGCAGGAAAAAATTTCTACAAAACCACTTCCTGTAGAAAATCAGGAATCAGATGTTACACTTTTAGATGAAAAAAATGAAAAATAATATATACAGAATCACACTCTTGGGAGTTACAGCAATACTGATGCAGTCTTGCTTTGTCGCCAAAGATTACAAACGACCGGAATTAAAAACGGAAAATTTGTATCGAAATGAAGTGGTTTCCACCGACACCATTTCACTTGCGAATGTAGCTTGGAACAATGTTTTCACAGATCCTCTTTTGCAGGGATACATCAAAAAAGGATTAGAAAACAACCTTGATATCAAAATTGCCATGCAAAATATTGCAGCGGCAGAAGCAACCATGAAACAAGGAAAAGCGGGATACTTCCCTACTCTTTCTGCAGGTGCCGATTGGACGCACCAAGAACTTTCTAAGAACAGTCAGTTTGGAGCATTGCTGCAAGACAGAAGTACCGATCAATATCAATTTACAGGAAGTCTTTCTTGGGAAGCTGATATTTGGGGGAAAATAAGAAGTAATAAGCGTGCTGTAAATGCTGCTTATCTACAAACAACAGCTGCAAATCAAGCTGTGAAAACGCAATTGATTGCTAACATTGCAGCTACGTATTATCAATTGCTTTCGGTTGATGCACAAATAAAATTAGCGGAGAAAACATTGGTTAACAGAAACCAAAGTGTTGAAACTATTGTTGCATTAAAAAAAGCAGGAAATGTAACCGAAGTTGGCGTGAAGCAAACCGAAGCACAGAAATATGCTACCGAAATTATCATTGCCGATTTAAAAAATAGCATTATCATTCTTGAAAATACCATGAGTATTCTTATGGGTGAAGGTTCCGCTAAAATAGAAAGAAGCACATTTGAGTCACAATCCATACAACCAACAATTACACTTGGTGTGCCTGCGACATTGTTGCGAAACAGACCTGACGTGATTGCCGCTGAATACAACTTGATTTCAAATTTTGAACAGACAAATGTTGCCAAAAGTAATTTTTATCCAACATTAAAACTTACTGCAACAGGCGGACTTCAGAGTATTGATTTAAAAGAATGGTTTAGTGCCAATTCGATTTTTGCAAATATAGTTACGGGATTAACGCAACCTATTTTCAATCAAAGACAAATTAAAACGAGGTTCGAAATTGCAAAAGCCAATCAGGAAAAAGCCTATCTTCAGTTTGAGCAGTCGTTATTAACTGCTGGAAAAGAAGTTTCGGATGCATTGGCACAATACAATAATGAAACATATAAACTCACCGTTAGAGAAAAACAAGTCGATGCTTTGAATAAAGCCACTGATTATTCGGATGAATTGTTGACGTACGGTTTAGCCAATTATTTAGAAGTTTTGACTGTAAAAGACAATGCTTTGAATGCGGAACTAAGCTTGATAGACAATAAATTCCAACAATATAAAGCGATAATTCAATTGTACAGGGCCCTTGGTGGTGGCTGGCAATAATGAGATTGCTTGACTAATTATTATTGATTCCTGTTTGTTTCAAAACCACTGCTTTTTGTACCGGCAGTGGTTTTGTCATTTATACCATTTTTCTTTTTGATAATTAATTTCGAAAATTATTTCAGTTGGATTGGAATCCAAATTTCCTCTTCGGAACTGGGATCGTTATTCTTGTATTTTTCCCCTAATAATTCAAAATGGAATCTGTCATCCAAAACGTATTCAGAGTTGGGCAACCAAGTTCCAAAAATATACTGAAATGTGTTTGAAGCGGTCGATACATCTCCTTTGTGAACAAAAACCGCATACAATCCTCCAGCCAAAATAATCGGTTCCATGGCTTCTGGAATTTCATTAAAATCAGTTACAGCAACGGCTGCCCATTTTTCGAATTCAGTATTGGGGTTAAAAGTATTAAAATACGACGCATCATATTTTTGCATGGAATACAAATCGGCACCAATATTATTTTGGATTTCCTTTCGTCTGGGCATAAAACTTTTCCAAAGTTCTGCAGTTTTATTATTGGAAAGCGAAAGTGTTATTCGTTTGCCAATTAATTTTTTCTCCGGTAGTATTTCAATTCTTGGATTCATATAAAAAGTTGCTTTTTTAGATTGGACAAATGGCTAATCAGTAGCTAAAATAGCGTAACCGTAATTATCGGACCAGCCAGATGACAATGGTAATAATTTTCGGGTGTGGGCTTCTCTTGTCATTCCGGTTTTTTCCAAAACGCTGATAGAACCAATATTTCCCACTGCGCAACCTGCTTCAATACGATGCAAATTCAGTCCTTCAAATCCAAAACGGAGAATTTCTTTCAACGCTTCAGTAGCGTAGCCTTTGTTCCAATGGTCTTTGTGGAATTTGAACCAAACTTCGGCATTTTTATATTTTACTTTCCCCAAATTGATTCCTATTAATCCTATCATTTGGTTTCCGGTATTTAATTCCACCGCAAAAGTAAAATGGGTCGCAAGTTCTTTATTGTTTTCAAAAATCCACTTTTCTAAAAGTAGTTTTGTTTCTTCAATATTATTTGGAATTCCTAATGTATTAAATTCATCTGTTTCTTTCAAAGAATGTAATTCGTGAACATAATCCAAATCCAATAATGTGATTGGTCTTAGTATTAATCGTTCCGTTTTGAGAATTATAGTGTTCATTTTTTGTTTTAATAATTGTATCGTTTTCAAAAATCTCTTGATATTCTACTTGCTTATTTCTTTAATACCAAATAAAAGAACCGTTTTAAAATTAAACCTTCTTTCTCCTATCCGTTAAATACTTTCGGATTGGAATATCATAAAAAACCATTGTTAAATAAGCGAAGCCAACCAACAATAGTGTTCCTATTGAGATGATAAAAAACAGCTCAGTCGTTTCTGGTTTGTACGTTGTATAATAGTTTGCGAATATCCACATCACTGCATAATGCGTCATGTATAAAGGATACGATATTTTTCCGGAGAAGATGCACAGTTTTCTAAATCCTTCCGTTAGCGTAGCTCCGGCTCCCAATGCAATCAACAACGGAAAATAGAACAAGACCACCAAAGGTTCAGTCAACCAGTTCCATTCCGTAAAAGGTATTAAAAAGGCCAACATTAGTAATACAGACAGACTGATGAAACCGAGTTTTGATTTAATAATCCAATTGGAACGAAAAATCAACATCCCAACTAAAAAAGAATACGAAATACGGGCAGCACCATCCCAAAAGGTTTCTCCATTCCATCCGCCCAGCAAGGAACCTCCCGCACGATAGCTGACAAAACAGAGTCCTACCCCAGCCAAAATAGTTAGCAAAAACAGCGAACGACGGCTCAATTTGTACAGAAAAAGTGCATACAGAATGTTGGCAACATATTCCCAAAACAAAGACCAAGCAGGTGCATTTAAACCGAACAAGTTGAAATATCGGTCTGGCATTGCTTGAAAAGGAACAAGAAATACGGAAGCCAGAAATATCAGAATCAATTTACCCGTTTCGTAGGTTTCAGGATGACTGCTAAAAGGATCAAAAAGAAAAGCCAACAAACCCAAGACCGAACCAAAAATAACCAAAGGATGCAATCGGATGAGCCTTGTTTTAAAAAACGCTGCAATTCCCATTTTTTCAATACGCTCCTGATGATAGGCATAGGCAATCACAAATCCGGACAAACAAAAGAAAAAGTCAACCGCAAGAAAACCATGCGCAATGAAATTTTTGCTAGGCTGATAAACGATCTCCATAAAATGAAAAAGTACAATGGACAAAGCTGCTATTCCTCTTAACCCATCAAGGATTTCAAAATGTCGTTTTGGTTTTAAAATGGTGGAATCTATTTTGGTCATGAAGTATTAATCTTATTTTAATAAATTCTGTTTCTAGCAACGCTTTATTAATACAGCGGATTTGGGATTAAATTAATATTTGTTTTTTTGGTTAAGTACAAATTTTCAAAATACAAAACCATTTTTCATTAAGCCAATTGCCCAAATCCGTTGTAGTAGATGTTGGCAGTAGTGTTTTTTATTTAATGCTAATTTCTATTTTAGTTTTAAACCAAAATCCGTGTCGATTTTCTTTGAAAATATCGTCTATAGATTTTTTTGTTTTATAAATTGTTTTAATATTTTGAGTTTCTATTTCAATATTATTGATTGAACTTGTTAATTCTTCAATTTGTTTGTCTGACCAACTTCCGATTCCAAAATGCAAATTTGCTGTGTCTTTTGGTTTTATGTTAAAAACTATAGAATCGTTAGTTGTTATTCTTTCCAAATCATAATTCTCAACTTTAGGATTTAGATTAAACTTTACTTTTACATTTGAATCAGTTTTATTTATAAAATCAATAAAGTGTGGAGGGTCGCAACTCATTAATAATTGTGAACTTATTATGAGTATTAAAATGTTTTTAATTTTTTTCATTAATCCATTTTGGTTTTGTTAATCATATGTTCTTCTTCACGGGCAACATTACTGCTAACGTTCTGTCACTACAGCGGGATTCGGACTAAATTAAGCCCATTCTTCGGATTTGCCACTCGAGCCTTTACTTTGTGTTAGAGTAAAAAACATTAAATTTATTCAAAGGAAAGCAGAGGTGAACTTTCACCCGAGCTAAGCTTAAGACTTAACTATCGCATTAGTCCTCTGCCTTCTCCTTGAACCCGTTGAATTGCTTCAAATAGAATGATAGACATCAAGGTCTAATAAAGGCTCTAAAGAAGTTCAACATTTTTGTTTATCCTAAATCCAAAGTTATGAAAAACTATTTATTTTATGTGGGTATTGATATTTCAAAACTAAAATTAGATATCACTATTCTTGATGTTTCTTCTTTGAAATCGGAACATTTTGTTGTTGAAAACAACATAAAAAGCATTAGTCTGTTTGTCAAAAATCTAAGCAAGAAGATTGACATAAATCAAACTCTTTTTTGTTGTGAAAACACAGGGGTTTATACCAATCATCTTTCGTCTGCTTCAATGGATTTAAAGTTAGATTTATGGATTGTCCCAGCCGTTGAAATAAAAAGATCAAAGGGGATTTCAAGAGGAAAAACCGATAAATCAGACGCTAAAGATATTGCCTATTACAGCTATAGAAATATTGACAAACTCAAACTTTTTACTTTGACAGCTATAGACATTCAAAAACTAAAAATTCTGTATACCGAAAGAGAAAAAATGCTTAAATCATTATTGCTTTTAGAAACAACTAAGGAAAATAAGGGTTTTGCAAGTAAAGAAGTTTTCAAGGAAGTATCATCAATCAATCAAAGTTTAACCAAAACCATTAGAAATGCTATCCGCAAAATAGAAACCAAGATGAAAGAAATCATCAAAGCAAATGCTCAGTTGAACAAACAGACTCAACTCATCAGAACCATTCCTGGAATAGGGGAACAAACCAGCATATATTTAATCATTGCCACAAAAGGATTTACGGCTTTTAAAAATTGGAGACAATTTGCCTGTTATTCTGGAGTTGCCCCATTTGAATGCAGCTCCGGCTCTAGTATAAAAGGCAGGACTAAAGTAAATCATATGGCTGATAAAAAAATAAAATCCTTGCTGCAAATGTGCGCTATGACCACATTGAAGTATGATCCTCAATTAAAAGAATATTACAATAAGAAAAAGGCTGAAGGAAAAAATTCTATGCTTGTTTTAAACAATATTAGATGCAAACTTATAAGCAGGGTTTTTGCTGTCATTAACAGAGAAACTTCATATATAAACACGTATAAATTTGCATCGTAGTTTTAACAATTTTTACTTGTTTTTCATCATAGAATGCGATAGCGAACAGGCGAAGCAAATCATCCCAAATACAAAACCAGCTTTCCATTAAGACTATTGCCCAAATTCGTTGTAGTAGCTTTTACCAGCAGTTAATTTTATATAATTGAATTTTGTTTCTTCTTTGCCTGCTCAACAGTAATTTTATTAAATATTATCCTTAAGAATCCTGTAATTGAAATAAAAGCAATTCCAACCAATAGTTGATATTCTTGAAATATATTATTTGGATATAAATCCGTTAAAGCGATTATTAAAATTGTTAAACAGCCAATCCAAATAAATGCAATAGAAACGAGAAGGATTTTTTTCATATTTCTGTATTTGTTTAATATTTTATTATTGCGCATCATCATTTGCGTTTCTATGACAATGATTGGTAACTACCTATTTGATAAATATCAGATTTTTGTTATTTTCAAATATATAATAAATTCATTACAAATAATACAATCTAGTTTTGTTTTCTGAGAACTTTTCCAATCAAAATGTAGTACTAAGCCCCAATCATTCTCGCAAGTGCGTGAGGGATGGAAGCGGCATCCTTTCCTTTTTTCTTTAAAAAGGAAAGATACAGCGTACAGCCCGACCCGGACGAAGTTTACGTAGAATGGGGCACGCCCAAGAACAAACCTAATACAGAACGAAAGCGAATTGCAGTTTTATAAAATGTAGCGTAAGTATGTTAAAAAATTATCATAATATTAGCAGGTAGCCGTTGCAAAAAAATGTAATTTGGCACTTTAAATAGTACTTTAGAACACTTGTTTATACAATTATGGATAAAATAAAAATACTTTGGGTAGATGATGAAATCGACCTTTTGAAACCACATATCTTATTTCTGGAAAAGAAAAATTACGAGGTAACGACTTGTAACAACGGGCTTGACGCGATTGCAATTTTTGAGGAAAACAATTTTGATATTGTTTTCTTGGATGAAAATATGCCCGGAATGAGCGGCTTGGAAACCTTATCAGAAATGAAGGAGAAAAAATCTTCGGTTCCCATGATTATGATTACTAAAAGCGAGGAAGAATACATTATGGAGGAAGCCATAGGTTCTAAAATTGCCGATTATTTGATTAAACCCGTGAATCCGAACCAGATTTTGTTGAGCTTGAAGAAAAATCTGGATCATTCCCGATTGATTTCGCAAAAAACAACGCTGGATTATCAGAAAGAATTTAGAAAAATTACCATGGAAATGGCGATGGTAAATTCCTATGAAGACTGGATTGAGTTGTATAAAAAATTGATTTTTTGGGAACTGGAATTGGAAAATATAGACGATCAGGGTATGGTTGAAATTTTGGAATCCCAAAAAACAGAAGCCAATTCACAATTTGGAAAATTCATTGAGCGCAATTATGAGGATTGGTTTGCGCCAAAAGCGGATAAACCGGTTCAATCGCACACGTTATTCAAAGAATTAGTGCTTCCAGAACTCAAGAAAAAAGACAAGCCAATTTTGTTTGTAGTGATTGACAACCTGCGTTACGACCAATGGAAAGCCTTTGAAAGCGTGGTGGGAAATTACTATAAACTGGAAAAAGAAGTGCCCTACTACTCTATTCTTCCTACCGCAACACAATATGCGAGAAACGCAATTTTCTCCGGTTTAACGCCATTGGAAATGGAAAAACAGTTTCCGCAATACTGGAAAAATGACCCGGAAGAAGGTGGAAAAAACCTTTTTGAAGCCGAATTTTTGACAGCACAATTGAAACGATTGGGTTTGAATATCAAGGAAGATTATTTTAAAATAACCAGTCTTGCAGGCGGAAAAAAATTAGCCGAAAGTTTTAAAGCCTTAAAAGATAATGATTTGGTTACCATAGTTTACAACTTTGTGGATATGCTTTCGCATGCGAAAACAGAAATGGATGTTGTAAAAGAACTGGCCTCTGATGATAAAGCGTATCGTTCGCTTACGTTGAGTTGGTTTAAAAATTCCCCACTGTTAGAAATCATTCAACAGGCTCAAAAAATGGGTTTCAAATTGATTTTAACTACAGATCACGGAACGATAAACGTAAAAAATCCTTCGAAAGTGGTGGGTGATAAAAACACCAGTTTGAATTTACGTTACAAAACCGGACGTAGTTTGACTTACGAACACAAAGATGTTTATGCGGTAAAAGAACCAAAAAATGTTGGCTTACCTACCATAAATATGAGCAGTTCTTATATTTTTGCAAAAAATGATTTGTTTTTGGCGTACGTCAACAACTACAATCATTATGTAAGTTATTACAAAAATACGTATCAACACGGTGGAATTTCATTGGAAGAAATGATTATTCCGTTTTTAGTTTTTAATCCGAAATAAAAAAGTAGTCAGACTCCGTTTTCAGTTTTTGGTAGAACCTTAAACTTTAAACTTTAAACAATTTTAAAAGAATGAATATCATTTTTTCTATCGACCAACTCGAAGAAGTGGCACAAAAAATCATAGCCGAAAACCCCAAAAAAGTGATTCTGTTTCATGGAGAAATGGGTGTTGGAAAAACCACTTTGATCAAGCAATTGTGCAAAACACTTGGTGTAACCGGCGCGACGAGTAGTCCAACTTTTTCTTTAGTTAATGAATATGAAGCCGATGACAATCAGCTAGTTTATCATTTTGATT
The DNA here is from genome assembly GCF_002754315.1 of Flavobacterium sp. 11. Taxonomy (GTDB): domain Bacteria; phylum Bacteroidota; class Bacteroidia; order Flavobacteriales; family Flavobacteriaceae; genus Flavobacterium; species Flavobacterium algoritolerans. The sequence goes on along the minus strand of NZ_PEFE01000001.1, from coordinate 2,835,032 downwards.
TTTATAGATTAAATCATGAAACAGAAGCTTTGGATATGGGTGTTGATGATTACTTGTATTCCGGGAATTGGTGTTTTATAGAATGGGCAGAGAAGATTCCAAATTTGATTCCTGAAACACATTCGGTTATAACTATTTCATTGCTTCCTGACGGAAAGCGTTCTTTAACCTTAAGTTAAAAAGTAATTATGAGTTTAGACAATACAGTAGAAATCATTCCTTTTTCAACCGCATTAAAAGAACCGATAAAGACCTTAAACCTGGAATGGTTGAAAAAATATTTCAAGGTGGAGCCTAAAGACGAAATCGTACTTTCGGATCCGCAAGGTCAAATTATAGACAAAGGCGGAATGATTTTTTATGCTAAATACAATGATGCCATCGTAGGTACTGTTTCTTTAATGAAAATTGATAGCACTACCTATGAATTAAGCAAAATGGCAGTAACAGATGGCGTTCAGGGCTTAGGCGTTGGAAAAAAACTGATGCTGCATTGCCTTGCCGTTGCTGAAGCAAAAGGAATTGAAAAGCTGATTTTATATTCGAACAGAAGATTACTGCCGGCGATTCATTTGTATGAAAAATTTGGTTTTGTAGAAGTACCTTTAGAAGGTGGCGTTTATGAAAGAGCCGATATAAAAATGGAAAGAATCATGCACTAATTTCAGATGTAAGTTCGCGTGCATTTATCCCCGTAAATAGTGCACTTTTTTTAAAAGTTTTTACGTAAATTGTACCCTTAATTTAACAACATCAATGTCAATTACTATAACGCCATTCACAAAACAACAGCTATTACCCCAAGAAGAAAAACTTGAGGTAGCAAGAAAAAAAAGCGAGCTTTTTATAGGAATCCCAAAGGAAACCAGTTATCAGGAACGCCGTATCTGTCTTACTCCAGACGCTGTAAACTCTCTGACCTATCATGGCCATCGGGTGATGATTGAGGCTGGCGCTGGATTAAATTCCAGTTATACAGATAAAGAATATTGTGATGCCGGTGCCGAAGTTACCAGTGATACGAAGAAAGTTTTTAGTTGTCCGATGATATTGAAAGTAGAACCGGCAACGCTTGCCGAAATTGAAATGATGAATCCTCAAACGATTCTGCTCTCAGCAATTCAGTTAAAAACCCGAAAGAAAGTCTATTTTGAGGCTTTGACCAAAAAGAAAATTACCGCACTGGCTTTTGAATACATAAAAGATGAAGATGGCACCTATCCTGCAGTGAAAGCGTTAAGCGAAATTGCCGGAATTGCATCGATTCTAATTGCTGCCGAGTTGATGATTACCAATGAATTCGGAAAAGGATTGTTATTCGGGAATATTACAGGCGTTCCTCCTACCGATGTTGTAATTCTTGGCGCAGGAACTGTTGGAGAATTTGCCGCTAAAACCGCTATTGGTTTAGGTGCCAATGTCAAAGTTTTTGATAATTCTATTACCAAATTGCGCCGTTTACAGAATAATTTGAATCAGCGTATTTTTACTTCTACCATACAACCAAAATCTTTACTGAAAGCATTGAGAAGATGTGATGTCGCTATTGGCGCCATGCGAGGAAAAGAACGTTGTCCCGTGATTGTTACGGAAACCATGGTGGAGCATATGAAAAGCGGTGCTGTAATTGTAGATGTGAGCATTGATACCGGCGGTTGTTTTGAAACTTCAGAAGTGACTTCACACGAGAAACCTACGTTCATCAAAAACAATGTCTTGCATTATTGCGTACCCAATATTCCTTCTAGATATTCTAAAACAGCTTCGTTGTCCATTAGCAATATCATAACACCTTATTTGATGCAAATCGCTGCAGATGGCGGTATCGAAAGCGCTATTCGTTGTGATAAAGGATTGAAAAATGGTGTTTATATGTACCACGGAATCCTCACAAATAGTGCCATTGGCGATTGGTTCGATTTGCCAAACAACGACATTAATTTAATTGTTTTTTAAGAAAACTTTCTTCTACCTTTGCCAAAAATTTAATTCATGAAGTTTATACATCGTTTTGCTTATTATTTAGTAGGTTTAGTTATCGGATTGTTTTTTGTAGCGTTAGTTTTCAGTGGTAAAGACACCCGTTGTAACTATTTTCCAAATGCAAGAGTCTTGAATGATTTAAGAAACAAACCCTTCCATTATTCGGATAAAGCATCACAGATTTTGGCTGAAAAATGGATTGATACTTCCGATATAAAAAATACATTGCAATATGGTGATGTAGATTTTGACAAAAGCAATATAGAACTTAAAAAAGGAAAGCTGTATATCATCGAAGGGAAAACAATCAAAAACCAAGAGGTTACTTTGAAAGTGATTAATTACGCTGATAAAGCTGTCTTAGAAGATATTATAAAAAAATAATTTCTCTTTTATACCAACAAAAGTAAATTTTAGGAAACAGTACTTTTAAAATAAAACCATTAAGATATTTAGAAAATTAAGTTTTATAGCCTTAATTAAACTTAATTTCTTAATGGTTTAGAAAAAGATAATTTTAAAAAACTACAACCACTTTATAGGTTCTAATCCGTTTAGTTTTAAATACGCATTCGTTTTACTGAAATGCTTATTCCCAAACCATTTCCCTTGATTGGCACTCATAGGCGAAGGATGCCCGGACTCTAAAACCAAATGTTTGTTTCGGTCGATTTTTAGTCCTTTTTTGTGCGCAAAATTTCCCCAAAGCAAGAAAACAACATGCTCTTTTTCTTCCGAAATTTTTTGGATGACAGCATCAGTAAAAAGATTCCATTTCAAGTGTTTATGACTATTCGCATTGTCTTCTCTAACCGTCAGCGATGCATTCAACAATAAAACGCCCTGCTTTGCCCAAACTTCTAAATTTCCTGAAGTCGGCATAAAAATAGTCTCCAAATCATCACTCATTTCGCGAAAAATATTACGCAACGAGGGCGGAATTCGAACGCCATCATTTACAGAGAAACACAAACCATTCGCTTCACCTTTTCCATGATACGGATCTTGACCAATGATTACAACTTTTACGTCTTTGAAACTGCAATAGTTAAAAGCAGCAAAAATCAATTCTTCTGGAGGATAACAGGTATGATTTTTGTATTCCTCAGCAACAGTTTTCATTAAATCCAGAAAATAAGGTTTCTTGATTTCATCCGATAAAATGGTTTGCCAAGAGGGATTGAGATTGATTTGCATGTAATTTATTTTGCCGTAAAGTTCGCAAAGTTTTTCGCAAAGTCCGCTAAAAAAATTAATGCATTTCACTTTGAATCTTTGTAACTTTGAACCTTTACAACTTAGATCATAAAATGATATCCATCACCGAAAAAACATTACAAGATTTACAATTTCCAACTGTTCTCGAAACCATTTCGACAATTTGTAATACTGACATTGGAAAACAAAAAGCATTAGAAATAACTCCTTTTAAAGACAAGGAAACGTTGATGCAGGCCTTAATGCAAACATCTGAATATGTTTCGTCTTTCCAAAATAACAATGCCATTCCAAATCATGGTTTTGACGCCATTACGCATGAGATAAAATTTCTGGCCATTGAAGACAGTTTCTTGGAAGTGGGCAGTTTTAGAAAAATTGCCACGATTTCTTCAACGGTAAATTTCCTATTGAGTTTTTTGAGAAAATTTGAGGATTATTACCCAAATTTAAACGCAAGAGCAAACCAAGTCGAGCTGACCAAAGAAATCATCACGATGGTCGATGAAGTAGTCGATAAATATGGCGAAATAAAAGACAATGCCTCCCCGGATTTATTGAACATACGCAGAAGTATGAATGCAGTTCGCGGGAAAGTCAACCAAAGTTTTGGATCAGCAATGACCCAATACAATGCGCTGGGATATCTTGACGACATCAAAGAAAGTTTTGTGCAAAACAGACGTGTTTTGGCTGTTTTAGCGATGTATCGCCGTAAAGTAAAAGGATCGATTCTGGGCAGTTCCAAGACAGGAAGTATCGCCTATATTGAACCCGAAGCTACTTTACAATATTCTCGGGAACTGAGTAATCTTGAATACGAAGAAAAAGAAGAAATCACACGAATATTAAAACAGTTATCGAATCAGATTCGTCCTTTTTTACCGCTGTTAATCAAATACCAGGATTTCCTTAGTGATATTGATGTAATTGCCGCCAAAGCAAAATATGCAAATAAAATCAATGGAATTTTACCAACAATTACTGAGGAACGCCGACTTTATTTTAGAGACGCCTACCATCCTATTTTGTATTTGAACAACAAACAGAAAAACGAAATTACGCATCCGCAAACTATTGAATTGGGTCAGGAAAACAGAATTATTGTGATTTCTGGACCTAATGCCGGAGGAAAAACCATTTCGTTAAAAACTGTTGGATTACTGCAATTAATGTTACAATCCGGAATGTTGATTCCAGTACATGAACGTAGTGAAACGTTTTTATTTGATAGAATTTTAACAGATATTGGAGATAATCAATCTATTGAAAATCATTTAAGTACATACAGTTACCGATTAAAGAACATGAACTACTTCCTAAAGAAGTGCAATAGAAAAACAATGTTCCTTATTGATGAATTTGGTACGGGTTCTGACCCTGAATTAGGAGGTGCTTTAGCCGAAATTTTCCTCGAAGAGTTCTACCATCGGGAAGCTTTCGGGATTATTACAACCCATTATTCAAACCTAAAAATTCTGGCGAACGAATTGCCTTTTGCCACCAATGCCAACATGCTTTTTGATGAAAAATCATTGGAACCCATGTATAAATTAGCTTTGGGACAAGCCGGAAGTTCCTTTACGTTTGAAGTGGCTTTAAAAAACGGAATTCCTTTCAGCTTAATTAATCGGGCGAAAAAGAAAATTGAAGTTGGAAAAGTACGTTTCGACAAAACCATTGCAACCCTTCAGAAAGAGCGTTCCAAGATGGAAAAAACTTCTCAAACGCTAAAAGAAGAAGAAACCAAAGCGCGTGAAGAAGGCAAAAAAATGGAGAATATCAATGTAAAAATCAAGCAAAAACTGGAAAGCTATCAAGAATTGTATGACAGCAACCAGAAAACAATCTACATTGGTCAAAAAATTGAAGACATTTCGGAGAAATATTTCAATAATAAGAACAAAAAAGAACTCCTTGGGGAATTTTTGAAAATCATCGAAATCGAAAATTCAAAACGCAAAAAAGCCACAACCAAAGAGGCAAAAGCACTGATTGAAAAGAAAAAAGAAGTCATTCAAGAAGTGACCGTTCAGGTTGAAGAAATCAGAAAAGAGAAGAAAGAGAAGAAATTAAAAGTGGTGATTGAGAAACCAAAACCTATCCTAAAAGTGGGGGATCGCGTGCGAATGTTTGACGGAAAAGCGGTAGGAACGATTGATTCTATTGAAAAAAACAAAGCAACGGTAAACTATGGTGTATTTACTTCAAAAGTAAGTCTGGAAGCGCTGGAATTTGTTGAAGCTGGGAAAAAATAGACTAAAGTCATTGTGAGGAACGAAGCAATCGCACTAACAAGATACAAGTTGAGTAACTTAATGCGATTGCTTCGTTCCTCGCAATGACAAATTCAAATAAAAAACTATGAAACCTGGATTTATCTATATTATCACTAATAAATACCAAACCGTAGTTTACACAGGTGTAACTTCAAACCTTCCACAAAGAATTTTGGAACATAAAGAAAAAAGATATCCTACTTCATTTTCTGCTCGTTATAATGTGGATCTATTAGTTTATTATGAGCAATTTCAATGGATTGGTGATGCTATAGCTAGAGAAAAGCAAATAAAAGCAGGTTCAAGAGAAACAAAAAATACTTTAATTCGTTCTCTAAACCCTACTAGGAAAGATTTATTTGAAGAAATTAAAGATATAATGACGGAATGACTCTCACAAGACTAACACTAGTCATTGCGAGGGACGAAGCAATCGCACTAACGAGGATAGAAGTTGAGCAACTAAATGCGATTGCTTCGTTCCACGCAATGACATAAGGACACATAAAAATGGAAAACTTACCTAAAGACAAAAAAATTATCCTCTTTGATGGCGTTTGCAATCTGTGTGATTCGGCAGTGCAAAGAATCATTAAGCATGATTCAAAAGATGTTTTCAGGTTCGTTGCCTTACAATCTGATTTAGGTCAAAAAATCATTAAACATTTAGGAATTGATACACAAAAAACGGATAGTATTATTCTGTATAAACCAGGTTTCGCTTATTATTATAAATCGGAAGCCGTTTTAGAAATTGCAAAAGATTTAAGTGGACTATTTTATTTTGGTACTTTATTTTCAATATTACCCACTTCACTAAATAACCATATTTACGATTATATCGCTAAGAACCGATACAAATGGTATGGAAAAAAGGAAACTTGCCTAATTCCTACAAAAGAGCTCCAAGCTAAGTTTTTAGAATAAATGACCAATATGATAATTATCATACCTTTTATTTTGCAAGAATAATATATTTGGACAATCTTAAATTTAATTAATCATGAAAGACACTACACTTTTTTCTTGGGATAACGGTTCCTTTATAATGATTGTCGTATTTGGTTTAGTAATCATAGGACTGGTTGCCGCAGTTTTAATTATGATGAATTCCGACAAAAAAATAAAAAAATAGCACAAAAAAAGAGGATGCCCAGTGGACATCCTCTTCTATTATTAAGAAAATTAGAATGAATTAACTTCTAATTAATTTTCTATATTTCAATCGTTTTGGAGTTAAATCACCACCTAAACGTTTTTTCTTGTTTTCCTCATAATCAGAGAAACCACCTTCAAAATAATATACTTCAGAGTTTCCTTCGAAAGCTAGAATGTGGGTACAAATTCTGTCCAAAAACCATCTATCGTGAGAAATAACTACCGCACAACCTGCAAAACTCTCCAAACCTTCTTCTAATGCACGAAGCGTATTGATGTCCAAATCATTCGTAGGCTCATCCAGCAAAAGTACGTTTCCTTCTTCTTTCAAAGTCATTGCAAGATGTAAACGGTTACGTTCTCCACCCGAAAGCATAGAGACTTTCTTGTTTTGTTCTCCACCACCAAAATTAAATCGTGACAGATAAGCTCTTGAATTTACTTGCTTTCCACCCATCATAATCAATTCCTGACCGTCAGCGAAGTTTTCCCAAATTGATTTATTAGGATCTATGTTGGAGTGCGCTTGATCTACATAAGCGATCTTTACAGTGTCTCCAATTAAAAACTCTCCTGAATCTGGTTTTTCTTCACCCATAATCATTTTGAAAATGGTTGATTTACCAGCACCATTTGGCCCAATAATTCCAACAATTCCTGCTTGTGGCAAGGTGAAATTTAAATTATCATACAGTAATTTATCGCCAAAAGCTTTAGCTACATTTTTGGCTTCAATAACATTAGTCCCTAAACGTGGACCATTTGGAATATAAATTTCCAGATTTTCATCCAATTGTTTTTGGTCTTCATTCAATAATTTATCGTAGTTCTGCAAACGCGCTTTTTGTTTCGTTTGACGTCCTTTGGCCCCTTGACGAACCCAGTCCAACTCACGTTCTAAGTTTTTTCTGCGTTTCGAAGCTACTTTTTCTTCTAGTGCCATACGGCTTGATTTTTGGTCTAACCAAGAAGAATAATTCCCTTTCCAAGGAATTCCTTCACCTCTGTCTAATTCCAAAATCCAACCTGCAACATTATCCAAGAAATACCTATCGTGCGTTACTGCAATAACAGTTCCGGCGTATTGTGCTAAATGTTGTTCTAACCAAAGTACACTCTCTGCATCCAAGTGATTCGTAGGCTCATCCAAAAGCAAAACATCAGGTTGTTGCAACAACAAACGACATAAAGCTACACGACGACGCTCACCACCAGATAAATTCTTGATTGGTGTATCACCTTCCGGAGTACGCAAAGCATCCATTGCAATTTCAAGTTTGGTATCAATTTCCCAAGCTCCCAATGCATCAATTTTATCTTGCAAAAGCGCTTGACGATCCATTAATTGCTCCATTTTTTCGGCATTTTCATAGACTTCCGGCAAACCAAAACTATCATTGATTTTATTGAATTCGTCTAGAACAGCCATCGTTTCAGCAACACCTTCTCTTACAATTTCGATAACCGTTTTACTGTCATCTAAAATAGGTTCTTGTTCTAAATAACCTACCGTATAACCCGGTGCAAAAACGACATCGCCTTGATAGTTTTTATCAACACCCGCAATAATTTTTAATAAGGAAGATTTTCCGGAACCATTTAAACCTAAAATACCAATTTTAGCTCCGTAAAAGAAACTCAAATAGATGTTTTTAAGTACTGGTTTATCTGCTCCTTGATACGTTTTACTCAATTTTGACATTGAGAATATCACTTTTTTATCGTCTGCCATCTTTATTTTTTAATTTAAAATTTAAAATTACATTATCAATTTTCACTTTCAGTCTCGAATCTACATTTAAAACAACTACTACAGTCTGCCTTTAAGCGAACTAAACACCCAAGCATTAGCCAAAAAACCAACACCTACAGCTGCAAATCCCCAGCCTGCTACATCATCATATCTAAAAGCGCCTAATGCGATAAGCAATAAACCCATTACAATCATTATCAAAGTAGCCCAACCTAAAATAGTGTTTTTATTCATTCCCATAATTGTGGTATTTGTTTTTAATAAACCGATTCCGAAGTCTCGGAACGGGAGTGCAAATATCGGAAATTTTTGTCCTTTAATTAAATATTTTATAAAGCATTTCTCGTAACAAATCGGATTGTGACATTGCATTAGCGCCAACACCTTTACTTTTTACATCAATATCTCTTAAAGCACCAACAATTTGGCTCACTTTTTTCATCGGATAGTTTTTCAAAGCCACGTCATATTCTTTCAAAAAGAATGGATTTACGCCTAATACAGCCGACACATTTTTGGGATTTCTGTCCTTCAAACCGTGGTATTTCAGTAATTGGATGAAAAATCCAAAAACCAAACTTGTAGTTACCACCATTGGATTGTCTTTTGGATTTTGTGCAAAATTTTCTGCAATCGTATACGCTTTTAGCTGGTTGCGTTCGCCAAGTGCTTTTCGCAATTCAAACACATTAAAATCTTTACTGAACCCTATATTTTCCTCAATATGCTTGGGAGTGATGGTACTTCCAACCGGTAGAATGATTTGTAATTTCTCCAGTTCATTGTTTATTTTACTCAAATCTGTTCCAAGAAATTCTACCAGCATGGCATTTGCTTTGGGCTCAATCGAATATTTTTTACCTGACAAAACACGTTTGATCCACTCTCCTACTTGGTTTTCATATAGTTTTTTACTTTCGTAGACAATACCGTTTTTAGCTAATAACTTAGTTACTTTTTTGCGTTTATCCAACGTTTTATATTTATAGCAAAAAACTAAAACTGTTGTTGTCATTGGGTTTTCAGCGTAGCTTTCCAGTTTATCTATGGTTCTGATTAAATCCTGTGCTTCTTTTACGATGACCACTTGACGCTCTGCCATCATAGGATAGCGTTTTGCTGTGGAAATGATATCTTCTATAGAAACGTCTCTTCCGTATAAAACGGTTTGATTGAAGCCTTTTTCCTCTTCGGATAAGACTTTTTCTTCAATATAATCTGATAGTTTATCAATATAATACGGTTCTTCACCCATCAAAAAATAAATTGGTTTGATGTTGCCGCTTTTTATATCATTTACAATTTTTATAACCTCGTCCATTTATTTTTGGTTTAAAGTTTAAGGTTTAAAATTTATAGCATCGTGTGAAACTTTAAATCTTAAACTTTAAACTAAATAACTATTTTTGCTTCATGCAAAAACTCAATTTTCAGCTTTATAATTTTCGTTTCAAAAATAGCGAAAATAAAGTCTCCATTTTTGATGAAATCAGGAAAAAATTTATCATTCTTACTCCCGAAGAATGGGTTCGTCAGCATGTAGTCCAATTTTTATTGGAAGAAAAAAAATACCCAAAATCATTGATTAACGTAGAGAAAGTTTTAAAAGTCAATGGCTTGCGCAAAAGATATGATGTTGTGGTTTTCAATTCTGATGGTTCTATTTTCATTTTAATCGAATGTAAAGCCCCTGAAGTAAAAATTGCACAAGCGACTTTTGATCAAATCGCCCGTTATAACATGACTATGAATGCACAATTTTTGATGGTAACCAATGGTTTGAATCATTACTTTTGCCAAATGGATTTTGAAAATGAAAAATATCAATTCCTCCCGGAATTGCCAATGTATAAAAATATATAATCAAGTAATCTAAATGAAAATAGCTGTTGTCATCCTGAATTGGAATGGAATTTCATTGTTAGAAAAATTTTTACCTTCGGTATTGAAATATTCTCCAGAAGCCACCGTGTATGTTGCTGATAATGCTTCTACAGATGATTCTGTTTCCTATGTGAAAGCTTTTTTTCCTTCGGTTAAAATTGTAAAAAACGACACTAATTTAGGATTTGCAGATGGATACAATCAAGCTTTAAAGCATATTGAGGCTGATATATATGCCTTGATAAACTCGGATATTGAAGTAACCGAAAATTGGTTGCAACCTATTCTTAAAACTTTCGAGAATGAGCCAAAAACCGCTATAATTCAGCCTAAAATATTGGATTTCAAAAATAAGGAATACTTTGAATATGCTGGTGCTGCCGGTGGTTTTATAGATCAATATGGATATCCGTATTGTCGCGGTCGTATTTTTGATACTTTAGAAAAAGACAACGGACAATACGATGACAACTGCGAAATATTTTGGGCAACAGGAGCTTGTTTTTTTATTAGAAGCGCCGTTTATAAAGAACTAAATGGTTTTGATGATGTTTTTTTTGCACATCAGGAAGAAATCGATTTGTGTTGGCGTGCCTTCAATAAAGGATATAAAATAAAATACATTTCAGAATCGGTTGTATATCATGTAGGAGGAGCAACTTTACAGCAGGGAAACCCAAAAAAAACGTTTTTGAATTTCAGAAACTCCTTATTGATGCTGACAAAAAACCTTCCTAAAAATAAATTATATTCAATTCTTTTAGGTCGAATGGTTCTGGATGGAATTGCCGGAATACAATTTCTTATGAAAGGAAAATTCAATCATTTTATTGCCATTTTAAAAGCACATTTTTCTTTTTACAAACTTTTTTTAGATCATTATAAAAAAAGAACTAAATTTCAAGAACAAAGATACTACAACACAAAAAGTATCGTTTACATCTATTTTATTAAGAAAATCGTCGTTTTTAACGATTTATTTAGAACAAAATAAATATAAAAAAGTAAATTTGTCTTTAACATTTAATTAAATTAATACCATTTATGAAAAAAATAGTAATTGCCTTATCTGTATTAGCACTATTGACTTCATGTGTTTCTAAAAAGAAATACACTGATTTAGAAGCTAGAAATAAAGAAACTCAAGACTTATTAAATACTGCAACAGTAAAATTGAATGCTTGTTTAGAAGAAAAAGCAGCACTTTCTGCTACTGCATCTCTTTTAAAAGAGCAAAACCAAGGATTAATAAGCACTTCTAAAGACATGACTATCTTGTCTACAAAAGGAGCTGAAAATATTGAAAAAGCTTTAGAATCTATCAAAGAGAAAGATTTAAAAATCAGTAGAATGCAAGATGCTTTGACTAAAAAAGACAGTGTAACACTTGCTGTAGTTACTAGTTTGAAAAGCGCTGTAGGAATCTCTGATCCAGATATCGAAATAAATGTTGAAAAAGGAGTTGTATTTATATCTATTGCTGACAAATTGTTGTTTAAAACAGGAAGCTACGATGTAACTGATAAAGCAAAAGGTGTTTTAGCTAAAGTGGCTAAAGTAGTAAATGATAAACCGGATTTTGAATGTATGGTTGAAGGTCATACTGATAATGTTCCTTACAATGGTTCAGGTATTTTATTAGACAACTGGGATTTAAGTGTGAAACGTTCTACTTCTATCATTCGTGTATTAACAACTCAATTAGGTGTTAAGCCAGAACAATTGATTGCAGCAGGAAGAAGCTCATACATTCCTTTAGTAGCTAATGATTCAGCTGAAAACAGAGCTCGTAACAGAAGAACACGTATTGTTGTTTTACCTAAAATCGATCAGTTTTATGACATGATTGAAAAAGAGATGAAAAAACAAAGACCATAATTTCAAATTATATTTGAACTAAAAAACGTCCCGAACATCGGGACGTTTTTTTATGTTTTCTACTGAACACTAATCCCGAATCTTCAGGACTGAATACTAATTAAAGAATGTCCAAACTTCCTTTACCTTCTCTCACTACAATAGGTTCATCTCCCGATAAATCAATAATTGTTGATCCCATATTATCACCATAACCGCCATCAACAACCATATCGACTAGGTTTTGCCATTTCTCAAAAATAAGTTCCGGATCAGTCGTATATTCAATCACATCATCATCATCGTGAATGGAAGTGGAAACAATTGGATTCCCTAACTGCTTCACAATTTCTATAGCTATCGCATTATCAGGAACCCTGATTCCAACAGTAGTTTTCTTTTTAAATTCCTTTGGTAAATTATTATTTCCGGGTAAAATAAACGTATAAGGTCCTGGCAAAGCTCTTTTTAATAGTTTAAAAGTAGGTGTGTCAATTTGCCTTACATAATCGGATATATTACTCAAATCGTGACAGATAAAGGAAAAATTAGCTTTATCCAGCTTTATTCCTTTAATCTTTGCGATGCGTTCCAAAGCTTTGGTATTGGTAATATCACAACCCAAACCATAAACGGTATCCGTTGGATAAATTACCAATCCTCCATCTTTTAAAACCTTAACTACTTTGGCAATTGCCGCTTCGTTAGGTTTATCTTCGTATATTTTTATAAACTGAGCCATCAGATTTAAGATTTTTGATTAACGATTTTTGATTTCCTGATTTAAAACTTCAGTCATCTGATTTTAGATTTACTCAAACTGTCACTGAACACTGAAAAACTGACCACGTGGTACTATCCAATAATATCCAGTTTCGCAAAGCGTAACAATAATTTCTTTATTCCTCCAACCTCAAATTTAATTTCGGCTTTTTTATCTGCTCCCACTCCTTCCAGGTTTAAAACTTCGCCTTTACCAAAACGTTCGTGCATTACAATATTTCCGGCAACCAATTTATTATCAAACAAATTTGCACTACCGCTCGAAGTTAAAGTGTTGGATACAGGTTTCAACTTGCGAATATTTATATCCGATTTGGGTTCATTATCATTATTATATTTGACTGGTGGAGTTCCGTTGGCTGGTTTTGCCAGACGCAATTTGGATTTGTCTACATCTCCAAAAATATCACTGTCAATCATTGGTTTATACCTGTAATTTGATTCAGCAGGAGTTAGATATTCTAAATACTGTGCATCAATTTCCTCAATAAATCGAGATGGTTCGCTATCAGTCAATTTCCCCCAACGATAACGCGATTGTGCATACGTCAAATAGGCTTGATGCTCCGCACGAGTCAGAGCCACATAGAACAAACGACGTTCTTCTTCGAGTTCACTTCTTGTACTCATACTCATCGCACTCGGAAACAAATCTTCTTCCATTCCTACTACGAAAACATGAGGAAATTCCAATCCTTTTGCCAAGTGAATCGTCATCAAAGCCACACGATCTTCATCACTGGTATCTTTATCTAAATCTGTTGCCAAAGCCACATCTTCCATAAACTCAGACAAGGCGCCACGAGCCCCATCGATTTCTTTTTGCCCTTCGGTGAAATCTTTGATACCGTTTAATAATTCCTCTATATTCTGGATTTTAGCCATTCCTTCCGGAGTGGCATCTTTCTTTAATTCTTGTACTAGTCCCGTTTTTTTCGCAACGTGATCAGTGATATAAAACGCATCTTGATTTTGATCAATAACCTGAAAACTCTGAATCATCGTTACAAAATCCTGCAGTTTTTGCTTGGTTCCCGAATTCAGTTTCAAGTCAATTTTATCAATATTCTGCATCACTTCCCAGATGGAACGTTTGTAGTGATTGGCAGCAATCGTAAGCTTTTCAACAGTTGTATCTCCAATTCCTCGAGCCGGATAATTGATTACGCGAACCAAAGCTTCTTCATCTTTTGGATTGATAACCAACCGCAAGTAACACAATACATCCTTGATTTCTTTCCTTTGATAAAAAGATAAACCACCATAAATTCGATATGGAATATCTCTTTTTCTGAGCGCATCTTCCATCGCACGGGATTGCGCATTGGTACGATATAAAATTGCAAAAGAGCCGTTACTAAGTTGATTTTGCATCTTTTGTTCGAAAATAGTACTGGCCACAAAACGCCCTTCTTCGGCATCAGTCATGCTTCGGTGTACTTTTATTTTTGGACCAAAATCATTGGCAGTCCAAACTATTTTATCCAGCTTTACTTTATTCTTATCGATAATAGTATTTGCGGCTTCCACTATATTTTTTGTCGAACGGTAATTTTGTTCCAATCTAAAGGTTTTCACGCCTTCATAATCTTTCTGGAAATTCAAAATGTTGTTGATATTCGCACCACGAAACGCATAAATACTTTGCGCATCATCACCCACCACACAAATATTTTGGAATTTATCCGATAAAGCACGAACAATCAAATATTGAGAATGATTCGTATCTTGGTACTCATCCACCAATATATAACGGAAACGGTTTTGATATTTGGCTAAAACTTCCGGAAAACGAGTCAATAATTCATTGGTTTTCAATAATAAATCATCAAAATCCATCGCGCCGGATTTGAAGCATTTATCAACATAATTTTGATAAATTTCTCCTAATCTTGGCTTTTTAGCCATTGCATCGGCTTCTTGTAATTCAGGATTATTGAAATAGGCTTTTACTGTAATCAAGCTGTTTTTATAACTGGAGATTCTGCTTAAAACCTGTTTTGGTTTATACACATCCCTGTCCAATTGCATTTCTTTGATAATCCCGGAAATGCAACGCAATGAATCTTGGGAATCATAAATCGTAAAATTCGAAGGATATCCCAAATGATCCGCTTCGGAACGTAAAATTCTGGCGAAAACCGAGTGAAATGTTCCCATCCAAAGATTTTTGGCCTCACTTGCTCCAACAATTTGGGAGATTCGGGTTTTCATTTCCCGTGCCGCTTTGTTGGTAAACGTAAGCGATAAAATATTAAAGGCATCAACGCCCTGATTCATCAAATAAGCAATTCTAATAGTCAACACACGCGTTTTCCCAGAGCCCGCACCAGCAATGATAATCATTGGTCCGTCTTTTTGAAGAACAGGTTCACGTTGGGCTTCGTTGAGTTGATCGATATATTTATGCATGGAGAAATTTAAATTTATTATGCAAAAATAAGAATTTAAGATTTAGAAAACAGGTTTAAATTACAATCATAATGAGTTCTGATTTAACCAAAAATTCACTTGCTATAAAGCCATTAGCAAAATTGTTAATCTTTAAAAAACACATCGTACGCAAAACGAATTAGAGTACCAACAACAACTACCAAAAAGAAAATCCGAATAAAACTGTTTCCTTTATTAATGGCTAATTTAGCACCAATCCAACCGCCAAGAGCATTACTGGCAGCCATAGGTAATGCAACTGCCCAAATTATTTTACCTTTTAAAATGAAAAGACAAATAGAACCAAAGTTAGTCGACAGATTCACCATTTTGGCATTTGCGGAAGCATGCAAAAAATCAAAACCCATGATTGCAATAAAAGCCACCACCAAAAAACTTCCTGTTCCCGGGCCAATAAATCCATCATATAAACCAACTACAAAACTGATTGCAATCGCATTCCAAATTTGGGTTCTCGAAGAATGATTCTTTTCAATATGTTGCCCAAAATTTTTCTTGGCGTACGTGTAAATCACTAAAAAAGAAAGAACGACCAGCAATAATGGTTTCATGAAATCATTGCTCACATATGTCAACAAAGTAGAACCTAAAAATGCCGAAGGAAATGCCAAAAGCATCATGATAGCCAGCAATTTCCAGTTCATATCCACTTTTTTAAGATACTGATATGCAGCAAACGAAGTTCCACTGAATGCAGGAACTTTCAAGGTTCCAATTACGGTTGAAACTGGAAGATTAGGCAATAAAATCAAACCCATAGGTGTTTGTATCAAACCGCCGCCACCAACAATGGCATCTATAAATCCTGCAGCGAAAGCAGCCAAACAAAGTAAAACTAATATGTAGGTTTCCATTTAACTATTATTTTTAATATTCCCTTAGTGATTGGCAAAAATACTATTCGTATTGATGTATTGCTATTAAAATGGAATTGATTTATAGTCAAAAAAGTATATTTTTGCTTTTATAAATTTTATCAAAGCATGGATACTACAAAAATTATAGAATTACTAAGTTATACGTTACCGGCAATAGTTACGGGTCTTGTTGCCTATTATTTTTTTGATCTCCATACCAAAAACGAAGAAGGAAGACGTCGTTATTTACTAAACAAAGAAGCTCAAAAAAATGCTTTACCCCTGCGTTTACAAGCCTATGAGCGTATGTCATTATATATGGAACGCATCAATCCAACTAAATTATTAATTCGGATTACACCAATCTCTAACGATAAAAACGATTACGAAAATCTGATAATTGCACAAATCGAACAAGAATTTGAGCACAATTTAACCCAACAAATTTACATGTCAGATGAATGTTGGACTATCATTGTAACTGCAAAAAATGCTACAATACAAATGATTCGAAAAGCGAATATGAGTGAACGTGTAGACAATGCCGATAAATTACGTGAAGTAGTTTTAAGCGATTTGATGGAAAAGCAATCACCAAGTAATGCTGCATTAGCTTACATCAAAAACGAAGTAGGTCAGTTGTGGTAGATAATTAATTCTGAATTAAGAAATGCTTCGCCAGTTGCTATGGTCGGATGAAAATCGTAATTTAGAATTAAATTTATTCCTTCAACAATCGGTTCAACTGAAATTGCTCGGCTTCATTTAAATTCGGAATAATTCTTTCCAATGAAACTCTCATTTCCGGATTTTTTAATAATTTTCTAATGTTATCTCTTCCAAATTTCGAGAATTGCCACATGTGATGTGTGGTTGCGTTGACCAAATTCTCCAAAACAACATCATTTATTATTTTGAAAGAAAGCAATTTTTCCAAAGCATTTTGTCTGGTATTTGCTTCGTAATTAATTGACGAATACTGTATTAATTCATTTACCAAGGCAATCTTTTCTTCAACATAATTGGGTGTTGATAAAGCGAGTGTCAGCCACAATGTCCTTAAATTGTAATCATTAAAACCCATCCAGGTTTTTGATTTATCTAAATATTGAATGCGTTGCTCCGGAAAATTATTCCATAAATTATACAGCGCCATTTCTTGTGTTTGATAGGATTTGTCCTCTAATAAAGTTTCATATTGGACTCTAAAACTTTCCGGAATTTCATTTAATGATGCTGCAACCGTTTGACGCAATTGTATGTTTTTAGTTTCTAAAGCTAAAATAAAAAGGCTCGTTACATCTTCCCATTTTTCATTTTTCAATTGGTTTACAATTGCTTCTTTTACCGAAAAATGCACATCAGATTGGAGTGTTTTTTCAAAAAATTCTTTTTTCTCTGATAACGGTTGGTTCTTTAATTTATCCACTTCAAACAACACTTGAATTGATTTATTTTTAAGAAATAAATTATTGGCTTGCAATGTATTAAAAACAGTTTTTTCAAGCCATACTTTACTGAAATTATCCAAATCAAAATCCGATACTTTTTTGATTTCAGCAAAGAAATCTTCCGTATTTGCACTCTGAAATGCATGTTTTTTCAAATAGTTTTTCACCGCTTTTTTAAACACCTTATCGCCTATTTCTTCGTGCAAAACAAAAAGTGCCCAAGCGCCTTTTTGATAGAAAGTCAACGAACTGGCTTTGGCATTCAAAACGGGAATCGTATCCGTTCGGGAAGCAAATTTCAATTGTTGCGCCGACTCATATAATTTAGAATAAAAATAATCTTCGCCATAGATTTCCTTTTCGGCTAACAGCGCATAATACGTTGCAAAACCTTCCTGCAACCAATGGTGTTTTCCACTTTCAGCAGTGACTAAATTTCCAAACCACTGATGTGCTAATTCATGCGCATTGACATTTGTGTAACTTCTGTCCTCAAAACCTGTTGAATCGACCACATAACGGGTGTTGAAAAGCGTTGCCGATGTATTCTCCATTCCGGCATACAAGAAATCCCGAACAGGCGCTTGTTTGTAAATTCCCCAAGGAAACTTCACTCCTATTTCCTTTTCTAAAAAATCAAACATTCTTTTTGAATCGCGATATGTTGATTCAAATTTGGCTCCGTCTATTGGTTCCAAGTACATTTCTAAAGGAATTCCAGAATTTGATTTTTGAATGTTTTTTTCAAATTTTCCGATGGCGAGCATCAATAAATACGAACTCATCGGTTTTTGCATTTGGTATTGCCAAACCGAAAGTCCATCAAGTCCTGACTTAAATTTCAACACTCCATTTGAAATTACCTGATAGTCTTTATTATATACAATATTCAAATTGAAAATTACTTTTTCATTAACATCATCAAAACTCGGAAACCAATGACTGGTATATTTTCCTTGTCCCTGTGTCCAAATTTGTATATTGTCATTTGCTTCTGAACCAATGAAATACATCGTTTGCTTTGGCTTAGCCGAATACTGAAAAGTCAGGTTGTTTTTCCCTTTTTTAAACGGAAAAATGATTTGTAATTGTTTCTGTGTATTGAGAAATTTAATGGATTTTCCGTTGAGTTTTAAATCCGAAAATTCCATATTTTGAGCATCAATTTTAATCGTGTCTATGGATTTCAAAACATCAAAATCATAATCGACATCTCCTGAAACTATTTTTTCAATCGGATTTATGGTAATTTTTCCCAAAACCGATTTAAAATCAACAAATTGGGTTTGTTGGGCAAATGAGAACGTGGAAATAAAAAAGAATAAGTATTTCATTCTGAACTTGAATTTATGGAATCTGTATTCCAATTTTTTGGATTATTTTTTATGTAATGATATATGGTATCGAATGAATTATAATTTCGGACAATATGATCATGATAATTTGATTGCCAAATGGTATTGGCATCGTAATTCATAATTACATTTATTTGTTTGGTTGTAACCGATTTAAAAATCGCAACAAACGATGAAATGGAATTGGGCTTTCGTGATAATTTTTGTGGTTTTGATTCCGAATGGGATTCCGATTCCAATTGTAGAGACGCACTAGGTAGAGACGCACTGCAGTGCGTCTCTACTTCGGATGATGAAATAATTTCAACTAACAAATGAATATGGTTGGGCATAATAACCCAATTATGGAAAAACCAACGTTCCCTAATTGTAATTGATTTCAATAATTCCGTTTCAATTATTTTCCCGTTGTCGTTTAATATCATTTTATTGTCATCAATCGCACCAAAAATACATTCTCTGTTTTGGGCAACTAACGTAATGAAATAGATAGCTTCACTGGAATAGTCCCAATTTTTTAATCGATTTGATTCGGTTTGATATCTATTTTTAAATAATGGCATTTAAAATGATTAGCTAAGATTCCCAAAGTTACAAAGGTTTACAAAACTAATCCGACTAATTTTGTAAGTTTACCTCCAGAAAATTACAAGAAAATTACATTGAAAACGAAAGCCTTATTTAATTGGAGCAGCGGAAAAGATTCTGCGCTGGCCTTATATAAAACACTACAAAATCCTGAAATTGAAATTGCCTGTTTGCTGACCAGCGTAAACCAACAATACCAACGTATTTCTATGCATGGTGTTAGAGTTGAATTATTGCAACAACAAGCTGAAAGCATTGGATTACCGCTTGAAATCATGCAAATTCCCGAAATGCCCACCATGGAAGTTTACGAAAATGTGATGCTCGAAACATTGGCTACACTAAAAAAACAAGGCGTAACCCATTCTATTTTTGGGGATATTTTTCTCGAAGATTTGCGTAAATACCGTGAAGATAAATTAGCCGAAATAGGTTTTCAAGGTGTTTTCCCGCTTTGGAAAATCCCAACTCACGAACTCATTCAAGAATTTATCAGTTTAGGATTTAAAACAATTGTGGTTTGTGTCAACGAACGATTCTTGGATAAAAGCTTTGTTGGTCGCGTGATTGATCAGGATTTCATAAACGACTTACCCGAAAATGTAGATGTTTGTGGTGAAAATGGTGAATTTCACACGTTCACATTTGATGGTCCTATTTTTTCGAAACCAATTGATTTTGAAATTGGAGAAATCGTGTACCGAAAATACGAAAAACCAGAAAATGAAGATTCCTCAGATACCGCTTGTGATACCAGTGCTCCTGATGCATTTGATTTTGGATTTTGGTATTGTGATTTAGTATCGAAATAGTTTCTCTAAATAGAAAAACCTAGACTACTAATTCTTTTTCGCGACCTAATGTGAATTTAAATTTTGATCCTTTTCCCATTTCAGACTCAATATCGATAGTACCGTTTAAAGCTTCCACTATCTTTTTTACCGTTGCTAAGCCTATTCCGTTTCCTTTTACACCGTATCGATCTACTGTTGAAATTACTTCAAATATTTCAAAAATAACTTTATGATATTCTTTTAAAATTCCCGGTCCGTTATCGCTAACAGCAATTTTATAAAAGTCATTTTCTTCAATTATTTCAATTTCAATCTCAATATTTTCTTTATCGTTATACTTTATAGCATTTGTAACGAGATTAATCAATATTTGCTCAATCGCAGTTTTATTGATGTACACACAGCTTACATTCGATTTGAAAGTAATAGAACAGTTTTTTTTGAAAATAAAAAGGCTTGAAAGTTCTTTTTCTAAAACAGCAATTTGTACTTCAGTATTGTTTTCTTTCTCTATCACATTTGACTTGCTGTACGCTAACAAGCTGTCAATCATCTCTCTTAACTTAGCCGAAGAACTTTTAATTAAATTAATAATTTCTTTTCCATCCTCATCAATTGTTTCGTTGTAATTATCAATAAAAAAATCAGTCAGTCCAGATATATTAGCCAAAGGAGATTTTAAATCATGCGCCGCGATGTAAGCAAATCGTTCCAGTTCCAGATTCTTTTTTCCCAAGGCTTCCATTGTTTTTTCTAATTGCAATTTATTCAACCTCAGTTCCAATAATTTCATCGTCTGTTCAGAAAGTGCTTTTAACGAACCAATTTGAGCAGGAGTCAAAATTTTTGGCTTGTGATCAATCACACAAATGGTTCCAAGTGGCAATCCATCTTCATTTGTCAAAGGTACACCGGCATAAAAAATCACGTTGGGTTGGCCGGCAACTATTGGGTTATCATGAAAACGAATATCATTTCTCGCATCCGGAATAATGAAAACATTTTTGGGGTCATTGATTGCATATGCACAAAAAGAATAATCTCTTGGAGTTTCTGAAATATCTAATCCTGCATGCGATTTAAACCATTGGCGTTCTTCATCAACAAAAGTGATAAGAGCTATTGGAGTTCCACATATTTGCGATGCTATCAAGGTCAAATTATCATAGTCTGCTTCTGGAAGGGTATCTAGAATAGAATAGGATTCCAATAATTTAATTCTTTCTTCTTCTTGGATATACTTTTCTGGTACAATCATTTTTGTGGTATTTTTTTATGCTTTATTTTTGGAATGCTTTGTGTAATACTATCTTAAATATTTTTTAGTAGCACTTATTCGCTCATCATTAATATACAAATAGTAAAACGTTTGCAAAAGTATTTATTTTCTTAAGCTTTACTTTCGATAAGCATTCTTTTTATATAAATTTTAATACAAAAAGAAAGAACCGTTCTAAGTTAATTTGTGATTATTAACTTAGAACGGTTCCTTACGTATTCAAATCTATCGCTATTAAATAGTAAAAAGCAACAAGAAATTAATCTAATTACTTGAAAATTAATTAATCTAAACTTGGTACAAAGAAGGTATCCAAAACACTTTTTTCATTCATAAGTGCTTCAATTTCATTTGATTTTCTTGGCGCTTCTCCAGATAAATTTACGGGTCCATTTGTAGTAATCAAAATATCATCTTCAATTCGCACCGCAATTCCCCACCATTTTTTATCACAATCACTACCGATAGGAATGTAAATTCCCGGTTCTACAGTAACGACCATATCTGCTTCAAAAGCATTGTACAAGCCCGGATCGTGAACATCTAACCCAATGTGATGCGAAGTTCCGTGCGGAAAATATTTACGGGATTCTTGTTCCGTTTTAACAATTCCTAGTTTCACTAAACCGGCACTGATTATTTTGCGTGCCGCAGCATCTGGTGCATTAAAATTATTTCCAATTTTAGCAGCAGCAATTCCCGCTTCTTGAGCATCATATACTAAATCATAAATTAGCTTTTGCTCAGTAGAAAATTTTCCGTTAGCAGGAATCGTTCGGGTTACATCGGCAGTATAGCCATGATATTCAGCACCTAAATCCATCAAAACCAAATCATTTTCGACTTTCATTTTGCTGTTTTCAATATAATGCAACACACAACCGTTGTTTCCAGCGCCTACGATTGACGGATAACCTTCAAACTCGCTGCCGTACTTTTTATAAACAAATTCGTGAATTCCCTGTATTTCAGTTTCAGACATTCCTGGATGCATCGCTTTCATAATTTCGCGTTGTCCCATAGCCGAAATTCGAACGGCTTTTGTCAACAAAACCAACTCTTCTTTGGATTTTTTCTCACGCAAACTCGCCATATACGTCAAAATCGATTTGGTATTTATAGTGGCCTTTTTTGAAGTGATGCTTTTTTTAGTATTAATTTCGTTTTGCACATTTGAATCCATTTGAGATTTCACTTTTTCATTGTAGCCAATTTGGGATTTAAAGGCGCCAATTAACTTGTATAAATCGGCTTTTTCATTTTTCGAATTTCGGGTATCTTCTTCAAATTCCTTAAAGAAAACAGTGTCAAAACTGGCATAATCAATCCCCGAATTTAAAAACGCTGCTCCATTGAAAGCATTTTCAAAACCCAACTCTTTTTTGGCACCTTCCGTTCCTAAACGCACTCCTGTCCATTGCTCCGCTCTTGGATTTTTTTCCTGAACGTACAACAATTCATTGAATGACTTTCCATCTTTATTGGTTTGATTGTTCGAAAAAATTACCAGAACTGAATTCGGCTCTTTATAACCTGTTAAATAATAAAAATCAGGATCTTGATGGTAGATAAAATCCACATCATTGGCTCGGTTCCTAATAGGATTACCAAAAAATACCGCCACACTATTCTTAGGCATTTTGGCACGCAAGGCTTCTCTACGCTCTTTATGGAATTGAGCCGATAAATAATCGTTTGGATTTCCGTTTTGTGCTATTGCTGCACAAACAAAAAGAACTGAAAAAACAAAAGAAAGTTTTAAATTCATAGCATTAAAATATTAGAGTTTTGCAAAATAAAGCGAGGTTTTGGATGAATGAATTAATAGGTAAATATAATTTTTTTGTGCGTACCAATTACTATTTTTATTGAAAGTCCCTTTCTTTTATTCGTTTAAAAATAGAAAAAGAGCACCAAAAGTTTTTCAACTTCTGAGTACTCTTTAGCAAAAGTGCTTCATCATTCTAAAATTAACCAAAACTAAATTTTATGAAAAATGTTTTTTAATAAGCACTTATAATTTACTTTTTATACTTTAATCTGGGACCATCGCAATAACTCCAAGTGCTGGATAAGGAATTATTGTCCGTTAAATACAATCCTTCTTTTTGATTTCCGTAACAGCTTCCTATAATTTCGCTGTCATTGGGATATGTTAATTCAAAAAATATTCCGTCTGATTGATTGGTAGTCGTGTAGGTTCCGGAAAGTGTTGTTGTTACCCCATTTCTTTCTCTGGATTTTGTAAAAGTTCCGTTGGTGTTGAACAAATAATATTCTTGCCATTCCATTGCTGCACCTGTAGTTCCAGAATTTTGGAAAGAACCTGTCATCGCAACCAAAGTCCATTTTCCGTAAAAATCCGTAGTAACAATTGCTTCAGCTTCGTCCTTTGAACAGGAGCTGAAAATAGCAAGGAAAGCAACAAGAATGATTTGTTTTTTCATGTATCAGATTTTACAGATATTCTTTAGATGCTACTTCTCGCAAAAGGTTGCGTCAAATTATAATTATTTTTTTCTAAAGTAAAAAAAATGCATAAAACGATACTATTTATAGGTTCTCGGTTGCCTATAAATAAATAGCCACAGATTAACTGATTTAAAAAAATCGGAGAATCTGTGGCTTATTTTATTACTTGTGAAGTCCTTATTTATCTCCCCTCGTAGAGTTTCAGTAGCTGCGTCACCGTATTCCAATTGCGGATTGTTGCGGTAACATTTAATTTTTTTTCAATGTATTTTTGATCAAATCGAGTCTTTCCGGCTCCAACAGCATATTTAATAAAAATTCTGCTACCGTCAATACTGGCTTCATCCGGTTTGAATTGGCTAATTTTCAAATCATTGATACTGGTACTTTGCAAGGTCGTAGAAATAAAAGCCACGTATAACTTTTTAATATCAATATCTTTTTCCTTCAAAAAAGGATTGTTCTTGAAACACGCTTCCAAGTCTTCTTTGGCAATTACCACAATAGGCACTTCATGACCAAAAACCTTGAAAATTTCCTGCTTGATTAGAAAACCAACCTTCGCAGGGCTTTCTTCCTCCGTTTCCACAAAAACATTTCCCGATTGAATATATGTTAGCACATTTTGAAAACCAATGGCTTCCAAAGTCGTTTTTAGCGCCTCCATTTTTATCATGTTGTGACCGGAAACATTAATACCACGAAGCAATGCGAGATGAGTTGTCATTTTTTAAGCTTTTTATTTTGCGAAGGTAGTATGTTTTTGTTTTTATTTAAATAAAGCTGGATTTTTAAGATATTTTTTCTTTTCGGATCGACTTAATTCCTCTGAAAATACTATTTCATTACAAACAGACGTATATTCTGTATTGGAAACTAATTTTTCTACACCCTTTTCAGTTACAAAATATGGAGTTACAAATTCATACTTGCTTTTGTAATTCTGCAAAGATTGCATAGTAATAGAGTTGAAACTTTTATCAGATAAAAAAGCTATAGAAATATCTGCTCTGTAAACATTTGAATTAAACTCATCTATTACTCCTAATTCAGTTTGTGGATAGACAGTTTGACCTAATTTTACAAATATTAGATTTTTTTTAAATCCATTGTACATCGCTATTGTTCCATCTGAATGTTCTACAGTTATAGAATTTCTTTTGCTCGTATAAATCATATCTCGTGAAGAATTTTGATATTGATTATCAATTTTAACGACAATTCCTTTTCTCATACTACAAATTGTATCTGGCGTTGTAGAATTGATTACATAAGATTTCCAATTTTTAGGTTTTACTTGGTCAAAATATTTTTCACCTAAATTTGAAGCTTCAATAATATTATGTTTTTTCCCTTTCTTAAAAGGTAAAACATAATGAAACAAGCTGTCGACTTTTGGATTAGGTTTACCAAATATTACATAATACTGTAATGCATAACCTACTGATTGCTTGTTATTTGATGGCTTAAGTGTAAGTAAATTGCCTGAATGACCATCGATAACGGTTTTATAATTCGAAACGTAGCTATTTGTAACATTTGAAAAATTTAAATAAATAAAATAACTACCCGGTTCTTCCTTTTTATAACTCAAAACAATACTATTATCAGAATTAACAGTTCTTTCAATAGTTATTTTTGGCGATTGGGCATTTAAATTGAAATTTATTCCTACAATAGTTAAAAGTAGTAACAAGTATTGAATTTTATATTTCATATGATTTTAGAATTTTTATTTTTATTCTTTTTTTTTTCAAATATACATATTTTCCTACGATATTTCCAAACATTCCCATTTCCAAATTTCCAAACAAAAAACTATCTTCGCTCCATCGAATTAAAATCCGTTTTAATCTGCGTTTTGCCATCTCGAGCGAAGTCGAGAGAAGCAAATCCGTTTCATCCGTGTCCAAAAAAAACTAAATGAGCAACCTCCTACTCACTCCCATTGAATACCTCAAAGGCGTTGGTCCCAATCGGGGCGAATTGCTGCGTAAGGAATTGGGGATTTATAAGTACGTGGATTTGGTTAATTTTTTTCCAAACAGATACATTGACAGAACACGGTATTACAAGATTAACGAACTGCAAAACAACATTGCCGAAGTTCAGATTATCGGTAAAATCATCAACATAAAAACAGTAGAATTTGGACGAAACCAAAAACGATTAGTCGCTACTTTTGTGGATGATACAGGTCAAATGGAACTCGTTTGGTTTCAGGGTCACAAATGGATTCGAGAGAGTTTGAAGCTGAATGAAATCTGTGTGATTTTCGGAAAATGTACGTCTTTTGGGAATGCGTTCAATATGGCGCATCCGGAAATTGAATTGATGAGCGAACATGAACAAAGTCTGCGTTCGGCGATGCAACCGGTTTATCCTTCGACAGAAACCTTGACCAATCGTGGGATTTCAAACCGAGTGATTAATAAACTGATGCAACAATTGTTTCTTGAAACGCAAGCATTGTTTACGGAAACCTTACCGGATTATTTAATCAACGAATTGAAGCTGATTCCTAAAAAAGCAGCTTTATTCAACATTCATTTTCCAAAAAGCGCAGACGTTTTGGCGAAAGCCAAATTCCGATTAATATTCGAAGAATTGTTCTTTATTCAGTTGCAATTAATTACTAAAAATCTGATTAGGAAACATAAAATAAAAGGGCATCCGTTCAGTACAGTGGGCGAATATTTCAATGATTTTTATCAGAATCATTTGCCTTTTCAATTGACAAATGCCCAAAAAAGAGTTATCAAAGAAATACGAACCGACATGGGAAGCAACGCCCAAATGAACCGTTTGCTGCAAGGCGATGTAGGTTCCGGAAAAACAATTGTTGCTTTTATGAGCATGCTTTTGGCGCTTGATAATGGTTTTCAAGCGTGCTTAATGGCACCAACGGAAATTTTGGCGAATCAGCATTTTGTTGGTTTATCCGAATTAGCAGAAACGTTAAATATAAATATCAGAATCCTAACGGGTTCCACCAAAATAGCACAACGCAGAATTATCCATGAAGAACTGGAAAACGGAACGTTACACATTCTCATCGGAACGCATGCTTTACTGGAAGATAAAGTAAAATTCAAGAATTTAGGACTGGCTGTAATTGATGAACAACACCGTTTTGGCGTAGAACAACGCTCTAAATTGTGGAAGAAAAATGTGATTCCGCCACACGTTTTGGTGATGACTGCAACGCCTATTCCCAGAACTTTGGCGATGAGTTTGTATGGCGATTTAGACATTTCAGTGATTGATGAATTGCCTCCAGGACGAAAACCAATTCAGACCGTACACCGTTTTGACAGCAACAGATTAAAGGTTTGGAAATTCCTTCGGGACGAAATCGCTTTGGGACGCCAAATCTATATTGTGTATCCGTTAATCCAAGAATCGGAGAAAATGGATTTCAAGGATTTGATGGACGGTTACGAAAGTATTTCCAGAGATTTTCCGTTGCCGCAATATTCAATTTCCATACTTCACGGAAAGATGAAACCGGCGGATAAAGATGCCGAAATGAAACGCTTTTCGGAAGGAAAAACCAATATTATGGTAGCTACAACCGTAATTGAAGTTGGCGTGAATGTTCCGAACGCCAGTGTGATGATTATTGAAAGTGCGGAACGTTTTGGATTATCGCAACTGCATCAGCTTCGCGGTCGCGTGGGTCGTGGCGCGGAACAAAGTTATTGCATCCTGATGACGAGCCATAAATTAAGTTCCGATAGTAAAACCCGAATGGAAACAATGGTGCAAACGAACGATGGTTTCGAAATTGCCGAAGTTGATTTGAAGCTTCGCGGTCCGGGAGATTTAATGGGAACCCAACAAAGTGGCGTACTTAATCTTCAAATTGCCGATTTGGTTCGAGACAGAGATACTTTGGCATTAGCCAGAAATTATGCTTTAAAATTACTTAAGGAAGATGCGGGAATGCAAAAACCGGAGCATACTGCTTTGAGAGCTGTTTTTATCGAAATGACCAAAAAGAAAAACATCTGGAATTATATTAGTTAATTCAATACGTGATGTGCATTTTTTATCTGTTTAAAATTAAGCTACTAAATTTATTTTCTTAAAAAAGGTTTCTTTTTTCAATTCTTGATTAAACCATTTTCATTTTTAGCAGTCTCTACTAATTAGAGGTTGTTATTGCTTGCATTCATTTGTAAATCTTGTATTTTCTAAATGTTAATATTTGTATGTACAAACGTTAAATAAAAATTAACAAGATCATAATTGCCATTTCTAAAACCTAAATTTGTTTTTAACTAAAATTACTGAAACCTAATCCTACATTACTCTATACCTATGAAAATCAAATACCTAGTTTATGCCTTGTTGACCATTGGAATCATTGGATTTATTGGCTACCGAATCACAGAAAACAAAAATAAAAATGCCGATTCGAAAGATCAAAAAGGAAAAGGCAAATCCATGAGCGTTAACGGAATTGTGGCAATCCCACAAACTTTTGACAATAACTTATCCCTTTCAGGTTCAATTGAAGCCAATGAACAAGTAGAAATTCGCAGTGAAGTTTCTGGAATTGTAGAGGCTATTTATTTTCAGGAAGGAAGTAATGTAAGCAAAGGACAGCTACTTTTTAAAGTAAATGATTTAGAATTAAGAGCACAATTGAGACAAACGTCAACCAGAGAAGGATTGGCTTCGGAAAACGAAAGAAGAGCTAAATTGTTATTACAAAAAGAAGCCATCAGTCAGGAAGAATATGATTTGGCCAGAGCCGATTTAAAATCTGCACAAGCACAAAGTCAGTTGATAAAAGCACAAATTGCAAAAACATCGGTTAGAGCACCATTCTCAGGAAGAATCGGATTGCGTTCTATTTCGCCGGGAACCTACATTACACCTACAATTTTGGTAGCGAAACTAGTAAATACAGGAAAATTAAAGATCACTTTTTCAATCCCTGAAAAATACGCCAGTCAAGTAAAAACGAATACCTATATCACTTTTACCGTTTCGGGTTCTACTGAAAAATATACCGCTAAAGTATATGCTATTGAACCAGAAGTTGCCGTAGCGACCAGAACATTACAAGTTCGTGCGATTGCCGAAAATAAAAACGGAAAATTATTACCGGGAACATTTGCTGATGTCGAATTGCCTTTGGACATCATAAAAGATGCCATCGTTGTACCTACAGAAGCTATTATTCCGGTGCAAAACGGTAAAAAAGTTTTCATCTCCAGCAATGGTCAAGCCAAAGAAGTGATGATAGAAACTGCCACAAGAACGGATGCTTCTATTTTAGTACTTTCGGGTTTGAAAGCAGGTGATACCATTATTACCAGTGGTGTTATGTCTCTAAAAAATGAAACTCCGGTGACCGTTAAAATTAAATAGATTGAGATATTAGATTCCTTCAGAGCCATCTACAATCTAAAATCAGCAATCAAAAATCTAAAATCTAAATGAGTTTATCTACAACAAGTATTAGAAGACCCGTATTTACAATAGTAATCAATTTATCCATCGTATTGTTTGGAATCATTGGCTACACCTTCCTGGGCGTTCGAGAATTTCCATCGATTGATCCTGCACAAGTTTCCATCAGTACTCGATATGCCGGCGCAAATGCTGATATTATTGAGTCACAAATTACAGAACCGTTAGAAAAAGCAATCAATTCCATTGATGGGATTAGAAATGTCACTTCTTCGAGTGCGCAAGGAAGCAGTAACATCACCATCGAGTTTAATCTGGACAAAGATCTGGAAGAAGCCGCAAATGATGTGCGAGATAAAGTTTCTCAAGCCGTTAGAAACCTTCCACAAGATATCGACTCTCCGCCTGTAGTTTCTAAGGCTGATGCCAATGGTGAGGCAATTATTTCAATGACAGTTCAAAGTGATACGAGAAACGCATTAGAATTAAGCGATTACGCCGAAAATGTAATTTCACAACGTCTAGAAACGATTCCCGGTGTGAGTGGTGTCCAAATTTGGGGACAAAAAAGATACGCAATGCGTCTGTGGATTGATCCCATAAAACTAGCTGCTTATGGTTGCACCGTTTCTGAAGTGAGAGATGCATTGAACAAACAAAATGTAGAATTGCCTTCTGGAAAACTAACTGGAGACAATACCGAATTGACGGTAAAAACAGTGGGAAACCTTTCTACAGCTGAAGAATTTAACAATATTATTATTCGTACCGAAGGGGAAAAAGTAGTTCGTTTTAGCGATGTGGGATTAGCAAGTCTTGGACCAGAAAATACGGAAACCAAAATGACGCAATCAGGTACGCCCTTAGTTGGTGTTGCTATTGTACCACTTCCAGGAGCTAATTATTTGGATATTTCTACTGCTTTCTATAAAGAATTCGAACGTTTAAAAAAGGATTTACCAAAGGATATTAAACTTAATATTGCCATTGACAATACTATTTTTGTAAAAAAATCAGTTATCGAAGTTGCTGAAACATTGGGAATTTCAATAATTCTGGTGATTTTGATTATCTATTTATTCTTTAGGGATTGGGCGATTGCCTTTAGACCATTGATTGATATTCCAGTTTCGTTGATTGCTACTTTCTTTATCATGTGGCTTTTCGGGTTTTCCATTAATGTATTGACTTTATTGGCTATCGTTTTGGCAACAGGATTGGTGGTCGATGATGGAATTGTAGTCACCGAGAATATTTTCAAAAAAGTAGAAGAAGGCATGACGCCTATCGAGGCAGCCATCAAAGGATCTAACGAAATATTCTTTGCGGTAATTTCGATTTCGATAACCTTGGCAGCGGTATTTCTTCCAGTGATTTTCCTCGAAGGATTTGTCGGGCGATTGTTTAGGGAATTTGGCGTCGTCATAGGTGCTGCGGTATTAATTTCAGCTTTTGTATCGTTGACATTAACGCCAATGTTGAACGCCTATTTAATGAAAGGCGGCGAACAAAAAAAATCAAAATTCTACATTCGTACAGAACCTTATTTCCAAAAACTAAACAGTGGTTACGCCAGTGCATTAGACCGTTTTATGAAGAAAAAATGGTTGAGTTTCCCTATTTTGATTGCTTGTTTTGGATTAATTTACTTGTTTTTCAACCTTTTGCAAAAAGAAACCGCACCTTATGATGACCGTAGTGGTTTTGTATTGCGTATGTCTACACCCGAAGGTTCTTCTTATGAATATACAGATCGCTTTATGCAGGAAGTATCTCAATTAGTAGATGACTCGATTCCCGGTAAAAAAGTAGCCTTGGTTATCACGTCTCCTGGTTTTGGATCTTCATCCGTAAATAGTGGTTTTATTCGGGTATCATTGGTTCAACCTGATGAAAGAAAAGATTCTCAAAAAGAAATTGCAGAGAAATTAACCAAATGGACCAAACAATATCCAGATGCAAAAACGTCCGTAATTGAGCAACCAACAATTGCTGTAAACAGACGCGGTGGATTGCCGATTCAATATATCATACAAGCGCCAAACTTTAAAAAACTGGAAGAAAAAATTCCTGTTTTTATGGATGAAGTAGCTAAAAACCCAACTTTTGCGGTTAGTGATGTCAATTTAAAATTCAACAAACCAGAAGTTAATGTAACCATTGACCGAGAAAAAGCCGAAAGTTTAGGAATTTCAGTTATTGATATTGCACAAACCTTACAGCTTTCCTTGAGCGGACAACGTTTTGGTTATTTCATGAGAAATGGAAAACAGTATCAAGTTATTGGACAATTTGACCAAAAAGACCGTTCGAAACCATTGGATTTAACCTCAATGTATGTCAAAAATAATTTGGGACAATTAATCCAAATGGATAATGTGGTAACTATTGAAGAAAAAAGTAATCCGCCACAATTGTACCACAACAATCGATACATGGCTGCAACTGTTTCTGCAGGTCTCGCTCCAGGCAAAAGTATAAGCGATGGAATTGATGCGATGAATGAAATTAAAGCTAAAGTTCTTGACGATACGTTTACCACTGATTTAGGAGGAGAATCCAGAGATTTTGTTGAAAGTAGTTCGAATACTGCTTTTGCATTTGGATTGGCTTTAGTATTAATATTTTTGATTTTGGCGGCACAATTTGAAAGCTTTATTGATCCTTTTATTATTATTTTAACCGTTCCAATGGCCGTTGCAGGAGCACTATTCTCATTATGGTTGTTTGACCAGACTTGGAATATTTTCAGCCAAATTGGAACTGTAATGCTTATTGGTTTGGTAACCAAGAACGGAATCTTAATTGTCGAGTTTGCGAACCAGCTTCGAGAACAAGGGAAACCAAAAATGGAAGCTATATTAGAAGCTTCGGAAGCGAGATTAAGACCTATTTTGATGACAAGTTTGGCTATTTCATTAGGAGCTTTACCAATTGCTATGTCACTTGGAGCAGCTTCAACCAGTAGAATTGGGATGGGAGTTGTAATCGTTGGAGGAACTATTTTCTCTTTGGTTTTAACGTTATTCGTTATTCCTGCAATGTATTTAATGTGGTCTAAAGCCAGAAAACATTATCCTGAGTTTGATCATATTGAAGAATATGAAAAAGAAGTTAAATAATTTGAATGGAACGCTGATGACGCGAATTAAATAGATTTATCAGAATTTTTTATATAAAATTCATTGATTCGTGGCTAAAAAATATAATTATGAAACATACTAAAATACTATTTCAAAGCTTTATACTACTCTTATTTTGTGTAGTTAAAACCAATGCGCAAGAAGTTTTGACATTGGAAAGCGCAGTAAAAATTGCATTGGAAAACAATTACGAAATAAAAATTGCCACCAACAATTTAACCATTGAAAAAACAAATGTAGCTATTGGAAATGCAGGAATGTTACCCACAGTTACTGCAACAGTTGTGGATAACAACAGCATTCAGAATAGTTCACAAACGCGTCAGGACGGAACAGAAACCGAATTAGACAATGCTAAAAACAATAGTTTAACGTATGGAGTCGGATTGGATTGGACTATTTTTGATGGAATGCGAATGTTTGCCAGACTGGATCAGTTGAAAGAATTGCAAAAATTAGGTGAAGCACAACTAAAACTGACTGTAATCACACGAATCAGCGACGTGAATGCTGCATATTATAATTTGGTTCAACAACAGCAGCAATTGGCCGCTTTGGATTCTACAATTGTTATTTCAAACCAGCGATTGACTTTGGCACAAAACAGATTTACCATTGGAAAAGCCTCTAAATTAGAAGTTTTGAATGCTCAAGTAGATTTGAATACCGATCAGGTTGCATTGTTAAGACAAAAAGAATTGTATGCTAACAGCAAGATTTTATTAAACCAACTATTGGCCAGAGATGTTGCCACTGATTTCAAAGTAATTGATCAACTTCAAGTAGATGGATTATTATTACTGTCGGAACTTACTGCCTTAGCTGAAAAACAAAACCCACAATTAGAAGCCCAAATCATCAATAAAAGAGTAGCTGAATTAGAATTAAAACAAATTAAAGCGGCACGTTATCCTACTGTTCGAGTAAATACCGCCTACAATTTTTCAGAAAGTCAATCGAGTCTTGGGTTTGTGGCACAAGCACAATCAAGAGGTTTGAACTATGGTTTTAGTGCTTCCTTGAATATATTTGATGGTTTTGCACAGCACCGAAATGAAAAAATTGCCAAAATTCAAATTGAAAATTCTAAATTAAATATAGATCAGCAAAATTTAGCTTTAAACTCACAATTAGCTACTTCCTATCAAACGTATTTAACTAATTTAGAATTGATTGCTTTAGAAGAAAAAAATGAATCGATTGCGAAACAAAATCTAAATATTACTTTAGACAAATTCAGAATTGGGACGATAACTACTTTAGAATTCAGAACCGCTCAATTGAATTATGTGAATGCCAAAGTGCGTTACAGCAATGCTCAATTTCAAGGAAAATTATCTGAAATTGCACTTCGAGAATTAGCAGGAAATCTTAATTTTTAATTTACTTTTGCTAAAAATAGTATCTTAAATGGTTTCATATAATACAAAAGACTGGTTTACTTTTATTTTTCGTTTCCACAAAGCGGACACTTTTAGAACATTAATGCCAATAATGCTCGCTATTGGAATCTATTCTGGAATTATCGGTTATTTAGAGGTTGAATATTGGAAATTAGCTGACAACAGTTATGTAAAGAATATTACAATCATGCACGGAATGCTTGGCTTCGTGATTTCATTATTGCTGGTTTTCAGAACCAATACTGCCTATGACCGTTGGTGGGAAGGACGCAAAATGTGGGGTGCTTTAGTAAACAACAGTCGTAATTTTGCCATTAAATTATCTGCAATATTGCATGATGAAAAAGATCGCAAATACTTTCGAAAAATGATTCCCGGTTATGCTTCCATTTTGCATAAACATTTGAATGATAATGATACCAGCAAACAATTGTTTGAAGATGTTGATTTAGAAATAGATCATCACAAACACAAACCTAATCAAGTCGCTAAAATGTTATTTCAGAAGATTAATGATTTATACGATTCCAAAAAAATAACCGGTGATCAACTGATTATTTTAAACGAAGAAGTAAAATCATTTACTGATATTTGCGGCGCTTGCGAACGAATCAAAAACACGCCTATTCCCTACTCCTACAGTGCCTTCCTTAAAAAATTCATCTTCTTTTATGTCATGACACTGCCTTTTGGATATTCTTTTAGTTTGGGTTATTATGTAGTTCCTGTTGTGGTATTTATTTTTTATGTTTTGGCAAGTTTAGAGCTAATTGCTGAGGAAATTGAAGATCCTTTTGGAAGCGATGAGAATGATTTACCAACTCATAAAATTGCGGAGAACATCAAAAAACATGTGGAAGAATTAATTTAAATTTTGTTAAACAGTGTTCCGGTTCTAATTATTTTCATTAAATTTAAGCTTTGCCTTTTTAAAGCTTAAAACTATGAATAGTAACCGCGCTTTTATAAATCCACCGCATTTATCAAACGAGAAATCGTTAAAAACATTAGTTGAAAACAGAACCGTTTACTCTTTAAAACATTGTGAACTGAACCTTTTTGAAACGTATGAATCTTCGGCATTAGTTCCTTTGAAATTTAATGATTTGGTCGTTACAAGCATGTTGCGAGGCAAAAAATAATGCATCTTTTTGACGATCCAAGTTTTGTCTATTTACCGGGTGAAACCGTCGTTATTCCTTCTAATGTGGAAATGAAAATCGATTTTCCGGAAGCTTCAAAAAATAATCCGACGCAGTGTTTGGCTTTGGCGATAGACCAAACTAAAATTACCGATACTTTACAGTTTTTAAACGAACGCTACCCAAAAGAAGGAAAAGACCAATTCTGGAAATTGAATTACCAAAATTATTTCTTTTACAACAATGTGGAATTGGCAACGACGATTAATAAATTGATTAAAGAATGCATGAGCACGTCAATTACTAAAGATGCTTTAGCCGATTTGACTTTGCAGGAATTATTAATTAGAATTATTCAGACACAAACTGCAAAAGCAATAGACGACGGTTTATTTGCCGATCCAAAAAATCCTATTACACAAGTCGTAGAATTCATCCGATTGAATTTGAAGGAAAATATAAGCATGAAACATCTGAGCGAGAAAGCCTGCATGAGTACGACTTCTTTCTATCGTTTTTTCAAAAGAGAATTAGGCATGAGCCCTATAGAATTTGTGATTAGCGAAAAAATGAAATGCGCCAAACAGTTGCTGAAAAACCCTTCGATACAAATTAATGAGGTTTGTTACTTATCAGGATTTGAAGATTGTAATTACTTCATTCGTTTGTTTAAAAAACATGAAGGAATTACCCCAAAACAATATCAATTACTGTACGTAAACTAGACTATTCAATAAATGTCACTGGCTCAAGCGATAATTCTTCTTCCGGAGTAAAAATTCTATATTCAATTCGGAATGTTTTTTTCAATGGCGTTTCTAAGGAAAATCCTCCCACTCCAAACGCATCAATTACATCCAAAGTAAAATGAGCATGTTTCCAATATTCGAATAAATCTTTGTCAACCCAAAATTCAGTTTCTTCAATTATACCAATACATACATCACCCATTCGCTGATAAAATCCGCCTTTTTCAAAACATTGTGGCTGCGTTCCCTCGCAACATCCTCCTGCTTGATAGAACATCAAATCACCGTGTTTTTCCTTTAGGATCTTGATTAACTCTATTGCTTTTTCTGTGGCATCAATTCTTTTTATCATCTTTTTTTAATTTAAAATAAAACCTGACAAATTATACAATCTGCCAGGTTTATGATTAACCAATAATCAGTAATTAACTAAAAGAAACCTAATTTCTTTTTGTCATAAGAAATCAGCATGTTTTTTGTCTGACGATAGTGTCCAAGCATCATTTTATGGTTTTCACGACCAATACCCGATTGTTTATAACCTCCAAAAGGGGCTCCCGCAGGATAAGAATGGTACTGATTAATCCAAACACGACCTGCTTGAATCGCTCTTGGAACCTGATAAATTTCGTGTGCATCACGTGTCCAAAGTCCGGCTCCCAGACCATACATCGTATCATTTGCAATGGCAATAGCTTCTTCAGTAGTTTTGAAAGTAGTAACAGCTAAAACCGGTCCGAAAATCTCTTCTTGAAAAATACGCATTTTATTGTGTCCTTTGAAAAGTGTTGGTTTGATATAATAACCTCCGGCTAAATTTCCTTCCAAATGATTTTCTTCGCCTCCAATTAAAACTTCCGCACCTTCTTCTTTTCCTAATTTAATATAAGTCAGAATTTTTTCTTTTTGAACCAAAGAAGCCTGTGCTCCCATCATAGTGGTTCTGTCTAAAGGATTTCCTAATTTGATTGCGGCTGTTCTTTCAATTACTCGCGCGATGAATTTATCATAAATATCTTCGTGAACTAATAATCTGGATGGACAAGTACAAATTTCTCCTTGATTTAAAGCAAACATTACCGCACCTTCAATTGCTTTGTCAAAGAAATCATCATCAGCATCACCAACGGACTTCATGAAAATATTTGGAGATTTTCCTCCAAGTTCTAAAGTAACCGGAATAATATTTTCAGTAGCATATTGCATCACTAAACGACCGGTTGTTGTAGAACCTGTAAAAGCAGCTTTTGATACTTTTTTATTAGTTACCAAAGCTCTTCCAAGTTCAGCACCAAAACCATTAACAATATTTATTACTCCTGGAGGCAAAATATCACCAATCAATTCCATCAAAACCATAATGGAGATTGGCGTACTTTCTGCTGGCTTTAAAACCACGGTATTTCCTGCCGCTAATGCTGGCGCTAGTTTCCAAACAGCCATTAAAATAGGGAAATTCCAAGGAATAATTTGAGCAATTACGCCCAAAGGTTCGCTTAAAGCTATAGAAACAGTTTGCGAATCCAATTCGGCGATGGAACTTTCCTCAGCACGAATTACACCTGCAAAATATCTGAAGTGATCAATTGCCAAAGGCATATCGGCAGCTAAAGTTTCACGAATGGCTTTTCCGTTGTCAATAGTTTCCACAGTTGCAAGATATTCTAGGTTATCTTCCATAACCTGAGCAATTTTATTCAATAAATTACTGCGTTCCGTAACAGATGTTTTTCCCCACGTCTGGAAAGCTTCATACGCAGTATCAACAGCTAAATCTAAATCTACTTTAGTGGAATGCGCAGCTCTTGTAAATACTTTCCCGTCAACCGGAGAAACCACGTCAAAATACTGCCCACCTATTGGAGCAACAAATTTGCCACCTATATAATTATCATATGTTGCCTTAAAATCAGGTCTTTTTACCACGTTATCCATGTCGTTATCTTTTTATGTTTTATCAAATATACCCTCATCCTTATTCTTAGAATAGCACAATTCATTCAACTAATAGCATTAAATTTTCATATTAGTTTTTTTAACCTAAATTTATTATTTAATTCATATTTATTTACAACTAATAGTATTGAATTCTTATTTTAAATTCTTACTTAATACACCAAATCAGTTATAAAAAACCAAAAAAATTGTTTCTTTCTCCAAACTGCAATCCTTATATTTGCATTCTCATTAAAATTGACAGATGAAAATATCTTACAACTGGTTAAAACAATTCATTAAAATAGACTGGAAATACGAAGAAACTGCAGCACTACTTACCGATTTAGGTCTGGAAGTAGAGATTGTTGACAAATACCAATCGGTAAAAGGCGGATTAGAAGGCATTGTTGTGGGACATGTTCTTACCTGTATCCAACATCCTGATGCCGACAGATTAAAAATAACTACCGTAGATTTAGGAAATGGCGTTCCTGTACAGATTGTTTGCGGCGCCAGTAATGTTGCTGCGGGACAAAAAGTACCAGTTGCCACAATTGGAACTACATTATACGATAAGGAAGGTGTTGCTTTTTCAATCAAAAAAGGAAAAATTCGCGGACAGGAAAGCCACGGAATGATTTGTGCCGAAGATGAATTAGGTCTTGGTGAAAGCCATGATGGAATTATGATATTGGACGATGCATTAATGCCTGGAACTCCTGCTGCAATGGTTTTCAAAATTGAAAATGACGAAGTTTTCGAAATTGGTTTAACACCCAATCGTGCCGATGCAATGAGTCATTTAGGGACTGCACGTGATTTGAGAGCAGGAATGTTGCAAAGCGGTGTAAACGTAGAATTGATTACACCATCAGTGAGCAATTTCAGAGTGGATAAAAGAACTTTGAAAATTGATATTGACGTAAAAGAACCTAAACTAGCTCCAAGATATTGCGGAGTGACAATTTCAGGCATTGAAGTAAAACCTTCACCAGCTTGGTTGCAAAACAGATTGAAAGCTATTGGATTGAATCCAAAAAACAATATTGTCGATGTAACTAATTACGTTTTGCACGAATTAGGTCAGCCGCTTCACGCCTTTGACGCTTCAAAAGTTAACGGTAAAATAGTAGTTCAAACACTTCCTGCGGGAACAAAATTTACTACACTTGACGATATTGAAAGAACTTTACACGAAGAGGATTTAATGATTTGTGACGAGAAAGGACCTTTGTGTATTGCAGGAGTTTTTGGCGGAAAAAAATCTGGAGTTTCAGAAAGCACCAATTCTATATTTTTAGAAAGTGCTTATTTCAATCCGGTAAGCATTCGTAAAACTGCCAAAAGACATCAATTAAACACTGATGCTTCTTTCCGTTTTGAAAGAGGAATTGACCCAACTATTACTGAATACGCATTGAAACGTGCAGCTTTATTAATTCAAGAGGTTGCCGGCGGAGAAATAACATCAGATGTTGTTAATGTGTACCCAAAGAAAATTGAAGACTTTTCTGTGTTTTTAAACTTCAGTAAAGTAGCTAAAATTATTGGACAGGAATTACCGAAAGACACTATTAAGAAAATATTAGTTTCATTGGACATTAAAGTAAACAGCGTTTCAGATGCAGGATTAGGATTGACTATTCCTTCTTACCGCGTTGACGTTCAGAGAGAAAT
Organism: Flavobacterium sp. 11; assembly: GCF_002754315.1. GTDB lineage: Bacteria > Bacteroidota > Bacteroidia > Flavobacteriales > Flavobacteriaceae > Flavobacterium > Flavobacterium algoritolerans. The sequence continues at coordinate 2,795,391 of NZ_PEFE01000001.1, read as the reverse complement.
AGATGTTATTGAAGAAATTTTGAGAGTATATGGATACAACAACATTGATTTTTCTAAAAAACTAAATGCCACGGTTTCTAATTCTCCAAGAAATGAAGACTACAAAATACAAAATGTGATTGCTACGCAGTTAAATTCTCAAGGATTTAATGAAATGATGGCAAACTCATTGACTACTGCGTCTTATGTTGAACTTTCAGAAGTTTTGAATCCAGCAAACAATGTGACAATGTTAAATCCGTTAAGTGCAGATTTAGCTACCATGCGTCAATCTTTGTTGTTTTCCGGACTAGAAGCAATCTCATATAATATCAATCGCAAAAATGCTGATTTGAAATTATTTGAATTTGGAAAAACGTACCATAACTATCTTGCCGGTTACGAAGAGAAAAAGCATTTGACTTTATTCCTTTCCGGAAATAGAAATCAAGAAAATTGGACTAGCGCTCAAAAACCATCTGATTTCTTTTTATTCAAAGGATATGTGAATGGAATCCTTTCCAGATTAGGCATTCAAAAAACACAAAATGTACCTGTAACTTCGGATGTGTTTTCTGAGGGGATTGCTATTAGCGTTGGAACCGAAATACTGGTAGAATTAGGAGTAGTTAAAAAATCAATATTAAAACATTTCGGAATCAAACAAGAAGTATTTTTTGCAGATTTTAACTGGGCTTTGATTTTGAAATTGATTTCAACTAAGATAAAATATACTGAGATTCCTAAATACCCTGAAGTTCGTAGAGATTTAGCGTTGCTAATTGATCAAAACGTAACCTATGACAGCATTTACAATATTGCACGCCAAACAGAGAAAGCACTCTTAAAAGACATTAATTTATTTGATGTGTATGAAGGGAAAAATCTTCCTGAAGGCAAAAAATCATACGCGCTAAGTTTTACTATTCAAGACAGTTCTAAAACTCTGACCGATACGCAAATTGATAAAATTATGAGCAAACTGCAAAATAATTTTGAAACTGAACTTGGAGCCAGCTTACGATAATAGCTCTTTTTACATACTATAAAATCCCAATTCTAAATTTTAGATTTGGGATTTTTTTTATACAAAAAAGCCCCGCAAGTTGCAGGGCTCTTAAGACTAACAAAATATCAACCTCTAATCCAAAAATTATTGTTTAGGCAATACAACAGCGTCAATCACGTGAATCACACCATTTGATTGATTAACATCTGCAATTGTTACCTTAGCTTTATTCATATTCTCATCTGTAATGTATAAATCTTTTCCTTGCATCCAAGCTGTCAAAGTTCCACCACTTACTGTTTTCATTGTAGCTTTTCCATTACCCATTTTAATAGCTTTTGCTATATCCGAAGCGTTCATTTTTCCTGCAACAACATGATATGTAAGGATTGTTTGCAATGTTTTTAAGTTTTCTGGTTTTAATAATGTGGTTACAGTTCCAGCAGGCAATTTGTCAAACGCGGCATTTGTTGGGGCAAAAACGGTGAATGGTCCTTTACTTTGTAATGTTTCAACTAATCCGGCTGCTGTTACTGCTGCAACTAAAGTTGTATGATCTTTTGAATTAACAGCATTCTCAACAATATTTTTAGATGGATACATGGCAGCTCCACCAACCATAACTGTTTTTTGAGCGAATGAAGTTGCTCCTAATACTACTGTAAATAATGCAATGGATAAAAATTTTCTAGTTTTCATAAAATCTATTTTTTAAGTTATATAATTTCATTTACGGTGTTTAATTGTGTTTGGTTTTAAAAAATGAAATTATTTTTAAAAATTTAATTTTTCTGAATGAGATGAAATTGACATTAGTTCTAATTAGCCCCGATGGCAGCAAGTATCCTTTTTATTGTGTTATACAAAAGTTGATTTTAAAAATAGGTTTTCTGCACAATAAAAAGATACTGCGTACAGCGGGAGGATTGTGGATTGCGAATTCAACTGCACTGCTCCTAAAAAATAAAGCACAAAAAAAAGCCCCGCAAATTGCGGGGCTTTCTATATTCAAAAAATTTCAAGAAATTATTTTTTCTCTGATTTTTCCATTTTAGCTTTCAATGCAGCTAACATATCATTGTTATCACCTAAAGTTGCAGCTGGTGCATTTGTAGATGAAGATGAAGTGTTTTCAGAAACTGCTTTCACATTTTTCTCTTCTTCTTCACGGAAGATAGCAGTGTGAGATGCAACTACTCTTTTGAATTCTTTATTGAATTCGATTACTTTGAAATCAGCTGAATCACCTTTTTTCAATTTCTTTCCGTCTTCTTTTTCAAGGTGACGTGTAGGAATGAAAGCAACGATATCATCTCCGAATTCTACAGTAGCTCCTTTGTCAACGATTTCAGAAATTTCACCTGTGTGGATAGTTCCAACTGCGAAAGAATCTTCATACTGATCCCAAGGATTAGCAGTAGTTTGTTTGTGACCTAAAGATAATTTACGTCCTTCAACATCTAATTCTAATACTACAACGTCAAGTTTTTCACCAACGTTTACAAATTCAGATGGGTGTTTGATTTTCTTAGTCCAAGATAAGTCAGAGATGTAAATTAATCCATCAATTCCTTCTTCTAATTCTACGAAAATTCCAAAGTTTGTAAAGTTTCTAACGATACCTGTATGTTTAGAACCTACTGGGTATTTAGCAGTGATATCAGTCCAAGGATCTTGAGACAATTGTTTGATACCTAATGACATTTTACGGTCATCTCTGTCTAATGTTAAGATAACTGCTTCAACAACATCACCTACTTTTACGAAATCTTGAGCAGAACGTAAATGAGTAGACCAAGACATTTCAGAAACGTGGATTAAACCTTCAACACCTTCAGCAACTTCAATAAATGCACCGTAATCAGCGATTACAACTACTTTACCTTTTACTTTATCACCAATTTTTAAGTTAGCATCTAAAGCGTCCCATGGGTGAGCGTTCAATTGTTTCAATCCTAATTGTATTCTTGTTTTTTCGTCATCGAAATCAAGGATTACAACGTTTAATTTTTGATCTAATTCAAGAACTTCAGATGGGTGGTTGATTCTAGACCAAGAAAGGTCAGTAATGTGAATCAATCCATCAACACCACCTAAGTCAATAAAGACACCATAAGAAGTAATGTTTTTAACAACACCTTCTAATACTTGTCCTTTTTGTAATTGACCGATGATTTCTTTTTTCTGGATTTCGATATCCGCTTCAATAAGCGCTTTATGAGAAACAACAACATTTTTGAATTCGTGGTTGATTTTTACCACTTTGAATTCCATCATTTTGTTTACATATACATCGTAGTCTCTAATTGGTTTAACATCAATTTGAGATCCTGGTAAGAAAGCTTCAATTCCGAAAACGTCAACGATCATACCACCTTTAGTTCTGCATTTTACAAAACCATTAACGATTTCTCCTGTTTCGTTAGCCGAAATAACTCTATCCCATGATTTGATAGTACGTGCTTTTCTGTGAGATAATACTAATTGACCAGTTTTATCCTCACGGATGTCAATTAATACTTCAACAGTATCACCTACTTTTAATGCTGGGTTGTAACGGAATTCGTTTAATGAAATAACACCTTCCGATTTTGCGTTGATATCAACGATAACGTCTCTATCTGTAATTCTAACAACTACACCATCTACAACTTCTTCTTGATCAGTAGCGATAAATGTTTTTGAAACTAGTTCTTCGAATTCTAATAAGTTTTTCTCATCAACAGCATCAATACCTTCTTCGAAATTGTGCCAGTTAAAATTTGCTAAAAACTCTTCTTGTGATTTTAATTGTTCAGACATGCTGATTAAAAATTTGTATTCTGTATTTTCTCGAGTTTCTTAATGTGCTAGAAAACAACAGAAGTTGTTTGTATAATTAGTTGAACCCTAAAGGAAACTCTTATTCACCAAAAGGACTGCAAAAGTAACACATTTATCTTAAACAGCAAAATTTTACAGACAAGATAATCGATTGATAATCAGGAGCGAATTAATTGGCTTTTTTGCAAGCAAAGTTCCCGCTCTCGCCTTTATCTCTCCTCTCGTCCCAAAAGACGAGATGCGAGGATATCAGCTCCATCGGGGCTAGATAGGTTTTATCCTGATTTTTCAGTATAAAAAAACCCGATATCGTATAAAAATATCGGGTTCTATATTATTTCAATCCTGTTTTAGTGACTTACATTTTCAACATCCATAGGATTGTGTTTGTGCTTGAATAAAACTGCAAATGCAACGGCAATTATCAATGCGTAAATTGCAAAAGCCAGCCAAATTGTATGCCAGTCTTTCATAAAAATTACTTTACTAAACAATCCATCGGCAGTAATTGAATTCCCTTGACCGGTAACAAATTCCAACATTTTTGGATTAGTCGTTTCTGTTTCCAAGAAACCAGCCAAATCAGTAGTATTATTAAATGATTTTGTAAAATATTTATCAATAGCCCATCCCGAAGTAAAACTTCCTAAAACTGCTCCAAAACCATTGGTCATCATCATAAACAAACCTTGTGCTGAGGAACGATTTTTAGGGTCTGTATTCGTTTCAACAAATAATGACCCTGAGATATTAAAGAAATCAAATGCCATTCCGTAAACCACACAAGACATAATAATCATCCATAAACCACTTGTTGGATTTCCGTAAGCAAACAATCCAAAACGCAATACCCAAGCAAGCATACTAATCAACATAACTTGTTTGATACCAAAACGTCTTAAAAAAAAAGGAATCGCAAGAATAAATAAGGTTTCCGAAATTTGAGAAATTGACATTATTATGGTCGAATATTCTACAACAAATGAATCAGCATATTTTGGAAAATGTTTGAACTCATCTAAGAAAACATCTCCATAGGCATTTGTCAACTGTAAAGCGCCTCCTAAAAACATTGAGAAAACAAAAAACAAAGCCATCTTATAATCAGCAAATAATTTAAACGATTCTAACCCTAATGTTTCCATGATAGAAGCATTTTCTTTAGACAAACGTTGCGGTTTACACTTTGGCAAAGTGAAGGAATAAATCCCTAGAAATACTGCCGCTAAACCTGCTATATAAAACTGATATTCTGTTGATTTGTTTCCCGTTAAATTAGTAATCCACATCGCAACAATAAAACCTATTGTTCCCCAAACCCGAATAGGTGGAAAATTTTTAATAATATCTTTATTGTTTAATTTGAGGGCATTATACGATATAGAGTTGCTCAAAGCAATCGTTGGCATATAAAAACACATCGCCAAAAGCATAATATAAATAAAAGAATTTGGAGTGGTAACTTGAGGAATATAGAATAAAACCGCAGCATATAAAATATGTAGCGTTCCATATAATTTTTCAGCATTTATCCATCTGTCAGCGATAATCCCAGTTAGTGTTGGCATAAATAAAGAAGCAATTCCCATAGTCCCAAAAACCAACCCAAATTGAGTTCCTTCCCAGTTTTTTGTGCCAAACCAGTAATTTGCAATGGTAATCAGCCAAGCTCCCCAAACAAAAAACTGAAGAAAGCTCATTATTACCAATCTATTTTTAATTCCCATGAGATGAATTGTTTTTTATTTTTAAAAAATTAACAAGGCGTAAATCTACTATTAAAAATGAGATCTGCAAATAATTATGCCGTTTTAGTAATTTCATTTACTAATTCCAACACAAGCTCGAATTGTTCCTCACGATTCAAATGCGAATTATCAATTTCTATAGCATCTTCCGCCATGACCAAAGGGGAATCCTTACGGTGCGTGTCAATGTAATCGCGTTCTTCTACATTTGCCAAAACTTCATCAAAAGTTACTGTATCACCTTTTTTAACTAACTCATCGTAACGCCTTTGTGCTCTTGTAGTTGCGCTTGCTGTCATGAAAATTTTAAGCTCTGCATCCGGAAAAACTACAGTACCAATATCTCTTCCGTCCATTACTATTGCTTTGTCTTTTCCCATTTCTTTTTGCTGTTCGACTAATTTGGCACGAACTTCAGAAACTTCAGCTACTTTACTCACAAAACTGGAAACTTCAATCGTTCTAATTTCGGTTTCAACATTTACTTCATTCAAATACATTTCGGCAAAACCTAAATCAGCATTGAATTTGAATTGCAATTTTATATTTGGCAAACTGTTAATTAATGTTTGTTTATCAAAAGAATCCGCATTTATGTACCCGTTTTGCATGGCAAATAAAGCTACGGCACGGTACATTGCTCCAGTATCAACGTAAATATATCCTAAATGATTCGCAAGTTGTTTGGCCAACGTGCTTTTTCCTGTCGATGAAAATCCGTCAATTGCGATGGTAATTTTTTTCAAAATATTATATTTAAATTTTAATAATTAATAAAACTGTCCTTCCATAATTTTCAAAAGAGACAATTATTCTTGAAAGTTAATGGTTAACCCAAAAAGGCTTGTATTTCCTGCCAATGTGTATCTGGAATACGAATAATTGAATTTCAACTTATTCAATTTAAGTCCGAAACCTAATGAAACTCCCGAAAAATTACGTTGTTCCTGAAGGCGTAATTCCTCTGCTCTTCGAAAATTATATCCCACACGCAAATTAAATGCTTTTTTTGGAAAAAGCTCTACTCCTACTATTACATGTCGCAACGCATTATTTACAAATGAAATTTTTTCTTCAGTCTCAGTTCCGTCAAATGATGATTCTGCCCTGACCGGATTTGAAAAAGCTATATTCCATTGCTGCAAATTTTCCAAAGTAAGATGCCAACGAATAGGCACATTTTCTAATTCTTGCGAAACGCCCGCAATGATTTCGAGTGGCAGCTTTTCGTTTGTAGCATTATAAGTAGAAAATTGAGTCCCAATATTTCGAATAGCCAAACCCCAATTTACATCATTTTTTTCATCTATAAAAAGTGCCCCAATATCAATTGCACCACCTAAAGAATTGTAACTTTCCAAGGTAGAAGAAATTAATTTGGCACTGGCACCTAAATGAATATTGGTATAGGGAATGTTATAGGCATACCCAAAAGAAAGGGCAATTTCACTTCCTGTAAATTCTGAGGTTGGTTGACCGTTTTCGTCATAGCCTTCAAAATTGCCATAGTTTACATAATTTACTCCAGCCTGAAAAGTTTGCAAATGTCGATCGTACGTGTACGCATAAGAAGCCGTTCCGTAAGTTACTTCCTTGAAATAGCTTCCATAATTCAAAGCCAAATGGTTGTCCATTTCAGCATTTATGGTTGCTGGATTAAAATGGGCCTGATTGACATCATCATCATAAATAGTGATTACTTTTCCTCCCAGTGCCGCTTGTCTTGGCGAAGTGACCAAATTCAAAAACTGATAGGTATACTTACCTCCTATTTGACTGTAAGACACAGAACAAATGAAAAAAGAGGTGTATAATAAAAGTTTTTTTAACATGCTTTAAAGTGCAACTTATGTAAGGTAAAACGTAAATGCGAAGATAAAATTATAAATACAATAAATGGCAACTTTAAAACCCGTAATTACAAATAAAAATTCCAAATTCTAAGCACTGAAAATCAGGTTTTAGAATTTGGAATTTTAAAATTTGGAATTAATTTTTATTTTAAATCCTTGGCATTTTTCACTTTCTGATCAGTCAAAGCATATTTCAATACTTCGCTCATTTCCTTCACATAATGAAAAGAAAGTCCTTCCAGATATTCTGGTTTTATTTCATCAATATCACTTTTGTTTTCGTGACACAGAATAATTTCTTTGATATTCGCTCTTTTTGCCGCCAAAATCTTTTCTTTGATTCCGCCTACTGGCAAAACTTTCCCACGCAGGGTAATTTCTCCTGTCATCGCCAAGTTTTTCTTCACACGTTTTTGCGTAAACAGCGAAACTAATGACGTCAACATTGCAATACCGGCACTTGGACCGTCTTTTGGTGTCGCTCCTTCTGGAACGTGCAAGTGAATATTATATTTAGAAAGTATCTCTGAATCCAATCCTAAAAGTTTCGCATTAGCCTTGATATATTCTAAAGCAATAGTTGCTGATTCTTTCATTACCGTACCTAAGTTTCCGGTAATGGTCATAGTTCCTTTTCCTGGAGAAAGCAACGATTCTATAAACAAAATGTCACCACCAACAGAAGTCCAAGCCAAACCAGTTACCACTCCGGCAACATCATTGTTCTCGTATTTATCTCTTTCCAATCTTGGAACACCAAGTGTTTTTATGATATCTTCGTCGGTAACTTTTTTGTTATACTCCTCTTCCATCGCAACAGATTTGGCTGCATTACGGATTACTTGAGCAATTTTGGCTTCAAGACCACGAACACCAGATTCACGTGTATATCCTTCGACGATTTTCTCTAATTGTTTTTTTCCAATAGTCAAATCTTTAGTTGTCAAACCGTGTTCTTTCAATTGTCTTGGAAACAAATGCTGACGCGCAATTTCTACCTTTTCTTCAATCGTATAGCCTGACATTTTGATGATTTCCATTCTGTCTTTCAACGCAGGTTGAATCGCTGCCATATTATTAGACGTAGCAATAAACATCACTTTAGACAAATCGTATCCCATTTCAAGGAAATTATCATAAAAAGAATTGTTTTGCTCCGGATCTAAAACTTCCAGTAATGCCGAAGATGGATCTCCTTGATTGCTATTTGATAATTTATCGATTTCATCCAAAACAAAAACTGGATTTGAAGTTCCCGCTTTTTTCAAACTTTGAATGATTCGTCCAGGCATAGCGCCAATATACGTTTTTCTATGTCCGCGAATCTCCGCTTCATCACGCAAACCACCAAGCGAAATTCTAACGTATTTTCTACCCAAAGCTTCTGCAATAGAGCGTCCAATTGATGTTTTTCCAACTCCCGGAGGTCCTGTCAAACAAATAATTGGAGATTTCATATCATTTCGCAATTTTAAAACTGCCAAATGTTCTATCATTCTTTTCTTAACGTCTTCAAGACCAAAATGGTCTCTGTCCAATATTTTTTGTGCTTTTTTTAAATCGAAATCATCTTTAGAATATTCATTCCAAGGCAATTCTAAAAACAGCTCTAAATAATTTCTTTGAATTCCAAAATCTGGCGCTTGCGGGTTCATGCGTCGCATTTTAGACAATTCTTTATCGAAATGTTTTTTAGTTTTTTCGTCCCAGTTTTTAGTCAAAGACTTCTGTAACATTTCGTCCATTTCCTCTTCCTGAGAAACGCCACCCAATTCTTCCTGAATGGTTTTCATTTGTTGGTGAAGGAAATATTCGCGTTGTTGTTGGTCTAAATCAAAACGAACTTTAGATTGAATGTCATTTTTCAATTCGAGTTTTTGTAACTCAACATTCATGTAACGTAATGTTTCTAAAGCCCTACCTTTCAATTCATTAATCGCTAATAGATCTTGTTTCTCTTCAACAGACAAGTTCATATTAGAAGTAACAAAATTGATCAAGAAGGATTGACTTTCAATATTTTTGATGGCAAAGGTTGCTTCGCTTGGAATATTTGGACTTTCTTTAATGATTTGAATCGCTAATTCTTTGATTGAATCCAGAATTGCTACAAATTCAGTATCGTTTTTCTTAGGTCTTTTTTCAGGAACTTCCTTGATTTTTGCAGTAATGTATGGCGTTTCAGAAACAACTGAATCTATTTCAAAGCGCTTTTTACCTTGAAGAATTACAGTGATATTACCATCAGGCATTTTTAGCACACGCAAAATGCGGGCTACAGTTCCTATTGCATGAATATCGTCTTTGGTTGGATCTTCGTCTTCTTCATTTTTTTGGGCAACAACTCCTATCGTTTTACCGGCAGCATTAGCGTCATTGATTAATTTTATTGATTTATCTCGCCCAGCAGTAATTGGTATCACAACCCCAGGAAATAAAACCATATTTCGCAAAGGTAAAATAGCCAATGATTCCGGTAAAGCCTCATTATTCATTTCCTCCTCATCTTCAGGAGTCAAAAGTGGAATTAAATCTGCTTCTGAATCAAATTCCTGAAGTGACAGATTGTCAATAGTAAGTATTTTATGATTTGACATATATTATTTAAGTCTTTTTGTCATTAAAAATTTTCATTTATTAAGCAAATATAAGGATCATGCCGTTTATTTTGAATAAAATCGACATCTGACATGTATAATTCACTTCCTACTAAAAGAGACAATCATTATGCCAAAATAAAAATTAAATCTGTTTATTCTTTGGCAAAAAACAATGATTCTAAGGTTAGAATAATTTTATAATTTAAATAATATTGAACTCTATTTTAAAAAAATATAATTTAGTTTTATAAAAGTGTAACAAACGTGAAAAGGTCGAGTCCTTATAATAAACTAAAATCAGCTGTTTGAGTTTAACCAACCATAATATCGAAGAATTAATCTTGCTCTGCAGGCAAAAAAATCAAAAAGCACAGTGTGAACTTTACAATCGCTATGCAAAAGCGATGTATAATGTGTCCTTTCGTATTGTCAAAGATGTTCATTTTGCTGAAGATGTTATGCAGGAAGGTTTTTTAAAAGCATTCACTAAGATAAACGACTATAAACAAGAAGTTGCTTTTGGTGCTTGGTTAAAAAGAATAGTCGTGAACTGTAGTATCGATTTTTACAAAAAAAACAATCAATTCAAACCAGAAGACTTTGATACTACACTTTATAAAATTGAAGAAAAAGAAACGGCTTTAACTGAAATTACAGATTTCAATGAGTTAAAAGTAAAACAAATTTTAGAGGTCATTAACTCCCTGAAATATAATTACAGAATGGTTTTGACTCTTTTTTTCATCGAAGGTTATGACCAAGAAGAAATCAGCGAAATACTTAATATCAGTTATGCCAATTGCAGAACTACACTCAGCAGAGCCAAGGATTGTTTAAGAAAAAAACTAGAGGAAATATGAAAAAGGAAAATAAAAAACTAGACAAATTATTTGACAAATTTGAAAATCAATGGGACATTGAGACTATTGAAAATCATCATGAGGAACGGTTTTTAAAAAAATTAAAATCTAAGAAATCGAATTGGAAACGTTTCGTTTCTATTGGAATCGCTGCTTCTATCGTAGTTATGTTAGGACTTTCAATCTTCAATACTACTCCTAAAAAAACAGAAGAATTGCGATTTGCATCAAAAGAAACCAAACAAACAGATTCTATTTTTACCGTTTTAATTGAAAATGAATTAGAAAAAATAAGAGAGAAAAAATCACCTGAAAATGAAAAAATAATTTCCGATGCGCTCAAACAAATGAGAACATTAGATAGTGATTATGAAAAAATAATTAAGGAATTAGAAACAAATGGAGAAAGCAAGCAAATTATTTATGCGATGATCAGCAATCTTCAAACCCGAATTTCTTTTTTACAAAATGTACTGTTACACATTGAAAACAATGAAAAATTAAAAAATATTTCTGATGAAAAAACAATTTAAACTACTCCTATTATTCGTTTTAATTCCATTTTTAGGATTTTCCAACGATCCTGATTATATTCATACCAAACAAAAAAATATTAAAAAAGCCTATTTCGTAAACTCGGATGCAGGTCTATATATTGATAGCTCATACGGCAATATTTCAGTAACAACTTGGGACGAAGATAAAACCGAATTGGATATTGTCATAAAAGTGAGTGGTGATAACGAAAATTGGGTCAACCAACGCATCAACGATATTGATGTTGATATAATTGCACTGAAAGGAATGATTACTGCAAAAACTATTTTAGGAAACTCTAGTTATAAGAGCAATGGCAAAAACAATAGTTTTCAGATTAATTATACGCTCAAAATACCAAAAAATGGAAGTGTAAAACTTCATAATAAATATGGAAATATCACTACATCTGACTTGTTCACTGATGCTGAAATTAAATGTAAATATGGCAAAATAGCTTTAGGCAGATTATCCGGAAACTCCAGTAACATTCTTATAGAATATTGTTCTAACTCAAGTATTTCATTTTTAAAAAATGCTACTGTTACAGCAAAGTATTCGAATTTGAAAATTGGAGAAGTTGCAAAACTCGATTTAGCTTCTGATTATACAGATGTAGATATTCAAGAAAGTGATGTTGTTAAATACATCAGTAAATACGGAAATATTAAAATTCAGAATGTAAAATCATTAGACGCAACCGGAAATTATCTAACACTCAAAATAGGTGAAATATCCAATAATTTAAAACTGTCCACAAAATACAGCAATGTAACTATTGGAACTATTAATGCGAAAGCCAACACTGTAACTATTGCCGCTGGTTACACGGGATTAAACATTGGATTTGATGCTAATTATGCTTTTGATTTTAATGTGACTGTAAAATATGCCAATTTTAAATATGACAATGAATTAGAAGTAAATTCTAAAGAAGACTCAAACAACTTAAAAAAATACAGTGGTTTTTATAAGAAAAGAGGAGTTAACAATGTCTCTATAATTTCAGATTACGGAAATGTAATACTAGTAAAAAAACAATAATCTTAAAGCTTTATTTATGAAAAATTCAATCAAATTATTTGTTAGTTGTTCACTATTACTAACTACAATGGCTAATGCGCAATGGTCATCCAATGAAAAAATAAAAGGAAATGGAAAAGTAACGTCTGAAAAAAGAAGCACCGCTTCGTATGATGAAATTGCAATAACAGGATTTTTTGACGTTGAATTAGTATCGGGAAAAGAAGGGAATATTACGATAAAAGGGGAAGAAAACTTATTGTCTTACATAAAAGTCGAGGTTGTCGATCAGGTATTGAAAATTTCTACTGAAAAGAACAAATATATCAGCGTAAGCAAAGGACAACAAATTATCATAACTGTACCTTTCGAGAGTATAAATCAAGTTTCTTTGACTGGTTCTGGTGATGTAATGACTAAAAATAGTATTAAAACGAAATCATTTTCAGCTAAATTAACCGGTTCAGGTGATATGAAATTAGATGTTGAAGCAAATGACTTTGATGTTAATTTAAGTGGTTCAGGAGATATTGTTCTTGCTGGGAAAACTGAAAATTTCAACAGTAATTTAAATGGTTCCGGTGATATTGATGCCGGTGATTTGAAAGCTAAAAACGCTAAGATTACCGTTTCTGGTTCAGGAGACAGTAAAGTTTTTTGCAGTGAAAGTCTTCATGCCAGAGTTTCTGGTTCAGGAGATATTGAATACATTGGAGACCCAAAGAAAAAAGATACGAAAGTAAATGGCTCAGGAGCTATATCGAGAGCCTAATTTTAAAATAATAACTATTATGAAAGGTGTTTTATTAATTTAAAACGCCTTTTTTTGGCACTCTTTTTAATAACAGAATACCCACTACAAAGAATACACCAAGAAATACAATTGCTAACCTTGGACTTCCCGTGATTTGATCGATAATTCCATAGATACACATTCCTATAACAATTCCTATTTTTTCAGCAACATCAAAGAAACTAAAAAAGGAAGCTGTATCATCTGTTTCAGGTAATAATTTAGAATAAGTTGAACGTGATAAAGCTTGAATTCCGCCCATTACAAGTCCTACAATTCCTGCCATAACATAAAAATGTATTGGCAAAGTAATAAAAAATGCAATTGCACAAAATACTGCCCAAATACAGTTAATTACAATTAAAGTTGGAATATTTCCGAATTTTTCTGAGGCTCTTGAAGTGATAACTGCTCCCAGAACAGCAACTAATTGTATGATCAAAATACAAATAATTAAACCCGTTGTACTTTCTGCTTTAGAGGACCAAGCAATTTCTTGTGCTCCAAAATAAGTGGCAACTAGCATTACCGTTTGTACGGCCATACTGTACACAAAAAAACTTCCTAAATACCGTCTTAATGCAATATTTTCTTTCAATAAAAACCAAACTTTTTTCAACTCTCTAAAACCGTTAAATACTACATGATGTGTTACTTTACGGTCGGCATTTTTATTCCCTTTTGGCAAATAATAGTACGTGTACTGACTGAATAATATCCACCAAACTCCTACCATAACAAATGAATATCGCATAGCTTTCATGGCTGCTTCTCCATCAGTTCCAGTAATTCCAAAAAGTTTTGGTTTCATGATCATCGCTAAATTGATAATCAATAAAATAACACTTCCAACGTATCCAAATGAATATCCCTTGGCACTAATTTTATCTTGTTGCTCTACAAAAGCGATGTCCGGTAAATAAGAGTTATAAAAAACTAAACTTCCCCAATACCCAATCAATCCAAAAAAATAAAATGCCAATCCAATGTATATATTTTCAAGATTAAACCAATACAATCCCATACAAGAAAGCGCTCCCAGGTAGCAAAAGAATTTCATAAATGATTTTTTATCCCCCACATAATCTGCAATACCAGACAATAAAGGCGAAATAAAAGCCACTAATAAAAATGCTAAAGCCGTAAAAAAGCTAATTAAAGCTGAATTTTTGAGATGCAAACCAAAAACATCAATGTAGTGATCACGCTCCGAAAACAAAGCTTCATAAAAAATAGGAAATACTGCAGATGCAATGGTAAGTGTATAAACTGAATTTGCCCAATCATAAAAAGCCCAAGCATTTAATAATTTTTTACTTCCTTTTTCTAAATCTGCCATGTTTATTTTTTTAGGATACGAATTTATTTATTTTTTGCTAAGAACGATATAAAAAGTAAATATTTATGCATTAACAAATCATTAATGAATAAAGAGACACATAATAATTATAACTCATATTCAAAAAAAAACAGGCTATCCATTTTAAGGACAACCTGTTTAGATATTTTATAATAATAAGTTACTATTTGTAAATAATACCAACTTTGGCCGCTAGAGCTTTAGCTTCCGGTATTAATGCTTTTAGATTTGCAATTCTGGTAGCATCAGATGGGTGTGTACTTAAAAATTCCGGCGGTGCTTGTCCTGAAGATTGTGCAGCCATTCTTTGCCAAAAAGTAATCGACTCATCTGGGTTATACCCTGCAATTGCCATTAAAGTAAGTCCTATTTTATCTGCTTCAGTTTCATGTCCTCTACTAAAAGGGAGCATTGCACCGTACTGGGTCGTTACACCATAAGCTTGTTGCCAGATTTGTTGATTCTCTTCGCTCTTACCTCCGGTAGCTACAGCAACTCCTACAGCCCCTAATTGTTGTAATTGAGCTGCACTCATACGTTGTGCTCCATGATTGGCTAATGCGTGAGAAACTTCATGTCCCATTACCGTTGCTAAACCTGCATCATTTTTAGTGATTGGTAAAATACCGGAATAAACAACAATTTTTCCTCCGGGCATACACCAAGCATTCACCTCTTTATTGTCGATTAATTTATACTCCCAACGATAATCTTGCAAATATTGATTTTGCCCTAAATAGGTCAAATATTTTTCTGCAGCAGCTTTAATTCGCAAACCAACTGTCTCTACTTTTTTAGCTTCAGCAGTTCCGGTAATTACCTTATTTTCTTTTAAGAAAGTACCATATTGTTGAAAGGATGTTGGAAACAATTCAGTGTTTGAAACAATATTAAAATTTTTTTTCCCTGTTATAGGATTCGTTGCACAAGAATAAACTAATCCTACTGCAAAAATCCCTACTATTAAATGCTTTTTCATAATTTTAGATTTTAAATATTAAACAAAAATACAATTATTATAAACATTTAAATTTACATAATTAAATGTAAAAGTATCAACTTTTTTGTTATTCACCAGTAATATGAAAAGCCGTAAACCCTTTATCAACAATTAAGTAACCTTCATTTTCTAAAGTATTTTTATCAAATGATACCTCTACATTATCAATTTCAATCATTTTAACTTTAAATGGTAATCCAATAAGATTTATTTTATATTTAGAATAATTCGTATCGTATTTTCCTTCTTTATGCAACTGAACAATCAGCTCTTTCTCTTTACCGGTTGTTTGAAATGATAAGAAGCTGTATCTCCCTTTTTTATAATCATACCCATCTTGGGCATCTTCATAAACCACTGATTTTTCTTTTCCTTCTTTGTAGTAAATATCTAATGTTAACTCATCAAATTCTAACTCTCCAACATATTGCTGAACAGGATATTTAGGAATGATTGCCCCTGCTTTTACAAAAATTGGAATCTGATCAAATTTAGTGTCAACCCAAATTTCTTTTCCTCCTTTAACTTCTTCGTTGGTCCAATAATTATACCATTGTCCTCGAGGAATATACATCCTTCTGCCTAAAGCATTTGGCTCTAAAATTGGACAAACTAATATTTGATTACCAAAAACAAATTCGTCATTTCTGTAATGCGTTTGAATATCGTCCTGATCATAATATACTAATGGCTTCAACATAGGAATTCCTTCCTCAATATATTGCCAAAACATAGTATATAAATACGGTAATAATTGATATCTTAAATTGACAAATTTTCTGGTGATATCGATAACTTCTTCATCAAAAGCCCATGGTTCCTGATCTCCGTGATCTCCAGAAGAGTGTGTTCTGCAAAAAGGATGAAAAACACCTAATTGAATCCAACGTGCATATAATTCACCCGAAGGCTGTTCAGCAAATCCACCAATATCAGAGCCCGTGAAACCCATACCGGAAATAGACATGCGCTGCACTTGAATATTTGCAATCCATAAATGTTCCCAAGTCGCAACATTATCTCCTGTCCAAGAAGACGTGTAGCGTTGTGCTCCAGCGTATGCTGATCTTGTTATTACAAAAGGCCTTTTTGGATAAGCAAATCGTTTCACACCGTGATACGTTGCCCTCGCCATTTGTGTACCGTAAATATTGTGTGCTTTTCTATGACTGCAAGGATTTCCATCGTAATCATGGCGTACATCCATAGGAAACGTTTTATTAGGAACCTCCATAACCGCAGGTTCATTCATATCGTTCCACACTCCTTTTACTCCAATATCTGAAATTAATTCTTTGAATAATCCCGCCCACCATTCTCTTACTGCTGGATTTGTATAATCCGGAAAATTACATTCTCCTGGCCAAACTTTCCCTTTCATGTATGGACCATCAGCTCTTTTACAGAAATAATCTTTTTCTAAAGCTTCTTTATATATAGCGTATTCTTTATCAATTTTTATTCCCGGATCAATAATAACCACTGTTTTAAAACCGTCTTCGGCTAATTCAGCCACCATTCTTTTTGGATCTGGGAAATATTCTTTGTTCCAAGTGAAACATCGAAAACCTTCCATATAATCAATATCTAAATACAGTGCATCACATGGAATTTTCAACTCTCTAAATTTAGCTGCAACTTCTTTTAAATTACTTTCCGGATAGTAACTCCACTTACATTGGTGGTATCCAAGAGCCCAAAGCGGCGGTAATTCAGGTTTTCCTGTCAAATCAGTATAGGTAGTAACAACATCTTGCATTTGTGGTCCGTAAATGAAATAGTAATTCATTTCTCCTCCTTCTGCCCAATAACTCGTTACGTTTCTTCTTTCATGACAAAAATCAAAATAGGTTCTAAACGTATTATCAAAGAAAATTCCATAAGATTGTTTGTTTTGTAATCCAATATAAAACGGAACTACTTTATACAACGGTTCCTGGTCTTTTTGAAAAGCATATTGATCCGTCGCAAAATTTTCCAGTCTCTTACCTTTCAAATTCATTTGGGTTGCTTTATCACCAAGTCCGTAAAAGCATTCCCCATCTTTTGAAGCCTTACTCATTTTTACGATATTTCCCCCGTATTCATAGCTTTCTTCCCAATGGAAACCCAATTCATCCTCTAAAATAATATTGTCCTCCAAATCAAAAATAGACAACCTCATATCTGTTTTTTGAATTCTACATTTTACTTTACTGGTTTTTATCTGATAATAATCCTCTACTTCAGAAACCTCAAGAAAATTATATCCATGAGAATGACTTTTATCAACTGCATAAGAAAAATCGTTACTAAAATACCCTTTTGTCGTAAATCTAAACCGGATTAGACTATCTCTTAATACGGTTACTTTTAATATGACACTATTATCGGTATGAAAAAATATTGAATCTACTTCATGCTCAAAAGAAGTTATTTTTGTGGGATATAGATCGCCTTTATATTCTAATTCTGTATTTGTAATCATTTTATATGGTATTAATTTTAATCTTTTCCTAGAACTCAAACTTACAAAATTACTTTGTAAACAGTTATATATGTGGGTTTTATTCGCGAAAACGTTATAGTGTATTTTAATATAAAAATCAACTATATATAATAATGGTTTCCATTATAAATGAAAACCATTAGTTATTCTTATTTTAAAAAAAGAATCCTTTTATACTTATGAAATTTTAAAAACGGTTACACTTAATGGCGGTAAAAGCAACTCTGTCGAATAATCTCTTCCATCGTAAGGCATAGCCTCAATTGCTATTTTTTTAGCGTTAGAAACTCCGCTTCCTCCATAATTTGCAGCATCACTATTAAAAATCTCTGTCAATTTTCCTTTTTTAGGCAAACCAATTCGGTAATTAGGGCGAACAACTTGTGTGAAATTACACACTACAATTACATCCTCTTTTGGGTCATTTCCTTTACGAATAAAAGACATCACTGCATTTTGATGATCAGAATAATTAATCCATTCAAAACCTTCCGGACTAAATTGTTTTTCATGCAAAGCAGGTTGTGTTTTATACAATTTATTCAAATCAGTAATCAATAGTTTTACTCCTTCATGATACGGATATTGCAACAAATGCCAATCTAAACTTCCTTCAAAATTCCACTCACTACTTTGTCCAAATTCACTTCCCATAAACAACAATTTAGTTCCTGGATGCATAAACATGTAGCCATATAGTAATCTTAAATTCGCGAATTTCTGCCATTCATCTCCTGGCATTCTTCCTGCAATCGATTTTTTCCCATATACTACTTCGTCATGCGAAAGCGGTAACATGAAATTTTCTGAAAAGGTATAGGTCATCGAAAAAGTCAAATCATTTTGATGGTACTTTCTATACACCGTATCTTTTTGAAAATATTCTAAAGTATCGTGCATCCAACCCATCATCCATTTCATACCAAAACCTAAGCCACCAACAGATGTAGGTCTGGAAACCATTGGGAACGAAGTACTTTCCTCTGCTATAGTTTGAGCACCTTCATAATTTAGATAAACGGCTTCATTGAATTCTTTCAAGAAACTAATCGTATCCAGATTTTCTCTACCTCCGTAAATATTGGGTTCCCATTCACCATCATTTCTGGAATAATCCAAATACAACATCGAGGCAACTGCATCTACTCGTAAAGCATCTGCATGATAATGATGTAGCCAAAATAATGCATTACTGATTAAAAAGGAACGAACTTCATTTCGTCCATAATTAAAAACTAAACTTTTCCAATCCGGATGATAGCCTTTTCTTCGGTCTGGATGTTCAAAAAGATTCGATCCGTCAAAAAATCCTAAACCATGTGCGTCATCTGGAAAATGAGAAGGAACCCAGTCCAGAATTACTCCAATTCCTGCTTCGTGTAATTTATCTACTAAATGCATGAATTCTTGCGGATTCCCAAAACGAGAAGTTGGCGCAAAATATCCTACCAATTGATATCCCCAAGAAGGATCATAAGGGTATTCCATAATTGGCATAAACTCCACGTGAGTAAAACCAGTTTCTTTTACATAATTTACTAAATCTTCGGCAAATTCTACATAGGTCAAAAAACGATTTCCTTCTGTATGGCGTTTCCAAGAACCTAAATGGACTTCATAAACAGAATAAGGTTTGTCTAAACCATTATGATTTTGACGCGTTTTCATCCAGTTTTTATCTTTCCATTTATACTCTAAATCCCAAACTACTGATGCCGTATGTGGGGGTTTTTCACAATAAAAAGCAAACGGATCGGCTTTCTCTGTTATTATCCCACCATTATTGGATTGTATTTTATATTTATAGGTTGTCCCCTTTTTGATGTTTGGAATAAATCCTTCCCAAATACCGGAAGAATCCCAACGGACTTGCAACAGATGCTCTCCTTGTGTCCAAAAATTGAAATCTCCAACAACCGATACCGAATGAGCCGTAGGAGCCCAAACGGCAAAATAAACACCATCTACTCCGTCAACCGTTATAAGATGTGCGCCTAGTTTTTCGTATAGCCGGAAATGTTTCCCTGATTTGAATAAATCGATATCAAAATCGGTAAAAAGGGAATGCGAGATAACTTTACTCATATAACAATTGTATAATTCTATTTTTAGAAAAAGAATAGAATATTATTTTTAAGAAAAAACAGTTTATAAATTTATTTTATGATGTAATTATCCGGTATAACTGCTCCTTTTTTAATAACAACAATTCCGTCTTTAATGGCATACAATTCATTCGAAAAATCTTCTAAATGACTTCCTCCATTGATGTAAACATCATTACCAATTCTGCAATTTTTATCTACAAGAGCATTGTTTATAAAGCATCTTTCTCCAATGCCAATCAATTGTTTATTGCTTTTAACGTCCTCATTCATATCATCAATATTCTGATAGAAATCATTCCCCATAACGTAACAATTTTGAATGATAGTTCCCTCACCTATTCTGGATCTGATACCAATAACAGAATGGTTTATTTCTTTGGCATTCAAAATACAGCCTTCGGAAATTAATGATTTATCAATCATTGTTTTTTGGAATTTTGAAGGCGGCAATAATCTTGGTCTGGTAAAAATTTTATTGTCGTTATCGAATAAATTAAATTTAGGTAAATCTTCAGTCAGTCCAATATTCGCTTCAAAAAAAGAATCAATATTACCAATATCAGTCCAATATCCTTCATATTGGTAACTCAATATCTTTTTATTCCCTACGGCTTGTGGTATAATTTCTTTACCAAAATCTTTGGTTTCTTTATTTGACATGATATCTACCAACAGTTTTTTGTTGAAGATATAAATTCCCATTGAAGCTAAATAATGCTTGCCTTCACTCTTCATTTGCTCACTCACATCCGATTCCCAGTCTGGCAACAATTCCTTAGCAGGTTTTTCTATAAAAGATTCAATACAGCTTTCGGAGTTTGTTTTTAATATTCCAAATTCAGGAGCATCTTTTGCATTTACGGGCAAAGTAGCAATTGTAATATCGGCCTCTCTCTTAATATGCTCTTCTACCATATCATTAAAATCCATTTGATACAATTGATCTCCGGAAAGAATCAAAGCATAATCAAAATCATGGTTCAGGAAATGAGGCATACACTGCCTTACAGCATCGGCAGTACCTTGAAACCAAGTTGGATTGTCTGGAGTTTGCTCTGCAGCAAGAATATCAACAAAAGCATGGCTAAAAATACTAAAATTATAAGTGTTTTTTATATGGGCATTTAAAGAAGCAGAGTTGAATTGTGTCAAAACAAACATTCTGTAAATATCTGAATTCATGCAATTTGAAATTGGAATATCGACCAATCTATATTTACCTCCTATTGGCACAGCAGGTTTAGACCTTGTTTCTGTCAATGGATATAATCTGGATCCTTGTCCTCCACCTAAAATAATTGCAATAACATTTTTCTTTTTAGCTTTCATTTTTTGTTAATTATTAAATTGTACATTTCTATATATTCCAGACAAACTCTTTCCCAAGAATGATCAGTACTCATTCCTTTTTTTATAATTTTATTTAAATGTTTTTTATCGTCATATAAATTTACTGCCCTTTGAATCGAATAACAAACATCGCCCACAGTTGCTTGGTCGTGACAAATTCCGTTTCCATCATCTCCAAAATCAATCACTGTATCTCGCAGTCCGCCTGTTCTTCTTACGATAGGTATTGTACCATAGCGCAACGAGTACATTTGGTTTAAACCACAAGGCTCCACTCTTGAAGGCATTAATAAAAAATCAGAACCTGCATAAATCAAGTGAGCTAATTCCTCATTGTATCCAATAAATGTATTGTAATTGCCTTTGTAATCCGATAATAAGCCATTCAATTGATTCTCAATAGCTGTATTTCCTGAACCTAAGATTAAAATATTAATTTGTTGAAAATTTTCAGATAAAGCCAGCGCTGCAGCATGAGGCAATAGATCACCTCCTTTTTCTTCTAATAACCTACCAATAAAACTAAAAAGTGGTTTTGTTGGATCCAAATTAAAAAGCTTGCATAATTTTTCTTTGTTTTCTTGCTTTCCTTTTTCGAAATTTTTAATCGAATAGTTTTTTTCTAACATCGCATCTTTAGCAGGATCCCAGACTTCGATATCAATTCCGTTCAAAATACCTCTGGATTTATAGCGAACCAGATTAAATAACATTTCTAAACCATTAGCCGAATAATTAATCTCATTCAGGTAATTAGGAGAAACTGTGGTAACTGCCCAAGCGCATTTTATGGCTACTGCCAATGAATTGATACAATTATCCCATTCTAAAACTTTCACATGAGCCAAATCAAATTCTGGCAAATAATACAATTTATCAAAACCAAACTGCCCTTGATACAAACCATTATGAATGGTAATCATGGAAGGAATATTTTGGAGTTTTTCGTATTTATGACAATACAACATCATAAATGGAATCAAACCAGTATGATGATCATGACAGTTAATTACATCCGGAACTTCATTTCTGCCTATAATCCAATCCAAAGTGGCGATTTGAAAAGATAAAAAGCGTTCAATATCATCTTGATATCCATAAACATCTTTTCTATCAAATAATTCCTGGATTTCAACCAAATACAATTCAAATCCTAACTTATCCGTTTTTTCTTTGAGAACACTAAAAGGAAAATTAAAATTCCCCAATTTCACATGTCCCCAATGAACACATTCAAAATCATTTTCTTTTTTGAATTTTGTATCATAACAAGGTATCACTACCCGCACTTGATGTCCTGCATTATTTTGATATTTTGGCAATGCACCCACAACATCAGCTAAACCGCCTACTTTAGCTACCGGGTAACACTCTGCACTGATATGAAATATTTCCATTTATGAAATTTTGGTGTTTTTAGTTAATACGAATTATTTAATATTTCCGCCTTTTATGTTAATCCCAACAAAAAACTTTATAAAAAATACTACTTTTATGTTTTTCTAAATTTACTAAAAAAATTATAATATAATTACACGCTTGAAAATTTATTGAAATGACAAAAAAAACTTCTAATCATACCCAATCATTGAAAATTCCTAGGATTATCTTATTAACCAGTAAATTAATCTCTTTTATTTCTCCAAAACTAATTACACTATTTGCTGCTAAACTCTTTACAACACCTATAAAACATAAAATTCCAAAAAGAGAATTAGAAATGGATCGCAATAGCATTCAAAAATTAATCCCAGTTCCTGCAATTGATAAAGAGGTTGTTTTCTATCAATATGGAAAAAGTGAGAAGAAAATTTTATTGGTTCACGGTTGGTCGGGACGCGGAACACAATTATTCAAAATAGCCGATGAATTGCTTAAGGCAGGATATTCAACTATTAGTTTTGATGCACCAGCTCATGGAAAATCACCCGGAAAAACTACCATTATGGTCGATTTCATCGCTACAATTTTAGAAATAGACAAACAATTCGGACCATTTGAAGCAGCAATTGGCCATTCATTAGGAGGAATGTCCGTTTTGAATGCTATCAAAAAAGGATTAAAAGTAAATCATGCCGTAGTTATTGGCAGTGGGGATATTGTAGAAGATATTATGGATGATTTTGTAGCAAAATTAGAATTGAAACCAATTATAAGCACTTTTCTACGTTTGCATTTCGAGAAAAAATACCAAGAAAAAATGAATAGCTATTCTGCTTTTTTAGCGGCCAAAGAAATTGCTATTCCAGTTTTAGTAATCCATGATAACAATGACCCTGAAGTTCCTGTAAAGGCTGGAATTCACATTCATAAACATCTGAAAAACGGAGAGCTATTATTAACCGATGGATTAGGACATCGAAAAATTCTAGGAAATCATAAAGTAATTGAAAAAACAGTTCAATTCATTCAAAATAAATAACTGTATTACAATATTATACATAAAATAAAAAACTTAAAATCATGAAATATCCTGTAGAAAAAACCGAACAAGAATGGAAAGAACAATTAGGAGAAGAACGCTACCGAATTCTTCGCCAAAAAGGGACTGAATACCCTCACACCGGAACCTATAATTTGCATTATGAAAAAGGAACATATTGCTGTGGTGCTTGCGGAGAGCCTTTATTCGAAAGTAACTCTAAATTTGATGCGCATTGCGGTTGGCCATCATTTGATGAATCCATTCCAGGAAAAGTACAATACATTTCCGATACGACACATGGCATGAAACGTACTGAAATTCTTTGCGCTAATTGCGGCAGCCATTTAGGACATGTATTTGATGATGGACCTACAAAAACCGGACAACGCTATTGTGTGAACTCTTTATCTGTTGATTTTAAAGAATAAAGCTATGAATTTATTTGAAAATGCTACTGATTGGACTACAAATTTAGAACCAATTCTAACCAAATATAAAGGAAGAAAACATCCCCTTGAGTATCATAATTTATATCAACTTATGGTGATGGTCGTTTTATCCGCACAGGATTCTGATGCCAATATTAATAAAATTGCCCCTATCCTATTTGAAGCATATCCTAACATGGAAAGTTTAGCTGTTTCCAATGTGGAAGCACTAATTCCGCACATTTCAAAAGTCAGGAATTTTGGAACCAAAGCCAACTGGCTTATAGAAATAGCGCAAACCATACAAAAAGATGAAAATATTCCACTTACTATGGACGGTTTAGTTGCCTTAAAAGGAATCGGACGAAAATCAGCCAATGTAATTCTTCGCGAAGCAAAAATTCCGGCAGAAGGAATTATCGCTGATTTACATGTTATTAGGGTTGCACCCAGAATTGGATTAATCCCAGAAACAAAAGACGGAATCAAAGCCGAAAAGCAGCTAATGCAGGTTTTACCAAAAGAAATTTGGGGAGAAATCGGAATGGCTATTTCATTTTTAGGAAGAGAAATTTGTCGGCCACAGCCTAAATGTCCGGAATGCCCAATTAACTCCATTTGTGAATATTATAAAAATATAAAAGGGTAAAAGGGTAAAAAGCGATTCTCTCTTTACCCTTTTAAATATTTTTTAAATCTATTTTATTACAAAAAAGAAGGTTTCAAAGCTGGTTTTAAGCGCTTTTTAGAAGCTTGCTCATAAGCATAACCCAATCCTATTAATTGTCCCTCAGTATAGGGAGTTCCGAAAAAAGATAAACCAACAGGAAGATCATAAACCATCCCATTAGGAACCGTAATATGTGGATATCCACTTGCTGCAGCAGGAGAAGTCAGAGAATATCCTCCCCAACGATCCCCGTAAATAACATCAATACTACAAGCAGGTCCCATCGTTATTCCACAAATGGCATCTAACTTATTTTCTTTAAAAACAGTATCTAAAACACCTTTACTTCCTTCAAAACTTACAGTTAATGAATCTACATATTTTTTATCATCCAATCCTTTTTTAAGGTTAGAACTCTCTAGTGTTTCTTGTTTAAAATAAGGCATTGCTTTATCTTCATTAGCAGTATTAAAATCAATGACCTCTTTTAAATTTTTTACTTTTGAATTGGCTGTAGCCAAATAATTGTTTAATCCGTCTTTAAATTCGTACTGCAAAATTTCAAATTCCGCTTGACCCAAAGCATTAATTTTATCCAAATAGTCAATTTCGATAACGACAGCACCTTGCTTTTTTAGAAGTTTAATGGCATCGTCTAAAAGTGCATTAATATATTTATTATTTCCTTGTGGCTTTTTCTCAATCCCAATGCGCTTACCTTTCAATGCATTTACATCTAAAAAAGTGGTATAATCCTTTTGAGCTTTTCCTTTACTTTCAAGCGTTACAGCATCATCTTGGTCAACAGCTGCAATTGCGCCTAATAAAATAGCCGCATCAGTTACAGTTCTAGCCATAGGACCTGCTGTATCTTGTGTTTTTGATATTGGAATAATTCCAGATCGACTAACCAAACCTACAGTTGGTTTAATGCCTACAATTCCATTTACCGAAGCCGGACAAACAATAGAACCATCCGTCTCGGTTCCAACTGCAACTACACAAAGATTAGCTGATACTGCTACTCCAGAACCCCCACTGGAACCACATGGATTATGATCTAAGATATATGGATTTTTAGTCTGACCGCCTCTGCTACTCCATCCGGAACACGATTGTGTTGAACGAAAATTTGCCCATTCGCTTAAATTTGTTTTCCCAATGATTATTGCTCCGGCCTCTCTCAGTTTTTTAACTACAAAAGCATCTTTTGAAGCAATATTTCCAGCCATTGCTAAAGATCCTGCAGTGGTTTGCATTTTATCTGCTGTGTCTATATTGTCTTTTATTAAAACGGGGATTCCATGTAAAGGCCCTCTGCTTTTACCAGCTTTCAACTCTTTATCCATAGCAACTGCAATAGCAACTGCGTCAGGATTGACTTCGATAACAGAATTCAATTGAGGTCCATTTTTATCAATAGCTTCAATACGTTTTAAATATAATTGTACTAATTTCTCCGAAGTATATTTTCCAGAAGCTAATTTTTCTCTTAAACTGCCGATGGTTTCTTCATCCAATTCAAAGATCGTATTGGAATCTTCAACTGATACTGAATCTTCTTCCTTTTTAGTACCAGAAGTACAGCCTGTAATCAAAAGTGTGGTAAGACCTGCAGACGCTAAAGTTGCAGTAGTTAAAAAAGATCTTCTTTTCATAGATTAATTGTTTTTTGGATAACGATTTATTAAACAATTAACTAAAGTACTTTTTTTTCACCAAATGCAATAAACTATTAAGTGGAACAAACGTTAAAGTTTAATAATTTATCAACAACTTCTTAAATATCTAAAATGAACCGTTAATTATAAACTAAACTTTATTACTTCTAAAAACAGCATTATATGATAAGTATTTATCTTCATCAAAGATGAAAATATTAAATACTTATCCTTTCAATGAACATTGCATTTCAAAAATGTTAACTCCACTAATGCAGTACACTTCGAGTAAACATTTGTAAAATATAACTATCATAGAATGAGTTATAATACAAAAATCAAATAAATGATGAGAATTCTTTATTCTTAAAACAAAAAAAACTTCAGTCAGCGTTAGCCAATTGAAGTTCTTGTACTCAGAGCGGGACTTGAACCCGCACGAACATTGCTGTTCACTGGATTTTAAGTCCAGCGTGTCTACCAATTTCACCATCCGAGCATTTTGTGGTACCTCCAGGGATCGAACCAGGGACACATGGATTTTCAGTCCATTGCTCTACCATCTGAGCTAAGGTACCAATATACTTTTCTTATAATGAAAAGTATGAATAAAAAACCCCGTTCGTTAGAACAGGGTCTTCAAAGAAAGGCGACGACATACTCTCCCACATAACTGCAGTACCATCTGCGCAGGCGGGCTTAACTACTCTGTTCGGGATGGGAAGAGGTGAGCCCCGCCGCAATAACCACCTTAAGAGGTTATAATTGCTTTGGGCAATTATTGTAACAATTAAAAATTTATCATTGATAATTAATTACATAATATCTTAACATACTGAGATAAAGAAAATAAAAAGTATTAGAAAGTTTCTTCTCCCGTCCCGAAAGACGGGAGAAAAGCGTACATAAGCTTACGGGTTATTAGTACTACTCGACTATGACATTACTGCCTTTACATCTATAGCCTATCAACGTGGTCATCTCCCACGACCCTTAAAAGAAATCTCATCTTGTGGTGGGTTTCGCGCTTATATGCTTTCAGCGCTTATCCCTTCCAAACGTAGCTACTCTGCGATGCCACTGGCGTGACAACAGATACACTAGAGGTTTGTCCAATTCGGTCCTCTCGTACTAGAATCAGATCCACTCAAATTTCTTGCGCCCACAGTAGATAGAGACCGAACTGTCTCACGACGTTCTGAACCCAGCTCGCGTGCCACTTTAATGGGCGAACAGCCCAACCCTTGGGACCTTCTCCAGCCCCAGGATGTGACGAGCCGACATCGAGGTGCCAAACCCCCCGTCGATATGAGCTCTTGGGGGAGATCAGCCTGTTATCCCCGGCGTACCTTTTATCCTTTGAGCGATGGCCCTTCCATGCGGAACCACCGGATCACTATGCTCTACTTTCGTACCTGATCGACCTGTATGTCTCTCAGTCAAGCTCCCTTATGCCATTGCACTCTACGCACGGTTACCAAGCGTACTGAGGGAACCTTTAGAAGCCTCCGTTACTCTTTTGGAGGCGACCACCCCAGTCAAACTACCCACCAAGCAATGTCCCCCGCAAAGCGGGGTTAGGCCTCAGATAAACAAAGGGTTGTATTTCAACAATGACTCCACAACGCCTAGCGACGCCACTTCACAGTCTCCAACCTATCCTACACATCATTTATCCAAGGTCAATACTAAGCTATAGTAAAGGTGCACAGGGTCTTTTCGTCCCACTGCGGGTAAGCGGCATCTTCACCGCTACTACAATTTCACCGAGCTCATGGCTGAGACAGTGTCCAGATCGTTACACCATTCGTGCAGGTCGGAACTTACCCGACAAGGAATTTCGCTACCTTAGGACCGTTATAGTTACGGCCGCCGTTTACTGGGGCTTCAATTCAATGCTTCTCCGAAGATAACATCTCCTCTTAACCTTCCAGCACCGGGCAGGTGTCAGGCCCTATACTTCATCTTACGATTTTGCAGAGCCCTGTGTTTTTGATAAACAGTCGCCTGGACCTCTTCACTGCGGCCAGCATTGCTGCTGGCGACCCTTCTCCCGAAGTTACGGGTCTATTTTGCCTAATTCCTTAGCCATGAATCTCTCGAGCACCTTAGGATTCTCTCCTCGACTACCTGTGTCGGTTTGCGGTACGGGTACTTATTACCTGAAGTTTAGAGGTTTTTCTTGGAAGCCCTTAGGCGCACTATCTCTTTGTCCGAAGACTCCGAGTACTATCGTATTTCCCCAAGCCGCGTGGATTTGCCTGCGCAGCTTATAGGTAGGTACTTCAACGAACTATTCCGTCAGTTCGCGGCGCTTTCATCACTCCGTCACCCCATCACAGTAATAACTAGTACGGGAATATTAACCCGTTGTCCATCGACTGTCCCTTTCGGGTTCGCCTTAGGTCCCGACTAACCCACAGCTGATTAGCATAGCTGTGGAAACCTTAGTCTTTCGGTGTGCGGGTTTCTCGCCCGCATTATCGTTACTTATGCCTACATTTTCTTTTCTAACCAGTCCAGCATGCCTTACGACACACCTTCTACCCTGTTAGAATGCTCCCCTACCACTTGTAATAAATTACAAATCCATAGCTTCGGTAATATGTTTATGCCCGATTATTATCCATGCTCGTCCGCTCGACTAGTGAGCTGTTACGCACTCTTTAAATGAATGGCTGCTTCCAAGCCAACATCCTAGCTGTCTGGGCAGACAAACCTCGTTCTTTCAACTTAACATATATTTGGGGACCTTAGCTGATGGTCTGGGTTCTTTCCCTCTCGGACTTGGACCTTAGCACCCAAGCCCTCACTGTTATGAAACATTATATAGCATTCGGAGTTTGTCAGGAATTGGTAGGCGGTGAAGCCCCCGCATCCAATCAGTAGCTCTACCTCTATATAACTTTACGCATAACGCTGCACCTAAATGCATTTCGGGGAGTACGAGCTATTTCCGAGTTTGATTGGCCTTTCACCCCTACCCACAGGTCATCCGAAGACTTTTCAACGTCAACCGGTTCGGACCTCCACACTGTGTTACCAGCGCTTCATCCTGCCCATGGGTAGATCACACGGTTTCGCGTCTAACACTACTGACTAAAGCGCCCTATTCAGACTCGCTTTCGCTACGGATCCGTGGCTTAACCACTTATCCTTGCCAGCAACGTTAACTCGTAGGCTCATTATGCAAAAGGCACGCCGTCACCCCACTAAAGGGCTCCGACCGCTTGTAAGCGTATGGTTTCAGGATCTATTTCACTCCGTTATTCACGGTTCTTTTCACCTTTCCCTCACGGTACTGGTTCACTATCGGTCTCTCAGGAGTATTTAGCCTTAGCGGATGGTCCCGCCAAATTCAGACAGGGTTTCACGTGCCCCGCCCTACTCAGGATACCACTATCGTTATCTTCTATTACTTATACAGGGCTATCACCTTCTTTGGCTCTACTTTCCAGTAGATTCTAATTCTATCCGCAACAAATAACGTGGTCCTACAACCCCAACATTGCCGTAACAACATTGGTTTGGGCTAATCCGCGTTCGCTCGCCACTACTTACGGAATCACTTTTGTTTTCTTCTCCTCCGCCTACTTAGATGTTTCAGTTCAGCGGGTTTGCCCACCTATCGGTGTACTATGTCTTCAACATAGTGGGTTGCCCCATTCAGGTATTTACGGATCGTATCGTGTGTGCCAATCCCCGTAACTTTTCGCAGCTTATCACGCCTTTCATCGCCTCTGAGAGCCAAGGCATCCCCCATACGCCCTTATTTTGCTTATTGTACCAATCTCGTTAATTAAAACGAGACCGTTTCTTTACTTGTCTAATGATAAACAAGTAAAAATGCTTTCTACTTTTTATTATTTTCTTATCTCAATATGTCAATGAACTTTTTTCTAGTGATTAGCCCTTAGTAATTAGTGATTAGTTTTTGACTAATTACTTTTTACTCTTTACTATTCACTCGAATAGTGGAGAATAACGGAGTCGAACCGTTGACCTCCTGCGTGCAAGGCAGGCGCTCTAGCCAGCTGAGCTAATCCCCCAATCTAATTATGAATTGTGAATTATGAATTATGAATTTATATTTCATAACTCCTCAACTCTAGAATTTCTTCTTTTATTTAAGTCTAAAATAGTTGTCTCGGACAGACTCGAACTGTCGACCCCTACATTATCAGTGTAGTACTCTAACCAGCTGAGCTACGAGACACTCTTATTCTTAAATGGTATTATTTGAACTAACAGCAAGAGTAATAAAACGTTGGGGTTTGCTTCCAACTTGAACTTTCGTCTTCTTTCTTTAGCGTGCATATAGCTAACACTAAAGCTCTAGAAAGGAGGTGTTCCAGCCGCACCTTCCGGTACGGCTACCTTGTTACGACTTAGCCCTAGTTACCAGTTTTACCCTAGGCAGCTCCTTGCGGTCACCGACTTCAGGCACCCCCAGCTTCCATGGCTTGACGGGCGGTGTGTACAAGGCCCGGGAACGTATTCACCGGATCATGGCTGATATCCGATTACTAGCGATTCCAGCTTCACGGAGTCGAGTTGCAGACTCCGATCCGAACTGTGACCGGTTTTATAGATTCGCTCCTGGTCACCCAGTGGCTGCTCTCTGTACCGGCCATTGTAGCACGTGTGTAGCCCAAGGCGTAAGGGCCGTGATGATTTGACGTCATCCCCACCTTCCTCTCAGTTT
This sequence comes from Flavobacterium sp. 11, assembly GCF_002754315.1. GTDB lineage: Bacteria > Bacteroidota > Bacteroidia > Flavobacteriales > Flavobacteriaceae > Flavobacterium > Flavobacterium algoritolerans. The sequence continues at coordinate 2,763,971 of NZ_PEFE01000001.1, read as the reverse complement.
GCACTGGCAGTCTCGTTAGAGTTCCCGACATGACTCGCTGGCAACTAACAACAGGGGTTGCGCTCGTTATAGGACTTAACCTGACACCTCACGGCACGAGCTGACGACAACCATGCAGCACCTTGTAAATTGTCTTGCGAAAAGTCTGTTTCCAAACCGGTCAATCTACATTTAAGCCTTGGTAAGGTTCCTCGCGTATCATCGAATTAAACCACATGCTCCACCGCTTGTGCGGGCCCCCGTCAATTCCTTTGAGTTTCATTCTTGCGAACGTACTCCCCAGGTGGGATACTTATCACTTTCGCTTAGCCACTGAAATTGCTTCCAACAGCTAGTATCCATCGTTTACGGCGTGGACTACCAGGGTATCTAATCCTGTTCGCTACCCACGCTTTCGTCCATCAGCGTCAATCCATTAGTAGTAACCTGCCTTCGCAATTGGTATTCCATGTAATCTCTAAGCATTTCACCGCTACACTACATATTCTAGTTACTTCCTAATAATTCAAGTTTAGCAGTATCAATGGCCGTTCCACCGTTGAGCGATGGGCTTTCACCACTGACTTACTAAACCGCCTACGGACCCTTTAAACCCAATGATTCCGGATAACGCTTGGATCCTCCGTATTACCGCGGCTGCTGGCACGGAGTTAGCCGATCCTTATTCTTACAGTACCGTCAAGGTTCTACACGTAGAACTGTTTCTTCCTGTACAAAAGCAGTTTACAATCCATAGGACCGTCATCCTGCACGCGGCATGGCTGGATCAGGCTTGCGCCCATTGTCCAATATTCCTCACTGCTGCCTCCCGTAGGAGTCTGGTCCGTGTCTCAGTACCAGTGTGGGGGATCTCCCTCTCAGGACCCCTACCCATCGTTGCCTTGGTAAGCCGTTACCTTACCAACTAGCTAATGGGACGCATGCTCATCTTTCACCGTTGTGACTTTAATTATAAAGTGATGCCACTCTATAATACTATGAGGTATTAATCCAAATTTCTCTGGGCTATCCCTCTGTGAAAGGTAGATTGCATACGCGTTACGCACCCGTGCGCCGGTCTCTAGTTCCGAAGAACTATACCCCTCGACTTGCATGTGTTAAGCCTGCCGCTAGCGTTCATCCTGAGCCAGGATCAAACTCTTCATCGTATATTGTGTGAGATCAGATAAATCTTCTCTCTTTGTTTATTCGACTAAATTCTAGTGGTTTTTTCAAATCTCTCGATTCTATTACTCTCATTCTTTTGTTTTGAAATCTCTTTCAAAACGGCTGTCAATTCAATATGTCTAGGAACGTGTTCTTCTTTGTTTTTCCCTTCGTCAACACTACTTAAAGTGTTTCTCGAAGCGGGTGCAAAAGTACAACTTCTTTTTTAACTGGCAAGAAAATTTTGAAGTTTTTTTTGGAAATTTTTATCTCCGTTTTACTACCGTTTTCTTATCAGTTTGTCAAGGAACTTTGCGCATTTTGCGGGGTGCAAATGTAATAAGCTCTTTATAATCTCACAAGCTTTTTTGAATCTTTTTTTGAAAATAAATCTCCTCTCTCAATCCAGTTTACTTGTCAGTCTTCTAAAGAACGTCTGCGTCATTGCGGGTGCAAAAGTAGCACCTTTATTCGCTTTTACAAGCTTTTTTAAACCTTTTTTTTCATGTTTTCAAAACCCAATCTTTAACTCGCTGAAAACATGATTCTTGAATAGTAAAGTTTTTTATGATAAACTGCCTTTTAACTTCCGGTCATCGTGATTTCAAATCAAAACCACCTATTCCAATAAGGATGGGCAACTTTCAATTGCCTTTACCTTCTTTATAAAATCTTGGGGAATTCTGGTTTTTTGTCTTTTCTACAGCTCTTCGATGCGTTTCGCTCCTTGAAAACAGCTTACCTTACTAGTACGCTAACAAAAAAAATGTCTGGATTAATAAAATGGTTTTATACTATACCTTATATAATACAAACTTCTCTTTTCTATTCTCTACTATATATAAGGTCCCAAAATATACATCAAAACAACAAAAAGCTCTACTTATCCAAAGTTCGCGTTAGGGATAGCAGCGAAAAGCCCACAGTCTCGCCTTTTTTTGGCGGGACGAGGACTTGTAGCGAATAGCCCGACTCCTTAATATAAAGAAAGGCGATTCTCCAATAAGAGAATCGCCTTTCTTTATATTAAAGAGGAACGCACAAATTGTTATGTTATTTTTTCAGCTTCTCAGCTCTGGACTCCCAGGAATCAGTTAGATTACTATAATCAACCGGTTTTGCCGGATTCTGGTTTTGCAATCTTCCGGAATCAAATGCCCGTACTAATATAGTTTCTATCAGATAATCTTCATTAACATCGAAAGGAGCATACTTTGTTTTTAAATTAATATCAAACATACTTGCAGCAGTATTAGACCAAAATGCTTTCCAGCCACTTTTAAGGTTTCTCACCAATTCATAGGTTGTAGTACCAGTTTGGCGATGAATTAACTTTACTAATATTTGACCTTGTTTACGAGAAAGCTTTTTAAGTTTAGCTTCGAACTCATCACTCAAATAATTTTCTACTATCTTAAAGTATCTTTTTTTCTCCTTATTTGTTTTAAGGTTTGCCATTCCTTTATTTAGATTTGACAGCCTCTCAGAAGCAAGCTTTGCATAAGGATAGGTTTTATAAACACGATTTTGAAGGATTAGGAATTGCTTTCTTGCTTCGGGATCCATTTTCTCCTTATATATTAAGACTTCCGGTAATTGGATCGTATCATTAAGAATAGATTCGTCATCTTCTAACTCATAACCCATCTTTGTGGTATCCTGAGGTATTACCTGTGCATTAACCGACAGAGTGACAAATAGACAAAACAACAAAAATTTAATTAGCTTCATATAGGAAAATTTAATTGCCAAAATTATACATTATATACACAACTGTAATGCCAAATTTATAATTTAGCAAAAAAATAATTTTATGAGCACTAAATCAATATTAAACAAGTCATCGCTTGAGTTTTTAGAAAACTATCTTAATAATGCATCACCTACCGGATATGAAAGTGGTGGACAGAAATTATGGATGGACTATTTAAAACCTTATGTGGATACTTTTATAACGGACACTTATGGTTCTGCTGTTGGAATTATAAATCCGGATGCACCTTATAAGGTAGTGATCGAAGGGCATGCTGACGAAATTTCATGGTATGTAAACTATATCACTGATGATGGATTAATCTATGTGATTAGAAACGGTGGTTCAGATCACCAAATTGCACCTTCAAAACGTGTCAATATTCATACTAAAGCAGGAATTGTAAAAGGTGTTTTTGGTTGGCCGGCTATTCATACTCGCAATAGAGGAAAGGAAGAAGTAGCAAAAGTTGACAATCTATTTATTGACATTGGTTGCGAAACCAAAGAACAGGTTGACAAAATGGGTGTTCATGTAGGTTGTGTAATTACGTATCCTGATGAATTCATGATTTTGAACGATAACAAATTTGTTTGTCGCGCAATTGACAACCGTATGGGTGGTTTCATGATAGCCGAAGTAGCTCGTTTATTGCACGAAAACAAAATAAAACTTCCTTTTGGATTGTATATCACGAATTCGGTTCAGGAAGAAGTAGGTCTTCGCGGTGCCGAAATGATTACCAAAACCATCAAACCAAACGTAGCAATTGTTACTGATGTTTGTCATGACTCCACTACTCCAATGATCGAAAAGAAAATTGAAGGTGACACAAAAATTGGTAAAGGTCCTGTAGTAACGTATGCGCCTGCTGTTCAAAATAATTTGAGAGAATTAATTTTAGAAACTGCTATGGCAAAAGAAATTCCGTTCCAAAGATTGGCTTCGTCACGTGTTACGGGTACAGATACCGATGCTTTTGCTTACAGTAATGGTGGCGTGGCTTCGGCTTTGATATCCTTGCCGTTGCGTTATATGCATACCACGGTTGAAATGGTACATCGTGATGACGTTGAAAACGTGATTAAATTAATTTACGAAACCTTATTGAAATTAGAAAACGAAGAAACATTCTCTTATTTCAAATAGCTTTTGGAGCTAATCCCGCTATCCGTTATAATCTTTTCCTTTAAAAAAAAGGAAAAGGATTTCCACTTTTATCGGGGCTAAAAACCGCAGTTCAAATTATGAATTGCGGTTTTTTTATTAACTTTACTTAAACAATTCTTAAAAATGCAATCAACCGCCACCACAGTTTCCGCTTATTTAGAAGAAATCCCCGAAGAAAGAAAAGATGCTCTTAAAAAACTTAGAGAAACTATTCTAAAAAATATTCCAAAAGGATTTGTTGAACAAATGACATATGGCATGATTGGTTATGTTGTTCCACATTCTATTTACCCAAATGGCTATCATTGCACTCCTGAATTACCGTTACCATTTATAAGTTTTGCTTCCCAGAAAAATTTCATCGCGATATATCATATGGGTATTTATGCTAATCCTGAATTACTGAATTGGTTTGTCACCGAATATCCAAAACACAGCACACAAAAATTAGACATGGGAAAAAGTTGCATCCGATTTAAGAAGGCAAATCAAATTCCATTTGAATTAATTGCTGAGCTCGTACAAAAAATGTCTGTTCAAGAATGGATAACTTGCTACGAATCTCAAATTATAAAATCAAAATAACATTAATTTAAAATTAAAAATCATGAACATTATCAAGAAAATTCTTTTAGGATTATTTGCAATCATTGTTTTGGCATTATTAATTGCTTTATTTCTGCCAAAAGAATATGCGGTAGAAAGAGAAATTACAATCAACAAGTCCAAGGACAGTGTTTTCAACTATATAAAATATTTGAAAAATCAAGATAATTTTAGCGTTTGGTCTTCAAAAGATCCTGCAATGAAGAAAACATTCACCGGAACTGACGGAACCGTTGGTGCCATTGCGGGTTGGGATAGCAAAGATAAAAATGTAGGTGTTGGCGAACAGGAAATCAAGAAAATTGTTGAAGGCAAACGCATCGATTTTGAACTGCGTTTCAAAGTTCCGTTTGAATCCACCGATAATGCCTACATGATAACCGAAGCAGTTTCGACAAATCAAACCAAAGTAAAATGGGGTTTTGATGGAAAAATGCCTTATCCAATGAATTTAATGTTGCCGATAATGAATATGGAAGAAATGCTTGGAAAAGATTTGCAAGATGGATTGAATAACCTAAAAGCAGTTTTAGAAGAATAACCGTATTTTCAATAAAAACAAAAACCGTCTCGTTTTTAAAACGAGACGGTTTTTTTATTTGCAAAAAAGTATATTATCTATTGGCTAGATATTCCAATACATTTTTCTCGATTCTTTCATCTATATTGGTGATATCTGCTTTTACAAATTTCTCTCCTAAAATATTTTCGTATAATTCGATGTATCTTTCAGAAACAGTTTCAATGTATTCGTCAGTCATATCTGGAATTTGTTGTCCTTCTAATCCTTGAAAACCATTTTCGATTAACCAACGACGAACAAATTCTTTCGATAATTGTTTTTGTTCTTCTCCATTATTTTGTCTTTCTTGGTAGCCTTCAGCATAAAAATAACGAGAAGAATCCGGTGTGTGAATTTCGTCAATCAAGACAATTACACCTTCTTTGGTTTTACCGAATTCATATTTGGTGTCAACCAAAATCAAACCACGACTGGCAGCAATTTCAGTTCCTCTTTGAAATAAATCTCTTGTGAATTTTTCTAAAACAACATAATCTTCTTCAGAAACAATTCCTTTCGATAAAATATCCTCACGAGAAATATCCGCATCGTGCTCTCCATTATCCGCTTTGGTTGTCGGCGTAATGATAGGTTCCGGGAATTTATCATTTTCTTTCAAATAGTCAGGCATTGTCACTCCACAAATTTCTCTTTTGCCAAGCGCATATTCACGTGCGGCATGACCTGAAACATAACCACGAATTACCATTTCTACCTTAAAAGGCTCACATAAATGACCAACAGCTACATTTGGATCAGGAGTTGCAATCAACCAATTTGGAACAATATCCTCCGTCAATTCCATGAATTTAGTAGCAATTTGGTTTAGAATTTGACCTTTATATGGAATTCCTTTTGGTAAAACTACATCAAAAGCCGAAAGCCTGTCTGTAGCTACCATAACTAAAAGTTCATCATTGATATTATAAACTTCTCTTACTTTACCGCGGTAAACCGATTTCTGGTTTGGAAAATTAAAATTTGTAGTTGTGATTGTATTGCTCATTATAATTGTTGTGTGTGTGTTTATTTTTTGTTCCTGCAAATTTAAAACTATTTCATAGAGTTACGCAAAGAACAGAACTCTTAAATTTCATTTTTATCTCTAAAGTTATTTTTTAAGCAACGTATCGTTGAATAAATTTAAGATTCGGCTGTATTCATCAACCCAAGAATAGGTTTCTTTAAAACCATGTGCTTCCACTGGGAAACTGGATAAACTCCATTTTTTCTTCCCTAATTCAATAAACCGCTGAGACAAACGAACAATATCTTTGTACTCCACATTGTCATCTACCATTCCGTGAAGCATCAATAAATCTCCTTGTAAATTATCTGCAAAATAGATTGGTGAACTTTTTTTGTAGGCATCCGGATCTGTTTCCGGAAAATTAAGAATGTTTCCGGTATACCCATGATTGTAATGTGCCCAATCAGTTACAGAACGCAAAGCAGCACCCGAAGCAAACTCTTTAGGAGTAGTCAACATTCCCATCAACGTGATGAAACCACCATAAGAACCTCCATAAATCCCAACTCTTGACGCGTCAATTCCATGATTTTCGACTAGATATTTCTTTCCGTCTATGTGATCTGTCAAATCTTTTCCGCCCATAAAACGGTAAATTCCTGTTCTAAAATCACGCCCGTATCCATCACTCCCTCTATAATCAATATCCAAAACGGTATAACCTAAATCAACCAATAAATTATGAAACATGTATTCTCTGTGGTATGTACTCCAATAATTGTGCGCGTTTTGCAAATAACCGGCACCATGAACAAACAAGATTGCAGCTTTATTCGCATTGGCAGTTTGTGGCTTGTATAATCTGGCATTTACAGGAGTTCCATCCTGCGCTTTGAAGGTAATTACTTCCGGTTCACGCCAAGAATATCCTTTGAAACTTTCCGATGTTGAAGACGTTATCTGATTTAAATTTGTATTCTTTTTATTAGGCGCTACATACAATTCCCAAGGTTTATTTTTAAAAGAATAACGCACCAATAATGTGCTTTCATCTGGAGACAAACTCACTTCATGAGCGCCATCTTTAGTTAAAATAGGTTGTAAAACGGCATTAGAAACTTCCAATTTATAGAAATTTCTGTTTCCCGGATGCGTAGTCGTTGTGGTCAAATAAAAAGACTTTTTATCTTTTGACAAACTCACGTTACGCACTTCCCAATTTCCTTTGGTCAGCTGTGTTTTCTTTTTTGACTTTAAATTGTAAGTGTACAAATGAGAATAACCGGTTTCTTCAGATTGGAAATAAACAGTTTCGTTGTCGCCCAAAAATCCTAGCGTTCCTCTTCCGTATGAATTTGAAGGGATTCCGGGTCCGCCAATCCAAGCTTCATCATGTTGATAATCTAATTCCTGGAAAGTTCCATTTTCTAAATTTAAACTAACAATCCATCGGTCTTTGTTATCCTGACTTCTGATTTCGGCAATGGCATAAGAACCATTTTCATTGTAAACAGGTTCCTGAACCACAATTAGTTTGTTCTTTTTTTCTGCATTTTTTGATTTTTCATACAACTCAAAATATTTAGGAACATCCTGGATGTGGCTTAATGATGAAAAATTTACGAAATAAACAGAATCTTTGGCAATGTTATACACTCCGAATTTGGTTGCCAACAAATTATCTACTGAAACTTTCTCCTTAGTATCTTCAATTTGATTGTACCCATCGGCAGTAATGAAAAGTTCCATTTTTTCATTCTTACGTTCTGAATCTTCTATTAATCTGAAAGTCGCAAAATTACCTTTTGGATCTACTTTTAAGTTTCCAAAAGTGTTTTTTCCATAATAATAAGGCTTTGGGAAATCCGATTTTGTAGTTTTTGATTTTGCTAAATTCCATTTTTTAAGTGCTTCTTGATCTCTGACAAATTGAAATAATTCCTCTTGTTGACTTTTCAAAAAAGATTCTTTTTCAACAGCTGTATCTTCTCCTTTTCCTCTTCTGAAATTAGTGATTTGAATAATCGACCCTTCATTGGTATTGAACTGAAAGAGGTTTTCATTTTGTCTAAAATAAAGTATTCCAGGCACAGCACCCATTTGCAAATTAGCAATCGGACTGCTTTGTTGGTAAAGTTTTTTTGAAGTTTTACTTTTTAAGGAATACGAAAATAATCTTCCTTTATCGATATAATAATACAAATCTGGATTGGTTGTCTTTTTCAAATCTAATTTTGAAAAAGCAGCTTCATTTGGCGATGCTAATTCGGGTTTTGATAATCCATTTTTCCAAAAATAAGTACTTGTACCCAATTCATTATTTGGATTCCAATCAAAATAAACTTTTTGACCATCTAAAGACCATCTTTCACTTTCTGGTTGCGCACCAATAAAAGCATTGCCTTTCATGATTTCTTCCAGTTTTAGCGCTTGGCTTTGGAATGTTATGGAAAACAAAATACAGATAACAAGGATTATTTTTTTATTCATTTTACTGTTTTTATTAAAAAAAGGGATTCTAAAATCATTTTAAAAAAGTACTTATTTAAAGACTTTTAACTATTTAATATTTGCTCTGCTATATATTTTGCAACTCCTTCATCATCATTAGTTGAAATCACTTCTAAATGAGAAAGTTTATCTTTCAAACTATCTGGTGCATTCCCCATAACTAAACCTTTACCAGAAGATTTAAGCATGTTTTCATCATTATATCCATCACCAAAAGATATTGCTTCCTGAAAAACAAGATTTTCTTTTTCTAAAATTTTTGCAATTGCAACACTTTTGTCTACTGATTTGTCCATAAATTCCAAACAAAGCGGAAGACTAAAAGCATGACTAAAAAGACCAGTGTGATTTTCTAAAACTTGATCTCTTAATTCAATTAATTTCGAATGTTTTTCGTGTGTGAAGAATACTTTTATAGCGCTCAAATCTTCTAAACTATCAAAATCCACCAGTTCAGGATGATAATTTACTTCTGGTTGAAATTTATTTAGTTTTTCATTATTTTTATTCGTTTGCCAAACATTTTCTCTGAACAATACTGTTGTAATTTCAGGGTCAATATCTAAAGACAAGACCGATTTAACAGCATCACTTTCCATATTAAAAGAAAAAAGAAGTTCTTTCTCGGGAGAATGGATGCGTGCTCCATTTGAGGTAACTAAATAAAGTGGAACATTCAATCCTGCAACAATAGGCATTGCATCCAAGTGATGGCGCCCAGTTGCTACAATTATTAAATAATTTTGATTGTGGAGTTCTTGAAAAACAGTTTTGGTATATTGGGAAATTTTGTGATCTGAATTGAGTAAAGTTCCATCTAAATCACTAATTACTACTTTAATTTTTTCTTTTAAAATCATTTCTTTTTGACTGACATTTTATTAATTCCAAATTTATTGCATTTTGAAGAGATACAAAAGGAATCGATTGATTTTTATTTTAATCCGTAAAGAAAATCCATTTTTACTTTAAAATAGTGAAGCGAAAAGCAAATCATTTTTCTATTGAAAATGAACTCGCTTTCCGCTTCATAAAACTTTGTATTTAAGTAACTTATTTTTTCTTAATCGTTATTCTCAATCATCTTGTAAGCATCAATCACTTTTTTGACTAATCGGTGACGTACAATGTCTTTGTCATCCAGATAAATGATTCCAATTCCATCAATATCTTTCAAAACCAATAAAGCTTCTTTAAGTCCGGAAATTGTTCTTCGTGGTAAATCAACTTGTCCAGGATCTCCGGTAATCATAAATTTAGCGCTTTTACCCATACGTGTTAAGAACATTTTCATTTGGGAATGCGTAGTGTTTTGTGCTTCATCCAAAATTACAAAAGCATTATCTAACGTTCTACCACGCATGAATGCCAATGGCGCTATTTGAATAATTCCCTTTAAAATATAATCTTCCAGTTTTTCGTTAGGTAACATATCGCGCAAAGCATCATACAAAGGTTGCATGTAAGGATCTAATTTTTCTTTCATATCGCCAGGTAAAAAACCAAGGTTCTCCCCTGCTTCAACCGCTGGACGTGTCAGTATAATACGTTTAACTTGTTTTTCTTTTAATGCTTTCACAGCCATAGCAACACCGGTATACGTTTTTCCGGTTCCGGCAGGTCCTACAGCAAAAACCATATCATTCTTTTCCATGGTATCCACCAACAATTGTTGATTGGGTGTCATAGGTTTGATGATTTTCCCTCCTACTCCGTGTACTAAAATTTTATCATGTCCCAAGGCTCTTCTCTCGTCTTGACCGTCACTTAGAATAACACGTTCAATAACATTGTCATCAATAGTGTTGTAACGTGTAAAGTGAAGCATTAACCGCTGAAAACGTTTTTCGAACTCGTCTAAAACCTCTTTTTCTCCAAAAGCTTTTAAAGTTGTTCCCCGAGCGACAATCTTTAATTTTGGGTAGTATTTTTTAATTGTTTCAAGATGAGTGTCTTGAGCGCCCCAAAAGTCTTTTGGAGCGATGTCTATGAGCTCGATTATTCTTTCGTTCAAATGAGGTAGTTTTAAATTAGAATTAATTTTTTTATAAATCAATTAGCTGTCGGGTATATTTGTTGTTTTTAAATAGAAATTGTTTTTTGTTTTTCGTTTTTTGAGTTTACTATTATTAGCTTTGCACTTCTCAAATTTAATAAAATTAGGTTTACATAACACCAAATAGTTATAAACAAATTTATGTCAATAATTACCCTAACTACCGATTACGGCTTGAAAGATCACTTTGTAGGTGCGTTGAAAGGGAAAATTTTGTCTGAGTATTCCGAAGCATTAATTATTGATATTTCACATGATATTGATCCATTCAACACGGTAGAAGCAAGTTACATTATTGGAGCATCCTACGCGAGCTTTCCAAAAGGCACGGTTCATCTTGTAGGAGTGGATATGGAATCGAATAAAGAGAATCAGCATATTGTGATGCAATGGAACAATCATTATTTTATTGCCGCCGATAATGGAATTTTAAGTATGCTTTCGCAAAAAATTGTACCTCAAAAAATGGTCGCAATTAATATTCACGATCGTTTGCCAAGCGAAGCTACTGATCTGGATGTATTTGTAAAAGTAGCCTGCCATTTAGCCAAAGGCGGTTTAATGAACGTCATTGGTAAAGAAATAAATACAATTAAGCAAGTTACAAATCTGCAAGCCACAATTTCGGATGATGGGAATTCATTAAAAGGTCATGTGATTTACATTGACCATTTCGGGAATGTAATTACCAATATTTCTAAAAAATATTTTATCGAAGTTGCCAAAGGAAGGCCGTATGAAATTGTTTTGAAAACTAAAAATATTAAAACAATTTTGCCCAACTATTCCGCAATTGCAAGTTCAGATAAATATCCTATCAAGTCCTACGAAGGCGAAAAATTAGCCATTTTCAACGAAGCCGGTTTTCTTGAAATTGCAATTTTCAGAAGCAATCCTTCTAAAGTAGGTTCGGCAAATAGTTTATTGGGATTGAGTTATAGAGATATTATAATTATAAAATTTGTTTAAAGTTTAAGGTTTAAAGTTGAGCAACTTTAAACGTATTGAACTTTAAACTTTAAACAAAAAAACAATGTTTGTACGAATAGTAAAATTGAGTTTTCACGAGGAACATATCCCTGCTTTTTTAGAAAACTTTGAGTTAATGAAAGATAAAATACGAAATGCGCCCGGAAATCGTTTCTTAGAATTGTATCAGGATAAAAACAATAAAAGTATTTTCTTTACCTACAGCTATTGGGAAACCGAAACTGATTTAGAAAATTACAGAAATTCCGAACTTTTTTACGATGTTTGGACATTCACCAAGAAATTATTCAACGACAAACCAGAAGCGTGGAGCGTAGATAAAGTGGTCAGTTTGCAGTGATCAGTGTTCAGTTAGCAGTTTCAAATCAACGAATACACAAATAAACGAATAAACATAAAGAATGAAATCAATAGTTTTACGAGAGATAAAATCCTTTTTCGGTTCGCCCATAGGTTACTTAGTAATTGCCATTTTTCTGATTATTAATGGATTGTTTCTTTGGGTTTTCGAAGGAGAGTATAATATTTTGAATACTGGATTTTCTGATTTGACCCCATTTTTCACCTTGGCACCATGGATTTTGATATTCTTGATTCCCGCGGTAACCATGCGCAGTTTTTCGGATGAAAAAAAACAAGGAACATTAGAATTATTGCTGACGAAACCATTAAGTATTTGGCAAATCGTAAACGGAAAATTTCTTGGCGCTTTACTTTTAATTGTAATGGCAATTATCCCAACATTCATTTATGTAGCCGTTATTTCTAATTTAGGAATACCGGAAGGCAATCTCGATATGGGAAGCACAATTGGTTCTTATTTTGGATTATTATTCTTGATTGCTGCGTATTCAGCTATTGGAATTTTCACATCAACATTATCTGATAACCAGATTGTAGCCTTTATTGTTGCCGTATTTTTATGTTTCTTCTTCTATTTTGGATTTGAAGGTTTAGCTTCTGTTGTTCCAAATATATCTTCCATAATAGCGTCTTTAGGAATGCAAGATCATTTCAAAAGCATGAGCAGAGGCGTATTAGACACAAGAGATATTCTTTATTTTACAAGCATAACCGTTGTCTTTCTTTCCTTTACTGTTTACAATCTAAAATCTTTCAAATCGTAATGACTACTTCTAAGAAAAATAACCTAAAATCAGTATTGATTATCCTTGTAATTGTAGTGCTTGCGAATGTAATAGGAAGTTCCTTTTTTCATCGTTTTGATTTAACAAAAGATAAAAGATACACGCTTTCCCCTACTTCTTTGAATATCATCAAGCAAGTACAAAATCCGTTGTCTATAAAAGTATATATGCAAGGTGATTTGCCAGCTGAATTCAAACGTTTACAACAAGAAACGAAGCAATTATTGGAAGAATTCCAAGCATACAACAAAAATATTGTTTTTGAATTCGTAGATCCTTTGGAGAACGAAGACGCCAGCATGGACAATATTAAAGATTTGTATCGAAAAGGGCTTACGCCAATAAACATAACCGTTGACGATAAAGGAAAACAATCTCAAGCAATGGTTTTTCCTTGGGCAATTGCCGTTTATGATAATAAGGAAGTTAATATTCCATTGTTGAAAAACATCATGGGAGCTACAACTACCCAAAAAGTGATTGGATCTGTTCAGCATTTGGAATACTCAATTGCCGAGGCTTTGAATAAAATTACTAAAGCAAAGCAAAAGAAAATCGCTGTTATCAAAGGAAATGGAGAATTGCAAGATATTTTGATGGCTAAATTTCTTTTGCAAGTGCGTGAAAGTTACCATATTGGCCCATTTACTTTAGATTCGGTTGCCAAAAGTCCAGTAGAAAGTCTGGAAGCTTTAGAAAAATATGACTTGGCTGTTATTGCAAAACCTACCGAAACATTTACTGATGCGGAGAAGCAGGTTTTAGACCAATTTATCATCAACGGCGGAAAAACATTGTGGTTGATTGACCAAGTTACGGCAGAAATGGATAGTTTGTATGATTCATCCGGAGCCACTCTAGCCTATCCAAAAGATTTGAATTTGAATGATATGTTCTTTAAATACGGAATCCGAATCAATCCTGATTTAGTAAAAGATGAACAAGGAAGTCCAATAAAACTGGCTACTGGAGAACAAGGAAGTGCAACTCAATTTCAGGAATTCAACTGGAAATTTGCACCTCAGGTGTATCCAAACAGTTTGCATCCGATTGTGAAAAACTTAGGTGGAATCAAATTTGATTTTGCGAATCCAATTGACACCTTAAAAAACGGAATTAAGAAAACCATTTTGTTGCAATCGTCACAGTATTCAAAAAAAATAGGAACTCCAACAGAAGTCAATTTGAATATCGTTACCGAAGAAACTTCGCCTGCTGATTACCTGAACAAAGGAAAGATTCCATTATCGGTTTTATTGGAAGGCTCATTCCATTCCATGTTTGAAAATAGAGTGTTGCCATTTGAACAAAAAACATTTCAAGCCACAGGAAAAGAGAACAAAATGATTGTGATATCAGATGGGGATTTGATAAAAAACCAATTGGATAAAAACTTTCAACCGATAGAATTGGGCTACGACCAAAGGTCTGGAAATTTGTATGATAATAAAGATTTCCTCATAAATTGCGTGAATTATCTATTGGATGATACTGGACTTATTAACATTCGAAGCAAAGATCTTGATTTACCTTTATTGGATAAAGAAAAAGTTTATGAAAACTATACCCGAACACAAATCCTAACTATCGGGCTTCCAATTCTTATTTTAGGTCTTTTTGGTGTCGTATTTACTTTCCTTCGAAAAAGAAAATACAGCAAATAGATGTTAATAAAAAAGTTTCCAAACTAGAATAGTTTACGATATATTTGTAAAATGTATCGTATTTCTGAATTAAAGAAATACCTTAAAAAATAAAACAAAACAGATGAAATTTATAGTATCGAGTTCGTACTTATTGAAACAATTACAAGTTTTAGGTAACGTTATCAACAGCAGTAATACTTTGCCTATTTTAGATAACTTTTTATTTGATTTAGACCATAATGTGCTAACGGTTTCTGCTTCTGATTTAGAGACAACCATGTCTGCTACTTTAGGAATTGATTCAGAAAGTAAAGGAAGCGTTGCTGTCCCTGCAAAATTGCTTTTGGAAATCCTTAAAACATTCCCGGAACAGCCTTTAACTTTCACGGTTGAAGAAAACAGTACGATAGAAATCAGTTCTAATTCTGGAAAATATGCTTTAGCTTATGCCCCTGGAGACGAATTTCCAAAATCGGTAAACTTAGACGATCCATCTGTAACACTTGTTCCTGCTGATGTTTTGGCAACAGCCATAAGCAAAACTATTTTTGCTGCCGGAAATGATGATTTACGCCCGGTAATGTCTGGTGTATTCTTCCAGTTTTCGCCACAAGGATTGACTTTTGTAGCTACTGATGCACACAAATTAGTGAAATATGCGCGTACTGATGTAACCGCTTCTCAAGTGGCTGATTTTATTATGCCAAAGAAACCTTTGAACATCTTAAAAAATATTCTTGGAACTTCAGATGCTGAAGTAAAAATTGAATATAACGATTCGAATGCTACTTTTTCTTTTGATAATTATGTTTTAATGTGCCGTTTAATTGATGGAAAATATCCAAATTACGAAGCGGTTATTCCAAAAGAGAATCCAAATAAATTAATGATTGACCGTTCTCAATTTTTGAGTTCTGTACGTCGTGTGGCTATCTTTTCGAACAAAACTACACACCAGATTCGTTTGAAAATCGCTGGTGCTGAATTGAATGTTTCTGCTGAAGATATTGACTATTCTAACAAAGCCGAAGAAAGATTGACTTGTGATTATCAAGGGGATGATATGCAAATAGGGTATAATTCTCGTTTCTTGACTGAAATGTTGACTAACTTACAATCGGATATGATTATGCTTGAAATGTCATTGCCAAACAGAGCCGGAATTCTTACTCCTGTTGATGGATTAGAAGAAGGTGAAACTGTTACCATGCTTGTAATGCCAGTAATGCTGAACAGTTAACATTATATTTTGAAATTGTTATATTTTGATTTTTAAAATTGAAATATAATACTTACCATTGCATAACAAATACGCTATTAACCAAACCATTTTTATATTTAAAAAACCGTCTCGATTTATCAGGACGGTTTTCTGCTTTTATTACTTTTGTATTTTTGTCATTCCGACGAAGGATGAATCTCATATCGTATTTACATCTTCGATGATTAGCTATGATTGCTCGTATTAGTGGGTTTGCTTCGTTCCTCGCAAAGACAAACTGAACACTGTATACTACTAAATCACTCCCATTTTTTTCATCAGGAATGTAGCGCTTCTGTTTTTACAAATTCCGTCTCGAAGTTTGTAATCAAAATGGAGTTCATTATTGATAATTTCTACTTCAAAACATTTGTTGGTTAGTATATTTGGATATTCATTTGTAGTCAGGCAAACTTCAATATCGTGTGTAGCAATGGCTCCAACTGCTTTTTTACCAATCACTTTTTTAACTACTTCGATTGTTCCATTTCGTTTATCATCTGAATTGGTTCCGCGTAATATCTCATCTAGCAAAACAAAAGCGGGTCTGTCTTCCAGTTCATCCATAATTTGCTTTAAGCGTTTTATTTCTGCAAAGAAATACGATTCACTATCAGACAACGAATCCGATAATCGCATGGAAACTAAAACTGGTAACGGATGCACATTTGCTTGGCTGGCACAAACCGGTGAACCCATTCCTGACAATACCATATTGATTCCCAAACTTCTCAAAAATGTACTTTTTCCTGACATATTAGAACCCGTTAAAATCATAAATGATTGCGGTTGAAAACACACATCATTCCCAATTCTGGTTTTTTCATTTAGTAATGGATGACTTAAATCTGTAAAATCAATTTCAAAATTCGTGTTCAATGTTGGATATACAAACTCCGGATTATTATAAGAAAGATTGGCCAAACTGTTCAACATTTCGAATTCACCGATAACTTCTAACCAATCTTCCAACGCCGCCCTATGGTCGTTTTTCCATTGAATTAAAGATTTTAAAACATGCAGATTAAAAAGAAAAGTTCCATTGAATACAACAGCGGTTACTAAATTCGAGATACTGTCCATTCTCGAAAATAAATCGGCTAATTGTTTGAAATGAACGCTGGCATTTTCTTTTTTAAAGGTTAGTTTTTGTTGCAAATCGATTAGTTTTTCCGACTGAAAAGACTCTTCTTCAATCTTCTGAAGCAACAAACTATATTGATGAATGGTTTTATCAATATTAGTAGAATTGGCAATTTCGATTTGAATTCGCTTTATAAATCGACCCAAAACGATTAAATTAAATACAAACAAATACGATAAAACAGAAGCAAAAATGATATTAGAAGTCACTAAATAGACAATCAAAACCCCAAGAAAAAGAAGTGGTGAAAAGTAAGATATAAAAACACTGATTTTGGATAAAGGCGAACTATTGAATACACTCCACTTGAGCAAAGTCTCATAATTCGATTGACTATCATTACTTATTTTGGCGAAAGCCAAAAATTCCTGACGCCAATCTAATTTTTCAGATAATTCTTTTACTGCTTGATGATTTCTAACAATTTCGTCATTTGGTAAAAGCGTTAAAAGTTGGTTTGCCAATGTTTTTTTACCAATATAAGTAGCAGTTCTATTCAAGTTTTGGAACAAAGAATGTTCTCCGAAAATATCTAAATCATACGCATACGGATGGTGAAAATCATTGAATTCTTGTCCGTTTTCGAAAGGGATTTTATTTCTTTCCAGATAGGAAATTTCATTCTGATTGATTTCCAATAGCGCTTTATTGACTTGCTTTCGGAAAAGTAATTTGGTGTGAATGCGCATCAAGAATACAAATAATCCAAAAAGAAGCACTGACAAAACAATGAAAATAATTTCGCTGTTTTTGATGTAATAATACATGGATACCAAAAAAAATACAATAGCCAGCAATCGTAATATGCTTATACTATTGTACTTTTTATTAATTCCATTTAATACTGCTGAAAACGCTTCTTTTTTGACTTTGTATATTTCCATAATTCATTTGAATGAATGACAAATATAGCAAATTAGATCTCGGGTGAAAACCAATTTAATACACTAATCAACATGAATCGCTAAAATTGGAACATCAAAATTTGTCGCTATTTTTTTTGTCAGACTAGGTTTGAAAATCGCTTCAAAAAAACCTCTTTTATAGGTGAGCATCGTCAAGATATCAATCTCTTTATACATGATAAAGTCCAAAATTGTTTCTTTGACTTCATCACTCGTTATCACAAAAAACTCTACAGGTTCATTAATAAATTCTTCTTCCCATTTAGCCACAGTATCTTTTGAAACATCAGAATCACTGGTTTTTACATAAAGACATTTCACTTTGGCTTTTGTTTTTTTAGCAATATCCAAAACCATTTTTAGTGCTTTTTTATCTTTGGTTCTAAAACGGGTTGTAAATCCGATGATTTCTATTTTTTTGAATTTTGCTTCAGCTGGTACACATAACATTGGGACATCAATTCCTGAGATTACAGCTCCCGCATTTGTGCCTACAAAAAAAGCATCCCATCCGGTAGCTCCAGAAGTACCCATTATTACAAAATCTATTTTGTCTTCTTTAATCGATCTTTTGATGTTAAAAAGTAAATCTCCATCCATAAGCCTGTGTGCCATTTTAATTTTATCCAAATGACGTTCTTCGGCTATGGCACGCAATTTTGGGATTTCGTCCTTAAACATATCAAATTGGGACAACTCTAAAGAATCATAAATGACAGCATAATTTTCAGGAAAAAACTGATTGTCATATATTGGCAATTCAAATGTGTGCAATAAAACGAGTTCTCCCTGAACTATTTTTGCAAATTCTAAAGCATGGACAAAAGCATTTGTGGCGACTTCAGAAAAATCTGTTGGAAATAGAATTTTTTTCATTTTATTAAGTATTAAAATAGTTCATTTACTAAAATAAATTACTGAATTATTTTTTTCGATTCTTTAAATAATATCAAAATTAAATTCACTCGTGAATCGCCAGAATAGGCACATTGACATGAAATGCTAATTTTTTTGAAAGACTGATTTCAAATAATTTTTGAAAGAAATTTTTATGGTACACATGCATTGCAATCATATTAATTTTATGTAAATCCATGAAATTTAATATTATACCTTCAACATCATCGCCTGAAATGGAATGCAAAGCAATATTGTGGTTTTTAATTAAGTCATTCCAATCCTTCATGTAGTCATTCTTACCATTATGATGTGACGATTCTACACGCAAACAATCAATATGGGCCTGAAATACTTTCGCCAAAGCCATAACCCGTATAAAGGATTCTATATCTTCAGGTTTATATTCTGTAATGAAAAGTAAATTTTTTATGGGTTGGTATTTACAACGCTCAGGAATAGCCAAAACAACTGCTTTTACGTCATTCATCACTTTTGTGGCGACAGTCCCTAAAAAAGTCTCTTTTAAACCCGTCGCGCCTTTAGTACCCATGACTATAAAATCTATATTTTCATGCTTCGTAATTTTTTCGATTTCATGAATTAAATTCCCTAAAATTAAAACATGGCTAATTTTTACTTTACCCAAATTATTTTCTTCGGCAATATGCCTTAAAATGGGAACTTCATCTTTGTAGTTTTCAAAATTACTCAACTCTGTAACATCATAAATTTCATGTAAGTATTCTGAAACATTCACATAGTTCGCCTGTGGTAATTGATAAACGTGCATAGTAATAATTTCAGCATCTATAGAATCTGCCAATTTTAATGCGTAAATAAATGCATTTTTAGATACTTCTGAAAAGTCTGTTGGAAATAGAATTTTTTTCATAATATTTACTAATTTACTGCAAATCAATAATCTATATAAATTTACGAAAGAAAAAATAAAATAATATGATAATTATCAGTTTGGCTAATTTTTAACAAAAAATAAAGTTAATGGTTTAATAAGCAGGTCTTGTTGCGTTGTCAATTTTACTTACTTTTGCATAAAATTGAATAAAAATATGATACCTCAAGATTCCATAGTAGCACTGGCAACTCCTTCGGGAGCCGGAGCAATAGCCGTAATTCGAATTTCCGGCGAAGATGCCATTACTATTGGTGATTCTGTTTTTCGATCCATTAAAAACAAAAATTTACTAACACAAAAAACACATACGTTGCACTTGGGTCATATTGTGGACAATAACAAAACTTTGGATGAAGTCTTGGTGTCTATTTTTAAAGGCCCGAATTCTTATACCGGGGAAAACACGATTGAAATTTCCTGCCACGGTTCAACCTATATTCAACAACAAATTATTCAGTTATTGCTCCGAAAAGGTTGTCGCATGGCAGATGCGGGTGAGTTTACGCTACGCGCATTTTTAAACGGAAAACTTGATTTATCACAAGCAGAAGCGGTTGCCGATTTAATCTCATCAGACAATGAAGCCTCGCACCAGATTGCGATGCAGCAAATGCGTGGTGGTTTTTCCAATGAAATAGCGAAACTGAGAGAAGAACTATTGAATTTTGCGTCACTAATCGAACTCGAATTAGACTTTGCTGAAGAAGATGTAGAATTTGCCGACAGAACACAATTTCATGAATTATTAAACAGAATTGAATTTGTTCTAAAACGATTAATCGATTCGTTTGCGGTGGGGAATGTCATCAAAAATGGAATTCCAGTAGCTATTGTTGGCGAACCTAATGTAGGGAAATCTACTCTTTTGAATGCTTTATTAAATGAGGAACGCGCCATCGTTTCGGAAATTGCAGGAACAACACGTGATACTATTGAAGATGAATTAGTGATTGGCGGAATCGGATTTAGATTCATCGATACGGCTGGGATTCGGGAAACTCAAGATGTGGTGGAAAGCATTGGAATCAAAAAAACGTTCGAAAAAATAGAACAAGCGCAAGTAGTCGTTTTTCTGTTTGATAGTTCGGAGTTTAAAGTTTCAGGTTTAAAGTTGAAAGTAGAATTGGAGAAAATTAAAAATCAATTTCCATTGAAACCGCTTGTAATTATTGGTAATAAAGCCGACAAACTAGAAGACAGTGAAATCCAAAATATAAAATCTGAAATTCCCGAAATCTTACTTATTTCTGCAAAAGAAAAACTGGGCGTTGAGGATTTAAAAAATCAATTGTTATCATTTGTCAATACTGGAGCATTACGTAATAATGAAACAATTGTAACTAATACAAGACATTACGATTCATTACTGAAAGCTTTAGATGAAATACAAAAAGTAAAATATGGACTGGAAACCAACTTGTCCAGTGACCTGATGGCTCTAGATATTAAAGAGTCCTTATATCATTTTGGGATGATAACCGGGCAAGTAACCAATGATGAATTGCTTGGTAATATTTTTGCTAATTTCTGCATCGGAAAATAGGTTTCACAAAACATCACAAAATAAAACAAAGAATCCCAGTTAAAATGTCATAAAACGGCATTTTAACTGGGATTCTTCTTTCTGTTTATTTAGCTTTATTTGCAGATAGTTTGTTCCTTTTTGTACCATTATTGTACCACGAAAATAATTTTCCTTGTTGGATTTTTTTTTGGCGAAATTATGACACACAGAGAGACACATAGACACAATGGGACACAAAATTAGTCACATTATGAGTTCTAACATTGAGGTTATCAGAATTTGTGAGCACTGCAAAAAACAGTTCACAGCCAGAACAACGCGCACACGGTATTGTTCGCACATTTGCAACAGCCGTGGTTATAAATCACTGGTACGCAAAGGAAAAGTAGAAAAAAGCAATAACGAGATCGTTCAGCTTTTAAACACAGATTTGGAAAAAATAAAGCCTCTTGAGTTTTTAAAAATTACTCAGGCAACCCTTCTTTTTGGAATCAGCAGAAGTACGCTTTACAGGTTAGTTAACAATGGACAGCTGGACATTGCAAAGTTTGGCAAACGAACTGTTATCCGCAGATGCGATCTTGAAGCTTTTTTTGCAATTCCTATACAGGATGTGACCTTGAAAACTGGACAGCAATTTCCTGGTTTTGACAATTGCTATACTATAACGGAAATTCAACAGAAGTATAATATTTCTTCAGGAGCGCTCTATCTATTGATTCAACGGCAGGGTATAGTAAAATATTCCGTTGGAAAATTCACCTGTGTATCCAAACAGGATATTGATATAATTTTTAATGCTGCGGGAAGATGAAAAATATAAATGTTACGCTAAGAAAAAGGATGCTGCCAAGTGGTAAGATTACACTATATCTTGATTTTTTCCCTCCGGTTTACAATCCTAAGACTCATAAACTTTACCGTAGGGAGTATTTAAGTTTATACCTCGTTCCTAAACCAAAAAATAATGTTGACAAGACTATGAATTCTGAGAATCTCTATAAAGCTGAAATTATCTGTGCAAATAGGTTTAATGAAGTAAATAAGTCACAGATCTACAATCCTTTTGAGTTAGAGCAACTTCGTCTTAAAGAGATTGGCGAAAAATCATTTCTGCAGTATCTCAAGCTTGTTGCAGAGCATAAAACGGGTAATAACGGTGATATCTGGACTTATGCCATTATCCACTTTGAAAATTTTCTTAAAAATGAGGATTTACTGATACAGGATATCGATGTGACTGTTATAGAAGATTTTAGGGAGTATCTCTTAAAGGCAAAATGTATCAGGAAAAAGGGTAAGTTTTTAGCTCAGAATACAGCTTTAACTTATTTCAATAAGATCAAAGCTACTCTTCGAAAAGCTTACAAAAAAGGATTACTTCAAACGGATGTTAATGCTGCGGTTGAAAGCATAAAGGAACAAGAGTCTCAAAGGAATTTTCTAACCATGGAAGAAGCTGTAAGGCTATTTAAAACCCCTTGTAAAAAGGAAATTGTAAAACGTGTCAGTCTTTTTTCTCTGCTCACAGGCATGCGCTATTCCGATATATCAAAACTTACATGGGAAGAAGTACAATACAGTAAAAGTGAAGGATATTACATAAGATTTAAGCAGCAAAAAACTGATCGACCAGTAACCCTTCCTATATCCCCCGAAGCATTCGAGTTTTTAGGTGAAAAAGTGGATCAATATAAGAGAGTCTTTTATGATTTAAAAAAATGGGATGTTGACCGGTTGCTGCCTATATGGGTTAACGACGCATCAATTGAGAAACATATTACATTTCATTGCTTTCGTCATACGTATGCAACATTGCAGATGGCAGCAGGTACCGACATTTTTACGGTATCGAAAATGCTGGGGCACAAAAACATAAAGACAACGCAGATATATACAAAAATCATCGATGAGAAAAAAAGAGAAACAACTAATAAAATTTCATTTAAATAATTTTTTTTAAAACTGGTTAAAAAAAGAAAATGAATTCTTAGCTTTTACTTTAAAGTGGCTTTGAAAGCCACTTTAAAGTCGAAGGCAAATGGTTTATATTGCAGATTTTTTATAAAAACGGACAAAATGCTGCGAGCGAGGATTTAAAGACTACATTTTTTTCTTGCAGGCTTTTTTATTTTTCCCGCAACTATCAAAATTTTTAAAAGTGCTCAAAATTTAAATGGCAGTATCGTAGCATTTTACCATTTAAACAAAAAAATATCTAAATTTTCTTACAAAATAAATTAAACCACTGATTTAAAATATATAAACTAGACCAACGACTTAACTGAAGAACGTCATAATTATATATTTATAATTTAAAAAATTAAATTATGATAGAAACTATAATACCATTCAACGAAGCAAAATATGAGTGCTATAGTCATTAGCACTTTGTATCTAATAAAAACCTTTTACAAATAAATACTTATATCTAAGAATATATAAGAAAACACAATAACTGTTAGGGCAAATATTGATATTGTAACTCCTTTCACTATCAGTAATTTATTTCGTTGTTTTTTTATAGAAACCTTTTTAAGACTTTCTAATTTTTCTTTAATAGGCTTAAGCACAATAACTGTACTAATCAGATTAATAAATTCGTCAATATCTTCTTCAATTGCATCTATTGATTCTTTAATATTTTTTAGTAAAATGTACCATATCAAAACAAAAAAAAGAATTGATAATATTAGAATTATGACGTTTTTGAATATTAACAAACCGCTATAGTCAAAGTAATTCAATAATAAAATAAAGCCTATTGGGATTCCAAAAATATATCCTGATACTTTACTTATTGAATCATAGATACGATCTAATAATTTCTGAAAATGTTCATTTGAAGATGTTTTAATTTTCTCAAATGAAAAACCAGCCAGATATAATTTATAGCTTTTATTATAAGAATTTAGAATAGTTTTCCAATTTTTAACAATTGTCAAATAATCACTTGAATTGCACTCTATAAAATTCACCAATTCATTTACAAATAATTCCTTTTTGTCTTTATGACTTATCGGGTCTAAAAATTCCTTTTTTAATTCCTGAAATCCTTCTAATTCAGAAAAAAAATCTAAATCTTGAATTGAATATTTTATATCAATTTCAACAATACTATTTGAAATCCTGTAAAAATAATATTTCAGCTGATTTCCTATTAGATGATGAGTATGAGATAATGAATTTAAAAAATCAATAAGTTCGATGTTTTTATTGTAGTTATTAACTATTTCATTTACAACTGCTGATTCTTCTGAATAATAATCATTTTCAGCAATGTAGAATAACTCACTTTTTAATTTAAACTTATTACCATTTAGAAAATCATTTACCGTTTCAAAATAGCAATTAATATTCCCTGTTCTTATGTCCAAATAAACTTGTTGGTTGATAAAATTAGGAATGTCCTCCTTCATTATACTCTTCATTTCATTTGGTTCACCAACGCTTAGTATATCGATTATTTCACTATCAAGCAATGAATCAAAATATTCAATATTTGTTTCAGTAATAACAAGGAAACCTATTGTAGAAATTGAATCAGCACTTTGTAAATCTATAAGTCTTCTAACCTGAACTAAACTATCAAGAAGTTTTTTCATCATCAAAAGCTAATTTTATCAATTCATCTGGAACATCGTTGATAATAATTTGATTACCTATGTGTGTTATTTTATTTGTTTTAATCAATGATTTATCAAAAAACAACGTATATCCTTTTTCAACAATTTTAGTTCTAACAAAAGAATCAAAATCAGTTTTTCTATGAATAGCAATTTTACCACTAACTTCTAGTTCTTTTTCTTTTATGAAATCTAAAAAAGCCTTTGGTTCTTGGTCATTAATAAGAGAGGAAATAGACTCTAATTCAGCATCTTTTTTTTGATCAAAACAAACATCGAAATAGGCTTTAAATTTGTCTTTAATTTTATCTTTTTCTAATGCTTTTATATTTTTTTCAATAAAATATCTATTTGTAGCATCCTTTAGCTTATCAAAATTTTCTTTTGAAGAAGTAATGTCAGTAGAGCCAATAAATTTAATAAAGTAATTGGAAACTGCTCTTGTTCCTTTAATAAACGATAGGTATAAAATATCTTTATCTTGCCATCTTTTAATATTTAATCTATTAGCTCTGGCTAATTTTTCAACATCAAGAGTCATCAATTTTTCAATATCTAAATTTTCGTCATCCACTGTGAATTGTGCAGCTTTATCAAGCATTGCTGTAATCAAAAAATCAACATTTTTCTCAGTATAATGCACAAAAACGACATATCCTCCTGTTGTTGTTGGTATATCTATCGCTCTTTCCAGAATTTTCATTGATTCTTGAGTAAAAGCCAAGAAATCTCCATCATTTAGATAAGATTCAACCTTTTTTTGAAATGGATAATTATCAGGATCGTCTTGAAAAGTTCCTTGAGTTGGATTTTTTGAACTGTAGTTTTTAATTAATTTTGTTACAAATTCATTGACAGTTGCATTAATGGGTAACAACTTATCAGAGCATTTTAAAGATGCTTTTCCTTTTAGTTCTTTTATTATATGGTGAAATACTATATTTACTACTGTCATAAATTTTTATTTTACACAATCAAATTAAATATTAATCATTAAAAAACGTGTCGATAAAAGTAAGAAATTTATTTAGAATAGTATCACCTACTTTTGATCTTTGTAAAATAGAGGGTTGATGTTCTAATACTTCCACTACTTCTTGTTTGGTGGGGATTCTTTGGGTGAATAAATAATCTTCTGTTAGTTTTTTTAGCTTGTCCGCATTTATCTTTTCATCTTGTACAAATTGATTGAAGGCTTTTTGCTGTTCTTCGATCATAAATGCTGCATAACCTTCCTCTATTGAAGCATCTTCAAGTAATGGCAAGTTTTCTTCAATGAAACGTTCTATCAATTCGCGTTTGCTGCGCAGTTTGACATCTCCTGCAACGATATCTAGTATTTCTTTTTGTCTGCGTTCTTTTTCCTCTGGGTTTGTTGCTTTTAACTTGGCTAATAATCCTAAAATATAGGTTACTGTAATATCATCACGATGAATCAATTCTAGTTCAAAATCGACTTCGTTAAGTATGGAGGTTTTTTCTTTTTTACCTTTATCAGATAACTCCAAGTATTTCGATTTATAGTTATCAAATTCTTGTTCTCCTAAAACAATATCGTCAAAAGTAAAATCTACAAATGATGCAATTATGTTTTTTAACCGGATAATTTCACGAAACGCTTTTACAAATTCTAGCTCTTCGTCTTCGGTATATAAATCATCAACTGATTCAAAAGTTGGAGTAATTGCTGTTAAATTATCGTAAGCTTCATTAATTTCTTTAACGTAGGTTTCGTATGGTTTTAAGATGATAATTTCTTTAGCCTTTTTATCTGAAAATAAGGCAATGGCATCATCAGTGGCTTTTTTAAGATTCCTAAATACGACAATATTTCCTTGTGATTTTTTATCACCAAGAATTCTATTGGTTCTGGAATAGGCTTGAATTAAACCGTGGTATTTTAAATTTTTATCTACAAATAGGGTATTCAATGATTTACTATCAAATCCTGTTAGGAACATATTAACCACAAATAAAATATCTACTTGTTTAGAACGTACTCGTTGTGCTATGTCTTTGTAATAATTGTAAAAGGATTGACTGTCTTTTGTAGTCCAATTGGTTTTAAAGGTTTTGTTGTAATTTTCTATATAACTTTCTAGCTTATCTCTTTTATGATAGGCATTATAAACTTCTTCCTTTTCTGCTACCTCATTAAAATCTTTACTATCATAATCGTCTGTATCGCTAATCATTTCGTCATTGGCACCGAAACTAAAAATTGTAGCCATCTTTAAATCATGTTTACCCTCTTCTTTTAATTTAAGGAATAGATCATAATATTTAATCAGCATGTCTACGCTACTCACGCAAAACATAGCCGTAAACGTTTTGTTTTGCGTTTTAATGGGATGTTGCTGAATGATATAATTGGTAATCTTTTCAATGCGGTCTTTGCTTTGTAATAATTCTTGGGTATCAATTGCTTCTACTTCAATGTCAATTTCATTTTGCGAATTCTCACGCTCTTTATACTTCCCTACATACTCCACAGAGAAACGCAATACATTGTCATCTTTTATCGCA
This sequence comes from Flavobacterium sp. 11, assembly GCF_002754315.1. GTDB lineage: Bacteria > Bacteroidota > Bacteroidia > Flavobacteriales > Flavobacteriaceae > Flavobacterium > Flavobacterium algoritolerans. Next base: position 2,736,610 of record NZ_PEFE01000001.1, on the reverse strand, counting down.
TCGGTAATAACGTAACTATGCAATTGCTCACCAAATAAGCTTGCCGTGGTTTGGTTTTGCTTGTTTTTAGACGAGGCATTTTCTGCAAAAATAGGTGTACCGGTAAACCCAAACATTTGATAGTTTTCAAAATATTGGGTTATCTTTTTATGCGTATCTCCAAATTGAGAGCGGTGGCATTCATCAAAAATAAAGACAATTTTTTTGTCTTTTAGATCGTCCATTGTTTTAAGATGGTGTTCTCTCGTAATAGCATTGTACAATTTTTGAATCGTTGTTACAATAAGCTTGCTATTGCTGTCTTTGAACTGTCGTACTAAGTTGGCAGTATTATTAGTTGGGTCAATACAATCTGGTTTGAAGGCATTGAATTCTTTAGCCGTTTGGTAATCTAAATCTTGTCTGTCTACACAAAAAACTACTTTATCCACCTTTGGTAATTGTGACAAAATTTGACTGGCTTTGAACGAAGTTAATGTTTTACCTGAACCTGTAGTGTGCCATATATAACCGTTGTGGTTGCTGTTTTTTACCTTGTCAATAATACGTTCTACGGCATTAAATTGATACGGACGCAATACCATCAACATTTTATCAGAATCATGCAATACGGTGTATTTCGTAATCATTTTAGATAAATGACATTTCTCTAAAAAGGTATTGGCAAAATCCTCTAATTTAGAAATACGTTTGTTGTTTTCGTCTGTCCAAAAGAAGGTTTGTTTGAAATCGGGTTTTTTGTTTCCGAAATTGCTGAAGTATTTAGTATTTACGCCGGTACTAATTACAAATAATTGCACATAATTAAACAACCCAGTATTGGCTGAGAAAGAGTGTTTTTGGTAGCGGTTGATTTGATTGTAGGCTTCTTTTAATTCTAAGCCCGTCTTCTTTAATTCTATTTGCACTAAGGGCAAACCGTTAATTAAAATGGTTACGTCATAACGGTTTTTATACGTCCCTTCAACCGTGATTTGATTGGTTACTTGATATTGATTTTGACACCAGAAATCCATATTTAAGAACTCCACATAAACCAATTCGTTATTGTCATTTTTGAAAGCAAACTTATCGCGTAGCAATAACGCCTTTTCAAAAACATTGTTAGACTTGGTTAAGTGGTTTAGTATTTGCTTAAAATCCGAATTAGAAAACACTTTGTTGTTGTGTTTTTCTAATTGCTTTTTAAGATTGACTAGTAAATTATTTTCATCTTTAATAGTTACTTTATCGTATCCATTTGAAGCTAATTGGTTTACTAGATTTTGCTCTAAAATTAATTCGGATTGTGATGTCATGTTATATTAATAGTTCGAGATTCTTTACAAATCTCGAAGTTTATTTAATTTTATATTTGGTTAATAATACTAAGAATTTTTCAGAACGCACAAAGTTTTGTTTCACTTTATTGACTTGAATTATATCTAAAAAGTCAAGATTTACGAGACCTAACAAATCAGTTCGTGCTGTAAAATTTGATATTAAAAATCTATTCTCTACTTCTTTTACAGTAAAAATACTTTCTGGTTCATCGTATAGTATTTTTAATAATTGCGCTTGACGTTCATTAACATTTGGAATTCTAACAAAACTTGCAATTTGTAAATTTTCTTTTTGTTTCAGTTGAATATATTCTTTTAATGCTTCGAACGATTTGTCCATCACCTTTAAATGATAGGTCATAAAGTAAGTCAAATCATTGGCATCTGCTTCGGTATATAAATAGGCTTTCTCGTACTGATTTTTAGTATCCTGAATAATCTTTGAAATAGATAAATACTCTGTAAGCCAATATCCTTTTTTTAATAAATACCAGTAAAACAAGGCACGCGCCGTTCTACCATTTCCATCTGTAAAAGGGTGAATGTAACCAATCATAAAATGAATAGTAGTTGCTTTAAGGATAGGGTGCATAAAAGTTTCTTTACTATCAGCATTAAAAAAGTCACATAAGTCTTTAATTAATATTTCCAGTTCTTTATGGCTAGGAGGTGTATGCACGACTTCGCCATCAATATGATTGACAACTTGTACATCATCAGATATTCTAAATGCGCCTTCCTCTTTTTTATCGTCTAATGTATCACAAGCAATTAGTCCGTGAACGTATAACAATTTTTCAGGGGTTAAATCGTCATTGCGATTTTGTGTGATGTGTTTGATTGTAACATAATTATTTACAATCATTTGTTCTGACTTGGTCTTTGGTTTTACTTCTTTACGAAGCATTTCTTTAGCTTTTTTACGGGTAGTATTGGCTCCTTCTATCTGGCTACTAGAGATAGCTTCTTCCATAATAGCACTTACCAAATATCTAGTTTTATCAGCATCTGGAACAACATTATTTGCTCCCATATAACCACCGATATTCATATCAAAATAGTGAAGTATTTTTTGAATATAATCAGTAGTCACATAATTAAATTGATAACTACCAAAAGAGATATTTTTGTAATTTACCGCTCTTGCCATTTTTACGGCAGACCAAAGTTGTATAGGATCTAAATCTAATATTTTTTTATATTTTACTTTATCCCAATATAAATACTCGTTATTAATTTCTTTTATCTTAACAACCACATCTGGTTTATTTGCCAGTGCAAATATTTTTTGATTAAAAATCATTTTCGGTGCATCTTCCATCTTAACAGTATTATTAAAGAGTTCAAATATAGTAAATACTTCGAGATTATTGATAAATCTCGAAGTATTTACACAAACATTTGCTGCAACAATACATTTTTATCATCCAATTTTTCAATTAGATTTTATTCTAATAGTATTTCGGATTAGGATATCATTTATTTATCATCGTATTTAACCATAGCCTGAGCAAAATATTTAAATACTGTCAATTTTCCAGAATCTACAGCCAATGAAATTCCTCCTAATGGAAGATATCCCTCTTTAATCTTGTTTAAAACCTCAATTACTAGAAACTCTTTTGATTCCATTTCTAAAATAATGTAATCGATAATTTTTTTATTTTCCATAGTGTTTTTATTTACACAAACATTTGCTGTAACAATCCTTTTTTATATTCTTGGGTATCTTGTATTTGATTGGAAACTAATGCTATTTTTTCATCAATTGCCGAAAGGAAATTAGCTATTTTGGTTTGTTCAGCAACTGAAGGGACGTTTATTAAAATTTGTTCAATTGTACTTTTAGACAAACTTGGTACACCGGAAGCTTCATTATGTTGTTTCCAATTTATACTTTGAAAAACATAATAAACAAATTTTGGTATTGATTCTATAAAAGTATGAGTATAAAATAAAGTATCTACAGTCCAAATATCTCCATTATAATACATTGGTTTATCAATTGTACCTTTACGTCCAATGCAAACAGTTTCGCCTTGATGTAAAAAACTATCTACAAATGTCATTAAACCACCTGTACCAAAAACAGGTACATTTCCATAATTCAAATGTTTATAATCTCTACCACTACCAATTGTAAGTATATTTCCGATACTTTTCTCTTCCCAATCCTCAAAATCCTCACCATTATCATCTTTAAACCTGATTTCTTGGTTGAAGATTTTTTGCATGATACCTTTTTTGTAGTCTTCTAAAAGGGCTTTTTTTTCTTTTAAAAGGTTTAGTTTTTCATCTACTGATGAAAGGAAATTGGCAATACGGGTTTGTTCTTCAATTAGCGGTAATTTAATTTCAATTTTTTCAATTGTACTTTTAGATAAACTTGGCACGCCCGAAGCTTCATTGTATTCTTTCCAATTAATTCTTTGAAAAAGATTATATATAAATTTAGGTGTTGAATTGATAAATTTATTAGTGTAAAATAATGTATCTACTGTCCATATCTTTCCATCAAAATACATAGGTTTATCTATCGTTCCTTTTCTTCCAATACAAACTGTTTCACCATCGTATAAAAAATCATTAACATAATTCATTAAACCTCCTGTACCAAAAACAGGAACATTTCCTTTCTCTAAATGTTTATAGTCTCTACCGCTGCCAATTGACAATACTTCTTTAATCAATTTCTTATTCCAATCTCCTTTAAACTCTGGAAACCTTAATTTTGGTTGTACTATTTCCATATTAAAAAGGGGTTTTAATTTGGAGTTCACTACAAAAGGCAGCAATGGTTTTGTCTACTTCATTCATTTTTAAATCAATGCTTTGCAATTGATCAGCCACCGCATTTAGATCAATAGCGATCGCTTCTTCAAATGTGTTTACATACCGTGGAATGTTCAGGTTGTAATCATTAGCTTTTACCTCTTCGAGAGTTGCTACGTTAGAATATTTGTCTATTACGGTCCTGTTTTGATAGGTTTCAATAATTTTATCAATGTCAAATTCACGTAGTACGTTTTGATTTTTTACTTTTTCAAAATCATTACTGGCATCAATGAATAAAATGTTTTCTGGCGTTTCTTTGCATTTCTTCAAGACCAAAATACAGGTTGGAATACTCGTGCCATAAAACAAGTTAGACGGTAAACCAATAATGGCATCAATGTAGTTGCAATCTTCAATTAAATACTTCCTAATATGTCCTTCGGCAGCACCTCGAAACAATACGCCATGCGGCGCAATACAGGCCATAATACCGCTATCGTCTAACTGATGCACCATGTGTTGGATAAAAGCAAAATCAGCTTTGGTTCCAGGTGCCAGTCTGCCGTATTGCGAAAATCGCTCGTCATTTGTAAAAATAGGATTTGCAGACCACTTTGCTGAGAATGGTGGATTGGCTACAATGGCATCAAACTTAAAATCCAAGTGTTGCGGTTTTTCGAGCGTGTCTTCGTTTTTAATATCGAACTTATGATAATTCACATCGTGCAAAATCATGTTCATTCGCGCTAAGTTGTAGGTGGTACGGTTTTGTTCTTGACCGTAAAAATGTCCTACTTCTTCTACCTCTCGTGCCACACGAAGTAAAAGCGAACCGGATCCACATGTTGGGTCATAAACTGATTTTAACTTGCTTTTGCGAGTAGTCACAATTTTGGCCAAGATACTCGATACTTGTTGCGGTGTGTAAAATTCTCCTGCTTTTTGTCCGGCACCTGCTGCAAATTGTGCAATCAAATACTCATAAGCATCACCCAAAACATCACCTTCGGTATTGTCTAAATCGAAATCAATTTCGTCCAATGCTGTAAGTATTTTTACAATGACATCGTTACGGTCTTTGGTGGTACGACCTATTTTAGTAGAGTTTAAATCGATATCATAGAATAGGTTGTCAAAATCGTCTTGACTATCAGAACCCATGGTACTTTTTTCGATAGAGTTCAAAACGTTGGCTAAATCTTCGAGAATAAAAGTGCTTTGAATTTGCTCTTCATCGTCTTGATTAATAACCTTTGCATTTCCTTTTTTTGCAAGATTTGTAAACAGTTCGGATGGTTTTAGAAAATATCCTAGTGCTTCAACAATGGCTTCTTTTAACGCTTCTAAAACAGCTTTACCATCACTACTATTTTCGTCAATAGTATTAAACACGATTCCATCTGGCTTTAGGAACTCATTGGCTTTTTTTTCTAATTTTTCCGAAAGGTATTTGTAGAAAATAAAACCTAATATGTAGTCTTGAAATTGATTGGCTGATATTTTACCTCTTAGGATATTGGCAATCGCCCATAATTGGGTTTCTAAGAGTTTCTTTTGTTCGTCTGACATTGTGTTTTTTTGACTTTTTTTGAATATTGGCTAAAGTAGTTATAAACTTATATACGGTAAAAACTTATTTTTCAATTTTCTTATAAAATCCTGCATACAATTTCATACGATTTTATGCCAAAAAATGCTGGTCAATTTAACCGGTTTTCTACCCAAGAATCAAACTTATTTTTAGACAGGTAACGATGGAAAATTCATAAAAATAGGGCTTGATAAACACTCTTTCAATCCCTCATATTAAATCTTCCATGTCCTCGTTGCGCTACCGCTCCTATTCCAAATCAATTACAATCTTTTCCCACGTCACCTTAGATCATTTTATGAATACCTTATTATTTCAAAGCTCAGCCATAATGGTAAAATAATTAATGCGGCTTATAGATTGAATATGATGAATCCAATGGATGGGTCTGTAATTGAGTTAGGATATTTAATCCTTTGTCAAATTTTAATCTCATTTGCATTTGAGTAATACAAATCATCATTACTTCCCCTTCATTTTTATATTCAAAAACCAGTATGCTTTTGTCTTATTTCAAGAGCAAAGGTAACTCCGTGTTCTTTACGCAATAGCAAGGCCTGGTCCTTCAGATTTGCCAAAAAATCTCCACCCATCCAGGTTGTATTTTTTATCAAAGCCTTGCTATTGCTAAACACTCACCTTTTTATGCTCATGAAACAAAACATAGCATACTCCGGCTCTTTAGACGAATAAAAAAAATGTCAGCAATGAGAAATAAAATATTACAAATGGATTTGATGAAACAAAACAGCACCTCCTCACATTGCCGAATAAAATTTCAAAAAAAATTAATCACTAAAAATCGTAGAAATTATGAACATCACAGGAAGAGTGACAGCGGATGCGCAGGTACGCAACGTGTCCAACAGCAAAACAGTAGTAAACTTTTCGGTAGCCATCAACGACAGCTACAAAAACAAAGCGGGTGAGCGCATAGAGCAGACAACGTATTTCGACTGCGCCTATTGGCTTAGTCCAAAAGTAGCGCAGATACTCACAAAAGGCACGGTGGTAGAACTGACAGGCAAAGTGAGTGCAAGAGCGTGGACAGGCAGTGACGGACAACCACACGCAGGACTGAACTTCAACACCTCGCAAATCAAGCTTCACGGGGGCGGTAAGAAAACCGAAGCGGAACAGGCTTCTACAGGAAACAACAATGACGATACAAAGGACGACCTCCCGTTTTAACAACGAGCATCTAAATAATTTTTAACAATTTAGAATTTTAAAATCATGGCACATAATATCAATTTTAACAGCGAAACAGGACGTTATTCATTCTTTAGCGTAAAAGAAAAAGCATGGCACGGATTGGGGCAGATTGTGGAGCAATACCCAACAAGCGGAGAAGCGATAAAACATGCAGGATTAGACTATGAAGTAGCTAAAAGCCCCCTATTTACAAAAGGTTCCGGCATTATCGAAACGGCTAACGGCATAGAGATAGGCAACAGCGAATTGGAAGTACCTAACTATTTCGCCAACATACGCACCGATAACAATGCTGTATTGGGAGTAGTCGGCAAGGATTACCACATTGTACAAAACCGTGAAGCGTTCAATTTCTTCGATGCCATTGTAGGCGGTGACGAAGGCATATTATATGAAACCGCAGGAGCATTGGGCAACGGGGAGCGCATTTTTATCACCGCAAAACTGCCCGACTACATCCGAGTAGGCAATGGAGACGATGTTACCGAAAAGTACATTTTTTTGACTACTTCGCACGATGGCAGCGGAAGCATTACCGCAGCATTTACACCTATCCGAATCGTATGCCAAAACACCCTTAATGCTTCGCTTCGTTCGATGAGTAACGTGGTACGCATCAAACATACTTCGGGAGCAAAACAGCGTTTGGATGATGCTCACAAGGTTATGGGATTGGCAAATACACTGAGCAACCAATTAGAGGGCATATTCAACCAATGGGCTAAAGTAAAGGTAACTGACCAAGAGGTAAAAAAGCTAATCCAATTATCGCTTTGTCCAAATAAGGAAACATTTGATTTATTGAAAAAAGGTGCGGAAGATGAAGTTTCCACCTTGTTCAAAAACACAGTAGAAGATGCTTTTACCTACGCTATGCTTAGTGATACACAGCAGATGGAAACAACCAAAGGTACTTTGTTTGGAGCGTATAACGCCGTGACAGGATACTATCAGAATGTACGCAATTACAAAGATAATGAAGCCAAGCTACAGAGTATTGTAATGGGTGGTACGGCACAGCTAAAAACCCAAAAGGCTTTTGAACTGTGTACCTCTTTTGCAACAGAAGGAGCGGAAATCTTAAACCTTAATTAAATACCCTTAGGCTACCGTCTTAAATGGTGGTAGCCTTTAAAAAACTTTATAATGTGAAGACATTAAAAAAATGGACAATTAAATTTTAGAACGATGAACACAAATTTTTTCAATCAGATAGCACAAATGGACATACAAGGAGATTTGCACCTAACCATAGCAAAGGGAGCAGAAAACAACCTTATTGTATCGGTTATTCTCCAAAACGAACAATGCGGAGATACTGCAAAACAACTGATACCTCCGCTTAATTTAAGGGGAACAGCAGATGAATTGGATGAGGGATTTTTTCAGCAGATAGCAACACCTTTACAAACCGCTTCGGGTTTAATGGTAAATATGGAAGCCTTTATGAAACAGTTGGAAGAAGCTAAAAAGCAATCGGCAATGGAAAAGGAAAAAGGCGAAAAAGAGAAAAAGGAACAGGAAGCCAAAGACAAGAAATTTAAAGAGGGAATGGCAAAAGCGGATGAATTGGAAAAAGAAGGCAAATTCCGTGATGCGTGGATGAAAGTACCCGAAATTACCGACTACCCCGAAAAAGCGGACGAGATACGAAAACGCAAATCGGAACTATCAAACCAATTTTCTTCAACAGGTCTGTTTGCGACAGAGCAACCTAATGTTTAATACAAAATCCAAGAGTTATGTTATTAGCAACACAGTTAGAAAGAGTATTTATACTTAAAGATAAAGGACAGGACATCAGACTGACCGACCCCGAACCACGTTGGAGTGTGGAAGCGGTATTGAATTTTTACGCCAATACGTATCCCATACTAACCACGGCAAAAGTATCTGCCCCTATTATCCGTGATGATAGGATAGAATACAAATTGGAAAGCGTAATGGGAACAAAAGGTTAAACCAAAAATTAAAAACGATGAACTATGCAAAGCAATATCCTATCGGGAACTATCAGCATACCCGAACAAAAAACACAACGGCAACTGCACCGACAATTGGGCGAGTTCGCACAATGTATGCAGAGAGCCAAAGACACAAACGAAGTACAGAAAGACAAACAGAAATCCGTACCGATAGCAATGCTGCCAATGGTTTTCTAAAGTGTGCGTTTCTGCCAAAACTCAAAACAGTTCAATCCGTACAAGCTTGTAAGAAAACAGCAAAAATAGAGAGGGATTTTTACAAGTCCCTTTCCCAACTTGCAGAACATTACGGCATTGAACCGTTACAAACGAAAGATTATGGCTATCCCTATAATATAGCTTTGGCTATGTGGGATGCGGAAAACAAGTTAAAAAAGAACAATGTCAATTGGGATAATTTACGTTTGGTACAGGATAGTAAGAAAACATTTTTTACAAGCGAGGAACGATACGGCACAGGTACAACCCTGTACTATATTCCAATTGTTCCACTCTTTCAAATGCTCAATGACCCAAAGCGTAAAAAGACGGCTCAATTGCTCGTTTCGGTTTGCAGTTATCTGTATCATATTGCCGATATACCCTATTACAGACAGGAAAACAGCTATCTGTATTGGATGTACGAAATGATGAACGATTGGATTGAACAGGATGATTATACCGAAGAAACAAATAGCTGTATTGCAGAGATTGTAAAAGCCGAATGGATAGGCGAACGGATAGAACAAAAACTATTCAACCGTATCAATTTACAGATATTTGAACAACGCTTAAGACACTTTAAAAGCCGTGATACATTCGACTTGGAATGTCAAAAAGTGGCTTGCGATGCCTTTGTTCTCTATACGCAATATCCACACGAGAGCATTTTTCGAAACGCTCCAAGACCCGAAGTAGACCCCTATAATGATGAGAATGACTCCGAAACCGTTGGAATGGAAAAGTATATCTCCTTTATAGCAGATACCACAGGTTGGCTGTATGAGAGGCTTACCGACAGCATTAACAATGAGTTTAACGAGTATGGAGCAATGGAAGAACCTACTATTTGCAAACGCTTTGACGGAAGCAACATAACACAAACCAATCTTGATTTTGAGAACCGTTTATTTGCCCTTTTGGATGAACTATGCACACTATTATATGACTATAAAACCTCTAGAAAATGAACAACATAAATGACATAACTGAGAATTTTGGAACGCTTTACCACCCAAAATCCGCATTGGTTTTTTATCAAACCAAAGGAACGAATACCAATATGTACGTGGAGCATTTTGATATGGACAAAAACGGAAATCCTGTCAATGCCTGGAAAAACCGGTCAAATTGACCACCCTATTCCAGTGTAAATTGACCACCAGTTTCGGAGCAAACTGACCACCACTTTCCAGTGCAAATTGACCACCTGATTTTGGGGTACAATTGACCATTAAAAACTACTAACTTTTTCATGTTGTTAGCACCATACATTCGTTAAAAAAATACGGATTATGGCAAACAAAATAACAGACATGAGTAAAATTAGAAAAGCAATTAAATTCTATTGTAACGGCAAGAGTAAGTTGTTTATAAGTAGCTACTTATCCCTTTCTAGGAATACGGTAAAGAAGTATATTTCTTTATTTGAAGTCCTAGGATTAAGTATTGAAGTGATTAATGAAAAAACAGATGCAGAACTGGAACTTTTGTTTTCACACACTACCGTGGAATCAATTAGTCCCAAATTGCAGATACTTCATGATTTTTTTCCTAAAATGGAACGCGAACTAAAAAAAGTTGGTGTTACCGTACAACATATGTGGGAGCAATATATTGCCGTAAACCCTGATGGTTACAGGAGTTCACAATTTGGTCATCATTACAAAACATGGGGTAAACGAGTCAATCCAGTGATGCACATGAATCACAAAGCTGGTGATAAAATGTATGTGGATTATGCAGGAAAAACACTCTCCCTTATTGATAAAGACACGGGAGAAATCAAAGAAGTACAATTTTTTGTAGCCATATTGGGAGCCAGTCAATACACCTATGCCGAAGCTTCTATGAGCCAACAAAAGGAAGATTTTGTTACATCGGTAGAAAATGCCATGCGTTTTTTTGAAGGCACTCCTGCGGCAATTGTCCCCGATAATTTAAAATCTGCAGTGATAAAAAGCAGTCGTTTTGAACCAACAATTAATGAAACCTTGGCTGATTTAGCCGAACATTACGAAACTACTATCTTGCCTGCCAGGGCTTATAAACCAAGAGATAAATCATTGGTTGAAGGAGCTGTCAAGATATTGTACCGAAGGATTTATGTAAATCTAAAAGAAACTAAATTCTTTTCTCTGGAAGAACTAAACCAGCAGGTATGGGATTTACTTGACTCTCATAATGGTAGAAAACTCACAGGACGTCCTTATTCTCGCCTGGAATTATTTTTAGAAGATGAGAAACAAAAACTACGTCCACTACCACAAGAACGTTTTGAAATCAAATACCAATCCTTTGCAACAGTAATGCAAAACGGGCATGTTCAATTAAGTCAAGACAAAAATTACTACAGCGTTCCGTATCAATACGTAAAGAAAAAAGCGAAACTATTGTATACCAAATCAACCGTAGAGATCTATCACAAATACAATCGGGTAGCTGTCCATGCACGAAATTACAAACCTTATGTCTATACCACCACCCCGGAACATTTAGCCAGTACGCATCAATTTGTAGCTCAGTGGAGCGCTGCTCGCTTCATTGATTGGGCTAATAGTATTGATGAGTCAGTAGGAGAATATATTATGCAGATAATCGAAAGTAGAAACCATCCTGAACAGGCCTATAAAAGTTGTTTAGGAATACTAAGCTTCGAGAAAAAGGTAGGGAAAGAGCGATTAATAAATGCCTGCAGGCGGGCACTTGATTTTAAAATTTACAATTTTAAGACCATTCAAAATATTTTAGAAAACAACCTAGACCATATTGATTTTGAACAGGAACCCGAGCAGGAACTCCCGAGTCACGGTAACATAAGAGGAAAACAGTATTATAATTAAATTAAAACCAAGTAATCATGAATGAATCCACAGTAACAAAAATGAAACAAATGAAGCTTTATGGCATGTTCAATGCTTTTAAAACAGCCATTGAAAGCGGAAAAACAGACCATTACACGCTCGATCAGTTTGTATCGATGATTATTGATGCCGAATGGGACGAAAGGCACAATCGTCGTATTCAGCGCAGTATCACCAATGCCCGATTCCATTACAAATCAAATATTGAAAGTATCAATTTTGACCAAACCCGTAATCTTGACCGAAACGTAGTACTGCGTCTGGCAGAATGTGAATTTGTAGAGAAAAACGAAAACATTTTAATCACGGGAAGTACCGGTGTAGGTAAAAGTTATTTAGGTACCGCATTGGGTTACCAAGCCTGCATACAAGGTTTTAAAGTAAGTTATTTTAATACCTCGAAGTTGTTTGCTAAATTAAAAATGGCCAAAGCAGATGGTTCTTACCTACGAGAATTGGCCAAAATAGAACGGCAAGATGTCATTATATTAGACGATTTTGGACTCCAAGCACTAGACAGTCATAACAGAATTACCCTTTTAGAGATCATTGAAGACAGGCATAATAATGGTTCTATAATTGTAACATCACAAATCCCGGTACAAGGCTGGTATGACATCATTGGAGAAAAAACCATAGCTGATGCAATTCTGGATAGACTCATACATCAATCTCACCGACTCGAATTACATGGAGAATCTATGAGAAAGAAAAGAGGAATAAACAAAGGGTAATATTTTAAGTATATTTGAACACTAATTAACAGATGAAAAAAAGTAGTTTTTGATGTAAAATGTAGGTGGTCATTTTGCTCCGGAATTAGGTGGTCATTTTGAATTGGAATCAGGTGCTCACTTTAAATTGGAATTGGGTGGTCAATATCACTGGAATTTGCACTAAACATCCAAAACCACATGTTTTTAAAAATTGTTTTCTGTCCATATTTACAATGATTTTATGAATTTTAGCAAAGCATTTTTATCCGATTCAGAAAGGTTTTGAAAAGCATTTTTACTATTGTTTGCTTCCCCACCGTGCATAGTTATTGCTTCTTCAATACTTCTTGCTCTTCCATCGTGCATCAAGAAAAAGTTACCTCCCTGTGAGTTTTCAGAAAGACCAATTCCCCAAAGTGCGGGTGTTCTCCATTCGAAAGTTTTGGCACTTCCTTCCGTATAACCATCATCTAAACCTGCTCCCATATCATGTAAAAGCAAATCGGTGTACGGTGAAAATGTTTTAAAAGAAAGCGGACTTATTGATGAATATCCTGTGGTTAGTTCCGGTTTATGACAACCTGTACAATTAATTTGTTTAAAAATTCGCTTGCCTTGATTTACAACTTCATCATTTTTATTACGTTGAATTGGTGCTTTTAACACATTCAAATAAAAAACCACATCGTTTACTTTATTGGTGGCCACTTCCGGGTCAATTTCTAAATTGGAATAATGGTCTTTTGGACTGAAAAAAGACGTTATCCCCATATCTTGGTTGTAGGCATTAACGGATTGATGCAATAAATCAAATGCAGATGCTTTTTTGCCAAATCGCCCAATATGCTTTCCGCTTTTTGTAATTGAAGCCGAAGATGGTATAGAATAACTGGGAATTACAATCCAATTTACTGTTCCGGAAATTCCATCCCCATCACTGTCATTTGGATCTGCCATTGTTAATAAATCGGCGTCAGTAACATTTTGTAAAAAGCCTAAACCTGAAAACGCAGGAGGAGTAAATTTAGAAAACGTTGCTCCAACAGGGATTTGCTCTGGCAAGAAACCAGGTAACGCTCTATTTTGCAATTGTGGTCCGCCTTGATTTAAAAATTGATTTCCAGTTTCATCAACCTGACCAAAACGTGTCAATGTAGTAAACAAATGTCCCTTACCGTCCCCAGCGTGACAATTGATACAACTGGTTCCAACAAAAGTTGAACCCAACCCTGTTTCTCTGGTAAAAACCTCATTTACTGCTGCATCGCCTCGCAAAAATTGAGATAATTGTGAACTGGAAAGCCCATCAATTGTTCCGTCTAATAACTCGTCATCAGCAGGAATATCTACATAACTTGTCTCGCAGGATGTTAAACCTATCAATAACAACATGAGAATAAGTATGTGTAAAATTTTATTTTTCATTATTATAAACTTTATTTTTAGACAAAACTAAAAAAATATTTAGAATAATATTATATTTTGAAACATTTAATTTTCAATAGCATAAAAAAAACTATTTTTGCAATCTTGAAACTTACAAACACCATATTGTCAATTATAATTCTGATTCTTTCCTGTATGCCTTGTGCAGATAAGGAACAAGATGTATCGTTTGAAAAAATGACTATAAACAATACTTCAAAGCAACATCACAATAAAGATATTTGCTCCCCTTTATGTGTTTGTAGTTGCTGTGGATGTCAAGGTTACGTTCACAACACTATTTGTTCTTATAATATCTTTTCGGTTAAAACTATAATTGATAAAAATCTTCCTGAATACAAATCAATTATTACTTCCAATTTCTTCGGGAGTATTTGGCTACCCCCACAAATTATTGCTTAATTTTTTTGATGATTAAAAGAATACAATTCTACTGGATAGAGTTAGTTACAAAGTTTTCTTTATTTAAATTAATTACAGTTATAGATATAATAATGGCAAAGCAAAAAACAAAAAGACCGAACAACCCTAAACCTAAATCCAAAAAGCCAATAACGGTATATACTGTTATTCGTACTATAATGATAATACTCGTTTTGTTGCTTTTGTTATTGGGAGTTGCTGCAAAATATTGGTACTACTACAATAAATATTACAAATAATTAATAATCATTATAAATAATTATTAATTATAAAAATAAAAATCTTATTTTTACAGCCTTGAAATTTGCAAACATCATATTGTCAATTATCATCGTAGTTCTTTCCTGTATGCCTTGCGCAGACAAGGAACAAGGTGTTTCATCTGAAAAAGTCACTATAACCAATAGCTCAAAACAGCACCAAGAAAAAGAAGCTTGTTCTCCTTTATGCGTTTGTAACTGTTGTGGTTGCCAAGGTTTCGCCTACAATAGTACAATGTTCAATTTCAATTTTATTGCCGTCAAAAACATAATTGACAAGAAACTACCAAACTACAAATCAATTCTTACTTCCAATTTCTTCGGAAGTATCTGGCAACCGCCTCAAATTAATGCTTAATTTTTTTTTTGATTAATGTTTAAATGAATAGCGATTAATGTCTTGTGCATTAATCACACTATTGTTTACCATTATTCAGCTTACTGTATTTGATTCTATCAATTACTGTAAATCAAAAATCAATTATTAAACATTAATTATTTTCAATAGTGTTAGACAAAATCATTCATTTTAGTATAAATAATAAATTCATCATTGGTTTGATGACTTTATTTCTCATCATTTGGGGAGTTTGGAGTGCATCCAAATTACCCATTGATGCCGTGCCGGATATCACAAATAATCAGGTTCAAATTATTACGCTTTGCCCCACTTTGGCAGGGCAGGAAGTCGAACAATTAGTAACTTTTCCAATTGAACAAAGCATAGCAAATCTTCCCGATTTAGTAGAAACCCGAAGTATTTCTCGCTTTGGTTTATCGGTAATCACAGTCGTTTTTGATGATGATGTCAATATTTATTTTGCCCGACAACTCATCAGTGAAAGACTTAAAGAAGCTATTAGCCAAATACCTGAAGGTATTGGAAGACCTGAGTTAGGTCCAGTAAGTACAGGACTTGGTGAAGTGTATCAATATATTTTACATCCAAAAAAAGGAAGTGAAAATAAATATTCTGCGATGGACTTGCGTTCTATGCAAGACTGGATAGTAGCAAGACAACTCAACGGAACGCCCGGTATTGCAGAAATAAATAGTTTTGGGGGTAAATTGAAACAATATGAAGTTGGCGTGAATCCAAATCGATTAAAAGCGATGGGAGTAACAATTCCTGATATTTTTAGTGCTTTGGAGAAAAACAATCAAAATACAGGAGGTGCATACATTGACAAAAAACCAAGTGCTTACTTCATTCGTGGAGTTGGTCTGGTTACTTCCTTGGAAGATGTAAAAAATATCGTTGTGAAGAGCAACCCCAACAGTGTTCCAATTTTTATAAAAGATGTTGCCGATGTAAAGTTTGGTAATGCAGTACGTTATGGAGCAATGACCTTTAACGGAAAAGTAGATGCTGTTGGTGGTATTGTGATGATGCTTAAAGGTGCGAACAGTAATGAAGTGGTACAAAGGATAAAAGACAAAATGCTAATCATACAAAAATCATTACCAAATGATGTTGTAGTTGAACCATTTATTGACCGAAGCAACTTTGTAAACCGTGCCATTTCTACCGTTGAAAAAAACCTGATTGAAGGAGCATTAATCGTGATTTTTGTATTGGTTTTATTCCTGGGGAACCTTCGTGCGGGACTTATTGTAGCATCGGCTATACCACTTTCTATGTTGTTTGCTTTAGGATTGATGAAAATTTTTGGAGTAAGTGCAAATCTAATGAGTTTAGGAGCTATAGATTTTGGTTTAATTGTAGATGGTGCCGTCATTATAGTAGAGGCTACAATACATCATTTAATGATAAAAGGAAAATTAAGAATCCAAAATCTAAATAATAATTTTGACACCTCTGATAAAATAGTAAAAACAAATAATTTAACATTTACACAATCAGAAATGGATGAAGAAGTTTTTACTTCTTCATCAAAAATTCGTCAGAGTGCTGCTTTTGGTGAAATTATAATACTGATCGTTTACATTCCAATCCTTACATTAGTAGGTATTGAGGGCAAAATGTTTAGTCCTATGGCAAAAACCGTTGGTTTTGCCATATTAGGCGCATTAGTACTTTCTATTACTTATATCCCCATGATGTGTGCTTTATTTTTACCCAAAAAGATCAGTCATAAAAAAAACATTTCAGATAAAATGATGGGTTTTTTATATAAAATCTATGAACCTCTTTTGGAAAAAGTAATACAAATAAAATATAAAGTAGTAGGAATTACTATAATATTATTTTTAGTAACAATTTTTGTTTTTAGTAAAATGGGGGGCGAATTTATTCCCACATTAGCCGAAGGAGATTATGCATTTGAATTTAAAATGCCTATCGAAACTTCTTTATCCCAAAGTATTGAAACCTCGATGCAAGGCGCAAGAATCGCCAAGCAATTTGACGAAGTAAAAATTGTAGTTGGAAAAACGGGTGCTGGTGAAGTACCTACCGACCCAATGCCTCCTGGAGCAACAGATATGATGATTATTCTAAAACCGCAAAGCGAATGGAAATCCGGGAGATCGTATGAAGAATTGGGTGATGCAATAGAAGAAAAATTAAGGGTAATACCCGGTGTTTTTATCGAAAAAAGTCAACCTATTCAAATGCGTTTTAATGAACTGATGACTGGAATCAAACAAGATGTAGCTATAAAAATATTTGGCGAAAACTTGGATAGCCTTTCCGTATATGCCAAAAAAGTGGAAAGTGTAATAACAAACGTAAAAGGCGTTTCTTCTCCACAAGTAGAGCAAGTGGATGGATTACCACAAATCAATATAGAATATGACCGTTTGCGAATTGCCAATTATGGTCTAAATGTCGAAGACATAAACAGTATCGTAAGTACTGCTTTTGCAGGAAAAGCAGCAGGTGTAGTCTACGAAAATGAGCGAAAATTTGATTTAGTGGTGCGATTAGACAGTACGTCAAGAAGAAGTATTGATGATGTGAATAATTTATTGATACCTACACCTACTGGCAATCAAATACCATTGTCTCAAGTTGCAAAAGTAGATTTTAAATTAGGTCCAGCACAAATCAGTAGAGAATCTGGAAAACGTAGAATTGTAATAGGTTTTAACATACAAGATAGAGATGTTCAGAGTGTGGTAAAAGAAATTCAAGATAAGTTAGCTACAAAAGTAAAATTGCCATCTGGCTATTACTTTACCTATGGAGGTACATTTGAGAACTTACAAAAAGCATCTAATCGATTGATGATTGCCGTTCCTATTTCCTTATTATTAATTTTTATGCTTTTGTATTTCACATTCAATTCTATGAAACAAGCCAGTTTAATATTTTCCGCAATACCAATGAGTGCAATTGGTGGCGTATTTGCATTACTACTTCGTGGAATGCCATTTAGTATTTCAGCAGGAATTGGTTTTATTGCATTGTTTGGTGTAGCAGTATTAAATGGAATTGTATTAGTAGGAACATTTAACCAACTCGAAAAAGAAGGTTGGGATGATGTTATAAAACGGGTAATTGAAGGAACAAAAATCAGACTACGCCCAGTATTAATGACAGCAACTGTTGCCTCATTAGGATTTTTACCAATGGCGTTATCGCATAGTGCGGGCGCAGAGGTTCAAAAACCACTAGCAACAGTAGTTATTGGCGGCTTACTGTCTGCTACATTTTTAACCTTATTTGTATTGCCTTTGTTGTATATCATATTCAATACAAAAATTAAATTAAAAAGAAAACCAAAAGTGAAATCAATCGTAACAATTTTAGTTATTGGATTATTTTTATCTTTTAACACCAGTCAGGCGCAATCTCGAAAAACTATTGATGAAGTTTTGAATTTAGGCTTAAAGGATAATTTGCAATACAATATCAATCAGTCCCAAATCTCAAAAAATCAACTTTTGATAAAAGGAAACAAGGAGTTTCCCAAAACTGGCATCTTTGTGGAAAATGAAGATTTGCGCCCTTCGGATAAAACAGGTATTTGGAAAATTGGTTTACAGCAGAGCTTCTATATGCCTCAAGTAAACCAAGCCAAGAAGAATTACTATCGAGAGCAAACCAAATACTATGAGTTCAACAAGGAAGTAATCAATACAGAGCTGAAAAAAAATATCCGTTCTGTTTATTACCAATTATGGTATTTACAAGATAAAACAGCTTTGTATCAGCGACTGGACAGTATCTATATTGGTTTACTAAAGACCACAATTATAAAAGTTAAAACAGGAGAAAGTGCTGGTATTGAAAAAATTTCAGCAAATGTAAAGTTGAAAGAAATTGAAACAAATATCATTCAACTTCAAAAAGAAATGATTGTACAGCAACAGGCACTAATGCAGTTATTGAATAGTTCGGAAGCCATTTTACCGCTTTCAAAATCATTAGAAAAGTTAGAATATGGTTTGCAAAATTCAACAGAAAACCATCCCAGTCTTCTGTTATTGCAACAAAATGTGTCGATTGCCAATAGTGAAATTGCAATCCAAAAAAGCAATCGCTTACCTGAATTTTCCGGTCGTGTTTTTTCACAAAAATTATATGGCGTAGCCGATCCATATACTGGTTTCTCATTTGCAACATCATTTCCAATATTTGGAAGTGGTGCCAATCGCAATAAAATAAAAGCCGCCAAAACCGAAAAAGAAGTACAAGAACAACAATTGCAATATCAAACACAAATACTTAAATCTTCTTTAGCACAACGTCAAACCGAAGTTGAAAAAAGTGTGTCAGGTTTGCAATTTTACGAAATTTCAGGCTTACAACAAGCTGACGAAATCATAAAAGCCGCGAATCAATCCTATCGAGCAGGAGAAATAAGTTATGCCGATTTTTCATTGTATTTAAGTCAAGCCATCGAAATACGAAAAAACTATTTAGACAATCTAAATGCATACAACCAAGCGATTATTGAATACAATTATTTCACAAACAAATAAATTCAAAAAAATGAAATCTTTAAAAATAAAATATAAAAATTATCTTTTACTCACCACTTTATGCGTAACGTTAATTTCTTGCGGGAGTAAAGAAACGAAACCAGAAGAAGTAGTTGAGAAACCTAAAACTGAAGAAGCACCAGCATCAATTGCATCATTAACTGCTGAACAAATTAAAACTGTGGGTATACAATACGGAAGCATAGAACAAAAAGAATTAACAGCCACATTGAAAGCCAATGGAGCATTACGGGTGCCTAATAATAACAAAGCCAATGCTACTTCGATGTACGGAGGTGTAATAAAAACAATTAATGTACAGTTAGGCGATTTTGTAAAAAAGGGACAAATAATTGCCACAATCGCCAATCCGCAATTCCTTCAATTACAGGAAGAATATTTGAGTACTTCCAGTAAAATAATCTTTGCCGAACAAGAATTAGCAAGACAGAAAGAACTCAATGAAGGAAATGCAGGCGCATTAAAAAATTATCAAAATGCTGATGCCGAATTAAAAGCAATGAGAACCCGCAGAGCATCTTTGCAACAGCAAATTCAATTGATGGGTATTAATCCAAATAGCTTAAACAACGGTAATTTACGTTCCGCATTATCAGTAACAAGCCCTATAAGCGGTACAATTAGTAATGTTTTCTCTAAAATCGGAAGTTATGTTGATGTCTCTTCACCAGTTGCCGAAATTGTTGATAACACACAACTACATTTAGATCTAAACGTATTTGAAAAAGATTTGCCTATGCTAAAAGTGGGGCAAATTATCCATTTTAGAATCACCAATAATTCAGGGGAAGATTACAATGCAAAAGTATATTCAGTAGGGGCTTCATTTGAGAGTGATAGTAAAAGTATTCCAGTGCACGCTACTGTTCAAGGTAATAAAACCGGACTCATAGACGGAATGAATATAACGGCAATTGTAAGTTTAAATAATGTTACTACCGATGCAATCCCTACGGATGCCATAGTAAGTGCTGATGGGAAAGACTATATTTTTATTGTAACGGATAAAAAAGCCGAAGAAGAACCAAAAGAAGAAAACGATAAACCCGAAGAACAAAAAGCGAAGGAACCAACGACAAATTTTGAAAAAATAGAAGTAGCAAAAGGCGTTTCTAATATGGGTTATACCGCTATAACATTGGTAAAAGAGGTTCCTGCAAATGCAAAAATTGTAACAAAAGGTGCATTTTTTGTAAATGCAAAATTAACCAACAAGGGAGAAGAATAAAGAGTAATCAACCCATTGGTGTAATTATTATAAATAGCAGTTCACTAAAATTTTAAAAACTAATTACCCTAATGGGTTAATCAATCTAAAAAATGAAACATCAACACAAATACGATGAAAATGGCAAACAGCTTTGTTGCACATCGGAAGAAGAAATAAATAACAAAACCAACAAACAAACAGAATGTTCCTGTACTGATAATGGTCCTGAAAATCATTCTGATGATGATGGTCAAGGAAATTCAGCCAAAGAAAAATCTACTTTTCAAATGTTCTTGCCTGCAATAATAAGCCTTGTGCTATTACTTATCGCTATTGGTTTTGACCACTATTTTACTCAATCTTGGTTCACAGGCTGGACACGCATTGTTTGGTATATAGTAGCTTATACGCCTGTGGGTTTTCCAGTAATAAAAGAAGCTTTTGAAAGTATTCGCAAAGGAGAAATATTTTCGGAATTTTTATTAATGGGAATTGCAACTATTGGAGCATTTGCCATTGGAGAATATCCTGAAGGAGTTGCTGTGATGTTGTTTTATGCTATTGGCGAAATATTTCAGGCATTGGCAGTTCAAAGAGCAAAAAGAAACATTAAATTATTATTAGATCAAAGACCAGATACCGCTACAGTCATCAAAGATGGAAATACTATTGATAAAAAAGCATCCGAAATTACTATCGGGGAAATCATCCAATTAAAACCTGGAGAAAAATTGGCTCTTGACGGAAAATTACTTTCCGACAATGCTTCCTTAAACACATCTGCCTTAACGGGTGAAAGTAAGCCTGATACAAAACAAAAAGGAGAAACCGTTTTTGCCGGAATGATTAACCTGAATACGGTCGCTCAAGTTGAAGTTACAACAGCTTATTTAGATAGCAAGCTTTCAAAAATCTTGGAAATGGTTCAGGAAGCCACCGCAAAAAAAGCAACAACCGAACTATTTATCCGAAAATTTGCTAAAATATATACGCCAATAGTTGTTTTTCTGGCAATCGGAATTTGTTTCGTTCCAATGCTATTTGTCGAAAATTACATCTTTAATGATTGGCTATACCGGGCTTTAATTTTCTTGGTGATTTCCTGTCCTTGCGCATTGGTAATCTCTATACCTTTAGGATATTTTGGAGGAATTGGTTCAGCCAGTAAAAACGGAATCTTATTCAAAGGTTCTACTTTTCTCGATATAATGGCATCCATTCAAGTAGTGGTAATGGATAAAACAGGAACGTTGACCAAAGGTGTTTTCAAAGTTCAAAAAGTAGTAGCCGTTGATATTTCAGAAGCCGATTTAGTAAAATATACATCGGCACTCGAAACCAAATCTACTCATCCTGTTGGAACTGCTATTATTGAATATGCAAAAGGTACTGAAAAAAATGTAAC
Source organism: Flavobacterium sp. 11 (assembly GCF_002754315.1). Taxonomy (GTDB): domain Bacteria; phylum Bacteroidota; class Bacteroidia; order Flavobacteriales; family Flavobacteriaceae; genus Flavobacterium; species Flavobacterium algoritolerans. The sequence continues at coordinate 2,714,289 of NZ_PEFE01000001.1, read as the reverse complement.
CGTTACCGACGTAGAAGAAATTGCAGGTCATGGTCTTAAAGGAAAAGTAGATGGAAAAGAAATTTTGGCAGGGAATGTAAAACTGATGAAAAAATTCAATATCATTTATGATCCAGAAATCGATACTACACCTTTCACGATTATTGTTATTGCAATCAATCAAAAATATGCAGGATATTTTTTAATTGCTGATGAAATCAAAGAAGATGCCAAAGAAGCGATTCACAGTTTACATAAAATAAACGTGAAAACTGTAATGCTTTCAGGTGATAAACAAGCCGTTGTAGATGCAGTAGCAAAAGAATTAAACATTGACCAGGCTTATGGCGATTTATTACCGGAAAACAAGGTGGAAAAAGTAGAGGAATTGAAATTAAAAAACCTAAAAATTGCATTCGTTGGCGATGGTGTAAACGATGCGCCAGTAGTTGCCCTTGCCGATGCCGGCATTGCAATGGGCGGTTTAGGAAGTGATGCAACAATTGAAACTGCTGACATTGTTATTCAAAACGATCAACCGCATAAAATATTCACAGCAATAAACATAGGAAAACAGACGAAGAAAATAGTGTGGCAAAACATTACTTTGGCTTTTGTGGTAAAGGGGATTGTTTTGGTGCTAGGTGCGGGTGGTTTAGCAACCATGTGGGAAGCTGTCTTTGCCGATGTGGGTGTAGCGTTATTAGCAATTTTGAATGCAGTTAGAATACAGCGAATGAAGTTTTAAATCTGATATTAATAAGAAGCGTCCATTAATAGGGACGCTCTTTAAAATATTTATGATTTTTTTGGAGGTGTTTTTCCTCCTGCACAACAAGAACCATCTACACTACAAGATTTTTTCTCATTAGAGACTAGAACCATTACCCAATAAAATCAAAGTATTTTAAAAGTTATTATTTTTAACCCTAAAAATATTGCGTTATAAAAAAAGCTGTCCAAATCATTTTAGACAGCTTTTTTCTATTTTTGAAACTGTTTAATGCCATATTTCAGCCATTGTTCATATTCAGTAATGTCTGGCATATATCCAACTGGTTGGTTTAAACTTTTCTCTTTTGTATCCAAAATGATATAATACGGCTGAGCGTTTGCCTTATAACGAGTGATTTGGAAATCACTCCATTTGTTTCCTATTGATTTTATCTTTTTGCCAGTTTCTTTAGAGACATATTGTTCCTCGATAGGCAATTCTCTTTTGTCATCAACATATAGTGAAATAAGAACTACTTCATTATTTAAAATAGATAAAATGCGAGGATCCGACCAAACATAATCTTCCATTTTTCGGCAATTTACACAAGCAAATCCTGTAAAATCCAAGAGAATAGGTTTGTTTACACTTTTGGCATAAGCCAATCCTTTTTCATAATCGGTAAAAGCCATAATATCATGTGGTCCTTTATGTGCTCCGTCTGGTAATGCTATTGCTGATGTAGATTCTCTGTTGGAGCCGCCTACACCGTATGGAGATTCGCTATAGGTCATAGGTGGAGGAAAGCCACTTATTAATTTTAATGGAGCACCCCATAAACCTGGAATAAGATATATTGTAAATACCAATATTAATAATCCAACAGATAAACGTCCTACCGAAATAGAAGATGAAGGAGAATCATGTGGCAAAGTTATCTTTCCGAATAAGTAGAATGCCAAAGTACCGAATATCGCTATCCAAATGGCTAAAAATATTTCTCTTTCAAACCAGTGCAATTGCAATACTAAATCGGCATTAGACAAGAATTTAAATGCTAAAGCTAATTCTATAAAACCTAAAAATACTTTTACTGTATTTAACCATCCGCCAGATTTTGGTAATGTATTTAACCAACCTGGGAACATGGCAAATAACATAAAGGGTAATGCTAAAGCAAAAGAAAAACCTAACATTCCTACAATTGGTGCGATACCTCCTTTGGAAGCTGCTTCAACCAGTAAAGTTCCTATAATTGGTCCGGTACAAGAAAAGGAAACGATTGCAAGAGCCAATGCCATGAATACGATTCCTAATATTCCACCTTTATCCGCTTGACGGTCTACCTTATTTGCCCAAGAATTAGGTAACATGATTTCGAAAGCACCTAAAAATGATAACGAAAATACAACTAATAATACAAAGAAAATAACATTAAACCATACATTGGTAGATAATGCATTTAGTGCATCGGCACCAAAAATTAAGGTAATTACTGTTCCCAAAAATACATAAATCAAGATAATCGAAATACCATAAATAATCGCATTTTTGATCCCTTTGGCTTTGGTTTTACTTTGTTTTGTAAAGAAACTTACTGTCATGGGAATCATAGGAAATACGCAAGGAGTAAGCAAGGCTGCAAAACCAGATAAGAAAGCGATAAAGAAAATCATATATAAACTCGAATCAGATTCATTAGATTCTGGTTGTTTTTCTACCGCAGTATTTGCATCAGCTTTGGTAGTTTTTTCGTTTGCAATATCGGAAGCCTGGATTTCTTTTGCTTCAAGCGTTTTAATATCAAACTCAAAATATTTTGTTTCGCTGATACAGTTTTCCTTGCAAACTTGGTAAGAAAGCTCCACTTGTATAATTTCCTTTTCTGGATTAATCTGTTTGATTAATTGGGTAAAAGTAACTTTATCGGAAAAGAAGATTTCATCGACACCAAAGATTTCATTAAACTCTCGTTTGGTTTCACTTTCGGTTGCTTTTCCAATAAATTCATAATTGCTTTTGTTATCATGAAAAATGAATTCGGCAGGAAGAGGACCATCTTCAGGTGTAAATTGAGAATATACGTGCCAACCTGCTTCGATATTACCATTAAAAGTAAGTACATATTCTGAGGTGGATTTCTTCTCGATTCTAGGTTCCCATTTCACAGGATTTATAATCTGTGCCTGGACTTTGACAAAAACAAAGCCCAAGAGTAATAAATAAAAGATTTTCTTCATTTTATAAGTTTAATCAGAACGATTTGTTCTGGTGATAATTTGATTTTACACGTGTCATTTCCCGATAAGCCATAGGAAGTGTTTCGATGGTCTTTTGCCATCGAAACACTTATTTTATGAACTTTAGATTTAAATTAAAATCTTGGCGAAGTAATTTATTTGGTCACATTAAAAAAAGTATATTCCAGTTTTAAGAAAACACCATCAGATGTGGCACGTTGCATCGAGCTATACAATTCTTTTTTGTATGCAAGGTCAATTCTCGCCTGACTGTTAATGATAAACTGAATCGAAGGAACTACATCCAGATATGATTTTCCGTTTTCGGTTATCGTTTGTCCAGTAAATTCCAGCATCGCATTGATGTTGGTTTGTTTAAAACTTGTATAATTTTTTGGATACATTAATTTCCCTACTGAGAACGTATAATTTACTGCGCTGTTACCCAAAAAATCCGGAAAGCTATAATCACTGTTATTAAGTGCCCGCGCGTAACTTGCAGAAGAACTTATGGCAACTTTATGGATTAACTGAGTAGCTACCAGACCAGCTTCGTAACCAGAGTTTCCTCCCATTAAGTCTATAGCTTCCTGATTAATAAAAGAGTTATTATAACTGTATCGTCCAAAGGCAGCCATCCTAAAATGACTTTGTAAATCATCTACAGAAAAGAAACGATATTTAGCATAAAAACCACCACCTTTAAGTCCCAATCCATTTTCTTGGTTACTAAGAAAAGCTGAGGTACGAACCATGATATTTTTATTTATTCCCCAAGTAACTTCGGGCGTTAAATTATACATAGACCCACTTTCCAGTTGATTTTTCATAAGAGATTGACCAACCCGAACCCCAATAGAACCCGCCGGAACATTACTAGCGGGTTCGGTTACTACAAATAATTCCTGTGCATCTATTTTGAATGAAACAAGTAATAAGAAAACAATTGATAGATATTTCATTTTTATAGGGTCTTTAAATAATAATCATTTTCATTTTCCGTAGCATAACCAGGATATTTTGAATATGATTTAACTAGTTTTTTATACTCTTTTTGGGTTACAAAACCTTTATCCAGAACTCTGTATCTTGTTTCTGCATGAGCTACTGGGGTTTTAATATCAATGAAATTATAAGTTACATCATCAACTTTTAAGGTTGTATTATCCTCAATTGTTGGCGTATGAAACTTTGCAGTCAAAACCATAGAACCTACAAAGAAACCAGCTTTTTCAACAGCGTTTTTTAATACTTTAGGTTGTAATGAGTTATCTTTTTTAAAATAAACGGTAAACGTATTTGTGTTTAAATCAGTACCAATACTATCTACTTCGGTAAAAGATTTTAATTGTTTATTTATCGCATTAGAGCACATAGAACAAGTTAATCCCGTTGCCATTATTTTGACTTTAGTGATTTGAGAATATGATTTTACACCAGTTAATAATACTAAAAGTGCAGCGGCTACGAATTTTATATGTAATGTTTTCATTTTATTTTTTGTTTTTTTTGATTTGAGCAATTATTTGTGATTCGGTTGGGTTTATGGCAATCAGTTTTCCTGATGCATCAAAAAGATAGGTTGCAGGCAGTGCTTCAACTCCAAAAGCCACAGCCGTTTTGGCATCAAAACCTTTCGGGTCGATTAATTGCTGGTGTTTCATTTTGTCTTTTTCAATGGCTTTTAACCATTTTGATTTATCGATATCAATTGAAATTCCAACAATTTCAAAACTCTGACCTTTGTATTGGTCATACATTTTTACCAATTTTTTGTTAGCCATTCGGCAAGGTGCGCACCATGATGCCCAAAAATCTACCAAAACTGTTTTTCCTTTAAAAGTATTTAGTTTAACTGTAGCGTTCTTATTGTTTTGAAGCTGAACATCTGGAAAAGAATCTCCTATTTTTATTTGTGCACTTGCTATAGAAACAGTTGCTATCAGGGAGAGTAATGTGATTATATTTTTTATTTTGAACATGAAATTTAATTTAAATGATTTGATTATGATTACTCCGCTTTTTTAGGACTTGCTTCTCTATCATATTGGCAACATCCGTGCAATTCATCGTAAACAGCATTTGGGGCACTAAATTTTTCATTGTCATATCCAGCATCTGCAACACGTTTTAGTATGGCATCAAGATTGGTTTTCTTAGTATCGTAGGTAACTGTAGCGGTTTTGGTGTTCGTGTCCCAATTTACTTTGGCAACTTTATCAATGTTTGCAGCCGTTTCAATAGTTTTTTTGCACATGCCACAATTACCATTGATTTTTACGGTTTCAGTTGTTTTGTTTTTTATTTGCGCGCTGGCGAAAGTGACTGATAGCAATAGAGTCATTGCCATCAATAATTTTTTTATTGAGTTCATTGTTTTTATAATTTTGAATGAATTAATCCTAAAGCATGACAGAAGCATAGCAAATACAGCTATATCTGAAAATGAATCGGATTAAATATTTTAATAATTTTTAGCCTTAAATAGGCTTTGGAAGAGACAGACTTATGGATGTCAAAAAGGAATCTAGCTTAATTTAGGTGGAAGCCAGATAGAACGGAAATCTGAAGAAATAAAGATTTCTGAATAATAGTGATTTTGTTTTCTTTCAGAAAAACTAAAAAGTGAATTGTTTTCTGTTTGAAAATTAAGAATAGAGCTATAGCCACAGTAAGCAGTTGGGCAACCACAAGAATTACTTAAACAACTAGTATCGCAATTGTGTTCTCTCTTATTAGAATCTTTTTTCTTGCAACAGTCTTTTACTGTAAATTCTTTTTTACAACATGGCATTTCTTTTTTTGTCCCATGCGCATAAGTAAGCGTTGGTCCCAAAAGAAAACCAAGCGTAACGAGTAGCAATATGTAGAACTTTTTTGTCATACTGGGCACAAATCTACAATTTTATTAGCTGACTCGAATGTTAATTTTTTTGTAAATGTTCTATTATAATTGATTCTTCAATTATGTTTAGTGACACCCCGCTGAAATAAAAACAGTTTAATTAATTGATAATCAGTATTTTTGTTTTTAGGACTAAAAGATCGTTTTTAATTTACTGAACACTTGTAACATGTAGATTAGTAATTTTTACAAATTAAAAGAAATATAATTGTTGATTATGAAACCAGTTAATTGATAACGTATCCCAACTGAAGAACTGGAAATTCATCGCTTTTATTCCACAAACGGAAAGAATTGATAAAATTATCGATGGATTTGAATAGTCATATATCTTCCATGAAATCACATTAAAAGCTAGTGAATTCAAATTTCTAACTTTAGATTATGATGAGAAAACTCAAAATTTCGATATAATAGTTTTCCTGAAAAACTAAAATTTATATCAACTGGCTCAAATACCAGATTATAATGAGGAATTAATCCATTTATATGATTTAAAATTTTACATAGATGAGATTAACACTCATAACAAAGATTAAAGTAGTTTAGTCTTCATCTATTTGCTTCATCTATTTGCTTCATCTATTTGCTTCCCTAATAATACTTTTAATGAGAATATAAATCAAAACAAAATAGTAGTGATGAAATTTTTTTAACAAGTCTTTATTGAAAATTAAGATTATTTCTCTAACTTTGTTCAATATTAGATTTTCTATACAAATGAAAAAGTTTCACATTTTATTAATCGTTGTACTTGGCTTCTTCTTGATGCCAATGGTAACTTTTGCGTGTGGAAACAATTCAGAAAAACAATCTTGCAAAAAAGAAATCTCTTCTAAAACAGATAAAAAAGATTGTTGCGAAGGTGATAATCATTCGAAGAATAAAAATCATAAAGGTTGTGGAGGAAAATGCAGCCATTCTAAATGTGGTTGTGCTTCTTCTTGCAACACATCTGTTTCTATTAATGAATTGAACTTTAATAAAAATATTTTTAATTTCTTTTCAGAAAAACAAAATTTTTACAATTACGAAACCTCCATTTCTTCTGGTTTCAATTCTTTATGGCTTATACCAAAAATAGGCTAAATTTTAAATTTGATAGCCATAATTGTGTCAAATCAAAAGCAATTATTGCTTTAAATCATTTACTTTCTCAGTTAATTTCATTTTCAAAAGGCTGGCTTTGTTGTGCTGTCATTTTGTTCTTGTTTAACTAATTCAATTTAAAATTATTTTACAATGAAATCACTAAAAAAAATAGTGATGGCAATAACTCTATTGCTATCATTCACAGTGTCTAATGCGCAAATCAAAAACGCTAAAACTGAAACCGTAAAAATATTCGGGAATTGTGGAATGTGCGAAACCACCATAGAAAAAGCAGGAAGTCTCAAGAAAATTGCCAATGTTGATTGGAATAAAGACACCAAAATGGCTACGCTTACTTATGATGCTAAAAAAACCAATCAGGATGAAATCTTAAAACGTATTGCACTTGCGGGTTATGATAGCGAAAAATTCCTTGCTCCAGATGCTGCATATTCAAAACTTCCGGGATGTTGTCAATACGATCGTGAAGCAAAAGTTGCAGTAAAAACGGAAACAAAATCCGAAGAAACTAAAATGGAAATGAACGACCATTCTACAATGACTGAAAACCAAGGAACAGACCAACTAAAACCAGTTTTCGATAATTATTTTTCATTGAAAGATGCCTTGGTAAAAACAGATAGTAAAACGGCTTCTGCAAAGTCAAAAGATTTTTTAACCGCAATCACTGTCGTAAAAATGGAAACATTGAAAATGGATGTACATATGACTTGGATGAAAGTTTATAAAGATTTAACTGCTGATGCAAAAAATATTTCTGAAACACAGGATATCAAAAAGCAAAGAGAACTTTTCAAATCATTATCTAAAAATACGTATGAGTTGATAAAAGTTTCAAAATTTACTGAACCGGTTTATTATCAATATTGCCCGATGCAAGATGCCAATTGGTTAAGTAAAGAAAATACAGTTAAAAATCCTTACTACGGATCACAAATGTTGAGTTGTGGTAAAACAGTAGAAACAATAAAATAATAAAATAATAAAATTAAAACTTTAAAAAATGAAGAATATATCTTTTACCGCATCAATAATTGGAGCAATACTTTTATCATCTTGTAATAAAGATGATAATATGGATATGACAAATGCAGCATTAAACGTTAATTATCCAGCAGCGTATGTTGTCAATGGTGAAGATGCAACAATTTCAGTAATCAAATTATCAACTAATGAAGTTACAGGAACTATTCCATTGATGGGAACCGGTACAGATATGATAATGTGGCCACACCATATTTCTTCACATTCAAATCATCTTGCAATTGGAGTTCCGGGAATGGATTTAAGCGCAGGACACGCAGTGACAGGAACTATGTCGGGTAAACTTGTTGTTATTGATGCAACAACTGGTTCAATTGTTAAAAAAATGGGTTTACCTGTAATGAACCACAATACTATTTATTCTCCAAATGGTGCAGAAATTTGGGTGCCTCAAATGGATATGAACGGAAAAGTATTGGTGTATGACGCTACAACTTATGCGTTGAAAAGTACAATTACTGTAGGTATGATGCCTGCAGAATTAACTTTCTCTTCGGACGGGACAAAAGCCTATGTTGCTAATGGCGATGATGATAACGTTTCAGTAATCAATGTAGCATCAAAATCAGTAGTTGCAACGGTTACAGTTGGTAACAATCCTGTTGGAGCTTGGACTGGTACAGATGGTAAAATGTATGTTGATAACGAAGACGGACAATCTATTTCTGTTATAAATGTAGCTACAAATGCCGTTGACCAAACTATTATTTTAGGATTTATGCCCGGAATTGCCTCACACAACGGAACAAAAAGCGAATTATGGGTTTCAGATCCAATGAATGGAAAAGTACATTATTGGACTTGGGATGCTGGTATGATGATGTGGATGCACGGTGGCGCTTTTAATACGGGTGCTGGTGCTCACGCAATTTCTTTCACTATGGACGGAAACACTGCCTATGTAACCAACCAAACAGCAAATACAGTTTCTGTTGTAAATGTTACCAATCATACCGTTACTAAAACAATCAATGTTGGTAAAAAACCAAATGGGGTTGTAATAAAAATGTAAACTATTAATTTCTAAAATATCAAATGTAAATTTGATAAACGATTAAAATGGCTTGCAATTGATCAGTGTTAATATTATAAACAATTAATTAAAACTGTAAAAAATGAAAAATCTAATTATCGTACTAAGCGTATTCTTAGCAGTTAGCACAGTAGCATCAGCTCAAGAAGCTACAAAATCTTCGCAAAAGGAAGCTCAAAAAACAACTTATACTTGCCCAATGCATCCAGAAGAAGTGAGTTTAATAGAAGGAAAATGTAGCAAATGTGGAATGACAATGGTAAAAACCACTGAAAAAATAGATACTCACGCTACAAAAGGCAGTCAACCTAAAACTAAAATTGTAACAAAATATGTTTGTCCAATGGACGGCTCAACTTCTGATACCGAAGGGAAATGTTCTAAATGTGGAACTAGGATGGTAAAAATTACCGAAAAGATAGATACTCACGCTACAAAAGGCAGTCAACCTAAAACTAAAATTGTAACAAAATATGTTTGTCCAATGGACGGCTCAACTTCTGATACCGAAGGGAAATGTTCTAAATGTGGAACTGGAATGGTAAAAATTACCGAAAAGATAGATACTCACGCTACAAAAGGCAGTCAACCTAAAACTAAAATTGTAACAAAATATGTTTGTCCAATGGATGGCTCAACTTCTGACAAACCGGGGGAATGTCCTAAATGTGGAATGGAAATGGCTAAAACGGAGGGTAAGAAAAAATAATCCAGTCGCATAAATTTTAAATTTCCTTTTAGTTTAATTCAATGCACATGATACCAATAATAAGGATGCAATGATTTTAATGACCCTATAAAATGAAAAAATTAATTTCTATATAAAAATGGGTTTTCAAAAAAATATTCATCAAAAAATGTTGCAAATACCAACAATATCAATTAAAAAAAATAATAAAATGAAAAATCTAATCCTTTCAGCCATAGCGATGGCATTTGTACTTGTTTCTTGTAATCAAAAAAATAAAGAAGCTGCAACAACTAATTCGGAAACAACAGAGAGTACCTCGCAATTATACGCGTGTCCAATGCACCCAGAGGTTACAGGAAAAAAAGGTGAAAAATGTTCAAAATGTGGAATGGAATTAACCGAACCAGTTGTACAAAATGAAGCAGCTCATGATCATACTGATGGTAGTCATAGTCATAATGATACAACAACAGTTGAAGTTAATACTGAAGCTACATCGGTTACCCAAACAACATTTTCAACAAGCGAAATAATCTCTGGTTATTTAAAACTCAAAAACGCACTCACAAAAGACGATACAAAAGGAGCAGCCAATGCGGGTAAAGCATTATATGCAACTTTCAATAAAGTCAATACTAATGCAATAGATCCAAAATTGAAAACAGAATATATTGATATTGCTGATGATGCTAAAGAACACGCAGAACACATTGGTGATAATGGTGGGAAAATTGACCACCAAAGAGAACATTTTGCGATGTTGAGTAAAGATGTGAATGATTTGATAAAAATATTTGGAGCAAAACAAAAACTATATCAAGATTTTTGTCCTATGTATAATGAAGGAAAAGGGGCTATTTGGATAAGTGAAAGCAAAGAAATAAAAAATCCTTACTACGGTTCGAAAATGCTTACTTGTGGTTCTATGAAAAAACAATTATAAAATGAAAAAAATCATCAAGAAAATACTCATAATCGGGTTTGTTATTTTTTTGTTGATGCAGTTATATCAACCTGCTCGTAATGAAAGTTATGAGCAGGAATTAACTGCAAATTTCACAAAAATGTACGATGTTCCTAAAAATGTTGAAACTATTTTACGGACATCTTGCTACGATTGTCACAGTAACAATACTAATTATCCATTATATTCTTACATTCAGCCAGCACGGTTTTTTATGGAAGAACACATTAAAGATGGTAAGAAGGATTTGAACTTTAATGAATTTGGAAAGTACTCCAAGCGAAAACAAGAAAACAAATTAGAAGCTATCATCAAACAAATAAAATCTGATGAAATGCCCTTAGCGTCCTACACGTTACTTCATAAAAATGCAATAGTAACACCTGCTCAAAAAGAGGAAGTAATCAATTGGATAAATAAAACAAAAGATAGTCTTTCATTAGAAAACTAAACATTATGGTAGAAAAATTAATATCATTTTCACTAAAAAATAGATTTGTTGTTCTTCTCGTCTCAGCTTGCTTATTAGCTTGGGGTATTTATAGCGTGCAACAAAATCCTATAGATGCCATTCCAGATTTATCCGAAAATCAAGTCATTGTCTTCACGGAATGGATGGGAAGAAGCCCGCAGGTTATAGAAGCACAAGTAACCTATCCTTTGGTCTCTAACCTACAAGGTATACCAAAAGTCAAAAATATTCGTGGTGCATCTATGTTTGGGATGAGCTTTGTATATATCATTTTTGAAGATGATGTAGATGTCTATTGGGCAAGAACTCGTGTATTGGAAAGATTAAATTATGCCCAACGATTACTACCTCAAAACGTAGTGCCGACATTAGGCCCAGATGGAACTGGAGTTGGTCACGTCTTTTGGTATCATTTAGAGGCTAACGGTATGGACTTGGGAGAACAAAGAGCTTTACAAGATTGGTACGTGAAATTTGCATTACAAACTGTTCCTGGCGTGGCTGAAGTAGCATCATTTGGTGGTTTTGAAAAACAGTACCAATTAGTGCTAGATCCCTTGAAAATGCAGTACTATAATGTGAGTATGATGGAAGTGATGAATGCAGTCAAAGCAAATAACAATGATGTTGGTGGTCGAAAATTTGAGATGAGTAATATGTCTTACATAGTAAGAGGTTTAGGGTACATAAAAAACATAAAAGATGTAGAAGATATTGCTATTAAAAATTATAATTCCGTTCCAGTAAAGGTAAAAGACATTGGTTCGATACAAATGGGTGGAGATTTACGCTTGGGAATTTTTGATGAAAATGGAACAGGTGAAGTTGTAGGAGGAATTGTAGTCATGCGTTATGGTGAAAATGCAGATAAAGTTATAAAAGCAGTAAAAGAAAAAATGAAAGAAGTTGAAAAAGGATTGCCTGAAGGCGTTTCTTTTAAAACGTCTTATGACCGAAGTGAATTGATAGAAAATGCAATCGCATCTGTTAAAGGAACTTTAATAGAAGAAATGATTGTTGTTTCAATTGTCATACTACTTTTTCTTTTTCATTGGCGAAGTGCTTTAATTATCTTAATACAATTGCCTATATCTGTGGCCATTGGCTTTATTTTGCTTGAAGCATTTGGTATATCATCTAATATCATGTCATTAACGGGTATTGCATTAGCTATAGGTGTTGTCGTCGATGACGGAATTGTAATGGTGGAAAATGCGTATAGGACAATTTCGGAGAAACAGGAAGAGATGGAGAGTAATCAAAATAATTCGGAAATAAAATGAAAGACAAAATAAAAAATATATTCAAAAAAGAACACGACCCGTTATCTTCTGAAGAAAAATTACAACTTATAGAAAGTTCTTCGAAATTAGTTGGCCCAGGTGTTTTTTATTCAACACTCATTGTAATAGCATCTTTTTTACCTGTATTTCTTCTCACAGGTATGGAAGGTAAATTATTCAGCCCATTGGCTTGGACAAAATCGTTTATACTTATAGTAGATGCTTTTTTAGCCATTACACTTACTCCAGTTCTAATTAGTTTTCTGCTTAAAGGTAAACTTCGTCCAGAAAACAAAAATCCAATTAATAAAAAACTGGAAAGCATATATACTCCTATTTTAATTTTTTGTTTAAAATGGAGGAAAACAGTATTAGGTATTAATATAATTGCGCTCCTGATTGGCGTTTTAATGTTTACCCGTTTAGGGACAGAATTTATGCCACCTTTAGATGAAGGTTCCGTGCTTTTTATGCCTGTAACATTGCCAGATGTATCCAATTCTGAAGTGAAACGAATTTTACAAGTGCAAGACAAATTGATAAAATCGATACCCGAAGTAGCACACGTATTGGGAAAAGCAGGAAGGGCTAATACTGCTACCGATAATAGTCCAATTAGCATGATTGAATCTATTGTTTTGCTGAAACCCCAAAACGAATGGAGAGAAGACAAAACGAAAGCCGATATTGTTAATGAAATAAATAATAAACTTCAAATTCCAGGAGTTACGAATGGTTTTACACAGCCCATCATTAATAGGATTAATATGCTTTCTACTGGTATTAGAACCGATGTAGGAATAAAGATTTACGGAGCAAGCTTAGACACTATCAATGTTTTATCTCAAAAAATAAAAAAAGCCCTTGAAGGTACTTCTGGCGTAAAAGATTTATATGCGGAACCGATTACTGGCGGAAAGTACATCGATATCGAGGCAAAAAGAGAGGCCATTGGCAGATACGGACTTACAATAGATGATATAAACAATGTGGTAGAAGCGTCTATTGGTGGAATGAAACTTACTACAACCATTGAGGGAAGACAACGATTTTCTGTAAATGCAAGATATGCTCAAGAATACAGAAATAGTATTGAGGCATTAAAAAAACTCCAAGTGCAAACAATGGAGTTTGGTCCTATTCCATTAGAAGCCGTTGCCGATGTAAAAATAAGCGATGGTCCTCCAATGATAAATAGCGAAAATGCAATGCTACGAGGCAGTGTCCTGTTTAATGTGCGAGAGCGTGATCTAGGAAGTACGGTAAAAGAAGCGCAAAAAAAATTGAATGCAATGATCACTAAAATGCCAAAAGGCTATTATGTGGAGTGGAGCGGACAATGGGAAAACCAAATCAGAGCCAATAAAACATTAAGCATGATTTTACCTATAGTTGTCATCATTATTTTCCTCATTCTGTACTTCACCTATCATTCTATGAAAGAAGCACTGATTACAATGATAACCGTACCGTTTGCTTTGATTGGAGGAATTTTTATGGTCTATTTTTATGGAATAAATTTATCCGTAGCCGTTGCAGTTGGTTTTATAGCATTGTTTGGAATGGCAATCGAAACCGCTATGTTAATGACTATTTATTTGAATGAAGCGATGAACAAAATGGTAGAAAAACACGGGAACAGTGCAGCAACAATCACAGAAGCAATTTTGAAACAGTACATTATTGACGGTTCTGCCAAAAGATTAAGACCAAAATTGATGACCGTTTCCGTTTCCCTATTTGGATTAATCCCTATCCTTTGGGCAACAGGAACTGGAGCCGATGTGATGTTGCCAATTACGGTTCCACTCATTGGGGGTACAATTACCTCAACAATTTATGTATTATTAGTAACTCCTATAGTTTTTGAGATGGTAAAACTTCGAGAATTAAAAACAAAAGGCAAAATAGAACTTATAGATGTTAAAGAATAACTGTTATATCGCAATAAGCTGTTTGATTTTAAGTACTGCTAATATGGCGGCGCAAACACTTTCGTTGGATGCTGTTTTGACGAATATCAAAACAAATAATCCACAACTAAAAATGTATGATGCTGATATTCAAAGTATGGATGCAGCAGCAAAAGGAGCAAAAAGTTGGATGCCTCCGCAAGTGGAAACGGGTTTTTTTATGACGCCTTACAATAGTAAATTATGGAAAGCCGATGAAATGGGGCCTGGTATGGGATCTTACATGGTTGGTGTTACACAAATGATACCGAATGCTAGAAAACTTAAGTCTGATTTCAATTACATGAATGCAATGTCATCTGTTGAAAAAGAGAATAAAGGTTATACAATTAATCAATTAAAGGCACTGGCAAAAACGAATTATTACCAATGGCTGGTATTAAATAAAAAAATAAAAATTGCGGATGATAATTTATTGCTCTTAGACTATATGATAAAAAGTATGGAAATACGCTATCAGTATAATATGGATAAATTGCCAACCTATTACAAAGCAAAATCGCAATACGGTGCATTACAAAGTATGATTGTAATGTTACAAAACGATATTTCCCAGAAGCGAATTATGCTAAATACCTTGATGGCTAGAG
Source organism: Flavobacterium sp. 11 (assembly GCF_002754315.1). Taxonomy (GTDB): domain Bacteria; phylum Bacteroidota; class Bacteroidia; order Flavobacteriales; family Flavobacteriaceae; genus Flavobacterium; species Flavobacterium algoritolerans. The sequence goes on along the minus strand of NZ_PEFE01000001.1, from coordinate 2,699,287 downwards.
ATAAAAACACTTTGTTTGAAATAGATGAAACCTATAAATTAAATGATTTTGATACCATAAAAGCAGATACAACCTCACTTTCCCAAAACCGAAGTGATGTTAAAGCTATTGAAAAAACAATGGTATTAAATCAATTAAAAATTGAAACCGAAAAAGCAAAATTATTACCAGAATTTGGTGTCAAATATGACCATATGTTTGCCTTTGGAGAACAGCCAAAACAATTCTCTTTAATGGGAATGATTACTATTCCCATGCCTTGGTCAACAAAAATGAATAAAGCCAATATCAACAGTTTTAAAATCAAGAATGAAGGTCTCAACTGGCAAAAGCAAATGATTTTGAATGAAGCAGCAGGAATGATTTCGGGTATGAATACAGAATTGATAAACCTAAAAAAACAATATGATATTGCTGAAAAAAATATCATTCCTGCCTTAAAACGAAACTATGATACTGCAATATTGGCTTGGCAGAATAATACGGGAGATTTATTTGTAGTATTGGATGCTTGGGAAGCGTTAAATATGGCACAAATTGATGCTCTGGATAAATTGCAAAATATTTTAAGCACACAAGTAGAAATCGAAAAACAACTAGAAATCAAATAATTATGAATAAATATTTAAAATATAGTTTGGTTTTAATCGTAATTTCTAGTATAGGATTTGCTATCTATTTCTTTCCAATAAAATCAGACAATCACTTGGAGAATTTACATCAAAAAGAAGTATACACCTGTTCTATGCATCCCCAAATTATTCGCGACAAACCTGGCAATTGTCCTATTTGCGGAATGACTTTGATAAAAAAAATAACAGAAAGCCAAGCTGAGGAAGACAATTCTATTGATAATCTTTTGAAACCTACTGATAATTTTATCGTCGGGAATTATCAAACTACAACAGCTAAAGACACGACATTAAGCAGTGAGGTAGACTTACCTGGAATAGTGTCTTATGATCCAAATTCATCAGTAAATATTGCTGCTCGAATAAGTGGAAGAATAGAAAAAATGTATGTCAATTATAAGTACCAAAAAGTAGCTAAAGGACAGAAATTATTTGATTTATACAGCCCTGAATTATTGACAGAACAGCAAAATTTTATTTATTTAGTTTCCAATGATTCCGATAATACCTCAATTATTAAAGCCTCAAAGCAAAAATTATTGCTTTATGGAATGACTAAAAATCAGATAAATTCATTGTCTTCCTCCAAAAAAGTAAATCCTCAAGTTTCAATTTACAGTCCAGCTTCTGGAATTATTCAAGGAACAGAAAAAATGGATAATACAAGCAATTCGACGATGCAAAGTACAAGTAATAATACAGAAATATTAAACATAAAGGAAGGTAACTACATAAAAAAGGGAGAAGTCGTTTTTAAATTAGTAAATACAGATAAAGTATGGGGTATCTTTAATGTTAGTCAAGGGTACAATAGTCTAATCAAAACCAATCAAGCTATCAAAATTGCTACAGAATTAGACAAAAATGAATTCATGGATGCAAAAATAAATTTTATTGAAACTCAATTTAATCCAGCAGATAAATCCAATAGAATTAGGGTATACCTAAACAACATTAAACTAAAATTCCCAATAGGTCTGCGATTACAAGGAATTGTGAAAACAAATTCAGTACAAGGGGTTTGGCTGCAAAAACAAGCATTAGTGAGTATTGGCAACAAGAGAATAGTTTTTATAAAAAAGAATAATGGCTTTAAAGCAACTGCAATAAAAGCAGGAATTGAAATAGATGATTTTATTCAAATTATCAGTGGAATTTCCGTTGAGGATACTATTGCTAAAAATGCACAATATTTAATTGATAGCGAAAGCTTTATTAAAACCGAATAATTATGAAAACGATAAATATAATAGGAATTCTATCAATACTACTTACTGTATGTATAGCTTGTAATACTAAAAACAAAGAAGACCATAGCGCACATAAAAGTAAAGAAACTGTTTTTTACACTTGTTCTATGGATCCTCAAGTAAAGGAGGATAAGCCTGGGAAATGTCCCATTTGCCACATGGAGTTAACTCCAATAAAAAGTGACGACACAGCTGCAAACGAGATAAGCTTGAGTAAACAGCAGCTCCAATTGGGGAACATCATCACGCAAACTGTCGCAACAACTCAAAGCAGTTTAGAACAAAATTATACAGGGGTTTTAACAATTAATCAAGAAAAAATTAACACCATTTCTGCTAGAGCAATGGGGCGAATTGAAAAGTTATACTTCAAAACGGTCGGAGATTATGTTGCTAAAAACGAACCAGTATATCAATTGTATAGTGAAGATATTGCCATAGCCAAACAAGATTACTTCACAGCATACAAACAACTTACCATGCCAGGTGATTTTGGAAAAAATGCACGTACGATGCTCATTGCTGCCAAACAAAAACTATTATTCTTTGGTTTATCCAATGCCCAAATTGAAACTATAAAATCGAGTAAAGAGATTTCTCCGTACACTATTTTCTATAGTAATAGCAGTGGAACTATCTCGGAGATAATAGCAACAGAAGGCAGTTATGCAATGGAGGGTACTGGTATAATTAAATTGGCAAATTTAAATAGTCTTTGGCTCGAAACACAGGTGAATATAAATTATGCAAAAAGCATGCACCTTGGACAAAACGCCAAAGTTTCATTTACTGATTATCCTGATAAAACTATAATCGCAAAAATTTCATTTATAAATCCTGAAATAAATCCAGACACCAGACTGCTTTTAATTCGAATGGAAGTGCCCAATCAAAACTTGCTGTTGAAACCCGGAATGCAGGCAATTGCAAGATTGACACAATCCAATATAAAAGGAGTATTCATACCTACTGATGCTGTCATCAGGGAAGAAAATGCTTCTTACATCTGGATTGAAAAAAGACCAGGAGTATTTGAAAGCATAATGGTGGAAACAGGAGTAGAAACCAATGGGATGATTGAAATTAAATCAGAAATGGATCCATCTAAAAAAGTAGTCATTACTGGAGCGTATGCCATAAATAGCGAATATAAATTCCGAAAAGGAAATGATCCTATGGAGGGAATGAAAATGTAGTGTTTAGCAAGAAATGACACATACCTATAGTATTATTGAGACGGCACGTGTTCAAAAATAATATTATATTCGATCTGCGTGCTTTGCAAAAATCATAGCCAAAGGTTGAAAACCATAATAAATAGAAAACGAATTGAAACTAGTATGAATGAATTATGTTCTACTTGCAATTTTAAAAGTGATGAAAATGGACAATCAAAAAGTAGATACCAATTGGTATGTTATTACAGGTGGACCTAGTACAGGTAAAACAACAGTAATTGATATGTTATCGAAAAGGGGCTACAAAACAACTATTGAACACGCCAGACATTACATTGATAGCATGAGGGAAGAAGGTAAAAGTCTAGAAGAAATAAGAGAAAATAAAAGACAATTTCAATTAGCTGTGCTAGATATGCAAATTGAACAAGAAGCGGAATTATCACCTATTGAAACTGTTTTTCTTGACAGGGCTATTCCTGATGCGATGACCTATTATCAGTTTTTAAATCTTGATTATGACGAAAAATTACTTAATGCCATTAAGAGGGTGTCTTATAAAAAGATTTTTATTTTAGACCGATTACCTTTTACAAAAGACTATGCAAGAACAGAAGACGAAGAAGCACAAAAAACCATTCATAGATTAATTTTCGAGGTTTACAATTTATTAAGTTTTCCAGTCATTTTTGTTCCATTATTAACACCAAATGAAAGAGTAAATTTTATTTTAAAAAACATATGATACATACCTATAAAATTACCGGAATGACTTGCGATAGCTGTCGTTCTAAAGTGGAAAAAACATTGAATGCCATCGATGGAATTCAAGCAACGGTTACTTTGAATCCTCCAATTGCAACTATAACAATGGAAAAACACATTCCACTGGATCAATTTCAAGAGGCATTAACAACCGTTGGAAAGTACACTATAGAAATGAGTAGCGCTAACGATACAACTCACAAAACTGTCAATGAGCCAATAACAAAATCGTGTTGCAGTACTAAAACTAGTGATAACATGGATACAATACCTTCACTAAGTAATGCTCAAGGCAAATACTATTGTCCGATGCATTGTGAAGGAGACAAGGTTTACGATAAGCCCGGGAGTTGTCCAGTATGCGGAATGAATTTAGAAAAAGTTCATGAATTAAGTGCGGTTAAAAAATTATACACCTGTCCGATGCACCCGGAGGTAATCAAAGAAGAACCTGGCTCCTGCCCTATTTGCGGAATGGATTTAGTACCAATGGAACCTACAGATAGTGAAGACAAAAAGGTTTACAATGATTTGCTTAAGAAAATGAAAGTAGCAACAGCCTTTACAATTCCTGTTTTCGCAATAGCTACTATAGAAATGATGTCAAATAATCCGTTAGAAAAGATAATGGGCATTTCATACTGGAATTGGGTACAATTGATTTTGACGCTTCCCGTGGTTTTTTATGCGTGTTGGATGTTCTTTGTTCGCGCTTGGAAGTCAATTGTTACCTGGAATCTCAACATGTTTACGCTGATAGGAATTGGTACTGGAGTAGCTTTCTTGTTTAGTTTGGTTGGCATGTTTTTTCCTGATATTTTTCCAAATGAATTTAAAACCGAAAGCGGCACAGTGTTACTTTATTTTGAAGCAACAACGGTCATATTAACCTTGGTTTTGTTAGGCCAATTATTAGAAGCAAGAGCACACAGTCAAACTAGCGGTGCCATAAAAGAATTATTGAAATTAGCGCCCACCGAAGCGACTTTGGTTATCGAAGGAGGGGACAAAGTAATCTCGATTCACGACATCAAAAAAGGAGATTTATTACGAGTAAAACCGGGAGATAAAATTCCAGTAGATGGAAAAATTACTGATGGAGAAAGTACTATAGATGAATCTATGATTTCAGGAGAGCCTATTCCTGTTGATAAAAAGATTGATGATTCAGTTATAGCGGGAACCATAAACGGAAATAAATCCTTTGTTATGATTGCCGAGAAAGTTGGTTCGGAAACCTTGCTTTCGCAAATTGTTAAGATGGTAAATGATGCGAGCCGATCCAAAGCACCCATTCAAAAACTCGCGGATAGCATTGCAAAATATTTTGTACCGATTGTAGTTGTAGTTTCTGTCTTAACCTTTTTTGTTTGGGCAAAATTTGGACCGGAACCTGCCCTAGTCTATGGTTTTATCAATGCCATTGCAGTATTAATAATTGCCTGTCCTTGTGCTTTGGGATTAGCCACACCAATGTCGGTAATGGTCGGCGTAGGTAAAGGAGCACTATCAGGTGTTTTGATAAAAAATGCTGAAGCATTAGAGAATATGAACAAGGTAAATGTTCTGATAACTGATAAAACAGGTACCATTACCGAAGGAAAACCTTCTGTCGAAAAAGTGTTCTCCTTACAAAATGACGAAAATGGGCTATTGCAAAATATCGCTTCTTTAAATCAGTACAGCGAACACCCATTGGCGCAAGCCGTAGTCAATTTTGCAAAAGCAAAAAATATTTCATTAATCGAAGTCAACGATTTTGAAGCCATTGCTGGAAAAGGAGTTATTGGGACGGTAACCAATAAAAAAGTGGCCCTCGGAAATAAAAAACTAATGGAACAAGTGAACGCCACAGTTTCTGATGAATTGGAAAATAAAATTGTAGCCGAACAAAAACTAGGAAAAACAGTTTCTTATATTTCCATCGATGGGGTTGCTTTGGGTTTTGTAACCATTACAGACAAGATAAAAGAAACAAGCAAAGAAGCAATAAAAGAACTGATGCGTCAGGGTGTTGAAGTAATAATGATAACGGGCGACAATGAAAACACCGCAAAAGCCGTCGCTGCCGAACTCGATCTTAGTTCATTCATCGCAGGAGCCCTCCCCGAAGACAAACTAAATGAAATTAAGCGCCTCCAATCCCTCGGAAAAATTGTCGCGATGGCAGGAGACGGCATCAACGATGCCCCTGCATTAGCACAGTCAGACATCGGAATTGCCATGGGTACCGGAACTGACGTGGCGATAGAAAGTGCTAAAATAACTTTAGTAAAAGGCGATTTACAAGGTATTGTGAAAGCCAAAAAATTGAGCCACGCAGTAATGAGTAACATTAAACAAAATTTGTTTTTTGCCTTTTTCTACAATGTTTTAGGTGTGCCAATTGCAGCCGGAGTTTTATATCCATTTTTCGGGATTTTACTTTCTCCTATGATAGCAGCTTTGGCAATGAGTTTTAGTTCAGTATCCGTAATTGTAAATGCGTTAAGATTAAGACGTTTGAAACTTTAGAACATGTGAATAGAAATTTATATGGTAAATTAAAATGAATAACCTTACTCAAATAGTCCAACAATACAAAACCGATGCCGAAAGTGTTTATAATACTTGGTTTGTCGATAACGACCAAAGGCTAAAAGCATTTCGAACCATTCGTAGAGGAATTTTACAAGTCATTGACGATATCAAAGACAAGACTTTTCCAAATGATTTTAAAGGGAGTAGTTTAGAATTTGTGTTGAGTTGTATTGCAGAACAAAAACAAATTTTTGTAGGTGTGGCACATCCTTTTTATTGGAAACCAAAATTAAGAATTCCAGATATTTACGAAAATCCAAACAATAAAATTGCTTTCGGCCAATTTCTCGAAAACTGCATCAATGCCAAAACCGAAGAACAGATTATAAAAGAGATTGTTAAATTGGATGAGTTAAAAATAAAAGGTTTAGGTCCGGCGGTAGCCAGTATTTTATATTTCTTGCACCCCACTTGGTTTCCGCCATTCAATACGGCAATTCTCAACGGATTTAATTTTTTATTCAAAGACAAAAAGAAGTTAGGAAGTTGGACAGAATATTTAAAAATCCGAGAAACATTAATTGAAACTAACAGCAAACACAAAGCAGAATTATCTAACGATTTAGGAGCGATTGCCGGATTGTGTTTTGAGATTGGAACACAAAAAATGCTAATTGGTAACGATGAATATTTAAGCGAAGACGAACGCACAAAGTTCGAAAAGAATATACTAAAACGCCAAAAAGAAATTCAGGAAGAAAAATTAGCAGAAAACCTTCATAACGAAATGCAATACCATTTGTTAAAAATTGGCAGTTCATTAGGTTACGATGTTACTCCGGCCAGTAATGATAAAAGCAAAGCATTCAATGGTCAAAGTTTTTCGTTTATATCAATTAGTAAATTTCCTGAATTACCAACAGATAAGGACACCCAAAATACGATTAAACTCATTGATGTACTTTGGTTTAAAAAAGGAACAAACAAAATCATTGGAGCATTTGAAGTAGAAAAAAGCACCAGTATTTATTCAGGTATTTTACGTTTATCCGACTTGTATTTTAGTATTTCCAATGGCGAAGAGGTATTTTATATCATCATTCCAAACAGTCGCGAAAAAGATGTGATACAACAATTGAATAGACCTGTTGTTAAAAATTCAAAAATGAATATCAAATACATACTATTTTCAGAATTGCGAAGTCAATGTGATGCGATTTGCAAGTTTGGTTCAGATTATTCCATTATGGAAAAAATAGCAAAATCAACTTAAATAATAAAAAAATGAAAAATCTTGTAGTACTCAAAAAATTTCAGATTATGGTAGTATTAGTAGTGGCTGGCTTAATAATTGGCAGCTGCAATAATCCTAAAAAAACAATGCAATTAGCAAAAGTATATGTAGCCAATGAGGATGGAGGTAGCATTTCTGTTATAAACCTTCAGGACAGCACAAAAAATACAGAAATATCAATTAGTGACTCTTCAGGAATGATGTTTATGGCTCATAACGTACAAGTTGCACCTGATGGGAAATCCGTTTGGGTGACGGCGATACCTATGGATAGTACAGCAACAAATCAATTGATAGTAATCGATCCAAACACTAATTCAATAAAAAAACGTATTGAACTTGGTAAGGATTTGCATCTGGCTCATGTAGTTTTAGATAATAAATCTGAATATGCTTATGCAACTGCAAATGAAACAAATCAGATATTTCAAGTCGATGCTAAAACATATAAAATAACTCAAAAATTTGAGTTAGGAAAAGGATATTTACCACATGGTTTTAGACATCAAAACGGAAAACTTTATGTTGCAAATATGGATGCAAAAAGTATGTCGATTATTACTATTTCTGATGGCACAATAACAGACATTCCACTGGGAGGAGTGGCTGTGCAAGTTGCAACTACACAAGATGAAAAATTTATTTTTGCGAGTTTGTATGATACTAAAGAAGTAGTAAACTATGATATTAAAAATGCTCAAATAACAAGAATAAAATTACCAAATGATGCGCAAGGTCCAATTCAATTATATGCCACGCCCGACAGTAAATTGTTATATGTAGCCGATCAAGGGGAAACAATGGGTAGACCTGTTTCAAATAAAGTTTTTGTAATTGACATAACCAGTAACAAAGTTATTAAAACTATAACCGTAGGTAATAAGGCACACGGTGTAGTGGTTAGTAAAGACGGAAAAACAGTTTATGTTACCAATAGTGGTGACAATACTGTTTCAGTAATAGATGTGACAACTCAAAAAGTAATTAATACAATTGCAGTAGGCAAAAAACCGAATGGAATAAGTTATTCGTCCGAAACTGGCGGAATGGAATAGAAAATTAGGCAATGAATATTCTAATATATTCTGTTTTATATAATTGCAATTTTAATGCGATTTTCAAAGTTGGTTCAGTTTATTTAACAATTTAAAAAAAATTAAAAGGTAAATGATTAAAGGAAAAAAAGTAAAATGGATTAGAAAATCTCACCGATATTTAGGAATATTTTTAGGTCTTCAATTCTTAATGTGGACCATTAGCGGTCTGTATTTTAGTTGGTCTAATATTGATGATATTCATGGAATTCAATTTCATAAAAAAGGAATTGTTGCCGAGTCGTTTTCAGGTTTAATAAGTCCTTCCCTACTTCATCCTTCGATAGCAATTCAATCTATAGAATTAAGGGTAATAAATAATCAACCTTTTTATTGGGTTAATGACAAGATGCTTTACAATGCCAAAACAGGAGACTTAAAAAAAGGAATCACTAAAGAAGAAGCATTAGCAACTGCGGATAAAAATATTGTATCAGGTTTAAAAGTAAAAGAAATACAACTTATTAAAGAAGTAGGGAAACACCATGAATATAGAGAGCATTTACTACCTGCCTATGTTATTTCATACCAAGAACCAAATAATTTAAAGGCTTATATTTCAGCAAATGATGGAGCTTTTCAAACGATTAGACACCGCGATTGGAGATGGTTTGATTTTTTATGGATGACCCATACCATGGATTATGAGGGTAGAGACAATATGAATAATATTGTTTTGCGACTATTTTCATTATTAGGGTTAATAACCGTTTTAAGTGGTTTTTTACTTTGGTATATCTCATCGCCTACTATTAGAAAAATTTGGAGGAAAATAAAAAAATAATTTAAAATAATAAAAAACAGTAAAATCAATTTAAAATCAATTTAAAATCAATTTAAAATCAATTTAAAATCAAAAACCATGAAAAAAATAATTCTAATACACTTCTTTATTTTACAAGCTTTAATAATTTCGGCACAAGAAAAAGTTCAAATAAAACTAACTTCTGCAAGTCCATCTGCATCATTTGAACAAGAATTGGGTAGCACAATAATCAAAGTTTCTTACAGCAGACCACTAGCAAGAGGCAGAAAAATATTTGGTGAATTAGTACCTTTTGAAAAACTCTGGCGAACTGGCGCTAGTGATTGTACTTCAATAACTACCAACGAAGATATTGTATTTGGAAATACTACTTTAAAAATGGGTAGTTACTCAATATTCACAATACCTTCTAAAAAGGAGTGGACAATAATTGTAAATACAGATACTACATTACATGGAGAAACCGGATACGATGCCAAAAAAGATGTTTTTCGTTTTACAGTTCCAGTAGAAAGCATACCCAATTTATATGAAACATTTACAATCGAAATAAATGATGTTAACAGTAAAGGGGAGGGATTTCTAAAAATAATATGGGAAAATTCGATGGTGAAAATTCCATTGAAAAGCAAAGCAGATGAAAATATTTTAGCAGTAATAGATAAAAACATCATTAAAGAAAAAACTCAAGATGCTAATTTATTATTTCAAGCAGCAAACTATTATTACAGTACAAACAGAGATTCCAAACAAGCAATAGCTTGGCTTATTGAAGCCGAAAAATTAGATCCACAAAATTTTTACTATCCTAATTTGAGACAAAAAATAGCAACGGAACTAAAAGACTATCCAAGTGCAATTGAAGCAGGTAAAAAAGCTTTATCAATAGCAGAATTAAAAAAAATGAAAAGTGTTGAATCACTTAAAAAACAAATTTTAGAGTTGGAGTTACTATTAAAAAAATAAATTAATTTTAAATCAAAAAATTATGGCAATGAAACACACAACAGAAGAGCATTCAAAAGAATTAAGTTTGACTATTTACAAGAAATTAGCGATTATGATAGTGTTATCATTTATAGCTATGTACATACTAATGTATGCAATGGTAGATGTTTTTGCCAATGTAATACCCAATATAAACCAATTTTACATGGCTGGACTGATGACCATGCCGATGCTCATAATTGAACTTCTAGTGATGGGTAGCATGTACGGAAATAAGAAATTAAATATTTCACTGGTTGTCACTGGATTTATTGCTTTGATTCTATTTTTTGCAGGCATTAGGCAACAGGCAGCGGTTGGAGATAAAGAATTTTTAAAATCAATGATACCACACCATGCTGCAGCAATATTAATGGGTAAAGAGTCATCGGTTACCGACCCTGAAATAAAGGAATTAATTAAAAATATCATTACCAGCCAACAGGCAGAGATTGACCAGATGAAAGCAAAGCTCAAAGAATTAGACAAATAATTCCATAAGAATTAGTAAATTAATTTTAAACTAAAAAAATGAAAAAATTATAGTATTAATATTCATTATGTCTATTAATTCCTTTGCCCAAGCACAGGATATGAAAGGTATGGATATGTCAAAAAAAGAAAAGGCGCAAAAGGTGCAGCCCACAACATACACCTGCCCAATGCATCCCGAAATTCACGCTAACAAGCCAGGGAAATGCCCTAAATGCGGAATGACGTTGATAAAGGAAAAAGCTAAAACGGTTAAAAAAACTGTGGTGAAGAAGCATGATGAAATGCAAATGCCCATGAAAAAGACTTCTAAAAAGAAGGACGACATGGACAATATGAAAACGGATAATAATAAGGTGGCATCCGTAACATACACCTGCCCAATGCATCCCGAGATTCACGCTGACAAGCCAGGGAAATGCCCTAAATGCGGAATGACTTTGGTAAAGGAAAAACCGAAAGCAGTTAAGAAATCGGTAGTGAAGAAGCATGATGAAATGCAAATGCCCATGAAAAAGAGTTCTGAAAAGAAAGACAACATGGACAACATGGACAATATGAAAATGGATAATAATGAGGCTCCTAAAAATCATGAGATGGGCAAAATGGATATGCCAAAAGCAAACTTAGGCTCCATAAAGACAATTGTAAACAACACACCGCCAAGGACAGTTCGATACGATTTATACGTGCGGGACACCATTGTAAATTTCACGGGTAAACCTAAAAGAGCCATTGCCGTAAACGGACAAATACCAATGCCACCACTAACGTTTACAGAAGGCGACACCGCAGAAATTTATGTGCACAATGAGCTGAACGAAGAAACATCGTTGCATTGGCACGGTTTGTTTTTACCCAACAAAGAAGATGGTGTGCCAAACCTTACACAAATGCCAATCAAACCACATACTACCCATTTGTATAAATTTCCAATTATTCAACACGGTACGCATTGGTATCATAGCCATACCGGATTGCAGGAACAAATAGGAATGTACGGTTCTTTTACTATGAATAAAAGAGAAGAGCTTGACATTCCCACCGTGCCCATAGTTTTGAGTGAGTGGACGGATCTGAATCCCAATAATGTACATCGAATGTTGCATAATGCTTCGGATTGGTTTGCTATTAAAAAAGGAACAACCCAAAGTTATGCAGAAGCCATAAGAAGCGGCTATTTTAAAACCAAACTTAATAACGAATGGAAGCGAATGAACGCTATGGATGTGAGCGATGTGTACTACGATAAATTCTTAATAAACGGAAAAAGTGAAAGCCAACTTTCACATTTTAAAGCAGGCGATAAAGTCCGATTACGAATTGCAAACGGCGGAGCCTCCACTTATTTTTGGCTTACTTATGCAGGAGGTAAAATGACTGTTGTAGCAAGCGATGGTAACGATGTAGAGCCCGTTGAAGTAGATCGATTAATCATTGCGGTTTCTGAGACCTACGATGTTATCGTTACCATTCCTGCTGATAAAACTGCGTATGAATTTTTAGTTACATCCGAAGATCGCACAAAATCAGCTTCCTTATATTTAGGTGATGGTATCAAGCAATTAACGGCTCCGCTACCCAAGTTAAAATATTTTGAAGGGATGAAGATGATGAACGGCATGATGAAAATGAACGGAGATTTAGACGATATGGGAATGCAAATGTCGCTTAACCAAATGGATATGAACGTAGTTATGTATCCGGAAATAACTGGTGAACTAAAGCGAAAAGGCGACGATAAAATGCAAGGCATGGATATGGAAGGAGATAAAATGAATGGAATGGACATGAACAAAAAGGGAATGAAAGATAAGGATACAGACAAGGAGAAAAAAGATGCTATGAATATGGGTGACCATAAAATGGAAGGTATGGACCATCAATATGATTCCAATGCCCTTTCTGATATCGTTACCTTGAACTATGCCATGTTGAAAGCTCCAATCAAGACAACCCTTCCTAAAGATGCACCAGTAAAAGAATTAAAGTTTGAACTTACCGGAAATATGAATCGTTATGTTTGGAGTCTGGATAACAAAGTAGTTTCAGAAAGTGATAAAATATTAATTAAAAAAGGAGAAATCGTACGCATGATACTTCACAACAATTCTATGATGCGCCATCCCATGCACTTGCACGGACATGATTTTAGGGTAATCAACGGACAAGAAGATTACGCTCCAATGAAAAACATCATTGACATCATGCCAATGGAAACCGATACGCTCGAATTTGCAGCCACCGAAAGCGGTGATTGGTTTTTTCATTGTCATATTTTATATCACATGATGAGCGGAATGGGCAGGGTTTTTAGTTATGAAAACTCCCCTGCAAATCCATTAATCCCAAACCCTAAATTGGCACAACGCAAATTGTTTGCTGATGATAGAGCATTTCATTTTATGGCAGAAAATGATTTTGCTACAAACGGAAACGATGGAGAAGCGATGTATCAAAGTACACGTTGGAGTATCGGCACCGAATGGCGATTGGGTTACAAAGAACACCACGGTTATGAAACCGAAACTCATATTGGAAGATACATTGGAAAAATGCAATGGTTAATGCCTTTTATAGGTTTTGATTGGAGATATAGAAAAGTGGGAATAGACAATCAAGAAAGAAATCTTTTTGGGCAAACCAATACCAAAGACAACAGAGCTGTTTTTAGTGCAGGGGTTAATTACACATTACCAATGCTTATAGTCGCTCAAGCCGAAGTTTTTACCGACGGAAATGTACGTTTACAGTTTGAACGAAAAGACATTCCAGTTTCAAAAAGACTACGAATGAATTTAATGTGGAATACCGACAAAGAATATATGGCAGGTTTACGCTACATTGTCAAAAGAAACTTTGGAATCACTACACACTATGATAGTGATATGGGAATGGGATTAGGTGCTACTTTTAATTATTAAGAAACTCAAATTTCAAATTTGTATGGAGGATGCTTGTTCTAAAAGACAAGCGTCCTTTTTTTGCAATTACATTTTTTACAAACCAATATACATTCCTGATAATGTGCGAATTATATAATTTTTATTAGAATTTCACAATACTTTTTCAAGTTAAAAAGCTACCTTTAAACTGCGAAAATTAATTCGCAATTTAAATTTAAAAAAGATGAGTCATCAAAAATTTAAAGATTGTATCGATGCATGTTCAGAATGTGCAGTAGAATGTTCGCATTGCGAAAGTGAATGCTTGAATGAGCAAGACGTAAAAATGTTAGCGCGTTGCATAAAACTAGATCATGATTGTGCAGCTATTTGTTTATTTGCAATGCAGGCTATGGCAAGCGGAAGTGAGTTTACGGAAAAAATCTGCAAATTATGCGCCGAAATTTGTACAGCTTGCGCCGAAGAATGTGAAAAACATGCACACATGGAGCATTGCAAAAATTGTGCGGAATCCTGTCGAAAATGTGCTGTTGAGTGCAGTAATATGAGTAAGTTAAGCACCGTAAAATGAGTAAAATGTGAGTATTTCAATCTCTTAAATAAAGTTTCGTTTAGAGGAATTATTTAAGAGATTTTAAACAATCAAAATTATAAACTATGAAAACATTACAAAAAATCACATTAATTATTGTATCGATTGGTTTGTTTACATCGTGCCAATCCAAAACTGATGTAAATCAAATTCTTTCAAATTCAGATACAAAAAAGGCAATTATGGATACTATTGCTAACAATAGCGATATGTCTAAAGATATGATGCAAGCAATGATGAACAGTAGTAAAGGAAAAATGATGATGACAAATCACGAAAATATGATGAAAATGATGAAGGATAATCCAGCTATGATGAAAGGAATGATGACCGAAATGATGGAAGCATCTAAAACAGATACTACGATGATGTCTGAAATGTGTAAATCGATGATGGATAATCCTAAAATGATGGATATGATGAATGATAAAAAAATGCAATCACACAAAATGACTGGAATGGATAAAAATATGGATATGTCCAAATAATACAAATACAAACAACATTAAAATATAAAAAAAATGGAAACTCAAAAAACGTATACCTGCCCCATGCACCCAGAAGTTACTTCGGATAAACCCGGAAAATGTCCCAAATGCGGAATGAATTTAATGGAGAAAAAAGAATGAAAATTCTACTAGCAACCGATGGTTCAAAATATAGTAAAACAGCAATTAATGAAATTGCCAACAGGCCATTTCCGCCCAAAACCGAAGTGTGCATTCTTGCCGCATATGAAATTACCTCCATTTTAAACACTTTAGAACCAATGGGTGTTTCTCACGAATACAATGCGAAATTTGATGAAAACGCATTTAAAAATGCAGAAAAAAATGCAAAAAGTGCAGCCGAAATTCTTGAAAATAAAAATCCAAATCTGTTAGTAACCACAAAAATAGTTGCAGGTTCACCAAAAAGTGTAATACTTAACGAAGCCGAAAAATTTAAAGCCGATTTGATTATAGTTGGTTCACACGGATATGGAGCAATCGAGCGTTTTGTTTTAGGCTCTGTTTCGCATTCAGTTGCGTTACATGCAAAATGTTCGGTAGAAATTGTTCGTAAATAAAAAACTTAACAATGGACAAACACATTTCCATTTTGTAGCACGGTATTATTGAACTTACTGTTAGATTTAAGAACCTAATGTAAGTTCGTTACTGAAAATATATTGTGAAAAAGATTTATATTCATTAATTTTTCTTGGTCTGTTGTTTAATTCATTACCAATAGAGAATCTAATTTTTTTTCGGACGCTTGTGTCCATTAATAGGTTTTATGGGATAATTATCAAGAATGTCATACACAGCAGGATGTAAGTTATCCCCAATATAAGATGGGTCATATAAATCCCCTTTAGCAGTTCCTGTCCATACAAGTTTATTCAGTTTCCTGTCAATTATATTCAGCGTGATTGCGCCTTCTGTATATTCGACCTTTTGGGTTACATAAGTGGTATAGTTGTAATTATAGTGATGGAGGTAATAGTGATTGCTGGGATAATGATAGTAATAGGGGTTGTGATAATACCAACCCGAAGGATAAGTGTAACCAGGAGTACTGACTGATTTCTCCTTTTTAACGGCAGTGATAACTAAGTCAAGAAAAAACATCCGGTGTATCAATGCTTATTTTGTATCCTCTCTCTCCCATGCAATGAGTGAAATAGTTGCGTGTATTGTTGCGAATAATCTGATTATTGTATTCGCCTTGAGCTGTGTCTTTATTCGGTAGCCACGCAAACGTTTTGTATTTTGTAAAATCAACACTGCGATCATAATCGGAAGTGATTTTCGTATAAACCCCGCATCCGGCAATAGCGAGGAAAAGAAGACCAATTAAATAGTTAAATAATTTTCTATGTGTTTTCATGTTTCTATTTTTTTATGCAACACTTTCTTAGTGAAGCTATTGTTATTTGATTTGAATGGATTTCATTAGTTTGATTTCTTAAGTACAGTCTGAAAAATTTGTATCGTTATTTCATTGTTCCATCCTTCTGGCAAATCGATCCCAAAATCACTTAAACGCAATTTAAAGTTGAGTGTAAGTAAACAGGAAATGGTTTCGTTACTTGCAATGTGTATAAGCAATCCGTTTATATATATTCTTTTCGCCTTTCCATTCAAATGCAACTCAGCTTCAAAATTTAGTTTGTGATCTGGATGTTGTAATGTCTCCACGTAAGGAATGTTCAGTTGTCCTTTCAGGACTACCTGCCCCATGTTTGAGTTGATAAGCTTCACATTCAATGAATCTGTTTTAGTACGTAAAATAGCTGGATTAAACGTTAGTTCCATTACAGCAGTTTCATAATTGATTAAAACAAACAAACGATTGCTATAGGCTATTATTATGGAATCTCTGTACGAGCCAATAACCTCTATACTTCCTTCCCGGGTTCGGTATCTTTGCTGTGCCTTAGCTGAAAAGCTCCATAGTAGTAATACTATAGTGCATATCCATACTGTTTTTAGAATTTTTGCCATTACTTTTTGCTTAATTGCGAAATATATTTGTATGTAATTGCTTTTCTGAATCGGTTATTATCATTTGAATTATTTATGTTTTTTTCATTCATTTTCCTAATGATTTTGCCCTTGGTGTTCCATCATTTCGCCTGAATTTTTCAGAGAATTTACATAAACATAAACCGAAAGGATTTCTTCTTCGCTTAAAATGTTTTCCCATGCTGCCATTGCAGTTCCCTTCATTCCTTTTTTTATGAGGTATATTCGCCCCTGATCTGAATAAAATGATGAATGTTCAGGGTCAGTAAAATCGGCTGGCTTTGGTTGTAATGTTGCTGCTCCAGGACCATCGCCTTTACCGCCACTTCCATGACAAGTAAGACAATATTTTGTGAATATGTCTTTACCTTGTGCAAGTTGTTCCTCTGTGCCGAGAGATACGGACTGATTATATTTTTCGCCCAATTCCTGTTTTAACCATTTGCGCGTTTCATTCATTTGTTGTGAATGCCCACTATGTCCATAGTTGTCATTTTCTTCTCCCTTTTGTTGAGGGTGGTTCTGTTCAATTTGTTCTTGGTTTTTTTCGGAATTTCGGCAAGAAGTAAGCATCAGCAGTGCATACATCAATGCGGTAATGATTACAAACTCGATTTTGGCAGTTCGGAGCAGTTTACACAGAGTGTGACTGAAGAACTCACCATATTGTTTAGATTTTTTCATAGTTCTGTTTTAGTTTTTAAATTAAACCATCAACGAAATACAAATTCTCGATACTTTTTACTAAAAAACACTTGAATTAGATGTAAAACACTATTCTTCAGTGATTTAATATAAATTTACGATTTATTTAAGTATGTAACTTGGAATTTTTTATTTTTTTATTTCCACAAATAAATAATATATATCATGCTGTAGGAATGATTAACTTCATAAAACGATTACGAGTTTTAGGATCTTTCCATCCTGCCATTACCGTCACCTCTCTCTAATAACACTTTGTCAATGCTTATAATGACTCAAGTCAAAGTATTTACCGATGGTAATTTGAGTACAGTTTGAATGAAAAGCAATACTAAATCATTTACTTTAAAAATTGAAGTATTCATTTCAAAGTAAAATGTTAAACTTATTTTTATTATTTAAGCATTTGCTTAAATAATAAAACAATTAACTACATTTGTTTAGTATTCAATTTAAACAATTACAACAATGGACAATAATCAAACGTGTATAAGAGTTTTGGCTGATAAAAATCAAATCAATACCTGTAAAAACAAATTAGAAAATAACAGCAACGCTTTTGAACAATTGAGTGGTTTATTAGCATTAGCTGGCAATGAAGTACGACTAAAAATAATGTTTCTTCTTGAAGAAGAAAATGAACTTTGTCCTTGCGACCTTGCCGATATTTTAGAAATGAGTATTCCTGCCGTTTCACAACATCTACGCAAAATGAAAGACGGAAATGTTATTGAAGCAAGACGGTCTGGCCAAACTATTTTTTATTCTCTAAAATCAGAACAATTACAAATACTTCGTCCCTTTTTTAAATACATTATTAGTCAAAATTCAAATTTAGAACTCATATGAACACAAATTCAAAATCAGGAAAACTTGCTGTAGCAAGTATTTTATCAGCAGTGACAGCATCACTTTGTTGCATAACGCCCGTTTTAGCTCTTATTTCTGGAGCTTCTGGCGTAGCATCAACGTTCTCGTGGTTAGAACCTTTTCGCCCTTACTTAATTGGAATAACTGTTTTGGTATTGGGCTTTGCTTGGACTCAAAAACTAAAACCACGAACGACCGAAGAAATACAATGTACTTGTGAAGAAGAGGATAAAATACCATTTGTGAAAACTAAAAAGTTTTTAGGCATTGTAACGGTGTTTACTTTTTTAATGATGGCTTTCCCATACTATGGACAAGTTTTTTATCCAAAAGCGGACAAACAGCTAATTGTTGTTTCTTCTGATAATATACAAGAAGTAAAATTTAATGTGAGTGGAATGACTTGTGCCAGTTGCGAAGATCACGTTAAAAATGAAATAAACAAATTACCGGGAATTGTAACCGTTTCTGCTAATAGCAACGAAGGAATCGCAGTTGTAAAATTTGACAATAGTAAAACGAACAAAGAGGCTATCATAAAAGCTATTAATACCACAGGTTACAAAGTATCAGGAGAAGTACCAACATCCGTAAATCCTCCACACTGACAAACTGGACACGTTTGTGGTCTAAACGGTTGCAAATAATTTTTTTGACTCTATTATTAAGCATTTAATTAAAATAAGAAAATGAAAACAGAAAATATAAAACTCGATATCGCAGGAATGACCTGCGACCATTGTGCCACAGGCATTGAAAAAATGCTTACCAAAAATGAAGGAGTAACAGAAGTAAAAGTGAGTTATCAAAACGGCAGTTGCGAATGTTCTTTCGACCCTTCTAAAACTAGTAAAGAAGAAATTATCAATACTATTAACAGCACAAAAAATTATAAAGTAGCTCATACTGCTGAAACTAAATGTTGTAATACAAACGCAAACCACTTCGATTTAATTATCATCGGTGGTGGTTCGGCGGCATTTTCGGCAGCTATAAAGGCCGAAAGTTTAGGATTATCGACCTTAATGGTAAACGGTGGTTTAGACTTTGGCGGAACTTGTGTAAACGTAGGTTGTGTCCCTTCTAAAACCCTTATTCGTGCAGCGGAAACAGCTTATCACGCAACACATTCCAATTTTTCGGGCATCAAACCCAAAGGTGTTGCTATAGATTTTGCTCAAGTAATTAAAGACAAAAAACAATTGGTAGCCACGCTCCAGAAGAAAAAATATATGGACGTGGTAAGTGATTTTCATAACCTGAAAATGCTAACGGGTTGGGCAGAATTTTTAGATACTAAAACCATTGTGGTCGATGGTAAAGTAAAATATACGGCTCTAAAATTTATCATTGCCACAGGAGCAACTACCAATATTCCAATTATTGAAGGGCTAAACGAAGTAGGTTTTCTTACCAACGTTTCGCTTTTTGATTTAGAAGAAAAACCCGAAAGCATGACCATTATGGGGGCTGGTTATATTGGTTTAGAAATTGCTATGGCTTACAATCGTTTGGGCGTAAAAGTGCGTATCATCGAGTTTACTGATCGTGTGTTGAGAACACAAACGCCCGACATCAGTGAAGCCTTGGAAACACAAATGCGTAACGAAGGTATAGAAATCCTGCCAAATTTTAGAGCAGTAAAATTTGATAAAAAAGGAAATGAAACCATTATCCATTGCAAATGCCCTGACGGTTCTTTTACACAAATTATCGAAAAAGGAAAAGTTGTAGTGGCATCTGGCACAACACCCAATATGCAAAAATTAGGATTGCAAAATATTGGTTTGGAACTTGCTAAAACAGGGCACATTTTGGTTAACGAAAAAATGGAAACCAATTTACCTAACATCTATGCAGTAGGCGATGTTACCAACACGCCTGCATTTGTTTACACGGCAGCCTTTGAAGGTAAAATTGCCGTAGAAAATGCTTTTACGGGAGCCAATAATGAAGCCGATTATTCTTCCTTGCCTTGGGTAGTTTTTACCGATCCACAAGTAGCAGGAGCAGGATTGGACGAAGCACAGGCAGAAGCCCAAAACATTCCTTTTGAAGTAAGCAAATTAGAATTAAATAACGTTCCAAGAGCTATTGCAGCCAATGACACAAGAGGATTTATCAAATTAATACGAAATACCGAAACCGATAAATTGATTGGTGCTAGAATTGTTGCTCCCGAAGGTGGCGAACTCATTCAGCAATTGAGTATGGCTATCAAGTATAATATAACCGTAAAAGAATTGGCAGAAAGTTTTTATCCTTATTTAACATTAGGCGAAGGCATAAAACTAGCAGCCATCACTTTCGGAAAAGATGTTGCCAAATTGAGCTGTTGTGCTAGTTAAATTTTAATATGAAAAACGCGACTACAATTCTATATGATGCACAAGTAATCGCTTTGGTCGATGCAGGAATTGCCAAGGGAGATTTAGGAAGCGATGCCACTATCGAAACTGCCGACATTGTTATTCAAAACGACCAGCCCACGAAAATTTTTACAGCAATAAATATTGGTAGAAAAACAAAACAAATCGTTTGGCAAAACATTGGGTTGGCATTCACAGTAAAAGCAATTGTAATGGTTCTTGGTGCCTGAGGTTTAGCCACCATGTGGGAAGCTGTTTTTGCCGATGTTGGTGTGGCTTTATTAGCTATTTTGAATGCAGTTAGAATACAGCGAATGAAGTTTTAATTTGGTATAGCTATTTTACAATTAATTATTAACATGAATCAAGGATTGAATCTATAACTTAAATTCGAAATACTTACTTGGAAATATTTTCTAATTTTTCCAAATCTTCAATAAAATAGTTCGACATTTGTTTGGACGGGGCTACTTGACCGAACAGTTCGAACCAACATTTCTCCTTAATGGATTAGATTTCTTATAGTCCTTTAACCAGTAATCATTGGAAATTAAAAGCCAAACTCCCCCTTTAAAGGACATGTATTATCTCCAATGTTGGTATTAAATACTTTTACATGAGATTTAAATAACAGATCGCCATGAAGCCATTTACTTTCGACCAAATACCCGTAATGATGAACAAAATTCATGATAAATTAGAGCATTTGGAAAAACTTATTATAAGAATCTCTAATGTAGAAGAAAATAAAGAAGAAGTTCTAAACATTCAAGAAGCATCAAAACTTTTAGATCTATCGGTATCAACAATCTATAGTAAAGTATGTAAAAGGGAAATCCCAGTTAATAAACAAGGTAAACGTATTTATTTTTATAGACATGAGTTAATGAAATGGATTAAGTCAGGTCGGGTAAAAACTTATTTAGAAATCCAAAATGATATTGAAAAAAGGTCAAAAATCTAATATTTAGATTTTTGACCTTTTACTTTTTAACCTCCATCTATAAGTACTCTAATCATACATCACTTAGTTTTTTTTTATGTCAGTGTTATAATCAATATTCAAAGTTTATAACTATTTTTGTATAAACAACTCCCATGAGTTATGTTATCTTGATAAGGATATCTTTGTTTTATTTTGCGATATTTTGCTTTAAATTGTACCATAATTGTACCACTGAAGTTTAAAACTCTATTAAAGTAAGGAAAGTTATTTTCTGCATCGGGAAGTAATTACCAAAATTTAAATAAATTCAGGAATAGTAATTTAGAAACCTTATTCGAAGCAAATGAGAAATCTTTAGAAAAAATCTTTTGACTGTAAAAAAAGATATTACAAATACTAAATATTTCTATAAAAAGGTATTAGATTGACCGAAAGAAATGAAAAATTAATATCATTCATTATTTAAATGCCATCAAATCTTTACTACTACAAGCTATTTATGCGTAAATTAGCAATCCTTATTACTTTTTTATAAACTAAACATTTACTATTATGAAAACTCCAGTTCTTTTTTGTTTGCTGTTTGCTTGTATAGGATTCCAAAGCTGTAAAAAAAATCAAAACGAAGAAGTCGTTAAGGCTAAACAAATCCTGGCTGAAAAACCGATAAGTGTCCAATGTTATAAAGCTTTGTATGAAAAGGATACTATAGATTTAAAAATGAATACTTTAAAAAACGGAAAAATAACCGGCGATATGGTGATGAAATTTTTTAACACACCCCAAAAAGTTGGCAAAATTGCAGGAGAATTCAGTGGAGATACATTATTTGCCAGCTATACCTTCATTCAGGGCGATAATAAAAAAGTAACATTTAAAAACCCAATGGCATTTCTAAAACGAGGTAACCAACTTATTTTAGGTAATGGAGAAATGCAAACCACTATGGGTGCAACTTATTTTGTCAAAGGCTCTCCTATAGATTTTGAACGTGTAAAATTTAAATTCACAACTATTGATTGTATCTCTGAATGATAAAACGGATAAGGGAATTCTATGTTTTTTCTGAAACAAATAATTAAACTAAACACATAAAAGTACTCTAGAAATAGAAAAAAGTTATAATTATACTTCTATTTAGTTTAGTATACAACTTATTATGTTTATTTTACTGTACTACCAGGCTATTCAATAAAAGGCCATACTCCTTTACGGGCTTTTCTTTACTATCCTTGACAGAGAAACTGCACACCCAAACAATCTGATTACCATAAAAATCAAATGATCAACCACGAAAAAACAGTATCTTTAGTATATGAAAAAACATCACACTATTATTATAGCCGGAGCCGGTGGAATTGCCGAAGCTGTAGGTCTATTATTGATGGAATGGAGCGAAGTAACTCCTAGTCTTTTTATTGGTGACAGAACCCATTCAAAAGCAAAAAAAGTTGCGCATTGGATTCAAGAAGGAACTACAAAATCGGGATTTATTCAAGATTTTCACCTTGCCGAAAAAGACCTTACGGATGAAATGATAGCAATCTTACGTCAAGGAGATATCATTCTAGACTGCTTACCGGGTAGCCAGGCACCACGAATAGCACAGTTTGCCAAAGATTATAAGCTTCATTACGCCAATCTGACGGAATATGTAGCAGAAACAGCAGAAATAATAGCTTTGGCAAAAGATGCCAACACCGGGTTTATACTTCAAACGGGTTTAGCTCCAGGTTATATAGATTTACTCGCAAATGGTCTTTTTCAACAGTTTTGCACTGACTTTGAAGTAGATAAAGTTGACAAATTGGAATTTAAAGTTGGCGCACTGACCAATCATGCCGTTGCACCACATTTTTACGGATTTACTTGGAGTCCTGTGGGCGTTGCTACCGAATATATGGAAGATACCATTGTACTTAGAAACTTTATTAAAACAACCTTACCTTCTTTATCCGAAAGAAAAAACATTATAATTGATGGAATCACCTACCAAGAAGACCTGACTTCAGGAGGAGCGGCAGATTTGCCAGATGCATTATCCGGAAAGGTTTGTTCACTTGATTACAAAACCTTACGACATCCGGGACATTATGCTTGGATACAAGAGCAAATTACTAATTTAGGAAATACTGCTGACGCAATTAAAGGTTTACAAGAAAAAATGGAAGCTGTAATTCCACATATTGAAGATGATAAAATTGTTTTGTATGTCGCCGTAGAAGGCAAAGATGCAACTGGAATTTTGCGCAGACGAGAAATTGCAAAATGCATACTTCCACAAAAAGTGGGAAAACATCAATTGAGAGCCATCCAAACAACAACCGCAGCACCACTAGCGCAAGCAGCACAATTATTACTCGAAACTCCTCATAGCGGAGTTATTTTGCAAAGCCAAATAGATTCAAAATCTTTTTTAAACGGGAATTATATTTTAAACGTTTACGGAAAAATATAAATGGTAAGGTATGGAAAAACAATATTCTGTTGCGATATATCCTTCGGAAGCAGTTATTGCTTTAGTTAAATCGGTGAAAGAACAATTGGCCGAGGAAGTGGGCTGGTTTAACAGTAAAAATTCTGTGGCTCATATTACGATTTGTGAATTCATAGCTACTGAAACTTCAATTGAAATTATCAAAAATAAACTAAACCTGTTATGTGATTCTTTTGAACCTTTTGAAGTTTACCTGAATGATTTTGATTCATATTCCAATGGCGCTTTTGTTATTACTCCCAATGAAGATTCCAAAATCAAGCTAAAAGTGATAATGAAAAAAGTTACTCAATCGCTTCGTTCCCTAAAAATGGAAAAAAGTAGTAATCCTCATATATCAATTGGCCGCAAACTTAAACCTGAAAATCTTGAAATAGCAAAACACTTATTTACGACAATAAACACTTCTTTTTTATGTGATACTATTGTTTTGCGAAAATTTGATGATACTATAAAACAGTTTGTAGTAACTGATTCCTTTAAATTCAACAACAATCCAAAAATCGAAGGTATACAGGGAACACTTTTTTAGGAAAATTAATCACTTTTCAACCAACCTGTAATACTCATTCTGGTATTTTGGGTTAGCAAAACTTCGTGAACCAGTTCATCACTTTTAAAGAAAACCGTTTTTCCTTGTGTAGGAGCAATTTTTTGATTGTTATCTGCTTGATGAATCAGCAATTCGCCACCGTCACTTTCTTGCCAATTGCTATTTAAATAACTAATCATAGAGTATTTTCGGCTGGGATTGTTTTTGAATTGATCCAAATGCTTTAAATAAAAATCACCCGATTCATACAACGAATAATGAAATTCATAACCCGTTATTCCGGCATAACAGCTTTGGTTCAGATAGATAATAAATGCTTCTATTTGCGCAAAAAATTCGTTTTCGAATGCGTTGTTGTGCTTTTTATCCAACCAATAAATAGAATCACTTCGTATCGCGCCATCATAAGAAACTTTCTCAGAATTACCGATTCCTGCTTCCATCAACAGACTCTTCTGATTCAAAACAATCAAATTTTGTTTTAGATTATTGGCCAAATTGGTACTCAAAAAATGTTCGGATATACCTACCTTATTTTCAATATAAGTAGCAATCAAAGCTTCAAAGCTATTTTCCATGTCTGTTTTATTGACTGCTTAGACGGCCAACGGGACAAGGTAGACTAATAAAAACCGTTAGAGACTGATTATGAAATAAATAAAATTATTTATTTCTAATTCATTCTTTTCATTGTAATAAATTATAAGAAAAAAGGGTTTAGAAATGAATCCAAACCCTTTTAAATACTTATAATTTACTGATAAAGCTTCCGTAAATATCCTTGAACTGATAGCCTTCGGAGAAACGGTCTTTGCTCAGTTTCTTGTATTCTACCAATCCCCAAAGAATAAATTCTTTCATGAAAAATTTATCTTCTTTTTCCAATTGCGGTTGGTATTTCTTGATTAAAACTTCAAGTGGCACAATACTTCCAAGGATTCTTTCATATTCCTCATCGGAACAATCATCCAATAATTCGAAACCACTTTCAGCAAAAAACCATTCAATGATATCTGTGTAAGGTGTTTTCTCGTCTTGTTTCTCTAATTTCTCAATTTTTGGAAAATAAGCAGGGAAAAAAGTATGAATGGCATCACCTAATAAATGCTGCGCCACAGCAGCCGCTCCTTCCTGCTCTCCTTCATAAACCAATTCTACTTTACCAGTAATGGCAGGAATAATTCCCATAAAATCAGACAAACGCAAAGTAGTTTTATCTGCTCCAGACTTCAAGGCTCTTCTTTCTGCTGTGCTTAATAAATTCTCAAAAGCCGTGATACTCAATCGGGCACTCACGCCACTTTTGTTATCAATATATTCGCTTTCTCTTGCTTCAAAACTGATTTGTTCCAATAAATCCCTTGCCAAAGAAGGAACGTAAACCATATCATTTTGTACTGCATCCAGTTTAGCTTCTTGCTCCGTAATAGTTCTCGCAATTTTTATTGTATCTGGATAATGCGTTAAGATTTGGGAACCTATTCTGTCTTTTAATGGTGTTACAATACTGCCACGATTGGTATAATCTTCCGGGTTTGCGGTGAAAACAAATTGCATGTCTAGTGGCATTCTTAATTTGAAACCACGAATTTGTATATCACCTTCCTGGAGAATATTAAACAACGCTACTTGGATTCTCGCCTGTAAATCCGGTAATTCATTGATTACAAAAATACAACGATTCGCTCTTGGAATCATCCCAAAATGAATCACACGATCATCAGCATAAGACAGTTTCAAATTTGCTGCTTTTATAGGATCGACATCACCTATTAAATCCGCAACGGTAACATCTGGTGTAGCTAATTTTTCAAAAAAACGATCGCTTCTGTGCAACCACGAAATTGGAGTTTCATCGCCTTTGATTTCAATTATATCTTTGGCAAAACGCGAAATTGGTTTTAAAGGATCATCATTAATTTCCGAACCAGTCACAAACGGAATGTATTCGTCGAGTAATTCAATCATTTTACGCGCCAGTCTGGTTTTGGCTTGACCGCGAAGTCCTAATAAATTAATATTATGTCTAGATAAAATCGCTCGTTCTAATTCTGGAATTACGGTATTTTCAAAACCGTGAACGCCTTCAAATGTTGGTTTTCCCGATTTTATTTTTTCTCTGAGGTTGGAACGCAATTCATCTTTAATGCCTTTACTTTCGTAACCTGATTTTTTTAATTCTCCGAGTGTTTTTATATTTTCTATTTTCATTTTTTTACTTTATTGTTATTTATGTGATCAACTGAACACTAAAATCTGAATACTGATCACTTATTTAATTCTCTTCTTTCGATTTGCTTCATAATCTTGAAAAATCATTTCTCCTAAGCCTTTCAATCCCGTGTAAAACGCTTTTCCTTGATTGGCTTCTGTAAAACGGTTGACAAATTGCTGTAAATACGGATCACTGGCAATCATAAAAGTAGTTATTGGAATGTGTAATTTTCGGGCTTGTTGCGCTTGAGTGTAGCATTTATCAACAATATATTCGTCAAGTCCATTGCTGTTCATATAATAGGAACCGTCTTTTTCGCGTACACAACTTGGTTTTCCATCCGTAATCATGAAAATTTGTTTGTTAGTGTTTCGTTTTCGGCGGAGTAAATCCATCGCCAGCTGCAAACCTGCTACCGTATTTGTGTGAAACGGACCAACTTTCAAATACGGTAAATCCCGAATTGCAATCGTCCAAGCGTCATTTCCAAAAACTAAAATATCTAAAGTATCTTTTGGATAACGGGTCGTAATCAATTCAGCCAGAGCCATTGCTACTTTTTTAGCTGGTGTAATTCTATCTTCGCCATACAAAATCATACTGTGGCTGATGTCAATCATCAAAACAGTACTCATTTGGGATTTGTACTGCGTTTCTTCAACAACCAAATCATTTTCGGTCAACATAAAATCTGCTACTCCATTATTGATTTGGGCGTTACGCAAACTTTCGGTCAACGAAATTCTTTCGAGTCCATCACCAAAATGAAATTCCCGAAATTCGCCAGTGTGTTCATCACCGTTTCCAGAATGTTTTGTTTTGTGATTGCCACTTCCAGAACGTTTTAAATTGCCAAAAATATTGTCTAAAGCTTGTTGCCGAATGGCGCGTTCTGTTTTCGCAGTAATGCCAATTCCAGAAGTTCCATCGTCTTTGAGTTCATCGCGTATGTAACCTTTTTTCTTTAAATCTTCAATAAAATCATCGATTGTGTAGTGTTCATCGGTGAGTTTATATTCTTTGTCTAATTCCCGCAACCAGTCGACTGCTTCATCAAAATCTCCTGAAGTGTGTGTAATTAACTCTTTGAAAATACCAAAGAGTTTATCAAACGGAGATTGAAATGGGGCTTCGTATTGCTTGAAATAAAATCCTTTTTTATTGTCATTTTTCATAGACTTTAAAATTACATCATTTTAAAATGTTGTCTATACAAACGTTTACTAATTTTTAGTTAAAACATAAAGACAAGATGTAAGCTGGATTTTATTAGAAAAGAAACTAATCAAAAAACTTTCCGTCGACATAAAACCAACTTCCGTTTTCGAGTTTGAAAGTAGAAAATTCGTGGTGAATTTGTTTTTGTAGTTTGTTGTCCAAAAAATAAGCTTTAAATTCTACTGTATTTTCTGTAGCCTCAATAATTTCTAATTGAAGCCATTGATTTGAAGTTGCCCAATTTAGAATTTCAGTTTTCGAATACTGTTTTCGCTCTGAAATATGGGTTGTTGCCAATAAATAATCAGCGGCATGAGTAACGTAAGCCGAGTAACGGGAACGCATTAGCTCTAAAGCTGTTGTTGCTTTTTCAGTTCCATTAATAAATAGTTCACAACATTCATCAAAGTTTTTTTGAGAACCACAATGGCATTTTATCTTTGTCATTTTATATCAAAAACTATTTAATGCTATACGTTACAATTGTCCGTCAAGTGCAATTATCTTTTGTTGCAATTGATTCAATAGTACCTGATATTTACTAATTTCAATTAGATCTTCATCTTCTTCTGCAAAGTCCAGCAATTCATCTAAATCTTCACTGACTTCGACTAATTTATTATTAGCCTCTTTACCATTTCTACTCGCAATCAAATCAATTATTTCCTGAACACCTTTTTTTAGATCCGCAAATTTATTGTTTTCCATCTTTAATTATTTTCTGAATCCTTAGTCTCGTTAAACTTTTTGGTGATTTGTTTTAGTTTTTCTTTGCGCAACATTTCTGCTTGTTTGACTTTGTCTTGCGCTTTATGCAACTTGTCATTGTGCTTTTTTATATTTCTTTCGTTATTTCTACCCATGTCATTTTTTTTAAAATTATCAAATTAAATATCTAATCTGAGAACTCCTGCAAAGTTCGGGTTATTTATTCAAATTCAAATTGTTTTTAATTGGAGAGTTTAACATTTTGAAAAACTTGATTTAATTCCCTTTTATACTTCTCTGATTATTTCAATTTTTTTAACAAGACATTGTACTTTTTGTTAAAAAAATTAGTTTTTATATAATTTTTGATACGACAATGAATATTAATAATCATTTAAGACATTTTAAAAGGCTAAAAACTAAGATTTTAACTATAATACTAAAAAATTATGGTGTTCTATTATTTTTATCTATATTTATTTATTAAAAAATTAAGCTTTCCCTATCTCTCCAACTAGCACAAATGGACAATAAAAAATACTCTAAATTTATCAGTTGGTTCTTAAATAAGCCCAAAATAACAGGCTTCATAACTTTCTTGTTTCTTAGCTATGTTGTAGGATTTCTAGTATATCAGCAATATCAGCTTATAAAAGAGGATGAGCAACGAGAAATGAATAATATAATGCATATTGTTAATCAAAATTTAGAGCAGTCGCTAAAAAATTGTTACACAACTACATTAACATTAGCATTAACCATTAATGATAAAGGTATCCCTGAAAACTTTGACTATGTAGGTAAGAAACTAATGGAATCAAATAACAGCATCAGTGCAGTGCAACTGGTTCCTAATGGAGTAATAAAATATATTTATCCATTAAAGGGTAACGAAGCAGCAATGAATTTAAATATCTTGACTACTCCTAATCTTAGAGAGGAAGCTTTGAAGTCTGTTGCCTCTCAAAAAATGTATTTTGCTGGTCCTTTAAAACTCAAACAAGGCGGAATGGGAATTGTTGGTAGATTTCCTGTTTTTCAGAATAATAAGTTTTGGGGATTTTCTGCTGTAGTTATTAAATTAGAAAATTTATTAAAATCTTCCGGAATTAATACTGTTGTTGATGATTCAAAATATTATTTTCAGTTTTCAAAGGAAAATATAGTCACCAAAAAGGAAGTTTTTTACTTGCCCAACAAAAGTGATTTTTCTAAAAAATACAATATCTCTACAACTATTCCTGATGGAGACTGGAAATTATACTTAATATCTAAACATCAGAATTATTTTTATGCCCAAATTATAATCCCCGGCATTATAGGTCTGATTTTAGCGGCACTTTTTGGTGTGTTAATTTATACTTTATTAAAAATCCCAGAAGAACTGCAATCTCTGGTAAACATTCAAGCCACAAAACTTTTTAATTCTGAAATAAAATTTGAGGCTATTTTTGATCAGGCAGCTGTAGGGATAGCGCATATCGATTCATTTACAGGTAATTTTATTGAGATAAATAACCAGTATTGTAAATTATTGGGGTATTCAGAGCAAGAAATGAAAGAGAGAAATTTTCAATCGATAACCCACCCAGAAGATTTAGAAGAAGATTTAATCAATTTAGAAAAACTGCGGGATGGAAAAATCGCAGCGTATTCTATAGAAAAACGATATTATACAAAAGCGGGTACAATTATCTGGATCAATCTTACCGTATCACCACTCTTTAAAAAAGATAAAAAAGTAACAACCCATATCTCCATTGTTGAAGATATTTCATTAAAAAAAGAAGCTCAAAAATTAATCAAAAAAAGTGAAACCCGTTTCCAAAGCCTATTTGAAGATTCACCAATCCCTTTGTGGGAAGAAGATTTTTCTAAAGTTAAAAATTATCTTCAAAAATTAAACCTTATCAATGAAACTCCTGAGACCGTTTCTCTTTATCTAAAAATGCATCCTAATGTAGTTCATGAATGTATTGCTCTGGTGAAAATCATTGATGTCAATACAATGTGCCTGCGCCTTCATAAAGTTAAAACTAAAGAAGAATTAATTTCTGATCTTTCGCAAATCATCGATAAAGATTCAATTCCCGATTTTACAAAACAACTGATTGCCATAACACAGGGTGAAAAACAATTAATTGTTGATACTAAAATAAAAAATAAAGATGGCGAATATCGTGACGTAAATTTACGATGGAATGTAATTCAGGGATATGAAAAATCATTGGAAAGAATCATAGTTTCCACAGAAGACATTACAGACCGAAAATTGTCCGAAAACATAATTCTTTCATCGCAACAAAGAATTGAGTCCTTAATAAATACTATTGATGGAATCGTTTGGGAATGTGATGCTAAAACATTTGCCTTTAATTTTATAAGTCAAAAAGCCGAAAAAATATTAGGCTATACCGCAGAAGAATGGCTGTCGAGTAAAACTTTTTGGTCAGACCATATTCATCCGGAAGACAGACAGTGGACAATCGATTATTGTACTTTAAAAACAAAAGAAAATTTAAATCATGATTTTGAATATCGGATGATTGCTAAAAATGGAGCTGTTGTCTGGTTAAGAGATATTGTAAATGTAATTTCCGAAAATGACCAAGCTCTAAGTTTGCGAGGTATAATGATTGATATTACAACTACAAAAGAAGCCGAGAAAGATTTAAATGACTCTTTCAATTTAGTAACCGAGCAAAACAAAAGACTGCTGAACTTTTCCTATATAGTATCTCACAATTTAAGATCGCATACCAGTAACATCGCATCTATTATGTCTCTCATAGAATCTTCGGAATCTGAAGAAGAAAAAGATGAAATGATTCAATTATTAAAATCTGTTTCGAATTCCTTAAACGAAACCATGATTCACCTAAACGAAGTCATTAATATAAGAACCAATATTGGTCTGGTGTCAGAATCATTAAACTTACAGCAATATTTAGAAACTGTTCAAAGAGTGCTTTCTGAACAAATAAGCTCAAAAGATGTTTCTATTTCTACTATTATGCCTGATGATGTCATGATAAATTATAATCCGGCATACCTTGAAAGTATCCTTTACAACATTATTTCTAACTCTATCAGATACAGTCATCCAGAACGAAAACCCACGATAATCATTAAGTGGATAACTGATGACGAAAACAAAATCCTTCAGATTTCAGACAATGGTGTTGGGATAGATCTTGTTAAGAATGCTGATAAAATTTTTGGAATGTATAAAACATTCACTAATAATGCCGATTCAAAAGGAATAGGATTATTTATTACAAAAAATCAAATTGATGCCATGGGCGGAAATATCACTGTGGAAAGTGAACCCAATATAGGAACAACATTTAAAATCTATATCCAATGACAAAAAAAGCAATCTGGGTAATCGACGATGATGCAATTTATCAAATCATCATCAATAAAATCATTCAAAGATCTGAAATGTTTTCAACCATTACTTCTTTCAAAAATGGAAAAGAAGCAATAGATGCTTTGCATGATACAGTACATAATAAACCGGATAATACTGACGTACTTCCAGACATAATCCTATTGGATATTAATATGCCAATTATGGATGGATGGGAATTCATGGAAAAAATGGGACTGCTAAAATCTAAATTCAGCAAAAACATCATCGTATATATTGTAAGTTCTTCTATTGCCACTGAGGACAAAAACAAATCAAAAACGTATTCTGATATTTTAGGTTACTTATCTAAACCGGTCACCATGAATGATTTAGAATTAATTACTTCGAATGATTAAAAGACAGCTATTTGAATAAATAATTACTCACCTTTATTTCAATTCTCTTTTTATTTCTTCCAATGATTTATTGGTAAAGATTAGTTTTTCTATGATTTTTTTTCTTAAAATATCCAAATTCTCATAATCAAAATACTTAGCCCAAGAAGTCAGCGTAAATAAATTACGAACTTGCTTAATTCTTTTTGTGGTTTCAAAACTAGTTCTAAGAATGGCTTTATTATCATAATTTGGATTCTTTTTATGCTGATAATTAACCGTTTTCTTTAGATAATTTGCCTCTAAATAATATAATTCATCGAGAGCATTGTCAGGATAAAAATTAGTCCAAGGTGCAAAACCTAACTTTATTTTAGAATCGGTTTCTGGTTCTAATGGTTCTAAACGCCATTTACTGTTCGCCAATCGTCCCCAATGATTTGACAATCGATACATTCCATCTTTAGTATAAAAATATTTACTTCCTGATTTGCTGTCATATTGAAGTTCTAATCCTTTTATGCTGTCCAAAGACGCTTCGTGAAAGACACAAAAAGTATTTTTGAATGAATTGGGGTTGGGACGAAATATTTTTTCCATTAAACAAAGGTAATCAGAAAGTCTAAAATTGAACAAGACAAGTAATATTTGATTAACTTTGCCAACTAGAATTAGTAAAAATAAATTGATTATGACCAAAGCTTCTGAAGAAAGAATGTTACAAAAAGGTGTTTACACCGGAATTATGGAAAAAGATGAGAATAACAACTTTTTTTGTGGTGAATATCTTTTAGACTATAAAATGGCACAAAAACATACTGTTGGTGATTGGATTACAATAAAATCAATAATTGAAAACCCAAGCGATATCAGTTATAACAAATATCCAAAAAAATCGAAAAACTTCGATAAAGCCAATAATAAACCACAGCAATAATATTTTTGCTTGCTACTTTTTTAAGCAAAAAATAGAAATAAAATTCTTTTTTTTGAATATTTTTTTGTCACAAACTAAAAATTTAAAAAAAAGTGTACCTTTGCAAAAAATTTGTCGATTTTGAAATCAAATTACATTGATTTAATAGTAAAAGACAAGTAGTTACCTTATTTATGAAAAAAATAGTTGAATACCGCAAACTGCTAAATGTAGATAAAACTGCAGAGCTGAAAGATTTGAAAACGATTTATCGTAACGCTATGAAAGAAGCGCATCCTGACAAATTTCAGGGCGATGAAGATGGATTGAAAGCTGCAGAAGAAAACAGTAAAAAAATCATTGAAGCATACCATTTCTTGGTAAGCATCAATCCTGAAACGATTAAACAAAATTTACCAGAATATACGGAGACGATCTCAACTTCTACCATTACAGATTATAAATTTGTTGAAGGTAGATTGATTATCAATTTTTCAAATGGTAGTGTTTACGAATACATTAGTGTGCCTAAAGCAACGTATGTAAAAATGGTAAATGCTGATTCTCCTGGAAGATTTGCAAAAAGACATATCCTAAATTCTTTTACTTGGAGAAAAACAATCAACCAAGACTAGTTTTTACAAAATCAAAAAAAACAATTAAGCATCCTTCATCAGGATGCTTTTTTTATTTCACAACTCTGAGTTATTTTAATTTAACTTACTCACAAATAAATAGTTAAAATAGCAAAATATACGTTTTGAATCAAAATTTAAAATAAAAGGAATCCTCATTTACTTTACAAAACACCTACAAATAAAATACACGATACCTTCTAATTAAGAATGAAAAATTATAACAAAAATTTAGGTTGCAAAATAATTTGTATTTTATATTTTTTAAATACTTTTGCAACCTTAACTTAATTAACTAATTAATAATGAAAAAAATAATTTTATTACTTTCGGCTGCTGTTGTTTTAATTTCTTGTAGCAAAGTTGGCAAAGATGAATACATCATTTCGGGGACTGCAACAGGAATTGAAAATGGTAAAACAATTATCTTGGAAACACAAGATGCGAGTGGAATGATGTTACCAAAAGATACTGTAAAGGTTGAAAATGGTAAATTCGAAATGAAAGGAACCATAACAGAACCTGCTTTCTACACAATTCAATTAGAAGGAGCACAAGTAAAAATACCTTTCATATTAGAAAATGCAGAAGTAACTATCGCCATTAACAAAGACAGTATCCAAAAATCTAAAGTTTCAGGAACTTATAACAATGACGAATACGTAGCATTCAATGAAGAAATCACTAAAGTTCAAAAGAAACTTATGGATTTCCAAAATAAGAACATGAAAGCTATGGAAACTGCTCAACAAACTAAAGATACAGTTGTTATCAATAAGTTGATGCAAGAATTTTCTAAAATTCAAGAAGAAGTTGGTGTAGCTTCAAAAGCTAAATATGTAACTTATGCTGAAACACATCCTAAAGCATTCATTTCTGCTTTGATTATCCAAGGTATGTTAAATGATCCAACTGCTGATGTTGCAAAATCTGAAAAATTATACAACAGCTTAGAAGAGTCATTGAAAAAAACAAAACCAGGTATTGCTATCAAAGCTAAACTTGCTGAATTGAAAACGCCAGCTGTAGGAGCTGCTCCAGTTGCACCAGCACCAGCTGCTGAAGCTAAATGAAGAACAGATTTTTCTGGTCCTAATCCTCAAGGGAAAACAATTTCTCTGAAAGAAAGTTTAGGAAAGGTTACAATCGTTGATTTTTGGGCTTCATGGTGTGGACCTTGTAGACAAGAAAATCCAAATGTTGTAGCAATTTACAAAGAGTTACACAGCAAAGGTCTTAACATAATTGGCGTATCTTTAGATAAGGATGCCAAAGCTTGGAAAGATGCTATTGCAAAAGATAAGCTAACTTGGAATCATGTTTCAAATTTAAAATTTTGGGACGAACCAATAGCTGCTCAATATAAAGTAGAATCAATACCGGCTACTTTTATTCTGGATGCGTCCGGAAATGTAGTCGCAAAAGATTTAAGAGGAGATGCGCTTAGAGCAAAAGTTATTGAACTTTTAGCAAAATAATTGCATTTATACCTATAAAATAAAAAATCTCCCTAGTGGAGATTTTTTTATTTTATTCAATACCAATGCATTAAAAATAATAGTAAAATTAAGTGTAAAATTAGTTTGCAGAAACCAAAACTGTTTCTATATTTGCAACCGCTTACAACAAATGAGTGTTGTACTCAAAGGCTTCGGGGAGATACTCAAGCGGCCAACGAGGGCAGACTGTAAATCTGCTGTGTAAACTTCGCAGGTTCGAATCCTGCTCTCCCCACTAAAACGTTTCAAGCAATTGAAACGTTTTTTTTTGCAAACAATTTAGTAGGTTCTCCCGAAGCTTCGGGACTGCTCTCCCCACTAAAACGTTTCAAGCAATTGAAACGTTTTTTTTTGCAAACAATTTAGCAGGTTCTCCCGAAGCTTCGGGACTGCTCTCCCCACGAAAACTCTTCAAGCAATTGAAGAGTTTTTTTATTTACACTAATTGATACTTTTATCACACTTAGGATATTATTAATTCAAAAAAAATCCCATCTCATTTTATCTGAGATGGGATTTCTAAAATATAATTTTTAGCTTCTTTATTCTAAAATAAAACTCACTGTCACATTAGCCGTAATATTGATCTCTCCTACCGCTAACGTTTCTCTTGGAGCACTAGCATCACTACTTTCCATTGTTTTCATTGCTGCATACATCGGTTGCGGATAATAGGTTTGTGAATTATCCGATATAGTCATTGCACGCCCTACTTTTTGTCCTAAAACAGAAACATAATCTTCGGCTTTCAATTTTGCATCCTTCATCGCTAATTTTCTAGCTTCAGATTGATATTGTGCTAATTTTGAAGATTGAAAAGTAACATTATCAATTCTATTAATTCCTTGGTCTACCAAACCTTCCATCAATTCATCATATTTAGATAAATCTCTCAATAGAATTTCAATTGTTTGAGTGGCATTATAACTGTGTTTCTTCTTTTCATAATCGTATTGTGGATTCAATGAAACACGTTGTGTCTTATAATCTGCCGGTGCCAAATTCATTTTTTTGATAAACTTTAGAACAGCATCTATCTTTTCATCATTTTGTTTTTTTACATCTTTGGCATTATTCCCTTTTGTTTCAACTGTTACTGCTATGGTAGCCTGATCCGGAATAACTTTTATTTTTCCTTCTCCACTTACATTTATTTGAGGAACTTGCTTAACTTCTTGTCCATAAGACATTGAAATAAATAGAACAGACAGAATTAATAGTGCTTTTTTCATTTTTATATAATTTAATTGTTTGTACTAATTCCTTTTCAAAAGTTGTGCCATTATAGTTTTCCCATTTTTTCCATCACGAAAAGAATGACTATTGGAATAGCTAATAATATCACCATTAAAGTATGATCTACTAACAAAGTAGGTTCTTTTAGTAAAGTAATCAAATAGCCTCCTACAGCGCCTCCAAAATGGGCAGTATGACCAATATTATCATTCTTAGCCTTCATTCCGTAAATAGAATACAATAAATAAAGGATTCCAAAAATGTATGCAGGCATTGGAATAACAAAAAAGATTCCCAACATCATGTCTGGCTGCAATAATATTGCCGAATATAAAACTCCCGTTACTGCTCCAGATGCTCCTACAGCTCTGTAACCATAATCATTTTTATGAAAAACCATCGTTAGTAAACTTCCAAAAATCAAACTCCCGAAATAAACCAATATAAAGGAAAAATCACCCAAATAACTTATGACAACCGGAGCAAAAAACCAAAGTGTCAGCATATTAAAAATCAAATGTGTCATATCTGCATGAAGAAAACCAGAGGATAACATCCTAATTTGTTCTCCTGAACGAATACTTCCAACATGGAATTCATATTTTCTAAAAAAAGAAAGGTCATTAAACCCTTTGTAACTAATTAAAACATTTACTACAATTATTGCTATTAAAACGGTATTCATAAAGTATATTTATTGTGAATTGTAAAGATAGTCATTCTCAAATACCGATACAGTAAGCTGTCAAAATTTATATCAGTCTATATTTTTGGCTTATATTTGCAAGAAAAATAACGGCATGCAATTTCTTGTTTTTATCTTAACTTTTCCGTTTTTATGGGTTATTTCCATTCTTCCATTCCGGATTTTCTATTGGTTTTCTGACTTCATCTATGTAATTGTTTATTATATCATTGGCTACCGCAAAAAAACTGTAAAGGAAAATTTAGCTCTGGCATTACCTCATCTTAGTGACAAGGAACGTCTTGTAATCGAGAAAAAATCGTACCACCATTTGTGTGATATGTTTTTGGAAATGATTAAAACGATGACTATTTCAGCTGATGAAATGAATAAAAGATTTGTGATTACCAATATCGAATTGGTAAAAGAATTCGAGAATAAAAACAAAAGCACCGTTTTATTAGCCTCTCATTATGCGAGTTGGGAGTGGTTATTATCTTTCAATGCAAAAACAAATTTTAAAGGAATTGGCGTTTATAAAAAAATTGCCAATAAATATTTTGATAAACTAATACGAGACATTCGATCCAAATACAACGCTGAATTAGTAGAAACTAAAAAAGCGATTCCGTTGATGGCCGAAAACCAAAAAAATGGAATTCTCAGCATGTACGGACTTGCCAGCGATCAATCTCCTAAATTAAATAGAGCTTTTCATTGGGATAAATTCATGGGTGTAGAAGTTCCCGTTCATACAGGTGCTGAAATGCTTGCCAAAAAATACGATTTGACTGTTCTTTTTGTAAAAGTAAAAAAAGTAAAAAGAGGTTTTTATGAAGCTACTTTTGTTCCCATTACAGATAATCCCAGATCAATTCCTGATTTTGAAATTACCAATACCTTTTTACGAGAAGTAGAAAAACAAATTCTGGAAGCTCCTGAATATTATTTCTGGACGCATAAAAGATGGAAACACAGGAGATAATAATTAGTGTTTTCAGTAAAAATAAAAATCCCACATTATAAATGCTATTGTTTATAATGTGGGATTTTTTAGTTTATTAAAGCTTCAAATCTCTTATACAGAAAACCAGTTTTTCACCAATTCATCCTCTAAAGGTTGCGCGTTCTTATTTACAAATTCATTAGTCGCCGAATTATAATCATAATCCAAAGCCCATGTTTTATGGTTTTCAGCCAATGCTTTTATTCCGTTACAAACAAATTCAATTTCAGCATTTGTAGTTGTAGGATGAATCGACATTCTAATCCAACCCGGTTTTCTGATTAAATCTCCAAGACTAATTTCATCAATTAATTTATGGGAGGTTTCCTGGTCTACGTGTAATAAAAAGTGACCGTAAGTTCCGGCACAACTACAACCGCCACGAGTTTGAATTCCGAATTTATCATTCAGTAATTTCACGCCTAAGTTAAAATGCAAATCTTCCACAAAGAAAGAAATCACTCCTAACCTATCATGATGCTGTCCGGCAAGAATTTTAATATTGGAAATAGTTCCTAATTCTGAGAAAATATAATCCACTATTTCGTGCTCTCTTTTCAAGATATTTTCAATTCCCATTTGCTCTTTCAACTGAATCGCCAATGCTGTTTTAATTACCTGAAGAAAACCCGGAGTACCGCCATCTTCCCTATCTTCGATATTATCAATGTATTTATGTTCTCCCCAAGGATTCGTCCAACTTACCGTTCCTCCACCCGGATTATCAGGAACTAAATTTTGATATAATTTTTTATTAAAAACTAAAACGCCACATGTCCCAGGTCCGCCAAGGAATTTATGCGGTGAAAAGAAAATGGCATCCAAATAACTTTCGGCATCTTCAGGATGCATATCAATTTTTACATAAGGACCTGAACAAGCAAAGTCTACGAAACAAAGTCCGTTGTTTTGATGCATTATTTTTGCCACTTCATGATACGGAGTTCTAATTCCCGTAACATTCGAACACGATGTAATCGAAGCAATTTTAAAAGGTCTTTCTTTATATTTTTCCAATAATAATTCCAGATTTTCTATGCTGAACAATCCATCTTCAGAAGAAGGAATAACCTCAACATCGGCAATAGTTTCTAGCCAAGACGTTTGATTAGAATGGTGTTCCATGTGCGAAATAAAAACAATTGGCTTCTTTTCGGCTGGAATAGTGATGAAATTTTTTAAGTTTTCGGGTACCTTTAAACCTAAGATTCGTTGGAATTTATTCACAACTCCAGTCATTCCTGTTCCATCGGTAATTAAAACATCGTCAGCACTTGCATTCACATGATGTTTAATAATGTGACGCGCCTGATGATACGCTTTAGTCATTGCAGTCCCGGAAACCGTAGTTTCTGTATGGGTATTGGCCACAAAAGGACCAAATTGATTCATTAATTTTTCTTCAATAGGACGATACAAGCGACCACTGGCTGTCCAATCCGTGTAAATAATTTGTTTATGACCGTAAGGAGATTCAAACCCTTGATCTATTCCGATTATGTTATCGCGAAACTGCTGAAAGTATTGCTCTAATTGTGTTGGCGCTTCTTTGGTAATCATTGTATGTCTAATTTGAGTTCAAAGATATTGATTTTTACTAAATAGTCTTTTTCAAATTTTGTTAATACTGATTTTTAAATAAATTTATAAACATGGTCCAAATGTAAAGTAGCTGACAAACTGTGATTTTCATTCGGTTTATATTTGATTAACGAATTAAAAAACATTTTAGCCATGAAAAAAATTTTTTTTCTACTACCGATTTTCTTGCTTTTTATTTCTTGTGAAGTTGAAGGCGATTTGACCCGTGATGCTGAGTTAAGCACTCCAATTCCTGATAATACTCCTCCTGTGGCTACCGGTAATTTCATGCCAACCTCAGGAATTAAAGTTACCGGTTCAGCTAAAATTTATTTGAATGGAAATCAAAATGAAGTTCGATTGGAAGATTTCAGTGTTTCCAGTGGTCCCGATTTGAAAGTATATCTGTCTAAAAATGCCACACCTACAGATTTTGTAAATCTGGGAAATTTGACATCTTCCACAGTGTATGCAATTCCAACTCAGGTTAATGTTTCTGCCTATAAATATGTACTGATTCACTGCCAACAATACAGTCATCTTTTTGCAGTGGCACAATTATCTCAAAATTAAAACCTGATTTATGAAAAAACTACTGCTAATCATCGCTATTGGAATATGCTCTAACTCGTTTGCACAAGGCTGCAGCGATGCCGGAATTTGTTCCATAGGAAACGGTTTTCAAACTACATATAAGGAATTAAAAAACGGAATTGAAGTAGGAAGTATTTTTGGTGCAGGCGAAGCTGATGTCACTTATTTTTCACCTTACATCACCTATATCAGAACTATAAACGAACGATTGGCGTTAAGTTCTAAAATCACATATTCCGTTGCCAGTGGAAGCTTTGGTCAACGAGGCGCTTTTGGTGATGCCTATTTGATAGGAAATTACAATTGGAAACCAAAAACAAATACACAATGGAGTTCACTTGTGGGTTTTAAAATACCTTTTACGAGTTCAAATCTTAAAATAAATGAGTTTTCTCTTCCTTTAGATTATCAATCCAGTTTAGGAACTTTTGATTTGATTGCAGGATTGAATCTTAACTATAAAAAATGGGATTTTAATACGGCAGTCCAAATTCCCGTTTTCAATAACAATAAAAATTCGTATTTCAAGGAGTTTTCTGATACGGATGATTTTCCTTCCACTAATTTATTCGAAAGAAAATCAGATGCTTTGTTTCGAACAACATATACGTTTCAAACCACTAACAAAAAATTCACTTTTAAACCCAATGTATTATTCATTTATCATCTAGGAGAAGATAGTTTTGAAAATGCTTTTGGAAATAGAGAAACGATAAAAAACTCTGATGGATTGACCATTAACGGAAATATAATTGGCGCGTATGCCATTAATACTAAAAACAGTATCGAATTATCTTTAGCCACACCGTTTGTAGTTCGAGAAGTTCGCCCAGACGGATTAACCAGGGAATTCACCGCAGGAATAATTTACAAAGTGTCTTTTTAAAAGATAAATCAGAAATTTCACTTTCGAAAACACATAAAAAAATGCCCAAGAAAATTTCTTGGGCATTCTGCTTTTGATAATTATTTAAGATTATAAATCAAATCCTAATGAGAATTGCAGCACTCTATTTTGAGCTTTGCCTTCATCGTATAAATCTCCTAAACCTAAATGATAGCGCACTCCTAAACTAATACCTGAATCCGTTTTAAATCCTCCTCCAAAGTTCATTCCCCAATCAAAATTATTAGGATCATATTCTTGTGAACCGCTAAAAAGTCCATCGTATTCTTCTTTGTGCGAAACTGCTAATCCAATTTGTGGACCCGCTTCCAAAAAGAAATTTTTAGAAGGATACGCTTTTAGCATTAATGGTAAGTTTATGTAATCTAATTTTTGGGTAAAAGTCCCACTGCTATTTGTTATTTCGTACCCTTGTTGCGAATACATTAATTCAGGTTGAATAGAAAAGCTTTCGCTAATAAAGGACTCGCCATAAACTCCTATATGAAAACCATGTCGTTGCTCCGTTTCTCCATCTCCGTCAAAACTTACGGCTGCTAAATTATAACCTCCTTTTATTCCTCCATTCGATTTAGGAATAGTATTGTCCTGTGCATTCATTGATGTTATTACACCAAAGAGTAAAGCTATTGTTATCTGTTTTATTTTCATCCTTTTTGTTTTTGATTATTCAAATTCTACTTTTATTTCCCTCCATTGGCACGAAGATCTGCAATACATTGCGCATCTAATTGTGGAGCTGCACCACCTGAAACCATATTAGAAATACCGCCTCCTGTTTCTGAAGACCAATACATTAAACAAGTTTTTTCAATACAATGTTTTGGATGTTCTGCATCTTCGTGATTGCTTTGCAAGGCTGTACCAAGATTTGTCAATCCTAATATATGTCCAAATTCATGGGTAATAACTGTTGTTTCTAATAAACTTCTGTTTGGTTCAAATGGACTGTCACTCAAACTATGAATAGTTTGTTCGTAAATAACAAAAGAAGTATTTCTATAAGCCGTTCCAAGAATAACCGATGTATCAGTGTCTTTTGAAGATTTCCCATCTGTAAAAAATGCCCAAACCGCTATTTGATCCGAAGTATTGTATTTTGTTCTGTTCGCATCTTCAATACTTACAATCTCCTCATTCGTATAAGGCGAAACTCCTGGAGATGGTATGGAACGTTTTATAACACTAATGCCGTTTGGTTTATACGTTCTTGCTGTAAGAAAGTTTACAAAATTATTGATAGCAGTACTGCTTGGCTCAAAACCCGCTACATACACCACTTCAATAACCATACTTTTGAACTTTTTATCAGATAACAAATCGTTCGAAGAACTTCCCGTTTGCTGTTTATTCGTGTTTGGATTTACTGCAACCGGATTATCTAAAGGATCGTCTTCTTTTGAACAGGATGCTACTGAGAGGAACAAACCAATCGTTAGTAGAGAAATTACTTTTTTCATTATTATATTTATTATTAAGTTTATTTATATAAGAACAGCTACACTATTTTAGGCAGCTGTTCTTACTAAACTACCAACTTAAATCCAGCTATATTTGTTTCAATACTAATGTTACTGCTGCATTAGTAGAGCTTTGTAATGTGATTGTCGAAGCAGTAAAACTTGTTACTTTCCATGAATTATTCAATAAAGTAAATGAAGCATTCCCTGAAAAATTTAGTTTTAGAAAAACATCTAATTCCGAGCTTACTGCATAAGTTCCATTTACAGTTGTATTCACAAGATTTACAGCAGTTATCGATAAATTATTTGCAAAATCAATCGTGAAATCTTTATAACTCGTTGCTGAATTTACTCCTGCATTTATATAGGAATCTACCT
This sequence comes from Flavobacterium sp. 11, assembly GCF_002754315.1. Lineage (GTDB taxonomy): Bacteria > Bacteroidota > Bacteroidia > Flavobacteriales > Flavobacteriaceae > Flavobacterium > Flavobacterium algoritolerans. The sequence goes on along the minus strand of NZ_PEFE01000001.1, from coordinate 2,655,570 downwards.
TAAACTTTCCGTTAACTAAAATAGTTTCCAACTTTTTTCCGTTTTGAACAGCTGCTGCTATCGCTGCTTCTGTTTTTAAAGATGCACTGATGGCTGCTTGCAATTCAGCGTCACTGGAAATCGTCATTTTTGTTCCGTCCGCAATTGTCACTGAAATTGGATAGTTTACTGAAAATAATTCCGTGCTGCTTACATTAGACATATACGCATATAATTGTTGTTCGGATGTGATGACAACACTTCCTGTTTGTTGTAAACTTAAATTATACGTTAAAATTGTAATTGGGAAGCTGATATTTACTGAAGAAATAGCATCTTGACTAGAAGCTTCTGCTGATGTACATGCATTAAGAATCGCATTATACTCCGTTTGATTATTAACAGTCACCTCTGTATAATTACTTAATTTAACTTTTAAAGGAAATTGTAATACAACAGTATCTTGATCATTGTTAAGCTGTCCAAAAATAGAAATAACTTGTTGGTAGTCTAATTGACTTAGAATAGAAACCTGTACACCGTTAACTTTTGCGGTAGCTGGCAATACAATAGAGGAACAAGATGCACCATCCAAGAAATCGTCAAATGAACCATCGTACATCGAAGTACGTTTCAGGTTAGTTGTTGTAGTTGAATTAGCTGAATTCGTATTTGGATTTTCTCCTTGTACGTCATCAATTTCACTTTGGCATGATGTAAAACCTAAGATAGCCATCAATGCAATTCCTGTAACAATTTTTAATTTTTTCATAATTTTCAAATTTAATGTATTTTTATATTTACAAGCGATGTTTTTAGCGCCTTTCTATTAGTAAGACAACTACGCTTATTTTTACCCTACGGAAATTTTAAAAAAAATATAAAATTTTACAAATTAATTTATAAAATACTACAAATCAATAAATTAAAATTTAAAATATTTTTCATAAAAAGCAATTATAATTAACACAACTGCTTTTTGAAAAAATAATTTACATTTACAACCTACAAAAAATGAATTAACACTCCATGAGCGACGAAAAAAGTACCCTTTGCGAAGAAAATCACTTTAGAGACTTTTACTTAAAGCACGTGCAATCAGCAAATAATTTTGCGTATTACAAATGTGGTGATGATGAAGCTGCATTAGATTTGGTTCAAGATGCGTTTACCAAAATTTGGGAGAATTGTTCCAAAATTGACTTTAGTAAAGTCAAAACCTATTTGTTTACCAGCATTAATAATTTATTCCTGAATAATATAAAGCATCAAAAAGTGGTATTGAGGTATGCTAAAGATGCACCTAACTTAGATACGAATAATCAAAGCCCCGAATATTTATTCGAAGAAGAAGAATTCAAACAAAAACTCACCAAAGCAATCGCATCATTAAGCGAAGTGCAACGGGAAGTCTTTTTATTGAATCGAATAGAAGGAAAAAAGTATCGGGAAATAGCTGAATTACTCGATATTTCTCAAAAGACGGTAGAAAAAAGAATGTCTGGAGCACTCCAAATTTTAAAAGCTCAAATAGAAAATATATAATTAATCATTTAGCTGTAGGGTAATTTAAAAGTTAGTTGTCTTATAAACATAGAGATATAAAATGAAAAACGAAAAAGAGATATTAAAATGGTTAAATAATGAGCTTTCAAGCCAAGAAATTGAAGATTTAAAACAATCTGAAGATTTACAAACACTTGAAAAAATTGCTCATTATGCATCACAACTGGAAGCTCCAAAAGTAGATGCGCACGCTGCTTTGGAAGCTTTTAAAGCCCGAAACCATTCTAAAAAGAAAACAAAAGTAAGAACTTTAAACTTCAAAACATTTTACAGAGTAGCTGCAGTTCTTGCCGTTATGTTAACCTCTGCTTATTTCATGTTTTTTAATAACATTACCTCTTTTGAAACCCAAATAGCGCAAACAAAATCAGTAACGTTACCAGATAATTCTGAAGTAATATTAAACTCTGCTTCAAAATTAAGTTTTAACGAAAAAAAATGGGCTGACAAAAGAGCTTTAACGTTAGAAGGAGAAGCTTTTTTCAAAGTTCAGAAAGGGCAAACTTTTAGTGTAAACACAACTGCGGGAGTTGTTACCGTTTTAGGGACGCAATTTAACGTAAAAGAACGCAAAAACTATTTTGAAGTAAATTGTTACGAAGGTTTAGTGAGTGTAACATATAATAACGAAACCATTAAACTACCTCCCGGAAAAACCTTCCGAGTTATAAATGGAATTATCGAAAATGTTGAAGATTTTAACGTCCAAAATCCTTCGTGGATTCAACAAGAATCAAGCTTTAATAAGATTCCTTTGGATCAGGTTATTGCAGAATTAGAACGTCAATACGATATAAAAATTAAAGTGGAAGGTGTCGATACTTCAAAACTATTTACGGGAAGTTTTACACATACTGATAAAGAAATAGCACTTCAAGCAGTAACAATTCCGCTTAAATTAAGTTACAAGATTCAAGGCAAAACCATTATATTTTACAACTATGGTGTTAAATAAATGGCTGATTTCTCTGTTACTTTGTATTGGCAGTATTTGTTACGGACAAAATACAACTAAAAAAACACCTTTAAGTGCCGTTATTATTTCCCTCGAAAAACAATTTAATATTAAGTTTTCGTACGCAGTTGAAGATGTAGCCACAATTAAAATTGACAAACCGAATGCTGCTTTTACATTACAAGAAACAATTGATTATCTAAACTCAAAAACACTTTTAAATTTCAAAGCTTTAGACGATCGATATGTTACCGTTTCTGTGCTAAACAAAACAATATCGGTTTGCGGAATTGTTTTATCCGATGAAAAGAAATCTCGTTTAGTTGGCGCTTCTGTACTGGTAAACAACATTGGAAGAAGTACAATCACAGATGAAAATGGTAAATTTAGCTTAACAAATATTCCAATAACTGCAACGCTTACTGTTTCTTATGTGGGTTTTGAGTCCAGACAGTTTTCTGCTAACGAATTGTTTTCTGCACAAAATAATTGCAAAGAAATTGTCCTTTCCACAAAAAACGAAGAGTTGAATCAGGTTATGATAAATGTTTATTTAACGCCCGGATTACAAAAATACCTGGATGGAAGCACCGTTTTAAACACTAAAAAATTCGGTATTCTTCCAGGATTAATCGAACCCGATATTTTGCAATCTGTTCAAGCGCTTCCCGGTGTAGAAAGTACTAATGAAAGCATTGCTAATATCAACGTGCGCGGCGGAACTAATGATCAGAATTTAGTGCTTTGGGACAATATCAAAATGTATCATTCCGGTCATTTCTTCGGGCTAATATCTGCTTACAATCCCAATCTTACCAACAAAGTTATCGTCAGTAAAAACGGAACAAGTGCTGAATACAGCGATGGCGTTTCCAGTACGATTAACATGTACACGAAAGATTTGGTTACCAATACCTTTTCTGGTGGTGCAGGAATTAACTCCATTAGCGCCGATGCTTTTTTAGAAATTCCAATAACTAAAAAATTAGAACTTCATATTTCAGGACGTCGCTCAATTACTGATTTGTTTAAATCGCCTACGTACACAAAATACTTTGATCGTAGTTTTCAAGACACTGAAATCAATGCGGATAGCGACCGGCACGATACGTCTTCTGATTTCTACTTTTATGATTATACTGCTAAATTACTTTTTGATTTGAATGAAAAACATCAATTTAGAGTAAATATTATTGGTATCAATAACGCTTTGGATTATTCGGAACGTCTCACAAATTCAAACGAAACCCAATCCAAAACCAGTACTTTATCCCAGAAAAACATGGGTTACGGCGGAAATTGGAAAGCACAATGGAATTCAAAATTAAGTTCAAACTTCATTACTTACTTTTCCAGATACAATATTGATGCTAAAGATTACAGGGTAGAAACGGATCAGCGCTTGACAGAAGCTAATGAAGTACAGGAAACTGGAGTGAAATTAAATACCTATTACAAAACAAATGACAACCTAAATTTCTTGTTTGGATACCAATTCAATGAAACTGGGATGTTAAACCAAACCACCGTTAGCGCTCCGTTTTATTCCAGTACTAAAAAAGATGTTTTATTGAATCACGCCTTATTTTCAGAAGTGGAATACAATAAAAACAATACGTATTTAAGAGTTGGATTGCGTTTGAATTATTTTCAAAAATTCGAAAAGCTTTTGGTCGAGCCAAGAATAAACATTCGACAAAAATTATCAGATCAATTTGCTTTAAAATTAGAAGGAGAATTCAAAAATCAATCCACTACGCAAATCGTGGATTTTGAAGATGATTTTTTAGGTGTCGAAAAAAGACGTTGGGTTTTAGTAAACGATAAAGACATTCCGATTGCGACGAGCAAACAAGGTTCTTTTGGTGTCGAATTCAATAAAAATAAACTAAATATTGAAGCTACAGGATTTTATAAGATAGTTGACGGCATCACAGCTTCTAATCAGGGTTTCTACAACAGCTTTCAGTTTAATAATGCGAATGGAAGTTACACCGCAAAAGGTTTTGAATTTTTAGCCAATAAAACAGCGCGTCAATACAGCGTTTGGGTAAGTTATACGTTTAGTACAAATGACTATGAATTTGATACTTTTACGCCTTCTACTTTTCCTAATAATGTAGATATAAGACATTCTGTATCACTTGGTTTTTATTACGACATTCTTAAAAATCTAAAAATAGCGATTGGTGGAATTTGGAGAAATGGTCAGCCGTATACAAAACCAATTGATGGGAATGAAACCGTTCAAAACGGAAATAATACCATGGTAAATTATGATTCACCAAACAGTGAAAACCTAGATAATTTCATGCGATTGGATGCTTCTTTAAATTATAATTTCAATCTGTCTGAATCTATTAAAGCTTCGTTTACTGCCGGAGTAATTAACGTTACCAATCAAGATAATGATATCAATCGTTATTATAAAGTCAATCCAAATGACTCGAATGATGCTATTCAAGTAGATAATAAATCGCTGGGCTTAACGCCAAATGTAAGTTTTAGAGTGAATTTTTAATTTCAATTTTACTGTATTCTAAAAATAAAACCCTTTCAAAATAGAATTTGAAAGGGTTATTTTTATATATGAATACGAAATTATATTCCGGCAATTGCTTTTATTTCGTCAATGATTCGTAATGCCAAAGCATCTGCTTTTTCTTGTGAAGCCGCTTCGGTATAAATACGAATAATAGGTTCTGTATTTGATTTTCTAAGATGAACCCAATTTTCAGCAAAATCAATTTTCACACCGTCAATAGTGGTTATATCTTCATTTTTGTATTTCTCCGTCATGGCAACAAGAATCGCATCCACATCAATTTGTGGTGTCAATTCGATTTTGTTTTTGCTCATATAATATTCCGGATATGAAGCACGCAAAGCAGAAACTGTCATTTTTTTGTTGGCTAAATGCGTTAAAAACAACGCCACTCCTACCAAACTATCACGTCCGTAATGCAATTCAGGATAAATGATTCCGCCGTTTCCTTCACCACCTATTATAGCATTATTTTTTTTCATTAATTCCACTACATTCACCTCACCTACGGCACTGGCTTCATAGCTTCCGTTATGCATATTAGTCACATCACGCAAAGCACGGGAAGACGACATATTCGAAACGGTGTTTCCTGGCGTTTTACTCAATACATAATCGGCGCAAGCCACCAAAGTGTATTCTTCTCCAAACATTTCTCCGTCTTCGCAAATGAAAGCCAAACGATCTACATCTGGATCCACAACGATTCCTAAGTGTGCTTTTTCTTTTACAACCAATTCTGAAATATCAGTCAAATGTTCTTTTAAAGGTTCTGGATTATGAGGAAAATGTCCGTTTGGTTCACAATATAATTCTACTACTTCAACGCCCATTAATTCCAATAATCTTGGGATAATAATTCCTCCTGAAGAGTTTACACCATCAACAACCACTTTAAATTTAGCTGCTTTTACTGCATCAACATCTACCAAAGGCAAATTCAATACTTCATCAATATGAATATCCATATAAGCATCGTTAATCATAATGGCCCCTAAATCATCTACATCCGAGAAATCGAAAGCTTCCGCTTCAGCAATTTCAAGAATTTTAAGTCCTTCTTCACCATTCAGGAATTCTCCTTTTTCGTTCAATAATTTCAAGGCATTCCATTGTTTTGGATTATGGGAAGCAGTAAGGATAATTCCTCCTTCGGCATTTTCTAACGGAACGGCCACTTCAACAGTTGGCGTTGTCGAAAGCCCCAAATCAATCACATCAATTCCTAAACCAATTAAAGTATTTACCACCAAATTGTGAATCATTGGTCCCGAAATACGGGCGTCACGACCTACAACAACAGTGATTTTTTCTTTTCCAATATATTTTTTCAACCAAGTTCCATACGCCGAAGCAAATTTAACTGCATCAACTGGTGTCAGGTTATCCCCAACTTTACCTCCTATTGTTCCACGAATTCCCGATATTGATTTTATTAAAGTCATTGATTATTATTTTAATTTTTGAATTATAAATTTTAAATTGCTCACAAATATAATAATTGACGGTTTATAAAAGTCATTTAGAATTCAAAATTCATCATTTAAATTCCTAAATTAGGCGAATGAATTTTCTAGCACACATCTATCTTTCCGGTGACAATGATTTAATCAAAATTGGCAATTTTATGGCCGATGGAATTCGTGGAAAACATTTTGAAAGTTATCCTTTAGAAATTCAAAAAGGAATCATTCTGCACCGCGCCATTGATACTTTTACCGATGCTCATCCCATTTTTAGAAAAAGTACCAAACGCCTTCATGAAAAATACCATCATTACGCAGGTGTAATAGTGGATGTTTTTTATGATCATTTTTTGGCTAAAAACTGGAACACATATTCTGATGAAAAACTGGATGATTTTGTAGCACGATTTTATCAATCCCTGCACGATAACCATATTAATCTTTCGGAAAGAACCAAGGGAATGATGCCTTACATGATTGAACACAACTGGCTGGTGAGTTATGAAACCGTTGAAGGAATTAACCGGATTTTGACGCAAATGGATCAACGTACCAAAAACGAATCTAAAATGCGATTTGCCACTAATGAACTTTCTGAATTTTATCCTGAATTTGAAGAGGAATTCACCAATTTCTTTCAAGAATTAATCCTATTTTCGAATACTAAAATAATCACTTTATGAAAAAAATACTTTTTCTGCTTGCCTTTGCCGTTTTGGGTTGTAAATCGAATGAAAAAACTGTTGAACCAACTGGTTTAGTAACTTCAAAAGCTATGGTAGTTTCAGCTCGTGAAGAAGCTTCTCAAATTGGAGTTGAAATCATGAAAAAAGGCGGAAACGCTTTTGATGCTATGGTTGCCACAGAACTAGCATTAGCGGTTTCACATCCACAGGCAGGAAATATTGGCGGTGGCGGTTTCATGGTTTTCAGAAAAGCCAATGGCGAAACTGGAGCAATCGATTACAGAGAAAAAGCACCTTTAGCAGCGTCTAAAGATATGTTTTTGGATGAAAAAGGAAATGTTATAGAAGGTAAAAGTAGAGAAACCGCTTTGGCCTCCGGAATTCCGGGTACCATTGCAGGAATATTTGAAGTGCATAAAAAATACGGTTCTTTACCCATAAGCGAAATTCTGAAACCTGTAATTGCATTGGCCGAAAGAGGTGTCGTTGTCACTAAATTTCAAGCCGAAAGTTTGGCTTATTACAGAGCTTCCTTTATCAAAAGCAATGGTAAGAACAGTTTGTTTTCTAAAGCATATAAAGAGAATGACACTATAAAATATACAGCATTAGCAGCAACATTAAAACGAATTGCACAAAACGGTCGAGATGAATTTTACAAAGGAGAAACAGCTCAAAAGTTAGTTGCTTTTCTGGCTAAAAAAGGCGGAAATACAACATTAGAAGATTTAAACAGTTATAATGCCAAATGGAGAACTTCAATTACTTTTCAGTATAAAAATTTAAAAATCACTTCGATGTCACCTCCCAGCAGTGGCGGAATTTGTTTGAATCAAATCATGAAAATGATTGAGCCTTTCAACCTTTCACAAATGGGACACAACAGCTTGAAAACGATTCAAGTAATTACAGAAGCTGAACGAAGAGCATATGCTGACAGAAATTATTTCTTGGGTGATCCAGATTTTGTAAAACTTCCTATAAAAGAATTACTAAGTCCATCCTATTTAGAAAAAAGAATGAGTGATTTTTCATTCGATACAGCTTCAAAATCCTCGGATATTGCCCATGGAACAATCAAAGGATATGAAAGCAACCAAACTACGCATTATTCTATTGTTGATTCAAAAGGAAATGCAGTTTCGGCAACGACTACTTTAAATGATAATTATGGTTCTAAAATATATTGCGATGAATTGGGTTTCTTTTTGAATAATCAAATGGACGATTTTAGTGCCAAACCAGGAGTTCCAAACTTATACGGATTAACTGGAAGCGAAGCTAACAGTATTGCTCCTGGAAAAAGAATGTTGAGTTCCATGACACCAACGATTGTTGAAAAAGACAACAAACTGTTCATGGTTGTAGGTACGCCGGGAGGTTCCACCATTATCACATCGGTTTTACAAACGATATTGAATGTGTATGAATTTGATATGAGTATGCAAGAAGCGGTAAATGCCCCACGTTTTCATCATCAGTGGTTACCTGATGAGATTACTTTTGAACCGAATTCTTTCGATAAAGAATTATTAACCAATTTGAAGAAAAAAGGATATTTAATCAATGAAAAAAACAAAGAAATCATTGGCGAAGTCGATGCGGTTTTGATTCTTCCAAATGGAAAATTGGAAGGTGGCGCAGACAAAAGAGGTGATAACAAAGCCGTTGGTTTTTAAATTTTACTATTCGAATGAAAAAAATTATTATTCTATTGAGTGTTCTTTCTATTGGTTGTAAAACCCAAAATGTAATGGTTCAACCCACTGGAGTTGTTGCCAATGAAGCAATGGTTGTTTCGGCACGTGAAGAAGCTTCAAAAATTGGAGTTGAAATCATGAAAAAAGGCGGAAATGCTTTTGATGCGATGGTCGCAACTGAATTGGCTTTGGCTGTAGCCTATCCGTTTGCAGGAAATCTTGGCGGCGGTGGTTTTATGGTGTATCGAAAAGCAAATGGAGAAATTGGTTCTTTGGATTACCGTGAAAAAGCACCATTGGCAGCCACAAAAGATATGTTTCTGGATGAAAAAGGAAATGTTATAAAAGGAAAAAGTACCGAATCTTCTCTTGCTATTGGAGTTCCCGGAACGATTGCCGGTGTTTTTGCAGTACATGAAAAATTGGGTTCCTTGCCGATTGAAGAAATTCTGAAACCTGTAATTGAACTGGCAGAAAGAGGTGTCATTGTTACCAAAAAACAAGAAGACCGATTGACTGCTTATCGAGCCAAAATCATAAAAATAAATGGTGACAAAACATTATTTGCAACTGCATTTAAAGAAAATGATGTTATAAAATATCCTGCGCTGGCAGCTACATTGAAAAGGATTTCAAAAAATGGCAGAGATGAATTTTACAAAGGCGAAACAGCTAAAATATTAGTTAAATATCTTCAGGAAAAAGGAGCAATAATCACATTAGAAGATTTGGCAAAATACGAAGCCAAATGGAGAACACCACTCACATTTGATTACAAAGATTTAAAGGTTATTTCTATGCCTCCACCCAGCAGTGGCGGAATATGTCTGGCTGAAATTTTCAAAATGATAGCACCTTTCGATCTGGCTAAAATGGGACATAACTCAACAGAAGCTATTCAAGTTATCGTAGAAGCCGAAAAAAGAGCCTATGCAGACAGAAGTTATTATCTGGGCGATCCTGATTTTGTAAAAATCCCTTTGAAAGCCTTAATGGATGATGATTATTTGAAACAAAGAATGTCAAATTTTAGTTTTGAAAAAGCCACTTTATCATCGGATATAAAGGAAGGAAAAGTAAATTATAATGAAAGTACCGAGACCACCCATTATTCAATTGTGGATCAGTTTGGCAATGCGGTTTCGTCAACTACTACGTTAAACGACGGGTATGGTTCTAAATATTATTGTGATGAATTAGGCTTTTTCCTCAACAATGAAATGGATGATTTCAGTGCCAAACCAGGTGAACCAAATATGTTTGGATTAGTGGGAAATGAAGCCAACAGTATTGCGCCACAAAAACGAATGTTGAGTTCCATGACGCCAACTATTGTAGAGAAAAACGGGAAATTATTTATGGTTGTGGGTTCTCCGGGCGGTTCTACAATTATCACATCGGTATTACAAACAATATTAAATGTTTACGAATATCGTTTGAGTATGCAAGAAGCGGTAAATGCACCACGTTTTCACCACCAATGGTTACCGGATTTAATCACTTTTGAACCCAATACTTTCGATACAAAAACCTTTGAAACCCTGAAATCAAAAGGATATCTTATCAATGAAAAAACAACACCCGTAATAGGAAAAGTAGATGCCATTTTGGTTTTACCAAATAAAAAACTCGAAGGTGGCGCAGATTTTAGAGGGGATGACAAAGCAGTTGGATTTTAAGAAATACTAATTTATGAACTTTATACTTGCGTTAGAAACCGCTTTTGCAGTAAATAAAAACCCTGAAAATGCTTTTGCGATGGCAAAATACATGAAGAATAACTTTCCGTTTTTTGGAATAAAAACCGAGGAACGAAGACGTATTTTTAAGGAAATTTGGAAAGAAAACAAAAACGAGGTTTCAGCAAACGCAAGAGTAATTGCACTAGATTTATATTCAATACAAGAGCGGGAATTTCATTATTGTGCGATTGAAATCTTGATAAAAGAACTCAAAGGAAATTATAAAAAAGAAGATATTCAACTGATTGAAAAACTAATTCTGAACAATTCTTGGTGGGACAGCGTCGATACGATTGCTAAGTACATTTTGGGAGAATATCTTTTGGAATTTCCATTAGAAACCAAAAATGTAATAGAACGATTTTCAAATTCAGAGAATATGTGGTTGAACCGGAGCGCTATTTTATTTCAATTGGGTTACAAACAAAAAACGAATACTGATTTTTTATTTTCAGAATGTCTTAAACTAGCTTATTCTAAGGAATTTTTTATTCAAAAAGCAATTGGCTGGGCGTTACGGGAATATGCAAAGTCAAATCCCGAAATTGTGAGACAGTTTGTAGAAAACAGTAATTTAAAACCATTAAGCACAAAAGAAGCGTTGAAAAATATTTGTTGAAATTAAAATAATAGTAGTTTTGCACCCCTTTTAAAAATTATCATGTTCAAAAAATATATTTCGAAATTAGAAACCATAATAGCTTTTGCGCAATCTATGTTGACGCCAAAGCAGTTTATATTTTTATCGGCGGTTTTGGTTGGTATTTCGGCTGCATTTGCTGTTATCGTTTTAAAAACTTTTGCGCACTGGGTCTTTTCTTTTGCTACCTATGTCAGTGGAATTTTAAAATTGGGATTCATCAATAGTATTTTGCCGATAATTGGTATTCTGCTTACTGTTTTTGTTGTCAAAAGAGTTTTGGGAGGAACTATCCAAAAAGGAACTTCACAAATTTTATATGCTGTTGCAAAAAAAGCGAGTATTATCCCAAAAAAACAAATGTATGCTCAAATCGTCACAAGTTCCCTGACAGTTGGTTTAGGAGGTTCTGCAGGTTTAGAAAGCCCGATTGTAATTACTGGTGCTGCTTTTGGTTCGAATTATGCCCAAAAATATAAATTAAGTTATAAAGACCGAACGCTACTTATCGGTTGTGGTGTAGCCGCTGGTATCGCTGCTGCTTTTAATGCGCCAATTGCCGGAGTTTTATTTGCAATCGAAGTGCTGTTGGTTGATGTTAGTATTGCAGCATTTACACCCATTATGATTGCAGCTGCAACAGGTGCTTTAGTTTCAGTAATTGCATTAGATGAAGAAATTTTGCTTTCGTTCAAACAACAACAAAGTTTCGATTATCATAACATTATTTTCTATGTTCTCTTAGGTTTGTTTACCGGATTTATTTCGGTTTATTATTCCCGTAATTTTCAGAAAGTAGAACATTTTTTCGCGAGACTCAAATTATCACCTTATAAAAAAGCGTTGTTTGGTTCTTCGATTTTAGCCATTCTCATTTTTATTTTTCCGACGCTTTTTGGTGAAGGTTACGAAAGTATTAAAACAATATCTGACAATGATCCCGGGAAATTATTGGAAAACACATTATTTAGTGGTTTCCGAGACAATAGTTGGGCTTTATTGGTATTTGTAGGTTTGACCATGATGCTGAAAGTTTTTGCAACTGGAATTACTCTGGGAAGTGGAGGAAACGGAGGAAATTTTGCTCCTTCCCTATTTTTGGGATCTTATGTTGGTTTCTTTTTCTCTAAATTTTTAAATCTGACAGGACTTACTAAATTACCTGTCAGTAATTTTACTTTGGTTGGAATGGCCGGAATTTTAAGTGGTTTGTTCCACGCTCCCTTGACTGCGATATTCTTAATTGCTGAAATTACAGGAGGATATAACTTGATGATTCCTTTGATGATTGTGGCTTCCATTAGTTTTGCGATTTCAAAACGATTTGAAAAACATTCTATGGATGTTAAGAATTTAGCTAAAAAAGGGCATGCTTTTACCAGCAATAAAGACACTAATATCCTTTCGACTTTAGAGACGACTTCCATAATTCAAACGGATTATTTAACGGTTTCCCCTGATGAGAATTTAGAAAGACTGGTAGATTTAATTTCGCATTCCAATCAAGTGATTTTTGCAGTGGTTGATACTGAAAAAAACTTATTGGGTATTGTTCACTTTAATGATATTCGAGAAATAATATTCAATACATACCGAGTAAAATATACTTTGGTTAGAGAAATAATGATAGAACCTACAGAAATCATTTCTCCTGATGACAGCATGGAAATGGTCATGAATAAATTCGAAAAATCGAAAAAAGCCTTCTTACCCGTTCTTAAAGACGGAAGATATTATGGTTTTATTTCTAAATCTGTGGCGCTGGAAGCCTATAGAACAAAACTAAAATCAATGACGATAGAATAATTTTAATATCGGATAGTGTTAAATTATAAAATATCCGATAATAAGAAGTATCTTTGTGGTTATGTGGAAGATAGACCTAAACTATAGAGAAGAATTTCAAACAACTTTTGAAAGATTGTATGAAAAAAAGCAAGTTCTGCAAACCAGCAGACCATTGCCAAATATCGCTTTGCATAAAATCAGAGAAAGCCTTTCCATTGAATGGACCTATAACTCTAATAGTATTGAAGGAAATACAATGAGCCTTCGGGAGACACAAATGGTCATTCAAGAAGGTATTACCATTAAAGGTAAATCGCTTAGAGAACATTTTGAAACTCACAATCATGATAAAGCCATTGACTATTTATATTCTATTGTAAATGAAGATTATAATTTAAGGAGTATAGATATTTTGTCTTTGCATGGTTTCGTTTTACGTTCTATAGAAGATGACTTTGCGGGACGCATTCGTAATGGAGGTGTACGCATTACTGGCGCTAATTTCACACCGCCAAATGCAAATAAAGTTTCGGATTTATTGGATGAACTAATTGATTTTATCAATACAAATCCATTAGAGCTTAATGATATTGAACTAGCAACCGTCTTTCATCATAAATTAGTTTGGATACATCCTTTCTTTGATGGAAATGGTCGTACGGTTCGATTGGCAATGAATTTATTACTGATGCGTTCCGGTTTTCCGCCTGCTATAATTTTAAAAAATGACAGAAAGAAATACTACGAAGCATTGAATAAAGCAAATGGTGGTAATTATCAAAAATTAACCCTGCTGATGTGCCAATCTCTTGAGAGAACACTGAATATTTACATTAATGCATTGCCAGGAAATGACAAAGAATATGTAGCAATTTCAAATTTAGTTCAAGAACCTAATATGCCTTACGGCCAAGAATACATAAGTTTATTGGCTAGAACAGGAAAGATTGATGCCTACAAAGAAGGTCGGAACTGGCTTACAACCAGAGAGGCCGTCGAGGATTACATGGCAACCAGAAAAAGAAAACGCTAACTACAATTAGCGTTTTTTATATCCTAATTTAACATAAACTTCTAAAGTGTTCTATTGAAAGAATAAATCAAAATGGTAACTTTGCTTTTTTGCAAAAATTATGCTAGACAAAGACAATACCATTGAAGTTCAAGGCGCTCGCGTTCATAACTTAAAAAACATAGATATTTCCATTCCTCGTGAAAAACTGGTTGTAATTACCGGTCTTTCAGGTTCTGGGAAATCCTCCTTAGCTTTCGATACGATTTATGCCGAAGGGCAACGCCGTTATGTAGAAACATTTTCTGCTTATGCGCGTCAATTTTTGGGCGGTTTGGAACGTCCCGATGTGGATAAAATCGACGGACTTTCCCCAGTAATTGCTATTGAGCAAAAAACGACCAGTAAAAGTCCGCGTTCCACAGTGGGAACTATCACTGAGATTTATGATTTCCTGCGTTTGTTATACGCTCGTGGTGCTGATGCATACAGTTACAATACAGGTGAAAAAATGGTTTCCTATTCTGATGAGCAAATCAAGGATTTGATTATTCATGATTTTAAAGGAAAACGCATTAATATTTTAGCGCCAGTTATACGTGCTCGAAAAGGACATTATGCTGAGCTTTTCCAACAAATTGCCAAGCAAGGTTTCCTAAAAGTTCGCGTAAACGGCGATGTGCTGGATATTACTTTAGGGATGAAATTAGATCGTTATAAAACCCACGATATAGAAATTGTTGTGGATCGAATGGTGATTGAAGATACGCCAGATAACGAAAAACGTTTGACTGAAAGTATCAATACAGCCATGCATCACGGAGAGAATGTATTGATGGTTTTAGACCAAGATTCTAATGAAGTGCGTTTTTTTAGCCGGAATTTGATGTGTCCTTCTACCGGAATTTCATACCAGAATCCCGAACCGAATTTATTCTCTTTCAACTCTCCAAAAGGAGCTTGTGATCATTGCAACGGTTTAGGGATGGTAAACGAAATCAACACCAAAAAGATAATTCCAAACCCGAAATTATCGATAAAAGCGGGTGGTTTTGCTCCTTTGGGCGAATACAAATCCTCTTGGATTTTTAAGCAATTGGAAATTATTGGAGAAAAATATGGTTTCAAATTGACAGATGCTGTGGAAACTATTCCAGCGGAAGCAATGGAAATGATTTTGAATGGTGGAAAAGAAAAATTCACCATCAACTCCAAAGATTTAGGCGTTGCCAGAGAATACAAAATTGATTTTGAAGGGATTTCGCATTTCATAAAAAACCAACATGACGAAAGCGGTTCTACAACCATAAAACGTTGGGCAAAGGAATTCATGGACGAAATAAAATGTCCTGTTTGCGAAGGTTCTCGTTTGAAAAAAGAGGCGCTATTCTTTAAAATCAATGAAAAAAATATTACCGAATTGTGCGATATGGACATTTCGGATTTAACCGCTTGGTTTTTGGATTTAGAAAATCATTTATCTGACAAACAAAAGATTATCGCTACTGAAGTAATCAAAGAGATTAAGGACCGATTGAACTTTTTGATGAATGTAGGTTTGGATTATTTGGCTTTAAGCCGAAGCTCCAAATCACTTTCGGGTGGTGAAGCACAACGTATTCGTTTGGCTACCCAAATTGGTTCACAGTTGGTTGGTGTTTTGTATATTTTGGATGAGCCAAGTATTGGTTTGCACCAAAGAGACAACGATAAACTGATTCATTCTCTGGAACAATTACGAGATATTGGAAACTCTGTAATTGTGGTGGAACACGATAAAGACATGATTGAACGTGCGGATTATGTGATTGATATTGGACCAAAAGCAGGAAAATATGGAGGCGAAATCATCAGCAAAGGAACGCCTGCCGAAATTCTGAAACATCATACTATTACAGCGATGTATATGAACGGCGAAATGAAAATCGAGGTTCCTGCAAAGCGCCGTGAGGGAAATGGGAAGTTTTTAAAACTGACTGGTGCAACAGGAAATAACTTGAAAAATGTTTCGATAGAATTACCTTTGGGTAAAATGATTTGTGTGACCGGAGTTTCGGGAAGTGGAAAATCGACATTGATTAATGAAACGCTCTACCCTATTTTGAACGCGTATTATTTCAACGGTGTCAAGAAACCGCAACCGTATAAAAAAATAGAAGGATTGGAACATATCGATAAAGTGATTGATATTGACCAAAGCCCGATTGGGAGAACACCACGTTCAAATCCGGCAACTTATACCGAAGTTTTCACCGAAATCAGAAATCTGTTTACGATGACTTCTGAAAGTATGATTCGCGGATATAAAGCGGGACGATTTAGTTTTAATGTAAAAGGCGGACGTTGCGAAACCTGTGAAGGTTCTGGTGTGCGAACGATTGAAATGAACTTTTTGCCAGACGTTTATGTAGAATGTGAAACCTGTCAAGGAAAGCGTTTTAACAGAGAAACACTGGAGATTCGATACAAAGGGAAATCCATTTCGGATGTGTTGAATATGACGGTGGATGAAGCGGTTCCGTTTTTTGAAATGATTCCGAAAATTTACAGAAAAGTAAAAACCATTCAGGATGTTGGTTTGGGCTATATAACTCTTGGCCAACAAAGCACTACACTTTCCGGTGGTGAAGCACAACGTATTAAACTGGCCGGAGAATTATCTAAAAAAGATACCGGAAATACGTTTTACATTTTGGACGAACCTACAACAGGATTGCATTTTGAAGACATCAGAGTGTTGATGGAAGTGATTAATAAACTGGTTGATAAAGGAAATACGATATTGATTATCGAGCATAATATGGATGTGATTAAACTGGCCGATTACATTATAGACATTGGACCTGAAGGAGGAAAAGGCGGCGGACAACTTATTGCCAAAGGAACTCCCGAAGAAATTATAAAAATTAAGAAGAGCTATACGGCGCAGTTTTTGAAAAAAGAGTTACTTTAGTATCTATAAATATAAAAAATAATTTCGTTAAGTTATGAATTTAAAAAAAGCGTTCAGTAGTGTCGAAAACTACTTTTCACCTAAAATAATTGGCGAAGTTAATGATCAATTTATCAAAGTAGCTAAAATTAAGGGCCAAGATCTGCCATGGCATAATCACGAAAATGAAGATGAATTATTTTATATTGTAGAAGGCGAGCTTTTAATGGAAATTGAAAACGAGCCAAAATTATCTATGAAAAAAGGAGATTTATTTGTGGTGAAAAAAGGTATTAACCATAGAGTTTCATCAACTGACGAATGTTTAATAATGCTTATAGAATCAAAAACTACCGAACATACAGGTAAAGTTATATCCAAAATAACTAAATCAATTGAAGAACAAACGTATTAAATTTACTTAGCCCTGATAGTAATGAAAATCCTTTATTGTTTTTTTAAACAATAAAGATTGAAAAGGATAGCAGGAATTAGCTCCAAAAAAAATAAGATTATAAAATAGAGAATATGAGATTAGAAGATTTTGATAATGATGAGGATAAAGTAATCCAAGACCGGTTAAAAAGAAAGACTTGGAACGAGATTAGAACCAATGATAGTTGGGCGATTTTTAAAATTATGGCCGAGTTTGTAAACGGTTATGAAAGTATGGGACGCATTGGTCCGTGTGTGAGTATTTTTGGATCTGCCAGAACGAAACCCGAAGATCCTAATTATTTATTGGCAGAAAAAATTGCCTACAAAATAAGTAAAGCCGGCTACGGTGTGATTACCGGTGGTGGACCGGGAATTATGGAAGCGGGAAATAAAGGAGCGCATTTAGGTGGAGGAACATCGGTAGGGTTGAATATTGAATTGCCTTTTGAGCAACATTTCAACCCGTATATTGACAGCGATAAAAACTTGAATTTTGATTATTTCTTCGTTCGAAAAGTAATGTTTGTTAAATATTCCCAAGGATTTGTGGTGATGCCAGGAGGTTTTGGAACCATGGATGAGTTGTTTGAAGCGATTACTTTGATTCAAACAAAAAAAATTGCAAAATTCCCTATTATATTGGTTGGAACCAGCTTTTGGTCGGGATTAATTGAATGGATAAAAACAGTTTTAATAGAAAAAGAACATACCGTAAGTGCCGAAGATTTGAATTTATTCAAAATTGTGGATACTGAAGATGAAGTGGTTGATGTGCTGGATAAGTTCTATAAAAAATACGATTTAACCCCTAATTTTTAACAAAAAAGCTGTCTAATCAACAGCTTTTTTTATGTTAATTAGACTGTTTTTATAGTGTTTTATTCTAAAAAAAAGTATATTTATTTTTTTAATAAATTAATATCTGAATTTGAACTCATTCTTTAAAATTACGTTTTATGCTCTTGTTTTATTACTTTCTGTAAAGCAATATGCACAACATCATTCTGATATAACGGCTGAGTTAAATACGGAGAATAAAACGTTGAATATTCAACAACAAATTACTTTTTTTAATCAGTCAAACGATACGTTAACCTCGATTGTACTGAACGATTGGAATAATGCTTTTTCTACTAAAAATACTCCTTTAGCCAAACGTTTTTCTGATGAGTTTTATAGAGGTTTTCACTTAGCGAAAGAAGAAGAGCGCGGAAGCACGAAAAATGTAATCATTTTAGATGCAAATAAATTGGTTTTATCATGGGAAAGACCAGATAGAAATCCTGATTTGATTGAAATTAAATTAAGCCAAAATTTACTTCCGAATCAAAAAATTGTTTTGCAGCTGACTTATCTAACTAAAATTCCAAGCGATAAATTCACAAAATACGGATACAATAATAACGGAATTATACACCTTAAAAACTGGTTTCTTACGCCAGCCCGTTATGAAAATCATGATTTTATACGCTACAGTAATACCAATTTAGATGATATTGCCAATGCTTATTCAAGTTTTGAAATTGATTTAAAAACACCTAAAAATTTCGAAGCTATTTCTGATTTAAAAAGCAGTAAATCAAGTGTTAATGACCCTTTTATAAATTATAAATTATCGGGAAATAACAGGGCCGATTTCAATCTTATCATAGAGCCAAAAACCCATTTTGAAAGTTATACAAATAGTGCTATTGAAGTACTGACCGATTTAAGAAACAATAAATTAGATAATATTCAAAAAGCGATTGTAATCGATCGAATTGTGAATTTTGCAAACGATTTAATTGGAAAATATCCACATGAAAAGATTATTGTTTCTCAAACGGATTATGAGAGAAATCCTTTTTATGGCTTGAATCAGCTTCCTTCTTTTATAAGTCCCTTTTCAGATGAATTTCTTTTTGAAATTAAATTTCTGAAAACCTATCTGAATGAATATTTAAAAACAAGTTTACAATTAGACCCCCGAAAAGACAATTGGATATATGATGGTTTGCAGGTTTATGCCATGATGAAGTATATGGATGAAAATCACCCAAATACTAAAATGATGGGAAGTGTGTCTAACCTCCGACTATTGAAGAGTTATAATATTGCCAATATTGGTTTTAATGATCAGTATAGTTATTTCTATATGCTGATGGCTCGAAAAAACCTGGATCAAGCACTTGGAGATCCAAAAAACACGTTGATAAAATTCAATGAACAAATAGCCAGTAAATATCGTTCCGGATTAAGTATTCGATTTTTAGATGATTATTTACAAAATGATGCTGTACCTGCCAGTATCAAACAATTTTACAATCAAAATCAGATCAAACAAGTTTCCAAAACAGATTTTGAAACTATATTAAAATCAAATACCGACAAAGACATTAATTGGTTTTTCAATACCATAATTAATTCCAGAGCTATTATTGACTATAAATTTTCCAGTGTTAAGAAAACCAAAGACAGCATCACTTTTTCAGTAATAAACAAGACAGAAACTCCTATTCCCATCCCTGTTTATGGTACAAAAAAAGGCGCGGTAGTTTTTAAACAATGGCTGGATATTGAAGAATGCGACAGTACTTTTACGTTTCCGAGAAATGGTGCAGATAAAATTATTTTAAATTTAAAGAATGAAGTCCCTGAATATAATTTAAGAAATAACTGGAAAAAACTAGATGGTTTTTTTCCGAATAACCGTCCGGTTAAGTTTGTGTTTTTAAAAGATTTAGAAGATCCTTATTACAATCAAGTTTTATACGTTCCGTCTATATATTATAATTTATACGACGGAATAACTCCCGGAATACGATTGCATAATAAAACTATTTTGGACAAGCCATTCACATTTGACATCAATCCATCCTACTCTACTAAATCTAATAATTTATCTGGATTAGTTTCATTTGCAGTTAATCAGAATTATCGAAACAGCACGCTTTATAATGTAAAATATTCTGTTAGCGGTTCTTACTTTCATTATGCGCAAGATGCTTCTTACCTGAGAATAAATCCTATGGTTCAATTGCGAATTCGGGAGCCTAATTTCAGAGATAACAGAAAACAACTGATTCTTTTGCGACAAGTTATCGTAAACAAGGAAAAAAGTGCTTTTACAATGGACAATGCCCCATCTAATTATTCCATTTTTGACGCACGCTATGTCAATACAAAAACCGAAGTAACGAATCATTTCAATTTTAGTTCTGATATTCAAATTTCGGGGAAGTTTGGAAAAGTAAACGGAGAAATAGAATATCGAAAGCTTTTTGAAAACAATCGTCAAATTAATTTGCGATTCTATGCAGGTAGTTTTTTATACAACAAAACCGAATCTGATTTTTTTAGTTTCGCATCAGACCGACCTACCGATTATTTGTTTGATTATAATTATTTTGGACGTTCAGAGAGCACTGGTTTTTACAGTCAACAATTCATAATGGCAGAAGGTGGTTTTAAATCAAAAATGGATACTCCGTATGCTAATAGATGGATTACCAGTTTAAATGCAAGTGTGAGCATATGGAACTGGATAGAAATTTATGGAGATGTCGGTTTTATTAAAAATAAAAGCCAAAATGCAAAGTTTTTATACGACAGCGGGATTCGTCTCAACCTTGTTACAGATTACTTTGAGCTGTATTTTCCTGTATATTCGAATAATGGATGGGAAATAGCGCAAAATAATTATAACGAGAAAGTACGATTTATAGTTACTTTTTCGCCTAAAACATTAATCAATCTTTTTAATCGAAAATGGTTCTAATCCAATATAATTTTCATTATTCATTAAACTATTCTCATTAAAATGAATTTAAAATTACATATAACAAAAAAATAAAGTTCTTTTTATTAGAATAAATTGCAATAATTAAATTATATTTTTTTTAATGAATTATGAAAATAGCTAGTTTTTAAGTAAATTTGCCTCACAAAGTTATACTTTTCAATTATGATAAAAGAAAAAACCAATACTACATTGACATTTGAAGATTTCAAAATCGAGGTGCTGAATGACTATAAGTTAGCTATAATCAGTAGAGAATGCAGTCTTTTAGGACGTAAAGAAGTATTGACTGGAAAGGCTAAATTTGGCATTTTTGGTGATGGAAAAGAAGTACCACAATTAGCCATGGCAAAAGCCTTTAAAAATGGTGACTTCCGTTCCGGGTATTATCGTGATCAAACTTTTATGATGGCTATTGGAGAATTAACCGTGCAACAATTTTTTGCAGGTTTATATGGTCATACAGATGTTGAACAAGAGCCAATGTCAGCAGGAAGACAAATGGGCGGTCACTTTGCCACTCATAGTTTAAACGAAGACGGAACTTGGAAAAACTTAACAAAACAAAAGAACTCAAGTGCTGATATTTCTCCAACGGCTGGACAAATGCCAAGATTATTAGGACTTGCTCAAGCTTCAAAAATATACAGACAAGTTTCTGGAATACCAAATGCGGCTAATTTTTCTAATGAAGGAAATGAGATTGCATGGGGAACAATAGGAAATGCAAGTACCTCTGAAGGTTTATTTTTTGAAACCATAAATGCTGCAGGTGTATTACAAGTGCCTATGGTTATGAGCGTTTGGGACGATGAGTATGGAATTTCTGTACATGCAAAACACCAAACTACTAAAGAAAATATCTCTGAGATTTTAAAAGGATACCAAAGAGAAAATGGCAGTAATGGCTATGAAATACTGAAAGTAAAAGGTTGGGATTATGCTGACTTAATTGCTACTTACGAAAAAGCTGCTGATATTGCCCGTGAAAACCACATTCCTGTTTTAATTCACGTAAATGAATTGACACAACCACAAGGACATTCTAGTTCAGGTTCTCATGAAAGATATAAAGATGCAAATCGTTTGGCATGGGAAAGAGATTTTGATTGTATCCGCCAAATGAAATTATGGATGATTGCCATCAATATTGCGTCACCAGAAGAAATTGATGCTATTGATGCTCAAGCCAAAAAAGATGTTTTAGAAGGTAAAAAAGCTGCCTGGAATGCATTTATTGAACCTATTATTGAAGAGCAAAAACAACTGGTGGGATTATTAGAAAAAATAGCTGAAACCAGTAAAAATAAAGATAGAATTTTACAATTCACATCTGATTTAAATAGTATTAAATCACCGTTGAAAAAGGAAATTCTAGTTACAGCACGTAAAGTTTTACGCTTAATCCTAAATGAAAACGGTAAAGAAGAATTGTCACAATGGATCAGTTCTTATACTAAAACTACACAGGAAAAATTTAGCAGTAACTTATTTTCAGAAACAGATTTAAATGTCTTTTCTGTAGAAAAAGTACTTCCGGTATATCCAGAAAATGCCAAAGAAGATACGGATGGCCGCATGATTTTACGTGATAATTTCGATGCTATTTTTACAAAATATCCTGAAACATTAATTTTTGGTGAAGATGCCGGAAATATTGGTGATGTGAATCAAGGTTTAGAAGGAATGCAGGAAAAATATGGAGAATTACGTGTTGCCGATGTCGGAATTCGTGAAGCTACCATATTAGGTCAAGGAATTGGAATGGCATTAAGAGGCTTACGCCCAATTGCTGAAATTCAATATTTAGATTATTTATTGTACGCAATACAAATCATGAGTGATGATTTAGCAACACTAAGATACCGTACTGTTGGAAAACAAAAAGCGCCATTAATTATCCGTACCCGTGGTCATCGTTTAGAAGGAATCTGGCATTCCGGTTCTCCTATGGGAATGATCATAAATGCTATACGAGGAATTCATGTATTAGTTCCAAGAAATATGACTCAAGCAGCAGGATTTTATAACAGTTTGTTAGAATGTGATGAACCCGCATTAGTAATCGAATGCCTAAATGGTTACCGATTGAAAGAAAAAATGCCTTTGAACTATGGCGAATTCAAAACTCCAATTGGTGTTGTGGAAACGTTGAAAGAAGGTGCTGATATTACGTTAGTTTCATACGGTTCAACATTGCGATTAGTGCAACAAGCAGCAAATGAGCTTCTTGAAGTAGGTATTGATTGTGAGATTATCGATTTACAGTCTTTACTACCATTTGACATCAACCAAGATGTGGTAAAAAGTATTGCTAAAACAAATCGCTTACTAGTTATTGACGAAGATGTTCCAGGCGGAGCTTCAGCTTATATTTTACAACAAATAATTGAGCAACAAGACGCCTATAACTATTTAGACAGTAAACCGCAAACCTTAACTGCAAAAGCACACAGACCTGCTTATGGAACGGACGGAGACTATTTTTCAAAACCTTCTGCAGAGGATATTTTTGAAAAAGTCTATGCAATGATGAATGAAGTTAATCCTTCGAAATATCCAAATTTGTATTAAGAACTAATATTATAAATTAAAATCCCAATCTTTACGATTGGGATTTTTTTTTAAAAATAATAAACCAATTTTCTCTTTTAAAGATTTAAAACAGTAAATTGTAAATCAATTAATTGGCTAATAACCATAAAACATAAAATATGAAAAAAGCATCATTGTTTTTAGGAATCCTATCACTACTTGCGATTGTTTCCTGCAAGAAAAAAGAAGAAACTCCAGTTCCAGCAACACAAACTGAAACTTCAAGTGAGACAACTACAACTGTCACTACCGAAGCTAAAGATAGCACATCAATAAAAGTAGCTACCGATGGTGTAAGTGTGACTACAAAAGATGGAAAAACTAAAACCAGCGTAGAACTTTCCGGTGGTGAAGCTAAAGTGGAGATCAAAAAGTAATATCCCATTATTATGTCGACAAAGTATTAGAATGCCAATATGAAATTTCATATTGGCATTTTTTTTAGAAACATTTTTCACAATTAAAAGTTATAATACTACCTAAATTTTTATGTTGCCATTTTTTATTTTAAATTTAAGAATTATAAAAATTAATACAAATTATGACCGCACTGGAAACTATCTTAAAAGACATCCAAAATGTAAAAGTGATAGACAAATCAATAGATTACGACCAATACATCCCACTGGATTTATCGATACAAAATGAAAACTTTACAAAACGGACTATTGAAACTGCAAATGATTTTGAAAAATATATCGAAAACTATTTAGACGAAAACAATGCAAAAGTTGCTTTTGGTGGGTATAATGAAATTAGAAATCTATACAAACGCAGTGATATTTTCAACGATTCTAAAACTGAGGAACGAAATATCCATATCGGTTTAGATTTATGGATTAAAGCCGGAACTCCAGTATTAGCGGCACTTGATGGATTTATTCATAGTTTTAATTACAATACTGGTGTAGGAGATTATGGTCCAACGATTATCTTAGAACATAAAATAGAAAATCAACGTTTTTATACTTTATACGGTCATCTTTCGTTAGAAAGTATCAGCGATATTAAAATTGGTGATATTTTCGAAAAAGGACAACAAATAGCGACTTTAGGAGATGCTTCCGTGAATGGAGATTATGCACCTCATTTACATTTTCAGATTATTGAAGAAATTTCACAAACATTTGGTGATTATCCTGGAGTTTGCAGTGAAAATGACTTGAAGCATTATTTAAAGAACTGTCCAGATCCGAATATCTTATTAAAAATTATATAAATATGAAAAAAATAATTATTGTATTCAGTATTCTTCTGCTCATTGGATGTAAATCAAAAAAAGTGGTTACAACTGCTGAACCGGAGAAAGCTAAAATTGAAAAACTTGGTTTATCCGAAGTTAATGAAAGCCAAAAAAACAAAGCCTATGAATTAGGAAAGAGAGTTTTAATGACTTGTAATACCTCTAAATTCAAACCTTTCAACCAAAGTGAAGCAACAGAATCTGTCATCAAGAATACAACAGAGGAAAGATTGACAAAAACCTGTACTAGATTCCGCCAGTATTATGGGACTTTTATTGATCTTCAATTAGTTGAGATTTACAAAAATAATTTTGATGGAACAACAATTTTTCGCTACAAAGCACTGTATTCAAAGAAAGTAGCCAATAAAGAACTTCGTGTTTCAATGAATCAAGAAAATAAAGTTTCCTCAATTAAATCATTGGATTGGGTCACTCCTTTTTCGATGAATTAATTTTTTGATAAAAACAAATCCCGAGTATAAACCCTTTTATGCCCCAGAAAGCCTCTTTAATCTAAGTTTAGATTAAAGAGGCTTTACTAATTTGTCCCACACTGATTTATTATGAAAAAAGATTCTGTTTATCAACATCTTTGATAATGTAAACAAACGAGCTATCTCATTATTGACTCTTTTCGGCCAAAATCAACTCTTTTATACGATTATATAGCGTAATTGGGTTTAAAGCGACTACCTTCACAAAATCTCAACTTATCGAAGAGCAATTAAATAGTCAATATGCAATATAAAAATAAACCTATAGATAACCGTGAGTTAACAAAATCCCAATCACACATCATAGTTGAAATTATACAGTATATACCAAATGCTGTTTTAAGCAGAACCATAATTAAAAAAACTACCGGAAACATAACTGCTTTATCATTTGATGCTGGCGAAGAATTATCGGAAAGAACATCACCTTTTGATAATTATGTGCAAATAATCGACGGAACAGCCGAGATTTTTATCAACGAAATAAAACACCTGCTTAAATTAGGAGAAGGAATAATAATTCCGGCTCACTCCACACATTCCTTTAATGCAAATGTGCAATTCAAAATGATTTCAACAACTATAAAAAGTGGGTACGAAAATTAATTATGCTTTATGAAAGCACAGCTTATTTATGTCATCCAAAAAAAATAATACGCTATTTTTCACTGTTTTAATATTTAAAACTACGATTTAAGAGAATAATAGATGGATATCCTTCTAATAAATTATTCATTAGAATATATAATGTAACTTTAACCTGAAAAAAAATAATTTTTCTAAACTGTAAACGAAATATCTTTGAAACTATACATAAAATACATGGTAAGTAATCGCTGTAAGATGGCGGTAAAAGAAGAATTAAAAAAACTTGGACTACACTTCATGGTTGTAGATTTAGGTGAAGTTGAAATCATGGAAAATATCTCTATGGACCAGAGGCAACTTTTAAAAAGAGCACTTTTGGACTCCGGACTTGAATTAATGGATGATAAAAAATCCATGCTAATCGAAAAGATAAAAAATGTAATTATCCAGATGGTTCACCATTCAACAGAGAATATAAAAATTAATTTTTCTGATTATCTGAGTCAACAATTAAATCACGACTATACGTACCTCTCCAACTTATTTTCGGAAGTGCAAGGAACTACAATCGAGCAATTTATAATTTCACACAAAACTGAACGTATAAAAGAGCTGATTATTTATGGTGAATTAAACATCACTGAAATAGCTTGGAAAATGAACTACAGCAGTGTGGCACATTTATCCAGCCAATTTAAAAAAGTTACCGGCCTCTCACCTTCCCATTTTAAACAATTGAAAGATAAAAGACGCAACCCAATTGAAGAAATTGGTAACTTAAAATAGAAAAAAAAATCAAGTCAATTTTATAAATAAATATAGAAACTATAAAAACTCAAGAATCACAATACGCCAGAAGTCTTATTGAAGCAAGTTTGGACCCGTTAATTACAATAAATCCTGAAGGGAAAATTACGGATGTAAATGAAGCTACAGTAAATATTACGGGGCTGAATCGCGATCATTTAATTAATTCTGATTTTTTCAATTATTTCACCGAAAAGCAAAAAGCACGTGAAGTGTATCAGGAAGTGTATGAAAAAGGTTCTGTTTCAGATTCCCCGCTTACACTGAAGCATAAAGACGGAAAATTGACAGATGTATTATTCAATGGTTCTGTTTATAAAGATGATCTGGGAAGTGTATTAGGAGTCGTAATTGTTGCCCGCGATATTGCTGAGCAAAAATGGGCTTTAGATTTACGGGTTGCCAATAAAGAGCTTGCTTTTCAAAACGATGAAAAAGAAAAAAGGGCAGCTGAACTGGTAATTGCCAATAAAGAGCTTGCTTTTCAAAATGATGAGAAAGAAAAAAGAGCTAATGAATTAATCATTGCTAATAAAGAACTTCTATTTCAAAATGATGAAAAAGAGAAACGAGCGGCTGAACTTGCAATTGCCAATAAAGAGCTTGCTTTTCAAAACGATGAGAAAGAAAAAAGAGCTAATGAATTAATCATTGCCAATAAAGAGCTTCTATTTCAAAATGATGAAAAAGACAACCGTGAAGCTGAATTAGTTGTAGCCAATAAAGAGCTTGCTTTTCAAAATGATGAAAAAGAAAAACGAGCGGCTGAATTAGTGATTGCCAATAAAGAACTTCTATTTCAAAACCAAGAAAAGGAAAAACAACAAATTGCCAATAAAAAACTGGAAGAACTTAGTTACGCAGCAAAATTAGCTTCGCAATATTCTCTCAGTTTGATTGAAGCTAGTCGGGATCCATTGGTAACTATAAATACCAAAGGTAAAATTACGGATATGAATGAGGCATTGGTAAACATTACGGGTATGACGCGTAATGAGCTTACAGATTCTGATTTTTTCGATTATTTTACAGAGCAACAAAAAGCCCGTGAAGTATATCAAGAAGTGTTCGAGAAAGGTTCCGTAGCTGATTCCCCGCTTACACTTCGCCATAAAGAAGGCAAGCTGACGGATGTATTATTCAATGGTTCGGTTTATAAAGATGATAAAGGAGATGTACTTGGAGTTGTAATTGTTGCCAGAGATGTAACAGAACAAAAAAGAATTGCTACAGAGCTTGTAGAAGCACGAGTTTTTGCTGAATTAGCCACCGAAATTGCACAAGAAGCCAAAATAAATGCCGAAAGTGCTACCATTATAGCGGAAAATGCAGTAAAAGCAAAACAGCAATTTTTGTCTAATATGAGCCATGAAATTCGTACACCGATGAATGCAATCATCGGATTTACTAAAGTGGTTTTAAAAACAGAATTGACGCCTAAACAAAAAGAATATTTAAACGCAATTAAAATGAGTGGCGATGCCTTAATCGTACTTATTAATGATATCCTTGATTTAGCAAAAGTTGATGCCGGTAAGATGACATTTGAGAAAACACCATTCAAAATGAAATCTTCAATATTAGCGATGCTTCATTTGTTTGAAACAAAAATTCAAGAAAAAAATTTAAAATTAATTACAGAATATGACAGTAAAATTCCTGATGTTCTTGTAGGTGACCCCGTTCGTTTACACCAAATTATTTTAAACTTGGTGAGTAATGCCGTGAAATTTACTTCTAAAGGAAAGATTACGGTAAGTGTTCATTTATTACATGAGGATGATGATAAAGTAATTATTGAATTTGCGGTAATTGACACAGGAATAGGTATTCCGGAAGAAAAAATTGGAAAAATATTTGAAAATTTTCAACAAGCGTCCAGTGGTACTTCAAGATTATATGGCGGAACAGGATTAGGACTTGCCATAGTGAAACAATTAGTGGAACCACAAGGAGGAAGTATTCGTGTAAGAAGTACTGTAAATGAAGGGTCTACGTTTAGTTTTACATTGAGTTTTCAAAAAACAAATGCTGACGCTGAATTAGAGAATGAACTGCTAGAATTAGATACTGAAATAAAAAACATAAAAGTATTAGTTGTTGAGGATATTCCTCTTAATCAACTATTAATGAAAACATTATTGGATGACTTTGGATTTTCCAGAGATATTGCTGAAAATGGTAAAATAGCCATCGAAAAATTAAAAGAAAACGAATACGATATCATTCTAATGGACTTACAAATGCCAGAAATGAATGGATTTGAAACTACAGAATACATTCGTAAAACAATGAATTCTAAAATTCCTATAATCGCTTTAACTGCTGACGTTACAACCGTAGATTTAGCTAAATGTAAAGCAGTAGGAATGAATGATTATCTGGCAAAACCAGTTAATGAAAGGCTGTTGTACAGTAAGATTGTTGGAATATTAAAAAAACCAAAACTTGAAAAACTTAGTGCTAAGCTTAATGAGAATATAGAAGAAAATAGCGTTAAAGAGGAAAAAATTAAATGTATTGATTTGATTTATTTAAATCAGCGAACAAAATCAAACCCAGCATTAATGATGGAAATGATTTCATTGTATTTAACACAAACTCCACCGTTAATTAATACCATTAAACAAAGTTTAGAAGATAAAAACTGGCAATTATTGGGTGCTGCAGCGCATAAAATGATTCCGTCTTTTGCCATAATGGGCATGAATCCTAACTTTGAAAATATGGCGAAAAAAATTCAGGAATTTGCAATTGCGCACGAAAAAATGGAAGGAATAGATGACTTAGTCCTGCAACTTGAAGAAATTTGTTTACAAGCATGCCAAGAATTACAAGAAGAACTTAATATAATCAAAAATACCATATAATGAAAAATGATACTAAAATAAAGATATTCCTAGTAGATGATGATGCCTTGTTTTTAAAATCTTTAGAAATTGAATTTTTAGAAAATGCTGATTTTACAGTGGAAACTTATTCTACTGGAGAGCTGTGCATCGCTAATATAAATAACAATCCAGATGTAGTAATTTTAGATTATCAACTTGATGGTATAGTTGCAAATGCAATGAACGGAATTGAAACATTAGATAAAATAAAAGCTTTCAATCCAGAAATTCCAGTAATAATGTTGTCCTCCCAAGATAAAATTGAAGTTGCCATAAACTGTATGCATCATAAAGCTGTGGACTATGTGGTAAAAAGCGAAACCGCTTTTGTTCGCTTACAAAAAATAATCACTTCTGTTTTTAAATATCAAAAAATGGAAAAGCAATTAAATTGGTACATGGATAGAATGTAGTATTTTTTAAAGTGTGAATGATATAACTTTTATTGACAATTATGTAACACTTTTAGAGTCAAACAGAAATACATTTGCTTTGTAATTAATTCAAGTACAAACACTTGAATTAATAAAACCTCAAAGCATTTCTATTTTTATCAAGTAGACTTTGAAAGTTAAACATAAAAATAAATTACAATATCAATCTTTAAAAAATAAAATTATGAATCTTAAAAGAATCTTTGGAGCATTACTTACCGCACTTGGAATAGGTGGTCTTATTTATACTGCAATAGTATTTGCTGGAACATCTGGCGACATGACAGATGTTAAATCATTAATCATTTACGGCGTACTGGGTATTATTTTCTTCGTTTCTGGAATCAGTTTGGTTCGTACAACAAAAGACGAATCATAAAAATATACTAGTACTTAGTTCATTTTAATTGAAATCCAATTTTAGCGGATCTCTATTAAATTATTGGTTACACTAAAATACCTGTATCTTTATACAATGTGAAGCTATTTTATAGCCAAACAAAACAGTCAAATTTGTTTTAAAGGTCCAATACACTATATAACTTTCCTTGTTTTTTCGGATTCAAAGAAAGTTATTTTTCGTTTTACTTGGTCACAAATAAGTAATTTTCAAATTCTTTGACCTTTTTTAAACGTTATTTTTTCCTTGTTAGAAACATTAATTCATCCATTTTAAAACTCACAAACACTTCATTTCATAGCCATTAATTTAATTTTTAATCATTTACAAGATTTAAATTATTAAATATAACTATCTTTATATCAGTATTTTAAAATGGAACAACTGTTGTAAATCTAGACTGTTTCAAGATGAAAAATATAGCGCAATTACTAGCTTTATTAGGCAGTGAAAAAGACTTTTTACTGAATCATATCTGTAAAACAATTTCGAAAGATCAAATTCATTTACCCAATCCTTCGCATATAGATACCGTTTTTTTACCAAGCAATCGAAACGCACAAACGATTAGAAGTTTGACACAATTGTACCATCATGGCCGACTTTCGGATACTGGTTATATTTCGATTTTACCCGTAGACCAAGGAATTGAACATACTGCGGGAAGTTCTTTTTCTCCAAATCCTATTTATTTTGACCCCGAAAACATCGTGAAACTTGCCATTGAAGCGGGCTGTAATGCGGTGGCTTCCACAATGGGAGGACTGGCAATGTTATCCAGAAAATATGCGCATAAAATTCCGTTTGTTGTAAAAATCAATCACAATGAACTCCTAACCTATCCCAATAAATACGATCAAATCATGTTTGGGAGTGTTCGAGATGCCTGGAATATGGGAGCTGTAGCTGTGGGCACAACTGTTTACTTTGGCTCAGCCGAATCAGACAGGCAAATTATAGAAGTGGCAAAAGCTTTTGAAGAAGCGCATAATTTAGGTATGGCAACTATTCTTTGGTGTTACGCAAGAAATGATGTATTTATTAAAAACGGTGTCGATTATAATACCGCTGCTGATATTACCGGTCAAGCCAATTACTT
Source organism: Flavobacterium sp. 11 (assembly GCF_002754315.1). Classification (GTDB taxonomy): domain Bacteria; phylum Bacteroidota; class Bacteroidia; order Flavobacteriales; family Flavobacteriaceae; genus Flavobacterium; species Flavobacterium algoritolerans. The sequence goes on along the minus strand of NZ_PEFE01000001.1, from coordinate 2,623,789 downwards.
GGGGGTTTCTATCCAGGCAGATATTATTAAACAAAAGCTACCTACTAATAACGGTGGTTTAACGACAATACAATTTGCCAAAACAAATCCAGATATGTATACAAAATTAGCCTCAGATCATCCTATAGATTTATGCCGCTATCAGGTAATGAACTGTTTCTCCGGTCGAATCAGCATGATTAATTCCGGAGGAGAATCTAAAGGTGAAACTGATTTAGCCGAAGCCATAAAAACTGCCGTCATAAACAAACGAGCTGGTGGTAGCGGAATGATTATGGGTCGAAAAGCTTTCCAACGCCCCTTTGGTGAAGGTGTAAAACTGATACAAGCTGTTCAGGAAATTTATCTGGCTAAAGAAGTTTCTATTGCTTAAACATAGATTAATCAATTGATTAAAACTTCAATACTAAATCAAAAAACACTGATTACATAGCTTTTATACTCCCATAAGGTGTGAATCATGTAACTTATTTTTACAATCTTATAATACTTTTAGAGCGAAATCAAATGACCTTTGTACTATAATGATACTTTATTAATTGTTGCACACCGTTTGAATGATTTAAAAAAAACGTGTACAAAGTCTTAAAAAAAGTAGCGGCAATTAAATATTAAATATAGAAAATATGAAACCACAAATTGGAATTACACAAGAACATTTAAAAAATAGCATTTCTATCCTATCGTCAATTTTAGCGAATGAAATGACACTGTATATTAAATTAAGAAAATTTCATTGGAATGTTTCTGGCGAAAGTTTTATGGAATTTCACAAATTATTTGAAGGTCAATATACACAACTGGAAGCTTCAATAGATGAAATTGCTGAACGCATCAGCAAATTAGGAGGAAAAACTATTGGAACAATGAAAGAGTTTTCAGATTTAAGCATCATCAAAGAATCGCCTAATCATTATCCATCTCAAAAAGAAATGGTTAAAGAATTACTGGAAGATCATGAAACAGTTATTGTTCATCTTCGAAAAGATGTTGATACAAGTGCTGAAGAAAATAAAGATGCCGGAACTGGTGATTTCCTTACAGGTTTGATGGAAGCACACGAAACAATGGCTTGGACACTAAGAAGATATTTAGAATAATAAAAATATAAAAAACATGGAAAATTCAGAAAATGAAGTTTATTCAGCTTCAAAAAGTCATTGCAGAGTTGGTAAAATAACTCCTAAAAAAATAGAAGAAGATAAATCTACCACAACAGTAGATTCATAAAAATAGTAAGGTTAGGTTGGTTTTTTTTAGGTTTGGTTAAGGGCTATTGTTTTTACAATAGCCCTTTTTGGTATTATAATTATTGCTTTTCTAAGCAGGAATTATTTCAATTTTCATTCAAATTGTTAGGATTAAAAACCCTACTTAAAACATGTAAATTATATAATCTTTACCTAAAGTAATGTAATATTTTTTTAGATTAAATAACTGAACTTTAAATAATTGTAATTCATTAATTATAATAACAGTTACATCCCATAACGCTAAAAAAACAATTATGAAAACAACAAAGAAATTAGGCATTTGGATGGATCATTCCATGGCCCATTTAATGGAATTTACTTCCAAGCATTTTGAAATTGAAACTATTGAATCAGAACTTAGCAATCAGGAAAAAATTGCAAGTTTAGCAAAATCCGAAAACTCAAATTTTAGTAAAGAGAGAAAACAACTTTTTGAGTACTATAAAAAAATTGGCGAAGCCATAAAAAATTATAAACGCGTAATTCTCTTTGGACCTACTGATGCAAAAATAGAACTCTTTGATCTTTTGAGTGAAGACACCCGTTTTATAAAAATTAAATTCGAGATTAAAGACACTGATAAAATGGACGTAAATCAGCAACATAATTTTGTTAAAGAATACTTTTCAAGAGCATAATTCAACCTTTATACCATTATATATCAACTTAAAAACTTTTAAAAATGAAAACAAGAACTATAGGAATCGTTATGATTATTTTAGGAATAATTATGTTGTTGTATACTAGTTTTAATTATGTAACAACTGAAAAAGTAGTTGACATAGGTCCAATTCAAATTAACAAAGAAGTTAATCATCCCATAAAATGGTCTCCAATTATAGGAATTATACTTGCTGTAGGCGGTGTTGTCTTGATAGTTGCAGGTACTAAAAAAGAAGCTTAATTCTGATGCTAAAATTTCAATTTATTGAATGTGTGAATAATGCAACTTTAAATAATAGTTATATAACACATTTTTTGGCATTGATAATGACCTTTGCAAAGCAGACAATCTTAAATAAATGTAGTACAGTATAATCTAGTTTAATCACTGTTAAAATAGAATAAGATGAATAAAGAGAAATCAATTGTGGTATTAAATAATCTTATTGAAATCAATAATGATAGAATTCAGGTTTATGAAACTGCAACAATAGTAACAGAAGAAAGTGATTTGAAAAATTTGTTTTCTGAATTCCAAAAAACAAGTGAAATTTTTAAATCAGAACTGGTAGAAGAAGTTCAAAAAATGGGCGGAATTCCTGTGGATGTGATTAAAAAAAACAACTTTTTTGTGAAGCTTTGGATGAATTTCAAGGCAAAACTTGTCGATAAAGACAGAGAAGATATTTTAAACACTCTTGAATATAAAGAATTTGTAGCTATAAAAAGTTATAAAGAAACCTTGACCGATAATATTGATCATCTTACCGTTGAGCTTCTTATTATCCTTAAATCACAACAACTTTTATTAACTGTACATCATGATAAGGTGAAAAAGTTAGGAGATTTAATGTTGTCTTAAAGCAAACCATTTTTTCTGATTCACTTTAAGTCAATACTTAATTCGCATTTATAAAAAACACAATGACCAATGAATAGTATAATAACAGCCAGAAAAGAAAGCATAATAACGTACTTGAAAGAAACTTTCAATGATGTGGGCAACATTACATTATTTGCAGCGCGTTTTTTCAAAGAAGTGATTAAACCTCCTTATGAAATCAAGGAGTTCATGAAACAATGTTACGTTATTGGGTATAAATCTTTGCCATTAGTAACCATCACAGGATTTATAATGGGCTTAGTGCTTACACTGCAATCGAGACCTACATTGGCTAAATTTGGCGCAGAATCCTGGTTGCCAAGTATGGTTGCTCTTTCTTTAATACGGGAAATAGCGCCCGTAATTACCGCTTTGATTTGTGCCGGTAAAGTTTCATCTGGTATTGGTGCTGAATTAGGCTCTATGAAAGTGACGGAACAAATAGATGCGATGGAAGTTTCAGCAATAAATCCGTATAAATATTTAGTCGTTACAAGGATTTTAGCCACTACACTTATGATTCCGCTTTTAGTGATTTATGCAGATGGTATTGGGATTATTGGAGGATATGTGGGAATAAATATTCATAGTGATGTTAATTTATACCGTTACATCTCACAAGTTTTAGAATCCATTACATTTTTAGATATTTTTCCGGCGACTATGAAAACTTTTTTCTTTGGTTTCTTTATTGGAATGATTGGCTGTTATAAAGGATTTAATGCGGCTAATGGAACTGAAAGTGTTGGGAAAGCGGCTAATTCTGCCGTAGTGACTGCTTCGCTAACAATATTTATTATTGATATGCTTGCCGTACAATTAACCGATTTATTTTTCTAAAATGATACAAGAAACAACAACAATAGCTCCTGCTCCTATTTCTAAAACGAATAGTCCAGTTATAGAAATAAAAGAACTTTATAAATCCTTCGGCAAAAACGAGGTTTTAAAAGGAGTTACTTTCTCTGTAAATAAAGGTGAAAATTTAGTAGTCTTAGGAAAATCAGGTTCCGGGAAATCAATAACCATAAAATGTTTAGTTGGTTTAGTGGTTGCTGATGAAGGCGAAATAAATGTATTTGGTACCGATATCACAAAAATAGATATCGCTGAACTAAATGAAATCAGAGTTCGCATCGGTTTTCTTTTTCAAAATGCAGCGCTGTATGATTCCATGAGTGTTCGAGAAAATCTAGGATTTACATTGAAACGACACGCCAAAGATTTATCTGCAGAAGAATTAGAAAATCAAATAAAAGACGTTTTAGAAAGCGTAGGCTTGGCTGAGGCAATTGATAAAATGCCTTCGGAATTATCAGGAGGAATGCGAAAAAGAATTGGTCTTGCAAGAACCCTTATTCTAAAACCCGAAATCATATTATATGATGAACCTACCACTGGATTAGACACAATAACATCAAGAGAAATCAGCGAATTATTATTAGAAATTCAAAAAAAGCATAAAACATCTTCGATTATTATTACTCATGATATGGCTTGTGCAAAACACACTGCTGATCGGCTTGTGATTCTAAAAGATGGTGTAATACATACCGAAGGAACATACGAAGAATTAGAAAAAAGTGATGACGAATGGGTTCGTTCTTTTTTCATATAACCAATAAAAAAATATAAAATGAATAAAGAATCTGGATACCAATGGAAATTAGGAATGTTTGTAATTATAGGGTTAGTACTTTTTGTTACAACAATATATTTTGTTGGAAAACAGAAAAATTTATTTGGCTCTACATTTGAATTGAATTCGAAATTTAATTCGGTGAACGGACTTGAAGTAGGCAATAATGTTCGTTTTTCCGGTATCAATATCGGTACAGTGGAAGAAATTGAATTTCTTACGGATACATCTGTAGTAATTAAATTAATCATAAAAGAAGAAGTTCGTAAATACATAAAGAAAGATGCTATTGCGAGCATTAGTTCTGATGGTTTAATGGGCGATAAAGTGCTCACCATATCCTCTGGGAAAAACTCTAATGTAATTGTAGAAAACAACGATAATATAGCTTCAAAGCAAGCTATAGAAATGGATGATTTAATGGTCAGCGTAAAAAAGAGTGTTGATAATGCTGGCGTTATTACGGCTCAACTTGCCCAGTTCAGTTACAGCATGAATAACGGAAATGGCGCTTTATCTAAATTAGTATCCGATGAGGAATTTGGAAACAGTATAAAAAACATGGTTTCTAATCTTGAAAACAGTTCAAATGAATTTAAAAAATTCACTATAAAAATGAATGATGGAAAAGGAGCGCTTTCTAAATTAGTGAGTGATGAAAAAATGGGTCGAATGATTGATTCTACCCTAACAAATGTAAAAACAGGAACCGAAGGACTCAATGAAGTTATAGAAGCTGCAAAACATAATTTTCTGTTGAGAGGCTATTTCAATAAAAAGAAAAAAGCAGAAGATAAAAAGCTGGAAGAGCTTGAAGATCAGGAAGAAATAGAAATGAAAAAGGAATTAAATATTGGGGCAAAATTTGATACTATAAAATAGTCTTTAAATAGCAATAGCTTAAAATACTTCTCGAAAATACATCAAATTAAGAAAATACTTATTATTTTATCCTTATAAGTGAGAATTCTACAACTTTATAGTAAAGTTGTATAACATTTGATTTATAGGCGCAAAGTATCTTTACAATACTATAAATATTTTGAACCCCTAAATTAAATGAAAATGAAAAAAATGAAATTTATTCTGTCTTTCATCATGCTTGGATTACTAATCTATTCCTGTAACAATGATGATACCAATGCCAGTTATCCTTATGCCGTGAGACTGACTGACGCTCCTGGTCCTTATGAAGAAGTAAATGTAGACATACAAGGCGTGGAAGTTATAGGTGAAGATGGCAAAATTGTAGCACTAAATGTAGAAAAAGGTATTTATAACTTACTAGAATTTTCTAATGGTGTCGATACATTAATCGCAACAGATTCACTTGAAATTTCTTCAGTGAAACAAATAAGACTTATTCTGGGTGCTGCTAATACAGTAGTTCTTGATGGTGTAAGTTATCCTTTGAGTACTCCAAGTGCAGAACAAAGCGGATTGAAGCTTCAAGTTAACCAAACACTTCAAGAAGGAATATTGTACACTGTTCTTTTGGATTTTGATGCCAATAAATCGGTGGTTAAATTAGGAAATGGCGGATATCAATTGAAACCGGTTATTAGAACAATAGAAAAAGCAATTAGCGGTTCTATAAAAGGTAAAATTACTCCAATAGGAACAATGGCTGTAGTTGAAGCAACTTCATCAACAGCTGTAAGTTATACAAGCAATGTAAATGAAAACGGTGATTTCTTAGTGATGGGACTTCCTCCTGGAACGTATACCATTACTATCACTCCTGCTCTACCATTATTACCCGTAACAAAAACTGATGTAGTTGTTACAGCTGGTCTTACAACTGACATAGGATCTTTTATTATCTTATAAAAATAGTTATACAAAATGCCTTTTTTAATTAAAAATGGTATTTACAAACAACTTAATGCCTCTAAAATCATTAAAAACATCATACCAGTAAAGGATGTTTTTAATGATTTTTATTTTTTAAATTCAAATAAAAAGTGACTCTTAAAATAACCTTAAAATTGAAATCATTATGAAAACAGAAAAAGAACTTAATGACGCTATTCTTGAAATTACAATGAAAATACGGAATAACTATCCTGAATTATCTAAATATTTATCAGAGATGCCTGTAACTATTCCGGACATTACAAATCCTGAAATAAATATTAAAACACTAACGGATTATTACAAATCATTGGAAGACCTATTAAAAAAATACGTTCCAAATCATATTCACGATTCAAATTAACAAAATGGTTATTTGATATAAATACCAAAAAAAGCTATTTAATTATTCCATAAGAAATAATTTATTGATTCCTTTTTTTACAAAATCAGTGAATATAACAAACTATTCATAAAGTTATGTAACTGATTTAATCCATAAACGCGCCAACTTTGTAAAGTGAAAACTATTTCGCGTACAATACACACAAAAAAATGAATTCAATAGAACTTACAGGAAATTGGGAAGAGCAAAAAGGAAAATTAAAACAAAAATTTGCTGCTTTGACCGAGAATGATTTACTCTTTACAGAAGGTAAAAAAGAAGAAATGCTGAGAAAACTCCAAATTAAATTGGGGAAAACCAAAGAAGAAATTCTTAAAATTATACAGTCTATCTAATAACTTTTTTTCAAAAAAACCTTATTTACCCCTATTACTACATTGCCCACTTTTAAAACCGTTGCATAATTCAAACTAGCAACATTAAATGCTACTAGTTTGAATTATAAAATGGTTAAACGGAAGTTTTCTAATCCCATCAAAAAATTTAATAGTAAACTACATAAAATGAAAAAGACACTTTTTACCCTTGCAATAACAACTTTCATGGCTGGAACCTTTTTAACAGGTTGTCAAAATACTTCTAAAAAAGAAGAAGCTGCTCAAGATAATGTAGAAGACGCAAGAGAGAATCTTGAAGATGCAAAAGAAGAATTGTCAGATGCTAGAAAAGTAGCAACAGAAGATGAATGGAATGCATTCAAAGCAAGTACTAATGCTACAATTGCTGAAAATGAAATGAGAATAGCGGAGATGAAAGCCAGTATGAAAAAAACCGGAAAATCAATCGATGAGGAATATGCTGAAAAAATTGATATTTTAGAACAAAAAAATAATGATATAAAAGTTAAGATTGAAACCTATAAAAATGATACCAGCAGTGATTGGGAATCTTTTAAACAGGAATACAATCGCGATATGGATGAACTAGGTCAGGCATTGAAAAACCTCACAGTAGACAACAAATAGTAAATTAAAAAGACGAGTTATACAACTCGTCTTTTTTTTGTCTAATTATTTTTTGATTAAAAAAAAACAACCTGAAAATATTTGACAATAAATCGTTTAAGGTGTGAATAATGTAAACTTAACCAAAAGTATTGTAACAAAGTAAGAGCGTAAGATGCTGATATTTGTAGTATAATAATTCTATAACAAAAACAATTAAAATGAAAAATTCAAAAAAACTGATTTTTGCTTCATTAGTCATAACATTCATGACTTTAACTAATGCAAATGCACAAGACAGCGCTTCAAAATTTGGTGTAAAAGGAGGCGTAAATTTCTCTAATTTATATACTGAAGACGTTGATGACAACAATGTGTTAACAGGTTTTAATGTTGGTTTTTTTGCCAAATTGCCTATTTCGAATAATATCGCTTTGCAACCTGAAATCTCTTACACTGGAAAGGGAGCTGAACTAGTTTACAATAACTCTTTGGTGAGTGGAACTGCTCAATTTAAATTAGATTATATTGAAGTACCTCTTTTATTGGTAGTTAATGTGACCAAGAATTTTAATATTCATGCAGGTCCTTATGCAGCTTATATGGTGAGTGCTAAAACGACTAATAAATCAGATAGTGGTAGTTATAATTTTGAAGATAATATTGACACGGATGATTTCAACAAGTTTGATGCAGGTCTTGCCGGTGGTGTCGGGATTGATTTAGAACCAGTTAGTTTTGGAGTACGTTACAATTATGGATTGACTAAAATTGGAAAAGAAGACTCATCAACTAGCTTTAGCTCTCCAGATGCTAAAAATAGCGTCCTGAGTTTCTACGCTGCTTTTGCTTTTTAATTAGTTTTAAAAAAGCAAAACTAATTTTACCATAAAACACTGTAAAACAAAACAATACATATATTTTTTATATGTAACTTTACTAAATTTAATCAAAAAATAATCGTTAAAAATTAAAAATCATGAGCAATTTACTTTACACTATCGCAGTAATTTTAGTCCTTTTTTGGGCAATTGGTTTCTTTGCATACAGCGTAGGATCAATTATCCATATCCTTCTTGTTATCGCAGTTATTGCAGTTATATTGAGAATTATACAAGGCCGAAAAATCTAATACATCTACTTATTAATTGACCTACAAAAATAAATTGAATACAAATATAAATCATTAAAAACTAGAAATCATGAGCAATCTTCTTTACACAATCGCAGTTATTTTAGTCATTTTTTGGGCTATTGGATTCTTTGCATTCAGCGTAGGATCAATTATACACGTACTTCTTGTTATTGCAGTTATTGCAATACTATTTAGACTTATACAAGGTAGGGGTATCTAAATCAAATAATAAAACAATAAAATAAATAATTATGAAAGCAGATAAAATAATATTAGGAGTTTTAGGAGGCGTAGCCGTTGGAGCATTATTAGGAGTATTGTTTGCACCTGAAAAAGGGGACAAAACAAGAAAAAAAATCATGGACAAGAGCAACGATTATGCTGATGAATTAAAAGATAAATTAGATACTTTATTGGGAACAATCAATAAAAAGTATGAGAAAATTTGGAGTGAAGGCGAAAATTTAATCGCTGAAGGAAAATCAAAATTTGGTGATGCAAAGCATGAAGGTGAAACTTTACTTGCTGAAGGGAAATCAAAATTTTATGATGTAAAAAACGAAATTAAAAACACAAGTATCTAAAAAAGACACTTCGATTTTAAAATTTCACAAGTAACTACGCTTACAAATTATCCCATGGAAAACACAGCAACAACAATAGAAATGCTTTTTGAGAAAGCAGAGGATTATACTAGAACAACAGTAGAATTGGTGAAGTTAAATGCAGTAGATAAAACTGCTGATGTCATGTCCTCGCTTCTTTCTCGATTAACCGTTTCTATTGTTTTTGTAATGTTTGCATTTCTTGTAAACATTGGTCTTTCCTTATGGATAGGCGAATTATTAGGTAAAGTATATTATGGTTTTTTTGTAGTATCCAGTGCTTATTTTCTGATTTCAATAGTATTATACATTTATAAAGATCAATGGCTTAAAATGCCAATCAGCAATTTTATCATTGTCAAAATGCTTAAAAAAAGTTAATATGAAAACCATTAACGAGACAGATACTCTTAAGGAAACGATACAATTGCTTAAAATAAAACAAGCTAACGAATTAGTACATCTTAAAGACCAGTATTATCATACGTATGAAAGTTTGAAACCTTTGAATATAATCAAAAATGCTTTTGGCCAATTGGCTACTTCATCTGATTTTAAAGGAAATATACTTAGTAATATTATTGGTATATCAACCGGTTATTTGACTAAAAAAGTTTTACTGGGATCAACCCATAATCCAATCAAAAGAATATTAGGAACATTATTGCAATTTGTAATTACTAATGTTGTTACCAAACATTCAGATACTTCAAAATCATAACTCTTACATTTTAGTTTTGAATTGATTTCTTCGAATGCAATAATCATCGATAATTCGATAAATCTGTTATAAACCATTTATTTGTTCTTTTTTAAATAAGCTCAAAACAAAAGTTCTAACCTGGAGATTTATTTTATTTAGATTATATCTTTTGACAATTAATTTGAACAGAGCATGGAAAAAAGATTCAAAAAAGAAGCGCTAATAATAGTAAATAAAGAACTTGCTTTTCAAAACTTAGAAAAAGAAAAACGAGCTACAGCACTAATTATGGCCAATAATGAACTTGCTTTTCAAAACTTAGAAAAGGAAAAACGTGCCGCTGAATTAATAATTGCCAATAAGGAGCTTAAGTTTCAAAATCAAGAAAAAGAAAATCGTGCAGCTGAATTGATTATTGCCAATAAAGAACTTGTTTTTCAAAACTTAGAAAAAGAAAAACGTGCAGCTGAATTGATTATTGCCAATAAAGAACTTCTTTTTCAGAATAAAGAAAAAGAAAATAGAGCCGCTGAATTAATTATTGCCAATAAAGAACTTGCTTTTCAAAATAAAGAAAAAGAAAATCGAGCTGCTGAATTGATTATCGCCAATGAAGAACTTCTTTATCAGAATAAAGAAAAAGAAAATCGAGCCGCTGAATTAATAGTTGCTAATCTAGAGCTTAAAAAAGCTGAAGAATACCAAATAGAATACATAAAAGGACTGGAGGAAATGATGTTTATGACTTCTCACAAAGTGAGACAGCCCATTGCTAATATTTTAGGCTTGTCATATTTGCTGCATCATCAATTATTAAATTCACCAGATGATCTAAAAGAATCTTTAGATTTCATCAAACAATCTGCTTTGAATCTTGACACGTTTACTAAAGAACTTACCCAATTCATTTTTAATTTGGGAGAAAAAGGAAAATTGTGTTTAAATAAAAACATTTCAGACATTTAAATTTAAAAATAGACACAACCCATTAAAGTGTGTCCGTTCAAAATCACAGGGTTTAACTTTTTCATTAAAGTTGAACCCTTTTTTATGTTTTGGCACTATTAAATGGGAGTCTTTGACTTAAAAACTGTTTACGCAACAATATGTTTTAGATTAAACTTTTTAAGCATCCCTAAGTTTTGGAAGAAAAAAAATTAAATAGAGTGATATCTTTTTAACATATTTTAAATCCCAAGCAATTGATTATCAATTTAAAATTGAAAATTTAACTTTTTAAATAAGTGAATTTTACAACTTCCATTTTTAATTGTGTAACATTAATAGTCAAAAACAAAACAATCTTTGCTGTACAAAATACTTAATCCCCTAAATCAATAAAATGAAAACTAAAAACTTACTATTAACATTTGCAATATTGTTTATTGCATTAATTTCAGGCTGTGCGGAAGACGATTTTATAGCGCCCGAAGGTATATGCCCGGTTGTTCAATCTACGACTCCGGTTAATGGAGCTTTAGCCGTTCCTTTTAGACAACTGATTTCAGCAACATTCAATGAAGAGATGGATGCAGCAACAATCAATCAATCCACATTTATTATTACTAAAGCCGATGGTTCTACCATTACAGGTACAGTAACCTATAGTGGAACTACTGCTACATTTACTCCTAGCAGTCCTCTTACTCCAAATACTACTTACAGTGCCAGAATTAAAACCGGAGTTAAGGATGTAATGGGTAATGCACTTCAAGCTGATTATGTTTGGACATTTAGTACCGGAATGCTTATTGTTCCTATGGTGAGTGCTACTGACCCATTAAACAATGCTGTAAACATTACTCTAAATAAAACGATAACTGCCACTTTTAGTGTACCAATGAATCCTTTGACATTAAACAGTTCTACTTTTACGGTAAAACAAGGAACAAATACGGTTGCTGGAGTAATTACTTATTCTGGGTCTACAGTATCTTTTACACCTACAAATTTGTTAACCGCTAACACAGTTTATACAGTTACAATAACAACTGGAGCTGAAAGCACACTAGACACTCCATTAGCTGCTAATTATGTATGGAATTTCACTACAGCAGCAGCACCTACAGTAACGAGTACAGACCCACTTAATAATGCTACAGGAGTTAATCTAAATAAAACTGTTACAGCAACATTCAGTGTACCTATGGATCCTTTGAGTATAAATGCAACTACTTTTACTTTGAGACAAGGTACAACAGTAATTCCAGGTGTTGTTACTTACACTGGTGGAAATACAGCTTCGTTTAACCCAGTAAATTCACTTAATCCAGGACTTACTTATACTGCTACCATAACAACTGGTGCTAAAAGCACTTTGGGTATTCCATTAGCAAATAACTATGTATGGAATTTCACTACAGCAAATACAGTAACACCAACTCCTATAGTTACTAGCGGACTGTTTTTTGGAGTTTTTGGAGGTAATGCAGGAATCACAAACCAAGGGTTATTATCTGTAGTAGATGGAACAATAGGTACAACTGCTGCTTCCTCTTTAGTGACCGGCTTTACAGATGGTACAAGTGGTGATGTATATACCGTAACCCCATTAAATAACGGAGTTGTAACAGATGGAATTTTTACTGATGCTCCTGCTCCAGGAAATGCTACCAAAGCAGCAACTGCATTAGCGGGATTAAATGCCGCAAGAGATCTTTACAATAGCATCTCCCCTGCCTCAATGCCAGGTGGCGTTGCTAATCCAGGTGCTGGTGAATTAGGAGGATTAACATTAGCTCCTGGTATCTATACAGCTTCAAGTTCTTTTACTATAACTAACGGAAATCTTACCTTGAATGCAAATGGTGATCCCAATGCAAAATGGTATTTTCAAGCACCTTCTACTTTAACGGTAGGTGATTCAATGCCAAGCAGTGTTACTTTTTTAAACGGTGTTGGAAACCCTAATAATGTGTATTGGTATGTTGGTACTGCAGCAGTTATTAACTACGCAGGTGGTGGAGTTATGGTTGGAAACATTATCGCCAATTCTGGTGTGACTTTATCTTCCCCAGCTAACAGCACTAATCCCTTTTTAACAGTACTAAATGGTAGAGCGATTTCTCTAGTAGCTTCAGTTACTATGGTAAATACAGTTATCAATGTGCCAAATTAGGTATTTGACAAAACAACTATTAGAATCAAACATTTCATCCCGTCTCAGGGCGGGATATATTTAAAATGAATCAAACAAAACAAATAACATGGACAATATAAATAATTTCAAAAAAGGATTACGCCAAGCTTGGTCACCTAATAACTTACCACTAAAAAGCCTTTTAGTAGTCTCATTGACGTGGTTAAGCGTGCAAACACCAATACAGGCACAGGAAGTTCAAGCGGTTAAATATGCTAAACCTTCTTGGTACTTTGGACTTGCTGGTGGTGCTAATTTTAATTTTTACCGTGGTTCTACTAATCAGTTGAATGCTGGTTTTACGCCTCCGGCTACTTTTCATGAAGGAAATGGCACAGGACTTTTTATTGCACCACTTTTAGAATATCGTCCTGCTGATTCAAGATGGGGTGTAATGTTACAAGCAGGATATGATAGCCGCAAAGGTGCTTTTGACCAAGTAAAAACAGCATGCGACTGTCCTGCTGATTTATCTACTGACTTAAGTTACATCACCGTGGAACCAAGCGTACGTTTTGCTCCTTTTAAATCTAATTTTTATCTTTATGGAGGTCCACGATTGGCTTTCAATATGGACAAATCATTTACATACCAATTAGGCATTAATCCGGCTTTTCCTGATCAAGCTCCTTCTCCTGCAGTAACGGGTGAATTTAGCGAAATAGAGAAAACTATTTTGTCAATGCAAATTGGTGCAGGATATGATATTCCGCTTTCTTCAGATAGCAGCAAAACACAATTTGTATTGTCTCCTTTTGTTTCTTTCCAACCTTATTTTGGTCAAAATCCACGTGCTACAGAGACTTGGAACATAACTACAATTAGAGCGGGAGTTGCCCTTAAATTGGGACAAGGAAAAAACATTCAAGAAGCAACGGATTTGGCTAAAGACCGTGAAGTGCAGTTTTCTGTAAACTCTCCTAGCAATGTTCCCGGAGAAAGAAGAATGACTGAAATTTTCCCGCTTAGAAACTATGTTTTCTTTAATGAAGGATCAACAGAGATTCCAAATCGTTATGTTTTATTGACGAAAAATCAAGTGAAAGACTTCAAAGAAGATCAATTGGAAACATTTGCTCCAAAAAATTTATCAGATCGTTCTAAACGTCAAATGACTGTTTATTATAATGTACTGAACATCCTTGGAGATCGCATGCAAAAAAATCCTTCATCGACAATTACTTTGGTGGGTTCCTCTAACAATGGCAATACAGATGGTCTTACTATGGCAGAATCTGTTAAAACCTATTTGGTAAATATATTTGCAATAAATCCAACCAGAATTACCCCTAAAGGTCAAAATAAACCAAATATCCCATCAGAGCAACCAGGAGCAACATTAGAATTGGTTTTGCTACGTGAAGGAGATCGCAGAGTTTCTATCGAAAGTAACTCTACTGATCTATTGATGGAATTTCAAAGTGGTCCTGATGCGCCATTAAAACCAGTACAGATTGTTGCCTCACAAGAAGCACCAGTTGAAAGTTATGTAACCTTCAACAATAAAGGAGCTGGAGAAGCATTATCATCTTGGTCATTACAAATAACTGACGAACAAGGAAAAGTACAATCTTTTGGACCTTATACTCAAGATGAGGTAAGCATTCCTGGAAAAACAATTTTAGGTAGCCGTCCAGAAGGAGATTATAAAGTAAAAATGATTGGCCAGACTAAAAGTGGTAAAATTGTAGAAAAAGAAACTCCGGTTCACATGGTACTTTGGACTCCTGCAAAAATGGAAGAAGGGATGCGATATAGTATAATCTATGAATTCAATACTTCTAAAGCGATTTCATTGTATGAAAAATACCTAACTGAGGTAGTTACGCCTAAAATTCCTGTTGGAGCAACCGTAATTATCAAAGGTCATACGGATATTATTGGTGATGAAGTTTACAATCAAGACTTGTCATTAGCTCGTGCAAATGATGTAAAAAATATCCTTCAGAGCAGTTTAGCTAAAGCGGGTAGAAACGATGTTAAATTCGATGTATCAGGCTATGGTGAAAATGAAAATAATTCTCCATTTGACAACAAAACTCCCGAAGAACGTTTTTACAATCGTACCGTAATAATTGATATTATTCCTGCCGTTAAATAAATCGAGATAATAGAATACCATCTAATAAATTATAAAAGAGGATAGAAACTTAAAAGTCTATCCTCTTTTTTTATCTAAAATTGAGAAACCATTTCCGAATGTAATCTAATGAGAATCAATCCTGAATTATTCCTGGTGTTTCTATATCAGAAATAAATCACATCAAATTATTCTATATTCCTTTTTTAAAACCTAAATTTTAACAAAAAAATTATTATTTTTACTACTCACTTTATGTAGATATGACCCCAAACGAAAAAACCCTCATTAAGTTTTATACTGCTTTTGCCAATGCCGATGCTTCAACTATGTGTGAATGCTATCACTCTAAAATTGAATTTCGTGATCCTGCTTTTGGTTTATTAAAAGAAAAGGATGTGTGCCAAATGTGGAAAATGCTTATTGAAAAAAGTAAAGGAAATATAAAAATTGAGTTTTCAGATATAAAAGCAGATGAATACGTTGGTTCCGCGCAATGGATAGCTACCTACAATTTTAGTAAAACCAATAGAAAAGTAGTAAATGTTATTCGCGCACAGTTTCAGTTTAAAGACGGATTGATCAAAAAACACACTGATGATTTCGACATCTGGAAATGGTCCAAACAAGCTTTTGGAATTAACGGATATTTATTAGGTTGGACTGGTTTTTTTCAACATAAAATACAGCAACAAGCACTGCTATCATTGAAAAAATACAAAGAAACTAAAAATGCTAATTGAAACTTTAAAAACACTATTCAACCGAGATTTAAATCAGCTAAAAACCGAAATTGAGTCGTACCAAAACGAAAACGATATTTGGAAAACTCAAAAAGGCATCGCTAATTCAGCCGGAAATCTATGCTTGCATTTAGTGGGAAATCTAAATACTTACATTGGCGCCGAATTTGGAAAGACAGGTTATATAAGAAACAGACCATTAGAGTTTTCACTGAAAGACATTCCAAGAGCAGAATTGCTGTCAAAAATCGAAGAAACCATTGTCGTTGTTGACAATGCATTAAATACAATATCAGAAGAAGAATTAAAAAAGGAATATCCTCTTTTAGTTTTCGAAAACAAGACTTCTACTGAGTTTATGCTTGTCCATTTGACCACGCACCTAGCCTATCATTTGGGACAAATTAATTACCACAGACGATTATTGGAAACTTAAAACATTCGCAATAATTGGCAATTTAGTAGCTTGTTACACGTTTTAGGTTCATACTTAAATCGTTTATAAAGTAAGGAAGAGTAAGGAATAACGCTTATAATACAACAATTATATGTCAGAATCTTCTAAAACACCCATTCCATTTCAATCCAACAGGAGATTTTCTCTGTTAGAAATTCTTCAGTTTATCGTATTGGCGGCTTTGATTCTGTACTTTGGCAAAACATTATTTATTCCGTTAAGCTTTTCATTACTCATTGGTTTTATTCTATATCCTGTTTGTAAATGGATGGAAACAAAAGGAATCAACAAAGGAATTGCAATTGTTATTTGTATTTTAGGAGTAACACTTTTGGTAGGAGCTATAATTTATCTATTATTCGCACAGTTTTCAGAGTTTCTTCACGAATGGCAATCTTTAAGAACCAAACTAACCGAAACAATAAATCAATTGAGTCTTTTTATTTCGGAACGATTTGACATTAGTTTGCAAAAACAAACAGAATTTATCAATAATACAATCAACAACTCCGGTTCACAAGCTTTTTCAATAGTCCGAAACACCGCTTATTCCCTCTCTGAATCTGTATTTTTTTTATTAATGATTCCTGTTTTCTCGGCATTAATACTTTTCCACCGCCAGATGTTATCAAATGCCTTATATGAACTTTTCCCTCCCGAAAGAAAAAAAACCATTCACGAAATCCTCGTTGAAACCATTCATGCGTATTACAATTTCATCAAAGGAATGCTGCTGGTCTATTTAATAGTTGGATTATTAAACAGTATCGGACTATTGATTATCGGAGTACCACACCCATTTTTGTTTGGTTTTATAGCCTCAATCCTAACTTTTATTCCGTATGTAGGAATCATGATATCGTCGCTCTTGCCCATTGCCGTTTCTTGGATAACGTACAATTCAATTTGGTATCCGTTGGCCGTCATTGCTGTTTTTTCTGTTGTTCAAGCACTCGAAGCCTATATTATATTTCCTTTTGCAGTGGGAAGCCGTTTGAAAATAAACACACTTGTCATCATTATTATAGTAATCTTGGGAGGCATTTTATGGGGCGCTGCAGGAATGATTCTCTTCATTCCGTTCATAAGTATCATAAAATTGATTGCCGACCGTACACCTAGTTTAAAGACGCTATCCGTTTTATTGGGTGACGGCGAACAAAAGAAAACTACGAAATAATCTATTTCAAAAGAACAAAATCAAACTTCCAATCCAACTCTTTTTTATACCACAATTGCCCCTGTGAAACTTCCAGCGGGCAGTCAAAATTATTGGTATAAAGTGCTCCGGTTCCTAATCCTTGAGGCATCAAATTGTGCTGTAAAAAGGTCCATTGCGCAATAGCATTCAGTCCAATATTACTTTCCAAAGCTGAGGTAATCCACCATCCGATTTTATGCTTTTCAGCCAATGAAATCCATTCTTGAGTGCCTCGAAAACCGCCTATAAAACTAGGCTTCAAAATGATGTATTGCGGCTTAATTTTCTCTAATAATTGTTCCTTTTCTATCAAAGTAAACACACCAATCAACTCCTCATCCAAAGCAATAGGAAAAGGTGTGATTTTACACAGCTCTGCCATACTGTCAGTATGATTTTTTTGTATCGGTTGCTCTATGCTATGCAATTTAAATTCAGATAGTTGCATTAATTTATCTAAAGCTAAATTTTCACTAAAAGCACCGTTAGCATCAACCCGAATTTCGACTTGTTCCGGAGTAAAATGCTCCCGAATAAATCGCAATAATTGCAGTTCTTTATCAAAATCTATTGCACCTATTTTGAGTTTAATGCATTGGAAACCTTGTGCTAGTTTCTCTTCGATTTGCTGCTTCATAAACGACTCCTCACCCATCCAAACCAAACCGTTTATCAAGATGGATTTTGTGCCATTTGTAAAGTCCGAAGGGAACAATAAAAAAGGGTTTTCACTCTCCAAAGATTGGAACGCCATCTCCACTCCAAACTGTATCGAAGGAAACTCCATTAAAGCTTCCCAAAGTTGGTCTTTTCCTAAGTGAATAGCATCGCAAGTCCATTGTAATTTTTCTTCATAATCCGAACAATCATCAATACTCAATCCGCGAAGGATTCCACATTCTCCTATTCCTTTTTTACCGTCTTGCTCCAAGACGATAAACCAAGTTTCTTTTTCGGTCATAACGCCACGGGAAGTTCCTGATGGTCGTTTGAAATTAAGAATGTATTTGTGATAGGTTGCTTTCAAGAAATTATAAATTATGAGTTATGAGTTATTTTAATCTTGTATCTAACTAATTATATTAAAACTTAATCCACTAACTTCAAAATCCTTTCAAAATCACGGGAAGTTATTCCTGCCTTTTTGAACGTAGCAAAATCTTGTTTTATTTTTTGAGTCCAACTCAAACTATCCGTAACGTTTTGAGATTGATATTCTTTATAAATAGCTTTTGCCGAGGCATAATTATAATTTAATAAATAGGCGTGTGCCAAATTCATCTTTATCAACAACTCCGTATCATCAAGTTTTTCGCCTTCTTTCAGGAATTTAATTGCTTTTCCGTATTGCTTCGTCAACACATAACTACTTCCTATTGCATTGTAATCCAAAGCGGTCGCCTTGCCATCATTGATAATTGTTGTCAGTTTCGAGATGGCTTCGCCTTGTTTTCCTTGTTTTGCAAATACAGCGGCTTGCTTGCGCAAATCATCATAAACACTTTTTGAAAGACTGGTTTCCCCAAAACAACTGTTGCCAAAATCCTTGAACGCTTTAGCACGCTCTACAGCCAATAATTTTTGAAATTCCTTAAACTTGTACTTGGATTGGATTTTATCGAGAATACAAACGCAAAAATCATCTGAATTGGTCATTTTTTGAGCCAAATTAGATGTTTTACATTGATCGATGATTGCTTTTCTGTTTTCAAGCGTCCAGCCACGACTGAGTTTATTATCGACCCACGGCACAACTTCCAGAATAATTTTTTGGTTCATGATCCAGTTTTTACTTTCGAAACCAAACCATAAATTCCCAGAATTGGATTGCATACAAGCCGATTTATCAGTAGAAAGTCGTTTGGCATCTTTACTGACTGGCGTATCCTGAACCAAACACGCATCATCAGTTTCTCCATTTTCTTTGTATTTTGCAGCCAAGTCGGCACTGGAAAAAACAGCATACTTGCATTTGTCATCTCCAGAAATTTTAGACAAAATAAAAACTGCTCCTGCTGAACCTTGACTAATTCCCGTAGGATCCGGGATGGCTTTTAAAACCGAAACCAAACTGCCCGCCATTTGCTGATTTTTATCCAAAAGCGTTATTCTATAAACAACCTCAGTAGTTCCTTCAGGGAAATCTTGGGTTTTTATGATGCTTCTGTCTCTCGCTGAAACCGATATTTCTTCGGTTGTAGCGCGGGTTTTATCCCAATAACCGTCTTTTTGAGAGAAAATAGATTGAAATGAAATAATTGTTATTACTAATAAAGCTATTTTTTGAATGTTCATTTTCTTGATTAACGTTTTTTAGCCCAGATTACTTCACTTAATTTTTATTTACATAGGGGTTCATTGAACTTCGTTTGCAGTGAAAATCCTTTTTATCAGCCTTTTTCGGCTGATAAAAAGATTACTTCACCATACTTTTATTTTAGTGGAGTTCAGTGAATTTCATTTGCAACGAATAGCTGGAGATTGCTTCGAAAAACTCACAATGACTAATTACAATTCGATGGAACTTCCTATTTCAAGCAACATCAAATCTTTTCCTTTATTGAAAAATTTACGAATGGATTCCTCGTGGTCGATTTCGATATACCCAAAAGTGTCATAATGATACCCTAGAATTTTATCGCAATCCAAGAAATCAGAAGCAATAATTGCATCTTCGACATCCATGGTGAAATTATCGCCTATCGGCAGAATAGCCAAGTCGAGTTTGGTACGCATAGGAATGAGTTTCATATCCATAGAAAGTGCCGTATCGCCTGCAATATATACGTTTTTATGTTCGCCTTCGATGACAAAACCACCTGGATTTCCTCCGTAACTGCCGTCAGGAAAGGAACTGGAATGAATGGCATTCACATATTTCAGTTTCCCAAAGTCAAAATTCCAGCTGCCACCGTGATTCATCGGATGCGACTGAAAGCCTTTTTGAGAATAATAACCTGCAATTTCAGCATTGGAAACAATTACTGCATTGGTTCTTTTGGCAATTGCCTCGACATCAAGAATATGATCTCCGTGAGCATGCGTCACCAAAATATAATCCGCTTTTAAGGTGTCAATGTCAATGTGTGCTGCGTTTGGATTAGCCGAAATATAAGGATCAACAATGATGTGTTTGCCTCCAACTTCTATCCCTAATGATGCGTGACCGTAAAATGTTATTTTCATTTTTTTTAATTTAAAAATTGAATGATTGAAAGATTCCGTATTCGATTATTATTTTATCTCCCGCCTAAAAATGTATTCACAATGATATCCGAAAAAAAGTAAATCATACCTAACGACAATAAAACCGAAAGTGCAAAAGTACTCAATGCCAGTTTTTTTAATTCAGGATCTAATTCCTTAGGGTTTTGATTTTTATAGACGGTAATTAAATGTTTAGTTAAAGGAATATACGCCAATAAAAATAAGTATTGATCAAAATGAAAATCGTCAACAATTGCAAAAATCAACACCATGACCATCGCTGTTGCAATCAAAAAATAATGGTATATTTTTGCTTTGGCTCCGCCAATTTTTACGACAATCGTATTTTTATTAGACTTCCTATCTGAGGCTTCATCACGCATATTATTCAGATTCAAAACACCGACGCTCAATAATCCAATAGCAATTGCAGGTAAAACCAATTCGAAATCCAATTGTTTGGAGTATAAAAAATTCACCCCTAAAGTACTTACCAATCCGAAAAATACAAAGACAAATACATCGCCAAATCCACGGTAACCATACGCTGTATTCCCAACTGTATAGCGAATTGCAGAAATAATTGAAAGAATTCCCAATACTAAATAGAACAAGGAAAACCATAGATTTGTATCTCTAAACGCATAATAAATCAACAACATCGCTGAAAGCAACGTCAATGCCGAAGTAATTATAATCGCGCGTTTCATGGCTTGTGGAGTAATCACACCACTTTGTATCGCACGTTTTGGACCTACTCGATCCTCGTTATCCGTTCCTTTCATGCCGTCACCGTAATCATTGGCAAAATTAGACAGTATTTGCAATCCCAAAGTTGTTAAAATAGCAAAACCAAATAACCGCCAGTTAAAGACTTCTGTTGGCGTTAATATATCGTCTGTTGGGTGCGCCAAAGCATACATACTACCAACTATTATTCCAGAAACCGATAAGGGTAATGTACGTAATCGTGCGGCTTCAATCCAATGTTTCATGTTTTTTTATTTAAAAGTTGAAGTTTAAAACTTAGGATTTAAAGTATATAAAACTTTAAACCTCAGACTTTAAACCATTTTATTTACATCCAATTACTATCGGAAGTTTCTATTTGATACAACCAAAGGTTGACTTGTTGCTTTATAACTGAATAATCCCCTAACTGAAAAGCGATATCTCCTCCTGCTGTATGCAATGTTACAGAACCTATATTCAACTTTTTATGCCAAAAAAGCTGGGAAGTTGTAATCGCTTGGATTTTACTGGGCTCAATAATATCATTACTCACATCCCAAGCACCACTTTGCTTTATTATAAAATTCTCGTTGATGAAGAGTCGGTTATTCTTAAATTTAAAATATTGGATTAATCCAATAAAAATCACATAAACCGGCACTACATAACTGTATTCAAAAAACAGGGGTTCAATCCAATATCCAATCGCCAAAAATCCTAACAAAGGTAGTCCTATTGAAAGGAAAACAGAAAAAACAAGTTTACGAAAATTAGGCTGAAGCATTAATCCTTTTTCAGGAATTTTATGAAACAACAATTTCAATATCGAATCTCTCTCTGCTTCACTACATCCTGGAATTTCTATTACCGACTTGCGTTCTTCTTTTTCTCCGCTTGTCGCTTGTTTGATTTTCAGCTCCAGAATCCCCATTTTCTTTTGGAAATAATTCCTTTTAACGGTCGTAATCTGAACTTTTTCAGGTTTGATAATAGTGCTTTTTGTGTTTAACAACCCAAAAGACAACAACAAAGAGCCTTTTTGTCGGGTTATTTTATAATCATAATATTTGAAAACGATTCGGATTACATTTACAACCAAAACAATCCCAAACAAAAATACTATCGATATTAAAATCGTCTGAAAGACTAAATTTTTATCTATGTAAGAACCTACTTTCTCTTTGTAAACATTATTCTCGTCTCCAAAGTTTTGCAAATTCTCATAAATCGTACTAAAGAAAATAAGCAACAAGGCGATACTTCTCTCATAGTTAGACGTTATTCCAACTTTCAACAAACTCAAAAAACTTATTTTAATGAAAGGATGTGTCGCTTCAAATAGTTTTTGCTCGGTTTCCTCCAATGAAATTTCTTCAGTTCCAATTGTATGCTGCGTTTCTTCATTTTCCAACAAACAGAATTTCAACTCCAAAGCCAATTCATGCGAAATCGCTTTGATAGCTCCTTCTTTTTTATTGCTTCCGGCAGTATCTACATCCAATTCATAAACACCAATTAACTTTTGAATAAAAGACTGATTGATATTTACCTGTTGAATTTTACGCAGCTGAATCGCTGTTTTAGTTTTATTGAAAACGCCATCTGTAATGATAAATTCTTCATTTTCGGCATCCAAAAAGAAAGTAAAATTCAGATATTTCAAATAAGAAACAACTCCAATACTCCCAAAGACAGTTGCCATCCCAAGGAAAAAATACAATTTATTAACCTCGTCAAACTTAAAAATCCAAATCACAATCATAGGCCACAACGCTCTGGCGTATTGCTGAAGCGTGTAAAAAAACATCACCAAAATCCCTATTGAAGATTGCCTTTGCGGCTGACTAAAATCGGCTCCCATTACAATTGCTTTTGTATTTTACCCATCAACAATTGTTTGATATTTTCGGCTTGTTCTTTTTCGATTCCCGGAATTTCAATGTCACTTGAACTTCCTCCGGCCGTAAAAATTTCAATTTTGGCAAGACCAAAATAACGTGAAATTAATCCTTCATGCAAAGCCACATGTTGCACTCTATTATAAGGAATTACAATAGTTTTTGTAGCAATAATCCCGTGTCTGAAAAGAACATCGTGTTCCCGGAATGCAAATCCTTTTTTCTTGAATCCAATAATCGAAAACACGACTAACAAAATCGAAAATACAGGAATTACTATTCCTAAAATCAACCAGACTCTTCCCGAAAACAATTCCGGTTTAAGCATGGAAAATAATATTGGAACTAGAATTAGTAGTGCTATAATTCTCACCAGACTAATCAAAACCACTCTAATGTATTTAGGATGTAAATTCGTAAAAGTGACTTCCTCAAATTTTGGAAGTTGGCGCGTATCAATCGTTTCGTTTGTGAAATTTTCCATTTTTTTATTTTGTTTCAGGTTTAAAGTTTAACGTTTCAAGTTCTATACTTGAAACCTAAAACATCAAACTTTTTACGGCAACCATTTTTTCTCAAAATTCGGTTTTCTTTTTTCCAAGAATGCGTTTCTTCCTTCTTTAGCTTCTTCGGTCATATACGCAAGTCTTGTAGCTTCACCTGCAAAAACCTGTTGTCCTACCATTCCATCATCGGTAAGATTCATGGCAAATTTTAGCATTTTAATCGCCATTGGTGATTTTTGCAAAATTTCCTGCGCCCATTCATAAGCTGTATCTTCTAATTCAGCATGCGGAATTACCGCATTTACCATTCCCATATCCATTGCATCCTGAGCCGAATAATTACGTCCCAAGAAGAAAATTTCGCGTGCTTTTTTCTGTCCCACCATTTTAGCTAAATAAGCAGAGCCATAACCACCATCAAAACTCGTTACATCAGCATCCGTTTGTTTGAAAATAGCGTGTTCTTTACTCGCCAAAGTTAAATCGCAAACCACATGCAAACTGTGTCCTCCACCTACAGCCCAACCTGGAACTACAGCGATAACTACTTTTGGCATGAATCGGATTAAACGTTGTACTTCTAAGATATTCAAACGATGCTGTCCGTCATCACCCACATATCCTTGATGCCCACGCGCGTTTTGATCGCCACCGCTGCAAAAAGAATACACGCCATCTTTAGAAGAAGGTCCTTCAGCAGAAAGTAAAACGACACCAATGGACGTATCTTCCTGTGCATCATAGAATGCATTATATAATTCGGCAGTCGTTTTCGGACGGAACGCATTGCGCACATCCGGTCTGTTGAATGCAATTCTGGCAACGCCATTGCATTTCTTATAAGTGATATCTTCGTATTCTTTGGCAGTGATCCAATCCATTACAATTGATTTAAATTATTTTAGTGTAAAAATAAATCATTTTTTACATTTTATCTATTCTATTTAGATAAGCTTATGGTAATCCTTCTCTGATTAAAGGCTTTAAAACGTTAAAAAAGAATTAAAAAAAAGCATTTTAACAGTAGGTAATTCAAATTATTTTTAATTTTAAATCAAGCTAATCAGATGAATACAAATTGTTTATCTTGATTAATTATTGATTCTTCACTGATTTATTAACCTAAAAAAAGAATGTATTGAATGCAATTAAAAATGTTGTCGCTCCTTTTTCTACGGTAATAACTTATAAAAATATATTCAAAGCCCCGATAAACGAGCTAATGTTACAACCATTTGCCTCAGCAGTAAAAAATAAAAAGTAACACCTACGGTTAAATAAAGATTTATTTTTCTTGTCCTTGCAAAAGTGAGACATTAATAAAAAATTGTTTTAGAAAATTATCTTCCAATATATAGAAAACCAGCGGCCTTATCGTGAAATTATTTCTTAACTCGTAAGCAAGTGATTATACATTTAAAGACAAACTATTCTTTAAAGTAATTTACGCTTAAGTTAATATTTTTAAAATAGTATAGAGCATACTATTGTTCATTATAGGTGGATAAATATACTTTAAAAGTAAAATTAAATTTATTTTATTTTAATGCTGCTAGAATTTAATATTCTAAAACAGTATTAAAAAGAGAAAGACTAACCGTTATGATTAGTCTTTCTTTTTTTAAATAAATAAAGATTGTTCAACTATATTTTTTTTCTAAACCATTTAGAAATTAAGCTACATTAAGAATCTCCTCTTAACTAAATTTCCTTAATCTCTTAATGGTTACAAAAGAATAAACATCAATATTGTTAGTATTTTTTATTCCTTAACCAAGTAAATTCCGTCTTCCTTGATTTCTATTAATTTCTCTCGGTACAAAGCGCCAATAGCTTTCTTGAAAGTTTTTTTACTCATCTTCAAAACCGTTTTAATGTCTTCCGGATGTGAATTGTCAGTCAATCGCAAGAATCCTCTGCTGGCTCTTAATTCATCCAGAATTTTCTCGGCATTCGGTTCGATACTTTGATATCCTTGAATTTGTAACGAAACATCTATTTTATTATCCGGACGAATCGTTTTGATATAGCCACGTATGCGGTCTCCCGTACGAATCGCATCATCATAGACTTCATCTTTGTACAACAACCCTTTGTACTTTTCGTTGATGATCACGTTAATTCCTATCTCGGTGATGTGCGAAACAATCAAATCTACTTCTTCCCCTTTTTCAACCGTAAGTTCCTCATTTTTTAGAAATTGGTTGGTCTTACTTGAAGCAACCAAACGATTGGTTTTTTCGTCCATATATAAGTACACCAAGTAGCGTTTCCCTTTTTCCATAGGACGCGCCTGCTCTTTAAACGGAACCAAAATATCCTTTTCCATTCCCCAATCCATAAAAGCACCAACCTGATTGGTATAATTTACACGTAAAAGTGCAAACTCATTCAATAAAATATAAGGTTCTAATGTCGTGGCAACGGGTCTTTCTTCGTGGTCTAGATACACAAAAACAATTAACTCCTCACCTATTTCAAATTCGTTTGGCACGTATTTGTTAGGCAACAGAATATCATGTATTCCTTCTGGATCTTGTTCTGGATTTCCCAGAAACAAACCCACTTTGGTATCACGTAAAATGGTAAGCGTATTGTATTTTCCTATTTCAATCATTTTCTTTCAATTTCTAAAGCGCAAAGGTACGAAGTTTGAAAATAGTAAATTAAGAAACCGTCCACAAAAAAACAAGCCTAAAATCCGATGGCTATTTTCTTTATTAGGAGCACAAATTTCCGTTTTTTCATAACGAGTTGTCCTGCTGTTCGCAGTATCAACGCCCAAAAGCGTGGGATACTTGCTTCCATCGGGGCTAGATTAGAACGTTTTGTTTTTCAAAATTTCGAACATTATAAGAGTAAACAATTCCTAAAACTTAATTTCGTTTATACTTTCTTTTTCTTTTTCACTAACTTTGAAGAAACTAAAAAATCCTATTAATGAAACCAACCTCAATTCTCTGTTTGTTCCTACTATTATTCATTTCTCATACGAATTACGCACAAACCACAGTCGATGACCCCGAAATAAAAAAAATGGTTGCCGAAGTAAAATCGGAGAACATGGAAGCTACAGTTCGAAAACTTGTATCTTTTGGAACCCGACATACATTAAGCGATACCAAAAGCAACACCCGCGGTATTGGAGCGGCGCAACGCTGGGTAAAATCAGAGTTTGATAAATATGCTTTAGCATCTGGCGGAAGACTGACTTCTATTATTGATTTTTTTACCATCAAAGCTGATGGAAGACGTATTGCTACAGACAGCCAATTAGGTAATGTTATGGCAACTTTAAAAGGAACTGATCCTACAGATGATCGTGTATTGATTATAAGCGGCCATTTAGATTCCCGTGCTTCAGATGTAATGGATGCCAAATCAGATGCACCAGGCGCTAATGACGATGCTTCCGGAGTAGCAGCCATGATGGAACTTGCCCGAATCATGAGCCAAAGAGAATTTCCTTTTACCTTAATTTTTGTGGCGGTTGTTGGTGAAGAACAAGGATTGTACGGAGCCAAACATTTAGCCGATGTTGCCAAAGATGGAAAATGGAATGTTATTGCCATGATTAATAATGACATGATTGGAAACAGTTTGTCCAGCGGTACTTTATTGCGTGATAATACTAAAGTTCGTGTTTTCAGTGAAACAATTCCATTCTTAGAAACGGAAGCCGAATCAAAAATGCGTAAATCGACCAATCGTGATAATGATAGTCCATCGAGACAATTAGCCCGTTACATTAAAACGGTTACCAATCAATATGTGGAACAACTGGACATTAATTTAGTGTATCGCAACGACCGTTTCTTACGTGGTGGCGATCACACTCCTTTCAGTCAAAATGGATTTACGGCTATTCGTTTTTGTGAAATGAACGAAAACTACGATCACCAACATCAAAATGTTCGAAAAGAAAATAACATCCAATACGGCGATCTTGCTGAGTTTATGGACTTTGAATACATGAAGAAAGTAACCTGCTCTAACTTGGCTACGTTCAGTAATTTGGCTTGGTCTCCAAAAGCACCAACAAACGTAGGAATTGAAGTAAAGGATTTGACTAATTTTTCTACTTTAGCATGGACTGCTCCTGAAGGAAAATCAGTTTATGGATATAACATTTTGATTAGAGAAACGTCATCACAACATTGGGAAAAAGCAATTTTTGTAAAAGACACAAAAGCCGAAATCCCATATTCTAAAGATAATTTTTTCTTTGCTGTTCAAACAGTTGATGCATTAGGACATTCCAGTTTACCGGTTTTCCCAATACCAATTCGTTAAAAAGCGTTCAATACTAAACAAAAAAGCGTTTGCCGAGGCAAACGCTTTTTTTATGGATACTATTTACAAATTAAATATTAATTGTAAACACTCTCTTTTTTGAAGTGAACTGTCAGTAAATAATAAACGACCACTCTGTATTTATTTTTATTGGAACGGCCGTATTTTTCCATAACTGCATCTAGTGCTGCATCTAAATCCGGTCCATCTGCAAGTCCTAATTTCTTGATTAGAAAATTATTTTTTACCGTATCTAACTCGGCTTGCTGACTTCCAGCTACCGTTGCAGAATCATCATTATAAATTGACGGGCCACAACCAATAGTTACTTTTGTCAACAAATCCATATCTGGATTTACACCACATTTGTCTTTCAAATCGGCAGCATACTTTACAATTAATTCGTCTCTTGCACTCATAAATAAAAGTTTAATATTTGATTAATAGATTTTTATACTCTCAAATTTAAACATTTAATCGTGCCTTTTAACGGACACCTGAAAATAATTAGACCAATTCTTTAAAATATTGCAGTAAAATGCTGTCATTTTCCAAAGTGGGGGTGAAAATTTCCAAAATACTTGGCTTTTCGTTTTGAGCATACAAAGCAGTCAAACTTGTTGCTAAACTTGCTTCATCGCTGGCAATATTATATTCAAAACCATACATTTTTGCCAAATGTTCCGCTGTTAAACAATGGGAAGTTTCAAAGAATGTATTAAAAACAGGACTTTCTTCATGTCCTGGTAAAATCCTGAATATTCCTCCGCCTCCATTATTGATTAGAATAATCTTGAAGTTTTTCGGGATATAATTGTTCCATAGCGCATTGCTATCGTACAAAAATCCAATATCTCCCGTTATGAAAACGGTTTGTTTTTCATCTCGTTCATATGACGAGACAGCCGCACCAATTGCCGTAGAAGTACTTCCGTCAATTCCGCTGGTACCGCGATTGCAATACACTTCAATTGAAGGATGAACATCTATTAATTGCGCATAACGAATTGCTGAACTATTGCTGATTTGCAACTGACTATTCGTTGGCAAACACTGAATCACTTTTTCGAAAACTTTAAAATCCGAAAAAGGAATTTTATCTAAATAAATATCACTTTTTAGCTTTCGCAACGCTTTCACAGCATCTAATTGCTTAAAATAATTACTTTCTGTTGCGTTTGTAAGTGGTAGAAATACATCAAAAAACACATTTGGATTTACCTCAAAATGGTTGGTCAAAGCACCAAAAGTGTCATATGCTCTCCAAGAATCAATATGCCAATGGTGCTTTGGCTTGTATTTTCTCAAAAAAGCTTTGATTCGTTTCGAAACAATCATTCCGCCAAAAGTCACTAAAATTTCCGGACGAAAATTTTCAAAATCATCATGCGTAAAAGGCGTAATTATAGTGTCGATGTTGCTTATAAAAGTATCGTGATGCAAATTAGAAGTCGTTTCAGTCAAAACTACAACCGACTCATCTTTCGCAAAAGCATCTATTATTTTTTCATTGATGGTATTCGGTTCATTTACACCAACTAAAATCATTTTTTTGGTGGAATTGTTCCAAATTGTTGCAAATTCCGAAACGTCTTGGATGGAAATTGTCTGAGTTACATTTGCGGAAGCGATAGTATTCACTTCAACTGAAAGTTCTGAAACGGTTTCATACAAAGGCTCTTCAAAAGGCGCATTGATGTGAACAGGACCTTTTTGCGTGATTGCCGTATTGATGGCTTCGTTGATCTTTAAATCATTTGTTGCTGAAACGTCTTCTTGCAAATTAGCATTGTACAAAGAATGGTTTTCGAATACATTTTCCTGTCTAATCGTTTGTCCGTCGCCAATATCAATTTTGCTTTGCGGTCTGTCTGCCGAAATCACTATTAAAGGAATCTGGCTGTAAAATGCTTCCGCAAAAGCCGGATAATAATTCAATAACGCAGAACCGGAAGTACACACCAAAACCACTGGTTGTTTCGTTTGTTGTGCTATTCCCAATGCAAAAAAAGCAGCCGCACGCTCATCAGCAATACTGTAACATTGAAAGGCTGGATTACTCACAAAACCTATTGTTAACGGTGCATTTCTAGAACCCGGAGAAATAATTATGGTGGTGATTCCTTTGGACAAACAAATTTCAATAATGCTTTGTGCTAAAGGTATTTTGGGGTAAATCATTGTTTTAGTTTCAAAGTAACAAAGATACAAAGATGTAAAGGTTTTTCTCTAATCTTAAATAGTTTTCTTAAATTTGAAGGAAAATAAATTCTATATGGAAATCAAAATAAGACCGGCTGTTTTTACCGATTTAGATACAATATTGGAAATCATCAATCACCAAATACTTCACAGTACTTCGATTTATGATTATGAGCCACGAGATTTTGAAACTCATAAATTGTGGTTTGAGGATAAATTGGCTCAAGATTTACCTGTAATTGTAGCCGAAACTGAAAATGGAACCATTGGATATGCTACTTATGGCTCTTTTCGTCATAAAATAGGGTATCGTTTTACAGTGGAACATTCGGTTTATGTAGCGGAAGAATTTTTAGGAAAAGGGGTTGGGAAATTATTATTGGCTGAACTGATTCAATTGGCAAAAAAACAAAAATACCACACTATGATTGGCGTTATTGACTCCGAAAATAAAGGAAGCATCGCTTTTCATAAAAAATATGGTTTTGAAGCCGTGGGCGTTATTAAAGAATCAGGTTATAAATTTGATCGTTGGTTGAGTTCCGTTTTCATGCAATTGATATTAGAATAATTGAAGTTGAACTAGAATTTGGTTTGTTTTTTTCAATATGTTTGGCTTTATAACTTTATGACTTCAAGACTTGAGACTTTATAGTATATTTGCACAACTAAAAATTTCATGGACTATACCTTACTTTCATCGCCTTTACAGGGATTTACCGACTTTCGTTTTAGAAATGTCCAAAACAAAATTTTTGGAGGAATTGATACGTTTTACTCACCTTACATTCGCTTAAACGGAAAAATGGCTATCAAACCGTCCTACGAACGAGACCTTCTTCCGGAGAACAATCTTGATTTAGAGGTAATTCCGCAAGTGATAACAAACGATGCCGATGAATTTTTATTTGTGGCCAAGTATGTCCGAGAACTGGGCTATAAAGAATTAAACTGGAATTTAGGTTGTCCTTATCCTATGGTTACCAAGTCTGGAATGGGTTCCGGTCTAATCAGTAATCCAGAAAAAATAAATAACATTCTTCACAGAGCACATAATGAATCAGATATTATTGTATCTATGAAAATGCGTTTGGGTTATGAAAACAGTGAAGAAATTCTGGATGTTTTACCTATTTTAGATACGTATCCTATTAAAAATATTGCGATTCATGCGCGCATTGGGAAACAACTGTATAAAGGTGGCGTAAATCTGGATGCGTTTCAGCTATGTGTTGATAACACCAAGCATAAACTGTATTACAATGGTGATATTACTTCGGTGGCTAAATTTCATGAAATGCAACAACGCTTTCCTACTATAGACCATTGGATGATTGGTAGAGGATTAATTTCGGATCCTTTTTTACCAAGTATGATAAAAAACAATACTTCAGAATATCCTGCCAATAAAATGGAACTATTCAGTGCGTTTCACGATACTTTATATGCTATTTATAGTGAATCGCTTTCTGGTTCAACACATATTTTATTGAAAATGTACCATTTATGGGAATACTTTTCGGCTACGTTTTCAAATCCGCATAAGGTATTGAAAAAAATAAAAAAAGCGCAAAGCATCCGAAATTACGAAGCTGCTGTAGCTGAAATTTTTAAAAATGAAAAAATTTAAATTAAACCATTAAGAAAAATTAAGCTCTGAATCTTAATGTAACTTAATTTCTTAATGGTTCAAATTTTAGAAAATATTCGACACTTACTCATACCATAAAAAAAAAGAGATTTTCATTTGACTGAAAATCTCTTTTAAAATATTTTACTTTTTTAAATCAGTAAATTACGCTTTGATCCAATTCAATACTTCAGGATCTGTTACCAAAGTTTTTGGGGAAATCACTTTTTCTAATTCTCCTTTTTCGTTGATTAGATATTTTTGAAAATTCCATTCCACAGTTGAATCTTTCAATCCGTTTTTTGATTTTTGAGTCAAAAACTGATAAATAGCAGCCATATCATCACCTTTTACAGAAACTTTGTCCATCATAGGAAAAGTCACTCCATAATTCAGTTGGCAGAAAGTAGCAATTTCTTCATTTGTTCCCGGTTCTTGAGAAGCAAAATTATTCGCAGGAAAACCTACAATCACTAATCCTTTGTCTTTGTATTCTTTATAAACAGCTTCGAGATCTTTGTATTGTGGCGTCAATCCACATTTTGAAGCAGTATTTACAATCATGATTTTTTTACCTTTCAAAGAAGCAAAATCAAAACTGTTTCCAGATAAATCTTCTACTTTGAACTGATAAATTGTTTCTTTAGCTATTGATGCGTTGCTCATTTTAGTTTCAGTTTTTTTAGGTTGCGCCTGATTTTGACAGCTAAATAAGATTAAAGCAAAAGTGGCAATAAATACTAGATTTTTCATATTTAAAATTTTTTATAAAAATAGACAATTATTTGTCTCATTAAAATTTATTTTCGTTAAACACACGTTAAAAAACAAAGAAGCCTGACATTATGAAAATGCCAGACTTCCAAACAAATAAACAACAAATCTTCAATGCGTATTAAAATGTATAGGTAATTTTCCCTTTCATAAAAAAAGGTGTTCCGGGAGTAAAATGAATCTCTTCGACACTTTCTGGTTCATTTTGCAACCTTGATTCTGTTGCAAACTGTGTTTCATTCCATTCTGTATCAAAAATATTCTCAACTGCTATTCCGAAATTGATATTCTTATATTGATAATTAACATTTAAATCGGATATAAAATAACCTTTGGCAACAATAGAATTATCTTCATTTGCCGGGCGATTTTTTAAATAACGATACCGTATTCCTCCTGAAAAACCATTCACTTTCTGGAAACTTAGTCCTCCAGTCGTGGTGAAATCTGGCGCTAACGGAATGTAATTCTGACCTTTTGGTTCATCAATACTTCTGGCATAAGTATAATTTGCATCAGCATCAAAATACAACCAATCGTTCAACTGATAACGCAACCCAAGCTCTGCTCCCATGCGTTTTGATTTTCCGCTTGGCTCAATGATTCCGGCATCTCCTACGTAAACAAATTCCTGCTCCAAAAATAAATACCACAAAGCCGAATTCACAATTAACTTAGGAAATGGTTTCCAGATAGTACCAACATCCGTTCCTATTGCGGTTGGTAAAATTTGTTTTCCACTGTTTTGAACAACCACTCGAGCATCATTCGAATGGAAACCCATTCCTGATTTTATAAAAAATTGCAAATTATTATTTTGCGAATAAATGAAATTCAGTTTTGGAGAAAATTTAACTTTCGATTCCGATTGTGTTTTGTAATTCTCAGTCAACTTATCTTGGTAATTGAATTTGAAATAATCCAATCGAATGGCCGGATTAATCATTAATTTTCCAAAATTGAATTCTGAATTCAAGTACGAAAACAAATTAAATTCATCAATATCTCCTAATTTTATATTTTCTAAAACTGTTCTTCTGTTCAAAGTATGAGAAAGCTCCGTATCTTTAGTAGCATCTGCACGAAAACCTCCACCGAACTGTAACAAAACATCTACATCATTTAATTTTGTTTTCTTATTCAACTCGGCATTCATTCCATAAATATCCCTGTTTTCTTTCTGTTTAATTTGGTCTCCGTTTATTGAATCATCCAGGAAGAAAGTAAAATTCGAATACAATTCAAATTGATAATTTGAATAAAAAGCATTGGCTTTCAAGAACGTATTTTCATCAATTGGTTTGCTCAAACTTGCACTGAAGTTCGTTCGGGATGTATTTCCTCCTTCGGTATCATCAACGGAACCAAATCTTGAAATCGTTCCATTATCAATCAGCCGTTGCGGAATTTGACCCGAAGCATCCCATTTGCTTGAAAAGCGAGAAGCCAAGATTGAGAACTTGCTATTGTCACTTAAAATAGCTGAATATTTTCCTAACAGATTGACCCTATTGAAATTTTGGGGGGAATCAAAAGGACCATCTGTTAGAATATATTCTGTGGCAATGTAGGCGCTTTGTGTTTTTTGGTTGCCCAAAAGATTAAACAATCCTACTGTTCTCATGGTGTTGAATTGCCCTATTTCGATACCAATACTGCTTTTTTCTATTTTATCTTTAGTTTGGAAAGCAACGTATCCTGCCGTTGCAAAATCCCCTTTACTGGCATAATACGTTCCTTTTCCAAAATCTATTTTTTCTACCGTTTCCGGAATTACAAAATGCAAATCGGCGTAGCCCTGACCATGTGCATGAGAAACCATATTTACTGGCATTCCATCTACAGAAATGGCAATATCTGTTCCGTGATCGATATCAAAACCTCTAAGAAAAATTTGCTCCGCTTTTCCTCCACCGGCATGTTGCCCGATGAATAATCCAGGTACTTTTCGCAAAATTTCTTGCGAAGAATTTACCGGAGTGGTTTGCAAATCTATTTTAGAAATTACATTCATAGCCGAAAGTTTCGGTTGGATTACTATTTCATTCAATCTAAAAATATCATCTTCCAGAATGATTATGTCATCCGAAGAAACAATGGTAAAATTTGACTTTTTATATCCTAGCGCCGTTATTTTTATAACGTCTCCCAAAACTGTTTTATCTAAGCTAAACAATCCGAATTCATTTGTATGCGCATGACTTTCAGAATTTGTGTTCACTAAGTAGGCGTTTTCAACAGGATTACCATCGCTATCCAATACTTTTCCTTTTTGGATTTGGCCATAGGAAGACAACCCAAAAAGGGTGATCATCACTAAAATAATATTTTTCATACGCTATAATTGATTTACCTTTTTGTCAAAATTAGGTCCCAATTCATACAAGCTGGACAATAATTCTTCCTTAATAGGTTTCGCTTTAAGCGCTAAATTATTTGATTTATATATCATTGCTAAGTGGTATTGTACCTTTGGTTCAAAGGATTTTCCAACCACATGATTCTGAGCAATTTCTAATGCTTTTTTATTTTCGCCTACATTTAGGTATGCCCAAGCCAATAAGTCATAAGAATCTGCAGTGGGTCTGTGCTCTACTTCTATTTTGGCAATTTCTAATGCTTTTGAAGCTGTTTTTTTGTCATCGGCATAAATCAAAGCATTGTATTTGTTGTACATCGCGCCATAATTATTTTTCTCCATCATAGAAAAATAAGCGTTTCTATTTCTTACTTCATTGGTTTTATCTCCTTTAAATTGGGCAATTTGAGATTTCAACAAATAAAAATCTGGAGTATTATGAGTAACAGCTATAGCATCAATAATTCTATTTGCCTCATTTATATTTCTTTCTTTAGAGAAAACTATCCAAGCAATTCCTTTTAAAGCATAGGAATAATTAGGATCTAATGCTAATGTTTTTAGGAAACTGTCATACGATTCCTGAATTCTTCCGGCATGACCGTAAAAATCTCCAAGGTTTGAATAAGACCAAATTTTAAGTCCTTTGTTATCGTCTTTTTCAGCAATATCTCTCGCTTTTTCCATGAAAGTTATGGCTGTATCCAAATCTCCTTTGTGATCGTTCCATTTTGCCAAGCGAATCAAATAATCAAAACTATTCATGTCTCTAATGGCGTTCAGATTTTTAACCGCTTCCGGATAATTTCCTAATTCCATTTGAACGTCGAACAATAATTTTTGGGTTTCTTTTTTTCCTTCGCCTATTGCTAATGCTTTATTAGCTAACTCCAACGCTTCTTTGAAACGGTGTTGTGAAATGTAATTTCTTGCTAATGATCGAATCGTTGATACTCTGGAATAATCATACGCTTCGTTTGATTTTGTCAATAACTCTTCCGTTTTATATAGGTTTTTAATGTTTCCTGTATATTCGAAAAGCATGTTGTAATTTGATGCTAATTGACTTAAATAACTGATTTGGTTTGGAGCTGCATCAAATTTTTTCTGCCAAAAATCAATTTCTTTGTATGCAAAAGTCAGTGATTTATTTTCCTTTAAAGTCAAATATTTATTATAGTCTTCAGCCTTTGTAATTTGTTCTGATTTAGTCTCGCAACCGAATATGAATAGGATTGTGAAAACTAAAAATGATATTGTTTTTAAAGTTTTCATACTCTAATTGTTTTGTTTGTTTGTTTGTTTGTTTGTTTGTTTGTTTGTTTGTTTGTTTGTTGTAATAAAAAAAACAGAGCGAAAATTGTTGCAAGCGCTCTGTTTTTTTTAGAAAATATTACCAAGCAGAAGCTAAGTAAGGGAAAGTTGTACCAAATGCTTTATCATTTGCATTTACATTATCTTTAGTAAGACCTGGGTTAGAAGTACCAGCTGAACCACCAAAAATTAATAATAATTCAACATCAATTACATCATCTGCCAAAGCTCTACCAGTTAAGATATTAGTTCCGTCAAAGAAAGTTGTTTTTGCTGTTTTAGAAACTCCTAATACATCTGTAGCCAAAAGACCTGTAAGCTGAGCAGCTGTTTGTCCTAAAGCATTAGTAGTATATGCAGAATTCAAAGCTAATAATCTAGATTGAAAAATAGGTTGATATTTAGCTCCCATTGCCGAAGGAATTGCAGCATTAAAATCATCTTTAGGTTGCCCTGAAGCAACGAATACAGTATTGATTGCCGGTCTTGCCATTTGATCTTGCTGAACATAAGTTCCTGAAAAATCTAGGCTTACAGAACCACCGTTTGAATCGTCATTATCACAATTTACTGAAACAACTGCAGCTACTAGCGCGATTGTTATAATTTTGAATTTATTTGTTTTACTCATGATCTTTATATTTTAAGTGTTTTGGAAATCGTAAATATTCGATTTCATGTTTTTACTTTTTTAATAAAATAATTATTGTTTTTTCTTAGTTTCAGCCCAAACATTTATTGTGCTTGAAGAACCTAACATTGTTTTTGGAACTTCTACTACAATTGACATTACATTAGTTCCTGCAAATGTGTCAACACCCGGATTATTAAATCCTGAAGCAGTTCCTCCAAGGATTGCTTTAAATTGACCTAAATCAAAGAAGAAAGGATCGTCTCTTGGTCCTGCGAAAAATTTCATTCCGTTTTGTTCAGCAGTTAAAGCTGTTGCACCATAAGTAGAAATTGTAACATTTCCTGTAGCAGCAGTCGTTTTAACTGTACTTGATGTTCCTGTTGTTCCCGGAGCAACTGGTCCGAAGAAATACATTTTGTCATCTCTCTTGATTGCTTGAATCACTAAATCTTCAACATTGTCACCTGTGTTATCAATATTGATCTCAACCATTACATTTTCTTTAAATGTAGCAGCACCTGTAGCATTAGGACTTAACAATCCTTGAGTGTTTACTGCAAATACTAAATTACTTGTGTTTTGACCTTGAAAGGCGTACACATCAGTAATATCACCCGCATCGCCAGACATTGTAGCCGGAGCATCTATGTGATCCGCTGCTACTAATATTAAGCCCGAAATCGCCACTAGCGATAGACCTAAAATCATTTTTGTTTTTTTCATTTTGTTATAAATTAAAAGGTTATAAAGGCATTTACGGGAAAGTGTTTCTTTTGGTTTTAAAAATCTTAATAAAAAATCAATTAAATATTTAAATAATTGATAATCAATTACTTAAATACTTAAATAAAATATAATTATTTTAGTTTTAATTTTTTTATTATCTTGACAATCATTAAATCAATCATTTCTAAATAAGATTGTATAAGTTTGTATAAGTAAAATAGTAAGATATGAGTCAAGAAGAGTTATTAGTATTAATTTATAAGAAAGACGAAAGGGCATTTACACATCTATATGATATGTATTCCAAAAGTTTATTTTCGGTTATAAATGTTCTCGTAAAAAACAGAGAAGAAGCAGAAGACGTGCTTCAGGAAGTATTTGTAAAAATTTGGAAGAATATTGATTCTTACCATGAGAGCAAAGGAAGATTCTACACTTGGATCCTGAATATTGCCAGAAACACTTCTATAGATAAACTGCGTTCAAAAAATTTTAATAACAGTCAAAAAAACCTTTCTACAGATAATTTCGTAAATCACTTTGAAGACAGTTCTAAACTGGTCGACAAAATGGATACTATTGGATTGCAAGAGTTTGTAAAAAGACTAAAACCAAAATGTATTCAAATAATAGATTTACTGTTTTTTAAAGGCTATACCCAACAAGAAGCTTCTGATGAATTGGCGATTCCTTTGGGAACAGTAAAAACACAAAATAGAAATTGTATTAATGACTTAAGAAATTATTTGAAAGTATAATGGAAACAAAAGAATATATAGAATCAGGAATCCTGGAGCTTTATGTTTACGGTTTACTAAGTGAACCCGAAAACGAACAAGTAAGCACCATGGCGAAAAACAGCCCGGAAATTAACGACGAAATTATAGCGATAGAAAAAGCCATTGTTGCTTTATCATCTAGCTTTTCACCGTTTCATTCTGTGGCTAATTATGAAAAAATTAAAGCTAAACTGGAACTCAAACATGCTAAAGTAATCGAGTTACAGCCTACCAGCAATTGGTCACAATATGTTGGTTGGGCAGCAGCAATTCTATTATTGGTTGGTATTGGATATCAATACAATCAATTAGATGAAACTACTACGCAAGTAGCCAATACTGAAGTTGAGAAAGCTAAATTAGAGAAAGAATTTAATGTCTTAAAATTAAAAAACACGGCTAACGAAACGAGTTTAGCGGTTGTAAGAGACACTAAAAATACTGTTGTAGCACTTGGTGGACAAGTAGTTGCTCCAGAATCTTTTGCAAAAGTATATTGGAATCAAGATACTAAAGTAGTCTATATTGATGCAGCAGGTTTACCGGAGCCACCAGAAGGAATGGTTTATCAGGTTTGGGCATTAAAATTAAGCCCATTGACTCCTACAAGCATTGGATTATTGGAAAACTTTGATGCAAATGAGCAAAAATTATTTGCTGTGAATAATGCTAATGAAGCAGAAGCTTTTGGAATCACACTTGAGCCAAAAGGTGGAAGCTTAACTCCTACAATGGAACAATTATATACATTAGGAAAAGTGTAAATCATCTCTTTTTCTGTAATACTAAAAAAGGTTCAACTTTACAGTTGACCTTTTTTTTATGGAAATAACTCAAAAACTATTTGAAACAATTAGTATATTATCGTACCCAATACCAAATAATTCCCGGATTTGAATTGCCACAACAACCTAACCATGGTGCAGGACTAAAACCATTAGTTGAAACTAAAGTTCCCCACCAATCACCGTTAGCATCATTACTTGTCGTAATAGCTCCTTGTGAACCCGGAGAATACCATGGCATTATTTGTTCTATTCCACTTCCTTGATAAGACCAAGAATCAAATTTTGTATTTAAAGTAATATCTGTTTGAGTATTATTAGTATTTACAAAACTATATGCTTGATTTGCTGTCCAAATTCCTCCCCATCGCCCTCGTGTTGTTGCATCTATCATATATTGAAAACCACTGCTGCTCTTTTTAAGATAATCTGCATAAGCAATGATGGAATATTGTCCGTTAATCGTTGGAGCCGTTTCATTTCTTAAAATAGCATTATTCCCGTCCCAACCTGAACCATTATTATTACACATTATCAATGTCCAGCCACCGCCGTCAGTAGTCATATCAGCATAAATCTGAAAAGGAGTTCCTCCATTTATATTTGGATTTGTAATCCAATACAATCCATCTGCAGCGCTTGGATAATCGGCTTTTATTTGTAAAGCATTCACTCCCGCTGATGCTGCTGATAATCCATCGTTGGATTTAGTAGAAACTGCTTGACCGTATTTAGTTAATGAATTGCTTGTGGCCAATGCCCCATTTTTATTAATATAATTAAAATCAGTATCCGAAATTTGACCATTATTTGTTAAAACAGAAACTGCATTTACTGTTAAAGTAGCACTTATGGAATCCCCAAAATGAGTCGCATCCCCTGCTTGACTAGCCGTGATTGTAGTGCTTCCTGCTCCTACAATTGTTACAGTTGTTCCACTGATGGTTGCTACAGCAGTATTACTACTTGCATAAGTAATAGCACCAGTGCTAATACTAGTTGGTGGTGTAATTGTATAAGAACCATCGAAATACGTTTTTATTTGTAAATTAAAATTGCTTAAATTGGGATTGTTCAGTACGGTTACAGTCACACTATTGGAAACAGAACAGCCTTCATTAGCAGAGTAACCAGTAACTTGATACGTGGTCGTTTCTGTTGGGCTCACTGTTAATGTTTCGCCGGCTACCATTGGTTGTCCATAAATATTGTAGTAAGAAGCAGTACTTTTTTCAATGGCTTCTCTGTTTGAATCAGATAATACAGAATTGAAAACAAATATATCAGCCACATCAGCATCTGAAGGTTCACTTTCATTAATCCTTAAACCATTTGGTCCAGTAGATCCTCCATTTGTATTAACCGTTTTAGAAATCCCGTTTTCAAAAATTGTTGAAGCACTACCAGTTCCTGTTGCTGTATATACAAATGGATTGTTGTCTGCTGATATCCCACCAGGTTGAGAAACCCAACCATCAAAATAAGCTTGACTTTTACTTCCATTCCACCAACCTAACAACCAGTTATTGTTATTAGCATTTAGAACTCGACCCCTACTCGGACCTGTTTGTTTTGCGGCATATACTACTGTATATGGAGGTGTAAAATTTACATTATTTTTTATGTTTTGTCCGGTGTTAAATCTTAAAATAGGTTTATTATTCAATCCATTATAAACATACAGTGGTTGTGCACCAACAGAAGATGGCATCATATCATTTCCATTCCCGGATTGATCGTAAAGTTTTACACAGTAACCTGCCGAAACACCCAGCCAAGTACTAATTGTAGCTGTATCTAAATCAGTATTTATAAATCCAAAATCAGCTTCCGTATTGTCACTATCGCGTCTCAAGCGAACCGCAAATCCAGTATAATCAGATCGTAGTAAACGAAGACCAACCGCTAGCTTACAGGTTGGAACTTGATCCAAAGGTGTAGTCAAACCTGTACCCCACAAATAAGTACTGGCTCCAGAAGCAGTCAGTGTAATTGAATCTCCTGAATTAAGACTAGCTGATGCTGGAGTAATAATAACTGTAGACAAAGTCTCAA
This sequence comes from Flavobacterium sp. 11, assembly GCF_002754315.1. Classification (GTDB taxonomy): domain Bacteria; phylum Bacteroidota; class Bacteroidia; order Flavobacteriales; family Flavobacteriaceae; genus Flavobacterium; species Flavobacterium algoritolerans. Next base: position 2,582,190 of record NZ_PEFE01000001.1, on the reverse strand, counting down.
TTGTCACAGCACCCGAAATAGCACTGGTAACTGGCAATCCTAACAATCCTGAAACAACAACATAATAATACGTAGTGCCATTAACTGTAGTTGGCGGAATAAAAGTAGCTCCAGTAGCACCCGCTATTAAAGTTCCTCCGCTTGTACTGGAACTAGAATTACTGTACCATTGATAAATTAGATTTTGCCCCGAAGCCTGAACGCTCAAAGGGGTTGCCGTTGTTCCTACACATTCTAAATGAGTTGAAGAGGAAGGATTAATCACTATTGCTGTAGTGCACAAAGTCATGGCGATTCCATAATAAGTGCCTTGATTGCATTCTAATGACAGTCGAATAGTAGAAGCATTTAAAGATGAGAATCCTATTGCTTCGCTTTGTAATATCGATCCTCCACTATTACCACCATCGTAATTGCCTATAAATACTTGAGTTAAGTTATCGGTTCGAGTGCTAATGGACAAAACCATGGCTTGATTAACCGGAGCCAGAGATTCAGCAGTTGTTTTTGGGATTCCATCTTTCCATATTGCAAGCGGATAAACATTAGAATGAAATGTAGTACCTCCAGATTCCAATATACCTCCTATTCTTGGACTTCCCTCTAGAATGGTATGATAACTCGGCCAATTCATACTTTCTGATTTTATCACCGATGTGATACTGGCTAAACTTAATGATCCCGAATAAACTAACCCTTTATTTCCTGAAAAATCGATAGCTACTCTAGTTCCAATGTATTTAAAAGTGCCATTAAATACAATTTTGGGTTGAACGTTATTATCTGTTTTAATCAAATTCCTTCCATTTCCACTTTGGTCATACCAAATAGTTACAAAAGCATCATTTGAACCTACAAAAGCCAATAACGTTGTTGTATCTAAATCTCCATTACTATCAAAACCAATATCCTGTGTGGCATTATCAGTACTGCGGCGAACTTGTATAGCACTGCCAACATAAGAAGTACTTAATTTCCTCAAACTATAGGCAACTGCTGCAGGTGTGCCGCCAGTCAGTCCTAAATTGTCTAAAGTATTTTGTGCATAACCCTCTAAAGTGGCAACGATCAAAAAAAAGAAAAATATTTTTTTATAAAACTTCATGATATAACTGTATTAGAAGCTATTTATTAATAAAAATAATCAAATTGAATTCTATCGTTTACCGATAATGTGTATGAGCCATTATTAGCAGGAATATAAGTTAATGTAGTTCCTGTCCAGCTATACGCTGAGTTACTAATTCGAATACCATTCACATACATTTTTACTTTACTATTTGTAGATGGCGCTTGAGACAAAGTGAAATTTATTACAGCTGCAGTTGCGGTAAATTCATCTGCAATCTCTCTCACAGGGACAGCTCCAGTTGAAACTGTTCCGTCCGCCATTAAATATTGAGACGCGGTACCACTTGGTATTTTATATCCTGCTGCAGTTAAATTACCACTTGTTTTAACATCTGTAATAGCACTAAAAGAACCACTTCCATCAGAGCCTAATTGAATCGTATTAGATGCAGTTACGATTGCATTTGCACCAATGGCAACTGAATTTGTAATTCCATCAGAACCAACATCTGCATTATTACCAATAGCTGTATTTTGTGAACCTGAAATATTATTTAACAAAGTTGAACCTCCAATGGAAACATTATTCCCACCAGAAACATTATTAGACAGTGCTATATATCCAAGTGCAGTATTTCCATTTCCGTTATCATTCAATGCTAAAGCTCCTCTACCTATTCCGGTATTTGCGTAACCAGCATTACTTTCTAAAGCTCCAAGTCCAATTGCTGTATTTGAGTTTTCATTAAACTTACCTCTTCCGATAGTAACTCCATTAATAGTCGCATCTGAACTAAAAATTTTAGTCCCAGCAATAGTTTGATTCGTAGTTAAATCAACAAAATTAGTACTTGTATTTGCACTCACAGTTGCAATAGCATCAGTAACAAATTCAGTTGTAGCAATTTGTGTAGTAGAAATTCCTGCTGTAGCAGTTGGTGCCGATGGTGCTCCTGTAAAGGTTGGTGATTCCAAAGGCGCTTTTAAATCTAAATCTGCATTCGAAGCTTTTGTATCCAATGCTGTTTGAGTCGCTACAGAAACTGGTTTGTTTGCATCACTTGTATTGTCTACATCTCCTAATCCAACCATTACTGCTGTCACTCCAGAAACAGTTCCGGTAAATGTTGGTGATTCCAAAGGTGCTTTTAAATCTAAATCTGCATTCGAAGCTTTTGTATCCAATGCCGTTTGCGTGGCTGCAGAAACTGGTTTATTTACATCACTTGTATTGTCCACATCTCCTAATCCAACCATTAGTGCTGTCACTCCAGAAACAGTTCCAGTAAATGTTGGTGATTCCAAAGGCGCTTTTAAATCTAAATCTGCATTCGAAGCTTTTGTATCCAATGCCGTTTGCGTCGCTGCAGAAACTGGTTTGTTTACATCACTTGTATTGTCTACATCTCCTAATCCAACCATTACTGCTGTCACTCCAGAAACTGTCCCGGTAAATGTTGGTGATTCCAAAGGTGCTTTTAGGTCTAATAAAGTTTGGCTTAAAGTAATTGATGCTGCTAGATTTGTGGCTAAAGTCGTTTCAGCAGTAGTTGCTCTATTTGTTTCTGTAGTAATTGCAGTTGCATTTATTCCTTCCGCTAAAGTTGCTCTGTTAGTTTCAGTCACCAAATTTGCAGCGATAGTATTTTCAGCAGTTGTTGCTCTGGTAACTTCAATTGTTAAAGCTGTTGAATTCGATGAAGCGCTAGCATCAACATAGGTTTTTGTTGCTTTTTCTGTTGGGAATTTCACATCTGAATTCGTTGCAAATGTTCCATCAGTGCTTTTATTTACAGAGGCTTCTTTTGTCGCTTCTACAGTTGTAGCACGAGTTATTTCAGTGGATAGATTCGTGGCTAAAGTTGTTTCCGCAGTAGTTGCTCTGGTTGTTTCAGTCACCAAATTCGCAGCTAAAGTTGTTTCCGATGTGGTTGCTCTTGTCGTCTCTGTAGTAATTGCAGTTGCATTAACTCCTTCGGCTAAAGTTGCTCTGTTGGTTTCAGTAACCAAATTTGAAGCGATATTATTTTCAGCAATAGTTGCTCTGGTAATTTCAGTAGCCAAAGCTGTTGAATTCGATGAAGCACTCGCATCAACATAGGTTTTTGTCGCTTTTTCTGTTGGGAATTTCACATCTGAATTAGTTGCAAATGTTCCATCAGTACTTTTATTTGCTGAAGCTTCTTTTGTTGATTCTGCTGTTGTGGCACGAGTTATTTCAGTAGCTAGATTCGTTGTTAAAGTTGTTTCAGCCGTGGTTGCTCTATTGGTTTCAGTCACCAAATTCGCAGCGATACCATTTTCAGCAGTAGTTGCTCTGGTGGTTTCTGTCGTAATTGCAGTTGCATTTATTCCTTCCGCCAAAGTTGCTCTGTTAGTTTCTGTAACCAAATTTGCAGCGATACCATTTTCCGCAGTAGTTGCTCTGGTAACTTCAGTTGCTAAAGCGGTTGAACTCGATAAAGCACTCACATCAACATAGGTTTTTGTTGCTTTTTCTGTTGGGAATTTAACATCTGAATTTGTTGCAAAAGTTCCATCAGTACTTTTATTTGCTGCAGCTTCTTTTGTCGCTTCAGCTATTGTAGCACGAGTTATTTCAGTGGCTAGATTCGTGGTTAAAGTTGTTTCAGCCGTTGTTGCTCTGGTAGTTTCAGTGGTAATTGCAGTTGCATTTATTCCTTCCGCTAAAGTTGCTCTGTTGGTTTCAGTCACCAAATTTGCAGCGATACCATTTTCAGCTGTTGTTGCTCTGGTTACTTCAGTTGCTAAAGCTGTTGAGTTAGATGAAGCACTTGCATCAACGTAGGTTTTTGTCGCTTTTTCTGTTGGGAATTTCACATCTGAATTCGTTGTAAATGTTCCATCAGTACTCTTATTTGCTGAAGCTTCTTTGGTAGCTTCGGCTGTAGTGGCACGAGTTATTTCAGTAGCTAGATTCGTGGCTAAAGTCGTTTCAGCAATAGTTGCTCTATTTGTTTCAGCCACCAAATTCGCAGCTAAAGTTGTTTCCGCAGTGGTTGCTCTTGTTGTCTCTGTATTAATTGCAGTTGCATTTAGTCCTTCCGCTAAAGCTGCTCTGTTGGTTTCAGTCACCAAATTCGCAGCAATAGTATTTTCAGCAGTTGTTGCTCTGGTAATTTCAGTAGCCAAAGCTGTTGCATTTACTCCTTCCGCCAAAGTTGCTCTGTTGGTTTCAGAAACCAAATTCGAAGCGATAGTATTTTCAGCAGTTGTAGCTCTGGTAATTTCAGTTGCCAAAGCTGTTGAGTTTGATAATGCACTAGCATCAACATAAGTTTTTGTCGCTTTCTCTGTTGGGAATTTAACATCTGAATTTGTTGCAAATGTCCCATCAGTGCTTTTATTTGCTGTAGCTTCTTTTGTTGATTCTGCTGTTGTTGCGCGAGTTATTTCAGTGGTTAAATTCGTGGCTAAAGTCGTTTCGGCCGAAGTTGCTCTGTTAGTTTCAGTCACCAAATTTGCAGCGATAGTATTTTCAGCAGTTGTTGCTCTGGTTACTTCAGTTGCCAAAGCGGTTGAACTCGATGAAGCACTCGCATCAACATAGGTTTTTGTCGCTTTTTCTGTTGGGAATTTCACATCTGAATTCGTTGCAAATGTTCCATCAGTACTTTTATTTGCTGCAGCTTCTTTTGTTAATTCTGCTGTTGTGGCACGAGTTATTTCAGTAGCTAGATTCGTAGCTAAAGTTGTTTCTGCAGTAGTTGCTCTGTTGGTTTCAGTAACCAAATTTGAAGCGATAGCATTTTCAGCAATAGTTGCTCTGGTTACTTCAGTTGCTAAAGCTGTTGAATTGGATGAAGCACTCGCATCAACATAGGTTTTTGTTGCTTTTTCTGTTGGGAATTTCACATCTGAATTCGTTGCAAATGTTCCATCAGTGCTTTTATTTGCTGCAGCTTCTTTAGTAGCTTCAACTGTTGTGGCACGAGTTATTTCAGTGGCTAGATTCGTGGCTAAAGTCGTTTCCGCAATAGTTGCTCTATTTGTTTCTGTAGCAATTGCTGTTGCATTTACTCCTTCCGCTAAAGTTGCTCTGTTGGTTTCAGTAACCAAATTTGAAGCGATACCATTTTCAGCAGTAGTTGCTCTGGTCACTTCAGTTGCCAAAGCTGTTGAATTCGATGAAGCACTCGCATCAACGTAGGTTTTTGTCGCTTTCTCTGTTGGGAATTTCACATCTGAATTCGTTGCAAATGTTCCATCAGTACTTTTATTTGCTGCAGCTTCTTTTGTCGCTTCAGCTGTTGTCGCACGAGTTATTTCAGTGGCTAGATTCGTAGCTAAAGTTGTTTCAGTAGTAGTTGCTCTGTTGGTTTCAGTCACCAAATTCGCAGCGATACCATTTTCAGCAGTAGTTGCTCTGGTGGTTTCTGTCGTAATTGCAGTTGCATTTATTCCTTCTGCTAAAGTTGCTCTGTTGGTTTCAGTAACTAAATTTGCAGCAATGGTATTTTCAGCAGTTGTGGCTCTCGCAACTTCTGTTGCCAAAGCAGTTAAATTAGATGAAGCACTAGCATCAACATAGGTTTTTGTCGCTTTTTCTGTTGGGAATTTTACATCTGAATTCGTTGCAAATGTTCCATCAGTACTTTTATTTGCTGCAGCTTCTTTTGTCGCTTCAGCTGTTGTCGCACGAGTTATTTCAGTAGCTAGATTCGTTGTTAAAGTTGTTTCAGCCGTGGTTGCTCTATTCGTTTCAGTCACCAAATTCGCAGCGATACCATTTTCAGCAGTAGTTGCTCTGGTTACTTCAGTTGCTAAAGCTGTTGAATTCGATAAAACACTTGCATCAATATAGGTCTTAACTGATTTTACACTTGGAAATTTAATATCCGAATTTCCATCAGTAATTATGTTAGTACTTTTATTTGCCGAAGCTTCTTTTAAATCCAGTGCTAATTTTGAAGCATCACTAATTGGTTTATTCAAATCTGTGGTGTTATCAACATTATCTAGTCCTAAATTAGTTTTTGCACCAAGAACTGTAGTTGCATTTGTACCTCCATTTTCAATTGCTACCACACCGGTAACATTAACAGCATTTATTGCCGAGTAAGCAAAAGGAACATAATTGAAGGGTTGTTTACTAATTTCCGTAAATGAAGAACAGTCTCCACTAACATTTATACCAACTACCAAACTCTTATCAAGTGAATTCCATGAAATTTTATCAAATGAAGTGGCGTATCCTGAAGTTTGCGTTCCAGTTCCTATAATCAGGTTAACCATTCCGTAAGAATCCGTTTTAGTTCTAATAACTTCCTGATATTCAATATTTGAAAATTCATCAATAAATTTAAACTGCATGCAAATATCCTTGCTGGCCAATGGCAAATTAGAATTATTCAAATCTGATGTTTTAACTCCATTAGGGTTCAAAATTACAGCTTGATACGTTATTCCATTGGTTTGCGCAAAACTCTTAGCGCACAAAAAAAATATAAAAAGTAAAATTATTTTTTTCATGATTAAATTGATTTATAGTGAAATGAATTCAAAATCCGGTTCGATTAGTGTTAAGTGGTAACTTTTTTTTGACAGTAATAAAGCTATTTAAGTTTTATAAAATTAAAGCCAATACTAAATTCTTATGCCGTTCTTCCTTTTCTTAAATACGTCGTAGACCCAATGAATCCTGATTGAATTAAATAATCAAGATTTTTTGAGGAATTATTACAACACGAAAAAAAGGAATAGCATCTAACATCATTAAATGAGTTAGCTACACCTAAATAATACGAATTAGTAAAGAAATCAAAAGGAGTTAAATTTGATTTTCCAAAAGCGGCGTCACAAGCATATTGGGTAAAATTCTTTTCTATTCTGCGGTAAACTTCTTTAGAAAAAACTTGACATGTTGCGATAAGAGTAATAAACAAAAAGTATTTTTTTATCATAGTTTAATGATTTTAGTGAAATAACTAAAGCTTGGAGTATTTAGTCGAACTAGATATTCGGAGACTGGTAATAAAGGAAGTACAATAGTCAGAATCATATTGTCTGCTTTTTTCTTTTGTTCAAATACCAAGCGTCCGCTTAAATCAAAAACGTTGATATTTATTTCTTCGGTAATGACTTTTGAAAATTCAAAGCTCACCGTCTGAACAAATGGATTAGGGAATGTTGTTGCGGTGATCACTTCAGTTGGGTTTGAAGCAATGTATTTGCCCCAAAAACTTTGTTGAAATCCCTGCATGACAACATAATTATTACTGGAAGTTCCTGAGATACTTTGTTGACCAATAGTTTGGGCAACTACTATTCCATCTGGTAATTTTTTAGATGTACCCTGTGAAGATAGCATTTGATGATGTAAAACTTGTCCGTGAAAGGTGACGGTAAAAAATATAAGTAAGTACCTCATAAAATTTATTTTAAACAATATTAAACTAAATTAATGTATTTCGTCGATAAAAAATGCCGTTAAACGAAAATACAAGTAATTAGTAAGAACTTTTCAGTTATTAGTAACTCTAAAATCGGGATAAGAAGAAAAGAAAAGCCTTAAACGGGTCCATAAACCCATGCTGTTTTCAACTAAATGGTTTTTAACAATAATCTATTCTTGATTAGAAATGTGTTATTTTTCAGTTTTTAGTAACTTAATAATTCAGCTTTAAATTAAAAACTGTAATTTTAAACGTATAAAAATTAAACAAAAATGCTTTCAAATTTATTTTTCATTATTACTGGTATTATTGGTTTTATAACCACTTTTTTAATTTTTACAAATTATAAATCCAATAGAATAATGAACCTATACATCATTCTATTAATACTTATAATTTCATTACGTTTCTTCTTATCTGGTTTTACCTATTTTATTTTCGACCCATCTTTTAGAAATACTTATTTTAAATATTCAAACCTATCATTAGTCGTAATTCCTATTTGCTATCTGTATTTTAAAAATTTGTCTGAGAATAGAAAGAAAATCAACTCGAAGGAGCTCTTGCATTTTATCTTTCCTGTATCTTTTTTTCTGTTTATAATTAATCGCAATCATTTCTATTTTGATTCTGAAAGAACAGGAGTTATTTTATATGGGCTATTTTTTATTTTTGCAGTAGTCTATGTTATTTTATGTTTTCGAATACTAAAGACTAAAATTTGGCCCCGAAAAGGTGAAATCAAAGTAATTCAAAAGCAAAATAAATTAATTAACAACTGGACACTATTTTTATTTAGTGCTCTTGTACTCACAATATCTAGGCTTTTTATATCAATCATCATAGAAATATATTTCGATGAAAGTATCAAAGGACACAGTTACCAATGGATATCGGCTATGATTTGGTTAACCATTTTATTCAAAATATTAATTTCTCCTGAAATTCTTTATGGATATAATGTGTTACACCAAAAAATCAATGAGAATAAAAACAACAGTTTAGTATTGAATGATATTTGGAAAATGACTCCTGATATTGAATTAAATAATAGCCAACATTTAATTCTTAAAGAAAAAATAGATCAAAACATTATTAACTACATCAAGGAAATTGAGAGCATATCATTGAAATTCGAATTGTTCAGAAATGCAAATTTGACAATAACTGATTTAGCTAACAGCTTACAAATTCCCAAAAGCCATATTTCGTATTTATTTAAATACCACTCGACAATTTCTTTTTCTGAATATAAAAAAGTAATTCGCATACATGATGCCATCAAACACATTGAGTTAAACTACTTAAAAAATAACACTTTAGATTCCTTATCAAAAAAGGTTGGATTTACTTCATACAATCCGTTTTTTACAAGTTTCAAAGAAATTGCAGGTGTATCTCCATTGGAATATTATAAAATGAATAGAACAGAATTTGAGGAATAAAAAAAGGTTCAACTTTATAAGTTGAACCTTTTTTATGATGAAATAATTAAATCTTATTTCTTATAATACTTCTTGTATTTTGGATACGAAATAGCTCCAAATAAAGTAATTGCTCCAAGAGAATACCAGATCCAACTCAATGAATGCGCTTCTCCACTTGCGTACGAATGCAATCCTACCAAGTGAAAATTCACACCATAATAGGTGAATAAAATAGATATAAAAGCAAACATACTCATCAAATTGAAAACCCATTTTCCTCGTAAAGAAGGAACAAATCGAGCATGAATTACAAAAGCATAGACCATAATACTGATCAAGGCCCAAGTTTCTTTTGGATCCCATCCCCAATAACGCCCCCAACTCTCATTGGCCCATTGTCCGCCAAGGAAGTTTCCAATAGTCAACATTATCAAACCTATCGTTAATGCTAATTCATTGATATAAGTGATTTCCTGAATATTCAAATCCATTTTGGCTTTGTTTTTTTCATTGGTAAACAAAATCAGCAACAATGAAACTGCTCCTAAAATAAATCCTAATGCAAACGGGCCATAACTAGCCACAATTACCGCAACGTGAATCATCAACCAATACGAATTTAAAACGGGTTGCAGATTTGCAATCTCCGGATCAATCCAGTTTAGATTTGCTGCCCAAAGAATCATTGCAGTTACAAAAGCTGATGAAGCCACAGTAAGTTTTGATTTTCTGTCGAAAGCCAAACCAAAAAACATGGTAGCCCAAGCAATATATATAATCGATTCATACGCATTACTCCAAGGTGCGTGACCGGAAATATACCAACGGGCAATTAAGCCCACAGTATGCAATGCAAATAATAATCCTATAATAATATGCATTGTATTTACTGTTATAGCTAATACTTTGCGCTCTTTGAAGATTTGCAAAATCGTAAAAAACAACATCAAAATCGCCGCTAAAACATACCAATAAAAAAGTTTATTGAAAACATCATATTTATTATACAGCACTTCTGATGTAATTCTTTCTTCACTTGGTCTCACTTTACTGCCAAAACGTTTTTGGAAACCATTCATACTTTCCAGTAATTCATCAGCAGTTTTATAATCATTAGAAACAGAAGCATTAGCCAATGAACCAAAATACAATGGCAGTACGTTTTTAGTATACGTAGCTTCCATTCCTTTCAATCCCGATTCGTTCAATTCTAAGTAAGAAATCCATTTATTATTTTTATCCTCCGGAATAGGGAAAATTTTCAATATTCGTCCGCTTAACGCAGATTCCATCAAGTTTACTCTTTTATCTGTTTCGATAAAATCCTTTTCAAATTGATTGGGGTTAGCCGATTTAAATGATTCTTCTAAATATTTAGAAAGTTTATAATTCCCTTTAGCATCAAAGAAAGCTACAAAAGGTGCAAATTTAGCTTTCTTATCAACACCGATTATTTGTCTTAAACTGTCGTTACCTCTTCTTAAATAGATAATTGGAATCTCTATCCAATAACTGGCATACTGAGTCATCGATAAGAAAACTTGGTCTGAATTCATATCATTATAAGAATCGCTTTGACTTACTTTTCGCAACAATTCAGAAGAAAACGTATTGATAGGTTTCATTCTACCACCACCGTCTTGAATTACAAGTCTACCAAATTTTGCAGCATGTACTTCTGGAACTTTATATTTAGTAATCAAAGCATTCAGTTCGTCTTGACTCAATACTTTTTTAGTGTGATTGGCATGTGTTGCAGGTGCAGCCTCAGCTTCGGTATGAGCGTGACCTTCATGATCTGCGTGATTGTGTTCTTGTTCTTGCGCGAAACTATTGAAACTGAACAACAAAATCAGAATCGTCAAGAGTTTAGATTTCTTCATTTTTACAACTTCTAATTTGCGTTTAATATCCGCAAAACGAGAATATTTAGTAAACATAATCGCCATCATTGCAAAATACAGCATAAAATAACCGCTGTACGTAATTGCTGTTCCCCAGAAATCGTGGTTTACAGATAGAATAGTTCCTTTTTCATCAGGATCGAAACCCGATTGGAAAAAGCGATATCCATCATAATCCAAAACATTATTCATAAATATTCTGGCATCAAATGGTTCTTTGTCTTGAACAGTAACTTTACTCTCAAATGAAGAATAACTTTTCTCTGTTCCTGGGTATTTCTGCGCAATAAAATCATTCAATTTTATCTTGAATGGCAAAACGTAGGCTTTACTTCCGTAGAAAAAAGTATAATCGATTTTTCCTATTTTCACTGTTTTAGAATCTCCTAATTTACCTTTGGAACCAAGGACTGTAACTGTCTTTTCTTGACCTTCGGCAGAGATTTTTACAGTTAATGCATCTTCATGATTCTTTGCTTTGAAATCATTATCCGATTCATAATCAACAACACCTTTTACCGCAGGATCAGGAAATACAAATCGCATTTCGCCGATAGAATACAGTGAACGCATCATCAATGGTTGTGCATTATCCTTAGTTACTTTACCCTGTAATTTATCAGCCATTCTCATGAAGTTTCCTTCAAAAGGCGTTTGAATCGTATAGGCACTTCCTGTTGTATTGATATTTATGGCTCCGTCAGTATATTTATTTAGAGCAAATAATACATTATGAATATTTTGAACTTCACCGTCTTTCAAAAAATGCTCGTGACGACCTCCGTCTCCGGCTTCTACAATTTTTAAAAATACAGTCCCATTAGGATTTGGTTTAATGTATTCTTTGGCACCCATGATGAAGTTTTCATATTCTACTTCAAATGGTGTATCAGCAAATTTACCTGAAATACTGAAATCATTGTTAGTCGCAGGAGAAAGCAATACTTGTTTTTCAAAAACCCTGCGTTTCATTTCTCCTTTATATTCCCCGTCTGCAAAAACAGTCAGGAACGTTTTATCTGAAAAAACTTGATTTTCAGCAGCGCCTTCGCGAATAGGCATCATCCCTTCATAACTGATGTAACGGGTTACAAATGCACCGGCAATAATGAAGATAAAAGATAAATGGAGTAATAAAGTAGCCCATTTTTCTTTTTTTAATAACTGATAACGCTTGATATTTCCAATGAAATTAATCATGAAAAATACATGTATGGCCTCAAACCACCATGAGTTATAAATTAAAATTTTTGCTGTGTCGGTATTGTATTTGCTTTCGATAAAAGTTCCAGTAGCCATGGAAACCGCATATACAATAAATAAAAAAGCCATTAATCGAGTAGAAAACAAAAAAGAAAATATTTTTTTATCCATTTTTAAGGGATTATGTTTTTATAAAAGTGCCACAAAAGTACTTAAAAATGTTGACTTCTATATTCGCACATTTGTTAATTTAATCCAAAATTAAGTAGCTTCATTTTTTGGAATAAAAGTATATTTTAATTGGAGTTACAGTTTATTAGCCAATCAAAAATTGAATAAAACTCTTAATATTTTTTTGCTAATTTTGTCAAATGACTAAAGTAATTATTATTGGTTCAGGAAATGTAGCACAACATTTGATTGCAGCATTTCAAAATTCCCAAAAAATGGGAGCTGAAATCGAATTGGTTCAAGTTTTTTCAAGACAAATAGGAAGCGTCTCTCACCTACTCGATTTAAGTCAGATTACAAATGATTTAGATGCTTTAGCTGAAGCTGATTTGTATATTATTGCGGTTTCTGATGATGCTATTGCCAGCATATCTTCGCAACTTCCTTTCAAAAATCGCTTGGTGGTACATACCTCCGGAAGTGTTCCTTTGAATGTTTTGGATGACAATAATCGAAAAGGTGTTTTCTATCCTTTACAGACTTTTACTAAAAACAAGCCAGTAGATTTCAGAACTATTCCAATCTGTTTAGAAAGTGAAAATGCAACAGATTATCAATTATTGGATAAAGTGGCCAAATCAATTTCTGATAAAATATTCGCTATCAACTCCGAACAAAGAAAAGCATTGCATGTTGCAGCGGTTTTTGTCAATAATTTTACGAATCATTTGTACCAAATAGGTCAGGAAATTTGTCAGGAGCATCAGGTTCCTTTTGAAATTTTAAACCCTTTAATTACAGAAACAGCTCAAAAAATAATGTTACTTTCGCCGTCAGAAGCACAAACTGGACCGGCTAAACGCAATGATACTGCAACTATCGAAGCACATGAAGCTTTTTTGTCCAATGAAAATCATCTTACAATTTATAAAACACTAACACAATCTATACAACATAATGGCAAGAAGTTATAAAGAAATAATGAATGATATTACTACGTTTATATTTGACGTAGACGGCGTACTTACTGACAGTTCTGTTTTTGTAACCAATGAAGGGGAAATTCTTCGTACCATGAATATTCGTGATGGTTATGCTATGAAAGCTGCCGTAGAAAGCGGTTATAATGTTTGTATTATTTCGGGAGGAAGCAACGAAGGTGTGCGCGTTAGATTACGTAATCTGGGAATTACAGATATTCATTTAGGGATACCAAACAAAGTAGAAACATTTGATGAATATACCGATGTTTACAATATCAATCCAGAACACGTTTTGTACATGGGCGATGATATTCCTGACTATCACGTGATGAAATTAGTGGGATTACCCGCTTGTCCACAAGATGCAAGCCCTGAAATCAAAGCTATTTCAAGATATATTTCACACAAAAACGGAGGAAAAGGAGCTGCTCGTGATGTTATCGAACAAGTGATGAAAGCGCAAGGAAAATGGATGGCTCATTTTGATGGGAAACATGATTAATTAGTAATCAGTCGTCAGTTTTTAGTAATCAGTTGCAATGATTATTAAAAAGTAATTTAGTTCTTTTTTTTTCTGAACACTGAATTTTACATAAACCATAAGAACTGACCCCTGAATATTAGATCCTCTAATCTGAACACTGAACACTGAACACTAAATATGAAGTTCCTTAAACTAATCCGATACCAGAACCTATTGATGCTTGCTTTTATGCAGCTTATTTTCCGGTATGTTTTTTTTAAATTTCAGAATATACCTTTGGCATTAGCTGATTGGCAATATGGATTATTGGTTTTATCAACCATTTTAATCGCTGCGGGTGGATATGTCATCAATAATATTTTTGATCAAAACACAGATACTATAAACAAACCGAGCAATGTAATTGTAGGCAAAACCATTTCTGAAACCAATGCCTATAATCTATACATTGGTCTTACTGTTACTGGTGTGGCTATTGGCTTTTATTTATCAAATGTTATAGTAAAACCGGGCTTTGCGTCTATTTTTATTCTAATTGCCGCGACGCTTTATTTGTATGCTACAAGCCTGAAACAAATGATGATTATTGGTAATGTTATTGTGGCATTGTTACTTTCTTTTAGTGTGATTATCATTGGCATTTTTGATTTATTTCCAACGATTCATGAAGGAAACCAACAGCAATTGGGAGTTGTTTTTTCTATTCTTTTAGACTACGCCCTATTCACTTTCTTTCTTAATTTTACGAGAGAAATTGTTAAAGATCTAGAAGATGTTGATGGTGATTATAACCAAGGAATGAACACATTGCCAATTGCAATAGGCAAATCTAGAACTGCAAAAATAGTTTTTGGACTGAGCTTTATTCCCATTCTTTTCATGTTGTATTACATCAATAAATACCTACTTGAGTTAGTATTTACAACTGTATATTTATTGCTTTTTGTCGTGGGACCATTGTTTTATTTCACAGTGAAAATTTGGACTGCAAAATCCAAAAAAGAGTTTCATGCGCTGAGTTTGCTGTTAAAATGGATTCTGTTATTTGGAATTCTGTCTGTTGTTGTTATAAGTTTAAATATAAAATACAATGCTTAAAAATAAATTAAAAAAATACACTTTAATTCTGGCTTCGGGTTCACCAAGACGCCAGCAATTCTTCAAGGATTTAGACTTGGATTTTGAAATTCGATTGAAAGAAATTGAAGAAATTTATCCTCCAGAATTGAAAGCAGAAGAAATCACTAATTATTTAGCTGTATTGAAAGCAAGCGCTTTTGAAGGAGAGTTAAAATCGAATGAAATTCTGGTAACCAGCGATACCATCGTTTGGCATAACAATACCGCTTTGGGTAAACCAAAAGACGAACAAGATGCCCTTGAAATCTTAAAATCATTGTCAAATACAACGCACGAAGTAATCACTTCTGTTTGTTTTAAAACCAATGAAAAAGCGGATGTAATGCACGAAGTTACCAAAGTTACTTTCAATGAATTAAGCGACGAATCGATTCGTTATTATTTAGAAAACTACAAACCTTATGATAAAGCCGGAGCCTATGGTATCCAAGAATGGATTGGTTTTATTGGCGTTTCAAAAATTGAAGGTTCGTATGCAAATGTGATGGGAATGCCTACGGATAAAGTATATGAATATTTAAGTAAATTAGCATAATTAAATTATGGATATGGCCTTTTTTCAAGAATACACAAGAGAACTGATTGCAACTGGAATTCTGGGAATTTTGCTGATATTATTCCGTATTCTTTCTACAAAATTGGTTCGAAGCTATGCAAAATCGAATCAAACGCTGGAACACAGAACCAATTTAGTGATTAAATACATTCATTTATTCATCAATATTTTGGTGGTTATTGCTTTAATAATCATTTGGGGAGTCCAGACCAAAGATATTTTTATTGCACTTTCATCTATCACAACTGTTGTGGGAGTTGCGATGTTTGCTCAATGGTCAATTTTGAGTAACATCACATCTGGTGTTATTTTGTTTTTTTCTTTTCCGTTTAAAATTGGTGACGTTATAAAAATCCATGATAAAGATTTTCCCATTGAAGCAGAGATTGAGGATATTGGAGCTTTTCATGTGTATTTAAAAACTATCGATGGAGAAAAAATCATTTACCCTAATAATCTGCTCTTGCAAAAAGGGATTTCGATACTGAAAGACCATTTTGATGATAAAGAATTCATGGATTAATCAGCATTTTATAAAAATATAATTATCAATTCATTCTATTTTGCAAATCGATTGATTAAAAGTGATAATTTTACAACTATTGATGAGAAATATATAATACTTTAATTTCTTTAATTCTTCATATTTGTCAATTAAAAACAGTACGATTCAGGATTGAATGGTAAATGCGTTTTTTAAAAAATAAGAAAATATGAATGACATCTTAAAATTTCCGTTTTATGCTAAACTAACCCTGGTTTTATTGGGTTTAATAGCGCTTACTTTTATATTTTATATTGGTCAGGATATTTTGGTTCCCATAATGATGTCGTTTTTATTTGCTATTTTATTGTATCCTATCGTTCAATTTTTTAAATCAAAACTCTATTTTCCACATGTTTTGGCGGTAATGTTGGCAGTAATATTATTTGTGTTGATTTTCATTGGACTCTTTGTTTTTCTATCATTTCAAATTAGTGATTTTGCAGCTGATTTTGATAAAATTGAAAGAAACATCAACATTCATCTCCGAAATATTCAAGGATTTATCAGAGACAATTTTCATTTAAGTTCTTGGGAACAGAAGCAATATATTGATACCGCTACTGAGGATTCCATGGAAAAAGGAAAAGAGCTGATTGGTACTACTTTAATGTCGTTTACGGATACTTTGGTGAATTTGACATTGATACCTATTTATACTTTTTTAATTCTTTTATATAGAACTCATTTTTTACTGTTTTTATCCAAGTTGTTCAAAAAAGAAAACCATGAACAATTGAAAGATATCTTGACAAACATAAGAGTAGCCATCAACAGTTACATCGTGGGTTTAATCATTGAAATGATTTTAGTCTCAACAATGACAACGCTTGGATTTATGGTTATAGGTGTGAAATACGCTATTTTGCTGGGAATTATCACCGGAATCTTAAATCTGATTCCTTACATAGGAATACTTTTTGCAGGAGTGCTAAGTATTGTGGCTTCGCTAACCGGTTCTCCGGATTTATCCATAATTGTTGGTGTAATTGTGATTACAATAATTGTTCAGTTAATTGATAATAACATTCTAGTTCCTTTGATTGTAAGTTCCAAAGTAGAAATAAATGCGTTTGTATCGATTATTGGAATTATCATAGGTGGTGCAATTGCAGGAGTTTCCGGTATGTTTTTAGCACTTCCTATTCTCGCGGTCCTTAAAGTAATTTTTGATAGAATTGAATTTTTAGAACCTTGGGGATACCTGATGGGAGATCATTTACCAAAAACGTATACCTGGCATAATATTAAATTACCGTTGTTTGATTCTGAATCAACACCAAAGAAAACTATCATCAAAACCGATATTGTAGTTCCTGTATTTACTGAAACAACAACCGAAAAAGAAGCGAATAAAACCAATGAATAGTTTCTAAAATAGTATATTCGACTATTCAAATTCTGAATTTTGTTAATTCGAACTCATACTAAAAGATTTTTTCTTTTGTTTCGTTAACAATGTTTAAAATTATTTTTTTATCATGTTTAAAAAACAAAGACTGGTTCTAATTATTTTGATTTTCTGCTGCTATCAGATTTCTTTTTCTCAAGTAGACAAAAAGGAAAAAGATTCTTCAGGGATGTATAAACAAATCCAGACCTATTCCAAGAAAAATAAATTTACCAAACTTCTACATAGATTAGTTTTCAGACCTGTTAATGTAAAAACCAAAAAGAAAAAAATAGTTCCGAAAAAATTCAAAAACTTTGAAGGGAAAATTATCCGGAACATCAATATTGTCACTTTAGATCCATTTGGCTATTCCGAGATTGACACTACAAAAAAAGCTAGAAATTGGGCTGAGCGAACCGGAAACAGAATTCACATTAAAACGAACAGACTTGCTATTAAGAATTTATTGCTTATCAAAAAAAACAAGCCTTTAGATTCCTTATTGGTAAAAGAATCTGAGCGTTTAATACGAACACAACGCTATATCAGCCGTGTGGATGTAACCCCGCAATTGATTCAAAACAATAAGGATTCCGTAGATATTTACATTCGGGTTTTAGATTCTTGGAGTATAATTCCAAAAGGTTCCATATCAAGTTCCAGAAGCAGTTTTGAACTGAACGACAGAAACATTCTGGGTTCCGGTCATGAATTTAATAATGAATTCAGAAACAGATTCAGTGACGGAAAAAATGCTTATCGCGTAGCCTACACGATTCCGAATTTCAAAAATACATTCATTAAAACCACTGTAAATTATCGTATAGATTTCGACGATTATTATGGTAAAAGTATCAATATTGAACGCCTATTTTATTCTCCATTTACTAAATGGGCTGGCGGAATCTATTTTGACAAACAGTTTAGAAAAGACACACTTCCTGATAGTAATGCCGCTTTTGCTTACCAAAATTTCAAATACAACTCACAGGATGTATGGTTTGGTCGTGCCTTTAGGATTTTTAAAAGTAATACGGAGAGTGACAGAACTACAAATTTAGTAGTTGCCGGTCGGTTTTTGAATGTGAAATATCTGGAGAGTCCAACAATTGATTACGATCCCAATGATTTTTATTCTGATGAAAAATTTTCGCTTATCGGAATTGGAATCACCTCCCGAAAGTTCGTTCAAGACAGCTACATTTTCAAGAATGGAATTATAGAAGATGTACCCATTGGAAAAATATTTGGAATAACTTCGGGCTATCAACATAAAAACAATCAAGGACGTTACTATTTAGGCGCTCGGGCAGCTTTTGGAAATTTTTACAAATGGGGATTTCTTAGTGCTAATTTTGAGCTGGGTACTTTTTTTGAAAAATCAAACACGAAACAGAATGCTTTTTCTTTTCAAGCTAATTACTTTACTAATTTGATGAGTATTGGGAAATGGAAATTGCGACAATTTGTTAAACCTCAATTAATTATTGGTTCCAATCGCGTAAATGTTATTGGTGACCAACTTAATATTAATGAAAATTACGGGATTCAAGGATTTAATAGTGCTAATTATGGAACCGAAAAAGCAATCCTAACGTTGCAAACTCAAGCCTATGCACCATGGAATCTTTGGGGATTTCGATTAAACCCCTATTTTAACTATTCAATTGCTATGCTGGGAAATCCTGAAAAAGGATTATTGGAAAATAAAGCATATTCCAAAATTGGGATTGGATTAATAATAAACAATGATTTTTTAGTATTTAGCTCTTTCCAAATTTCACTTTCGTACTATCCGTCCATACCGGGTAATGGTGAAAATATTTTCAAAACCAACTCTTTTGAAACCACTGATTTTGGCTTTCAGGATTTTGAATTAGGCAAGCCACGTACGGTTATTTTCAAATAACAAACGTGAATCCGGCAATCTTAATTTTGGATAAAACCAATTTAAAGGCCTAATTTTAAAAACATTAAAGTAAAAAAAATAATCTAATAGTGTAAATTATATAATTTAATATCATAATTATATAAGATTACATCTGTTAATTTTACTTACTTTTATATTATAATAAATTAATAACTAAAACTCTAAAAGAAATGAAAAAAGTCACCTTTTATTTAATGATGATGGTATTATCATTAAGTGTTGTTCCAACTCAAATGTTAGCTGCAGAAAAAAATCCAACTTCGGTTTCAAACAACCCTAAAGAAGTTCCTGCTGAAGTTAAAGTATTGCTTAATCGTCTTGACGAAATAAAAGCAATGGATAAATCTTCTTTGAATTCTTCAGAGAAAAAAGAATTAAGAAAAGAAGTACGTGCCATTAAAGCCGAATTAAAATCTACAGGAAATGGTGTATACTTATCTGTAGGTGCAATTATAATAGTTATCCTTTTATTGATCCTTTTATTGTAAATAAATTTATAACTGTAGAAAAAGGAAACGAGCCTTCGTTTCCTTTTTTTATGAAGTAAAATAACACAATAAAATGTTAAATATATGATATTGGCACAATTGTTGGCTTTATCATAAAGAGATAAAATAGTAACTAAAAATTACTATCTATTAATTACTAATTAAAATTTTGAAAAATGAAAACATTAAAATTAATCATCGCAGGAATTATACTTTTTGCATCCGCAAATACGATGCAAGCACAAGTTTCAGTAAATGTAAATATAGGTACTCCACCAGCATGGGGTCCCGCTGGTTACTCAGCTGTAGATTATTATTATTTACCGGATATTCAAGCTTATTATGATATCAGAGCCACACAGTTTATTTATTTTGGTGGAGGAAAATGGATTCGTTCCAGAAATCTACCTAATCAATACAGAAACTATAACTTGTACAATGGTTACAAAGTAGTCTTAAACGATTATCATGGTTCAAGACCATACAGTAACTTTAATACCCATAAAGTAAAATATTACAAAGGATACAAAGGTAAACCACAAAAATCTATCGGTTCTAATCGTGGGAATAATAACAAAGTATACCAAAGTAACGGGAATAAAGGGAATAACGGAAACGGAAATAATGGGAACGGAAACGGGAACAAAGGTGGAAAAGGAAATAATGGAAATGGAAATGGAAAACATTAATCCTGATTTCATATCATTAATAAAGAGAGTCTCAGCAATGAGGCTCTCTTTTTTTTAGCACGTTAATCCTTAATTAAATGTTAACTTTTTCGTTTTGGCACAGTTGTTGGTTTTATTCAAAAAGCATCGTAATAACGAGCTATTATAAAAAAATTATTACTAATTAAATATTTGAAAAAATGAGAACATTAAAACTAATCGCCGTAGGAATTATCCTTTTTGCATCAAGTACTATACATGCACAAGTCTCAGTAAGTTTAAACATAGGCACAGCTCCATCTTGGGGACCGGTAGGATATGCAGAAGCAGAATATTATTATTTACCAGATGTAGAAGCTTATTATGACGTAAGAGCCACACAGTTTATTTATTTTGGTGGAGGAAGATGGATACGTTCAAGATACCTACCAAACCAATATAGAAACTATGATTTATATGGTGGATACAAAGTAGTATTAAACGATTATCATGGTTCAAGACCTTACAACCATTTCAAAAGTCATAAAGTAAAATATTACAGAGGATATCATGGAAGAGAACAAAGAAATATAGGATATAACAATAACCGCAGAGTATATGTAAACCAAAGAGGAAATGATAATCATAGAAGATATGATAATGATGACCGAAGAGAATATAAAAAACATGATAACCGAAATAACGGAAATGGACATGGAAACGGACATGGAAATGGTCGTGGTAATGGAAATGGACGTGATAGAGATTAATCACAATTTTATTTAAAAGAGAGAGGGAACCTAAATGGGTTTTTCTCTCTTTTTTTTTATTATTAAAGAAAACCCAAAACATTTCAGAAGAAATTATTTAATTCCTACATTTGAAGTTACTGCAAATTAAATTTTAAAAAATGCAAAAAAAATACGTATCAGCTATTCTAACCTTTCTTTTATGTTGCCAAATAACAATTGCGCAACAACCCCAAAAACCAAATTCTGTTGAAATTTACAATCAAATCCAAAAGCTTAATTTTCTTGGTTCGGTACTTTATATAGCAGCACATCCTGATGATGAAAATACCCGATTAATTTCTTATTTGTCCAATGAGCAAAAAGCCAGAACAGGATATTTGTCTTTGACACGTGGTGATGGTGGACAAAACTTAATAGGCACACAATTGCGGGAATTATTAGGTGTAATAAGAACCCAAGAACTTATCGAAGCTAGAAAAATTGATGGAGGAGAACAATTTTTTTCTCGTGCCAATGATTTTGGATTTTCGAAAAACCCAACAGAAACATTAGCGATTTGGGATAAAGAAAAAGTATTGGCAGACGTTATTTGGGCCATCCGAAAATTTCAACCCGATGTAATTGTCAACAGGTTTGATCATCGATCTCCAGGAACTACACACGGTCATCATACTTCATCGGCAATGTTGAGTGTTGAAAGCTTTGAACTAGCCAACGATCCAACTATTTTTCCGGAACAATTACAATTTGTAAAACCTTGGCAAACCAAACGCCAGTTTTTTAATACTTCTTGGTGGTTTTATGGAACTATCGAAAAATTTAATGCTGCCGATAAAAAGAATTTAATTGCCCTGCAAACTGGAGTTTATTATGCCGGATTAGGAAAATCAAATCAGGAAATAGCAGCATTAAGCCGCAGCCGTCATCAATCGCAAGGTTTTGGAAGCACAGGAGCGCGTGGTGAAGAAACAGAATATTTAGAGTTTATAAATGGAGATGCTTTAAAAGAAAAAAAATCTCTTTTTGAAGGAATTGACACCTCTTGGAACCGAGTAAAAGGAGGAAAAGCCATAGGAGAATTATTGACAACGATTGCAGCTGAATTCAACCACAATAATCCTTCGGCAAGTATTCCAAATTTGGCGAAAGCCTATGCTATGATGAAAGCTTTGGATGAAAATCATTGGGCACCACTAAAATCCGCAGCCATAAAAGAAATTATAGCAGCCTGTTCCGGTTTGTATCTTGAAGCCGTAGCCCAAAATCAGGAAGCGACTCCTGGTAGCACTATAAAACTGAAACTTGAAGCCATTAACCGAAGTTCAGCTCCAATACAATTAGTGAGTGTGACCACTTTACCCGAACAAATAAGCACACCTCAAAACCGCGAATTAAAAAATAATGTTCTAAACAACATCAACTTAGATTTAAAGTTACCCGAATCAATTAACTACACACAACCGTATTGGTTAAGAGAAAACGGAACCGTGGGAATGTATGCCGTAAATCAGCAACAAAATATAGGAATTCCAGATATTATTCGGGAAGCTAAAGTGGTATTTAACGTTCAAATCAACGGAATCGAAATCCCATTTGAGCGAACTGTAGTTTATAAATACAATGACGATGTAAAAGGTGAAGTGTATAATTATCTGGACATCGTTCCTGAAGTTACCACTTCAATTCTGGACAAAGTATTGCTTTTTAAAGATACCAAAATTAAATATGTAGGTGTAAAAATTAAAGCGGGTAAAGATGCCGTAAAAGGAAATTTACAGCTTGAACTGCCTCAAAACTGGGGTGTTTCTCCAAAATCGATTCCTTTTAACATCCAAAAAAAGGGAACGGAACAAGTTGTTTATTTTGAGGTAACTGCGCCAAATAAATCTGAAGAAGCTGTGGCCAAAAGCGTGGCGATAATTGACAATAAACGATTTGACAAAGAACAAATCATCATTAATTATGACCACATCACCAAACAGCAAGTTTTAAAATCAGCTGAAGCCAAATGCATCAAAACAGATTTAAAAACGAATGAAGAAAGAATTGCATATATTATGGGTGCCGGAGACGAAGTTCCAAGCAGCTTGACTCAGTTGGGATATACCGTTACACTGCTTAAACCTGAAGAAATAACTCCTGAGAAATTAGAAAATTTTGATGTCGTGATGACTGGTGTTCGTGCCTACAATACTGTTACAGCATTAGCAAATAAGCAAACGATACTTTTTGACTTTGTAAAAGGTGGAAAAACAATGCTAGTTCAGTACAATACTGCAGGTGATCTTATTACCGAAAATATCGCACCTTATCCATTAAAACTGTCCCGCGACCGTGTAACGGAGGAAGATGCCGAAGTTCGATTTTTAGCGCCAAACCATCCCGTTTTGAATTTTCCTAACAAAATCACTTCTAAAGATTTTCAAGGTTGGAAACAAGAGCAAGGATTGTATTACCCAAGCGAATATGACAAAGCCTTCACTCCTATTCTATCATCCAATGATAAAGGAGAAACTCCAAAAAATGGGGCTTTACTAATTGCTCCTTACGGAAAAGGACACTATATTTATACGGGCTTAAGCTTTTTTAGAGAATTGCCTGAAGGCGTTACCGGTGCGTATAAATTAATTTCCAATATCATTTCGCTAAAATCATCTGAAACTATTCCTCCACAAAAAATCAAGCCTTAACCCAATCTAAAATGGAAACAAAAAAAATAAAAACCTGGAAGAAGAATTATACCTGGGTACTTGTAGCCAATGCAATATACATCCTGATCTTTTGTCTCATCATGAAATTATACTCTTAAATTATGCAATTATTTGATTGGGTTATACTCATAGTTACTTTACTGTTCATCGTAATTTACGGTGCTTGGAAAACTAAAGGAAGTAAAAATGTTGAAGATTTTATTCTGGGTAGTAATGAAACACCTTGGCACATTGTAGGGCTATCTGTTATGGCAACACAAGCCAGTGCAATTACATTTCTTTCCACTCCAGGACAAGCTTATCATGATGGAATGGGTTTTGTGCAATTCTACTTTGGATTACCAATTGCTATGGTGGTAATTTGCGTCACCTTTATCCCTTTATACCACAAATACAAAGTATATACGGCTTATGAATACCTCGAAAAAAGATTTGATTTAAAAACCCGTTCCCTTGCTGCCATTCTTTTCTTGTTCCAAAGAGGTTTAGGAACCGGATTAACCATTTATGCGCCAGCGATTATTTTGTCAGCAATATTGGGTTGGAATCTTACGTACATGAATATTATTATTGGTGTATTGGTTATCATTTATACCTTTTCGGGAGGAACAAAAGCAGTCAATGTAACTCAGAAACAACAAATGTTTGTGATTATGTCGGGAATGCTAATCACCTTTTTTCTGATATTGCATTATTTACCTAATGACATGACATTTACCAGTGCGTTGCATATCGCTGGCGCAAATGACAAAATGAATATTGTCAATTTTTCTTTTGACCCAGAGGAAAAATATACTTTTTGGAGCGGAATCACAGGAGGTTTTTTCCTAGCATTGGCTTATTTTGGAACTGACCAATCGCAGGTAGGGCGTTATCTATCAGGGAAATCAGTTCGAGAAAGTCAAATGGGACTAATCATGAACGGACTTTTAAAAGTACCGATGCAGTTCTTTATTTTATTGACCGGAGTTATGGTTTTTGTTTTTTTCCAATTCAATCCTGTTCCGTTAAATTTTAATCCAAACAACAAAGCCATGATTGAAAAATCGGCTTACAAAGGTGAATACAATGCTTTGGAGAAAAAATTAGGTGACTTATCCGAAGATAAAAAAGTAATTAACCTTTTGTATATTGATCAGCTCAATCAAGATTATGACAATCCCATTCTTAGAAAAGAATTAGTGGCTTTGTCCAATAAAGAAAAAGATTTAAGAGATCGGGCTAAAGAAATAATCCTGAAAGCCGATAGCAACAGTGAAACCAATGATAAAGATTATGTGTTTTTCCATTTTATCCTTAATTATTTACCCAAAGGACTTATTGGTTTGTTGTTGGCCGTTATCATTTCAGCTGCCATGTCTTCTACCGCTTCAGGACTGAATGCATTGGCATCTACAACCGCAATTGATATTTACAAACGGAATGTAAAAGAAGAAAAATCAGAAAGACATTATCTGTATGCTACAAAATTCTTTACCTTATTGTGGGGAGTTATTGCAATACTTTTTGCGTGTATTGGAACGCTGTTTGAAAATTTAATTCAATTGGTAAACATCATTGGATCCATATTTTACGGAACTGTATTGGGAATCTTTCTGGTTGGTTTTTATTTACACAAGGTACAGTCCAAAGCTATTTTTTACAGTGCCGTAGTAAGTCAGATTACTATTTTTATCATTTACTATTACGCTATTTATATTTTCCCAAGCGGAGAAGAAAAACTGGGTTATTTATGGCTTAATTTCATTGGAGCAATGTTAACGATTGTTATTTCGTTGCTGTTACAATGGACTATTTTCAGAAAACAGAAAGCGATTACAGCCTAAATAAAAATAGTAAAACAAATTATTGTTTTAGTTTTTAAAAACTATTAACCGCAAATTCACAGACTTTTATATTGCTAATCTGTGAATCTGCGGTTATTTTTTTAGCTTTTGAATGTTGCTTATGTAACTTCTATAGAGAAAATCTCTCCTACTTTGGAAGAGGAGCAATAACAAACTGGCAAAGCAATGATAATTCTATGAATACTTGATACGCAAACATCTAATAAATTACACAGTCTAAAAGTTCAAAAAAAAAATCCCGTCTCGATAATCAAGACGGGATTTTTTTGTAAAACAGTTAGAATAATTAGTTTTTACTCCACTCTGCGATACTATCTTTATTCATTTTTACGTAGTCTTGGTTTTTAGCAATTTCAGCCGCTGCAAGAGATAATTTAGCCGTTTCGATAGCGCCTTTTTTATCTCCAAGTTTAGCTTGAATCAGTGACTTCAATCTGTTGTACCAAAATGGTTTGTCTTTAGACATATCCAACGCTTTGTTTACATAAACCAATGCTTTTGCATTGTCTCCATTCGATTGAAACAAAAATTGAGCAGCAGAAAAATAATCTGCTCCAGTTGGTCCCGCTAATGCTTTCTCGATATTAGCTGTGGCTTTTTGTTGAGTAGGTACTTCAAATTTTACAGCTGCATATGAGTTCTCCCAGTATATTTCTAAAAACGCAAAATTGTTATCTAAACCTCCAATTCCAATAGTGAAAGTTTCCACACTTTTATTCAAAGTTTCTGGTTTAACAGTAGCTCTAAGCGCCACATTCTCTTCTTTCCACTCTTCTGGATTCCCCCAGTTATCAGTAGTTTTATAAAATATTATTTCCCAGCTTTCTATTTTTGGAATAGTGTACAAAGAATATTTTCCTTTTTTCAAGGTTTTACCATCAATAACAACATCGTCGCTAAAAGATACGGTTGTATTTTCATTAGCTCCAGTTCTCCATACTTTTCCAAAAGGAATCAAGTTACCAAAAACAGCTCTTCCTTTTGCGCTTGGTCTTGAATAATTAATCTCAACATCTGTCAAACCTACGGCTTGCATGATTGTCGATTTTGGACTTGACTGAGGTGTTTTCACTTGTGCCTCAATGGTGAAATTTGCTATAATAATGGCAAATACAATGATTATTTTTTTCATGTTTTAAATTTTTATGATTTCCAAATTTACAAATTCAGTGGCTTTCAAATGTTAATTATTCCTTAATTTAGAATCAATATTCTTAACAGCATCAAAACCTAATTCGTTAAAATGATTAATAACAAAATCTGCTTCTGATAAATCTTGCGCCTCAGAGTGAATACTGTTGTAACCTACACACAAAATTCCGGCAGCTTTCGCCGCTTTTATCCCATTCGTGCTGTCTTCAATGACGATACAGCTTTCTTTTGGAGCAATTGATAAACTTGCTGCATGTTCAAAAATAGCAGGATGTGGTTTCGATTTAGGAAAATCTTCTCCGCTTACCACATGCGTAAAATAGTCATGTAACTTAAACCTGCTAAACACGCGTTCAATAGTAACTTTGGATGCCGAAGAAGCCAGAATCAGCTGCATACCATTTTGATGCAATTCTTTAATAAGATTTTCAACACCTTGCAGTAATTCTAAATCAGCTTTACTGTCAAAAGCATCATTAAAGATGTTCCGTTTTCTTTGAATTAAATCCTCTACTTCCTGTTCAATCACAAAAACTTCTTTCAATTTCTGAAACGTATTTCGAGTAGAAAAACCGGTAAATGAAGTATACATTTCCTCTGTAACAGTAATATTTAATTCCTCGAATTGTTTGAAATAAGCATAACGGTGTACGGGTTCAGTGTCGACAATTACACCATCCATGTCAAAAATTACGGTTTGTATCATTTTTTTTAGATTATTAAACTTTTTAGATTTTAAGACTGTTTATTTTTTAGAACTGAATTCTGATCCCTATTTTTTAAGTAAATAGCGAATCACGGTTTCTGCGGCATACAAACCAAATAACCCTGGCATATAACTGTTTGTTCCATAAAATGATTTTTTGAAATTGGATCCATCAGTCATTTTCAAACTCGTTTCGTCCTGAATCTCAGAAGAAAAAACCACTTTCAATTTATCAATTTTCACTTCTTTCAATCGTCTTCTGATGGTTTTAGCAAAGTAACAATTCACGGTATTGGTAATATCCGTCACTTTCACTTTAGAAGCTTCCATTTTCCCGCCAGCGCCCATACTGCTGATGATTTTTACTCTTTTTCGCTTGGCGCCAATAATCAAATTCAACTTTGGAGTCACACTATCAATACAATCCAAAACATAATCAAATTCCTCTGAAACAATCTCGAAAGCACGCTCAGGCGAAAGAAATTCCTGTACGCGAGTCAATTTCAATTCTGGATTGATGTCCATTAATCGATCACCTACAATAGTCACTTTAGGTTGCCCTACTGTCGAATGTAAAGCGGGCAATTGTCGGTTTATATTGGTAATGTCAACTACGTCACCATCAACAATAGTCATGGTTCCCACTCCTGCTCTTGCCAAAAATTCAGCTGCAAAAGAACCAACACCGCCCAATCCTACAACCAATACATTTGCATTTTTCAAATTATCTAAACCTTCTTTTTTGAATAAAAGTTCGGCTCTTTCTGTCCATTCTGCCATTTTCTTTAGTTTATTGTTTATAGTTTGTTGCTCTCAAAAATCTGAAATCAACAATCGTTAATCTACATTCTTAAATCAATTATAGTTCAATATTGAATACTTCCAAAAAATTACTACTCACTAGTTTCTGTATTTCTTTGACAGAAACTCCTTTGTATTTTGCAGCTAATTTATAAACTGCCTCAATTCCCTCTTCAACTGTATCTGTTTCCAAAAAAAATCGATTATCAGGAACGCTTTTAAAAACCGTTTCTAATTCCTTATTTAGCAATAAATATTTTCCAAACGAAATATGAAATCCATTGTCCAGTAATTGTTTAGCAACTTGAGCATTTTTGGAAAACCCATGAATCAAAATTGGAACCGTAATATTCATCTTTTTCTTAATTGCAATCAATTCCTGAAAAGCCGCAACGCAATGTATCACCACTGGTTTTTGATATTGCTGCGCCAAAAGCAAATGCTTTTCGAAAACCAACTGTTGCAATTCCATTGGAATATCGATACGTTTATCCAATCCACATTCGCCTACAGCGAGACAATTTGTCTCTTGCAATTTACTTTCGATTATCGCCAAATCAGCTTCTAGTCGTTCTTCAACGATAAACCATGGATGAATCCCGATGGAATAATACGGAATTGTGGCATCAAATTCCTGTGGATATTGATTCACTAATTCCAACACATTGGGCTGATTGGTCCATTTATGCGTATGCAGATTAAAGAATTCCATTAGTCGTGAAACTTTTTAACCCCAGCTTTTATTTCAATATTCAAATCGTTTTCCAATGGTACTTTTGGACAGGAATATTTATGATTATAAGCGCAATACGGATTGTATGATGTATTGAAATCAATCACAATCGTATCTCCTTTTGGGATTCTTAAATCGATATATTTACCGCCAATGTAGCTTTCCTTGCCTGAAGTCAAATCTGAAAACGGCAGAAATAAATAGTCTTTATATTCTTCTTTTTTGGAAAGTTCAATGTTTTTATAAACATTCAATTTCAAATCCCGACCATCAATTGTAAAAGAAAGTTCCCCATATTTTACATACAATGGTTTCCTGTCCGTTGACGTTTTCATTTCAAAAGGCTTCTCGTTTTCTGTTCTGACAAATGTAGCTGTCACAAAAAACTTCCCGTCAACAGGATAAAAATCAAGTGTTTTGAAAACCGCTAAATCTTCTGCAGTCAAAGGACTTGTCTTTGCATCCGCATATTCTGTATTTAGTTCCTTTTGAAATTTGGCCACAGCCGAAACGTCAAATTGTTCTTGGCCAAAGCCAAAATTCAATTGTACCAAAAGCAATAAAGTAAATAGCGTTCTCATATTTATAATTTTTGACTATCCGTTATTAATAAAAATCGAAATTTTGTTGGTCTTAAAAAAATAAAGTTATTTTCTCTTGAACCATTAAGAAGTTAAGGTTCATTAAGGATAAAAAACTTAATTTCCTTAATCTCTTAATGGTTAAAAAAATAAAATAAAAATTTTTGTCTGCTTAGCGGACAATCATATATAATTTTATGCAAAAATAGTTTAAAAGTTACTAGGACACAAAGACGCATCGGTACAAAGTTTTCTACCTTTGTGAAATTATAACTTTAGATATGCTCAAAACTGCTTTTCAACGCTACATAAATAATTTCAGAGGATTTACAAGAGAAGTTTGGATTCTTACGCTGATTACTTTTATCAATCGTGCCGGTACGATGGTTTTGCCTTTTTTATCCAAATATTTAAAAGAAGATTTAAATTTTTCCTATGCTCAAGTAGGATGGATTATGGTTGCTTTTGGTTTTGGTTCTATGTTAGGATCTTGGCTTGGCGGGAAATTATCCGATAAAATAGGTTTTTACAGAATCATGGTTTTCAGCTTATTCACCAGCGGAATATTGCTGTTTTTAGTACAATACGTACGAACTTTTTGGGGATTGTGTTTTGCAATGTTCTTCATTATGACCGTTGCCGATATGTTTCGTCCTGCTATGTTTGTTTCTCTTGGGACGTATGCAAAACCTGAAAACCGTACCAGAGCATTGACTTTAGTTCGATTAGCAGTTAATTTAGGATTTACTGCAGGACCAGCTTTGGGAGGATTAATCATTATGAATTTAGGCTACAGCGGATTATTCTGGGTAGATGGAAGTTCCTGTATTGTATCTATTTTGATTTTTACATTATTGGTAAAAGAACGCAAAAAACCAGCCGATTTGAATACGGCAGATAGCGAAACCGAAATACCTGCTTCCGTTTTCAAAGACAAGATATTTTGGATTTTTCTCTTTATCTGTTTTATAACGGCAATGCTTTTCTTTCAACTTTTTACCACTTTACCCTTGTATCACAATGAAAAATTTGGGCTGACTGAATTTCAAAGCGGACTTTTATTATCATTAAACGGACTGTTGATTTTCTTTCTGGAAATGCCAATCGTGAGTATCAGCCAAAGAAAAAACATCGATAAACTCAAAATTATTCTTTGGGGTTCGCTGCTAATGTCTATTAGTTTCTATGTTTTAATGATTAATATTTGGGCTGGAATATTAATTGTGAGTATTCTTTTTATCACTTTTGGAGAAATGTTCATCTTTCCTTTCTCCAATTCTTTCGCTTTAAGCCGAGCACCAAAAGGTCACGAAGGTCGCTATATGGCTTTGTTTACAATGAGTTTCAGCTTAGCGCATATTGCGAGTTCCAAAACCGGACTGGAAATCATTGCAGTATTTGGCTACCAAACCAATTGGTTTGTCATGGGAAGTTTAGGAATTCTTTCGGTTGTCGGTTGCATTTGGTTGCAAAAATTAATCCAACAGGAAAACAAATAGTTTCCTATTTACAGGTATGATTTTGATGATTTTATGCTAAAACAAATTTGATTTTGGCATGAAACCTGTTTTTTTAGTTAATTAACTATATTTTTAGTTGCGTAACTAAAAATATAGTTGTAAGTTTGATTCAAATAAAAAAATCATGCAAAAACTGACGAACAAAGAAGAAGAAATCATGCACATTTTATGGAAGCTCAAAAAAGCATTCGTAAAAGAAGTCATGGCAGAAATCACAGAAGAGCAACCTCATTATAACACGCTTTCTACTATTGTGCGCAATCTGGAAGAAAAAGGTTTTGTATCGCACAATGCCTTTGGGAACACGCACCAATACTATCCTATCGTGAGTTTAGAAGACTATAGAAAACGCTTCATGAACACGGCAATCGATAATTATTTCAACAGCTCCTATAAAAACATGGTCTCCCATTTTGCCAAAGAAGAGAAAATTTCTGCGGCCGAATTACGTGAGATTTTGGCAATGATAGAAACTCAAAAAGAAGAAAAATAATCCTTCTTTAAAAAAACAACTCCAGAATAAAATCAAGAATCGTATGGAAGCATTATACATTTACCTTATCAAATCCAGTGGATTAATCGCTCTGTTTTATTTGGCTTATTATTTTATGTTGCGAAAAGAAACCTTTTTTACCAGTAATCGTTGGTTTCTCTTATTGGGTTTATTCACTTCTGTGGTTTTGCCTTTAATCGTTTATACCAAAATAATAATGGTAGAATCAAGCTCCAAGAATATTGATTGGTCAAGAATTCCAATAACAAATAGCATCGAAAACGAAGCTTTTGAAATCAATTGGTATATAATTTTTGGAATTACATACGCAATTGGAATAATTTTATTTCTGGGAAAATTTGTGTTCGATTTTTATAGTTTAAATACCGTTTTGAAAGGAAAAACGATCCAAAATCAAGCTGATTTTAAATTTATCGATACCACAGAAAACGTTGCTCCATTTTCCTATTTTAATACTATCGTTTACAACTCGTCCTTATACAGCAGCTCCGAATTAGAAAATATTTTGGAACACGAAAAAGTGCATAGCGATCAAAATCATACTGTAGATGTATTGATTTCAAGACTATTTTGTATTCTTTTTTGGTTCAATCCTTTAATTTGGCTGTACAAAAAGGCGATTTTACAAAACCTGGAATTCATTGCCGATAACGAAGCCACGAAAAATATATCCGACAAAAAAGCGTATCAGTTTACACTTTTAAAAATAACAACACACGAGAATTGTGTTGCCATTACCAATCATTTTTATCAATCATTAATCAAAAAACGAATCTTTATGTTAAACAAAAATCAATCAAAAAAATCGAATTCTTGGAAGTATGTATTAATAATTCCCGCTTTAGTGGCATTTGTGATACTTTTCCAAGTAAATGTAATTGCACAGGAGAAAACAGCTGTCCAAGCAACAACAGAAATCATAAAGGCAAATGAAAAATCAGTGGATGTTTACAAAATAAATAAAAATACTACTGATGAGGAATTAAAAGAAAAATCTAGCAATTTAAAAGAAAACTATGCCATAATTGCTACTTTTTCCGGAATCAAAAGAAATTCCAAAAACGAATTGACCGCAATAAAAGTTGATTTGAAAAAGGGAAAAGAAATTGCACAGAAAATGGAAACAAAAGGAACTGAGGCAATAAATGAATTTGGAATTATAGTATCTAAAGACGATAATGGAATGCTTACTGTGAATTTTGGTTCGGATGAAACAATTATTAATCAAGAAAGTATTGTTATTGCTCCAAATGCACCGTTAGTAACTGAAAAAGAAATTTTTATCAATGGCAAAAAAGTAAGTCAAGATGATTTGGACAAAATTGATCCTAAAGAAATTGCGACCATGAATGTCAATAAGAATGATGACAAACAGGAAATCCGAATCATTACTAATAATCATAGAAAAATGATTAACGAAAATGACATTTATATCAATAACGAAAAAGTGTCTCAAAATGAATTAGACCGTTTAGATCAAAGTACAATTGAGAGAATGGATGTTAATAAAGATGGTAAAACTATCCGAATTATAACCAAAAATGGAATCCAATATTCTCAAGAGAAAAATTTACCAGTTCCTCCAACACCGCCAGTTTTTAATATTAAAACTCCAGCTCCTCCTGCATTTCCAAAAGCGCCAAAAGCACCAAAAGGCGACCCAATTAAAGGAGATAAAAAAGCTTGGAAAGAGTTTGAAAAGAAAATGGAAGACTACGAGGCTAAAATGAAAAAATTGGAGCCTCAAATGGAAGCTTTCGATAAGCAAATGGGAGAATTTGATAAAAAAATGGAACCATTCAATAAAGAAATGGAAGCTTTTGAGAAAAAAATGAAAGTGTACGAACAACAAATGGAAGAATACCATTCTAACTTGGAACGCGAAAGAAAAAAATAATATCCTCATAAAACCAAAAAAGACGGTCCTAATCAAGACCGTCTTTTTTTATATCTTTGTCCAAAACAAAACGGTATGTATAAAATCCTGGCACAAATCAACAAAGTCATTTTACCTAGTTTTACCAAACAGCGGTTGGATTTGGCGAAAGCCAAGAAATGGCAAATGGCAATTATTGGTTTTAGGTATTATGTAACCACACGTGCGCTGGATTAATACGTAATTGCGGCAAAAATTTCATTCCCTTTGATTTTCGCCCTTCCATTCAAGAAAGCTAATTCCATCAGGAAATTGCATTGCACGATTTCACCGCCCAATCGTTCCACCAATTCACAAACTGCTTTCGCCGTTCCTCCAGTTGCCAAAACATCATCGTGAATTAGAATTCGGTCTCCTTTTTGAATCGCATCGGTATGAATTTCTAAAGTATCGGTTCCATATTCCAAATCATACGTTGCAGAAATGGTTTCGTAAGGCAACTTGTTAGGTTTTCGAACCGGAATAAAACCAACATTTAATTCCTGTGCAATCAACATTCCAAAGAAAAACCCACGGCTCTCTACTCCTATTACCTTGTCAATTTTTTTATCTTTTAAGGATGAAACCAATATTTCAAGGCATTTATTCCTTGCTTCAGGCTCAATTAGCAACG
This sequence comes from Flavobacterium sp. 11, assembly GCF_002754315.1. GTDB lineage: Bacteria > Bacteroidota > Bacteroidia > Flavobacteriales > Flavobacteriaceae > Flavobacterium > Flavobacterium algoritolerans. The sequence continues at coordinate 2,547,967 of NZ_PEFE01000001.1, read as the reverse complement.
GAGTTATGTCTTTAAACAAAATTCCTTCTTTAGGAAATCCCTGAATATCACGTATATAATTCTTTAGTGGCATATTTTTTTATTTTTTTATAAATTTAGACTTGCAAATTACACAATTATACCTATATTTGCACCCGCATAAAGGCCTTGTGGCGCAACTGAATAGCGCACTTGATTACGGCTCAAGAGGTTACTGGTTTGAATCCAGTCAAGGTCACTCTAAAAATCCTTAAACACACTGTAAATCAGTAGTTTAAGGATTTTTTATTTCTTAAACTGTACGATTTTTGTATTGTGGTTCAAAAGTTCCTTAAAAAGTGAAGTTTTTCAAGAAAATAAATGTTTTGTTTTAGCTTCACATTTTACACGTTTTACACTGCTAGGACTACATCATTAAAAACCTTTCAACCGTATCTCTAGGATAGCTTTCTGAAATATTAATTTTATTCATGATTCGTTTGTAGCGTTTTGTTTCTTTACCCTTGTAGTGCCTTTTAAAATATTTACTGTAAAGTTCATCATAAACCTCATCATTTAAAACTGCCCTGTCAAAAATTGAATACATAGCACGTGATGTTTTCGAAATTATTTGATTTGCATACATTAAACCTCTTGAAGCTTCCCGATGTAAAAAGTAACTGTTATTTAAATATAAATTTCTGCAATGTTTTCCAGTTCTCGGACAAACGAAATAAAAAACCTCTCCTTTACCTAAGTTTGACGGCTTGCTGATTATATCAACTTTGTAATTTATTGGCTCTCCATTGCACTTATAATCTAAAATCAAAAAAGAACTGTATTCTGTATTTGTTACTTTAATATCAATTTTAGAATGTACCTCACCGTTTCTGCTCCAGCTAATAGTTCCTTTTTTAGTACCTAAAAAAAGGTAATTCCATTCTTTTAGTTTTGTGATTGATATTTTCAAACAGTCTTCGACGGTAGTAGGATAATTAGCGTATCGTGGCATAATTCACAAGATTTAAAACCTAAATTATTAGGGAATAATGAAGTATAAATATAGCGAATTTAAAGCAATAAACCTATGTATATTGAGTTTTAACGCTTGCATGTGGTTGACTATTTAAACAAAAAGAGCAACCGTTATGATTGCTCTTTTTGTTTTTATTATTAATTATTTTTTTTTAAACTTCCAAGCCACATAAACTATATCCCCTATTTTTAGCATCTGATAAACTTACCTTAGAACTGGTGTGTTTACATCTGTTTAGTCCTTTACAATTTTGGGAATAATGATATTTAGATGCAGTTTTACTGACACAGATATAGACATCACTTCCTGTTAAGGTTGTGAAACCGCACAAAGCTGGTAAAGTAATAATGACTAATGTTATAATTAACTTTTTCACTTCTTTCTTACGTACGTACCATTACTTCTGCATGCAGTTAAATTTACTTTTTCATTTTCTTCAGTAAATTCTAAGATTAAAGCACAAGCCCCTATTTGTCCTGTTAGTATATTTTTACTTTTTGTGGCAGTTACTGGAGTGTTATTTATTTTTATTAAATAAGTGTTTCCTTCTAATTCTGAAATTATTAAAGAACTTGCGTATGAATTATAATACGTTCCTGTAATATCATCTGATTTATCACAAGAGCTTAATGCAATAAATGCAGATAGCAACAATAAGCTTAATAGTGATTTTTTCATTTTCTATGGTTTTTAAATTTATGACTCAACAATAATAACCTATTATAACCGCTATGTTTTACGGTTTTCCTCATTGTAGGAATTTTGTAAAGAAATAATATTTTTATAGTTATTACTATACCCACTTTCAGGGATATTTAGACTAAAATAAGTTTTCTATATTTGAAGTATGAATAAAATCAAACTCTACGAATTTTTAGGACTTTCAGAAGTGGAGCAATACAATGCGGTTTGGTCTTTAGGTGTTCACGTAGATACTTATATCAAAGATTATTTAGCCATTAACCTTTGTGTAATTAATGACTTTTACTGTGAGGTTTATTTTGATATGAAGATAAATAAAATACTCTATAAAAAGACTTTTAAACAAGGGGAGTTATTAGACAAATATCTTAACAAAATTAAAATATAAAAAAAAGGCGTTCCGTTATGGTTCGCCTTTGATTATTGTTAATACCAATTTAAAATTCTAAATGATTTAAATTTTTACTTTTGCAATACTTTCTTTTTTATCTTTTTCCTGTTCAGCTTTATTTACATTCGTAGAAATATAAACTTTAGCATCGCGACTTGTACTGTTCTCTGTATAAGATAATACAATCGTTTTGCCAAGCCAATAATATTTTTCCATGTATTTATTAGATTGATAACCAGACCCATAATTTGATTTTAATATATCTAAAATCCCCTTGCTATTAGCGTAGCCCTTTGTACTAAAAGAGATACTTTCCAACTTCCCTTTATAAAACGAATAATACACGTCCGAAATTTCAACATCTCCCAAAGAAAAATTCTCATCAGTTTTTTTATAATACACATTATACCCGTCTTTTGATTTTTCCAAGACTGCAAGAGTGCTGAAAGACTCAACTGGCGTGCCAAATATGTCATTTCTAAATCCATTTTTGGCGTCTAAATCATTTAAATTTTGACCGAATGAAATTATACTAAATAATAATATTGTTCCAACTAATAAACTTTTCATTTCAAATTTTGTTTTTTTATAAAATCTACTCTATTCAGTTTTCGATAACCCTGATATTATTTTATAATAATAATAATAATAATAATAATAATACTCAAATTTAATCAACTCAAAATCATTTACTTTGAGGTTTCCCGTAAACGAGCAAATATTTTTCAAAAATTCAAATAATAATCTGCTAAATCATAACCGTTTTCAAAGTCTGTTTGCTCAATCAGGTCACTAACTGCAATTTTAAAACCTATTGCATTTAATTCCGTTGCTTTGTTTAACCAATTGTTATACTCTCCTTTGTCAGGATACGAAACAATATTTCGTTTTTTAATTGGTATTAGCATCTCAAATTTAAAGTTTCCTTTACTCCCTGTGGCAATCCAAATGTAATGCGGTAATAAAATACTCATGATTATTGCCGTTTTTTCACTTTCAACAATAGCAATCGTTTTTTGACAGTCTTCATGAATACGATGCAAACCAAACAAACATTGATTGAGATTAAAATCAGGCCTATTAGTCGCTTTATGTAGCCAGCTTATGTGATTGTAAGGCTCTTTAATTCTTTTGCCCGTAAACCTATCGTATTGCATTATTTTACAGCCTTGAATTTGTTCTTTATCATTAATTTGCCAAAATGCAGTTGAGTTGCTCCAAAAATGGTTTGTTCCTGTAATGAAATAATTTTGCATTGCATTTGAAACCTCATCAATAGAAAACCATAGTTTTAAATACTCGGTTAAGTTGTCAATTTGTGGCGTTTCAAAATACATAATATTAAGCAATTCCAATGAATGAAAACTATATTTTATCTGTTGAGGTTTTACCACTTCTTTGACTTCATTTACAAAACTGGATATTGTAGAATAAAAATATTTTGCTTCATCGGATACATATTGAATGGTGCTATTTTTTAAAAACCATTCAGTAATCCAACAATCATTTTTTGTTTGCTCCAGTATCTGTGACTTTGGAATAATGTTTATAATTCCATTTGTATCAGTTATTTTAGTTGCTTTATCTGAAATACTTTTTAATGATAAAATAGGTACTAAATAACATTTTTTACCTTTGGGCGGTGCTTTGTGATACTTACAGTTTTGCTCCCTGTCACATTTCCCGAAGTCATCAGTTAAATAATATCCTGTGTCAGTTTCAATATACTTAACAAATGTTTTCTTGGTGCAATTAGGACAAAGGTATTTCTTGCTTCCCTTGTCCAGTGTGTATTTAAAGACTTCCATTAATTAAAACTTCTATCAGTAGTAATGTAAGCTACATTACCCACGTTTAAACGATTTACAAATATTTTATAATGATTCAATCGTTGCATAAATTTTATCTTTCCTACGGCTCTATAACCGTCTTCAATACAAAAGCTTTTATAGTTTGGATATAATGCTGAAATTAAAACATATTCATTTGTCGACTTCTTATAATCATATTCACAAATGAACAATTGAACACTATCGCTTTGTTTTTCATAATCGCTTCGTGCGTTTTCTATCGCTTGACATTTACTGAAATTCTTTTGCTCCAGGACTCTGTCTAATCCTGTTAAAATCCAGTTAAAAACTCCTGATAATTCGTTTTGAATTATTTTGTTTGGTAGTTGTTTGTCCTGTTTTTCTTCAGGAATAGTTACATCAAAATTTATAATCATAAACCGTCTGAAATATGCGTTTGTATGCTCTACGTCTTTTGGCAATTCATTACAATTAAAAATTAACTTTGCGTATTCATTTAATATAAAAGGCTCTCCATACGGCAAACGTGCTTCAATTGGCTCTCCCGATGCCATTTGTTTAAAAATATCGGTTTCCAGTTTACCATTTATCTCACTTGCATAGTTTACAAGCTTATTACCTATTTTAGCACGAAAATAACCGTTATCATTAGTCAGGCTTTGTAATGAATAGTTGCTTATGTTTTCAGTTCCTAAAAGGGCGTTAAGTATCTCAAAAAAAACACTCTTGCCATTTGCACCGCTTCCAAAAAGTATAAGCATTTTTTCAAGTTTTAAAACACTTGGTTTAATAAAAATATAACCACAAAACTCAGCAAATACTTTCTGTTTGTCTTTGTCAGGCAGTACCTCATCCAAATACTTTTGAAATAGTGGTGCGGTTGCTTCGGGTTCATACTCAAACGGCAATTGGTGTGTAATAAAATCTTTTTGATCGAAATTTCGCAAACCTCTTTTCTTGGGCGTTATCTCAAAAGTTCCATTTTGTACATTGATTAGCACACAATCTTTTTTTGTCGGTGGCGTAGGCAAATAAGCATCGGCCATAAACTGCTTAAATAGGTCTTCTTTGAAAGTGTGAATTTTGCCTTTGAATTTTTCAACTCCCATTTGCAAAGCTACATTACCCAAAAAGAATTGAAAACGTTCTTTGTCTATCTCAGTCCAGTAACTACCATTATACAAATAAATGAAACCATTTTTTTTACACAATCCCCATTTATTGACTCCTGCAATTTTAAGAAGTTGCTCAACGCAAAGGATTAAATAATGATTCTTTGATAATTTAAAAGTCCTTAACTTCTTTCCTAACTTTTCAAATTCACCTTTCTGACTTTCTGACAAATCCCCACCTTTTAAAATGATAGATTCTAAAATGGTATACTGTTTTTGAATGTCTTCACTATCAGGAAATGCTAGTAATTGAAAATCTATTTTACCGATACTTTTTGTTAGTTCCTGTAAAATATCATTTGTTGTTTTTTGATATAATTCTAAACCATCTGTAAGCTTTACAATATCGTTTGTAATTAGCTTTTTGAAATTTTCGTTTTCCATTATTCGAAAAAGCTTAATTGTTTTGAATTTGTTTTTAATAAACGTTCAAACTCTTGCGGATTAGTACTAATTTCATGCGCAAAATGTTTAGTAAACGGACAAACAACCTCATCAATAGACTGCACTAAAGTACCGTTCTTCTCAAATGTCCTTTTATATCTGCATCCTGCTTCTATTGGAATGTTTAACGCAGTACAAAGAGCTTTTTTAGTAGTTGTAACATATCTTAATGCTATAAAAAATAATGCGTCTTCAGAATAATATTTTTTAAGTTCAAAAATACTTTTTCCGCTTCCTTTTTCAACCTGAATAACAATGAATTGTAATGTTAAATTCTTATATTTGCCTTGTCTTAATCCATTAAAATCAAGGCTTTGTGTATTTGCGGTACTCATAGCCTTATTTTTTTAATCGTGTTATTGTAGACATCAACTCAGAACGCTTGTAATAGCATTTATTCGCAAACTTATAAACGGTTACCCTCCCTTTATTCTGCCAATGCCATAAAGTCGATGCGTTTATTTGCAGTAGTTCTAAAACTTGCTCACGACTCATTAAGTCATCATTTGCAGTTTGAGTATAAAACTCTTTTTTGAAGTCTTCTAATTTGGTTTGGAAGACGTTTCCCATAAGTTCCGTCAATTGTTCGGTACTTAAATTCTGAAGTAAGATTGAATTTGTGTTCATTTTTACAATGTTTTTAAATTAATAACATCGCAAATATTGGAATGGGTTTGAACCCTAAAAGACTATGCATTGTACCTTTTTGGGTACGGTTTGTATCTTACTTTTTGTAAAGTTCTTTTGCTCTTGAATAAGCTTGTAATCTGTTTTTAGTTCTACTATGATTTGAAGTTTTTTGAATAATTAAACCGTTATAAGCTAAGGTAATCCATTTTAAAAAAGCAGTTTGATTTACTGTTTTATGAATTAAATCTTCTCCCTCTTTTCTCATTTCTTCAAACATAAATTTCACGTCTGTTCTACTACTCTCATTAACTCCAAACTCATCAAACATTGATTGCCAAACTTCAAACCCATTATTTTTGAAAATATAGCTATATCCTTCTTTTTTTAATTCATAAGTTTTACTATCCTCAATTTTTTGAGGTTGTTTATCAAGATTAAATAATTCTTTTAGTTCGATGCATTTATACCAAATCTTATCAGCTTTCCAGTTGTAAAAGTATTCAGAATTTTCACTTCTGTTTTTAAATCCATTTTCTATTAAATGAGATATTTTATTATCTGTATAATGAAAGTATTCTAGCTTTGCACTAACACATCCTGAATTCTTTCCCCCTTTTGAGTTTACATATTCATACTGATAAAAATTTAAGGGATTTGGTAGTAAGTTGTACTCATCAAATTTAATTTCAAAATTATCGATAATTACAATGAGCTTGTTAATCTCATTTTTTGCAAAATCATTAAGATGGTTGTCAATTAAATATTGTTTTAATTTTTGAATATCAAACAATGGCTCATCTGAAATCACCAAAAAATTTTGTCTTTCATTCAGTAAAACCGCAATAGACAACCTTTGATAAAAATACTCAAGTTGCATATTAAACTTCAAAAGAATATTAGTTATGTTTATTTTAACTTTATTCTTTGTCGAAAATTCATTTATGATTTTTAACTCATCAAATTTTATTGATTTTTCCAACGCTTTTTTAACACTTTTAAAGTTAACTTTTAAAGGACTTAAATAAACATTAATACTCAGAACATCTTTCAAATTATAAATACAATTTTTTAATAAACTTAAACAATACTCTTTCATATTGTTTGCTTTTTGGACTTCTGTTTTTCTTATGAATGTCTTAATAGTATCAGAATAATATTCAATTGATTCTAAGCCTTGTAAGACCTTATCTTTCGAAATCTGTATTGCGGTTATAAATGCGCTGTTGTTTGTCTTTTCAAATTCGCTCACAGCTTTATACAAATTAATTAAATCGTTTGACAAAAAGCATAATTTTTTATTGTAGGTACTTAATAAATTGTGTGTTTCAGCATCATAACTATTATTGGAATAAAGATTCTTGTTTATATTTTCCAACCATTCATTAAAATTATCGCCTAAATAAATATTATTTGGCGTTCCGTCTTCATTTCGTTTATTAATGACTTCATCAAAATGAGTTCGATTGTATGATTGTCTGTATTTGTCAATATTAGAGTTTTGTTGAAGTGCTTCAGTTTTAGCGTTTCCATGTTCACATTTATCAAAAGTTAAAAAAAGCTTAGGATATTTTTTTACCATTTCATCAACTTTGTCAACTATACCAGAATAAAAACCAAATTCTCTAATCGTTGTATGTGTTAATATCGTAGGAAATTGTTTTTTTACAAACTGCCAACCTTCATGCGCTCCTGTGTGGATTGTATGAAAATAATTAGCATGAATATCTTTCACATATTGTTCGGCATTTGCACCGTAAAGCGTATTTGGCAAAACTGCAAATTCATTCTCAAAGCTCTTTGCCCCTTCTTTGTAACCTTCAATGTATGTATTAAGATAATCAAAGTTATCTATTACGCATTTTTCTCTAGTGTCCATATTTTCAGCAATCAATTCTATTGACATAAAAATCAATGCTAATTCAGGGGTGTACGTTTTTACAGTATCATTTTTACTATTAATAACTAAGTAGCCATTATTCTCAATTTGCCATTTCACACTAATATATTCATCTATTTTTTTTATTTGCTCATCCCGAAAAGTAGTAAGCAAAAATCTTGTGTCTTTATTTATTTGTTGAGATTGAGGTTCTTTAATATCAGAGTTTTTGGTTTCTAAATAATTTATGATTGCTTTGTGACTTGATGCTCTTTTTTCATAATACGACATCATTTCTAAAAATTTTTCTTGTCCACAGTTTTTTTCTATAGGGTCAAAATGTTTTCTCCTATAGTCAAAATCTGAAATTCTTAAAATCCCACTTTTACAATTTTCTAAGTTAGCAGAATGATTCTCAATTTCTCTTTCAATAAAGTTTAATTCTTGAAAATCATCATATTGCTGTATAAAAAGCTCCATAAGTCTAGGATAGACATATTTATATTCTTCAAGTGTGCATCCGCTTGTTTCGGTCTTTCTATCTAAATAATGTTTATCCATTTACGCTTAACTTAGATTCGATTTTACAAATATCTATAGAGTTAACTTGACTTATAGGGTTATCTATCGTTTGACGACCTTGTTTTAACAAAGGAAAACGAAATCTATCTGTATAGGGCATTGGTTTTTTGGTTTTTAATTTCAAAAAGTTTTGGATTTTCAAGTGAGTCTGACCGACAACCTTATAAAGTATACAAATCAAGATATTCAAATGTAAGTAATTTACATAGATTAATAATAAACATCGAACCAAAAGGATTTACTATAAGTTAATCACCTAATACGACTAACTGTTTTTACTGCTATTCCTTTATGTTTTATGATTTTGTTCAAACTTGTAGTCTATACTTAATTATGCATTTGACTTCTCTTATTCTTAATCACTGATTGTAGTAAAGTATGTATTTGACTCATTGCCTATAACATTAATCATTTTTTTACCTGTGATTGTGCAATAAGTGTAAAGTATGCACCTGAAATAAAACATTTATTTTTTGTAGCCTAAAAATAGTTAGTTATTTCCATTGCTAAATCCTTATTACTTTTACCTAAATAATTTAAGAACATTGCCTCAGTACTATGCCCTGTAACATTGATTAAATAAGTAGTTGGAATAGTACCGTAAAAATTAGTTGCAAATGAACGTCTTCCAATATGTGAGGTTATTAATTCCCATTTAGGATATATCCCTGATTCTTTTCGGTATTGCTTAACGTCCTCTTTTTTATTTTTCTTTTCGTCTTCCTCTTTATTAAGGTCATTTAATTTACTGCCTTTTATCTTTTGAGTAATTTTGGCAATTCTGCAAACTTGCTTTATGTACAAATTATATTTCGGGTCTGAAATTGCCTTTGGGAAATTACCGCTTCTTTTATCCAGTATCTCAATAACTTTCGGATGTAAAGCAACGGTCATAATTTTATCAGTCTTAACTTGAGTAAATTCAATAAACGGCTTTAAAACTCCGTCTTTGTTTTTCTCATGTCGTATCATATCTTTTGTAAAGCGCATAAAATCGCTAATTCTTTGCCCTGTATAACAACTAATAATTAACCAGTCTTTAGCATTGTTATAATTATCATTTAACCGTCTTTTGTCAATTTTTTCAATCTTTAAAAGCTCCTCAAACGTTAAATATATTTTTTCTGTTTTGTATTGCGGGGTTTTGATTGTTTCTAATTGGTGGCTTGTTTTTATCCCGTTATGTTTGGCGTGGTTGCAAACGGTTTTTAAAGTCCTTAAATCTTTTGAAATTGTATTTGGTGCGTAATTCTGCTTTAAACAATATTTTTCAAAATCTAATTTGAATTTATCATTCACATCAATTATTTGAATTGCTGTCTTCTTCTCCAGTTCGTACCGTTGCAATAAGTGTTTAGAAACATTATACTTTTTTAACGTTCCGTTTGTAATTTCATTTTTTTTGCAATCAATAAAATAATCAAAGTATTTTAAAAGTCCTTTTGGTAATGGTTCGGCTTCCTGTGGTGGGTTGTAATAGTTATCAATTTGAGTTTGTAACCAATCTTTATTTACTTCATCAGGATTACCAGAATTGAAAGCATTTAAAACGTGGTTTTCAATTTTATTGAGTTCCGCATCAACATGGGTTTGTTTTGCCTTAATATCTTGAATTTTGTTTGATTCAATAACATCATTTGTCTTTTTAAACTTCCTTTGCTTGTGTTGTTCGCTCCAGTAGTTTTTTGTTGTTTCAAACTTTGTATTTGCTCCAAAGACAAAATCTTTATCATTGAATCGATAAAGCAATCTTACTTGCAAATTTGCTTTGTCTTTTATTGAACGGTATAAAAAATTAACTGTTGCCATACTATTGATATTTTGAACAATACAAAAATAATCAATTTGTACGATAACCGTACGATTAAATACAATTAGTTACATTTAAAAGCAATCTGTTTAATAAATCTATTTTTTGTAAATCTTTTGTAAGTATTGTGTTTATTGGTATATTTGCAATAATTAAAATGTAATTGATTTAAAATGATTGCAACAATTGTAGTTCAGTCAAGGTCACTACTCGGGACAAAAGAGAAATATCATCTTTTGTTCCGTTTTTTTTTGTCCGTAATCTATTGTTTACCAAATAGATACAGTTAATAATTTCGTTGAGTCGGGTGGTTTGGAATTGGTTTTCCCGAAAGGTGAAATTTTCGGGATAAATTAAACCAATTAGTTCTCTAGTATCAGCTAAACTACTGTTTTCACAGGCTTCTCCGAGCTTTAAAAGGTTTTCCAATCCTGTATTCATTAATTGCTCAATATTACCCTTATCATCATCTGCATTCCCAATCTGTTTTTCTAAATTACTTATGATGCCATTGTATTCTTTTTTCATAAGATTGTAATCTTCAACCTCGATTTTTTCAGTTACCAATAAGTTCCTTGCAACTGATAATTTCTTTTCATATTCCGAAATCTGTTCCAGCGACTTTCTCTTTTCATTAACTATAATCCCTGTATGCTCTCTATAAGCTTCAAGTAGCACAGCAGTATATAGTTTCTTAACTGGTTCTAAAGGTTTGAATTTATTTAACTGTTCAATAAATATCTTGTTTGCTATTTCGGAGTTGACTCTCCATTTACAGAGCTTATCACAATGATAGTAATAGTAATATTTGTTTCTCCCTTTGCATTTACTGCCTGTGAGCTTTCGTCCGCACTGTGGACACTGGAAAAAACCTCTTAGAGGAAAATTTTCTATTGTTCTGACCTTAGGCCTATACTTTCTAGATTTACCGTCAAGAACATCCTGCACTCGGTAAAATAGTCCTTCACTGATTATTGCTTCATGTTGTCCATCCACCCATCGGACCTCTTCATCTTTATATTTAGGAACTACGATTTTCCCACAATACAGCGGATTACGCAAAATAACCCACATGTTACTCTTAGCAATGCGCAACCCTTTTTCCTTTGCCATCTGGTAAATGGATTCAGTGCTGAAAGCATTTTTTGCAATCTGCTCAAATACCCATATAAGCTGAGTTGCTGCCTTCGGCTCAGGGGCTATATATTTTTTTCCGTCTTCAGTTGCTTTATTAACATAACCATAAGGAGCCATGCCCATATGCCTTCCTTCTTTCTTACCGCGTCTGAGCCCTTGAAATGTGTTGAGTGCCCTTCTGTCATTTTCTACTTCTGGTGCTGCCAGATAAAATGCAAGCATCATCTTATTTTCTGGGACACTTAAATCAAGAGGCTGCTCTATAGCCTGAGGTTCAACACCTAGTTTTCTTAACAGGTTTATCATTTGATAGGCATCCCCTGCATTACGACTGAACCTGTCCCATTTCATGAAAAGAATCAGGTCTACTTTATTTTTATGTTTTTTAAGATTAACCAAAAGTTTTTTCCACTGTGGCCTGTTAAAAGTCTTTGCAGAATGATCTTCATAGATTACGTTGCGTATTTCCATATGATTAATGCTACAATATTTTCGCAACATTTCTTCCTGATTACGTTGTGAAAAACCTTTCTCAGCCTGCTCGTCAGTGCTTACCCTTATATATAAATCTGCTATCTTACTCATCTTCTTTCGCTTAAATGTTTAGACACAGCGATATTAGCGATTTTCCTCAACAAATACAAAATTTCCTGTACCTGTTCGAAAGTTACATCTAATCCTTCTGATCTCAGCATATGTAAAGCCCTTTCAGGCGTCAGCTTTGAATTCCTATAGTCCATATCCTTCTCCATCCTCTTACTTTTTTAAATTCATATTCTTTTAAAAAGTAATTTAACCGTAAAACTGGCTCTAATAGTCATAATGGCAGTACTTGGCTCTGTCTGGAAATATATTTCCTATCTCTTAAAAATACTTCAACAAATTGCAAAAAAAATACCCATCATTTATAATTCTGGTTATTCACATGTCATCAATTATCCAATACAACTAAACAATTAAGATAAAGACTTCGATTAGTTTTTATAGCTATTTTTTTTTACCGTTTTATCTCATTTTACTTCCTTTCTTCCTATTTCATTTGGTGAGGAGCATCGATGCTTGGTTCTTTTTTTTCAGGAGCAAAGGTATTTTCGGGCTCTTAACGGATAACCAAGGCCAGGCCCTTTGAGGTTTTGAATAAAATCTCCACCCATGCGGGTTGTATTTTTCTCAAAAACCTTGGTTTTCCTGAACCCTACCTTTTTATGCTCATGAAACAAAACCAGCATACTCCGGCTCTTTACACGAATAAAAAAATGTCACATATGAAAAACAATGACTTAAATATTACAAATGAAACAAAACAGCGCCTCCTCTCATTGCCGAATAAATATTTTAAAAAAATAGGCAAACCTAATAAGGCTCACAGAGGAGAACAGATTGAAAGAAAATCAAGTGTAACAATAGTGAATAACAGTAAAAAAAGAAAATCATGAACATCATCGGAAGACTGACAAGGGATGCAGAAGTACGTAGAACGTCACAGGAAAAACAAGTAGTAAACTTTTCGGTAGCTACTAACGACAGCTACAGAAACAAGCAGGGCGAACGCATAGAGCAGACAACATACTTCGACTGTGCGTATTGGCTTAGTGCAAAAGTAGCGCAGATACTTACAAAAGGTACGGTGGTAGAACTGACAGGCAGAGTAAGTGCAAGGGCGTGGACAGGCAATGACGGACAACCACACGCAGGGCTGAACTTCAACACCTCGCAAATCAAACTGCATGGGGGTGGCAAAAAATCAGAAACGGTGCAGGCTCACGCAGGAAACAGCAACGATAAGGAAAAGGACGACCTCCCATTTTAATAACAAGTATCTAAACAATTTTCAAACTTTTAAAATCATTTTATCATGGCACATAATATCAATTTCAACAGCACAACAGGACGTTATTCATTCTTTAGCGTAAAAGAAAAAGCGTGGCACGGCTTAGGGCAAGTCGTAGAGCAATACCCAACAAGTGAAGAAGCCATAAAACAGGCAGGCTTAGACTATGAAGTCATCAAAACACCTTTATATACCAAAGGTTCGGGCATTATTGAAATGGCAAACGGTATTGAAATAGGCAGTAGCGAATTGGAAGTACCTTCCTATTATGCCAATATCCGTGCCGATAACAATGCCGTATTGGGCGTGGTTGGCAAAGACTATCACATCGTACAAAACCGTGAAGCATTCAATTTTTTTGATGCTATTGTAGGTGGTTCACAAGGAATATTGTACGAAACCGCAGGAGCATTGGGACAAGGGGAACGCATCTTTATCACTGCCAAACTACCCGACTATATCCGAGTAGGAAATGGCGATGATGTAACGGAAAAGTACATTTTCCTGACCACTTCACACGATGGCAGTGGAAGCATAACAGCAGCCTTCACCCCTATCCGTATTGTTTGCCAAAATACCCTTAACGCCTCGCTTCGTTCGATGAGCAACGTGGTACGCATCAAACATACTTCGGGAGCAAAACAGCATTTGGAAAATGCCCACAAGGTTATGGGATTAGCGGATACCTTAAGCAACCAGTTAGAAGGAATATTCAACCAATGGGCTAAAGTAAAGGTGACTGACCAAGAAGTAAAAAAACTAATCCAATTGGCTCTTTGCCCGAACAAGGAAACATTGGATTTGCTTAAAAAGGGTGCGGAAGATGAAGTTTCCACCGTGTTCAAAAATGTGGTGCAAGATGCCTTTGCATACGCTATGACAAGCGACACTCAACAAATGGATACCACCAAAGGCACATTGTTCGGGGCATACAATGCTGTGACAGGGTACTATCAGAATGTGCGCAATTACAAAGATGATGAAGCCAAGTTACAAAGTATTGTAATGGGTGGAACCGCTCAAATCAAATCACAGAAAGCATTTGAATTGTGTACTGCCTTTTCAATAGAAGGAGCGGAAATCTTAAATCTTAATTAATAATTACAGGCGACTGCCTTTAGAGGTGGTCGCCTTTTTAAAATTTACAATCATGACAAAGGAAAACAAGAAGAAAAATGAATTTGCAGATTACCTTTTCAACCAATTTGTAAAAGCAGAACGCAGGGACAAACAAGATTGGTCGCTGAATTATTGGAACGTTTTAACCCAATATGCAGAGATTGGGTTGTCTGACGAAGAACAGTCTGAAGAAAGATTATACGTATTTAAACTTGATATTACAATTAGGGAAGCTATGTCAGGCTGGAACACACACCTATTGATACTGCGTGGAAAAGAAGCCGAGCAGGATTACAGGGAAAGAATGAAAAAATATGAAGAACGCTTACGTGCCATTGGACATGACGAAGCAACAATTAAGCAAATGTTAGACTATAAAATCAAATTAAATTATGGAGCCGACTAATTTTTTCAATCAGATAGCGCAAATGGGCATTACAGGAGATTTACAACTCACTATATCAAAGGGTATAGAAAACACACTTATTGTTTCCATAATGCTTCAAAATGAGCAATGTGGTGATAATGCGAAACAAATGATACCACCGCTTAATCTGCGGGGAACGGCAGAAGAATTGGACGAGGGATTTTTTCAGCAGATAACAACGCCTTTGCAAACCGCTTCGGGTTTAATGGTAAATATGGAAGCCTTTATGAAGCAATTGGAAGTAGCCAAAAAGCAATCGGCAATGGAAAAGGAAAAATCCGAGATACAAAAGAAAGAACAGGAAAGCAAAGACAAAAAGTTTAAAGATGGTATGGCAAAGGCTGACGAATTGGAAAAAGAGGGCAAATTCCGTGAAGCATGGATGAAAGTACCCGAAATTGCCGACTACCCCGAAAAAGCGGACGAGATACGCAAACGTAAATCGGAACTATCAAACCAATTTTCTTCAACAGGTCTGTTTGCGACAGAACAACCTACCGTTTAACTCAAAATCCAACAGTTATGTTATTAGCAACACAGTTAGAACGAGTATTTATACTTAAAGATAAAGGACAGGACATCACACTGACCGACCCCGAACCACGCTGGAGTGTGGAAGCGGTATTGAATTTTTACGCCAATACGTATCCCATTCTAACCACCGCAAAAGTATCTGCCCCCATCATCCGTAATGATATGATAGAGTACAAATTAGAGAGCGTAATGGGAACAAAAGGTTAAACCAAAAATAAAAAACAATGAACTATGCAACGCAATATCCTAGCGGGAACTATCAGCGAACCCGAACAAAAAGTACAACGACAACTGCACCGACAATTAGGCGAGTTCTCACAATGGATGCAAAGAGCCAAAGACACAAACGAAGTACGGAAAGACAAACAGAAATCTGTACCCATAGCAATGTTACCAATGGTTTTCTAAAGTGTGGGTTTCTCCCTAAACTGAAAACAACACAATCCATACAGGATTGTAAGAAAACAGCAAAAACGCAAAGGGATTTTTACAAGTCCCTTTCCCAACTTGCAGAACATTATGGCATTGAACCATTACAAACAGAGAATTATGGCTATCCCTACAATATGGTTTTGGCTATGTGGGATGCTGAAAACAAGTTAAAACAAAATAATATCAATTGGGATAATTTACGTTTGGTACAGGATAGTAAGAAAACATTTTTCACGAGTGAGGAGCGATACAGCACAGGCACAACCCTGTACTATATTCCAGTTGTGCCACTCTTTCAAATGCTCCATGACCCAAAGCGTAAAAAAACAGCTCATTTGCTCGTTTCGGTTTGCAGTTATCTGTACCATATTGCCCATATACCGTATTACAGTCAGGAAAACAGCTATTTATATTGGATGTACGAAATGATGAATGATTGGGTGGAACAAGATGATTATACCGAAGAAACGGACAACTGTATTGCTGAGATTGTAAAAGCCAAATGGATAGGTGAACGCATAGAACAGAAGCTGTTCAACCGTATTAATTTACAGTTATTTGAACAGCGTTTAAATAACTTAAAAACCCGTGACACATTCGACTTGGAGTGCCAAAAAGTCGCTTGCGATGCCTTTGCCCTTTATTCACAATATCCATACGAGAGCATTTTCCGAAACGCACCAAGACCCGAAGAAGACCCCTATACTGATGAAAACGACTCCGAAACCGTTGGAATGGAAAAGTATATATCCTTTATAGCAGATACCACAGGTTGGTTGTATGAGAGCCTTGCGGATAGTATCAACAATGAGTTTAACGAGTATGGAGCAATGGAAGAACCAACAATTTGTAAATACTTTGACGGTAGCAACATAACACAAACCAACCTTGATTTTGAGAACCGCCTATTTTCCCTTTTGGACGAACTCTGCACACTACTGTATGATTATAAAACGACAAGAAAATGAACAATGTAAACGACATAACCGAAAATTTTGGAACGCTTTACCACCCAAAATCCGCATTGGTTTTTTACCAAACTAAAGGAACAAATACCGATATGTATGTGGAGCATTTTGATATGGACAAAAAAGGAAATCCTATCAATGCACATCCATTGAGCGTCAATGAAGCTAAAATATTAGCAAAGGCTTTACACACCGACAAAGAAAAGGACAAAGCCTTTCTAAAACCAAAAGGAATTTTGCCAACCAATATACTGCATATCAATCCGAGTGAAAAATGCACGGTGCTTTGGTACACCAAAGCACAGGAACAGCAATTGTATTTTGTCAACGGTTTGGAAATACCCAACGGCAAAGCGTATCTACCGCCAATGCTTTGGTATGCCAGTAAAAACAGCCTTGCGGTATTTGCTCTTGCAACCGACAGGAGACCAACAGAAAATACATTATTGTACTATGCTCCTTTCTTCAACATTTACGAAGATGGTAAAGTATGTATGGGAACTGTAAGCATAGATATTAAAAATTCCGCTTCTGTAGAGGAATTTACAACTGCTTGGGAAGACTACTTTTTTAACAGTTATTTCAGCCATTTATTAGGAAAACAAAATCCCATAAAAGGAAATTGTGTAAGCCTTTGGAAAAAACTGATTGAAACAAACGAAGCCTTTCCCAAAGATGTATTAAAAAAGAACAACAAAACCCTTAAAAATCTTTTGTGATGAATACCGAGAAACCAAAAGTACATTTTACCGATAATTATCTGATAAGCCCTACCAATTCCATTACAGTAAACCTAATCGGTGCAGGCGGTACAGGCTCAAAAGTTTTGACCGCTTTAATGGAAATGAACCACAGCTTAATTGAATTGGGACACGCAGGATTAAGTGTCCGCTTATGGGATGATGATACTGTGACCAATGCCAATTTAGGAAGACAGCGGTTTGCAGAAAGTGAAACAGGACTGTACAAGTCTGTTGCGCTCATCAACCGTGCAAACCGCTTTTCGGGTACAAATTGGAAAGCCAAAACCGCAAAGTTTGAAAAGGACAGTTTGGGCAGAATACCCGAAGAAGCACAGGCAACTATTTATATTACCTGCGTGGATAATGTACAAGCGAGGTTTGGCGTTGCCGAAATACTGAGAGAAATAGGCAACCGCAGACACCACAGGGACGAACCGAAATATTGGTTGGATTTTGGCAACAGCCAGCATACAGGGCAAGTGTTACTGTCTACCATAGGAAACATTCATCAACCCAATTCGGAGAAATATGAAACGGTGGCAAGCCTGCCAATGATTACGGAGGAATTTGGAGAATTATTGAAGCAGTCCGAACAAGAAGACGACACGGCAAGTTGCAGTTTAGCGGAAGCGTTGGAGAAACAGGATTTATTTATCAATTCCTCTTTAACCCAGATGGGCTGTTCGCTTTTATGGAACTTGTTTCGATATGGTATGACACCGTACAGGGGCTTTTTCCACAATCTGAAGGACTTTCGTACTCACCCCATAAAAGTAGCCTGAAAGTCAAAATCGGGCAGCAAAAAGACACTCCCTCCTATGGTCGGGATAGTCTTTTTGCGCCTAATCGGTGCAACCACTTTGCTAAAATATATGTCAATCCATAAATTTCTCTCTCATATTTTACCAAACAGGTTGCAATCTAATTTCTAAGGGATATTCATTATCCCTTTCGTTGTTTTATTGGACTTCTTTTCTTTCCACAGCAGCGGTCAAAGCAAAGAAGCAAAAGAAGACCGCAATATTAAAATTGGATTTTCTACCATTGCTAATTACTCTATTGGCTGTGTTTTCCAAACAGAAAAGCCTTCAAAAAGATGTTCAATGTTTTCAAATTCTATAAATGCAATTAGTTCTTTTTTGCACTGTCCTTTAAATCGCCTGAAACACCCAAAACTTTTCAGAGGTATTTCAGCTAATTGCCCTATGGTATCAATATCCAAAACCTCGAACATGCTGTACATTCTTTTACTGAAAGGGAAATGGCTTGCAATTAGTAACTTATGCTGGTCAATTTCAATTTCAGCTTTATTTTTCCTTTTTTTGATTTGCTGGGTCTCGCATTTAAAGTCGTATTTTAACTGTTGTAATTTTTGCTTATAGTCATCAATTTCAGCAAGTAACTCCGTTACGCTTTTTACTTTTTTATATGTTCTTTCGAAAATTTGGCGGACGTTCTCACCGGTGACCCCATAAATGGACGCCACTTCCTGTAGTGTCATTTTTTCTATTAGGAGCTTCTGCAATACATCATATTCCTTTTCAGAGAGTACTTTTCGGGACATTTCGATATAAAATCTATTGGTACGTGCTATTACATCTTTCATAGGAATGCAGTTAAATTACTTTATCACTGAAATAATATCCTCTTTAGTGAAGTCTTTTTTCTATATTTTATTTAAAGATAGCAAGGTTTATGGAGTTATCCAATGTTTGTATTATAGATCCGTCTGGAAAACATTAAATGAAACAACCCGAAGCTCAACTTCGGGTTGTGATTAAATGCAAATGTTTATAATGTATACGTAAAGGAATACCTGGCAGTTAATCGCTACTGTTAAACTCAAAGCTCAACTGCCTTTCGTTCCCGAAATTATCCGAAATCCATACATCAAAGGATTGGGAGACGGTGGAGCCCGAAGTATAGTACAACCGGAATTGCTTAGCCCGCAACGGATACAAATCGTTGGGCAGATACGGCGGTTCATCGTAATACTGCAAAGTTCCTTGTCCGTCAAATTGGAAGTAACGAATAAAGTATTGTGTGTTACTGTAATTGCCGGTTGGCTGTATCGTAAGCCTAATCTCAACGGAATTGCCATTAGCAATTTCTTTGGATACTGGCATCACCTTTACCTCAAAAGGGAAATCATCTTGTATTTCCAATTCGTCTTTGCCACAGGATGTAACAGAATTTATCAGGATTGCCAATAATAAATACATTGGCAGTAAGCCAATTTTGAATTTATTGAAAAATGCTATCATTGTTTTATATTTTAAAAGTTAAAAGTTAATCCTCAATCCCAGACCGGCTGAAGGTCGGAACTGTTCCAGATCCGTACCCCACAAAACTTTTGTGCGACCCTGAAGAATCAACACAAAACGGTCGGACAAGTATGTTTCAAAACACAGCCGTCCGCCTGCCCCGTAAATGAAATTGTCCTCAGTCAGTATTTTTGCCCCGTCATACAACAAAGCTTCGCCACGGTTAATGCTTTCATAACCCAGTACACCAGTTATTGCTGCATTCAGGGTAATGTTCTTACGGGTATCACCCAGCAGGAAGAAACTGTAACCGCTTTCGGCTGTATAGGTTTCGTTCGGTATACGGAGATCTTTGTATCCATAATATTGATGGGTATATTCCAAAGCCCAAAGCTTATAATTGCCGTTGTTACCGTTTACGGTCATACCGATATTAAAGTAGTAGTTCCTGCTAGGATCATTATTAGATATAGCTCCTGCGTTTACTTCCAATCCTTTCTGTTTAGGCAACATTCGTTGTGCCTGTGCGATAGTAATACCCATAAAGGCAAACATAATCGTATAAATATACTTTTTCATTTTTCTGTTATTACGTTTAATGGATTACTAAAATTTTAGATGCATATTGTTAATCAAGCGAGCCTTGATCAATTCTGAATTTTCTATCTGAAGTGTTTGATTTCTGCCCCCATTCTTCTCGAAAATCTCAATTAATAACACTTTGTCATCGGCAATGGTAAACTGATTCAACAGGAACACATTTTGTTCGGTCATTTTCCCACCAATCTCATCCAGCGGCTTGTAAGTGCGTAATGGCATCATTGCTCTTTCCTGCACCACGGTTCGCTTAGCAATCTTTTTATCCATCACTTTGAAATTTATAAAATCAATCTGAAAAGGAACATTGCTACGGTTTGCGAGTTCCGTATGGAAATAGTATTTACCATTATGGATGTAAATTCCTTTCAGGAGAAACTGTATGCCGAAACTTTTCGCCCCGATATGCTTTACAATTCGATTGTCGTTTTTGTAAATTGTTTCCAGTAACAAGCCCGCTAGAGATGGTGAGTTGTTACCCAACTCTTCAAAAAGCACATCACTTCCATTAGCCTTGTCCACAGTCTTTTGCATTGTTAGAAGGTCATAACTCAACACCTCCGGGAATGAGCTGTAATGCACATTGAAACTGTAAAAATGGCCGTCATTGGTAATTACCGAAAAATTGGTTTCCGGTTCAAATTCTTTTACCGATGCTTTTACACGTAGTACATTTTCGGCATCTTCTGCTTTTCCCGCAATCAAGTATTCACTGCCCAGATCCACGTAGCGGATAGCGGTCGGAAAAATCAGATGCGAAGTCTTGTCATAAGTAACTTCCATAATGTACGGTTCTATCTTACCCAAAGCAAGAGGAGTTATTGCGCTGTCCTGTGCAAAAGAGGATACGGCAAAGCCAATGATCATGGCAAATGCCCAAAAGGTTTTTAAGTAATTTTTCATTGTTTAATTCTATTTATGTTTAACATTATTTTTTGGAAACAAGGAACAGTTGATGCCCTGCCTTTAAGGTAACTTTCGGTGTCTTTACTTTTTTGGAGAAATAGCCCGAAATGCCCTGTACTACACCACGGCTCAAATCAGCGGCAACCTGCTGTCCTGCCGATTGGGTAAGCATCAGGCTCGTCCCGGATTGCTGGCTCATATTGCCAGCCATTTCAGTAAGGGCATTCATTTCTTGCGAATAGGGCACATACAAACCCTGCTGACCGTCAAGATCATAAATCGTAATATCAACGGGTATGATGTTTCCATCCAGTTCTATGGAAGTAACTTTGAGCTGTAAACGCCCTCCCTCAAGTTTGGCATTAGCCGTTAAAATTGTTCCTTTGGGAATGGTATGATTAGGCGTTTGGGCGGGTTCCAGTAACCGTAAGCGTACACCGCTTTCACCGATAATGGTCTGCGTTTCCTGTACACAAGCTTTGATACTGTTCTTAGGTTGTACCACTTGCTCTAAAATACTGGCAGTATAAAAACCACTGTTCTTGTTTTGGCTCCAATCAGCTAAAAAGACACTATCGGTAGGCACACGGTACAAGGCAGATACACTATTCTTTCTAGTAGAACTGAATGCCACAAACTGCTCTTTTTGTGTAGAGTTCGAAGACGTCGGAACACTACTATTGGCAAGTGCAGGTTCTCCCGTATTTGTGCCAGAAGGAAGATATTTTGCAGCCATCTGATAGGATTTCTCCATTAATGCCAATTGGTCATCTACCGTTACTTTGGCTGGAATGTCTTTCTCCGCCAGTTTTCCCTTTAATTCTTCCAATTGCTTGCGGAGTTCCTGTGTTTCAGAATTATCGTCCATATAGAAGGAACCTAATGTGCTTTGCACATTGCGGTAACTGTTCAAAGCGGGATTACTTTGTTTTCCAGATCCGTTGGCACTGCTGTAGCTTTCTTCCTCTTCAGGTAGCTCCTCTCCCACTTCTCCTTTTTCATCTGCATTCCAATAATCAGAAAGAGATGTGAGAGCGTTCCTTTTTTCCTCGTTCTTACGTTCCAGCATTTCCTCCTCGTATGCCTTACCCTTATCGGCAGGCATTCCTGCACCGGTAGCCTGAGGTACGACCTCGTTTAGTCCGATTTTCTCGATTTCTTTTTTCTCGGAAGACGGCTTAAAAATCAGATACATACAGCCGAGGAACACAACACCCATTAAACCGAAGATGAGCGGTTTTTTAAGCTTTTGGGCTTTGTTCTGTGTACTGTCTTGCAGTACATCAGCGGTTGCTGCTAGGTTACCTTCCGTTACCCGAACAACCGTTTTTTTGTTTTCATTTTCTTTCATAAACCTTATTTTTTAAAATTGTTGATAATGTGTCCTTTAAGAGTGTGGGACTTCCTTTCCTTTTAAGTATAGGATTTTCGATATGCTCGATGACCATATCGTTATTGGACTTGCCGGTATCATACCATACTTTGAAAATAACCCCTGCGCTAAGCAACAGATACCCCGCAAAAAAGTACAGCGTGTACTTTTGCTGTTTTCTTAAAGGCAGTGTTCGCCAACGTTCATCCAGTTTCTCAAACCACTTGTCCATATCAGTTTGTAATTTTTTCATATCCAGCGTTTTTAGCGTTCAATGACTTCGATGTCTTTGTTTTCCACAACAGCAAACTTTTCGATATTGAAACCCTGCGGGTTATTGTCCGAACGGACAGAGTTCACAAGAAAACAGGAAGTAACCAAATTACGTTTAGTAACATTACTGGAACGGATGATGAACTGTCTGGCATAGGTACGTACCGAATAGGGATAGGTGTCGAAATTGCAGACCACACTATCTACTTCGATACGTTGCTGTACGTTGCCCGATATTATACGGTTGTAATATCCCTTTTCCGAAAGGTCTTTGTAATAATCAAAAGCACTTTTATCGGCAAGGTTGAATGCCCGGCTCATATTGCTTTCGATAGCATTCTTATCGGGAGCCAGCGTAAAGAACAGTTCGTGAAAACGTCTTACGTGTTCCCTTGCTTCGACCGGCCGGTTGATGGACGCATCCTGTGCAAGTGCCAGCATCAGTGATTTGCCATTGTCCAGTACATAGATCTTCTGGCGTTGTTCTTCTGCAAAGCGGTAAGATTGCCATACTGCATATCCTGCAACACTGATGCAGAGAACGGCAAATACAAGAGCGTACAACCTGATTTGGCGAAAACTGTTTTCGATATTTCTTAGCGTTTTAAATTCCATTTTTTACTGATTAATCGTTCTACATTATTTAAGTAATTGCCCGCCGATATTTCCTGCTGCCGAGCCAGCTCCAGCTCCAGCAATATTTCCGGCTTTCATTGCGGTTTGATTTACATTACGAGTAAAATTCCCTGCCCCACCAGCCTGAATAATCCAGCCTGTCACGGTTGGGATAGTAAAATATCCCACAATGCCAATGATCATAAAAATCACATACACTGTATTTGACGTATCGGGAATGAAAGTCGGTTCAGCAAGCATTTCGATATCCCTTTCTATAATCAGGGATTGTATCTTAGCAAGCATGCAGCTGAACAGGTCCGCAACGGGTAGCCATAGATATACACTAACGTATCGGGTAAGCCATTGCGAAAGTGTGGATTGAAAACCATCCCAAACCGATATAGCAAAAGCTATCGGACCCAAAATGGACAACACAATCAAAAAGAAAGTACGTATGGTGTCAATTACCAGAGCAGCTGCCTGAAATAGAATTTCCAGCAATTCCCTGAACCAATTTTTTACGGACTGCTCAATGCTGTACATCCCTCTTTCCATATACATGCCCGACATCGTGACCAGATCGGATGGCGACCAACCCAGTTCTTCCAGTTTTTTATCAAACTCTTCGTTCGATGCCAGATACGCGGTTTCAGGGTTGCGTAGCATTGCCTCACGCTCTAGCAGGTCTTTTTTTGTCTGTAGGTCGTTCAGGTCAAGCACCTGATTTTCTAGAATGGCATGTGTCCCCTGTACCACCGGGCTTAACACAGCATTGATGGTTCCAAGTACCATGGTCGGGAAGAACATAATACAAAGACCCAATGCAAAAGGACGGAGCAAAGGATACATATCAATAGGCTCTGCCCGGCTTAGTGCCTGCCATACCTTAATAGCTACATAGAATAAGGCTCCCAGACCAGCCACTCCTTTAGCCACTGCCGCCATATCGGCGGAGAGTGGCATCATCTCATCGTACAAGGAGCGCAGAACCTCGTGAAGATTATTAAATTCCATAACTTACCGCGCCCTTCGGATTTTATAGTTTGCACCGTAAAACCAAGAGCTTCAAGTGAAATGTACTATACAAAGGCTTCAATAAAACGCACGGGGTTATCCAAAGCGATTTTATCTTCTAAACTGCTAATTTGTAATTGTTGACGCGATAATCCAGATATATGTTGCATATTTAAATGTACAATTTTTCTCTCTTATATCCAATATAAAATACTATATTTGATGCAAAAAAAAACGGAGGTTTTTTCACAGACTGACGTTGGCAGAAACCCTCGAGCTACACGAATTGCATAGAAACCTCCATAAAAAGATAACATTATCTAAAATAATGTAAAGATATTTCGCACTATTAAATACTTTTCAAATTTTGTATCTTGCGAACAGTAAATTTTAATGATGCTTAAAACAATTCAAATTATTGCATTACTTCAAGGACTTTTCGTCCTTTTTATTTTATATAACAATCGTAAGAGTTATAAGAACACAACTTTTTGGTTATTATTCGGCAGTCTATTTTCTATCGTTCTATATATTATTGGAGATGACAAGAATAATTTATTTGTTAATAACACCGATTGGTTTCTTTTCGATAACACACTTTTTATAACATTTTTATTTTTGTTTGTTAGGTATTTCAAAAGCAAAAAAGAAAAGTTCATAAAATCAGATTACTATTTTTTTATACCAAATATCATTTATCTAATTCTTGAAGTAATTGAAATAAAATTAATTCAAACTAATATAGTTATCGAAGTTTTAGAAGTATTTTGCGAATTAACTTTTATCATCTACTTATCACTAATTTTATTTTCCATAATTTCAAGTAAAAGAAAAAATTGGATTATATATTTCATTATTCCAATCATTATTTTGTTCGTTTTTTCACTCATTAATGATATTCTTAAAATCGTTGGATTATCAGAATTACCGTTTTTATCCGACCAAAACTTCAATTCATATCTTTTATTAGTTGTTGCGTTTTTATTCTATTTTATAGCTTTTAAGTTGTTTAATGGTAATAAAGAAATTTTACCTAAAGTAGAAATCGGTAAATACAAAAACTCAAATCTAAACGATGAAACAATTAATAAATATAAAACTGCTTTAATCAATGCAATGCAAATTGATAAAATATACCTTGATGGAAAATTATCCATACAAGATGTTTCAGATAAATTAAATATTCCGCGTCAATACATTTCTGAAGTTTTAAACGAACATATGAATAACAATTTTCAAGATTTCATAAATGAATATAGAGTGGAAGAATTTGTAAACCGCCTAAAAAACGACCAAAATAATAATCTTACACTTTTAGGAATCGCTACAGATGTAGGTTTTAATTCCAAATCTTCTTTTAATGCTACATTCAAGAAATTCAAAGGCTTAACACCAACACAATTCAAGAAAAATCTTTAGTAAAAAAAAATAATTGGTACAAATCAATCATCTTGCACTTATTTCATTTTTAGGAAAACACAATTACTTACGATATTTGCGAAATAATTAAAAGAACCCAAAATTATGTCGCAACTTAAATTAATTAAAAAGATTCTCTTTTGCATTGTTTTAACTATTTCAACGTACTCAATTAACGCACAAGTAAACGATACACTTTCATTTGTAAAATCAAAACGAATGTCAGATGATGACCTTGCAAAAAAACGAGAAGGAACTTTCATAACGGGTTTGCCTGACTTTTCATCAGATCCTGTAACAGGTTTTGGTTTTGGTCTTAGAAGTAATGTTTATTGGAACGGCGAACGAACAAATCCACTTTTCGCCTACACACCTTACTTGGCAAAACTAAAAGCTAATGCAGCATATTACACTTCAAACGCAAGAGAATTAATTCTATCGTTAGATGTGCCGTATTATAAAGGAACACGTTGGAGGTTTAAAATTGATTTTAAAGCACAACAAAATCCAGCAAATTTATATTTTGGCTCAACAGAATCAACGTTGGGCAATCTTCGATTGCCATCCAATGAAAACATTACTTTTTCAACATATGAAGCATTTGACAAAGCAAGAAAAACGCTAAGACCAGGTGGAATTGGAGAAGCAAGTTTTGTAACAGATGCCTTGTCAAACCGATTTAGAGAAACAGAATATATGCTTAATCTAAAAGGAGATTACGCAATAGGAAACGGAAAATGGCGAGTAATGGGCGGTTATGAAATTCAAAATTTAAGTTATAAAACTTTTGAAGGAGAATCAGCCGAGGCTATTAATCCAACAACTGGAGAAGAAACAACAGCGCCAAATGGACTATCACTTTTAAGAAGAGATTTTAATCAAGGCTTAATATCTGGCTTAAATGGTGGTTGGATTTCAATTTTACAAACCGCATTAATTTATGACACAAGAGATTTTGAACCCGACCCAACCAAAGGTTACTATTTTGAAATAGCAAACGAATATTCTAGCAAATATATTGGCTCACAATTTGACTTCAATAAACTTTTTATTCAAGCAAGAGGATATCAAAAGTTACCTTTTGGAAAAAGAACTGTTGTCGCTGGAAGATTTGGAGTTGGTAACATTTTTGGCTCGAATACCCCATTTTTTGAATTTCAAGACCAATGGAGTCCAGAAGGTAGCATCAATGCACTTGGTGGAAAGCAATCGTTGCGAGGTTATCGAGCAAATCGGTTTTTAGCACGTTCTATGTGGTTCACAAATATTGAATTAAGATATAGAATTGCAGAAACAAAATTAGGAAAACAAAGATTTGCTTTCGGTGTCGCACCATTTTTTGATGCAGGAACAGTAAGAGACGAATGGCAAAATCTAAACTTTAAAAACATTCGTTACTCGTATGGTTTAGGTGCAAGAATTGCTTGGAATCAGTCCACAATTTTATCATTTGATTACGGAATGTCAAAAGAAGATAAACTCTTCTACATCGGCATAGGTCAAGCTTTTTAACAAATTAGTTTGGTATTATTTGTAAAGATTTTGGAGATATAAAAACATTGTATGTTACAAACAGAAATATAAAACTACCTAGCCTGATTTATATTTATTGCTATCGCAATTATATATATCCGACTTACATTGATTGAAACCCGCAACCTAATTATATAAGGATTGCAAAACAGAACGGAAACAGAAAGAATAAAGGGCATCTGCCAACAGCCGTAGCTGTTGCGCAACCTCATTCAAAAACTAAACTTTCAAAATAAGTATAAAAAACAACCTCGTTTAAGCACATTTAAGCGAGGTTTGTTTTTGGTTTTAAGTTGTAGTTTTTAAAAAATAAGCCACTTAAAAACAAGTATTTCAAGTCATAAAAAGCTGTTTTTACAGAAGTGGGTGCTTTTGTTTGTATTTCATTTACAACTCCAGCTTTTGTTTTTGTTTTTTTGGTGATAAACTTCAAATATTTCTTCAAATTATAGGTTAATGCTGCCATCAAAACGTGTTTGTTAGCTTGCTTGATTCCTCTTGTATTTACTCGCTTCATATTGGTAAAATTGACCAATGTTCCAATTACAGGTTCTACTGTTTTACTTCTCACGCGTACCATTTTCTTGGCATAGTGTGGATTTTGGGTGAGTTTTAAGTGCATTCTGTCGTAGTGTTCTTTGTGGATGCTGTCGTCTATCTTTTTAAACTTGGTGCTTTTTCCGCAGCATTGTTCTCGTAGTGGACAGTTTTTGCAATCGCTCTCACTACTGCGATAGGTACGTTTGGTGTAGCCTTTGCTATCGATTTTTTCGCCTTTAAATACTAAATTAGCTTTGTTTCCTCCTGCTTTTATACATTCGTACTGATGCAATTCTTTGTTGAAAATAAATCCTGCTCTCTCAGGTTTGTATTGCCCAAAGTTTGGAATGTAGGCATTGATGTTTTTTTTGGTTCAAATACTTTAAAGCTTCTCCACTACTGTAACCTCCATCGGCTAAAAGTTCTTCTAATTCAATGCCGTTTTCTTGTAAATTTCCCTCTGTTAGTTCAACTTTTTTTTCTAAACATTGACTATCGCGTTTGTCTGCAAAATCAGAACAAGCTCCTGTTATTAAGTGATGAGCATCGTCAACAGCGATTTGTCCAAAATAGTTTAACTGTCTTGCCTTTCCTGGTTTTACACTTACCCTGGCATCAGAATCTGTGAGTGAATAATGGGTATGATTCGATACATATTTTGGACGTATTAAATTCCCGTATTCATCTACTCTATCGCCTTTTTGATTGGCATTAGGCATTCCTTTATAGGCTTCTTGTTTCCAAGCGTGGTGTTGTTCCACTAGTTTCTTTCTGGTGCTGGTTGTTTTGAACTCGCTATTCTCTTCCAATTCATTTACAAAAGCACTGGCATCTTCCAATACTTCTTTCTCAACTAAACTATCCATAGAAGCATTGGCTTTGATAAAAACGCTATCCACGGCTTGACGTTTGCCTCGAATCATCCCTTTGGAAACACATATCCTTAAAACGGCTTTGAATAAGGTTAAAAATACTTCTTCGCCATACAACTGACGGGTTCTACTAATTGTGCTGTGCCAAGGTAAGGCTTCATCAATGTCATACCGGATAAACAAACGAACATCTAAACAATTGGAGCAATATTCTATGAGTTTTCTATCCGAATTGATATTGTTTAAATAGCCTACCAAACAGATTTTGAAAAACACAACAGGATCAATACTTTCTTGTCCTTCCTCTCCATAATACTGGGCTGTGGCATAGTTAAAAATACTATTTTATTTATTTTTTCGCAAGTTTTTTTTGATATATTTGTTGTGGTGTGCAACAAGCACAGCCGTTTCTCGCAATTGCGAATTTTGTGGTACGTTCACGTTTAAGTTTCGTAAGAAATTTTATCTTTGAAAGAAAATAAGTAGTTCCGAAGCTCGCAACCTCGCCAAGCGCCGGAACGTCAGGCCATGAAAAAACTAAAAAGAACCTCTTGAGAATCCCATATTTGAGATTGTTCTTTGGTAGCCCTCCGAATACTCTCTAGATTTGAAGAGGTTTTTTCACAGCCTGACGTTAGGTGCAAGCGTAACCACACGAAAACTACAGCATCCCAACCAATAAAAGTTATCTTTGCAAGTGGACAAGCCGAACACCACATTAAGAAGTAGGCAAAAGAAAAATAAATAGAATGACAATGAACAAAAAAATGATTTACGGTTTAATCGTAATAGCTGGTTTAGCAACATCCTGCAACCAAGCAACAGACAAAGTAAAAGAAGAAGCAAACAAGGTAATTGCTCAGACAAACGAAAGCGTTCAGAAAACAATTAACGACTTAGGGTTGGTTTATGTTGAAGAAGGAGCACAAACGATTATTACTTACGAAGAAGTAAATGCTGCACAACAAGCCTGGTGCGATGCTTTGGTAAAAATTGGACAATTGAAAGAAGAGGGTGGAGATTACAAAGCCTTTGCAAATGAAGTACTGTCTTCAGCTTACAATTATGACAACGGTAAAGTATTTTTTAAACCAACATTAGCCTATGGCGACCAAACTTTTAGAAACGACAAAAAGGGTGCATTAGCCTATTTTATAGGTGGCGACCCTGACTATCCGAACGACAAAGGCTTTGCATTGACACCGTGGGTTAAAGCAAGATATGACAATGCTGGAGAGAAAAACGAAGGCATACAAATTTACGGTTCTGTAGCAATTACTATGGGTAATGTATGGGTAACAGGTAAAGACGGTAAAGAAGTAATGGTTGACAAAACTTGGGTTTTCAAAAAAGGCAAAGACGGAAAACTTAGAATTATTGTGCATAAATCAGCCCTTCCTTTTACTCCACAAACTAAATAATTAACTAAAAGGGCTGAGCTTAGCTCAACCCTTTTAATACTTTCCCAATTTATGCTAAAAAGATACATAATTATAATCATTTTTCTTTCCTTAAGTAATACTTCATTTTCCCAAAATACAAGAATAACAAACCGTAATTCCATTGGGTGGTATAATTATTTTGGCACATTTAAACTCAACAACAAATTTGGACTGCATACGGAATATCAATTTCGCAGAAACGATGTAATAACAGAATGGCAACAAAGCTTGCTACGAGTTGGGGTGAATTATCAACTCAATCCAAAAATTCAATTACGAGTTGGTTATGCTTGGATAGAAACTTTTCCCTATGGTGAAATCCCAATAAATGGAATGGGAAAAGATTTTACTGAACATCGCTTATTTCAAATGGCAACAATAACTGACAAAGCAGGTATTGTGGATTTATCGCACCGTTTTATGCTTGAACAGCGTTGGGTTGGTAGGTACTCCAATGCCAATTTGAACAAAGAAGATGAATATCCTTTGCTTAACAGGTTTAGGTATATGTTTCGTTTACAAGTCCCTTTAAAAGGAAAAGAAATAAAAGATAAAACACCATACTTAGCCATTTATGAGGAAGTGTTTATTGGTTTTGGTGAAAACGTAAATGAAAATATTTTTGACCAAAACAGGTTAGGTGTTTTAATGGGTTACCGATTAAATCAAAATATACGATTAGAGGCAGGTTATTTAAATCAAATCCTTCAACTTGGGCGTGAAGTAAATGGTAGAAATGTTTTTCAGCAGAACAATGGATTTATACTAAATGCAAATTTCAATATTGACTTAACAAAAAAACAATAATATCCAATGAGCGAATTCATAATACCACTTATTACCCTTATATCTTTAGAATTAATTTTGGGGATTGACAATATCATCTTCATCTCCATCCTTACAGACAAACTACCACCCGAACAAAGAAACAAACTTCGATATATGGGGCTTGGCTTGGCTGTGGTTTTTAGGCTTATATTATTAGCTGGTATAGCTTGGATATTAAAGTTAGACCAAACACTTTTTACGATAATTAATATAGACATCTCTGGAAAAGGAATAATATTAATATTAGGAGGTTTGTTTTTAATATGGAAAAGCACAAAAGAAATATACCACAAAACAGAATTAGCTAACAATCCTGAAAAGGCAAAAACATTAAACGGTAATTTTAGAAAGCTACTTTTAGAAATCATTATATTGGATTTAGTTTTTTCTATTGATAGTATTATTACAGCAGTAGGTATGGTAAAAGAACTTTGGATAATGTATGTGGCAGTTATTGTTAGTGTCGTTATAATGCTTATTGCATCAAAACCAATAAGTGAGTTTATACAAAAGCATCCTTCATTCAAGATTTTGGCACTATCTTTTTTAATTATGATAGGTATCGCTTTGTTAGGCGAAGGATTGCATTTTGAAATTCCCAAAGGATATATCTATTTTTCAATGGCATTTTCCTTTATTGTAAATTTTATACAAGTAAAAACCCATACAATGCCTAATAACGAGCTTGCAAAATGAAATTACTACCAGTAGAAATTATTCAAATAAATCAAAATAAAATAGATGAAATTGACAAAATCATAAAGTCAATTTACCGTCTTATTATTTATAGTAGGCACCACCTTGACGATGACCTTTTAGACATTTATTTAGCAGGCTATCATAATCTTAAAGAACTCGTTGGCATCAAAAATGCCCAAATGGAAGCTCAAAACGAAGAAGAAGCCAAAGAGTATTTATTAAATTTAAAAGTATCGCTGGATTTTGTTGTTGAAGAAATAATTTTACAAAACAATTTTGAAAAGGAAGTTCAGTTATTTCAGCTGTTGCGTTTAGTTTCCCCTGAAACAAATGCCATTCACCCCAACCGATACAGGCAAACTCTTGTTCAAGTAGGCGGACATATTTGTCCCGAGCCAACAATAGTTGCTCATTTGGTTTCCGAGCTATTTTATAAAATTCAATCAATTCAAAACCCTATAATAAGGGCTATTTACTTTCATCACGAGTTAATAAGAATACACCCTTTTGTAGATGGTAATGGACGTGTAACAAGAATTGCCAAAAACTGGATGTTGATGTATGACTTATACCCTCCTATATTTATTAATGATGCTTCACAAAAAAAGGAATACATAAACACATTGAGTAATAGTTTCAAAGAACTTATGAAACAACCCGACAAATGGAACAACTACACTTCACAGTTTTTTGAACAAGAACTTGACCGCTTATTATATAATGCCAAAATGCTTTATGAGAGCATTAACCTAACTGGGCAAAATAGAGAAAAACAAATAACAAAACAATAAGAATGGAAACGTATAAAATTCAAATAATTGAAACAATCATAGCTGTAATTAGCTTTTTTGCTGTAAAAATAATTTTAATGTATTTCGTTAAACTAACAATTAAAAACTCATACTTCAAAAATGCTGAACAAAATGATGTTTTAAAAGTAATCAGACTAATATTAATGGTCGTACTTTGTATTATCATAGTGGCTATATGGAGTGTTAAGCAAGAAAACATTTTAATATTTGCAAGTTCGTTACTTACTGTTTTTGGTGTAGCACTTTTTGCTGAAATGTCCATTCTTACGAATATTACAGCTTGCCTAATTCTTTTTTTCCAACACCCAATAAAAGTTGGTGATACCATAGCAATAACTTTTGAAGGGAAAGAAACTGAAGGTGAGCTAATAGATATTACTTACTTTTTTATCTTCATAAAAACGCCAAACAGAGGAGTATTAACAATCCCAAATGCCTTACTATTAAAAAGTTCATTTTTGGTAGTAGAAAAATCTATCAAAAATGAAGTTAATAAATAACAAACGAACGATACTATTTCTATTGAGTTTTATGATTTATCCTACGATAACTTATGCACAGCAATTCGATTTAGGCTCTTGGAATATATTAAATATCAAATACAATCACAATGACAAACTAAGCTTATTTGGCGAAGCACAATTGCGTTCATTAAAATTTTACAACGACTTTCACTATTACGAATATAAAGGCGGTATAAACTACAAAGTTCATAAAAATGTAAATTTGACATTAGGAGCAGGTAGCTACCAAACATATAAAGAAGGAGGCAATTTTGTTCTACCAAAAAATAATGACGAATTTAGACTTTGGCCACAGGTAATACTTTTTCAATCAGTCGGTAAATTTAAAATAGAACAACGATACAGAGCAGAATTGCGATGGACGAGCAATGGCTACCGTAACCGTTTTCGTTATAGATTAGGTGCATCTTATCCATTTGGGAAAGAACGAAATGGGTACAAACCTTTTCAGACAAGCATTAGTAACGAATTGTTTTTTACCGACAACGAGCCTTACTTTGAACGGAACAGAATACAAATGACACTGAACTATAAACCTTCAAAAGGCTCAACAATCCAATTGGGGTACTTACATCAGTTCGACTATAAAATAAATGATGAAACAGGTCGGGACTTTCTTGTAGTAGGTTTTTATTTTGAACTGTTCCGAAAATTGGCAACAAAAATAGAAACAGAAAATGAGCTTAAAGACAATTGACAATATGAGAACGCCAGTACCTAACAGCTAAGCTTTCGTTGCGTGCGTAGCACGAACAATGAAAGCTGTGTTGAACGGAACCACTCTACATCCATACCTTATGGGTTTTTCGATAAATGTGTAAGAAGAATTTCAAGAGGCATCAACGCTAGCTTTTTTTAGGCTAGCGTTTGGCGTTATGATGGTTTTAAGTCTAATACGATTTGTGAGTTACGGTTGGATTGATAAATTTTATATCCAACCCCAATTTCACTTTACGTATTATGGTTTTGAGTGGGTAAAGCCTTTAGGAATTTATACTTATTTATTGTTTTTTATTTCAGGATTAGCTGCCTTATTTGTCGCCATTGGATACAAATATAAATTATCGATCATTACCTTTTTCCTGAGCTTTACCTAAATAGAATTTATGGATAAAACCACTTACCTAAACCATTATTATTTTATTACGGTTGTGAGTTTTATAATGATTTTTCTGCCGGCAAACGCCTATTTTTCTGTTGATGCCTATAGAAATCCAAAAAGTGCCTTTTAGAAAATCCCGAGTTGGACTATTGATATTTTAAAATTGCTGTTAGGAATTGTCTATTTTTATGCAGGTATAGCAAAACTCAATTCCGACTGGCTTTTTAAAGCCATGCCACTCAAAATATGGTTGCCAAATAATTCAAATTTACCAATAATTGGTTCTTTATTAAACGAGAATTGGGTGCATTATGCTTTCAGTTGGACAGGAATGATGTACGATTTAAGTATTCCTTTTTTATTACTTTATAAAAGAGCCCGATTATTCGCTTTTGTTTTAGTGGTAGTATTTCATATTTTGACTAGAATTCTTTTCCCAATTGGTGTTTTTCCATTTATAATGATTGTAAGTTCATTGCTCTTTTTTGATGCGGATTTTCATAAAAAGTGTTTCCTAACTGTTTCAAAATTATTCAATTTCAGTATAACTTTCTTTGAGAACGGAAAAGAAAAAATTCAGAATTTCAATGGGATTTATAAAATTAAAATCGCCTTTTTAACCTCTTTTATAACTTTCCAACTACTGTTTCCTTTTCGATATGTATTGTATCCAGACGAATTATTTTGGACAGAGGAAGGATTTCGGTTTTCGTGGCGCGTGATGCTTATGGAAAAAGCCGGTTATACACAATTTAGTGTTACCGATGCGAAAACAAAAGAAAATATAATGGTAGATAACAGTCATTTCTTAACCACTTTTCAGGAAAAACAAATGTCTTTTCAACCGGATTTTATTTTGGAATACGCACATTTTTTACACGATTATTACCAAAAACAAGGTATTTATAACCCGGAAGTTAGAGTAGAAAGCTACGTCGCTCTCAATGGAAGATTAAGTCAAAAATATATCAATCCAACAATAAATTTAACCAACGAAAATGAAACATTCCATCACAAAACTTGGATATTACCTTTTAACGATGAAATTAAAGGATTTTAGTTACATCCTGTTTTTATTGTTTACAATAGATAGTTTTTCCTAATATAAAATTTCAGGAATAACTACAGCTGACGATGGTAGAATACTGGCTTCCGTTGAAGTATATAATAGATCTTCCGGGACTAAATACCTATCTAACGCTAAAGGAGAGTTTTCAATAGAGTTTGACAAACCAGGCAATTATGAACTCGTTTTTTACAAAGAAAACTATGCCTTTTTAGAAAAAACAGTTTCAACATCCGAAGAAAGTATTGTTATTATTTTAGATAAAATCACCAACCTTTCGGAAGTAGTTATCAATAAACAAAAAGAAAAAATATTTGCACTTAATAAATTAAAAGATATTGATGAAACGGCCATTTATGCCGGAAAGAAAACCGAAGTAATCTCGTTAAACAAACTTACGGCAAACAAGGCAACCAACAATGCACGTCAAATATTTGCTCAAGTTGTAGGATTAACAATCAACGAAAGTTCAGATGGAGGTTTACAATTAAGTATTGGTGGACGTGGATTGGATCCAAACCGAACATCCAATTTTAATACCCGACAAAACGGTTATGATATCAGTGCCGATGTTTTGGGTTATCCCGAAAGTTATTATGCAACACCTACCGAGGCTCTCGAAAAAATTCAAGTAATTCGCGGTGCAGCATCATTGCAATATGGAACCCAATTTGGCGGATTAGTCAATTTTAAATTAAAAACGCCAAGCAAAAAACCATTCGAATTTACAACAAGAAATAGCATTGGATCTTATGGTTTGTTTACCAATTTCACTTCATTAAGCGGTACAAAAGATAAATTCAGTTACTATACCTTTTATAATTACAAGCAAGGAAATGGTTTTAGATCCAATTCTGAATTCGAGAGTAAAAATTATTTTGGAAATTTAAATTATCAATTAAACGATAAAACTTCCTTGCATTTGGACTACACTTATTTTAATTATCTAGCCCAACAAGCCGGCGGATTGACCGATGTGATGTTTAACGATAACCCTACACAAAGCAACAGAACCATGAATTGGTTTGCAGTAAACTGGAACTTATTTGCATTGCGCTTGAAACATAAATTTAATGCTAATGCCGATTTTTCACTGCAATTATTTGGGCTAGATGCTAGCCGCAAAGCTGTTGGATATCGTTCCAATAGAGTATCTAATCCTGATGTATTAGGAACGGAAAGAGATTTAATAGTAGGGGAATTTGTCAATTGGGGTGCTGAAGCACGATTTTTAAAACGGTACAGAATAAAAAACAACACCAGTGCTTTTTTAATTGGAGCCAAATATTACCAATCTGAAAATTCCGGAATTCAAGGTCCGGGAAGCTCCGGTAGTGATGCCAATTTTAATGTTGCCGATGCAGAATTCCCTTTTTATCAAAATCAATCCAATTATACATATCCGAACTTGAATGTATCTGTTTTTGGGGAGAATATCTTTAAAATAACACCTAAGTTCTCTATTACTCCAGGTTTTAGATTTGAAAAAATAAAAACACAAGCAGAAGGTTCTTATCGGAAAATAAATCTGGATTTAGCAGGAAATGTGATTTTAGACGAAACTAAGTTTGAGAATAATATAAAAGACCGAAACTTTGTTTTAGTAGGAGTTGGATTAAGTTATAAACCACGAAACAGAATTGAATTTTATGGAAATGTTTCACAGAACTATCGCTCTGTAACTTTTAATGATATTCGAACCGTAAGTCCAAGTCAGGTGATTGATGAAAATATTACAGATGAAAAAGGCTATACTTCGGATATTGGAATTCGCGGGCAAATAGGCGACAAAGTAACTTTTGACGCAAGTGTTTACGGATTGTATTATGATGATAAAATTGGTGAATATGAAACTAGAAATCCCAATGGTTCAGCAGCAATAGTACGATTCCGAGATAATATTGGAACAGCAGTCACGTATGGTTTTGAAACGATGTTCGATTGGAGTTTAAATAAAACATTTTTCAAACAAAACGACAACTTTTCTTGGAATGTATTCTCCAATATCGCTATCACCGATTCGGAATATTTAAAATCAGACGCACCAAATATTGAAGGAAATAAGGTAGAGTTTGTTCCGCTTTATAACATTAAGACAGGAATTGGGTATAAAAACTTTATTTCGAGTGTACAATTTACCTATGTTTCTTCTCAATTTACGGAAGCTAATAACAGTAAAACAGATGTAAATGACAATACGTATGGCATTTTTGGTCAAATTCCAGCCTATTATGTAGCTGATTTCTCCACCTCCTACAAATGGAAAAACTGTAAATTGGAAGCTGGAATCACCAACTTTACAAACAATAGTTATTTTACAAGAAGAGCAACTGGCTACCCAGGACCAGGAATAATACCTTCTGATACTAGAACTTTTTACACAACTTTAGAATTTGTGTTTTAGAGTAATAAAAGCTTACCCTGATCTTCTCCTAAAGTTGTTGGTAAGTATTAAAATCAGTAAATTACGGGAAGTTGCCTATGAGTATTTTACCGTTCTTTTCATCTCTCCATTTCTTGGACTTATATTTTATTAAAAACGAGTAACGGTACTTTGGCTTTAAAGGAATAATTGGCTGAGTTACTGGAGAAAAATATTTTGTCGAAAAAACTTCTGTTTTGTTGCGTGAACATAATCATCATGGAAGGTTTTGACTGCTTAATTACCGCCTCTATGTTTGAAATTAAACTCTTGGCCAGATTGATATTTTCGATATGCAGTTTAATATTATGCTTTGAATTTTTTTTTACCAATTCATCTATGGTGTTTTTGTTGGTTGTTATTTCGGCGGGGAAATTGAAATGGAGTATTTCAACTTTTGCCTTTAATGGCTTCGTGAATTCAATTACTTTTTTCAGTTCATTTTCAAGATTTACAAGATCGGAGGCGTAAATAACGCTCTTTATCTCACTTCGACGATAATTCTGGGGTACGGCTATAACAGGAACTGTTGAATGGGAGATTAGACTGGAAGTGTTTGTGCCGAATATTTTTTTCAGTTTTCCTGAGCCTCTGGTGCTGATGCAGATAAAACTGAATTTATTTTCCTGGGCATATTCCCGGATATTGCTGTCCGCAAGAACAGCACTATTTATTATACACTTCTTATTTATAGAAACAACATCCATGTCCCTATAAACCGATGCTACAAATTGGTTTAGTTTTTTTTGAATTTTATCCGCTTCTTTCCTTTCATAATCAGCAAAGGCAAGATTGCTTAACGACGTGAGATTTGCCATGTAGTAGGAATGAAAAAAAGTCAACTCAAATTTATGTTGGGATGCCAATTGAATGGCAAAACGCAAACCTGCTTTTGAATTTGAAGAAAAATCGGTGGTAACAAGAATTTTATCCATTATCTTTTATGTTAATTGTTATTATGGCAAAACACTATTCAATTGACCGATTAAATCTATTATCATCTCTTGCGAGACATCAATGATGCTGCAATGCTCAAGATTAAAATAACGAGAATTACCAACAAAGCAATTTGTATTGGCAATTTGTAGAAATCAGCCAGCAACATCTTCAGTCCAACAAATATTAATATCAAAGCAAGTCCCTTCGACAAATACCGAAATTTATCCATCATTCCCGCCAGTGCAAAATACAAAGAGCGCAAGCCAAGTATTGCAAACACATTTGAAGTATAAACAATAAAATGGTCTTGTGTGATTGCCAGTATTGCAGGAATGCTATCCGCCGCAAAAATCAAATCGGTGGTTTCAATCAACACCAATACTAAAAATAAAGGCGTTGCAAACCGTTTCCCATCTTGTTTTACAAAAAATTTACCACCATGCAGTTCATTAGTAACAGGCATTACTCTTCTGAATAATTTTATAAGGGGATTTTTTTCTGGCTCAATTATTATCTCCTTTTGCTTAAGCATCTTATATCCCGTATAAATCAGTATCGCCCCGAAAACATAAATCGTCCAATGGAATTTTTCGAGTAACGCGACTCCCGCAAAAATAAATGCAGCCCGCATTATTAAAGCTCCGATAATTCCCCAAAACAAAATTCTATGCTGATGGATAGCCGGAATTTTGAAATAAGAAAAAATTAAAACGAATACAAAAATATTATCTACGCTCAATGCTTTTTCAATCACATAACCCGTAAAAAACTCCAATGCTTTTACCTCGCCTTGCCAGTAATAAATAAGCCCATTGAAACACATGGCAAGTGTTATCCAAACCCCCGTCCAAATCATGGCTTCTTTAATGCTTACTTCATGCGCTTTGCGGTTAAACACCCCTAAATCCAATGCCAGCATCAGCAGTACAAATACGTTAAAACCAATCCAAAAACTCAAATCCGTTTGCATACTTGTACTTGTTTAATTTTTCGACTCCTCTTGTTTTACCAAATTCATTTGGTCGATTTTTACGGTTTACCAAAATGTTTGTCTATTGAATCTTACTAAAATACTTTTCTATAACGATGGTCTGACAGTCTGCGTCTACAAGCTGTTCGGGATTTACTTGTACAAACTGTATTGAACGAAAACGCTTCTTAAAGGTAATGAACTTTTTGGCAAATGCCTAACAAAATTTTATAGCATGAAAAAACTTGATGCTTGTATGAATCCTTTATAGTTTGTAATACCTATACTATTGATTATAGTCATATTTCATATTCTATTGTTTATATTCGGTTCGATTTTTTTTTCTATAATACTCTGTAAGTTTGACACAAATGTTGCGGCATAAAAACCTTGTTCAATACTCCAAACTGTATGACCTCTAAATTGTTCAAATTGTTGCTGTGTTGTTTCACAGTAATTGCCAAAGTAGTTTCATGAGTTCAGTGTTTATGTTTTTTTATTTCATCGGCATAAGGATCATATCCATCTTGTTTTAGGTTTTTGTTGATTGGTTCACAAAACATTTCATTTACTATGCTACAATCCATTCTTCCTCCTTGTAAAACACTTCTTGACAACAAGTTTTTCCTCGCATATAAAACATGTACTTCACAACAAGTATTACATCTTAACATTTTTAAAATATTTTCTTTGAATCCATTTTTCAACACTGATAATTATTAGAATTGAAAAAGCTACCATGGCTGACATCCCCCATGCCTCAGCTTTTAATGGAGATGAATGAAACCAACGATTCATAAATGGAAAATAAACAAAAGCGGCTTGAACAAACAGTACTGTTGCAATTCCGATATAAATAAATGGATTGGAGAAAAGCCCGATTTGATTGACTGAAAAATTAAGAGATCGGCAATCAATAAGGTAAAACACCTGAAATAAAACCATTGCTGTTACAGCCATTGTTTGAGCTTCCGAAATGGCCAGTGAGTGTTCCATGCCTCTGGACAGTTCAATATTATATTCCCAAAGAAATAATCCAATTGTTCCACCTGCCATTACCAGAGAAACCAGTGTCATCCTGAAAATTATCAAAGAACTTAATAAAGGTTTATTGGGCTTACGTGGAGGACGATTCATTACATTGGGTTCCATTGCTTCAAGTGCAAGCGGCAATGACAAGGCAACGGCAGTTATAAGATTGATCCATAATACCTGAACAGGCTGTATTGGGATGAGTAGAATTCCCCCTTCAGAGGGAAAAAATAACACGGCAATAAAAATAACCAATCCCAATCCTATACTTGTAGGCAGAAGAAATACAATCGATTTCAAAAGGTTATCAAATACTCTGCGTCCTTCTTCAACAGCAGCCTTTATACTTTCAAAATTATCATCGGCCAGGATAATGTCTGCCGCCTCTTTGGCAACAGCCGTACCACTGATACCCATAGCTACGCCAATATCTGCACGTTTAAGTGCTGGGGCGTCATTTACACCATCTCCTGTCATGGCTACCACTTCCCCGTTGGCCTGAAGGGCTTTTACTAGATTTAATTTATCTTCGGGGGATACCCGTGCGAAAATATTGGTGTTTTTTACTACCTCTTGAATCTCCTGGGCATTCAAATTCTGAAGTTCCTTTCCGGTGATAACCCTGTCTGCATTTATAAATCCAAGTTCCCTGCCTATTGCTGCGGCTGTTGCAGGATGGTCTCCGGTAATCATTTTCACCGTAATACCTGCATTATGACACGAATCGATCGCTTCTTTTACTTCCATCCTTGGAGGGTCACTTATGGCCTGTATCCCTAAAAAAGTAAAATCGCAAAGATCCTCTTCCGTAATGAGTGATGAATGTTCGCTATCCAACTTTCTGGAAGCGAAAGCCAATACTCTCATTCCTGTTCCTGCTAATTGTAAAGCCTCCGTTCGTACCTGTTCTGTGTCAAAGACAATGGATGAATTTTCACTATTTAATAAAAGTGGAATAACTGATTCAGGTGCGCCTTTAAGGTAAATCATTTTTTCTCCGGAAGGGGATAGATGGAGCGTAGCCATTATTTTTTTTTCGGAATCAAAGGGTAATTCATCCAACCTCCGCCATTTGCTTCTTAGTTCGTCCTCGTTTATTCCAAACTTTCCAGCTACTGCTATCAGGGCAACCTCTGTAGGGTCTCCTACTGATTTCCAATGACCCTCTTTTTTATGAAGTGTTGCGTCATTGCACAGTGCTGCAGCCTTAATAAGTTCACCAATTTCATCATCTGTTCCTTCTTCATCGGAATCATTTTTTAAAATTTTACCATCAGTATTAATGCCTACTCCTGTAACATTGAATTTTTGCTTTCCATTCCAAAGTACCTGAACGGTCATTTCGTTAAGGGTAAGCGTTCCCGTTTTGTCTGAGCAGATTACAGTGGTGCTACCCAAGGTTTCTACAGCAGATAAATGCTTGATAATAGCTTGTCTCTTTGCCATTCGCATAATACCGATAGCTGATGCAATAGTAATTACGGCAGGCAGTCCTTCTGGGATAGCTGCTACCGCAAGAGTAATGGCAAAAAATATTGCATCTATGAATGTATAATTACGAAATATTCCTATTAGAAAAACTAAAATACCAACAAGGATGATGGCATAGGTAATTCCCCGTGCAATTTTTTCAAGAGATTTTGTCAGTGGAGATTTGACTGATGTGGTAATTTGAAGAAGTGCGGAAATTTTACCAATCTCGGTTTTAATGCCTGTCAAAACAACTACGCCTTCTGCTGTGCCGGAAGTAATCAATGTGCCGCTAAAAACCATATTTTTACGATCAGCAACTCCTGCATCTGCGTCAATAATATCCGTGTTTTTTTCCACCGGCAAGGATTCTCCTGTAAGGATAGATTCATTACACTGCATATTTTTTACGAATGTGAGCCGCATATCTGCCGATACCTTATCGCCAGCCTGAAGCAATACATAATCACCGGGAACTAGTTCAGCAGCCTGAATATTCTTTTGCTTTCCATCTCTAATCACTGTAGCATTTTCCGGAATTAATTGGAGAAGCCCCTGAATGGTTTTTCCAGCCTGGTACTCCTGAACAAACCCGATAATGGCATTAATAATTATTACACAAAACACCACTATACCATCTGTGATTTTGCCCATAGTTATAGCAAGGATGGTAGCAGTAAGTAGAACATATATAAGCGGGTTAAGAAATTGCCTCAGCAAAATTTTAAAGGCACTTTCTCTACTTTGCCTGTAAATGATATTAGGTCCTTCCTTTTTCAAGCGCTTCCCAGCTTCTGTTGTACTAAGACCTTCAGAGGAAGTATCGAGACTCTCTAATACATTACTGTATGAAACTGAATGCCATTCTTTATTTTGGACTATGCTACTCATAAAATCTTCATTTATCGTTACTTAATTATCTAAAAAACAATTAAAATCATTCAGAAATAGGTGCTACTTAAATTTGTTCAGGGTTTGTTTTGTGGTGTCTTACAATATTTCAACAAAAAATAAGCAAGACCGAGCGCAGCAATTAACAAAGCTAAACTTACAATAGTATTACTATTTGTTTGCTGTATATCTAGTGTGATTATTTTAGTTGAAATAGCAATAATTGAGATTTCTATAATTGGAATAGTAGGAATTGTATCGGATGAAATAATTAATAGCAATGCTTTTATAAGCTCATATCCAACCGCAATAATCAATATCAAATTAAACACTTCGAATAAAGTGGAAACATCAATCAATAAATAAGGTGGAGCGGTAATTTTTTTAAATTCTAAATAGTAAAGATGTAATGTGCCCAATATTAAAATTAAAGTCATAATTCCAATTAAAACACGAATTATATTTTTATTAATGGCTATAA
Organism: Flavobacterium sp. 11; assembly: GCF_002754315.1. GTDB lineage: Bacteria > Bacteroidota > Bacteroidia > Flavobacteriales > Flavobacteriaceae > Flavobacterium > Flavobacterium algoritolerans. The sequence continues at coordinate 2,504,278 of NZ_PEFE01000001.1, read as the reverse complement.
TTATTCTTAAAAATTTATCATCGCTCTTCATAGTATTTTTTTTAACAGATTAAAGTTGGAGATTAATTATTTCAATTTTTAAGCGTTGGCTTGTCAAATCGGCAAAAAGCCCTCCGAAAATTGATCTTAAGTTTTCGATATTTTATGTTTGTCCTCCGTGTCAATTTTATCAGGGTTGTCTTTTACGCTATTAAAGTCCTGCTATTACAAGTAAATTTAGTTATAAAAATGTGTCCTTTTAGCAATATAATTGTTTTTTTGTTTTTTTTTAATTGGTTGTTAGCAAAATACAGAAACATTAGCTTGTTGGTTAGCAAAACGTTAATCCTATGTTGTCGATGTTTTATGTTTAACAACTATGACAATTTTGTAGGATCTTTGTTTTTTTTGCGTAAGTTTTATTTTTCCACTTTCCACATTTTAATTGTCAGCTTAAGTTCGGCGATTTAGTTTTTTCATGCTTCTATTTCCCACTTTCCAAATTTCGTTTTTTTGCGCCATTGCTTGCTGACGAACCTGATTTACCAAAAGGTAAAATACCCAACCATCGTTCAAACGGGTTAACTTACTCTAGACTAAGGTTTGAAATAAAAACCCACTTAAATTTTAAAGTAGTGATTTTATATTTGGTTCAGAGGCGTATTTTAAAATGGTTTGCTTGTCAATTGTTTCTTCATTATCAATGCGAAATAAAGATTTCAGCCCCGTGTATTCACAAATGAATTTCTCACTGGTATTTACAGGATTCCCGTTAAATATTATTCCTTTAATGGGAATGTTTCTGCGTTGAAGAGCTTCGACGGAAAGCAGTGTATGGTTTATGCTTCCGAGATAATTTCTGGAGACCAGAATAACTTCCACTTTTAATTTTTCTATAAGGTCAATTACCAAAGAATCATTATTGAGCGGAACCATCAAACCGCCTGCTCCTTCTATAATGAGATTATTGTTGGTTGGTGGAACTTTAATGGAATCTAAATTAATTGTAACGCCATCAATAGCGGCAGCGGCATGTGGAGACATTGGTTCTGTAAGGCGGTACGCTTCAGGGAAAAAATCAGAAGTGGAATTACTGATAAGTCCCTGCACTTTCATTGTATCTGTTTGGTGCAGATCTCCGGATTGAATAGGCTTCCAATAATCGGCTTTTAGCGCTTCGACGAGAATGGCTGACACGATTGTTTTTCCTATATCCGTACCAATTCCTGTTATAAAATATGTTTTCATTATGTTGTGTTTTTTTAATTGAATTCGTGACTACTCAGTAACCACAAATAATAGACATTTTTTTGCCGCTAAGACACAAAGGCGCTAAGTTTTCAAGTCATTTAATTTGATAATTTAAGTAATCAACTTAATCTCTTATTCTTTTCCAACTATTTCCTTTGAGCCTTTGTGTCTTTGCGGCAATTTTTTATTATTCGACTTAGCAGTTATAATTGAGACCTGAATAGTTACTTGAATTCTAATCTTTGCCCCGGAATGAATTCGGAAAAATTACCATTCTCATAGACTAGATTTCCGTTAACAAACGTATGGGTCACTTTTGACTGAAATGTTTCGCCTTCTAATGGCGACCAACCGCACTTGTACAAAATATTTTCTTTACCAACTGTCCAAGGTGAATTCAAGTCAACCAATGTCAAATCGGCAAAATAACCCTCACGGATAAAGCCTCTTTTTTCGATACCATAAAGTATCGCTACATTATGACACATTTTTTCGGCGATTTTCTCTAAAGAGATAAGCCCTTGCTTGTATAATTCAAGCATAATATACAGGGAATGCTGCACCATTGGCGCACCCGACATGGATTGGAAGTATGGCTTTTCCTTTTCTTCCAAGCTGTGCGGTGCATGGTCCGTAGTGATAATATCAATTCGGTCATCCAGCAAAGCCTTCAAAAGACCTACTCTGTCTTGCTCCGTCTTTATGGCAGGGTTCCATTTTATCAAGGTTCCCAATCGCTGATAGTCTTTGTCTGAAAACCAAAGATTTTGAACCGATACTTCGGTGGTAATGTTCTTTTCTCTTAGCGGTATGTCGTTTCGGAACAAATGGGTTTCGGCCTCTGTGGTCAAATGCAGAATATGCAACCTTGCCTTGTGTTTTTCGGCAATGGCAATAGCTCTTTTGGTAGATTGATAACATCCTTCTTCACTGCGAATTAATGGATGACATGCAATTGGCACATCTTCACCATATTCTGCTCTGTAAATTTCCTCATTCTCTTCTATGATTTTTTCCATTTCTGAATGAATGGCAATAATGGATTTACAATTCGAAAAAAGTTTTTCCATAGTGTCTGGACTATCGGCAAGCAAATTTCCCTTCTTGGTAAAATAAAGTCCATCATCAGAAACCCCTATGAATTGAGACGTATCCATTTGAAGTACACTGTCTAAATTGTCGTTATTAACCCCTAAAAAGAAAGAATAATTAGCCCAAGATTTTTTTGAGGCAATACGAAATTTCTCATCTAGAATTTCAGTGGTCAATACATTGGGAACTGTATTTGGCATATCGATAAAAGAAGTTGTGCCGCCCGCAACAGCTGCTCTACTTTCTGTATAGAGATCTCCTTTATGGGTTAGTCCGGGTTCCCTAAAATGCACTTGCCCATCTATAATACCCGGAAACAGGTACTTGCCGGTTCCATCAATGGTTTTAGCATCCTTTGTGATTTCTCCGGACAGATTGCCGATTTTTTGGATAAAGCCGTTTTGGATAAAAACGTCAGTACTTTTTATCTGACCTTCGTTGACGATGTTAACATTTTTTATTACTATAGATTGATGCATAGGTGGTACTTTTGGTTGTTATTTGAATTCATCCCTAATATTCAAAGAAATGACATTTGATTTTACTGAAAGTTTCTAATTTTAGATAAGCTACACGACTATTTCACGGCATCAAAAGACAAATGCGTGGTAAGCATAAATCCATTGTTATATTGAAATACCGATTTGTCATTTACCCTTTTTCCTTGTTGCAAAATCTGACTCAAATAACCTGCTTCAATTTTTACATTTTTATTTACTTTATAACCGACTAAAGCAGCCAATCTATTTTGATCAAAAACATTCGCTCCGACATTTTTACCAAAACCGACAAACACCTCATCCAATAAAATAATGCTCACGCTGTTATTGTCGGTACTATTTTTATATATAGAAATCTCCGTTCTTAACCTGTATCGCATCCTGTTCAGGAAAACCCAGTCTGTGTTAGTTACTCCATTTTGAGTAATGAATTTTTCAAGAAACCGTTGTTCCAAGGTAAACCGATGGGACACCTCCACTTTTCCTATTGGATTTTTCAAAACTATTTGCTCATACATGCGATGTTCAGAGAAAGCATTTGCATTTGGATAATCGCCATAAGGATCCGTTTCGGCAAAAGCATAACCTGCATTTAAACTTACATCCTTTCTCAGGGCATAATTCACCCCTGTTGGCAGCAAACTTTGTTGCGGATTTTTTAGCCCATCTACTCTGCGCCATTGGTATTCGGTATGCAAAGCAATTTTTGGATGTATTTTTAAGGTGCCGGTATAGGCAAGCCAGCCAATACTATTATGGTCAGACAATCTCTGTTCTTGCGAATAAGTATAATTGTGTAGAAATAGTGTTAGAATAAAAATAAATATGACTGTCCGTAACTAATACCAAGTTGTTTCTAAAGCGGCAATCATATAGTTCAATATTATTGTTTAGACTTATTTTGTGGCAGATTTAATAGAGTTTCTTCCAGAAATTCTACTTTCCCTGTATGAATATCGTATACGGCACCCACTATTAAAATTTCGCCATCAATATATTTTTTGTGTAATATTGGGTCCAAGTCTCTCAGATCCGCTACTTGGTCAATTACGTTTTGTCTCACAGCATTATTAGTAGCATTACCAGCAATATGAGAGGATTTTGCAACTGCTCCTTTTATTTCGTTGATAAGCGTAACAATATGACCAGGTACGTTTTCAGGACGTTTAACTGCTGCATCAACCGCGCCACATTCTGTATGACCAAGTACAACTATTAATTTTGTATTTAATTTTAAAACAGCAAACTCCATACTACCATAAGAAGCAGCCGCAGAAACTTGACCTGCTGTACGAATAATAAATAAATCTCCCAAACCTTGGTCAAAAATTAATTCATTTGGAACACGTGAATCTGAACATCCTACAATTGTAGCAAATGGTTCTTGTCCTTTTTCTAATTTTTTGATAAAGCTAATGTCTTGTCTTGGGCGTATACTTTTGCTCTCAATAAATCGTCTGTTACCCCCTTGGAGTTTTTTAAGTGCGTAACGAGGATTTGCATAAGCAGAATCCCTATTTACAATATAATGGTCAACCCTCCATTTAACAGAATCAATTGCCATTAGAGTTCTAGCCTTTTTTTTGTTAGCTTTTTCTGTTTGTGCATGTGTGATATTTTGAATTAATAACAATGCAATAGCGATCAAAAAGTGTTTTTTCATAATAATATATTTAATGTTTAGACTATATCAATTTTTAAAATAACTTCTAAATCTATTTAATGATGAAAGTAAAATTATGATTTGAATTTCAATGGTTATATAAGGTTTAATTTATTATTGCTAATTTACAACAAATGAACTGATTGATTTGGTTGATAGTTTTTTTATTCTATTAGTGATTACAATTATTATTTTTTAACAACGAAGAATAATAGACAAATAGATAGGCATTCCAAAAGTAATATTAAACGGAAAGGTAACGGCTAATGCCATAGGCAAAAATAAACCTGGATTGGCTTTTGGTGCTGCAATTTTCATGGCAGCAGGAACCGCAATATAGGAAGCACTTGCTGCTAGAATGGCAAAAATAAATCGGTTGCCAACCTCATCAGTCACTAGTTGACTTAAAAAAGCTACTACTACCCCATTAATCAGCGGTATTACAATGGCAAATACCAAGGTAGACCATCCACTTTTAATGAAATCGTCTAATTTTCTTCCACTTACAATACCCATGTCTAATAAAAAAATTGCTAAAAACCCTTTGAAAATATCAGTGGTAAAGGGTTTAATTCCCATAGCTTGTTCTTCGCTAGCTAAAAAACCAATCACCAAACTTCCAAGAATTAATAAAACACTTCCATTGGTTAAAGAATGTCTTATGACAGAACTCATTTTACTGGAACTAACTTCTTTCTTGTTGTATAATCTAATTAAAATTACTCCGATGATTATTGCTGGTGCTTCCATCAATGCCATTACGGCTACCATATGTCCGCTGAAAGTATATTTTTGAATTTCCAAAAAAGTTACTGCTGTTACAAAAGTTACCGCACTAACCGAACCATATGCTGCCGCAATTGCACCCGAATTTTCAACACTAAACTTTTGCTTTAAGATAAAGAAACAATAAATAGGAATGACAACCGCAATTAATATCCCAAATAAGACTGCCCAAATGATTTCCATATGAAAATCACTGTGCGCCAATTCTTGTCCGCCTTTAAATCCAATAGAAAACAATAAATACAAAGAAATAAACTTGGATGTATTGTCTGGAATTGCTAAATCGCTTTTCAATCTTGTGGCAATTATACCAAGAAGGAAAAACAATAAAGCCGGATTTGTTAAATTATCTAGTAGTAAATCTAAATTCATCTTTTATTTTTATTTTTTTGTTGCACGTTCTAATCTGTCGTTAATGGATTTTCCTAATTCAAAATCCGGAAATCGTTCCGCAACAATCATATCTAAGTCCATTTTATCCAATCGATGCATTGCAGCATACAAATGTGAGGTAGCTTCTTTTAAATCTCCTTTTTTGGATAAAATTTCTTGATGAAAAACAGTAGCATTTTCGATCCTTTCCTTAAAAAGTAACAATCCGATTTTTTCATCTGGAAATCCCCTGATGAATTGCGCTACATCACTTTCTAAAAAAGTGGTGGTTGCTGGTGCGTAATGTCGTGATAACATTCCAGGCGCATCTGGTGCGTTTTCTTTTTTGTTTTTAATTTGGATTTTCCCGATAACTTCTTCAATATCTTCCACAGAAATAGAACCCAATCGATATAATATCGGTTCTTCATTTTCAAAACCAATTATCGTAGATTCTATTCCGTTTTGGCAATCGCCTCCATCTAAAACCATCTGTAATTTTTCACTAAAATATTCCGCAACATGCAAAGCATTTGTTGGACTTATTGCCCCAAAAGGATTGGCACTTGGAGCAGCTAATGGAAAATCTAATGCTTCCAACAATGCCAAAGCTGTAGCATGATTTGGAATTCTAATAGCCACAGAATCTTTTCCTGCAGTAACTAAATCGGGAACCGCTTCTTGTTTTTTCAACACCATAGTCAAAGGTCCCGGCCAAAATTTATCAGCTAACAATCTAGCTTTTTTCGGTATATCTTTTGCTAATTCGTCTAATTGTTCGATTGATTTAATATGAACAATTAAAGGATTAAAAAAAGGTCTTTGTTTCATTTCAAAAATCGCTTTTATGGCTTTTTCGCTGTAAATATTTCCAGCCAACCCATAAACCGTTTCTGTAGGAATGGCAACCAAATCTTCTTGGACTAAAATCTTGGCAGCTTTTGATATGTCTTTTGAAACCATTGTCATAATTCGTTTTAAGGGTTACAAAAATCACAATACATAGGATCTTCGGTCATTTTTTTATGTGGATACAATTCCTCAGAAGTATGGTTACACTTTTTACAAGTATAAATAAAACTCAAAGTAGAACGCGTAGACGAATTACAGCATTCACACGGTAATCCCATTTTGGCATCAGAAACCACAAATCCAGGTGTTTCACACATAGGACATAACGACTGAATTGCCTTTACTAATTTTAATACCGCTGTTTCAATCACTTTCATTCGTGTTGGATTGTACAGTGCGCGCATATCGGTTTCGACATATACTTTCCCAAATTCTTTCATCATTTCATTAAAGCTTTCCTTTAAAATCTTTTCATCAGTGATTCCTTTAGCTATTTTCGAAATATCCTTTTCCGATGGTTTTAAAATAAGTCCGTGCGATGGAAATTTTACTTTAGCAGCAAATTCCAGTAGCTCGACTTCAGTTTTAATTTCGCTGCCATTGAAATTGGTATCCATACTGAGTTCTCTTACTATAATTTCTAACTCATTTTTTTTATCAATAAAAATTAAAAATTCATCATCGGCATGGGCAAAAAAAATTGTGGGGTGCATCCCAAAAGACCCTTCGCTGGCGATACCTAAATCGCAATCATTCTCTTTCATAGCAAGGAGACATTTATTGCGAAGAGTCGTTACCGCGCCATCTTTTCTCTCAATTTCTCCCGAAAAAGTTCCCAATGTGTCAGTATCAAATTTATCTGAGACAAAGCAACTTACGCCTAATTCTTTTTCAAAAATCGGGGCAATCACGTTTTCTTTTTTATGCTTAGTTGCTATAAGAAGTTTTCTACCTTTGAACATAAATTACTAATTGTCAATAAGTGAAATGTTTATTTGTGAACTAACTAACAATCTCTTGTTTTTGGCTTTCGCCTCCGATAGTATCTTCTGCAATTTTTCAATCTCATTTTTTAGCTCAGGAATTCTTTTTTGAGCAATTTCATCGTCTTCTCCATATCGTTCCTGTGAACTCCAATTTTTTATCTTATGGAAATTTATTTTGGAAGAAAAAATACTAATTAAAATTTCCTTCGCCTCAACTTCCGAGAAGTTACCGTCAATAAGTGTTAAATTTTCGATTCTATTCATAATTTTGGTTGTTTTTATTTGATAACTGATTAGAAGAATATGCTCCAAGTATTATGGCAAAAGACGCAAATAGTTCACTGTTAATTACGTCATGTGTTGTTAAAGCCATAACAAGTAAAACAATCATTGCGACTAGTGAAATAGCTATTTTTATTACTAATTGATTCATTTTTCTATTTTAATTACTGCTTCCAATTTTAAATTCCATTTTTTTTCATCTATGTTATTTCTTAAATAAAACAGTTCTTTTTGTAGTAGTTTTATTTAGGACTCCCTAAATCACAATCATTTTCTTTCATCGCAAGGAGACATTTACTGCAAAGAGTCGTTAATGCACTATCTTTTCTCACAATTTCTCCCGAAAAAGTTCCCTATATGTCAGTGTCAAATTTATCAGAGACAAAGCAAATAATGCCTAATTCTTTTTCAAAAATCGGTGCAATCACATTTTCTTTTTTATGCTTGGTTGCTATAAGAGGTTTTCTACCTTGAAACATATTAGTTATTCTTTAAAACTTATTTCAATCGTACTATTTACAACCAAATTTAATCCATTTGCTTCTGCAACTTCCACTAAATTTTTAATTTTTTCTTTAGCTTCGTTAAGTTCCACTACTCTTTTTTTGGAGTGAGTGATGTCATTATTGAAACGAATATGATTGCTAAAATCCTCTAGATTATGGTGGTTAATCTTACTGTTTATTAATGCAGTTAATACTTTCCCTGCTTCTACCGGAGTAAAAACCCCATCTATTAATTTAAAGACTTGTTGATTTTTCATTTTATACTTAATTATTAGGTTTTAGTTTTTTACTTTTCTAATTATTCGATAAATTTTTTGGATTTCCTTTATATATTAATATATTAATTCAAAACTATTAATTGGGTCTGGCAATTCCTGTAATTTACGAATTAGCAACATGATTATATCTTTTAGATTAACGCGACAAAGATAGATATAATATTATTAATGATAGCAATACTATCATTAATAATTGTAAAATAATTTTTAGCTATATTTGCCAAAGAAAGATGAGACATCTTCTTTTTAGCAATTTATTATACGAAGACCAATCAATACAAGGATTAAAATGGAGTTACAGTTACAAATAAAAATGAATGAAGCATTATTTCTGCGCAACCCTGAACAGTCGGAGTTAGGCAAAAAAATCATTAGACACAGCATTGAATTAATCTATAAAAATGGATTTGAAGCGTTCACCTTTAAAAAATTAGCAAAAGACATTGGTACAACCGAAGCGGGTATTTACCGATACTTTGAAAACAAACATCGCTTGCTGTTATATATTGTAGCTTGGTATTGGAGTTGGCTTGAATACCAGATAGGCTTTAATACCAATAACATTAGTGACCCCATAATTAGATTAAAAATGGTAATTAAATTGTTAGCCACAACAGTAAAACATGATGAAAAAACAAGTTATGTCAACGAGAGCCTATTGCATCAAATTGTTATTTCAGAAGGTTCAAAAGCATACTTAACAAAGCATGTAAGCGAAGACAATAGACACCATTTTTTTAAACCATACAAAGATCTTTGTGCCGTTATTGGAGATTTAATTTCAGAATGCAATCCGAAATACAAATACCCTAAATCATTAGCTTCCACTATCATTGAAATGGCGCATTTTCAGAATTTTTTCATGAACAACCTGCCTTCACTTACCGATTTTGGGGTAAATAAAGACGAGACAAAAATCATTTCTTTTCTTGATAATTTGGTGTTTTCCAGCATAAATAAAATTTAGTTGTTGATGAGATCTCTGTCATTTTCAGGAGCTCCATCCAAGACTAGACATGCTAAACTGTGCCCGCATATAGAATTAATAATGCATGAAATTGGTGAAAGTAAAATGTCAGGAACAATAAACTATTACCCTCAAAATGAAATACCAGCAAGTATACAACATAAATTTCCGTTATTTGCAGCAAGTTTTAGCTGTAAGCCCACAAATTTCTCACAGGTTTATGGAGGGTTCTCACAAGTATATAGGCCCATGCTTTTCAAAGACATTGTTCCAAATTCTATATACGAAAAAGTAGATGAGAACATTAAAGATGCAAAAGGATATAATGCAGAATTAAGGTTTAGAGGAAATTGGAAATCTTTAAAAGTGGGACGTTACAGGTTTTTTACTTCAATACAATAACCGTTTTGGAACTTTGGCTTTAACTGATAATGAAGGAAATTTTTATACATACAGAACAAATATTGGAAATTCTCTAACCAAAGGAATTGAAATATTTATTGAGATTAACTGGGTTTTAAATAAAAAAATAGAAATGTCATTATTTAGTTCAACCTCCTTTATGGATGGTCGCTACACAACAGGAAATCTTAAAACAGGAAATTCAAATGTAAATATTGAAGACAACAAAATTGAAAGTGTACCAAATATAATTTCCAGAAATGGAATTTCAGTTCATTATTGGAAATTAAGTTTGTCGGGACTCTATAGTTATACAGCCACAAGTTTTGCCGATGCATTAAATACACTTACGCCAACAGCAACCGGAGCAATTGGTTTAGTTCCTTCATATGGAATATTTGATCTCAATTCAACGATAAGAATAAATTCCAAATTTGAAATTAAAGCAAGTTTGAATAATGTTTTTAATAAGCAATATTTCACTAAACGACCTTTATTTTATCCGAGTCCAGGGATATGGGCATCTGATGGAAGAAATGGATCAATTTCATTTGTGGTAGTATATCAGATCAAATAGACACCCAATTTACTTTTGACCTAAAAAAAATCTCTAATGATTTAGAGCTGAATCCTTCCTATTTATCAAGAGAGTTTTCAAAGTATTTTGAAAATCTTAATTTTGGGGATTATGTTAGGAAATTACGAACTGAAAAAGCAATTACTCTTATTCAAAATTCAAGCTATACGCTTACTAAAATAGCCTACATGACTGGGTTTTCAGATCAAAGTCATTTTACGAGAATATTCAAGCAGAGTAGAGGAAAAAATCCTTCTTCCTATCGAAAAAATACACAAAAAAGTAATCCAGATACAAAAAGTAAGTAACATACTATTTATACCTATTTAACCTTTATAGTTTTGTAATAAAACACAAACTATATGATTCCCTTTAAACATTTTCTGCTTCCTGCTTTATTAGTATTTTCTATAGCTGCTATTGGACAAACAACCTATCCAAAAATTACGGGCTATTTTGGTGTAGTTCATCCTAGTAGTAACTTTCGCTGAAAATCAAACTTCTTTAAACTTTAGAGATTATTACGCCGTTGGTTTTCCAACAGGAATTAACATCTGGAAAAGCTCTAAAATTGGATTCTCATTTGAAATTGTACCCAATATAAAAGCAGAAGATGGGACTAGCTAGTAAAATGAATAATTTATTATTTCATCCTGGCGTGTTGATAGCATTAGGTAAAGACTACACATTTGCGGGTAGAGTTGCCTTTGAGACAAATGGCAGATATGGAGTAACTCCAGTATTCAACAAAACTGTAATAAAAAATACCAACAGTAGCTATTATGTTGCTATTCCATTACCAGTACGATTTGGCAATGAGCATCCGGCCAATTTTAAAGTAGGTTTCCAATTTGGTATAGCCTTTTAGAACATCTTGTTTATGAAAGAAAATCCAAAATATAGTTTAAAAGAGTTACTTCTTTATTTCCTGAAATTAGGGACAATTGGTTTTGGTGGTCCAGTAGCATTGGTTGGTTATATGCACCGGGATTTAGTCGAAGATCAAAAATGGATTTCAGAAGATGAATATAAAGAAGGCTTAGCCCTGGCGCAATTAGCACCGGGTCCGTTAGCGGCACAATTAGCCATTTACCTTGGATTTGTACATTGTGGTTTTTTAGGGGCAACGTTGATTGGTTTTGCCTTTATTTTGCCTTCTTTCATAATGGTGGTACTATTTAGGAATCGTTTACAAGTTATACGGAGGATTGTCTTGGATACAAGCTGTTTTTTATGGCGTAGGTGCAGCTGTTATTGGTATTATTGTAATGAGTTCCTATAAACTAACGATAAAATCTATCGGCAAATTTAATGTAACCTCTTTTAAAACGAATTGGTTATTGTGGCTGTTTTTTTGTAGTTGCCATAGTTGTGACATTGGTTACACAACTGGAACAAGTTTTGTTATTTGTATTGGCTGGAATTATATATATGTTTGTCAAAGCACCACCAAAATGGTTCAATAATAAAACGGCAAATTCTATTCTTCTTTTGCAAATGGGCTTTAGGAGCTATGACAATTCTACTCTTATGAAGATTGCCCTCTTTTTTGCCAAAGCGGGAGCATTTGTATTTGGCAGTGGACTGGCAATAGTTCCTTTTTTACATTCGGGAGTAGTAATAGAAAATAAATGGTTAACGGAACAAAAATTTGTTGATGCGGTTGCAGTTGCAATGATTCCCCCTGGCCCAGTTGTTATTCCTGTTGGCTTTATTGGCTATTTAGTTGCTGGTTTTCCAGGTGCTTTGGTTGCAGCTTTAGCCACATTTTTGCCGTGTTATCTATTTACGGTTACTTTTGCTCCATCCTTTAAGAAAATTGCGCAGAATAAATCAATCAAAGCCTTTGTAGATGTTATTACTGCGGCTGTTGTTGGGGCTTTGGTAGGTGAGGTTGGAGTAATTGCTTCCCGAAGTATTTTTGATATTCCAACAACACTAATAGCTATTGCAACAATTTTTGCTTTACTTTATATCAAGAAAATTCAAGGACCTTATATTATCGTGGCAGCAGCAGTTGTTGGGGTTTTTATAAAATTAATACTATGAACAGAAAAGAGTTTTTAAAATCGAGCACTTTATTAGGTGTAGCTTCGCTAATTCTTCCAACAAATAATGCATTTGCCAAAAATTTAGCGGACAATTCAATTGATAAATTGGTTGATGGAAACGGCAATTATATTCAACAAACGCTTCCGTATAGTGAAAATTTTTTAGAACCCTATATGGATGCCGAAACCTTGCATCTACACTATACTTTTCATCACGGTGGTGCGGTAAAAGGGGCAAACAAAGATTTGCAAATGATAAAAAAAGCATTGGACGAAAACAATTTGGAAACCATTGATTTTTGGACAAAAAAATTATCACATCATTTTTCATCACATATACTACATTCGATTTTTTGGACAAACCTTACTAATAAAAACACGTTACCGCAAGGTGATTTGTTGCGGCGAATAGAAAAAAGTTTTGGGAGTTTTGATAAACTTAAAATCTTAATTGCAGCCACTTCAAAAAATGTAGATGGCAATGGTTGGGGAATTTTGGCATATCAACCATACAGCGATAGTTTGGTAATTTTACAATGCGAAAACCACGAAAAACTAACGCAATGGGGTGCCATTCCTTTATTGGTTATAGATGTTTGGGAACACGCCTATTATTTAAAATACAAAAACAAACGAACCGATTTCGTGGATGCTTTGTTTAATATTATTAATTGGGATAATGTAGCATTACGATTGAATGATGCGTTAAAATTGACATTATAAAATATGATATTACTTGTCAGGACAAATGGGAAAATGACTCATTTGTTCGGTTCTTCTATTCATTAAATCGTTGTTAATCAAAATAAATATTATTTTCAATCACATTTATTCTTGGGCTCGATACGCATTTCCATCAAAAAGCAATGTATTTTTCTGTATTTCAAATTATTACAATTGATTCAAGAAAACGTTTAGGACACTATTAGTAAAAAATATTAAATCAGCGTTAAACTGAAAAAATATTAAATAAACTTTTTGGATTATCATAAAATTACTTAATTTTGATTTTCAAAACATGAATTACAGCATTCATTTTAAACAAGTCAATTCAATAATTTACTTAAAAATTGTCATATTAAGTTTTGTGGCAAAATCGTGGCACATTAGTTTATAAATAGTTGAAAATGCAGTATAGGCACGGGTTCCAGCTTATTGGTTCGAATCCTGCTCTGGAACTGCTAAATATACAGCGAGCATAACAGTACTTTCCGGCACAGAGAAATCAATTGGCTGATCAATAGCCTTTGCTGTTGTTTTATATTTCCGAAGCTTTCCAATCATTTCGTACGCAAATTCAATATTACGACTAAATCGATCCCATTTGATAGATAGTATATTTTTATCTTCTCCTGATGATTTCTTTTTGATTTCTGAGAATAATTGGTTCCATTCTGGTCTATTGAAATTCTTCGCTGAGAAATCTTCGCGATAAATGCCTTTGACTTCGATATCGTAATATTTACAATACTTCAATAGTCTGTCCTCCTGCTCTGGCAAGGAGTAACCTTTTCTTTTTTGTTCGTCCGTACTTACACGAACATATAAATAGGCTGAGTTCATATCATGAATGTATTTGTTATTTGAGCTGGATTTGATGCTGTAAAACCAAAAAACATAAGATAATTTTTATGTTAACTTCAGAAACGGAAATGATAAACCGCATTTTGGAATTCGCTACGTTTCAGATTTGTCTTGCTCATAAGTGAAATTAAGCTTCATATTGATGGTCTCATGCTTTACAAACGCCTCCACACGCTCGATGAGCATCAGATTGAAGCGGTCTGCGCAGCCCCTTGCGTGGCCTACATACTGCATGAATTCAGAAAGATCCATCACATTGAGATAAATTCTGTTCTCTAGCATGGCGCTGCATATTTCCACTATTATCTTCTTCCAGTCCCCAAATCCAAAAAGTTCGGATACCAGTACTATGCAGTGAGGAAACTCCCTCTTATCATACTTGATCTCCTGCAGTTTTTTATCATATATTTTTGCCTCCTCATTGATCTTTCTTGCCGCCCCCGCCACTTGCACAATGCCTGAGGATAAAATCGATCTGATTCTTTAGTTCCCCCGTCCTAATTAAAATAACAGTCCTACACCTTCTCTCTTCAAATCCGGAAAAGCCACGATAGGCATTGGCAGTTCTCCTGCCCGGATATACGGCGTAGGCACTACCTGAGAGGAGATCATAAACGATTTTACCGTCAGCGCATCGTCAAACTTCAGAAGCTTCTGCACCTGTCCTAAGTTTGCATTAAGCCACGTATCACGTTCCAGATGTTTATGCACCATCCCTTTTTTGCCGTCCCTTCCGAGATAACGATCCATTTCCGTTTTCATTTCATGAATATTTTTTGCCTGACTTGTATTCTTGCACTCCAGGCTAAAAACTGTCGCTGAAGGTCTGTGAAACGCGAGTACGTCCACATCTCCGTAAGACTTGTCCGCATTAAGTGTCGCACCCGGCATTATCGGGACTTCATACCCAATAACCTCAAAACCTTCTTGTTGCGCCGCCCAGTCATGGACTACATTTCTGAAATCAGTCCCTCTTTGATCGGCATAACCGCCAATCAGTTTTTTGATTTCCTCCCCTCCGTTGGTCAGTCTTGCACCGCGCATTAAGTAATCCATCTGGTGTCTAGCAGCGGTAGCGCTTCTAAAACCCCAAGAAAGCATGCTGTCTCCAGCGTCATTAGAATGCCGTACAAGAAACCTTCTGGTCAGGCTGAACTCCCTGTTATATTTCCATGGAAATACTTCATTGTTTGAATAGCCATCAGGAGCTTTTAAAAAAGAATCACGAGGAGAAAGCACTAATTTTTCGATACCTGCACAGACCTGGTCTTCAGGCATAGCCGCCTCGTTTACAAGGCGTTCTATAAAATCCGATTCACGCATCGTAATTACGGATGCTTCTTCTTCAATACAAAAGTTTGATGCATAATACGAAATTTTATTCAGGTTGCTCCAGCTTACTGACCAGTCAGCAAGGAATGCTGCGTCATGCCTGTTGATGTATTCCTGAACCTCTGGGGGTATTTCTCCCGCATCTGCAGGCTGGTAGATAGAAAACCGCCTTGCAAAATCTTCCAGTTTACTGTCAATATCTGCTCTGGCATTTGCCAAACTGAAAGGTTCCATCTTTTCAGAAAAAAGATCTGAAATAAATCCAATTCTTCCCGATGGCAGTATACCCACTTCTGGATCATCCATATTAAAATAGACAGCATCACTCATCATACCAAAAGAGGTTATCTCATGCATAAGCGCAAGTAGCCTGTCCACGTCGTCCAGCGAAGGAATTAGTGTTCCTTTTACAGGCTGTGCGGCAAGGAACTCTATTAAATTGCGAAGAGATACCGATGTCCGAACCAGCATTCGTCCATTCTCCCGTATTTCCTCCAGCTTGCCCTCCTTATTTCCAAAACAAATCAGCTGGGCTGGGATTATTGTTTTTTCATACTCCCTCTTTTGCACAATAGACTCATGAAGGTTCAGCAGTAACACGAGCAATGCAGCATTTTCATATCTTGAAATTTCCTCTTTCAGTTTTTCAAGAAGAACATTAGTACCGGTATTGAAAAGCTGTTTTTTATCATCACGAGTCGTAATTTGCTCCGGTATGACCATATGCTCCATTATCCATATCGGCAGCTGGTCCATCAGCATTTCCTTTTCAGCATCCGATAAGAGCAAAGGCTCCATAAGCCATCTCCTGTCAATCATAAGATCTTCCTGACTGTCAAAAAAAAGCATCATCTTAGCCTGGCCCAAAGGCATAAACTTATTCAAGATTTCCTCGATAGTTATATCTTCCAGCGTAACTCCCAACAAACGGAAACTCTTCAATGTATGTCGCATAAGTTCCCGCTCGCCTTCATTATCTGCCCCTGTAAAAGACCAAATCGAAGATCCCGGAATGCTAATGGTAAGTACATTATCTGTGAAGGCTACTCCATATTCTTCTTTTGGAATTTCTGAAAGCTCCTGGGAAGTCATGCCAGTAAATATTACCGGATCAAGCTCAAGCCTTATTTCAACGGGAAGCTTCAAATGCGGATTTAAAACCGCTTCTAAAGCCGGCTTCATTTGGTCAAGCCAGAATGATAATGCATTGGTATAAAGGCGCACAATTCCTGCCATACCATGATCTTTTACCTGATAGCTTGTCATCCAGATAGGGGAACGGAAACTTTCCAATGACTCAATAAAATATCCTATATGCCTGATTGGCTTATAAATCGGAGCAAAATCCCCACAGGAAACCACAGGTAAAAATCCCAGCATTCCATCATTCAGGAAAGAAGAAGCATGATAATTCTGTTTTATTTTGGATCCTCTGATAAGATCGCTTCCCTCACTAGGAACCACCGCAAGAAAATCTGGCATTATGTCATCCGAAAAATAAAATCCTGAACTTTTTTGTTTATAGAGGCTGTACAGTTCTACGGCATCGCCCATCGTTTGTGTTTTGCTGTTAAATTTTGCCAGTGCTTTTGCAAACTTCCATAAGCTGTGCTTTTCCCAGTCTTCTCCCTTCGATAGATTTAAAAAATCATGAACATTAAACGGCAGCCTAAATTCCCTATCTCTGGGTTTCATAAATCGTCCCATTCTGGTGCGCCCGCAGGAATCTGTAAGCTGAAGTACAAGCAACTGGCAGTCCTGCCTATTTTGCTCATCTAATATTGTATTTGCTACATTCCTCAGCCTATTGTCCATTTTGGGCGGATGCATTTCAGAACCTATACTAACCGAAACGTCAGGTATGCTCAGTGGAGTATCAAGAGTCACATACGCAAGTCTGTTATGATCGAAAGAATAAATTGCTTCATTGGGAGAATTGGCATCAGGGAAAGGGTCGAGTTTAATATCTGTTTCTCTCCATTTCATCTCTGCACATGCTACCCGGATATGTCCCCAAAGCTCTTCGCGATACGCCTTTAAAAAAACTTCCTGACATCCAAATTTTAACGCTGTTCTAAGTATAAATTCATTTAGGGCATTAAGCTGATTTGATACAAGGACAAAATAATAACGTCCGTTATAATAGATTATAGGATAAAAAAGTAACGGCATCATTGAAGAATCATCCACATCTAAAGCGACATCTGGGTCCAGAATAAATTGATTTATGATTTTGGAATTAACATGGATCTTTTGACATAGTTCCTCCAATTCCAGCTCAGAGATGGAAAAGTCTACCTGAAGATCACAAACTTTCATTCTCCCTTTTGATCCGATACTTTCCATATTACCCCTTAGACCAGCCATGCGGGCCAGCTGGTCTCCCAGTTCCAGAATTAGGCCAATTCCCTGATATACTTCGTCGGTGAATTCTTTCGGAAACACAGTTCCCGAGTTAAAAACTACCTGGCTGAAACTAAGAAAAATGTCAGCAGTATGTGCGGCAATCCCTGGAAATGCAATATGGTTCCCATGAAAAAACACGACGTTTTCGGTAAATAGATTCTCTGGAGGATCTTCCATTGAATGCGCCGTATATTCCCGCTGCAATATTTCTCTAAGTACTGCTTTATCTCCCGGCTTGCCATTACTAAGACTTTTAGCTGCCAGTACTGCTATTTCTTCAATACGTATATTTTTTCCGTGATTTTCAGCCATAAGCTGCAAACCTATGATCTCATTCATAACAACATGTGAGTCGTATTCCTTTACGTATGTTTCCATTTTTGAAAGCGTTTTTTGAGTGCCGGGATTATCCGGCAGTCTGTCAATATTGTGACATTTTTTATTTTTTTTCCCGGATCCACAGGGACAAAGATCATTTCTTCCAATTTTTAGCGCCATATCATGTAGAATAAAGTGGCAAGATACTAAGAGTTCCTGAGGCAGCAATATGTAAAAAGACCTGAATTGAGTTCCTACCTTATGCCACAAAAAGCTAAGTTGGTTTTAATAAAAAGAGAGAAGGATTTGTTTTTTTGACGCTTCATTTTTCTTCGATCCCCAACAAGACATCCAAACCAAATTGTTCGTGCCATTCAAAGACAGCCCCTACATATAATAAGCCAATCTCATTAAATCCTGCATAAAATGATTTGAAATTTGTCCCGTTGGGGTCACCACAGCCAAAAGGCGCCAATTGAAGACAATTGGCGCCTTTTTTTTGTAAAAAAAGTATTAATCAATATATTTGTTTTCGTTTTTCATTAATACATCTTGAAGCTCTTAAACAATTCCTAATTGGCGGAATATATTATCGCCTGCATTCTTTCCCGTCATACTGACAAATGATATTGAGACACAGAAAATCCATTATTAAATGTACTTTAAATTAAGCAAATTCAATATTGTTAATTTCTTTACATAAATTAAGTTTTCACCTGTGAATAAATTAAATTGTATTTGAGGTTCAGGTAAGATACAACGTAAAGAACTACAATGCTAAAACGCCTTTGCATTAATTTACTCAAAGAATCGATGCTTAATTTTTTTTTGAAATGTCCTGGCGATTAACTACCCAAGTCCAGAAAAATTTGATAGATGCATAAAGCTAGATTTAACCACTGAACCGCCACTTTTGGGTAGGTGCTGTTGGCGATGGTTATATTTTATATGAAATCATTATTGAGGTCTTAACTGTTCAATGATTTTAGCGTCAACCCAATAATCTTTAGTCTCCCAATATGTACTTCCATCCTCTTTTACTTTTTCTTCTGACCTTCTAAAAAGAAAATATTTTCCGTCAGGTGTTAACCTCGCACCATTTTCTACTAATTCTGAATTTATCTTATCTCCCATATTAATAGCTGAACCCCATGAACCATCTTGCTGTCGAAAACTGATATAATTATCGGACTTACCATATCCTTCTTCTCGCTCGCTATCCCATATTAAGTAGGATTCATCAGGCGCAATAAAGGGGTGGGCGACCAATTTCCCTGAGTTAATCTCCTTGCCGAGTGGTTTTGGTTCTTCCTGTTTACCGTCTTTAATCCTTGATATACGGATTCCGTCATCAGTTTTATAATCATCAAAAACAATAGTGCCATTGGCGGATATTGACAACACCATAATGCCCAAATCTTTGCTGTCAAACATTGGACCTAGGCTTTTTAGCTTTGACCAACCAAAATCTGTACGTTCAATATAGTTATGCCTTGAGTATAAGATGTTGCTATTTTCAGTACCACTGGGATGAAAAGTATATTTACTAGCTCTATAATAATTTTCTTCTTGCCGATAAACAACAACGGCAGGCTGAAAAGGGTCATTACCTGAGTAAGTGAAGTAAAACTCTTCCATATTCAAAGAGTCCTCGTTCCCTAGTTTCCAATCTTCAGAAGTACTCTTTTTAGGAACAAAAACTTCAGGATTTAGTCCTGGTGGCTTATACCCAAAGTATAGATTTTCCTCTATCGAAGAATTATTCTTTTTTGTTTCTGGTTTCTTGGTATTGCAAGCATTTGAGAATATTACAAATGCCAGTGCTAAAAGTTTAATTATGTTTTTTTTCATTGTCCAATTAGTTTTAATTACCGCCAACTAGCTTCTTTTTTATTTAATGTTTACTAGTTTCTGGATCATTGCTTTTGCTGATTCTGAATTAGGATTTAATGCTAAAGCTTTTTTGAATGATTTTAGTGCGTTTTCTTTATCATTGTTTATAAAATAGGCTTCACCTAAACTATCCCAAGTATTTGCATCATCTGGAAACAATCTTGCATTTTCTTCGAATACAACAATAGCATTATCAACTGATTTTTCTTTTAAAAGAGCATAGCCAATTTTATTTAAAAGAATATTCTTATTGCCCTTAGCAGTTTTGTTAATGGCATCTAAATAAGCATTTACCAAAGCTGTTTTTTCATTCGTTTTAATGTCTGGATGCACACCTTTTCCTTCCCAATTGGTTTTTGTTACTGGATGAATGGCTTGGATGTACGGCATCGAAATTGTAAACTCATCGTTCAAATTAATTCGTTTGGTTCGGTTCGCACCTCCGCCTGTAATTTCACCAACTACAATAGCTTTATCTAAATGCTTTAAAGTATAAGTAAATGCTTCTGCCGCCGAAAAAGTATGCTTACTGGTTAAAATATAAAGAGGCTTGTTTGTACTTCGTTTTCCCTTTACATTTTCAAATGTGTACAGTTGTGTTTTTGTATTTGTTGCTCGCTCATAAAAATCACTTAATAAAACAGGTTTTTCATCAAAAAAATAACTCGATAATAACTGCATCATAC
This sequence comes from Flavobacterium sp. 11, assembly GCF_002754315.1. GTDB lineage: Bacteria > Bacteroidota > Bacteroidia > Flavobacteriales > Flavobacteriaceae > Flavobacterium > Flavobacterium algoritolerans. The sequence continues at coordinate 2,483,515 of NZ_PEFE01000001.1, read as the reverse complement.
TGGGAACACCACCTCCATTTGAGCGTAGATCGATAATGATTGCATTGGTACTACTTAAAAAATTCATTGTAGCTGTTGCTGTTTCTTCAGCATATTTTATATCTGCAAACTGACTTAAATTTAAATAACCTACGTTTCCTTCCATTATTTTCACCTCTGTAAATCCGTAATTTATTTCGGTCATTTGCATAGCTGTTCTTTTCTCCATTTCTAATCGCTTTTCTTCCGAAACAGCAAGTTTTTCCCGAGCAATACGCTCTGGTTCAAATCGAACTTTTAGGTGCAAATCTTTACTAATACTTTGCAAATCCTCTGTTACAGTTTTAGCGAATTCAACAGGACTTGTAATTTTATTATATGTATCAGATTTTAAATTTTTATCCAATTGCATTATCATTTTTTTGGATAATTCCAAATCGATATAAGCTACTTCAAGATGAGTTTTAATTGCCAATACAACTTCATTTTTCTCCTTTGTATTCAGTAATCGATTAGTGTCTTGTGCTGTCGTATTTTGCACGGTTACAAATAAAATCAGCAGCATTGTTTTAAGATAGGTTTTCATAATGTCTTCGTTTTACTATATATAATTTTCAGCAAACATATCAGTAAACTAAAACGGGCTAAAATATTTATCATCAACTAGTAAAATATATTCACATACAATATAATTTGTGTTCAAATCCGGTTTAAGCCTAAAAAAGCAGCGTTTGTGCTTCTTTTAAGTGATTTGGTGCAGATTGTACTGGGAAAAAGTCATTTTTTGTTAATTTTGACTCATGATTGAATTTTTTGAAAAGTACAAAGCCTTTTTGTATGGATTACTAATCCAAAGGATTGCAGTAGTTGTGCTACTGTATTTTAATATGATTTACATTGACAATTCTGGAACAATAGCGAATATCCTAAGTTTTATTTTTAGCTGGTTTCTAATTTCTTTACCTATTCATTATTTTTCGTTTTTAAAAAAGCATAAAACCATTTCTCTAAAGTTGCTTGTTCTGCTTTTTGTTTTTTTTGTAATCATTATAAATGATCTGAATTCCAAAATAATTGACAATCCCATAACCTTTATTGGATTAGTTTGTCTTGGATTGTCCTTTTTCGCCATCATAACTCCTTATTATTTCAAAAAGTACGCCTTGATTGTAATGAGTTATTATGGCTTGGTATTGGGTTATTTCTACTATCTAAGAGTATATATTAATGATATAAATAGATACTTTCAGCAGGAAAAAGAAATAAAAATCATCTTGACAGCTCCTTTTTTTGTGCTGCTTTTAACGTGGTTTTATCAGCAATGGAAATGGATGAAAACAATAGAATCAAGAAAAACAAAAGCAGAATTATCGTTGTTGAAAAGCCAGATCAATCCCCATTTTTTTTTCAATACTTTAAATAATTTATATGGTTTAGTAATTGAAAAATCTGATGATGCACCAAATGTTATTTTAAAATTATCCGACATAATGCGTTATACTATTTATATGGGAAAAGAAGATGTTGTACCTTTAAAAAATGAAATAGAATACTTAACAAACTATATTGAATTGCATAAAATACGATATCAGAAAAGAGTCGATATTGTATTTAATCACAGTCGCGAAATTGATTGTCAAATTGCACCATTACTATTTATTATTCCGTTGGAAAACGCATTTAAACATGGCGTAGAAAGCATAACCGAAGATGCTTATATTCATATCAATATAAAAATTGATGCTGGCATACTTTATTTTTATATTGAAAATAACTTCGAAGCAAAAGAAACTTTCCAAACTGCCGGGATTGGAATACAGAATCTAAAACAGCGATTGAAATTATTATATCCTGATAAACATAAAATCAAAATAGATGTTAAAGATTCTATTTACAAATTAGAACTTAAAATAGAAATGATATGTTTCGCTATTTAATTATTGATGATGAACCTATTGCCCATCGCATTATCGAAAACTATTGCGAAAATTTACCCTATTTAGAAAAGAAAGGAAATTGCTATAACGCCTTTGAAGCCTTACAATTTTTGAATGAGGACACTGTCGATTTGCTGTTTTTGGATATTAACATGCCTAAACTATCTGGTTTTGATTTTTTAAAAACCCTACCCAATTCACCCAAAATAATTGTAACCACAGCCTACAAAGAGTTTGCTCTTGAAGGTTATGAACTTAATGTTTCGGATTATTTATTGAAACCCTTTAGCTTTGACCGATTTCTAAAAGCCATTAACAAGACATTTGATAGTGCTCAAAATAAAAAAAGTAGTGTTGCATTGCCACCAAACGAAACAGAACCAAATATAAATAGCTTTTTTTTAAGAGGTGATAAAAAACACCATCAAATTCATTTTGAAGATTTATTGTTTATAGAAGCTTATGGACATTATACCAAAGTATATGTAAAGAATGAAATGATTGTTAGTCTTCAAAAAATTTCTGATTTGGAACAGTTGCTTCCAAAATTTGATTTTATAAGAACCCATAAATCTTTTATAGTTGCTAAAAATAAAATCAAACAGATTGAAGGCAACAGGATACTAATAGGTGGATATAAAGTACCAATAGGACAAACCTATAAAGAAAATATCATAATGCTTTTTTAATTTCACTCTTAAAAATCATCTTCAGTTAATTATTAATTTAAATATATCCTATTTGACTTTTAGATCTTAATTTTGAATTTAATAACACATTTAAATTTATCTTATTGATTAACTAATTAATTTTAGTATTGTATAACTTGACAACTCTTACGTACATTTTACTATCAATCCCCAACAGGACGTCAAAACCAAATTTTGGGAGCCAATCAAAGACAGACCCTACACATAATAAGCCAATATCTTCAAATCTTCCATAAAATGATTTGAAATTTGTCCTGTAGGGGTCACAAAAAAAGTAAAAAGCCTGCAAAGTATTCATTTTGCAGGCTTTTTTTGGTTCGACAAAATCATCAGTAGTTTTAATTGATTGATAACCTCTTGTTTTTGCTGATTTTAACGGTTCGAATCCTGTAAAGAATCATCAATTCTTATGTTAAATCTTTAGAAGGTCATGATTCTTATCTGATCGGGGGATATACAATAAAAGTTCTTAACTCAGGTTTCAATTTTTCTTAACTGGCTGTTCTCTTTTTTTTCAGCATATTCAGTAAGTGACTTATGCTGAAAGTGGTGTAAAATTAACTGTAATTTCCACTTTCGTCAATACACTAAAGTTCAGCAAATAAAAGAAATCAATAATTAACCCGTTGGGTAATCAAAATCAATTACACCCTGAACAAAATCACTAGTTATTTTTTTATACTTTTTTTCTGAATTTTCATATAATCACTAATTGCCTTTTCAGAAATCTTGGGATTAGCTCCTTCTTGTCCAGCTACTAAAGCGCCTATTGCACAAGCATAATTCAACGCTTTTTGAGGTGATTTTCCTCTTAATAATCGTATTATTAATGAAGCTAAAAAGGAATCCCCAGCACCAACGGTATCTACTACTTTTATAAAATAACCACTATTATAATAAAATTTATCATTGTAATACAAGACCGCTCCAAATGCACCTTTTGTTACGCAAACCTGTTTTGTATTTGTCTTTTCAGCGATAAATTTAATATTCTGTTCAAAGGAATTATAAGGTGACTCCAATTGCTGACTTATCTCATATAATTCTTCATCATTAAGCTTAATAAAATCGGCTTTTAACATCAACTCATTAAGTACGTCTTTGGTGTAATAAGGAGCTCTTAGATTTGCATCCAAAACTTTATATTTAGCTTTTTCCAAAAGGTCATACAAAGTAGATCTGGAAACTTCATCACGACATATTAAACTCCCGAAAACAAAAACATCTGCTTCAGAAATCACTTTATCCATTATTTCAGTTTCTACAATTTTATCCCAAGCAGAAGGATATAATATATCATAGGAAGCATTTCCCTTTTCGTTTATCATTACATGTACCGCACCCGTTTTGTATTCCTTAGTTACTTGAATTAAATCAGTAGTGATTTCTTGACTGCTTAAAAAAGATAAAATATCTTCTCCATTTTCATCCGCACCAACACGACTTATCATAGTTGTTTCTACTCCAAAAGAATTCATTCGTAAAGCCACATTTAATGGAGCTCCTCCAATTTTTTTATGTGTTGGAAAAATATCCCATAAAACTTCCCCAAAACATACAGCACTTAAAGTGTATTTTGCATTCATAATAAAACTTATTAAAAAATTAAGAATAAGTACAAAACCGACCTATTCAATAAAACATTTAAAAGTTAAAGGCAAGAACATATCTTGCCTTTAACACAATTTAAACAAACACCAAAACAAATTTAATCCTTAATATCCAGGATTTTGTTTGTATAACCCTCCTGTAAAATCAATTTCTCTTTGAGGTATCGGATAATACTCATCTCTACCTGCCGTAAACTTTGCATTAGAAAGAAAATCTCTTTTAGTTTTCTCAACATTTAGGTAGGCATTCAAAACGGGCTCAGCAATACCCCATCTTACTAAATCAAAGAATCTTGGTCCTTCCATACCAAACTCCAATCTCCTTTCAAACATTAACGCCTTCATTGCGTAGTCTTTTGATGGGAAAGCAACATAAGGTTGAACTTTATAAACATTTGAAGCTCCAGCCGCCAAAGTCATTGCAGTACTAGCTGCAGCTCTAGCTCTAATTTGATTAATCAAAGGTAACGCTTCTGCATATCTATTCAATTGAATTAATGCTTCTGCTTTGAATAATAAAACATCTGAATATCTAATAAAATCAACGTTTTTAGAAGTACCTATGAATGGTCCGTTTTTCACATAGCAAGAACAGTCTGGAGATTGTTGCTCTTTCATATTTCCAAAGTATCCATAAACCCCTGGATCTCTAGCCCAACTCAATTTATAGACCATATCTCCTGAATTTTTTAGCGTGTTTTTATATTTAAATGGTCTTCCCGGAACACCAACAGTATGGTCAATTCTTGGGTCTAAAGTAACTCCAACTGCTAGTGGAGCATCACCATTGGTTATTGTATTAAAAATATCTGAATTATTGAAAGTGTCTAATAATGGTAAGCCATTAGCATCGGTTCTAAATGCATTCACCATATTTTGGCTTGCCACATGAAAGCCACAACATCCATACAAAGGTGTTCCATGAGGAGAGTTTAATCCTGTAACAAAACTTACTCTTCCTGTATTGGTTCCGTCATTTATAGAGAATTGTACAGCCCAAATAGATTCTGAACCATTATCATGGCCATCTAAAAAATTATTCCCAAAGTCAGGCTCTAAACTTCCTGTCACTTTATCAGCATAATCTATTACTTTTTGTAATTTTGTTGCATCTATACTAGTTACTTGATGCGCATCATTTTGCTTATATGCCTGATATAAACTTAATTTTGCAAGATAAGCAGCTGCAGCATTTTTATCAGCTCTACCAACCTGATCCTGACTTTGTTGTAAATTATCAAATGCAAATTGTAAATCAGCTGCAATTTTGTCCCATAAAGCATCACTTGACAAATCATTTGACGTTTTTAATATGTCTTCTTGAGTAAGCTCTTCTGTGATATAAGGAACTTTATTAAACAACAACTTTAGCATAAAATGAGAATGCGCTCTTAAAAAACGTAATTCTGCTTGTCTTACTTTTTTCAATGGATAATCTGCATCTGGAATTGCATTGATAACTGACAAGGCAAAATTAGCTCTAGAAATCGCTTTATAGTGATTTGTCCAAGTTCTAGGTAACATCCAGTCACCATAATCTGCAATAGTTGTATTGTATTGTTCATAACGGTCAATTGCATCAACATCCCCACGACCTCCACCTCCTTTATAGGCATCATCAGATCGTACACTTCCGTAAACCCATTGGTTTGTTATTGGACCAACCATTTCGTCATTTCCAATTGCAGCATAGGCCGCGTTTACAAGTGCTTCTGCATTTGCAGCTGTTGCCACATTTCCAGAAGACAATACTCCTGTTGGTTCATAATCTAAAAAATCGGAGCTACATGATGTCAAAAATAAAATTGACAAGCAAATGGTAACTATACTATTATATTTCTTCATGATAATTAATTAAAAATTAAAGTTTACACCTAATGAGAATGTAGTTGGTACTGGTATTCTATTAACATCTGTTCGTTCTGGATCGGAACCAATATATCCTTTTGGAGTAAACCAAAATAAATTTTCTCCTTGAGCATAGATTCTACAACTTGTGATGAATCCCGATTTTTGAACTAACTCATCTGAGAATGAATACCCAATTTGTATGTTTCTAACTTTGAAATAAGAATTATTTCTTAAGATATAATCTGACATCTGTGTGTCATTGTTTGCTAATGAAAGAGATGGCACCTCAGTATTTGTATTTGTTGGTGTCCAAGCATTCAATGTTCCAGGGCCAGCATTATCTCTTCCTTGAACAAAATTATTCCAAAAAATATACGGATCAACCCCAACTCTGCCGGCTACACCAGAACCAAAAATGGAGAAATCAATATTTTTATAAGCCAAACTAATATTAATACCGTATTCTAATTTTGGAAGAGTTGTACCAATAAAAGTTCTATCATCTGAATTAATCACATTATCCCCATTGATATCAACAAATTTAATACCTCCCAATCGAGAACCTACTTGAGTAGCATGTGCATCTATTTCAGCTTGATTTTGGAATAAACCCTCTGTTTTATATCCAAAAACTTCGAATTGTGAATGCCCAATTATTGAATTAGCTGCAGTTCCTGGATAAGCTGCTCTTACCTCTGCTGGCAAATCAGTAATTTCATTCTTGGTAGCACCAAAATTTGTGGTAATATTAAAAGACAATCCATTATCTAATTTATCTGCATATCCTACTGTAAGTTCCCAACCTTTATTTGCAGTTGAAGCACCATTTACAAAACGTTGCTGTCCTTCTCCAACAGCAGATGCAACTGGTGGTCTAATCAAAATTCCCTCTGTCTTTCTTGAGAAATAATCAAAGGATCCTGATAATTTATCTCCGAAAAAACCAAAATCCAAACCTACATTAACCTCTTTAGTAGTTTCCCATTTTAACCCTGAATTCGCAGCTTGTATGGATACAAAACCAGAAGGTAAATTTCCTGTGTTAGTTCCATTCAAATCATAAGCAGTTCCAACATTATAATAAATATTGAAAAAATCTGGATTATAAACATTTTGATTTGGTCCGTATCTCGATTCATATAAACCAAAACGAGCATTATCCCCAATAGATTGATTTCCTACTTCGCCATAACCAGCGCGTAACTTCAAGTTAGAAACTACAGTTACATTATTAAAGAACTCCTCATTATTGATTCTCCATCCTGCAGTAACGGCTGGAAAAATACCATATCTATTATCTTCACCAAATCTAGATGATCCATCTCGACGAATAGTGAATGAAGCTAAATATCGGTCAGAGAAAGCGTAGTTAAATTTTCCAAACTGAGAAAGTAGTCTACTTCCAGTTGAAATTCCATTGTTTGTTCTAGCTCCAGTAGCCGCAGATAGTGTAAAATAAGATTCTGATTCAACCGCAAATCCCTCAGCACGAGCATACAAAGTATTCAAATCCGTTTTGGTTGATTCAGTTCCAATAAGGATCCCTAATTTATGTTCAGAAATAGTAAGATTATAATTTAAAGTATTTGAAATTGTTAAACTAGAATACTTATTGGTATCAAAAGTTAAACTATTGTTATTTCGATTGACAAATCCATTTTTCACGATCGGTTCAATGTCTTTTCTGCTGAAATCATTAAAATCCATCCCAATACTATTTCTAAAGGTTAACCCTTTTAAAATGTCAATTTCAGTAAAAACATTACCGTACAAAGCCATTTTTTTGCTATTATCCCATCTGTTCAAATATTGCATTAGTAAAGGGTTGTTTCTATCTGAATAACCAGAACCCAATGGCCCAGCATAATCACCAGATGCCGTGTAAACTGGAATCGTTGGCGCAAGGGTTATTGCTAAACCTGGTGTTGGTGCGTTTCCAACATCATTGGCAGCAGCTCTTTCGCTTGATTGTGTAAATTGAGAATTCACACCAAATCTTACCTTATCGTTAAATAACTTGAAATTGGCATTAAGTCTTGCAGAATATCTCTCATAATTAGTATATTTTAGCATACCAGAATTATCTAAATACCCCATGTTCAATACTGCATTTGCTTTATCAGATCCACCAGATACAGATAAATCATTATTAATAAGAAGCCCTGTTTGGTATACAGTATCTTGCCAATCAGTATCCCCTGCAGGTACATTAGTATCTCCTCCTACATACGGCTTTACACTCACGCTGTTTAATACTGGATTACTGAAGTCATTATTCCAATCAAAATTATAGATTTCACCATATCCACCAGACGGACTTGCTCCATCGTTAACAGATGCTTGCCATAAAACTTTTCCTCTATCTAAAGCATTCAGCATTTTGTATCGTTGTTTTTTCTCTGAAAGAACAGAAACGTTAGTACTGTAAGATACTTTTGTTAATCCACCTTTTGCTGCATTTTTAGTGGTAACAATGATTACCCCATTGGCAGCTCTAGAACCATAAATAGAGGAAGCCGATGCATCTTTTAAGACTTGAATAGATGCAATAGCACTTGGACTCAAACTAGCAAATACCTCTGGTCTTGTTGTAGGAACCCCATCGATAACATACAATGGATCTGTATTACCAAGTGTACTTACCCCTCTGATTAATATTCTACTATTTGCCCCACTTGGATCTCCTGATTTCTCTATATTCAAACCAGCAACCCTTCCTTGCAGAGCTTGCATAGCATTTCCAGAACTCATGGTTTGCCCAGTAATAGGTTTCAGTTCTACTACCGTAACTGCACCGGTTAAATCGGCTTTTTTCTCTTTAGAATAACCAGTAACAACAACCTCTTGCAGTTTCAAAGACTCTGCTTTTAATGCAATTTTTAAAGTGGTTTGTCCATTAAGTTTAACAGACTGAGATTCATATCCAGTAAAACTAAATATTAAAGTTGCATTTTTGTCTACATTGTTTATCGAAAACTGACCGTCGAGATCCGTAGTTGTTCCGACTTTAGTTCCAGAAACCAGTACTGATGCACCAGGAAGAGACATTCCGTCTTCGGAAGAAGTTACCACTCCTTTGATTCCTATATTTTGGGCCGATACAGAAAAAAACGACCCCATCAGGATTAAGTAAAGAATAATTTTGTGTTTCATAATTTAGTTGGTTTAGTTAAAATTTAGTTGGTTAATAATTAAGTTTTCAATGGTATACTCCTTATTAGCTTTAGAAACTGAAAAATATTCCATTGGTTTATCTGGAAAAAATATTTCAGTCATAACTGTTTTTCCATTGTTATAAAAAATTTCTATTGATGTTTTATCAACAATTATTCTTACATCCATTTTATCAAAGTCACCCTTAAAAGGAGCCTTTGAAATATTTTTTGCAAAAAGATCAGAGAAAGTTATTTTTCCAGATTTTGATCTATCGATAAAAAAGTAATTCTCCTTTTTATTGATTCCAAATTGAATTGTATTCTTAGCATCATTTGATAACGAAAAAGTGTAAACATCCTTTTTAAGATTCTTTAAAGAAAAGTGAATATCTAATTTTGATAAATCGACTAATGACTTATCTACCAAAACGGTTTCCTTATCTATTTTAAGAGATTCTTTTTTAATAGTTTTAGCAATATAATTTTGTAATTCTTTTACTGGTTTAGAAGAAACTATATAATGACCGCTATCTTTAACAAGTACTAATTCTCTAGGTATAGTCATACTGCTTCTCCATGTTTCTGTTGGTACTTTTTGTGCATAATCCCAATTTGACATCCACCCAATAAATAATTTTCTACCATCAACCTCAGAAATATTAGACCAAGTAACACCTGCATAATTATCTCTTCCGTAGTCAATCCAAAGCCCTTTTTGTTGCTTTACATCTTTTAAAAAAGTTTCATCGATAATGAATTTTTTCCCGTCAAAATCACCTACAAAGTATTGTGTAGCTGAACCACCATTAGGTCCTCCTGGATTAATACTTGATAACATAACCCATTTGTAATCATCTGTCCCATCAACTAGCATAGGAAAAAAATCTGGGCATTCCCAAACGCCTCCATGAGCTCCTGTCTCTTTCCCAAAATCTGAAAGCAGTGACCAATCTTTCAAATTTTTAGAACCATAAAACATCGTTTTATCTCCTGCTGCCAGTATCATTAACCATTGTTGATGAATCGCGTCCCAAGTCATTTTAGGGTCTCTAAAATCTTTAATGTTTAGATTTTTAATAATTGGATTAGCCTCATATTTTGTCCAAGTCAACCCTTCATTTAAGGAATAGGCAATCCCTTGTGACTGATAATTGATCTCTCCTGCTTTTTCCATTTTCATGTCATGATACGTAAACATCGCAACCATAGGTGGATTTTTTAGACTTCCGAATCCTGAAGTATTTTTCACATCGACAACCGCACTTCCCGAAAAAATATACCCTTTTTCATCTGGGTAAAGGGCAATAGGTTTTTCAGTCCAGGTTATAAGATCAGTACTTATCGCATGTCCCCAATGCATAGGTCCCCATACATTTGAATCTGGATAATATTGATAAAAAAGGTGGTAATATCCATTGTAATAAAACATCCCATTAGGATCATTCATCCAACCTTTTTTGGGAGTAAAATGAAAATTCGGTCTATACAATTCTGATTCTGTATAATTCTTCTTTTCATTAAACAAAGATTGCTTACACCCAAATAAGAGAAACATTCCCATAATACAGCACAAAAATCTGAGAGATTCTTTTTTAATTATTGTCTTCATAACTATTATTTAATTAATTTTTTACTTAATTCTTCCAAAGAAATTCCTTTGGTTTCCGGCATCATAAACGCAACAAACAAGAGCTGAAAAACCATCATCACTGCAAAAAACATAAAAACTACTCCAGGCCCTACTGTAGAAAATAGATACGGAATTAATGATGGAATAATAGCTGCCAGAACCCAATGCGTAGTACTCCCAAAGGATTGCCCTGATGCTCTTAGATGATTTGGGAAAATTTCTGATATGAAAACCCAAATTACAGCACCTTGACCTATCGCATGTGCAGCAATAAATAGAAATAAGAAAACGGGAACAGCTATTCCTTCCCAGTGAAAAAAGAAAGCCATTGCAACAAGTGAAAGTGATATAATATACCCCACAGAACCAATGTACATTAATATTTTACGCCCTAATTTGTCGATTAAGAAAACGCCCAATAGTGTAAAAAGTAAATTCACCACCCCTATTCCAATACTACTTAGTAAAGCGGTACTTTCACCAAGACCCGCCTCTTGAAATATTCTGCTGGAATAATATAAAAAAGCATTAATTCCTGATAATTGATTGAAAAAAGCCATTAAAAAGGCCAATACCAAAGGTGTTCTGTATTTCTTTAAAAATATAGTATCATTAACCTTAGAAGCATCTTTGTTATCTTTATCTATCTCTTCTTTTATTTTTTCATAATCCGCCTCTTGCCCCATTAATTCCAACACTTTTCTAGCTTCGTCATTCTTGAGTTTAGACAATAACCATCTTGGGCTTTCAGGAATCGAAATAATTAATAAAATATAAATTACAGATGGAATTGCTTGTACTCCCATCATCCATCTCCATGAATTTTCGCCCACATCGTTTAAAAGATAATTAGACAAAAAAGCCATCAGAATCCCAAAAACAATATTGAATTGATAAAAAGCAACCAGCTTACCTCTATCTTTTGCAGGAGCAATTTCTGATATATATGCTGGCGCTGCAATTGTTGATGCCCCAACACCCAAACCTCCAATAAATCTAAATGCGGCAAATACAAATGGATTATTTGCAAAAGCAGATCCAATTGCAGAGAACAAGAATAAAATACCTATCCATAATAAAGTATTTTTTCTTCCTACCTTATTAGTCGGAATCCCGCCAAATATTGCCCCAAGTACAGTTCCCCATAATGCCATTCCCATAACAACTGTGCCATGAAATGCATCCGAAGAATTCCAAAGAACTTGAAGTTTTTTATCTGCTCCAGAAATAACAACTGTATCAAAACCAAATAGGAAACCTGCTAATGAAGCAATCAAAGCCCAAACAACAATTTTTTTCATTATCAAAAAATATTAAATTAGATTGCTAAGATATCCGCATAAATTTCGCTTTTATTTTGAGGATGTTACAATTTCATTTAATACTGTTTCACAATATCGAATAAACAATAAAACACTTATTATCAGATAGTTATAATTTAAAATAAACAAATAACTACTTCGTTGTAGTTCGATTATGTTACACGTGTTACAATCATGTTACACGTATTTTTTAAAAAAAATAGATATTCAGGAATAAAAAAAGTCACTTGATGGATTTTATTCGATTAATAAAATTTTAAATTTATTTTTATAGAAAGTTTAAAAAAATCGATAAAAAAAATGAATTTATTAAGAAATTCTATATTATGAAGTATTCTTAAGCTTTTAAGAAAAATTACACTGATGAAATGCAATGTGAGCTCAAGATCCAGGTATGTTTTTATATCTGAGTATTGGAATTGCAACAAGAATAAGAAAACATACATTAAAACAATTCCCAATGTATCTTCTGCTCTGTTTTATTAAGCAAAAGGCACTCGAACCCAGATTCCCAATAGTTACATCCAGTGTGGAAAGCAGCAGAATTATTACATTGAAATAAAGCCATAAAAAAACCATCAAAATTAGATTTTGATGGTTTTGATTTTGACATTACGCAGGTAAAAAAGTAAAAAATGAACAGAATTAATTTTAATTACTAAACCTGAACCTTTATAAAAACTAACGTTATAATAAAGATTAAAGTCATCATTTTTCATACTCCTTTTATTTGAAAATTTTTAAGTCCGAAAAAGTGACTTCACCATTATCCGCAAAAATAGCCCACGGATTTTGATTCATTTTATAGATACGGTTTGTAAAAGCGATTTCGTCATTAATGTATATCACACATACCGAATTTTCAGAAATGATTGTAATATCAAACTCTGTATTAGCCGGTACATTTAGCGGAAGCTGCGTTACATTTAAGGAGGATGCATTTTTTATAACCTTATCTAATCTTAATTGTTTTTTGGCTAAATCGAACACAATGGCAAATACTTCATTTCGTGTTCCACAGGCTCCAAATTCAAAACCAAATTGAGTGGATGATGTCGCTTTTATATGTGTTTTAATTTTAAATGCTCCAGTTTCTCTGTCAAACACTGAAAATGCTTTTTCAGCCGCATTACCCTTCAATGTATAGGCATCTCCTTGCTTTGTAGTTCCAAAGCCTATTTTCGAATTTAAAGCTCTATTAATAATAAACTTGTTGTCTACACCATTAGGTATCGCAATACCTAATATTCCATTTGGATGCTGAACAACTCGATGCGTTACAAGTGATCCAGCCCAATCAAAAATAGCGGCATCACTGCTTTTATTTTTCGTAGGACACCATCCTGCTATATATCGGTTGATGCCATCGGTAACTGTTTTTCCAGCATAGAAAGCAATTCCATCTAACGCAGTATTTGCGGGAGTAATCCAAGTATTGGCTGTCAGTAAACGGTATTTATAGTGCACCATTCGATCATCAATATTGGAGTAAATCAAATACTGATAATCACCCATCGTGAACACATCAGGACATTCTGTTATAAAGGTAGTTGTATCCTCATAAAATGGCTTTTCCAAAGTCCAATCTCTCAAATTCGCAGAACTGTATTGCGCGATAACCGCCCGCCATGGCACAGTGCTGTTAGAAACTAAACCAACCTCAGAACGTGTCGCAATCAACATTTTATACGTTCCTGTACTTTTATCTTCTATGACGATTGGATCTCTAAATTCATTGCGATCATATCCCCAAGAAGCCTGCAATAAAAAGGAAGGATCTTTGGTCCAATTTTTTAAATCCGTAGACGTTGCAAGCATAATTTTTTCTTTAGGATCAAGAATTCCGTTATGTCCTGTATAGAAAGCGTAATAAATTCCATTCCTTTTAAAAACGGATCCGGTTCCCAATGCACCATCCTGCTGATTCGCAGTTCCTGTGGCAATCATTTCACTAGTGTCGGTGAACGTTGCAAAATCAGATGTAGTTACTTTATACCATGGGTGAAAGGTGGGCATTGTATTTCTTGCATCGTACAAATAGAAAAGATGGAAGATACCATTTTCATAAAATGGGATGGGATCACCAACCCAACCCACAGAAGGCTTAAAAAATGTCCGATACGTATTATCCGATTCATTAGGAGTTTGACACGCAGGAGCGTTTGTTTCTACAATAGGGGTTTCAGTTGGTTTATCCTCTTTAGTGCAATTATTAAATAATGCTAAACAAAGTGGAAGACATAAAAACGTGCGATTTATTTTCATATTGAATGGTTTACGAGAATTATAAGTGCGCAAAAAGATTTGATACTCTCAGATTAAATATTTCTATGAGAAAAAGGAAATGATCAAAAAGAAATTAAAAACTTCCAAGATCTTTCGCAGCTGTAATTTAAAATCAAACAAAAAAATTAATTATGTTTAGATCTTAAATTCAATTACTAAGATATTTTTAAAAAATCGGCTTTTATATCAAGAATGGTGTGATTTCATACAATGCTTTACAAAATCATTAAAAACAACTCAAAACTTTAACTATCAACACATTAGACATAAACAAAAAAAAACAACTACTTCGTTGTAGTTGCTCTTGTGTTACATAAAGTACAATTATGTTACGCTATTTTTGTTAGGAAGAAAATGGTTCCATAGAAAATAATCTATTTTTTACTTTTATATTCTTTAGGTGTAACTCCAAATTTATTTTTAAAGGAAGTTGAAAAATAATTTGGTGAAGAGAAACCCACTGCATAGGCAATTTCTGAAATGTTTAATTCTGACTTTTTCAGCAGCTCCTTTGATTTATCTAATCTCATATTATTTATATGGTCACTGACACTAATTCCTAATATAGCTTTCACTTTTCGATACAATTGTACCCGAGAAATAGTTAAACTTCGTGCAAGATCTTCAACAGTGTAAGCCGAATTATCCAAGTTTTTTTCAATCAGATCATTCAACTTTCTTAGAAAATCTTGTTCAGAAACACCAAAATCACCATCCTCAATATTTAAAATATTATTGGTATAATAAAATCGTAGTTTTTCTCTGTTAAAGAGCAATCCTTTAATAGATTGCGCCAATACTTTTAAATTGAAAGGTTTTGTCAAAAAGATATCGGCACCACTTTCTAGAGCCTTCAAATAGGAATCTTGATTATCCGAAGCGGTAAGCATTATAATAGGAATATGTGACGTCCTTAAATCTTTCTTGAGTATTTCACAAATTTGAAAACCATTCAACCCAGGCAGATTCAGATCGCAGATAATAATATCTGGAATCAATTCCAATGCTCTTTCAATTGCATTGGAACCATCAGAAGCAAAAAAAGTATATTCAGCAGAAAATTTATGAGACACAAAATCTAAAAGCTCTTTGTTGTCCTCTATATATAGAATCGAATATTTATCTTCGGTGTTTTTTGGTTCAACAATCTGAATAAACTCTGAATCCAGATAATCCGGTTCATGAACAAAATCCAGAATTGGCTCTTTAATTATATATTTTTCATCAAGATGTTCTTTTCCTAATGGTAATGTAATTATAAATTCCGCTCCATTTTTTGAATTAATCTCTATTTTTCCTTTGTGTAGCTCGACAAAACTTTTTGACAAATGCAACCCTATTCCAGAACTGTTCCTGTAATTATTTGAACCTTGGTAAAAAGCAGTAAAAACCTCCTTCAACTCATTTTCTGGTATTCCTATACCCGAATCTTTAAAATAAATTTTAACTGTCTTGCTGTGTTTATCTTCTTTTATTACAATCGAAATTTTACCTTTTTCTGGGGTGAATTTAAAGGCATTTGACAACAAATTAAAATAGACTTTATCCATTAGATTTCGATCCATATAGACATCCAGTTCCGGATTATTAGTTATCAATGAAAAATCAATATTTCTTTTTTTCGCTTCTCGATCAAAATCACTAATAATACTTTTCGAAAAATTCAAAATATTAGTTTTTGATGCTCGCAGAGTAAATTTTTGATCCTCCGTTTTTCTATAGTCTAATAATTGATTAATTAACCGGAGTAACCTTCTGGAGTTGTTATACATCAAATTAATTTCCTTATTCACGGAAACCCCTTTATTTCTAAACTCATTCCCCAAAGATTCTATAGAACTCAATATCAACGTTAACGGAGTTTTGAATTCATGAGACAAACCTGTAAAAAAATTAAGTCTTGCTTCGTTACTTCGCTTTAAATCTTCAGAAAATTTTTCTATTTCATTTCTTTGGGTAACAATTTTTTTGTTAGTTTCCTCTAATTCTTTCTTCTTACGACGAATTGTAATTCCAGAATAAATACTATATACAGCTAAACTTAGCACAATTATAAATAAAGAAATTAAAAGTTTCAGAAGATTGCTCTGACTAGAGTATTTCTCTTCCTGACTTTTTATAACGCTCTGTTGCTGTTCAATATCAGATTGCTGAATTGTTATTTTATCAAATTGATTGCTCATAATATCTGCATTAAGAGAGTCAATTAATATTGTATTCAACTTGTTATTTTTAGGAACAATCTCTTTGTTAGCTATTTTTAAAGCCAACTTAATAGCTTCGCTACCTCCTGTGGGATATAAAACCGTTGCATCTAAAATCTTATCTTTTACTAATTGAATACCTCCGTTTGGACCATTAATTCCATCGACTCCTATAAATTTTATTTTTTTCTCAAGCTTTTTTTCCTTAGCTACTAACCATGCTTGGTATGCAATTATATCATTATATGCATAGACATAATTAACATCAGAATAAGTGTCCAGAATTTTCACAAACTCTTTTTTAGGTAATTCATCATTTTGCGCATTTAAAGTAATTACTTTAATACCCCGATATTCATTAACTATTTGTCTAAATCCCGAACTTCTTTCTAAACCTGGTGATGTATAATAGGCCCCTTTAATTTCAACGACATTTGCATTCCCCTTCGATAATGAAACAATTTTTTTCCCGGCTATTCGTCCTACCTCAACATTGTCTGCTCCTAAATAAGCCGTGTAATTTGAAGTATTTACTTTTCTATCGACTATAATTACTGGAATCCCTTTTGTATTTGCTTTTTCTATTACCGGAATAATAGAATCTGATTCAAAAGGGGAAACTATTATGACATCAACTTTATCTTCAATAAATTTTTCAATATCACGAATCTGCTTTTTTGCTTGACGATTCGCATTGTAGATTGTCAAATTAACTTCAGGATGAAGCGAGACTTCAACCTCCATCGCATGATCCATCGATTTCCTCCAAATATCATGATCTATACTTTGTGAAAATCCAATTGAAATAGTTTTTTTACTATTATCATTTGAATTACAGGAAAACATTGTAGTTAGTACCAATAATATATATATTCTTCTTGACATAAAATTTGAGGTATTCATAAAATTTATATTGAGTACGCTAAGATTTCAATTTCACTAAGTAAGACTTACTTTTCTTAGAAATTATTTGAAAATAATTTAATCAACAAAAAGTAGTCAATAATATTCAGAAATTATTTTTAATTAGGTGATTTAATAAGCTGAATCAAAAGTGAATCAAAAGTGAAGCGAAAGTAATTATTTTTATAATAAATTAAGAATAAAATATTTATTTCTTTAAATATAATTGCAAAAAACATTTGTTTTAATATTAACTAAATACTTGTATTACAAATGAAATAGTTTTTTTTATAATTTATGGCACATTCATTTTAATCAAAAAATCTTTTAAAAAGAACATTTTAAAATCTTAGAATAGGCTTGCAAATTCAAGTGATATTGATTGGATATACAAAGTTAGTGTGGATATAGAGTTAAGAATAAAATTTAATATTTTCGTTAACTTTATAAAATTGATAATATCTGGCTCAATTTTCTCAAATCATCTAAAAAAAAGGTTCGAAAATTGTCCCGACAGGGTCACAAAACCCCAACATCTGTTGGTTTTTTTTATGGTTATAGCCTAGTATTATTACTACACTCCATTAGTACTGCTAATTTAAAAAAAAGTAACACAAAAAACTAATGCGATTCCTTTTTCATAGGATGGGATATGCAATCCAAACATATAAATAGTAATTTTGCAGCATAAATATATAAATCTATGTTATTTCTAATCTTAAGTATTATTTGCAGTGTTACCGTGGGTGTGATATTTAAAGTCGCCCGAAAATATACCATCAGCCACACCCAAATAGTCGCTTGGAATTATGTGTTTGCTGGAACACTTTGCTACCTGTCATTCAGCCCGGAATTAAATACAGTGGAATCTACTGCGCCTTGGTGGCTTTATATAACCATTGGCGTTTTATTGCCTTCTATATTCCTTTTTTTGGCGGCATCCATCAAACACATGGGAATTGTAAAAACTGATGCAGCCCAAAGACTGTCATTATTCATCCCTATTCTTGCGGCTTGGCTTCTATTCAAAGAAGAATTCAATATGTTGAAAATCTCGGCTTTCGTATTGGCAATCCCGGCACTGTTGCTTATTCTCACTAAAAATACCGAAAACACTAAAAATAAATGGGGTTATCCCGCTGTAGTCTTGATTGGCTTTGGAATTATTGACATTCTCTTCAAACAAATTGCCACTTATACCAGTCTGCCTTACACCACTTCATTATTTGTCATCCTTGGAATAGCAATGTGTATCATGTTTACTGTGGTTGCCTATGAAATGATTTTTAAAAAAGTAACATTAAATATCCATAACATTCTTTTTGGTGGCTTAGTTGGTATTTTTAACTTTGGGAATATTCTTTTCTACCTTAAAGCACATCAGGAATTTTCAAAAAACCCTTCAACCGTTTTTGCTGGTATGAATATGGGAGTGATTATTATTGGCAGTCTTGTAGGCGTTCTAATTTTTAAAGAAAAACTGAGCAAAATGAATTTTATAGGGCTGTTTTTAGCTTTAATAGCGATTGTTTTAATCGTGCTCTCACAACAGTAAAACCAATACATTTCTTAAGTCTAATAAATTAATTTTGGACGCAATACCACTTTAATACTTAACTAAAAAGCACAAAAAAACCGTCTAGTTTTAACGAGACGGTTGTTTATAAAATGTATTTTTTTTTAAATTTCTATACCATTTAACTTACTGTTTTTGCGGCTAAAGCTAAAATAGATTACCAATCCTATTAAAAGCCAAATCCCAAAATAAATCCAGTTCCAAACGCTAAGTTCTGCCATCATATACAAACAACAAATCAAGCCTAATAGTGGAATCAAAGATAAATTTTCTTTGTAAGACCAAACCATCAATCCAACTAAAACAACTAGGAAAATCCACATTGGAATTTTATGTTTGAACAAACCAAAACCACTTTCATATTTAACAGAATCGGCAATTGGCAAACCGGCAATAACTGACGCATATTTTGCATCATCTTGTTGGTACTGACTTAACAAATGTTCTAAATCCGGTGTTTCGGTCGTACTGTTTTTAGCGTCAATCGTTACTAAATAATCGTATACTTTTTGAGTTTCTTCTTTATTTAATGATGTGATTATATCCGCAGCATTATTGATTTGAGTTTCATTCGTAATAAAATCCATAGTCGCTTTCTTATTGTATCCAAAAGCAAATACCAACCCGATAAGAAGCAAAACCGGCATAATAAATTTTGAATTTATATACGGTGTTTTGAACTTTCCTCTTGGAATATCAGTCTTATTTTGCAAGGCCAAAACTCCTGCACAAACCAATACAAAAGCGAATAAAGTCCCAATACTACACAAATCTGTAACCATAGTTAGGTTCAAAAACAAAGCAGGAACCGCAACCACAAAACCGGTTACAATTGTTGCGTAAGATGGCGTTTTGTATTTTGGATGCACTTTTGAGAAACGCTTTGGTAACAATCCATCACGACTCATACTCATCCAGATACGTGGTTGTCCCATTTGGAAAACCAATAAAACACTCGCCATAGCAACTACTGCACTTACTGCTATAATTCCTGACATCCATTTTAAGTCTAATTTTTCAAATACAAAAGCTAAAGGATCACCTACATTTAGTTGATCATAACTAACCATTCCAGTTAACACTAAAGCTATGGCAATATATAAAATAGTACATATAATAATGGCCCACATCATTCCTCTTGGCAAATCACGTTGCGGATCTTTACATTCTTCTGCTGTTGTTGAAATAGCATCAAATCCAATATAAGCAAAAAACACTGCTGAAACTCCTTTTAAAACTCCTGTAACTCCATTAGGTGCAAATGGATCCCAATTAGCGGTATCTACATAGAAAACACCAACAGCAATTACTAAAAGAACTATACACAGTTTTACAACTACCATGATATTACTCGCATTTCGAGACTCTTTCATCCCGCGGTAAATCAACGCTGTGATTAAAACGATAATTAATAATGCCGGAAGATCGGCTACGAAATGAAACGAACCAATAACTGGTGAAGTTGTCCAGGCGACATAAGCATCTTGAATAGCAGGACTTAAGTTTTCGTATGTTTTTCCGCCTTGCATCAATGCTGTAGCTTCATCAAACCCTTTAGAAGCAGATAAATAATCCATTTGGACCCATTGTGGCAAGTGAAGACCTCCACTTTCGAGCAAACCTGTAAAATAATCACTCCACGATATAGCCACTGTTATATTACCTACGGAGTATTCCATAATCAATGCCCAACCAATAATCCAAGCAATAATTTCTCCAAAAGCAACATACGAATACGTATAAGCACTTCCGGAAACGGGAACCATCGAGGCAAATTCAGCATAAGCAAAAGCAGCAAAACTACAGGCTATAGCAGTAAACAAGAATAGAAAGATAACTGCAGGACCTCCATCAGCACTTGCTTTTCCAATGGTACTAAAAATACCGGCTCCTACAATTGCAGCAATTCCAAAAGCAGTCAAATCTCGTGCAGTCAAATGTTTACCTAAAGCATTATGTCCATCAGTATTATTTTTCTCAACTTGTTTTAAAATATCTTGTACTGTCTTTTTTCTGAATAAACCGTTTAATGCCATATTGTAAATTTTATCATTAAAAATTAATATACTGTAAATTATCTGTTTTTATGTTAGATATTATGCAAATAATCTTCAAAAATCAAAAGTATAAAACAAATTGAACTAATGTCGTTTCTCCAACTATTTTTTTTATTATTTTTCAATACATCTAAAATGATTTATTTTTTGAATAAAAAAGTCAAATAAAACAATTTTAACCTTAAAAAAGAAAATCTATTGAAATTGAAAAATAATTTTCTGTTGTCTTTAAAACGTATTCTGATTTGCTGATTATTTCAAACAACTCCTTAAAATAGTCACAGGATGCAATGCTTTTCTACTGGTTCCGTCAAAAATCTGATGGCGACAACTGGTTCCCGCCGCAGCAATAGTTGTTGTTGAGTCTGTTGTTCTAATTTTTGGAAACAATGTATCTTCACCCATTTGCATGCTGATTTCATAATGTTCTTTTTCATATCCGAAAGAACCTGCCATACCACAACATCCCGAATTATAAATAGTAACCGAACTGTTTTTCGGCACATTCAGCATCGCAAAAGTCGCTTCCATCGTACTCAAGGACTTTTGATGGCAATGTCCGTGAATTTTTATAGTTTTTTCCTCCTCAGAAAATTGTTCTGCATGAATTTTACCTTTTGAAATCTCATTTTTGAAAAACTCTTCAATTGTAAAAACATTTTCGGCTAATTTTTCGGCACTTTCTTTATCGTCTGCCAATCGAATGTATTCGTCTCTAAAGGTCAATATCGCTGAAGGTTCAATTCCTATCAAAGGAAAATCTGCAGTAACGTAATCCGAAAAAACAGCCACATTTGTATTCGCAATTGCTTTTGCTTCTTCGAGAAAACCTTTAGAAATAAAAGCTCTTCCGCTTTCTTCATGATCCACCAGAATCACTTCGTAACCTAACGCTGTCAATAATTCATATGCATCGATTCCGACTGAAACATCATAAAAATTAGTAAACTCATCACAAAACAAACATACTTTTCCGTTTACAAAAGAATCACTTGGCGCCTGATTCCAATTTTTCTCATACCATTTTCGAAATGTCTTTGGAGCCAAAAGCGGCACTTCTCTTTTTGGAGCAATTCCCATGCTTTTTTTTACCAAAGGCAAATTCACCATGAAATTCGTAAACTTTGGAGTAATACTTCCCAAACCATTTAGTTTCGCATTAAAAGCAAATATTTTATTGCGCCATGAGAATCCATTCGCTTTTTGATATTGGTACAAAAACTCCGATTTTAAAGCCGCTACATCCACATTACTGGGACATTCGCTGGCGCAAGCTTTACAACTCACACACAATTCAAATACCTTATATAATTCTTCGTGGTCGAACTTATTGTCTTTCTCTGAATGTGTCAGGTATTCTCGCAGCGCATTGGCTCTGGCGCGCGTGGTATCTTTTTCATTTCGGGTGGCACGGTAACTTGGACATAAAGTTCCGCCTGCCGAAGGTAATTTTCTGCAATCACCGGAACCATTGCATTTCTCTGCGGCACGCAAAATCCCCAAACTATCCGAGAAGTCCTGAATTGTTTGTATATCCGGTTCCACTCTGCCTGCTTCCACCCTAAGATTTTCATCCATTTTGAAAGCATTTACAACTTTACCTACATTCAAAATGGTATTAGGATCAAAGGCGTGTTTGATTCTTTTTAGCAATTCATAATTCTTATCTCCAATCATAAAAGGCAAAAACTCACCACGCACTATTCCATCTCCATGTTCTCCACTCAACGAACCTCTGTATTTTTTGACCAAAATAGCGACTTCGGTAGCAATATTTCTAAATTGATGCAGCCCTTCTTTTGTCTTTAAGTTTAAAACCGGTCGCAAATGCAATTCTCCGGCGCCGGCATGTGCATAATAAATGGCACTTTGTGCGTGGCGCTCCATCATGGCGGAAAATTCGGCAATGTAATTAGGTAAATCACTCAATTCAACAGCGGTATCTTCAATAGAATCAGCGGCTTTATTATCACCCACAATACTTCCTAAAAGCCCCAGACCTGCTTTTCGCAACTCATTTATTTTATCAATATCAGCTCCGTAAATTTTTGGCAAAGCATATCCAAAATTGTTTCTTTCCAAATCGGCAATCAAAGCATTGGCTTGCGATTCAGCATCTTCCATACTTATGTGTGAAGCTACTTCGAGCATAATAACCGCTTTTGGTTCGCCTTGAATAAAAAATCGATTTTTGGCTTGCTCTCGATTGTTTTTGGTACAATCCAATATAGTGTCATCCATCATTTCACACGTATACAAATGATGTTTCATTGCTGTAACCACAGCTTCTAAACTTTCTTGAATGGTATGAAAATGCGCCACTACCATTACATTATTCGTTGGTGGTAATTCGTCAGCTTTCAACGTAATTTCGGTAGTAAAAGCCAGTGTTCCTTCGCTTCCGCAAAGGAGTTTCCCTAAATTTATCGTTTTTTCTGTTCCTCCAAAAAGTTCTGATTTCAATAATAAATCAATCGCGTATCCGGTATTTCGTCTGTGAATTTCAGGTTTTGGAAATTCCTTTACAATCTCTTTTTGGTTTTCTGTATTCGAAAGTTCCTCGTAAATGGTTTTATAAATGGAGTTTTCTAGCGTGTTCCCTTTTGTTTTTTCAATGAATTCAGCCGAAGTCATTTCTTTAAATACTACCGAAGTTCCATCACTCAAAACCGCTTTAATTTCCACTATTTTATCTCGGGTAACGCCATAGCGTATCGACGTAGTTCCCGATGAATTATTCCCTACCATTCCTCCAAGCATACAGCGATTGGAGGTTGAAGTATTGGGTCCAAAAAACAATCCGTGTTCTTTTAAATATAAATTCAGTTCATCCCGAATCACTCCCGGCTGTACAGTGATCGTTTTTTTTGCAAAATCAAAAGCGACAATCTTGGTAAAATGTTTCGAAACATCTACAATTATTCCATTACCGACTGTTTGACCTGCCAAGGAAGTTCCAGCAGTTCTGGGCGTAATTGAAATTTTATTTTTTGCTGCAAAGCGAATAATTTTGACAATATCCTCCTCTGATTTTGGAATCGCTACCGCAACTGGCATAATCCGATACGCAGAAGCATCTGTGGCATACAATGTTTTATGGAGATCATCATATAAAAGTGTTCCTTCTAATGATTCGGATAATTGCTGTAATTGAGGCGTGATTGACATTTAGTGGAGTGAATTGCTATTATTTTCACAAATATAAATATATACCTTATTATAAGTTAAAAAATCAAATAAGAAAAATTCAAAATATTCAAATCCTTTTATGGTTTGTCAGAAAGTGCATTCAAACGGATTTAGAAAAATTGGCAAAGAAATTGCGCTGTTAAAATAAGTCAAATTTTAAAACCATTTTAACTGGTAAATTTCACTAAAAAAACTATTTTTGAATACTTTATAAACAAGACTCTAATGAAAAATTACAAGCACACCCTTTTGCTTATTTCGTTCCTTTTACTTTCTTTTTGGAATGGTAACGCACAAGCAATGGCAACAAATCCAAAAAATGAATTTAGAGCCGTTTGGATTGCTACCGTGGTAAATATTGACTGGCCAAAAACCAGTACTGATAATGTTGCCAAACAAAAAGCAGATTATATTGAGATTTTAGACACGTATAAAAAACTAAATTATAATGCCGTAATTGTTCAGATTCGAAGTGTCGGCGATGCTTTTTACCCAACAAAATTAGCGCCTTGGTCCCGTTTTTTGACTGGAAAAGAAGGACAAGCTCCAAAACCCTATTTTGACACATTGGCTTGGATGATTGCTGAAACTCATGCCCGTGGATTTGAATTTCATGCTTGGTTAAATCCATATCGTGCTACAATGGATTACAATACCGCACTATTAAGTCCGGAACATGACTATTTCAAACATCCGGACTGGATGATTAAATACGGTGGGAAATATTATTACAATCCCGCATTACCAGAAGTTCAAAAACATTTATTGACCGTTGTGGAAGAAGTAGTTCAAAATTATGACATTGATGCCATACATTTTGACGACTATTTTTATCCGTACAGAATAAAAGGAGAAGTATTTAATGATACCGATTCTTTCAAAAAATATGGAAACGGAATGAGTATAGAAGATTGGAGACGTTCGAATGTCAATACTTTTGTGAAAGATGTTTCAGTTTCTATTAAAAACATCAAACCTTGGGTACAATTTGGTATCAGTCCGTTTGGAGTTTGGAGAAATAAATCTGTGGATCCAAAAGGTTCCGAAACAGAAGCAGGACAAACTAATTATGACGATTTATTCGCTGATCCGTTGGCTTGGATGGAAAACAAATGGATTGATTACCTTGTTCCGCAATTGTACTGGAGCATGGATCATCCTAAAGCTTCTTATTCGAAATTATTGCGCTGGTGGTCTGAAAATTCAACGAATACCGCAATCTACATTGGTAACGGAACCTATAAAATCAACACGGATTCTGATAAAAGATGGAATAATCCAAATGAAATTCCGAATCAAATAGACATCACCAGATCCTACAAAAACATTCAGGGAAATGCTTTTTTTAGTGCCAAATCATTTTTGAATAAAAATCAAAGTGTGACCAAATTACTAACAGAAAACCAATACAAATATCCAGCTCTTCCTACTGTGGTTCCTAGTTCAGTAAAAAAAATGGCTATCGTACCCACAGCGAATAACATTTTGATAGATCCTATTTCATCAAGATTCAATGTTACGTATCCTTTGTACAGTAAAGTGCGTTATGTTATGGTTTATGGTGCCAAATTCAATTCAAAAATTGATGTAAACGATCCAAGCCAAATTCTTGATAAAATAGCATTCAAAGACAATGTTGATACTGTTGAAGTTGTGATTCCAACATACAAATTAGACAAAAATACAACCTGCGCGATTACATTCATTGATTTTTATGGTAATGAAAGTGACCCAACTTTAGTGAACTTTACGCTATAAAATTTAATCGAATATAATACGCTAAAAATGAAAACAGACAATAGACCTTGGTATTGGATTCCCGTTTTAAACTTTGCTTCCGGATTGCCTTATGCCATTATTATTTCGGTATCGGTGATTATGTATAAAAACCTCGGAATCAATAATGAAGATATTGGAATTTATACTAGTTTACTGTATTTACCTTGGGTAATTAAACCGTTATGGAGTCCGTTTATTGATCTTTATTCTACTAAGAGAAAGTGGTTTTTAAGTATGCAATTGCTCATTTCACTAGCTTTTTTGATTGTGGGTTTAACGATTCCTTTGAGTAATTTTTTCGTTATCAGTTTAGCCGTTTTTTGGGTTGCCGCATTTGCATCTGCCTCTAATGATGTGGCGAGTGATGGATTTTATATGTTGGCTTTAGAAAAAGACCAACAATCCTTTTTCCTTGGTATCAGAAGTACTTTTTACAGACTTTCCATGCTTACCGGAAACGGATTAATCGTAGTTATTGCCGGTTATTTGGAACAAGAGTATGGTGATAAACAAAAAGCTTGGTCGTATACGATGGTAGTTGTAGGATTAATTATGACTGTAATTACCATTTATAATTATTTTTCGACTCCAAAAATTGAAGCAAAAATCTCAGAAACAAAAGCAGAATCAGTTCCAAATAAGAGTTTTGGAGCTGTTTTTGCAACTTTTTTTCAAAAGAAACAAATTGGTTTAGTTTTGGCGTTCATTCTATTATTCAGATTAGGGGAATCCCAATTGTTAAAAATGCTGACTCCTTTTTTAATAGACCCAATAACTGCAGGCGGAATGGGTTTAACCACACAAAATGTTGGTGTGATTTATGGAACTTTTGGTGTGATTTCGCTTACTATTGGAGGAATTTTAGGAGGCATTGTTATTTCTAGAGATGGATTAGGAAAATGGATGTTACCCATGATTTTAGCCATGCACTTACCCATAATTGGATTCATTTTATTGTCACATTTTCACCCTGGCTCTGTTTTCTATATTTATGCAACGGTAATCGCAGAACAATTCGGCTATGGATTTGGTTTTGCCGCTTTCATGATGTATTTAATTTATGTGGCCGATGGAGAATCAAAAACGTCCCACTACTCCATTGCAACCGGATTTATGGCATTAGGAATGATGCTTCCAGGAATGATAAGCGGTTATATTCAAGAATATTTGGGGTATGGAAATTTCTTTATTTGGGTGTTTTTAGCAACCATACCAGGATTAATTTTATCACGATTTTTGATTTTTCCAGCCGATTTTGGAAAGAAATCAGATATTTAATTTTACCATTTAAAGTTGTTTCAGAATGACATTAGAACATAAAATAGGACAATTTTTCTTTCCAGCCGTTTTCATCAATGATACCGAGGAAAATATTCAGGCTACTGAACGATTAATTAGAGATTACAATATAGGCGGATTGACTTTTTTTCATAGCCGAGCCAGTGCCGCAACGAATTATGAAACCAAGAAAAAAGTAGTCCTGAATGATGATAGTTTTCAACGTTTAAAGGAACTCATTATCAGGTACCAGAATTGTGCTACAACTCCGTTATTAATGAGTATTGATGCCGAATGGGGATTAGCCATGCGCGTCGAAAAAACACCTCAATATCCATATGCAATTACTCTTGGCGCTTTGCCTGAAAGTGAAAAACATTTGGTTTACGAAGTGGGGAAACAAATAGGTCTAGACTTAAAATCCGTTGGGATTCATTATAATTTAGCGCCATTGGCGGACATCAATAACAACCCGAATAATCCGGTAATTGGGTACCGTTCTTTTGGTCAAAACAAAGAAAAAGTAGCTGATTTTGCGCTGGAATATCTTAGAGGAATGAATGATGTAGGGATTTTAGGATGCCTCAAACATTTTCCCGGACACGGAAATACCAATGTCGATTCACATTTAGGATTACCGGTTTTAAAAGAAACATTGGACGAATTACTAGCCAATGAATTAGTTCCATTTATAAAAGGAATCGAGAATAATGTCGATTCAATTATGATTGGTCATTTGGCCGTTCCAGCTTTGAACGAAGGAAAAGATACTTCGGCGACGTTATCAAAATCCGTGATCGAAACACTTTTGCGCAAGCAATTGAGATATGATGGATTAGTGATTTCGGATGCGTTGAACATGCACAGCGTTTCTAAATTATACGATCAAAAAGGACAATTGGAATGGGAAGCTTTCAATGCCGGAAATGATGTGTTATGCTTTGCCGAAAATGTTCCCGAAGGAATTCAGGAAATCCTAAAAAACGCAACTCCAGAGCGAATTGAAGCCAGTTTTCAACGCATTTGGAAATGCAAACAAAAAGCAGGAATCACAGACGGAAATCTGAACTTGCCAAACCTTTCAGAAAATGATTTTGATTTTGAAACCACTTCGAAATTAAACCTGAAAATTGCTCAAAACTCCATTACAAAAATAAAAGACAATCACAATACCGTGACCGTTTTTGATGCTAAAAACAGAGAAGATTTCGCCAAAATCAGCATTTATAAAAATACCGATACTGTGTTTTTTAAAAGCTTGACAAACGCTTTGCCTTCCCCAGAATTTAGTTATGAAACTGGAGGTGAATCCGTTTTTAAGGAATTAGAAACAAATTTAAATAGATTTGACACACTAGTTATTTCTTTATTTGTTCCAAAGGCAAAACCTTTAAACAATTTTGACATTGAAGACTCCGTACTTCAATTTTTAGGCAACTTATTCACCACCAAAAAATGTGTTTTGTATGTTTTTGGGAATCCGTATGCATTACAAATAATTCCAAATCTAGAACATGCTTTGGGAATTGTAGAAATGTATCAAGATTTTGCAGAATTTCAAGAAGCCGCCGCCGAACAACTTTTGGAAAACACAAAATGCAAAGGAACTCTTCCTGTGGAGGTTAACTTCCTATAATTAACACCTTAAATCTTTCGAAAATAACAGTATAGTAATTCCCTATTTTGAAATAAATATTTATAATCAACTGCTATTCCTATTTACTTTTAGTATAACTACTTTTGCACCATCAAAAAAATAACTAAAAAAGTAAATAAAATGTCATTAGTAGGTAAAAAATTTCCAAGTATTGCAGTAGACGCTATCTCTGAAATGGGTGATAATTTAAAAATCAACATTTTCGAAGAAGCTGTAAATAACAACAAAAAAGTACTTTTATTTTGGTACCCAAAAGATTTTACATTCGTTTGCCCAACTGAATTACATGCTTTTCAAGCGGCTTTACCAGAATTCGAAAAAAGAAATACAATTGTTATAGGTGCATCTTGCGATACCAATGAAGTGCATTTTGCATGGTTAAATACTGCAAAAAACAATGGTGGAATTGAAGGTGTTACTTATCCAATTCTTGCTGATACAAACAGAAACTTATCTAATATTTTAGGAATCCTTGATGTTGAATCAACTAGCTACAGCGAAGATACTGATTCTATCATTATTGAAGGTTCTAATGTAACATACAGAGCAACTTACCTTATTGATGAAACTGGAAAAATTTTCCACGAAAGTGTAAACGATATGCCATTAGGTCGTAATGTAAATGAATATTTACGTATGGTTGATGCTTATGCACACATTCAAGAAAAAGGAGAAGTTTGTCCTGCAAACTGGGAAGCTGGAAAAGAAGCAATGAGTGCTGACAGAAAAAGTACTGCTGAATACTTAAGTTTAAACTAATTCAATAACAATGTCAATTGCAATACCAAATTTCAATTAAAACATTGAATATTGCTATTGCAATTGCATTTTGAAATTCAATAAATATGTTAATCGAATTAACCGAAGATACGTTACAGGATTTAATTGCAAAAGACGAGAAAGTAGTCGTTCAATTTTCGGCATCATGGTGCGGAAATTGCCGAATTATGAAGCCAAAATTCAAAAAATTAGCTTCAGAAAACGAAGCAATTACTTTTGCTCTTGTTGATGCTGAGAATTTTCCAGAATCCAGAAAATTAGCGAATGTGAGTAATTTACCAACTTTTGCCACTTTTGTAAATGGTAAATTGGTAAACGAAACACAAACCAATAAACAAGAAGTACTAATTGAATTAGTAAACGAAATAGTTTAATCATTTCTTAGTTTAAAGTTTAAAGTTGCCTGACTTTATAAATAAGTTTAATGCTAAACTTACAGAGTATACTGCAACAGCAGCTCAAAAACCTTAAAACTTTAAAAACTTTAAAAACATTAAACTTTAAACTTTTAAAAATATGAAATTACCCGTAATTAAGCATTTAACGCAGTTTATAGAAGAAAATGATGAAGATTACATCATAGAAACAATCGAAGTTCTGGAAGCAATGACTGAAATTTCGTCATTGAAAGATGAAGAATTAGATGTTATAGGGGAATTAATTTCTAATATGTACGGCGCTTTGGAAGTTAACAAACTGGTGAAAACCGGAACTGATAAAAAAGAAGCTTTAAACACTTTCATGAAACGTGTTTTGGGTTCTATCGACAAATAAAGGAATTTTTAATTCAATATTTCTAAAACGCACTCCGCAACGAGTGCGTTTTTTTATTGAACACATTGGAATCTTACGGTTGATAATTTGAACCCAAATGGTAAACTTATCACGACATTTGAGGACAAATTCTTAAATAATTTTCATACTTTTGAACCTCATTAAAAAACAAACACTATGGCTTCAATAACATTAGGGGGAAATCCAGTACAGACTTCAGGGGAATTACCAAAAGTAGGAACAAAAATCGCTGATTTTAAATTAGTTAAAACTGATCTTTCATACACTTCACTAGCTGACTTTGCTGGAAAAAAATTAGTTCTAAATATTTTTCCAAGTGTTGATACTGGAACTTGTGCTGCATCAGTTAGAAGATTTAATGAAAGTGCCAGTACTTTAGAGAATACTACTGTTTTATGTATTTCAAGAGATTTGCCATTTGCTCAAAAACGTTTTTGCGGTGCGGAAGGACTTGAAAATGTAGTTAACTTATCTGATTTTTCAGAAGGAAGTTTTGGTAAAACAAATGGTTTAGAAATTACTGACGGACCTTTGGCTGGATTACATTCAAGAGTTATTATTGTTGTTGATGAAAACGGAACAATTACACATACGGAACAAGTTGCTGAAATTGCAGACGAACCAAACTACGAAGCTGCATTAGCGGTACTTTAACAGCATCCGAATGGAATTTCAAAAAGATAATACTTTCTTTACCGGGAGATTAAAAAGTGTCACTTATGCTTTTAAGGGTGCCTTAAAATTGATTACCACAGAGCACAGTATTATGGTACAATTTTCAATAGGAATATTGATGACCATTGCCGGATTTTATTTTGGCATCTCTAAAACGGAATGGCTTTTTCAAACTTTAGCCATTGGTTTGGTGATGAGTATCGAAGGTTTAAATACAGCAATTGAAAAAGTAGCTGATTTTATTCATCCTAATTATCATGAAAGAATTGGATTTATTAAAGATATTGCGGCAGGAGCAGTATTTTTTGCTGCTTTAACAGCGATAGCAATCGGTTTAATCATATATATCCCAATATTACTTTAGATATTATTATAATCAAGAATGGCAAAAATAAAAAAAACAGCACCTTTAGATAAAAAAAACGATGCTAAAGCTGAGGGGAATAATCGATTAAGAATCACCAAACAACACAAAATTGTTTTTGGATCTCTTTTGGTATTATTTTCAATAGCTTTATTATTTGCGTTTATTTCCTTTTTCATTTACGGACAACAAGATCAAAGCGCTGTTAGAGAACTAACTAACAGAGCTGAAATAGTTCATAATTGGTTGGGGAAATTTGGCGCATTTTTAGCTGATTTACTTATTTACAGAGGTTTTGGAATTGCTGCATTTATATTTGTGCGCTTATTTTTCCTTACCGGAATATACATGGTTCTTGGTATTTCTCTAGGAAAGCTCAAGAATATTTGGTTTTGGGATTTATTCGTGATTATTATCTTATCCGTTTTATTTGGATTTTTTGCCACTTCAGCACCTGAATTAGGAGGAACTGTTGGATATGAATTGAATTTATTCCTGCAGGATTACATCGGAAAAACAGGAACATTATTGATTTTGCTATTCGGACTAATCATTTATATAATTTTCAAAATAAAGCTTTCGCCGGAAAGTATTCAGTCCTTTTTTGATACTACCAAAAAAGAAATGAAGGCGATTCCAATCACTAATCCGCTAAATAATGGCAAAAGTGGTTATAACCTGGAAGAATTTGCTGTTGTTGAAGACGAACTGGATGACATTCATTTAAAAACGAATGGTTCACAATTCGAAATTAACAAAGAAGCCTTGAAACCAACTATCAGCAATTCATCGGATATCAACAGAGATCCCGTTGCAAAACCACTTGCTATGCAAGTTACACCAGTTGCAACTCCAGAAGTTATATCGAATGCTGACGAATCTTTTGTAATAGAATCGGCTCCGGAAGAAGATATTATAGAGGAAAATCTTGCCTCTCGATTGGTTGCTGATTTTGGATTATTTGATCCAACTTTGGATTTATCCAATTACAAATTCCCTACGATTGATTTATTAAAAGAATATTCGACCGGAGGAATTACCATCAACCAAGAAGAATTAGAAGAAAATAAGAACCGAATTGTTGATACGCTTCGCAATTACAAAATAGAAATTGCACAGATAAAAGCGACCGTTGGACCATCGGTTACGTTATATGAAATTGTTCCGGAAGCGGGAATTCGTATTTCAAAAATCAAGAGTCTGGAGGACGATATCGCGTTGTCCCTTTCGGCATTAGGAATTCGTATCATTGCTCCTATTCCTGGAAAAGGAACTATAGGAATCGAGGTTCCTAATAAGAATCCAACGATGGTTTCTATGAAAAGTGTTATTGGCTCTGCCAAATTTCAGGAAGCCGAAATGGAATTACCAATCGCTCTTGGAAAAACAATTTCGAATGAAACATTTGTCGTGGATTTAGCCAAAATGCCTCACTTATTGATGGCGGGAGCTACCGGACAAGGAAAATCTGTTGGTTTGAATGCCGTTCTGACTTCTCTTTTGTACAAAAAACATCCAGCCGAAGTTAAGTTTGTTTTGGTCGATCCTAAAAAAGTAGAGCTGACCCTTTTTAATAAAATTGAAAGACATTATTTAGCCAAGCTTCCTGACATGGATGATGCTATTATTACGGATAATGCAAAAGTGGTCAACACATTAAATTCACTTTGTGTGGAAATGGACAACCGTTATTCTTTGTTGAAAGATGCGATGGTGCGTAACATAAAAGAATACAACGATAAATTTAAAGCTCGAAAACTGAATCCTGAAAACGGACACCGATTTTTGCCATACATCGTTCTTGTAGTGGATGAGTTTGCCGATTTAATTATGACTGCCGGTAAAGAAGTCGAAGTTCCTATTGCACGTTTGGCACAACTGGCGCGAGCTATTGGAATTCACTTAATTATAGCGACACAGAGACCGTCTGTGAATGTAATTACAGGTTTAATAAAAGCCAATTTTCCTGCGAGAATAGCTTTTAGAGTTACCTCAAAAATTGATTCCCGAACCATTCTGGATACTCAAGGTGCCGATCAATTAATAGGACGTGGTGATATGCTTTATACTAACGGAAATGATGTGGTACGGGTACAATGTGCCTTTATCGACACTCCCGAAGTGGAGAAAATCACTGATTTCATTGGTTCACAAAAAGCATATGCAACAGCTTATTTACTTCCTGAGTTCGTTGGGGAGGAAAGTGGCATTAATCTTGATATGGATATCTCCGATAGAGATACTTTGTTTAGAGAAGCTGCCGAAATCATTGTAAATGCACAACAAGGTTCGGCTTCATTGTTACAAAGAAAACTAAAACTAGGCTACAACAGAGCAGGTCGATTGATTGATCAACTCGAAGCTGCAGGAATTGTAGGCCCTTTTGAAGGAAGTAAAGCACGCAGTGTAAACATTCTGGACATGAGTTCTCTTGATCAATTTTTCAACAATGAACAAAACAACTAATACCATGAAATCAAAAATTCAAGAATCTAAAAAAAACAATACAGAAAATATGGGGAAAAAATTTCTTTTAATTGCAGCATTATTATTTTTTAGTTTCTCAATACAAGCACAAGACAAAAAAGCAAAAGAACTTTTAGATCAAGTTACCGCCAAAGTAAAAAGCTACAATACAATCGTAATCGATTTCAAGTATTCTTTGAATAACGCTAAAGAAAACATCAATCAGGACAGTAAAGGAAATGTAACCATGAAGGGAAATCAATATGTCTTGAATTTCATGGGAGTGACTAAAATTTTTGATGGTAAAAAAACATACACTATTGTTCCGGAAGATGAGGAAATTACTATTTCTAAAGTCAACGAAAAAGACGATAATGCTATTACACCTTCAAAAATGTTAACTTTTTTCAATACGGGTTATAAATACAATATGGATATTTTACAGAACGTAAAAGGCCGAAAAATTCAGTATATAAAATTGGTTCCTACCAATTCTAAAGATCAGAGAAAAGAAGTATTACTAGGGATTGATATCCAAACCAAACACATCTATAACTTAATAGAAGTGGGTAAAAAAGGTACAAAAACAACTTTAACGGTTAATTCTTTCAAAACCAACCAACCTTTGTCAAAAAATCAATTTACATTTGCGGAAAGTAAATATCCAAATTACTACATCAACAAATTAGATTAATCTATTCGGTGAAAATTCTTGACAAATACTTATTAAAAACATTCTTGACTACATTTACTACGGTATTTGTAATCCTATTTTTCATTTTTATACTTCAAACCGTCTGGTTATTCATATCAGAATTGGCTGGAAAAGATTTAGATTTATTAATGATTATTAAATTCCTGGCATTTTCCATGCCTAGAATTGTACCATTGGTATTGCCTCTTTCTATACTATTGGCTTCCATAATGACCTTTGGTAATTTAGCTGAGAATTATGAATTCGCAGCGATGAAATCTTCTGGGATTTCGTTGCAAAGAGCCATGAGAAGTCTGACTGTTTTTATCATTTTATTAAGTATTGTAGCTTTCTTTTTTTCGAATAATGTTATTCCCTATGCGGAATACAAATTTATCAATTTCAGAAAAAACATTGCGCAGGTAAAACCGGCATTGGCTATAGCCGAAGGTCAGTTTAATGATGTGGGGTTTTACAACATTAAGGTGAATAAAAAATCCGGTGAACAAGGCAATATTCTTACCGGTGTGACAATTCACAAAAAATCAAACATTGGTGACGGAAGTAAAACCGTAATCAAAGCAAAAGATGGTGAGTTAATCAGCAGTGAACAATCCAGTATTTTACAATTGGTGCTTAACGACGGATACTACTACGAGGATATTGTTCCTAAAAAGTATGAAGATCGCATTAAAATGCCTTTTGCCAAAAGCTCCTTTAAAAAACACATCATAAACATCGATTTATCTGAATTAAACAAGACCGATGTAACCGATGAAAGTGTGGCAAACACGAACACAATGCTGACTGTTAATGAATTAAAATACACTTTGGATTCATTGAACAAAAACATAAAAAATGACATTATTTCATTTTCTGAAAATAGCAACATGCGAGTTGGTATTCCTTTAAATAAAAAACTGGAGAAAGCACCAAAAAGAAAACCGCTTCCTAAAGATATTTTGTCATTGTATACTTTAGAACAAAAATCGGATATTTTAAAAATAGCAGTCAGTAATCTTGCCAGCACAACCTACTCCATCGATACCACTAAAGCAGAACTAGACAACAAACAAAAAAATATCAATAAACATTTATTGGCTTTTTACGATAAATTTGTAATTGTATTTGCCTGTTTTCTAATGTTTTTCATTGGAGCACCATTAGGAGCAATCATCAGAAAAGGTGGTTTAGGACTTCCAATTGTTTTTGCAATTTTAATCTTTATTACATTTCACTTTATAAATACTTTTGGAAAAAGAATAGCACAGGAAAACGGAATGACTCCTTTTATGGGAGCTTGGTTATCCTCATTTATCCTGACTCCATTAGCGGTTTTATTAACATATAGAGCCACAAACGATATTGGATTAATAAATATGGACGTTATTCTGGCTCCATTCCAAAAAATAATTAAAAAAATACTACCATCACAAAATTAACAACACAAATGGTTACAAATAACATACAACTCAACACAATTGAAGAAGCGATAGAAGATATTCGCCAAGGAAAAATAATCATTGTTGTTGACGATGAGGACCGCGAAAATGAAGGAGATTTTTTGGCTGCAGCCGAAAAAGTGACACCAGAAATGATAAATTTCATGGCAACACACGGTAGAGGATTAATTTGCGCTCCACTGACAGAAAGCCGTTGTAAAGAATTGGGATTGCATGTAATGGTAAGCAACAATACGGATCCAATGGAAACCGCTTTTACTGTTTCGGTAGATTTAAGAGGCAATGGAGTAACTACAGGAATCTCTGCTGGAGACAGAGCAAAAACTATTTTATCATTAGTTGATTCTAAAACTAAACCACATGATTTAGCACGTCCGGGACATATATTCCCCCTTATTGCAAAACAAGGTGGTGTATTAAGAAGAACAGGACATACCGAAGCCGCTATAGATTTTGCTCGATTAGCTGGATTTAAATCAGCAGGTGTGATTGTAGAAATCATGAACGAAGATGGTTCGATGGCTCGTTTACCACAATTAGTAGAAGTGGCTAAAAAATTCGATTTGAAATTAGTGTCCATCGAAGCTTTAGTGGCCTATAGAATGCAACACGATAGTTTGATCGTTAAAAAAGAAGATTTTGACATTGAGACTCGTTTTGGTACTTTTAGACTAAGAGCATACCAACAAACGACTAATAAGCAAATACATATTGCTTTAACTAAAGGAACTTGGAATTTGGGTGAATCGATTTTAACCAGAATCAATTCGTCACAGGTGAATAATGATTTGTTAGGCACATTGACCAATAACGCAGACCAACAACTGGATGATATGTTTCAAGTAATAAACGAAGCCGGAAAAGGTGCTGTTATTTTCATCAATCAGGACATGCAATCCGTAAATTTATTGAATCGTATCGCTGAACTTAAATCATTACAAGCGCAAGGTGAAATGAAAGCGCCTAAAATTGTTATTGACAGCAAAGATTTTGGTATCGGAGCGCAAATATTACATGATATTGACATCTCAAAAATTAGATTAGTATCCAATACTGAAGGAACAAAACGGGTAGGAATGATTGGATATGGGCTAGAGATAACCGAATATGTAAAGTATTAACCCCATTCATTACTATTTTATAAAAATAAGTTTCATCTAAAGTAAAGAAAATGAAACCTTTAAAAATTAGCCCTGAAAATAGATGCTTTTTTTCTAAAAATAGATTTGCATAACCAAAAAAGGTTCTTATATTTGCACTCGCAATCAGATAATGAAAGCGACATACTGGAGAAATGGCAGAGCGGTCGAATGCGGCAGTCTTGAAAACTGTTGACTGTAACAGGTCCGGGGGTTCGAATCCCTCTTTCTCCGCCAGTATAACCCGAAACGAAAGTTTCGGGTTTTTTGTTTTTATCATTCTACTATAAAGTCTCAGCGGAGTTATTCTCATTCTACACAGTAAAACACTAAAAAAAACTTCTCCCTTTCCTCTCCTCTTTTTCCAGAAGAATTAATTCTGAAATATGCCAATCACACTTAAAAATACAAGCAAAATAATGGAGTATAAAAAGCGTAACAAGCATATAAAAATAGGATTAAATGCTTGAATAAAAATGTGAGTGAGAAAATGAAAACAGTAAGAAATAATTTTTCTGTTGAAAAGAGTTCCATTGACAAAAAGCCGAAAAAATTTAATTAGTTCAAACTTCTGTATTCATTAGGCGTATACCCTACTCGTTGTTTAAACAATCTGGAAAAATGCTGAGGATATTTAAAGCCCAACTGATAAGCGATTTCGTTTACAGTCAAATGGTCTACCAGAATTTTGTCTTTTGCAACATCAATTATTTTATTTTGGATGTATTCCTGAGCAGATTTACCGGTTTCCTTTTTTATCAAATCACCAAAATAGTTGGCTGATAAATGTAGTTCATCCGCACAATAAGCAACAGATGGCAATCCGATAGTGTTGGGTTTATCAGTTGTGAAATAACTGTTTAACACCTCTTCAAATTTTTCTAAAATTCCTTTATTAACATTTTCTCTAGTTATAAATTGCCTGTCATAAAACCGTTCACAATAATTTAAAAACAATTCAATATTTGAAGCTATAAGTTTCTTACTATGCTTATCTACCCCGAGTTGCAATTCTAACTGAATTTTTGAAAAAGAGTCTAAAACAACTTGTCTTTCGCGTTCTGATAAATGCAAAGCTTCGTTGGCATTATAACTGAAAAAATTATAATCATTTATACTTTTAAAAAGAGAAGTGCCATGTATCAAATCAGGATGAAACACTAAGGCATGTCCTTTTGGTTGATATACTTTACCATCCGTTTCTACTTCCATTACTTGCCCTGGAGCAACAAAAACCAATGTGCCTTCCTGGTAGTCATAGTAATTACAACCATATCGCAAATCACCACATTTTATATCTTTCAAAAAGATGCAATAAAAGCCATAATAAATTCTAACAGTCTTCTCTCCTTCCCAAGATCTTTCGTCGGCTTTTGAAAAATCAATAACACTTATTAATGGATGTAAAGTTTTGTTATTGTTAAATACATTATATTCAGTAATGGTATTAAACTTGACTATTTTATTCATACTAATTTTCATTTTATAATACAAATTTAGGTATTTAGAGATAGCAATTATCATATAGTAAGTCCAATAAGTAATATTGGTAGAACAATCAGTAATCCATATACCAACAACCTCATTTTCAGGTCGGAAATTTGCAGAGTACTATAAGTTATCCTAATTGCCAGGAATATTTATAGTAACTTTAAATTAAAAAATCATGCAAAATATAAAACTAAACAACGGAGTAGAAATGCCAATTTTAGGATTCGGTGTTTTCCAAATTCCGGATGCTACTGAATGTGAAAAAGTAGTATTAGAAGCGATCGATTGTGGTTATCGTTTAATCGATACAGCGGCTTCGTATAGGAATGAAGCTGCCGTAGGTAATGCCATTAAGAAAAGTGGTGTGCTTAGAGAAGAATTGTTTATTACAACAAAAGTATGGGTCCAAGATGCTGGTTATGAAAAAACAAAAGCTGCTTTTCAAAAATCATTAGACCTGTTGCAACTAGACTATCTGGATTTATATCTTATTCATCAACCTTATGGAGATATTTTTGGATCTTGGAGGGCTATGCAAGAATTATATGCTGAAGGTAAAATCAGAGCAATTGGTGTTGCGAATTTTCATCCGGACAGAATGATGGATTTGATTGCTAATAGTGGTTTTACACCTGCTGTTAACCAAATTGAAACACATCCATTTCATCAACAAATTAGTACTCAAGAATTTCTTCAGAATAACAACGTACAAATTCAATCTTGGGGACCATTTGCAGAAGGAAAAAATAACATATTCCATAATGACTTGCTAATTTCAATTGGCAATAAACATGATAAAAGCATTGCGCAAATTATTCTTCGTTGGTTAATCCAAAGAGGCGTGGTTGCTATTCCAAAATCAGTACGAAAAGAAAGAATGAGGGAGAACTTCACCATTTTCGATTTTGAATTATCAGCAGATGATATGCAAATGATTCAGACACTGGACACGAAAGAAAGTTTGTTTTTTGACCACAGAGATCCTGACATGGTAAAATGGTTAAGCGAGTATAAAATAGAATTATAAAAAAATAATTATGAATCGTAGAAGTCTTTTAAAAACCGCAGGATTAGCATTGGCTGGAAGTGCTATACTCCCTTTTGATTCATTAGCTCAATCTATAAAATCAGAAGATAATCATTTAAAAAATGACAATTTTCAACCCTTGTCTAACAAGCGAAAACTTGGCGCTTCACTTGAAGTCTCTAGCATTGGTCTCGGGGTTCAAAACATGAGTCGTACGTATCAGACTACAATTCCCTCTCGACCAGAAATGCTCAACATCATTCGAACAGCCTTTGATAAAGGGGTTACGCTATTTGATGCTGCTGAGGCTTACGGCCCTTTTGAAGTGGAACGAATTCTTGGAGAAGGTGTAGCATCTTTTCGCGACAAAATAGTCATCGAAACGAAGTTTGGTTGGAATATTGACCAAGAAACAGGCAAGCGATTACCTGGCTTAAACAGTCGCCCTGAACACATCAAAATTGTAGTGGAAGGAATGCTGAAACGACTTCGTACAGACCGAATTGATTTATTGTATCAACATCGTGTTGATCCGCAAGTGCCAATTGAAGATGTAGTTGGAGCTATTCAGGACTTAATAAAAGAAGGTAAAATATTGCATTACGGATTGTCCGAACCGGGAACTCAAACCGTAAGGAGAGCACATGCTATTCATCCTATTACTGCGATTCAAAACGAATATTCTTTACTATGGCGTGGCCCAGAAAAAGAAATTATTCCACTTTGTGAGGAACTCGGTATTGGTTTCGTCCCTTGGAGTCCACTTGGTGTGGGTTTTCTTACTGGAGCCATTGATACCGATACACACTTCGCTCAAGGCGATATTCGAGCTAATGAGACTCGTTTCTCACCAGAGAATTTACCTAATAACTTGAAAATAGTACATCTATTAAAAAACTGGGGGACACAAAAACAGGCTACTCCTGCCCAAATTTCATTGGCTTGGTTATTGGCACAGAAACCTTGGATTGTTCCAATACCAGGTACTACACAGATGGCCCACATGCTGGAAAATATAGGTGCAGATAATGTAAAATTTACCACAGATGAATTAAAGGAATTCAATAAACAATTGGATACAATTCCAATTTTGGGTGAACGATTACCTGCCTTTGTTCAAGCTTTTTCTGATGTGGAAGCACCGTCAAAAAAAAATAATTAATTAGAAAATAGAATATTTTAAACCAAATAAATTATTTAAAATGAAAAAGTTATTATTAGGATTATTATTCTTTACTAGCATGCAATGGTCATATGCACAAACAAGTACACCAAACATCAAATCTAAAAGCGTCCAAAAAACGGAACAGGAATTATTGGACTTGTCAAGACAAAAATGGCTATGGATGGCTGATAAAGATGTAGACAAACTTGAATCACTCTTTGACAACAAATCAAAATTTGTTCATATGAGTGGTACGTGGAAAAAAGACGAGGAACTCGACATTATTAAAACGGGTAAAATTTGGTATAAGAATGCTAAGGTTCATGATGCAACAGTAGAAATTTTCGAAAAAACGGCAATCGTTTGGAACAGAATTACCCTTCAGGCTGTTGTACGAGGAAGTGAAGTCACAACTGAGTTTACGGTAACAGAAGTCTATCAAAAACAAGGGAAGAATTGGAAACTTTTAGCCTTAACATTCAGCAGTGTACGAGACACGCATCAAATTCAGAAATAGAAAAAAAGAAAAAATATACTAATTAAAAATTAATCGCATTATGAAAAAGTCAATTTTCGGACTACTGATACTCATTCTATTGGCAAACAAGTCCTTTGCACAAACTGCTACTGCCGCTGAACAGGAAGTGATTCAACTTTCAAAACAAAAATGGGAATGGATGGCCGATAAAAATGTCGATAAACTTACCCCTTTGTTTGATGATAAATCGGTCTTTGTCCATATGGGCGGAAGTTGGGGAAAAACCCAAGAAATCAATGTGATTAAAAGTGGAGGAATTCATTACAAGAAAGCAGATATTCACGAAGTATCAGTAAACATTATTGGTAATACCGCGATACTTTTAAACAGAATTACACTATTGGCAGTAGTTGGAGGAAATGAAGTTACCAATCCATTTATGGTTACGGAAGTATATATAAAAGACAACAATGGTTGGAAACTTGGCTCATTATCGTTCACTAAGCTAATGACACCTGGACAATAAAATTTAAAAAATGAAAAAAATAGTAATCGCAATTGCATTATTTTATTGTACTACTTGCGTAAACGCACAACAACCAGTCTCACAAAGTCTTACAAAGGAAATTCGTACGACTTCAGGAACTGTTCGCGGTCTAACAGAAGGAGATATCTCCATATTCAGAGGTATTCCTTATGCCGCACCACCAGTGGGTGCAAATCGTTGGAGGTCTCCACAGCCAGTGGTTGCTTGGAAGGAAGTGCGGGATGTAAGTAAATTTTGCGCTGATTGTCCGCAGGCGAGTTGGCCTCGTGGTGCCGGCATGTCACCAAATTCAGCTGAAGATTGCTTGTTTCTCAATATCTGGACACCTGCTACAGTAACAAAAAAATCAAAATTGCCAGTTATGGTTTGGATTCACGGAGGCGGATTTGTAGGTGGCAGTGGCGGTGGAAATGACTTTACAGGAGCAGCATTTGCAAAGCAGGATGTCATACTTGTTTCTTTCAATTATCGGTTAGGACGTCTTGGTTTTTTTGCGTTTCCCGCTTTAAGTAAAGAAAACCCAAATGAATATAAAGGCAATTATGGCTACATGGATCAGATTGCTGCATTAGAGTGGGTTAAAAAAAATATCGCTGAGTTTGGAGGTGATTCCAAAAATGTAACCATTTTTGGTGAGTCCGCCGGTGGCGTATCTGTACATTCGCTTTTAACAATACCCGCAGCAAAAGGCTTATTTAAGAAAGCAATTATTGAATCAGGAGGCGGACGAGATGGTGTACTAACTGGGCGTCCAATTGACAAAGAAAATGCAGATATTCATTATCCGGTATCGGCTGAAACCATCGGACTTAACTTTGCCAAAAGATACAATATCGAAGGTGATAATAACGAAGCGCTCAACAAGCTAAGAGCATTAAGTGCTGCTGAAATTGTTGATGGTGGAGAAGAAACTGCCGGACAAGGTGGTCCTACAACTTATCCAGGACCGATACTAGATGGCCGTTTGGTAACGGAGACTGCCGAGAGTGCTTATAAGGCAGGCAGACAACCAAAGGTTCCTATTATTATTGGATCAAATAGTGCAGAGGTTCCTGCAGGGTTTGTCAATGCGAAGTCAAAGGAGGAATTATTATCATTGTTTGGCAACTATAAAAAGAAAGCAACTGAAGCCTACGATGCTGATGGTAATACTGATTTTGCTCAGATGTTAGCCTTTGTGAATACCGATAAAGTTTGGGCGGAGCCTGCCCGATTCACTGCCAGAGCATTTACTTCTAAATCGATACCTGCCTATTTATATCTCTTCTCTTATGTACCTGTCTCGATGAAAGATTGGATGCGATATGGTGCCTCTCATGCCTCTGAGATTGCTTATGTATTTGATAATCTTGTGAAAAGAAATGGCATTACTTTTACTGCAAAAGATAAAGAAGTCGGTAAAATAATGAATGCCTATTGGGTTAACTTTGCTAAAACGGGTAATCCAAATGGAAAAGGACTACCGCTTTGGCCGGAATATGATAGTAATAAAAATGAGGTTTTTGAGTTTAGGCAAGATGGGTCGGTAAGTAATTTTTTCGATCATAGAAAAGCTAGACTAGATGTGATAGAAAAAGCATTTGAGAGTACTAAATAAAAAGAAGTAGATTATAAGCTTAAAAATATAAATTATGATGAAAAAGAAAGTAATTCAATTGTGGAGCATACTTTGTTTGTTATTGATGATCCATTCATCATTTTACGCACAAAAAAGCACAAGACTAAAACCGTTACTAATTGAAGAGCAAGGAAGTTTTGCTGTTGGAGGAACTATCATTACCAATCCTGGCACATTCGATCCGTACAAACCTACTCCTGAAGGACAAACGTTTCGTGGAGATCACGCCTATGTTTTTTATCAAATTCCTGTAAAGGCGCGCAAATATCCCTTGGTGATGTGGCACGGCATAGGTCAGTTTTCTAAAACATGGGAAAGCACGCCCGACGGACGAGAAGGGTATCAAAATATTTTTCTACGCAGAAACTTTCCTGTTTATGTGATTGATCAACCAAGAAGAGGAAATGCGGGTAGAAGTACTGTAGCAGCTACGATTAATCCAACTCCAGATGAACAACAATGGTTTGATGTCTTCCGTGTAGGTGTATGGCCCAATTATTTTGAAGGCGTTCAATTTGCTAAAGATTCCAATACACTCAATCAATATTTTCGCTCGATGGTTCCAAACATTGGTACTATTGATAGTAATGTGAATTCGGATGCGGTTTCAGCGTTATTCAACAAAATTGGTGCTGCAATTTTGGTTACACATTCCCATTCTGGTGGTATGGGATGGATTACAGCTGTAAAAAATCAAAACGTAAAAGCTATAGTGTCTTACGAACCCGGTAGTGGATTCTTATTTCCTGAAGGTGAAGTGCCATCCCCTTTAACGAGTTCGGCAGGTTCACTGGAAGCAAGTTCGATTCCTATGAAAGAATTCATGAAACTTACTAAAATACCGATTGTCATTTATTATGGTGATAATATTCCTGAAAGCCTCTCCAACAATCCTGGGGCAGACGGATGGAGAGTACGACTACAGATGGCGAGATTATGGCGAGATGTAGTAAACAAATACGGTGGTGATGTAACCGTAGTACATCTTCCTGAGGCAGGTCTCAAAGGAAATACACACTTCCCGTTTTCAGATTTAAATAATATACAAGTAGCTGATTTAATGAGTAAATGGTTAAAAAGCAAAAAATTGGATTAATTAAATA
The DNA here is from genome assembly GCF_002754315.1 of Flavobacterium sp. 11. Taxonomy (GTDB): domain Bacteria; phylum Bacteroidota; class Bacteroidia; order Flavobacteriales; family Flavobacteriaceae; genus Flavobacterium; species Flavobacterium algoritolerans. The sequence goes on along the minus strand of NZ_PEFE01000001.1, from coordinate 2,438,587 downwards.
CAGCCGATATATAATCCTAAATAATAATTCAATTGAAAATAGTAACCACATATTGTTTAATAATGATAATAACAGCTAGTTTATTTTCGAGCTGTTCCAAAGCACAAAGTACTGTTAAGCAAGAAAAAGATGTTTTGAATACAAATAGTATTCTAATTGTCTATCTGACTCGAACAAAGAACACGAAAACAGTTGCCCAAATCATTCATAAACAAACAGGAGGCAAATTAGTTGAACTAGAACTTCAAAATCCCTACCCTGAAAATTACAAAGCAATTGTTGATCAAGTCGCCAAGGAAAATGAAACTGGTTTTTTACCTCCGCTAAAAACCAAAATTGACAGTATTGAAAAGTATGATACTGTCTTTATAGGTTTTCCAACTTGGGGAATGCAATTACCGCCGCCAATGAAAAGTTTTTTAAGTCAATACAATTTAAAAGGTAAAACTATTATTCCGTTTAACACCAATGCTGGTTATGGTATTGGAAGCAGTTTTGATAAGATTAAAGAGCTATGCACTGAATGCAAAATATTGGAAGGATTTTCCATTCAAGGAGGTAAAGAAAGAGATGGAATTTTATTTGTAATGGAAGGTGAAAAGAAAATTGAAGCCGAAAAAGAAATACAAACATGGTTAAAGAAAATAGGGATTCTGAAGAATTGAAATATTTGAAATAACAGTAAATAAAATAAAGATGAAGGATTTTAAAATTTTCAGTTTAATAGTCATGATTGTATGCATTACATTGTCTCCTAATGACGTTAAAGCAAAACAGTTGACAGCTACCGAAAGTAATTTAAGCGCAAAAGAAAAAAGCATTATTACCATTGCGTCACTTACAGCTAAAGGCGATTTAGTCACTCTAAAATCAGAGTTAAACAAAGGTCTTGAAGCGGGACTTACCGTCAATGAAGTAAAAGAAATATTGATTCATACCTATGCCTATTGCGGTTTTCCGAGAAGTATCAGAGGATTGCAAACTTTTATGGAAGTACTTAACGAACGAAAAACAAAAGGGATTAACGATGAATCTGGCAAAGAAGCTTCTCCAATCAAAGAAGATGGCAATAAATACCAACGAGGCAAAACCATTTTAGAACAACTTACCAAAACACAACAACCGAATACGCTTACAGGATATTCAGCTTTTGCACCGGTAATAGATACCTTTTTAAAAGAACATTTGTTTTCCGATATTTTTGAAAGAGATGTTTTAACCTACTCTCAAAGAGAATTGGTTACAATTTCTGTTATAAGTTCAATTGGTGATGCTGAACCCATGCTAAAGGGCCATTTGTCAATTTCTCTCAATGTAGGTATATCACCTGAACAATTGAAAGAATTTATAGGCGTAATCCAACCAATCATTGGAAGAAAGAAAACTAAAGCAGCAAAAGAAACAGTAAACGAAGTGTTGAAAAGTAGACAGAAAAATAATTAATAAAGAAAAAAAATGAAAAAAATAGCATTAATAATCACAATAGCAATTTCAATAGTAACCGTACAGATGTCAAGTGCTCAAATTACCCAAAAGGAAAAAAAGCAAAACCCATACACTCTTGTATATGAGGGAGCAATTACCGAAAATGTAAAGGGAAAAGTAAACATTTATCCTGTTACTTATACAATTAAAGAGATTACAATAGTAGCTAATGTCTACACTCCTGCCAACTACGATGCTTCAAAAAAATATCCTACGGTAGTTATTGCCCATCCTAATGGTGGTGTAAAAGAACAAGTGGCAGGATTATATGCACAACGATTAGCTGAACAGGGCTATATCACTATCACGGCAGATGCTGCATACCAAGGAGGTAGCGGTGGAGAGCCTCGTAATGTGGATAAACCTGCAAACCGAATTGAAGACGTACACGCAATGGCTGATTTTATTTCACAATATAAAGGAGTTGATACTTCAAGACTTGGATTATTAGGAATTTGTGGTGGAGGCGGTTATTCTTTAAAGGCAGCCCAATCAGACAAAAGATTTAAAGCAATAGCGACAGTAAGCATGTTCAATTCAGGAGTAGTAAGGCGTAACGGTTTTATGAACTCACAATTTTCAACAATTCAGCAACGATTAAAAGAAGCTTCTGATGCCCGTGCCCAAGAAGCAGCAGGCGGTACAATTATGTATGTAGGCGACACGCAACTCACTGATAAACAAATAGCAGCACTACCGTTTGATTTATATCGTGAAGGATTTGAGTATTACGGTAAAACACATGCTCATCCAAATTCTACATTTAAATACACAAAGAGTAGTCTGATGGATTTAATGACGTTTGATGCCAGTACCAATATGGACTTGATAAACCAACCATTATTAATGATAGCGGGTAGTAAAGCCGATACTTTTTATATGACTGATGATGCTTTTAACAAAGCTACCAATGCAAAAAACAAAGAACTATTTCTTATTAATGGCGCTACTCATATAGAAACCTATTGGAAACCCGATTATGTATTGCAAGCGGTAAATAAATTGGGTAATTTTTATCAAACCAATCTTTAAAATTTAAAAGGATGAAACTTAAAAATATTGCAGGACTACTTCTTTTTGGAGTATTCGCTTTTTCTTGTAAAGCACAAAAAAAAGCAATACTTTCAACAGAAACAGCATCACAAAAATCAATCCTTTTCGGCAAAGGAGAAAAAATTACCAATACTAATTTTACAGGTACAGCTTATTTACAAATGCTGATAGCTGCTGATAGTCTTAATCCAACCTCAGTAGGAAATGTGACCTTTGAACCTGGAGCAAGAACAAAATGGCATCTTCATCCTGGCGGACAAATTTTGCTGGTAATTGATGGAGTTGGATATTATCAGGAAAAAGGGCAACCTAAAAAAATACTTCGTAAAGGAGATGTAATCAAATGTCCACCTAATATTCAACATTGGCACGGTGCCAGTGTTGACACTTATTTTGTTCAAGTCGCAATAACAAATACTCAAAACGGCGTGCCTGTTTGGTTAGAGGCTGTAACTGATGAAGAGTACAAATAAATTTAAATAAATAGAAACAGAAAAGAAATTTTTTTTCGAAATATGCTTTTCAATGCTATATTACGCGCGGTTTCAGCCGACTGATAAGCTAAATAATAATCCCATAAACCTATAGTAAATAAATATTTTTACGCTTTATAAAACTAAATAGAACTGAAATTAAAAATAAAATTGCATTCTGAAACGCTTGTTCCAAAAAAAATTATATATTTGCACTTTAAATTAAAACTTAATGGCTCGCTGCGTAGAATTTAACGAAGTTGAAAAAATTGAAAAAGCAATGAATGTCTTTTGGGAAAAAGGATATAATGCTACTTCAATGCAAGACCTCGTGGATGCAATGCAGATCAATAGAAGTAGTTTATATAATACAATTGGTGACAAGCATCAATTATTTATGAAATGCATCAGCAATTATTTTGATACAGCAATGTGTGAAGTAAAGCAAAAAGTGGCCAAAGAAAAATCTGCAAAGCAAGCTCTTATCAACATTATTAATGATAAAGCATCCTGGATAGTAGATTGTGAAAAAGGTTGTCTTGGTATTAAAACTATTTTTGAATTAGCACCTGAAGACCTTGAAGTTCGCAACCTTATGAGTAAAAACAATGATATTTTTATTGATTTTTTAGCTGAAACGGTTCAAAAAGCGATGGACAATAAGGAAATGGATGATACTGAAGATGCTGATTTAATGGCTGAGTATATTATGACATCATTTACAGGTTGGAAACAATCTTACATTCTCCATAGAAATCCTATAAAAATTAAAAAAATGTCAGAATACCTGATTAAAAATATATTCAAATAATTTTTTTTTACACTAATTCTGAAACGTTTATTTCAGATAACATTATTTATTAAGCATACGCATTTTTTTAAACTACAGCATTGATTCTGAAACGATTGTTCCAGAATTATCGCTACACTAAAACCATAATCTTTAAATAAAAACAGCATGAATTCTGAAACGTTTATTCCAAAAACAATTGCAATACCTAAGACCCAATTAAATCCAATTTCAATCATGAAAAAAATTACATTATTAAGCATAATGGCTGTGTTTATAATCAGCTGTGCAGATAAATCACAAACGCCTGCTGCTGCAGCTCCTACTCTTCCTGTAATGAGTATTAGCTATCAGGCAGCCTCAACAGAAACCGAATATCCAGCTGCTCTACAAGGTGCTGTAGATGTAGAAATTCGCCCGCAAGTATCCGGAAACCTAGAAAGAATATATGTAGACGAAGGTACTTATGTTAACAAAGGTCAGACACTTTTTAAAATAAACGAACGCCCTTTTCGTGAGCAATTAAACAATGCTTTGGCTAATCTTCACGCGGCAGAAGCGGCTTATTTAAACGCTCAATTAGAAGTCGATAAATTGATGCCTTTGGTTCAGAACAAAGTAGTTTCGGACTATCAGTTGAAAACGGCTAAAGCTTCGCAAAAAATAGCAGCTGCCAATATCGAACAAGCAAAAGCAATGGTAGGTTCCGCTAGAATTAATTTAGGATATACAAATGTTACAGCTCCTGTTAGCGGTTATATTGGAAGATTGCCTAAAAAACAAGGAAGTTTAGTTGCCTCAACTGATGTTGAGCCGTTAACCAGCTTATCAGATGTGCATGAAGTGTATGCTTATTTCTCATTAGGTGAAACCGATTTTATCAAATTCAAATCGCTTTATACAGGAAATACCCTTGGCGATAAAATCAAAAAAATTCCTCCGGTTACTTTAATTCTTGCTGATAATTCGGATTACCCGCAATTAGGTAAAATCGATATGGTCGACGGACAATTTGATAAAAACACAGGGGCAATCACACTTAGAGCAACTTTTCCCAATGCAGGCGGAACGCTACGTTCAGGAAATACAGGGAAAATTCGTTTGGGAATCCAACACAATGATGCCATTTTGGTTCCACAATCGGCCACAGTAGAAATGCAGGATAAAATATTCGTTTTTACACTAAACAAAGCAAACAAGGTTAACAAAATGCCTATCACAATTATTGGTAAAAGTGGTACTGACTATCTTATCAAAGACGGTGTAAAATCTGGAGACCAAATTGTATTAAGCGGTATCGACAAACTTCAGGAAGGACAGGTAATTCAACCAGAAAAAACAACGGCTAAAGTTGCCCAAATAATTAACAAAAAATAATTTATATAAAAAATGTTCAAAATATTTATACAAAGACCCGTACTGGCAACTGTTATTTCCATTTTATTGGTGATATTAGGTATACTTGGTCTGACGAAGTTGCCTTTACAACAGTTTCCAGATATTGCACCACCATCGGTTTTAGTGACGGCAGTTTATCCTGGAGCTAATGCAGAAACAGTTTTGCGTTCTGTTGCCCCTTCTCTGGAAGAATCTATAAACGGTGTTGAAAACATGACGTACATGAGCTCAACAGCCAGTAATGATGGTACTCTTGCTATTACTGTTTTCTTTAAACTTGGTACTGATGCTGATCAGGCAGCTGTAAACGTTCAAAACAGGGTGGCACAAGCTACAAGTCAGTTGCCGGCAGAAGTTGTTCAGCAAGGTGTAACCACTGCAAAACAACAAAACAGTTTCATCATGGCGATTGGTATGTATACCGATGATGAGTCAAAATACGATCAGACTTTTGTTGCCAATTATGCTCAAATTAATATTATTCCTGAAATCAAACGTATTCCGGGTGTAGGATCTGCCAGTATTTTTGGTGGAGTCAAAGATTATTCGATGAGAGTTTGGTTAAATCCAACTCAAATGTCAACCTATCAGGTTACACCAAATGAAGTAATGGCAGCTATTCAGGACAAAAGTTTAGAAGCTGCTCCAGGTAAATTTGGTGAAAGAAGTAAAGAGGTTTTTGAATATGTAATTAAATATAAAGGGAAACTTACTAAACCAGAAGATTATCAAAATATTGCCATTCGTTCGAATGCAGATGGTTCTGTCCTGCGCTTAAAAGATGTTGCCAGAGTAGAACTTGGTTCCTATTCTTATAACAGCTTAACGCGTTTAAACGGAAAAAAGGGAATTGTAATTGGTGTTATTCAGTTGGCGGGTTCTAACTCAAATGACATTCAAGTTGCAATTAATAAGCTAATTGTGAAAGCCTCAAAAGATTTTCCTCCAGGCATAAAACACAATATTTTCTATAGCACAAAGGTTTCGTTAGATCAATCTATCGATCAGGTAAAACAAACTTTGATAGAAGCGTTTATATTAGTATTTATCGTTGTATTTATCTTCTTGCAGGATTTCAGATCGACTTTAATTCCGGCAATTGCAGTTCCTGTGGCCATTCTAGGTACGTTCTTCTTCATGCAGTTATTCGGATTTTCGATTAACTTATTGACATTATTCGCTTTAATCTTAGCGATTGGTATTGTCGTCGATGATGCGATTGTGGTGGTCGAAGCCGTGCATGCTAAAATGGAACATAAACATTTGTCTCCAAAAATTGCAACACATGAAGCTATGCACGAAATTACCGGTGCGATTATTTCGATTACATTGGTAATGGCGGCGGTATTCTTGCCGGTTGGTTTTATGGAAGGATCAACAGGGGTTTTCTATCGACAGTTTGCTTTTACGATGGCGATTGCAATTGTAATTTCGGCAGTAAACGCTTTAACGTTAAGTCCTGCTCTTGCGGCTTTATTCTTAAAAGATAATCATACAGGTGAAGAAGGAAATAAGCCATATGCTAAACAAGGTTTTAAAGAGAAATTTTTTATCGGATTCAACAATAGTTTCAACTCTCTTACCAACCGTTATGTTGGTGGATTGAAATTCTTGATTCGTAACAAATGGGTAAGCTTAGGCGGATTGGCTTTAATTACTTTTGCTACAATTGTTATGGTAAAAACGACTCCTTCAGGATTTATCCCAACAGAAGATCAAGGCTTTATTGCCATTGCGGTAAATACTCCTTCTGGAACCTCTTTAGACGGAACCCAAAAAGTAATGACTGAAGCTGAAAATATACTAAGCAAATTAGATGCATCAAGAGACGTTACTGCGATTTCAGGTTTCAACTTATTGACAAATTCTACAAGTCCATCTTCTGCAGTTGTTTTTGTATTGCTTAAACCAAATGACGAACGTGGCGATGTTAAAAATATTGATGAAATAATGAATCAGGTTCGTGGCAAATTAGGTGCGATTTCAGGAGGTAGTTTCTTCGTATTTAGTTTCCCAACCGTTCCGGGATTTAGTAACGTAGAAGCTTTAGACTTAGTGTTGCAGGATAAAACCGGTGGTAAACTGGATAAGTTTAGTGGTATCTCTCAAAACTTCATTGGAGAATTGATGAAACGCCCTGAAATTGCTGTAGCATTTACGAGTTTCAAAGCAGATTATCCTCAATTACAATTGGATATTAATGATGCAAAAGCAGATCAATTAGGTGTAAAAGTCAAAGATATTTTGCAAACGATGCAAGCGTATTTCGGTTCAGCACAAGCATCTGACTTTAACCGATTTGGTAAATATTACAGAGTGGTTGTTCAGGCTGATGTTGATGACAGAGCAGATCCTTCTGCCATAGACCGAGTTTTTGTGAAAAACAAAAATGGAGAAATGGTGCCAATAAATACTTTAGTAAAACTGACTCGTATTTATGGTTCTGAAACTGCCTCGAGATACAATTTATTCAACTCCATTTCGATTAATGCAATTCCGAAACCTGGATTTAGTTCCGGAGACGCCATAAAAGCCATTGAAGAAGTGGCAGCACAGCAATTGCCAGCAGGTTACAGCTATGAATTCTCAGGACAAACCCGTGAGGAAATTTCTTCCGGAGGTCAATCAGCAACTATTTTCTTACTGTGTCTGATATTCATTTATTTCCTACTTGCTGCACAGTACGAAAGTTACATTTTGCCATTGGCCGTAATCTTATCCATACCCGCAGGTATATTTGGAGTATTTGTAGCCATTGGATTAACAGGAATCGAAAACAACATTTATGTACAAGTTGCATTGGTAATGTTAATTGGGCTTCTCGCCAAAAATGCCATCTTGATTGTAGAGTTTGCCGTCCAAAAACGAAAATCCGGGCAGGCATTAGTCAAAGCGTCAATCGATGCAGCAAAACTACGTTTACGACCAATTATCATGACATCACTGGCTTTTGTTGTGGGATTAATCCCGATGATGAGTGCCAAAGGGCCATCTGCACAAGGTAATCACTCCATCAGTATTGGTGCCGCCGGAGGTATGATTTCAGGAGTAATTCTGGGGTTGTTAATCATCCCGGTTTTATTCATCGTATTCCAACATTTACAAGAAAAGGTTTCTGGGAAACCAGTAGCCGTAATTCATAACGAAGAAAAATAAAAATGGAAAATTATATAACGACAATTCTGGTGACCGTTCTCATTGGCATCGGATACATATCCTACAAAGTTTCGAAAGATCTCGAAACCAGAAAAGATACTTGTACAGAAATTTAATGACAACATATAAAATGAAAAAATATATAACCAAAATCGTGATGGTCGTTATTATGATCACCACAATAATATCCTGTAACGTTTCGAAGAATATAGAAACCCCAAAAGATGCATTTCCTGAGAATTTCAGGAATGTATCGGTTTCAACTGATACTACAAGTATTGGTGACTTGGAGTGGAAAAATTTCTTCACAGAAAAAGATATTATCCAATTGATTGACAGCGCTATTACCAGAAACAACAATTTGCAAATCGCGACTAAAAATATTGAAATTGCACAATTCAGGTTCACACAATCGAAATGGGGAAATGTCCCTCAGGCCAATTTATTTGTGAATGCAAGTACCAGCAATCCATCAGACAATAGTTTTACCGGAAAGAATTTAAGTCAGGCTTTAGGTCAAAACCATATCGATGATTATTCTGCGGGAATTTCTCTTTCATGGGAAGCAGACATCTGGGGTAAAATTCGCAATCAGAAAAAAGGCGCTTTTGCGGAATACCTTCAATCAGAAGAAGTAAAAAAAGCGTTGCAAACTACTATTGTAGCCAATGTTTCAAGCGGCTATTATAATCTTCTGATGTTGGATGCGCAACTGCAAATTGCCAGACAAAACCTGAAACTTAATGATAGTACAACCAAGATTATTAAATTAAAATATGACGCAGGTCAGGTAACTTCATTGGCGATTCAACAATCTGAGGCACAGAAATTAAACGCTGCGCAATTGATTCCTTTATTGGAACAAAATATTGCCATTCAGGAAAATGCGTTGAGTGTTTTGACAGGCTCATTTCCAAATTCAAAACAAAGAAGCATTCTTTTGAGTTCAATTGAAGTAAAAAATAATGCGTCTATTGGAATTCCGTCTTCACTAGTAAGCAGAAGACCTGATGTAAGAAGCGCGGAATTAGCCTTAAAAGTAGCTAATGCAAATGTTGGAATCACAAAAGCCGACTTGTATCCTTCTCTTAAAATTACAGCGCAAGGTGGTCTAAATTCATTCGAAACCAGCAATTGGTTCAATATTCCGGCTTCTTTGTTCGGAACTATTGCCGGAGGTTTAACGCAACCTTTACTGAACAATAAAAAAGTGAGAACACAGTACAATATTGCGGTCGCCGAAAGAGAAAAAGCTGTTTTGAGTTTCAGACAAGCTGTTTTAGTGGCTGTTAGTGAAGTCTCAAATGCTTTGGTAAAAGTCGAGAAATTAGCGTTGCAAGAAGCTTTTTTACAAGAACGCGTAAAAACGTTGCAACAAGCCACTAAAAATTCTAATTTATTATTCAAAAACGGAATGGCAGAATACCTTGAAGTACTTTCTGCTCAGGCTAATATATTGCAAAGTGAATTGGAATTGGCTAATATGAAGCGAGAACAATTAATCGCAAATATTGAATTGTACCGATCATTAGGCGGAGGTTGGAAATAAGAGTATTATAAAAACAGCATCATTTCTTATATTTGAAATGATGCTGTTTTAAAATAACACCATAAGATTCCAGATTACTATTTTGAGTACTCACTAATCAAAAATTTATTCCTTACTATTCAGGTGGATTGCGTTTTGACACTATTATTGGAAAACAGCATAACAACCTCATCTGAATATATTGATAAAATAAACAAATCATCAGTGTTTCCTATTATTGCTGCCTAAAAACGAAATCAATAAAAAAAGAGCCCTTAAAAAAACACATAACATTCCCTTAAATGAATTGTATTCTTTTTTTTCTATCCTTGTACCCTTTGAAAAACATAAAATACAACTAATTTAAAATTTGCAATGAATCGAATACTTGTTTATTTCTCCCTTTTTCTATGCTTTTTTACATCAATATCAAAAGGACAATCTCCTCCTGACGAATTAAAAATTGCTTTTCTGGCAGATGTTCATTTTCAGGATTTATATGGAACCTTACAAGACAGCGACTACAAAGGAATCATTAATCCTAAGAACGGAAAGCATACTTTATTAAGAACGATGGAATCGCAGTTACATTCTACACGGATTTTTAATGAAAACTATTTTGCTTTTCTCGCAGCTCTGGACGATATTGTACAACGTGGTATAAAAATCGTGGCTCTTCCCGGTGATTATAGTGATGACGGGCAACCGCTTCACATTCGGGGATTAAAGCAAATCCTTACTGATTATACTAAAAAACACGGTATCCAGTTCTTTATCACCACAGGAAATCACGATCCTGCCGGACCTTTTGCTCAGGAATCCGGTAAAAATGATTTTTTGGGCAGTGGAGGAAAACGCCAACCTATTTTCAGTAAAAAGGGATTATACCAACCCAAAAGCAACGATGAAAACACGATAGTAGTAACCCAAGATATTGCCAAAATGGGATATCTCGGTATTACCACAGAACTGAAAGATTTTGGTTTTTTTCCAAAAGAAAACAATGCATTCTGGTCCACTCCTTTCAGTTCGTATTCATTTGATACTTATAATTATACAACAGCAACAGAAGCCGCTTCATTAACTAATAGGATGTATTCCGTAGCACCAGGATATTCAGTGCCTGATGTGAGTTATGTGGTAGAACCCGTTCCCGGGCTTTGGTTACTTGCCATTGATGGAAATGTTTATATTCCAAAAAAAGAGGCTACTGAAAATTCAAAAGATTCTAAAGAATATTCTGATGCCAGTTTAGGTTACAATACTGTTCTTTCCCATAAAAAACACCTGATAAAGTGGGTTGGGAAAATAAGTGCTGAGGCAAAAAAAAGAGGTAAAACCCTAATCGCATTCAGCCACTTTCCAATGGTGGAATTTAATGATGATGCTTCCCCAGAAATTGAAAAATTAATGGGTAAAGGAAAATGGCAATTAGACCGTGTTCCCAAAGAAGAAGTGGCACAAACCTTTGCTGATGCCGGATTGAAAATCCATTTTGGAGGACACATGCACATCAATGATACTGGAGTTCGAAAAACCAATAACGGAAACACATTGGTAAACATTCAGACCCCATCACTGGCAGCATATATTCCTGCTTACAAACTTCTCACTATCAAAGAAAATGAGGTAATGGAAATAGAAACCATAGCAATCAATGAAGTTCCTCGATTTAATGAATTGTTTGATCTTTATAAAATGGAATATGATTTTTTGAAAAGTCAGAACACAGCAGACATTTGGAATACCGCAATTTTAGAAACAAAAAACTACCATGATTTTACCGATTTTCATTTGAAAGAATTAGTTCGGTTACGCTTTTTACCGGAAGACTGGCCTGAATTATTTAAGAATTTTATGTTGAATGTTTCCGGCGAAGACTTACTGATACTCGCTAATATGGAGTCTAAAGTTGATGATAATACCATCATAAATCACAAAAACGATTTTGAAAAAGAGTGGAAAAAGGCAGAAAAGAAAGTAAAGCAACAATTAAAAAAGAATCAGTTCAATCAAAGTGATTTTGATTGGTCTGGTTTGGAGCTTATCACCGACTTTTATCGCATTCGAAGTGCCGATGAACTGGCTATTGCCGACATTAGAAAAGAAAGAATAAAACAATATCAATTTATTATCGCTTCGTATCTTGACCATCAAAAGGAAAGAAATTTAAATCCCGAAAATCAAACAGCAAAAAATACAATTCTTCTTCTGACCATTCTGAATAAGTTCTTAAACGGAGCTCCGGCAGATCATTTTTTTATTGATTTAAAATCAGGTGCTATTCAAAATTAAAAGAAAATAGTTCTTCATAAAAAAAGAGGTCTCCTTAATAAGGAAACCTCTTTTTTTCTTTTAATTTAATTTTTATAGCAGTACTAAATCAATTATTTAAGCTGCAATACTTGCTTAATTTTATGAAAAACTTCATTGTTTTCATACACTCCCGAAAAAATATCTGATTGAGGTCCATAACTAAATATAGGTACCATAATTCCAGTATGATCGTAAGTTGTAAAATCGCCTTCAATCATTTTTTCTTTTACATTTCCTTGCGGTAGCGTAAACCCCGAAGTCTCATGATCTGCGGTAACAATGACCAAAGTGTTGCCCGTTTTATCTGCAAATTTAATCGCTTCGGTTATGGCTCTATCAAAATCAATTCCTTCCGAAACAATTCCGGGTACATTATTCGCATGACCGTAGGAATCAATCTGAGCACCTTCAACCATAAGGAAGAACGGTTTATTCTTGGCATTCAAAAATTCCAATCCATTTTTTGTGGCTTCCGCCAATAGATTGCCTCGTCCTTTTAAAACACTGGGAACCGTATTTTCAGAGAAAAAAAGACCCACTTGATCCTTATTGCTTTTGGCAACATCTGCAATGGAGTTCAAAATTGAAAAATCAGTTTTAGAAAAACCATCAGCAAAATTTCGGCTTCCGCCACCCATAAAAAGAGATAATTTACTATTCATAAGATCATTAGCGATTGCTGCAGTCAAATCTCGTTCTTTTTGATGCGCATAAAACGAAGCTGGTGTCGCTCCTGTAATGTGGTCTGTAGTGATGCAAGCCGTACTAAATCCCTTTTTGGTAAGAAGTTCCATAATGCTCTCAATAGGTTTCCCGAAAGAATCCACCCCAATAGCTCTGTTATATGTTTTTTGACCAGTGGCGAGAGCTGTTCCTCCCGCAGCTGAATCGGTAGTGAAATCATCTGAAGACTGCGTTTTTAAAAACCCAATAGCTTTTAATTGTGTCAGTGTCAGTTGACCGCCATTAGCCAAAACAGCACTGGAAATCTGAGCAAGTCCATTCCCGTCGCCTATAAGCAAAATAACATTTTGTATGGGACTGTTTTTCTTGTCAGACAAATAAGTTGGGGTGTAAACCGGCGAATCAATTGTATTGTAAAAAACTCTACTGTCTAATGTGTTCAAGTAGCGGGAACTCTCGTAAGGCATGTCGGTGTTTATAAAATCGACTCCAAGATCCTTGAAGGTTTTCCATGCGGTTTTAGAATCTGGACAACCCCAAAAACGGAATGGCTTTCCAAAACTGTGCGCCTTATTGATCGCTTCGGATACCTTTTTGTAATCTTCGGCAGTAAGTCGTCCTTTTCCGTTCCAAGATGAAAATTCACTGAAACTTTTACTGATTAGTGCCACCTTTTCCCATTGTTCTTTTTCGGGAATACCCGCTAAACTTTGATAATCAAATTGAATGTAATTTGGGTATTGCGTATATGTTTTTACTTCTGGTCGGTTTCCCGATATGACAATGGAGAAATTTTTATTGTTTATTACGTTCGGATAGTTTTCTAAAACAGCAATCAGTTTTTTTAGCGTTGCAACAGACTCCGTTTTAATATCAATTAGTAATTGTATGGATTGCTGATTGCCCAGTTGAAGCGCCATTACTTGTTGCAAAGGATCTAAGTACAGCTTTTCAAGAGTACGTTCTTTTTTGATGTCGCCCTCAGTGTGGCTTACATACAAGTTGTTATCCTTTAAAAAAATATCCGCTTCAATAGAATTTAAACCATTGGCGTAAGCACTCCAAAACGGAATATTTTGCTCATAATCATTATGAGAATGTATTTTATATTTTTGAACGTCTTGCGCCTGAATGAACTGCAAAGAAAATAACAAGACAAGAACTGAAATTTTAAATGATTGGGACATACTATAAATTGTAAAAAAAAGTAATGTTAATAAACGTATTTAATTATGTAGACCTTTCGGGTATCATAACAATACACCGAAAGGTCTTTAATAAAATTATATTTTAGGAAGTGAATTCATGTGATACTGTTTGGTTTTTTATTTTAAAACTGTACCAATAATCCTCTTTTTAATCCAATTAATATCCTGCGTTTTGAACCAAATACCCAGGCTTGTCTGAAGCTCCGTCAATAGCAGATTGTGGAATTGGAAAAAGACGTTTCTGAACATTACTGTCTGTTTTTTCAGTCCACGTTCCTTCGTATTTTCCAAAACGAATCATATCCGTACGTCTAAGCGTTTCCCAGTAAAATTCAAATCCACGTTCTCTATATAAAATATCAAGTGTCATAGATGTTAATGCTGGTGCAGCAATTCTAGCAGTTCTTGAAGCTCTTACTACATTCACATCTGCAAGTGCACCACCCATATCGTTTGATTTACGCAATTTTGCCTCGGCACGCATCATGTAAATATCAGCTAAACGCATGATAACAATATCCGCATCTCCTTTGTTTCTTCCGGTATCCGATTTTTTACTGAACTCATATTTCAAAACTCTATACCCAGTACTGTATCCACTTCCTGCAGCGGTAAAATCGATAAACTGCGTATGGTTTACTAACTTGGTTTTATCCGATCTTGTAATGTTGCGAAGCTTACTTATTTTATAACCAACACCATCCGCACAACGCGCAAATGGTTGTCCGTTTGCAGTGGTAATTAATCCGTATTGTTGTCCTCTTAATATACCTCGATTCACTTCAAAGTCTTTTGCAGCGATACAAGAATCAGCAGGTATTCTAAGATTCTCTTTAAAAAATCGAGGATCGGCAGTTGCAGGATCTTTAGCTCCATACGCCGAAACCCATGTCTGATAAAAATCAGGGGTAATCGCTGGACCGTCAGTTCCGTTTGCTCTAGGAAATGCAGGACTAGGGAACATATCACCAGACAAAGAGAAATAAGCCAAACGATTGTGTCCGTTCAATTCGGCACGTTGATCAACAGCAAAAATTAATTCTTTATTGGTATGATTTTCATCGTCAAAGATTTCAAAATATTCCGAAGAAAGATTGTACTGACCAGATGCTATAATTTTATCGGTATACGAAATAACCTTATCCATATCGTCTGATTTAAAATCAAAATTAGTGGCATACGGATCACGGTAAACCGCAGCATTCAAATACAAACGAGACAAAAGTCCCCATACGGCACCTTTAGTAATACGGCCAGGTCCAGCTGTTGTACTCACTTCATTCTCAATTGCTACTAATTCTTTTGCAATGTATTCTACCGCATCATTACCACGGACAATAGTGGAAACTTCCGCTGGATTTTCTTTTACAAAAATCAATCCGAATAAGTCCAAACTCAACATCGAATAGTAAGCTCTCAATCCACGGGCTTCCGCTAAATAGATTTTAGCTGTTGGATTTGTTTCTGCCAATGGAGCCAGCGCATTTATTGCCGTTACTGATCGGGAGATGCCTTGAGTAATAGATCCCCAAGTATCTTTTATACGAATATGAGAGCTAGAATAGGTATGACGGTGCATATCAATAAAGATTCCGTTGTCACCCCAATCTGTTCCGCCTCTATACGGTAAAATAGCTTCATCTGTTGATATTTCCTGAAGTGTAAAATAACTGGTATGCAAAAACAAGTTGGGTAAAACTGCATAAGCCGGAGAAATACTTCCATCTGCAATTGCATCCATTTTTGCTCCTCCAGTCAAGGATTCATCCAATACCTCTTCCTCTAGATCAGAACACCCAAATTGCATAAAAGTGGATAATACTGTAAGTGCTATTAAAAATTTATTTTTCATGTGAATTGTCTTTTATTAAAATGAAACATTGAATCCGAATAGAAATGTTCTTGCTTTTGGATAACTCAAATAATCAATACCATAAGAAGTAACACCATCTACTGATCTATCTGTATTAACCTCTGGATCGTACCCGTCATAATCCGTAATAACAAATAAATTTTGTCCTGTTAAAGAAAACCTCATCGAACTAACCCAGTCTTGAATACCTATCATTTTAGGATTTAAATTATATCCTAATGAAAGGTTGTTCAAGCGAAGAAAAGCACCATTTTTCAAGTATCGTGTTGAAATCGAGGCCGGATTAGTTATTGATTCTGATGGATATTGAGCTGCTGCAGCAGTTGTATTCAATGATTTTGCTAATCTAGCTTTGTAAAAATTTGAATTGGCAGTATTATCATAGATTTTATTCCCTGAAACCCCATTGAAATTAAAGTTCAAATCAAATCCTTTGTATGCGATGTTACCATAAAAACTGTATAATTTGTCTGGTAATGCACTACCGGCAACTACTCTGTCTGCATCAGTATCTAAACCATCACCGTTAACATCTCTAAACATGCTCATTCCTTGATCATTAACACCAACGAATTCTTTCATGTAAAAGGTACCAATAGGTTGTCCGTTCACATATCCATTAATAGTAGCTGACGAAAGACCTGAACCTGAAGCACTTCCTGTTGTTAAAACAGTAAAAGGAGAATTTTCGATTTTGTTGTCTATGAACGATACATTACCGCCTAAACCAAATGAAACACCATTTTCATTTTTGTATTCGTAAGCAAGCGCTAATTCTAAACCTTTATTAGTGATGGTCATATCCTTCACATTGGTCCAATACGTTGAAGCGGCTTGAATAGGATCTGACGGTACCACTTCAAGTAAAATATTATCAGAAACTTTGTTAAAATAATCTACCGTTCCCGATAAAGCGCCATTAAACAATCCGAAATCTAAACCAACATTGGTCTGTGTAGATACTTCCCACTGGATATCTGGATTAGCTAGACGCGCATAAGTAGTTCCTCCAGAAAAAATATCTGTTGGATAAAGCGGATAACTGGTACTTCCTGTCACTGATGTTGTAGACGAAGCTTGTGTAATTTTGGATGGAATTTCCTGATTTCCTGTTCGTCCCCAACCAGCTCTAAGTTTTAGGTTGCTAAATGGTAATGATTTCATAAATTCTTCTTCTGAAATTCTCCAACCGGCAGCAAATGAAGGAAAGTTTCCGTACTTATTGTTGCTTCCAAATTTTGAAGAACCATCTCTACGGAACGTAGCAGTCAATAAGTAGCGGTCTTTAAGGCTATACCCTACTCTTCCAAAAAAGGATTGCAGTTCATTTTTAATAGCAGATCCTGATGGTAAATTATCTATTAAATCCAATTCTTGTCCCAAACCAGGATTGTATTTTGGGTCGATACCATTATCTTTAAATTTATCAATACTCCAATGTCTGTATTGCACAAATGTCTTTTGGTACGAATGACCTGCCAAAAGAGAAAAATTATGCTCTTTTAAATCAAAGTTGTAAGTGATATAGTTTTCAATCAGATTGTTTTTATTACTGATATAATACGAATCCAGTCTTCCATCTTGTTGCGGTAATGTACTTGGACGATTTTGTATGTCTCGGTCAGAATTAGAGTTATCAACACCTAAATTTAACTTATAATCCAATCCTTTGATAATTTCAAATGAAGGAGAAATATTAGCAATAATTCGGTTTGTATTGGTCAAATCTTCATACAAATCAAGACGTATCAACGGATTAAAAACATCTGCAAATATGGAAGGAGCACCATTTTCATCATATGCAGGATACGTTGGATTCAAACTCAATGCAGTACCTATCAAACTTTCTATAGCCGGCCTCTCACTTTTAGTATTGGTAGCATTCAAGTTCAAATCAATCTTAAGCCTGTTGTTTAACAGTTTTTGGGTTAGATTAATTCTACCGGAAATCTTTTTCAGTTCGCTATTTTTTAAAATACCTTGTTGATCTTGGTGACCAATAGAAGCAAAATACGTTAGATTATCAGCACCACCACTTAAATTTAAGTTATGGTTTTGAGAGAATGCTGTTCTTGTTATTTCTTTTTGCCAATTAGTAGATCCACCCAAATCAATTAGCTGCCCACCGATTTCAACTACTTTTGCTCTAAAAGCATCTGCACTATAAACAGGGATTTCTTTGGCCATATTTGAGGTTCCAAGACTTGTTGAATACGTTACTTTAGATTGTCCTTTTTTACCTCTTTTTGTGGTAATCAAGATAACTCCATTAGCTCCTCTTGAACCATAAATAGCTGTAGCAGAAGCATCTTTCAACACGTCGATAGATTCTATATCGTCAGCATTAATAAAACTAAGCGGATTTGTTGCTCCGCCTGTACTTGAATTATCAAGAGCAAATCCATCAATAACAAATAAAGGCGTACTTCCAGTACGAACTCCACCTTGACCACGTATGCTTATGGCTTGGTTACTACCTGGTTCTCCACTTGCAGAAGTGATGTTTACCCCAGAAACCTTACCTTGTATTAATTGCTCCGGTGAAGTAACTATACCTCGGTTAAACGCATCACTTTTAACTGAAGTTACTGCACCTGTAACATCTCTTTTTCGTTTTGAACCATATCCCACTACTACCAAATCTTCAAGTTGCATGGCGCTTGCTTGCAATTTTATATCTAATTTGTTGTAGTTTTTAATCGTTACTTCTTGTGTTTCTAATCCTATATAAGAAAACTCTATAACATCACCAACAGATGCTTTAATACTAAAACGACCATCAAGATCTGTAACTATTCCTTTTTTATTTCCCTTTACTAACACATTAACTCCTGGTAACGGAAAATTGGCATCATCTAATACTACTCCTGTCACTTCTGTTTGAGCCCAAGCAGCAACAGAGAAAACGGTTAAAAAGAATAGCATCAAAAATCTAATTTTTTTCATCTTTTATCAATTTATTTATAATGGACAAATAGAATCGATATTTGCTAAACTTATGTTAATTGCGAAATAACAAAAAGTAAATTTTTCAAAAACAAAAAAGTGTATGACAGTAAAAAAAAGAAAAAATAAAAGAGGCAAAATCACAACTAAACCAGATAGAAATTAAGTATTTAAAAAGCATACTAACCGTGATTTTTTTATGATATAAAGTAGTTGCTACCGCTATTCCCGATTACGAACTCAACGAACGTAAAATCAAATTACATTCACCAATAAACAACTGAAATAAAGGATGTTTGTCATGAATTTCGTTATCATTTTTTAGGTATTGAAGAAGTCTTCAAAAGCTGCTTTTATTCTATTATTTGCATCTAAAAAAAATGTTCAAACAAAGTACGTCACTAATAATTCTTAGGCACAATTTGCTAAAATCAAATTTAAAACAACAGTAAGACCAAACCTTTTTTAAATAACAGATAGTTAACATTTGTATAATATACCATCCATTTTTGAAGGAAAAAATTGTTATAGTTCATAAAATAAAGCATAAATTAGCGCATACTAAGAACGTTTTTTTTAAGCATACTCACCACACTATCAGATTTTTATAAAAATTAAAATCTAATACACATCATTTAATCATTTTTTAAACAATTCTTACATGAATCTAGTAAAAAGCCTTTTTAGAAAAACGACAGTAATCCTGTTCGTTTTATGCAGTACTTTTCTATTGGCCCAAAAACCAGCCAACAATGCTATATTCAATAAATTTCTGGATGATTATTACGAAGAAGGATTACTATTTGACCCTATTTCTGCCACGTCTAGAGGCGACAACAGATACAACGATTTATTACCAAACGATATCGCAGAACCGTATCTGAAAAAGAAACACGACTTCACCATAAAATATCAAAAACGGTTAGAAACTTTTGATAGAAAAAGCCTCAATTCCTTTGATAAAATTGCTTTCGATATCGCGAGCCTTCAATTAAAACAAGCCCTGGAAAGAGAAAAATTTCATTTTGAATACATGCCCTTTAGCCATTATAGGTCACTACCAAATTCATTACCATCTCTTGGTTCAGGAAAAAGTGCTCAACCTTTTAAAACAGTAAAAGATTACGAAAACTGGATTAAACGAATAGAAAGTTTTACAATATGGGCTGATACTGCTATAGCCAATTTTGACAAAGGTGTTGCAATAGGAATGGTACTTCCCAAAGCATTAGTTGTTAAAATGATTCCACAACTGGAAGCGCAAACTGCAACAGATACCCTAAAGAATATTTTTTATGAACCAGTCCTAAATATACCAACCTCCTTTTCTGCAAAAGAAAAAAAAGCGATACAACTGGCCTATCAAAATGCTATCACCACTAAAATAATCCCTACTTACCGAAAACTGGCTGATTATTTAAAAAATGTTTATTTGCTAAAAGCCAGAACTACAGCAGGCTATAATGATTTACCCAATGGGAAAGCAATGTATGAATATTTAGTTAGCGTAGGTACCACTACTAATAAAACACCGGATGAAATTTACCAAACGGGACTTCGAGAAGTGGAACGAATTACCAAAGAAATTGATGACCTCCAGATAAAAATTGGCTTTCAGGGAGACAGAACCGCATTTTTCAATCATGCCTTAACCGATCCTTCCTTTTTTCCTTTTACCACTGACGAACAAATATTAGAAAGTTACAGGGCCATCTTGCCAATAATAGAACCCAACCTGAAAAAATTATTCAATATTGTACCCAAAACAGCATTCGAGGTAAGAGCAATTGAAAAGTTTAAAGCGGCTACTTCTGCAGCCAATTATGAAAGAGGTACAACGGACGGCAGCAGACCCGGTTATTTTAATGTTCCCATCGTTGATGCTACAAAATTCAATAAATTAGGTATGGACAATCTTTTTATGCATGAAGCCATTCCTGGACACCATTTTCAATTGTCCCTCCAACAAGAGAATCAATCGATGCCTAAAATTAGAAAATTTGCTGGCTATTCCGTTTTTTCTGAAGGATGGGCTTTATATACGGAATCATTGGGTGAAGAATTAGGATTATACACTGATCCTTATCAAAAATTGGCAGCATACAAATCAGAACTATTTAGAGCGATACGATTAGTAACAGACGTTGGATTGCATACCGGAATCATGACAAGGGAAGAATCAATCCAATACATGATGGAAAAAGGAGGAAGAGAGAAAAATGCTTCTGTTTCTGAAACAGAAAGATATATGGCACAACCGGGACAGGCACTTTCCTATAAAACAGGAGAATTGAAAATAACGGAATTGAAAAACAAATATATTAAAAGCTTGGGTCCAAAGTTTGAAATCAAAAAATTTCATGATGCCATTTTACAGGTTGGTTCAGTACCTTTAAGCGTGTTTGAAACGTATATGGATAATTGGGCAAATGAACAAATTAAATAATAACTTGTCCATTTACCTATAAATACTGTTGAGTAGAAATTATACAGATAACCGATTTTTATTTTATATTTTTACTAAATAGTTAACCTATCAAACCATTATATAAAACACATTAGGCTCAATTGGGGTTAAATGAAAATAAACCAATACTTATAAAATCCTATCTATGAGAAAATTTTCAATCGTACTATTTTTTTTAATACAATTACAATCTTCAATCGCTCAAAATGGAACAGAAGCTGTTGCCATTACTGATATGTTAAAAATTAAAACTGTTGGTAACATAACGCTTACAAAAGATGGAAAACGAGCTGCTTTTACGGTGACTTCTATTGAAGCCGATGAAAATAATAAATTAGATTACAAATACCGCACACAGATTTTCACTACCAATACTTTAAACAATTCCGTACCTGTACAACTGACCACAAATAAAGATGGAGCGACAAGACCGGCATGGAGCCCAGACGGTAAACAGATTGCTTTTACCCGTTCTGTAGAGGACAAAACACAAATTTTTATATTATCTATGGAAGGTGGTGAACCCATGCAATTGACAAAACATAAATACGGCGCATCCAATCCAAAGTGGTCACCAGACGGTAAAAGAATACTTTTTTCATCAAGCATCCCGTTACGAGAGTTACTTCAGGATTCTATTTTAAACAAATCGAATGCAATTCCTACTTGGAAAATGGAAAAGCCCGGTTTTGACAAAAATGAACATTTACTAACGAACAAAGAGAAACCGAATCCTAACGGAAGTTTATCTGAAATAAGAGCTTATTTAGATAAAAACGCAGTAGACAAAAAAGCAATTGTCTTGAATAAATTAAACTTCCAAAGTGAATCGAATGTCTCTTCAGAAATGAATTTCAATCACTTTTTTGAAATAAATGTCTCCAAAGATGCTGAACCGCGTTTGCTCACTAAAGGATTTTATAGTTTTAACAATGCAGACTACACGCCAAACGGAAAACAAATAATTGTATCAGGAGATGTAGACACTGAAGAAAATCAAGACCGATCATTAGAAGGTGAGATTTTTATAATGGATACCAATGGCGAGAATTTTAAAATGCTATTAGGGGAAAACGGAAAAAGATACAATGGCGCCACAATATCGTCTTCAGGGAAATGGCTCGCATTCTTGTCCGGCAACACATCTTTTATTAGTGTTCCTTCAGTATCAATAATGCCATTGAACGGCACGGAGAAAGATATTGTAACAATCCCTTTTGATCGTAATAAAACAAATTTTATCTGGAGTAAAGATGATAAATACCTGTACTTTACCTCTCAAATGAACGGTGGCAATGTTTTGCACAGAATTAACAGATTAACAAAAAAAATAGAGGCTTTGTCAAGCGTTGATACTGGTATTTCAAGTTTCGACATTGTAAACAATACGATTGTATTTTCAAAAACTCAAGTATCAAATCCTTCCGAATTATATTTTGCTGATGCTAATCTAAAAAATGAAAAAAAAGTAAGTAATTTTAATGATTGGGTTATCAATAAAAAACTATCCTTTCCAGAAAAGAAAACATTCATCAACGATTTAGGAATGACTGTAGAATATTGGATCATGAAACCCTCCAACTACACGCAAGGAGAAAAATATCCATTATTGCTAGAAATTCATGGGGGTCCATCAGCAATGTGGGGTCCCGGCGAAGAAAGTATGTGGCATGAGTACCAATATTTTTGCAGTAAAGGATATGGCGTTGTTTATAGTAATCCAAGAGGTTCTGGCGGATATGGATTAGATTTTTTAAGAGGTAATATCAACGATTGGGGCAAAGGTCCGGCTAGTGATGTACTGACAGCACTAGATAAAACCGTTGAAGAAGGCTGGGCAGACAAATCCAAGTTACTCATTACGGGAGGTTCGTATGCAGGTTACCTGACAGCTTGGATCATAAGTCATGATAACCGTTTTAAAGCGGCTTGCGCCCAACGCGGTGTCTATGATCTTACAACCTTTTTTGGAGAAGGAAATGCATGGAGATTAGTTCCAAATTATTTTGGTGGGTATCCTTGGGAACCAAAGGTGAAGGAAATTCTAACTCGTGAATCACCAATAAGCTATGTTCAAAATATCACAACACCTTTCATTATTTTTCATGGTGGCAACGACCGTCGCACCGGTTTTATTCAGGCAGAAATGATGTTTCGCAGTTTAAAAGTATTGAATCGTCCAGTAGAATTTGTAGTACATCCCGGTGCAACTCATGAAATTACCAGAAATGGTGACAACCGTCAACGAATGGATCAAATGCTGCGAACGTATGAGTTTTTTGAAAGATCGATTGAAAAAAAATAAAGCAACTAATGTGTATCTATTACAGTATTAGGATTTAAATCCTAAAAATATAAAGCCCTGTACATTGTAAAATGACAGGGCTTTTTTGTAAAAATCAAGTCTTATTTTTTATTATTAGCCGCTGCCAAAACATATATAATTTTGGAATTTTCATAATTAAAAAACCTGATGCCTTCAAAATAAGCTGTTTTGACTATCTTTAAAAAACTTTAAAATAAAATCATGGAAACACAATCCTATAAAAATCATATTCGGTATTACCCACCCCATCATTTTGTTTATTATCCTATAATAATGACATTTCTAGCATTCAGCATATATTTTAGTTGCACCACCGAAGATTCATTAATTTGGTCATTTATAAGTGGAATTTTCGTTGTTCTGTTTTGTCTGGCTTTCATGCTACGCCAACATTATGCCTTGACTTTGCAAAACCGAATCGTGCGTCTGGAACTTCGATACCGCTATTTTTCAATTACAGGAAAAAGATTGGAGGATTTTGAGCATCGATTAAATGACGACCAATTATTTGCGTTACGTTTTGCCTCAGACGATGAATTTCCTGAGCTTACGCAAAAAGCGATGAATGAAAATCTTTCGAAAAAGGAAATTAAAAAAGTGATTCAGCACTGGAAAGGCGACTACGAAAGAGTTTAAATACAAAAAATAATACTCCAATTTATCCAATATAACGATTCAGAATTTTGTTTCTTTGTTCCGAAAAACAGCACTAAAAGCTGAATTTAAAACCCATAAATGGCAGAATATTTTCTAGATATTGAGTATAATGATATCACGTACCAAGAGGAAGAAGTCAATTTCAAGGAATTTGAGTGCTGTACGTTTACCAATTGTAATTTCTCTCAATGTGCTTTTGTAGCGGTTACTTTCATTGATTGCATCTTCAATGATTGTACTTTCAGTAACGCCAAAATAAATTATGTAGCCTTTAGAACTGTGACTTTCAATCGATGTGAAATCAAAGATGTCAATTTTGCTATGTGCGATAAATTAATTTTCGAAATTACTTTTAATAATTGTATTTTGGATTTCTCCAAATTTTACACTCTAAAGATCAAAGGGACTTCATTTACCAATTGTAGTATTATTGCAGTTGATTTTATGAGCACTGATTTAACCGAAGTTATTTTTGACAATTGCGATTTATATCGTTCAGAATTTGCGAAAGCAATTGCTAACAAGGCTGATTTCAAAACAAGCTATAACTATACGATTGATCCAAAAACAACAAAGTTAAAAAAAGCAGTCTTTGCTTTAGAAGGATTAAAAGGATTGCTTTACAAACATGAAATTATAGTGCAATAATATTACGAAATTATTTTCCCATCTTCCATAGTAATAATTCTATTCGTTTTTTGAGCAAAATCAGTATCGTGGGTAACTACCAACAAAGTCTGATTTTTCTCCTGAGTCAATTTATTAAAAATATCAAAAACCAAGTCACTGTTTTTCTTGTCTAAATTCCCTGTAGGCTCATCCCCCATTATAATCAATGGATCGTTTATCAAAGCACGCGCAATTGCCACGCGCTGTTTTTGCCCACCGCTCAATTGATTTGGCATTTTCAGTGCCTGATCTTCCATATCGAGTGTTTTCAAATGTTCCATGGCGCGATGCTCTAATTCTTTATCCGAATATTTAGCTAATTTCATCCCCGGAAGCATCACATTTTTCAGCACATTATATTCTGCGAGTAAGTAATGAAACTGAAACACAAAACCTATTTTTTCATTTCTGATTAATGCTAATTCTTTATCGGTTTTCCCCGTAACAAGTTCGTTATGTATCAATATCTCTCCGTCATAATTCGTATCCATCGTAGAAAGTAAATACAACAACGTCGATTTTCCACAGCCTGATTTGCCCACTATCGAAACAAATTCACCATGATTAACACGCATGCTAATTTCCTTTAAAACTTGAAATTTTACAGGGTCGTAAAAATATTTACTTAGTCCAATTGTCTCTAAAACAGTATTGTTTTCCATCGTTATTTTCCTCTGATAATTTCTACCGGATCTACTTTACTGGCTTTTAAAGCGGGGAAAAGTCCGGCAATGGTCGTTGTAAATAATGCAAAAGTAATCCCGATTCCATAATATATGGGATTGTAATTAATAGGGTAAGTTTTTACCGTAGGTAACGAAGCCGTTTCAAACGGTATAACATCTATAATAGATGAGAAAACGTAACCAAACAGCAAACCAAACAATCCTCCGGCAAGTCCAATAATTATAGAAAGCGAAACAAAAATCCATTTCACATCATTCCCAGAAAATCCAGTGGCTTTCAAAATTGCAATACTGTCCATTTTTTCATAAATCATCATGTTCAGAATATTATAAATTCCAAAACCGGCAACAATCAGCAACACTACTCCAACGGAATACGAAATAATACTTCGTACCGTACTTCCGGTTTCAAACTGAGAATTTGCAGTTTGGTAATCAATCGTATCCAAATTAAAAGTATTCTGAAACTCTTTTGCAACAGCAGGTGCTGAAGCCATATCATATAAATTTATCTGTATATCCGTGATGTAATTTGTAGGTTCGCCTTGCAATTTTTGGGCTGTAGCCAAAGAAGTATAACTCGTTATATTGTCGATTTCAGCAATTCCAATTTCAGAAATACCCACAATTTTGAGCGAAGCTAAATTCCCTTTAGAAGTGGTAATCTTGATGATATCTCCTTTGGTAAGCAACATTTTATCTGACAAGCCTTTCCCGATAATAATACTGTTATTCTGAAGCAAATCAGCTACTTTTCCCTCTGTAATATAATCGCTGATTTTAAATAACTTATCTTCGGGCAAAACATCAATTCCATTAATTATCCCTGAGATTTCAATAGTTCCTGAATTAAAAAAAACCGGTGAAGTCACCTTTGGAGCAACATCAATGACACGTGGATCTTTTTTTAAAACATCCAAAATTGTTTTACTGTTGTAAATGGATTTCCCACGATCTTTCGGTTTAATCGAACGAACAAAATTGGTCTTCTTTTGGAATTTTTTAGATAAATAGACAGGTTGATTTTCTGAAGGTTTAATTTCGTTGTACAGCAACACATGGGGAGTTCTGTTTAGCATTAAGCCATCCAATAAATCATTCAAACCATTCATAAAACTAACCAAAGCAATAAACATAGCTATACTGAACGTTACTCCAATAGCAGCGACAATCGTTTGTTTTAATCGCGCCCGAAGCAAATGTAGTGCAATGTTTAATATGAGTTTAAAGTTCATTATTTGGGTTTATAAATCATTTCTTCCGCGGTTAATCCCGATACTATTTCCACTTTCTGATAATCGCTTAAGCCCGTTTTTATTTCGCGTTTTTCGTCTTTATTTACTAAAACATATTTGCCTTCTATTAAATATGTTTTTGGAATCGTAATGGTATTTTGCTTAATCTGAATGATAATATTGGCTTCGGCGGTAAGATTTGGATAGAGTTTCTCGGGTGGTTTTATAAAATGCGCTTCGATTTTAAAAGTACGGGAACGTTCGTTCATTATCGGGTAAATTTTATCAATGACGGCATCAAAAACTTGTCCTTTATAACTGTCCATTGTCACCAATACTTTTTGTCCCGTTCTCACGCGAACCATGTCATTTTCGTCCACTTCCAGTTCCAACAAAAATGAATTTTCCTGACCAATTATTGCCAAAGGGGTTTGTGGTGTAACTAATGTTCCTTCTTTTACCAAGACATCAAATAGCTTTCCAGAGAAGACGCTTTTAACGATAAAATCACTTTGGGATTTCTGATTGATTTTTAGGTTGATACTATTTCTGCTTTGATCATTCTTCAATTGGGCTTTGAGTTGTGCCAATTGATTTTTAGCCGATTCGTAATTAATCTTGGAACTTTTATAAGCTAATTCGACTCTTTCAAAATCAACTTCCGAAATTCCTCCTTGATTTATTATATTTTTATTTCGGTTATAAATAGATTCGTCCAAAGACAATTTGTCTCTGCTTGATTGGACTTTCATTTCCATTTCGGCAATTTTATCTTGAATATAACGACTACTTTCCAGACTCAATTGATACGCTAATCGAGCATTTTCCGTATTAAGTTCCGCTTTACCACTCTCCAATTCAAATAGTGATTGGCCTTTAGTAATGGATTGACCGGCGATAACATTTACTTTTTGTAATGTGCCGTTTACGGTTGCATAAACCGTGTACTGCCCATCTGCTTTTATAACTCCGGAAGCATAAACACTTTCCGTAACTTCTCCTACTGTTGGCTTAATTCCATCTGTTTCCTTTTTAGAACAAGAAAATAAACTAAGAACTAATAAACAAAATAGGGATCGTAATTTCAAACTCATTTCGCTTCTTATTTAACGGTATAGGTTGTTGTAAATTCTTTCTATAAATATACGACAATATCCATTTTGAAGTTAAAATTCATTGTTGTAAAATTATGAGATAAAAAGCGTTGGGTAATGAGGACAATAGGATAATTAAAGTTTCTTTTCCATTTTGTAATCTTCCATTTTGTAGCCATGCTCCAATAGAATCTCTTCTTCTGAAACTACTTCAAATCCTATTTTTTTATAAAACGAAATGGCTTTATTGAATTTATTTACATTTAATGAAACTACAACCGAATGATTTTCCTTGGCAAAATTTTCTACAGCTTCAATAAGCAACTTACCCGCTCCTTTTCCCTGTGCCTCAGGCAACATATAGATTTTATGAAGGCGAGTGCATTTTTCGTTTAAATAATTGTGTTCATACGAAGCAAAACCAAGACAAACTTCTCCCTCATTTACCAAGAGAAAACGATGTCCTTTTTCGTTTAAATTTTTAAGTAAGGTTTTCTCTGAATAGAACAAATCGAGCATATAATCAATTTGTTCTTTCGATAAAATAGAACCGTAAGCGATTGGCCAGGATTTATAGGCAATTTCTCGGATAGTTTTAAAGTCGTGTATGGCGGCGTCAGCTATTAGTAACATTGTGATTTATTATTGAAATTAAAGCAAATCTCCTTTTGGAATAAAAACATAAAATTTAGCACCTACATTTGGTTTTGCTTTTACTTTTATAAATCCTTTGTGATTATCTACAATTCTACTGCAAATAGCCAGACCAAGTCCAGTTCCAGAATATTTAGGATCCGTTTCCAATCGCTTGAACAATAGGAATATTTTATCTGAATACTCTTGTTTGAAACCAATTCCGTTATCAGAAATGACAATTTTATGGTAATCTTTTTTATTGGCGATTTTATAATCAAGCATTTCTTTTTCTGTAATTTTTTTAGAAGCAATACTGATTTCTGGAGCAATATCTTCTTTACTGTATTTAAGGGAATTTGAAATTAAATTTATAAAAAGCTGCTTCACCTGAAAAGGTATCGCTTTAATTGTAGGCAAATTTCCAATTGTGATAATGGCTTTTTTATCTTCAATATTAGACGATAAATCTTGAAGTATTTCTTCAATAATTTTATTGACATCCGTTTTTACAAAAACCTTATCCCCTTTTATTGTTCTGGAATAATTCACTAAATCAATTAATAAGGTCTGCATTCTATTTGCAGTTACGCGAATTTTTGAGAAATATTCTTTCCCTTGAGAGGTAAGCAAGTCCGATTCCTTTCCTTCTAATCTGGAGATAAACATTTGAATCTTGCGAAGTGGCTCCTGCAAATCATGACTTACAATATTGTTAAAAGCCTCGAGTTCCGTATTTATATATTTTAGTTCTTTATTATTATTTTCAAGCTCGAGTGTTTTATTATACTGGCTTGTAATATCATAATTAACGCCTATTTTAATCAAATCTCCATTACCGTTTTTAGTAAAACTACCAACGCCCATAATATATTTTATATCACCGTTTGGAGTCAAAAATCGGAAAATCGTTGAGGTAGATTGATGATTAACCAAAGAATCAGTATGTACTTTAGTCACATATTCTAAATCATCCGGATGAATATATTTAATTGAATTTTCTAAATTTGGTTCAAAAGAATTAGGTTCAACTCCCATCAATCGAAATAAATTATCTGAAAAAGTATAGGTATTAGTTTCTAAATTAGTCATCCAATGCCCGAAACTGGCTGTCATTTCAGCAGAATTATAGGACTCATTCAGCAGTTTTAGTTGATCATTCGCCTTTTTGAGTTCATCAATATCAACATTCATTTTTTGGAACGAAAGTAATAATATCATTAGCGAAAGAATAACTAATAAAAAAGCGGTAATGATTGAATCTTGTAATTCAAACTGATGATTATTGTTTTCAAATTCCGTTTTTGCACTTTCAGAAAATATAATTTTAGTGACAAAGGATTTCATCATTTCAGTAACATTACTGTTCTCCAATAACATTGCATTTATCGCTACAGGACCCGAATTTTTACTTTGTGCAAGAAGTAAGGTCTTCCTGAATATTTTGAATCTAAGATCAATAAGTCTTTTTAATCGGTCTATATCATTATATCTGGCAGTGTCATTTGCAGTTAACAACCTAAGCTTTGTAATGCTTTCTTCAATTTTACCCCTGCTCAAAAAACGATCTTGTATATAAGCAGCATCTTTTGTGATAATATAACTTCGCAGGCTCGTTTCGTAATTACTCATTACGGATAACAGTTTTTCTAATTCGAGTTGCGTTTCATTTGAATTTGCAATTAATTCAACCGTTGAATCAAGCTTTTTCATTTGGGAATAAAACATCGAGGCTATATAACAAACAACAACAATTGCAATAGCTAAAGCTATTTTAAACACTTGTGAGTTTTTATATAGTCCAAGAATTTTCATTTATTCCTTATTATATGCTAAAGAAAAAAGTCTCGATATTTAAACCTGAGGTATGAAATTGCCAATTCATATTTACAACCTCCTTGATTACTTTTTTTAGTTTAGAAAAATCATTGGGTTTTTTAATGTAGATATTTGCTCCTTCAATAAAGGTGTCTTCAATATCTTTTTCTGATGAAGAGGTAGAATATATGGCAATCGAAACATCTTTAAAACGAGTGTTTGATCTAATTTCTTTCAGACAGTCAATTCCTGTTTTTCCTGGCATATTCAAATCTAGAAATAAAACATGAGGCAACTTAATTTCAGGATGCACTAAATAATCCATTAGATCATTACCATCTTTAAATAGAGTCAACTTATTATTCATTTTAAGCTCTTGTATAGCTTCACTAAAAAAAGTGCGATCATCTTCGTCATCGTCAGCTAAAAGAATATGCATTGAATCTTGGTGTGTAATCATAAAATATAGGGTATATTTTTAATTTTTATTTAATCATTATTAGATAACTCTCTCTTTTTACCTACTATCCTTTTAAACATTGAGGGTGTTAGTCCTGTTACTTTTTTAAATTGAGTTGATAAGTAAGCTACGCTACTATAGTTTAACTCATGAGAAATTTCGGTTAACGTAAGTTTCTCTTCAATTATAAGTTTTTTGGCTCTTTCAATCTTTTGAATAATAATAAAATTCTCAATAGATGTAAATGTATATTCCGAAAAAACATTAGTAATGTAACCGTACCTAAAGTTCAGTTTATCCGATAAATATTGAGAAATCGTTATGTTTGGAAATTTCTCTTTTTCATATACAATCTCAATTATAGCGTCTTTAATTTTTTGGATTAATTGTCCTTTTGGATTATCAATAATCTGAATGCCATACTTTGTTAAACCTACTTGAAGTTCTGCCAAAACATCTTCAGAAACACTATCTCCAATTTCAATTTGTCCTAAATCCAACAGTTGATATTTAATATCGAATTTTTCTAATTGATCTTGTAATATTGCCTTACAAGCAATATTTCCATCATAATTAAAATTGAGTTTCATATCAATAAACAAGTGTTAAGGTTAAAATTAAATCATAAATGTAAATCAAAAAATATTAATCTGGTAACAAATAATTTATTTTAAATACAAAACATTGTCTTCTTTTAAACGCAATAAATATAAATAACTGATTATTAAGGTTCTTAAATCGTTCATTATTTACTAAAAATTAGAACTAAAATCGGCTATAATAAAAAACTACCCATGAATTGTTTCATTTTTACCGTAATTTGTTATAATATTTTCTTCAAATTCGAGCCATTCTCTCCAACGCTTTTCAACGTCAATTCCTACTCCATATTTTCTTGCATAAGTAATAAAAGTAGTGTAATGTCCTGCTTCACTCTCCATCAAATCCCTGTAAAAAACAGATAATTCTTCGTCTTGAATGTTTTCCGAAAGTACTTTGAAACGCTCACAACTTCTGGCTTCTATCATTGCTGAAAACAATAACCGTTCCACTAAACTGGAAACTCTGCTTCCATCGCTGCTTTTTTTCATGTACAAATACAATTCATTCACATATTCATCTTTGCGTTCACGCCCCAATTTCAAGCCACGCTTAATAATGATATTGTGAACTTGCTCAAAATGATCGATTTCTTCTTTGGCCAAAGCCAATAAATCCTTCACTAAATCTTGATGCTCTGAATTGTTTGTGATAATCGTAATGGCATTTGTAGCAGCTTTTTGTTCACACCAAGCGTGATCTGTCAAGATTTCCTCAATGTTCTTTTCTACAATATTGACCCATCTTGGATCCGTTGGTAATTTTAATCTTAGTACAGACATTTATACAATTTGTTTAAAGTTTAAAGTTACATTAAAATAAAAAAAGTTTAAAGTTTAAAAAATTGCGATCACTTTCCGTAAACACAAAACCTTAAACCTTAAACTTTAAACTTTTTTGAACTTTTTAGTATACGAAAATAGCTCTTTCGCTCATCATTTCGTTTACTTCATTAGCTACAGCTTCGATAACATCTTCGTTAGTGTAGTCTACCAATACTCTGTCAATTAGAGCAACAATAGTTTCCATATCTTCTTCAACTAGACCACGAGTGGTAATAGCAGCAGTTCCTACACGAATACCTGAAGTTACAAATGGTGATTTATCATCAAATGGAACCATGTTTTTATTTACGGTAATTTCTGCTTTTACCAATGCATTTTCAGCATCTTTTCCAGAAATATTCTTGTTTCTTAAATCAATCAACATCATGTGATTGTCTGTTCCGCCAGAAATGATTTCATATCCTCTTTTTACAAAAGCATCCGCCATAGCGTTAGCATTTTTTTGTAATTGTAAAGCATATGTAAAAAATTCATCTTTCAAAGCTTCACCAAAAGCTACTGCTTTTGCAGCAATGATGTGCATTAACGGACCACCTTGATTTCCAGGAAAAACAGCCAAATCTAATAAAGAAGACATCATTCTGATTTCTCCTTTTGGTGTAGTTAAACCAAATGGATTTTCGAAATCTTTACCCATCATAATCAAACCACCACGAGGACCACGTAACGTTTTGTGTGTTGTAGTAGTTACAATATGGCAATGAGGCAATGGATCATTCATCAATCCTTTTGCAATAAGTCCGGCAGGATGAGAAATATCAGCTAGTAAAATAGCACCAACACTGTCAGCAATTACTCTGAAACGCTCAAAATCCATATCACGAGAATAAGCCGAAGCTCCTGCAATGATTAATTTTGGTTGTTCTTTAGTTGCAATTTCTTGAATTTTATCATAATCTAATCTTCCTGTTTCCTTATCTACACCATAAAATGAAGGTGTGTATAAACGTCCCGAAAAATTAACTGGTGAACCGTGGGTTAAGTGTCCTCCATGAGACAAATCAAAACCTAAAATTTTATCACCTGGTTTGATACAAGCGTGATAAACCGCTGTATTAGCTTGTGAACCAGAGTGCGGCTGTACATTTGCATATTCAGCTCCAAATAATTCTTTGGCTCTGTCAATAGCAATTTGTTCAACAACATCAACTACTTCACAACCGCCGTAGTATCTTTTGCCAGGATATCCTTCAGCATATTTGTTAGTTAAAACAGAACCAGCTGCTTCCATTACTTCGTCACTTACGAAGTTTTCCGAAGCAATAAGTTCTAATCCGTGAATTTGTCTTTCTTGTTCTTCTAGAATAAGGTCAAAAATTTGTTCGTCGCGTTGCATTTTTTTGATTTTCGTTAATTTGATGCAAAAATACAAAAAAACGTTTGGTTAATAGTTAGATTATAATATATTTGATGAGTAATTTTTTAACAAAATAATTAACAAAATATGCCAATAACAGCTAACGATACCAATAGAAAATCATGGCTAGAAGTACCTGTCAACAGTGATTTCCCTATTCAAAATATTCCTTTTGGAGTTTTCCTTACCAAAGAAAACATTGTAACCGTAGGAACAAGAATTGGAGATTTCGCAATCGATTTGGGAGCTTTACAACAATTAAATTATTTTGAAGGTATTGAACTGACGGATGATATGTTCATGCAGGATACTTTGAATGATTTTATTTCTGATGGTCAAAAAACATGGCGTTTGGTTCGAAACCGAATTGCGGAGCTTTTTGATGTGACAAATTCGAAACTACAAGATAATGCAAAAGACAGAGATATAATAATTTTCAAAATGGAAGATGTTGAAATGCAATTACCGGTACTTATTGGTGATTACACTGACTTCTATTCCAGTAAAGAGCACGCAACTAATGTAGGAAAAATGTTCCGTGACCCTGAAAATGCATTATTACCAAACTGGCTTCATATTCCTGTGGGCTATCATGGCAGAAGTTCTACCATCGTTCCATCAGGAATTCCGGTTCACAGACCAATGGGACAAACGTTACCAAACGGAGAAACCACGCCAGTTTTTGGACCTTCACGTTCAGTAGATTTTGAACTTGAAACTGCTTTTATTACTACGGATGTAAATATAATGGGAGAAAACATTGCTGTAACTGAAGCTGAAGATTATATTTTCGGGATGGTTTTATTGAATGACTGGAGTGCCCGCGACATTCAAAAATGGGAATATGTACCATTAGGACCATTCTTGGCGAAAAACTTTGCAACTTCAATTTCCCCTTGGATAGTTACTATGGATGCTTTGGAACCTTTTAGAACCAAAGGACCAAAACAAGAGCCTACTCCACTTCCCTATTTGCAACAAAAAGGAAAACATTCATTTGACATCAATTTAGAGGTGGCAATTCAGCCTGAAAATGCAAAACCAACAGTAGTTTCGCACTCTAATTTTAAATATTTATACTGGTCAATGTGCCAACAATTAGCACATCATACTTCTAATGGATGTCGTGTAAATTCTGGTGACATGATGGGTTCAGGAACTATTTCCGGCCCAACTGAAGACAGTTTTGGTTCCATGTTAGAATTAACTTGGGGCGGAAAAAATCCAATAAAAATGGGCGACGGAACAGAGCGTAAATTTATCAATGACAATGACACCGTAATCATGAAAGGTTTTTGCCAAAATGGTCAGGTCCGAATTGGTTTTGGTGAAGTTTCCAGCAAATTACTGCCTCCTTTTGTGAGACAATAAAAAATTAGAAATACACTTTTTAAAACCTAACATTTATTCTATTTTTGTTAGGTTTTTTTATGGCATTATTTTTGGATTTTAAAATTCAAAACCCGTAAAACTGCTTAAAAACAGTAGAAACAATTTCGAAAAATCATTTACTTAACTGTAAGCTTATGAAAAAAATTACTCTTTTATTATCCCTGTTTCTCCTTGTTTCCTCTTGTGGCGTGAAACAAACCCAAAATTTATTAAGCTCTGGAAATTACGACCAAGCAATTGATAATGCCGTTTCAAATTTGCGAACCAATAAAGATAAAAAAGGCAAACAAGATTATGTTTACTTGCTGGAAGAGGCTTTCGCCAAAGCAAAAGAACGTGATTTAAATGCCATTAATTTATTAGCAAAAGATGCTAATCCTGCTCAATTGGAAAAAATGTACAACACGTATTTACAATTGAATTCCCGTCAGGAAAAAATTAAACCGTTACTTCCTTTGAAACTACTTAAAGAAGGACGAAATGCTATTTTTCCATTTGATAATTATAACGACCAAATCATTGACAGCAAAAATGCCTTATCAGCGTACTTGTATGCTAATGCAAAAAAATTAATGGGAACTTCAGACAAAATGAATTACCGAAAAGCGTATGATGATATGGAATATTTAAACCAAATAACTCCAAATTATAAAAACGTTTTACAACTCATGGATGAAGCTAAATTTAAAGGTTCTGATTATGTATCGGTTTACACCAAAAACGAAACGAATATGATTATCCCGGTTCGTCTTCAAAATGACTTATTGGATTTTAGCACCTATGGATTGAACGACAA
This sequence comes from Flavobacterium sp. 11, assembly GCF_002754315.1. Classification (GTDB taxonomy): domain Bacteria; phylum Bacteroidota; class Bacteroidia; order Flavobacteriales; family Flavobacteriaceae; genus Flavobacterium; species Flavobacterium algoritolerans. The sequence goes on along the minus strand of NZ_PEFE01000001.1, from coordinate 2,402,642 downwards.
ATGGACAGTCTACCACAGCAACAAACAAAAAGGAATTGATTATGATTATGGAATGGTAATTAACTTTAGACATATTTATATTTCGCCTGAGCAAATAAAAGAAAGAGAGTTTGTAAAAGACCGCATTATAAAAGATGGTGTCAAAAAACTGATTGACGCCAACGGAAAAGAAGTTTTGGACGAAAAAGGCAAAGTGGTGATGGTGGATGATATGAGAAATGCAACAGTACGTATTTATGAATTCAGACAGTTTAAATCCTGTCAAATTACTGCCAAAGTAGATTACATCAACTTTAAAAGCAATCAATTATTACAATCTTTCCCAATAGCCAGTGAGTTTATTTTCGAAAATATTTATGCAACATATAAAGGTGATCGACGCGCTTCTGACGATAATTATTACTCTTATTTTGACAAAAGAGCGGTAGCTTTTCCTAGCAATGAACAAATGGTTTATGATACCGGAGAAGATTTAAAAGCCAAAATAAAAGATGTAATCAGCAGAAACAGGTTTAGAAACTAATATTTTAAATTAATACTATTACATAAAACTCCTTGATAATTAAGCCTATCAAGGAGTTTTTCAATTTAAAAAATCAACAATACATTAAAATTTTGTTACAAAACACAAAATTAGTGTTGTGTTTTAAAAATATGTGTACTTTTGCACCAATGAATAAAATAAGTTTACATATAACTTCTTTGTCACGGACAAACAGACCTACTACTTCTCCCGAAGTACGGATACTATCCCTATAGTACCCAAAAGCTGTTTCGTATCTTTATTCATTTTTCATTTTTTCCGTTTTGAAATTACCGCTATTTTCCATTGGATTAATATATCCAAAAATTAATACTTATTTATCACTATCGTATTGTAGTTCAATTTATTGCACAACAATCGACTGTTTTAGTATTATATTTGAATTTGGCGAAAATGCATTTCAAAAACAAATACACGAATCATTTTTTAACTCAAAATAATCGCTTGAAATGAAAATTTCTATCATTGTAACTCAGGAAGAACATTATAAGTATTCGCAAGAAATATGCGATACTATTGAATCGTCCGCCTTATTGAGAGGTACTGGGATTGCAAAAAGAACTCCTGAATACATCCAAAAAAAGATGGAAAGTAAAGATGCCGTTATCGCATTAGATAATGGGAAATTTGCCGGTTTTTGCTATATCGAAAGTTGGCAACACGGAAAATTTGTAGCACATTCTGGATTGATTGTACATCCTGATTACAGAAATTTAGGTTTAGCAAAAAAAATCAAATCATTTGTTTTTGACTATTCATTAGAGAAATATCCAGACGCTAAGGTTTTTGGAATCACTACTGGTTTAGCGGTAATGAAAATAAATTCCGATTTGGGGTACAAACCTGTTCCTTTTTCAGAATTGACCAGCGACCCAAGTTTTTGGAAAGGATGTCAAACGTGCACCAATTATGAAATCCTAAAAAGTAAAGACAACAAAATGTGTTTGTGTACCGGAATGCTTTATGACCCAAAAGAAAAGCCTAAAGATCCGCCTAAACACCCATTTAATGTCAGAGTATTAAACCGATTAAAATCAATTAAAGAAGCCTTGTTCTTAAAAAAATAATATCATGAAAAAAGTTGTATTAGCTTATAGTGGAGGATTAGATACCTCATATTGCCTGAAATATTTAAAAAACGAAAAAGGATATGAAGTTCATACCGTTCTTATAAATACTGGAGGATTTGACGAAGCTGAACTAGCCGCTATTGAAGAAAGAGCCTACGAATTAGGAAGTGCGCAACATGCAAATCTTACAATTGTAGATAAATATTATGATAAAGCCATTAAATATTTGATTTATGGAAATGTATTAAAAAATAATACTTATCCATTATCCGTAAGTGCAGAACGTGTTTTTCAAGCTATCGAAGCGATTAAATATGCAAAATCTGTTGGTGCAGAAGCAATCGCCCACGGAAGTACCGGTGCAGGAAATGACCAAATTCGTTTTGATTTAATTTTTCAAACCATTGCTCCCGAAATTGAAATCATCACTCCTATTCGTGATTTAAAATTATCAAGACAGGAAGAAGTTGATTATTTATCTAAAAACGGAGTTCATTATTCTTGGGAAAAAGCACAATATTCCATTAATAAAGGATTGTGGGGAACAAGCGTAGGCGGAAAAGAAACATTGACCTCAAATCAAACTTTACCAAGTGAAGCATATCCTTCTCAATTGCAAAAAACTGGTGAAGAGAAAGTAACACTACAATTTGAAAAAGGACAATTAGTAGGCATCAACGGGACATTGGACACACCAACAAAAAATATTGTTGCTCTTGAAAAATTAGCCAGCGCGTATGCAATTGGTAGAGATATTCACGTTGGCGACACTATAATCGGAATTAAAGGAAGAGTTGGTTTTGAAGCCGCTGCGCCTTTAATCATCATCAAAGCACACCATTTATTAGAGAAACATACGCTGGGTAAATGGCAACAATACTGGAAAGAACAACTAGGAAACTGGTACGGAATGTTGTTTCATGAAGGACAATTTCTAGATCCTGTAATGAGAAACATCGAGGCTTTCCTAGAAGATACTCAAACGACTGTAAACGGAACGGTTATCGTTTCGCTAAAACCATATCACTTTACATTGGACGGAATTGAATCTGAAAATGATTTAATGAATACCGGTTTTGGACAATATGGAGAAATGAACAACGCTTGGACATCTGACGATGCTAAAGGATTTATCAAAATTCTTGGGAATGCCCAAAACATATTTTCATCTGTAAACAAACTGACACATGATTAATATCGGAATAATTGGCGGTTCAGGTTACACTGCGGGAGAACTCATCAGAATATTGATGTTTCATCCCAATGCTACACTTGATTTTGTTTACAGCACGACAAACGCTGGAAAACCACTTTCGGTGGCGCATCATGATTTGATGGGCGATATCGAAATGAATTTTACCGATACTGTAAATCCAAATGTGAATGTTGTTTTCTTGTGTTTAGGTCATGGTAAATCAAAATCATTTTTAGAGCAAAATCAATTTGCAAGCCATACCAAAATCATCGATTTAGGAAATGATTTTAGATTGACAAAAGACAAAGAGTTTGACAGTAAAACTTTCGTTTACGGCTTGCCTGAATTGAATAAAGCAGTTATCAAAAACGCTCAGTTTATCGCAAATCCAGGTTGTTTTGCAACAGCGATTCAATTAGCATTATTGCCATTGGCCAAAAACGAAATGCTTACGACTGACGTTCATATCAATGCCACAACGGGAAGTACAGGAGCCGGAGTTACACCTTCGGAAACGACGCATTTTAGCTGGAGATCGAACAATATGTCGCATTACAAAGCTTTTGAACACCAACATTTGGGAGAAATAAACCAAAGTGTCAACCAATTGCAAGCGGATTATACAAACGAATTGATTTTTGTACCCAACAGAGGGGATTTTGCAAGAGGGATTTTTGCAACATTATACACAACAATCGAAGAAAACTTGGAAGATGTAGTAGCTAAATATGAGGCTTTTTACAAAGACCAACCTTTCGTAACGGTTACGACAACCGGAATCAATATGAAGCAAGTGGTACAAACTAACAAGTGTATTATTAGTTTAATGAAAAAAGGAAACCGGCTATTGATTACTTCAGTAATTGATAATTTAACAAAAGGAGCCTCAGGACAAGCCATTCAAAACATGAATTTAATGTTTGGATTGGATGAAACCACGGGATTGCATTTGAAACCATCTGGATTCTAAAAATTTGTTTCAAGTTTAAAGTTTAAGGTTGCACACGTAACTTGAAACTTGAAACCTTAAACCATTTAAACAAAAAAAGAAAATGAACTTATTTGACGTTTACCCATTATACAACATCACTCCTGTAAAAGCACTGGATTGTACTATTACAGATGAAAAAGGAGTAGAATATTTAGATTTATATGGTGGTCATGGAGTAATTTCCATTGGACATACCCAACCGGATTATGTAGCCAAACTAAAAAATCAATTGGATAATATTGGTTTTTATTCGAATGCGATTCAGAATCCATTACAAGTAGAACTGGCAGAAAAATTAGGAAAACTTTCCGGATTGGAAGACTATACTTTATTCTTGTGCAGTTCTGGAGCTGAAGCCAATGAAAACGCTTTGAAACTAGCCTCTTTTCACAACAATAAATCTCGTGTAATTGCTTTTGATAATTCCTTTCACGGAAGAACTTCGGCGGCAGTTGCGGTTACTGATAACAAAAAAATTGTTGCGCCAATCAATGCGCAACAAATCGTTACTTTTTTACCATTGAATAATATCGAGTTGGTAGAAAACGAACTAAAAAAAGGAGATGTTTCTTCTGTTATTATTGAAGGAATTCAAGGAGTTGGCGGTTTAGACCAAGGTACAACTGAATTTTTTCAGGCATTAGAAAAAATATGCGCGGCATACGATGCCGTTTTGATTTTGGACGAAGTGCAATCCGGATACGGAAGAAGCGGAAAGTTTTTTGCACACCAACATCATGACATCAAAGCCGATATTATTTGTTTGGCGAAAGGAATGGGTAACGGATTTCCTATTGGCGGAATCTTGATTTCGCCAAAGTTCACAGCGAGTTATGGATTATTGGGAACTACTTTTGGAGGAAACCATTTAGCTTGTGCAGCTGGAATAGCTGTTTTGGACGTAATTGAAAGCCAAAAATTAATGGATAACGTAAATGACGTTTACGCCTATTTTTTAGAAGCAATCAAACAAGTTCCTGAAGTTCTCCAAGTAAAAGGCAGAGGATTAATGCTAGGTGTAGAATTTGATTTTGACGTAAGTACACTTCGTAAAAAAATGATTATCGACAAACATATTTTTACAGGAAATGCTAATAATAAAAACTTATTAAGAATCCTTCCTCCATTGACAATCAAGAAGGAAGCAATCGACACCTTTATTATAGCTTTAAAAGAAACATTGGCAGAATTGAAATGATTTTTTAAACATATAAGTCATATAAGCACTTAAACTTGTGACTTATCTGTTTAGATTTTTTTTTCTAAAATAGTAAAACCAAAAACTAATGAACCACTTATTACCAATAGAAAAGCGAAACGCAGTTTTAAGTCGCATGGCCGAACTTCTTGAAGAAGAAAGAGCTAACCTTAAAACGGTTAATCAACAGGATATCAATAATTATTCTGGGGATGACTTGGCCATGGAAAAGCGTTTATTGGTTGATGATACCAAAATTGACGGCATGATTTTGTCCATGCAACAATTAGCCAGTCAAGAAGATCCTATTGGTGTGGAGCGTTTTAATTTCGACCATGAAAACGGAATGAAGATCATCAATAAAACAGCAGCTTTTGGAACCATAATGATTATTTATGAATCCAGACCTGATGTTACTGTTGAAGCAGGCGGAATCGCCTTTAAATCCGGAAATAAAATTCTATTGAAAGGCGGAAAAGAATCGATACTATCCAACTTAAAAATTGTGGAATTGTGGCATCAAGCCTTAAAAGAAAACAATGTTGCTACAGAATGGGTGGAATACTTGAATTACAATCGAGAAGAAACTCAGGAATTTTTAGAGAAACCAACACAAAAAGTGGACTTAATCGTTCCTCGTGGTGGTGAGAAATTGATTGCTTTTGTAAAAAAACACGCCACTTGCCCAGTGATTATAAGTGGCCGAGGAAATAATTTTGTATATGTAAATAAGGAAGCTAATTTAGATCAAGCACTTGCTATTATTATTAACGGAAAGACCTCAAATATATCTGTTTGCAATGCTTTAGATAAAGTTTTAATTGATACAAATCTTGACAATTGGAAAGCTTTTGCAAAGAAAATAATTACCGAATTACAACAAAGAAACGTAACCGTTTTAGGAGATGAAACAATTTCCAGAGCAACAAATGTTCCTCAGATTGAATCTGATTTAATTTGGTACGAAGAGTTTTTAGATTATAAAATTGTTATTGGAACAACCAACTCGGATCAAGAAGCGATTGACAAAATAAATAAATATTGTGGCGGACATTCCGCTTCGATAATCACAAAGAATGATGCAATTGCTCAGGAATTCATGGAAAACGTGGATACGGCAGCTGTTTATCAAAACGCCTCTACCCGATTCACTGATGGAGGACAATTTGGTTTAGGTGGCGAATTGGCGATAAGCACAGACAAATTACACCAACGTGGGCCAATTGGGCTGCAACATTTAGTTACTAATAAGTGGTATATTTACGGAAATGGACAAATCCGATAAAAAGATTTTTGATTGAAGATTATCGATTTATGATTGCAGATTGAAAAAGTAAGAATTCAGAATATTAACACAACAATTTGCGAACTTTGCGTTTGTCAACGTTTAGTTTAAAAATTAACTTTGCGCACTTTGCGGTTAAAAAAATGGCTAAAAAAAGAATTTTATTAAAGTTAGGAAGCAATACGTTAACCAAAGAAACCAATCACATTTCGAGAGGAAAGATTGAAGATATTGGGATGCAAATAGCCGCTTTACAAGACGATTACGAGTTCATCATTGTAAGCTCTGGTGCGATTGCTGCGGCCAAACAATTTGTAAAACTGGAAAATCAAGACAAAGATGTTTTTGTAAAACAAGCATTGGCTTCTATTGGCCAGCCTCATTTAATGCGGATTTATCATGAAAACTTCAGCGATTTAGGATTGCTGATTTCGCAGTGTTTGCTTTCTTATTCTGATTTCGAAAAAGAACAATCCAAAGTAAATATCGTGAACACCATCAATGTGTTGGTCAAAAATAATTACATTCCGATTATCAATGAAAATGATACGGTGGCTACGGATGAGATTCGGTTTGGCGATAATGATAAATTAGCCGCTTTAACGGCCGTTCTATTAAATGTTGACATTCTAATTATCGCCACCAATACGAACGGGATTTACACCAAAGCATCCATTAATGATGCCGTTCCTGAAACGATTTCTCTAGTAACCGATTTGAAAGTATTGGAAAAAGAGATTGGTGATTCTAAATCCTCGCACGGAACCGGCGGAATGCAATCTAAAATAGAAGCCTCGGCAATTGCCAAAGACGCCACTATCGAAACTTGGATTGTCAATGGATTAGAAGACAATTTTATTTTGAAAGCTTTAAAAAACGAAATACCTTTTACTAAAATTCTATAAAATGTTGATACGGTTAATCGTTAATTCGGTTAATCGATTAAACAAATAACCGATTAAACAAATAAGACAATGAACTACATCTCCATACAAAACATAGATTCACTCGAAAAATGGGTGAAACAAGCCTTGAAAATCAAGAAAAAACCACTTAAAAACAAAAAACTGGGTAAAAATAAAACCCTGGGAATGTTGTTTTTTAATTCCAGTTTGAGAACCCGCTTGAGTACACAAAAAGCCGCTCTTAATTTAGGTATGAACGTCATGGTAATGAATTTCACCAGTGAAGGCTGGACGCTTGAATTTGAAGACGGAGCCATCATGAACTCTGGTGCTTCGGAACATATTAAAGAAGCTGCTGCGGTAGTTTCTCAATATTGCGATATTGTTGCTATCAGAGCTTTTGCCGGATTGGTAGACAAAGAAAAAGACAATGCCGAAATCGTACTTTCCGGGTTCCTAAAATATGCCACAGTGCCTGTTGTCAATATGGAAAGCGCTACGGGACATCCGTTACAATCGCTCGCAGATGCGATAACTATGGCGGAATACAAAACAGAACACAAGCCAAAAGTAGTTTTGACTTGGGCGCCACACCCTAAAGCGTTACCTCAAGCAGTTGCCAATTCTTTCGTGCAAATGATGCAGTTACAAGATGCAGACTTTGTAATTACACACCCTGAAGGCTACGAATTGAATCCTGAAATCACGAAAGATTCCAAGATTGAATACGACCAAGACAAAGCTTTTGAAAATGCCGATTTTATCTATGCAAAAAACTGGAGCAATTATAACGAGTATGGTCAGATTACAAATTCCGACCCAAATTGGACAGTAACTGCCGATAAAATGAAACTAACCAACAATGCTAAATTCATGCACTGTTTGCCGGTAAGACGTAACGTAATTGTTACTGATGAAGTGATTGACAGCGAAAATTCAATTGTTATTGAGCAAGCCAACAATAGAACCTACGCCGCACAATTAGTGTTGCAAAAAATATTGGAAAATGGAAAATAAAAAACCGGTAACGCTAATAAAAATTGGTGGAAACATTATTGATGATCCAACGGAATTAAAACAATTTTTGTCTGATTTTTCTAAGATCGAAGGCTATAAAATACTTGTTCATGGCGGTGGAAAATCAGCTACCAAAATGGCCGAAAGTATTGGCTTGGTTCCTCAAATGATTGATGGAAGACGCGTCACCGATGCCGCTATGCTTGATGTAGTTGTGATGATTTATGCAGGTCAAATAAACAAAAATATTGTGGCTCAATTACAAGCAAATTCGACCAATGCAATGGGTTTTTCCGGGACTGATGGAAATTTAATTCAATCCGATAAAAGAAACCACCCAACAATCAATTATGGTTTTGTTGGCGATGTCAAAAAAGTGAACACACAATTATTGGAAACATTGCTTTCAAACGGTATCGTTCCTGTATTTTGTGCGATTACGCACGATGGAAAAGGACAATTATTAAACACGAATGCGGACACTATCGCCAGCGAATTAGCGATTGCTTTATCGGAAGTTTTTGATGTCACTCTGAATTATTGTTTCGAAAAACCAGGCGTTTTATATGATGCCGAAGACGATTCTTCTGTAATTGAAAACATCAATCAAGAATTATATTCCAAATTAAAAGTCGAAAAAGCCATACATTCCGGTATGATTCCTAAATTGGACAACTGTTTCAACAGTTTATCTAAAGGAGTTCAAAAAATAAAAATTGGTCATCACCGCATGTTACAAGATAAAACGGCGTTGTACACTACAATTACACTATGAAGAGTATAGAAATCCTTACACAAGAAGCCATTGTGCTATTAAAGTCGCTGATTGAAACGCCTTCCTTTTCAAGTGAAGAAGACCAAACAGCACTTTTAATCGAAAATTGGTTTACACAAAATAACATCCCTTTCGAAAGAGAGAATAATAATATTTGGGCTTTCAATAAACATTTTGATAAAGCCAAACCAACACTTTTACTGAATTCGCACCACGATACCGTAAAACCCAATCAAGGCTATACCAACAATCCATTTGAAGCCATCGTCAAAGACGGTAAATTATTTGGACTAGGAAGCAATGATGCGGGAGGTTGTTTGGTTTCGCTTTTAGCCACTTTTGTCTATTTTTATTCGAATGAAAATCTACCTTACAATATTGTGATGGTCGCTTCAGCCGAAGAAGAAAGCAGCGGAAAAAATGGATTAAACAGCGTATTGAAACATTTACCGGAATTGGAATGTGCCATTGTTGGAGAACCTACTTTGATGCAATTGGCTGTGGCCGAAAAAGGTTTATTGGTACTTGATGTCATCGTAAAAGGTACCGCCAGTCACGCCGCCCACAACAATCCGGACAATCCTATTTACAATGCGATACCCGTTATTGAATGGTTTAAAACCTATCAATTCGATAAAATATCGGAGGTTTTAGGTCCCGTAAAAATGACGGTAACACAAATCTCAGCCGGAAAACAACACAATGTAGTTCCTGCGGAATGTCATTTGGTTGTCGATATCAGGGTGAATGATTGTTACAGTAATCAAGAAATTTTAGATACCGTGAGAAAGCATTTAACTGCAGAAGTCAATCCGCGTTCGATGCATTTAAACGCATCTTCAATTCCTGTTGCACACGGATTAGTGCAAGCCGGAATTGCCCTGGGAAGAACCACGTATGGCTCGCCTACCCTTTCGGACCAATCGGTTTTGAGCTGTCAATCCTTGAAATTAGGACCTGGAGAAACCCTGCGGTCACACTCTGCAGACGAATTTATATTTATAAACGAAATAGAAGAAGGAATTCAATTGTATATCAAAATACTTTCAGACTTCTTAGATTTTTAGACTCCTTAGAAGTCTAAAAATCTAATTGTCTAAAAATCTAAAAATCTAATTATGAAACTTTGGGAAAAAGGAATACCAACCGATAAGCAAATCGAACATTTCACCGTTGGAAACGACAGAGAACTGGACTTAGTTCTGGCCAAATATGATGCTTTAGGTTCTATCGCACATGCAAAAATGCTGGAACAAATCGGGCTTTTAACGGACTCCGAAACCGTTTCATTGGTTTTGGCTTTAGAAGAAATAATAAAAGATGCTGAAAACGGAAAATTCGAAATCGAAGACAGTTTTGAAGACGTACATTCCAAAATCGAATATTTACTGACCGTAAAACTGGGAGACGCCGGAAAAAAAATTCATACCGCCCGTTCTCGTAACGACCAAGTTTTGGTAGACGTTAATTTATATCTGAAAGATGTCGTTAAAGAACTGAAAGAACAAGTAAAAAGCCTTTTTGATTTGCTAATGGAATCAGCTGAAAAACACCAAAATGTATTGTTGCCAGGATATACGCACCTTCAAATTGCTATGCCTTCTTCTTTTGGGATGTGGTTTTCCGCTTACGCTGAAACATTAATCGATGATATTACAATGTTGAATGCTGCTTTGAAAATTGTAGACCAAAACCCATTAGGCTCAGCTGCAGGTTACGGAAGTTCATTTCCTATCAACAGAACATTCACGACACAGGAATTAGGTTTTGAAACTTTAAAATTCAATTCGGTTGCCGCACAAATGAGCCGTGGAAAATCAGAAAAAACAGTGGCTTTTGCAATGAGCAGTGTGGCTGCAACTTTGGCTAAATTCTCGATGGATGTTTGTTTGTACATGAGCCAGAATTTTGATTTCATCACTTTGCCTTCGCATCTTACAACAGGTTCGAGCATTATGCCACATAAGAAAAACCCAGATGTTTTTGAATTAATTCGTGGAAAATGCAACAAAATTCAAGCGTTACCGTACGAAATCACTTTAATTACAAATAATCTTCCAAGTGGCTATCACAGGGATTTGCAATTATTAAAAGAAGGATTGTTTCCAGCGATTCAAAACCTAAAAGCCTGTTTGGATATCGCAATTTTTGCTATCAAGGACATTAAAGTAAAAGAACATATCTTAGACGATAAAAAATACGACTATTTGTTTACGGTAGATTCCTTAAACGAAATGGTGGTTGCAGGAATGCCTTTTAGAGATGCCTATAAAGCCGTTGCTGAGCAATTAGAAAATGGCACTTTTCAATCTCCAAAAGAAACCAAGCATACGCATGAAGGAAGTATCAACAACCTTTGTTTGGATGCCATAAAAAAGAAAATGGACGATTCTTATTAATTCAGGACCAAAATAATTGTTACAAAAAAAATCCATCAGCCGCGGCTGATGGATTTTTTTATATTCCAAATTTAAACCGTTGGTTCTTATACCTTTTTACTTAATTCTTCCGCATCAATATCACTATGCGAAACATTATAAATGGCTTTTCCTTCTTTAATTAAAATCAATTGCGGGGATTGATGCGTTACTCCAAATTGATCCGCAATGGCATTAGAAATAGCTCTATATGCTATTAAATCTAAAAAATAAGGCGTAACTTTATCTGAGCTATCAAACTCATTTTCAAACTGTTTCAGTGCCATCCTACTTACACTGCATCGTGTACTGTGTTTAAAAATTGCTACTGGTTTTTCATTCGAAATAGCAATAATCTCATTCAGTTGCCCTAAATCGGTTAGTTCATTCCAATTGATTTTATTTTCATTTAAATCCTTGTCGTCTGAACTATTGAACATATTTTTAAAAAAACTCATAATTGTCTTATTTTAAGACATTTTGACTTTAAAATATGATAAAAATCATGAAATTTCTGTCAATTTGTCGGTAATATTGTATTGGAATATAAATTGAATATTGATTCGCAAAGTTAGTCAAATAACCACAAAACAAATAACATCATGAACATAAATAAATTTACAATCAAATCCCAGGAAGCCATCCAGCTTTCCCAACAATTGGCGCAAAGCCATGGGCAACAACAAATAGAAAACGAACATATTTTTAAGGCGATTTTTGAAGTAGATGAAAATGTGGCTCCTTTTCTGCTTAAAAAACTCAACGTAAATGTGAGTTTATTGGAACAAATAATAGACAGCACGATACAAAGCTTCCCGAAAGTTTCCGGTGGTGAAATTATGCTTTCCAGAACTGCAAATTCAACGCTGAACGAAGCCGAGATTATTGCAAAAAAAATGAATGATGAATTCGTTTCTGTGGAGCATTTAATTTTAGCCATATTTGGTTCTAAAAGTAAAGTCGCCCAAATCCTAAAAGACCAAGGCGTTACCGAAAAAGGACTAAAAGCAGCAATTGATGAATTGAGAAAAGGAGAACGTGTAACTTCGGCATCTGCTGAGGAAACCTATAATTCTTTAAATAAATACGCCAAAAACCTCAACGAATTAGCCCGTACCGGGAAACTCGATCCTGTTATTGGACGTGATGAGGAAATTCGTCGTGTGTTACAAATTCTAACCCGTAGAACCAAAAACAACCCCATGTTGGTTGGTGAACCCGGAGTGGGAAAAACTGCTATTGCGGAAGGATTAGCACACCGAATTGTTGACGGAGACGTTCCTGAAAATCTGAAAGATAAAATCGTGTATTCCCTTGATATGGGAGCGCTTATTGCCGGTGCCAAATACAAAGGCGAATTTGAAGAACGATTAAAATCAGTAGTTAAAGAAGTGACTTCTGCCGAAGGTGATATTGTTTTATTCATTGACGAAATCCATACGCTTGTGGGAGCTGGCGGTGGTGAAGGCGCAATGGATGCAGCAAATATTCTAAAACCGGCGTTGGCTCGTGGCGAACTTCGCGCTATCGGGGCAACCACATTGGACGAATACCAAAAATATTTTGAAAAGGATAAAGCACTAGAAAGACGTTTCCAAAAAATAATGGTCGAAGAACCGGATACCGAAAGTGCTATTTCGATTTTGCGTGGAATCAAGGAGAAATACGAGACACACCATAAAGTCCAAATCAAAGACGACGCTATTATTGCCGCTGTCGAATTATCGCAACGCTATATTACGAATCGTTTTCTTCCGGATAAAGCGATTGATTTAATGGATGAAGCCGCTTCCAAACTACGTATGGAAATCAATTCAAAACCCGAAGAACTGGATGTTTTGGATCGAAAAATAATGCAGTTGGAAATTGAAATTGAAGCCATTAAACGAGAAAAAGACGAAAGCAAACTTAAAATTCTGGGAATGGATTTGGCTAATCTCAAAGAAGATCGCAACGAAATTTACGCCAAATGGAAATCAGAGAAAGATGTAGTCGATAACATTCAAACGGTAAAAACGGAGATTGAAGACTTCAAATACGAAGCAGAACGTGCCGAACGTGATGGTGATTATGGAAAAGTAGCCGAAATTCGTTACGGTAAAATTAAGGAAGCCCAAGAACGTTTAGCTATTTTACTGAAGGAATTACAAGAAAACCAATCGGGAACTTCGTTGATAAAAGAAGAAGTTACCCGCGAAGATATTGCCGAAGTCGTGGCCAAATGGACTGGAATTCCAGTGATGAAAATGCTTCAGGGCGAACGAGAAAAATTATTGAAATTGGAAGATGAATTGCATCACAGAGTGGTAGGACAAGAAGAAGCGATTCAAGCGGTGAGTGATGCCGTTCGTAGAAGCCGTGCCGGATTGCAGGATATGAAAAAACCGGTGGGAACCTTTCTTTTCCTTGGTACAACGGGAGTTGGAAAAACGGAATTGGCGAAAGCCTTAGCGGAATACCTGTTTGACGATGAAAATGCAATGACTCGTATTGACATGAGCGAATACCAAGAACGCCACAGCGTAAGCCGTTTGGTGGGTGCGCCTCCAGGATATGTGGGTTATGATGAAGGCGGACAATTGACCGAAGCCGTTCGTAGAAAACCGTATTCCGTAATCTTATTGGATGAGATTGAAAAAGCGCATCCGGACACGTTTAATATCTTGCTACAAGTTTTGGACGAAGGACGTTTGACAGATAACAAAGGACGTTTGGCTGATTTTAAAAACACGATTATCATCATGACTTCTAATATGGGAAGCCAGATTATTCAAGAGAAATTCGAAAACCTGAAAGGAAGCGTGGAAGCTGCAACTGAATTGGCTAAAGTCGAAGTTCTTGGGCTGTTAAAACAAACGGTGCGTCCGGAATTCATCAATCGTATTGACGAAATCGTAATGTTCACGCCATTAACCAATGAAAATATTGCTCAAATCGTAGGGTTACAACTGAAAAGTGTTACTAAAATGCTGGCACAACAAGGCATCACTATGGACGCTACTCCGGAAGCTATTGCCTATTTATCTGAGAAAGGATACGATCCGCAATTTGGAGCGAGACCAGTTAAAAGAGTGATTCAACGAGACGTTCTCAATGAATTATCCAAAGAAATTCTATCCGGAAAAATAACAACAGACAGCATTGTTTTGATCGATGCTTTTGATGGAAAACTGGTTTTTAGAAATCAAACCGAGTTAGTTTCCTAAGAATCTAGAACATTTAAACTTATGAAAACATCAGTCGAAAGGCTGGTGTTTTTTTATGTCAGCCTGTTTTTTTTTAGGAGTAACTGGCTTATTTAATTGCTGTTTTATAATTAGTATCACCAAAAAAAAAGTAAAAATGCGAAACCACTTTAATCTATAGCTTCAATTTCACAAGTTGGAAAGTGCAGAATTGGAAAATTACACGAATTGGCTATAAAACAGAGTTGGTTTGCTTTTTTATGCAAACTAAGTGCCTCCTCTATTTTTTCTATGTTAGTAATCCGAACTTTCGGATTAAGTTTAATCGCAATAAAACGGCCGCTACCGTCAGCCGAAACCTCCAGAGTTGCCTCCGCTTCGTCTGTATAAGACACCACATCGATATCATTTTGTTTACAAACATACAAGTAAGACATCATGTGACAGGAAACCACACTACTCAATAACAGGTCTTCAGGATTGTACAAAGCTGGATCTCCTTTGAAAGCTTTAGCAGCCGAAACATGAAGAACAGCCTTACCGTCAATGGATATGGAATGACTTTTAGTATACGTTGCCGCTTCCTTTTTGGAAAAAAACCAATCTAATTTAGCTTTAAATACATGTTTGAATCCCATAATTATTTTTATTTCAAAAGTAATTAAAAACAGTATCGTTACTACAGAAAGGTTTTGGGTGAATATTAACTAAAAATTCACCCGTTTTATAAATAGAGTAAATAAAAAAAGTTTTAGATTAGCATCAATAAACAATCAAAACGCGCAGATTAGATTTTGGCAAAGCAAATACCAAAATCAACGCAGTTTCTAAAACAATCAAAATGGCATCAGGTTTTTTCGCACTATTAGATGATATCGCAGCAATTATGGATGATGTTGCAGTAATGAGTAAATTTGCAGCCAAAAAAACGGCTGGTATTTTAGGCGATGATTTAGCCGTAAATGCCGAAAAAGCTTCCGGATTTATCTCCTCAAGAGAGCTTCCCGTATTATGGGCAATTGCAAAAGGTTCTTTCATTAATAAAGTAATCATTTTACCCATCGCCTTTCTGCTGAGTGCTTTTTTACCGGTGGCTGTTATCATAATCTTAGTGCTTGGCGGACTTTATTTAGCCTACGAAGGTGCCGAAAAAATATACGAATACTTCTTTCCGCACGAACATGCAAAGCACGAAATTTCGTTGGAACCGATGACCGAAGAACAAATTTTAGCCTTTGAAAAAGAAAAAATAAAATCAGCCATCGTAACCGATTTTATTTTATCCGTAGAAATCGTGATTATTGCGCTGGGCACCGTTATTGGAAAACCTATTTTATCGCAAATTATGGTTGTTTCCATCATTGCAATAATTGCAACCGTGGGTGTTTACGGGATTGTAGCCCTAATTGTAAGAATGGATGAAGCAGGTTTAAAACTGATCCAACTGAGTTCCAAAGAAAAAAGCTTTACAAAAACAATCGGTACTATTCTGGTACAAGCACTGCCAAAGGTCATCAAAAGTTTATCCGTAATAGGTACTATCGCTTTATTATTAGTGGCTGGTGGGATATTTGTACATGAAATTCCGTTCCTACACGATATACTACCACAAATACCATCCATTATAACTGAATTTATAATCGGCCTTGTATTCGGGGGAATTGTTTTGGGAATTGTAACCCTGTTCAAAAAGATCATTGGCAAAAAGTAAGCAGCAATTGAATACATTTTAGCCGTACACATATTTAAAAACTAGGAGAACATCAGTCGAAAGGCTGGTGTTTTTTTTATGTCTTTTTTTAGGAGCAGACGACTTTGTTTTTTCATCACCAGTTGTCCCGCTGTCCGCAGTATCTTTTTATAAACGCAACCCTATCGGGTTACATCAATAAAAAGGATACTTGCTCCCATCGGGGCTAATTTACAATGCGTTTTTTCCAGAATAAAGTTTCCAACAAAAGTGTTTTGTAAAAGTTTAGAATCTGTTATAAATCATATCAGAATAAAAAAATTCATCGATAATTTGTAAGAAAATTTTAATATATTTGAGAAAATATAAGGCGAACCAAAACTTCGATAATCTACTCATTTTTAGGTGTATAAACGAAGGTCTATTTCGTCTATATGTAATTTGTAGGCAAAATTATGACAAAATTCACAATCATATTAACATTTTTATTTTCAAATATAGTTTTTGGAAATAAAATTGACAATCTTAAAACAACAAACGATGTTATTGAGTTTGTAAAAACTGTTTATCCCGAATATGGAATAATAAGACATAAAGACTTTAAATATGGAATATTTGATATTGAATCTATAGACTCGATTTATAATCAATTAAAATGTAAAGGAATATTCAAAATAGATGAAATCAAAAATTGGCAAAAAATTGATATTGACAATGACGGATTAACAGATTTGATTTTCATTTCACACTTTTATGGATACACGCAAAATGTAATAATTGATAAAGGAAAAAACGGATTCAAATTAATTAGAAACATTATTAATTTTGATGAATGCGAATACATTAAACCAATAAAAGTTCAAGATAAAAATGAATTACGAATTCGAAAAGTAAATTTGCCCTTTGACTTTGATGACAATATTGAAAAATATATCAAGATAGACACCTTAACATACAAGTATGATTCTTTTATTGAACTTAACGACAAAGCAATCATTGATAATAAAATTAAATTTATAGAATTTAAAACAAATTTATGCTTTGGAATTTGTCCTGCTTATAAACTTACTATTAACAAAAATGGTCAAGCAGAATTTCTTGGTATTGAACTGACTAATTTTAAAGGAAAATCTATAAAACAATTAATTCAAAAAAGTGTTGACGAAATTTTTAATATGTTAAATTACATAGAAGTCAAGAAATTGAATGATTACTATGAAGTAAATTATACTGATGCTCCGACAGTGACTCTTGACATTTTTTTTGAAAATGGTACAGTCAAGAAAATAAAAGATTACGGATTAAGCGGTACTTATGGATTAAGTGCTGTGTATTCAAAATTAACCAAATTAGGAACAGAAACTGAATGGGAATAAAATACTGCTGGTAACAGACACTAAAATGGATTTGGACAATTGGCTTAATGGAAAGTTGGATTTGTATTTGGGATGATTTGTCAAATTCGAATAATGAGATTGATTTAACCCCAAACCCGCTATAGTACCAGAACGTTACATGTAATTATATCACAACTAAATATTAAATATGACACCAGAATATAGAATTGAAGCCGAAAATCATATTAAAGAATATTTCAAGTCATTTGAAGATATAAAAGAAATTTTAAACATTAAGTGTGAAGAAACTTTTACTGACTTAGGAGTTATCGTAAATGTCTGGAACGTTAAAACTAAAAACGAAGCTTTTTGGGTGGTTGAAGGAGAAGAAACACCTATGAATTTGTATACTCATAACGCAAATTACTTTTCGGCTGATGAAGCATACTCATTTCATATGGGATTAATGCAACGATTAGAAAAGAGACAGAAAAATGAATTTAAGCATATTATTGAGGAAATTCCATTAAATATAGGTCATTTGAAATCAATTAACAGAAAGCTAAACATGGCTTCTGAAAAGTTATCAATAGATTTAGAGCCAGAAGAATTTCAATCTATAGGGTTATTATGTAGAGAAAGTCTGATCGACTTGGCTAAAGAACTTTGTAAAAGAAATCCTGAACTTGTAAAGGAAAAAGGTTTGAAAAAGTCAGACTTCAAAGGTGTTGCTAACGCTTTCATAGATTATTACATTCCTGGAAGTGAAAATTCAGACTTGAGAAATTATTCAAGAAAAATAGTTGATAGTACATGGAGTTATAATTCAATGATTCTTCATTCACAAAACAAAAAGTATCCTGATGCTAAAATTGCATTATTATTTACTTGTACAACCGTAAGTTTAATTGAGAATCTTTTCTTTAAACACCTTGGATTTGATCAAGAATTAGCTTGTTCAGAATGTGGAAGTTTACAATTCGAATTGATAGAATACGAGAAAGACAAAATAAAACAGGTTTGCAAAAAATGTGACAATGAAGATTTAATAACTTTTGCAGAAGAATAACTGCCCATAACAGCTCCTACAACGGATTTGGGATGATTTGCTTCGCCTGTTCGATATCGCATTCTATGATGAAAAACAAGTAAAAATTGTTAAAACTACGATGCAAATTTATACGTGTTTATATATGAAGTTTCTCTGTTAATGACAGCAAAAACCCTGCTTATAAGTTTGCATCTAATATTGTTTAAAACAAGCATAGAATTTTTTCCTTCAGCCTTTTTCTTATTGTAATATTCTTTTAATTGAGGATCATACTTCAATGTGGTCATAGCGCACATTTGCAGCAAGGATTTTATTTTTTTATCAGCCATATGATTTACTTTAGTCCTGCCTTTTATACTAGAGCCGGAGCTGCATTCAAATGGGGCAACTCCAGAATAACAGGCAAATTGTCTCCAATTTTTAAAAGCCGTAAATCCTTTTGTGGCAATGATTAAATATATGCTGGTTTGTTCCCCTATTCCAGGAATGGTTCTGATGAGTTGAGTCTGTTTGTTCAACTGAGCATTTGCTTTGATGATTTCTTTCATCTTGGTTTCTATTTTGCGGATAGCATTTCTAATGGTTTTGGTTAAACTTTGATTGATTGATGATACTTCCTTGAAAACTTCTTTACTTGCAAAACCCTTATTTTCCTTAGTTGTTTCTAAAAGCAATAATGATTTAAGCATTTTTTCTCTTTCGGTATACAGAATTTTTAGTTTTTGAATGTCTATAGCTGTCAAAGTAAAAAGTTTGAGTTTGTCAATATTTCTATAGCTGTAATAGGCAATATCTTTAGCGTCTGATTTATCGGTTTTTCCTCTTGAAATCCCCTTTGATCTTTTTATTTCAACGGCTGGGACAATCCATAAATCTAACTTTAAATCCATTGAAGCAGACGAAAGATGATTGGTATAAACCCCTGTGTTTTCACAACAAAAAAGAGTTTGATTTATGTCAATCTTCTTGCTTAGATTTTTGACAAACAGACTAATGCTTTTTATGTTGTTTTCAACAACAAAATGTTCCGATTTCAAAGAAGAAACATCAAGAATAGTGATATCTAATTTTAGTTTTGAAATATCAATACCCACATAAAATAAATAGTTTTTCATAACTTTGGATTTAGGATAAACAAAAATGTTGAACTTCTTTAGAGCCTTTATTAGACCTTGATGTCTATCATTCTATTTGAAGCAATTCAACGGGTTCAAGGAGAAGGCAGAGGACTAATGCGATAGTTAAGTCTTAAGCTTAGCTCGGGTGAAAGTTCACCTCTGCTTTCCTTTGAATAAATTTAATGTTTTTTACTCTAACACAAAGTAAAGGCTCGGGTGGCAAATACAAAAATAGGGCTTTAGTAGCAGAACGTTATACGTAAGCTTTCCACAAGAATAACTAATCGTTGCATATGAACTCAGAATTAAAGAGAATCGTTGAATTAGAAGAAAAAAAAGAGTTTGATTTAGCTTTCAAATCTTACGAAAATTTATACGCTACAAATAGCGATAATTTTGATGTTTGGAAGCACTTTTACTTTTTTCTTTGGATTATAATCGAAGATATGCCGAATGAGTTTATTGAAAAAATAAATAGAGAAAACCGTTTGCAGAAAATGTTTGTTGAAGGAAAAGTAAATTTTGACGGTAATGCCGAATTTAATTTTATTGTTGGATATACAATGTCAATCTTTCCATATGAATTTGGAAATAATGAAGTTTATGAAAAACTAAGTAAAGAATTAATAACTAATGCCATTAACATCGATTCAGAAAATCCAATATATAAAATGGCTTATTTTGGTGATTTACAAGATAAGCCTTCAGAATATGAAGAATTGAAATTAAAATCTTTAGCAATAATTTTGAAAAAATATAATGGAATCGGATTATTAAATAAATATTTTAGACAAGTATTAAACAGAGTGAAAAAATAAGTCTGGAACCGTCATAAAGAAACCCAAATAAGAAATATCCGCAGATTATTTAAAACCTAAAAACCGCTAGTGAACGAACAAAAGCAAGCAACTTTTTGACTTATAATTTAAACTTCAACGCAACAAATATGAAAACATTTAAACCAACCCATACATTATTGACTGTTTTAGTCACTTTGTTTATACTTTCCTTTAGTACAAATATTGTGGCTCAGGAAAAAATTCAAATGGTACGATTGGCAAAAATTAAAGTTGATCCATTGCAATTGGACAAGTACAATAGTGCGCTAAAAGAACAAATGA
The DNA here is from genome assembly GCF_002754315.1 of Flavobacterium sp. 11. GTDB lineage: Bacteria > Bacteroidota > Bacteroidia > Flavobacteriales > Flavobacteriaceae > Flavobacterium > Flavobacterium algoritolerans. Next base: position 2,381,743 of record NZ_PEFE01000001.1, on the reverse strand, counting down.
CTACTGCTGTTCGTCTTGAACCAGGAGTGTTAACTTATTACGCCGTTGCGGACAAAACCGAACCATCACACATCACAATACTTGAAATATATGCTGATACAACGGCATACAAATCACACATAGAAACTACTCATTTTAAGAAATATAAGGAGACTGTTAAAGACATGGTTAAATCTTTGGAACTTGTAGATGTTACCTTAATTGGCTCGGCAAATAAAATGGATAAATAATCCGTAAAAAAAAAAACTTAGCGATACAGCTAATTGTAAAAAAACCGCTCCAAATAAGTATAGAATACGATACTAAAACAACTTGTATATTCGGTGAATTGGAATCATCACACCTTGCTTTAGCATCACATTTTTATCTGTAACACCCCAAACCGTAGTATCTACTATTTTTTTGGATTCGCTATCTTCAAAGAAAATTTTAATTTTTGAATGTTCTAAATTACCCAATGACAAAGCCCTATTGATATCGCTTATCCGAGTTTTTATTTCCTCCACATCGTCAAGAACATCTGTTGTCGGAAATTTAAGAAGAGCGATGTCTTCTTTATCGATGATTTTGAATTCTTCTGTCATAATTGTAAAATTTAATGAATTATAAATTACACTATTGTAGCAGAGCAAAAACTGAACCTGTTTTGTTAACTATAATACAATATACAAAAATAAAACCTCCTGATTTTGTTAATGCCAATTTTATATTAATTTTTTCTCTGGCTTAATTCCTAAAAATCCAATACAATAAACCTACAGACAATTTAAAACCTAAAAAACACAGTACCCCTATTTTCTACTCTTTATAAAATTCACTATTTTTGCAGTCTAAAATTTTAGTCATGCCAAACAAGAAATACAAAATAGCGGTCATTCAATTGAATCTTAATGATATTGCCGAAAACAACTTGAAAAAATGTATCAGTTGGGTTCGTGATGCCGCCAACCTTGGTGCCGAAGTTATTTCGTTACCGGAATTATACAGCAGTCATTATTTTTGTCAAAGTGAAGATGTAGATAATTTTGCTTTGGCAGAACCATTGTACAGTACTTCGTTTATTGCTTTTAGCGCTTTGGCAAAAGAATTAGGCGTAGTGATTATTGTTCCTTTCTTCGAAAAAAGAATGGCTGGAATCTACCATAATAGTGCTTATATCATAGACACGGACGGTTCAGAAGCAGGATTGTATCGCAAAATGCACATTCCGGACGATCCTCATTTTTATGAAAAATTCTATTTCACGCCTGGTGATTTGGGTTTTAAAACTATTCCAACCAAAAAAGGAAAAATAGGAACACTAATTTGTTGGGATCAATGGTATCCTGAAGCAGCTCGTTTGACGGCTTTACAAGGTGCTGAAGTGTTGTTTTACCCAACAGCAATTGGATGGCATCCACAAGAAAAAGAGCAATACGGTGAAAACCAACATGGCGCTTGGATGAGTGTAATGAAAGGACACGCAGTTGCAAATGGCGTGTATGTTGCAGCAGCAAACCGAATTGGTTTAGAACAATACTTGCCTGATACGGCAGGAATTCAGTTTTGGGGATCTTCATTTATTGCGGGACCACAAGGCGAAATTTTGGCGCAAGCCTCACACGACAAAGAAGAAATCCTGATTGCCGAAGTAGACTTAGACTTACAGGAAAATGTGCGTCAGAACTGGCCATTTTTCAGAGACAGAAGAATAGACGCTTTTGGTGATATTACAAAAAGAGCGATTGACTAAATTGTCTTTAGATAATTAAAAAATCCCTGCTGAGAAATAATTCTTAGCAGGGATTTTTATTTAACACTAAACTTCTAATTCAAATCTGGTTGGAATATTTTAACGACACCATCCCCTTCACTGCTTACTACCACTAAACTTCTTTTAGTCGGACTTTTTGAAGCTGGAATAAAAAGCAATCCTTCTGGAGCATCACCGGTTTTAAAAGTCTGTAAAAATTTTGGAGCAGCTGGATTGGTAACATCATATACCATAACGGCATCCACTCTCTCCAATCCAACAAAAAGAATCGTTTTATCGGCCATTTTAGTAACCACAACTGATTCTGGTTCCACTGATTTATCATCACTTCTCGCATCATCATACACACCAAATTCTTGTGCTTTCTTGTCTAATTCATTTTTACTGTCGAATACCAATTCTCCTGTGTTTCCATTCCAAATGGAGAAAGAGCGGGCTCCAAAAGAAACTAATTCGTCAAAATCACCATCACCATCTGTATCACCCATTTTGGTATTGATATTCAATCTTCCCATGCTTGCCTCAGCTTTTAAAGCAGCCGCGTTTGGAAATGCTATTGGATCCAAAATAACAGACGAACTGCTGATTCTTTTTACATCTACAAAAGCAGAATATTCTCTGGCGTCTCCTTCATTTGCGGTAACGAAATAAGGAATTTTATTGATCTCAAAACTACTGATAGCATCCGGTTGAAACATTCCTTTCGCTTTCCATGTATTAGCCAAAACACCACCATCTTTATCGCTGATATCTATAGCATTTTCGGCAAGATTATAATCTTTGTAGCCTAATGGAAATACATTCGTGATTGTTTTAGTTGCCAAATCAATTTTAGCCACTCCGTTATTCTCCTGTAAAGTAACCCAAGCCGTTTTTGAATCAGCAGAAATCGTGATGTATTCCGGTTCAATATCAGAAGTGAAATTATTTGTTGGACTTGCAATTCGGAATCCTTTTGTTTTCAGTGTACTCAATTGATTGCTAAAACTTCCAAAATTTAAAGTCGTCACCGCATAATTATTGTTGACCGCAATAATAGAAACAGAACCATCCGGATCTATAGAATACGTATCATTTGGCTCTCCTTCATTAGCGGTCATGATGTAATTCCCATCAGGAGAAAATGTAATCATGTCGGGCAAAGCACCAACCGTAATTTCTTTGATTACACTGTAATTAGCGGTATCAAAAACAACCACTTTTCCTGCATCTTGTTTATTTGGTTTTGCTTCTAATGCCACTGCTAACTTTCCATTATAGGTAGCAACACTGTTTGAAGCTCCATTAAATGGGGTTAAATCGATACTTGTTAGAAAAACTGGACTGGATGGATTAGACAAATCAATAACATCAATCCTATTCGTATTACTGTTGTTTACGGTAAATAATTTTTTAGAAACTTCATCATACGCACTTATTTCAGCAGCTCCGGCACCACCAATCGTAATGGAACCAATTTCTTTGAAAGTTGCTGCATTTTCATTTACAACTAACTCTGGAGAATCCTCCTTATTAGAGTCATTTTCGCAACTTGACAATATCATAATTGCCGCGAGTAGTGTAATACCATATTTTTTCATAACTGTAATTTTTAAATTTTTTCAAAAATAACTAGCTGAAACCCGACTAGAATTAACTAAATATTATATAATCATTACCAAAACTATTCTTATAAATTTATGAGTTGCCCAAAATGAATGGTTACTAACTATTTTAAAATCCTACTGAATGTTTATATTTGCAGTCTTTAAAATTAGAAACGCTGTATGACTACAAATAATAGAAGATTTCCTGCCGAATGGGAAAAACAACAAGGGATTTTACTGTGTTTTCCTCACAACGGTAAGGATTGGCCAGGGAAATACGAAGCAGTTCAATGGGCTTTTGTGGAATTCATTAAAAAAGTGGCTACTTTCGAGCAAGTCTTTTTAGTTGTTGCCGATGATAACCAAAAAGAAAAAGTAAATATGATGCTGGAAACAGCACATGTTACGCTAACAAATGTTTCCTACATCATTCATAAAACCAATAGAAGTTGGATGCGTGATTCGGGTCCGATAATCGTTAAAAACGGAACCGAAAGAGAAGCGTTAAATTTTAATTTTAATGGTTGGGCCAAATATAAAAACATTCAGTTGGACAAATTCGTTCCTGCGAAAGTGGGCGAATTTCTAAATATTCCTGTGACTCAGGTCCTATATAAAGGAAAACCGGTAATTGTAGAAGGTGGCGCCATTGATACCAATGGACGTGGTACTTTATTGACTTCGGAAGAATGTTTGATGCATCCTGATATTCAGGTTCGAAATCCAAATTTCACCAAAGCAGATTACGAAGCCGTTTTCAAGGAATACCTTGGAATTACGAATGTGATTTGGTTAGGCGATGGAATTGAAGGTGATGATACACACGGACACATTGATGATTTATGCCGATTTGTAAACGAAGATACGATTGTGACTATTGTGGAAACGGACCCAACGGATAATAACTACAAACCATTACAAGACAATTTAAAACGCTTGCAAAACGCCAAACTGGAAAATGGTAAATCTCCAGTAATTGTAGTTCTACCAATGCCAAAACGCTTGGAATTTGACGGCTTGCGATTGCCAGCGAGTTATGCTAATTTCCTGATTTTGAACAATTGTGTTTTGGTCCCTACTTTTAACGACAGTAATGACAGAGTAGCTTTAAACATACTTTCAGAATGTTTTCCAGATAGAGAAATCATTGGGATTAGCGCTACTGATTTTATTTGGGGTTTTGGAACATTACATTGCCTAAGTCAGCAAATTCCAGAATAAATTTAGAATAGAAAAATAGAGTAAATAAAAAAAGACTTGTAGCTTTAATTGCTACAAGTCTTTTTTATTTTATTAAACCAAAATACTATTTGTCTTTGGTAAATGGTATTTTTTGTCCTTCAGGTATCAACATATCAAATCCGTTTAGGCTGTCATTAAATTCAAATTTAAGTCCTGCTTGTTTCGATTCGAAACTGTTTTTCCCAATTGGTTCCACCGTAAAACTTGGATAATTAGTTATCAAAACATTTAGTACCCCGTTTTTCTCTGAAAAAGTAATTTTTAGCGGCGCCATTTTAGTTGAATACGTTCCTAAATAACCATCCAGAATAACATCTTTTTCAATCAAACCTTTGCTTGCTGTCCAAGAGTTGTTTGCTGTATTTGTATCTGGTAAAACATGATCCGGATCCAGTGTGATGCTTTCAATTTCTTCTGTCGAATTGTGTTTGAATGACCACGCTTTGTTTCTTTGCCAAACTTCAACCGGCAATTTAACACGTGTTGTTTTTCCGCTTTTCGTTTTTACTTCTAAACTTACCGGCATAGCCATTTTTTCGAAGTTTTCAATCGAAATCACAACTCCTTGTTTAGGATCGTTTTTCACATATTTTATCGAATTAATTCCTTGGTCTAATCGCCAATTGTATTGGAACCAACCTCTCCAAAACCAACTCAAATCTTCCCCTGCAACATTTTCGATTGTTCTAAAGAAATCGTCCGGTTGCGGATGTTTGTATGCCCAACGCTCTACATAAGTTTTCAAAGCTAAATCGAAACGCTCCGGTCCAAGAACTTGTTCACGCAAAATCACTAATCCTGAACTTGGTTTTGAATACGCTAAAAGACCAATATTAGCTTCTTTCATGTTATCCGGAGAACTCATTATGGTTTCAAGATTCGGACTTGTATACACTTCAGCTCTTTGATGCATATCAACCGGCTTATCTTTGTACTCGCCATTATTAAAATCTACTGAACTCAATGAATTAATAAAAGTATTAAAACCTTCATCCATCCAAGCAAACATTCTTTCGTTTGAACCAACAATCATAGGAAACCAAATGTGTCCAAATTCATGATCTGTAACGCCCCATAAATCTTCACCTTTTGACTCCCAGCTACAAAAAACAATTCCTGGATATTCCATTCCGCCTTCGTTTCCTGCAACATTTGTAGCCGCTGGATACGGATATTCTAACCATCTTTTAGAATAATTTTCAATAGAAGCTTTCGTATATTCTGTGGAACGTCCCCAAGCTGCATCACCGGCACTTTCTACAGGATAAACTGAGATAGCCAATGATTTCTTTCCGCTTGGTAAATTGATTTTTGCTGCGTCTAAAATAAATGCCGCTGATGATGACCAAGAAAAATCTCGGGCATTTTTGATTTTATAATTCCAAGTTTTAGTAGCTGTAGCAACTGTTTTTGATGAATTTTCAACTTCGGCAGCAGTACGGATAAAAACCGTTTTATCACTTTGTTTAGCTTGGACCAATCTGGTTTGTTCGAGAGTAGAATAAACCGCTGTAGGATTTAGTAATTCACCGGAAGCTACCACAATATGATTAGATGGCGCTGTAATACTCACATCAAAATCACCATATTCTAAGTAAAATTCCGAAGCTCCTAAATACGGATTAGTATTCCAACCTCGTACATCATCATACACACACATACGTGGATACCACTGCGCTATGGTGAAAATTTTTCCGTTTTTAGTTTCCAATACTCCCATTCTGTCCGAACCTTCAAAAGGAGCTATAAAAGAAAAGTCCATTTTAATTTTAACGGAACCACCTTTACCATTTAATTCCTGCGGAAGAAAAACCTGCATTCTGGTATCAGTAATTACATATTTTGCTTCTTTTTCAGTAGCAACACCTTTTACAGTAGTGATAACTTTCACCGATTTTATTTTATGACCGCCATCAAAAATTTGGCCTTGAGCCCCATTTCGACTGCCAGTCAAAGGCACAACTGCATTTCCGCGGGAATCTGCTTTGAATAAATTCTGGTCTAAGTTCATCCAAACAAAAGCCAATTTATCAGGACTGTTGTTCGTATACGTGATGATTCCTATTCCGGAAATTTCATTGTTTTTCTCATCCAATTTAGCTGTTAATTGATAATCAGCTCTGTTTTGCCAATATTCAGCTCCTGGCTGACCACTTGCTGAACGCGTACTTGTTCCATTTTTAGAGTAAAAATGTGGAGCAAAAGCATCATGATAATCATACTTTGAGATTGGGTTACTTGATACATTTACAGGGGTTTGTTGCGCCCAAGTAGACGTAACTCCTAATAATAAAGCCAAATGTAGCATGACTCTGAAGCGACTGTTTTTCATTTTTCTTATAGTTTATATCACAAATTAATGAAAAAAAAGAGGATTTTAAACTATTTTAAAAGGATAGATTCCATTTTAAATAAATAAAATCCAGCTTAAACGTCATCAGAATTAAAAATTATAAAATATATTTACCATACAAAATCAATTTTTAAATTAACGAAGAACAATTTTGACAACTATAATAAAAAACTCCGTTCTAACCGCTGAAATCAAACATTTCGGTGCCGAATTAATTTCCTTAAAAACAAATCTGAATAAAGAATACATTTGGGAAGGAAATCCTGATTTTTGGGGCAAGCACTCTCCTATTTTGTTTCCAATTGTTGGAACATTAAAAAACAATTCCTTTCATCATAATGGAATGGAATATCATTTATCGCGACATGGATTTGCCAGAGACATGGAGTTTGAATTAACTGATGCAACAGAAAATAGTGCTACTTTCTCCATACAATCTTCTGACGAGACCTTAAGAGTATATCCTTTTGAATTTGAATTACAACTGATTTACACATTAGACAAAAACAATTTATTCATTGCATATAAAGTAATTAACAAAGGGAAATCTACGATGCCATTTGCTATTGGAGCACATCCTGCTTTTGCTTTACCAAATCAATTCGAAAATTATGCTATTGCTTTTAAAAAAGTAGAACCGCTGGAATATTATCTTTTGGAGGATGATTTAATTTCAAATAAAACGAAGCAATTAGAAGTACATAATAAACAGATTCCGCTAACGTATGACTTATTCGAAAACGACGCTTTAATTTTCAAAACATTACAATCTGATTCATTGACGATTTTAGAAAATGAAAATCCAATTTTGAGAGTACATTTTAAAGATTTTCCAAGTTTAGGAATTTGGACCAAAATGAACGCGCCTTTTCTTTGTATCGAACCTTGGTTTGGTTATTCGGATACCAATGAGAATTCCGGAAATCTATTGGAGAAAGAAGGTATTCTAATTTTAGAATCAAATGAAACTTTTTATTCAAAATTCAGTATCGAAATCCTTTAATTAAAAAAATAAAATATGTTAACTATAAATTTCAGTCCATTCCCAAATTTAGAAACTGAACGTTTGCTTTTAAGAAGAGTGGATTCTAATGATGTAAAGGAGATTTTCGCATTGCGATCTAATCCCGAAACGATGAAATATATTCCAAGACCTTTAGTGAAAACGGATGAAGATGCTTTGGAACATATTGCAATGATTGATACTAAAATAGAAACTAATGAAGGTATAAATTGGGCGATTACGTTGAAAGACAATCCAAAATTAATTGGAATAATTGGTCATTACAGAATAAAACCAGAACATTATCGAGCCGAAATTGGATATATGTTACTTCCAGAATACAATGGAAAAGGAATTATTTCAGAAGCGGTGAGCGAAGCTGTAAATTATGGTTTTAAAATAATGAAATTGCATTCTATTGAAGCAATTATAGCTCCTGAAAATCATGGGTCTGCAAAAGTTTTAGAAAAAAATGGCTTTGTTAAAGAAGCACATTTAAAAGAAAATGAATTTTTTGAAGGACGATTTTTGGATACCGTTATTTATTCTATTTTAAACAAATAGTCTTTAATGATATCTTATTTTATAACGTTAAAATACGTTTAAACTGACAATATTTACTTTAAACATAAAAGACAATCAAACATTAATAGCTATATTTGCCGCTGTTTTTAGTCAATTTTTGACCAAAAAAAGTAGAATCCACTCTTTATGAAAAAATTATTTATTGCCACATTTCTGTTCTTTTCGTTTTTATCACAAAGTCAAACTTATATAAAAGCTAATGCTTTTACTACTTTATTGACAGTTCCAAATGTTGGTATTGAAACCAGTATTGGAGAAAAATCAACTTTACAATTTGATGTTTTAGCATCTTTTTGGAAATCAGTAAATGGCAATCCTAGAGAATTTTATACCTTCACACCAGAATACAGATATCATTTTAAAGAGAAATACAATGGTTTTTATGCAGGTGTGCATATTGGTGCTAGTATTTTTAATTTTCAAAAATGGAATTATATAAACACTGACAACTATGAAAAAGGTTTTGGATATTTCATAGGTTCAACTATTGGATATCAAGTAAAAATCAATGATAAATTTATGATTGATTGTTATCTAGGTGGCGGTTGGCATCAAGGTTTTTACAAAGGCTACTTAATAAGTACAGGTGAACGTTATGATGGGGCAAAAGACTACAATAAAAGTGGTGAATGGTTGCCTTATAGAGGTGGAATTATGGTTTCTTATAAGCTCAACTAGATTTATTTGGGGAATTTAGCTACTGATTTTATATACAAATCTTCCACTTGTTTTCTTGCCCAATCCGTTTTTCTCAAAAAAGTCAAACTGGATTTTACACTTGGATTATCTGTAAAACATTTAATTTTCACTAATTCTCCAAGAGTATCGAAACCATAATAATCAACTAATTGTTCAACGATTTTTTGAAGCGTAATTCCGTGAAGCGGATCTTTAGATTTTGAGTTTTCCATTTTGCAAATATATAAAATCGTAAATACTAATTTTTAAATTTATTCAAATGAAAAAGTATCTATTAATAATCGCTTTATTTATTTTACAAATTAGTTTTGGACAACAAAGCACAACTACATATTACTTCATACGTCACGCTGAAAAAGTAGATAATTCTCAAAATCCTGATTTATCAGAAATTGGTCTTGAAAGAGCCAATCTATGGAATAAAATATTCTCAGAAGTTGGTTTTGATGAAATCTACTCAACGGATTATAAAAGAACAATACAAACTGCAAGTCCTACTGCTACAGCTAAGAATATCCAAATTAAACTGTACAATCCTAAAACTACAGCCATAGATTCATTCAAAAAAGAAACGCTAGGTAAAAAAGTTTTGATTGTAGGTCATAGTAACACCACACCTAATTTTGTTAATCAAATTATTAATCAAAAGATATATGCAGATATAGAAGATACACGTTTTGGTAATCTTTATATAGTAACTGTAAATGGTGATACAATTACTCACCAACTTCTGAAATTGCCATAAGTTATTGCTAAACCTTTAATTTTTGCTACATTTGCACTATGCTAAAAACAATAAACATATTAAACAAAAGAGCTCGATTTGACTATGAAATAATCGAAACTTTCACTGCTGGAATTGTTTTAGCCGGAACTGAAATCAAATCCATTCGATTAGGAAAAGCAAATATTACTGAGAGTTTTTGTGAATTTAGCAATAATGAACTTTTTGCGATAAATACTTACATTGAAGAGTATACTTTTGGTAATCAGTTTAACCACAAAGCCAGAAGCGAACGTAAATTACTTTTAAATAAAAGAGAGCTAAAAAGCTTAGCAAGAAGCGTTCAAGCGAAAGGATTAACAATAATTCCTTTGAAATTGTTTACCAATGAAAAAGGAATGGCTAAACTACAAATCGGTCTTTGTAAAGGAAAAAAAACTTATGATAAGCGTGAATCTCTTAAAGAACAAGATACCAAACGCGATCTGGACAGAATCAAAAAATCATTTTAAAATAAAAAAATATTGAAATAAAATATTTTTTCTTTTAAAAATGACTAAATTTGTCAAGACAATAAAAAACATTTTAAAAAAATGAAAACACTACTCAAAAACGCAAGAGAACAAAAAGGACTCAAAACCAGAGAAGTGGCTCAACTTTTAGGAATTGACCAAGCCTTAATTAGTAAATTTGAAAGCGGGACCAGAAAACCTACCAGAGAACAAGTTATAAAACTAGCATCATTGCTGGAGATAGATTTAGAAACAATAATGGTCATTTGGCTTAAAGAAAAAATTCTTTATGAAATTGGCGAAGACGAATTTGCATTAAAAGCATTATTGGTTGCAGAAGAAGAAATTAGATATCAAAGCAAATCTTCCAAGAAAAAATTATCTACTACACTTCAGAAAATTTTAGATGAAATAGATACTCTGAAGATAAAACTAGATGGATTTCGTCAATTTGACAGCTATCGCATTGCACAAGCTTTAGAGCTAGAATATACTTTTGAAAGTAACCGTATCGAAGGAAATACCATGACTTTGCGTGAAACAGATTTGGTTATCAATGAAGGTTTAACTATTTCTGGGAAAAGTATGCGGGAACACCTTGAAGTAATAAATCATCAAGAAGCGATTGCCTACATCAAAGATTTAATGCAAAGAAATAGTTCCATAAATGAACGTGAAATATTATCCATTCATAATCTTATTTTGAGAGGGATTCACCCTGAAGATGCAGGTCGGTATAGAAAAGTGCAGGTGATGATTCAAGGAAGCAGCCATATGCCACCGCAACCGTTTCTGGTTGCCAAAGAAATGGAAGATTTTTTTATTTGGTATGAAAGCAATAAATCTATCCTTCATCCTATTGTATTGGCTGCTGAAATACACGAACGATTAGTCACGATCCATCCATTTATTGATGGAAATGGCAGAACTTCGCGTTTGGTTATGAACTTGGTTTTATTACAGCATGGCTACATTATTGCTAATATAAAAGGTGATTATGATAGTAGAATGCAATATTACCAAGCATTGGAAACAGCTCAAACTAAAAATAATAAAGAAGATTTTTTATTGTTCATTGCGCAAATGGAAAAAGAAAGCTTAGAACGCTATTTGAATATTATTGGTCAATAAAAAACCCGTCTCGTTATTTAAGCGAGACAGGTTTCTATTTTAATTTTTATCTTCTAATAAAGGAACGAATCGAAATTCACCAAACTCATGTTTTTCAAATTGTGTTTCATTTTTTCTGATTAGCAAAGTCATAATTTGCACCTCTTCCCCTAATGGAATAACGAGCCTTCCTCCTATTTTTAACTGTGCCATCAAAGGCTGGGGAATAAACGGAGCACCGGCAGTAACAATAATACTATCAAAAGGTGCATAACCTGGTAATCCTTTATAACCATCTCCAAAAGAGAGATGTTTAGGACGTATACTCAATTTTGGAAATAATACAGAAGTTTGCTTGAACAATTCTTTCTGTCTTTCAACACTAAAAACCTTGGCTCCTAACATGCATAAAACTGCTGTTTGATATCCTGAACCTGTTCCTATTTCTAAAATTTTATGTTCTTTTTTAACTTCTAATAATTGGGATTGAAAAGCTACAGTGTAGGGTTGTGATATCGTTTGACCAGCTCCAATGGGAAATGCTTTATCTTGATAAGCATAATCTTCAAAACTGGAATTTAAAAATAAATGTCTTGGAATCTTTTTTATCGCATCCAAAACACTTTTATCAGTAATCCCTTTTTGCTCTAAAACGCTTACTAATTGATTCCGAAGTCCTTGATGCTTGGCTGTGTCTTTCAAAATTTACTATTTTATTTTGGTAAAAATAGAAAAGAATTTCTGAATTCAAATGTTGGATTTTAAATTTTAAATTAACTGAATAATTGTCCCACATCAATAATAGATTAATCATTTTATTGCTATTTTTGTAAAAATTACATCGTTATGCTGAAAATTGGAGTATTAGGTGCTGGTCATCTAGGAAAAATACATTTGCGTTTATTACAACAATCTGATAAATATGAATTAGTTGGTTTTTATGACCCAAATCAAGAGAATGCCGAGAAGGTTTCTAAAGAATTTGGATATAAACATTTTAGCACAATTGCAACTCTTATTCATGCAGTTGATGTAATTGACATTGTAACACCAACTCTTTCTCACTACAAATGTGCTAAAGTAGCCATCAAATCCGGCAAGCATGTTTTTATTGAAAAACCCATTTCAAATACGGTTGAAGAAGCCGAAGAAATTATCGCTTTGGCAAAAGAGTACAATGTAAAAGGTCAAGTTGGACATGTGGAGCGTTTCAATCCAGCGTTCATTGCTACCAAAAACATGATTGAAAACCCTATGTTTATTGAAACCCATCGTCTTGCTGAATTCAATCCTCGTGGAACCGATGTTCCTGTAGTATTGGATTTGATGATTCATGATATTGATGCTATTTTGAGCGTTGTAAAATCAAAAGTAAAAAACATCAATGCCAGTGGCGTTTCTGTTATCAGTGATACACCGGATATTGCCAATGCAAGAATAGAATTCGAAAACGGTTGTGTTGCCAATTTAACGGCGAGCCGAATTTCGATGAAAAATATGCGTAAATCTCGTTTTTTCCAGAAAGACGCTTACATTTCAGTGGATTTCTTGGAAAAGAAATGTGAAGTGGTAAAAATGAAAGATGCACCTGAAGTTCCCGGCGATTTCGATATGATTTTACAAAATGCCGAAGGTGTAAAAAAACAAATCTATTTCTCTAATCCAGAGGTAGAACAAAACAACGCAATTCTTGATGAATTAGAATCATTTGCAGATGCTATAATCAATGATACAGAACCTGTTGTAACATTGGAACAGGCTACAGAGGCGCTAAGAGTGGCGTATCAAATTATAAATTGTTTTAAAAAGTAAATAAAATTTGTTTAAAGTTTAAGGTTTAAAGTTGCTCGAGAGAACTTTAAACTTTAAACTTTTAAACTTTAAAATAAAAAATATGAAAACAATAGCCGTAATCGGAGCAGGAACAATGGGGAATGGAATCGCCCACACCTTTGCACAAAGTGGTTTTACCGTAAAATTAATAGATGTTTCAGAGAAATCTTTGGATAAAGGAATGGCAACTATCGCTGCAAATTTAGACCGAATGATTGCAAAAGGGAGCATTACCCAAGAAGATAAAGCAAAAACGATTACTAATATTATAACGTATACGGATATCAAAGATGGTGTTGTAGGTGTAGATTTAGTGGTTGAAGCTGCAACTGAAAATGTTGAATTGAAATTAAATATCTTCAAACAATTAAACGAGGCTTGTTCTCATAATACGATTTTAGCAACCAATACTTCTTCGATTTCAATTACTCAAATTGGAGCAGTTGTGGCGCATCCGGAACGCGTTATCGGTATGCATTTTATGAATCCGGTGCCAATTATGAAATTGGTGGAAATCATCCGCGGTTATAATACTTCTGACGAAGTAACAAAAATCATCATGAATCTTTCTGAGAAATTAGGAAAAACTCCTGTTGAAGTAAACGATTATCCTGGTTTTGTTGCCAATAGAATTTTGATGCCAATGATTAACGAAGCTATCGAAACATTATACAATAAAGTGGCCGGTGTTTATGAAATTGACACAGTTATGAAACTTGGAATGGGTCACCCAATGGGACCTTTGCAATTAGCAGATTTTATTGGTCTTGACGTATGTTTAGCCATTTTAAATGTAATGTACGACGGTTTCAAAAATCCAAAATATGCTCCTTGCCCATTATTGGTAAATATGGTTCGTGCAGGAAAAATGGGTGTAAAATCCGGTGAAGGTTTCTACGATTATTCTGAAAGCAAAAAAGCAGAGAAAATTTCTAAACAATTTATATAGTCTCTATGTTTAAAAGTCGAGAGTCTGAAGTTAATTACTTTAAACTCTCGACTTTTGGCTTTTGACTTTTGACATAATTATGGCTAAAATAGTTCCTTTCAAAGCAGTTCGTCCTACTCGTGATAAGGTTTGCCTTGTTACTTGCCGTTCTTATGAAGAATATGTAAATGCTGAATTAGCGGCGCAATTGGATTTCAATCCGTTATCTTTTTTGCATATTCTAAAACCCGCTTATACCAATCAGGAAAGCGTTTCTTTTGAAAAAAGATACCGACAAGTACATCAAAAATACGAGGATTTCAAAAATGAAATCATTTTAGTAAAAGATAAAAAACCTGCTATTTATATTCATAAGATTGTTACCAAAACACATTCATTCACAGGGATTATTGCGGGGACAAGTGTAGCAGATTATTGTAATAATATCATCAAAAAACATGAAGATATTATTGCTTTCAGAGTTCGATTACTCAAAGACTACATGAAATATTCAGAGTTTAATACGGAACCGGTTTTAATGACCTATCCTGATAATAAAACAATTGAAAACTGGATTTTTAATTGTACCCAAAAATTAGCTGATTTTGAATTTTCAACCACAAAAAAAGAGATTCATTATTTGTGGAAAATTGAAGATGCATTAGAAATTAATTGGTTGCAAAATATATTTGAAAAAACAAATAATCTTTACATTGCTGACGGTCATCATCGTACTGAAGCACTGAAATTATTATCAGAGGAAAATGATGACCCAGAAAACACTGCTAAAAATCACATTCTGAGCTATTTGATTTCCGAAAATAATGTCAAAATATATGAATTCAATCGTTTAGTAAAAGATTTAAACGGTTTCTCAAAAGAAGATTTCATAAAAGAGTTAGAAAAGGATTTTATTCTTGAAAATAAATTTCAGCAACCTTTTCAGCCTTCGAAAAAGCATCAATTCGGAATGTATCTGGACAATGAGTTCTATAGCTTAATTTTACGAAAAGAAAATGAAGTTTTCCAGACAGCTTTGGATAGTCTAGATACACAAATTTTATACAAAAAAGTATTGTTGCCTATTCTAGCCATCGAGGATTTACGCAATGATGAGCGAATAGAATACCTTTCAGGAAAACAATCTGTATTGGAAGTAAAGAACAAAATTGATCAAGGAGAATTTGAAATCGGTTTTATACTATTCCCCTCAAACATTGGAGAAATAAAAGCCTTGGCAGATGCCAATTTAATAATGCCTCCAAAAAGTACATATATTGAGCCAAAATTTAGAAGCGGATTAGTCGTTTATGAACTTTAGGTTTTAGTAACGCTTTAAAATCAAAATATTAAAATGTCAATAAAAAATAATTTACTCCAAATAAAATCCACTTTACCGGAACAAGTAACATTAGTTGCGGTTTCAAAAACTAAACCTATTTCCGATTTAATGGAAGCGTATGAAGCCGGTCAACGCATTTTTGGAGAAAACAAAATCCAGGAAATGTCCGAAAAATGGGAACAAATGCCCAAAGACATTCAATGGCACATGATAGGTCACGTTCAAACAAATAAAGTCAAATTTATGGCACAATTTGTGAGCTTGATTCATGGCGTAGATAGTTTAAAATTACTACAGGAAATCAACAAACAAGCACTAAAACACAACAGAATTATTGATTGTTTATTACAAATGCATATTGCCGAAGAAGAAACTAAATTTGGTCTTGACGAGCAAGAACTGGCTTCACTCCTATCATCAAACGAATTCCAGGAAATGAAAAACATTAGAATTGTTGGACTAATGGGAATGGCTACTTTTACAGATAATAAAGATCAAATCAAAAAAGAATTCTCTCATTTGAAATCGATTTTTGATCAACTAACAATTCATAATTCACAATTTACCATTCTTTCTATGGGAATGTCCGGCGATTATCAACTTGCAATTGAATGCGGAAGCACCATGGTTCGAATTGGAAGTAGTATCTTTGGAGGAAGATAATTTGATTTTTGATTTCAGATTAACGATTTTTAATTTCAGATGTTTCGTAACTTGAGACATTAAACATTAAACAAAAAATTTGTACGCAATACTAGACATAGAAACCACTGGAGGACAATTCAACGAAGAAGGAATCACTGAAATCGCCATCTATAAATTTGATGGTCATGAGGTGGTGGATCAATTTATCAGTTTGGTAAATCCTGAAATTCCAATTCAGCCCTTTGTAGTTAAACTTACTGGTATTAATAACGCCATGCTGCAATCGGCACCCAAGTTTTTTGAAGTTGCGAAACGCATCATTGAAATGACAAATGACTGTGTTATTGTAGCCCATAATGCCTCTTTTGATTACAGAATACTACGAACTGAATTCAGACGATTAGGATACGATTTTGAGGCACGAACGCTTTGTACGGTTGAATTATCAAAAAAACTATTGCCTGAGCAACCTTCCCATAGTTTAGGGAAATTGGTCCGTGCTCTTGGAATCCCAATGGCAGATAGGCACAGAGCCAGTGGTGATGCTTTGGCTACAGTGAAATTATTTAAAATTCTTTTAGAAAAAGATTTAGAAAAAGAAATTGTAAAAGATTTTATAAAGCTTGAAATCGAAAAAGGAATAGCTCCAAAATTACTGGATATTGTTTCTAGTTTACCCGCTAAAACAGGCATCTATTACATTCACAATGAAAAAGGAAATCTGATCTATATTGGCAAAAGCCGAAACATAAAAAAACGTGTCAACCAGCATTTTACGGGAACTTCCACAAAATGCAAGAAAATACAAGCCCAAGTTTTCACGGTAACCTATGATGAAACCGGAAGTGAATTGATCGCTTTATTGAAAGAAAGTGAAGAAATAAAAATCAACAAACCCATCCACAATAGAGCCCAGCGGAAAAGTATTTTCCAATTGGCTTTATACGCAGAAAAAGATAAAAATGGATATCTCAACCTAAAACTTCAAAAAGCGGATGGTAGAAAGAAAGAAATCACCTCATTTACTTCTTTACAAGAAGGCAAAAATGCGTTGTTCAGAATAACTTCTCATTATAATTTGTGCCAAAAACTTACCGGTTTATATGTTTCTAAAACAAACTGTTTTCAGTACAGCATAAAAGAATGTGACGGGGCTTGCATTGGCGAGGTTTCTGCCGAAGAATATAACGCAAGAGTTCAGGGATTTATAGATAAAAACAGTTTCGAAAATCAAAATATGGTATTGGTTGACCGAGGAAGAACCATCAATGAGCGCAGCGCTGTTTTGATTGAAAACGGAATCTATAAAGGCTATGCTTTCTATGACTTAAATTATCAAATCAACAACATCGAAATTCTTAAAAACATTATCATCCCCATGCAAAACAATAGGGATGTACGCAATATTATTCAAGGTCATGTTCGAAAAAGCAAAACGTTGAAAATCGTAAAATTCTAATCGCATGCTAATAATTACAACATAATTATGCAAAGATTAAAGTCAAAATTTGACACTTTTAGACATAGAACCAATGTCGTAATTTACGGTACGAATACCGCTTCAGGAAGATTATTTGACCTTATTCTTTTAGGCGTTATTCTGTTGAGTGTTATTATAGTTATGCTCGAAACGGTCAAAGGTTTTGATACAAAATACCATTATGAACTCATAGTATTAGAATGGATTATAACCATTTTCTTCACCTTAGAATACCTTCTTAGAATTATATCGATCAAAAAGCCATTGAAATACATCTTTAGTTTTTATGGAATAATTGATTTGATAGCAACATTACCAATGTATTTCTCTTTATTTATTGTTGGAACCAGCGTTTTAACCGTTGTCAGAGCTTTACGATTGTTGCGATTATTTAAGATTTTAAAACATCCAAAATTCTCAAGTCAATCCACTCATCTAAAAGAAGCCTTAATTGCCAGCCGAGGAAAAATACTTATTTTCATTTATTTCATGTTAATCAGCAGCATCATAATAGGTTCTATAATGTACATCGTCGAAGGGAAAGAAGGTGGTTTCACCAGTATTCCCATCAGTATTTATTGGACCATCGTGACACTCACAACAGTAGGATATGGAGATATTTCGCCCATAACCCCGCTAGGACAGGCCATTGCCTCGATAGTAATGATTATGGGTTACGGCATCATTGCGGTTCCTACAGGAATTGTTTCAGCTGAATTTGCAAACAACAATCGCAAAAAAACAAGAGAAGAAAGAATTGATCCGTGTGCTAATTGTGGTACCGAGGGACATGAACATAATGCAAAATACTGCTATCATTGCGGTAAAGATTTAAAATAATATTAATTTGAAGCAATTCCAGCTGTACACTTTAACTCCTCGTTATTCCAGTTGTTTTTCTAAGGCATAAAAGGAGCTTATCCCGAGACTTCGGGAGTCGCTCTTTTACACCAAGAAAAACTAACTTTCATAACTCCGGGGTTTTCGTTTCCATCTGGGCTAAAAAACATGAAATACTTAATCACCATTATCGGACCCACAGCCATAGGCAAAACTTCCCTGAGTATTGTATTAGCTAATTATTTTAAATGTGATATTATTTCCTGTGACAGCAGACAGTTTTTCAAGGAAATGACCATTGGAACAGCTGTACCAAACAAAGCCGAATTAGCAGCGGCTACCCATCATTTTATACAAAACAAATCTGTATTCGAAAATTATACTGTTGGTGATTTCGAGAAAGAGGCTATTGCTAAACTTGACGAATTATTTTTGACCAATGATTACGCCATTTTAGTTGGTGGTTCCGGATTGTATGTTGATGCAATTTTAAAAGGTTTTGATGAATTTCCAGAAATAGACACTTCAGTCCGAACTGAAATAAATACGAATTATGAAAAACTGGGAATTGGATATTTGCAACAAAAACTCGAAGTTTTAGATCCAGATTATTATAAAAGCTTGACTATCGAAAATCCACAAACCTTGCAAAACCCACAACGAATGATGCGTTTCGTGGAAGTGTGCCTGGGTTCCGGAAAACCGTATTCTTCTTTTTTAAACCATAAAAAAAATAGCCGAAGCTTCACTCCTATTTTAATTGGTCTGGAAGCTGACAGAAAAATCATTTACAACCGAATCAATCAACGCGTTGATATTATGATGAATGAAGGACTTCAGGCTGAAGCAAAAACGTTATTCCCAAACAAAGAGTTGAATGCACTGCAAACCGTGGGTTACAGAGAATTATTCAGCTATTTTGACAGAGAAATTTCATTGGAATTTGCCATAGAAGAAATAAAGAAAAACACGCGAAGATTTTCAAAACGTCAATTGACTTGGTTCAAAAGAAATGAAAACACCAAATGGTTTGATTTTGAAACTCCGTATGAAACTATTGTAGATTACATCCATTCTGGAAAAAAAAATAAACAATAAATCTTATATCTAAGAATACAAATTCATAATTCATAATTCATAATTCATAATTATTTATATGCCTATCTCTCCAAATTTCACTTCAGTTTTAAGCAAAGATTGGGAAATCAATTTTACACAATGCGCGCCAAATGGATTTTTAAAATACACTGATTTGTGTAATATCTTGCAGTTAACTGCTGCTACACATTCAGAAACTGGCGGCATTAGTTTTACTGATATGCAGGAGTTTGACCAAGCATGGGTTTTGAGCAGAATGCGTGTTGAAATCACTAAATTACCAAAATGGGGAGATACTGTAACCGTAAAAACCTGGATCAATTCCTTGGAAAACTCCCGTTCAGTACGAGCGCTAGAAATGCATGTAAATGGAGAAAAAATTGTAGGTTCTGAGACTTTCTGGGCTGTATTTAACACTAAAAAACGTCGTCCGGAAGGATTGGCTTTGCCGTTTGAACATTTTGAATTATATCCCGAAAAAAGAGCTACGCTAGAGGGTTTTTCTAAAATCAATTTCAATCATGAGAAAGAAATAGTTTTCGAAAAAAGTGTGTTTTTATCTGATTTAGACATTGTGAATCATGTCAATAATGTCAAATATCTGGAATGGTGCTTGGATTTGGTTGATGAACAATTAATCTTGAAACAAAAAATTAAAAGTTTTGAGATGAATTTCTTAAAGGAATTATCACTAAAAGATAAAGTGATTATTCATGAAAGTATTTCTGAGAGCGAAACAGTTTTTAGCATTACAAAAGATGATAAGACGAGTTTTGCTTTACAATTGAACTGGAAATAAAAACGTCCTGTCGCTCCAAAAAAAAGCCTCAATTTCTTGAGGCTTATATCTATTTATTCTGCTACTTTATTCTTAACAACTAATCTGAATCCTTCTCCGTGGATGTTTAAAATTTCAACATCTTCATCAAGTTTCAAATATTTTCTCAACTTAGCGATGTACACATCCATACTTCTTGAAGTGAAATAGTTATCATCTCTCCAAATTTTTGTCAAGGCCAATTCTCTTGGCATCAAGTCATTTTCGTGAAGAATCAACATTTTCAATAATTCATTTTCTTTTGGAGATAATTTTATTGGTTCATCATTATTAAAAGTTAAAAAACGAAGTTTTGAATTCAAATGAAATTTACCAATATTAAATTCAAATTGTACTTGTTCTGCTTTAGTATCAGATGATTTTCTTTGGATTATTGCCTTGATTTTCATCAACAATACTTCAGAATCAAAAGGTTTATTCAAGTAATCGTCAGCACCTGCTTTATACCCTTTCAACACATCTTCTTTCATAGATTTAGCTGTCAAGAATATAATTGGCACTTCATTATTTTTTTCTCTGATTTCTTTTGCCAAAGTATAACCATCTTTGTAAGGCATCATTACATCCAGAATACATAAATCATAAGTATCCTTTTTGAATTTTTCGAATCCTTCCATTCCATTTTTGGCTAAAGTAACATCAAAATCATTTAGCATTAAATAATCTTTTAAAACTGCACCAAAATTAAGGTCATCTTCGACTAGAAGTATTTTTTTATTTACATTTTCCATATTCTAATTTATTAATGGTAATTTTATTATGAAGGTACTCCCTTTTCCCTTTTCACTTTCAACATATACTTGACCGTTATGGTCGTCAACAATTCTTTTTACGTAAGCTAATCCTAACCCGTGTCCTTTAACATTATGAATGTCTCCAGTATGTTCTCTATAGAATTTTTCGAAAATTCTTTTTTGAGCTATTTTACTCATTCCCAGACCACTATCTTTCACTTTAATAATGACCATATCTTTGATATTTTCAGTGAAAATTTCAATTTCAGGAACATTAGGCGAGTATTTTATCGCGTTTTCTAAAATATTCACAATGACATTGGTAAAATGAACATCATTGATTAAAACTGTGGTTCTAATGGCTTTAAAATGGCAGGTAATTGTTCCTTGCCTGTCTTCTAAAATCAAATTCACATGATCTATTGCATCTTCAATAATTTCATGAATATTATTTGATTCCTTAGTAATATCTAATTCTTTCTTTTCTAATTTAGAAATTCGAAGCACATTTTCTACTTGTGCATGCATGCGTTTATTTTCATCCTTAATCATTTGAAGGTATCGCAAAACCTTTTCTTTGTCATCTATTATTTTTGGATTTCTAATCGCATCCAAAGCTAAATTGATAGTTGCAATTGGCGTTTTAAATTCATGTGTCATATTATTAATGAAATCATTTTTGATTTCAGAAATTTGACGTTGACGAATCAATTGATTCAATGCACTTGTATACGCAATTAAAATAATCAGCGTAAAAACAATAGAAAGAACTGTTATACTAACGAGTTCTGACAATAAAAATTTCTTTTTGAGAGGAAATGTAACCAGCAATTGGTATTTACTATTTCCTTCATTATCTGTAAAAATAGGAATTGAATACGTAGCTTCTTTATCATATTTAAAGGCATTTGATTTAATTTTGGTTGCTAAATTATTGCTGTAAATACCAAACTCAAATCTTGTTTCAATACCATATTCTCCTAATTCTTTTTTAATCAGTTTCTGTAAAACATCACTGGTAACGCGTTCTTCGAGCGGCATTGCCGATAGAACATCCTTCGCAGAAATTTCAAAAAGAGCGTCATCCAAAATATCAAGGTTACCTGATTTTTCAATTCTAACATCAGGAATCAAACTTTGACTCACTCCTGATTTATCCATCGAATTATTGTTATAAACTTCAGTTACCCTTTTGGAACTAAAGCTTTTAAATTTTTCACTATCAAATTTTTTATCAAAGAACGTTGGTGAAATATTATAATCTTCAGAAATTATACTGTTAGAATATATAATTGTTTTATTTGTTCTTGGATTTTTTTGAACATAATAAAACTCTAATATATCATCCTTTTCAGGCACTTTTCCGGTGCTGTCTTTATAATGATTTATTTTATCATAAAAACTATATGTTTCTTGCTTTTGAATCTTATCTGCCACATTACCAATTACTTGCTTAACATGGAATTTAAACTGCTCATCATTGTTTTTGAATGAGGTATTAAACCAATACACTTGAACAAGAATTATCCCTATTAAGGAAAGGCTCATCAATAAAACAAGTAATCTAAAAAAAAGTTTATTCATCGAAACAAATTTAGTATTTTAACAATATATTAAATAATAGATTAACCAAACATTAACACCTATACCACATTTTGTTTAATCTTTAAAATTTTAAGAATTTTAACAACTTCTAATTTTGTAGTTTCCATAGAAGTATTTTCTATGATGAAATCGCTTTTTGAGATGCGTTGTTCATCAGTCCATTGTGCATTTATTCTTTTCAAAACAAGTTCGCGTGTCGTTTTATCACGTTCAACAACTCTCTGAATCCTTGATTCTATTGGCGCTGTGACAGTTATAATCAAATCGCAGTTTTTATAACTTCCACTTTCAAATAAAATTGCAGCTTCGTAAATAACATAAGGAGCTGCAGTATGTTGTAAAAGCCATTGCTCAAAATGTTTTTTTACAGCAGGATGAACAATATTGTTAAGTTTTTCTAATTTTTCGGGGTTATTAAAAACAATTTTGGCTAATTCTTCTCTGTTCAACTTCTCATTTTCAAAGACTTCATCCCCAAATACGTTTTTAATAGCGCTTATAATCTCTACAGATTGCATTATTTTTCTGGCTTCGTCATCAGCAATGTACACTGGAATGCCAAATGATTTAAAATAATTTGCAATGGTGGTTTTCCCACTTCCGATACCGCCAGTTAAACCAATTATTTTTGTCATATTAAACTTTGAAAAATAATTCAGGGAAAGCTTCTTGAGGTTTTTGCTTCAAAATGATAATTTTAAAAAAGGATACAATAAAACCAGTTCCGTAACCGTAAAATTGTTTCCAAACAGCTATCAATGATAAATACCCTATTTTTAAGCTCTTATTTTGATAAGAAGACACCAAAAACAGTACCAAAAAGTAAGCAAAATACAATTGAAGCAGTAAATCAAAATTAAAAATTAACATCAATAAAAAGGAAATAAAAAATCCAATTATAAATACCGAAGGAAAGAAAAAAGTAAGCTTATTGTATTTAGGATACCAACTATTTAGAATTGGTCGTGCTTTTCCAAATTTGTTTACTTGAGTCGAAAACTTATCCCAATCAATTCTTCTCTTGTGATATACAAATGCATTAGGAAACAGTTTAGTCTCAAAACCTAAATTCCACAGTCGAATTGACAAATCTGGATCTTCACCGGGATGAATATTTCCGAAACCTTTTGATGCTTCAAAAGCTTTGCGAGACAATCCCATATTAAAACTTCTAGGCTGAAACTTATCTATTTTTTCAGAACCACCTCTGATTCCTCCCGTGGTCAAAAAAGAAGTCATCGCAAAATTAATTGCTTTTTGTATATCCGAAAAACTGTCTAAAGCCTTATCTGGCCCACCAAAACAATCTACATAATTCTGTTTTAAAGCTTTATCAACCTCTGATAAATATTCTTTTGGAATAATACAATCCGAATCGAAAATGATAAAATAATCACCTCTGGCTTTTTTCATTCCGTAATTTCTGGAATCCCCAGGTCCAGAATTTTCTTTGTAGTAGTATGAAATATCCAATCTGTCACCATATTTTTGAGCTACATCTTTGCACACTATGGAAGAGCCATCTTCAATAAGAACAATTTCAAAAATTTCGTTAAACGTTGAATGAGACAAGCTCTCTAAAAGTTCATCAACTTCATCCGGGCGATTGTAAACTGGTATAATTAGGGAAAATAACATAAATTATGACTGTGGTATTAAAGATCTTTTTTTAGGCTCAAAAAATTTTAACAAATATAATCTTTATCCATAAAAAAACCATCAACTATTAATTGATGGTTTTATAAATATTTAATTTAGTAATTGGGATTAAGCAATACTTTCGATGTTTACCAGTTCGTTAGCATCTGCTTTATAATCTACTCCTGCAACGTCAAAGCCAAATAGATTGTAAAAATCTTTTCTGTATCCTTCTAAATCTCCTATTTCAGATAAATTTTCAGTTACAGCTTCAATCCATAATTTAGCTACTCTCTCTTGAACATCAGGACGCATTTCTAAATCGTCAATACGGATTCTTCCTTTTTCATCAACCGGAACTTCATTTCCAGTATATAATCTTTCTTGATACAAACGTTGAATTTGTTCGATACAACCTTCGTGAATTCCTTCTTCTTTCATTATTTTATACAACAAAGAAATATACAATGGAATAACCGGAATGGCCGAACTTGCTTGTGTAACCAATGCTTTATTTACCGAAACGAATGCTTTACCATCAATAGCAGCTAAACTGTCAGTGATAGCAAATGCTGTCGCTTCAAGATGATCTTTAGCACGACCAATTGTACCTTTTCTATAAACGGCTTCAGTCAATGATGGCCCAATATAAGAATAAGCAACAGTTGTAGCCCCTGGAGCCAGTAGATTTTGAGCTTTTAAAGCATCAATCCACATCGCCCAATCTTCACCACCCATTACGGCAATAGTATTTTCAATATCGTCACCACTACAAGGCTCAATTGAAATTTCTGAAACTTTACCAGAATGGAAATCAACTGTTTTATTGGTAAAAGTTCCTCCGATAGGTTTCAATACTGAGCGATGCAAAACTCCAGTAACCGGATGCATACGAACAGGAGAAGCCAAACTGTAGATTACTAAGTCTACTTGCCCTAAATCAGCTTTTATAAGATCTAAAGTTTGTTGCTTTACTTCATTTGAAAACGCATCTCCATTGATACTTTTTGCATATAAACCCGCTTTATGCGCTTCAGTTTCAAAAGCTGCAGAATTATACCAACCTGGAGAAGCTGTTTTACCTTCTGTTGGAGGTTTTTCAAAAAATACACCAATAGTTCCTGCATCAGAACCAAAAGCACTTGTAATTCTTGAAGCCAAACCAAATCCGGTTGAAGCTCCAATTACCAATACTTTTTTAGCCCCGTTTATAGGTCCTTTTGATTTAATATATTCTATTTGATTTTTAACATTTTGTTCGCATCCTTTTGGGTGAGATGTCGTACAAATAAATCCTCTCATTCTAGGTTCTATAATCATATTCTTGGTTATTCGTTTTTTATTTATTCGTGTAATCGTTTTATTGCTGCTACAAAAGACTTGCTTTTAAAGGAAACAAATATAAAGTAAAAAATTAGTTCAGCAAGGCTTTAGCATGATTTAAGGCCGAATCAGAAACAACAGTTCCAGATAACATTTGAGCAATTTCAACCAGTCTTTCCTCTCCATTTAACAACTTCAATTCAGACAGTGTGTCTTCGCCAACAGTTGATTTAAACACTTTGAAATGTGCATTTCCTTTTGCTGCAATTTGAGGTAAATGGGTAATGGCAAAAATTTGCATTTCCTGACTCATCTCTTTCATGATTTCCCCCATCCTAATGGCGATTTCTCCGGAAACACCAGTATCAATTTCATCAAAAATTAAGGTTGGTAATTTTGAATATTGTGCCAATATCGCCTTAACAGCAAGCATAATCCTTGACATTTCTCCACCGGAAGCCACTTTTTTCAATAAACCAAAATCAGTTCCTTTATTGGCCGAGAATAAAAACTGAAGCTCATCTTTTCCATTTTGAAAATAAGTTTCAGTAGTAGTAATATCAATATTAAAGCGAACATTTGGCATTCCCAAAGTTTCTAAAATGGTAATCAACTTTTGAGATAAAACTGGAATCGAATCTAATCTATTCGTATGAATTATAGTCGAAAAAGCATCTAATTCAACTGTTTTTTGTTCGATAGAAATCGTCAGTGCCGCAATTTCTTCTTCCATATTGCCTAATGCTAAAACTGAATTTTCCAGATTAGCTTGAATTTCCAGTAATTCCTCCACAGAGGAAACCTGATGTTTCTTTTGCAAATTAAAAATCACTTGCAATTTTTGACTGATTAAATCCAATTGCTCCGGATCATTAATCAGTTTCTCTGAACAGCGATTCATTTCATCTGAAATATCATCAAACTCAATTGTTAAGCTTGAAATTCTCTCTAACAAAGAATGATATTCCGTCGAAAAAGATGCAATTCTTTGCAATGAAGCCTTAATTTCATTCAAATTATGCATGACACCTATTTGCTCTTCATTGGCGATAGCCAAAGATTTATCAATAGATTCTTTTATAATCTCAACATTATTCAACTTCTCAAAATCAGCCTCAAGAGATTCTTGTTCACCAGCTTTCAATTGAGCCGCAACTAATTCATCCAATAAAAAAGTATTGTATTCTTGCTCTTTCTTAGATTCGCTTTGTCTTTTCAACAGCGAATTTAATTTGGATTTATCCGATTTATAACTTTTTAATAGAGATTGATATTCCAGAATTGTTTCTTTATTATTGGCAATTGCATCAATAATTTCGAACTGTACAGTTTCATCCGAAAGTTCTTGGGTTTGCTGTTGCGAATGAATATCAATCAAGAACAAGCTCAATTCCTGCAATTCCTGAAGATTCACAGGACTATCATTTATAAAAGCCCTGGATTTTCCCGAAGGAAGAATTTCTCTTCTAATTATGGTATCATTTTCATAATCTAAATCATTTTCTTCAAAAAAGGGAAGCAAATTATATTTAGAAATTTCGAAATGGGCTTCAATGACACACTTTTCTTCTTTATTTTTCAAAGAAGTTAAGTCGGCTCTTTTTCCTAAAACCAAACCTATTGCGCCTAATATTATCGATTTTCCAGCTCCGGTTTCTCCTGTAATTATTGAAAATCCTTTTGAAAAATCAATAGACAATTTTTCTATTAAGGCATAGTTTTTTATCGAAAGTGACGTTATCATTTACTATATTGTTTTGTGATGTGAGGCTGAATGAAACTAAAAATTGAAAATCAATTAATATTTCATCAGCATCCATTTACTTGAATTCAAAGGAGAAATTTTATTCAGATTATCGACTAAATCTGAGATTGTAATACTTGGTCCGCCAGAAAATATAGAAACTATTTCATCTGATTTAGCATCGAAAAAAACGCGGGTTAAAAATGCATTAGGTCTGGAAGCATTTAATTTAGTCAAATCGATTAATGATCCTTTTATTTTTTCTTTAGATGCTTTTAAATCCTGGTTCATTACATCTAAACCAGTATGATAATCAAGCATGGTTTGACGTATTTGTTTGAATGCCGGGGATAAAATATCATTTATCAAAAAGTAGCGATTTTGGTTTCCATCAGCTTGACTCCATCCTTTAGAACCGCCTTGTTGAGCGACATTTGAAATGTTTTGAGCTGTTTCAAAATAAGAATTTCCCGATTCAGAAACAAAAGTATCTGCATCCATTCCTAAAATCATATAACTGTAAAAAGCCAAAACTGAAACTAAATTAGAATCGAATGTAGTTGGGTTAAAAATTAGATTTTCAAACTCAGTATATCTAAAATTAAAGTCTTTATCGTTATAATTTAATACTGGAGAGGAATAAGAGGAATTAAAAATAGGTCTTGAAGATTGCACTTGAATAGTTGCAGTAAATTGGTCGGAATTGTTTGAAGAAACAGTAATATACATCGAACAATTAATTTTTTCATTCTGCTTTACAGCTTGTCCAGTCCAATCCGTTTTATTTACAAACTCACTTATAGAAGTTTGCAATGTTTTAAAAACCTGCTGATTTGTAACACTTAATTTTTGTGAATCAACCGTTACCGTACAGTTTAATTGTTGCGCTTGTGTAAGCCCAAAAGTAAAAAGCAGAAAAAAAATAATTATTTTATTCATCTGTAGATTTGTATTGTTTCTTAACGGTTAACAATAATTCAAAAATTGCATTTGTATTACAAATCCGTTACCCTATTTCATAAAATGTACTTTCACCTTTTCTAGAATATCATCAGCAACAGCTTCTTTCGATTTCAATTCCATTGGTTCAATATTGAAATACTTATCAATAAAGGTAACTTTATTCGTTGCTTTACCAAAACCAGCACCTTGATCTTGAAGCGAATTTAAAACAATCAAATCTAAGTTTTTTTTCTGAATTTTCAAGATTGCATTTTCAATTTCATTTTCTGTTTCTAAAGCAAAACCTATCAAAAACTGATTTTTCTTTTGTTCCCCCAAAGAAGCTAAAATATCCTTCGTTTTTTCGAGTTCTATTGTAAAATCATCAGCCGCTTTTTTTATTTTTTGATGCGCAACATTCTTGGGTTTGTAATCTGCAACGGCCGCAGCTGCAATCGCAACATCCACATCAGCATAAAACTGATGACAAGCCACATACATTTCTTCTGCAGACACAACATTAATCACATTGATCAATGGATTTGAAACTTTACAATTTGTAGGTCCCGAAACCAAAATCACCGAAGCACCCAGATTTGCAGCGCTAATCGCTATATCAAAACCCATTTTTCCCGAAGAATGATTTCCTATAAAACGCACAGGATCTATTGCTTCGTATGTGGGACCGGCAGTAATTAATATTTTTTTTCCTTTAAGAGGCAATTTACTGTTTAAATCTGCTTCCAGAAAAGCGATAATGTTTTCAGGTTCCGCCATTCTTCCTTCACCGGATAATCCGCTTGCCAATTCACCGCTTTCAGCAGGAATCATGACATTACCAAACTGAGTCAGAGAAGAAAAATTAGCAATAGTAGAAGGATGTTTGTACATGTCTAAATCCATTGCAGGAGCAAAATATACTGGACATTTTGCTGATAAATAAGCCGCAATCAGAAGATTATCACAAGTACCATTTGTCATTTTAGACAAAGTATTTGCAGTTGCTGGAGCAATAACCATCAAATCAGCCCAAAGCGCTAATTCAACATGATTATTCCATTTTTCGTTCTCGTCGTCTTGATTATAAAAACTGGAATGAACAGGATTTTTGGATAACGTAGATAACGTAAGAGGAGTTACAAAATCCTTAGAAGCAGGTGTCATTATCACTTGGACATGTGCACCTGCTTTTATGAAAAGTCGTACTAATGTGGCTGTTTTATAGGCTGCAATTCCACCAGAAACTCCAAGTAGAATTTTCTTACCGCTTAAAACTGACATAGTAACTATTATTTATTTGAATCTCTGTGGTAGATTTTTCCGTCTAACCATTCTTGAACTGCTAAAGCGTGTGGCTTAGGTAGTTTTTCGTAAAATTTTGAAACCTCAATTTGCTCTTTGTTTTCAAAAACTTCTTCAAGACTGTCATTATATGTAGCAAATTCTTCCAATTTCTCAGTCAATTCTTTTTTAATTTCAGAATTAATTTGGTTTGCTCTTTTAGCCATAATGGTTATCGCTTCATACACATTACCAGTAGGTTCTTCAATAACAGTTTTGTTGTATGTTATTGTATTTACTGGAGCATTCGTCTTCTTTAAATCCATGACTTTATTTATTAAATTGTTGTAAATCTTTGTCTATTCGAGCTAACATTTCGTTTGCTACTTGCTTGTATTTAGTATCCGCTTTAAATTTAATCAAGTTCAATTGAGCGGCTTTTGCAACATTTAATCGGTCTTCCATTTTTGATGGAATACTATTAATTGCCAATTGATAGGCTGAATCTAACTTGTAATATAAAGCATCTTCTTTGAATGGAGTTCCCGGATAATCTGCTACAAAATTGTCTAAAGCAACAATTGCTGATTTATAATCCGAAATCGTATTGTATCCTTTAGCATTCTCGAAAACCTTTTGTTCTATTTTCTCGCTCAAAACTTTTACAGTTGCATTTGCTTCTGCCAAGTACTGAGAATTAGGATTATTATCAATAAATGTTTGTAACTTATCTAATGCTTTAGTAGTATCCGTTTGATCTAAACTGTAAACTGGCGATAACATAGAATAGCTTTTTGCTCCCAAATAAGCTGCTTCTTCCAGTTTTTCACTTTTTGGATATCCTGAAACAAAACTCTCAAATTGATATCCTGCCAAGTAATATTGTTTTGTTTTGTAATACGATTGAGCAAACATATAAAACAATTTTTCAGCTTGAGGTTTCCCTCTGTACGCTGGAGCAATTTGTTCAAAAATACGAATCGCTTTAGAATATTTCTCTGCGTCGTATAATTTAGTGGCCATTTCAAATTTAACAGCGACATCTTCGGTTTTTAATGCTTTTTGGTATTCACTACAAGAACTGAATAAAGCTACAAGAAGCAATAGAGATATTATTTTTTTCATTTTTTTACTTTTTTTATGATTTCTTGGTTGAAACAACCCATAAAATCATACCGAAGTTTCGGTGGCAAATTTAGTTATTAATTTAGCGACTTCAAAATATATTTTTTGTTTAAAAAAAGACTCTTTTTTTATCCTTGTTTATTGACTTTTTTGACAAATTGATCAATTCTTTCTGCTAATGAATCATCTACTTTTACTAATGGTAAACGTACTGTGTTTTCTGAAATTCCCAGTGATAGAAACACTTGTTTGATTCCTGCTGGATTTCCTTGTTCAAAAATCATATCAATACAATCTGCTAAAAGGTATTGTGATTTGAATGCTTCGTCCACTTTACGATTCAATCCTAATCGAATCATTTCAGAAAATTCTTTAGGAAAACCTTGTCCAATTACAGATATAACGCCTGATCCTCCTGCTAAAACCATTGGCAAAGCGATCATATCATCTCCTGAAATTACCAGAAAATCTTTTGGTTTATCTTTCAGCAATTGCATCGCTTGAACAATATCACCGGCAGCTTCTTTTATGGCTACGACATTTTCAAAATCATTAGCCAAACGGATAACGGTTGAAGGCAACATATTGCTGGCTGTTCTTCCTGGAACATTATATAAAATAACTGGAATTGGTGATGCTTCGGCTACAGCTTTAAAATGCTGGTAAATACCTTCTTGTGTAGGTTTATTATAATACGGAGAAACCGATAATATTGCTGTAAATGCAGACAAATCTCTTGTTTTCAACTCTTCTACTACTCTTAAAGTATTGTTTCCTCCTACTCCAAGCACCAATGGCAAACTTCCATTATTAGCTTCGATTACGGTACTAATAACTAATTCTTTTTCTTCTGAAGACAATGTTGCATTTTCGGCAGTTGTACCCAAGACTACAAGATATTCAATTCCTCCGTCGATTGAAAAATTCACAATTCTTTTTAATGCTTCGGTGTCAATTGAAAAATCTTCTTTAAACGGGGTTACAAGAGCAACACCAGTACCTATTAATGATTGCATATTAGATTTATATTTTGTTTAATATTTTTAAATATTTGAATAGCTCACTTACAAAAAGTGTATAATTATCGACATCTGTTTTAATCATAAAATGATTTAGTCTTTTGTCTATTGATGAAAAACCAACTTTAAATTGCGCTTTTGAAATATGAGTGATTTTTAATAAAATTGCTTTTTCTATGTCGTAATAACTGATTAACAAATCAAATTTTTCAGTGACAAAATCATTTACTTCCGAAGAAGAAATTTCTCCATTCCAATTTAAATCTCCTGAATTAAATACAGGATATGTTCGCTCTACTGTTTTTTTAAGTTTATCTCTGTATACAATTGTTGTTATATTTTCTGGTGCAATTCCGTTTGCTATGAGCTGTTGAATTAATAATTCCGTTTCAGCAAAACGAGTGGCATCAACCAGTAAACCAATTGTTTTTACAACATTAACTGACTCAATATTTTTTAAATTTTGAAAGCTTTTTTTTAATGTTTTTTTTACAAAAAAATCCTTTATATAATTCAAAAACATATTACTTTTACTTGATTACAAAATTAATTAATTAAGTCGCATTTAAAATGGTAAATCTAAAAAAGTATAACGATGTTTCTAAACTTTTTGTTATATTCTTAACATTTTTTTTTGTTGCTTCCTGCAGCAAACAAAATTACTACGTTACTAAGATAGAAGGCAAACGAATTCCAATCACCGAAAAGGAAATTCAAGTCCCTCAAATTGAAAATTTTATCAAACCTTACAGAGAACACATCAATAAAGATTTAGACAGCGTTCTAGCGTATTGTCCGGAAACATTAGACAAAAGCACTGGGAAATGGCAAACTACAATTGGTAATTTGATGGCTGATGTTACTTTAATGAAAGGAAACACTGTGTTTCAAGCGAGAGAAAAAAAGAACATTGATATTTGCTTACTCAATAGCGGGGGAATTCGTTCCATACTTCCAAAAGGAAATGTAACAGCACGAACGGCTTTTGAAATTATGCCTTTTGAAAATAGTTTGGTTGTAATTGCTTTAAAAGGAGAGCAAATTCTTGAAATGGTCGATTATTTTATCGCCGAAAAAAAACCACATCCTCTCGCTGGAATAACTTTTACCATTGACAAAAATAATCTTCCAAAAAACATATTAGTACAAGGGAAACCTGTTCAAAAAGAGACTATTTATTACGTAGGAACCAATGATTATTTGTCTAATGGTGGTGACAATATGAATTTCTTTAAAAAAGGGGTTCAGAAATTTGATTTAGACTATAAACTACGAAATATTCTTATTGATTATTTTAAAGAAGTAGATACAATTCCTGTGATAAATGATGTTAGAATTACGGTTGAATAAGTAATTTGAATAACAAAATAGTTTTAGAAAACATAAAGCCCTAGCCCCGAGTGAAGTGAAAATCATTTTTTATCGTTTTTCTCGATAAAAAATATTGCAACGAAAAGCGGGAAATAGCTCCTGATTGCTTCGTTCCTCGCAATGGCAATTGGATTAAAAATAAATATAAAATGAAAAGAAGAGAATTTATAGAAAAAACAGCTGCGAGTTCAGCTTTACTAAGTTTAGGTTTATCATTAAGCAGCTTTGAATCTTCACAAAAAAGACATCTTACTATTTTACATACGAATGATGTGCACAGTTACATTGATCCATTTCCTGCGGATCATCCCAGAAATGCAAATATGGGTGGCGTGGCACGAAGAGCAGCCTTGATTGAAACGATTCGAAAAGAGAATCCAAATGTATTATTACTGGATGCAGGCGATATTTTTCAAGGAACGCCTTATTTTAATTATTATGGTGGAGAGTTAGAATTCAAGTTAATGAGCATGATGCAATATGATGCTTCTACGATAGGAAATCACGATTTTGATAACGGTGTTGAAGGTTTGCATGCGCAAATGCCACATGCTAAATTTGAGTTCCTATCTGCCAACTACGATTTTAAAAACACCGTGATGGATGGTTTTGTAAAACCGTATAAAATATTCAACAAAAATGGTATTAAAGTGGGTGTTTTTGGACTTGGAATAGAGCTTGAAGGATTAGTTGATAAAGGAATGTACAAAGAAACCGTTTACAACAATCCAGTCGAAACGGCTCAAGATATGGTTCGGATTTTAAAGAAAGAACAAAAGTGTGATTTAGTGATTTGCTTGTCGCATTTAGGCTATAAATACAGAGACGAACCCAATAAAATATGTGATTTGAAATTAGCGGAACTAACACAAGACATTGATTTGATTATTGGTGGACATACACATACTTTTCTAGAGAAACCTACTGTTGTAAAAAACCTTGCCGGTAAAGAAGTTCTTGTAAATCAAGTGGGTTGTTACGGTATAAATCTGGGAAGAATTGATTTTTATCTGGATAACGATAAAGCTAAAGCATTTGAAGGGAAATCGATTATTGTGTAACAGTAATCGATTCTTTTTTTGCATTTATCGCTTCTGCATCAATCACAAATCTATAAAAGGAATAATAGCTTGTGACATACAAAATCATTGCCAGTGGCCTGAAATATGTGGGTGGCAGATTAGACAAAAAGCATTTTTCAATAAAAACTGTAAAATAGAGCGCAGTAGATAATAATCCAAAAATAGCCAGCCAGGGCGAATTATTAGTGTCGTTCATGAAATAATTAGACAAAATAACACCGGCAAGAATCGATACTAAAATATTTTGACCTACCAAAGGATAATAACTGCCTTTTGGAATTTCATCCGAAATAGAAAGCAAATAGGAAAAAATAAAAACAAAAGGAATAATTGCTATTAGTATTGGTACAAAATCCTTAATCTTATTCAACTTTATAATATAAAATATAAGTAAAATTCGATGCGTAAAAATACCTATTAAGCCCAAAATCAAAAAAAGTATTGATTCAAAAAGAATGAAAATACTGGTAAGGAGTAAAAAAAATACGGTCATATAAAAAAGCACATTTCTTTCCTTAGAAGTGACCCAATAAAGATAAATTAGCATTATGGCTACCAAAGGTCTAAATGCAAACAGAATTACTTTGAATGAAAATAATTCTGCTAGAACTTCAATAATTGAAAAAGAAAACAGCAAACCAAGGATTGCATTTTCCTGTAAAAAATTATACTTTTTAGTCAGTAGCTGCATTAGCGTTATTAATTAGATTCATAAAATCATCTTCGGAGATTATTGGTATGTTCAACTTGGTTGCCTTATCTAATTTTGCAGGTCCCATATTATCTCCAGCAACAACATAATCCGTTTTTGCCGAAATAGAACTTCCCACTTTTCCTCCATTATCTTCGATTGCCTTTTTTAAATCATCTCTTGAAAATTTCTCAAAAACTCCTGAAACAACAAATGTTTTCCCAGAAAGTTTATTTGTGGCGTTAGGATTTATATGTTCAACAATTTCAAATTGAACACCAAAACTTTTTAGTCTTTCAATTATAATTCTATTTTCTTGATTTTCGAAAAAGTCAATTACACTTTGCGCAATTCGTTCTCCAATTTCGTCCACTAAAATCAAATCCATCAATGTAGCCTGACGCAATGCATCAATGTTTTTATAATGTTTGGCTAGTTTTTTGGCAACCGTTTCACCGACAAATCGAATTCCAATAGCGAACAAAACGCGCTCAAAAGGAATATTCTTTGAATTCTCTACACCTTTCACTAAATTTTCAGCAGATTTTTGAGCCATTCGTTCCAAAGGAAGAATTTGATCCACAGTCAGTTCATATAAATCGGCATAATTATGAACCAATCCATTATTAAAAAGCAAAGCAACAGTTTCGCCTCCTAAACCTTCAATATCCATTGCTTTTCGAGAAATATAATGCTGAATCCTTCCTATAATCTGCGGTGGACAACCATAAAAATTAGGACAATAATGATTTGCTTCGCCTTCGGTTCTCACTAATGCCGTATTACATTCCGGGCAATGCGTGATGTATTTTGTTGGTTCTGTATTTTCTGGACGCTTACTCAAATCAACAGCAATAATCTTAGGGATTATCTCCCCTCCTTTTTCTACAAAAACAGTATCTCCTACACGAATATCCAATTTCTCAATTTGATCAGCGTTATGTAAAGAAGCTCGTTTCACAATGGTTCCTGCTAATTGTACCGGTTCTAAGTTCGCCACAGGAGTAATGGAACCCGTTCGTCCTACTTGATACGAAATTGAATTTAATTGTGTAGAAACTTGTTCTGATTTGAATTTATAAGCAATTGCCCAACGCGGAGATTTGGCTGTAAAGCCCAATTCATCCTGATAGTGGAAAGAATTTACTTTTACCACAACACCATCCGTTTCATAGGGAAGGTCATGTCTGTGAATATCCCAATAATCTATAAACTCGAAAACTTCGGTTAAATTACTGGCTAATTTTGCTTCTTTTGGCACTTTGAAACCCCAATTTCTAGCCGTTTCCAATCCTTCAAACTGAGATTTGAAAGGAAGATTATTTCCAATTAAAAAATACAACAGGCAATCCAAAGGCCGTTTTGCAACTTCAGCACTATCCTGTAATTTTAAACTTCCCGAAGCTGTATTTCTGGGATTTGAATACGGTAATTCTCCAATTTCGATTAAATCCTGATTCATTTTTTCGAAACCGGCAAAAGGCAAAATGATCTCACCACGCACATCAAAAGTAGCAGGGAAATTCCCTTTTAATTTTAACGGAATGGATTTTATAGTTTTGATATTATTAGTCACATCGTCTCCTTGAAAACCATCTCCACGCGTTACCGCACGTTTTAATTTTCCGTTTTCGTAAGTAATACTAATAGATGCACCATCGTATTTTAGTTCACAAGTATATTCTAATGGAACATCTCCTAAAACTTTTTGAACACGTTTTTCCCAATCCATCAATTCTTCCTTAGAATAGGAATTATCAAGAGAATACATACGGTGTTCATGCGGAACGGTTTGGAAATTTTTTGTAATCGTACCTCCTACTCGTTGAGAAGGCGAATTTTCGTCAAAGTATTCCGGGTATTTATTTTCTAAATCCTGAAGTTGTTTTAATTTTAAATCAAATTCAAAATCGGAAATTGTGGGTGTATCTAACACATAATAATTATAGTTGTGCTGATTTAATTCTTCCCTTAATTTTTGAATCGTATTTTGAATATCCATAGAAAATAAAAATTGGCTATTTTAGTTTTGAAAAAGTGTACTAAAATAACCAATTAAAAATAAATAGCAATACAATTAGGATGCTATAATAGTATTTATTTGCTGGTATAAAAGGCCGTCGCTCAAAAACGAACCTTGCTGTATCAATTCAAAAATGGAAGCATTACGCTCATCCGTAAACTCTTTTTTCCCTACTTTCATTTCAATAGTATCCGTAAACATATTATCGCTAAGCCATTGCAATCCATCTTTAGTTAAAAAATCCACTTCAGGAACCAATGATTTTAAAACTATAGATTGAACATGGGTATCAAAACAATGAAAAAGGAAAATATGATTTTTAGAAAAATGTTCTAAATACGTTGCTTTCGAAAGAACTCCTTCCCAAATTAAATCAGAAAAAACGTCTAATTCTTGTTCGGCAACTTCTGGTTTTTCAGCTTTTATTTTATCCCACTCTGCTTTATCAATTGCTTGAGTTGCTAAAAAAGTACTGAATTCCTGATTCAATTCTTCAAATTGTTCTTTTGTCAATCTTGAGTATTTCATTATTGTATTTTAATATTTAACTTTTGTCTTAACTCTCTTTTGAAATTTTTAAATCAAAAAAAAGCCCTCTCAAATGAGAGGGCAAATTTAATCTATTTTTATCTTTTTTTTAGAAAATATATCTAACTCCAAACTGTGCTTGCCATCTTGACAATAAACTTGCATCATAGTTGAACGTTTTAGTTTGAGTTCCGTTAAAAGTGTATGTTGGTATTTTTGTAGTTTGATCTACAGATACACCAATTGGTTGAACACTTGTTGGTACTTGAACCAATCCCCAATCAGAATTAATCAAATTTCCTAAATTCAATACATCGATACTAAATTGAATAGTGTTTGTTTTAGTAGAAGCAGAAGAAACTTTAAAGTTATAATCTTGCATTACTTTAAGATCCCATTTCCCTCTCCATGGAGATAAAGCTCCGTAACGCTCTGCATACTGACCTCTTCTTTCATTCAAATAATCATCTTGACTGATAAATGCATCAAAAGCCGCTCCTTGTCCTGCTCCAGAAAAAGCCATAGCACTGATTTCAGCAGTTGTTGGAATATAAATCAAATCGTTTGTTCCTGACCCATCATTGTTGATGTCTCCACCATAAATATAGTTAAAACGACCTCCTTGAGCATATTCAAAGAAAGTAGATACAGTAGTCGCCCATTTGTCATTACCATATTTCCATTTTTTTGAAGCTACACCAATAAAACGGTGTGTATCTCCATATTTAGAATCAGATAAAACGGCATTATTTACGTTTCCTAAGGCTGGGTTAAAAGCGAAAGCATCACCTGT
Organism: Flavobacterium sp. 11; assembly: GCF_002754315.1. GTDB lineage: Bacteria > Bacteroidota > Bacteroidia > Flavobacteriales > Flavobacteriaceae > Flavobacterium > Flavobacterium algoritolerans. The sequence continues at coordinate 2,343,273 of NZ_PEFE01000001.1, read as the reverse complement.
AATTTCCGCCTCAATTGAATTCACATCTTGAGATTTCAAATAGTTATACGCTAAACTTGCGAACAATCCGTTATCAAAATTCTTTTGTACTTTGATAGAAGAGTTAAATGCACTTCCTTTATCAGAATTTGTCATTACGTAAGCACTGTTACTTTGCTTATCAGAAGCATTGTCATAAATTAACCTGTTATCAACACCTGCAAGAGTTCCTGAAGGCGTTCTTAAACCCCAGTTTTGCACGTGAACTCCATTGATATCTTTGTTATAAGACATGTCAACAGTGACAATGTAATTGCTTTCAAATTTATGGTCAACACCTAAACTTGTTCTCCATACTTGCGGCCATTTATAATCTGGATCCATAATTTGGAAAAAACTATCATCAGCACCGCTCACTTGATTTCCTAACCAAACAAAAGGAATTCTTCCTGTAAAAATTCCGGTTCCTCCACGAATTTGTGTAGTTTTATTTCCATTAACGTCCCAGTTAAATCCAAGTCTTGGAGACCAAAGTAATTTATCACTTGGTAATTTTGTTGATATTAAAGGAACTTGATTTCCTGTTTCCGGGTCATAATACTGAGTCGCATTATTTCTCGTAGCACCATTATCTGTATCAATATACTTTTGAATCAAATCAGCTGTATTAAAATACAATGGTTTATCTGCTCTTAAACCAAAAGACAGTTTAAAATTATCGTTAACACTCCAGTCATCCTGCATGTAGAATGCAACTTGACCTACGTTTAATTCTGATAATTTCCATCCATTATCTTCTCCTACTCCAAAAGAGTTTTTAGCTTCAAATTGATTTTGCGCATAAAGTAAATTCTGAGCAATTATACTTGTTGCAAAAGGCTTAGCTGCATCAGCTAAAAATGCTGCTACATTTGAATATGGTGTATAAAAAGTTCCTGCATAACCATTAGGATTACCAAAATTATCATAACCAGCTAAGTTAAATGAATTCTGAAATTGAAATTTTTCAAATGATGCACCAAAAGTAAAAGAGTGATTCCCTACAGTATAATTTAAGTTATCTGTAATTTGAAAAACTTTTTGATCTAATGTATTATTGATAGAAAATGGCTCATGCCCTGCAATAATATAATTTGATCCTGCTCCGTCTTGAATATTAATTACTGGAGCCGGTGAAGAAAATGGATTTCTAAAGTCATCAAAATGCGTGTAACCAGCCTGTAATTTATTAGATACTTTTTCATTAATCTTAGAGTTCAACTCTAACAAGAAAGAACTCAATTTATTATTGATTTGATATCCTGAATTTTGAAATTGCAAAGTAGAAGCATTCGGACCTCTAAATCCTAAAGCTGACGGGTGAGCCGGTTTGTCTTTGGAAGCATCCAAAAAGTTATAAATAACGGCTAATTTATTATTATCATCAATATTCCAATCTAATTTTACAATTCCTTTTCTTGAATTTGAATTATGAGAGAAACCTTGATAAGCACCCGTATTATATCCTAATGAAGACAACGCATTTGAAACATTGATCAAATCTGTCTCTAAAACTCTTGATTCGTTAACACCTGTAACAGCATCACCGTTATTAGCCACAAAGTTTGACCCAAAATCACTTCTTTCGTCAATTTCAAAATTGGTAAAGAAGAATAATTTATTTTTAATAATTGGTCCACCAACACTAAAACCTGCTTGTGTTTGCTCTAATGAAGGCACAAATATCTTTTCTCCTTTTATTTTATTACCCGTCATGTCTTGATTTCTATAGAAAGCATAAGCTGTACCATGAAACTCATTTGAACCGGATTTAGTAACTGCATTCACAGAAGCTCCAGTAAAACCAGATAAAGTAACATCATAAGGAGCAGTCGCCACTTGAATTTGTTCGATTGCATCCAATGAAATTGGCTGAGAACCAGTTTGTCCACCAGGAGTTGCAGCATCTAATCCGAAAGGATTATTGAATATTGCACCATTTAATGAATAATTATTGTACTGATCATTTCTTCCTCCAAAAGAACCTCCACTTGCAGTTGGCTCTAAACGGGTAAAATCATCGGCTGATCTTGAAATAGAAGGTAATGCAGATAATTCTCTACGTCCAATTGTTGTTTCTGCACCAGTTCTTCCACTTTGAAAAACTTTATTTTTGGTTCCAACAACTTTTACTTCTTCTAATTTCTGACTTTCATCTTTTAAAAGAACATCTAAACTGAATACTTTACCTAAATCAAGGTAAACATCATTGAATTCTTCACTTTGATAACCTACAAAAGTTACTGTAATTTTATATGGACCACCAATTCTCATGTTCAAGATACTGAATCTTCCATCTTCATTCGATAAAGCGGAATACTTAGATCCTGTTGGAGTATGAACTGCCAATACTGTTGCTCCGGGAAGCGTCTCATTATTAGAACTTTTAACAATCCCTTTAATACTAGAAGTAGTCGTTTGCCCAATGACTGAGTAAAAACTACTAAAGATTAGTAATAATGTAATAATTTTTTTCATTTGTTTGAATATGTGTTATTTGTGGGTCAAAATTAGACAAAAAAAAAAATCACTCCTAAGAGTGATTTTTATATTTTATTAACAAAATGTTAACCAAATGTTATTTTTCAGCAACGATTTCGTAGTCTAATTCAACGATAACATCTCTGTGTAAACGAACACTAGCAGTATATTTACCAGTACGTTTAACGATTCCGCTAGTAATGAATTTTCTTTCGATTTGTTGTCCACCTTTAGCTAAAGATTCAGCGATATCAATATTCGTGATTGAACCGAATAATTTTTCACCACCTGCTTTTGCAAAGATTTTAATTTCGATAGCTTTCAAAGCTTCAGCTAATGCTTTTGCATCTGCTACAACTTTAGCTTCTTTGTGCGCTCTTTGTTTTAGGTTTTCAGCTAATACTTTCTTTGCAGAAGATGTTGCTAAATGTGCATGACCTTGAGGGATCAAAAAGTTACGACCGTAACCATTTTTTACCGTTACAATATCATCTTTAAATCCTAAATTTTGAACGTCTTGTCTTAATATAAGTTCCATGTTGTTGTCCTTTGTTATAGAAGTTAGGTTTCATGTCTCAGAAAACCAACAACTGAGTTTTAATTATTATTTTAGTAAATCTGCCACATATGGCATTAAAGCTAAGTGACGCGCTCTTTTTACAGCTACAGACACTTTTCTTTGGTATTTCAATGAAGTACCTGTTAAACGACGAGGAAGAATTTTCCCTTGCTCGTTTACGAATTTCAATAAGAAATCAGCATCTTTATAGTCAATATATTTGATACCTGATTTTTTGAAACGACAATACTTTTTAGTTTTGTTAGTTTCTATGTTCAAAGGCGTAAGATATCTGATATCCCCGTCTTTTTTTCCTGAAGCAGATTGTTGTAATGTTGCCATGATAATTAAGCTTTTTGAGATTTAAGTTTTGCTCTTCTTCTTTCAGCCCAAGAGATAGCATGTTTGTCAAGACTTACAGTTAAGAAACGCATAACTCTTTCGTCACGTCTAAATTCAGTTTCAAAAGCGATAAGAACTTCTCCTGATACTTTAAATTCGAACAAATGGTAAAAACCACTTTTCTTGTTTTGGATTTCGTAAGCCATCTTTTTAAGACCCCAGTCTTCTTTAGATACCATTTCTGCTCCTCTACTAGTAAGAAAATCTTCAAATTTGCTTACTGTTTCCTTTACCTGAACTTCAGATAAAACGGGATTTAAAATGAAAACAGTTTCATAATGATTCATAAATATATATTTATTTGTTATTTTGGGTGCAAAAGTAATCAATTAATCTGATTAAACAAGTCTTATTTCATTTTATTCGACGTAAGGTAAAAAAATCCGCCCAATTAGTTTTTTTTAAATAAAAAAGTAATATATTTACTCAGCCAAATCTAAAATACTAAAATTATGAAACTAAACTGTGTTGTAGTAGATGATAGTTCTATTCAAAGAATGATTATCGCAAAGTTAGTTAATAATCATCAAAATTTACACTTAATCGGTGATTTTTCTAATGCAATCGAAGCCAGAAGCTGTATGTCTATACACAATGTAGACCTTATCTTTTTGGACATCGAAATGCCGGTAATTAGCGGCTTTGACTTTTTGGATGGTTTAAAAGTAAAACCTCAAATTATTTTCATAACCTCAAAAGCTGAGTATGCTATGAAAGCGTTTGATTATGATGCTACGGACTACCTTCAAAAACCAATTGCAATCGACAGATTCAACGCTTCGGTAAAAAGAGCTATTGATTTACATCTACTTAAAAAAGAAAACAAAGAAGAAGAAGGAGAACATATTTTCATTAAAAGCAATTTGAAAAAATTGAAAATATTTACTTCTAAAATAAAATGGATTGAAGCTTTTGGTGATTACGTAAGAGTAGTTACAGAGGAAGACAGCAATCTGGTACTCTCTACCATGAAATCTTTTGAAAATGACTTATCAAAAGAAAAATTTGTACGTGTACACAAGTCCTATATTATCAACATTGATAAAGTAGAACGTTTCAACAGTAAATTTGCCGAAATTGGAGTTACAAAAATTCCTTTAAGCCGACATAAAAAAGAAGATTTAGTAAAAGCACTTGCCTTTTCATAGGCAACTGAATTTTAGTAAAAATCGACGTTTGACGTAACTTTTATAGCTCTGTATTGAGCAACAGCTTCAAAACTATTCAACATTTTCTGGATAGTTTTTTTTGTGCTTACAATTGATGCATTCTGAGGAATCTTTATTATAATCGTACGAATGTATTCGTTTCTAATTCTGCTGATTGCAGGCTCTTCAGGTCCCAGCACTGGCATATTAAGATTCTGGCTCATCACTTGATACAACCACATCGAACCTTCTTTTAATTTATCAAAATCACGTTGTTTCAAAGTAAGCTTTATAATTCTGAAATACGGCGGGTATTTATATATCTGGCGGTCATACAATTGTTCTTTATACATGCCCAAATAATCATTATTAGTAACTTGCTGTATTGTATTATGATTCGGATTATACGTCTGGATAACAACTTTTCCTTGTTTTTCTGAACGTCCAGCTCTTCCCGCAACTTGAGTCATCATTTGAAAACTCCTTTCGAAGGCCCTAAAATCAGGATGATACAACATATTATCCGCATTCATGATTCCTACCAAACTCACGTTATCAAAATCCAATCCTTTGGCCAACATCTGAGTTCCTACTAAAATATCCATTTCTCTATTCTTAAAGCTATCGATAATTTTTTCGAATCCAAATTTCCCTCGAGTCGTATCCTGATCCATTCTTCCAATTTTAGAATTTGGAAAAATAGATACTAACTCTTGTTCAATTTGTTCGGTTCCAAAACCTTTTGTAGTCAAATCAACACTGGAACAGGAATGACAATGAGTAGGTTTTGCCATTGTATATCCACAATAATGACAGCGCAACTGATTTTTATGTTTATGATAGGTCAAACTCACATCACACTGCTGACATTGCGGTACGTGGCCGCAAGTCATACATTCTATTACCGGAGAATACCCACGTCTGTTTTGAAATAAAATGACTTGTTCACCCAATGACAAAGCAATATTGATTTCTTCAATTAAAACATCACTAAAATGTCCCGTCATTTTTTTGCGAAAGTATTTATCTTTCAAATCCACCAATTCAATATTCGGCATCATGACATTTCCAAATCGCTCCGAAATTTCGACTAAACCAAATTTATCCGATTTGGCATTGAAATATGTTTCAATACTTGGCGTAGCCGAACCCAAAAGTACTTTTGCTTTATGCGAATGAGCCAAAACTATAGCCGCATCGCGAGCATGATAACGCGGTGCAGGATCTACTTGCTTAAAAGTTTGTTCATGTTCTTCATCTACAATTATGAATCCTAGATTATAAAATGGTAAAAACAAAGATGACCTCGCCCCTATTACCACTTGCGCTTTTTCTGAATTCACCAAAACTTGATTCCAAACTTCGATGCGTTCATTATTATTATATTTCGAATGAAAAACAGCTACTTTATTTCCAAAATAAGTCCTTAATCTCCCCACTAATTGAGTAGTCAAAGCAATTTCCGGCAATAAATACAAGATTTGTTTTCCAGTTTCCAAATACTCTTCGATGAGTTTGATATAGATTTCTGTTTTTCCGCTCGAAGTGACACCATGCAACAAACACACTTCTTTTTGAGTAAAACTTTCTTTGATTTCCTCAAAAGCTTTTTGCTGAGCCAAACTCAACTGCAATTGATCCTCGCGTATTTTTCCTGTAAAATTTACTCGGTCTTCCTGAAGAAAATAATCTTCGAATATTTCTTTTTCAATTAAAGCCTTTACAACTGCCGAAGAAGAATTAGCCGCTTCTACCAGTTTTTTTACGGTAATAGGTTTTTTCTCCACAGCACTCAATTGAAAATAATTCAATACGATTTCTTTTTGCTTGTTGGCACTTTTTAGTGTTTCGAGTAATTCGCTCAATCCCTCGTTTGATTCATATTTAGGATGCAAACGAACATAACGCACTAACTTAGGTTTGTAGGTTTCCTGTATTTCTTCCTGAAGCACTAATATGTTTTTGTCTATCAATTTTTGAATAACAGGAAAGATATTCTTCTTATTTAAAATAGCCATTATATCCTGGACTTTCAAGGAACTTTGCTGTTGCAAGGCTTCATAAACCAAAAATTCATCATCCGAAAGCAGACTTGCATCAATAACCAAATCTGTTTTTTGAGAAATTATGGTTTCGCTTTCCAGCAAAAGTGCACTTGGCATGGCACCACGATATACATCACCAATAGCACACATATAATAGGAAGCAATCCATTGCCAGTGTGCAATTTGGATTTCAGTCACAATGGGTTTTTCATCCAGAATTTGATGAATTTCCTTGGCTTCGTATAAAGTGGGTTTGTTTTGATGAATTTCAATAACTAATGCCGTGTAAATTTTACTTTTCCCAAAAGGAACAGCCAACCGCATTCCAATTTTTATATAATGGAACTCCGCTTCAGAGACGCTATAGGTAAAGGTTTTGGCTAAAGAAAGGGGTAAAATTACTTCGACGAAATGCATTTTTATTTTATTATGAGTTTTGAGTTATGGTGATTCTTTACTTTGAACTCATAACTCACAATTTATAATTATTTTACTCTATTCCAGGTTTGTGTTCTTCCAAATAATGCTACACCTATATATCCGCGTACTTTTAACTTGTCATTTCCTTCGAGAGCCAAAAAGCATTTGTATAATTTACCTGATGTTGGGTCAAGAATTTTTCCTGAATTGTATTCATTGCCATCTTTTGTCAGTCCTTTAATAATGACAAGACCTAGAACTGGTTTGTTTTTTTCGTCACCGGGACAATTTACGCATAAGTTCTTTTTCTTTTCAGCATCTAAAATGTCGATGATTTTTCCATAAATTTTTCCGGAACGCTCGTAGATTTCCACGATCGATTTGGCTTTCCCACTCTGATCATCAATAGTTTTCCATTTGCCAACAACAGTATGGTTTTGACCATAAAAAACCATCGAAATAAATAATGCGAGTATTGTAATGCTATTTTTCATTGTTGTCATTTTTTAGCCCTGTTAGACGTAGTAACCCAATCATTGCTAGGAACGAATAGCAGGAAATAGCTCCTAATTTTGAAACTATTTTGATTTAAAAAATCATTCTTTTTTTGCTTTCAATTTATTTACTGTAGCATTCAATTCGAAACCCAACAGCAATATCATGCAGTTAATCCAAATGTAAAACATCAAAATCAACAATGTTCCTATCGACCCATATAATTCATTGTACTTAGAAAATTTTATGACCCAAATACCAAAAGCATACGAATCCAAAAGAATCAATATAGTAGTGAATACGGACCCTATCGATATAAATGCTCTGTTTTTATCGTGTTTTGTACCAAACTTGAAAAGTATAGACGTTGTTCCTAAAATCATTAAAATTACAAATGCATATCTTCCTAAAACAATTAACGCTATTTGATCACTCAGTATTGTTTTTTGAATAAAAACTTCAAAAACTACTATTGTTGCCACAGTTACAATCAATAAAAAGGACAACAATAAGGACATTCCCAAAGCCACTAAATATTGCCTGATAAACCCTCTTTTTATGAGAACATGACGGGACGATTCAAATCCTCCAAGGATTCCGTTTAAACCGTTTGCCATCAACAAAATAGACAATAAAAACCCATAAGATACTAATCCTGAGTGACTGTTATTAAGAATATCATTGATGATTTTATAAATAGCATCATACGTATTGGGCGGTACACCTTCCTTTACAAACAGTAAAAAATCATCTTGAAAACCTTCAATAGGAATGTATGGAATAAGGTTTAAAATGAACAGCGCAAAAGGAAATAAAGCCATGAAGAAACTAAATGCAATCGCACTGGCATGATATGTCAAAGCGCTTTCGACAATTCCTAAGCCGTATAATTCCAATAAATCATATAACGACAATCCTTGTAACCAAGGAAGCTCGATTTTTTTTAGCACATTAACCAGATTCCGTACTATTGGAATTCTTTGTAATTTAACTTCTATTTCTTTACTCATATCGCTTTTAAGCTCAAATCCATGTTATAAATAGAATGTGTCAATGCTCCTGATGAAATATAATCTACGCCACATTCTGCATAATGGCGAATGGTGTTTTCATTAATATTTCCCGAAGATTCTGTTTGGCATTTATCGCCAATCAAAGCTACTGCTTTTTTAGTGTCGTCATAATTAAAATTGTCTATTAAAATTCTAAAAACACCTTCACTTTCCAATATTTCTTTGATTTCATCCAGGTTTCTGGCTTCGACAATAATTTTTAAATCCAGATTATTTTCTTTTAAGAAAGCTTTGGTTTTGGCTATAGCCAAAGTAATTCCGCCGGCAAAATCGTTGTGATTGTCTTTGAGCATAATCATGTCATACAAAGCAAAACGATGATTTTCGCCTCCGCCAATTTTCACCGCCCATTTCTCACAAGCTCTGAATCCCGGTGTGGTTTTACGAGTGTCGAGAATTTTAGTTTTGGTTCCTTCTAATAAACGAACGTATTCCTTGGTTTTAGTGGCAATGGCTGACATTCGCTGCATTGAATTCAAAACGACACGTTCCGATTTCAAAATGGATTGTGAACTCCCCGAAACATGAAAAACAACATCTCCTTTTTTTACTGGAGTACCATCCTCGATAAAAGTTTCTATTTTCAAATTAGGGTCTACATATTCAAAAATCATTTTAGCGAAAGCCACTCCTCCAATTATGCCATCTTCTTTTACAAGCAACTTCGCTTTTCCATTTGCTGTAGCTGGAATACAAGCTAAAGAACTGTAATCGCCAGGACCTACATCTTCCCGAATGGCATTTTGTATTAGTATGTCTAACTCGTTTTTAAACTGTATGTCGCTAATCATTTTATAGGAAATTTATGGAATGCTAAAGTAAGATTTATTTTGTGGATTTGAAAATATGTATGCTTGGTTCTTTGAAAAAAAGAGGTAAATCAATGTGTTTTAACAGAGTATTACATTTTAATTAAGATAAGAATATCGGTACTATTAATTTAACACCTATTCTTATATTTTCATCCAATAAAATCAATTCTTTTATACTGTGGTGTATTATTTAAAATCTTATATTTGAACTAGTAACTAAAACGCTGATTATGAAATCTTTTTTAAGCCTTCTTTTTGTATCTTCGATACTAATGACTTCTTGCAAAAAAGAAGTTGAACCACAAAATACCGCAACTCCTACAAATGTAGTTCCCTTTACTGAAGTTGGTAAACAAATGAAGAGCGAAACTTCGACGGCAACTCAGGTTCAACAAACTACAAATACTATAAATCCAAATAATGCAGTGGCTACTTCCGGTCCTGTAGCTGCCGGAATGAATCCTGCGCACGGTCAGCCATCGCACCGTTGTGATATTCCTGTAGGTGCTCCATTGAATTCTCCACCAGCCGCAACTACAAACAAAACAGCTGTTCAGCAACAGAATCAACCCGTTCCTACATCCACTGTAACTACGACAACACCAGTTGCTACGACACCTACTCCAGAAGGAATGAATCCACCACATGGTCAAGCCAATCACCGATGTGATATTGCTGTGGGTGCGCCATTGCCTAAATCATAATTTGAATTACAAAAGCATTCATGCAAAATTGGTGTAAATCCGTTTGAAAATAAAGATTATGGCTATGGAAACCAAATACTTCGCAAAAGCCGAAATGTTAATTAGAAAACCCATTGAACTTGTTTTTCAAGCATTTATAAATCCCGAAATCACGACTAAATTTTGGTTCACTAAAAGCTCCGGAAAACTTGAAGAAGGAAAAGAAACAGAATGGACTTGGGAAATGTACAACCATTCTATTGTGGTTAATACTAGAACCGTAGAACTGAATAAAAAAATTGTGATTGAATGGGGAAGCCTCGATGAAATTTCAACGGTGGAATGGACATTTAAAAATTTAGGAGAAGTTGGAACTTTTGTAAGCATCGTTAATACCGGATTTCATGGAGAAACAGAAAAAATTATCTCACAAATACGGGATTCTACTGAAGGATTTACATTAGTTTTAGCGGGTTTAAAAGCCTACTTGGAACACAACATTCAGCTAAATTTAGTTCTTGACAGATTTCCAAAAGAGCTTAATGAATAAATACTAAGAACTATTACTTCAGCTAATTGCTTAAAGGTTAAAGAAAAAATTCCTCAAAAATTCTAAATAAACAATCTTAAATAGCTTTTTCTTCAATCAAATACAATGTCAATTTTCTATCTTTGCGCCTCTGAAATCCAACAAAAATGAACATCAAATTGATTGCTATCGGTAAAACCGATAACAAAGCCTTACAATCTTTAATAGACGATTATACTAAGCGATTGTCTTTTTATATCAAGTTCGATTTGGATATCATTCCTGATATCAAGAACGTAAAAAACTTATCTGAAAGTCAACAAAAAGAGAAAGAAGGCGAATTGATTTTGGCAAAAATTACACCAACGGACCAACTTATTTTATTGGACGAAAACGGAAAAAATTTTTCCAGTGTAGGTTTTTCAGAGGAATTACAAAAGAAAATGAACTCTGGAGTAAAAACTTTGGTTTTCGTAATTGGTGGTCCTTATGGTTTTTCGGAAACGGTTTATGCCAAAGCGCAAGGAAAAATATCGCTGTCTTTAATGACTTTTTCGCATCAAATGGTGCGGTTGTTTTTTATCGAACAATTGTATCGTGGTTTCACGATTTTAAGAAATGAACCGTATCATCATCAATAATTGTTCTGTTTGAAGTTTAATAAATAAATTCTTGAGTGCTTTTCATTTCTACTTTTAAACTTTCAATAAAAATTTTATTTTGAATATAACCTCCAAAAGTTAGGTTTTTATCAAAGCAAAAAACATATTGGTTTAAGGTGTTACTTGGTAATCTATTTAAATACGTTAATAATTCTTCTCTTTTCACTTCAATAGAATCTACTAAAATTTCATTGTTTTTGGCAAAAAAGACAACTATTCCTGACTTTGATTTTTCCAGTTTGTAATACACATTGGTAAAAGGAATAAAAGCGAGATTTTTACCAATCGTATCTGCGTAGGAATAATAATTTTCGGCCTTTTCATTCTTGTGTGCTTTCTCAGTACGCTTTTTCTCCTGCAACTTCATGATTTCCGGAATGGCAAGTCGCAACGGTAAACGTTTGTCAACATTTAGAATCCAATTAGTTGAAATAATACTGTTTTTCCTGTTTACTTCAGCTAGCGTATCTTTTCCTTTTGTTCTAAAAAAAATATAGATTGGAGAGAGATCATCTACATTTTTGACAATTGTTGTATTGGCTTTTGGTAATAAAATATCCTCTTTGTTCCCACAAGAAAACAAAGTAAAAAGAACAATCAGAGTGAAATATTTCATCGTTATAAATTGATTTTATTGAATAATGCAACACATTCCATGGCTTCTTTTACATCGTGGACACGAAGGATTTTTGTTCCTTTGGTCAATGCCAAAGTATTCAAAACCGTCGTTCCGTTTAACGCATTTTCTATAGTCGTATTCAGCGTTTTATAAATCATCGATTTTCTTGAAATTCCAACAAGAAGTGGCAGTTCCAATATATTTAACAATTCCATTTTCTGGAAAACTTCATAATTTTGATCTATTGTTTTGGCAAAGCCAAAGCCCGGATCGATAATCAAATCATTGATGCCAAAACTTCTGGCCTTGGCAACTTTTTCAGAAAAATAGAACAACATTTCTTTTACAATATCATTGTAATCCGTGAGTGTTTGCATCGTTTGTGGATTGCCTCGCATGTGCATCATAATATAAGGAACATTGTATTTTGCAATTATCTCAAACATTTTTTCGTCCAGATTTCCTGCTGCAATATCGTTGATGATTGCTGCACCGCTTTCTATCGAAGCTTTTGCCACTTCACTTCTAAAGGTGTCAATCGAAATTATCGTTTCTGGAAAATGTTTTAAAATCAAATCTACAACAGGAACAATTCTCGCAATTTCTTCTTGTTCCGAGACAAATTCTGCACTTGGTTTACTGGAATAAGCGCCAATATCTATAAAAGTAGCTCCTTCAAGTACCATTTTTTCGACTTGCGAAAGGATTTCGGTTTCATTCTTATACTTTCCACCATCAAAAAAAGAGTTGGGCGTCACATTCAAAATCCCCATAACTTTGGGAGTTGATAAGTCAACAAGTATTCCTTTGCAGTTAATAGTCATTCGTTTACAGTTTTAAAGACTTCAAAATTCTACATTCAAAAAAATTATCTTATTTTTGAAAAAATTTGAATACAAATATACACCAATAATGAAGAATACTTCAAAAGAATACGATACTGTGATTGCGACTTGTCGTACGCTGTTTATCAATAAAATGAAAGATTACGGATGTGCTTGGCGAATTTTAAGACTGCCTTCGTTGACCGATCAAATCTATATAAAAGCCCAAAGAATTAGAAGCTTACAAGAAAATGAAGTCCGCAAAATTGATGAAGATGAAACAGGTGAATTCATCGGAATTATCAATTATTCTATCATGGCGTTGATTCAATTGGAATTAGGTGTTGCTGACCAACCCGATTTAGAAGTTGCAAAAGCAACCGAATTATACGATGCCAAAGTTAAACTGACCAAAGATTTAATGGAAGATAAAAATCATGATTACGGTGAAGCTTGGCGCGACATGCGTGTGAGTTCACTAACAGATTTGATTTTACAAAAACTACTTCGTGTCAAACAAATTGAAGACAACAAAGGAAAAACATTAGTTTCTGAAGGAATCGATGCGAATTATCAGGATATGATTAATTATTCGATTTTTGCCTTGATTCTAATGGGTTTTGGAAATAAATAATAAAAAGCAATAACTAAAAATGAAATCGCCAGGATTCCAAAATCACAAACTGGAATCAAGAATGGAGATATCATATTCCATTAAAAAACAAATATTATCTTCATATGAAAAATATAATTACTCAATTTTCTAGAATTTTCGTTGGAATCCTATTTATTATCTCCGGATTAATCAAACTGAATGACCCAATCGGGTTTTCATACAAACTGGCTGAATATTTCAGTGAGCCGGTTTTCAACATGCCCTTTTTCGTTCCGTTTGCACTAGGAATTGCTTTGTTTTTAGTAATTCTTGAAGTGGTTTTAGGTATTATGTTGCTCATTGGTTACAAAACCAAATTCACTATCTGGAGTTTATTAATCTTGATTGTACTGTTTACTTTCCTGACTTTTTATTCCGCTTATTTTAATGTGGTAAAAGACTGTGGTTGTTTTGGAGACGCTTTAAAACTGACACCTTGGCAATCTTTTACAAAGGATATTGTTTTACTTTTCTTTATTCTGATATTATTTTTTAATCAAAAATTGGTAAAACCGTTGTTTAGCAATAACGTACAAAACATAGTTATTTATGCCAGTATTGTTTTATCATCACTTATGGGAGTTTGGGTTTTAAACCATTTGCCATTAATCGATTTCAGACCTTATAAAGTAGGGAATAATATTCAAAAAGGAATGCGAATCCCTGATGGAGCAGAAAAATCTGTGGTAGAAATGGTATTTATTTACAAAGTTGGTGGTGTCGATAAAGAGTTTACCGAAAAAGATTTGATGTCAATTCCTGAAGGTGCCGTATTTGTAGACCGAAAAGACAAGGTTATCACAGAAGGTTACGTTCCTCCTATTCATGATTTTACAATGGAAAAAGACGGTTCAGATTACAAAGATGAGTTTTTAGAAGAACCAAAATTGATGTTGATTACAGCGTATGATTTGGTTAAAGCCGATCACAGTGGAATGGCAAAATTAGAAAAACTGAGTCAGGATGCTAAAGCCAAAGGATATAAAGTAGTTGCAATGACAGCTTCTTCACCAGAAGAAATAGCTGCTGCAAAAAAACAATTCGGATTAACATTTGATTTCTATTTTTGCGATGCTATAACTGTAAAAACAATCGAAAGAGCCAATCCAAGTATTGTACTAATTGAAAAAGGAACAATAAAACAAAAGGTTCATCACAATGATATTGCAGATTTAAAATTCTAAATAAACTATAAAACTTTAAAGTCGTAAAGTCCGAAACAGGAAACTTTACGACTTTTTACTTTAAAAGAATGATAAATGCTTTCTAAATAAATCGGCGGATCAAAATCATTCCATTATTTTTAAACTATAACGATATTGCTTTGTCATTTTCGAATAATGCTTTCAAAATTTCTTAATCCGTATAACGCATTCAAATTGTTTGTTTAACTTTGTTTAAAAACATTTCTATAATGAAAAAAATAATAGTATTACTTATTGCGGTTGTAACATTGTCTTGCACATCAAATGCGCAAAAAACTAAATTCTCCAAAGAAGCTTTATCTGAAACCCTTTTAGCCACTGATGGAAGTCAAGTTGCTTTTAAGGACATTTTACAAAAACACAAAGGAAAAACCCTGGTAATAGAAGTTTGGGCTTCCTGGTGTGGGGATTGCGTGAAAGCAATGCCAAAACTAAAAGAATTACAAGCTAATAATCCTGATGTTGGTTACTTATTTATTTCAATGGATAAAACTGCCGATAAATGGAAAGCCGGAATCGAAAAACACGAATTGAAAGGGGATCATTTCATGGCAAATGACCAAATGAAAGGGGTATTTGCAAAAGCCGTTGATGTGGATTGGATTCCAAGATACATCGTTGTTGACAAAAACGGAAAAATTGTTTTATACCGCGCCATAGAAACTGATTTTGATAAAATCAATGAAACGCTTAAAAATTTAAAATAATTCATTGCAATATTGAAAAACATAACCAAAAACTAAATATAATACGACTAAAATGAGAAAGAAGATTGTTGCCGGAAACTGGAAAATGCATAAAAATGCAGAGCAAACTGAAGATTTATTGAATGAATTAATAGCAAAAATACCAACTGACGCAAAAGCACAAGTAATTGTTGCTCCAACATTTGTAAACTTGGCTTCTGCAGTTGACCATTTGGAATTCACTAATATCGATGTTGCTGCACAAAACGTACATCAAGCGGAAAGCGGTGCTTTTACAGGCGAAATTTCAGCTGATATGTTAAAAAGTGTTGGTGTTGATATTGTAATTCTGGGACACTCAGAACGCAGAGCTATTTTTCATGAATCGGATGCTTTGATTGCTAATAAAGTAAATACAGCTTTAGAACATGATATGATGGTTATTTTTTGCTTCGGAGAAGAATTAAAAGACCGTCAATCAAAAAATCATTTTAATGTGGTAGAAAACCAATTGCGAGATGGTTTATTTCATATTGAATCAAAAGACTGGGACAGTATTGTTTTGGCCTACGAGCCAGTTTGGGCAATTGGAACTGGAGAAACAGCTTCACCGGAACAAGCACAAGAAATGCATGAATTTATCAGAGAAACAGTTCGTAAAGCTTTTGGAAGTGAAATCGCTGAAAACGTATCTATCCTTTATGGCGGAAGTGTAAAACCTGAAAATGCTAAAGAAATATTCTCAAAACCAGATGTAGACGGTGGTCTTATTGGTGGTGCTGCCCTAAAAGCAGATGATTTTTTAGCAATTGTAAATGCTATCTAAATTTTATAATTAAACTTCATAAAAAAAGCGGTGATTTATTTCACCGCTTTTTTTTTAAATTCCTATTTCTACCTGAAAACGCAAATACCAATTATTCTTGGTTCTGCCGTCAAAATAATTTAAAGTATCAAAAGTCAATTCGCTTTGTAATTTAAAAGTATGTTCCCAAATATACTTGGTTACACCAACAGTATATTGTTTAGAATTTGGAGCCAAAGTCCTAATATCCTCTCCTACTTTTTGAGTGGAATATCGCCCAATAATTTCATAGTTTGAAGGGAAATTATAACTCAACTGATGATCAAATCCGTTCCCTACATAAGCATAATTAGATTGTGTAATATCATCCGGATTTACAGTAACAGCATTTCTGGAAGTCGTTCTAGACATGTAACTTGACATTGCGGCCCAGCCATTATATTTCAACATAGCATCCAGCATAACTGATTTCATAGTGCGTTCTTCAAACAAATCGTTTCCTAATTGCCCTTGCACTCTTTTGGCATGATTATTTTGCTGAAAAGCTCCAGAAAGCATCAATTTTGGCTTTTTCTCTCTTACAATATCTCCTTCAAAATAAGTTCCATCTTTAGAAAATGAACCAAAAGGCAACAACTCCACTTTTCCGGTTACAGCAACTCCAGCATCAGCATTTCCTGTAATATTACGTCCTTCACCTGTGGATATAGCTGTTTTTAAATTATAAGAAAATTTATCTTTGAATTCATTCATATTATGAACTTGAAAACCAAAATCCCTATCGATTGTAAATCTGGCATTATTGATGGATCTATCAGTTAACTGTAATCCTCCGGATGAATTCACACGCTGACGATTTCCTGGCAATTTAGTTTGTCCAAAACTGATATTCCAATGTTTATTAGGTCTGTAAAAAACTACCGCATCACGAATAATATTGATATTTTCTCCTTCTTGAATTTCGCCCACATCGCCCGGTGCAAATGACAATTGAACTGCATATAAAAACTTTGGACTTCCAACATATCCATCAAATCGCAAGCGCAAACGTCTGATTTGTCCGTCGTAAACACCATCTTCACCTTCATTTTCGGTATATGTTACCCTGTTTTGCATTCGAAAACGAATATTCAACTGATATAAACTATCTGGAGAAGTAATTCCAATTCCTTTACCAAAACTATAATATGGAAGAGCTGATAATTTCAGGTCATTATCCTGTTTACTTTGTTTAATATTCTCTTGAGCATTCCCTAAAATACCAGAAAGAATAACAAAAAATAAAATAATCTTTTTCATGTAGTTGTTATGTGTTTGTTGTGCAAATGTAAAATAAAATTTGATTTACAAATGCCGTTTAAATAGTGATTACTACCTTTGCAAAAAAAATAAGTATGTCAAACATTTATATTGGGTATCATTTTACTATTGAGCCTAAAGACTCGAGCAGTAGCGAACAGGCGAAGCAATTAGGTTCTGAAATATTAATCGCAGAATTAGGAGAAAGAGCATTTGAGAGTTTTACAGAAACTGAAACGGGTATTTCTGCTTTTGTACAAAAGGATTTATGGGATGAAATGATTCTTGATGACATTCATATTTTACAATCTGAGGAATTTACAATCGATTATACATTTGAAGAAATCGAGCAAGTAAACTGGAATAAGGAATGGGAAAAGAATTTTGAAGCAATAGATGTTGATGGAAATTGTCATGTACGTGCGCCTTTTCACCCAAAAACGGATGCCGAATTTGATATTGTAATCGAACCAAAAATGAGTTTTGGAACTGGACACCATGAAACGACACACATGATGATTCAGCATTTATTAGAAATAGATGTTACCGGAATGAAAACCCTTGATATGGGATGCGGAACAGCCATTTTAGCAATACTTGCCGAGATGAAAGGTGCGCAACCAATTGACGCAATTGATATTGATAACTGGTGTTATTTGAATTCTATAGAAAATGCACAACGCAATAATTGTAAACACATTACAGTTTATGAAGGTGAGGCAGCATTACTGGAAGGCAAAAAATACGATTTGATTATTGCCAATATCAACAGAAATATTTTGTTGAACGATATGCAAAGTTATGTAAACAGTTTAAATCCTAATGGAACACTGCTTTTAAGCGGTTTTTATCAGGAAGACATACCATTTATAGATGCTTCTTGTACTGAAAAAGGATTAACGTATGTTAAAAAATTTGAAAGAAACAATTGGGTGTCTTTAAAATATGTAAATTAGTAGTAATATTTTTTTTATTAATTACGAAAGTACAAAAACCTACAAAATGAGTACTAAAGAAAAAGTAAGAGAAAGAGTAAGTGTAAAGGAATCAATCAGTTTAGATAATGAAATAGTAGTTTACAATGATGATGTAAATACTTTTGACCACGTTATTGAAACATTGATTCGCGTTTGTGATCACACTCCGGAACAAGCGGAACAATGTTCATTAATTGTACATTATAATGGGAAGTGTACCGTAAAAACGGGTCCTTACGAAAAATTAAAACCACAATGCACTCAATTATTAGAAGCAGGATTAAATGCGGAGATAATTTAAGAATAGTTAAACTTCCCTTTTAAAAATAAATTACTGTGAATAATTCAAAAACATTCTCTTTTATTCTATATTTGAATAAAAAAAAGTGTTTTTATGGAAGAATATGGTAAAATTTTAGTTTTTGTAATGCCTATTTTTTTGATTTTAATTATTATCGAAAAAATATACGGGCATTACAAAGGGGAAGACACTGCGCCAAACATGGATTCTGTTTCGAGCGTAAGTTCTGGAATGGTTAATTCCTTAAAAGATGTTTTAGGACTCAGCATAACACTGGTTTCTTACGACTGGATTGTCTCTAAAATAGCTTTATTTGATCTTCAAGCAAGCTTTCTAACTTATTTTATTGGATTTATAGCTATTGATTTTTATGGCTATTGGAGTCATCGTTTGTCTCATCAAATTAATTTTTTATGGAACAAACATGCCATTCATCACAGTAGTGAAGAATTTAATCTGGCCTGCGCACTTCGCCAACCGATATCCAGTTTTGTGAATCTGTTTACCTTTTTATTGATACCGGCCGCTCTTTTAGGAGTTCCTTCCAAAGTGATTGCAATAACGCTTCCTATTCATTTATTTCTTCAATTTTGGTATCATACGAAGCATATTAAGAAAATTGGTTTTCTGGAGAACATACTGGTTTCGCCATCACATCATAGAGTGCATCATGCCATCAACCCAGAATACATGGACAAAAACCATTCTCAAATATTCATCATTTGGGATAAATTGTTTGGTACTTTTCAAGCAGAATTAGAAACTGTCCCACCCGTTTTTGGAATCACAAGACCAGCGAGAACCTGGAATCCCATTCGGATTAATTTTCAGCATTTATGGTTATTGATTACAGATGCTTGGCGCGCTGAAAACTGGAAAGACAAATTCACAATTTGGTTTAAACCAACAGGCTGGCGTCCAGAAAATTTTGAAGAAAAATATCCCGTAACCAAAATTACCAATGTTTATGATTTTGAAAAATATGGTATTCAACATTCTAAAAAATTGATGTATTGGTCCCTTTTTCAAGCTATTATCACCTTACTACTCATTAGTTACCTCTATAATTCTATTGCTCTGATAGGTTTACCAAATGTATTTATTTACGGCGCATTCATCTTCCTGACCGTTTATAGTTACACAGAATTAATGGATACCCGTAAAAGTTCTATATTCTGGGAAAGCATGCGTTTTGCATTTGGAATTGGACTAATTTTCTATTTTGGCGATTGGTTTGGCATGAATCAGCTATTTCCTTTTGCGAGTTACGTCATGCTAAGCTATCTCATTTTGTCATTGATAGTAACCCTTTATTTTGTCAGCAGTAATTTTGAAAAAGAAACAATGATTGTAGCTCAATCTTAAAAACAACATATGAAAAGCGATATAATATTAAAGAGTTTTATTGGGTTTAGTCTTTTTTATCTTTCGTTTCTATTATTTGGGAATGAAAATACAGTTTGGTTTTTGAAACCCTATTTATTGCCATTTTTAATTCTCGCTGTTTATTTTCATGAAAGGTTTATTACCAAAAAAATTCTTTTAGCGGCTTTGACTTTGTCATGGATAGGCGATATTATTTTGATGTTTGCTGACAAAGGAGAATTGTATTTTATAGCAGGATTGATTGCTTTTCTTCTATCACACATTTCCTATATCACACTGTTTAGCAAACAATTAAAGATTTATTTAAAGAAAAGTAAAATCATCTTCTGGGTAGGAGTTACAGCAATTGCCTTTTATTTAATAGTAATGATGTTGATTTTACTGCCAAGTCTGGGAGACTTAAAAATTCCTGTTTTTGTTTATGCCTTGACTATTTCAATTATGCTGTTATTTGCATTGAAAGGCTTTTTAAACTGGCAAAAACCTGCCAACATCTATATTTTAATTGGCGCTATTATTTTTGTAGCCTCAGATAGTATTTTGGCGTTTGACAAATTCTATACTCCATTGCAATACAGCTCATTCCTGATTATGGCAACCTACTTAACCGCACAATACTTGATTGTTACCGGTATTTTAAAATTAAACAAAAAAAAGTAGCATTTTCATAAGAGAATGCTACTTTGATTTCAGATGTATTTCGATTAGTGAGGTAATTTATTTTTTAATAATCCATATAAATAAGTTCCCAAAAGAGCTCCGAAAAGCACTATCAGAACGGTCCAAAAACCGGCTCCAAGCAAAATAAATATAGGACCTGGGCAAGAACCTACCAATGCCCAACCCAATCCAAAAAATAAACCGCCAATCCAGTAGCGAGCAGATCCTTTTTCTTTATCCGGAATTTCAATTGATTCTCCTTTGATGTCTTTTATATTGTTTCGTTTTATGATTTGAATACCAATAATTCCTGTCAAGATAGCCACAGTAATAATTCCGTACATGTGGAATGACTGAAATTGAAACATTTCATAAATGCGATACCAAGAAACTGCTTCAGATTTAGTCAGTACAATTCCGAAAACAAATCCAACCAACAGATATTTTATTATATTTTTCATGCTTTTGCTTTTAATGTTAAGTTTATTCTGGTTGCCTTACAATTTTATTTTACAATTAATGGCAATAAAAAATGCGCCATTATCAATCCACCAATGAAAAACCCGATAACCGCTTTCAAAGAAGGAATTTGTAAATTACTCAAACCTGAAATAGCATGTCCTGAAGTGCAACCACCAGCATAACGAGAACCAAAACCTATCAAAACGCCACCGATAAGCAGTATAAAAATACTTTTTGGAGATTCTAAAATAGATATCCCAAAAAGAGCATCTGGCATTAGTTTTCCGTTTGGAGCTTCAATACCAAGTTGTGCTAATTCTGCAATTGTTTTAGGATTAATAGCCACATTTGAAGCATCTCCCATAAAATGAACGGCAACAAAACCGCCTAACATAGCTCCAAGAACGACTACTAAATTCCAGCGTTGTGCTTTCCAATCAAAATCAAAAAAGGCTACTCGTTTTCCTAAACCAGCCATAGAACACAATGAACGTAAATTAGAAGACATCCCGAAAGACTTCCCGAAATAAATCAAAGAAAGCATAATCATACCAATCAAAAACCCAGAAATATACCAGGACCATGTTTGAAAAATAATATCCATATTGTTTTTTGTGCAAAGATAAGAAGCATTTGATGAGATTTTGGAAGAAATGCGACATTCGGTTAAAAAGTGCTAATCCAAATTATTACGGGAACTCGCATTAAGGTCTAAAGTTCTGTTTATATTTGTATTATTTAAATTACACGGTATTGTAATTGCTATATAAATTTCACCTGATAAATTTACACTGAACATGAACAAATCAATCTTTTTTATTGCTTTACTAATCGGTATGGCTTCCTGCTCAAGTACACAATCTACTTTGAAAAACACCGATGATAACGCGCCAAACCTTACCCTTTCAAAAGACAATACTTTTGTGATTACTGAGTACAGTAAAGACAAAAAATATGGCTATGACAAAGATTATCCCATCAATATTTTCTTTAACAACACCAAAAATGAAACCATCAATCAGCAACGTTTTTTTAATGCTCTTGCCGGACCGAATGGCGAAGCCATAACCTATACGAAATTAGAAAACTGTTGTCCGTTTCCAACAAAAAGAAGCGAATTAGGTGCCGGTTTTTTGGATGTTTATAAAGTAAAGTGGGAAGGTCAGAAAAAACCCGTTACGCTATACGTGAACATTTACGAAAAAGGAATATTGATGGTTCCTGTGGGACTTTCATTGAAAAAATAATAGCTCTAGAATCCCAAAATATCCTTGCAAACCAATCCCCTAGCCCTGATGGTCCCGAAGCGTCGGGAGAAATCCTCCCGTTTTTTCGGGAGATTGCAACGTACAGCGGGAAAAAGCTCCCAATAAAACGTTAATCCAAGAAATTATTTGCAAATCATAAATAGTAAATCGCAAATCATAACTACCTTTGCATCTTTAAAAAATTCATATTATGAACCTACAACATATTCCACAAATTAAATATACTGACAGTGGTAATTTCTTTCTGCTAGCTGGTCCTTGTGCCATTGAAGGTGAAGAAATGGCAATGCGAATTGCCGAAAAACTAGTTGGTATTACTGATAATTTACAAATTCCTTTCGTTTTTAAGGGATCATTCAAGAAAGCTAACCGTTCTAGAATTGACAGTTTTTCAGGAATTGGTGACGAAAAAGCATTAAAAATCCTTAGAAAAGTTTCTGAAACATTTAAAGTTCCTACTGTTACTGATATTCATACGAACGAAGATGCGGATATGGCTGCTCAATATGTTGATGTATTGCAAATCCCTGCTTTTTTAGTGCGCCAAACCGATTTAGTAGTGGCTGCTGCCAATACCGGAAAAGTGGTAAACTTGAAAAAAGGACAATTTATGAGTCCAGAAAGCATGAAACATGCGGTTCAAAAAGTATTGGATTGTAATAATGAAAACGTAATGGTTACGGATAGAGGAACGATGTTTGGCTACCAAGACATGATTGTTGATTTTAGAGGAATTCCTACTATGCAACAATACGCTACAACTGTTCTTGATGTTACACACTCATTGCAACAACCCAACCAAACCGCTGGTGTGACTGGAGGAAGACCAGATATGATTGAAACCATTGCCAAAGCTGGTATTGCTGTAGGTGTGGATGGAATTTTTATAGAAACTCATTTTGATCCTGCTAATGCAAAAAGCGATGGAGCAAATATGTTGCATTTAGATTACTTTGAATCATTAATGACCAAGTTAGTTGCCATCAGAAAAACAATAAATACATTTTAAATTTAGGCCCCAAATTCATTGAAACATTTTTTTTTATTTTCAGCATTCCTAATTATACTATTTACTAATACTACAATTGCACAGGAAAAAACAGTAATACAAGATCGATACACCAGCCATAATAAAGGGAAATTTTTTATTTCATGGGGAGGAAACAGAGATAGTTATACTAAATCTGACATCACTTTTAGTGGAAAAGACTATAACTTTACTCTGGATAATGTACAAGCGCATGACAAACCAAAAGGATGGCATGTTGATTATCTCAATCCAGCAAGGATGACTATTCCCCAAACTAATTTAAAATTGGGGTATTTTATAAATGATCATTATAGTGTAGCAATAGGCGTTGACCACATGAAATATGTGATGACACAAGATAAGGCCGTAAATATTGATGGTTTTTATCCTAATCCGGGATCATATGATGAGTTGTTACCTAACGATCAGGTGCTTTTGACGGAAGAATTTTTAACTTTTGAGCATACCGATGGTTTAAATTATGTACACACTGAATTTTCAAGACACGATGATATTTCTTCTATTTTCAAAATTAAAAATACAGACAAAATTCAAGTTAATCTAACTGAAGGAGTAGGTTTTGGTCTTTTGTATCCAAAAACTAATACAACATTATTAGGAAAAGAACGTCATGATGATTTTCATGTTTCCGGTTATGGAACTTCTTTGAAAGCAGGTTTGAACATCACTTTTTTCAAGCATTTTTACCTTCAAGGAGAACTTAAAGGCGGTTATATCAATATGCAGGATATACGAACTACAACAAGCTCCGAAGATACTGCTTCACAGGACTTTTTCTTCTTTCAAAGAATTATTGCTGTGGGAGGAATATTCAAAATATAATAGCACACAAATAATAATAAAAACGAGGCTGCCTGTAAATTGACAGCCTCGTTTTGTTTAATCTAATTTTTTATTTTAATGAATCAGATGCTTCAATTTTAATTATAAATTTGTTTCTTGCATCGCTTTTATTATAAGTATTTATTAGCTAAATTTGAATATTAAGTTTTTTCCAAAAGAACAAAAGTAAAGAATTCATAAAATTTGTATTTGCCCAAAATCCGAATGATAAGTAACCTCTAAAATCAATGACTGTAAAAAAAAGTAATCCTGATTCAGAAGGGATCTATCACTTTGATAATTTTTTTAATATCTCCGCTGATTTTATTTGTATTGCAGGATTTGACGGCTTTTTCAAGAGAATAAATCCCGCTGTTTCAAAATTATTAGGCTTTTCTGAAGAGGAATTATATGCTAGACCTATAAGTAGTTTTGTTTATACTCCAGACCTTAAAATCACAATCGAAACCAGAGAGCAAGTATATAAAAACAAGCCCCTTTTAAATTTCGAAAATCGGTATTTAACGAAAAGCGGAGAGATTGTTTGGCTATCTTGGACATCTATGCCAGTTGAATCCGAAAAATTAGTGTATGCAATTGCCAAGAACATCACTCACAAAAAGAAAGTAGAAGAAGAGCGCAATTTACTTCTTGCAAATCTTACACAAATCAACAAGGAACTTACTGTTTTATCACACAAAACTTCCCATGATTTAAAATCACCTATCAATAATATGCTTTCGGTTTTTAGTCTTATTGATGTTTCTAAAATCAATGATCCGGAAACACTGGAATTGATTAATATTCTTAAATTAACCAGTGAAAATTTAAAAGAAACATTAAACGAATCTATCGATGAATTGGTAGAAAATGAGAATATAAATACTCAAATTGAAGAAATAAATTTAACCGAATCACTTGCTGAAGTCCTTGCATCCATAAATTCCTTGGTAAGCGATTCAAAAGCAATTATTAATGTTGACTTTTCAGCTTTTGAGAATGTTACTTTCAACAAGGCCTACATTAAAAGTATTTTTCTGAATTTACTAACCAATTCCATTAAATATTCAAAACCACATCAAGTACCAGTAATTACTATTCAATCTAGAAAAAATAATGGCGTGAACCAATTAATTTTTTCTGATAATGGGTTAGGTTTTGATATGGATAAAGTGAAAGACAAGATTTTTGGTTTATATGAAAAATTTCACAGTAACGTTGACAGTAACGGTATAGGATTGTATCTGGTTTACAATCACATCACAAGTTTAGGTGGCCGAATAGCGGTAGAGAGCAAAATAAATGAAGGTGCTACATTCACTATTTCCTTCAAATATTGAAAAAAATAGCATGTAGCACCTTCACAAATTAGGGTGTTTTATTTTACAATTCCATTCTGATCTATCAAATACATCAGTGAAGCCATAGTTGCCGCTCCTAATTCTAATTCTCTTTTATTGATAGCATCAAAAGTATCATTTGCAGCATGATGGTAATCAAAATAACGTTGTGAATCTGGTTGTAATCCAGCTTTTACGATATGATTTGATTTCAATGGACCAATGTCAACACCAGAATGTCCTTTTACAAATTTATGAACTAAATACGGTTCGAATAAAGTTGCCCAACTACTGATTTTATTGAAATTTGCTTCATCAGCATCAATTGAAAAACCTCTTGGTGAAAATCCTCCTGAATCACTTTCTAAAGCAAAAATATGGTTCTCTTTGTTTTTGTTGGATTGATCTTCATATTCTTTTCCGCCGCGAACACCGTTTTCTTCATTCATGAACAATACCACACGAAGTGTATTTTTAGGTTTATATCCTATATTTTTAAAGATATTCAATACTTCCATACTTTGCACACATCCAGCGCCATCGTCATGAGATCCGTCCCCTAAATCCCAGGAATCAAGATGTCCTCCAACGACCATTATTCTATCTGGATGTTCAGAACCCGTTATTTCTCCCACAACATTATAAGACAAAACATCATCAAATGTCTGACACGATTGTTTTAAATAGAATGGAGCGTTTGGTTTTTCTTTTAAACTTTTACTTAAAAGTTCAGCCCCATTTGTACTAATAGCAGCAGCCGGAATTCGTTGTTCTTTTGAAATTTCTCCATAATTGGTTCCTCCAGTATGTGGCAAATCATCCAATCGTAAATTCATCGATCTCACAATTACGGCTAATGCACCCAGTTTTCCCGCTTCTCTTGCTCCTGATGATCTTTGGTCGACACAACTGCCGTATGCTTTGAAAGTTTCAATAAATTCAGGGTTCATAGGTCTGTTAAAAAAGATTATTTTCCCTTTTACTTTTTCTTCCCCTAATGCTGTTAATTCCTCTATACTTTTTACTTCAATTACAGTCGCTTGTACTCCTTTTTTGGGAGTGGCAACAGAGCCGCCGAGCGCGCATATTGGAAAACTGATTTTTTGATTTCCAAATTGTAAATACGCAATTTCTTTTTCGCCTCTAACCCATTTTGGAACCATCACTTCCTGAAGATATACTTTATCTAATCCAAGTGTTTCTAATTGCGCTTTGGTATACAAAACTGCTTTTTCGGCTCCGGTTGTACCCGATAATCGAGAGCCAATTTTATTGGATAAATGTTCTAGCCAAGGATAACATTTGGCATTCGTTAAGGATGATTTATAAATTTCCTTCAAGGTTTGTTCTTCTTTAGTTTGTGCAAAAAGAACAATTCCGTTAAGGAATAGTGCAACACATAAAATTAATTTTCTCATAATTTAATTCGGTGATGGTTTGAATTTTTTGGCTTCAATAGGAACGGCAATTTCGTGATTCTTAACGAATATTTGATACCACATTCAAAAAAAATCTTGAAAATTATTTTTTCTGAATTTATAAAAAACAAATAAAGCCATTAATCTTCGTGACGTTTTTATAAACACACTTTTTTATAAAAAAAAACCCTTCGATATAAATACCGAAGGGCTGATCATAAATAAACAAACCAAACATTTACTTAATCAACACAAAATCAACTTTATTGTCAGTGCTGGAATCCGTGCCTACAAAAACTTGAAAAGCACCCGGTTCAGCAATAAATTGTAAATCAGAATTATAGAATTTTAATTCTTCAACAGAAATTTCGAAAGTTACTGTTCGTTTTTCTCCTTTTTTAATGGATACTTTTTGGAATCCTTTCAATTCTTTTAAAGGTCTTGTAACCGATCCTACTAAATCTCTTATGTACAATTGAACTACTTCTTTCCCGTCAAAATTTCCAGTATTTGTAACGTCAACGCTAACCATTACTTTTTCGTTGAAGTTCATTTTATCAGATGAAATTTTCAAGTTTGAATAGCCAAAAGTGGTATAACTCAATCCAAAACCAAAAGGATATAAAGGTTCATTTCTTTCGTCAATATAATTCGATCTGAATTTTTCAAATTTCCCTTCCTTGTTTGCAAGAGGTCTTCCGGTATTTTTTTGATTGTAATAAATCGGCACTTGTCCTACGCTTCTTGGAAATGTAGCTGTTAATTTTCCGGAAGGATTTTCATTTCCAAACAAAACGTCAGCGATTGAAGCTCCTGCTTCGCTTCCTGCAAACCAAGTATTCAATATTGCTGGAACAGTTTTATGTTCCTGAACCAATACCAATGGACGGCCTGTAAACAAAACCAAAACAACTGGTTTTCCTGTTTTCAACAATGCTTGTAATAAGTCTTTTTGAGCTTGTGGAATCTCCAAATTAGTTCGACTGCTGCTTTCTCCTGACATTTCTGCTGATTCCCCTAAAGCCGCAACAATTACATCTGATTGATTGGCTATTTTCAAGGCTTCCGCCAATAATTCCTCGGTAGTTCTGCTATCACGGTGCAATGTTTTTCCGAACATAGTTGCTTTTTCTTCGAAAGCAGCATCATAATCTAAATTGCTTCCT
This sequence comes from Flavobacterium sp. 11, assembly GCF_002754315.1. Lineage (GTDB taxonomy): Bacteria > Bacteroidota > Bacteroidia > Flavobacteriales > Flavobacteriaceae > Flavobacterium > Flavobacterium algoritolerans. The sequence continues at coordinate 2,315,002 of NZ_PEFE01000001.1, read as the reverse complement.
TTGGCGTAAAGCACTTTTGTAGCATCACCGGCAACTTCTTTGATTCCTGCTATTAATGAAATGGATTTATCCATATTAGTAGCCACACTCCAAGTCCCCGCCATATTTTCTTTGGCATCAGCCAATGGTCCAATAACAGCAACTGTTCCTGATTTTTTGAGCGGAAGCAATTGATTGTTGTTTTTCAATAAAACCAAAGATTGCGCTGAAATAGCTCTAGCTTCTGCTCTGTGGTTTTTTGTAAAAACTTCTGTTTTAGCTCTTTTTTCATCACAATATTTATACGGATCATGGAACAATCCCAAATCATATTTGGCATTCAAAATAAGGCGAGCCGCATTATCAATTTGTTCGATACTCACTTTTCCTTCCTCCAATGATTTCTTCAAAGTAGTAAGGAAACCTTCACCCACCATATCCATTTCAATTCCGGCATTTAATGCCAAAGCTGATACCGTTTGTAAATCCCCCATTCCGTGTTCTATCATTTCAGGAATTCCTGTAAAATCAGTCACTACAAAACCATTGAAACCCCATTGTTTTCTCAACACATCAGTCATTAACCATTTGTTTCCGGTAGCGGGAATCCCATCAATTTCATTGAAAGACGCCATAACCGAACCAACTCCGGCATCAATAGCGGCTTTGTAAGGAGGAAAATAATCGTTGTACATTTTTATTCGGCTCATATCAACCGTGTTATAATCACGTCCTGCATCTGGCGCGCCATACAAAGCAAAATGTTTCACACATGATAAAATGGTATTGTTCTTCGACAAATCATTTTGTTGATATCCATTGACCATTGCTTTTGCAATTTGGCTTCCCAAAAATGGATCTTCACCCGAACCTTCAGAAACTCTTCCCCAGCGTGGATCACGAGAAATATCAACCATAGGCGAAAAAGTCCAGTTGATTCCATCGGCACTGGCTTCCTGGGCTGCAATTTGAGCACTTCTTTCAATCAATTTCATATCCCAAGTACAAGACAATCCCAGCGGAATAGGAAAAGTAGTTTCATATCCGTGAATCACATCCATTCCAAAAAGCAACGGAATCTTCAATCGGCTTTTTTCGACAGCAATTTTCTGTACTTCTTTTATTTTCTGAACTGATTTGATGTTGAATAAACCGCCAACTTTACCTTCTTCGATATTCTTCGCCACATTAGAACTACTGGCAGCACCAGTTGTAATATCACCAGAGGTCGGCAAATTCAATTGGCCAATTTTCTCTTCCAAAGTCATTTTCGAAAGTAACTCAGCTACGAATTCTGTTTTGGGTTTAATTTTAACTGCCTTTTTAGTTGTCTTTTTTTGGCTGTAGCCAAAAAGTGAAAAGCCAATAAGGAATATAATAAGTTTAATTTTCATTTTGTCTGTTTTTTGTTTGTTTGAACATCCAATCATAAATTTCTTGGTTGTCATATACTCTTGTCCAACTATCGTGATTTGCATCATCAAAAATCGTTAGTGCCACATTTGTATTACAGGTTTTCAATTTTTTATACATCGCAATCGAATACTCTACATTCACGACATCATCCAGTAAACCATGGAAAATCCGAGTTGGAATGGCTGCGATTTTACAATTCTCTATCATCGGAATTCTATCCACATATCCTGCAATAGGAACAAATGCAGCAAAGGTTTCAGGATGTGCAAAAACTAGATTCCAAGCGCCCCAAGCACCCATACTAAGACCTGTAAGATAAATTCTGTTGCTATCGATATTGTTCTCTTTTTGAATTTTTAAAATCAAACGATAGAGCACTTCTTCATTCCAATATTCATTCTCAGGACATTGCGGTGCCAGAACATACGCATCTAAGTCGTGACTTTTCAAATACTTGAATGGCCCATGCGCTTTTACTTTTCCGATATCGGTTCCTTTTTCACCAGAACCATGAAGAAAAATAATCAGCGGCTTTTTTTCTTTAGTATTCTTTGGAATATGCAAAGCAAAAGTTAATTCGCGTTTTTGCACGATTTCGGTTTTTATTGAACCAATTTCATCCCTTTGAGCAAGAGAAACAATGGAAAATAATAACGTGACTATTGCTAATTTACATTTCATCTAAAAGTTTATTTTAAAATCCATATTGAGTGGACGAAAAACCTAATGTTTTCAAACCCACTTTTACCTCAGGTGCCTGCATAAATAATTTCCAAATCAATCCCGTACGATGATTTTCAATCATGGGAACAATTGTACCTTGATCAATGGCTAAATAACGTGGAGTCACCCAATTATAATGAGGCGAAAAGGCATCATAAGGCCCTGCAACCCCAACTAAAGAGCTCTTTTTTTCATCATACAAATAATGCAAAAATTTCATGCTTTCCGCTGGTGTAAAGGGGAATGAAGATAAAGCTGCCGTAGGCGAAATTACTCCCGTATCATTCAACGGTTGATGTGCCGTATATCCTGTAGAACCATCGGGATTTCTGGTGTAACTAGCTGTTAATCCCCAACATTTATCGGAATAACCCGCCCATTGTTTTGGATTAGCAATACAATATTGATTGATGATTTTAGAATGGTTCTGTGTCACTGTCCAATAATTTGCATACGCATCCGTTAGTCCTCGAGGATCCATTCCCAAATAAGAATATTGTGCCCAAAACAAAGGCCCAACATTTCCTGTAGCCCCGTTATAATTAAAAATTACCGGTATTCCATATTGAGAACTTCCGTTTGCAATTGCACCGTTACGAGCCCAAGCTTGATGATACGCTGCTGCTGGAATTGGATGTGTTGGAGAAGCTGCACCCATAACATAAGTAATCAAACATTCGTTGTAACCTTCTAATTTGAAATTCATTTCCCAACCATAATTAGGAGACCAGTGCCAATACATGGCATTTTCACCTTTTGTGTACCAATCCCACTCTACACCTTTCCACAAATTATCTGCTTTGGCAGCAAGCACTTTTTCTGCGGTATTTCCGTTTTTAAAATATTCTCTAACGGTTAACAATCCTTGGCATAAAAAAGAAGTTTCAACAATATCCCCACCATTATCTTTTGTTCCAAAAGGGATTACTTTTCCTGTTGTTCCGTTTATCCAATGCGGCCATGCACCATGAAAACGTTCCGCATTTTCCAAAAAAGTCATTGCTGTTGTAAGTCGGGAAACGGCTTCGGCTCTTGGTACAAAACCTCGTTCCACACCTACAATAAGTGTCATTAAACCAAATCCTGAACCTCCAGTTGTAATAATATTAGCTTCAAAACTGGGATCTTCAGTAAGGTAACGTTCCCGTGCCAATTTTGAATTGGTTTCGGCATATTCCCAAAAATATTTGATAGCATCTTTTTGGACTTGATCCATCGCTTCCGTATCAGTTAAAGGAACTGTGGGCACTGTCGGACTCGTTGGCAATGGAGTTCCGCCACCTTTTCCTTCAGGAGATGATGAGGAACAAGAAATAAAAAGATTTAAAAAAATTAGTCCGTATAAGTACTTTTTCATTTTTATAAAATAAAAGTATTAATAATTCAAAAAACACCTAGTCTATGGAAAACTAGGTGTATAAGAGTGCTTTTTATCTGTTGTCTTTTTCTAATTTAAATAAAGCGACAACTTCATTATCAGAAAGAGCTGCATTGTATATTCTGAATTCATCCATCATACCGGTATAATTCAACATCCAACCATCCGGAGCACCCCATGGAGTACCTAAATGTTGTTGAAATCCTCCAATAATGAATTTTGAAACATTCGAATTGGCAAGATCCCCATAACCAACACCTCCGGTAAGAGGATCACTTGCATATCTCTTCGAGATTGAAGCGGGTAAATCAAGCTTTTGTCCATCAATGTACATGCTGTAAGTAGAACTAGCTCCACTATAAGTCCACACAACATGTTTCCATTTTCCAAACATATTCGTTAAAACATTTGTGCCTCCATGCTCAATAAACTGACCAGACCATGCAATACTTGGCATTACATCTTTTTGAACGTGATTTTTCACTAACATTGTTGTTGCTGGACCTGTACCTTCAATTAATGAGAAAATATTTCCCCAGAAATCAGTTGTTTTTGGCAACATAAATAATGACTGTGCTCCTCCTGTGTGTGGATTTGTATTGATCCACATAGAAACGGTAATGCTTTTTACATCGACCAAAGAACTCGCCACTGCATTGTAAGCAATAAAAGAACTTGAAGATCCTTTATAAGCCATTCCTTTGATTCCGTTTCCATAAGTTACATTTGTACCTACTCCACCAGTTATTCCATTTTTTGAATCTGCAATACTGTTCTCAAAACTAAATTTAGTAACTAAATTAGCGGCAGCAACGTCATCTGAACTTTCATACCCACCAATTGCTTCATAAGCAATTGGGGCATTAACTTTATCTATACTATCCTCGTTACAGCTCACAAAAAATGGTGAAGCTAAAACAGAAGCAAATAAGAAAATATATTTATTTTTTTTCATTTTACTGTTTTTTTAAATTAATAACCAGGATTTTGTGTTGACAATCCACCTGCTTGTGTAATGAAAGCTTGTGGCAATGGAAACAATTCATGTTTGCCTGCAACAAATGTTTTTCCATCAATAGCAAAAGCAGCTACAGCTTGTCCTGTACGAACTAAATCAAAGAATCTATCATGCTCAAATGCCATTTCTACTCTTCTTTCTTTCCAAATTGCAGTTTTTACATCGCCTTGAGAAACAGCAGTTGTGTTCCCTAATCCAGCTCTTGTTCTGATTTGGTTCAACAAAAGAATCGCAGCAGGAGTTTGATTCAATTCATTAAGTGCTTCGGCTTTCATTAATAACACCTCAGCATATCTCAAATATTTGATATTCACATCGGTTTCCCAACCATCTGTGAAAGCAGATGAATACGCTTTATAGTTGTATCTTGGATTTTCAACAGTCAATGGTACTACTCTACCATCGTATAATGTAGTTCCTGCAAAAATGATTGTTGCATTTTTTCTGACATCACCTGTTTCATAAGCATTTACTAAACTTTGAGATGGTGTGTTGAAACCCCAACCCCAACCACCGGCACCACGAGCACCTTGTGTATTAGAATATCCTGAAATTCCTTTGGCTGGCACAGAACCTGTTCCTTGGATTTCAAAGATAGATTCGGCATCATTCTCTCCTGCCAATTTATACATAGAAGCATAATCAGAAACGATAGCATATCCTGTAACCAGGTTACAGTTGTCCACTACTTTCTGCCAGTTCTTTTGGTATAAATTTATTTTTGCCAATAAAGCGTAGGCAGCTCCTTTTGAAGCTCTTCCTTTTTCAGAAGCCGCATATTCTGATTTGTTTGGCAATACCGCAATAGCATCATTCAAATCACTTTCGATATAAGCATATACTTCGTCACTTGATTTACGTGTTAATTGCATAACTCTATCTTCTTCTGAAGAAGGATTTGGTAAATGATCGATAATTGGAACACCACCATAGGTTTTCACCAAAGTAAAATACATAAAAGCTCTCAAAAACTTAGCTTCTCCCAATAATCTTGCTCGTAAAGCAGGATCTGCTTTATCTAATTGCGGGATAATACTTAATGCTTGATTGCATCTGTTAATTCCTTCGTAATTAGCTGCAAAAATCTCACTTGTAGATGGCGTTGAAGCGTTATAGGTTAAGGCATCCATTAAATCTTTATCGGAACCTGTATCTCCTGGAGACGATCCTTTGTCAGCATCATCAGAAGCAATACTTGACAACCCAATCCAAGAAAATGAAGTCATGTTCCAATCTAAAAACTTACTGTAGATTGCTGTTACAAAAGTGGCTGCTCCTGCATCATTATTGAATAATTCAATGTCTTTTGTAGAAATAGATTCTGTTTGATCCACATCTAAATAGTCGTTTGAACATCCCGAGAAAAAGTATGCGGATAGCGCAAAAATTGATATATATATCTTTTTCATTGTATTAAAATTTTAAATTAGCACCAATAACAACTGATCTTAATGTTGGGTATGCATCCAACTCAATACCTTGTGTTCCATAAGGATCTCCATTACCATTTAGTTCCGGAGAGAAACCTGAGAATTTTTGAGTGATAAATGGATTTATAGCATTTACATATATTCTGCAAGAATTTAAAAATTCTCCTTTCAAAGGAATTTTATATCCTAAAGTAATATTGTTGATTCTAAAGAAATCCCCAGATTCTAAATAGTAAGTAGATGCTACAGGAACTTGGTTAAACGGACCAGGTTTTGAAGCAGTTGTATTGTTTACTGTCCAAAAATCTGTTGCTAATGAATCTTCAATATTTTCTCCTGTAAAACGTTGTGCTTTTTTACCATTGTACACTTTAGCACCAGAAGTACCGTATCCGTCCACGGAGAAATCAAAGTTTTTATAGTTTATTCCTAAAGTAACACCATACGTTGAATTTGGTAAAATAGAACCAACGTATTTTTTATCAGCATTCGCATCTAAAGCATCTTGAGTCACTTTGGCTCCTGTTGCAGTATAGTACAACATTTTCCCATTTGTAGCATCAAAACCAGCATACTCATACATATAGAAACTACCTAATGGTTTCCCAACAGAAGTATTATCTAATAATTTTGTCCATTGTCCATTTCCTAAATCTCCACCTGTAATTGGCGCAAGCGTAGCATCTTTCAAACCTGTCAATTCATTTTTGTTGTTAGAGAAATTCCCCCCAACCCAGTAACTTAAATTATCGGTTAATTTATCGTCCCAACGCAAAGCAATCTCATATCCTTTATTAGACACTTCTCCAACATGTGCCGGTGAAGAATTACTTATACCTGAAGTTATGTAAGGTCTTGTGTTTAAAATAACATTTGTTGTTGTTTTATCATACACATCAAATGATCCTTTCAATCTGTTGTTCAATAATTCAAAATCTAAACCTGCAGACGTTTCCTCGGTAATTTCCCATGATAAACTTGGATCTACTTGAGAATTGATTGTAGTTCCTTCATTCAATATAGAACCTCCTAAATAATACGTAAGACCAGAACTATATGCTTGGTTATTAAGAGGAACATTTTGGTTTCCTAATTTACCCCAGCCTCCTCTTAATTTCAATAAGTCTATTCCTTTTGCGTTAGCCATAAACTCTTCTTTGGTGATAACCCATCCTAAACCAAAGGCCGGAAAAGTTCCCCAACGATAATCTTTACCAAAATTTGATGAACCATCACGTCTGATTGTACCTGTAAATAAGTATCGGTCCATTAATTTGTATTGGAAACGACCAAAATAAGAAGCTATTTTATTTTCATTAAAAACCTCATCTCTGTAATTAACAACCGTTCCTACATAATCAACACCTGCTAATGACCAGTAATTTGAATCTGCATTTACATTTTTTCTGGCAACAGTCAATTGTTCTCTGGCTCCTCTAACTGAAGTTTCGATACCTGCTGTTAATTCAATATCATGAATATCAGCAAAAACTTTATTGTAAGTCAGGTAATTAGATAGGTTCCAATTGAAATATTGATTTCTGCCTTTTGTCAATAAATTAATATTTTTATCCGCTGGATAAATAATACTGCTTAACTGCCCCGGATTATTGTTTGACTGCCAAATTGTTTTAGTGTCTTCGAAATTGTAATTTTTCCAAGAATAATATTCCCCGTTAAATTGTGACGTGAATTTTAATGATTTTAAAATATCATAATCTAATTTCAAACCACCTTGTAGCGTTATGCTCCTTTGCTCTTCATCAAAATAATCCAATTGTGCTACAGGATTTCCAACATTGTTAAATGAAGAACCTGAAGTGCCAGCAAAACCGTCAGCCCCAACGTAAGAAACGCCGTATTGTCCATTTGAAAAACGAACTGGAACAATTGGAGATTGTTTGTAAGCGTTTGTAAAAGCACTTAATGGTTTTGGTGTTGAATTTGCTGAACCAAAACTGAAATTTTGATTTAAAGTCAGTTTTTTAGAAATTTTGAATTCGTTATTGCTTCTAAAAGTAGTACGACTGTAATCCAATCCGTTAAGAATTGCTTTCTCTTGATAATTTCCTAAACTGAAGAAGTATTTAATATTCTCCGATGCTCCAGAAACTGAAACGTTATTTTGAGTATATGAACCTGTTCTGGTAATGGCATCAAACCAATCTGTGTTAACAGGTTGATCCTGTGAAAAAGTTGTGGTTTGTAAAGCAGAATTCGAATAATGTGAGTACTTATTACTTCCTGCCATTTTTACTTTTTTCAAAGGCGCTCTAAAACCTGCAAAACTTTCAAATTCTACAGAAACTTTGTCTCCTTTACCTTTTTTAGTTGTAATAATGATTACACCATTGGCAGCTCTGGTTCCATAAATTGCTAATGCAGATGCATCTTTCAAAATTTCGTACGAAGTAATATCATTCGTATTAACGTTATTGATATTCTCCGTAGGCATACCATCTACAATATATAAAGGAGTTCGTCCACCTAAAGCGGTACCCAAACCTCTAATAATTACTGAAGGAGTACTTCCTGGTAAGTCTGACGAAATTACCTGAACACCCGCCGCTTTACCTTGTATGGCTTGCGAAGCATTCAATACTTTAGTTTTAGATATTTCCTCTGCTTTTAATGAAGTAATTGCCGTAGTATTATCAATTTTTTTTCTGGTTCCATACCCAATGATAACCACTTCTTTTAATTCAGTGTCTTTGGATTCTTGCAATTGTATGCTCATGGGTGCAGCTGTTGCAGGAACTGATAATGCATCAAAACCTACCATGCTAATTTTTAATACCTCACCTACTTTGGCATTGATATTAAAATTACCGTCAAAATCGGTATCAGTTGAAGTTTTAGAATCAGCCGCAACTATCATGGCTCCAGGAATCCCAATTCCATCCTTATCTAATACTTTTCCCTTAATTACTTGTCCAGACATGTATGCCGGTAGTAAAATGAGTGCTAAAAAGCTAAAAATAATATTTCTCATATAATAATGATTTGTTAAAGTTAGTGGAGCCAAAGTAAATAATTACAACGTTATAGTAAGCAAAACGGCGATACTACACGAATACATCAAAACAGCAAAACAAGATCATAAATCTATGTATTACTGCCTATAAGAGCGGTTATGAGATACTACACTACATCTATATGATGTAGTAATGATGTGTTGTAATTCCGTAATAAATACACTGAAATAATATATTATCTATAAAAAATAAAGCTTATTTATACAGTTAATAAAAATTTAGAGAGATTTTCGTCCTGAACAAGGTTTAATTTCTTTCTTAAGCGGTAGCGATGAAGTTCTACACCTCTAAAAGAAATATTCATCATGGGTGCAATTTCCTTGGACGAAAGATTCATTTTTAAGTAAATACAGAGCTTAATATCCTTCGAAGTTAGGTTTGGATATTTTTTTGAAAGGTTAATTATAAATTCATTGTGAATTTGATTCAAATTTGTTTCAAACGTTTCCCATTCATGTTTGTTAACAGCATTGATTTTTATGGCTTTTTTGATTTCACTTTTTAGTTTATTAAAATCCATATCTGAATCCAGAATACTTTGAATATTCTCAATCATTTCACTTTGTTTCGCAATCGAAAGTGATTTTCCAGCAACCTCTGAAGACTTCGATTGCAATTCCAGTTCTAGAATATGTTTTTCATATTCTTGAATATTCAATTCGTTTTCGGCCTTTAATTCCATCTCCAGAATTTTCTTTTGATGTTTTAATTCTTCATCACGCAACTCCAGTTTCTGAATGTATCGCATTTTATTCCATTTGTAATACAGATACAATATGCCTCCAATCACTATCAGATATAATAAAATCATCCAAATAGAAAAATACCATGGTTTAGCCACAATAAATTGAAAGTTGGAAATTTTATCATAATTCAATCCGTCGTGAAGGTAAACCGTAATCTCATTGGAACCGCTATTTAAATTATTCAAAACAATCAAACCTTCATTTACAGGAATAAATTCTTTGGCACCATTTATTTTATAAAATAAATTAGGTCTTGTTGCTCCAAAAACACCTGATATTACATGTATGCGAAGCTCCGAATTGTATGGAATCTTTGAGTTATTTTTAACCAAATCATCATTTACAAAGGCTTCAACACTTATATTTGATGCTTTCTTGTTTGCATATTTTAATTGCAACGAGATAAAACCATCATCCAGATTCAACAGGTAATTATCTTTGTTTTTGAAAACTTTTACATTGTCATTAATGATTTTTCCCTTGTAATATTTCTCTTGAATAATAGTGCGGATGAATTTATTGTCATGCGCATAAATATGATATAAAAGCCCTTCTTGCAGTATCAGAAAGTGATTTTCATCAATAGAAACGATGTTTGATACATTTTTAAAATTAGTATTAAACAATTCATTTTCTTCTAATTGATTGGTAATTGAATTATAGGTGTACCACGATTTATTGATTAAAAACAAAATTTCATTTCTGAACTCAAATATTTTCACTCCAAAATCATTGCTTATTTTGCTGTGCTGGGTGACATTCTTGATGTTAGTTGTTTCGTATGCATCATTATACAGAATTCGATACAAACCTCTATTGTTATCGGCTGCCCATATTTCATTTTTTCGGTTTTGCGCAACATATTTGATAGGTTTCAATATTCCTTTTATAACTATCTTTTGATTCAAATCATTACTGTCATTATAAATGATTACACCGCTGTATGTTGCTTGTAAATAGGAATTATTAATGCTGCTTTTGACTAAATTCCAACCTCCGTTTATAGTACTTAATTTAGAAAACAACCCATTCTCGTATATAAAAGTGCCTTCGTTATGACCTATGAGGTATTTATTATTTATTTTACTGATGTTCCAAGCTTGCCCTTGCGTATTAGGAATTAACGATAGCACTTTGTCTTCATATTTAAAAACACCATGATTGGAAGCCATCAAATAGCCTTTTGGAGTACTTGCCACGGAATAAACGGAACCTAAAATCCCTGAATTATCATAAAAAATAGAAATAGGGGAATTAACCTCGATATGAGCAATTCCGTTGTCTAAGCCCAGCCACAAATCATTTTCTTTGTCCAGGCCGATACTCAAAATGGAATTGTTCATCAATACATTATTTCGATTGATGTTTTTATACGAGCCAGAATTCAAATCAAAAATATAAACCCCTTTATTAGCCGTTCCTATGATTAATTTATTGTTTTTAATGAACTTGGCAACGTTGATATTTGCTGCTTTCAAGATATCATTTAATGCACTTTTCCAAGTGCTGAGAATACCATTTTCTTCCACATAAACCCCATTTTTTTTAGTAAAAAAATACGTTTTGTTTTGGTGTTTTTCAATAGCATGGATGACGTTATTCTCTAAAACGGACCATCCTTCTATCTTTTCAAACTTGGAATTCTTCATTTTATAAATTCCTTTTTCTACCGAAGCAACCAATAGTTCATTACCAACCGGAAAGCAATAGGAAACCAGAAAATCAAATTTACTTTCTTTAATTACTTTTCCGTCAAACTGGAAAAGCCCATTAAAAGACTGAAAGTAGATTTTATTATTGAATTTAAATATCTTCCAAATTTCTTCATTATCACTGTCGTCAAAAACTTTAGTTTTATTGGAGTTGGAAATAGAAACATAATGCATCTTACCTTCTTTTCGGAACCAATACCCAAATTCTTTATAAGAACCGGTATAAATGCGGTCACCGTCAACCATTACGGAGCGAATGATTGTTTTGTTTGGCAAGCTGTTTTTCTCCCACTTTACGCCGTCATACCGCAATAAATAATAATTATTGGCAAAATACATGGCGTTATCATTTCCTTGTGCAACACTCCAAATCTGATTATCACCTTGATAATTTGATTTGCTGTAATTCTCTACAAAAGGGAGTAATTCCTGTGAATAAAGTTGGAATGAGATAAAATAGAGTAGGATTATTGATGTAATTCTTGCTTTCAAAATGTGGTATTTTATATCCAAATATAATTAGATTTATCAAATAAAAGGCATAAAAAAAGCCTCTGCTTACAGAAGCTTTTTTTGAGTTGGTCATTTTCTTAATTCGTCAGTAATTCATATACCTGATTGGCAATTTCAATTTCTTCATTGGTAGGAATGACTAATATTTTAGTCTTTGAATCTGGTGTGTTTATTTCTCTAATTTCTTTCGAACGGATTTCATTTTTGGATGCATCCAATGCTATTCCGAAATAATCCATATCCGTACACACTAATTTTCGGATGTACGAAGAATTTTCCCCAATTCCAGCCGTAAAAATAATGGCATCGAGCCCATTTAAAACAGCCGTATACGAGCCAATATATTTCTTTATTCGATAGGCATTCATCGCTAAAGCCAATTGACAATCCGCATTTCCGTTCTCTGCATTGGCTTCAATATCCCTCAAATCACTGTAACCGGTTAGCCCCAACATTCCACTTTGTTTTTGCAACATCGTATTTACCGCTTCAAGCGAATAACCCAACGTATTTACCAGATAAAAAATCACAGATTGATCCACATCTCCGCTTCGGGTTCCCATAATTAATCCGTTCATTGGACCAAAACCCAACGTATGATCAATACTTTTTCCGTCTTTTACAGCGGTCATACTGCAACCGTTTCCTAAATGTATCGTGATAATTTTAGAACCTATATTCTGAGAATTTTGCTTCAAATAATGAATCGCATTTTCCGAAACGTATTTGTGACTCGTTCCATGAAAACCGTAAACGCGTATTTTATTTTCCGTCAAAAGGTAATTTGGTACCGCATATTTGTGCGCTACAACAGGAATCGTTTGATGGAATGCCGTGTCAAAAACAGCCACTTGCTGTGCTGAGCTAAAAATTTCTTCGGCAACATTTATTCCTTCTAAATTTGCAGGATTATGCAAAGGTGCCAAATCAAAAAGCTGTCTGATTTTATCTTTTACTTCATTGGTAATAACTACCGTATTAGAAAAAGCGCTTCCGCCATGCACCACACGATGCCCAACAGCTTCTATTTCATCCGTACTTTTAATCACCCCTACTTTTTCATCCATCAGTAATTTGGCAATTTTTTCTAAACCAATTTTATGGTTTGCAATAGGTAACGTTTCTTCTAATTTAGTCGTATACGTTACATACGTTAGGTTTGAAGTTTCGAGTCCTATTCTATCAATCATCCCTGAACAAATAACTTCATTTGCCGGCATGTTAATCAATTGGTATTTTATGGAGGAACTTCCTGAGTTTATAATTACTATTTTCATTTTATAATCCTTGTGCTTGAATCGCCGTAATCACGACTGTATTTATAATATCATCTACCGTACAACCACGGCTTAAATCATTTACCGGTTTGTTCAATCCTTGTAACATCGGACCAATTGCTAATGCACCAGTCTCTCTTTGCACAGCTTTATAGGTATTATTTCCTGTATTTAAATCCGGAAAAATTAGAACGCTGGCTTGCCCTGCCACTTCTGAATTTGGCATTTTACTTTTTCCAACAGCCATGTCAACGGCTGCATCGTATTGAATAGGGCCTTCAATTTTTAAATCGGGACGTTTTCTTCTCACTATTTCAGTTGCCGCTCTTACTTTATCTACTTCATCTCCTTTTCCTGATGAACCAGATGAATACGAAAGCATGGCAATTTTTGGTTCAATACCAAAAGCCAAACTTGAATCGGCAGAGGAAATGGCAATTTCTGCTAATTGTTCCGCAGTAGGATTTGGATTAATGGCACAATCTCCAAAAACAGAAACTCTGTCCTCTAAACACATGAAAAATATCGACGAAACCACAGAGGAATTGGGTTTGGTTTTAATGAATTGCAAAGCAGGCAAAATAGTATGTTGTGTGGTATGTGCCGCTCCGGAAACCATTCCGTCCGCATGCCCTTTATACACCATCATGGTTCCAAAATACGAGACATCTTCCATTAAATCCTTAGCCATTCCTATGGTTACATTTTTTGCTTTACGCAACTCATAATACGTATTTACATAATCATCATAATGCTCGGATTCTATCGGATTAATGATTCTTATTTTAGAAAAATCGAAAGGAAGTCCCAACTCCGCCACTTTATTTTCAATTTGTTTTTTGTTGCCAATAATCGAAATATCAACCACATCCATCGTCAATAATTGTGAGGCTGCAATAATGATTCGTTCGTCATTTCCTTCCGGTAAAACAATGTGTTTCCTATGTTGTCTGGCTCTTTTTACTAAATTATATTGAAACATTTTTGGTGTCATTCCTTCCGCTTCAAAAGTGATTAGCTTTTCAGCCAAGTTGTCTAAGTCGACATATTTTTCGAAAGTAGTGATAGAAATTTCAATCTTCTGCTTGTTGTTTGCGTAAATTTTGGATTTAATGGAACCTATTTTATTGGTAATATAATACGTTCCTTCTTCTACCGCAATAATTGGAACAATGGTAGAGAGTCCTTCTATCAATTTCAAAATACTAATTTCAGGCAAGATATTTCCTGTCAAAACAATTCCCGAAATGGTCGGATAATTTACGGATTCATTGGCCTGCAATGCTCCTAGAATAATGTCTGCTCGGTCTCCGGGCGTAATCACCAGACTATTCTCTTTCAAATGCAACAAATAATTGCACAATTGCATGGCCCCTACACTAAAATTTCCAGTTTGATTGTTCAAGTGTGCCGATCCAAATAAAACTTTGGCATCCAACTCATTTACTATTTCCTGTACGGTTGGGTTATTCAATTTATGAATCAAAGGAATAGAATTCACCAATATACTTTTGGGTAAACTTTTCTTTAGACCGTTAGTAACCAATTCAATATTCTCTGGCTGCACTTTATTGGCGATTACAGCCAAAACCTCAACATCTTTGACTTTAAAAGAATCGTAAGCTAAGTAAAGACTATCTATCAATTCCTCTAATGTTTTACCCACTCCGGAGCCCACTATAATAGTTGGAATACCCAAATTTTTGGCAATCAGAACATTCATATCTAATTCGATAACAGTTCCTTCCCCTGTAAAACTGGTTCCTTCAACCAAGA
The DNA here is from genome assembly GCF_002754315.1 of Flavobacterium sp. 11. GTDB lineage: Bacteria > Bacteroidota > Bacteroidia > Flavobacteriales > Flavobacteriaceae > Flavobacterium > Flavobacterium algoritolerans. The sequence goes on along the minus strand of NZ_PEFE01000001.1, from coordinate 2,299,999 downwards.
CAAAATCGAAACGCTCTTCTAATTTCTTGTATTTTTCAATAATCAAATCGAGAACCTCACCTATTTTTCCTTTGTTCTTCTTTTTGATTAATTTACTTTTTGTAATGGCATACGCATCTTCAAATTCAATATCCATCCCAAAATGACCAATCACGGTTTCAATGTGATTGTCAAATCCTCCTTCTTCAAAATCTTCCACTATGGGTCTAAAATAACCTACTTTGGCCATCTTACCAATAAGCATGCTCATCAATCCCAACGTAATAATCGACTTCCCACTATTTTGTTCGCTTGTTGCAATGTATATGGCCTTGTTCATTTTTTTATTTTTTAATTTAATTCTAAATGAATTGGATGTAATCCTTTTTTATTCCTAAAACCAACGGCGTTTTTTAAAATAAATAATCATTCCAACCACTATTAAAGACATAGCGCCCATAACGGTATGATAGCCATAATGACGTTTCAGTTCTGGCATATATTCAAAATTCATCCCGTAAACTCCCACAATAAAAGTCAGCGGAATAAATATCGCCGATACAATCGTCAGGGTTTTCATAATCTCATTCATCTTATGTGTTTGTGCCGAGAAAAAGAAATTAGACGCACTTTCCAAAGAACTCATATCAGATTCAATTTGTTCCAAAAGTTCTAAACTCTTTTGATGCAATCGGGCAAAAAAGCTAAAAGTATCTGCTTCCATAACATTAAATATGTTATCGTCTTTTATGCTTTTTATATCATACAAAGAATCCCTAAGCGGAATGATAGAACGTTTTAAAAAATTTAAATTATCTCTGTGTTTCTCTATTTTTTCTAAAATTATAGGATCTACACTTTCCTTGGTCAGATTGATCAATTCCTCTATTTTATCTTCCTCGCTTTCTAAAGTGATGTAGAAATTTTCCATGATGGCATCCAGAAGAATGTACAATAAGTAATCCGCTTTCTTAGTTCTTACAATTCCGGAATGCGTTCTAATGCGTTCTCGAATGTGAGTAAAAAAGTCACTTCGCTTTTCCTGAAAAGAAATCAGAATCCCATCTTTTAACAAAAAACTAATTTGTTCTACACTTATATTGTCCGAATGTCCTGTGGGTAAAAGTGATTTTATGTTGAAAAATAGAAAATCATGAGACTCTTCCAGTTTTGTTCTTCGGGTGGTATTTAAAATATCAGCCAGCATAAAATTATCGATATTAAAATAATTCCCAATCGATTTTAGCCACTCCACATTATTTAAACCGTGAATATTAATCCAGTTTGTTTTTTGTCCCTCAATATATTTATCTAAATCCGAAACCTTAAAATCCTCATACTCGGTAAGATCCAAATCATCATAAACAAACAACTGCAGCTCTGATTCCTTACTTTTATGAATACCAGTATATTCTAAATTATAAGGTTGTGTTTTCTTTCCTCTCTTGTACTTAATTTTTCTCATTCCAGCTGATTTAAGTAGTAATATTACAAAAAACTTTTACAAAAAAATCGTTTTTTGGCACTTTTGACATTCCTAAAAATGAAAAAAATAGGTTTAATTTAATATTTAAAAAAGCAAAGATACCTCGAAATAATAATTCCTTACATGAGAAAAATCATGTTATGACATGGAAAAAGCAATTAATAAACGATTGTTAATTATTGTTAATTATTTAAAATCGCACCTCAAAATGGTCTTTTTATAAAAAATATATCAATAAATTTGAACTTTAGTCGTAACAAAACACAAAAAAATACGACTTATAGACCATAACCAATTATAAACTTTATTAATACATTAACTAAATGGTGAAAAAAAAACTAACCCTAATTATTACATGTCTGTTATTTTGTTTTGCGCAAGGCACATTTGCACAAAGTAAAAAAAAGAAAAGAGCAGACAAGAATGCCCCTGCTAAAGTAGAAGCAAAAGCACCCGAATCTAAAGACGGTAAGAAAGAACCTAAACCGTACAAAAAAGTTATTGACTCAACCGCAGTAACACAAAAAGGATTAATTGACATTCATAAAATTAATGACAAATATCTTTTTGAAATTCCAGACTCCCTTTTAGGAAGTGAAATAATGACAATTACCAGATATTCTAAAACTCCAGCCGGAGGAGGAATTTTTGGAGGAGAAGAAATCAACAGACAAGTCGTTCGTTGGGAAAAAGGGCTGAACAACAACATCCTTCTTAGATCAGTTACTTACGTTATCATGTCTCCGGACGGTGACAAGCCAATGGCTCAAGCGGTTAAGAATTCAACTTCGGATCCAATTATTGGAAACTATGATATCTTGGCATTCAAAAAAGATTCAACCGGTAAAAATAATGCTGGATATGTGATCGATTTAACGAGCACTTTCGATGGTGATATTCAGACTTTTTCATTAGATCCAATTAAAAAACAATTGTTAAACATTGTAGCTTTTCAAAAGGATAAATCATTCATCTCAAAAATAAGCAGTTATCCAATAAATACTGAGATTAGAACTGTAAAAACATTTACAACTACTCCACCGCGTATTTCAATTACTCCAACACCACAAATTGGAGTTAATTTACCTTCTGCTTTAGATGCAGGAGTAGTAACGGTAGAGATGAATACTTCGATGATTTTATTGCCAAAAACACCTATGCGCAAAAGAGAATTTGACGCACGTGTAGGATATTTTGCAAACGAATACGGAGTTTTTGAAGAAGAATCTCAAAAATCAGACACTAAAACTTTTGCTGTAAGATGGCGCTTAGAGCCAAAATCTGCCGAAGATGCTGCAAAGCAAAAAAAAGGGGAATTAATTGAGCCACTAAAACCAATTGTATACTACATTGATCCAGCTACACCTGACAAATGGAAAAAATTCATTAAACAAGGTATTGATGATTGGCAAGTAGCATTTGAAGCTGCAGGATGGAAAAATGCAATTCGTGGCGAATATTGGCCAGAAAATGATCCAACAATGAGTTTGGAAGATGCCCGTTTTTCAGTATTGAGATATTTTGCTGCTGAAATTCAAAATGCATACGGACCAAATGTACATGATCCTAGAAGTGGTGAAATTTTGGAAAGCCACATTGGTTGGTACCACAATATCATGAGTCTTTTAAGAAACTGGTACTTGATTCAAACTGCGGCTGTAGATCCTGCAGCAAGAACAAAAAAGTTTGATGATAAATTAATGGGAGAATTAATCCGTTTCGTTTCTTCTCATGAAGTAGGACACACTTTAGGATTACGTCATAACATGGGAGCAAGCTCTGCCACTCCGGTTGAAAAACTGAGAGATAAAGCGTACCAAGATAAAAACGGACATACTTCTTCTATCATGGATTATGCACGTTTTAATTATGTGGCACAACCAGAAGATGGTGTTACTGCCTTATTCCCAAGAATTGGGGATTATGACAAATGGGCTATTAAATGGGGTTATTCTTATTTTGACGGAGCTAAAACTGAAACTGAGGAAAAAGCGAAGTTGAACGAAATGACTAAAGAAGCATACAAAAATAACCGTTTATGGTTTGGTACTGAAAGCAGTCCTTATGACCCAAGATACCAAACAGAGGATATTGGAGATAATGCGATGAGAGCTTCTGAGTACGGAATCAAAAACCTAAAAAGAATTTTGCCTAATTTATTAGAGTGGACTAAAGAAAACGGTGAAAGCTATGCTGAACTAGACGAACTTTACGGTGCACTTACTGGACAATTCAGAAGATATATGGGCCATGTTACTAAAAACGTAGGTGGAATCTATGATTCTCCAAAAACGTATGACATGACAGGAAATCAATTTGAAGTAGTTCCAAGAGCTATCCAAAAAGATGCTGTATTATTCTTGAACACTCAATTGTTCACCACACCAAAATGGTTATTGGATCAAAATATCCTTTCGAAAATAAACCCAGAAAGCGGTGTTGAAGCAATCAAAGGAATGCAAGATGCTACCTTATCAAGTTTATTGGCTGGAGATAGAATTGTTCGCCTTATAGAAACTTCTTCTATGAGTAAAAACAACTATACCGCTGATGAATTAGTAAGCGACTTAAAAAATGGAATCTTCTCTGAATTGAAAGGAAGCGGTTCCATTGATGTGTATCGCAGAAACATTCAAAAATTGTATGTTGACAAAATGATCGAATTACTTAAACCAGGTACAGCCATGGTTAGATCGGTTCCTGTAGGTGTTACTTACGGTTTCACGACAAGAAGAGTAAATCTTGCTCAAACTGATTTACCTTCTATTGCAAGAGGTCAATTGAATAGTCTGAAAAACGAGATGAAGTTAGCCTCATCAAGAATGACTGATCGAATGAGTAGATATCACTTACAAGATTTAATTTCTAGAATAGGACAAGCTTTAGATCCTAAATAATGAATTAAAAAAGGGAAAATGTTAACAACATTTTCCCTTTTTTTTTATGCTGTATTTGATGTTATTATACTGTAGAGACGCATTGTATAAATGCATTGTAGAGACGCACCGTATCGATGCGAATTTTATAAACGAAGATTGCATAAATGCACATTGAAAAATACACACGGTAGAGACGCACTGCAGTGCGTCTCTACAATGCGTCTCTACATAAATAATAATAATAATAATAATAATAATAATAATAAAACCCGACCCGTTTCTAAAACAGGTCGGGTTTTTTATTTAACCCATAAAAAAAACCGTTCACCAATGGCGAACGGTTTTCTAAATCAATAGTAGAGATGCACCGCAGTACATCTCTACGGAAAATTATTATTTTACTTCTTCGAATTCAACGTCTTCAACATTGTCTCCTTGAGCAGCATCCCCTTGAGGTTGTGCTTCACCTTGACCTTGTTCTCCTTGAGCATACATCGCTTCAGTTGCTTTTTTCCAAGCAGCGTTGATGTTGTCAAGAGCAGTTTGAATTGCAGGAATGTCTTGAGATTGGTGTGCCATTCTCAATTCAGTTAATGCATATTCTACAGCAACTTTGTTTTCATCAGATAATTTAGAACCTAATTCTTTCAATTGAGTTTCAGTTTGGAAGATCATTCCGTCAGCTTCGTTCAATTTTTCTGCTCTTTCTCTTAAAAGTTTGTCAGAATCAGCATTAGCTTCTGCATCTTTTTTCATTCTTTCGATTTCTTCAGCTGTTAATCCAGAAGAAGCTTCGATACGAATATCGTGAGATTTTCCAGTTCCTTTGTCAGTTGCAGAAACTTTGATGATACCATTAGCATCAATATCAAAAGTTACTTCAATTTGTGGAACACCTCTTGGAGCTGGTGGAATACCATCTAAATGGAAACGACCGATAGTTTTGTTGTCAACTGCCATAGCTCTGTCTCCTTGTAAAACGTGGATTTCAACTGTTGGTTGAGAATCTGCAGCTGTAGAGAAAACTTGAGATTTTTTAGTTGGAATAGTTGTGTTAGACTCAATTAATTTAGTCAGAACACCACCCATAGTTTCGATACCTAAAGATAAAGGTGTAACGTCAAGTAACAATACATCTTTTACATCTCCAGAAAGAACTCCACCTTGAATAGCTGCTCCAATTGCAACAACCTCATCAGGGTTAACTCCTTTAGACGCTTTTTTACCAAAGAATTTTTCAACTTCTTCAGCAATTCTTGGCATACGAGTAGAACCACCCACCAAGATAACTTCGTCAATATCAGAAACAGATAAACCTGCATCTTTCAACGCTTTAGCAACTGGTGCCATAGAACGTTTTACTAAAGCGTCAGTTAATTTTTCAAATTGAGCTCTAGTTAATTTTTTAACTAAGTGTTTTGGTCCTGAAGCCGTAGCAGTTACGTATGGCAAGTTGATTTCAGTTTCAGCAGAAGAAGACAATTCAATTTTTGCTTTCTCAGCAGCTTCTTTCAAACGTTGCAATGACATTGGATCAAGACGTAAGTCAATACCTTCTTCAGCTTTAAATTCGTCAGCTAACCAGTCAATAATTTCGTGGTCAAAATCATCTCCACCTAAGTGAGTATCTCCGTTAGTAGACAATACTTCGAAAACTCCGTCTCCTAATTCAAGAACAGAAATATCAAATGTACCTCCACCTAAATCGTAAACAGCAATTTTTTGATCTTTACCTTTTTTATCTAAACCGTAAGCAAGTGCAGCTGCAGTTGGTTCGTTGATAATACGCATTACTTTAAGACCTGCAATTTCACCCGCTTCTTTTGTAGCTTGACGTTGTGCATCATTAAAGTAAGCTGGAACAGTGATAACTGCTTCAGTAACAGTTTGACCTAAATAGTCTTCAGCTGTTTTTTTCATTTTTTGAAGTGTCATAGCTGACAATTCTTGAGCAGTGTATAAACGACCATCAATATCCACACGTGGCGTATTGTTGTCCCCTTTTACTACTGAATAAGAAACTCTTTTTGCTTCAGCTGTAATTTCTGAAAAAGAGTGACCCATAAAACGTTTGATAGAAGCAATAGTCTTAGTTGGATTAGTTACCGCTTGTCTTTTAGCAGGATCTCCTACTTTAATTTCTCCACCTTCAACAAAAGCGATGATAGATGGTGTTGTTCTTTTTCCTTCTGCATTAGGAATAACAACTGCTTCATTACCTTCCATTACAGAAACACAAGAGTTGGTCGTACCTAAATCAATTCCGATTATTTTACCCATTTTTAATATATTTAATTTTATTGTATACTTGTTTTAATGACTCGAAGTCGATAAGTCAATCTTTGTGCCAATACAAAACCAACTATTAAATTGTCAGTTTATGTTAAAATTGGCGTAAAAAAATCTGACAAGATGACATTGCAGAGGGTTTGTCATTCTGGCGGAAGTCGGAATCTGGAGCTCTTTCCCGCTCTCCGCTGTATCTTTATGTTCTTAAAGAAAGAACATAAAGGATGCCGCTGCTATCGGGGCTAGGGAATCTAATTCTTAAGTTCATTTGTTTTTATTCGATTACTTTAGAATTTCAATATCAATAATTCGTAATAAATTAATTACATTAGCAGAACGATAAAAAGCTATTTGTAGCGCAAAGTATCCCAATTTTGGGTGTATATCCGCTAGTTTGTAGCGATTATATACAAGTTGTACGCAATTATGAAGAACATCCTTTTTATATTAATCTTTCTGATTTTTCGCAATGGGCTTATTGCTCAAGAAATACCATTTAGTCAAGAGCAATGGTTTAAAAGTGGTCAAAAATATTTAAAAAAAGGTAAATTGGAAGTTGCTGTTTCCCAATTTTACATGGCAAATAAATATGGCAAAAATTCAGACATTCAAATATTAGCTCGCCAAAAGATTGATTCATTGTTACCTTTAATCCACAAAAAAATCATAAAACAATGGAAGGGTAATTGGAAAATGAAAGAGTTAAATTATAATCCGTATCCAGGAACATTTTCGGATCATATTCGTTTCGAGGATGATAAAATAGTTTTTTTTAAGAAAGATTCGGATGGGAAAGAAATAATAATACGTTCAGAGCTAATTAAATTTCTCCCGTACGATTCTTTTAATATTCGTAATGTGGCATTTAAAAATTCAGAAATTTGGAGTTTTGGTGTAGGAAAGAAAAATTCACAAAAAAGATTATATCCAAAACTCGTAAGAGATTCTTCAGGCATTAGAAAAATATTACTTGATGAACGAGGAATAATCATAGACAGAAAATTACGAAAAAGAGAACTGAAAAAAGAGATTTATACTTTTTATGTGAAGGCAGAATAAATGCGTACAACAGTTACTACAACGGATTTGGGATGATTTGGCAAATCCGAAAATAAGGCATAATTTAATCCCAAACCCGCTGTTGTAGCAAGACGTTAGCGGCCCTTGCAGAGCGACACCCAAACCAACAAATAGATAAAAACATCAATGCCAATTTGAACAATGAAAAAATATTTCTCACAAACGCGAGTTTTTACTTTTCTGACAATATTACTTTTTGCCACTGCCTGCAACGGACCAGCTAAAAAAGACGTACCAAAAGAAAAGGGAAGTGAATCAAACATACTATCTGTTGCACATCCCAAACTTATAAAAACCATAGGCTCGCCTAAATATGGCAATGTACAATCTGCGCTGCAGGACAAAGCCGGTAACCTTTGGTTTGGCACCACAGAAAATGGTCTTTATAAATATGACGGAAAATCCTTTACCCAATTTTTAGTGGCCGATGGTCTAAACAGTAATAATATTAATGCCCTTTTGGAAGATAAAGATGGAAAAATTTGGATAGGTACTCCAGCAGGAGTTTGCCTTTACGATGGTAAAACATTTGCTAAAATCCAGATTCCTTTACGAAAAAACCTGCCTCTCAATAAGTTTAGAAAAACGCAGGAGGTATTCAGTATCATGCAGGACAGAAACGGAAAACTATGGTTCGCAACTATCAATGGTGTTTACATCTACGATGGTAAATCTTTTACTCCGTTTATAATTGATGAAGGCGGAGTTGGCTATATGAGCAGTAACAATAATGCTGAATATATTTTAGAAGATAAAGCTGGTAACATTTGGTTTGGTGGACGAGGTAATAAAGGTGTGTTTCGTTACGATGGTATATCTATAACTAATCTTAAACCAAATGGCGACAATTGGGCTTGGCCCGCATTGCAAGACAAGAACGGAAATATTTGGTTCAGCAATTGGAGCGGTGCTTACCGTTATGATGGAAAATCATTTACAAGTTTTACAAAAAGCAATGGCTTGCTAAGTGATTCGGTTATGCGAATTATAGAAGACAAAAACGGAAATATTTGGTTTGGTGGCGGTGGTGGCATTTGCCGTTACGATGGAAAATCTTTCACTTGTTTTACAACAAAAGATGGACTAATTAATCAGGGGATTTGGGCAATTTTGGAAGATAAAACAGGAAATCTTTGGGTTGGTACGAGAGAAACAGGTCTCTACCTTTACGATGGAAAAACATTTATTAATTATTCGGAATATAAACACTAGCTTGTAACGGATAAACAAAATTTGCAACAACAGATAAAAATGAACAAAAACAACATCAATCACTAAAACCAACAATCATCATGAAACAACGTTCTAAGCATTTTGCAGTAAAGACAATCCTAATTGGTCTATTCATCCAGCTAATTACAATACCGGTTTCCTTTGGGCAAACCAAAACAGAACAAATCGATAAGTTAATGAACCTATATTCAGAATACGGGCAGTTTAACGGCTCCATTCTTGTCGCTGACGCAGGGAAAGTCATTTATAAAAAGGGATTTGGAATGGCAAACATGGAATGGAATATTCCGAACCAACCGGATACCAAACACCGATTGGGTTCCGTTACCAAACAATTTACCGCTATGTTGATTCTGCAATTAGTCGAACAGGGAAAATTAAAGTTAGATGCTCCTATTACAACCTATCTTCCTGACTATCCTAAAGCTTCAGGCGATAAAATCACTATTCATCATTTACTCACGCATACCGCTGGAATTCCTAATTATACTTCGTTTCCAAATTTCGTCAAAGATTTAAGTATCAATCCGTACAGCCCGGAAGCATTTGTAAAAAAATTCGCTGATCTACCGCTGGAGTTTACACCAGGCGAAAAATTTGCATACAGCAATTCCGGTTATTTTTTATTGGGATACATCATAGAGAAAGCTTCCGGTAAAACCTATGAGCAGTTTTTACAAGACAATATTCTTACGCCACTAAAGATGAATAATACTGGATTCGATCATCATGAAACGATTTTGAAAAACAGAGCTTCAGGTTATGAGAAAAACGGTAAAAACTTCAGCAATGCCAGTTATCTTGATTTATCTATTCCTTACGCTGCTGGTTCCTTGTATTCCACTGTAGATGATTTGTATTTATGGGATCAGGCACTTTACACCGAACAGTTACTTTCGAAAAAAAATAAAGAACTTTTATTTAATTCCTATATCCCTGCAGGACCGGGACATTATGGTTACGGATTGTTCATCAATAAGGCTTTCAATGGAGAAAAAAATGAAAGTATTATGGTCATTGAGCATGGCGGTGGAATAAATGGATTCAACACCTTGCTTTCCCGTATTCCGTCTGACAAAAATCTGGTGGTTTTATTAAATAATACGGGCGGTACCAACTTAAACGAGATGAATAAAGCGATTAGAAATATCCTTTATAATAAACCGTATAGTTTGCCTAAAAAATCATTGGCTACTGCTTTCGTAGACGTAATTATGGAAAAAGGAATTGCATCTGGATTAACTTATTTTAAAGAAAATAAAAATTCAAATACCTATGCTATCAATGAAAATGAAATGAATAGCGCAGGATATCAATTATTACAAACCGGAAAAGTAAAAGAAGCAATAGAAGTTTTCAAACTAAATGTTGAAGCGTTTCCGCAATCAGGAAATGCTTATGACAGTTTAGGAGAAGCCTATTTGAAAAACGGAGATAAAAAGCTTGCTATACTAAATTATAAAAAATCCGTAGAACTGGATCCAAACAATGAAAACGGAAAAAAAGTATTGGAAGAAATTTCAAAATCTTAAATTATTGAACATTGTAAAGTCCTTTACTCCCTGTGGTAAAGGACTACAATAAGACACTAACACGATTGTATAAAACCAGCTACTTTATAAAAACTATTGCCAATTGAAAAAATAGATTTACATTTACTGACTGATTAGTCAGTAATAGATGTATGTTTATTTAATTTCTTTATTCGTAATGAGTGCATTATCCTATTTAAAACAAGTAAAATTTGGTAAACTGCCTGCAGGCAAAAGATTGGAAAGAATTAAACAATCACCAAATTATAAAAACGGTTCTTTTCAAAACCAAAGCATCACACCTGACCTGACGGAAGGAGCAAGCTATTATACCGTTGGTAAAGAGTTCTTTTTCGGGCAGCATAAAAATGTTACACCAGTTGACGAAATTCCAACCAAAAAAACAGACCTTTTGAATGTAGACCTAAACGAAAATATTTTGGTTTGGTTTGGGCATTCCTCCTACTACATTCAAATTGATGGAAAACGAATTTTAGTTGATCCAGTTTTAAGTGGTGTTGCGTCTCCATTTTCATTTTCAACAAAAGCTTTCAAAGGAACGGATCGTTATACAACGGATGATATTCCCGAAATTGACTACCTTTTTATTTCGCACGACCATTGGGATCATTTGGATTACAAAACCATTTTAAAACTAAAGCCCAAAATCAAAAAAATTATCTGCGGTCTTGGCACCGGCGAACACTTTGAGTATTGGGGCTTTGACACCACTAAAATCATTGAAAAAGACTGGAACGAGAAAATAGTTTTGGACGAAGGTTTTACGGCACATACGGTTCCTTCAAGACATTTTTCGGGTCGTGGACTAACTAGAAACAAAGCGCTTTGGACCTCGTATGTTTTACAAACACCAACCATGCAAATTTTTCTTGGTGGTGATAGTGGCTACGACAAACATTTTGCTGAAATAGGGAAAACGTTTGGTGAATTTGATTTAGCCATTTTAGAAAACGGTCAGTACGATAAGAGTTGGAAATACATTCACCTGATGCCAGATGAAATTTTGCAAGCAGCAAAAGACTTAAACGCCAAACGAATTTTCCCCGTCCATTCTTCAAAATTTGCGCTCGGGAATCATCCTTGGTACGAACCTCTGGAATTGATAACCGAAAATAACAAACAAGAAAACCTAAACCTTATCACACCAATGATTGGTGAACAGGTAAATTTAAAAGATACCACACAACAATTTTCCCAATGGTGGAAAGGTGTAAAATAATCCCATCAATTAGTAGTGAATATTACGATTTACCCTTGACAAAATAAAATCTGAATAATGGACAAGAGAGAAAAATTACTGGCGGCGGCGCTCAAACTATTTGTTGAGTTTGGCTTTCACGATACACCCACGAGTAAAATTGCAAAAGAAGCAGGCATTGCCAGTGGCACTTTATTTTACTTTTTCCCAACAAAAGACGAATTAGTCAAAGCTTTGTACATTGACATTAAAAGCCGTCTGAATGAACACATTTCGGAGATAATTAAAGACGAAAAATCGTTGCAGGGAATCTTGAAAATTTATTATTCTGCAACACTTCATTGGGCACAAAAACACAAGACGGAATTCCGTTTCATGGAACAATTTAACTCTTCGCCTTACTTAAAACAAATTGCAGAAGAAGAAACTCAGAAATACATTAAACCAATTATGGTTATTTTAGAAAATGGAGTAAAGGACAAAATCATAAAGCTGATGGATGTTGAACTCATTTTTACACTCATCTGCGGACACACTTTTAGCGTCAATCAATATTTAGTTGCTAAAGACTTTTCAAAACCCGAACAAGACACCGTTATTAATAACACTTTTGACTTGCTTTGGGACATGATAACATAAAAACAAGCTAACAAATGGATTTAAAACAGCATTATACTGCGCTATACAACGAATCTATTGAAAAGATTGTGACGAACACCTATCAAATTGACAATCAAATCGATTCGCTTTCAGATCGCAGATTTGGCATTACTTTATTAATTCGACCTGATAGTCAAACCAAAAAAAACATACAGAACTTTTTAGACGAACTAAAGCAAATTGATCCGGAGCAATATTATTATCCCAGTTCGGATATTCACATCACTGTATTATCAATTATTTCTTGTTACGATGGTCTTGATTTGGAAACAATTTCGATTCCCGATTATATTGCAATTATCGAAAAAAGTCTTGTTGGAATACAGAATATAGTAATCAATTTTCAGGGCATTACTGCTTCCCCATCGGCAATAATGCTTCAGGGTTTTACCAATTCTAATTCCTTAGATAATTTAAGAAACAACTTAAGAACAAATTTCACGAATTCTGGATTAGAGGAAAGTATCGACAAACGCTATTCCATTAATACAGCTCATTCGACTGTAGCACGATTTCGAAAAGAAATAAGTCATACAGAAAAGTTGATTGCAGTTTTAGAAAAGTATCGAAATTTTGATTTCGGAAAATTCAAAGTTAAAAAATACCATTTAGTTTATAATGATTGGTACCAACGGAAAGAATTTGTCAAAGAATTGCACGAATTTCAATCCATTTAAAAAAGCAGCAAACAAAAGTTTGCTGCAAGTTACGTTTGTACACAATCCATTAATTTACTGCCTTAGTAGATTTTCCTACCGTCAAATAAATGTGATTATCAGGATACAGAAATTCAATTTTTGTATGCTGCTGGTTTACTCTCATTTCTACTTGTTCATTTTCATTTTCTAAAGTATAAAACGTGTAATTCCTATCCTGAGGTAAAATACCGGAGTCAACAATTTTATATTTCATTTTCGTAGCCGTGAGGAAGAAAACTACATCGCGCTTTTGAGTGTCTAAGAACACAAAAGAGTATTCATTTCCAGTAATATTACATTCGCCTTGCTTAAAAGGCTGCTCATCTATGCAATACCGCTGCACGTTAAACACTTGTTCTTGAGCATACATACCACTCGTTAGCAACAACAATACAATTATTTTTTTCATACACATGGTTATTTCTGTTATCCGGAATTAGACAATCTTTTTTTGTTATACAAAAGACACGCCACAATATTTTTTGAGATAAAATAATCCCCAAATAGTTCTTTTACATTTACTTGCTTATCATAAAAAAGCCTTAAAAAGCAATGTTTACCGTAATCAAATTCCGTTTTTATTTGTATTTTCGATTTTCTAAAACCTACCTGCTTTCATTGAAATACAATCCTGAAAGTGCCCTAAAAATAATTTTAAAATAAAACAACAATGACTTCATTTAGCAAAGAATTATCCTTCCGTTGGTCTGATCTCGACCCTAATTTTCATGTCCGACATAGTGCTTATTATGACTTTGGAGCACAGCACCGTATCGAAATTCTGGAAAATTTAGGTTTAACGATGAAAGTCATGCAAGCACAAAGTTTTGGACCTATTCTTTTTAGGGAAGAATGTGTTTTTAGAAAAGAAATAAAACTTTCTGACAAAATTTTTATGCATACCAAAACCTCAAAAGTAAATGCTGATGCTTCTCGTTGGTCTATTGTACATGAGTTTTTGAATGAAGACAACAAACTTTGTGCAACCATAACTGTTGATGGTGCTTGGATGGATACCAAACTACGAAAACTAGCCTCTCCAACTCCTGAAATTGCAATTGAAGCCCTGAGTATTTTCCCTAAAAGTGACGATTTTGTAAGCCTTTAAATAAAAGACAATCCTTTAAATTACGCTGGAAACCATGACAAAAAATAAGCAAACTGTACAAAAATATATGGAAGCCTTTATGGCTAGTGACCATGAAAAAATTTTATCCTGCTTAACTGAAGATGTTACCTGGGAAGTACCTGGAATGTTTCGTTTATCTGGGAAAGAAGCATTTGATAAGGAGATAGAAAACGACAATTTTATTGGTAGTCCAACCATACAAATTATTAGAATGATTGAAGAAAATAATATTGTAATCGTAGAAGGTGCGGTCCAATCTAAAATGAAAAATGGCGATTTACTGGACGCTGTATTTTGCGATGTTTTCCATATGCAAAGCGAGAAAATAAAACATTTAACATCCTATTTAATGAATAAATGAAACTTAACTACAATATATAACTCATCACACAATCTCATTTAAATAAGGTTTGTTTTGCGACTGATATCGTTTTTAAAATCAACTTACCTCATTTTGGATACAACTATAAGAGATTGGGTTACTTTTAAATTTAGTATCATACTGACATTTGCATTGTTAATTTAAATCTACAATTAAATAAAAAAGTATGAATACTAATAAAAAAATCGAACTGGGAAGTCAAGGACTTTTTGTTCCAAAAGTAGGATTGGGTTGTATGGGAATGACCCAAATTGCAGGAATGGATGTTTATGGAAAAGCAGATGAAACCGAATCTATCGCTACTATCCACCGTTCATTGGAACTAGGATACAACTTCCTGGACACTGCAGATTTATACGGCCCTTTACTAAATGAAAGGCTTGTCGCCAAAGCCATTAAAGGAAACAGAAATCAATATACCATTGCCACAAAATTTGGTTATGAAATTGATGACAAGGAACAACTGACTTGGCAATTCAACGGTACAAAAGATTATGTAAAAAAAGCAGTGGAGCGTTCACTTAAAAACTTGGGAACTGATTATATTGACTTGTATTACCTGCATCGTTTAGACCCAAAGACGCCTATTGAAGAAACTGTTGCGGCAATGGCTGAATTGGTAAAAGAAGGAAAAATTGGTCACATTGGACTTTCAGAAGTTTCATCGCAGACCATAAAAAAAGCCCATACTATTCACCCTTTGACTGCGGTGCAAACAGAATATTCTTTGTTTGAACGTGGCGTAGAAGAAACAGGAATTTTAAAAACACTTCAAGATCTTGGAATCGGATTTGTGGCTTACTCTCCATTAGGTCGAGGATTTATTTCTGGCGATATCAAAAGCCCTGATGATTTTCCTGAAACTGATTTTAGAAAAAGTTTACCCCGTTTTCAAGGCGAACAATTTTACAAAAATATTACCTTGGTAAATGAAATAAAAACATTGGCTACCGAAAAAGAAATAACACCTTCACAATTAGCCATTGCCTGGATTGTTTCAAAAGGTATTTTACCAATTCCGGGAACAAAACGTGTGAAATATATCGAAGAAAATAATGCTGCTGCCGAAATTAAATTAAGCATTGAAGACCTAAACCGTTTAGAAACCATTATCCCATTAGGAACGATTACTGGTGCTCGTTATGATGCTGCCAATATGGGCGCTATCGATCAATAAAATAACATTATTCAGTAGGAAAAGCTATCTTTACTATTCACTTTTCCTACTGAATTTATAATTCGCATCATGAAAAAAGAGACCCATTCTCCGTATAGTATCAATTCCATTTCTGAGTTGCATCGTTTATTGCAATTACCTAAACCAAAACACCCATTGGTTAGTGTCATTAATCTGAATGAAATAAAATGTCATTTTGATGAAAGCATAAAAAGTTTCGTTTATAATTTTTATTCGATTTGTACCAAAAAGGATTTTAAAGGTAAATTGAAATATGGACAAAACTATTATGATTTTGACGAAGGCATTATGACTTTTTTTTCACCGGGTCAGGTAATTTCGACTGTTGTTGATGAAGATATAGCACTTTCAGGGATATGGTTAGTCGTTCACCCTGATTTTATCCAAAATTATGCTTTGGCAAAAAGCATCAAAGACTATGGATTTTTCTCCTATGCTGTAAATGAAGCATTACATCTTTCGGATAAAGAAGAAGCAATGATTACGGACATTATGCAAAATATTGATGCCGAATATTGTTCTGTAATAGACGGTTTTAGTCAGGATGTTATACTCTCACACATTGAATTATTGCTCAATTATTCCAACAGATTTTATAACCGACAGTTTATTACCCGTAAAAATGCCAGTAATGATTTGTTGAGTAATTTAGAAAAATTGCTTTTGGATTATTTTAATGGCAACAAAGTTCAGGAACTTGGTCTTCCAACTGTTCTCTACATTTCAGAGCAATTGAATGTCTCGCCAAATTATTTAAGTGACATGCTCCGATCACTCACCGGACAAAGTACGCAGCAGCACATTCACGATAAGTTAATTGAAAAAGCCAAAGAAATTTTGACCACAACTTCTTTATCCGTTAGTGAAATAGCCTACCAATTGGGCTTTGAATACCCACAGTCTTTTAGCAAATTATTCAAAAGTAAAACCAATGTTTCGCCTTTAGAATTTAGAAGCTCATTCAATTAAGCCTAAAAATGTATTATTGATAACGCATTGTATTTGTAAAAAGGAATGATACATTTAGCGATTATTACATAGCACGAAAACAAAAAACATGAAAAATTCCATACTAAAGAACAGTCTTTTAAGTCTGATTATTTTAAGCTTCGTATCATGCTCATCAGGAAAAACAGCTACCGTTAGTGGGAAAGTTTCGGCTATTCAAAAAGGGAAAGATGGCTACACCGCGACAATTGAAAACACAAAAGGACGCACTTATTTTGGAACAATTAGTATTCCTAATATGAATAATAATCCCCAGTTATTCAAACAGGCGGAAATTGGAGATACAATTACCGTGAAAGGAGAAGTTTGGAAAATGGGAAAAGAAAAACAAATTACTGTCAGAGAAATATTGGAACTAAAAAAGAAGACCATTGCAGAAGCTAAAATTACCGGAATAGTTCAATCTATCGAAAAAGGAAAAGATGGCTATACTGCCAAAATAAAAACAACTGAAGGCGTAATTTATTTTGCTGTAATCAGTATTCCAAATCTTGGAAGCCCCGAAAAATACCGTGCATTTAAAACGGGAGAAAAGGTTACTTTGTTTGGAGAAATCTGGAAAATGGGAGACGACAACCGAATCACAGTTAGAAAAATTTTAGATTAAAAAATTCTTAATTTCATTCATAAGAAATCGCTTTGGTATCAAGTTCAGAATTGAAAAGTATAAAATCGGATACAACAGGATTACATTGAATTTTCATGAACGTACAAGTAACATCCCCGAAATAACTGGCTACCGCCACTTCTGATGCATCTTTACCATTCGCTATTTTTACTAATCCATTTGCAACAGCTAATTTAGTGGGGTCAAAAAACAGCCATTGTCCACCAATATACGCTTCAAAACAAGCATGGAAATCCGGTGGATTAAGATTATACGCATAGCCTGTAAAATAGCGTGCCGGTATGTCTAACGCTCGACATAATGCAATCCCTAAATGAGCAAAGTCTTTACAAACACCCACTTTATTGAGCAACGTATCGCAGGCTGAAGTACTGGAATTGGTAACACCGGTTTTGTATTCGACAGTATTGAAAATCCATTCCTTTATGGCTTTTGCTTTAGCATATTCATTGGGTAAATATCCAAATTCATTCGTGACAAATTCCAATAATTTATCTGATTCACAATGCCTGCTTGGAGAAATAAAAGGCAATACTTCGTGATCCAGATTTATGATTGGTATGGATTGCAAAAGCACTTTTTCATCATAAACGGAATAACTGACCTCTACCTCTGCTTCGTAAATTACAGTAAAAAATACGCCTTGTTCCACTTCCATTTTCACAAACCGTGTATCTGAATTTTTCAAAGTAAATTCTTCAAATTTTATGGAAGGAGTAACAATGAGTGTTTCTGAAATGATTTTTTGGTTCGCAGATTTAGCTGCCTGAATATTAAAAATAAAGGTAGTTGGAGAAAAAACTTCGTATGATAATTCACTGTATACTTTAAATCTCATTTTGTAAATATATAGTTTTACAATTAGCACTAAATGAAATTATTAGATTTATTATTGGCTGATTTCCCCTTTTATCAAATTCTTAAATCGGATAGAATCTATTTATGCAATTCCAAAAAAGTGATACTTTTTTTTATACTTTTATAAACACAACAAAAATTACGATCGGTTTTGAAAAAAGGATTCTAAATCGACATCCAAAAATAATAAAAGATGAAAACATTGGGACTTATTGGTGGGATTAGCTGGGTTTCTACTGCTGATTATTATAAACTTATTAATGAAGGAGTAAACGAGAAACTGGGAGGCATCAATTTTGCTAAATGCATAATCCATTCTTTCAATTATGCAGATATTATAAGAAACAATAACAACAATGATTGGGACTCAACATTTATTATGCTCTCAGAAGCCTGTGAAAACCTACAACAAAGTGGTGCTGAAGCTATTGTTTTATGCGCGAATACAATGCATCTTTTAGCTGATAGAATTGAGGAAAAAATGAAGATACCCGTAATTCATATTGCAACCGAAACTACTAAAGAAATAAAAAAATTGAATCTATCCAAAGTAGGGCTTTTGGGAACTAAATTCACAATGGAGCTGGATTTCTTCACCTCTAAACTCAGCAATGAAAACATTGAAACGTGTATACCGGAATCGGAAGACAGAGATTTTATTCAAGATACTATTTACCATGAACTGGGAAAAGGAATCATTAACCCCGATACGAAACAGCGTTACATCAGTATCATCAATAAATTAATAGAAAATGGTGCTGAAGGAATTATTCTGGGTTGCACTGAAATTCCGTTATTAATTCAACAAGAGGATATTGTCGTTCCTATTTTCGACACCGCCATAATTCATTCGGCAGCTGCAGTGGCATTTGCTGTAAGCTAAAAATATATTGCTATAATTTTTAACTAAACCAGAATTAAATATAAATCAAATAAAACATGAAAACAGGAAAATTACTATTCCTAGTGGTTATCGCCTTAGCCATTACCAGCTTTAAAACAATAACGTCTGATTCTAAAAACGCAGCGCCATCAAGAGAATTTTACCAAATAAAAACCTATATTTTCAAAACGGAACAACAAGTTGAAACCACTGAAAAGTATTTGAAAGAAGCATTTCTTCCGGGTTTGAAAAAACTTGGAATCAAAAATATTGGTGTGTTCAAACCAAGACCAAACGCTACCGACACGATAAAAAAAGTAATGCTGGTGATTCCATTTTCATCCATGACTCAATTTCTGGGATTGGAAGATAAACTGGCCAAAGACAAAACTTATTTGGCTGCAGGAGCAGCTTATTTAAACGCTTCCTATAAACAAGCGCCATATTTGCGTATCGAATCTATTTTATTGAAAGCTTTTTCAGATCATCCATTTTTGTCAACTCCCGTTTTAAACAGTCCAAGAGCAAATCGAGTGTATGAATTGAGAAGTTACGAATCAGCAACTGAGGCGATTTATAAAAACAAAGTCGATATGTTTAATGCTGGTGGTGAAGTAAAACTCTTTGACCGCCTTGCCTTTAATGCGGTTTTTTATGGCGAAGTTATTTCGGGAGCCAAAATGCCAAACTTAATGTACATGACCACTTTTGCAGATCAGGAAAGTAGAGATTCGCATTGGAAAGCCTTTGTTGATTCGCCGGAATGGAAAGGATTAATAGCTATGGAAAAATACAAAAACAATATTTCCCATATAGACATTACTTTTTTATACCCAACTGATTATTCCGATTATTAGTTTAACAAATCATAATTTTAATCCTAAACTACAACCCTTAAAAAGTTGTAGTTTTTTTATTTAAAACCTAAAATTTTTACTTTTTTCCGAACCAAAACAAGCACAAATACCTCATTAAGAAAAGATTAAATCATTAATTTTAAGTATCTTTAGTTCTATTTTTAACTATGGAAACCCTCAATATAATATTAAAACTTTCCGCCGGCGTGGGACTGTTCCTTTTCGCCATGTATCTTGTGGAGGAATCCTTAAAAAATCTTTCCGGAAGAAATTTCAAACTGTTTCTGCAGCGAATCACAAAAAACAACATTGGCGCCGTGGCAGGCGGAACAATAGTAACCGGTATTCTTCAAAGCAGTTCTATGGTTTCGTTGATGGTTTTAGCATTTGTGGGCGCCGGAGTTTTCACCATGAAAAATGCAATGGCTATTATTCTGGGAGCAAATTTGGGAACAACACTCGCCAGTTGGCTGGTGGCAACACTTGGTTTTAAAACCAATATAGAAGTGATTGCTTATCCGGCAGTTTGTTTAGGAGGTTTTCTCCTAATCCTTCTTGGAAATCGTAAAACCATAAAATATATTTCCTATTTTCTTCTGGGATTTGGTTTGATGTTTATCGGGCTTTCCTTCATGAAAACGGCTATGGAAACGCAGGTTCACTATTTTGATTTTTCACAATATGCCTCGAAGCCATTAGTAATTTTTTTGATAATTGGTTTTTTGATTACGCTGGTTGTTCAATCTAGCTCCGTAACTATGGCGCTTACATTGAGCGCACTTAACGCAGGAGCAATAGGGTTTCCCATGGCAGCGGCAATCGTTCTGGGTAGTGAAACGGGCACCATCATTAAAATAGTATTGAGCGCTATTGGCGGAAATGCTTCCAAAAAACGAGTGGCATTGGGTAATTTATTATTTAATATTTTCATTACTGCCATTGCTTTTATATTACTTAGACCTATTCTTTTACTGATAACCGATATTATAAAAATCAAAGATCCACTCATTGGGTTGGTTACTTTTTCGAGTTTAATAAATCTGTTGGCTATTGTATTATTTCTTCCTGTTTTGGATTTATTCACCTCATTTTTGGAACGTTTTTTCAAAAATACCGATGGTTCGACAGCAGCATTTATAAACCACGCATCAATTGCAGAACCAGAAACCGCTTTGGATTTATTCAGAAGAGAGACTCGATATTTCATCCATAACTCGATGCTTTTCAATTTGGAATTATTTAAAATCCAAACCCATGAACTTGACCAAGAAATTAATTACACGGAAATCAATGATAAAAGAAATTTTGATGCAAAAACTACTGAAGAAAAATATGAATTCCTAAAACAGTTGCAAGGCGAGTTACAAGCTTTTTATTTGAAATTAAGAGCCAAATTAAATAGTGATGAAAATTCAGAATTGAACCAATTAATTTCGGCAGTGCGAAGTTCCATGCATGCGGTAAAAAGTATAAAAGATATTGGAAGCAACATCACGAATCTCAGCAGTTCATCAAAAGAGATTAAATATCAATTTTTTCTGCATCATAAAAAAGAAACTCAAGAACTCTACATGAAATTAAATACATTTTTGAATACGGATAAAAAGTCGGGTTTTGAAGAGCTGAAGACTCAATTTGACACCATTCAAAAAAATTACACCTCAGCACTCAACACGTTTTATACTGAGGCACAACTTGCACCTATTGAAGATATTGACATTACAACCGTAATAAACTTCAACAGAGAACTTTTTACCTCAAACAAGGCAATGCTAATGGCTGTAAAAGACATTTTATTAGATGAAAAACAAGCTCAAAATTTTAATGAAATTCCAATATATAAAACATAAAAAACGCTTGATTAGCTTGTGATACATTGTAGTAATTTTGCAACATTCTTTTTGAATTTTATAATGTATTTCGTTTTCATTTTTTAATCTTTGTACGCAATCCCATTTGCAGACAAGATTGCAATTCTTATTTAAATTGGTTAATTTTAACCAAAAAATACACCTCATTTGAAAACATACGTAAAGAAAAGTTTAAAAATTTTCCTTTGGATAATAGGAATTATAATCCTGTTGTTCTTAATTCTTTTTGTTGCTATTCAAATTCCTTCTGTTCAGAATTATGCCAAAGATAAAGCAGTAACGTACCTGGAAGGAAAAATCAAAACCAAAGTAAGGGTTGATAGTCTTGAAGTTGAATTCCCAAAAAAAGTAATTCTTAAAGGCGTTTATTTTGAAGACCAAAAAAAAGACACTCTTTTTGCGGGAGAAAAGTTAGCTGCCGATATCAGTCTGTTTCAATTGATAAACAATAAAGTCGAAATCAATTCCTTAGAATTAGTGGGGATTTCGGCACATTTAAATAGAGATTCTAAAGCTGTTTTCAATTTTGATTACATCATAAAAGCATTTGCTTCGCCAGAGAAACAAAAGAGTGATTCGCCACCCATGCAGTTTTCTGTAGAAGAAATTAAGCTCGACCGCATCAAGTTTAAATATACTGATGCCGTCACAAAAAATGATCTTTACGCTAATCTAAAGCATTTTGAAACGAGAATTAAAACTTTCGATTTGAACGAAATGAACTTTGAAATCCCGAAAGCTAAAATCAATGGATTGAAGTTCAAATTAAAGCAAGGTTTGGTTCAGATATCCAATGCGACCAAAGCAGCAGCAATAAAAAACGAATCGGAATCCATTTTAAAATTAAAATTAGGCGAAATTGATTTTGCAAAAATTGATTTCGATTATGAAAGCGAAGAAACCAAGTTATCCACAAATTTTTATTTGAAAAAGCTACTTGCTAAAATTGACAAAATTGACCTTAACAATCAATTCGCAATTATAGAAAGTCTTGATTTAACTGGCGTAGAAGGCGCTTTGACTTTTGATAGATTAGATGTAATCAAACCTAAAAGCGAAGCTACAAATACCGAATCTAACAATTGGGACGTCAAAATAAAGAAAACGGAATTCAAACGGGTGAATTTCCGTTACGACAATAATAATGAGACTCCAGTTCAAAAAGGAATTGATTACAACCATTTGAATCTTACCAATCTAAACTTACAGGTAGACGAACTGAATTACAATTCCGAAAATATTTCCGGACTTGCCAATTCATTAACTGTTAAAGACAAAAGCGGTTTAAATATTCAATCCTTTAATGCGGAATTTTTCTACGGTAAAAAGAATGCTTTCCTTAAAAAATTATATTTAAAAACCCCACAAACGGAACTGAAAGATGAAATTAGAATTGGCTACCCTTCTATTGAATCTTTAGCTAAAAACCCGGGAGAATTAGGTCTTATTGCCAATTTAAAAAAGAGCAAGTTGGGGATTAAAGATATTTTACTTTTTGCACCAACTTTGAATAATACGAATCCGTTTATGAGCAATCCCAATGCGATATTGCTGATTAATGGAACCGTAAAAGGAAAACTAAAAAACATTGAATTTCCAAGTATAGAAATCAGTGGCATTGGAACTACAAAAGTAGCGGCAAGCGGGAGAATCATAGGCTTACCAGATGTAAACAAAGCCTATTTTGATTTGAATATTAAAGACTTGCAATCCGGTTCGAAAGATTTTGTTGGCTTTTTACCAAAAGGAACCATTCCAAATTCGATTCAGTTGCCGGCAAAATTCAGCGCCAAAGGAATTTTTAAGGGAACTATTGCTAATTTCAATACCAATATGAATATCGTAAGTAGTTTTGGAAATGCAAAAATCAAAGCTACATTCGATCAAAGCAGAAAAAATTACGAGAAATACGATGCCCAAACCGAACTTACTAATTTTGATTTAGGGAAATTTATCAAAAACGACTCCATTGAAAAAGTAACTTTAAAAGCCAGTATAAAAGGAACAGGATTTGATCCAAAAACGGCAACAGCATCTTTAAACGGGAATATTCTAAAAGCATATTATAATAAATATACCTACCAAAATGTAGCTGTAAAAGGAAATATTCGCAACGGAAATTTCAATGCAACTGCTTTCGCAAAAGACCCTAATCTAACTTTTGATTTGGTAAGCAGCGGAAGTTTTAAAGACAAATATCCTACCGGAAAACTAAAACTGAATGTGGATATCGCTGATTTGGAAAAACTGAATCTGCACGCTGGCCCATTGAAAATAAGAGGCGTTGTAGATGCTGATATTCAATCGGTAAATCTTGATTACCTCAACGGAACGGTACATGCGCACAACATTACCATAGTCAATGCCAAAGAAGAATTTGTAATTGATTCCATTAGCGCAGTGGCAACCTCCACCTCAGAGAAAAATACATTCGTATTGAAATCACCGTTTTTGGATGTGGACGCCAACGGAAAATACAAGTTGTCAAAAATAGGGACTGCTTTATCAAATTCTATTGCAAAGTATTATGACAGCAAACCAAGTTCCAGAAAAACAGCTGTGGAAAAACAAGAATTTGTTTTTAAAATTGGCGTAAAAGACAGTCCAATTCTATTAAAACTAATTCCTGAATTGAAAAGTCTGGAACCCATTAATATACAAGGAAGATACAACTCTGTCAACGACTCTATAGTTTTGAATGGTACAATTCCGAAATTAATTTATGGCGAAAACACCATTACAAATGCTGTCCTTAAAGTAGATACCAAAGATAATTCGCTTGTTTACAGTTTTATTGTGGATGACATTCAAAACAAACAAATTCAATTGCCACATACCAGTATTTCAGGCAAAGTGCAAAACAACATTGTGGATTATACGTTGCAATTAAAAGATTCAAAAGACAAAGAAAGATACTTAATTGCAGGTACATTAAAAGCTGCGAACGGCAATAATGACATCAATCTTGATCCAAATAATTTATTGCTGAACTATGAATCTTGGAAAATAACGCAAGACAATTTAATTCGCTTTGGCAAAAAAGGAATCTATGCAGATAATTTTGAATTGAGTAAAGATGGAAGCAAAATCCTGATACAATCACAGTCGCAGCAAGCAAATGCACCAATCGCAATTAATTTTAAAGATTTTGACATAAAAACCATTACCAGTATCGTTGAGAAAGATGATTTGCAAATGAGCGGTAAAATCAATGGAAACGCATTGGTCAAAAATATAAGTACCACACCGCTTTTTACTTCAGACTTAAACATTGAAAATTTTACTTTCAAAAAAGATACAATCGGAAACATCAGTATCAAAGTGAATAATGCAATTGCTAACCAATACGATGCTACAATTGCCATTACAGGTCAGGGAAATCAAGTCAATTTAGAAGGAAATTACAAAACGAGTGACAGCAGTTTTGACATGAATCTTGATATTGATAAATTGAACTTAAAAAGTATTCAGGGTTTCACTTTGGATAATATTACTGAAAGTACGGGATTCTTGACAGGGAATTTTAAAATAACAGGAAATACTACCCAACCCAAAGTAGTTGGCGAATTACAGTTCAATGAAATTGGTTTCAAAGTGAAGCAGCTTAATGCAAAATTCAAGTCTTTAAACGATAAAATTGTTTTTACACCTAATGCTATTCTTTTTGACAATTTTATAATTAAGGATGAAAAGAACAATGATTTAGCCATCAACGGAAAGATTGACAGTGAAAATTTCAGCAATTTTGGTTTTGATTTAGCCATCGATGCTGATAATTTCAAAGCCGTCAATTCTAAAGCAAAAGACAATGATATGTATTATGGTGAATTGTACTTGGACAATCATTTGAAACTATCCGGAAATCTAGACAATCCTGTTGTTGAGGGCAATATCAAAATTAACAAAGACACTAAATTCACTATTGTTTTACCACAATCAGATCCGTCAATTGCCGACAGAGAAGGAATTGTAGAATTCATTGACCAAGACAATCCGAAATTAGTCGAGACCATTGTTATGGATGAATTGGACAGTGAAATGGACATAAAAGGAATCAACGCTTCGGTAAATATTGAGATTGATAAAGATGCTGAATTGTCGTTGGTTATTGATAAAGCAAACGGGGATTTCCTAAAATTAAAAGGAGAAGCGCAATTGAACGGCGGAATTGATCCATCCGGAAAAACAACTTTGACAGGAAGATATGAATTATCTGAAGGTAGTTATGAAATGAATTTTAACGCTATCAAAAGAAAATTCGACATTAAAAAAGGAAGTTATATCCTGTGGACTGGTGAACCTACAACGGCTGACATCAATATCACTGCGGTTTATAAAACTGAAGCTGCTCCAATTGATTTGATAAATGATCAATTAGGAGATGTCACCGCCGAAGTGAGAAATACCTACAAACAAAAAATTCCTTTTGAAACCGAATTGAAAATGAATGGCGAATTGATGAAGCCAAACATTTCTTTTGACATCATTCTACCTGATGGAAACAATAGCGTTTCAACAGAAATTATCAATGCGACACAAGCTAAATTGACGCAATTGCGTCAGCAACCGGATGAATTAAACAAACAGGTTTTTGCCTTACTACTGCTGAATCGTTTTATTGGAGAAAACCCTTTTGCCAGTGAAACCGGAGGCACGAGCGTTTCGTCACTAGCAAGAGAAAGTGCCAGTAAAATTTTGTCACAACAACTTAATAATTTGGCGGGCGATTTGATTGAAGGTGTAGAACTTAATTTCGATTTAAATACTTCTGATGATTATACAACGGGTCAACGAGAAAATAAAACCGATTTGAGCGTAGGAATTTCGAAGAAATTATTGAATGACCGATTGAAAGTTACGGTAGGAAGCAGCTTTGGAATTGAAGGGCCACAACAAGTAAATCAAAACGCCAATAATATTGCCGGTGATGTATCGATTGATTATCAACTTTCAAAAGACGGTAGATATAAAATACGAGCGTACCGAATTAATAAATACCAAGTGGCGCTTCAAGGGGAAGTTGTGGAGACAGGAATTGCTTTTATCATCACTATGGATTACAATAAATTCAGTGAATTATTTCGCAAAAGTGAGGCAAAAAAAGCAAAGCGGAAAAATAAATAAAAGTTTTTGCACCATTAAGAAATTAAGAAAACAAACCAATTGATTTTCCTTAATGAAACTTAATTCCTTAATGGTTTAATTTTTTTTAATAAATAATAAATTGATGAACAAGAGCCATATACTATATTTTCTTTTTTTAGCATTGTTCGCTTCATCGTGTAGCAATACGAGATTTCTGCCCGAAGGAGAACTATTGTATACGGGTGCAAAAGTAACCGTTGAAGAAAAGGAAATGTCTAAAAAAGAAAAAAAAGCATTAAAAACGGCATTAAAAGAAGTTCTTAGACCAAAACCAAATTCTTCGATTTTGGGATTAAGACCGAAACTATACATCTATAATTTGGCTGGGACGCCAAAGAAAGAAAAAGGATGGCGCTACTGGTTGAGAACCAAAGTGGGCGAAGCTCCTGTTTTATACAGCCAAGTAGATTTAGAATACAACAAAAGTGTTTTGCAAAACTTTGCCGAAAACAGTGGCTATTTCAATACAAGAACTTCGGCAGATTCAACCCGACATGGTAAAAAAGCAACCGCAGAATACATTGTAAAACCCGGAAAACAATATAAAATTAAAGAAGTAAAATTCCCCACGGATTCTTCCATAATTTCGACTGCAGTTCGCAATACCAGACGAAGAAGTTTGTTAAAAAAAGAAGAAGGTTACAGTCTTGACGCCATCAAAGAAGAAAGAATTCGCATTGATGCCAGACTAAAAGAAAAAGGATTCTTCTATTTTAATCCTGATTATCTTAAAGTGCAAGTAGATACAACTGTTGCAGACCATCAGGTGGATCTTATTGTAAAAGTAAAAGACGAAGCTCCAAAACGAGCAGAGACACCATACAAAATCAATAAAATTATTGTTTATCCAAACTATTCCATTGGTTCTGACAGTGTAAAAAACAATATGGATTCTATCAAAAAATACAATGATTTAACTATTATTGATCCGGAGAATTTATTCAAACCCCGCATTTTTGACAGAGCATTGTATTTCAAAAAAAATGATTTATACAACCGTACCGACCATAATTTATCCTTGAATCGATTAGTAAATCTGGGGACTTTCAAATTTGTGAAAAATCAATTCAGAGTTTCTGATACCACAGGAAATTATCTGGATGCGTATTATTATCTGACGCCATTACCTAAAAAATCAATCCGACTGGAATTATTAGCCAAAACAAACTCCGCTAATTATACCGGAACGGAACTCAATTTAAACTGGAGTAATCGAAATACGTTTAGAGGTGCTGAATTGCTTACCATTTCTGCTTTTGGTGGTGTTGAAGTACAAGTTTCCGGGCAAAACAATGGGTTTAATGTATACCGTATTGGAACCGAAGCAAATTTAGTTTGGCCACGATTAGTAGCGCCTTTTAAACTAAATTCTCCAAGTGGTTTTGTTCCAAAGACGAAGGCAACATTAGGATATGAATTCCAAAACAGAACCAAATTATATTCCCTGCAAACCTTCAAAGGTTCTTTTGGCTATTTATGGAAAGAAAACGAACGAAAAGAACATTTATTCAATGTTACTGAGATTACATACGCCAGTCCGGAAAACGTTACTGCTTTATACCAAGAACAAATTCTGAAAAATGAATCTTTGGGAAAAGTAATTGAAAAGCAATTGATTTTTGGGCCAACTTATTCCTATACCTACACCAATACACTTCAAAAAAGAAAGAAAAATACCTTTTACTACAAAGGGAGTATCGACTTAGCAGGAAATGTGGCAGGAATTGTTTCGGGAGCAAATGTTCGAAAAGGCGATACCATTAAATTATTTGATGTTCCGTTTAGTCAATTTGTCAAAATAGAAAATGATTTTAGACATTACTATAAATTAGGCCCAGATTCTCAAATAGCCAGCCGAATAATTGCAGGTGCTGGATTTGCTTACGGAAACTCCCGTGAAATGCCTTTTATCAAACAGTTTTTCATTGGTGGAACCAATAGTCTACGAGCCTTTAGAGCACGTTCCATTGGTCCGGGAAGTTTTGATGGCGCATCAACCAACACCAATACTTTTTTGCCCGATCAATCCGGTGATATAAAATTGGAATTTAATACCGAATACCGTGCTAAAATTTACGGATTGGTGAAAGGTGCTTTGTTCTTAGATGCTGGGAACATCTGGCTATTGAATGAAAATCCTGATAAACCAGGAGCCAAATTTTCAAAAAAATTCCTGAACGAAATAGCCGTTGGAGCCGGAGCCGGATTGCGTTTCGATTTCTCGTTTTTGATTCTTAGAACAGACCTCGCCTTCCCTATTCGGAAACCATATTTGCCTGATGGCGATCGTTGGGTTTTGGATCAAATCAACTTTGGAAGTGGCGCTTGGCGAAAAGAAAATTTAATTTTCAACTTGGCTATTGGCTACCCTTTTTAAAACAATACAATCTGGATAAAAAAAAGAGCACGATAATTATCGTGCTCTTTTTGTATGATAAATATTCAAATTTTAGTCCACCAAGAATAATGCATTACTGAACAATAAATTTCCGTTTTCCCAGAAACCTCTAAACAATGGATTATCAACCATATAAATTACTTCGCCATTTTCTTTCTTATCGACAGCAAAGCTTACTGTATTATTCAATTTCTTTTTGATTTCATTACCAACAAAACCGTAACTCTTATAATCTTTAGGCACGTAAACAACATTTGTTGCCTTTTTCAATAATGAATAATGTCTGTCATCCGTTTTTAAGCTGAAATATTTATCTCCTAAACCAAAAGACATTGGATGTGTTTTATTCAAAAGATTCTCAATGATAGCCCCAGGAATCGATTTAGAAATATACCTGCGTTCAGTATCTTGGAAATCTAAGAATCGTTCTTTTAATTCATTTTCAGAGTCTTCTTTTTCAGAGCTAAGTTTGTCTTCATCCGTAGCAAAAGGACTCAAAGCATATCCTTCTTTTCCTTCAAATAAACTAAGGGCACTATTCATGGCAATCACTTTTCCACCATTTTTAACCCATTCTGCAATTTGTTTCTGTTGTTCTTCAGAGAAATTGTAATAGCCATCAGGCAATATCAATGTGTTGTAATTGTATAATTTTATTCTTTTAAAATTATCCGCATCCACAACACTTACCGGATAACCCACCGTTTCTTCCAGATAATACCAAACAGAACCAAATTCAGTAGAACCAACTCCTTTGCCTGACAATAAAACAATTTTTGGAGCTTTTAATAAATTGAAATTTTCACCACCAACATCTTTAGAATTCGAAGAAAAACCAGTTAAGATGTAATTAAAATCTGTTTTTATTTTCACAAGATCAGTAATCGTTTTTTCAAAGTCAACAACATTAGGATTGTCAGTTTTCGTAACCAGTAAACCTCCCGGCTCAACAGTTGTATCCCCAAAAATCGCTTTTTTCATCGCTGATCGCACCTTGATATTATTTTGGTGCAACAAAGATAAAACCTGAGCTGAGATTCTGTTATTCCACGGAATATGAAATGCATATACATTTTTAGGAATCGTTTTTTCCAGCGCTTCAATTGACGCTTTTGTTTTAATGGCTAAACTATTTTTTACCGCATATCCTTCAACTCCATACGCCAAAGGCAATGCCCAAGAGGTAATGTCATACGATAAACTGTCATTTAGTTTTTGGTTCGGTTCAAAAAGCACTTGTGCAAAAACGGCTTTTTGTTGGTCTACTTTTACAATCAAATCATTCGGTTCAATCGTAAAACCTTTCTCTGACTTAGTGTTGTAATTGAATCCCGAAGCTTTTTGACTAGCATCGGCATAACTGAATTCTACATTATTTTTTTTCAACAAATCCGCCATTTGAATTAATTTCGGATTGTTTTTCATCACATACATTTTATAATTTCCCTTAACTGTTTTTCGAGAATTATTCATAAAACCTCTGAATCCTTTCAACAAAACATCCGCTTGTGATGCCGCCGATTCCACAACCGTTAAAACAGCCGTTGCGTGATGCGTCAATCGGTCTTTAATAGTCAAATTGATTCCGTTACTCATCACAACTTCTCTTCCTGCTCCTATTCCTCCTTGCTCCAATGTCATTCCTACTGCTCCGTTATAAGTAGGATATGTATCACCATAACTTGGATAAAACAAATCAAAACGTTCCCCGGTATTGTACATCCAGTTTTGAGCATCGAATTTCTTAGAAATGTTTTTCCCTAAAGTGTAATGAAAATCTTTTTGATACTTTTCAATGTATTCGTGCAAAGGTTCTGCTGATGGGGGAAAGAAATACGGAGAATTATATCCCATTTCGTGCACATCAGTATGAACTTGAGGCATCCATTGGTTGTATAATGCAATACGCTGTTGGGTTTCCGGTTGTGTTTGCCACGCCCAGTCTCTATTTAAATCAAAAATATAATGGTTGTATCTACCACCTGGCCAAACTTCCATGTGTTCTCTGTCTGACAATTCAGGATGCGTTTTTTTACCTGAAATCTCTCTTAACCAATTTCCGTATCTGGAATATCCATCAGGATTAATGCATGGATCAAGGATTACAATCGTATTCTCTAGCCACTTTTTAGTTTCTGCATTCGAAGGATTTACTAATTCATAAGCCACTGTCATCGCGCTTTCGGTTCCTGCAAATTCATTTCCGTGAACATTAAAACTCAACCATACAATTAACTTATCGCCAATCATTTGAGATTTATTCTCGGATAAACCAATGGCGGCTAAATTGTTATTTCGAATTTGTTCTAAATTAGCCAAGTTATCCGGACTGGAAATAAAATACACATTCAAATCCCTTTGTTCCGGTGTTACACCATATTTCTGATGTTTGATAAAAGTGGACTTTTCCGTAAGATGCTTGAAATAATTTTCAGCCTGATGATAATAGGTAATTTGTTTTCCGTAATTGGGTAAAAATTGAGAAGGACTTTGCACTTGCGAATGAACACTTAGCACCAAAGTTAGCATTAGATAAAAAGAAAAAACGGTCTTTTTCATATTTTTTTGGGTTAGTTATGCTTCAAAAATAGCCATTTAACAAGTATTGCACAAGCTAAATTTCGGATTAGTGAAATATTGATTTTACTAATCCTCAAGTTTTTATTAATTCATTTTTTCTTGAAGAATAATAACAATACGGCAATATTCATTATTAAATAAACAATATTATTCTATTTTAGATTAGTATCATTGCTACATTCTATTATATTTGCAGACAACAAAATTCACACTACAGATGGAAGAATGTATCTCAGTTTTTGACATGCTAAAAATTGGTGTAGGACCTTCGAGTTCGCACACACTTGGACCTTGGAGAGCTGCAGAACGCTTTCTTAGTGAATTGAGAAACGAAAATTTACTTCATACTGTAAACCGGGTAAAAATAGATTTATACGGCTCCCTTTCGTTAACCGGAAAAGGACACGCCACGGATTTAGCCGTAATGCTGGGTTTAAGCGGGCAAGATCCGGAATACATTCCAGTGGAAAATATTGATGCAATCATTAAATCCATTGAATCCAAAAACGAAATCAATTTAGGAAACGAAAAACCAATTCCTTTTTATTTCCTCCAAGACATCGTTTTCAATAAAAACTTCCTTCCTTTTCATGCCAATGGAATGACTTTTACAGCTTATATGACGGATGATAGCGAATACGTTTCTACCTTTTATTCTATTGGTGGCGGATTTGTGGTCAAAGAAGAACGCATCAACGCCAAAAAGAAAATCCAGATAAAATGTGCTTTTCCGTATCCTATTGACAAAGCATCCGAACTATTGGATTATTGCAAAAAAGAAAACAAATCCATATCGGAAATCGTTTATGAAAACGAAAAATCGATGCGTACCGAAGCTGTTATCGATCATGAATTGATGCGCATTTGGAAAACGATGCTCGAATGCATGTACATTGGTTGCCATTCTGAAGGGATTCTTCCAGGCGGATTAAATGTGCGTCGCCGTGCTTTTGATATGCACCAAAACCTCATCGGTCTAGCCAATTATGATTCGCCTCAAAGCTGGCTCGAAGAAATTAGAAAAACAGAAGTGAAATTTCGCCAAATCCTGAAATGGGTTTCTTGTTTTGCCCTTGCGGTAAATGAAGTAAACGCTGCTTTAGGGCGCGTGGTTACTGCTCCAACGAATGGAAGTGCAGGCGTTATCCCAGCTGTTTTGATGTATTATTTAGTGATTGAAAACCACAATGCTGGAGAAAAAGAAATCAAACAATTCCTGATGGTTGCCGGAGAAATAGGCAGTATTTTCAAGAAAGGCTCTACAATATCCGCAGCAATGGGTGGTTGTCAAGCCGAAATTGGTGTTTCTTCCTCGATGGCCGCAGCCGCTTTATGCGAATTGATGGGCGGAACTCCTGAACAGGTTTTAATGGCTGCCGAAATTGCCATGGAACATCATTTGGGATTGACTTGTGATCCTATTGGCGGTTTGGTTCAGATTCCGTGTATCGAAAGAAATACAATGGGTGCCATAAAAGCCATTAATGCTGCTGAACTAGCTTTAGAAACCGACCCAAAAAA
This sequence comes from Flavobacterium sp. 11, assembly GCF_002754315.1. GTDB lineage: Bacteria > Bacteroidota > Bacteroidia > Flavobacteriales > Flavobacteriaceae > Flavobacterium > Flavobacterium algoritolerans. The sequence goes on along the minus strand of NZ_PEFE01000001.1, from coordinate 2,266,486 downwards.
CGCAAAAGTACCTTTGGATAAAGTGGTAGACACAATGTGGCAAACTGCCAAAGATATGAATAATAAGTACAAAGAAACTTCTGAAGGTGGATTAGCCATTGCCGTAAATCTGGCAGATTGTTAAATTTAATAATACAAATTTAAAACACTGATAATCTATAATTCAACTATTTACAGTATATTTAATACCTATTCTTAAACCGGAAATAATGGAAATTAATTGGATAATAGTCAGCATTGTAATCATTTGTGTGCTTATTTTGATTGTATTTCTTATTAGAAAAAATCAAAAAGAAAAAAAGAAATACACTCATTTCTTGAACAATGATTACAAAAAAGCAAAGGAAGAAGAATCAGACTTGAATGACGACACGTATTGATTTATATTGTTAAACTCTTTTGAAAATCCACAGAAATCATTTCACTTTTCATGAAACAAAATTCATTATTTCATGAAAAGTGAAACCAAAACTACTTTCTTCGGGTATCAATAAGATGAACGATTTTCCAAATGTTATCTTTTTTGAAAAGCGTAAAAGCATTCACCCCTTTATGACTTAATTTACCATTCATATAAAACTCATAAGGCGTCCAAGCGTGTGCCATAACGCCATCCACTTGAATGGAATAACTCATAATTTTTTCCTGAAACTTTAATTCAGCAGGAATAGAAGCTATCGATTTAAAAAATACTTGTGGCTTTTCATTGGATAATTTGGTGCCTTTAGCATTCTCGCTAATAGATTGTAAAATCATTGTATCCTCACAAAGAGCCTGTAATTTCAGAGTATCTTTGGCATGAAAAGCCTCGAAAAAAGTATCAACCACTTTTTGAATTTCTTGATTTTGAGCCTGAGAATTTGCCGAGATGAACAATACTATCAATACTACTATTTTACGCATAATTACTTTTTTAATAAATTGGTATTACAAATAACATTACTGTTACATTTTTGAGTTAAAAATATACATTTTATTACCTTTACAATCTTAAAACAACAAATATGTCTGTCGCAAAAAAAGATTATAAAAGGATTACTACAAAATCACTGATTGAGATGAAAGCTAATGGAGAGAAAATTTCCATGCTTACAGCATACGATTATACCATGGCAAAGATCGTTGATACTGCCGGAATTGATGTCATTTTAGTGGGTGACTCTGCATCGAATGTAATGGCCGGTCACGAAACGACTTTGCCAATTACTTTGGACCAAATGATTTATCACGCGTCATCTGTGGTGAGAGCTATAGAAAGAGCATTGGTTGTCGTGGATTTACCTTTTGGAAGTTACCAATCAGATCCTAAAGAAGCATTGCGTTCTGCCATCAGAATTATGAAAGAAAGTGGTGGTCATGCCGTAAAACTGGAAGGTGGTAAAGAAATTAAAGATTCAATCAAGAAAATATTAAACGCAGGAATTCCAGTGATGGGACATTTGGGTTTAACACCACAATCTATTTATAAATTTGGAACCTATACAGTTCGTGCCAAAGAAGAGGAAGAAGCAGATAAACTTATTGAAGATGCTAAATTATTGGAAAGATTAGGTTGTTTCGGATTAGTGTTAGAAAAAATTCCTGCTCATTTAGCCGAGAAAGTTGCCCAAAGTATTTCTATTCCAGTAATTGGGATTGGTGCAGGTGGCGGAGTTGACGGACAAGTTTTGGTGATTCACGACATGTTAGGAATGAACAATGAATTTAGCCCGCGTTTCTTAAGAAGATACATGAATTTATACGAAGGAATGACAACTGCCATCGGTCAATATGTTGCCGATGTGAAATCAAGTGATTTTCCTAATTCAAGCGAGCAATATTAAAATTAGACTTCTTAGATTATTGGATTGTTAGACTAAAAAAAGTAGAAATGCATCGATTTAAGGATTTAGAGATTTGGAAAAAAAGTAGATTTTTTTTGTTCTAAAATTTATAAAGTGACTTTGTCTTTTCCTAACGATGAAAAATTTGGGCTAACAAATCAATTAAGAAGAGCTGCTGTTTCTATTCCGTCTAATATTGCTGAAGGATCATCAAGACAATCTAATAAGGACTTTGCACGATTTTTAGAAATTGCCATCGGTTCAGCTTATGAAGTTGAAACACAAATTCTTATTTCATCCGATTTAGGTTTTATCACTCCCGAAGATTTAATAGAATTATCAAATATGCTAAACGAAATTATTAAAATGACTTCAAGATTTAGAGCAACTTTATTATAGACTTTCTTAGATTTTCAGACTGCAAGACTTGTTTAAGAATCTAACTATCTAAAAAGTCTAACTTGTCTAAAAATCTAAGAAGTCTAAAAATCTAAAAATCCAAATGAAAATAGTTTCGAATAAAAACAACCTTCAAGTGCTACACGAAGACAATCACCTTATTGTGGTAAACAAACGTGTAGGCGATATTGTGCAGGGTGATAAAACGGGTGATAAACCATTGTCTGATGTGGTGAAAGAATACATCAAAGATAAGTACAACAAACCTGGAGAAGTATTTCTGGGTGTGGTGCATCGTTTGGATAGACCGACAACTGGAATAGTCGTTTTTGCCCGAACGAGTAAAGCGTTGACGAGAATGAATGAGTTGTTCAGTAACCGTGAAACCAAAAAAACGTATTGGTGTATTGTCAAAAATAAACCTTCAAAGCCTGAGGATAAATTGGTTCATTTTCTAAAAAGAAACGAGAAGAACAACACTTCAAAAGCACATTTAAAAGAAGTTCCCGAAAGTAAACTTGCCAGTTTAGATTATAAAATCATTAAGGAACTCAATAATTATTTTGCTCTGGAAATCAATCTTCACACGGGGAGACACCATCAAATTCGGGCTCAACTTTCTGCAATTGGTTCACCGATAAAAGGCGATTTAAAATATGGTTTTGACCGAAGTAATCCTGATGGCGGCATTCATTTGCACGCCAGAAAACTAGTTTTTGTACATCCTGTTACCAAAGAAAATATAGAAATCATTGCACCAACACCTGATGATGTGATTTGGAATGCTATTTAGAAAACTAATTTCATCTAAAACTGTTGTTACATCTCTCACTATATAAAAACCTAACTAGAATGGTCTACTACGATTTTCCAGCCTTCTTTAAATTTTTCGACTAATAAAGTAAAAAATCCTTTTTGTTCCCCTTTTTCCATTTGCAAATTCCAACCTCCTAAAACGAAAGCATATTTTTTATCAATCATTTTAATTTGTATGATATCAAAAGTTAGGTTACCCATAGCGGCTTTGTCAGGATAGACTTGCTGATAGACTTGTAAGTTTTTTTCCCAGCCGTAAAACGGTCCTGTTTTTCCAACAAATAGTAAAGAATCGGATTTTAAATAACCTTGCATATATCCAATCATATCCCCATTATTCCAATCTAAACGTTGCTTTTCTAGGACTGCTTTAATTTCTTTCTCTTGAGCAATTGATAAATAACTACAAAACAAGAGCATTATTGATAAAATATTTTTTTTCATTTTTTACGATTTGTATTAACTTTAATTTTATTAGAGATAACCTTCATCCCTTTTCATCAATCAAATATATTCAAAACATCGCGTTCATTCCCACTTAATTTTATGAAACATTGTAATATAAAAATACTTGAACTGCTTTTTATTCTTTTTTATATTTTACCTTAAAAAAATGTAGCATTAACTAATTATTCCTGTTTTTTTTGTTTTTTTATTTCGGATATAGAGTGGGTTTAAAATAATATTTATGTAATTTTAAATTAAAATCATCCAATGAAGTATCATACAGAAATTGCTTTCCGAAAAGAGTCCCTTAAAAAATTATTGCACAACATTATAGAAAATGAAGAGGCAATAATCAAGGCTTTGTATGATGATTTTAAGAAACCTGCATTTGAAGCCGTTTTAACTGAAACTAATTACGTCATCAGTGATTTAAAAGAGACGATAAAAAACATCGATTCTTGGGCGAAGCCAAAAAGAGTTTTCCCTTCATTTTTAAATTTCCCTTCTTCTGATTACGTCTACAGTGAACCTTACGGCAATGTTTTAATACTTTCACCGTGGAATTATCCGTTTCAATTGGCTTTATGTCCCCTTGTTGCCGCTGTTGCCGCAGGGAATAAAGTGACTTTAAAACCATCTGAACTCACTCCGAATACTTCGAATATCATTTCTAAAATTATCACTGAAACGTTTGCTGTAAAAGATGTTGTGGTTGTCACGGGAGATGCCACAATTGCACAGGAATTATTAAATCAACGCTGGGACTATATTTTTTTCACGGGAAGTGTCGCTGTTGGAAAAATAGTGGCAAAAGCAGCTGCCGAAAACTTAACGCCCGCTACCCTGGAATTAGGCGGAAAAAGTCCTTGCATAGTTGACGAAACCGCTAATTTAGAATTAAGCGCGCGACGCATTGTATGGGGGAAAATCATAAACGCCGGACAAACCTGTGTTGCACCTGATTATATTTTGGTACACCAAAAAATGAAAGATACTTTCGTAAAATTATTAATTCAAGAAATTCAAAAAGCACTTGGAACAAACCCGGAAGAATCATCTGATTTTGCGAGAATCATCAATTTTAAAAATTGGGAACGTCAATTACGTTTATTGGAAAATCAAGAAATACTTTTTGGCGGACAATCTAACAAAGAGACATTATACCTTGCTCCCACTTTACTTGACGAGCCAAAAATGGATAGTTTAGTGATGACAGAAGAAATTTTTGGCCCAATACTCCCAATACTTTCTTATGAATCAAAAGCTGATATTGAAAAAATAATTTCGAGCTTCGAAAAACCATTATCCCTGTATTTATTTTCCCAAAACAAATCCTTTATCGATGAAGTGTTGCAAAAATATTCTTTCGGTGGTGGTTGCATCAATGATACCGTAATTCATTTGGCCAATAATCGCCTGCCTTTTGGCGGTGTTGGAAATTCCGGAATGGGAGCGTATCATGGAAAATTAAGTTTTGATATTTTTTCCCATAAAAAAGCAATTGTAAAAAAAGGGACTTGGCTCGATTTACCGATGCGTTATGCGCCCTATAAAGACAAATTAAAAACCATTCAAAAAATATTAAAATGGTTGTAACCAATGAAAAATCAGTAAGTGAGGCCATAAAATACAGGCGATCCGTTCGGGTTTTTAAAAACGAAGCTATTGATGAGCAAAAAGTAAAAGAATGCATTCAATTAGCGACTTTGGCACCCACGAGCAGTAATATGCAACTTTGGGAATTCTACCATATTGTTTCGCCAGAAATAATACAAGAAATAGCAAAAGCCAGTTTTGATCAGAATGCTGCAAAAACAGCACAACAAATAGTGGTTGTTCTGGCGAGGAAAGATTTATGGCGCAAAAGAGTACAATCGAATATTGCACATCTAAAAACTCAATATGGTAATAAGCCCGAAGCGGATTATTCGAAAAGAGAAAAATTTGCTTTGAATTACTATCAGAAAATTATTCCGACCCTTTATTTTGATTTTTTTTAGGAATTATCGGCATGATAAAATTTCTTGTTTTTCAAGTTATTGGAATATTCAAACCCATCTACAGACAAGCCAGACAAAGCGACATGCGCATTGTAGCACAAAAAAGTGCGGGACTTGCAGCACAGAATTTTATGATAAGCATGGCGGCCATAAATTATGATACGTGTCCAATGGAAGGTTTTGATTCGCTGAGAATTAAAAAAATATTACATTTACCGGCTCGTTCAGAAATAAACATGATTTTAGGCTGCGGAATAAGAGAAGAACAAGGCGTTTACGGGGAACGATTTAGAGTTCCTTTTGAAGAAGTCTATTTTAAAATATAAAAAACTAACAAACCAAATAATACCAAAACCAAATGATTAAAACTACACAAGACCGTATTGAGGAAATAAAAAAGAATGGATACACCTTAGATTTTGGAAATGTTTTCAACCATGCATTCGAAAATTATAAAAAAATTGCAGTGTATGGCGGTTTAATATTTTTTGTTTTTGCAATAGTCATGAGTCTTTTAGCTCTTGTTGTACTCTTCTCCATTTTTGACGCAGAAACTGTTTTAGAAAAATTAAAACCAGAAAATTTACAGCCGGAGAATTTAAGTTTAGACTCCATGTTAATTTTCTCAGGAGTCTCTCTTTTAATAACGTGTTTGCTTAGCCCTTTTTCTGCTGGTTTAATAAAAATGGCATATTGTGCCGAAAGAGACGATGAATTTCATGTATCAACAATGTTTGAGTATTACAAAGCACCTTATTTCAAGGAACTGTTTATAGCAACATTTTTGATTACTATCGTTAACTCCATACTATCAGGTATTCTAAATTATATACAAATACCAGTTCTTGAAGTTGTTTTTTCAGTAACGATTGCCTTGTTTACCATCTTAATGATTCCACTAATCATTTTTGGAAAGCTGAAAGCTGTTGAAGCAATCCAAGCCAGTATTGTAATTGTTTCTAAACAACCTTTAGTAATATTGGGACTACTTGTCATTGGAGTTATAGCATCTTTGGTAGGATTTATAGGATGTTGCATCGGAATCGTTTTTACAATCCCATTTATGTACTCATTGTATTATGCTCTTTACAGCGAAATAATTGGGTTTGATCCTGAAACTGAAGTTGAAAATAGAAACTAAAAACATTTTTTATAGCTAAAAACCAAAATTTAATTTTACTGAATTTTGGTTTTTATTTGAAATTAATCCTTACATTGAAATCAATATCAAGGTAGAACCCCAAATCTAGTCATTCAAATCTAATCAAAATACTTCTATGGTGTTATACTGTAGCCTATTGACTATTTACAACTCAAAATTAGTTTTATTTTGGGCTTCTAATCTTTTAACGATGAATACTCTTTTATGGCTAATAATTGCTGCTTTATTTGTTTTTTTGGGGTATAAAATTTATACCATCAAATCTACTTTAAGAAGCAAACTTTTAAAAAAAGGAGTTGAAACGGTTACAAAAAGCAAAGAATACCAACTTTATTTACTCTTTTTAGGCATCATCCTTCCTGCAATAGAAGTGATTTTTGAAATTTTTAAAATTAGACCTGTAAGTCTATTAGTGCCAAACTGTACTATTGGCTTTTCTTTAATTTTATTGTATTTCATAAGTACCAGATCTATTATTGTATTTAGGCACATCAAACAAATTTTCATTGCGCTGTTCATAATCTATTTTTGTTTTATAGCCCGTAATCTAATTTATTCGCCAAGTGATGTTATCCCTATAACCGCTTTTGTAGTTTGTTTTTACTTTGCGTACAATGTATTACGACCTATAAAAGTGTACTGGTTTTTTGTTACATCCGTTTTTATCTTCATAGGTATCTCTTATGTTTTAGAAGCAATACCGTTAAAAACTAATATTGCACTATTTATTTATTGTTCTATAATTCTGATTATAAATTACATTCATCACGTATCATTATTAAATATTGATGTTGAATTTCGTTTTAACAATCAAATTATCAATAAAGGAAATTCACTTATTCTGGCAACAAATAAAAAAGGTGAAATTGTTTTTTGCAGCGAAAATGTGGAAACTATTTTAGGATATACCGTTGATCAGGTTATGGGATTGGGTTACTGGAAACTAACCGAAGACCCTGAATTTTATGGGGAAGATTATCACACTAAATTTAAGGTTGACAGAATGTTTATCCGAAAAATTAAATGTAAAAATGGAGAATACAAGCACATACAATGGAATGACAAAAGATTTTCAGACGATTTAATTATAGGTATTGGTCAGGATGTAACCAATGAAGTTCATTTGCAAAGTCAATATGAAAATTTAATTCAAAATGCTATTGACCTTATTTTTGAGGTAGATGAAAATGGCAATTTTACCTTCATTAATGAATTTACAATCAAAACTTTAGGTTTCAAAAAAAAAGAAATACTAACCAGACATTATTTAGAATTCATACGCGAAGATTACTGCAACAGCATCATGGATTTTTACCAAAACCTGTTAGAAAATGAGCAAAACTTCCCTACGATTGAATTTCCATTATTGAAGAAAAACGGAGAAGAAATATGGGTTTCCCAAAAAGTAATCATTAATCGAAATGACACTGGAAAAATAATAGGATACTCCGGTATTGCTAGAGATATTACAAAATTCAAGGATATTGAATTTGAAAATAAAATTCGTCAGAAAAAAGTAGAAGAATACAACAAAACGATTAAAAAACTATCGACTACAAACTTTAGTAATTACAAAAATCTAGACCTTAGCATAATGCAAATCATTGAATCTGCTGCAAAAGTCAGTAAATGCTCTCGCGTTAGTTATTGGAATTATACCGAAGATGTAATTACTTGTAAAAATTTATATGAATTAGAAACCAATACCTATAGCAAAGGATATGTTTTAGAAAAAGAAAATTATCCTATTTACTTTGAATCCATAAAAAGTAAAAAGCAAATTTGTGCGCCAGATGTTTTAGACAAATGGGAATTATCTGAATTTATAGAAAATTATTTTCTAAAATACGATATCAAATCACAACTCGATATTCCGATTTTTATCAATGGGGAATTAATGGGAACCATCAGTTTTGAAACTTCAAAACATAAAAGAAATTGGGATAATGACGATATTATTTTCGCCAGAACAATTTCGGACATTGTATCATTGACCATAATTTCGCACAGTAGATATGAAGCTGAGAAAAAATTAGAATACAAGAGCGACCTTTTATCAGCAATGGCACTGTGTACAGAGAAGTTTTTAAACAGTAAAGATATAAATGATATTTTCTCGGATGTACTCATTATTATGGGAAAAGCAACAAAAGCCCATCGAGCCTATTACTATGAGAATGATGAAGATACTGGATTAATAAGTCAAAAATACCGTTGGATAATACACAATATAAAACTAACTGAGAATAATGTAAAGCTTCAAAATTTACCATACGAGTACTTTGAAGAGCTAATAACACCACTTTTAAACAATAAAATATACAGAGCTATAATTCCTAAAATTGAAAATATTTCTTTGAGGAATAAATTAGCAAATGTAGATGTGGTTTCATTGATTCTTTTTCCAATTTTTGTGAGAAACAAATTCCATGGTTTTTTAGGATTTGATGATACCCAAAATGAACGAGTATGGTCAGAGGATGAAGTTAATATTTTACAAACATTAGCCAGTAACATCGCCTCTTCTATTGAGCGTCTTGCTAACGAGACAGCTATAAATGAAAGTGAAGAAAAGTTCCGATTATTAGCCAATAATATTCCCGGAACCGTTTATTTATCTAATTATGATGAAAATAACACTAAAATTTACATTAATGATGAAATTGAAAAACTAACAGGATATGCAAAATCAAATTTCCTGAATGATCAATTATCTTTCATTGACTTAATTCATCCAGAAGATAAAGCAATTACAATTGCAGCACAAAAAAATGCCATAGAAAACAAAAGAGCCATTCACTTAACGTACCGAATTATACATAAAGACAATCATATTGTTTGGGTAGAAGAGTTTGGGGATGCAATTTACAAAGAGGGAAAAATTGCATTTATTGAAGGTATTTTTATTGATATTACGGAGAGAAAAAAAACAGAAACCGTTGTACAGCAAAAGGAATTAGCTGAAGCAGCCAACAGGGCAAAATCAGAATTCTTGGCAAATATGAGCCACGAAATTAGAACGCCTTTGAACGGAATTATTGGTTTTACTGATTTATTGATGAATACGAATCTGGGAGTAACCCAAGGGAAATATATCACCACGGTAAATCAATCGGCACATTCTTTATTGGACATCATCAATGACATTCTGGATTTTTCAAAAATTGAAGCCGGAAAACTGGATTTATTTATAGAGAAATATGATATTGGAGAAATGTTAGGTCAAATTATTGATTTAATATTATATGAATCCAATCAAAAAAGATTAAACTTAAAACTCAATATAGCCTCCGATATTCCTAAATATTTTTGGGTAGACAGCGTACGTTTAAAACAAATATTGATTAATCTGCTTGCCAATGCAGTAAAATTCACAGAAAAAGGTTCGATACAATTAGATGTAACCGTCATTGAAAAAATAGACGATTCTAATGCTAAAATTCGTTTTGCAGTAATTGACACCGGAATCGGGATTTTAGAACAGAATAAAAAGAAAATATTTCAGGCATTTTCCCAAGAAGACAGCTCAACGACCAGAAAATTTGGTGGTACGGGATTGGGATTAACCATTTCGAACCAATTATTAGGTTTAATGAATAGCCATTTACAACTAGAAAGCGAAATTGATACCGGCAGTACTTTTTATTTTGATTTGAATTTAAAAACCAGCAACGAACCAGAAGAAAAAGGTAGCCTATTTGAAACTGATTTCGATTCTATTAAAGATATAGTCGTTAAAAGAAATATCAGTATCAAAAAAATCAAAATAATGATTGTTGAAGATAACAAAGTCAATATGTTATTGCTAAAAACAATTATTAAAAACTTATATATAAATCCGGTTATTTCTGAAATTACAAATGGCAAAGATGCTGTAGATCAATTTGAAGCATTAAATCCAGATATTATTTTTATGGATATCCAAATGCCTATCATGAATGGATATGAAGCTACCCAATTAATCAGAACTTTAAAATCAGGGCAAAACGTACCTATTATTGCTATAACTGCTGGTACCGAAAAAGAAGAAAAAGAAAAATGCCTCAAAGCGGGAATGAATGATTATATCCCAAAACCAATTATAAAAGGAATCATTGAAGAAACAATTTCTAAATGGACTAGTTAACATCTTCTAAAAAAGAATATTTATCGTTTAAAATTTTATACTTTTATGTATATTCATTTTTTAACAACAACTAAAAATAACACAATATGAAATGGAGTGGTAGACGTTCAAGTGAAAATTTTGAAGACCGTAGAGGAATGTCTTCTGGGGGAAAAACAATTGTAGGAGGTGGAATTATAGGTATAATTATCTTGTTATTGAATGTTTTTGGAGGAGAAAATGCCCAAATGCTGACGCCAATTTTAGAACAAATGAATCAAGGAAATGGCGCACCTACTGAACAAAGAGCCTTAACCGCAGGGGAAATTGAAGAAGGCAAATTCATAGAAGCTATATTAGTAGATACTGAAGATGTTTGGGGGAAAATATTTCAGGAAAATAACATGCAATATGAAAGACCAAAATTAATATTATTTTCCCAAGCTGTAGAAACAGGGTGCGGTAATGCTACCTCTGATTCCGGACCTTTTTATTGTCCTGGGGATCAAAAAGTATATATGGATTTGGCTTTCTTTGAAGAACTGAAAACTAGATTTGGAGCCCAAGGAGGTGATTTTGCTACCGCTTATGTAATTGCTCACGAAATAGGACATCATGTACAAACCTTATTAGGAACTTCTGCAAAAATGAGACAAATGCAAGAAGGAAAAAGTGAAGCCGAAGCCAATAAATTATCTGTGGCTTTAGAATTACAAGCTGATTTTTATGCGGGTGTTTGGACGCATTACAATCAAAAAATGAACAATTTCTTGGAAGAAGGCGATATTGATGAAGCTTTAAGTGCGGCTCATGCGGTGGGTGATGATGCCATTCAATCTAAAATTCAAGGACATATTGTTCCTGAATCTTTTACGCATGGAACTTCGGCACAACGAAAAGCATGGTTTATGAAAGGGTATAAATCCGGTGATATCACCCAAGGAAATACTTTTGCAGATTTAGAATAAAAATTTATTTGAAAAACATTCAGATAAAAAATAGGGCAAATAGTCCTATTTTTTTGTTTCTAACAGATTAAAACGAAGAACTTTGATTTTATCTAAACAAAATCAAGCAATCAAAAGCACATCAAAAAATTAGCAGTACCTTTGCGCCCACTTAAAGAAGTAAACTAAATAATAGTGTTTGCTTCATAAACACCATTTATGTCATTCAACTCATTAGGCTTATCTGATGCTTTACTAAAAGCCATCAGCAAAAAAGGATATACAACACCTTCTCCAATACAACAAAAAGCAATTCCGCCAGTTTTAGAAGGAAAAGATGTATTAGCATCTGCACAAACAGGAACAGGTAAAACAGCCGGTTTCACACTACCCATATTACAATTGTTATCGCAAGGAAAACACTTAAGCCATAGACCTGTTCGTGCCTTAATATTGACTCCAACACGAGAATTGGCCGCACAAATACTTGCCAATATAAAAGAATACAGTGAATTCTTAGATTTACGCAGCGCAGTAATATTTGGAGGCGTAAACCAAAAACCGCAAGTTGCGCAATTGCGCCAAGGAGTTGATATTTTAGTGGCAACGCCTGGTCGATTAATCGATTTGCAAAATCAAGGTTTAATATCGCTTGCAAAAGTAGAAATCTTAGTTTTAGATGAAGCAGACCGTATGCTGGACATGGGTTTCTTACGTGACATTGAACGAATCTTGAAAGTATTGCCAACAAAAAGGCAAAACTTATTGTTTTCGGCAACATTTTCTAAAGACATCAAGAAATTGGCAATGGGTATTTTGCACAACCCAGTTCATGTTGAAGCAACCCCAGAAAATACAACCGTGGATGCTATTATCCAAAAAGTATATCCTGTTGCCAAAGAGAAAAAAACAGAACTGATCATTAAATTGATTACGGAAGGAAACTGGAAGCAGATTTTGGTTTTTACCCGTACCAAACAAGGTGCCAATAAACTGACGGAAAGCATGATTAGCGCCGGAATCAAAGCAGCTGCCATTCACGGAAATAAAGGCCAAGGCGCACGAACCAAAGCATTAGCGGGTTTCAAAGACGGAAGCCTAACCGCTTTAGTCGCCACTGATATTGCAGCGCGAGGATTAGATATTCCGTTATTACCGCACGTGGTTAATTTTGAATTGCCTAATATTCCCGAAGATTACGTTCACCGAATTGGTAGAACAGGAAGAGCCGGAGCAAGTGGAGAAGCTATTTCGTTATTCAGTCCGGACGAAACTGTCTTTTTACGTGATATAGAAAAATTGGTAGGCTTGAAATTACCAATAGAAAATATCAAAGGTTTTGAGCCAGACCCTAACGCTTCCAAAGAACCGATTAAACAAGGGCAAGGAAGACAACAGCGCGATTCAACTCCGCGAAAACCAAAAACAGACACCTCAAACCGAAGCAGCAATAACAGTTTTGGCCCAAGACGCCCGAGTCAAAATAATGACCGACGCTCTAATAGATAATTAATTTTTATTGTTTTTTAGGAGCAGAATAAGTTCGTTTCTTAAGAACGTATTTCCCGCTATACATTACAAACCTTCTTAGGGCTGAACACCAGCCCTAAGAAGGTTTTTCATTTCAAACGAAGTTCACTGAACTCCACTTAAAATAAAAGCTAAGTGAAGTAATCGGGGCTATTTAGAGCGTTTTTACTTTCATAATACCATTTTGTAAGTTCAAAGAGCTAGATGAATTGTAAGAAAAAATCAATATATTTGAAGTAAATAGTATGAACGTTGTCATACCCATCTATCCTAAATTGGGTGGCTTGGTATGATTTTGTCATACATGTAAACTAGTTAGTGGCTATATTAACGTAGAAAAAATAACTTATGACAGAAATTGTATATAAATTTTTACCAAAAGAACGAATAGCATATTTAGATGATGAGCTTCTAAGAATAACTCAACCTGCCGAATTAAATGATCCTTTTGAATTTCTGCCTGCCATACCTACGATAGATGATTTTCTTGAAATACTTAAAAAAATCTACACTGAAAACATTGCATTGATTGAAAAATCTCAACTTGAAAAATCTAAAAAGTTCGAGTTGAAAAACGTTCAACTAGGAGAATATAAAACGCAAGTTAAAAAGTTGAAAAATAATGACGTAGGAAATGTAAAAACACACTTTCTTGAAAACGCAATTAAAAATCTCAACACCCATTTAGGTATTCTTTCTTTGACAAGAAGATGGGATAGTACGTTAATGTGGGCACATTACACAAATTCACATAAAGGCCTTTGCATTGGTTTTAATTCACAAGATCCTTACTTTAGTCTATATAAGAAAATAGCAAACGTAGAAAAAATATTTATGCCTGTAATTTATAGTGATGCAAGAATTAAAGTTCCACTTGAAAAAGGCGTTTCAATTGACTTTCAAGTTGTATTATCAAAATCCAAAGATTGGGAATACGAAGAAGAAGAGAGACTTTTAGTTATGCTTAGACAAGCGGATAAAGTAATATCAACCAAACCATATGACATTTGTCTTTATAAAGTGCCACATACTTTGATTAAAGAAATAATAGTCGGTGTAAATTTTCCAAATGACGAATTTGAAAACGTCAAAAACTTTTGTTTTGAAAATGATATAGAGCTTTATAAATGCAAAATATCGGAAGAGAAATATGATATGGAAAGAGAAAAATACAGCCACTAACACACGCTACAATCAATTTGGGGATTTGGCTTAATGGAAAAATTGGTTTGTATTTGGAAGATTTGGCAAATCCGAAAATTAACGCTGATTTAATCCTAAACTGCTTGTAGAGCGGGAACGTTAGGCGTAATATTTAACAAAGTAAACTTAATAAACAATAATTAACGAAAATATGGAATATCCCCCCGCTGCCGCACGAATCCTTTCGTGTGGCACATTGTCGATTTAGCAGAGATAAATATCTGAAATCTAAATAGTTGATAAAAAATATAAAATCTGTTGTTTCCAAATACAACAATAATGTAAAGCATTACTTTACAAATTAGTATTCTATTCATAGGTATTCAAATCTAGTTTAAGAATAGTACCTACTCTACTAAACTCTTCATTAATCTTTGCATTCAAGATAAGTGGTTCATTTGTTATGGGATGATTAAAAATTAACTGATGTGCATGAAGCATCATTCCTTTCAGTTCAAAATTTTCCAACCATAATTTATTTTGTTTGTTACAACCATGTGGCCGACTTCCTAAAATGGGATGAAAAATATGTTTAAAATGTTTTCGTAATTGATGCATACGTCCCGTTTCAGGAATCGCTTCTACCAAACAATATCGTGACGTTGGTTTATTGTTAAATTCTAACTCAATTTGGGTAGTTTGCAATCGATGAAAGTAGGTTATTGCATTTTGTATAATGCCATCATCATTGGTTAAATCATAATCAATCGTTAGTTCTTCGGGTGACCAACCACGTAAAATTGCTAAATACTTTTTTTCGACTTCGCGTGTGGCAAAACGATCATTCATAATTTTTAAAACGTCCTTGTCCAACGCAAATAACAAGACACCAGATGTTTTGCGATCTAACCGATGAATAGGATAAACATGTTGCCCTCCTATTTGATTTCTCAATTCTTGAATCGCATAAACTTTTGCATCACGCGCATAAAATGATTTGTGGACCAGCAATCCACTTGGTTTATTAATTGCAATAATATATTCGTCTTGGTACAGAATTTCTAACATTTGGCAAAAATAAAAGAGATTCCTATCGAAATCTCTTTTTTGACGTATTTATTTCTATACTTTTCTTTTTTCCCCGCTAGCGCGAGCGTATTCTCAATTTTGCAGCTGTTAAATATCTAAAATCAAATATCGTTAATCAAAAACCTGAAATCTATTTTAGCCCAACCAACCATCTCTATCCAAACTTCTATACTGAATTGCCTCTGCAATATGGCTCGAAATTACTGTAGGAGCTGCGTCCAAATCGGCGATTGTTCTGGCTACTTTCAAAATACGATCGTAGGCCCTAGCGGAAAGATTCAATCGTTCCATGGCCGTTTTTAGTAATTGCTTGGAAACATCGTCCAAGGCACAATATTCCCGAATGTGTTTGGTATTCATTTGCGCATTGTAATGGATGTTTTCCATTTGCTCAAAGCGTTCGGTTTGAATTTCACGAGCTGAAGTCACTCTTTTTCGAATGTCAACACTGCTCTCTGCTTTTTGGTCATCAGATAATTTTTCAAAAGGAACTGGAGTTACTTCGATATGAATATCAATTCTATCCAATAAAGGTCCTGAAATCTTACTCAGATACCGTTGCATTTCGTGAGGCGAAGAAGTTTGTGGAGAATCAGGATCATTGAAGAAACCACTTGGACTCGGATTCATACTCGCTACCAACATAAACGAGGAAGGATAAGTAACCGTAAACTTAGCTCTGGAAATTGTCACTTCTCTATCTTCCAAAGGTTGACGCATTACTTCCAAAACATCTCTCTTAAATTCCGGCAACTCATCCAGAAACAAGACCCCGTTATGCGCCATAGAAATTTCGCCGGGCTGTGGATAACTTCCTCCTCCAACAAGCGCCACATTCGAAATAGTATGATGAGGACTTCGAAACGGACGTTGATTCATCAACCCTACTTCCTTTAATTTTCCGGCAACACTATGAATTTTAGTTGTTTCTAACGCTTCACGCAAGGTCATCGGCGGTAAAATACTGGGTAATCGTTTGGCTAACATTGTTTTTCCTGCACCTGGTGGACCAATCAAAATAATATTATGTCCGCCGGCTGCTGCAATTTCCATGCAACGCTTGATACTTTCTTGTCCTTTAACATCACTAAAATCGAATTCTGGAAAATCTAATGTTTTATAAAATTCGGCTCTGGTATCAATTGTTGTTGGTTCCAGCGTTCCTTTTCCTTCGAGGAAATCAATAACTTCCTGTACATTTTCGATTCCATATACATCTAAACCAGCCACAATCGCCGCTTCTTTTACATTTTGCTTTGGAAGAAAAAAGCCTTTAAAACCTTCTTCTTTGGCTTTTATGGCAATTGGCAAAGCACCACGTATCGGCTGAAGGCTCCCATCAAGGGAAAGTTCTCCCATAATGATGTATTTATCAATATCCTCTGCTTTGATTTGCCCGGATGCTACTAAAATTCCAATTGTTAAAGTCAAATCATACGCAGAACCTTCCTTGCGCAAATCAGCAGGCGCCATATTGATGGTAATTTTTTTTCCCGGCATGGCGTATCCATTATTTTTGAGTGCCGCCGCAATACGATAACTACTTTCTTTGATAGCATTGTCTGGCAAGCCAACTAAATGATATCCAATACCTTTATCAATATTTACCTCTACGGTAATTGTTGTGGCTTCCACTCCAAAAACAGCACTACCAAAAACTTTAACTAGCATATTTACTTATTTGATTCTAAAATTAGCTAAACATTTTTTAATTATTATAATTATTCCTACAAAATTTAAAAATGATACAGAATAGTAGAAAATTATGTCAAAATAATTAGAATAATATTACGGAGTCGCTCGATTTGTTTTTTTTCTTCAAAAAACAAATGTTAAAATCTAAAAAAAATAATGCTTAACATATTCCTTTTTTTACTTTTAGAGAATAATTAGAAACTATACTATGAAAAAAATCTTACTTCTACTGTATTTCAGTGTTTTATTACCAAAAACCTACGCACAAGAGTACTTTCCCAATAATGAAAGTGTTCAAAACAAAAACACCAATTTTACCGCTTTTACAAATGCAAAAATTTATGTTACACCAACACAAATTATTGAAAAAGGGACTTTATTAATCCAAAACGGAAAAGTTATTGGTGCAGGAAATAACATCGCTATTCCTAAAAACTGCATGACAATTAACTTAGAAGGAAAATCAATTTACCCTTCCTTTATTGATATGTACACCAGTTTTGGAATCGAAAAACCAAAAGGAATCAGCAGTACTGAAAGAAATCCTTTGTATGACACCAAAAAAACAGGGCATTACTGGAATGAAAGTATTCGTTCAGAAGTAAATGGATATGAAAGCTTTAAATACGACCAAACGAAAGCCGAAGAATTATTGAAAGCAGGATTTGGTATCGTAGGAACTCACGTTCAAGACGGAATTGCTCGCGGATCAGGAACACTGATTGCCTTGAATAATTTTGAAAAAAGCAATCAATTATTATCTGATAAAGTAACCAATCATTTTGCATTTACTAAAAGTGCCACAACAAATCAAGCCTATCCAAGTTCTTTGATGGGAATGATGGCATTACTTCGTCAAATGTATTTAGATTTGGATTGGTACAAAAAAGGAAACGCCACAACCAAAGATTTATCCTTGGAAGCCTTATCCAATAATGAAAAACTAGTTCAAATATTTGCTTCAGAAGACAAATTAAACAGTTTGAGAGCTTCCAAAATAGCGAAAGAATTTGGTTTAAATTACATCTTGAAAGGAAACGGAAATGAATTTGAACGAATTGAAGAAATCAAAAAAACAAATTCGAAATTTATTATTCCAATCAATTTCCCGGAAGCTTATGATGTTTCTGACCCAAACCAAGCCAATCAAATGGAATTGAAAGATTTGCGTTTTTGGAATCAAGCACCAACCAATCTTAAAGTTTTATCTGATAATGGAATTGTTTTCGCTTTGACGACTGACAAGTTAAAAAAGCTGGAAGATTTTAGACCGAACCTATTAAGAGCCATTAAATACGGATTTGATAAAACGAAAGCATTAGAAGCTTTGACAACTATTCCTGCTTCAATTTTAGGAAAAAGCAATGAAATAGGAAGTTTGAAAACAGGAAGTTTAGCCAATTTTATAATTGCATCCGGTGAGATTTTCAATGAAAAAACAATATTATATGAAAACTGGATTCAAGGGAACAAATTTGTAATTAACGATATTACAATTAAAGATATTCGTGGAAATTATGATTTAACCATTAACACTGAAAAATACAAATGGAAGATTGATGGCGAAGTTTCAGCACCAAAATCTGAAATAACAACTGTTGACAACAAAAAAATAAAATCGAAACTTACTTTTACCAATAACTGGATTTCAACGGTAATCAAACCTATCGATTCTACTAAAACCAGCTTCACAAGATTAATTGGATATGTTGAAGACAATCAGACTCTTTCAGGAAAAGCGGTTTTATTCAATGGAAATGAAGTGAAATGGTCAGCAATAAAAACAGCTCCTTTTGTAAAAGCTATCGATTCCTCAAAAATTGAAAAGAACAATGCAATTATGCCTACAACATTTCCAAATGTTGCTTATGGTAATTTGAAAAAACCAACTACACAAACACTTTTATTTAAAAATGCTACCGTTTGGACCAATGAAAAAGACGGTATTTTAGTAGAAACTGACGTATTGGTCAAAAACGGAAAAATTGCCTCTATTGGAAAAAATATTGCTGACGCTTCAGCAACAATTATTGATGCGAAAGGCAAACATTTAACCAGCGGAATTATTGATGAGCATTCTCATATTGCAATTTCTAATGGTGTAAATGAAGGCGGACACAATTCCAGTGCCGAAGTAACCATCCAAGATGTAGTAAATTCTGAAGACATTAATATATACAGAGATTTAGCCGGTGGAGTTACCATTTCTCAATTATTACACGGTTCAGCAAATCCAATAGGTGGACGTTCTGCAATTGTAAAATGGAAATGGGGCGCTTCTGCAGAAGAGATGCTTTACAAAGATCAACCTGGTTTTATCAAGTTTGCTTTGGGAGAAAATGTAAAACAAGCAAACTGGGGAATCACTAATCCTACTCGTTTTCCTCAAACCAGAATGGGTGTGGAACAAGTTTTTACAGATTACTTTCAACGTGCTAAAGAATACGATACCGCTTGGAAAAATTACAATGCAACTGGTAAAAAAGCAAAAGCGAAAGCTCCAAGAGTGGATTTAGAACTACAAACATTAGCTGAAATATTAAATAAAGAGCGTTTCATTACTTGTCACTCTTATGTACAATCGGAAATTTTGATGTTAATGAATGTAGCTGATAAATTTAATTTTAAAGTAAATACATATACCCATATTCTTGAAGGATATAAAGTTGCCGATAAAATGAAAGAGCATGGTGTAGGAGCCTCAACTTTCTCAGATTGGTGGGCTTATAAATTTGAAGTAAATGATGCCATTCCTTTCAATGGACCTATTATGCACAATGCTGGACTTGTGGTAGCCTACAACTCTGATGATGCTGAAATGTCAAGAAGATTGAATCAAGAAGCAGCAAAAGCAGTAAAATATGGTAATATTTCAGAAGAAGACGCATGGAAATTTGTAACCTTGAATCCTGCTAAATTATTACATATCGATGATAAAGTAGGAAGTATAAAAGTAGGTAAAGATGCTGATATTGTATTGTGGAATGCCAATCCGTTATCTATTTATGCAAAAGCTGAAAAAACGTTAATCGAAGGTGTAGTCTATTATGATGCTCAAAAAGATGCAGAACAAAGAGTAGCTATTGCTAAAGAACGAAATGAGTTGATTGGTCAATTATTGCAAGAGAAAAATAAAGGGATGATCACTCAAGAACCTAAAAAAACAGAGAAAAAAGAATACCACTGTGATACTATGGAAGAATAGCGGAATAATTTGAATTTCAAAAAACCGAGCTTTTACAAAAAAGCAAAGCAATTTTTAAAAATATATAAATATGATTAGTAAAAAAATATATCTTTTAGTGTTAGTCTGTAGCATCTCAATACTTGCAAGAGCACAACAAACACCAGCCGTTAAGCAATCAAAATCTATTTTGATTCTTAATGCTACGGCACATTTAGGAAATGGAGAAATAATCGAGAACAGCGCAATAGGATTCGTTGACGGAAAAATTAATTTGGTAGCAGATGCCAGAGTGATTCGGCTTGCAGAAGGCGCGTATGATCTCACTATTGACGCCGCAGGAAAACATGTTTATCCCGGCTTTATTGCCCCAAATTCAACACTGGGTTTAGTAGAAATTGACGCCGTAAAATCTTCTGATGATGAAGACGAGATTGGGACCATGAACCCTAATGTTAGAAGTATTATTGCCTATACGGCTGACTCTAAAGTAATAGAAACTGTTAGACCAAACGGCATTTTGATGGCTCAAATCACACCACGTGGCGGAACAATATCTGGTTCTTCATCAATTGTTCAACTGGATGCTTGGAACTGGAAAGATGCACTTATAAAAGAAAATGATGGAATTCATGTTAACTTCCCTACTACTTTTAGAAGATCAGGTTCCCGATTTGAACCAGGAGGTATTGAAACCAATAAGGATTATGCAAAACAAGTTTTAGAGCTGTCTGCTTTTTTAGCTAATGCCAAAGCCTATTTAGGGGATGGTTCAAAAGATCGAAATTTGGTTTTAGAATCTACTAAAGGATTGTTTGATGGAAGCCAAACATTATTTATTCATGCCGATGAAGAAAAACAAATTATCGATGCAGTACAATTTGCAAAAGAAAATGGAGTTAAGAAAATGGTAATTGTTGGTGGATACGAAGCCTACAAAACAGCCGAATTATTGCAAAAAAATAATATTGGCGTATTACTTAAACGAGTTCATGAAATGCCAGAAAATGATGATGATGATATTGACTTACCATACAAATCAGCTAAATTATTGACAGACAAAGGTGTTATGGTAGGCTTAGAAAATAGTGGTGCACATGAAAGAATGAACACTAGAAACTTACCGTTTTTAGCGGGAACATGTGCTGCATATGGTCTAGACAAAGAGCAAGCTTTGCAATTAATAACATCAAATACTGCCAAAATATTGGGAATTGATGCTCAATGTGGCACCTTAGAGCAAGGAAAAGATGCTACTTTATTTATATCCGAAGGTGATGCTTTAGACATGAGAACCAATAAATTGACCAATGCTTTTATTCAAGGAAGAACGATTAGTCTGGAAACGCATCAAACAAAGCTGAACGAAAGATATAAAACAAAATACAATCAAAAATAAATTAAAATAATGGGACTATTTAATGCCATCTTAGGCAATGCATCTGAAGTAAACATTGAAAATGTTTCAAAAGAATTTGAGCCAATCTTAATTGATGGAGAAATAATTGAGAAAGCATTCAAACTCATCCGTGACATGTTTGTTTTTACTAATAAAAGGCTGATTTTAGTCGAAAAACAATTGGTTGGAACCAAAGCTGATTATGTATCAATCCCCTATTCCAGCATCAAGAAATTCTCTAAAGAAAGTGCCGGTATAATGGATTTGGATGCAGAATTAAAAATTTGGTTAAACAACGATAATACACCAATTGTCAAACAATTTGGTAAAGGAGGAAACAACATCAATGAAGTGTATAAAATTCTAAGCCAACATCTTTTAAAATAAAGACATAATTCATTAACTTTAACTTTAAAAAATTGCATCAATTGTATTCATTTCGATTGGTGCATTTTTTTTAATGATATTCAACTTTTAGTATAAAAAACAGAAGCGTTAGGATATAGACTTACTAATTCTTAAAATAATTGTTATATTATCTCCTAAAAAGATAATTTCTCTTAACCTTACTTTAACAAATTGCAAATTTTAACTTTAAATTATAATATACCCATAATGAAATAGGGTCTAGATTAAAAAAATGACAAAAATAAAACATTAAGTCATATTTTTAAAGGGGCTTATTAATGATTTTTATATTTTTATCGAAATTTAAAACTAAAAAACAATGCGAAAAATTATTTTAAGTGTGATATTAATCACGATTTTGGTATTAACCCTTTGTTCAAATTATTTCATAATTGACAGCCCTGCTCCAACAGAAGCTGTAAAATTTGATACCGGCGACACAGCTTGGATGATTGTTGCAACTGCACTTGTATTGATAATGACACCAGGTCTTGGTTTTTTCTACGGGGGAATGGTAGGAAAAAAGAATGTCATCAGTACTATGCTTCAAAGTTTTATGGCAATGATAATTGTTACTGTTTTATGGGTAGTTGTTGCCTTTGGTTTATCATTTGGTCCTACAATAGGAGGAATAATTGGTAATCCGTTACCTAATTTGTTTTTTCAAGGTGTTAATACAAATACCGCATGGAGTCTTGCTCCTACAATACCTTTTATGTTGTTTGCTTTATTTCAAGCAAAATTTGCAATCATTACACCTGCCTTAATAACAGGAGCTTTTGCAGAAAGAATTCGTTTCTGGGCTTACCTATTATTTATGGTATTATTCATATTACTTGTTTATGCTCCATTAGCACACATGACTTGGCATCCAGATGGTGTTTTCTTTAAAATGGGAGTATTAGATTTCGCTGGAGGAACTGTAGTTCACATGAGCGCTGGATGGGCTGCACTAGCCGGAGCAATTTTCTTAGGAAAAAGAAAAATACAAAAAGTTAACCCTGCACGTATTACTTACGTATTGTTAGGTACTGGTTTATTATGGTTTGGATGGTTTGGTTTCAATGCAGGTTCAGCATTAGGATCTAATGGTTTAGCTGTACAAGCATTAGGTACAACAACTGTAGCTGCTGCTGCTGCTGGAATGGCTTGGGTATTTCTTGATAAAATTCTTGGACACAAACTTTCTGCAATGGGAGCATGTATTGGTGCTGTTGTAGGTTTAGTAGCTATTACGCCTGCTGCAGGTTTTGTAACTATTCCTCATGCAATGTTCATCGGTATATTTGCCAGTATTGTTAGTAATCTAGTGGTTAGTAAATTCCCTAAAGGTAAAATTGATGATGCTTTAGATGTATTTGCTTGTCACGGTGTTGGTGGTATGGTTGGTATGCTATTAACAGGTGTATTCGCTTCTAAAACTGTTAACTCAGTAGTAGGAGACAACCAAGGACTTATCTTTGGTGATGCTACATTATTTTTAAATCAATTAACTGCTTTAGTTATAGTTTCAGTATTTGCATTTTCAGCATCTTATTTCCTTTTCTTTATTGTAAATAAAATAACTCCACTAAGAGTAAGTGAAGAAAAAGAAGAATTAGGTTTAGATATTTCTCAACACGGTGAGTTTCTATAAATCGATTTTTATACAATAAACTAAAAAACACTCTGAGCATTCAGAGTGTTTTTTTTTTGCTTAAAATCAAAGAAACATATTGAATTTCTTTTCCATCTTCAAACTTTATTTTACCATTAAGTAAAACATGTATGGTTTTCTAATAAAACGAAACATCTCTCTTATTTACCTTAATAAAATCTATCCATTACAAACAGTAGACTCCATTACAAACAAGTTCATTTAGGCTTTCAATGTATTAATTACTTCAATAGAAATTGAATTGAAATCATTTCATTGGAACCTTAGACGTAACCATTAAATATTATAAATTTCCTTTTTCAAAGAACTAAAATTCTAAAAACAATAAAATTAGTATATAAAAAAACTCCATCCCAATTAATATTGAAATGGAGTTAATTTAAACCTGTAATTAAAATGAGCTTTATTGTTTTATCAGTCTCACTGTTTTTTGTTGAGTACCCTGATTGATAATCGCAATATACGAACCTGATGAAAGCTCTTCACCAAACTTGATTTCTTTGCTATCACTATTTTGAATATGTTTCACCATTCTTCCTAATATATCATATACAATCACTTCTGTTTTTTCATTGGTACCGCCTTTTATGTCAATAATAAAATATTGCGCAGAAGGGTTTGGATATGCTGTTATAGCGAATGGCACAATTTCTGGGGTTTTCTCAACAATTACCACTTTTGCAGCTCCATTTTTCTTCACTTCATGTATTACTATAGAACCACCACCAATTGCTGTTGTTGCATCGGCATTATCCGCAGCACCAGTCTGATTATCATATACAACCCCTGCTCCATTCCAGATTTTTATTCTAAATTTATCTGTTACACCAGCTGATTTCTTTTCACCATCTATTGCAGATACCATAAAGCTATAGCCTGGAACTCCGTTTATAGTTCCTTTGCCTTTGTATGTAGCTTGTGCTCCTGCAATTACTAGTGACATTGCATCATGCGAACTACTTTTGAAGTTAAGATTTCCAGTCTGAAATTGAAACTCTGTATTTCCATCCACCTCATTGTTTCCTTTTTTGTATTTGGCTACAAATCCAAAGTTTGCTTTTCCTGCAAGAGTTAAAGTTGTTGCGTTTAAAGCATAAGCACCAGCCGGAGACATAATCCATCCTCCACCAGTTACAAATCCTCCATTAGGATCATATACAGGTAAGTAGGCTACTGATGAAGTACACCCAGTACCAGCTGTAGCGGTTATCAAATACACATCTACTGGCAAGTTAATTGGTGAGCTAATAGCTAAACCACCTACAATCGTTACTGCCTGATAAGTAGTTATGCCATTAGCACTACCATTATCAACTGTAAATAAAACTGTTACGCCTTCAGCTGGAGGAGAAACGGTAGCACGAAGTGTAACGGGCGAACCTAATGCAACAGGAGTACTACTTGCGCTGGCATCAATTGTAACGCAAGTAATAGTTAGATTTGATGCAATATAAGTTAATTGATAATTTGCACTCAAACTTACTGTACCTTGGTTGATTTGATAAATTCCACTACTTTCACCTACAATTCTTGAAAGACTTCCCGTAAAAGCATCAACTGAAGTATTTGCTGCTAATGCTGTATTAACTACAAGTGTACCATTTACTTGGTAAGTCAACGGAGGATCAACTTGTCCGCTATACTTATATTTAGGATCAGCTGTGATGGTGATTGCACGCTTGCTAATAGCATTATTAACAGTTCCGCTGGTTGCAGCGTAGTTATTATTACCTGCAAAACTCCAAACATCTCCATTATAAGTAGCGGCATTGATATGCGTAGTTGCGCTTACATTCATTAACGTTGTAAGATCCACAGGAATTGCTTCTACTCCGACTGCTGTAAATGTAGCCGTATGAGGATTTCCGTCATAAGTAACATTGTAAGGCGCTACTGTAATATTCGCAATTGCTTTATTGATTACTATTGCCACACTTCCGGATTCATCCATATAATTTATTCCTCCTTCGAAAGTCCAGTTTGCTGTACCTCCGGGAACATTGGTAAATGTTGCTCCTAAGCTTAATCCTGAACTTAAGTTGTCTGAACCAATTCCTGTAGCACTTCCTGTAGCTCCGTGTGCCAATCCATCGTATGTCCCTGTATAACCTGTTACAGTTACCAAAGCATCTGCTTGTGATATGACAATTTCAACACTTCCGGATTCATCTAGATAATTTGTTCCACCTTCGAAAGTCCAGTCTGCTGTACCTCCGGGAACATCGGTAAATGTTGCTCCTAAGCTTAATCCTGAACTTAAGTTCTCTGAACCAATTCCTGTAGCACTTCCTGTAGCTCCATGTGCCAATCCATCGTATGTTCCTGTATAACCTGTTACGTTTACAACTGCATTTGCTTGTGATATGATAATTTCAACACTTCCGGATTCATCCATATAATTTGTTCCGCCTTCGAAAGTCCAGTTTGCTGTACCTCCGGGAACATTGGTAAATGTTGCTCCTAAGCTTAATCCTAAACTTAAGTTGTCTGAACCAATTCCTGTAGCACTTCCTGTAGCTCCATGTGCCAATCCATCGTATGTTCCTGTATAACCTGTTACAGTTACAAAAGCATCTGCTTGTGATATGATAATTTCAACACTTCCGGATTCATCCATATAATTTGTTCCGCCTTCGAAAGTCCAGTTTGCTATACCTCCGGGAACATCGGTAAATGTTGCTCCTAAGCTTAATCCTGAACCTATGTTTACTAAACCAATTCCTGTAGCACTTCCTGTAGCTCCGTGTGCCAATCCATCGTATGTCCCTGTATAACCTGTTACAGTTACCAAAGCATCTGCTTGTGATATGACAATTTCAACACTTCCGGATTCATCTAGATAATTTGTTCCACCTTCGAAAGTCCAGTCTGCTGTACCTCCGGGAACATCGGTAAATGTTGCTCCTAAGCTTAATCCTGAACTTAAGTTCTCTGAACCAATTCCTGTAGCACTTCCTGTAGCTCCATGTGCCAATCCATCGTATGTTCCTGTATAACCTGTTACGTTTACAACTGCATTTGCTTGTGATATGATAATTTCAACACTTCCGGATTCATCCATATAATTTGTTCCGCCTTCGAAAGTCCAGTTTGCCGTTCCTCCGGGAACATTGGTAAATGTTGCTCCTAAGCTTAATCCTGAACTTAAGTTGTCTGAACCAATTCCCGTAGCACTTCCTGTAGCTCCGTGTGCCAATCCATCGTATGTCCCTGTATAACCTGTTACAGTTACCAAAGCATCTGCTTGTGATATGACAATTTCAACACTTCCGGATTCATCTAGATAATTTGTTCCACCTTCGAAAGTCCAGTCTGCTGTACCTCCGGGAACATCGGTAAATGTTGCTCCTAAGCTTAATCCTGAACTTAAGTTCTCTGAACCAATTCCTGTAGCACTTCCTGTAGCTCCATGTGCCAATCCATCGTATGTTCCTGTATAACCTGTTACGTTTACAACTGCATTTGCTTGTGATATGATAATTTCAACACTTCCGGATTCATCCATATAATTTGTTCCGCCTTCGAAAGTCCAGTTTGCCGTTCCTCCGGGAACATTGGTAAATGTTGCTCCTAAGCTTAATCCTGAACTTAAGTTGTCTGAACCAATTCCCGTAGCACTTCCTGTAGCTCCGTATGCCAATCCATCGTATGTCCCTGTATAACCTGTTACGTTTACAACTGCATTTGCTTGTGATATGATAATTCCAACACTTCCGGATTCATCCATATAATTTGTTCCGCCTTCGAAAGTCCAGTCTGCTGTACCTCCGGGAACATTGGTAAATGTTGCTCCTAAGCTTAATCCTGAACTTAAGTTCTCTGAACCAATTCCTGTAGCACTTCCTGTGGCTCCGTGTGCCAATCCATCGTATGTTCCTGTATAACCTGTTACAGTTACCAAGGCATCCGCTTGTGATATGATAATTTCAACACTTCCGGATTCATCCATATAATTTGTTCCGCCTTCGAAAGTCCAGTTTGCCGTTCCTCCGGGAACATTGGTAAATGTTGCTCCTAAGCTTAATCCTGAACTTAAGTTGTCTGAACCAATTCCCGTAGCACTTCCTGTAGCTCCGTGTGCCAATCCATCGTATGTTCCTGTATAACCTGTTACGTTTACAACTGCATTTGCTTGTGATATGATAATTTCAACACTTCCGGATTCATCCATATAATTTGTTCCGCCTTCGAAAGTCCAGTTTGCCGTTCCTCCGGGAACATTGGTAAATGTTGCTCCTAAGCTTAATCCTGAACTTAAGTTGTCTGAACCAATTCCCGTAGCACTTCCTGTAGCTCCGTGTGCCAATCCATCGTATGTCCCTGTATAACCTGTTACAGTTACCAAAGCATCTGCTTGTGATATGACAATTTCAACACTTCCGGATTCATCTAGATAATTTGTTCCACCTTCGAAAGTCCAGTCTGCTGTACCTCCGGGAACATCGGTAAATGTTGCTCCTAAGCTTAATCCTGAACTTAAGTTCTCTGAACCAATTCCTGTAGCACTTCCTGTAGCTCCATGTGCCAATCCATCGTATGTTCCTGTATAACCTGTTACGTTTACAACTGCATTTGCTTGTGATATGATAATTTCAACACTTCCGGATTCATCCATATAATTTGTTCCGCCTTCGAAAGTCCAGTTTGCCGTTCCTCCGGGAACATTGGTAAATGTTGCTCCTAAGCTTAATCCTGAACTTAAGTTGTCTGAACCAATTCCCGTAGCACTTCCTGTAGCTCCGTGTGCCAATCCATCGTATGTCCCTGTATAACCTGTTACGTTTACAACTGCATTTGCTTGTGATATGATAATTCCAACACTTCCGGATTCATCCATATAATTTGTTCCGCCTTCGAAAGTCCAGTCTGCTGTACCTCCGGGAACATTGGTAAATGTTGCTCCTAAGCTTAATCCTGAACTTAAGTTCTCTGAACCAATTCCTGTAGCACTTCCTGTGGCTCCGTGTGCCAATCCATCGTATGTTCCTGTATAACCTGTTACAGTTACCAAGGCATCCGCTTGTGATATGATAATTTCAACACTTCCGGATTCATCCATATAATTTGTTCCGCCTTCGAAAGTCCAGTTTGCCGTTCCTCCGGGAACATTGGTAAATGTTGCTCCTAAGCTTAATCCTGAACTTAAGTTGTCTGAACCAATTCCCGTAGCACTTCCTGTAGCTCCGTGTGCCAATCCATCGTATGTTCCTGTATAACCTGTTACGTTTACAACTGCATTTGCTTTAGTTATTGTCACTGAGACTAATGTTCTAGTTGCACTTACACAACCAGTAGTTATATTTCTAGCTTCTGCATAAGCTGAATATACGCCAACATTTGTTCCTGATGGAGCACTTGTTGGATTCCCTCCTGATAAAGTAGTGTACCAGTCAATAGTCTCTCCAGCACCAGCGATAGCTGAACCAACATGTGGTAAACCATCATACGCTCCACTATAATTTCCAGCATTTGGTGCTACAGGTAATGCATTTACCGTAACATCAATTTTTGCTCTAGGACTTTCACAACCTACTGTTTGGCTTACGTAATAACTTGTGGTTCCAGACAAAGAAGTTGTTGGTGTCGGCGCAGTAACGTTGCCTATTCCTCCTGTTGCAACTGTATACCATAACAAATTGCTACCTGTTGCTGTTAGAGCATTTGCTGTCGCTCCTTGGCAATAATTAACAGGACTTGATATTGTTGGAGCTGAAGGTTGGGTACATTGAGCTGAAGACACAATTAACCTTCCACTCTCTGTATCAGAAGTTACACCATTAACGTGTGGAGTTGAAGCAGTAACATTAAATATCTGTCCTGGAGATAATATAACCGGAGTATTTATCCCAGTAGTTAATGTTAAAGTGAATTGAGCAGTATTATTTCCATTTATAGAAATACTTTGTGGACTGAAAAGCACTCCAGTAGGCAATCCTGTAACATTTAATGTAATAATAGCTGTATTATTATTATTCGCGACTATTTTTATAGAACTAGCATAATTGACCTGAGTTACATTTCCTGATGTAGGTATAATTGACTGCACACCAATAGTAAGTTCAGACAATTGACCATCCGTAAAATTCCTTGTTGCAATTAATCCTGAGGTTTGTCCTGTTGCTGTTAGCAAAAAGGCGACTCCAATATGGTTGATTTTTATTAAAAATTGATTGTTATAAATATTACCGCTGGAGTCAGCTACAGCAGTCATGTCATGCGGAAGAAGACATGTTGCCGGCTTAGGTGTTTCATCAAAATGCAATGTTACGGTCTCGCCCGGTGTCCATCCTGTTCCAGTAATAATTACATACTCTCCGGGACCATAATCATCCTTGTCGGTAGTTACCGTTGCTTGACCAAAAGCAACACTTGCAAAAAATAAATTTGCAGCAAGAAAAACAATCGTTAAAAAATGTGATTTGAGTAGAAATGTTTTCATATTTATTTAATTTAAGTAATAAAATAACGGATATTATACGCCTAACTATAAAATGCAGAACCAATAGAATATGTCCCTAATAGCCAAAGTTTTTTAATAAAAAGCATCATTACAATTGTCTAATTTTCAAAAACTTAAACACTAAATTATATAATTAAGAATACATTAATCTTATTTTTAATACATTTTCGATTAAAGGAATAAAAAAAACTACCAACTACATCTTTTATATTTTTTTAGAAGAAATAAAAAAAATAATTAAAAAAACAGTGCCCTTTTATGACTGTTTTCTGTTTCAATTAATAAAATTTGATGAAACAAATTACAGCAAATCACTTTAGAATTATAAATAAAAAAAGGCTGCCTTTACAGACAGCCTCATTTGAATTTTGATATTTATTTTACTTTTAGTCTTTATTTTAAAACCGTAAACTCAATTTTTGAATCATTATAAATTCTATGCGTTTGTTTCTGAAAATCCTCTGGTTTAGCATAAAATATATTGTCTACAAACGTTTGCGGATTCAAATCAATTAACGGAAACCAAGTACTTTGAACTTGAATCTGGATTTTGTGTCCTTTTTTGAACGTATGAAAAACATCTTGCAATTTGATATTTACTGCCGTTTTCTCATTGGCAACAAGAGGCTCTGGTTTTGAAAAACTATTTCTGAAACGACCTCTCATTACTTCACTGCGCACCATCATATGGTAATTACTCATCTTTAAATAAGGAGCAACTTCTTTTGTTTCCGGTTCATCATTCGGGAAAACATCAATCACTTTTACAATCCAATCTGCATCAGTTCCTGTAGTGGAAACTTGCAATTTAGCCAAAATTTCTCCAGCCAATGTAGTGTCATCAGCCAAAACCTCAGTTTCAAAAACTAGCACATCAGGACGTCTCGCCGCAAAACGCTGATCATCCGTCATGTATTTTCTTGGCGTAAGCCCTTGCTGTTTAATATCCTCAGAATAAGGAACCGGTTTTTTAGGATCACTGATAAATTCTTCAAAGGCAAAATTCTTCTTTGCCATTTTTGACAATCGGTTATCTTGCAAAAAGAAATCTTGCTTTGCCGTATTTTGAGGAGGCCAAACTGCAAAAGTCTGCCACTCTTTTCTACCAGTATCAAAAACATAGGCTTCCGGTAATTTGTTTTCACCTTTCCCATTATTTTTCAAGAAATGACGGAAGAAATTAGCTTCAATATTTTTTTGATAATATCCGGAAATACTGTCGCCAAAATTAATATTACCAATCACTTGTTTTGCAGAATTTCTAGCCCAATCTCCATGACTCCAAGGTCCCATAACGATTGTATTATAGTTTTTACTACTCTTTTCAATGGTACTATAGGTATTTAAAGGACCGTATAAATCTTCTGCGTCAAACCAACCTCCTACTGTCATTACTGCTGGTTTGATATTTTTTAAATGTTGTAGAATTCCACGTTTTTGCCAAAAATCATCATAACTGGAATGGTCTTTCAGCTGCTGCCAAAATTCATCTTCCTTACCGTAATACTTGTCTAAATTAGACAAAGGTCCTGCATCCAAGAAAAACTGGTAGTCATCATTAGTACCTGTATTCGTGAATTTATACCAAGGTTCCGTAGTACGTTTTGTTTTTTGAGGTCCAAATAATGGCGTTACTTTCCAATAACTCAACAAATATGCTCCATTATGATGAAAATCATCAAAAAAGAAATCAGCAATACACGCCTGTGGAGAAACTGCTTTTAATGCAGGATGATTACTCAATAAAGAATAAGTGGCATAAAATCCAGGGTAAGAAATCCCCAAGTCCCAACATTCCCATTATTATTAGCCACATTTTTAACCAGCCAATCAATCGTATCATACGTATCCGAAGCTTCATCGGTATCTTTTTTTCCTTTTTTATTTGGAATAAAACCACGCATATTATCGTATAAACCATCGCTCATGAACCTGCCACGAACATCTTGATAGACAACAATATATCCTTCTTTCATCATGGTTTCACTTGGAGAAATACTTCTCTTGAACTGATTTTCTCCGTAGGGTCCTGAATTATAAGGCGTTCTTTGCATTATAATTGGATATTTTTTAGAAACATCTTTAGGGGTGTAAATCGAAGTAAATAATTCTGCTCCGTCACGCATTTTGATATGCACTTCTTTTTTGGTGTAATTATCCGCAACATAATTTGCTGCTTTATCTTGGGCAAAAAGAATTGCGCCAATAAAAAAAAGAGAAATGCTAAGTAGTTTTTTCATAAGTTTTCTTGGATTAAATAATTTTTAAAGATAAAAAATCTCTCCAAATAAAACCTACATAAATATAATTTTATATGCTATAAAAGCAACGTTTTAAAATATCTTTAAAGTCCAAATCAGGAACAAAAAAAAGGCCTATTCGGCCTTTTTAAATTTGTCAATTCCTTCTCTTAACCAACCTTTGTATGTATTGATGTCTGAGTTATAACTTTCTGGTTTGTCAGATAACATATTTCCTTCCTTGTCTAATATGATGTAATACGGTTGTGCATTGGCTTTAAATTTAGTGATTTGAAAATCACTCCATTTGTTTCCGACACTTACAATTTCTTTACCCGTTTCTTTGGATACATATTGCTCGCTTTTTGGTAATTCTCTTTTATCATCAACATACAAAGAAATCAAAACTACTTCATCTTGTAATATTTTTAAAATCGCAGGGTCTGACCAAACGTAATCTTCCATTTTTCTGCAATTCACGCAAGCATATCCTGTAAAATCAAGCAAAATAGGTTTGTTTACTGATTTGGCATAAGCCAATCCTTTTTCATAATCTTCAAAAGCAATAAGATCGTGTGGTCCTAAATGTGCGCCTTCCGGCAAAATTTGGGCTGATGCATTCGAACCACCTTTTGAGTTTCCTACACCGTATGGACTTTCACTATACGTCATTGGAGGTGGAAAACCAGAAATTAATTTTAGAGGTGCTCCCCAAATTCCGGGAATCAAATATATTGTAAAAGCCAAAACTACTAATCCCAAAGACAATCTTCCTACCGAAATATGATTCATAGGGCTATCATGCGGAAGCGTAATTTTTCCGAATAAATAAAATGCCAGTGTTCCAAAAATAGCAATCCAAATTACCAAGAAAACTTCTCTTTCCAAGAAATGCAATTGCAATACTAAATCTGCATTTGACAAAAATTTAAATGCTAATGCCAATTCTAAAAATCCTAAAACCACTTTAACAGTATTCAGCCATCCACCTGATTTTGGCAATGAATTCAACCAACCCGGAAACATCGCAAACAACATAAAAGGTAAGGCTAAAGCCAATGAAAATCCTAACATTCCAACAATTGGCGCAATTCCCCTTTAGAAGCAGCTTCAACCAAAAGTGTTCCTACGATAGGTCCTGTGCAAGAAAAAGATACAATTGCTAATGCCAAAGCCATGAATAAAATTCCAATTATTCCGCCTCTGTCTGCTTGATTATCGACTTTATTAGCCCAAGAATTAGGCAACATAATCTC
This sequence comes from Flavobacterium sp. 11, assembly GCF_002754315.1. Lineage (GTDB taxonomy): Bacteria > Bacteroidota > Bacteroidia > Flavobacteriales > Flavobacteriaceae > Flavobacterium > Flavobacterium algoritolerans. The sequence goes on along the minus strand of NZ_PEFE01000001.1, from coordinate 2,232,726 downwards.
AAAAGCACCCAGAAATGAGGCAGCAAAAACAACTAACAGAATAAAGAAAATAATATTAAACCAAACATTCGTAGACAACGCATTCAATGCATCAGCACCAAAAATCCAAGTCACTAAAAAGCCTAAAACTACATAAATAAATATGATGGCAATTCCATAAATAATAGCATTTCTTATTCCTTTCGCTTTTGTTTTACTTTGTTTTGTAAAGAAACTTACCGTCATAGGAATCATCGGGAAGACACATGGCGTAAGCAATGCAGCAAATCCAGATAAAAAAGCAATGAAGAAAATAGACCACAATCCTCTTTGTTTTGAAGGTTTAGAATCTAATACAGGAACTTTTTCAGGAGTAACAGTTCCTTCCCTAATTACATCTGTATTTACAACTGCAGTGTCAACTTTGGCTGAATCTATTGCAGTTAAATCAGATGCTACAGAAGCTATTTCTGCTGTTTTGGAAGCTGCGGGAATCGTAAAGGTGAAACTTTTCTCCATATTGATGCACGCTTCTTTACAAACCTGATAATTCAAATTGACTTCAATTTTAGTAATCTTTGGGTTTGTAATTGTAATTTCTTGTTGAATTTGAGCCTTTTTCTCAAAGTATGTTTCATTAACTTCAAAAATATCATTGAAAGCTGTAGTTGTTTTGCTTTCTTTGGCTTTGCCAACTAAATTAAAGTTACCTTTTTGATTTTTGAAAATAATTTCCAAAGGCAAAGATCCGCCTTCAGCTGTAAATTGGGAATACATATGCCAATCTTTTTCTATGATGGCATTAAAAGTAAGTATATAATTATTCTCTGATTTTTTTTCTATTTTGGTGGTCCATTTTGCAGGATCAAGAATTTGGGCATTTCCATTGGCAAAAGCCAAAAAAGCAATAAGTATAAATAGTAGTTTCTTCATTATTCTAATTGTATTTTAAGTATATTCTTTGTTGTATTATCTATTCTAAAGCGTTCATCTTGACGAACATTAATAATCCACACTATTTTATCATTCGAACATAAAAGCCAGGTGTTTTCCTTTTCCAGTAATGATAATTTTTCATCTTTAAAAAGCTTGCTCACTTTCTTCGATTTACCATTCATCCCAAAAGGTTGAAAACTATCTCCCTCGCTCCAATGGCGCAAAATCAATGGATATTTTAATTTATCAGCGTCCACAAAGATAGTTTTATTTGAAACGATACTAATGTCAGCTACTTTACAAAATGAAAGATTTAAGGGAATATTAACTTCTTTTTGATTTTCAGCAATAGAATATTCCTCCTTTTCATTTGCAGAATTTATCGGGCTTAGGATTAAGGAATCTCTGTCTTTCAATAATCGGAATTCAGAAGAAAAAACGTATTTCCCAGATTGGCTTTCAACCAAATCATAAATATCATCCCAAGCCGAAAATTCAAATTCTTTCAGCCATTGGTATAAATACGATTTATAATTTGGTAATTTTTTTAATTGCTGCAAATCAAAATAAATAGCTTCATTATCTTGCTTTGCAACTTGCTGATAAATCATGATAGAAGCATCTTCAACCATAACTTGTGCTTCTTGCAAATAGGTTTGCGTTTTATGAAAGGAAGAAAGAAAATTAGGATTCAATTCCTTTAACATTGGAACCAGATGATGACGAATCTTATTACGAAGGTATTTATCCGATGCATTACTGCTGTCTTCGCGCCATTGAATGTTATTTATTCTGGCATATTCTTCCATTTCCTCTTGGCTAAATGCCAAAAGTGGACGAATTACTTTTTCGTTCTGTTCCGGAATCCCAATCAAACCTTCTAAACCTGTCCCTCGACTGAGGTTGATTAGGAAAGTTTCCAGATTATCATCGGCATGATGCGCGGTAAGAATATAATCGAATTTTTCGGTTTCCAATAATTCATAAAACCAGTTGTAACGCAACTCACGGGCCGCAACTTGTGTAGATATTTTATAATCTTCTGAGAAAGCTTTGGTATCAAATTGTGTTATAAATACTGGAATATTATTTGTAGCAGCATAGTCCTGAACAAAATTCTGATCTTCAAAACTTTCCATTCCACGCAATTGAAAATTACAATGTGCGATTCCTATTTTATAATCTAATTGCTGCAACAAATGAACCATAACCATACTATCTTTCCCGCCGCTTGTGGCAAGAAGTATTTTTTTTCCGTTCAAGAACTGAAAATTATGAAGAAGATGGTTTTGGAATTTCTGTAGCATGTTCAAATTTAATTAATTCATTTTGATTTAACTTAAAACTTCTCGCATAGCTTTTGCTTTAAGCAAACATTCTTCATACTCGTTTTCAGGAATTGATTGTGAAGTTATTGCACTCCCAACCGAAAAAGAAACATATTTTTTTTCTTGATTGTATAAAATGCTTCGGATAACCACATTGAAATCGAAATCTCCGTTTGGTACAAAATACCCTACTGCTCCACTATATAAGCCTCGTTTTGTTTCTTCCAGCTGCTCAATGATTTTCATCACCGAAATCTTTGGAGCACCAGTCATACTTCCCATCGGGAAAGTAGTTTTTAAGGCATCTACAGCAGAATATTGAGCATCTATTTTTGATGTTACCGTTGATATCATTTGATGGACTTGCAAAAAAGAATAAATTTTACATAACTCTTGTACTTCAACGGAACCTTTTTGTGCCGTTCGAGACAAGTCATTCCGAACTAAATCTGTAATCATAATGTTTTCGGCTCTTTCTTTTGGGTCTAAAGCCAATTGCATTTTTGATTTTTCATCTTCAATTGGATCTGAAAAACGTTTAGCAGTTCCTTTAATCGGTTGTGAAATAAGTAGCTCTCCTTCTTTTTTTAAATAGCGTTCCGGTGTTGCCGAAAGTAAAAAGTGTTTGTTGTTTTTAAAAAAAACAGCAAATGGAGGCTGAGAAATTTCGTTGAGTTTTATAAATTTTTTAATTGGATTAATGATAGCATTTTCGGCAAAAAACTCCATACAAAAATTAGCTTCATAAATATCACCTTGATGAATGTGTTCTAATATTTTCGAAACCTTTTCAAGATAATTCTCTTTTGATATTCGTTGTTGAATTTTTATTGTAGCTTCAGCTTCGACTTTTGACTTTAGGCTTTCGACAATTTCTTCAAAATCTTCCTCAACTTCATCGTCACACATATTGAGATATCGAATTTCGAGTTGATTTCCTTTCAATAAAAACAGCTTCTTAGGTTGAAAAAAATACAAATCGGGAAAATCTAAGCCGTCAAAATTAGTAGATTGTAACTGCTCGATATCATTTTTTAAATCATACGATAAATAGCCAAAAAGCCAGTCTTTGGTAATTTGCTGGTATTGTTTTAAATCTTCAAAAGCATTGTGATAATCCGTCTTTATTGCGGTAAAGGCATCAACGGCAAGAACACAATCATAACTGGAATAGTTTTGCGGATAATCATTACTGTCTAAATAAATGATTTCTCGAAACTGTTGAGACCAAAATAAAAGTTGCTGTTTAAACAATTTTGGATCAGAAATAGACTTGTAAATTGAAGTTCTCAAAAAGTATTGGTGTTTAAAATTCAAAATTACAATAAAAAATAAACCTTCAATAACTGATTATACTAAAATTAGTTTATTTTTTTGTAAATTTGATAGTGCATGATAAATTTTGGCTTCTTTTAATCGTCTAATCATTCTCATTATGGCTTCAAAAATTTTCATCAATTTAGCTGTTAAAGACCTAAAAAAATCAATTGATTTTTTTACTTCACTTGGATTTTCTTTCAATCCACAATTTACTGATGAACAGGCTACTTGTATGATTATAGGAGAAAATATTTTTGCTATGCTAGTGACAGAGCAACGATTTAAAGACTTTACCAAAAAAGAAATTTGCAATGCCAATAAAAATACCGAAGTTTTACTTGCAATGGATGCCGAGAGCAAAGAAAAAGTAGATGAAATGGTCAAAAATGCAGTTGATGCAGGTGGTTCAATTTACATGGAGCCACAAGATCATGGATGGATGTATGGACATAGTTTTGCCGATTTAGACGGGCATCAATGGGAAATTTTCTATATGGATGAAAGTGCTATTCCCAAATAATAATTCTCAAATGTGTAACCTCTAAAAAACCATATACTATGAAAATTGCAATTATTATTATCCGAACTTTAATTGGACTTTTGCTACTTTATGCGTCTGTAAGCTTCTTTCTAAAACTAGCACCAGAACCAGAAGTTACTGGAAATTTCAAGGCTTTTAATGTGGGCTTAGTTGCGTCTACTTATTTGATCCCTTTGGCAAAATCAATGGAATTCCTTTGTGGATTATCCTTTATTACCGGACGGTATGTCACATTAGCCAATATCTTAATATTACCAATAACCATAAACATTTTATTTATTAACTTTTTCTTATCCCCGGAAGGAATACCAATCGCTGTGTTCTTATTTTTAGGGAATCTGTTTTTAATTTATAGTCATTGGGAAAACTATAAAGGTTTATTTATAGCTAAAGGCTAAGTAAACTCAACTCATAACAAATAAAGAAACCCGTTCAATTGAACGGGTTTCTTTATTTTTAAAAGAGAATTAATCTCTCAATTTAGACTTTCTAATTATACATGCAAAGCTCTATTATCCGTAGCGGCTAATGCAGCTTCTTTTATCGCTTCTGCAAATGTTGGATGTGCATGTGACATTCTTGAAATATCTTCAGCAGATGCTTTGAATTCCATTGCTGTAACTGCCTCAGCAATTAAATCCGCACAACGGGCTCCAATCATGTGAACTCCTAAAACTTCATCCGTTTTAGCATCAGCAAGAATTTTTACAAATCCGTCTAAATCTCCACCTGCACGAGCACGTCCTAAAGCTTTGAAAGGAAAACTTCCTGCTTTGTATTCTACACCAGAAGCTTTCAATTGCTCCTCAGTTTGCCCTACTGCAGCCACTTCTGGCCAAGTATAAACAACACCGGGAATCAAGTTATAGTCAATATGTGGTTTTTGACCCGCTAATATTTCAGCAACCATTGCTCCTTCTTCTTCTGCTTTGTGCGCTAACATAGCTCCACGAACAACATCTCCAATAGCATAGATATTAGGAACGTTAGTTTGTAAATGATCATTTACTTCAACCATTCCTCTATCTGAGATTTTCACTCCAGCTTTATCAGCATTCAATCCATCAGTAAACGGACGACGTCCCACAGAAACCAATGAATAATCTCCTTCAAGAGTAATTGTTTCTCCTTTTGCATTTTCAGCTTGAACAACAACACCTTCGCCATTTCTTTCTACTGATTTCACTTTATGAGAAACGTAGAATTTCATACCTTGTTTCTTCAATACTTTTGTCAGTTCTTTAGACAATGAAGCGTCCATTCCAGGAATGATTCTGTCTAAATATTCTACTACAGAAACTTGCGCTCCCAATCTTAAATACACTTGACCTAATTCAATCCCAATTACTCCACCACCAATAATCACTAAATGTTTTGGTACTTCTTTAAGTTTTAAAGCTTCAGTAGAAGTGATGATTCTTTCTTTATCAATTTTGATAAAAGGTAAAGAAGAAGGCTTTGAACCTGTAGCGATAATGATATTTTTAGCTTCGATAGTTTCAGAAGTTCCGTCTGCTTTTGCAACAGCAACATGCGTAGCATCTACAAATGAACCCAATCCTTCCAGAACTGTAATTTTATTTTTATCCATTAAAAATTTTACACCACCTGAAGTTTGATCAACAACAGCTTGTTTACGTGCAATCATTTTTTCTAAATTCACTTTTACTTCACCGGAAACTTCAATTCCGTGATCTGCAAAATGAGCAATTTCACTGTAATGATGCGAAGAAGCAAGCAATGCTTTTGAAGGAATACAACCTACATTCAAGCAAGTTCCTCCAAGAGTGGAATATTTTTCAATAATTGCTGTTTTGAAACCCAATTGTGCACAACGAATTGCTGATACATATCCGCCTGGTCCAGAACCTATAATGACTACGTCAAATGAACTCATAGTATATTTTTTTATTGTGTTTTTATAAAATGTTGCACAAAATTAAGGAATTAAGTTTTGTTTAAAGTTTAATTCAGAAGGTTTTTTGTTACGAATTTTTAGTAATTAACATTTACTTATCATTGAATACCGCTTTAAATTCACATTTATTCTAAATATCAACAACTGTCGTGTTTTTTACTTCACTAATCATGAATGTGCTGTGTGTACTTCCAATATGTTCCAATGTGGTTAATTTTGTAACCAAAAACTCCCGATAAGCTTCCATATCTTTAACTACTATTTTTAGTATATAATCATAATCACCACTCACATGATGGCATTCAAGGACTTCTTTAAGTTTTACCACTTCACTTTCAAATTTGGTAAGAAACTCTTTGGTGTGTTGTATTAACTTAAGATGACAGAAAACCACAAAACCTTTTTCGACTTTCGAACGATTGATTAACACGACATATTTATCGATAATCCCTTCTCTCTCCAGTTTTTTAATGCGTTCGTAAACGGCAGTAACTGAAAGATTAAGTTTTAAAGACAATTCCTTAGTTGTTTTTTTGCTGTCGGATTGCACTAAAAAAAGTAATTTTTTATCGATGGCGTCTAATGTCATTTTTATTGAAATTTGAATTGAAATAAAATCTATATAAATCCTTTTTGAGAAGCTAATTTAGAAAATTAAATCATATAATTTAAATTTAGTAGTTTTAAAATCTAATATTAAGTAATAGTATTGATTATTAATCTATAACACTGTTATTTTGAATAGATTTTATTCAGACCGAAATCGCATAGCCCTGATAGCAGCGACATCCTTTTATTCGCCACGGCGAATAAAAGATATAGCGAATAGCAGGAATAGCTTCAAATAACAATAAAAAATAATTATGAAAAATTTCAATCCCGCAGACAACATTCAGGATTTACAGTACTTTGGCGAATTTGGTGGCGTAAATCCATCCATTTCAGACTCCTCAACCTATACCTTTTTATCGGCAAAAACAATGTTCGATACTTTTGAAGGCAATATGGAAGGCTGTTACTTGTACTCACGTCATTCCTCCCCGAGTAATTTATACTTAGACAAAGCATTGGCAGCGATGGAAGGAACGGAAACCGCAAATGTTTCAGCATCAGGAATGGGGGCGATTACTCCTACGTTATTGCAATTGTGCGGCTCGGGAGATCACATCGTTTCCAGCAGAACTATATATGGCGGAACGTATGCTTTCTTGAAGAATTTTACGCCAAGATTGGGCATCAAAACTACTTTTTTAGACATCACAAAATTAGACGTTGTGGAAGCTGCAATTACTCCAGAAACTAAAGTTTTATACTGCGAGACGGTGAGTAATCCTTTACTGGAAGTAGCTGATATTGCCGGTTTGGCAAAAATTGCCAAGAGACATAATTTGAAATTGGTTGTCGATAATACTTTTTCACCATTATCAGTTTCTCCTGCAAAGTTAGGTGCTGATATTGTAATTCACAGTTTAACGAAATACATTAACGGAAGCAGTGATACAGTGGGTGGTGTAACGTGTGCTTCGCGAGAATTTATTGATAGTTTAAAAAATGTGAATAGTGGTGCCAGTATGTTACTTGGTCCAACAATGGACAGTTTGCGATCTGCCAGTGTGATGAAAAACTTACGCACATTACATATTAGGATGAAACAACACAGTCACAATGCGATGTATCTTGCAGAGCGTTTTGAAAAAGACGGACTAAAAACGGTTTATCCTGGTTTGAAAAGTCACCCAAGCCATGAATTGTATTCGTCAATGATTAATCACGAATATGGTTTTGGTGGGATGATGACCTTAGATGTTGGTACTTTGGAAAAAGCAAATGCACTGATGGAATTGATGCAAGCTAAAAATTTAGGCTATTTAGCAGTGAGTTTAGGATTTTATAAAACCTTATTCAGTGCTCCAGGAACTTCAACTTCTAGCGAGATTCCTATGGATGAACAAATAGAAATGGGATTGACTGATGGTTTAATTCGATTTTCTATAGGTTTAGATAATGATATTGAAAGAACATATCAAATGATGAAGAAATGCATGATGGAATTAAATGTACTCACATCAGAATCAATTTTGACAGAATAGTTATTTATTATATAATTTGAAAAAGCAGCAAAATATTTTGCTGCTTTTTTGTTGCTTAATTATTAGTAAACAAGCAATAAATTAAGAGTAATCAGGTTTGAATAAAATCATTGAAAATAATTCTCTTCAATTCTCTCTTTGATATAATCAACCTCTATGTAAATTATTCTAGAGATTCTTAATTTTACTCAAGCAGTAACTCACTTAAATTCAATGCTATATAAATAAAAACTAATTACAATATGCGACTCATTTGAATCTTCATTCCTATTTGAATAGTTTATAAAAATTCAACCTTATCAAACACAAAAAACCCTTGTCACATATATGATTAGGATTTAAAAGAATCCAAAACAAGTTCAGATTAAAGAAAGGCAACGAGTCGAGGCGTTAGCCGAACACGTCTTACCGCTGTAAAACAAAAAATCCTCATCAAATGAATGATGAGGATTCTTCAAAGAAAGGCGACGACATACTCTCCCACATAACTGCAGTACCATCTGCGCAGGCGGGCTTAACTACTCTGTTCGGGATGGGAAGAGGTGAGCCCCGCCGCAATAACCACCTTAAGAGGTTATAATTGCTTTGGGCAATTATTGTAACAATTAACAATTTATCATTGATAATTAATTACATAATATCTTAACATACTGAGATAAAGAAAATAAAAAGTATTAGAAAGTTTCTTCTCCCGTCCCGAAAGACGGGAGAAAAGCGTACATAAGCTTACGGGTTATTAGTACTACTCGACTATGACATTACTGCCTTTACATCTATAGCCTATCAACGTGGTCATCTCCCACGACCCTTAAAAGAAATCTCATCTTGTGGTGGGTTTCGCGCTTATATGCTTTCAGCGCTTATCCCTTCCAAACGTAGCTACTCTGCGATGCCACTGGCGTGACAACAGATACACTAGAGGTTTGTCCAATTCGGTCCTCTCGTACTAGAATCAGATCCACTCAAATTTCTTGCGCCCACAGTAGATAGAGACCGAACTGTCTCACGACGTTCTGAACCCAGCTCGCGTGCCACTTTAATGGGCGAACAGCCCAACCCTTGGGACCTTCTCCAGCCCCAGGATGTGACGAGCCGACATCGAGGTGCCAAACCCCCCGTCGATATGAGCTCTTGGGGGAGATCAGCCTGTTATCCCCGGCGTACCTTTTATCCTTTGAGCGATGGCCCTTCCATGCGGAACCACCGGATCACTATGCTCTACTTTCGTACCTGATCGACCTGTATGTCTCTCAGTCAAGCTCCCTTATGCCATTGCACTCTACGCACGGTTACCAAGCGTACTGAGGGAACCTTTAGAAGCCTCCGTTACTCTTTTGGAGGCGACCACCCCAGTCAAACTACCCACCAAGCAATGTCCCCCGCAAAGCGGGGTTAGGCCTCAGATAAACAAAGGGTTGTATTTCAACAATGACTCCACAACGCCTAGCGACGCCACTTCACAGTCTCCAACCTATCCTACACATCATTTATCCAAGGTCAATACTAAGCTATAGTAAAGGTGCACAGGGTCTTTTCGTCCCACTGCGGGTAAGCGGCATCTTCACCGCTACTACAATTTCACCGAGCTCATGGCTGAGACAGTGTCCAGATCGTTACACCATTCGTGCAGGTCGGAACTTACCCGACAAGGAATTTCGCTACCTTAGGACCGTTATAGTTACGGCCGCCGTTTACTGGGGCTTCAATTCAATGCTTCTCCGAAGATAACATCTCCTCTTAACCTTCCAGCACCGGGCAGGTGTCAGGCCCTATACTTCATCTTACGATTTTGCAGAGCCCTGTGTTTTTGATAAACAGTCGCCTGGACCTCTTCACTGCGGCCAGCATTGCTGCTGGCGACCCTTCTCCCGAAGTTACGGGTCTATTTTGCCTAATTCCTTAGCCATGAATCTCTCGAGCACCTTAGGATTCTCTCCTCGACTACCTGTGTCGGTTTGCGGTACGGGTACTTATTACCTGAAGTTTAGAGGTTTTTCTTGGAAGCCCTTAGGCGCACTATCTCTTTGTCCGAAGACTCCGAGTACTATCGTATTTCCCCAAGCCGCGTGGATTTGCCTGCGCAGCTTATAGGTAGGTACTTCAACGAACTATTCCGTCAGTTCGCGGCGCTTTCATCACTCCGTCACCCCATCACAGTAATAACTAGTACGGGAATATTAACCCGTTGTCCATCGACTGTCCCTTTCGGGTTCGCCTTAGGTCCCGACTAACCCACAGCTGATTAGCATAGCTGTGGAAACCTTAGTCTTTCGGTGTGCGGGTTTCTCGCCCGCATTATCGTTACTTATGCCTACATTTTCTTTTCTAACCAGTCCAGCATGCCTTACGACACACCTTCTACCCTGTTAGAATGCTCCCCTACCACTTGTAATAAATTACAAATCCATAGCTTCGGTAATATGTTTATGCCCGATTATTATCCATGCTCGTCCGCTCGACTAGTGAGCTGTTACGCACTCTTTAAATGAATGGCTGCTTCCAAGCCAACATCCTAGCTGTCTGGGCAGACAAACCTCGTTCTTTCAACTTAACATATATTTGGGGACCTTAGCTGATGGTCTGGGTTCTTTCCCTCTCGGACTTGGACCTTAGCACCCAAGCCCTCACTGTTATGAAACATTATATAGCATTCGGAGTTTGTCAGGAATTGGTAGGCGGTGAAGCCCCCGCATCCAATCAGTAGCTCTACCTCTATATAACTTTACGCATAACGCTGCACCTAAATGCATTTCGGGGAGTACGAGCTATTTCCGAGTTTGATTGGCCTTTCACCCCTACCCACAGGTCATCCGAAGACTTTTCAACGTCAACCGGTTCGGACCTCCACACTGTGTTACCAGCGCTTCATCCTGCCCATGGGTAGATCACACGGTTTCGCGTCTAACACTACTGACTAAAGCGCCCTATTCAGACTCGCTTTCGCTACGGATCCGTGGCTTAACCACTTATCCTTGCCAGCAACGTTAACTCGTAGGCTCATTATGCAAAAGGCACGCCGTCACCCCACTAAAGGGCTCCGACCGCTTGTAAGCGTATGGTTTCAGGATCTATTTCACTCCGTTATTCACGGTTCTTTTCACCTTTCCCTCACGGTACTGGTTCACTATCGGTCTCTCAGGAGTATTTAGCCTTAGCGGATGGTCCCGCCAAATTCAGACAGGGTTTCACGTGCCCCGCCCTACTCAGGATACCACTATCGTTATCTTCTATTACTTATACAGGGCTATCACCTTCTTTGGCTCTACTTTCCAGTAGATTCTAATTCTATCCGCAACAAATAACGTGGTCCTACAACCCCAACATTGCCGTAACAACATTGGTTTGGGCTAATCCGCGTTCGCTCGCCACTACTTACGGAATCACTTTTGTTTTCTTCTCCTCCGCCTACTTAGATGTTTCAGTTCAGCGGGTTTGCCCACCTATCGGTGTACTATGTCTTCAACATAGTGGGTTGCCCCATTCAGGTATTTACGGATCGTATCGTGTGTGCCAATCCCCGTAACTTTTCGCAGCTTATCACGCCTTTCATCGCCTCTGAGAGCCAAGGCATCCCCCATACGCCCTTATTTTGCTTATTGTACCAATCTCGTTAATTAAAACGAGACCGTTTCTTTACTTGTCTAATGATAAACAAGTAAAAATGCTTTCTACTTTTTATTATTTTCTTATCTCAATATGTCAATGAACTTTTTTCTAGTGATTAGCCCTTAGTAATTAGTGATTAGTTTTTGACTAATTACTTTTTACTCTTTACTATTCACTCGAATAGTGGAGAATAACGGAGTCGAACCGTTGACCTCCTGCGTGCAAGGCAGGCGCTCTAGCCAGCTGAGCTAATCCCCCAATCTAATTATGAATTGTGAATTATGAATTATGAATTTATATTTCATAACTCCTCAACTCTAGAATTTCTTCTTTTATTTAAGTCTAAAATAGTTGTCTCGGACAGACTCGAACTGTCGACCCCTACATTATCAGTGTAGTACTCTAACCAGCTGAGCTACGAGACACTCTTATTCTTAAATGGTATTATTTGAACTAACAGCAAGAGTAATAAAACGTTGGGGTTTGCTTCCAACTTGAACTTTCGTCTTCTTTCTTTAGCGTGCATATAGCTAACACTAAAGCTCTAGAAAGGAGGTGTTCCAGCCGCACCTTCCGGTACGGCTACCTTGTTACGACTTAGCCCTAGTTACCAGTTTTACCCTAGGCAGCTCCTTGCGGTCACCGACTTCAGGCACCCCCAGCTTCCATGGCTTGACGGGCGGTGTGTACAAGGCCCGGGAACGTATTCACCGGATCATGGCTGATATCCGATTACTAGCGATTCCAGCTTCACGGAGTCGAGTTGCAGACTCCGATCCGAACTGTGACCGGTTTTATAGATTCGCTCCTGGTCACCCAGTGGCTGCTCTCTGTACCGGCCATTGTAGCACGTGTGTAGCCCAAGGCGTAAGGGCCGTGATGATTTGACGTCATCCCCACCTTCCTCTCAGTTTGCACTGGCAGTCTCGTTAGAGTTCCCGACATGACTCGCTGGCAACTAACAACAGGGGTTGCGCTCGTTATAGGACTTAACCTGACACCTCACGGCACGAGCTGACGACAACCATGCAGCACCTTGTAAATTGTCTTGCGAAAAGTCTGTTTCCAAACCGGTCAATCTACATTTAAGCCTTGGTAAGGTTCCTCGCGTATCATCGAATTAAACCACATGCTCCACCGCTTGTGCGGGCCCCCGTCAATTCCTTTGAGTTTCATTCTTGCGAACGTACTCCCCAGGTGGGATACTTATCACTTTCGCTTAGCCACTGAAATTGCTTCCAACAGCTAGTATCCATCGTTTACGGCGTGGACTACCAGGGTATCTAATCCTGTTCGCTACCCACGCTTTCGTCCATCAGCGTCAATCCATTAGTAGTAACCTGCCTTCGCAATTGGTATTCCATGTAATCTCTAAGCATTTCACCGCTACACTACATATTCTAGTTACTTCCTAATAATTCAAGTTTAGCAGTATCAATGGCCGTTCCACCGTTGAGCGATGGGCTTTCACCACTGACTTACTAAACCGCCTACGGACCCTTTAAACCCAATGATTCCGGATAACGCTTGGATCCTCCGTATTACCGCGGCTGCTGGCACGGAGTTAGCCGATCCTTATTCTTACAGTACCGTCAAGGTTCTACACGTAGAACTGTTTCTTCCTGTACAAAAGCAGTTTACAATCCATAGGACCGTCATCCTGCACGCGGCATGGCTGGATCAGGCTTGCGCCCATTGTCCAATATTCCTCACTGCTGCCTCCCGTAGGAGTCTGGTCCGTGTCTCAGTACCAGTGTGGGGGATCTCCCTCTCAGGACCCCTACCCATCGTTGCCTTGGTAAGCCGTTACCTTACCAACTAGCTAATGGGACGCATGCTCATCTTTCACCGTTGTGACTTTAATTATAAAGTGATGCCACTCTATAATACTATGAGGTATTAATCCAAATTTCTCTGGGCTATCCCTCTGTGAAAGGTAGATTGCATACGCGTTACGCACCCGTGCGCCGGTCTCTAGTTCCGAAGAACTATACCCCTCGACTTGCATGTGTTAAGCCTGCCGCTAGCGTTCATCCTGAGCCAGGATCAAACTCTTCATCGTATATTGTGTGAGATCAGATAAATCTTCTCTCTTTGTTTATTCGACTAAATTCTAGTGGTTTTTTCAAATCTCTCGATTCTATTACTCTCATTCTTTTGTTTTGAAATCTCTTTCAAAACGGCTGTCAATTCAATATGTCTAGGAACGTGTTCTTCTTTGTTTTTCCCTTCGTTAACACTACTTAAAGTGTTTCTCGAAGCGGGTGCAAAAGTACAACTTCTTTTTTAACTGGCAAGAAAATTTTGAAGTTTTTTTTTGGAAATTTTTATCTCCGTTTTACTACCGTTTTCTTATCAGCTTGTCAAGGAACTTTGCGCGTTTTGCGGGGTGCAAATGTAATAAGCTCTTTCTAATCTCACAAGCTTTTCTGAATCTTTTTTTGAAAATAAATTCCCTCTCTCAATCCAGTTTACTTGTCAGTCTTCTAAAGAACGTCTGCGTCATTGCGGGTGCAAAAGTAGCACCTTTATTCGCTTTTACAAGCTTTTTTAAACCTTTTTTTTCATGTTTTTACAACCCAATCTTTAACTCGCTGAAAACATGATTCTTGAAACACAAAGTTTTTTATACTATTCAACAATCTTACAGCTGATTAATGGGATTTCAAATCAAAACCACCTATTCCAATAAAGATGGGCAACTTTCAACTGCCTTTCCCTTCTTTATAAAATCTTAGGGAATTATCGCTTTATTGCCTTTTCTACAGCTCTTCGATGCGTTTTTATCCTTGGAAACAGCTTACCTTACTAGTACGCTAACAAAAAAAATGTCTGGATTAATAAAATGGTTTTATGCTATACCTTATATAATAACAATCTTTTCTTTTCTCTCCTATATATAAGGACACAAAATATACATCAAAACAACAAAAAGCTCTACTTATCCAAAGTTCGCGTTAGGGATAGCAGCGAAAAGCCCACAGTCCCGCCTTTTTTTGGCGGGACGAGGACTTGTAGCGAATAGCCCGACTCCTTAATATAAAGAAAGGCGATTCTCTTAGTTGAGAGTCGCCTTTCTTTATATTATGGAGGAACGCACAAATTGTTTTATTAACCACTCTTTGTTTCCATACTTTCTAATGTCCTATTAGAAAGTACAGATTTATCTTGTTGCAAAACATCTTCATCATTTGCATATTGATCTTTTGACTTTATCAAAAGCCATGTATTCTCCTGTTTGGTTTTTAATTTTACTAAAGCAAATTCACCTTTCAATTTTTTCCCATTAAGAATAAAACTAAGATGTCCTTTTTGTAAATCGGATTGTAATTTATGTTCGTCGATACCTGACCTATCTTCGCCAGCTAAAATATACGTTCCATTGTCCCAAACAATAACATTCCCTGCGCCGTAATTTCCCTCCGGAATAGTACCTTCAAAATCTTTGTAACTATAAGGATGGTCTTCTACCATAATAGCCAATCTTTTATTATCCGGATTCATAGACGGCCCTTTTGGTATTGCCCAACTTTTTAACACACCATCCACCTCCAAGCGAAAATCATAATGCAAATGAGAAGCCGCATGTTTTTGCACCACGAAAATTAATTCAGTTGACGATTGCTTCATTTTCCCTTCAGGTTCTAAAGTGGATTTAAAATTACGCTTTTGATTGTATTCCGTTAAAGACATGATTAATTAGATTGGGATTTAAAATTTACGACAAAACCTTCTACTAAATTTTATCTCCAGAATTCTCATCTAAATTACTATGATTGTCGCCACCTATACTATAATGATTATTTTCTTCATCTTCATTTCCCGAGTTTTCCAATTCATCATCTAATTCTGAGCCAGGAACATCTAAATCTCCACCAGAAACATCCTCCTCAAAATTTTTTTCATTCAATTCCGTGACATTATTGATTTCAACAGGGACTTTATTTTTAGAAATATCTTCCGGATCTATTTCCATTTCTTTATGGAATTGACTGTATATATCTTCACTTGGTGGATATAAAAGAGAATCCGGGATTGCATTTTTATCCTTTTTACCCGGTTTTCTTTTATCAAAATTCAATTTATCGTTTCTATTATTCATTTTACACTTATTTAATTGATTTTCAGAACACTAAGTTAAACATTTTTAAATAAAAATAGATTATATAAGTATAAAAGAATACTCTATTCTTACACTTCATCAGAATAGGGTATTTTCTATTTAAAACTTTACAGTACACCTTTTTAAGTACCCCAAATTCTATTTTTTAAAAGGTCAAATGTTTGTCTTAAATGCTGATTAAGCAATAGAAAAATAACCACAATAACCATTAGATAACCAATAGCAGTAAAGATTTCCATATTGGACAATAAAACCGATTGTTTTGAAACCGAACTGATAATTTGTTTCATCGCTAATGTATTGGAGTCATCCACAGTATAGCCTTTAGTCATAAAACTTCGGGTGAGTTGTTCGACACGCATTTGCGTTTCTGGACTTTCGGGAAGAACAAATTGTCTGAATTTTGTAAAATGGGTACTCTGTAAAAACAATCCTGCGTTTTGAATCATGGCAAAACCCATTATACTTCCCCAAAAACGCCCTGCAACTCCCACTACTCCCGCAAACGGAGCATAATGCGTAGGAACAGCAGATACGGTGAACAAGACTAACGGAACAAATATTATTCCGACAGCCACTCCCTGTAACATATACGGAATTGCAATGTCCGACAGGGAAGCATCCGGCACAAAAAGAAAAGTAAACCAGAAATGAAATAGCGCAAAAATTGAAAATCCTAATATAAAAATATAGCGCGAAGCAACTGATTTAGACAAAAACACCACAGTCAAAATCATCCCAATTACATTTCCTGTCAAATTCAAATACTGCACATGCGCCACTCTTGAAGGCTCCCAATTCCAGACAACTGCCATCGTACTATGACAAATATTCAATGTTGCTCTGGCAATGTAGAAAACTACGGATAACAACAATCCGGTCCTTAGATTCGTATAGCGAAAGACTCGCATATCAAAAGTAGGTCTCTTCACCAGCATTTGTCGGGCAATAAAAAAACCTCCTGTTAGCAAGGCAACAATGAGTACTGCAACAATTTGGGGGGATTCAAACCAATATTTTTTTTGACCATAAACCACAAAATAACTACCGCACAAAATAGCGGTAAGCACAAGAATAAAACTGACCCAATCAATCTGATACAACGGAATTTTTTTATGAAACCGATTGTTATTAAAGGTAATCATAACCAAAGCCACACACACAATTTGGAAAAAAGCGGAACCATACGCCATATATTTCCAATCGTAATTCTCCAGCAACCACACCGCAATATTCATTATAAAAGGAGAAGCCAGCATCAAGGCTCCATAATTAATTGTAAAAGCAATAATCACGGCATTTTTAGACTTAAACCGTGCAATCAAAAATTGTCGTAAGGGTAAAACTGGTAATGCCATCAGAATTCCTTCGGCCATTCTTAGCATAATAAACAAATAAAAATTTTCTATGTAAGCCGTTAGTATAAATGTTAAAGCTGCCAAACTATAAATAACCAGAAAATATTTCTTGGTTGGAAAAAACTTAAAAAACCGACTTTCGATAAGAATGGTAGCTAAAAAAGTCCCATAGGTAACACACATCGAAAACTGTAAATCTTCGACTTCTACATCCAAAAAACTTGCTGCATACGTCACATTAGAAGTATATACTCCTAATAAAACCATGGAATGCAACATGCAGAAAAATATTATAGCAATAATGGCCCAGTTAGGAACCCAAGATTTAAAAATACTTGTTTTTGACATTGGATTATTTGTGTTCGGCAATAACGGTAACATTCATACCGGCTCTAAGAAAGTCCGTTTGTGCATCACTTTCTTTTAATTTTATTCGAACCGGAATTCTTTGCTCTATTTTTATAAAGTTACCCGTTGCATTATCAGGAGGCAATAATGAAAAACGTGCGCCACTGGCTGGCGATAAAGATTCAATAGTTCCTATAAATTCTCTTCCACTTATTGCATCTGCTTTCAGCTCCACTTCTTGGCCAATGGATAAATATTGCAGTTGTGTTTCCTTGAAATTAGCCGTAATCCACTTTTCCTTGCTAACGATAGAAACTAAGGTCTGCCCTTCTTTTATCATTTGTCCCGGTTGCATGATTTTTTTACCAACCCAACCATCATAAGGAGCTGTAATTACAGTATAGGAAAGAAACAAAGTAGCATTGTCAGCAACCGCTTGCTTGGACTGAATTATAGTCTGAGCCGTAGGGATTTTAGCCGAAGCTTCTGAGGTGTTCAATACCGCCGATTGAATCGTGTTTACTATTTCCTGATAATGCGCTTGAGCCAATTCATAATCCGCTTTTACTTTTTCAAGCTGTTGTTCAGTAGCCGCTTCTTGGCTTACTAATCCTTTATAGCGATTGTATTCCAATTTTGTTTTCCAAACTTCTGTTTTTGCAGCTTGTAACTGAGCTAGTCTAACGGAAGTTACATTAGAAGTTGTTGCGACATTTTTTTCAATCACAATGCTATTGCTTTTTGCATTTTCAACATCGGCCAATGCCATGTCTAAATGCGCTTTGTATTCCCTATCGTCAATTACTAGTAATGTATCGCCTTTGTGAACAAATTGATTTTCATTATAGCGCACTTCAGTTACATACCCTGTAATTCGAGCCATAATTGGCGTTACATATTGATCCACCTGGGCGTCATTAGTTTCTTCGTGATTTTTATTAAAAATATAAAACCAAATCCCTAAAACAATTCCGCCGAGAACCAGCATACCGGATATCACGGTAATTAATCTATGAAATGATCGATGAGCTCTTGACGAATTATGAACTTTTACCATATAAATTTGAAACTAAATTATATTAAATTGAATTATTATTTGTTGAGTAATCCTGCCGTATGGAGCAATTCATACTGTTTCATAACCATATCTATTCTAGTGGAAACTTTGTTGAATTTTGCCTGAAGCAACGCATTATCCGCATCGACCATTTCCGTAATCAAAACCAGTTGGTTAAGGTATTTTACTTTTACAATGCGATAATTTTCATTGGCTAAATCCAATGCTTTATCTGTAACCGGTAACTTGTCCAGTATTTCCTGATATTGGGTATGCTTTCTAAACACTTTATCCACCATTTCATTTTTCACAAGCTCCGATTCATTTTCTTGCAAATCCACTTTTAAATTGGCAACCTGAACTTTGGCTTTATTTTTATATAAACCCGACAAATTATAAGTAGCCTCTACTCCTATTTGCCCTATGGTATAGAGATAAGAACGATTCAGCGTAAACAACATGTAGTCAGGATATTTTAGATTATAATTTCCAAATAAGCTCACCTTAGGATAATAATTCCCTTTCATCATTTTTAACTCTGTTTTTTTAACGTCCACTTCCCTATTTGCGATACGCATTTCTTCGTTTTGAAGCGTCTCTTTAAAATAGAAATCATAGTCTTTCAAAGGAGCGATATCGAGTAATCCTGTTGTATCAATAGCAATTTCAACTTCCTCGGGCAACTGCAATACTGTTTTTAACTCTTGAAGTGCAATTTTGATGTTTTTTTTATTCGTTAACGAATTAAGCTCACGATCTGAAAGTTGCAACTCAGAACGCAACACTTCGTTTTTAGTAACCGTTCCAAAGGTTTTAAAAGCTTTCACTTCTTTCAATCGTTCCTGTTCTTCTTTAATGCTTTCGCCAATGATTTTCTGGAGTTCCATCATTTTATAAATGCCCAAAAAAGTAGCTATCACCTGTAATTGAATGTTATTCTGCGTCTTCTCTACCTTGATTTTGGCAATTTCGTTTTCCTCTTTCGACTTTTTAATCGCATTATTGATTTTATTACCAGCATAAAGCGGTACATCAAATTTTGTAACGACATCATATAGTACGGTTCCAGGTTCAGGAGTATAGGTATGTTTGTCTGAGAAAAAACCACCTTCGTATTCCGTTAAGTCAGATAATCGGGAATACATCGCATTAAAATTAACTTCCGGCAAACGAAGATTTTTTGTCACGGCAATCTCCTTTTCTGAAATTCGCAGTTCAATATGAGATTTATGAATCGTCTTATTATTTTCTTTAGCGATTTTTAAAGCATCATTCAAAGAAATTGTGGAAACTTGTTGTGCCTGTAATGAAGTGAATCCATGAAAGAGGAGGAATAGCAACAAGTAATTTTTTGAAAAATTAATTTTCGCTTGGTTCAAAAAAACCTGATTTTTAAGAAACATAATATAGATAAAGGAATAGAATACAAAGTTCCCAAATTTAATCCATGCCGTAAAATCAACAAAAGCCAACTATTTATCCATTTCAGACAATTATAAAACAAGGACAAACACTATAACGATTGCAGAAAATGAGTGCTGTGAAAAACTACTTTTTTAATATTTCAATCCCTTTTAAATAATCCGAAGGACGTTGTCCTAAAATCTTGAAAAATGTGTTGCTAAAAGTTGGAACGCTACTATATCCTACAGCTTGCGCCACTTCATTAACAGATAGATTTTTTTCGAGTAACAATTCAATTGCTTTTAAAATTCTCCGAATCGTGAAATATTGAATGAATGACATGCCCAAATCTTTTTGGAACAAACGATACAAAGAGCGCTCGCTAAAACCAAATCGATTGGCCAAATCAGAGAACAAAATAGTTTCTCCCAAGTTTTTATCTAAATAACTAATGATTTTATTCAGGCGAATATCCTTTGGCAAAGGCAACGATAACGGTAAATTAGTCAGACAGATTTCTGGTAAAATGGCTTTTATTGCATTGGCAATACTAAAATTTCTAGTCCCCTTTTTTAGATTTCCGTTCCATCGGTTTGTGAAAAGCATCATTTGCAGCAATAAATCGTTAATGGGATAAATGCCTTCTTTTTCATAAAAAGGATCTTCATTCGAATCTATTGGAAAATACAAATTCCGCATCATGACATGCTCAGAATTGGGATGAATACTATGTTTTATTCCGCCTGGAATCCAGATAAAATGACGCGCAGGAAGAAAATAAGATTTGGTTTCAGTGGTGACGTGAACAATCCCACCTTCAGAATAGAGCATTTGAGCTTTTTCATGCTTGTGAGTTGGAATTAACAATTCACCCATCAAATCATGGTGGCAATAAATACTTTTTTTATCGGTATCAACCTCTTTTATATAATATTTCTCTTCTAAAGTTTCGAATGGACTCATTGTGGCTGAAATGAATATTTTTATGACTTATTACGATATTTATCCAGTTCTTAATTTCACTAAAATTGTATGTGATATAAATCAAAATCTAAAAATTGATTTAATTCATTATCAAAACATCAATTTTTGGTTATTTTTTTATTAAAAACACATAATTATGCAGTCGGATAGAATTAGATTTCAAAGTTACAAAGACAAAGTTATTTCTGCACAAGATGCCGCTTTATTTTTCAAAGACAAAATGACTATCGGAACCAGTGGATTTACAAAAGCTGGTGACAGTAAAGCCGTTTTACCTGCTTTTGCCGAAAGAGCAAAATCAGAAACTATTGGAATCACATTAATTACCGGTGCTTCTTTAGGGCATACCACAGATGCGGACTTAGCTAACAATAACGCTTTGTACAAAAGAATGCCATTTCAGGTTGATGCTACTTTACGAAAAAAAATAAACGAAGGAAAAGTACTTTTTATAGACCAACATTTAAGTGAAACAGCCGAATTATTAGAAAACAAACACCTTCCAAAAATTGACATTGCTGTAATTGAGGCCACGTACATTGATGAGAATGGAAATGTAATTCCAACAACCTCAGTTGGAAATTCAGCTACTTTTGCGCATGCGGCCGATAAAATCATCATCGAAATAAATACTTCCATACCATTTGAATTCAAAGGGATTCATGATATTTATATTTCAAAAAATTATCCAAATCGAGACGTTTTAAACATCACAGCTGCAGATGAAAGAATTGGAACCGATTATATCACGATTGATCCTGACAAAGTCATTGGAATTGTTTTCACAGAAATTCCTGATAGTCCGGCACAAGTAACTGCAATAGATCCCAAAACGGCTGCCATTGCCAATCATTTACTGGCTTTTTTTGAAAATGAAATCAAAGAAGGACGCTTAACCAAATCATTAATGCCGTTACAAGCGGGAATAGGAAAAGTAGCTAATGCGGTCATGTCTGGCTTTGCCAAAGGAAATTTTGAAAATTTAGTAATGTATTCCGAAGTCTTGCAGGACAGCACTTTTGAACTAATTGACAGCGGAAAATTAGATTTTGCATCGGCTTCTTCCGTAACCGTTTCTGAAAATTACTATAAACACATTCTTGATAATTTCGAAAAGTACAAGGACAAAATTCTACTTCGACCGCAAACCATCAGCAATTCAGCCGAAGTGATACGAAGATTGGGAGTTATAGCCATAAATACAGCCATTGAATTTGATATTTATGGAAATGTAAATTCAACCCATATTTCTGGAACCAAGATGATGAACGGTATTGGTGGTTCGGGTGATTTTGCCCGAAATGCCTATTTGAGTATTTTTGTTACCCAATCATCTTCAAAAGAATATAATGCCATTTCTCATGTTTTACCAATGGTTTCACACGTGGACCATACGGAACATGATGTTGATATTTTAATCACCGAACAAGGAATTGCCGATTTAAGAGGACTTGCACCCAGAGAACGCGCCAAAGTTATCATTGAAAATTGTACGCATCCGGAATACAAAGACGAATTATCAAATTATTTTAATCGGGCTTGTTTGCGCGGCGGACATACACCTCACATTTTAGAAGAAGCGTTCAAACTACACTCCAGATATATTGAAACCGGCAGCATGAAACAAAACTGTTCAGTTGAATTACCCTTGCATTAGTAATTATATATATTTTTAAACATCCCTAAACATGCTTTTTGTTCAGGGATTTTTTTATTGAATCAATTCATTTTTGAAAGTTAAAAATTTTATTTTTTTTCATTTTTATAAAACATAAATTACTAACTTTAAGCTACTTAATTCAAAATACAACTCAATTACTAATTATAAAAAATAAAGACATGAGTGTACTAACTGATAATGTAATCCCGGGTAATCATGGCAAAATTTTTGGGACAAATGCTATAGAAGATATTGATTTAATAGAAATAAAATCTAGCCTATTAGAATTAGACGGAATAAAAGAAGTTGTATTGAATACTGAAATTTTCCCAAGAGAATTTACAGTACACACTTCCAAAATGATACCTATAAGTGATATTGAAAATCGAGTTAAACTAGTCGGATTTCATGCTATTCCAAAAGATCTATTTGAGCTTTGATATTTTGGAATAAATTCCCCCAAAGCTTTCCCTTTTACAATTTTTATTAAAATAAAGAAAAACTCAAATTATTAAAAAGACAAAAAAATGGAAACTAAAAAAACAATTTATGAATTACACGAAGAACATAAAACGTGGCTAAACAAACTTTTGTTCTATAAAGATGAGCTTAAAATTATGGCTGATCGAATTACGGAGGTTGCAGAAAAGAATACTTCAAATGAGGTACGCTCCCTGGCAGATTATTTTCATAATCAGCTGATTATTCAAAAGGAACAGATAGATATCTTAAATCACGATATTAAAAGTCACGAATCGTATCTTAAGGCAGCTGTACAAAAGAATCCAAATGCAATTGATCAAGAAAAATTTTCAGACCATAAAAAGCACCGAGAAAGTATTGCCGTTTTTGAAAAACTTTTTAGAGAATTGAGAGAAGAACTGATTGATTTTCTATCGAAATGGATGTGAATTTTGAATGACTTTTAAAAATTTACTATTCTAAATTTTGTTTTTACATATCTATATCGTAATATTGCAATATAAATATATAACGATGGGAATTACTAAATCAGAACATTTTACAGACGAGCAAAACGAATTGGCAACTTTAGCGAAAGCCATAGGCCATCCTGCACGTATTGCTATTATACAACACCTCATCAAAGTAAACAGTTGTGTGTGTGGCGATATTGTAAACGAACTGCCACTAGCCCAACCTACTATTTCGCAGCATTTGAAAGAACTAAAAAATGCCGGACTTATAAAAGGCAATTTTGAAGGAAATGCCATTTGCTATTGCCTTAACGAAGAAGGTTTTAATAAAATAAAGGGCTTTTTTCAGCACATCAATACCTATTTAGAGAACAAGAAAAATCAATGTTGTTAATTTTTAAATTACAAGAATCATGAAATTATCAGAAATTAAAAAAGAGTTGAGCACGTTAGAAAACGTTGTTTTTGTATTACCAAACGGAACCTATGTTCCAGAACATTTTCACGTAACTGAAGTGGGCTTAATCACCAAAAACTTTATTGATTGCGGTGGAAAAGTAAGAAAAGAAACTGTAGTAAATTTCCAATTATGGGATGCTAATGATTTCGAACACCGATTAAAGCCAAAAAAACTTTTGGATATTATCGCTCTTTCAGAGAAAGTATTAGGAATCGAAGATTACGAAATTGAAGTAGAATACCAAGCCGAAACGATTGGTAAATATGACTTAGGTTTCAATGGAAAAGTATTCACGCTTTTGAATAAACAAACAGCTTGTTTAGCTCAAGACCAATGTGGCATTCCAGTAGAAAAACAAAAAGTAAAATTATCTGAAATTTCAAGCCAAACTAATAGCTGCACACCCGGCGGAGGTTGTTGCTAATTTTAAAACTATAAAATGACACTAACCAAAACCATTCTATTTCCAGAAATTGAAAAAATAATCTCTGCTTTTGATTTTGAAAGTATATCATCAGAGCGAAAAATTATTTTGCAACCGCTAATTGATTTTATTCAAGCAAAAACATCGAATCAGCAAGAAATCAGGCTGAACTTGATTTGTACCCATAATTCCAGAAGAAGCCATTTATCACAGGTTTGGGCACAAACTGCAGCCGCACATTTCAATATAAAAAATGTATTTTGTTATTCTGGCGGAACCGAAGCCACGGCATTATTTCCTATGGCTGCCAAAACATTGGAACAATCTGGCTTTAAAATCAAAATCATTGCAGCAGGTAATAATCCCATTTATGCCATAAAATATGCGGAGAATGAACATCCTATTATTGGTTTTTCAAAAACCTATGATGATGATTTTAATCCCCAAAGTGAATTTGCAGCGATTATGACTTGCTCACAGGCTGATGGCGGTTGTCCGTTTATTGCAGGTGCAGAAAAACGTATTCCCATCACATTTGAAGATCCAAAAGCATTTGATAATACGCCTCAACAAGCAGAAAAATATCAGGAACGCAGTTTGCAAATTGCAACTGAAATGTTCTATGTATTCTCCAAAATAAAATCATACTAATGGCATTACATAAAAAAAGATTAAACTTCCTTGATAGTTACTTGACACTTTGGATATTTCTGGCAATGATAATTGGCGTTTCCATTGGCTATTTTATACCTTCCAGCAGCGGCTTTATCAATTCCTTTTCAAGCGGAACGACCAATGTTCCTCTGGCAATTGGATTAATAGTGATGATGTATCCACCTTTGACTAAAATTGATTTTTCAAAAATTTCTTTAATGTTTGAAAAGCCAAAATTACTCACCGCCTCTTTCTTCATCACTTGGATTATTGGTCCGTTTTTAATGTTTTCATTGGCAACATTCTTTTTAAAAGATTATCCGGAATACATGACGGGTTTAATCATAATTGGGATTGCTCCTTGCATAGCCATGGTGATTGTCTGGAATGAATTAGCCGAAGGAAATAGGGAATTAACAGCGGGCTTAATCGGAATTAATAGTTTGCTTCAAGTGTTCTTTTTTGGATTGTATGCGTATTTTTATTTGGAAATCATGCTGCCATTATTTGGAATAAAAGGCTTGGAATTAAATATTACGGTTGCCCAAATTGCCACAACTGTTGGAATTTATTTAGGCATTCCATTTGCATTAGCAATCATTAGCCGCTATGCCATCAAGAAATTCATTGGCGATAAATGGTTCAATCAAAAGTTTATTCCGTTTGTTTCTCCCATTACTTTGATTGCTTTGCTTTTTACAATCGTTGTCATGTTCAGTCTAAAAGGCGAAATGATTGTTGATTTACCTTTGGATGTGGTTAGAATCGCCGTTCCACTTGTGATTTTCTTTGCTATTATGTTTTTCCTGATGTTTTTTGTTTCCAAAAAAATTGGAGCCAATTATAGAGATGCCGTTGCGCTTTCCTTCACCGCATCCGGAAATAATTTTGAATTAGCAATTGCAGTTTCTATTGGCGTTTTCGGAATCAATAGCGGACAGGCATTTGCAGGAGTCATTGGGCCATTAGTAGAAGTTCCAGCTTTGATTATTCTAGTAAATGTTGCTTTTTGGCTAAAGAAAAAATATTATACTAAAACAACTTAAAGTACAATCCCAATGCACAAAATTCTGGATGTTATTGTTATTGGTGGCGGACAAAGCGGATTGGCTTGCGGGTATTATTTACGACGCCATAAAATAAACTTCCTCATATTGGATAAAGAAGAAAAGTGCGGTGGTTCCTGGCTTCATGCTTGGGACAGTCTCACGCTTTTTTCTCCTGCCGAGCATAGTTCTTTGCCGGGTTGGCTGATGCCAAAATCTGAAAATCTGTTTCCTTTAAAACAAGAAGTAATCGATTATTTGTGCCAATATGAAAAGCGTTACGAACTACCGATAGAGCGCTCCGTTACTGTAGAAAACATAACTTTTGAAAATAAAATATTCAAAGTTTACACCAATGAAGGAATCTATTTTTCAAAAGCAATAATTGCTGCGGCAGGAACTTGGAACAATCCTTTTATTCCAAAGATTAAAGGAATAGAAACTTTCAAAGGAATTCAAATCCATTCTGCTAATTATAAAAATCCGGAAGAGTTTAGGAATTTAAAGGTTCTGGTTGTTGGCGAAGGAAATTCGGGTGCGCAAATTGTAGCAGAAGTTTCTAAAGTCACCACCGTGAAATGGTCAACCAGAAAACTACCGCACTATTTACCGGATGAAGTAGACGGATTTTATCTTTTCAATGTGGCAACTGCCAAATACAATGCTGAAAAAGAAGGAAAACCATTTAATGCCGCCAATTATGATTTGGGAAATATTGTAATGGTGCCGCCAGTAAAAGAAGCTCGATCCAGAGGAATTCTGACTTCAAGTGGTAGTTTTGAAAGCATATATGAAAACGGTGTACTTTGGTCTGACGGAACCCAAGAAGATTTTGATGCTATAATATGGTGTACGGGTTTTGGTTATACTACGTCTTTTTTGAAAAATATTGTTTCAGCAGATGAGCGCGGCATTGTAAAAACCGAAGAAAGCAAAGCAACTGAAATTTCCGGATTATGGCTAGCGGGTTACGGCAGTTGGACTGGCTATGCATCAGCAACACTCATTGGAATCAACAGAAATGCCAAACAAACTTGTAACGAAATCATAGAATATCTGCAGCAAATCTAAATCAGTTTATCACAAAAATCCGTTGATTCTAGTGGTTTAAATGAATTTATTGTCTCTTATAAATTTCAACAATGTCCGTTTTGAATTTGTTTTTGACCCATGGAATCAAAACGATAATATAATATAAATAAACCCACACAAAGGACTTTTTTTTAATTATCGCTAATGGGTTTTGAAACGAATTCATGAATTTATTAGATTACACATTACTCAAAACCTAATACAAGATTAAACACACTAAAGCGATATTTTTACGAATACCGTTTTTTTATATTTTAAATTTTAAATTATTGACAAAAAACATCAAAATAAGAGATTTTACACGCATAATCTCCTTTAATTAACATTTTATTTGGATATTTGACTAGCTAATCTTAAATAATCCAAAAATGAAAATTAATTTGAAGCATTTTTTGAGTTTACTCATTGTACTGACTGTACAATTGACATTTGCTCAAGAAAGTACATTGTCAGGTAAAGTTACTGACATGGGTGGACTGCCCGTTCCTGGCGCAAATATTATTGTAAAAGGGACCAACATTAGTACCCAAACTGGATTTGATGGTGATTTTACCATTAATGCTAAAAAAGGCCAACTATTGATTGTCAGTTTTGTAGGAATGAAAACTATTGAGGTTCCTGCATCTTCTTCGATGTTAATTAAATTGAGTGATGCCTCAAATCAATTAGAAACAGTTGTTGTAGTAGGTTACGGTACTCAAAGTAAAAAGAAATTAACCGATAACATTGCCCGCGTTACAGCAAAAGACATCCAACAAATTCCAGTATCCAATGTTCAAAATGCCTTAGTTGGTAAATTAGCCGGAGTACAAATCACACAGACAAATGGTAAAGTTGATGGAGGAATAAATATTCGTGTTCGTGGTGCTGCAAGTATCAGCGCAGGAACACAACCTTTATATGTATTAGATGGAATTCCTTTAGTTACTTCAAACGAATCAAGTAATGGAGCGCCAACTAACCCATTATTGACTTTAAGTACTAACGAAATTGAATCAATTGACGTCCTTAAAGACGCATCTTCTGCCGCAATTTACGGTGCTAGAGGTGCAAATGGAGTTGTTTTGATTACTACCAAAAGAGGAAAAGAAGGAAAAGGAACGTTTTCTATAAACCTTTCACAAGGCGTTAGTCAAGCTACTAACAAAAGAAAATGGTTGAATGCAGATCAATATGTAGAGTTATTCACTGAAGCATCTATTAATGGACTTGGTGATGCCGCTGAAGCTGAAGATACTTTTGATTTCTTAGCTCAAGGTACAGACTGGAGAAACAGAGAAGTAGATACTGACTGGCAAGAAACTGCATTCCAAGACGGATTCAATACTGATGCTGATTTTTCAGTATCCGGAGGTGATGCCAATACAAAATATTTCTTTTCTGGAGCTTATAACAATACAACTGGTATTATAAACAGTAATGCACTAGAAAGAGTTACCGCAAGAACAAACGTGTCACACAAAATATCGGATCGTTTTACTGCTGGTATGAATTTAAGTTTCTCCAGATCAGAAATTGACCGTGTGCAGGATGACAACTCCTTTACTACTCCTTTACAGGCTGTCGCACAATCACCATTATCTCCTGCTCGTTTAGATGACGGAACGGCAAATCCAAATACATTGTATGCCAACTTTTTATTGGCTATTGACAATTCGTTCTGGAAAACAATCATGAGAAGAGTTACCGGTAAAGCATATGGAGAATTTAAAATCATTCCTTCTTTAAAAGTAAATTCTGATTTCTCCTATGACTTGTTATCACAAACGGAGGATGCTTGGTATGGTAAAAACTCCCCTTTTATGGCAACTGACGGAGAAGTTTTTGCTACTTCTGTAAACAATGAAACTTATATTTACAGTAATTACCTGACTTTTGACAAAACCTTTGGTGAAAAACATGACGTAAATGCGGTTGCTGGTATGGAGTTTAATAAATTCAACCGTAGGTTTCAAAGTGTAACTAGTATCTATTTCCCAAATGATTCTTTCCAAACTGTTGATGGAGGTGCAGAAGTATCTGGTGGTTCAGGAAATGAAACTGATTATACATTTGTATCACAATTTGGTAGAGTTACCTATTCATATGATGACAAATACATCTTCAAAGCGAGTATCCGTCGTGATGGTTCTTCCCGTTTTGGTAAAAACAATAGATTTGGTACTTTTCCGGCATTTTCTGCAGGATGGATCATGTCTGAAGAAAGCTTCTTAAAAGATAATCCTACTTTGACTTTCTTAAAATTAAAAGGAAGCTGGGGTAAATTAGGTAATGCCGAATTGGGTAATTTTGCTTCACGCCAATTGTACGGATCAAATCCTTATAACTTAAAATCAGGACTTTCTTTCTCTCAAGCTGGGAACGATGATCTTACTTGGGAAAAATCTACTCAAGTTGATTTTGGTGTTGAATTTGGTTTGCTAAACCGCATCAGCATTGAAGCCGATTATTACAAAAAAAATACGGATGGCTTACTTTTTAGTGTTCCATTATCAATAAGTTCCGGAGCAACTACAATCAACCAAAATATTGGAGAAGTACAAAGTAGCGGAGTCGAATTTACATTGAATACAAAAAATATTGATTCAGATAATTTAAAATGGAATACTAGCTTTAATGTAACTACCAACCAATCTGAAGTATTGTCAATGCCAAATAACAATCAAGATATTGTGAGCTCATTTACGATTAACAGAGTGGGAGAAAATATATCTTCCTTTTACTTGGTAGAATATGCTGGAGTTGATCCTGCGAATGGAGATGCCCTTTTTGTAAAAAATACCGCTAACGCTGATGGATCTTTGGATAAATCAACAACTAACGATTACTCTGAAGCAAAAAGAGTGGTTTCAGGAAATCCTTTCCCTACATTGATGGCTGGTTTAACCAATACAATTAATTACAAAGGGCTTGATTTTTCTTTTACATTCCAAGGAGAATGGGGAGCTAGTATTTACAACTCTGCCGGTAAATACCAATCGGTTGCAGCTGACTATTTTGACAATCAAACCATAGACCAATTAAACCGTTGGCAAAATCCGGGTGATATTACTAATGTTCCTCAAGCCAGATTATACGGAAGTAACGGAACACAAGAATCAACTCGATTTTTAGACAAGTCTGATTTTGTTCGTTTAAGAAACTTAACAATAGGATATTCTTTACCAAGTAACACGGTAAAAGATTTAGGAATGAGCAGTGTACGCTTTTACGCTACAGGAGTTAACTTACTTACTTTTACAAATTATTCTGGTTATGACCCAGAAGCAAGAAGAGATGATACAGGTATTGGAGAAGAATTTTACTCAGCTCCACCATCCAGAACTATTGCTTTAGGAGTAAATATTAATTTTTAAAAATTAAAAAAATGAAATCAAATAAATTAATCCTATTTATTCTCTTCGCTACTTTTTTTGCAAGTTGTGACAATGAATTAGAAATAGATCCCAAACAAAATGAAGATGCTTCAGTAACATTAACTACTGAAACAGGCATCATTAACATATTAACAGGTGCCTATGCTACAGCTGCAGATGGTGATGTATATGGTGGTAGAATATTGACCTCTGCCGATTTATTGGCACAAACTGGTATAACAGCGACAACTGATTTTAGATGGAGAGGTACTTTTGGCGAATGCCGACAAATGTATTCTAAAACTATTTTAGTTAACAATACTTTTGTTCAGCAAATTTATACTCGAAACTATCAAATAATCAATGCTGCCAATACAGTTATTGAAAACATAGATAAAGTTCAAGATCCCGAAAGACAAACTACAATGATTGCCGAGGCTACTTTTTTAAAGTCAATGGCATACTTTGATTTGGTTCGATTTTTTGCAAAACCATATGAAGCAGGTCAAGCAAATACCCAATTAGGTGTTGTTATCAGACCAAATGCAATTTATGATTTCACTATTGATTTAGCAAAAGAAAGAAGCACTGTAGATGAAGTTTATGCGCTAATAATTTCAGGTTTAAACTTGGCTTACAATGATCTTCCGGAAGACAATAGTTTTTATGCTGATAAATATGCAGCCAAAGCTTTATTAGCGAGAGTATATTTGCAACAAGGAAATTATCCTGCTGCCAGAGATGCTGCTCATGATGTAATTGAAAATAGCGGACGTGCTTTATCTCCTAAATATGCAAATGCTTTCAATCATGATGTCAATCAGAGTGAGGATATTTTTGCTATACAAATCACTAAACAAACAGGAGAAAATGAAGTGACAAATTTATATGCTTCCGAAGACAATGGTGGACGTGGTGGCGATATCGAAATAAGATCTACTTATTTAGCTAAATTTACTGACCCAGCTGACGAAAGACGTAATTTTAATTACATCAACCCAGACAACGGAAGAAGATTGACTTCTAAATACACCGATCAATTTGGAGATGTTCCTTTAATTCGTTTGGCTGAGATGTACCTTATTAGAGCCGAAGCAAATTTCAGAGCTGGAACTTTTGTTGGTAACACTCCGGTGGCTGACATCAATTTACTGAGAACACGTGCAAATGCGACAAATTTCATAACCGTTACCTTAGCTACTATTTTAAGAGAACGCGAATTGGAATTAGCAATGGAAGGCTTTGCAATTCATGATTTAAAAAGAACAAAAGGTTCTATTGATGTTTTTGCTGATGGATCTGAATTGATTCCATATAATGATAACACTTTAGTATTCCCAATTCCATTAAGAGAAACGGATACAAATAGTAAAATCACGCAAAATCCTGGATACGGAAGTTAATCCTTTTAAAATATCCTTTTAAAAAACCATTAAATAAAAAGCCCGAAATCTAAAATTTGATTTCGGGCTTTTCTATGTATTAAAAAAAATAAACTATTCAATAGGAAGAACAAGTGTTGTCGTTATAGCTTCCAAAACCTCAAAAGCAGTTTCTGCCATTTTATTTCCTTTGGTGTCCAATAAAGGATTTACCTCCACAAATTCAATGCAAACAACTTTTTTTGTTTGGATAATTTGATTGATAATTGCTATGATTTCGTACTGATCAAAACCTTTGGGAACCGGTGTACCTGTTCCATAAGAAATCATATCACAATCCATGGAATCCACATCAAAAGAAATATACAAAACTTCACAATGCGTTAATTTTGACAAAGCTTCAGCGACACACGTTTCCAATCCTCTGTAACGCACTTCATCAACCTTATAATTCTTGATATTCAATTTTTCAATTTGCTTATCTTCCTCATCTTCAGTATCACGAACTCCAAAATAAATCAGATTTTCAGCCAAAACTTTTGGCCCTTTATACCCTATATTTTTCATTTCCTCCCAATGTTGTTTGGTTTCTGGAGCTACATCATTATTCTGGCAACTCAAATTATCATCCGCAAGAGCCGCTGATAATGGCATTCCATGAATATTTCCCGATGGTGAAGTGTAAGGCGAATGCAAATCAGCATGGGCATCAATCCAAAACACACCAATATTTTGCTCCGGAAAAGTTGCTTTTATTCCACTTAAAGTCCCTAATGCTGAAGAATGATCTCCTGATAAAACAATTGGAAAATAATTCCCTGCTAAATTTTTCTTTACCGCATTACAAACTCTGGTGCACTGCTCTACAACATGCTCAATTCTTTTAGCAGAAGTACTCCGATTTTTATCATAAATGGATTCGTTGTGTGTTTTTACATCTTCAAATTCAAATTGATTAAAATAATCACTGTTTTGATTAATTGCAGCGATTTCGATAGCATCAATCCCCAAGTCAGAACCTCGCGTACCAGCACCTATATCAGATCTGTTTTTTATTAATTTTATCGCTTTTCCCATTATCGCTTAAATTATCTGAAATCGTTTAAAGCTCTTTCGATAATACCCAAACACTCATAAATCTGAGATTCAGTAATTACTAATGGCGGTGCTAAACGAATTTTATTACCATGTGTTGGTTTTGCCAATAATCCGTATTCGCTGAATTTCATACAAATATTCCAAGCCAAATCAGATTCTTCATCACAATTGATAACAATGGCATTCAATAATCCTTTTCCTCTAACCAATGTAATTAATGAATTTCTGGAAGCAATCTCGTTAAGTCCTGTTCTTAAAACTTCGCCTAAGTAAGCCGCATTTTGTGCCAAATTCTCCTCTTTTACCACTTCAAGCGCTGCAATAGCAACAGCTGCCGCAATAGGATTTCCTCCAAAAGTAGAGCCGTGTTGTCCCGGTTTAATGACATTCATAATGTGATCATTGGCTAAAACTGCCGAAACAGGATACACACCACCAGAAATTGCTTTCCCTAAAATAAGAATATCAGGTTTCACTTCTGGTTTACCTTCACATCCTTTTTTACACTCACAATTTCCACAAGTTGCCAATAATCTTCCTGTACGTGCAATTCCTGTTTGCACTTCATCAGCAATAAATAAAACATTGTGTGCTTCACAAAGCGCTTTAGTTCTTGCCAAATATCCTTCGGTAGGAACATACACTCCTGCTTCACCTTGAATAGGTTCCACTAAAAATCCTGCTATATTTGGTGTTGATTTTAATACGTTTTCCAAAGCTTCGACATCATCGTATGGAATTTTTATAAATCCGGCCGTGAATGGTCCAAAGCTTTTACGAGCAGTTTCATCATTCGAAAATGAAATAATTGTTGTTGTTCTTCCGTGAAAATTGTTTTCACAAACGATTATTTGCGCTTGATTTTCAGGAATTCCTTTTACCTCATACGCCCATTTTCTACATAATTTCAAAGCAGTTTCCACTGCTTCAGCACCAGTATTCATAGGTAATACTTTATCAAAACCAAAATACTTGGTTACATATTCTTCATACGGTCCTAATTGATCATTATGGAAAGCACGTGAAGTCAAAGTCAATGTTTGCGCTTGTTTTATCATGGCACCAACAATTTTTGGATGACAATGTCCTTGATTTACGGCAGAATATGCCGATAAAAAATCATAATATTTTTTTCCGTCTACATCCCAAACATAAACACCTTCGCCTTTTTCTAAAACTACAGGTAAAGGATGGTAATTGTGAGCTCCGTATTGATTCTCTTTTGCTATCAACGCTTCAGATTTTGAAGAAAGGTTTTGTTCTGTATGTGTCATGATGTTTCTATTTTAATATAATAAAGTACAAAATTACTATTTTTTTTTAATTTACCAATAAAAATAAATATTTTGACTTTTATAAAGATACTATTTGAAAATATTTTCTTAATTTAGATTAAAAATAAGTCATTTTTAAATTTACAATTCAATTTACAGATGCATTTCGAAATAAATAAAAATAAGTACTTTTATACAAATACAAAAGCATCATTTATAATCAAACCAACATGGATATATTAGACGAATTCGACATCAATATTATCAAAGAATTAGAAAAAGACGGAAGAATGGCGTATTCAGCCATAGCTACTAATCTAAAAATATCAAATACAATGGTGCATCAACGCATCAACAGATTAATGGAACAAGGAATAATTACAGGGATAAAGCCTGTAATCAATGAAAAAAAAGTGGGTTACGATTGGGGCTCTTTTACTGGAATTACCTTAAATAAAGATCAAGATTCTGACAGGA
The DNA here is from genome assembly GCF_002754315.1 of Flavobacterium sp. 11. Taxonomy (GTDB): domain Bacteria; phylum Bacteroidota; class Bacteroidia; order Flavobacteriales; family Flavobacteriaceae; genus Flavobacterium; species Flavobacterium algoritolerans. The sequence goes on along the minus strand of NZ_PEFE01000001.1, from coordinate 2,197,876 downwards.
TTATTGAAGAACTGAAAAACATTCCAGAAATCACGGAATGCTATTACATCACCGGATCTTTTACTCTTTACATAAAAATTATTGCCAGAGATCACGAACACATGCGCAAAGTTCTATATGAAAAAATAGATAACATTCCCGGTATTGCCAAAACGGATTCTATAATCGAATTGGGTTGCGCTTTCAAAAGAAATGTAAGTCTCTAACATAATATTCCATAAAATGAAATATTTCAAGAATCATTTGCTGCTTACAATTCTAGTTTTTTGTTTTAGTTTCTCCATGTTTTCACAAAAGATATCAAACCAAGAAATAGCAAGACTAAAAAAACTCTCGCAACAAGTGACCATTATCCGAGACAATTGGGGAATTGCGCATGTATATGGCAAAACCGATGCTGATGCCGTTTTTGGAATGTTGTACGCGCAATGTGAAGACGATTTCAAACGGGTAGAAATGAATTACATTGAAAAATTAGGACGCCTTTCCGAAATCAAAGGACAATCGGTTTTATACAATGATTTAGAAATTAAACTTTTAATTGACACCGAGGAAGCAAAAGCCGATTATAAAAAAGCAGCACCTTGGTTGAAAAAATTATTAAACAGTTATGCGGACGGAATCAACTTTTACCTGCACAATCACCCCGAAGTAAAACCCGCTTTATTGACTCATTTTGAACCTTGGTTTCCATTACTTTGGACAGACGGAAGTATTGGGGCAATCAGTACCGCTGATCTTTCAACCGGAGAATTGAAAGCTTTTTATTCCGGAAACACGGATAAAGTGGCCTACATAGAACGTGAAAAAGACGTACAAACTGGTTCCAACGGATTTGCAATTGCTCCTTCTAAAACAGCATCGGGAAATGCGATTTTATACATTAATCCACATACCTCTTTTTATTTTCGCCCCGAAATACAGATGAGCAGTGAAGAAGGATTGAATGCCTACGGAGCAGTAACATGGGGACAATTTTTTATATACCAAGGATTTAATGAAAACTGTGGTTGGATGCATACCTCATCAAATGTGGATGTAGCCGATATGTATGCCGAGAAAATCGTAACCAAAAACAACAAACTATTTTACGAATACGATAATAAATTAGTTCGGATTATCGAGAAAAAAATAACCATCAAGTATCTTGAAAACGGGAAACTGGTCCCTAAAACATTCAACACCTATTACACCAATCACGGTCCAATCATGGCCAAAAGAGACGGAAAATGGATTAGCTTGAAATCGAATAATCGCTCGATGAAAAGTCTGGAACAAAGCTGGGTGAGAACAAAATCAAAAAGTTTTGAAGAGTATAGAACGGCAATGAATTTGAAAGCCAATACCTCAAACAATACTGTCTATGCGGATAAAGAGGGAAATATTGCCTACTGGCATGGGAATTTTATTCCTATTCGAGACAAAAAACTGAATTGGTCAAAAGTGATGGACGGCACAACACCGGCAACGCAATGGAAAGGATTGCACGAAGTTTCAGAAACAGTTCATTCCTATAATCCCATAAACGGCTGGTTGCAAAACTGTAATTCTACGCCTTATACCGTGGCTGGTGACAATAGTCCAAAAGAGGAAAACTATTTGCCTTACATGGCGCCAGATGGAGAAAGTTTCAGAGGATTGAATGCGGTTCGACTATTAAGTAAAGGCAATACCTATACATTGGACAAAGTAATTGCCGACGGTTATGACACGAAACTGACGGCATTCGAATTTTTAATTCCATCTTTAATTTCCAGCTTCGAAAAAAACATCAGTGCCAATAATCCTCTTTACACAGAACTGTCAGAACCAATAACGATATTGAAAAATTGGGATTATTATGCCAAAGAGAATTCTGTCGCGACAACCTTAGCTGTGGAATGGGCTTATAGATTAAACCCAATTATTCAAAAAGTATATACTAATGAAGGCGAAATGGACCAAGTGGAAAACACGCGTAATTTTGTAAAAAATGCAACACCAGACCAAGTGCTTCCTCAACTACAAACAGTTATAAACGAATTGAAAATGAAATTTGGAACCTGGCAAATTACTTGGGGAGAAATCAATCGTTTCCAGAGAACTTCAGGCGAGATTGCTATGAATTATAATGATGCCCTGGAAAGTCTACCTATTGGATACGGACCCGCGCTTTGGGGAAGTTTACCCGCCTTCAAAAGCAATTATCAAAAAGATACCAAAAAGCGTTATGGCACTAACGGTAATAGTTTTGTATGCGCAGTAGAATTTGGAACAAAAATAAAAGCAAAATCTTTACTGGCAGGCGGAAACAGCGGAGATCCAAAATCGAAACATTTTTATGATCAGGCTGAAATGTACCGAAAAGGACAATTTAAAGATGTATTATTTTATAAAGATGATGTTCAAAAAAATGCCGAAAAAAAGTATCATCCCGGCGAATAGTTTTTTAACTCTTCATCATAAAGATTAAATATACAGTTATAAATTAAAAAAATCAAAGCCCTAATTTTTGGACTAATTAATTGAGACATTTGTAAAAATAAAAACACCCAATATGAAAAATATCTTCTTTGCTTTATTAGGATTTCTATTGCTTTCCAATGGCGCATTTGCACAATTGAAAGCAGTAAAGTACACGGATGGAAATCAAAAATTAAATGGTTTGTCAATTGCACCTAAAAAAGGAAGCAAAACTAAACCTGGAATCTTAATCCTTCCCGCTTGGAAAGGAATTGATACGCATTCAAAACAATCTGCAGAAAAATTGTCAAACATGGGCTATTATGCTTTTGTAGCTGATATTTATGGTGAAGGAAACTACCCAACAAACACGCAAGAAGCCGGAAAACAAGCTGGTATTTATAAAAATAATGTAGCTGATTATCAAAGACGCATTCAACTTGCTCTAGACCAATTAGTGAAAGCAGGTGCAAATCCAGATAATATTGTTGTCATAGGTTATTGTTTTGGGGGAACTGGCGTACTTGAAGCTGCAAGAGCAGGAATGAAAATCCAAGGAGCAGTTTCTTTCCATGGTGGTTTAGGACGAGATGCTGCAAGAGTAAATAATCCAATTGCTGCAAAAATTTTAGTGCTTCACGGTGCTGATGACCCTTATGTTCCAGCTACAGAAGTAACTGCTTTTCAACAAGAAATGAGAGATACAAAAGCGGATTGGGAAATGATTTATTACGCTAATTCAGTACATGCTTTTACAGAACCTGAAGCTGGGAATGATAATTCTAAAGGAGCCGCTTACAACGAAAAAGCTGCTAAACGTTCATGGGAACGTATGAATGCTTTCTTAAAAGAAGTTTTGAAATAATTTTTTAAATATATTTTTTAAAAACAGTATAAGTTCGGTTTTTTTGTTAGTTTTATAGATTAAAATTTAACAAAATTCTAGAATTTATACTGTTTTTTTTATGTCAAAAAGTAAAATCAGAAACGACAAAACGTGTCTTAATTGCAGATATGTGGTTGAAAATAGATTCTGCCCTAATTGTGGGCAAGAAAATACTGATACCCGAAAGACGTTTCATCACCTCTTTGTTCATTTTTTTGAAGATTTAACACATTATGAAAACGCTTTTTGGAGAACCATAAAAAATCTTTTATTCAAGCCTTCTGCACTAACTAAAGAATACCTTTCCGGAAAACGATTGTCTTATTTGGCTCCTGTCAGATTGTACATTTTTATAAGTTTTATTACGTTTCTATTGATTGCCATTTTTCCTAGTGAAATCAATTCTTCAGAAAAAACTACCGAAAAGGAAGCTATCTTTACCACCAAAAACAAATCATTTCAAAATACTATATCCAAAAATGATTCCGTTAAAAAAAGTAAAACTGATCCAAAAGACGAGGATGAATTGATCAATTTTGGATATGATTCCGTCGAACAATTAGACTCTATTCAAAAGCATGCTCCTGAGTCAGAAAAATTATCTGATTTCAGTTATTGGATGAATAAAAAAATCCAAATCGTTAAAGAAAATAATACCCAAAGCGAAATTATTGAAAAATTCATAAGCTCCTTTACCCATAATTTACCCAAAGTTCTATTTGTATTCATGCCAATTTTTGCTTTTTTTCTGTGGCTTTTCCACAACAAAAAACGCTGGTATTACTTTGATCATGGTATTTTTACCTTACATTATTTTTCATTTTTGTTATTGCTGTTTTTGTTATTGTTTTTAATTAACAAAGGATTGACTCCATTTTCAGAACTAGGTCTTGTAACTTTCATACAGGTAATCACTAATTTCGTAGGAATTGGATGGATGGTTTATTATTTCTTTCCGGCGCACCATCGTTTTTATGGAGAAACCCGCTTTATCTCCTTTCTAAAAAGCAGTTTACTATTTTTCATCAACTTCATATTAATCATTATTATATTATCAATTTTTGCCATTTATACATTTATCAATTTACATTAAAAAACATGAAAAAAATCCCTTTATTAGGTCTAATGGTTGTTTTAACCATGAGCTGTACCACTCAAAAAATCAGTATAGCAAATACCGACCCTACAAAATATATGAATACAATTACTGCTGACGAATTAAAAACACATCTTTACATTGTCGCTTCGGATGAAATGGAAGGCCGTGAAACAGGATCTGCAGGACAAAAGAAAGCAGGTGTTTACCTCATCGATCAATACAAGAAAAACGCCGTTCCTTTTCCAACTGCCGCTTCTGACTATTACCAAAAAATCCCAGCAGCTTTCTTAAATGCCAAACGCAATGAAAACTTACCGGATTCCGAAAACATTTGGGCCTATATCGAAGGTTCTGAAAAACCAAATGAAGTTCTTGTAATTTCTGCCCATTACGATCACGTAGGTGCAAAAAATGGAGAAATTTACAATGGTGCTGATGATGATGGCTCAGGAACTGTTGCGCTTCTTGAAATTGCACAAGCATTCCAAATCGCTAAAAAAGAAGGTCACGGTCCAAAACGCTCTATCCTGTTTCTTCACGTTACCGGCGAGGAACACGGTTTGCATGGTTCCAGATACTATTCAGAAAACCCTTTGTTTCCATTAGCAAACACCATTACCGACATCAATATTGACATGATAGGCCGTCGTGATGAAGCTCATGCGGGCAGCAACAATTATGTATACGTTATTGGCGCAAACCGCTTATCGACTGATCTAGATAATATTTGTACCATTGCAAACGCTAAATACACTAATTTGGATTTAGATTATAAATACAATGATCCTAAAGATCCAAACCATTTCTATGAGCGTTCTGACCATTACAACTTTGCTAAAAATGGCGTTCCGTCTGTATTCCTTTTCAACGGAGTTCATGCTGATTATCACAAACCAACAGATAGTCCTGACAAAATTGAATACGATGCATTAACAAAAAGAGCCAAATTTGCATTTGTAACCGCTTGGGAACTGGCAAACCGTACCGAAAGACCTATTGTAGATAAAAAATAGATAGAGCATTTGGGCACATTCACGCTTTCGCTAGCGCTACAGCGTGGTCGGGCTATACGTTACAATCTTTATTGTCACGTTAAAAAACGAGACAATAAAGGATTTCCACTGCTATCCCTTGTGCAAACCCCATAAAAAAAGAGCTTCGAAGTAATCCGAAGCTCTTTTTTTTATCATTTAATCAATTAAACCCTTTCGTCAAATTCTATTTTATCAACGCTATCAATTTTATGCAAAGGTTCCTCAAGAGGCAATGTGAAATAAAAAGAAGAACCAATTCCTTCCACACTTTCAACCCATATTTCCCCGTCATTTTTTTCTAAAAATCCTTTCACTAATAACAATCCAATTCCGGCACCTTTGTTATCTTTCCTTGCTTTAGAAAGCGTACTCATTTGTGGGGTAAAAAGTTTGCTTTGCACGTCTTTGGACATTCCAATTCCAGAATCCTTTATCTGAATTAATACTTTTTCAGCTTCAATTTTTGCCAAAACGATAATTTCTCCTCCAGGTAAAGAATGCTTGATAGCATTAGAAATTATATTTTGAAAAACAGAAAGCAACATTTTCCCATCTGCAAAAACACTGATATTAGGTCCTATTTCATTACGGAGATTTATGGAATTCAAAGCAGCTGCGTCATGCAATGATTCAAAAACTTTTTGTGCATAATCAAAAAGCTCAATTTTTGCTGGAGAGAACACTTCCGATGCATATTTTATTCTGGCCCATTCCACTAAATTATCTAGCATGTTTAACTCATCTACTGCCGTTTTATGAAGTAAATCAAGCATTTCTTTTGCCTTTGTGGATTCTAATCGGTCCAGATTTGTTTTCAAATATTCTGCCGTTCCGATAATTCCGGACAACGGACTTCTTAAATCATGAGAAACAATTGCAAGAACATTCTCTTTATGTGTATTAAGGTCTTCCAGTTCTTTTACATATTTCTTTATGGCATCCTCTGATTTCTTTCTCTCAGTCAAATCTCGTAAGATTTTAACATAACCCAACATCTCTCCATCAATTCCAGTAAGTGGAAAAACTAAACCATAAGCATAAAAAATACTTCTGTCCTTACAAATGTGCCATCTGTTATCCGTAGCTCTTCCCTCTACTAATGCAGCTTGAATTTCTGTTTGCGGAATACCATTTTGTATGTCTTCTTCAGTAAAAATAACATCAAAATGCTGTCCTATAATTTCGTCTGGTTCATATCCAAATATTTTGGTTGAACCTGAACTCCAGCTATTAATTACAAATTCATTATCAAGAGTAAAAATTGAATAATCTTGTAAACTATCAATTATTTGGCTATAAAACTCGGCTGTTGGAATGTAATTACTTTTAAGAATTTTAGAATTGATTTTCTCGTTTTCCATTAAATTATGTAAATAATATTTAAAGTTTTGAAAGCTTATTTTAGGTTGATTTAACTATGCAATGCGTCCAAAGATACACAAAAGAAAATACGAAGTATCTAAAACAAATAATATAACCCCTAACAGTAATTTATGTCCGAAAAGTTATATCCTTAATTGGTTTAATCCTAAAATCCCAAAAGACTTCTTCTATTCCACTCTGATACTATTTCCCATTTACAATTTTCAAGCCAATAAAATAGTGTCTACTATCTCACGAAACTTTATCCCACAAAAAAAGCCTCGAATTTCTTCGAGGCTTTTGCCTTTTGGGTGGATGACCGGGTTCGAACCGGCGACCCTCGGTACCACAAACCGATGCTCTAACCAGCTGAGCTACAACCACCATTTGCTTAGCGGTGGCAAATATACGACATAAGTTTACTTCTGCAAATATTTTTTTTAAAAAATTACATGAAATTTATATCAAATCTCCTAAGCTATTGACTGCCAAATATCTTTCTACGGTAAAACCTTCCGCATGATCTACTCCTGTAAGCCTTCCTAAATCTCTGGAACGGTAATTCAGGCTTTCCAGAAAGTTTTTACTGGTTATTGGCGACTCTGGTTCATTAGAATTTGCATCGTAAAACTGAGAACCGTACGCCAAAATAGATTCAATTTTTTTATCGGTGAATCCTGTAATGTCGACCACAAAATCCGGTTCTATATTTTTCCACTGTATGTAATGATAGACTAATTTTGGTCGCCAAGCCGTTTGTTTCTCTCCTTCTAATATAGTTTCAATCTTCATTAATCCGGATAAAAAACAAGCGTCAGACACTAGCTTACTCCCTTTTGCATGATCAATATGACGATCATCGATTGCATTACACAAAACAATTTCGGGTTGGTACTTGCGAATCATTTTTATGATCTCTAATTGGTGCTTTTCATCATTAACAAAAAAGCCATCTCTCATTTCTAAATTTTCACGCGCTGAAACACCTAGAATTTTAGCAGCAGCATTCGCTTCTTGATCTCTGATTTCGGCTGAACCTCGAGTTCCTAATTCGCCACGTGTCAAATCAATAATTCCAACTGTCTTCCCCAAAGAGATTTCTTTTAAAATGGTTCCTGCACAACCCAATTCCACATCATCAGGATGCGCACCAAAAGCAAGTATATCTAATTTCATTTCATTTCATTTATTTTTTTAATATTTAAGCCCTAATGATATTGAAACTACATTCGTTACAATACCTTTTTCATTGTCATTGATTTATTGACGCTTTCCTTCCATTCATGCTCTGGAATACTGTCTTTTGTGACACCACAACCCATATACAAATGCGCTTTTGTCATTGTGGGGTCCGAAGCAATCTTAATTTGCATACATCGTAAGTTTACAAACAAGTCTGTTTTTGATTTTTGAATATCAATTCCTTTTTTATTCAACTCACCCAAAAATCCCGAATAGTATTCTCTATTATAACCTTCATTTTCAAAAATAAATGCTTTAGCTTTATCTTTAGGAAGTCCACAAACAGCGGGAGTTGGATGCAAAATAGAAACCACTTCTTTCAAATTTGAATTGGCATCTATTATCCCTTCAATATCAGTTTTAATGTGCAACAAATTACCTGCTTTTAATGTGTAGGGACTTGAGATTGTCACTTCAGATGTTACACTTTCTAGATTATTCAAAATGAAATCCGTTACAAATTGCTGCTCCTCTTTCTCTTTTTTCTCCCAAACAATATCTGATGAACCTTGAAAAGTTTGCGTTCCCGCCAAAGCCATCGTGTAAAATTTATTTTTATTGGCTTTCAATAATTGCTCTGGCGTAGCGCCCATCCACAAGCCAATTTTTGGGTGAAACCAGCAATAGGTAAAAGCTGATGGATACGATTGAAGCAATTTTGTAAAAACAGAAACCAAATCAAAATTAGGCACAGCAACAATTTCCTCTCTCGACAAAACCACTTTATTTAAAAGCCCTTTTTTGATGGCATCAACACCTTTTTGAACTAACGTAATAAAATGTTCTTTGGCTTCTTCATTTTCTGGAAACGCAACACCCGAATGGAAACTTTCTTCAAAAGAAGGCAACTCTGCATCCCATTTTACAGATTGTTCTTTTGGCATCAGTATCATTTGATTACCGTCAAAAGGAGCGAAAACAAATCCCATTTCATTGAAATTTTCAGCAAAATACAAGTGGTCATTTTTTTGAAAATAACCAATTAATCTACTTGTATTAGGCTTTCGATATATAACGAAAGGTAAATGTTGCGTTTCTTGTTGCTTTACTTTTATAAAAAAATCAATCATATTCAATTTATTTAAAATATAAATTTCATTAAAACATCAGGTATTCTTATTTGTTGGATTTTTTCAAAACCATATTAGTCAATTTTTCCAGAAGCTGTCTTATGGCTTTAGCTACAATTGCTTCCCTATTTAATCTCTGCTTTTTCTTTTTGGTAAAACCATATTCGTAAGCTTACAAAGTGAGATTAAATTATTGTTTTCATCAGTAATTCGTATTTCCCAAAGATGTATACTTCGGCCCTTGTGGACAATTTTGGCGGTTGCCGTTACAATTCCGTCCCGTTTTGCTTTCAAATGATTGGCTGAAATCTCAATTCCCCGCACTTCGCTTAGTTCAGAATTTACATAAAGCATAGAAGCGGCACTGCCCACACTTTCTGCCAAAGCCACAGAAGCACCGCCATGCAACAATCCCATTGGTTGATGTACGGACGGATTCACGGGCATTGTGGCTACTAAAAAATCTTCTCCTGCATCAGTATATTCAATATTCAGAGTTTGCATTAAGGTGTTTTTAGAAATGTGATTGCAATACTGAAGTATTTTTTCTTTGTCGAATGTCATGTTATTAGCTTTTAAAATGTAAAAATAAATAAAAGATAAGTCACAAAACAGTAATTGCAATTGTTATTGTAAATACAAATCTAAAATCGGCTACATTAATATTAGATTTTTCCTATTTTTACAAAAAATCTAACTAAATGCGTCCCATTACATTACTGCTTTTTATTGGAATAGTGCTTTCTGTTTTTTCCTGTCGTTCCGATTTTGAGACCGTAGCAAGTACTGGTGATTTGACATTTTCGAAAGACACCATTTATTTAGATACCGTTTTTACTAACATAGGTTCCAGTACATACCGACTCAAAGTGTACAACAAAAGTAAAAACGACATTACCATTCCAAGCATTAAATTAGGAAAAGGATTGAGCTCAAAATATAGAATGACCGTTGATGGAATGCAGGGAACTGACGGGAAAATTTTCAATAATGTGGATCTTTTAGCCAAAGACAGTTTGTATATTTTCATAGAAACAACCGCTAATATTACTGATGCAAATCCAAATGATTTTTTATACACGGATCAAATTCAGTTTGACAGTGGCGAAAATCTTCAAAATGTGGAACTGGTAACGCTGATTCAAGATGCAGTTTTTCTTTATCCAAAACGTTTTGCTGACGGAACCACAGAAACACTTCCTATTGGAGACGAAAAAATTGATGGATTTTTTCTTGATGAAAACGATCCTGTAAATGGGAATGAATTGCAGTTTACCAATGACAAGCCTTATGTTATTTATGGTTACGCAGCTGTTCCTTCGAATAAGACTGCCACTTTTGAAGCAGGAACCAGAGTTCATTTCCATGCAAATTCCGGGCTTATTGTAGCCAATAATGCCTCAATAAATATCAATGGAACATTATCAACAACGGATAAGCTTGAAAACGAAGTCATTTTTGAAGGCGACCGTTTAGAACCGGATTTTTCAGATGTGCCGGGACAATGGGGCACCATTTGGCTTACTGATGGCAGTACAAATAATACATTGAATCACCTAACGATTAAAAATGCAACCATTGGTTTGTTAATTCAAAACAATGATGGCACAACAGTTTCTATCAAAAATACCCAAATCTACAATAGCAGTAACTACGGAATTTTGGCGCAAACCGCAAAAATCAAAGGCGAAAATTTAGTTATCAATAATGCCGGACAAGCCAGTTTAGCGTGTTCTTATGGCGGAAATTATTCGTTTACACATTCCACCTTCAACAATAACTGGAACAGCTCACAACAAGTGGCGGTTTTGGTAAGCAATTATATTTTGGGAGCAGTTCCGGAAGTGAAAGATTTAACCGCAGCCACATTTAACAATTGTATCATTTATGGGTCGTACTCAAACGAAATGAGTTTAAACAAGAAAACGGGGGCTGCTTTTGAATACCAATTCAACAATTGCCTGATTAAATTTGATAACGTATCCAATCAATTTACGACGAATCCCGATTATCAATTCAATACTGACACCACACATTACAATGCTATAATTTTGAACAAAGACCCGAAATTTTTCAATACATCACAGAACAAATTCAATATTGACGAAACCTCAGCAGCTTTCGCAAAAGGGAATTCGGCGTATTTGATTCCGCTTGATATTATAGGAAACACAAGAACTTTACCGCCAGATTTGGGTGCGTATCAAAACAAAGTTTTTCCAAAATAAACACCATTGCTTTAACTCCAATTCCAATTTTCATTTCTGTTTTCTTCTAAAGTAAGAGTAAAACTACTTTCCTTAAAATGTTAATAATTATGTTAAGAAAATCTTAATTAACTTCATAATTTCTTAACATAACCCATCATAAAAGTTATAAATTTGCGCGTCTTCAGTATTTTAAGATTTGAAAATCAAGTTTTTAAAAACCGAAACTAACCCCAATAACCAAAACAAATTTAAATTATGAAAAAAATCTACTCTGCCTTATTATTACTGTTTGTCACTGCTGCGATAGCCCAAATACCAAGTGGCTATTATAACACCGCCACGGGATCTGGCTACACCTTGAAAACACAATTATACAACATCATCAAAGGACATACTGATAACGGATATGCAGGTTTATATACCATATATCAAACATCCGACAGGGATTATTACTTTGAAAATGACGCCACAATTTTAGACATGTATTCTGAAAATCCAACCGGAACAGATCCCTATAATTACTCCGCAGGAACTACACAAAGATGTGGAACCTATAGCGTAGAGGGCGATTGTTACAATAGAGAGCACATTATTCCGCAATCTGTTTTTAGCGAACAATCACCAATGGTTTCGGATGCGCATTTCATCACACCAACTGACGGAAAAGTAAATGGACAACGTTCTAATTATCCACACGGACCGGTAACTTCTCCAACTTGGACTTCATTAAACGGAGGTAAACTTGGAGCAAGTACAACTTCTGGTTATTCCGGACCTATTTTTGAACCTATCAACGAATTCAAAGGTGATATCGCACGTATGTATTTCTATTTTGCCACACGTTATGAGAATACTGTTGCCGGATATTCTTATGCAATGTTTAATGGTACCAGTAATCAAGTTTTCACTACTGCTTTTTTAAACCTATTGATCACTTGGCACAATCAAGATCCAGTTAGTACTCGAGAAATCGCTCGTAACAATGCTATTTATACGGCTCAAAACAATAGAAATCCATACATTGACCACCCAGAATATGTACAGTCGATTTGGAACCCAACCGCTGATGCACAAGCCCCTACTACTCCAACTAATTTAGTAGCTACCGGAACAACATCAAACTCCGTTTCATTAAGCTGGACGGCTTCAACTGACAATATTGGAGTGACTGGATATAATGTATACATGAACAGCGCTTTAAAAACAACAGTAACCGGAACAACGACTACTATCACTGGATTAACAGCTTCAACAGCCTATACGGTTTATGTTGTTGCCAAAGATGCAGCAGGAAATTCTTCGGCTTCAAGTAACGTAGTTAATGATACAACTGCTGCCGGAACATCAATTACGTATTGTGCTTCTCAAGGAAACAGTACTGCCGATGAAAAAATAGGAAAAGTTGTTTTTGGTTCTATAAATAACACCTCTACCGGAACTGCAGGTTATGAAAATTTCACTGCATTAACTACAAATGCAACTTCTGGAACGGCAAATACCATTACCATTACACCGTCATGGACAAGCTCTGTTTACAGCGAAGGATATGCGGTTTGGATTGATTATAACAAAAACGGATTATTTACAGATGCAGGAGAATTAGTTTGGTCGAAAGCCACTTCTACAACAACTCCGGCAACAGGAACAATCACGATACCAGTTTCGGCTGCATTAGGAACTACCAGAATGAGAGTTTCCATGAAATACAATGCCATTCCAACTTCTTGTGAAGCTATTCCGTATGGTCAAGTAGAGGATTATACGGTAAATATAGTTGCCGGAACTGCAGATACAACTGCTCCATCAGCACCTACAACTTTGACAGCTTCTGGAACAACTCAAACTACAACCACTTTATCTTGGACTGCTGCAACGGACAATGTTGGAGTAACCGGATACAACGTATATAGAGGAACTACATTATTAGGTACCGTTTCAACGACAACGTATAATGTTACGGGATTAACTGCTGCAACAGCCTATACTTTTTCTGTAAAAGCTAAGGATGCAGCCGGAAATATTTCTGCTTCAAGCAATGTTGTCAATGTTACTACAACTAGCGGTGGCTCCACTGCAACAGATTTATTATTTTCTGAATATATTGAAGGTTCGTCAAACAATAAAGCGTTGGAAATTTCAAATGCAACAGGCGGAGCGATTAATTTATCGATTTACAGTATCAAAAAACAAACCAACGGTGCCGGTGCTTGGAGTACTGGACTAGCCTTAACCGGAACGCTGAATAACGGAAGTAAATTCACGATTGTAAATAGTTTGATGGCATCCACTTGTTATCCTATAAGTTCGGCTAATCTTTCTACATCAGCAACTGAAATGGCTTTTAATGGAAATGATGCTGTAGGTTTATTCAAAAATGGAGTCCTAATTGACATCATTGGAACTTTTAACGGCGGAACAGCAAACTTTGCAGCTGATGAAACAATCAGAAGAAAAGCAACCGTTACGTCTCCAACTACCACTTTCAATAAAACAGCACAATGGGACTCTTACACTTCAGACACCTGTAACAATTTAGGAAGTCGTATGGTTGAAAAAACACCAAAAACCAGTGTTGCTCTTGACATAAATGATATTGCTATCTATCCAAATCCATCTAATGGAAATTTTTCTATCAACAATTCGAATAAAATGTATGCTATCGAAATTTATTCTATAATTGGTCAGAAAATTTTCGGAGAAGAAAACAGTACCAAATCAGAAATTACGCTGCCAAATATTGCAAAAGGAACGTACTTAGTTCGAGTTACCATCGATTCAAATTCGGTCATCAAGAAATTAATAATCAACTAATTAAGAAAGCGGCAAATTGCCGCTTTTTTTTTACCCAAAATTTAATCTTAATTGACTAAATTTGCACCGCAATACAACAAACTACATAACAATGATCCATTTCTTTGAAAACCAAAGCAAAACTGTTTTTGCCGTACATACGCAAAACGAAATTTCGGCTCAAGACATTTCAAAACTTAACTGGCTTTTTGCCGATTCAAATAAAATAGAAAAATCCGTACTGACGGATTTTTTTGTTGGTCCTCGCGCCACAATGATAACGCCGTGGAGCACTAATGCTGTGGAAATCACCCAAAACATGGGAATTTCTGGAATCATTAGAATCGAAGAATTTCAGAAAGCAACAGCTGATTTTTCTGATTTTGACCCGATGCTTTCGCAAAAATACGCTGAGTTAAATCAAGATATTTTCACTATCAACGTGCTTCCGGAAGCCATTTTGGACATCGATGATATTGCTGCTTACAATGCAAAAGAAGGATTGTCTTTAAGTCCGGATGAAGTGGAATATTTAGATAATCTAGCGATTAAATTAGGACGAAAACTAACAGATTCTGAGATTTTTGGTTTTTCACAAGCCAATTCAGAACACTGTCGTCACAAGATTTTCAACGGAAAATTTATAATTGACGGAGAAGAAAAAGAATCTTCTTTATTCAAATTAATCAAGAAAACATCTCAGGAAAACCCGAACGATATTGTTTCGGCTTATAAAGACAACGTTGCTTTTGTAAAAGGGCCTCGTGTACAACAATTTGCACCAAAAAGTGCTGATAAGCCTGATTTTTATGAAGTAAAAGAATTTGATTCGGTTATTTCATTAAAAGCAGAAACGCATAATTTCCCAACAACAGTAGAACCTTTCAACGGAGCTGCAACTGGTTCTGGAGGAGAAATTCGCGACCGTTTAGCAGGTGGACAAGGTTCGTTGCCAATGGCTGGAACGGCAGTTTATATGACTTCATATTCTCGTTTAGCCGAAAACAGACCGTGGGAAAACGGTATGACCGAAAGAAAATGGTTGTATCAAACCCCAATGGATATTTTGATCAAAGCCTCTAACGGAGCTTCTGATTTTGGAAATAAATTTGGACAACCGTTAATTACAGGTTCTATCCTGACTTTCGAACACGAAGAAGACGCTCGCAAACTAGGTTTCGACAAAGTGATTATGCAAGCGGGTGGAATTGGGTACGGAAAATTAGACCAAGCGATTAAGAAAAAACCACAAACAGGCGATAAAATTGTCATCCTTGGTGGGGAAAATTATAGAATTGGAATGGGTGGAGCTGCAGTTTCTTCAGCAGATACAGGTGCTTTTAGTTCAGGAATTGAATTGAATGCCATCCAACGTTCGAACCCAGAAATGCAAAAACGTGCTGCCAATGCCATTCGTGGTTTGGTAGAAAGCGATATTAATCCAATTGTCTCTATTCACGATCACGGAGCTGGAGGACATTTAAACTGTCTTTCGGAACTAGTGGAAGATACTGGTGGATTAATTGATTTAGATAAATTGCCAGTGGGAGATCCTACCCTTTCGGCAAAAGAAATAATTGGTAACGAATCTCAGGAAAGAATGGGATTGGTTATTGGTAAGGAAAACATCGATTTATTGCAAAAAATTGCCGACCGTGAGCGTTCTCCAATGTACCAAGTGGGAGACGTAACCGGAGATCACCGTTTTACTTTCGAATCAAAATCAACTGGAGCTAAACCAATGGATTTTGCCTTGGAAGACTTTTTTGGAAGTTCTCCAAAAGTGGTTATGACAGACAAAACAATCGAAAGAAATTATACTGATTTAACATACGACAAGAAAAACATTTCAACCTACTTAGAGCAAGTACTTCAACTGGAAGCAGTGGCTTGTAAAGACTGGTTGACCAATAAAGTAGACCGTTGTGTGGGTGGTAAAGTTGCCAAACAACAATGTGCGGGTCCATTGCAATTGCCATTGAATAATTGTGGTGTAATGGCTTTGGATTACCAAGGAATAGAAGGAATTGCCACTTCGATTGGTCACTCTCCTGTTGCAGCATTAATTGATCCTGTTGCGGGAAGTAGAACTGCTATTGCAGAGGCATTGTCTAACATTGTTTGGGCGCCAATAAAAGATGGTTTAGCTGGACTTTCATTGTCTGCTAACTGGATGTGGGCTTGTAAAAACGAAGGGGAAGACGCTCGTTTATATGCAGCTGTACAAGGTTGTTCGGATTTTGCAATCGAATTGGGAATCAATATTCCAACCGGAAAAGATTCACTTTCCATGAAACAAAAATATCCAAATGAAGAAGTAATCGCACCGGGAACGGTAATTATTTCGGCAGGTGGAAATTGTACCGACATTAGAAAAGTAGTAGAGCCTGTGTTACAAAGAGACGGCGGTTCTATTTATTACATCAATTTGTCGCAAGATGATTTCAAATTAGGTGGTTCTTCGTTTGCACAAACCTTGAACACTATTGGAAATGAAGTGCCAACAATTAAAGACGCTGCATTTTTCAAAAGAGCTTTCAATACCATTCAAGAATTAATTTTAGACAACAATATCCTTGCAGGACACGACATTGGAAGTGGTGGTTTGATCACAACCTTATTAGAAATGTGTTTTGCCGATGTGAATTTAGGAGCTAAAATAGACTTCTCCGTTTTCGAAGAAAAAGACATCATCAAATACCTTTTTGCTGAAAATATTGGAATTGTTTTCCAAGCAAAATCAGATGCTGAAGTGGAATCTAAATTAAATACCAATAATGTCTCTTTCTATAAATTAGGAACAGCTACAAATGAAGCGACTTTAGATTTTGGTCCTTGTACATTAGACATTGCTAAATATAGAGATGTTTGGTACAAAACTTCCTTCTTATTAGACCAAAAACAATCTAAAAACGGAACAGCTCAAGCGCGTTTTGACAATTACAAAAACCAAGCGTTACACTATACTTTTCCAACACATTTTACAGGAAAAAAACCAGTTATCGACAATTCTAAGCCAAAACCAAAAGCAGCTATTATCCGTGAAAAAGGAAGTAACTCGGAGCGTGAAATGGCAAATGCAATGTACTTAGCCGGATTTGATGTAAAAGACGTTCACATGACCGATTTGATTTCAGGTCGTGAGACTTTGGAAGATATTCAGTTCATTGGAGCTGTTGGTGGATTCTCCAATTCAGATGTATTGGGTTCTGCCAAAGGTTGGGCGGGAGCATTTTTATACAATGAAAAAGCAAAAACAGCTTTAGACAATTTCTTCAAAAGAGACGACACATTGTCTGTTGGAATTTGTAATGGTTGTCAATTGTTTATGGAATTGGAAGTGATTAATCCAGAGCATGAAGTACACGGAAAAATGTTGCACAACGAAAGTAACAAACACGAAAGTATTTTTACATCGGTAACGGTGCAAGAAAACAATTCGGTGATGCTTTCTTCATTAGCAGGAAGTACACTAGGGGTTTGGGTTTCGCATGGTGAAGGAAAATTCAATTTACCAATGGGTGAAGAAAATTATAACATTGTTTCTAAATATGCCTATGAAGGCTATCCTGCTAATCCAAACGGTTCTCATTTTGACGTTGCGATGCTTTGCGACAAAACAGGACGTCACTTGGTTATGATGCCACACATTGAGCGTTCTACGTTCCAATGGAACTGGGCACATTACCCAAAAGATAGAGATGATGAAGTTTCGCCTTGGCATGAAGCTTTTGTCAATGCCAGAAAATGGATGGATAAAAAATAATTTTTTGATTTACTATATGAAAGCGTTCCTGAAAAGGAGCGCTTTTTTTATGGAATGAATTTAAAAGCCATTTTGATGATTTGTAAGATAATAATTAAAGTGTATATTTGAAAGTAATACGCTACGCAGTAGCGCCTATCCACCCAAAATGAGATGTATATGCGCTATTTTGTAGCGCCTATATACAACTTACCAGCAACCAATCCGACAAGAAACTATAAATACAACTATGATATTTGGAAGAGTAAAAACTGAAGAACAAAAAGCAGAAGAAGAATTGTGGTTTAAAGCAGAAATGACACATCGACAAATTCTAGCTTTAGCGCATAAGCTTAATAATTCAGACATTGAAAACGAAATTATCAATCTCGCCTTTTTCAAAAAATAGTTCCCGCCAAAACTATCGATTTAACTGAAATTGAAAAATGGTTAAATAATGCGTGGAATACTGAAAATATCTTATGTTCTAACCACGCAATAATTGACAATAGCGGACAAGGATTTGCACTTCAATGGGCTTTTCCACAAGCTTACTATTCAGTTTTTGGAACTTTGCTTGCTCATTTCAATGCAGTAGGTTATACAGAAAAAAGTCATACAAGTGTTTTGAGAAAATTTGGTCAGCTTACACAAGAAAATAGATTGCCTGAATCTATTTGCTTTCATACGAACGGAGCAAAAAAGCATTTAACATATCACGGAATCGAGAAGCCTGAAAATCTTCAAGCGATTGATTTGGATACTGAAAATCCTGAAACTATTGATAATCAAATTTGTCAATTTTTAAAATCGACTAGAGAAATGAAACTTGCAGAGCGAGCGCCAGATATTATAAAAAATTTAAAACTTAAAACGGCTAGCGGAGCGTATAAAAAGAATTTATCCCCTTTCGATTGGCAAAAAGTTTCATCATCTATCGGAATCACATCAATTTTGGACATCCTTTACAGAAAAAGAATAAAGGCTAATTATCAGGACGTTGATGTTTTTACATATGAAAAGCTAAAAGGTAAAGATGTATTAGAAAACTTATGTAGTGTTGTTGATAGAATGAATTTGGTAAACGAAACATATGTGGCTAAAGCAATTGGTCTCGATAAATATAACGAAATCGTAAACAACCATTTAAAAAGAACACCAAATACATCGTTGGAAAAAAGATATGAAATAGTCTCAGCTATAATTAATGCATAAATTAGCAGCTGGTAACAGCCACTACAACGGATTTGGGATGATTTGCTTCGCCTGTTCGCTATCGCATTCTATGATGAAAAACAAGTAAAAATTGTTAAAACTACGATGCAAATTTATACGTGTTTATATATGAAGTTTCTCTGTTAATGACAGCAAAAACCCTGCTTATAAGTTTGCATCTAATATTGTTTAAAACAAGCATAGAATTTTTTCCTTCAGCCTTTTTCTTATTGTAATATTCTTTTAATTGAGGATCATACTTCAATGTGGTCATAGCGCACATTTGCAGCAAGGATTTTATTTTTTTATCAGCCATATGATTTACTTTAGTCCTGCCTTTTATACTAGAGCCGGAGCTGCATTCAAATGGGGCAACTCCAGAATAACAGGCAAATTGTCTCCAATTTTTAAAAGCCGTAAATCCTTTTGTGGCAATGATTAAATATATGCTGGTTTGTTCCCCTATTCCAGGAATGGTTCTGATGAGTTGAGTCTGTTTGTTCAACTGAGCATTTGCTTTGATGATTTCTTTCATCTTGGTTTCTATTTTGCGGATAGCATTTCTAATGGTTTTGGTTAAACTTTGATTGATTGATGATACTTCCTTGAAAACTTCTTTACTTGCAAAACCCTTATTTTCCTTAGTTGTTTCTAAAAGCAATAATGATTTAAGCATTTTTTCTCTTTCGGTATACAGAATTTTTAGTTTTTGAATGTCTATAGCTGTCAAAGTAAAAAGTTTGAGTTTGTCAATATTTCTATAGCTGTAATAGGCAATATCTTTAGCGTCTGATTTATCGGTTTTTCCTCTTGAAATCCCCTTTGATCTTTTTATTTCAACGGCTGGGACAATCCATAAATCTAACTTTAAATCCATTGAAGCAGACGAAAGATGATTGGTATAAACCCCTGTGTTTTCACAACAAAAAAGAGTTTGATTTATGTCAATCTTCTTGCTTAGATTTTTGACAAACAGACTAATGCTTTTTATGTTGTTTTCAACAACAAAATGTTCCGATTTCAAAGAAGAAACATCAAGAATAGTGATATCTAATTTTAGTTTTGAAATATCAATACCCACATAAAATAAATAGTTTTTCATAACTTTGGATTTAGGATAAACAAAAATGTTGAACTTCTTTAGAGCCTTTATTAGACCTTGATGTCTATCATTCTATTTGAAGCAATTCAACGGGTTCAAGGAGAAGGCAGAGGACTAATGCGATAGTTAAGTCTTAAGCTTAGCTCGGGTGAAAGTTCACCTCTGCTTTCCTTTGAATAAATTTAATGTTTTTTACTCTAACACAAAGTAAAGGCTCGGGTAGCAAATCCGAATAATGGACTTAATTTAATCCCAAACCCGCAGTACTGCCAAGACGTTAGCAACAATTATAAAACCAACAATATGACAAACACTGGTATAAAGATTTTATTCAAAGTAAGAAATTTATTTTTGGTTCTTCTAACATTTCAATTCTCAGCCTGCACAGGACAAGTAAAAGAAAAATCTGTTATTGATTCAATAGAAAAACAAGTAAACACCCAACCACTCATTTTAAAACAAAGCACGACCTTTCCGCAAATTCACACCAACTTAAATGGTATGGTAAGAGAGTTTGTAAGGACAATGTATCAAGACAAAAAAGGGAATTATTGGTTTGGAACAAATGGAAATGGGATTATCCGGTATGATGGGCAAACACTTCAAAAAATTTCAATCGAAGGACTTCGCCCATTGAAAGTTGTTTATGAAATTGTTGAAGACAAGGCTGGCAATGTTTGGTTTGCAACTTCTACTGGACTAGTAAAATTTGATGGTGAGAAATTTGCGACATACTCGACAGAAGTCGGTCTTCAAAAAGAGGAAATCTTTAGTATTTGTATTGATAAAAAAGGTTTGATTTGGGTTAGTAATGGCGAAGGCGTCAGTCATTTTGATGGTAAAAAATTCACACCTTTTATTTTACCTGAAACAAAGGTCGAAAATCCAAAACCTATGTTATCTGATAAATTGGTTTTTCAATTTTTAGAAGACAAAAATGGAACGATGTGGTTTGTTACCGATGGAAATGGAATTTTCAAATACAAGAACGGGGAGTTTACTCATTTAACTACTAAAAATGGACTTACCGACAATAATGTCTTTGATATTTTAGAAGACAAGCAAGGAAATATTTGGATTGGTACTTTTAATGGTGGTGTGAGTAAATATGATGGTAAAACATACACTAACTTCACAAAGGAAGGAATTATTGAAGGTCTAGAAACATATAATTTTTGTGAAGATAGCAAAGGTAATATATGGTTTACGGCAGAAGGTTATGGCGTGTATCGTTTCGATGGAACAAATTTCACCCAATTCACAACTAAAGACGGATTAACCACAAACGTGGTTCAAAGTATACTTGAGGATCACAAAGGCCAACTTTGGTTTGGTACTTGGCAAGGAATAAGTATTTATGATGGACAAAAAATTATGAATGCTAAAGAAAAAGAACCTTGGACGAAGTAAAAATAACTGTTGCTAACAGCCGTTTGGCAAGATTGCGAATTTTGCGATAAATTCACGTTTGCGTTCCGCAAGAAATTTTATCTTTATTGGAAAATAAACGGTTACGAAGTTCGCAACCTCGCCAAGCGGCGAAACGTTAGCAGTACTATTTCCTCTGCTCAGCAAAAGAGTGAAACTTAAAAACCTTTGAATCTGAACTATGAATTTTATAGTAGAAAATGAAAAATTGGAAATCCAATATATTCCAGGAAACGGTGCTTGGACTTACCATCTTATTATACCAAATACTAAAAATATAAAAGGAAAATGGGGCGATTTAAAAGTGTCAGGAAAAATTGATGATTACGAAATAAATAGTAAAAACTTAGCACCTTTAAAAAATTCAGACAAAAAAATGTCTTTGAACTCGGAAATTAGAAACTTTATAGGGAAAAGCGGTGGAGAATTCGTAAACGTCACGCTTTATCTTGTAAATGAAAACACTGAAAAAAAGAATGAAAATGAAATGATTTTTGAATGTTTTAAAGATGCACAAGTTTTAAATATATTCAAAAAACTCAAAATTGAGGAACAAAATGAAATAATTCAAAACATAAATTCATCTGCTACTGAAAATCAGAAAGTGGAAAAAATTGTGAAATTTATTGCAAAACTTGAACAGTCAAATTAAAAAAAACTGATCCTAAACCTTTGTTAGCACTAATTTTAAGAAAAAAAAATCGTAAATTTATAACTTTAATAAAAGAATCGTTTATGATGACATTTTGGATAATTGCAATATTTATTTTTGCTGCTTCAACGTACATACTGTCGAAATTTACTTTGAAAGAAAACAGAAAAGAAACTGGTGAGAAAGTTTGGAAATATGGGTATGGAAGATCTACGTATTGGCGACTTCTTTGTTTATGTAGTTTCGGAATAACAGTTGCAATAATGCTTGTAATGCATTGGATAGGAATTCCTATCCTACCGCGTTGATATACCACAATCGTTAGCGCAGTTTTGTTGCTAAATAAAAACTTCAGTATCAGTTCTTCTTTTTCAAAACCTCATTTATTTTTCTTTAAACCGTAAAATAATTGTATTTTTAGCAAAATTTTATGTCAAAAACCTAAGACATGACCCAAGAACTACAAAAACTTCATTCGGTTTGGATTAGTACTCAAAAAAGAGCCAACGAGAACACTTTATTACCACAAATAAAGTTTGACGAAATTGCCAGTTCGATAATAAGCTCTGGTCCGTTTTATTATTACATCATTGATTTTTATGATATGTCTTTATCGAACGTTAGTCCAGCTATAACAGATATTCATGGATTTGACCCGGAAACCGTATCTTTTAATGATATTCTTGGAACAATACATCCTGACGATGTTGACTTCATAGTAAAAGCCGAAGCTTCAATACTTAATTTTTTTTATACTAACATAGGTCCGGAAAGATTGACTAACTATAAAATGAATTACAGTTTTAGAAGTCGAATGAAAAATGGGGAGTATTGCATGCTCAATCATCAAGCCATAATACTTACTTTAGATCCAAAAGGTGGATTTGGAAAATCATTGAATATTCATACCAGAATCGATCATTTGAGCAAAAACAATACCTACCAATATTCCATGATAGGGCTAAAAGGCGAACCTTCCTACATGAATATTGATGTTTTTGAAGATACCCAATGCTTTTCAGAATTTTCAAAAAGAGAAATTGATATCATTAAGCTAATTGCAGAAGGTTTTGACAACAATGAAATTGCCGAAACACTTTTTATCAGTGTCAATACCGTAAAACAGCATCGCAAAAATATTTTAAAGAAATCCAACTCCCGAAATACCGCCCAATTAATTAGAAAAAGCACATTGCAAGGCTTATTATAAACTCTATTAGATTTATCTTTAAAGCCGAGCTATTAGGAAAAATAGAATAATTCCCAACGCTTTAAGTTGTGGGATTGTTTACAAAATACATTTTCATCGTCCCTCTGTTTTTAACTTCAATTTCACCTCTGTAATCACAATCAAAGCGGTCTTTAATGAGTTCATACGTGTTTTCGGATACATTAATTTTCCCGGGCTCTGAATTAGATTCCATGCGGGAAGCAATGTTTACCGCATCTCCCCAAATATCATACGCAAATTTCTTGGTGCCGACTACTCCTGCTACCACGGGACCGGAATTAATTCCGATGCGAATTTCAAAACGAGTATGATTTAAAGGATTATTATTTTTTGAATCTCTGACAAATGTGGCAATTTCAAAAGCCGCTTGTACCATTTTAAAAGCATGGTCTTCTGTTGGAAAAGGCAAACCTCCTGCGCACATGTAACAATCGCCAACTGTTTTGATTTTTTCTAAATCATATTTTTCCATGATTTCATCAAATTTAGAAAAATAGTAGTCCACACTTTCCACTAATTTTTCTGGCGGTAGTTTTTCTGCATATTGGGTAAATCCCTCAAAATCGGTAAATAATACCGAGACCGATTCGAATTTTTTGGCGAGTACTTTGCCATTTTGTTTCAACTCATGAGCCGTTTCTTCGGGAAGAATATTTAACAACAAGCTGTCTGACCGATTCTTTTCCTCTTCAATAATGACATTGGTTTTCTTTATGAATTTATACCTTCTGAACATTCCAAAAGCAAGTAAGAAAACCAGTCCCGATGAAATCGCGGATGAAATGGCAATAATCTGTCGGTTTTTTTTTCCTTGGTTGAGCAAATCGACTTCAATCTGTTTCTGGGAAACTTCAAAATTCGTTCGCAAATCAGCCATTTGCTGAACCGATTTGAGATTGGTGACGCTATCCCGATAAAGAATATGATTCTTATAATGCTTAAACGATTCAACGGGATTACCTGATATTTGATACAGCTCTGAAAGTTTAAGATTTGAATTACTGATCTGGTCTTTCAATCCATATTTTTGAGCTAACTCTAGGCTTCTCAGCGCATAATTGAGCGCAACAGTCTGATTATTTTGTTTCAAATAGATAGCTGACATATAGGTCAGGTAATCTGAAATCGCATAATAATCCTTTAGTTCTTCCAGAATTTTTATGGCTTTACTCATGTATTTCATGGCCAAAACGTCTTTTCCCTGCTCGGCATAGACCATTCCAATATTTCCTAAATTATAGGCAGTTCCAATCAAATAATCAGCTTTCTTGAAAATTTCACCGGACTCTTTAAAATTCCTTAATGCCAAATCATATTTCTTGTTTTTAAAATATTCATCGCCCATGTTTAATAAAGCAGACGCTAACCCTATGGAATTATCCGTCTTTCTTAATAATTTGATTGCTTTATTGTAGTAGATATAGGCATTTTTAGAATTCCCCATAACCGAATATACATCGGCAATAGAGGAATAAGCAGTTCCTTGACCCGCACTATATTTTGCTTTGCTTGCTGCGGCCTCACTTTTAAAAAAAGCATCAAGGGATTTATTCAAATCTCCAATAAGTCTGAGTTTATTTCCTTTTTGAAAATACCCTCTGTGCAGGTATAAATAGTTGTTTTCTAACTTTGACAGCGCAATAAGTTCCTCTGCATATCTTAGCGACAGCCTGAGATTATTCACTTCATTGAAAGATAAATTCCGGAGTAATTCTAATTTTTCAGCATTTTCAATATTCCCTCTCTGATAAATTTTCACAAGGCTATCAGCGACTTTTTGCTCCTGGGCTAAAATACTTAAGTGCACAAAAAAAACAAAAAGAGCAATTTTAAAAGAATATTTAAAATTCAATTCCATTACGGATTTATGGCTAATTTAGGATCTATGCTAAATGTTTTTGAAGAATTACCGGAATCATAAACGCTAAAATTGATGTTGTAAATATCCAACTTACCAAGCAAACTAGAATCATTTTTGACATTGGCAGATGCGTTTCCGGACCTTCCTCCCGATCCATAAATAGTAGGACTGTCAAAAAAATTAACATCATTGGATTTGGATTCATAATCAATACTGTTGATTGCCACAGAGTATCCCGAATCCCTTGAAACACCGACCCACTTTACATTATTATTGATAAATACATAGGATTTAAAATCTTCTGGAGTTCCATTTGAAGAACTTCCGGAATTATCATCCGATAATGTGCAACAACCATCAATTTGAGATTGTGATGGAGCATTCATTCCATAAAGATTAGCAGTTTGAACGGTCAATGTGATTACTACAGGCTTTGCCATGATTACTATATTTAAAGGTTAATAAATTCTGATTCAGAAAACTATTAATTTAAAAATGGCTGGGGAAACCAAAGAATCGATATTTTGAGGTAACAATCTAATTATAAGGTAAATATAATATTTATTTTTTAAAATAAAGTAGTATATTTAAAGGATTTTAATCCAAATTCATTCTTATGAATATTGACCACCAACCCATTGACTGGAAAGAAATATTTCATCCAAAAAATATAATTCTAAATTTAGTGGGCGTAGTATTCATTACATTGGCACTAAAGGGATTTATGATACCCAATAAATTTTTGGATGGCGGTATTATAGGGATTTCGATACTTGTACATGAAATTACCCATCTGCCATTTGGAATTCTTGTCTTGGGTTTAAACATACCGTTTTTGTTTTTAGGAAAAAGATTATTGGGAAAAACATTTGCATTACAAAGCTTGATGACTTTTTTATTACTAGCCGCCAGTATGACTTTTATTCATATTGAAGCAGTTACCACAGACAGACTTTTAATTGCTTTATTCGGCGGTTGCCTTATTGGTATCGGGATGGGTTTGTGCATTCGGAGTGGTTCCACTGCTGATGGTGTAGAAATCTTGGCTTTATTAACTACCCGAAAAATCGGGCTCAATGTATCCGAAGTTATCTTTGGGATGAATACTTTATTGTTTTTGGCTGCAGCTTGGTCTTTTGGTATTGGCACAGCATTGTACTCAATTGTCACTTATTTTTCGGCTATAAAATCCCTCGATTATATAACGCACGGCTTAGAACAATACACTTCCTTACACATCATTTCATCCAAAAGTGAAATTATTAAATCATTAATTGTGAAAAAATTCGGGAAAGGAATTACAATAATTAAAGGGGAACGGGGTTATTTACCTGATACTTTCGATTTAAAAACAGATTGTGACATTATCATCACTGTAGTAACGCGACTTGAATTGCTTAGAATCAAAGATGAGATACGGAAATTAGACCCCAATGCTTTTATGTTTATTCAATACATCAAAGAAGCCAGCGGCGGAATTTTAAGAAACAAACAAAAACACTAGTATCGAAAATCCATGAAATGAAAATCTCACAGAGATGCTTTCAGGACCTATACCCTATTTTTAAATTTAATTGTGCTGTAAATATGAAAAACTGGAATCTTTTGTATACCAATGTCATGGATTGTTTAAAAACACAATTGTCTCCTTTTCTCATTTATCACCATTGGAAACACACGCAACATGTGCTGGAAGCAGCGGAATATATTGCGCAACAAGATAATACAACTGAGGAAGATATACTGCTTGTTAAAACGGCGGCATTGTTTCATGATGCGGGATTTATCAACGGAATTAATGAGGGGCATGAAGAAGAAAGCATTCGGTTTGCTGAAAAAAAGTTGCCAGATTTTGGATATACCAAAAAAGAAATTGAAATCATTGCCGGCATGATACGAGCCACGATAATTCCGCAACAACCAAAAACCAAATTAGAATGTATACTTGCAGATGCCGATGTCGAATACTTGGGTACCAATCATTTTGAGCGCATCGGAAATAAACTCTATTTGGAATTGAAACATTATAATCCAAATCTCAGCTTGGAAGAATGGAACGACATGCAAATTAATTTTCTCCAATCGCACTTTTATCATACCGACTATTGCATTCAAAATAGAACTGCCGTAAAAAAAAAGAATCTTAAAGAACTGATTGAAAGGAAAAAATTAGAAAAGAGATAAAATCGACTTAGTTGGTATTCCTAAATGAATGGCTGTAATTTTATTTTAAATGCAGGTCTAAAAATAATTCTGAACGAATAGTATCATTGCGTGACGAAGTTTTTACTGTAAAATAGTCCTAATATTTGCTTAAAAACTTACGATTAGTTAGATTTGAATGCAATACTTAATTCGCATTAACTCCCGAAACTAATTTAGCAGTTATCCCATGAAAAAAATATTCCTATTTGCCTTACTCTACAGTTTTTCTTTTACCCAAGCACAACAAAATTTAGTAAAATATGTTAAGCCAATCATTGGTACCGAAAAAATGGGGCATACTTATCCTGGTGCAACAGTTCCTTTTGGAGCAGTGCAACTAAGCCCGGAAACGGATACTATTTCATACGAACTTAATGGCAAATACAACGGAGACGTTTATAAATATTGCGCCGGTTACAAATATGAAGACAAGACTATTGTAGGTTTCAGTCACACGCATTTAAGTGGAACAGGACACTCTGATCTTGGAGATTTTCTAATTATGCCAACACAAGGAAAATTGCAGTTGAATCCTGGAACTGCTGCAAACCCAAAAAGTGGATTTCGCTCCGCGTTTTCTCATGCTAACGAAAAAGCCGAAGCCGGCTATTATAAAGTTAAACTGGATGATGACGGTATTTTAGCCGAAATGACTGCTACAACTCGAGTTGGTATGCATCAATATACTTTTCCAAAATCGGACGAAAGTCATATCATTTTAGACTTAATGGCCGGAATTTATAATTACGATCAAAAAGATGTTTGGACCTATGTGAGAGTTATTAATGACACTTTGATTACCGGTTACAGACAAACGAATGGCTGGGCAAGAACCCGAACGGTTTATTTTGCCATGTCATTTTCTAAACCTTTTAAAGAATATGGTCAAAAAAATTATGATGCTAAACAGCCGTATAGAGGATTTTGGGGCAAGTTCGACCAAACCAAAAATTTCCCTGAAATAGCCGGAAAAAAAATACGAATGTATTTTGATTTCAAAACAGAAGAATCCGAAAAAATAAAAATAAAATTCGCTTTATCCTCGGTTAGCCAAGAAAACGCATTGCAAAATATGCAGGCAGAAATTAAAGATTGGGATTTTGAAAAAGTAAAAGACCAGGCACAAGCAATTTGGAACAAAGAATTGAATAAAATCAATATCACTGCATCAGAAGATACCAAAGTGAATTTTTACACCGCCATGTATCATACTTTCATAAATCCAACAACTTACACGGACGTAAACGGACAATACAAAGGACTGGATCAAGGAACTCACCAAGCAGACGGTTTTACCAATTACAGTACTTTTTCACTTTGGGATACCTATCGGGCATTGCATCCTTTTTTCAATATAATCCAACCCTCACGTAACAATGATATGGTAAAATCCATGCTGGCACATTACAATCAAAGTGCCTTGCACATGTTACCCATTTGGTCTCATTATTCCAATGATAACTGGTGTATGAGCGGCTATCATAGTGTTTCTGTAATTGCGGATGCCATTATAAAAGGAACTTACAATGGAGATGAAAACCAAGCTTTGGAAGCCTGTATCACTACAGCAAACCACCGCAATTATGAAGGCATAGGCAGCTATATTGATTTGGGTTACATTCCTGCCGAAAAAAGTGGCATATCTGTTTCAAACACATTAGAATATGCTTATGATGATTGGTGTATTGCACAAATCGCCAAGAAACTAAACCGAACTGATGTATACAATGAATTTATAAAACGCTCCGGAAATTGGAAAAACAATTTTGATAAAACAACTGGTTTTATGCGTCCAAAATTAGCTGATGGTACCTTCAAAAAAGAATTTGACGCTTTGAGCACCCACGGTCAAGGTTTTATAGAAGGCAATAGCTGGAACTACAGCTTTTTTGTACCGCAGGATCCAACTCAATTAGTCACTCAAATGGGTGGCAAAAAATCTTTTGCATCACGATTGGATACCCTGTTTTCAATGTATTTGCCAGATTCATTTTTTGCAGAAACCGAAGATATTACCCGAGAAGGAATCATAGGCGGTTACGTTCATGGCAATGAACCTGCGCATCATGTGGCTTATTTTTACAATTGGACAGACGAACCTTGGAAAACGCAATCCCAAGTGCGTAAAATTTTGAACATGCAGTACAAACCTACTCCCGATGGTTTAGGAGGAAACGATGATTGCGGACAAATGAGTGCTTGGTATATATTCTCTTCACTGGGTTTCTATCCTGTAGCGCCGGGATCTGATGAATACAGTTTAGGCTCGCCATTGGTAAATAATGCAACCCTGACTTTAGAAAATGGAAAAACATTTACTGTGGAAGCGATGAACCAAAGTGATAAAAATGTTTATGTGAAAAAAGTGCTGTTGAACGGAAAACCATTAAACAGTTTATTTATCAAACATGCTGACATTACCAACGGTTCAAAAATCACTTTTTATATGAGTCCAAAGCCAACAAAAAAATAAAGCTAATGGCACCGAATCCAAAAAAAACTATTTGTTGAAAAACCAAAACTATACGAAATGACAAAATTAGTTACCGTATTTATAATTCCATTAATTCTATTTGTAGTCACTGCAAATGCTCAGAATAAAGTTGAAAAAATAACCGCCAAAGACGGAATGCATTATATTACCACAAACATTGATTATCCCATAACGGGAACCTATCTTTTTGAAGGCCTTACAGAACCTATCGTACAATTAGACCCCGATGGAACCGGTGTTTTTCAGGTATTGGATTTATCAAAAACCACTATCCTTTGGGGAATGGAATGTTTTGAAAATGGCACTCCGAAATACCAAAAAGGATTTAACTATGCGGTATACACGCTTTGGTACAAAAACAAAGACACAAGTTCAGAAATGGAAACCTCAGAAGATTGGACAAATGCCCATTTTTCTATCCATTTTCAAAAAAAGAAAATGTTCATCTTAGGAGACAGAAGCAAAGATTATGTAGAGTAATCTATTAATCCAAAATTCATATGGTATGAACATTTTAGCTTAAAATCAGTATCTTAAACTTTATTTCAAGAAAACGTTTTCGTAAAATGGAATAATTCTGGTTTAATTTTCCATTTAATTTTTGAAAATTAATAATTATTATTAATTTTTATTTAATTTGCGAGTCAATTCAACATTCGAATAATGACTTCTATAACCAGACTTTTTGATTTTCCCTATTATCAACAAGATAAATATACTTCAATTCCAGATGCTTTAACAACTAAGCAAAATGGAGTTTGGATAAAAACTTCTACTCAAGAATACATCGCTAAAGCCAATGCTGTTTCGAGGGCGCTCTTGAAAATGAATGTTCAAAAAGACGATAAAATTGCCATTATTTCTACTAATAATAGAACCGAATGGAATATTATGGATATTGGTGTGTTACAAACCGGCGCGCAAACCGTTCCTATTTACCCAACCATTTCCGAAGATGATTATGAATATATCCTGAATCATTCCGGTGCCATATATTGTTTTGTATCGGATGCCGAAGTACTGCGCAAAGTAAATTTGATTCGAAATAAAATTCCGAATGTAAAAGAAGTCTATTCGTTCAACGAAATTGAAGGTTGCAAAAACTGGAATGAATTATTGATTCATGGTGTAGACACAGGCAATCAAAGTGAAGTTGAAGACCGTAAAAACAATGTAAAAACAGAAGATTTAGCGACTATAATTTATACTTCGGGAACCACCGGAAAACCGAAAGGAGTTATGCTTTCGCATAAAAACATTGTCTCAAATGTGCTGGACAGTGCTTCCAGAATTCCTTTTGAAGCTGGAAAAAGCCGTGCGTTGAGTTTCCTTCCTATTTGCCATATTTTCGAAAGAATGATTTTGTATTTATACCAATATTACGGAGTTTCGGTATATTTTGGGGAATCAATTGATAAAATTAGTGACAATCTAAAAGAAGTTAGACCAACAGTAATTACTGCGGTTCCAAGACTTTTGGAAAAAGTATACGATAAAATTTATGCCAAAGGAACGGAATTAACCGGTATCAAAAAGAAACTATTCTTTTGGGCGATTGATTTAGGATTAGTCTATGAGCCTTATGGCAAAAATGGATTTTGGTATGAGTTCCAACTCAAAATTGCCCGCAAACTGATTTTCAGTAAATGGAAAGAAGGTTTGGGTGGAAACCTTGATTTGATGGTTTCTGGAAGTGCCGCTTTACAACCTAGATTAGCGAGAGTTTTTGCTGCAGCAGAAATTCCGGTAATGGAAGGCTATGGTTTAACCGAAACGTCACCTGTAATCTCTGTTAATGATATGAGAAATCACGGTTTCAAAGTAGGAACTGTGGGTAAAGTAATTGATAATGTAGAAGTGTTAATTGCGGAAGACGGTGAAATCCTTTGTAAAGGACCAAACGTAATGATGGGCTATTACAAAGACGAAAAACTGACCAATGAAGTAATTACTGACGGCTATTTTCATACTGGCGATATCGGAATTTTTGACGAAGAAGGATTCTTAAAAATTACGGACCGTAAAAAAGAAATGTTCAAAACCTCTGGAGGAAAATACATTGCGCCACAATTAATTGAGAATACGATGAAACAATCTCGTTTCATTGAACAAATAATGGTAATTGGTGACGGACAAAAAATGCCGGCAGCTTTCATTCAACCAAGTTTTGATTTTATTAAAGAATGGGGTGTTATCCATGGAATTGATGTTGGAAAAAGCAATGAAGAAATCGTCTCAAACGAAAAAGTTATTGCTCGAATTCAAGAAGAAATTGACAGCTTAAATGAAAAATTTGGAAATTGGGAGAAAATAAAACGTTTTGAATTGACACCGGATATTTGGTCTATTGAAGGCGGACAGCTTACTCCTACTCTAAAACTAAAACGAAAAATAGTGATGGAGAAATACATTGATTTATTCCATAAAATCTACAACTAGCCTTTGAAAAAACCGCTCTATTATGAAACTAAAAGTCTTAATTTGCTCTGTTATAAGTGTGTTCTTTTTTTCTAATTGTAAAGAAAAACCAAAGGAAGATTCCATAAAGGCAAATTATTTAGACTTTTCCAAACGAGACGACCAGCTGACTGGCGGTATCAAAATGATTCCGATTAAAACACCAAAAGGGACCTTCAACGTTTGGACAAAAAGAGTGGGCAATAATCCGAAAATAAAAGTGTTGTTGCTTCACGGTGGACCGGGATTGACGCATGAATTATACGAATCTTTTGACGGCTATTTCCCTAACGAAAGCATTGAATACATTTATTACGACCAGTTGGGTTCGTATTACAGTGACCAACCCAATGACAATAGTTTGTGGACCAATGAACGTTTTGTGGAGGAAGTGGAGCAAGTACGTATCGCATTAGGCTTGGACAGTTCTAACTTTTACTTGATGGGACAATCTTGGGGCGGAATCCTCGCAATGGAATACGCTTTGAAATACCAAAAAAACCTGAAAGGCTTAATTATCTCCAATATGATGGCGAGTGCAGCGGAATATAACGCTTACGCAAAAGACGTGCTGGCACCGCAAATGGATCCTAAAATCCTAAAACAATTGCAGGATATCGAGAACAATAATGATTTTGATAATCCAAAATACAGTGAATTGCTTTTCAAACATTACTATACCGAACATATTTTGAGAATGCCACTGGAGAAATGGCCAGAATCCATCAACAGATGCTTCAAACACATTAACCCAAATGTATATGTGTATATGCAAGGCCATAGTGAATTTGGTATCACTGGAAACGCTACACTTAAAAATTGGGATGTCAAAGCCAGACTAAAAACCCTGACGGTTCCTACCTTGAGTATTGGTTCTAAATACGACACGATGGATCCCGAACACATGAAATGGATTGCTAACGAAGTTCAAAACGGACGTTTCCTGTTTTGCCCTAACGGAAGTCATCTTTCGCAATACGATGACCCAAAAACCTATTTTCCGGGCGTAATCAAGTTCTTGAAAGATGTGGATAGCGGGGAGTTTAAAAAAGGATAGACTTTATTCGAAATAATACAAACTCATCAATTGCTGATGAGTTTTTTTTTTAATCTAAAACAAAAACACAACCACTTATTTCATATTCAATTGTTTTTTAACACTTTATCTGTTATTTTGTTATTTTTTAATACCTTTATTGTATTAACCAATAAAACCAAACATTATGAATGTAAAAAACTTTTTAGTTTCGGGTATTGTAGGTGGTATCGTCGAATTTCTATTAGGATGGTTGTTTTACGGAATTCTATTTAAAAACTCATTCCCTACTAATGGAAATGAAAACATGCTATTCATATTTTTAGGATGCATGACTTTTGGATTTTTCGTCTCTTACATTTTTACGAAATGGGCAGGAATTTCGAATGTAGCGACAGGTTTAAAAGCCGGAGCCGTTATTGGGTTATTCATGTCCCTATACAGTAATTTCTTTATGAATTCTATGACAGCTGAAATCAATTATCAAACTATGGGGTTAGATGTTGTAATCACTGTTGTTATGGCCGCATTAGTAGGCGCAGTAATTGCTCTGGTTAATGGGAAACTAAAATAAAATATAAAAACACACCAGTAAACTCCTCATTTTATGGGGAGTTTTTTAGTTTAAATAAAAAATCACAAAAAAATATTTCAATATATTATGCATGCATAGTATTTTTTTTATTATATTTGAAATCGATATAGTTACTTATGAAAGATAAAACGATAGATTATATTTTACGTGCCACCTGGCAAGCGGTAGCCAGAATGTACAATGAAGAAGCTTCAAAATACGATGCGAGCATGGCAACAGGTTTTGCTTTGTTGAGTATTGACAAAGAAGGTGGGACGCCATCCACTTCTTTGGGGCCAAAAATGGGAATGGAAGCCACCAGCTTGACCAGAACCTTAAAATCTATGGAGGAAAAAGGATTAATCATCCGAAAAAAAAATCCTGAAGATGGCCGTGGCGTATTGATTTACCTGACTGATTTTGGTAAAGAAAAAAGAGAATTATCTAAAAATACGGTGCTGAAATTCAATGAAACCGTAAAACAACACATCTCTGAGGAGAAACTGCAACATTTTATTGAAGTGGCCGAAACCATCAACGAATTAATTCTAGACAAAAATATATTTAATCACACGAACGCCAGCGAACTGGCGGAGCAAACTGAAAAAACAAATACAAACGAAGTATGAAGCGCACAATTAAAAAAGTTGCAGTAATAGGATCCGGAATTATGGGTTCAGGAATTGCCTGCCATTTTGCCAACATTGGAGTTGAAGTGTTACTGTTGGACATTGTTCCAAGAGAACTTACTGAAGCAGAAGCTAAAAAAGGCCTCACTTTAGAAAGCAAAATTGTAAGAAACCGATTGGTGAACGAGCATTTGGCCAATTCATTAAAATCGAAACCATCCCCTATTTACAATCAGAAATTTGCCAGCAGAATCACTACGGGAAATACTACTGATGATATGGCAAAAATTGCCAATGTAGATTGGATTATTGAAGTTGTGGTAGAACGTTTGGACATCAAAAAAATGGTTTTTGAGCAAATTGAAAAATTCAGAAAACCGGGAACTTTGGTAACTTCAAACACATCTGGGATTCCGATTCACTTTATGAGTGAAGGACGAAGCGACGATTTCCAAAAGCATTTCTGTGGAACTCACTTTTTTAACCCTGCGCGTTATTTAAAATTATTCGAAATCATTCCTGGTCCACAAACAGCTACGGAAGTTTTGGATTTCCTTACTGATTATGGTTCTAAATTTTTGGGTAAAACTTCGGTCGTTGCCAAAGATACTCCGGCATTTATTGGGAACCGAATCGGGATTTACGGAATTCAGAGTTTGTTTCATTTGGTAAAAGAAATGGGATTGACAATTGAAGAAGTAGATAAATTGACTGGTCCAGTTATTGGAAGACCAAAATCGGCTACTTTCAGAACGGTTGACGTAGTTGGATTGGATACTTTGGTACACGTTGCCAACGGAATCTATGAAAACTGCCCAAATGACGAGCAACACGAGTTGTTCAAACTTCCTGATTTTGTCAACAAAATGATGGAGAACAAATGGTTGGGAAGTAAAACTGGTCAAGGATTTTATAAAAAAGTAGACAAAGATATTTTGTCTTTAGACTTAGATACTTTAGAATACCGTCCGGCTAAAAGAGCTTCTTTTACCACTTTGGAACTGACAAAAACGATTGATAAACCAATTGACCGTTTTAAAGTTTTGGTAAAAGGAAAAGACAAAGCAGGAGAATTCTACAGAAAAAGCTTTTCAGGAATGTTTGCTTACGTTTCGAACAGAATTCCTGAAATCTCAGATGAATTATACAAGATTGACGATGCTATGAAAGCCGGTTTTGGATGGGAAAATGGTCCATTCGAAATTTGGGATGCCATTGGTGTCGAAAAAGGAATCGAAATCATGAAAGCGGAAGGTCTTGAACCAGCTGCTTGGGTAACTGATATGTTGGCTTCCGGAAGTTCTAGTTTTTATACTATTAAAGAAGGAGCAACTTTTTTCTACAATATTCCAACAAAATCACAAACTAAAGTTCCAGGTCAGGATGCCTTTATTATACTGAACAACATTCGCGAAAGCAAAAAAGTGTGGAGCAATAGCGGAGCGAATATACAAGATTTAGGTGATGGAATCTTGAATTTAGAATTCCAGTCTAAAATGAATACGATTGGTGGTGATGTTTTGGCCGCTATCAATAAAGCGATTGATTTATCTGAAAAAGAATACCAAGGTCTAGTTATTGGAAATCAAGCAGCGAATTTCTCTGTTGGAGCCAATATCGGAATGATTTTCATGATGGCAGTCGAACAAGAATATGATGAGTTGAATATGGCAATCAAAATGTTCCAAGACACGATGATGCGCGTGCGTTATTCTGGAATTCCAGTGGTCGTTGCGCCACACGGAATGACTTTTGGCGGTGGTTGCGAAATGAGTTTGCATGCCGACAAAGTTGTTGCTGCAGCGGAAACGTATATGGGATTAGTGGAATTTGGTGTTGGAGTAATTCCCGGCGGTGGCGGATCGAAAGAAATGGCATTGCGTGCAGCGGATTTATTCCATAAAAATGATGTGGAGTTGAACGTTTTGCAAGAATATTTCTTGACTATCGCTATGGCAAAAGTATCTACTTCAGGTTATGAAGCTTTTGATACCGGACTTTTACAACAAGGGAAAGATATCATTGTAGTGAACAAAGACCGTCAGATTGCGGAAGCAAAAAAACACGCTTTACTAATGGCCGAAGCCGGTTACACACAACCGATTCGCAGAAGCGATGTGAAAGTTCTTGGAAAGCAAGCTCTTGGAATGTTCTTAGTAGGAACGGACCAAATGGAAGCTGGAAAATACATCTCGGAACACGACAAGAAAATCGCTAACAAACTGGCTTATGTTATGGCTGGTGGTGATTTATCAGAGCCAACTTTAGTAACCGAACAATATTTATTGGATTTAGAGCGTGAAGCTTTCTTGTCATTATGCACAGAAAGAAAAACATTAGAAAGAATTCAGTTTATGTTGACCAAAGGAAAACCGCTAAGAAATTAATTTTAATTATAAATTATGAATTATAAATTATGAATGAGCTTCATTTAAAATTTACAATTCAAAATTCAAAATAATAGTCATGAAAACAGCCTATATAGTTAAAGCATACAGAACAGCCGTGGGTAAAGCCCCAAAAGGTGTGTTTAGATTTAAACGTCCTGATGAATTGGCAGCAGAAACGATTCAGTTTATGATGAATGAGTTGCCTGATTTCGACAAAAAACGCATTGATGACGTGATGGTAGGAAATGCAATGCCGGAAGCGGAACAAGGGTTAAACGTGGGACGATTAATCTCTTTGATGGGATTGAAAATCGAAGATGTTCCGGGTGTAACCGTAAATCGTTATTGCGCGTCAGGATTAGAAACAATTGGTATGGCAACAGCCAAAATCCAATCTGGAATGGCGGATTGTATCATTGCCGGTGGTGCCGAAAGCATGAGTTTTATTCCGATGGGAGGTTACAAACCAACTCCGGATTATGCTGTTGCAAAAGCGGGTAACGAAGATTACTATTGGGGAATGGGACTAACTGCGGAAGCGGTAGCCAAACAATTCAATGTATCTCGCGCGGATCAAGATGAGTTTGCTTATAACTCACACATGAAAGCCCTTAAAGCGCAAGCCGAAGGTAAATTTGACAAACAAATTGTTCCTATTACCGTAGAACAAACGTTTATCAATGAAAATGGTAAAAAAGAAACAAAATCATACGTAGTAAATAAAGATGAAGGACCTAGAGCAGGAACTTCTGTAGAAGCTTTAGCAGGTTTAAGACCGGTTTTTGAAGCGAACGGAAGCGTGACTGCAGGAAACTCTTCTCAAATGAGTGATGGAGCAGCTTTTGTTCTAATCATGAGTGAAGAAATGGTAAAAGAATTGAACCTTACTCCTATCGCCCGTTTGGTAAACTTTGCTTCAGCAGGAGTTGAACCAAGAATCATGGGAATTGGACCTGTAAAAGCAATTCCAAAAGCCTTGAAACAAGCTGGTTTAACATTGAATGATATTGATTTAATAGAACTTAACGAAGCTTTTGCGTCACAAGCATTGGCAGTTACGCGCGAATTAAACCTAAATCCTGATATCATCAATGTCAATGGTGGAGCGATTGCATTAGGTCACCCACTGGGTTGTACCGGAGCAAAATTGTCTGTTCAATTATTTGACGAAATGGAACGCAGAGGAAGCAAATACGGAATTGTAAGTATGTGTGTGGGAACTGGACAAGGAAGTGCAGGGATTTACGAGTTGCTTTAGAATTATTTAAAAAAGGAAGAAAGAAACAAGAAGCAAGATTTTAAGATATAATTTTAGTAGGAATTAGAATTAAAAAAGGCAAATGAGACACAATTTCAAGAACTTGAAGATTTGGAATTTAGCAATGGATATCACGAATGATATTTATAAACTTACTTCTATATTTCCAAAATCTGAAATATATGGTCTAGTTAGTCAAATGAATAGATGTTCAGTTTC
Organism: Flavobacterium sp. 11; assembly: GCF_002754315.1. Taxonomy (GTDB): domain Bacteria; phylum Bacteroidota; class Bacteroidia; order Flavobacteriales; family Flavobacteriaceae; genus Flavobacterium; species Flavobacterium algoritolerans. The sequence goes on along the minus strand of NZ_PEFE01000001.1, from coordinate 2,159,245 downwards.
AATGCCATCAAATATTGCAGAAGGTTCGAATAGAGGGGATAAACATTTTCAGCATTATTTAAATATCAGTTTAGGTTCATCATTTGAATTACAAACTCAATTGCTAATTGCTAGTCAAAATGATTATTTATCGAAAGAAAAAACAGACGAAATAGAAAATAAAATAATTGAATTTCAAAAGATGACAACAGGTTTCATAAATAAGTTAGACAATAATCTTTCTTCTTGATTCTTTCATCTTTTATCTAAAAACAAAAAAAATGAGCGACAAAACTAGAGGAGGTCAATTCCTGGTAAAAGAAACAAAATGCGAAGATATCTTCACTCCAGAAGATTTTTCGGAAGAGCAATTAATGATGCGTGACTCTGTAAAAGAGTTTGTGGACAAAGAAATTTGGCCAAATAAAAATCGTTTTGAAAGTAAAGATTACGCATTTACAGAAGAAAGTATGCGTAAAGCTGGTGAACTTGGACTTCTTGGAGTTGCAGTTCCTGAAGCTTACGGTGGATTAGGAATGGGATTTGTTTCCACAATGCTTGTGTGTGATTATATTTCGGGAGCAACGGGATCCTTCTCAACCGCTTTTGGAGCACATACCGGAATTGGAACAATGCCAATCACTTTGTACGGAACAGAAGAACAAAAACAAAAATACGTTCCTAAATTAGCTTCTGGCGAATGGTTTGGTGCCTATTGTTTGACAGAACCAGGCGCAGGATCTGATGCTAATTCTGGAAAAACAAAAGCAGTTTTATCTGAAGATGGAACGCATTATAAAATTACAGGACAAAAAATGTGGATTTCGAATGCAGGATTTTGCTCTGTATTTATCGTTTTTGCACGTATCGGTGATGATAAAAACATTACAGGTTTCATCTTAGAAAACACCGCTGATAACGGAATTTCTATGGGTGAAGAAGAGCATAAATTAGGGATTCGTGCATCTTCTACGCGTCAGGTTTTCTTCAGTGAAACTAAAGTTCCTGTTGAAAACATGCTGTCAGAAAGAGGAAACGGTTTCAAAATAGCAATGAATGCTTTGAATGTAGGTCGTATCAAATTGGCAGCAGCTTGCTTAGACGCTCAAAGAAGAGTGATTGCAAGTTCTGTACAATATGCTAATGAAAGAATCCAGTTCAACACTCCAATTGCTCAGTTTGGCGCTATTCGTGCAAAATTAGCAGAAATGGCAACGAGCTGTTATGCAGGAGAAAGTGCTTCTTACAGAGCAGCAAAAGATATTGAAGATAGAATCATAGCTCGCGAAGGAGAAGGATCTTCTCATCAAGAAGCAGAACTAAAAGGAGTTGAAGAATATGCTATTGAATGTTCTATCCTTAAAGTGGCAGTTTCTGAAGACATTCAAAACTGTGCCGATGAAGGAATTCAAATCTTTGGTGGAATGGGATTCTCTGAAGACACTCCGATGGAAAGTGCTTGGAGAGATGCCAGAATTGCTCGTATTTACGAAGGAACAAATGAAATCAATAGAATGCTTTCTGTAGGAATGTTGATTAAAAAAGCAATGAAAGGACATGTTGATTTACTTGGACCTGCATCAAAAGTACAAGAAGAATTAATGGGAATTCCATCATTTGAAACTCCTGATTATTCTGAGTTATTTGCAGAAGAAAAAGAAATGATTGGCAAATTGAAAAAAGCTTTTTTAATGGTTGCTGGTGGAGCTGTTCAAAAATACGGTCCGGATTTAGATTCACACCAACAATTATTGATGGCAGCTTCTGATATTTTGATTGAAATCTATATGGCTGAAAGTACTATTCTTAGAACCGAAAAATTAGCCAAAAAAGAAGGTGAAGCCAAAGTGCAAGAGCAAATTGCAATGGCAAAATTATACTTATACAAAGCGGTAGATATCGTTACTCAAAAAGGAAAAGAAAGTGTAATCTCTTTTGCTGAAGGTGATGAACAACGCATGATGTTAATGGGATTACGTCGTTTTACAAAATACACAAACATGCCAAATATTGTAGGATTAAGAGAAATAATCACTTCAAAATTAGTGGCTGAAAATGAATATTGTTTTTAATTAGAAGATAGTTTTTAGTAATTTTATTTGTTAAAAAAACCGCCTTGTTCCTGAAAACAAGACGGTTTTTTTTTATTGCTTCCGTAGTTAAACTACTTCGCTTCTATTTTCTCAATTGCTGTAATATCGCCATTATATGAAATCGTACTTCGGTTATTGGAACTAATGGAAAGTGTTGCACTGCCCTCAAAGAAAACAGAAAGTAACAACGTATAGGTATCCTTCTCTCCTCTGACAACTACTTTTATCTGATAGGATTTTTTACCTTTCTCAACACTAAATTCTTTAGGCGTTCCTTCAAAATGTAATCCTACATCACTTCCATAACCAACTCCACTAAATGCTCTGCCAAAAAAAGGCATCTCGCTCTTGATATTATCAGGACGAAATTGTACATAATTAGGATTCGTAGTCAAATCCATTGTTCTAAACCCCTGAGGTAAAGCTGTTCTGCCAACAAAAACAAACTCTTTAGAATCAACCAAAGCCGCTGTTTGTTTTTGCTTCTCTATTTTGCGCTCTTCTCTTAATTGTTTCTTACTTTTTTCTTGGCTGTAACCAACAGTCATTATAAGTGACAAAAAAATTACTGAAATAGTTCGTTTTATTTTCATGACATTCATTTTTAATGTTTTGACAGTAATGTTTCAAAAACCAATATTAAATATATGCTAATAGGTTCTGAAAAGCAGGTTAAACTAAAACTCTAAATTTATTTTTTCTCAAAACGCATCATAGCGATATCGCCCATGATAAAATTTAAAGTTTTTCCATCTTCTGAAATGGAGTAAGAATCAATTTTCTCTAAAGTTGATATGTACACACTTTCACCTTGACCATCAAGACACATCATTCTGGTTACCGCCATTGGCTCTTTGAAACTGATTGTATTTCCATTAACACTTAATTTTCCCGTGTAATTGTTACAACTGGTATTTCCTGAAAAACGATTTTCTTTCAAGTCAAAGATAATAGTTGGTTTTTTATTTGGGTACAATCCATTAAAAGCTATTCTTGGTCCTGTAACATAATTCAATTCCCAAGTTCCTTCAAGTGAAGCTGTTTTACCTGTGATTGTTTTAACCGAATTGCAAGAAATAAATGCTAAACATATAACCGTAAGCGACAGAATTATTTTTCTCATGTGATCCATTTTTGATTTTTATATTTTTTTCTATAGTTCAAAAACATTGCCAATGTGTCTTTTTTCAAAAAAAAATACAAAAAAAGAGTCTTACAAAAACTATCTTTTAAAGCCATCAAACCTTAAAGTCAGAAATCAAAATTTAACTCTTTTTCACCTCCACAACTTCTACCTTAATTGCGACAGCATACCCATTCGGAATAATTTTATTTCCATGCGCATTAGCATATACTTTAGTGAATTCAGCACCAAAATATAGGATTATTGCCGAATAATACACCCAAATTAAAATGATGATAATGGAACCCGCTGCTCCGTAAACAGTTGCAACAGTTGAACTTCCTAAATAAAATCCAATGGCAAACTTACCAAACATAAAGAAAAACGAAGTGAAACTGGAACCTATCAAAGCATCTTTCCAGTCTATATTTCCATCAGGCAGCGTTTTGAAAATAATTGAAAACAGAATTGTAGTTGTTGCAAATAAAATTAATACATTAAAAATATAAAATATATAAACCGTAGTATCAGGAAAGTAAACAAGCAATCGCGTGTTTATAACATCCATGACGGTATTAACCATCAAACTCACCATCAGTAAAAAACCAACAGAAGCAATCATCGAAAATGACATTAGTCTATTTTTAATAAATTTCATGACTCCTTTATTGGGTTTTGCTTTTAAACCCCAGATAAAGTTGATGGAACTTTGTATTTCGGCAAACACTCCTGATGCGCCTATAAGTAGCATAATCCCTCCAAAAACAGCCGCAAATGTATTGCTATCAGACAATTCAATATTCTTAATTGTTTCTTGAATTTGGATTGCAGCTTCATTCCCAACCATCCCATTAATTTGTCCAAAGAATCTTCCTGTGACCGCTTCTCTTCCAAAGAAAAAGCTGAAAATTGACAAAATAATAATTAACAATGGAGGCAACGAAAAAATCGTATAATAGGACAATGAGGCACTTAATTTTATGGCATTGTCATCATCAAATTCCTGATAGGTACGCTTCAGTAAACTCCAACTTGTCAAGGCTATTTCTTTATGTTTCATTTTTATATTTTTATATTCTTTCAAACGAAAAAATTCAGACATTCTGATTTTCATTTATTTACAAAAAACAGAATCCCTTTTTAAGGCTATCCGATTTGAGTGTGTTCCCAAAATTACAAAGATATTTTATATAAATCTGAAATGATATTTACATAATTCCTATACATTTAAGGTGTTTCAAATATGTTGTAAACAAAAAACTAACCAAATTTTAAGTCTTTATTAACCCATCCCTATGTTTTAATGTTTAAATTTATGTCCTACTTTAATAACCTTTTTAGGATAAATTTTCAACCTATGGAAAATAATAATACACGAAGAAATTTTTTAAAACAAACAGCAATACTTTCGACAGGAACAATCATTGGTTCTAGCTTATTTAATACTGCTTTTGCATCTGAAAACCCTTTAAAATTAGAAAATCAAATATCGGAATTAGACACTCTCGATTTTCAAGGAAACTATAGCCTACCAAAATTACCTTACGCTTACGATGCTTTAGAGCCTCATATTGATAAAATGACAATGGAGATTCACTACAGCAAACACCATCAAGCTTATGTGACAAACTTGAACAAGGCGATTGAAACTTTGGATAAAAACTTAGTTGAACATTCTAAATCTCTGGAAAGTATCTTCGGAAAAATGTCGAAATTTCCAGAAGCGATTCGCAATAATGGTGGTGGACATTACAATCACAGTTTGTTTTGGAGTTTAATGAAACCAAATGGCGGTGGTACTCCAAAAGGGAAATTAGGCGACGCAATAACTGCTACTTTTGGTTCTTTTGATGAATTTAAAAAACAATTCAGTGATGCTTCCATGAAACGATTTGGTTCCGGTTGGGCTTGGCTAGTAGTTCAAGATGGCAAATTAGTTATCGGTTCAACGCCAAATCAAGACAATCCATTAATGAGTTTGCGTGGCAAAGGATTAAAAGGAAAACCTGTTTTAGCTTTAGACGTTTGGGAACATGCATATTATCTAAAAAATCAAAACCGCAGAGCTGATTATGTTGCTTCTTTTTGGAATGTAGTCAATTGGGATGCCGCTGAAGCTTTATTCAATTCTTAAATACCAATAGAAGCCCTGTTTTAATAGTAATTCAGGGCTTCTTATTATATAGACACCTCTTGTATCAAAATCCTATTTTTATTAATATCCATTGTCAATCATTGCAATGGAAATACGGCTTGATTCTGAGTGTTTTTCATCAAAAATTATAACAATTAAATTTATCTTGTTTAAAACTAAAAAAACAATACTAATTAATTGTAGTATCTGTGTTAAACTAAAAAGCACCGTTAAAACTACCGCAAAAAAGTATAGCTTTGTACCTTCAAATTAAAGCAATGATTAACCCTTCGGCATCAGGTTGGATAGATAAATTTTTTATTGAACAAAAAATTTCAGAGAAAACGGTTTCTAAAACTACGGATACATTTTATCAAAAAGTTAGAGAAACAGGATTTATTTATGGCCATATAATCACATTTGATACCGTAAATACAATTGAAACCAAAGGTTGGTTTAAAGAAGAGATTTCTAAAGTTGCACTATTAAATACTTTATACGGTGTTTTTTGCTTGACCAATGACGAAATCAGTTCCGAGAATTTCATTAAACAAACAGTTACGTTTTACAATCAAATGAATCCACAAGGTTTCAATTTGTTTAAAAAAATACTGCCTAAAAATTCCCTTTCCTTAACGCTGGAAAAAATAATTGATGAGCGTGTCCAAACGAACGATAGTATCATCAGTAAAAACTTCTCCCATCTGGTAACCAATGCGTTGCTTTTTATAGATGTTTTGGCTTTTCGCCAATACTTAATACATGGCGAAATTCCGGAAAAATACCTAAAGAAAATTGAAGAGACAATTGTAAATATTGTGACACTCGCTTTAAAAATTAAATCTAAAAAATCACAATACGATGATTTATTGATAAAACTTTTTGAAGCTTCAATACGCTACAGTAAATTTTCCCGAATCTCTGTACAAAGTCTGGAAACGCTGCAATTGGATTATTTTACGAATGAATTAGAACAATATTATTTGATAGATATTGCCGGAATGGCTTTATGGAGTGATGGCAAAATAGAGAATAATGAGGCTTACTTTTTGCATTCATTGGCTGAAACAGTATCGGTTTCAGATGATTTTGTAAAGCAAAGCATAGAGAGCACCGATGCATTTATAACGAAACATAAAAAAGAAATACCGTATTTCAACTATTCAAATCCTGTCAAGCATTTTTACGATCAAACGACTCAAAGTGTTGTTACGCTCATAAGCCGTAATAAAAATAGATTGATAAAGGAAATTGTGCAAAGCAAAGAGTTAATGGTATTATTAGCCTATTCTACTCGAAGAGATTTGGACGAAAAAGAAAAGAAAAAAGTCAAAAAACAACTGTTGGAAATTTGTAAAACCGTTCCTTCGTTGACCATATTTTTACTTCCCGGAGGTAGTTTATTGTTGCCTATTCTAATCAAATTCATACCTACTCTATTGCCATCTGCTTTTAATGAAAATCTGGATTTGGATAACGAATAAAAAAAGCCGCTAAACGCGGCTTTTTTTATTAGAATTTCAGTTGGTATACTTCGTCCAAATCTTTATCGGAACTGATGTTAACATCTAAATCCGTTACAAAACCAGAATTAAGTCCGTAAGCCCATCCGTGTAAGGTTAAATCCCGACCGTTCTTCCAAGCAGACTGTACAATTGATGTTTTGGCTAAGTCAAAAACCTGCTCTTTTACATTTAGTTCTACAAAAGTATTAAAACGCTCCGTTTCATCTTCGATAGAATCCAAATATGATTGATGCAAACGATATACGTCTTTTATATGGCGAATCCAGTTATCAATAATTCCAATAGAATCATTCCCCATTGCTGCCTTGACACCTCCACAACCATAGTGGCCACATACCAGCACATGTTTTACTTTCAAGACATTCACGGCGTAATCCAATACGCTCAACATATTCATATCACTATGCACCACCATATTGGCAATGTTTCTATGTACAAAAACTTCTCCTGGTTTTGCTCCTACAATTTCATTGGCAGGAACCCTGCTGTCTGAACAACCTATCCATAATAATGGCGGAGTTTGACCTTTGGCAAGATCTTCAAAATAATTTGGGTCGCTCGCTAAAGAAGTTTCGACCCATTTTTTATTATTCTCTAATATTTTTTTATAAAAATCGCTCATAATTATTTTGATTGTTAATCTGATTAATTTTGAATTGTTTAGAATATACAATCAAATTCAAATATATGAAATTTTAAAATATTAATGTCTCAATTCCGCTATTGTGAAACCTAGATTTTCATCATCTTTAATGTATTGAACATCATCATAGAAAACAACTTCACCTGTTTCTATATTATGCATAGCTCCAATTATTCCTATCTCACCATTTTCAACCATTTGCTCCAAAATAAAACTTCTTTCAATAATGTTTTTCACACTACGCTTTACGTTAATTTGAGCAACATTCTCTACAAATGAAGGGTTTTTAGCATTTCTTTCAGTTAAAGTTTCCTTTTCTTGATAAACTGCTGGTTGAATTTTTGATAACAATTCAGTAAGATTTCCCATTTCTACATGGTCGCAAGCACCTTTTACAGCACCACATTTGCTATGTCCAAGAACAACAATTAGCTTAGAACCTGCTACTTTACAGGCAAACTCCATACTTCCCAGAATATCTGTATTTACAATATTACCAGCAATTCTTACCGAAAAAACATCACCTAAACCTTGATCAAAAATGAGTTCTGCAGAAGTTCTACTATCAATACAACTTAAAATTGTTGCAAAAGGCCATTGACCATCACGAGTATCATTAACTTGTTCGAGTAAATCTCTATGCGCTTTTAGATTATTTACAAATCTGTTATTTCCTTCTTTTAATATTTCTAAAGCCTTTCTTGGTGTAATTGCAGATTGCAATTCTTTATTTAATGTCTTCATTTTTTAAAACTTTTATTTATTATTTATGCTCAACAAAAACGTGTTTTCCTTCCTCTCCAGTATTCTCTAACTGGTAGGCTTTTTTAAATCCTTTGAGCTTCACTTTTATATTATTATCTACTGCTCTGGTCGTTTTAAATTCATGGATTAAATCCAAAATATCATGCGCAATATAAACCGTATCTTTTGCATCAATTATTACCTTAGAATTTTCCGGAATATTGTTTAATGTCTGTTTGATTGCAGCTTTATTCAAGAAAGAAACTTCCTGAGCCAAATCAATATGAATCACATCGCCATCAGCGTATTCTTCTTTTCTAAAATAGTAGGCTCTCTTTAGATTTCCTTTTAAAACAAAAATAATACTGATGAAAATTCCAAGAGCAACACCTTTCAATAAATCCAAAAATACAACCGCTAATAATGTGGCAATAAAAGGTACAAATTGATACTTTCCTTTTTCCCAAAAATGCTTGAATGTAGCTGGTTTAGCCAGTTTATATCCAACTAAGATTAAGATTGCTGCTAAAGTAGCCAACGGGATTTTATTCAAAATCACTGGAACAGCAAGTACACTCACTAATAGTAATGATCCATGGATAATAGTAGACATTTTAGATTTGGCTCCTGAATTACTGTTTGCTGAGGAGCGCACAATTACAGATGTCAATGGTAAACCTCCTAAAAGTGAACTCGCCATATTACCAATTCCTTGCGCTTTCAATTCCATATTAGTATCTGTATAGCGTTTTTGAACGTCCATTCTATCAGCCGCTTCAATACTTAAAAGCGTCTCAATCGAAGCTACAATAGCAATTGTAAATGCTACAACCCAAACCTTTGGATTCGTTACTCCAGATAAATTAGGCGTTACAATAATCGATTTAAATTCTTCAAAAGATGATGGAACCGGTAAAGAAACCAAATGCTCTTTTCCAATAGCCAAAGCACTTCCTGTACCAATGAAAATCTCATTCAAAATAACACCAAGAGCAACAGCAATTAAGGCTCCGGGAACTAATTTTAATTTTTTTAAAAATGGAACTTTATCCCAAGAAATCAAAATCGCCATAGATACCAATGTAATAACAATTGAGCCTATTTGGATGTAATCAAAAATACTAAACAGCGCAGAAAAGGTATTACTACCATCTGATTGTGAAAATGCTTGATCGCCTTCAAAATCGTTATCGTAGCCAAATGCGTGCGGCAATTGTTTCAGAATAATAATAATTCCAATACCCGCTAACATTCCTTCAATAACATTCGTTGGAAAATAATTAGAAATACTTCCTGCTTTGGCAAATCCTAAAATTAATTGTAACAGACCTGCAATAAAAACGGCAGTTAAAAAAATATCAAAAGCACCTAAATCTGTTATTGCAGTAAGGACAATTGCAGTTAAACCTGCAGCAGGTCCAGAGACACTTATGTTAGACGTACTTAAATAGCCTACTACTATTCCTCCGATAACTCCTGAAATAATTCCTGAAAATAAAGGAGCACCTGAAGCCATTGCAATACCTAAACACAATGGTAGCGCCACCAAGAAAACCACTAAACCAGATGCAAAATCAGATTTAAGGTTAGCAAAAAGATTGATTTTTTTTGTCATAATACCGAACTAAAAATTGAATACAAAGAAATACTCCACATGATGTATGTGAAAATTGATTTTAAAAATTAAAATCGAAAACTGTATTAAACTTCGTTGGGCGGGGGAATGAATATCGAGGAAGTGATATTATCGTGTTTCGATAAATTCTCAGATAAAATAGCGCTAGATGATAATCTCGATGAAATAACAACTTCAGCAGGAGATTCTAAATAAAAAAAGGTCTTGATTTCTTTGTGCGCATGCTCTTCTTCGGAAACACTATAGAAAATGGAAATATCTGCACTTTTCTCAATCACAGTAACTATTGTTGGAGTGATGAGAAAAGTGATAAATAGAATTAAAAATATTTTAGATATCATTTTCATTTGCGCAAAAATAGAATTAAGTTTATTAAATAAGCAATCGTTTTTCTAAATTTAAAAAAAAATTAACATTAAATAAAAGTGAAAAACACTAAATCCATTCCATTTTTTTTAAATTCTTATAAAACTACAAACTTTCTTCTAACCAAGCTTGCATCATCCAGATGGTCTTCTCTTGTTCTGATATAAAATCGCTCATCATGGAATTTGTTCCTTCATCATTTATTTCTCCTGCTTTGTTAAGAATCTCTCTTTCTATTTTTAACAAATGGGACAATGAAGTAACAATTAAATGCACTGCTTTTTCATCATTTGAAATATTTTTACCTACAACTAACTGATTATTATTTATGTAATCCTCAAAAGTATGCAGTGGTGTTCCGCCAACAGTAAGAACTCTTTCTGCAATTAAATCAATTTTTATTTGGGCATCCGTATATAACTCTTCAAACTTTACATGCAAATCAAAAAAGCGTTTCCCTCTAATATTCCAATGAATTCCTCTTAGATTTTGGTAATAAACCTGAAAATTAGACAACAAAACATTCAATTGACCAACTATCAGTTCTGATTCTTTTACCGGCAATCCTAAAATATTTGTTTTCATGATTTTTATTTTCAGTAAATTTAGATAAGAAAACATCTCTTTACACTATAAGTTAAATTGATTGTTTTTATATTTGCATCAGATATTACTATAAAAGATGACAATCACTCAATTAAAATATGTTCTTGCAGTAGCAGAACATAAAAATTTCACTCTAGCTGCCGAAAAATGTTTTGTAACTCAACCAACATTGAGCATGCAAATTCAGAAAATAGAAGAAGAATTAAGTATTCAGATATTTGACAGAACCAAAAAACCGATTCAACTTACTGATATTGGTCAAAAAATTGTAAATCAAGCAAAAAACATCGTCAATGAAGCCGATAGGATTCAAGACATAGTAGAACAACAAAAAGGATTTATCGGTGGCGAATTCAGATTAGGAATAATCCCAACCATTATGCCTACGCTATTGCCAATGTTCTTGAATAATTTCATAAAAAAATATCCTAAAGTAAAACTCATAATCGAAGAGTTGAATACGGAAGAAATTATAACAAAACTAAACAACGGTCATCTCGATGCCGCCATTGCCGCCACACCTTTGATGGAGGAAAAAATAAAAGAAATTGTATTGTATTACGAACCTTTCGTAGCGTACATTCCGGAGAGCCATCATCATTTTCAGAAAGAAGAAATAGAAGTTTCAGACTTAAATTTAGATGAAATCTTGCTATTACAAGACGGACACTGTTTTCGAGACGGAATTTTAAATTTATGCAAAAATGTGAGTAAAAATGAAACGAGTCGTTTTCAAATTGAAAGCGGAAGTTTTGAAACTCTTATAAAATTAGCCGACGAAGGTTTAGGGACGACATTGCTTCCTTACCTACATACACTAGATTTGAAAGAAACCGACAAATTAAAACTACGCCACTTTAAGGAACCTAAACCTGCCAGAGAGGTAAGTCTTATATTCCCTAAGAGCGAATTAAAAATACAGATAATTGATGCGCTTCGAAATACAATTGCAGGAGTTGTAAAAGGTGCTATCGTATTTCAAAATGTTCAAATTATAAGTTCACTACCTAAAAAATAAAAAAAGGAACCGTTTTGCGGTTCCTTTTTTTTATGAATTTACGATTAGTAAACATTGTTTTAATTCTGGTTTTCCAATTGTGAAATTTAATAACCATTCTCTCAATTGCTCCATTTCGTATGGTAATAATGTTTTGATGGCTTTTTCTAATTCCTTGCAAAAAAGCAATGGATCAAAACTCACTCTTTCCAAAATTGATTTTGTATAATCATACATGATTTTTGACATAGTAAACATTGATTTTAGTTAGATTTGGATTCTAAAGTGTTGTAAAAATACATTATTTTTTATTACAACATAACTATTTAACGTAGTTTTAATTTTTTTATTTTTAATTCATGGATTTTGGATTAAAAAAAATAAATCACTGAAAACAAACTACTTAAATAAAAAGTCTCAGCTTTTTCTAGCACGAAACATTTCTCTTTTTCCAGGCGGTCCGGCAAGTTTTTCAACAGTAAAGCCCACTTCAATCATACTCCTTTTTACAACGCCTCTAGCGGCATAAGTAACCAGCACACCATTCGCTTTAAGCGCCTTATACATCCTCTCAAAAATAGCGGTACTCCACAATTCAGGTTGTACTCTATATCCAAAAGCATCAAAATAAATCAAATCGAATTGATCAATATCATCAATTTCTTCAAAAAACTGTTTCCTTTTTATTAGTGAAAAATCATCTCTCAAATCAATTTTTTCGCCCCAATTACTTTCGTGCATTTTATCAAAAATTGCACTTTCTTGACTCGCATTTAATTCTGTGACATAATTCATCGATAAAACTTCATCTACTGAAATTGGATAGGCTTCTACTCCGACATAATCAATCGATTGCTGCAATTTTTTTGCCTCCAACAAAGTGATAAAAGCATTTAAACCGGTGCCAAATCCTATTTCCAAAATAGAAACATTTCTGTTTGGAAATAATGAAAGACCGTTTTTAATAAATACATGCTGTGCTTCTTGTATGGCACCATGTTTAGAATGATAACATTCGTCCCATTCTGCTATGTGAATGGTAGTTGAACCATCAAGTGTTTGGATTATTTCTCTTTTCAAAATCGGATTTTGAGATTATAATGGATTAAAAGCTATAATGTTTGTCCAAAATTAATCAAAATCTAATACGTTTGCCTCTGAAAAATCTATATTTATTGTATAATCAATAGAAATGGGCATGATTTTTTTGGTTTTTTTAAAATGTAAACAAATCTTAGTTAAGTGCTATAATTAATAGTTTTTTGACAAGTCTTTTGTTGATTTTTATTTAATTTTGCAAAGATTAAACTTCAACTTATAGAAATCCAGTTTTTTAAGCTCTAGTTTGTCATTTAAAAAAAATCAAAAAACAATACATTACTATGAGTACTACTCAAACTAACAAAATTGAAACAATAAAAGCGACCTCTTCAAAAATAAATGAAGTTGATTTTTCAAACTTAAGCTTTGGTTCTGTTTTTACAGATCATCTATTTGAATGTGATTATAAAAATGGGGAATGGCAGAAACCAGTCATTAAACCCTACGCACCATTTTTGTTAGACCCGTCTACAAGAGTTTTTCATTATGGTCAAGCGATTTTTGAAGGCATGAAAGCTTATAAAGATGATAATAATGACGTTTGGCTTTTTAGACCTGATGAAAACTATAAGCGTTTTAATACCTCTGCAGTGAGAATGGCTATGCCGGAAGTTCCTGAAGAGATATTCATGAGCGGTCTGAATCAATTATTACAATTAGACGAAGCATGGATTAAAAAAGGAAAAGGAAATTCTATGTACATCAGACCATTTATGATTGCAACTGGTACAGGAGTTATTGCTAATCCTTCTGATGACTATAAATTCATGATTATATTATCGCCAGTGAGTTCTTATTATTCTGGTGATGTAAAAGTACTTATTGCGGAACATTTCAGTAGAGCTGCAAATGGAGGAATAGGAGCTGCAAAAGCTGCCGGAAATTATGCCGCTCAATTTTACCCAACTAATTTAGCAAATAAAGAAGGTTTCCAACAGGTAATTTGGACTGATGATGCAACGCATACCAAACTGGAAGAAGCGGGTACTATGAATGTATTTTTCAGAATAAATGATACATTACTAACTGCTCCTACAAGCGAAAGAATTCTTGATGGTGTGACTAGAAAAACACTTATTGATTTAGCAAAAAGTATAGGTATAAATGTAGAAATTCGTTCTGTTTTAGTATCTGAACTTGTTGAAGCTGCTAAAAACGGAAGTTTAAAAGAAATTTTTGGTGCAGGAACGGCTGCTGTAGTAAGTCCAATTTCTGGATTTTCTTATCAGGATGTTTATTATGAATTGCCAAAAATTGAATTCACAATGGCTTTACAACTAAAAACTAAATTGGAAAACATTCAAAATAAATTAGAAGAAGATACTTTTGGATGGACTGTTAAAGTATAATTCTAAGGTTTTATAATATTAAAAAAAGCGATTCTCATATTGAAAATCGCTTTTTTTAATGTCTTGTAAGTAAATAAATCTTGAAACACTATTCTCCTTTCTCCAATATTTTAGAGAAATCTGGTTTAAAATAATTAGGCCCTTTCATGACTTTTCCATCTTCACGATAAATAGGTTTGCCATCTTGCCCTAACTTACTCATATTACTACGTTGAATTTCGTCGAAGACTTCTTCAATTTTATGCTGCAAACCATGTTCGATAATGGTTCCGCAAAGGATGTACATCATATCACCCAATGCATCCGCAATTTCTATTAAATCATTGTTTTGAACTGCTTCAAGATATTCTTCGTTTTCCTCTTTCATTAAGTTGTAACGAAGCGTGTGTTTACTTTCCCCTAAATTAGCTGTAGGAATTTCACTGTGACCAATTTTAAAAGCCGTATGAAATTCTTTAACTGAGTTTATCTGTTTTTGCATCTTTTTATTTTGTTAAATGAAAAGGCAAATTAGCAACTATTTCTAAACTATTACCTAAATTTGCCGGAAATAATTTAAACTATGTTTAGTCAAGGTCAATTAGTGTTTGCAGGCTTATTTTTTGTTGCATTTGTTATTGCTGCAATTTATGCCTATAGAAAAGATTTAAAAATCCATAAAGAGTTTTATAAGGGGAATTACAAGATTCTAATAGGATTTGTAATTTTTATTGGAATTTTATTTTTAATAAAAGTATTTTTCAAACGTTAGTTTTTTCAAACCAAACAAATGATGTCCACTATTTAGTGGACTTTTTTATTTAATTTAATACACTAAACAACAAATACTTAATAAATAAAACCACTATCCTTATTTAGTTTTTTATTCGAAAAAGAATCCGTTAAAAAGAATCGAAAATTGTAAATCCTGCTTTAAATTCAAACCAAAAACAAACAGACAAACATCCCTTGTTTAGAAAATAATCCATATTTATTTAACACTTTCGATGACTTGTAAATAAAATCTTTAACTTTACAAAAATTAACAAACCTGTATATTATGAGGATTTTAAAATACTTATTTCTTTTACTATTGCTAAGTTTTGTGGCGCTATCCATTTTTGTGGCAACTCAAAAAGGAGATTTTACCGTAGAAAGAAGTCAAATCATAAATTCTCCAAAATCAACCGTATTTAATTTTGTTAATGATTATAGAAACTGGGAAGATTTTAGTTCCTGGATTGTTGAAGATCCTGAAATGCAAATTACCTATCCTAAAAAAACAATTGGTCCCGGAGCTTCCTTTTCATGGGAAGGAAAAGAAGGCACAGGTGATATGTTGACCCTTTTTGTAAAAGAAAATGACAGTATTTCTCAAAAAATGAATTATGATGGAACTTCATCATCTGTTTTTTGGAGTTTTAAAGATACAATCGGCGGAACAAAAGTAACATGGAAAACTACTGGAAAAATGAGTTTCACCATGAAAGTTTATACCGCTTTTAATGGAGGTATAAATAAAATTATAGGGAAAACATATGAAAAGAGTTTAGCTAACTTAGACAAAACTCTTGATTTTGAAATTAATACTTATGCCATAAAAGTAAACGGATTGGTAAAAAAACTTGGAACGTTTTATCTGAGACAAACCTTTACCAGTGAAATTTCAAAAGTCATTAAAAATGCTCAAATCGTATTCCCAAAAATGATTACTTTTTGCGAACAAAATAATATCGAACTAAACGGAAAACCATTTATAATTTATCACACTTATGATCCCGTAAAAGGATTGACTAAATTATCGTTTTGTGTACCTATAAAAACCCAAATCTTAACAAGTTCAGGAAGTGATATTTTAACCGGAAAACTAGAACCATTCGAAGCCATTAAAACTACTTTAACCGGAGATTATTCGCATACGAAAAAAGCTTTGGATAAAGCAAAAACACACATTAACACCAATCGAATTGTTCTTGACCCTACATTTTCTCATTTAGAGAATTTCACCATCAGCAAAACAGAAATTAAAAACCCTTCAAAATGGGTTACAGAAATTTACTATCCAATAAAACCCAAAGTAATTCCTGCAACAACTTTTACTCCTGCTGCTGTCAAGAAAGAAGAGGCCGTAAAAACGCCTGCACCAGTAATAAATAAAGAAGAAGAACAATCTGAATTTTAATCTTTTATAAATAGATTAAACCTTTTTGATAAATTCTATTCTAACTCTTAAATAATCGCTTTGCAAGAAGAACAGGAATTTATAAATCAATTGTTAAACTCTAAAACGCAAAATCAAGCGTTTCAGCAGTTATTACAGGATTATCAAAGACCGTTATACAATCATATTCGTAACATCGTTTTGAATCACGATGATGCTGATGATGTATTGCAAAATACTTTTATAAAAATATTTCAAAATCTGAAAAATTTCAAAGGAGAAAGCAAACTTTTTTCATGGATGTATCGCATAGCAACTAATGAATCCTTGACATTTTTGAAACAAAAATCAAAAACGAGTGGTATTTCATCAGAAACTTTACAAAACAAAACTATTGATAATCTGGAAGCCGACGTGTTTTTTGACGGAAATGAAATTCAAATAAAATTACAAAAAGCGATTGCATTATTGCCTGAAAAGCAACAATTGGTTTTTAAAATGAAATATTTTCAAGAACTGAAATACGAAGAAATCTCAGAAATTCTGGGAACCACTGTTGGTGGATTGAAGGCATCTTATCATCTTGCCGTAAAAAAAATTGAAGCTTTTGTTTCGACAAATTAAACCTTTTAGCTGTAACACTGTCTAAAACATATTATGAAAACATTTAAATTAGAGAACGAACCTAAAATTGAAACTGGATTTAAAACTCCAGACCATTATTTTGAAAATTTTTCAATCAAAATGATGGAGCAATTACCTAAAAACGAGCCGAAAGTAATTTCTATTTTCCAAAAAAGAAAAACTTTAATTATGATGGCAGTAGCAATTTTAGTACTTGCTTTGATGATTCCAATTTTAAGTCCTTCTTCGACAAACACAAAAGAATTAGACGCTGCGGCTTTAGAAAATTACATTACGTATCAATCTAATGTAAACCAATATGACTTGATAAGTGTACTAGAAACTGAAGATATTAATAACATAAAAACCGGTATTGTTTTAGGAGATGATGCGATTGAAGATCATTTGTCAACAAATTCAAACTTAGAAAATCTTATTTTAGAATAAACTAGACTGTAAAGCTTTCATCCAAAGCTATAATTAAATAAATACGAAATGAACATAAAAAAATTATTACCAATACTATTACTATTCGTTTCTTTTAACTTTTACGCTCAAGGCGAAAGTATGAAAGAGAAAAAAGAACAAATAAAAGCTTTAAAAGTAGCTTTTTTTACGACTGAATTAGACTTAACAACTAATGAAGCCGAAAGATTCTGGCCAATATATAATACATTTGATGACAAACAGTTTGAACTGAGACATCAAAAAATGAAAACGTATATGAGAAGAATGAATGATGGCTCGCTGGATAAAATAACTGAAAAAGAAGCAAATACCTTTTTGGCCCAAATTGAAGATACTGAAGAAGAGTTATTTTTATTGCGAAAAAAATTCATGCAAAATGTGAGAACAATTTTACCAGCCGTAAAAATAGTTAAACTAAAAAAAGCTGAAGAAGATTTCAATAGAAAATTGTTACAACAATACCGTAACAAAGGTCAAAAAAAATAATCTTTTTTATTTTTATTAGTTCAAAAAAAAACACCCTAAGCTCTGATTATATTAGACTTAGGGTGTTTTTCATTATTTAAAACTGATGCGAATCATTTTATTTTGTCCCGCTGCAATTGCTGTGTGGTTATCTATAAACCTTATTGTATTAAGAGTAGAATCGGTAGAAAATTGTTTCCATGAAGTACCACCATCCGAGGAATAGTATATACCTGAGAAACCAACTGTTACCAGCCCTTTACCGTTACTTCCAGGAACATATTGCACACAAGAAGCATATCCAAAACCTTGATTTTCTGCTATTAGCTTCCATGTTTTTCCACCATCAGCAGTGATTGCTTTATTAGAAAAATTTTGATTTCGCACTTCATAATCTCCTCCGGCAACAAATCCAGTTTGAGCATCATAAAAATCTGCCGTAAAAATTCCGGTCATTGATTTCCCCTGCACTATTGGAGTATCATATACTTTCCATGAATTTCCTTTGTCAGGAGAATAAAAAACTCTAGATTTTTTTCCACCGGAAACAATCCATGCATGATTTCCTTTGATTATAATATTAGTATTGCTTGCCGCAAAAGCTGCTTCTCCGTCCATCACTTTTGGCAATTTATCCGATGGGACTTTATTCCATGAATTTCCGCCATCACGAGTAATAATTACGTTCAGACAATCAGCAATTGGGTCTCCCATCGCTATCCCTTCTTTATCATTCCAAAACTGCATACTATCAAAAAACACTTTCTCGTGATTTTCCTGATACACTAATTTTGTTTCTTTTCCGTCTTTTGAAATTTGATATAACAAAGCTGGATTCCCAACATTTAGAATAAAAATATGCTTTTTTGTTTTGGCATTACTTCTAAACTCAAGCTTCAAGGAATCTTTGATAATCTTGCTTTCAAATTTTTGATTATTATCCAAATTAAAAAAACCAAACCTCCCTTTATCAGCTGCAAACCAAATTTTATTTGCATCAATTAAAACAGCCCTGATACTTATTTTATCCTGAAATAATGTATCTACCACAATAGACTTAAATTCAGCATTAGCATCATTTTTTACAACAAAATCAGCTGTTTTACAGGATGTCAAAACAGTTGAAATCAATAGAATCAAAAAAAAGGTTCTCATTTTCTTATACATTTTAGGGCTAATTTACAATTAATAATAAGAATAGTAAACATGGTTTAAATTAATTGGCACAGTAATTGGATAATCAAAAATAAGGATAAACTTAATTCAATTAATTATGAAAACGAAACTACTACTATTGAGTTTATTGACTACTGTTTTCGCAACTCAAATACAGGCGCAAGATAGAACATCAGTAAATGCAATGAATAATGAAATCAGTGACAATCTTGATCTGAGAGCTGTTGCTTCTATTTTTGGTGACTCTAGAAATCTACAAGATTTTGAAAGACGCCTGAATGACCCCGAACTACAAATATCAAATTTAGATTTGAATAATGACAATGAAGTTGATTATTTGAGAGTTATTGAAACTGTCGAAAATCGGACTCACGTAATCATCATTCAATCTGTTATAGATAGAGACGTATATCAAGATGTTGCTACAATTGACGTTGAAAAAGATAGAAATAACAACATTCACGTTCAAGTTGTAGGAGATGTATACATGTATGGTCAAAATTATATTTATGAGCCTGTATATTATAGTACTCCACTAATTTATGCTTCATTCTGGTCTGCTAATTATCGTCCTTATTACTCTACATGGTATTGGGGATATTATCCTTCCTATTATTATGCATGGAATCCATTTCCAATATTCAGATATAGAAATAACATCAACATTAGCTTGAACATTAACAATAATTACAATTATGTTAATTACAGAAGAAGTGAGCGCGCAATTGTTCTACACAGCTCTAGACGTTCAAATGGTTATGAAAGACAACACCCGAATTATTCCTTCTCCAGAAGAAATGCTAATGTAACTAACCGTTATGAATTAGATCAAAGAAGAGGTTCAAGAAACGAGGTTGGTTACTCTAACAGAAGAACAGGAAATCAAAGAGATTATTCTCAAAACAGAACTGGTTCATCAAGAGAAACAACTCCACAAAGATCAGGTTCATCAAGAGATTACTCTCAAAATAGAACTAATCCTTCTAGTCAGGCAACGCCACAAAGAGGAAATTCTCAAAGAGATTATTCTCAAAACAGAACTAATCCTTCTAGTCAGGCAACGCCACAAAGAGGAAATTCTCAAAGAGATTACTCTCAAAACAGAACCAGTCCTTCTACTCAGGCAACGCAACAAAGAGGAAATTCTCAAAGAGATTACTCTCAAAACAGAACCAGCCCTTCAACTCAGGCAGCGCCACAAAGAGGAAATTCTCAAAGAGATTATTCTCAAAACAGAACCAGCCCTTCTACTCAGGCAGCGCCACAAAGAGGGAATTCTCAAAGAGATTATTCTCAAAACAGAACCAGTCCTTCTACTCAGGCAGCGCCACAAAGAGGAAATTCTCAAAGAGATTACTCTCAAAACAGAACTAGTCCTTCTACTCAGGCAGCGCCACAAAGAGCAGAATCTCAAAGCAGAGGTAATTCCTCAAGAGAATCAGCACCACAAAGAAGTGAATCTCAAAGAGGAAATTCTTCAAGAGAGAACAATAGAAGATCTTAAAAAAACTTCAATAGAAAACTTTAAAAACACGGCTCATAACGCCGTGTTTTTTTTATTGTATAAAAAGCGTTAATTTATTTTAAAAGTGTAAATTTGACCAGTTTTTTAAAAATTTTTCATGAGCACTTCACACAAAGACCTCCATAGTAAATGGACATTAGGTGGATTATTAATTTCATTAGGAATAATTTACGGTGATATTGGAACTTCACCATTATACGTAATGAAAGCCATACTTGGGGATCATGTTATTAATGCTGATATTGTTTTAGGCGGAATTTCATGTGTTTTTTGGACACTTACTTTACAAACCACTATAAAATATGTCATCATTACACTAAGTGCTGACAATCATGGAGAAGGTGGAATTTTTGCTTTATACGCTTTAGTCAAAAAGACAAAAATCCAATGGCTAATAGTCCCCGCAATAATCGGTGGAAGTGCATTACTTGCTGATGGAATTATCACTCCTCCTATCTCAGTATCATCTGCAGTTGAGGGAATCAGAACCTATTACCCTGAAATTAATACAATCCCAATTGTTATAGGCATCCTATTTGTGCTTTTTACCATTCAACAATTTGGGACCAAATTAGTCGGTAAATTTTTTGCCCCAATGATGATGATTTGGTTTGCAATGCTTGCAGTTCTTGGAATCTCACAAATTTCTCAAAATACCGAGGTTTTAAAAGCCATCAATCCGTATTACGCATATCATTTATTGACCATTCATCCAGAAGGCTTTTTTGTTTTAGGCTTTGTATTCCTTTGTACTACCGGTGCTGAAGCATTGTACTCAGATATGGGACATTGCGGACGAAAAAACATCAGAATCAGTTGGATTTTTGTAAAAATCGCTTTAGTACTTAATTATTTTGGTCAAGCCGCTTATTTAACACACCACGAAGGGGAAACATTACAAAGTTTGGGCGGGAAAAACGGAAATCCTTTTTATCTAATAATGCCAGACTGGTTTCAACCTATAGGAATTGTAATAGCTACGCTTGCTGCTGTAATTGCTTCACAAGCATTAATCAGTGGATCTTTTACGTTGATAAATGAGGCAATGCGATTGAATTTTTGGCCAAAAGTAAAAATCAAATATCCTACTGAATTAAAAGGGCAATTGTACATTCCGTCAATAAACTGGTTATTGTTTTTTGGTTGTGTCGGAATCGTATTGCACTTTGAAGAATCCAGTAATATGGAGCATGCTTATGGTTTAGCAATCATCTTATGCATGATAATGACCACTATTTTACTTAATTTTTATTTGATAATGAAAAGAGTAAAATTATATTTCATTGTACCACTGATTACCATTTACTTAATAATCGAATTTAGTTTTCTGGCAGCAAATATCACTAAGTTCGCTGATGGTGGTTATGTAACGCTTTTTATAGCTATTGCATTGATATCAGTAATGACTATTTGGTATTTGGCTAAGAAAATCAACAAGAGTTATACTAAAATTGTTAAAATTGAAGATTACAAAAAAGTACTTGTTGAATTAAGTGCTGATTTATCAATCCCAAAATACGCCACCCATTTAGTGTATATGACTAATGCTGGAAGAGTGGATGAGATAGAAGAAAAAGTGATGTATTCTATTTTACAAAAAAGACCTAAAAGAGCTGATATTTATTGGTTTGTCCATGTGAATATATTGACTGAACCCTATAAAACCGAATATAAAGTAACCGAAATTGTTAAAGATGATTTGTATCGTGTAGACTTTAATTTAGGATTTAGAGAACCTACAAAAATTAACTTGATGTTTAAGGAAGTAATCAAGGATATGGTTCAAAAAGGAGAAATGGATATTACCAGCAGATACGAATCTTTGAATAAAAACAATATCATAGGTGATTTCAAATTTGTATTATCTGAAAAATTCCTTTCTAACGATAGTGACTTAAGATGGCATGAAAAAATAATTATGAACTCTTATTTCTTAATAAAAAAATTAAGTTTATCAGAAGAAAGAGCATTTGGTTTGGACAGTAGTTCCGTAAAAATAGAGAAATTCCCAATGGTACTTCATGCACCTGAAAAGATAGGTTTGACAAGAATTAAATAATTATACCATATAATTAAAGTACAGTGCTAAAAACTGTGCTTTAATTATCTTTTCTTCATTAATTACTGTTAATTTATTCTAAAATAGTAACTTTGAAAAGTTTTTTAAAAATTTTTCATGAGCACATCGCATAAAAACATACACAGTCAACTTTCTGCTGCTGGTTTATTGATTACTTTAGGAATAATTTATGGCGATATTGGTACTTCACCATTATATGTAATGAAATCCATTATTGGAGAACATGCCATAAACAGTCAATTAATATTAGGTGGCTTGTCGTGTATATTGTGGACATTGACTTTACAAACTACACTAAAGTATGTAATCATTACCCTTAATGCGGACAATCATGGTGAAGGTGGAATTTTCTCGTTATATTCTCTAGTCAAAAAAACTAAAATACAATGGCTAATTGTCCCTGCCATTATTGGGGGAAGTTTATTATTAGCCGAAGGCATCATAACACCTCCTATTTCCGTTTCTTCCGCAGTTGAGGGATTGCACATTTTTAAACCAGATATCCCAACAATCCCAATTGTAATCGCGATACTTTTCATACTATTCAGTATTCAACAATTTGGAGCTAAGCTGGTAAGTAAGTTTTTTTCGCCTACCATGTTAGTATGGTTTTCTATGCTTGGAATTTTAGGATGCATCCAAATTTTTAAAAATGTTGAAATCTTCAAAGCCATTAATCCGTATTATGGCTATAAATTATTAACCTCAGATAAAGGTGGCGAAGGATTTCTAATTCTGGGAGCGGTATTCTTATGCACAACTGGAGCAGAAGCATTGTACTCGGATATGGGACATTGTGGACGACGTAACATCAGAGTGAGTTGGATTTTTGTAAAAACTACTTTAATCCTTAATTATTTTGGACAAGGAGCATTTTTACTGATGCACGAAGGAAAAACATTAGCACAATTAGGAAGTTCCAATCATAATCCGTTTTATTTAATCATGGCCGATTGGTTTCAACCCATTGGAATTGTAATTGCCACATTTGCTGCAATTATTGCTTCGCAAGCCTTAATAAGCGGCTCATTTACATTGATTAATGAAGCCATGCGTTTGAATTTTTGGCCAAAAGTAAGAATCAATTACCCAACAGACGTAAAAGGACAATTATACATTCCTTCCATAAACTGGTTGCTTTTTGTAGGATGTGTAGGGATCATTTTATATTTCAAGGAATCTAAATATATGGAGCATGCCTATGGCCTATCCATAATTTTAGGAATGATGATGACCACTACGCTATTAAATTATTATTTGATAATGAAAAGGGTCAAATGGTATTTTATGACGCCATTAATTACATTATACGCTACCATAGAAATTGGCTTTTTGTATGCTAATGTCTCTAAATTTATGGAAGGTGGCTATGTAACTTTATTTGTGGCAATATTCATGATTTTTATAATGAGCACTTGGTTTTTAGCCAAGAAAATCAGTAAAAATTACACGCAAATTGTTAAAATTGACGATTATATAAAAGTACTTGGCGAGTTGAGTCATGATGAAACAATTCCTAAATATGCGACGCATTTAGTGTACATGACAAACGCAACCCGATCCGATGAAATCGAGGAAAAAGTAATGTACTCCATACTTCGAAAAAGACCAAAAAGAGCTGACATCTACTGGTTTATACACGTAAATGTGTTAAACGAACCTTATAAAAAAGAATACCGAGTTACAGAAATCCTGAAAGACGATTTATATAGAGTTGATTTTTACTTGGGCTTTAGAGAACCAACTAAAATAAACTTAATGTTCAAAGAAGTAATCAAGGACATGGTTAGCAAAGGCGAAATGGATATTTCCAGCCGTTACGAATCCTTAAATAAGAACAATATTATAGGTGATTTCAAATTTGTTTTATCCGAAAAGTTTCTTTCTAATGACAGCGATTTAACTTTCTTTGAAAAAATTGTAATGAATACTTATTTCGTTCTGAAAAAATTCAGTTTATCCGAAGGAAAAGCTTTTGGTTTAGACAATAGCTCCGTAAAAGTGGAACAATTTCCTATGGTCCTTCATCCACCGGAAATTATCAATATGAAAAGAATAGAAAAGTCTAATCCTAATATGTAATTTCCAGTATTTTCTTTTCCTTAAATCTCATTTCAAAAAAGTTTTTTTCTTTATCAGAAAAAAACTTTTTTGTTTTTATGTATTGCATAACTATTTCCAAGCAACACTCTTGTAAACTCCTAAACCACAAATACAAAAACTCACATAAAAAAAACCTACCTTTGCACCTCAATTATTCAAAATGAGATTACACAGAAATTTAGTTTACACAACAATAGATGCATTAAACGCCATTTTTAACGAAGGCGAATATGCTGATAAAGTGGTAGCAAGATCCTTAAAAAAAGACAAACGTTGGGGAAGCTCTGACAGAAAGTTTGTTGCCGAAACCATCTACGAAATTGTACGTTGGAAAAGATTATACGCAGAAATAGCCGAAGTAAAAGAACCTTTTGACAGAGACAATCTTTGGAGAATGTTTTCTGTTTGGGCAGTATTAAGAGGCTATCCTATTCCGGATTGGCGTCAGCTGGAAGGAACTCCTGAAAGAAAAATAAAAGGACGTTTTGACGAACTTTCAAAAGTGAGAGCTTTAAAAGAATCTATTCCAGACTGGATGGATGAATTGGGAGTTAAAGAATTAGGCGAGAAAGTTTGGGCAACTGAAATAGCAGCTCAAAACCAACCGGCAAGAGTAATTTTAAGGGTAAATACGCTTAAGACAACAAGAGAAGCGCTACGTGCTATTTTGATGGATTTAAACATTGAAACTGAAACATTAAAGAATCAACCAGACGCTTTAGTGTTAAAAGAAAGAGCCAATGTTTTCTTGACTGATGCTTTCAAACAAGGTTTCTTTGAAGTGCAAGATGCCAACTCACAATTAGTGGCGGCTTTCCTTGATGTAAAACCAGGAATGCGTGTTGTTGATACGTGTGCCGGTGCAGGTGGAAAAACACTTCACATTGCTTCTTTGATGGAAAACAAAGGGCAATTAATCGCTATGGATTTGTATGAAAGCAAATTGAAGCAATTAAAAATCAGAGCCAAAAGAGACGGTGCTTTCAATATTGAATACCGCATTATTGACTCAACAAAAATCATCAAAAAACTACACGAAAAAGCAGACCGTGTTTTAATTGATGCACCATGTAGCGGTTTAGGAGTTCTAAAAAGAAACCCAGATGCGAAGTGGAAATTGAAACCGGAATTTATTGACAACATCCGTAAAGTACAATCGGAAGTTTTAGAAAGCTATTCTAAAATTGTAAAACCGGGAGGGAAATTAGTGTACGCTACTTGTTCTATATTACCATCTGAAAATCAAGAACAGGTAAAACGCTTTTTGACAACTGACATTGGTAAACAATTCAATTTTATTAAAGACCAAAAAATCTTGGCTTCAGAGTCTGGTTTTGATGGATTTTATATGGCTTTGTTAGAACGAAAAGAAGCTGTAGAAAAAGCTGAAAAACCTGCAAAGGCGATTAAAACTGAAGAATCTTAAGGTTTCAAACCATAAATATAATTCACAAAAAAGTCCTCGAAAATCGAGGACTTTTTTTTATATCATTATTTTTTTAGCTCAATGTTTTTTTCCAATTTTAAACCTTAAACTAAAAAAAATTAAATTTTTTGGTTAATCATTCATTGAAATTAAAAACTCTTCATTATTCTTCGTTTTCTTGAAACGATCATTAATGAAATCCATTGCTTCCACCGGGTTCATATCCGAAAGGTATTTTCTCATAATCCACATGCGTTGCAATGTTTTTTGATCTAATAACATATCGTCACGTCTTGTACTTGAAGAAGTCAAATCGATAGCCGGGAAAATACGTTTGTTAGCAATTTTTCTGTCCAATTGCAATTCCATATTTCCTGTACCTTTAAATTCTTCGAAAATAACTTCGTCCATTTTTGAACCAGTTTCAGTCAATGCGGTAGCTATAATACTTAATGAACCTCCATTTTCTACATTACGGGCAGCACCAAAGAAACGTTTCGGTTTTTGCAATGCATTCGCATCCACACCACCACTTAATACTTTACCTGAAGCAGGCTGAACTGTATTATATGCTCTGGCCAAACGTGTAATGGAATCCAATAGAATCACTACATCGTGACCACATTCTACCAATCGTTTTGCTTTTTCAAGAACGATATTTGCAATTTTCACATGCTCTTGCGGTTCTCTGTCAAATGTAGAAGCAATTACTTCACCACGCACACTGCGTTGCATATCTGTAACCTCTTCCGGACGCTCATCAATCAATAAAACAATCAAATATACTTCAGGATGATTTGCCGCAATAGCATTGGCAATTTCCTTAAGCAACATCGTTTTACCTGTTTTAGGTTGCGCCACAATCATTCCACGTTGTCCTTTTCCTATTGGTGAAAACAAATCGATAATTCTAGTTGAAATCGTGCTTTGTTTTTCGGCCAATTTAAATTTTTCTGATGGAAAAACAGGCGTCAAATGTTCGAATGAAACTCTATCACGAACCACTTGAGGATCGTGTCCGTTTATTTTTAAAACTCTAACTAATGGAAAAAATTTCTCTCCTTCTTTTGGTGGGCGAACCACACCTTTTACGGTATCTCCGGTTTTAAGACCGAACAATCTGATTTGTGAAGTCGATAAATAAATATCATCTGGCGAAGCCAAATAGTTGTAATCAGAAGAACGCAAGAAACCATAACCGTCCGGCATCATTTCAAGAACGCCTTCACTTTCTATAATTCCGTCAAATTCAAAATCAGAAGCAGCAAAATTGCTTTTCTTATTTTTAAAATTTGGATTTTGATTCCCATTTCCATTCCCGTTTTGATTTGGGTTTTGGTTCGGATTCTGATTTGGATTCTGCTTATGTAATTGGTTTGGATTTATCTTTTTTACTGGAGCAACAGGAGCTTCTGTTTTCTCTTCAGTTGCTGTATCTGCAACTATAACATTCTCAGTGCTTGCTTCTTTTACTTCTTCTTTATCCTTTTTTAAAGCAATTTTCTTCTCGTAAGCTGATTTATTAAATTTAATAATTTTACCTACTTTTTTCTCATTCCCTTCAGATTCTGGCTTTGGAGCCGATTCTTCTTCTTTTGAAACAGCTTCAATTGGACGATTATTTTCAACTGGAGCATTTATTTCAGCTGCAACTTCTTCTTTTTCAAAAAGAGAATTTGGTACCGCTTTTTGAATTGCCGCTTTTTTTACAGGAACTATTCTAACTCTTTTAGGTTTATCGTCATCAAGGTTATTTTCTTTTTTTGTATCTGATGCTGAATCAACATTTACCACTTGATGCTCTAATATTTGACTAATTAATGTCTCTTTTTTTACACCGTTAAATTTTATGGTTTTAGCTAATTTAGCTATTTCTTGAAGCTCAGAAAGCTTCATTTCTTTTAATGCAGAAATATCAAACATGAATGTTCTATGAGTTTAATTAATTTTTGGAAAAAATGTAAAAGATAGGTAGTGAACTTTATTTTGAATCAACCGCAGTATGAAGTGCTTACGGTATTATGATGCAATAATACGAATAAAATTTAATCAGACAATAGTATTTATTAAAAAGAAAATATATTTTTGTAAAAGATATTTAACAAATGATACAAAGAATTCAGACCATATATTTACTACTTGCTTTTGTTGTTACAGGCATCTTACTATTTTTTATTCCGTTATGGACAATGAAAGATGGAAAAGACTTTTATTTCATGCAAAGCCAAGTATATACCATAATACTGGGATTGAGTACTACACTGACTTTGTTAAGTATTGTTTCCTATAAAAAAAGACAAAATCAATTTGTTATTGGCAGATTGAATATCATATTAAATTTGATTTTATTAGGATTGTTTGTATATCGTTCACTAAATCTATCTGGAGAAACACCTGCTGTTTCAGAGAAAGGTATTGGGATGTTTCTACCTGTAGTTGCTATCGTGTTATTAGTCTTGGCTAATAAAGCTATCAAAAAGGATGAAGATCTTGTAAAATCTGTGGACAGATTGAGGTAAACCTATAAACTTTAGTTTATTAGTGCGAAGAGAACCCGAATGTAACAATTCGGGTTTTTTTGTGTCTAATCTTTTTTATTTGGATTAAAAAAAGAATAAAAATCTTATAAAATGATATTCTCCTATTTTTTTTATAAATTTGAAAATAGTAATTACGATATGTTACAAAAAATTAGAATTCACCTTGCTGATGACCATCAAATACTTATTGATGGTATTCGTACGTTGCTACATACCCTTCCTGATTTTGAAGTAGTTGGATTCTCTCTCAATGGAGACACCATTTTCAATGAGGTTACCGAAAATAAAGCCGATATTCTTATTTTAGATATTAATATGCCTAAAAAAGATGGAATCGAAGTCATTAAGGAATTTGCCGAAAAAGGATTTCCCTGTAAAATTATTGTTTTATCCAGTTATGATGATTTAAGAATAATAAAGGAAGTAATGAAACTGGGCAGCAGTGGTTATTTGACAAAAAAATGTGCCGGTGAAAACATTGTTGAAGCAATTCAGGCAGTATCCAGAGGCGAAGAATATTTTTGTAAATCAGTACGGGAAAAAATCTTTAGTACCGTTACAAAAGACAATGTGAAATTAATTAAAAATGAGTCTG
The DNA here is from genome assembly GCF_002754315.1 of Flavobacterium sp. 11. GTDB lineage: Bacteria > Bacteroidota > Bacteroidia > Flavobacteriales > Flavobacteriaceae > Flavobacterium > Flavobacterium algoritolerans. The sequence goes on along the minus strand of NZ_PEFE01000001.1, from coordinate 2,129,806 downwards.
CCGTAAGTTCTATTTTAACGGATCGTGAGTTAGAAATCATCACCTTAATATCACTTGAATACAGCGGTAAAGAAATTAGTGACCAACTGTTTATCAGTGTGAATACTGTTGAAACCCACCGCAAAAATATAATGAAAAAACTGGACGCAAAAAACTCTATAAGTCTGGTTAAATATGCCATTAAAAACAAATTAATTAAATCCTGATTTGTGAATCACAAATGCGATTTACTTTTAATTAAAAACAACCATAAACAGAAAAATTAAATTATCTATGCCGTACAAACAAATTGTTATAGTATTGATTTTACTACTTAATTTCTCTGGAATCACTGTTTTTGCACATAAAAAATTACCCCAAAAGAAAGAAGTTACACAACTTGCAAAAGAAGCCAATGAGCTTATGAAAGCGGGTAATTTTGAAAAATCATTAGTAAAATCAAGACATGCCCTAACACATGCTATTGCTTTAAAAGACGACAATCTAATTGCTGCAACCTACAACACAATTGCAGCAAATTTTGACCAATTGTCTGAATATGAAAAAGCTTTTTTTTATTACAATAAAGGATTAATCTACGCCAATAAAACAAATAATGATGTTTTAAAAAACTGGTTAAATAATAACTTGGGAAACATTTATTGCTTTGACAAAAAACAATATGAAAAAGGAATTTACTACTACAAAAAATCGTTGCAATACAGCACAAAAATTCATGATTCAGCTCAAATAGTTTTTACTAAACTTAATATTACCTGGGCGTATTTTGACATTGGACGCTATGAAGAGGGTCTTCCCTATTTAAAATACATCAATAAACACCACAAAAAACATGGTGATGAATCAACCATTGTTGCACTGAACATGCTAAATGGAATGTATCATAGCTACAAAAATGACACTCAAAAAGCGTCGTTTTTTTTTCAGAATGCCATCCGATTAGGAAATGAAGGAAATGAAAAATCAGACTTGTCGTATTCACATCATGAGTTTTCTAAATTTTTATTAAAAAATGGAGATTATGAAAATGCATATAAGAATTTGGCACTTTACAATGACCTTACTGTTAAACTAAATAACGAGGAAAAGCTCAACAAAGCAAATGTTGCCGGAATAAATCTTGAGATTGATGAGTATAAAAGAGAAATCGACAAAATAGGAAACGAGTACAAAACCAAAGAATATTTACTTATACAAGAGCAATCCAGAAACAAAAAAATTGTAATTGTAATAATTGTCCTTTTATTATTTTTCTTTTTCCTTTTTTACATTTTCTCAGAAAACTCAAAGCTTAAGCAAAAAAACAGAATTAAAGACATACAAAGTCAACTGCAACAAAATACAATCAACGCATCTATCAACGGACAAGAATTAGAACGAAAAAAAATTGCTTCATTTTTACATGATAATATCAGCGCCTTATTATCCTCAGCAGGATTACACCTCAATGCATTTACCTCTCAAAACCATACTAATGCCGAAGAAATTATAAAAACTAAAGCCATATTAGAAGAAGCACACGATCAAATAAGAGATTTATCCCATGAATTGATGCCGACACTTTTAGCGCGATTTGGTTTATTTTACGCATTAGAAGATTTATGCGAGAAAAATTCAAACTCAGTAATTCAATTTAATTACTCAATTGTTGTACCAACAAAAACACGTTACAATGAGGATTTTGAAATGAAAATGTATTTTATAATAATGGAACTACTCAACAATATCATAAAACACAGTCGTGCCACTCAAGCCAATCTAACTATTCAAGAAAACAATAAATCACTCCAAATCAAAATCGAGGATAACGGTCGAGGATTTGACTCCGATAAATTTTATATCCTGGAAGGTTTTGGAATCAACCAGATTAAAGCCCGAATAAATAATCTAAAAGGAACTATCACAATACATTCAAAGCTTAATTCCGGAACAACTGTGGCTATTGAAGTGCCAATTTCCTATCAGAAAAAAACAACTACACCCGTTTTTCCATCTCAATAATTTCCATATCCTTGATTTTATCTCCCTCAATCACAAAACGCAACATCGTGCGCACTTGGTGAAAGCCACTTTTTCCGGCTGCTCCGGGATTCATGTGCAATAAATTATGTTTTTTATCAAAAATGACTTTCAGGATATGCGAATGCCCACAAATAAATAATTTTGGAGGATTCGATTCCATCTCCGCTTTAATATTAGGATTGTATTTCCCCGGATACCCGCCAATATGTGTAATCCAAACATCGACTCCTTCACACATAAAACGGTTGTGCAACGGAAATTCCAATCGAGCTTTTGCATCATCAATATTACCATAAACACAACGCAACGGTTTTAGCTTTTTAATCGCATCGGTTACAGCCAAATCACCTATATCACCCGCATGCCACACTTCGTCAGCCTGAGCTACATATTTCAAAATCGTATCATCAATGTGACTGTGCGTATCAGAAAGGAGTAGTATTTTTTTCATATTTATGGTATCATTACGAGGTACGAAGGAATCTGGAGCTAGTTCCTGCTATCCGTTACAATCTTTATTGTTTTTGGCAGCAAAAACAATAAAGGATTTTCACTTCTATCAGGGCTAGGATTTTGTGGTAAAAATAAACATTCGAATTCCAAATAAAAAATCAAATTGAAACTTAACAAACTTTGCGCCTTAGCGACTTCGTGGCAAAAAAATTAATAAGTATCTTTGTGGCTTCAAAAAAATTCACTTGAGATATTTCATCAAATTAGCATACAACGGAACCCATTATCACGGCTGGCAATACCAACCCAATGCTGCTTCCGTTCAGGAAACGATGAACAAAGCGTTTTCGGTGCTATTGAATACAACTATCAATCTTATGGGAGCCGGAAGAACGGATACCGGCGTTCACGCCAAAGAAATGTATGCTCATTTTGATTTTGAAACCCCATTTGACATTCCAAGTTTAGTGCATAAACTCAACTCCTATCTTCCAAAAGATATTGTGATTTATGCAATTATTCCGGTTCATGATGAAGCGCACACCCGTTTTGATGCCACAAAAAGAACCTATGAATATCATATCAATACGTTCAAGGATGTTTTCTCGCAAGAGCAAAGTTGGTATTTCCATCAAAAGTTAGATATCGATTTGATGAATGAAGCGGCGCAACTACTTTTCAATCACACTGATTTTCAATGTTTTTCAAAAGTGAATACAGATGTGAATACCTTTGACTGTACAATTTTTGAAGCCTATTGGACTCGAGGAACAGACAAACAAGAAAATGGGAACTTAATTTTTACCATTTCGGCCAATCGTTTTTTACGAAATATGGTTCGTGCCATTGTTGGAACATTGGTAAACATAGGATTACACAAGATTACACTGGCTGATTTTAATGCCATAATAGAAAGTAAAAACCGAGATAAAGCAGGTTTTTCGGTTCCGGCGCATGGTTTGTATTTAACCAAAATAGAATACGATTACATTACGCAATAGCCCTGATAGCAGTGAAAATCCTTTTATGTTTTTGTTGCCAAAAACATAAAAGATTGCAACGAATAGCAGGAATAGCTCCAAAAAATATGAAAGCAAAAGCATTTGATACCAGATTATTCAAACGAATATTAAAATTCACCAAACCCTATCAATGGCGTTTTAACGGTGTGATTATTTTTGCCGTTTCACTGTCGATTTTTGCGGCATTACGTCCGTATTTATTGAAACAAACCGTAGATGGTTACATTGCAACCCAAGACCAAAAGGGCTTATTATTGTATGTAATTCTGATGGGAATTGTACTTTTACTGGAAGTATTCTCGCAGTTTTACTTTGTGTATTGGGCAAACTGGCTCGGTCAGGATATTGTGAAAGACATTCGAACAAAATTATTTCGCCATATTTTAAGTTTCCGAATGAAATATTTTGATCACGTTCCTGTGGGACAATTGGTGACACGTTCGGTTTCAGATATTGAATCCATTGCCCGAATTTTTAGTCAGGGATTGTTTATGATTATCAGTGACTTGATGAAAATGGTTGTGGTACTGGCTTTTATGTTTTACATGAACTGGAAACTGACATGGATTGTGATTGTAGCGATGCCCATTTTAGTTTATTTTACTCGAATTTTCCAAAAGAAAATGCAAGTCGCCTTTGAGGAAGTACGTACCCAAATTGCCAATATGAATTCCTTTGTACAGGAACGCGTGACGGGAATGAAGATTGTCCAACTGTTTAATCGGGAAGAAATTGAATACGAAAAATTCAAAAGCATCAACGACAAGCACAAAAAAGCATGGATAAAAACCATTCTTTATAACTCCATCTTTTTTCCTATTGCCGATATTATTTCATCTTTAACCCTTGGTTTTATTGTCTTGTATGGAGGAATCAAGATATTAAACGGAGATAATTTCACCACTTTTGGAGATTTATTTTCGTACACGATGTTCATCGGGATGTTATTCAATCCATTGCGTCAAATTGCGGATAAATTCAACGAGATGCAACTGGGAATGATTGCCGCGAACCGTGTTTTTGATATTTTAGATACCGAAGATCAAATTCAAGATACTGGAGTTATCGAAGCGCCAATCTTTAAGGGAGACATCAAGTTTAAGAAGGTACGTTTTGGATATATTCCGGATGAAGAAGTGATAAAAGGAATTGATTTAGAGGTTAGTGCGGGGCAAACTATTGCGATTGTAGGCTCTACAGGTGCCGGAAAATCTACAATTATTAATTTGCTGAATCGTTTTTACGAAATCAACAGCGGTTCTATTTATATAGACAATCACAATATTGAGAATTACACATTGAGTTCCTTGCGAAAACAAATTGCAGTAGTATTGCAGGATGTTTTCCTTTTTGCCGATACTATTTTCAACAATATTACCTTGAACAATCCTGAAATTAGTCGCGAACAAGTTTTGGCTGCAGCCAAAAAAATTGGCGTCCATGAATTCATCATGAGTTTACCGGATAATTATGATTTTGATGTGAAGGAACGCGGCGTTATGCTTTCTTCGGGTCAACGCCAATTGATTGCTTTCTTGAGAGCGTATGTCAGTAATCCAAGTATTTTGATTCTGGACGAAGCCACTTCATCGATAGATACATATTCCGAAGAATTGATTCAGCGCGCTACGGAAACGATTACCAAAGGCAGAACATCCATTGTGATTGCGCATCGTTTGGCAACGATTGTCAATGCAGATAAAATTGTGGTAATGGACAAAGGATTGATAGTAGAACAAGGAACGCATCAGGAATTAATAAACCGTGAAAGTGGGTATTACAAAAACTTGTATGATTCCCAGTTTTCGGTAGCGAATTAGTTTTTTTCACAAAGCGACAAAGGCTAAAAAAACACAAATTTGATTTTTACCTTGCAGCAGTTTGTTTAAAACCAAGGTCTTTTTCTGAAAATTTGTTAGTTTGCTACTTTATTACTTTGAAACTTTCTCAAAACAGAATAAATCCTTAAATTCGCCCAATCAATTAAACAAGAAAAACACACAAAATAAAATGAATTTTTACGAATTCATTTTACCAATAAAAAACAAATAAAAAACTTTGAAATGAAATACGATATTATAGTTTTAGGAAGTGGTCCAGGTGGTTATGTTACAGCTATTAGAGCATCACAATTAGGCTTTAAAGTAGCCGTAATAGAAAAAGAAAACTTAGGTGGTGTATGCTTGAACTGGGGTTGTATTCCAACTAAAGCATTACTAAAATCAGCTCAGGTTTTTGATTATCTAAAACACGCTTCTGATTATGGATTGACTGTTTCATCATTTGATAAAGACTTCCCTGCTGTGGTACAACGCAGCCGTTCAGTAGCTGATGGAATGAGCAAAGGTGTTCAATTCTTGATGAAAAAAAATAAAATCGACGTAATTGATGGTTTTGGAAAATTAAAACCAGGAAAGAAAGTTGATGTTACTGACAAAGACAATAAAGTTACTGAATACAGTGCAGATCATATCATTGTAGCGACTGGAGCGCGTTCACGCGAGTTACCAAACTTGCCTCAAGATGGTGTAAAAGTAATTGGTTACAGACAAGCAATGACATTACCAACGCAACCAAAATCGATGATTATTGTTGGTTCCGGAGCAATTGGAATTGAATTTGCACATTTCTACAACTCTATGGGAACTGATGTAACCATCGTAGAATTTATGCCAAATGTAGTTCCTGTTGAAGACGAAGACATTTCGAAACAAATGGAGCGTTCTTTGAAAAAAGCAGGTATCAAAATCATGACTAACTCATCTGTTGAGAGAATTGATACTACTGGAGCAGGTGTTAAAGCATTTGTCAAAACAGCAAAAGGAGAAGAAGTATTAGAAGCTGAAATTTTACTTTCGGCTGTTGGAATCAAAACCAACATTGAAAACATCGGATTAGAAGAAGTAGGAATTGCTACTGACAAAGATAAAATTTTGGTGAATGCTTACAACCAAACGAATATTCCGGGTTATTACGCCATTGGTGATGTTACGCCAGGGCAAGCATTAGCTCACGTAGCTTCTGCTGAAGGAATCAATTGTGTGGAGAAAATTGCAGGATTGCATGTAGAACCTATCGATTACGGAAACGTTCCGGGTTGTACGTATGCTACTCCAGAAATTGCTTCTGTAGGTTTAACTGAAAAACAAGCTAAAGAAAAAGGATACGAATTGAAAATTGGTAAATTCCCATTTTCAGCTTCAGGAAAAGCAAAAGCTGCCGGAACACCGGATGGTTTTGTAAAAGTAATCTTTGATGCTAAATACGGAGAATGGTTAGGATGTCACATGATTGGTGCCGGAGTTACGGATATGATTGCTGAGGCAGTTGTGGCGCGTAAACTGGAAACTACAGGACATGAAATCCTTAAATCAATTCACCCACACCCAACTATGAGCGAAGCCGTTATGGAAGCTGTAGCTGATGCATATGGTGAGGTAATACATTTGTAAATAAATAATCATGCAACGTAGAGACGCACTGCAGTGCGTCTCCATAGAAAAATATAAAATCCGATTTGTGAAAGCAAATCGGATTTTTTTATGAAATCATTTCCAACACAAAGCATCCATTTTGTGGGAATTTAACATATTAACATTTATTTACAAAGCAGCGTTATGAACCTATTCAATTCTGCTTTATATTTGTATTTCAAGCCATTTTACTAACTCCATTTCGATTTTATTCCATCATAAATGAATACTGAAACCATCCGTTTTTCGAATACACTGCATGAAAACCAAAATAAAAATTGGGTAAGAGCCATCGATTCTACCAAAATTATCAATTGGATTGATGATTTATTCAAAATATTATTCCCCGAAAAAGCTTTGGAAACCATTCAAATCGAATTGCTTTTGGACCAAAACAAAGCCAATTTTATTGCTATCCTTTCGGAAATTGTAAAAGACAAATCAGCCAATGAAATTCTGGATGACGCCGAATCTTTTTACACCGTACTTCCTGACCTTTACGGATTCATGCAAAAAGATGCACAAGCCATATTAGATACGGACCCCGCTGCCGATTGTATTCAGGAAATCATCAATTCCTATCCCGGTTTTTTTGCTATAGAAGTCTATCGCATTGCCAATGCTATTGCTTCCCGTACCTCTTGCCTGCTGCCACGAATTCTTACCGAATATGCGCATAGCAAAACCGGAATTGACATTCACCCAAGTGCTACCATCGACGTTCCGTTTATGATAGATCATGGTACCGGAATTGTCATTGGCGAGACCACAACCATAGGAAAACATGTGAGTATTTATCAAGGAGTTACTTTGGGAGCGTTGCAAGTCGAGAAAAACATGCAAGAAAAAAAACGCCATCCTACCGTAGAGGACCATGTCATTATTTATGCCAATGCCACAATTTTGGGCGGAAGCACCATCATAGGAAACCACAGTATTATAGGCGGAAATACGTTTATAACCAAGAGTGTGAATCCGTATTCATTTGTCATGCAATCCAATAAAAATACTGTTTTGAATCAGCAGGAAACAAAAGATATTAATTTTTTCTCCATATAAATTATGACAAAATACAACAACATACTCGAAACAATAGGCAACACGCCACACGTAAAAATCAATCGTTTGTTTGGTGCCAACCATAATGTTTGGATCAAACTGGAACGTGCTAATCCCGGAGCCAGTATCAAGGACAGAATCGCTCTTGCCATGATTGAAGATGCCGAAGCAAAAGGATTATTGGCCGCAGGCGGTACTATTATTGAAGCCACTTCTGGAAATACGGGAATTGGTCTCGCCATGGTTGCTGCCGTAAAAGGCTATAAATTAATACTGGTAATGCCAGAATCCATGTCGATAGAAAGACGCCGACTCATGAGTCTTTATGGTGCCGAATTTGTCTTGACGCCCCGTGAAAAAGGAATGAAAGGCGCACTGGAAAAAGCACAGGAATTAGTAACCGAAATGCCTAATGCCTGGTCACCACTTCAGTTTGAGAATCCTGCCAATATCGAAATTCATAAAACAACCACCGCTCAGGAAATCATAAAAGCATTCCCTGACGGACTGGATTATTTGATAACCGGCGTAGGAACCGGCGGTCACATCACAGGTTGTTCCGAAATATTGAAACAACATTTCCCCAACCTGAAAGTCTACGCTGTAGAACCTGAAGCATCCCCGGTAATCAGTGGTGGTGCACCGGCTCCCCACCCTATTCAAGGAATTGGAGCAGGATTCATCCCCACAAACCTGCATACTGATTTACTGGACGGAACCATTCAAGTGAGCAAAGACGAAGCATTTACTTATGCCCAAAGAGCCGCCAAAGAAGAAGGCATGTTCGTAGGAATATCCTCTGGAGCATCACTCGCAGCAGTGGCCAAAAAACTGCACGAAATTCCTGAAAATGCCAAAGTCTTGACTTTTTGTTACGACACCGGAGAACATTATTTAAGCATCGAAGGCTTATTTGTATAAACGGAAATCCCTTTAAATACGAACCGATTTGTGAAAACAAGTCGGTTTTTTTTGTGGCTTTTTTTGGGCGTGTCCTTGTTGTTGCACTTTCGTATAAATTACTTTGTTTAGTCCTACAACAAGGTCAGGCTGTTTGTTTCCGCTTTTATTATTTTACCCTTCGGGATAAAACAATAAAGAGCTCCACTTCCATCCTTCACGCAAAAGGTGCTAAATAGATTCTCTTGTAAGTCAAAAGTATTCAACAAATTAAAAGCCCTTTTGATGATTTATAAGATAATTATTATACATTTGAAAACAGATAAAGACTGACTTTTATCAGACATATCTACCTCATTTAGGGATGATATGTCTGATGTCGTCAGTAGTATATACTAGTTATGCAACATTATAAAAAACTGCTTTTATGAAACATTTGATTAAAATTCAACTTTTAATGTTACTATTGACTTTCTCAAGTTGCGCACAAAAGAATTCTTCTGAAAGCGGAAAAGTTGACACTTATGAAAATGTAAAAAATCAACTAAAAGGAACAGAAGTTGAAAAACTAAATCCAAAAGCAAACATTGAAGAATTAGAAATGGAAGTTAATAATGGAGGCTTTAATCAATACTTTATAAATTCAGGTCAAAATTGTTATGAAACTTTAAAAGCGTTAAAGAAAAACGCAAAAGTTGAAACTGCCAAACTTCTTGAAAGTGCAATTAACCTAATCAATCCGAATCATATATCTGAAAATGATTTTATAGAAAAGCTAAGAAGAAGAGAAGTTGAAGAATTATATGACGACAAAATAAGCACCAAACTAAACAAACTTGACACCGAGTTTTACAAATATAAAGACGGAAATCTAACAGAAGAATAACGTTGCATAACAGCCACTACAACGGATTTGGGCATTTGGCTTAATGGGAAAATGGTTTTGTATTTGGGATGATTTGGCAAATCCGAAAATAGGGCTTAATTTAGTCCCAAACCCGCTGTAGTGCCAGAGCGTTAGTAGCCATTACCCCGAAAAAAACGTAAATTCAAATGATTAAACAAATCTACTTTCTATTAATAATAAGCTTAATGTTTGGTTGTCAAAAACAAGAAAAAATTGACACTAAAATAATCACTATTAAACTTCCTAAACGGGATAAAAATAATATCATTGGATTTGCTTGCTTCTATGCAGGAACTAAATCTGAACCTGTCAAAAAGATATCTGAAATTTTAAAAAACAAAAACTATACAACACTTAAAGCTAAACTTTACGACGTAAATCCTGCCGAGAAATACCTAGCGACTGTTGCTTGTGAAAAATTAGAAACCAAAAAATTAATAAAACTTACCGAACAGGAGTTTACTCAAATAAAAATAAACAAGGAAAGTGATGAAAAAGTAACTCTTTGCGGAGGTTGCACGAATGAAGAAGAGTTAACTCTGAAAGAGATGTTTACTTCCAAAGAGAATTTTTTAGCAGACTCAGTTGAGGAATGGATAAACGAAATGATAAAGTAACGGCTACTAACAGCCACTACAACGGATTTGGGCATTTGGCTTAATGGAAAAATGGTCTTGTATTTGGGATATTTTGGCAAATCCGAAAGATAACGCTGATTTAATCCCAAACTGCTTGTAGCGCGGGAACGTTAGTGGCTATTAGCACGCAGATGACAAATAAAATGACTGAAACAGAAATAAAAGATATAATTTTAAGAATCTTTAACGAAGAAAGGCAAAAGCCTGATACTGACTTTTCGGAATCTCATTTTCTTGACTTTCTTACATTTCCAGCTCATTCAAAAAATACATTAAAAAATACGTTTAAAGGCGTTAGACGATATTATCGATTTATGGGTAAACTTGAACTCGAGTTTGGAATTTGTTTTTCAATTCCCGATCTAGACAAGTATTATTCTATTGACAGTATTACAAAAAAAGTGATAGAAAGAATAAATAAAAGGCGTGGAAATTTAATGATTTTAAAACGACGTAATGAAGAAAAAGACAAATACGGTTTTGAAATAACAATGACTATATTACTAATTCTAATCTATATTTTGCTTGGATTAAATTTAATGTCAATAACTCTAACTATTTTTACAGGTATTGCTATCTATTGGATATTAAGTAGCAAAATTCACGATAAACAACACAATAAGAAACTAACGAAAAAAATATTAGGAACAGAAGAATAACAGCCACTAACACACGCTACAACGGATTTGGGCAATTGGCTTAATGGAAAGTTGGTTTTGTATTTGTGATAATTTGGCAAATCCGAAGAATGGGCTTAATTTAGTCCCAAACCCGCTGTAGCGCGAGAACGTTAGTGGCAAGGCTACCAAAAATACTCAAAAATGAAAAACATTTGTTCAATTTTAATATTATTAATTTTCACAATTAATTCCTTTGCTCAAGACAAAACTTTTTGCCCAACATATACTTTTGAGGGTTACATAGAAACTGATAAAGGACAAAAGTTAGATATTGATTTTCGCTTTTTAGTTTTATTAGATTCAACTTTAGTTGGCTCTTATTACTATAAGCCAAAAAATGGGGATTTAAAATTAGTTGGACACCTAAATAAAGATAATTCGTTTGAATTAGTTGAAAGGGACAATAACGAAACTATCACAGGATTGCTTAGTGGCAAAGTAAGTAAAAACAAATCAAGCATAGATGGACTTTGGATGTCACCAGAGAAAAATAAAGTTTACAAACTCAAACTTGAAAAAACGAAATCTATTTCATATTGGGATTTTATTAAAAAAAACAGAAGTCTATTTGAATATAAAAATATTAAGCTCGCAATTCAAGAAAGTGAAAAGGTATTGAGTATTGACGTTGATAATCAACGGTTGAAAATAATTCCAAAACAAATTTCGAAATTAGAAAATATTGTTTCATTCAATTTAGGGGGTAACAGTTTTGAAAAATTTCCGAAAGAAATATGCACATTAACATCATTAGATGAACTTTCAATGAGTTCAAGTGAACTTACATATGTAGACAAAGAAATTGGTAATCTTAAAAATTTACGAATTCTTATTCTAAATTTTAATCAAATAAAATCATTACCAAAAGAAATTGGAAAATTGACAAACTTACTTTATTTAGAACTTGGCAGAAATCAATTAACAACCTTGCCAAACGAAATTAAATATTTAACAAACTTACAAGAATTACATATTGAAAATAATAAATTATCAGAAGTAGAAAAAAAACGTATTAAAAGTCTTTTGCCCAATTGTGTAATTCACTTTTAATAGAAAAAGCCCTGCCACTAACAGCCACTACAACGAATTTGGGCAATTGGCTTAATTTAATCCAAAATTATCTAAATTAGTCTTCCTACGAACTATCAAATAAAAATAAATAAGAAACATTTTATACATGAAAAGAATTACTGTCTTTTGTGGATCCAGTTTTGGAAACGAAAAAAATTATGAAATTCAAGCTTTCAAACTGGGACAAATAATGGCCGAAAATAATTATGAACTCGTTTATGGCGGTGCAAAAGTAGGTCTTATGGGAAGTGTTGCAGATGGCGTTTTAAATCATAACGGAAAAGTATTTGGTGTTTTACCAAGCTTTCTGATGAATAAAGAAATCGCACACGATAGATTGACCGAATTATTCATCGTTGAAAGTATGCATGAGAGAAAAACCAAAATGAATGAACTTAGCGATGGCATAATTGCTTTGCCTGGCGGATTTGGAACTCTGGAAGAATTTTTCGAAATGCTGACTTGGGCACAACTTGGGCTCCATAAAAAACCAATCGGAATTTTGAATGTCGATGGTTTTTATGATTTGCTGTTGGAATTTGTTGCAAACATGGTCGATAAAGGTTTTCTAAAACCAACCAATCAGCAAATGATACTGGTGAGCGATAATGCCGCAGATTTGCTTGATAAAATGGAAAATTATGTCGCTCCCGAAGTTGGAAAATGGATTAAAAAAGGAAATGAATAAGTAAGAGAATCAAGACTTTAATTCAACAAATGAATAACAATCAAAACGCGGTTAGCGCATTATTAGCTGAATATCAAAAAGCTATTATTGAATTGCAGCACGTAATTCATGATATTTCAGAGGAGGACTTAACATTTACAGTAGATCATGCGACGACAAATCCGGATTGCAAATCCATTCAAACGATACTTTCTCATGTGGTGAGTTCCGGATATTCTTATTGTGTTTACATTCAGAATTTTAAAAACAAGAATACTGTACGTCCCGAAAAAGTAAATCGGAGTTCCATTGCTGACTATATAAATGATTTAGATAACGTTCTAAAATTCACACAGGAAACATTTGCAACTATTGATGATGATGCACTTGAAGAATGGGATGCTTCAAAGAAAATTATGACTTCTTGGGGACAACTTTATGACATCGAACAATTAATGGAACATGCAATAGTTCATATTTTACGTCACAGAAGACAAATTGAGACATTTAAAACCACAATTAAACAACTACACTAAACCGCAAACAACTGAGCAGTAGTTTGTTTTTATGGTATAAAACAATATATTTACTTAAATTAGCCTTAAAACGAGTAAGACAATTATTCCAAACCAAAAAAACACGAACAATATGAAGTGGACAGCATCTTTTTTTCTTATCCTAATTATCAACATGGCAAGTTATAGTCAAAAGATTGACGAAGCTGCAGTTATAAAAAAACTACTGGAAAAAGAATCCGCAACATGGAGAGCTGCTGATAGTAAAGGTCATGCAGAGTGCTGGTACATTCAACCGTACAGCCGAATATTAATTTCTACTGCTGATGGAGTAACACTTGATATTCCGCCAACTGCTATGATTAACACCAATCCTAGTTCCATGGGAAATGGCGGTTTTTCTGTAAATACAAATTATAAAATGAGTATTAATGGAAATAGCGCCTGGGTAAGCCATGACGAAGAATCTACGGCTAAGGATGGCAAAAAAACTTTCTCCTATGAAATTCGATTATTAGAAAAAATTAAAGGACAATGGAAATTAGTGGGGCAATCCATTCACTTATATAATCCAAAATAATTTTTAAATCTTCAACTTTATTATGTTTACTAATTTACGGTACAACATTACAATCTCTGTTTTAATAGATTTTAAAAAAATTTAATTTTACTCAAAAAAAGAAGCATTATTTATAGATTTTCTTCTTTTATATTATGTCTACAGACAAACTAATAAATAATAGTGATCCTTTGAATCAACAAATCACTAATTATTTATCAATTCTATTAAATAAACGTTTATAAACCAATATTAAATGTTAATAATTTTAACAATTTGTTAATAGTATTCAGTAAATAAGAAAAGTAATATTTATAGTTTTACAGTCCAACAAATTATTAAAACAATTATGAAGCAATTTTACTTAAAGACACAGTTCTTTCTTGTAGCTGTATTTATTTTTTTAAGTTTTATTTCCAATGCTCAAGTTCCTGCTTATTATAACGGAACTAACATTAGCCAAACAGGAAATGCCTTAAAAACAAGCCTGTCAAATTTAATCATTTCAACCCATTCTACTTATTTGACTTATACCCCTGGAGTTTGGGATGCTCTGAAACAAACTGATTTAGATCCTAACGATCCTTCGAAAGTTTTACTGATTTATGGTTATAATGACAGTGATACTGATTTAACAAATGACCGAACCCGCTCCAAAGATAAAAATGGTGGAAACCAAGGGGACTGGAATAGAGAACATGTATTTCCTAGATCATTAGGAAATCCTAATTTAGGAAGTGAAGGCCCAGGAAGTGATGCACATCATTTAAGAGCCTCAGATGTAAATTTTAATGCAACTAGAAACAATTATCCTTTTGGTGCCGGGTCTGGAAATGCTAAATTAGTTAACAATATCTTCTATCCTGGCGATGAATGGAAAGGTGATGTTGCCCGTATGATTATGTACATGTATTTGCATTATGGTACGCAATGTCTTCCTAGTGTAGTTACTGTAAGCTCACAGAACTACAGTACTGACATGACCGATATTCTACTAGAATGGAGTGCAGAAGATCCAGTTTCCCAAGTAGAAATTAATAGAAATACAATATTAGAAGGAGTTCAAGGAAACAGAAACCCTTTTATTGATAATCCTGCTTTTGCGACAGCAATTTGGGGTGGGCCACAAGCTCAAAATAGATTTGATGGCAGTATTCAATTGGATACAGAAATTCCGTCTGTACCCGCTAACTTGGTTGCCACAAATACAACCGCATCAGAAACTACATTAACATGGGTTCAGTCTACAGATAATGTGGGCGTTTTAGGATACCGAATTTATAACGGAACAGTACAAATTGCTTCTTCTTCAACCCCTAGTTATGTTTTATCTGGATTAACAGCTAATACAAATTATACTTTATCCATAAAAGCATTTGATGCGGCTGGAAACATTTCAAACGCTAGTAATAACGTAGCTGTAAAAACTCTAGCTGGTACACCACCACCAACTCCAACTACTTCTGTTGTTTTCATGAACGAAATTCATTATGATAATGCAGGTACTGATGTAGGTGAAGGTGTTGAAATTGCTGGAACAGCTGGAACCGATTTAACGGGTTGGAGCATTATTCCTTATAACGGAAATGGTGGTGCATCTTATACTCCTGCAGGAAGTTTATCAGGTATAATTCCGAATCAGTCTAATGGATTTGGAACTGTTTTTGTATCTATAAATGGATTACAAAATGGAGCACCTGATGGCCTTGCATTAGTAAACAACTTAGGAAATGTAATTCAATTTTTAAGCTATGAAGGAATTTTTGCTGCTACTAATGGTCCAGCAAGCGGAATGACAAGTACGAATATTGGTGTTTCTGAAATTGGAACCGAAGCAGTAGGCTTATCATTACAGTTGAAAGGATCTGGAAATCAATACAGTGATTTTACATGGCAAACATCAGTTGCAAGCACGTATGGAAACATCAATAACGGACAATCATTCGCAATGGTTGCCGAGCCTCTTACTCCACCAACAAATTTAGTGGCAACTAATCTTACTGCAACTACTTCAACTTTATCTTGGACAGCAGGAACATCAAATGCTTCTTTTGAAATTTATAACGGAGGTACATTATTAGCAGCTACAACAGCCACTAGTTTTACTCTTACAGGTTTAACACCAAATACTACTTACGCCTTAACAGTGATTGCATTAGATGCTAATGACAACGCTTCAATAGCTAGTAATGTGGTTAGTATAACTACCTTAAATAATACTACACCTACTCCAGCTGGAGCTGTTTTTATCAACGAAATTCACTATGATAATGCAGGAACAGATGTTGAAGAAGGTGTTGAAATTGCTGGGCTTGCAGGGACCGACTTAACAGGATGGAAAATCATCCCTTACAATGGTAATGGTGGCGCTTCTTATACTCCAATAGGAAATTTATCAGGAACAATTCCAAATCAATTAAACGGATATGGAACAGTATCAGTTGCTATTCTAGGATTACAAAATGGTGCTCCTGACGGAATTGCTTTAGTAGATGCAACGGGAAAAGTCATTCAATTTCTAAGTTACGAAGGTGCTTTTACAGCGAGCAATGGTCCTGCTGCAGGAATGACAAGTACTGATATTGGTATTGCTGAGGCAAGTACTGCAACTGTTGGAAATTCACTGCAGCTTATTGGTAAAGGAACTAAATATGCTGATTTTACATGGGTAGCAGCACCAAGTACTTTTGGAAAACCTAACAAGGGAGAAAAATTTGGTGAATTAGTTTTTATCAATGAAATCCATTATGACAATGCGGGAACTGATACTGGTGAAGCAGTAGAAATTGCTGGTTACTCAGGAACTGATCTAACAGGGTGGAGCATCATTCCTTACAATGGAACAGGAGGAGCTAGCTATACTCCAACAGGAAATTTATCCGGAATTATCCCAGATCAATTAAATGGTTATGGTACTGTATCAGTAAGTATTGCTGGATTACAAAATGGTGCTCCTGACGGAATTGCATTAGTAGATGCTTCTGGAAAAGTTATTCAATTTTTAAGCTACGAAGGTACTTTTACTGCTACTAATGGTCCTGCTGCAGGAATAAAAAGTACGGATATAGGTATTGCTGAAGCAGGTACTGCGGCAATAGGAACTTCATTACAATTAACCGGAGTAGGATTTACTTATGCTGATTTTACTTGGCAAGCAGTCAATAATACTTTTGGAGCTATAAATAAAGGACAGTTTTTTGGTAATGCTTCTGATATACTGGTAGTTATTCCAATTGCTGAAGCTAGAGCAAAAACGGATGGAGAAATTGTAACCGTAACTGGAGTTTTAACCGTTTCTGACCAATTTGCAGGATCAGCTTACCTACAAGATGCTACAGGAGCGATAGCTGTTTTTGACAAATCGGTTCATGGAACTGGACTTTTTAAAATAGGAGATTCTATCACAATTACAGGAACTAGAAGTTCTTTCAGTGAACAAGTACAAATAAGCCCAGTAAGTGCGGTTACCAATAATGGATTACCTAATCAACCTATTGTGCCTCTTACTATCACTTTGAGTGAAATGGCAAACCACCCTGCTGAATTAGTTCGCATTGAAAACACGACTTTTCCTAAGCCTGGCGCCATGATGTTTGGTAATTCAAACACTGCTATTACGGATGCTAGTGGAACAGCTCAATTGAGAATCGATGCAGATGTAAATGATCTTACAGGTTTTGCGCAACCAGAAAATTGTTCAGAAATAATAGGTGTTGTGGGGAATTATTTTGCAACTCAACAACTATTACCTCGAATGAGAACAGACTTACCTTGTGCAAATAAATATGAACAAACTTGTAATGATTTAGCAATTTCAAAAGAAAAAACTTTGGATATCGCTACTTGGAACATCGCTTGGTTTGGTGATGAAACCAATTCGCCTGCAGCAGGAAACACCAACTCTGATGCCATACAAAAAGCGGCTGTCAAAAATGTTTTACAGCAATTAGATGCTGATATTTATGCTGTAGAAGAAATCTCTGATGATGCTTTGCTTGCTCAGATGGTTAGCGAAATGAATGATTACAGTTATGTTTTATCGGAGGCTACGTCATATCCTAATGATTTTAGTAGTCCAAAACAAAAAGTTGGATTTATTTATAAAAATAAAACAGTAACTCCGTTGAATACCAAGGTGCTTTTGAAAACCATTCATCCTTTTTATAATGGTGGCGATGTTTCAGCACTTGCAAATTATCCTGATGCTGATAAATCTAGATTTTTTGCAAGCGGTAGATTGCCATTTATGATGACTGCAAATGTTACAATTGATGGTAATCAAAAACAAATCAATATTATTAATCTTCATGCAAGAGCAAATACCAGTGGTGATGCGCAAAGCAAGTATGATATGCGTAAGTTTGATGTAGAAGTTCTAAAAGACACATTGAGTGCACAATATCCCGATGCAAACTTAGTATTACTAGGAGATTATAACGATGATGTTGACTATACAGTATCTGATGTAACAACTACAGTTTCAACTTATGAAGATTATGTAAATGACAGTTCTAATTTTAATGTACTTACTAAAACATTGAGTGAAGCTGGCTTTAGATCGTATGTTACTTATGAAAACATGATTGATCATATAACAGTTTCTAATGAACTTGCTCATTTATACATCAATGAATCCGCTAGAGTACATTATGAGTTTTACACCAGTGATTATACAAAAACAGCTTCGGATCACTTTCCAGTTTCTGTAAGATTGCAATTAAAAGAATTTACTCTTGACGCTAGCAGTGCAACAAATATTACTTGCAATGGCGAAGCTAATGGTACTGCTACTGTTTCTGTTTCAGGCGGAATTGCACCATACACCTATACTTGGAGTACTGATGAAATTACAAATACAAACTCCGTATATAATCTTGATGCAGGAACTTATACTGTAATTGTAAAAGATGCTTTAAACAATAAATTGACTGCTAATTTCATTATAACTGAGCCTTCATTGATTACTATTCCATCAACAAATGAGGTAAATGTATATTATGGTTACACTAATGCTTCCTGCACGACACTTTCTGCCGGTACAGTAACTGGAGGAGTATTACCTTATACATACCAATGGAGCAATGGAGCAACTACAAGTAGTATTGCAGTTTGTCCTACGGCAACTACTACATATACACTAATTGTGAAAGACGCTAACGGTTGTATATCTGCCACAGAAAAGATTGTCAATGTAATTGATGTGCGTTGTGGTAGTAATTCAAAAAATCCAAAAGTGGAAATATGTCATAACGGAAAAACAATTTGTATTGATGAAAATGCTGTTGCAAGCCATTTAGCCCATGGAGATAGTTTAGGTAATTGTGCATCAATAAATAAAGATTCAGTATCGATAACTGATGTAAATGTATTTCCAAATCCATTCGTAGAAAGTGTAGATGTAAGCATTAACATTTCTGAAAATACAAAGGTTGACTTTTTACTTTATAACTTCAACGGACAGATCGAAAAACAAAGCAGTCAAGAAGTTAAAGCTGGAAAATCAATTACAAAATTAGAATTATCAGAATTGAATAAAGGATACTATTTCTTGAAAATCGCTATAAATGGTAAAGTCAAAGATATCAAATACTTGATTAAACAATAATTTTTTATAAAGAGATAAAAAAATTCTCTCTATCCAATAAATCAACTATAGCCATCAAAAGTAATTTTGATGGCTTTTTTTTTGATCGGCTACAGCTATTATTTACATTTTAATTCTACTCCAACTTTTAAGAAAACAAAAAAGAATTATTTACATAATCTAAAACATTATTTGCAATCAAAAAATATTAGGTATTCTATATTGATTTAAAAAACAACTATCAATGTCCGCTTTTGTATTGAAATGACTAAACAAGATGCGCAAACTTATTATCTTTTTAATCTTAATCAGAAAGCATTTCGGCTTAAACCTATCAGGATTTTATACTTCCAGACTAGTAGGCGTTTCCATGAGAAACAGTAGTTATTCTCATATCCAAATGAAACAATAGCATCACCTTTTTTGCTGATGCAAAAGACAATAAAACAAATAGTACAACCTTAACACAAGAAAACACAAACAACTGTATATTAAATACTTAAAATAAAAAATATCAAAAAAAAGTATGTTTTTTGTACCGATGAAATAATTATTTGTTTAAATTTACAGTATTGGTTTAAACAGGCAGGAACACCTACTACCTCATCTTTTAAACTTGATATGTAAATTTCAAACCTACTTCTGAATTACAAAATTTACTATCCTAATTAACTAAAAAATCCGCCCCAGTAATTTTCTATTGTTTCTAATCTAGCATACCAATAATGGTCTGTTTATACTTAAAAAACATACGAAATGGGGAAGTACAAATACATACTGTTTTTTGACCAAATTGGTATTGATGCCATTGGTAAAGTTGGTGGCAAAAACGCCTCTCTCGGCGAAATGTACAATCAACTCAATCCAATAGGGATTCGTATTCCTAATGGGTTTGCAGTTACTGCTGAAGGATATCGTCTTTTCAGGAAAATGAATAATCTGGAAAAACCATTGAAGGATTTATTATTTTCATTAGATACACAACACTATTCCAATCTTTCTTCCATTGGAGAAAAAGCCAGAAGCCTTATTTTATCAGCTGCCATTCCGGACGAAATTCGGGATGAAATTTACGCTGCCTACCAATCCCTTAGTGAACAATCCAACAGCAATACCCTTGATGTGGCCGTGCGAAGCAGTGCTACCTCTGAAGATTTACCAACTGCGAGTTTTGCAGGCCAAATGCAATCGTTTTTAAACATCAACGGTGCTACACAATTATTGGATGCCGTTCATCGCTGTTTTGTATCCTTGTTTACAGATCGAGCCATCAAGTACCGTCATGACATGGGTTTTGCTGCATTAGACATTGCAATTTCTGTTGGCGTACAGCAAATGGTACGAAGCGATAAAGCTTCGTCCGGCGTAGCGTTTACCATTGATCCCGACAGCGGTTTCGAAAACACCATCATCATCAACGGGTGTTGGGGTTTAGGGGAAAATATTGTTCAGGGAACAGTGACGCCTGATGAATGGATGGTTTTTAAACCTACTTTAGAAAACCTGGATTTGAATCCCATTCTGAAAAGACAGTGCGGGAGAAAAGAATTCACAATGATTTATGCTGAAAAATCAGCAACCTCATCGGCAGAAAATACCATTATCAACACCGATACTTCTTTCGAAAAACAAAATCAGTTTTCGCTAACAAATAAAGAAGTTATTCAACTCTCTCAATGGTGTTCTAAAATTGAAAAACATTATAAAAAACCAATGGATATTGAATGGGCAAAAGACGGTTTGAATAACCAACTCTACATCGTTCAGGCCCGACCGGAAACCGTACATGGAAAAGCCAATAAACAAGTTCGGGAAATTTACAAACTCAAAGAAAAAAGCACGCTTTTGACGCAAGGAATTGCGCTTGGCGATAAAATTGCTTCCGGAAAAGCGCGTATTCTAAACAGTCCACAAGAAGGCAATTTATTGCAAAACGGGGAAATCATAGTAACCGATTTGACTAATCCGGATTGGGATCCCATCATGAAAAGAGCATCGGCAATTATCACCAATAAAGGCGGACGCACCAGCCATGCAGCGATTGTTGCCCGAGAACTAGGAACCGTTGCCGTTGTGGGTTGTGGAAACGCTACTTCTGTTATAAAAAATGGTCAGGAAATCACCGTTTCCTGTGCCGAAGGCAAAGAAGGAAACATCTATGACGGAAAATTGAAATGGGAAGTATCAGAACAGGATTTCAGCAAACTTGAAATGCCAAAAACAGCTCCCATGCTTATTCTTGCTGATCCCGAAAGAGCGTTTGAGTTAAGCCATTATCCCAATCAGGGCGTGGGTTTGATGCGAATGGAATTTGCCATTTCGAATACTATTAAAATTCATCCGTTGGCGTTGTGCGAACCTGAAAAAATAACAGATGAGAAAATTATTTCCGAAATAGCCGCAATGACAAAAGGCTATGAAGATCCTAAAAACTATTTCATTGATAAACTGGCTGAAGCTGTAGCAATTGTTGCCGCCGCTTTTTATCCAAAAGAGGTTATTGTTCGAATGAGTGATTTTAAAAGTAACGAATATGCCAACCTCATCGGAGGAAAATATTACGAGCCCGATGAGGAAAATCCCATGATTGGTTTCCGTGGTGCCTCGCGTTATTACAGTGATTTTTATCGAAAAGGGTTTGCTTTAGAATGCGAAGCCATGAAAAAAGTACGAAACGAAATGGGACTGCACAATGTAAAACTGATGATTCCTTTTTGCAGAACCGTTGAAGAAGGTGAAAATGTACTTACCGAAATGTCTAAAAACGGATTGGTGCAAGGTATTAACGGATTACAGGTATATGTCATGATTGAGATTCCGAGTAATGTATTACTGGCCGATGAATTTGCAAAACTCTTTGACGGATTTTCTATTGGTTCCAATGATTTAACGCAACTCACATTAGGTTTAGACCGCGATTCCGCACTGGTAAGTTATTTGTTCAGCGAAGAAAATCCTGCTGTCAAATCTTTAATTAAAGAAACGATTCGGGTGGCCAAACGTTTTGAAATAAAAGTGGGATTGTGCGGACAAGCTCCGAGCGATCTCCCCCAATTTGCGAAATTTTTAGTGAACGAAGGTATTGACAGTATCTCGTTTAATCCAGATGCTTTAATAAAAGGAATTGAAAATATTTTGGAAGCGGAAAAGAAAACAAAAAGAAAAATTCTAATGTAAATCGATTTAATTATGGAAGCAACATTCAAAAATAAAGTAGCCATCGTGACGGGAGGTTCCTCCGGAATCGGTAAATCTACTGCCTTGGCTTTCGCCCAAAAAGGAGCTAAAGTAGTTGTCGTGGATTGGATAGAAAACAGTGAAACGATGCGGCTTATCAAGGATTTAGGTACCGAAACCATTTTCATCAAATGCGATGTTTCAAAAACCGAAGACGTAAAAGCGATGGTTGAAAAAACTATAGCAACTTTTGGACGTTTGGATTATGCTTATAACAATGCAGGTGTTGAAGGAATATCCGCTATGACACAAGATTGCACCGAAGAAAACTGGGATCGAACCATAGGTATCAATTTAAAAGGAATTTGGCTATGCATGAAATATGAGATTCCCGAAATAGTAAAACAAGGCAAAGGAGCTATTGTGAACTGTGCTTCTGTAGCCGGATTAGTTGGATTCGCTGGTTTACCAGCTTATGTAGCCTCCAAACACGGTGTCATTGGATTATCAAAAACAGCAGCTTTAGAATGTTCTAAACTAGGAATCAGAATAAATGTTGTTTGCCCGGGAGTCATACAAACACCAATGATTGATCGACTTACCGGAAAAACGAAAGAAGGAATAGAACAATTTACAGGTTTAGAGCCAATAGGACGTTTTGGCAAACCCGAAGAGATAGCAAATGCAGTGGTCTGGATATGTTCAGACGAAGCTTCATTTGTAACTGGACATGCAATGGCAGTAGATGGCGGATTTGTCGCACAATAATTTTTGAGTTTTAATACCACTAAAAAATGTATAGAATGTATACTTACGAAGTAAATCTAAAATGGTCCGACAAAAGGAAAGGGATCTTAAGTTCTCCCGTTTTGCTTCAAAATATTGAAGTCGCGACACCTCCTGAATTCCCGAAAGGAATGGATAAAATTTGGTCTCCAGAGCACCTGTTTGTTGCTGCAATAAACAGTTGTCTATTAACTACTTTTCTGTCGATTGCCGAAAATTCAAAACTTCAGTTTATAAGTTTTGAGAGTAAATCGACTTGTATTGTCGATAAAATCAATGGGAAACATACCATAACCGAAATCATTCTTCAACCCAAACTCGTCATCCATTATTCCCAAAAACCAGAACGGGCAAAACATATTTTGGAGTTGAGTGAAAAGGCCTGTTTGATTTCAAATGCCATTAAAACAACCATTCGGTTAGAGCCAGAAATAATTATTGAGTATAATCTTGTTCCACTTGGCAATTCTTTCTAGAATAGTATTCAGAAAATATTTCCAAAAAAAACAGAGCATAATTATCCGTGTACTAGATTTCAATAGTAGCACAAGAGTAAAATAACGAGTCAAAAACTGATTCAAAAAAGATAATTCATGGATGCGAAAAAAGGACTTTTACTTTTATATCAAATGCTGCTCATTCGGCGATTTGAAGAAAAAGCTGCTGAGTTATACACTAAAGCCAAAATCAGAGGATTCCTGCACTTATACATTGGTGAAGAAGCCACAGCAGTAGGAATAATGCAGGCTTTAACTGATAATGATACTGTATTGAGTACCTATCGGGAACATGGTCATGCTTTGGCACGTGGCATTGATCCTGATGTAATTATGGCTGAAATGTATGGAAAAATAGAAGGCTGCAGCCGAGGTCGAGGTGGCTCCATGCACCTTTTTGATGCTTCAAAAAATTTTCACGGAAATAATTCTGTATTGAGTGGCAATCTTTCAATAGCTGTTGGAATGGCATTGGCATCCAAAAAACAAAAGAAAAATAACATTATCTGTTGCTTCTTTAGCGAAGATGACATTACCAAATGTGAATTTCAGGAGGCTCAGAATCTGGCGGCACTCTGGAAAGTTCCTGTTTTATTTGTCTGTGAAAATAACTTGTATGCTAAGGGCAACGCAGTCCGATATTCGCATACTGTAGTAGAATTAGAAAAAAAAGGCATTGCATCTTCAGCCGTTGATGGTATGAATTTAATAAAAGTAATGCAGGCTGCCAATGCAGCTGTAGAAAAAATAAAAAGTACCGGAAAACCCTGTTTACTGATTTGTAACACCTATCGTTTTAGAGCATACTCCATGTTTGATGTCGAATTATACCGTGCTAAAAAGAAAGTGGAGGAATGGAAAAGACGAGATCCGATTCCGCAATTCGAGCAGTTTCTTTTGCAACAACAATGGATTACGGAAAGTGAGATTGTTGGTTTTGAAAGTAAAATAAAAACAAAAATCCAGAAAGCACTGGATTTTGCCGAAGAAAGCGCTCGGGAACCATTAGAGCAATTGACAAAATTTGTTTACACCGAAATTTAAACTATAAACATTAAAATCAAAAAACACCATGAAAAACTTTACACTAAACTCATTGAAAGAAAACAGAATGGAAGACATCCAATTTTGTCAAAGTTGCGGTATGCCTCTTCATGCAGACAAACTAAAAGGAACCGAAAATAACGGTATTAAAAGCAATGACTATTGCAAGTATTGTTATGTAAACAGTGATTTTAAAAATCCGGAAATGAATCTGGACGACATGAAAAATGCTGTACAAACCTATATGGAAAAAAGAAAACTTCCCAGTTATATGATTCAAAAAGCCGTAAATATTTTACCCGCTTTAAAACGTTGGAAAAGCAAACAACAATAATCAATCCTTCTCATGAAAAGCAACATGGCCACACAATCCATCACCTATCGTGAGGCTTTGAATCAAGGCCTTCGCGAAGCATTGCAAAATGATAAACGCGTCTTTTTGATGGGCGAAGATGTGGGCCGCTATGGAGGAGCTTTTGCTGTAAGCAAAGGATTATTGCAGGAATTTGGTGAAGAACGCATTATGGATGTCCCACTTTTAGAAGCTGGTTTTGTTGGAGCCGGAATTGGAGCAGCAATGGCTGGTATGAAACCCATTATTGAAATAATGACAGTCAATTTCAGTTTATTCGCAATGGACCAAATCGTGAACAATGCGGCTACTTTACAGCACATGTCCGGCGGACAATTGAATGTTCCTCTAATTATACGAATGGGAAGCGGTATTGGACGCCAGTTAGGAGCACAACATTCGCATAGTTGGGAACCTTTTTATGCACACATTCCAGGATTAATTGTCCTATCAGTAGGAACGCATGAAGATGCGAGAAGTATGCTGTATGCCGCTCTGCAAAGTCCTGACCCTGTGTTATTGTTTGAATATACGATGCTGCTTAATCTCGAAAAAGAAATAGCGACTGACTTGCCAATTGCCTCTATTGCTAAAGCCAAAGTGTTACGAGAAGGAAAGGACATTTCGATTATCACTTACGGAACCGGAGTGTATAAAAGTTTAGAGGCTGCTGCCGAATTAGCTACCGTTGGGATTGATGCAGAAGTCATTGATTTACGTGTTTTGCGACCATTAGATGAGGCTACTTTCTTGGCTTCGATTGCCAAAACGCATCGGGTATTGATAGTAGAAGATGCTTGGCGCTCTGTGAGTATTTCCTCGGAAGTGAGTGCACGTATTATGGAAAACGGCTTTTATAATTTAAATACTCCTGTACAACGATTGTGTGGTATTGAAGTCCCTATTCCCTACCCTGCACATTTGGAAGAAGCAGCCATTCCTCAAAAAAATGATATCATAAGTGCCGTAAAAAAGATGCTTTATCGGAATTAATTTTTTTGATAAAAAGCACCAATTTGAGAAGCAACATAAGCATCCGTTTGCTCTTTAAAACTACTGATTAAAAACAACTTATAATCATTAAATTTAAAAATAAGAATTGAAATTACTGAAACAAGTTTGCTAAAAATTCACTACCTTAACAAGTATTTTTTTAGAAATGAAAAACAGCAAAAATGAAAGTATTAGTCTATAGCATATTGGGTTTTGATAAGGCTTTCCTTGAAAAAGCAGCGCATGGTAATCACGAATTAGTTTTTACGGAGCAACCTTTGAATGAAAGTACCGCAGCCCTTGCCAAAGGATTTGATGCTGTTTCACTTTTTACTTCGGATGATGCTTCAGAGACAGTATTGCAGAAACTATATACTTGTGGTGTAAAATATATTGCTCTGCGTTCCGTAGGCTATGATCATGTTGATTTGGCCCGAGCAAAATCATTAGCTATGAAAGTGGCAAATGTTCCTGAATATTCGCCTTACGCCATTGCTGAACTCGCCGTAGCCTTGTTAATGGCACTAAACAGAAAACTGGTTTTAGGTCAGACGTTAATGCAAATTGGTGATTATCGTTTGGATCATTTGGTGGGTTTTGATTTGCATGGAAAAACAATAGGTATTGTAGGAACTGGAAAAATAGGAGCTGCATTTGCAAAAATAATGCATGGTTTTGGTTGTAAAATAATAGCCTTTGATATTAAGGAAAACAAGGAACTCATGGATGAAATTCCAATTACTTACGTTTCACTAAAAGATTTATGTGCCACTGCTGATGTGATATCCATTCATTATCTACTCAATGGAACAACAAACCATCTGTTTAATAAAAGCACATTTTCATTAATGAAAAAAGGAGTGATTTTTATTAATACTGCCCGTGGAGGAATTGTAAATACAAAAGACTTATTAGAAGCAATCGAAAATAAAACCATTGGCGCTGCAGGATTAGATGTTTACGAAAAAGAGAAACCAATATTTTTTCAAGATCATACTGATGCTCCAATAAATGATGATTTGTTTTTAAAACTTCGTTCCCATCCTAATGTGATGGTTACCGGACATCAAGGTTTTTTGACAAACGAGGCATTAGAGGGAATTGCACACACTACAATTGCGAATTTGAATTCCTGGGCCTATAATGGTATTTCTGGAAATGAAGTGAACTGATACCCGTTTTGAAATCATTTGTAAACGAATAGAATATTTTATTGTTTGTCTGTTTTTTATAATCATGCTGCGGTTAGCAGTATTAAAAACTCAAAAGATGAAAGGATCCTTTAAACTCGGAAAAGTATCTGGTATTGGAATATTCATACACTGGACATTCACTTTACTTATTCTGTTTATCATTTTCATGAACTACAAATCAGGGCAAAATGTTACTCAAATAATATGGTCTGTGGTGTTTATCTTGTGCATTTTCGTTACTGTTTTATTACACGAACTCGGTCATGCTTTAGCCGCAAAAAATTACAACATAAAAACCAAAGACATCACCCTTTTACCCATTGGCGGATTGGCCAGACTGGAACGATTACCAGAAAAACCATCGGAAGAATTAATAGTCGCTTTTGCGGGACCTTTGGTAAATATTACATTGGCCTTTATCACAGGGATTTTCATTACGATTCCGGATACTTCAGAACAATTAATGGCGGAATTATCTAATGGCGTGAACGCAAATAATTTCTTTCTCAATTTCTTTTTAGTCAATTTCTGGTTGGCACTTTTCAATTTAATCCCCGCATTCCCTATGGATGGCGGCAGGATTTTACGGGCGCTGTTATCGTTCAAGTTACAAAGGCATGTTGCCACAAGAATTTCGGCACGGATAGGACAACTATTGGCAATGGGATTCATTATTTTTGGATTTTTCACTTCCCCGATTTTAGTTTTTATCGGTATTTTTGTCATTATTGGAGCTCAGGTTGAAGCTGATTATACGGAGTCTAAGTTTATCTTAAAAGGCTTTAAAGTGCATGATGTTGTCATGAAACAATATCCGACGATTGATGCAAATGATACTGTAAAAACAGCGGTTGAATTGGTATTGGACAGCCAAAACAAGAATTTCCTGATTACTGAAGAAGGCATTCCGGTAGGAACACTGAATCGGGACCAAATTATTATGGCACTTTCAAAAAAAGGAGATGATGAATTTATTTACAACGTCATGGACCGAAATTTAGTTTACCTCGACAGCGATTCTCTTTTAGAAAAAGTTTTTGAGCTCATTCAACTCAATAAATCAAGATTAATGCTCGTTATGGAAAATAATAAAGTTGTTGGTATTTTGGATGTTGAAAATCTTATGGAATTTCTTTTAATAAACGAAGTGAAAATAAATAAAGCCCATGATAGAAAGTAAAAATAGCCTTATTGCTCCAAAAAATCTGGAACTTGTTTACAGTGGCGAAGATTATTTTTCTCGATTAGAGGCTATTATTCGGAATTCACAGATTGAAATTCACATGCAAATGTATCTTTTTGAAAACGATGCAACCGGAAATAGAATTATTAAAGCATTAAAAGAAGCCGCTTCACGTAAGGTTCAGGTTTATGTCCTTTTGGATGGTTTGGGGTCTTTATCATTTCCCTCAGAAACACTAAAAGAAATGAGACAAAGCGGCATAAACATTCGTTTTTTTGCTCCTTTATTTTCAACCTATACTTTTTACCTAGGCAGAAGACTACACCGAAAAGTTATTGTTGCTGATGCAAAAGTCGTGCTTATTGGCGGTATAAATGTAGCCGATAAATATTGTGGTTCGGATACAGAAGCTCCTTGGCTCGACTATGCTGTTCAATTAAAAGGAGAAATTGCCGAACCACTTCAAAAATTGTGTGCCGATATCTATTTCAAAAAAAGACACTTACACAACAGCAAAATAAAATCTTCTTTTCTTGTTCAGGAAGATGCCATGGTTCGTATTCTTCAGAATGACTGGTTAAAAGGCAAAAATGAGATTTGTGATGGGTATATAAAATCCATTAGAAATGCGAAAAAAGACATCATTATTGTGGGAAGTTATTTTCTGCCTGGGATTCGAATCATTCGAGCCTTGAAAAAAGCATCTAAAAATAAGGTGAAAATTAAATTAATTCTTTCCGGAAAATCAGATTTACCGCTCACAAGGCGCGCTACCTGCTATCTCTATGACAAACTGCTTAACTATAATATTGAATTGTACGAATGGGACCAATCCGTATTACATGGAAAAGTGGCCGTAATAGATGGCAATTGGACTACAATAGGATCGTTTAATCTGAATAATTTAAGTTCGTACGGAAGCCTTGAAATGAATGTTGAAATAAATTCTGATTTATTTTCTAAAATGTTTCAAGCACACCTCATCGAAATTATTGCTCAATGCCAGAGCATAACATCTCAATCACTCAAAACTAAGAACAATCTATTTACAAAATCCATTAACTTTCTTTCGTATTGCGTTACCCGAATAATAGAAATAATTGTCACCTATACTCCCTATAAGCGATTCAATAATTGATTTATAAAATAGAAATCAAGGGTTAAAAGTCTTTTTTTGTGCCAAAACAAAAAATATATTCTGTTTCTAAAATTAAAATCATTGTTGAAAAAATTATCACTAATAGTACTGTTAATAAATTATTTTTAATTAACTTTATATGTGATTTTTAATCATTTAAAACATTAATAATAAGCATTTTATAAATAAATAACAATGGAACCACACCGACTAAAAACTAAAAAAAAAGAGGATTGGATTCAAAAAGATTTGGAGAGTAAAATTCCCAAATTAAGCAGTAAAATAGTGTTTATTCCCAGTCAGGATGAATTATTTTTTTAGTTCATTTCTCAAAGAAATTTGTTAGCCCAGGTTAACATCGGAGCCGTGAGTCACTGCTCTGTAATTGAATGTTCTTTCAAGCACCAGGTTTAAAAGATTCTCCGCAGAGCTCCGAACTTTTAAACCGGTATTCTTAATCGGGGTTAGGGACAGAATAGTCCCTACTCCATTAACGATTTCAACGCTATGGATTTTACTCAATACAAAGAAACCTTTACCGAAAAATCACATAAACTAGGCTATTCGCTGCCTAATATTCAACGTTGTCTGGATTATGCCGAAGTATTATTCTCTCATGACGTACCGGTTATTTACAATCCAACCCATTTATCACTTCTGGTGGGATACAAGAAAGAATACTTAAAAAAAGCGGCTGTTTATCCCCGCTATTTTTACCGTGATTTTGAGATTTCAAAAAAAAATGGCACAAAACGACTTATTTCTGAACCGCTTCCAAGCTTGAAAGAAATCCAACTCTGGATTTTGAGAAATATCCTCAATAAAGTTCCCATTAGCCCTTTTGCGAAAGCATACAAAACCAATGTAAGCCTTATTGAAAACCTGAAATTTCATAAAAATCAGCCTAAAGTATATACATTAGACTTAGAAAATTTCTTCCAATCAATTACCATTGAATTAGTTGAAAAAGAGTTTCATCAATTGGGATATTCTAAAATGGTATCGAGACTCCTCTCCAAATTATGCACCCGAGACAGAACTTTGCCTCAAGGCGCACCCACAAGCCCGTATCTTTCGAATTTAATTTTTAAAGATGCCGATGCTGAGATTGCCGCTTACTGCAAATTGCATAAAATAAGATATACCCGTTATGCTGACGATATGAGTTTTTCGGGGGATTTTGATGAAAATAAACTGCTCCATAAAGTTATTGAAACTGTTGAAAAATTAAACCTTCGCATCAATAAAAACAAGACTAAACTCATGACGGCCAATACGCGCCAAACCGTGACTGGAATTGTTGTGAATGAAAAACCGCAAGTGGCATTCCACAAACGCAATGATTTAAGACAAGCCATGTATTATATCAAGAAATTTGGTTTCGAGGAACACCGCGAATACAAAGAAATTAACCAAAAAAATTATCTCGAACATTTGTTGGGGAAAATAAATTTTGTGCTGCAAATAAATCCAAAAGACATCGAATTTTTAGAGTATAAATCTATATTGAAAGACCTAAAAAAGAAACAGGATTTAAAAGCTATGGAAGATGAATTACTACCAATATAAGAATTGAAAAACATTCTTGGTAAAAAAATGTTTCATAAAAACTCCTTTTAGAGTTTTTTTTTATTTTTATAAACACCTGAAATAAAGCTGTTTATTACTGTTTTATACCTGAAAATTAATTAAATTTGATAGCGCAAAATGTCTAAAAATCACAATCATTTGTGCTGTCTTTTTCATGCAAATTGATATTGATAAAAGTAAGATTACAAACTCCGGACATCTTTATACCCTATCAAATAATTAAAAAATAATACCTCATGAAAAAAATAACAACCATCATCGCAACACTATTTTTATCTACTTTTCTGCTGGCACAAACAACATGGAAAGCAGATCCAATGCACTCAAAACTTACTTTTAGCACCGTACATCATGGTATTTCGGATATAGCAGGATTATTCAAAAAATTTGAGATAACCGCAACAACTAACAAAACGGATTTTAGTGATGCTGTATTTGAACTTTCGACTGATGTTGCCTCTATTGACACCGAAGTGGAAATGCGGGATAATCATTTACGAAGTGCTGATTTCTTTGACGTGGAAAAATATCCTAAAATGACTTTTAAAAGCATCTCCATAAAAAAAATCGGGAAGAATAAATACAAACTTGTAGGAACACTCACATTGCATGGAATCACAAAACCGGCAATAATTACTATGTGGTATAGAGGAACTATAGTGAATGAACAATCAAAAGCAATTACTGCAGGCTTTCAGTTTAGCGGAATTTTAAAACGTTCTGAATTTAATGTAGGATCCAAATTCCCTTCGAAAATGATTAGTGATGACGTACAAATTAAAGCAGATTGTGAGTTTATTAAACAGTAAATACCTTCGATTAAAGTATTAATAAAGCCTACAAATTATATAAAAACAATCCAGATGGCATTTATAGACTATTACAAGATTCTTGAAGTGGACAAAAAAGCAACCGAAGCCGAGATTAAAAAGGCCTATCGAAAACTGGCCCGTAAATACCATCCCGACTTAAATCCCAACGATAAGGAAGCCGAAAGAAAATTCAAGGAAATCAATGAGGCCAATGAAGTATTGAGCCATGCCGAGAATCGTAAAAAATATGATGACTATGGCGAAAACTGGCAACATGCGGAGGAATTTGAAAAATCAAAACAACAGCAGCAGTACCATAGAGGTGGCCAACAAGATGGTTTTGGCGGGTTCAGTGGTGGCGGAGATTTCTCTGATTTTTTTGAGTCTATGTTTGGAGGTCGTTCGTCAGGAAGTGGAGGTCGTCGTAGTGCACAGTTCAAGGGGCAGGATTTTAATGCTGAACTGCATCTTGACCTAAAAGACGTGTACACCACCCATAAACGCACCTTGACAATTAACGGCAAAAACATCCGTATTACTATTCCTGCCGGAGTCGAAAATGGGCAGCAAATAAAAATTAGCGGGCTTGGTGGCGAAGGCGCTGGCGGTGGCCCAAAAGGGGATTTATACATCACTTTCACTATTGAAAACCATACCAACTTTAAATTAGACAAGCACAACCTCTACTCCACTGTTTCTTTAGATTTATATACTGCCATATTGGGAGGCGATATCACCGCAGATACTTTTGACGGAAAAGTAAAACTAACCGTAAAACCCGGAACCCAAAACGGAACAAAAGTAAAACTGAAAGGAAAAGGATTTCCAGTTTATAAAAAGGAAGGAGAATTTGGAGATTTATACATTACCTATCAAGTGCAAATACCCACAAATATTACTGAAAAAGAAAAAGAATTATTTACGGAACTCGCAAAGTTAAGAACGTCATGAACATAGAAAGCCTCATACCGACACCTGCATTATGCATTCATTATAAAGTGGAACTCTCCTTTTTTGACAACCTCAGCGAAATGGGTTTACTCGAAATAAAAACAATACAAGAAACACAATATATCCATCCAGATGCCATCTATGAAATAGAGAAAATGATACGCATCCATCAGGAATTAGATCTTAATACTGAGGGAATTGATGTGGTGTTTAATCTATTACAAAAAATTGATGCTTTGCAAAATGAGCTTGTTTCCACTAAAAACAGATTGCGTTTGTATGAAAGTTGAGATTTGATAATCCCAATATTCTTTTTACTGAATATAAAAAGTAAAAAATATGAACTGGCATTTACTACCGCTATCAGAAATAACACAGTTGCTAAATACAACTCCATCCGGTATTGATGATATTACGGCATCAGAACGCTTGTGCGAACATGGGAAAAATCAAATTGAAGATAAAAAAAAGAAGACAATTCTACAGATGGTGCTTTCTCAACTATCGGATTTTATGATTCTCATCCTTATCGCTGCGGCAATTATCTCAGGCATAATAGGTGATGTTACGGATACAATAATTATTCTTGCCATCATTATTATTAATGCTGTCGTGGGATTTATCCAAGAATATCGGGCTGAAAAAGCAATGGAAGCATTAAAGAATATGGTCGCAAACCATGCCCGTATTTTACGTGAAGGAAAAACAATCGACCTTCCTGCATCGGATATTGTCCCTGGTGATGTAGTGGTACTTGAAGCGGGAAATGTTATTCCTGCTGATGTCCGTTTTTTTGAAACCCATCAAATAAAAGTAGATGAATCAGCACTTACGGGTGAATCAAACAATGTAGAAAAAAATCCTGAGGAACTTCCCGAAGGAAATTATGCGCTTGGTGACCAAACTAATATGGGGTATAAAGGAACTTTTGTGACTAACGGACGCGCACTTGCTTACGTTACAGCAACTGGAATGCATACTGAACTTGGGCACATCGCAAAAATGATCCAAACCGATGAAACCTCAACGCCTTTACAAAAAAGGTTAGCAGCTTTTGGCAAACGATTATCAGTGATTATACTTATTATCTGCGCTATAATTTTCTTAATCGGATGGTTGCGGGGAGAATCTGTTTTGACCATGTTAATTACTTCTATTTCACTCGCTGTTGCCGCAATTCCTGAAGCTTTACCAGCATTAGTTACGATTGCACTTGCCTTTGGTGCTAAAAAATTAGCTAAAAGCAATGCCCTTATTCGAAAATTACCAGCTGTAGAAACTTTGGGTTCCGTGACGTATATCTGTTCTGATAAAACGGGAACTCTTACGTTGAATAAAATGACTCTACAGGAAATTTTTGAAACATCAGATACAGAATATGAGCCTTTTTTTAAAGAAAAAAACACATTGCTGCACGCTATCGCTTTAAATAATGATGTCACAAAAGATGAAAACGGAAAATGGTTGGGCGATTCAACGGAGTTAGCATTGGTACAATATGCATCCGATAAAAATTTGAATCGCTCTGATTTAGAACTAAAATTACCCCGAATTGGAGAATTGCCTTTCGATTCTAAAAGAAAATGCATGACTACAATGCATCAAACCCAAAATTCTAATGGTGAAATAATCGTGATTACAAAAGGGGCTGTCGATGTATTGTTTCACAAACTGAATGACAATCAAAAATCACTTATTCCTGAATTTGAACGTAAAGTCAACGAAATGGCCGAAAAAGGATATCGGGTTTTAGGGTACGCAATGAAAACACTTTCGTCCTTACCGGATACTTCAGATGCTAATTTGATAGAAAATGAGTTAACACTTATTGGGTTTGTAGGCATGATTGACCCACCACGAGAAGAAGCAAAACAGGCAGTTTCTGAATGTAAGGAAGCCGGTATTATTCCGGTAATGATTACGGGTGACCACAAGCTGACCGCCAAAGCAATTGCCGAAAAGCTAGGCATTATTGTCACGGATGACGACCTAGTTTTAACAGGTTCAGAACTAACTGCATTAACACAGAGTGAATTTATACAAATTGTAGAAAAGGTAAAAGTATATGCCCGTGTAAATCCTGAACAAAAACTAAGAATCATTAATGCTTTACAATCCAAAAATCATTTTGTGGCAATGACTGGCGATGGTGTAAATGATGCTCCGGCACTTAAAAATGCTGATATTGGTATTGCTATGGGAATCAACGGAACCGAAGTTTCTAAAGAAGCCTCGCACATGATTTTATTGGATGATAATTTTGCTACCATTATTATTGCTGTTAAACACGGCAGAAAAATATTTGACAACATCCTAAAATTTATCAAATACATTATGACAGGAAACTCAGGCGAAATATGGGCTATTTTTTTAGCTCCATTTTTTGGGTTACCCATTCCGCTACTGGCAATTCACATCCTATGGATTAATCTGGTAACGGATGGTTTACCCGGATTAGCACTAGCCTCAGAACCATCTGAAGCAAATATCATGAAACGTTCCCCCAGAAATCCGAAGAAAAATATTTTTTCAAACGGGATGGCTTTACACATTTTATGGATTGGTTTTTTAATGGGCTGCGTCACCATAGGAATGCAAGCTTACGCGATATATAACGCCAATACACATTGGCAAACGATGGCTTTTACGGTGCTTTGTTTTAGCCAGTTGGGACATGTAATGGTCATTCGTTCCGGGCGTGAATCTATATTCAAAATTGGATTTTTTTCTAACAAACCTATGGTTGGTGCCCTATTGATAACCATTGTCCTTCAATTTATGATTATTTACATGCCTTTCTTTAACGAAATTTTTAAGACCCAACCTTTATCTTTATATGAACTAGGACTAACCTTAGCGATATCAAGTATTGTATTTTGGGCCGGAGAAATAGAGAAATGGATTAAAAACAGACGAGTTATTGACTTCCATGTTCTGTTTTAAAATAATTTATGAGCAAAAAAACACCGCAAAAAATGTTAATATTCAAAATGCCAACTTTTGATTGAATCAAAATTAATCGGGTCTTAAAGAGCCTGTTTACAGTGTTAAAAGCCATATTTTTTTATATAAATTTAGTAAGATTATTCAAACGTTAATTATTCTAATTTTTAGAATTAACACTAAAAATTGCCTTAATTTTACAATTCTAATTTATATAATATGACAACAATTACAAATTATTGGTGGGTACTGGTATTGATTATATGCCTGATTCTTTACAAATTCGTTTTACGTGTTTTCTTCGGAATGGTAATCGTTCCTGAAGATAAAATTGGTTTAGTGACCAAGAAATTTGTCCTCTTTGGATCCGAAAAATCCTTACCAGACGGTAGAATTATAGCTACCAAAGGGGAAGCTGGTTTTCAGGCAAAAACACTTGCTCCAGGGTTATATTGGGCCATGTGGCCTTGGCAATTTTCTGTTGAAATGGCTCCATTTACCATTATTCCTGAAGGTAATATTGGTTTGCTTTTAAGTAAAGATGGTGCCGAAATACCAACGGGTAGAATTTTGGCACAAAAAGTGAACTCCGACAATTTTCAGGACGCTACCTTATTTCTGAATAATGGCGGGCAAAAAGGACGTCAATCCGCCTTTATAACTACAGGATCTTACAGGATTAATACCTTTTTATTTGAAGTGGTAATGTCTCCTCAAATTGTGATTTCAGAGAATATGGTCGGAATTGTAACTGCTATGGATGGTGAGCCAATTCCTATTGGTCAAATTGCAGGTAAATTTGTTGAAAATCATAATAACTTTCAAGATTTTGATCAATTTCTAAAAAATGGCGGAAATCGTGGATTGCAACCACAGGTTATGCTTGCCGGATCCTATTATATCAATACTTGGGCGATACAAATAGAGCAAACTCCTATGACAGATGTGCCTATAGGGTATGTTGGGGTTGTGATCTCTTATATTGGCGAAGACGGACAAGATGTAACAGGTGATACTTTCAAACATGGAAATATTGTTTCAAAAGGGCAACGTGGTGTATGGATGGAGCCGCTGGGTCCCGGAAAATATGCCTTAAATAAATACACTACTAAATTAGAGCCTGTTCCTACAACAAATCTAGTATTGAACTGGGCAGATGCACGCAGTGAATCCCATAATTTAGACCAAAATTTATCCACAATTACGGTTCGTTCAAAAGATGGTTTCCCTTTTAATCTGGATGTGTCCCAAATTATTCATGTTCCCGCGAATGAAGCTCCAAAAGTAATTGCCCGTTTTGGGAGTATGAATAATCTTGTTTCACAGGTTTTAGAACCTACAATAGGGAATTATTTTAGAAACTCCGCTCAGGAAAGTGATGTAATATCCTTTTTATCAACAAGAAAAGAACGTCAGGAATCTGCTAAAAATCATATCAAAGTGGTTCTTGATGAATACAATGTAAATGCAGTTGACACACTAATAGGAGATATTGTACCTCCAGAATCCTTAATGAAAACTCTGACTGACAGGAAGATTGCCGAAGAAGAGCAAAAAACTTATCAGACACAAAGAATGGCTCAGGAACAACGTCAGGGAATGGAAAAAGAAACCGCTATTGCGGATATGCAAAAAGAAATCGTAAAAGCATCTCAAAGTGTTGAAATTGCCCAACGTACTGCTGATGCAACAGTTAAAAAAGCAGAAGGAGATGCAACTAGTTTAAAATTAAATGTAAATGCAGAGGCAGAAGCTACAAAAATGCGTGCTAATGCCGAAGCGGAAGCTACTAAAGCAAGAGCTGGAGCACAAGCAGAAGCGACAAAACTAACTGCAAGTGCCGAAGCTGAAAGAATTTCTAAAACGGGTCTTGCCGAAGCTGAAAAAATTATGGCTATTGGTAAATCAACTGCAGAAGCCTATCAATTACAAGTTTCTGCAATGGGTGGTGATAACTTCACGAAATACAAAATAACTGAGGAGATTGGCAAAGGAAAAATCAAAGTAATTCCTGATGTTTTAATCTCTGGAAATAATGGATCTGACGGACCAATCAGCGGTCTTCTTGGAATGAAACTAATGGAAATGATGGATACAAAAAGTGAGAAGGAATAAACAGTAATACAATAGTTTTTTATAAAATGTTCAACAAACGCCATTCAAAATTTGAATGGCGTTTGTTTTTATAATTTCTCAAAAAAACAGCTAAAGAACACCCTTAAATACTGATAATCAGGTAAATAATTGTATATTTGAATAACTTTTTTTATTAAAAATTAATTCATTTGCTAATGAATAGTATTTTTAAAATAATCGAATTGTTTAAAACTTTTTTACTTGAAGTTGGCGAGCTCTCTTATTTTGCCGGGCGTTTTTTTAAAGAAGCTTTTAAAAGCCCTTCGGAATTCAAAGAGTTCCTTAGACAATGCTTTTATATGGGAAATCGTTCCTTGTTGCTTGTTGCAGTTACAGGATTTATCATTGGTTTAGTATTCACTTTACAGTCACGACCCACATTGCAGGAATTCGGAGCCGTTTCCTGGATGCCGTCCATGGTGAGTATTTCGCTTATCAGAGAAATTGGCCCCATCATTACCGCTTTAATTTGTGCTGGTCGTATTGGTTCCGGTATTGGTGCTGAATTAGGTTCTATGAGAGTTACAGAGCAAATTGACGCCATGGAAGTTTCCGGTACAAATCCTTTCAAATATTTAGTGGTAACCCGCATATTAGCAACTACTTTCATGCTTCCTATTTTGGTTTTTTTTGGAGATGCCATTGCCATTTTTGGTTCATTTTTAGTAGAAAATATAAAAGGCAATGTTTCTTTTTTATTGTATTACAATCAGGTTTTTGATGCGTTAGAATTTGGGGATTTAATACCGGCAACCATTAAAACGTTCTTTTTTGGTTTTGCCATCGGGTTGGTGGGTTGTTTTAAAGGATATTATTGTAAAAAAGGAACTGCAGGTGTAGGTTTAGCTGCTAATTCTGCGGTGGTTTTCACCTCGATGTTATTGTTTATTATTGATTTTATTGCTGTTTTTATCACTGATATTTTTTATGATTTATAACTGATTATGAATACATCTATACTAAATCAAAAGGCCATAATAGAAATCAAAGACTTAAAAAAAAGCTATGGTGATAATCATGTTTTGGATGGTTTTAATATGGTTTTGAATGAAGGGGAAAATCTGGTAATCATGGGGAAATCAGGTTCTGGAAAATCTGTTATGATAAAATGCCTCATTGGATTAGAAGAACATGACAGTGGGACTGTTGTAATAATGGGAAAGGATATAAGCGAACTAAGCCGGGAAGAACTGGATGATCTTCGGACTGAAGTAGGTTTTCTTTTTCAGGGAAGCGCACTCTATGACTCAATGACCGTCAGGGAAAATTTAGAATTTCCTTTGCGCCGTCACAAAAAAAAATTTGGAAAAATAACCGATACCACGCCACTGGTTATGGAAGCTTTAGAAAATGTGGGGCTGGCTCATACCATAAATTTAATGCCCGAAGAGCTTTCGGGAGGAATGAAACGAAGAATTGCTTTGGCCAGAACTTTAATTCTGCAGCCAAGAATAATTCTTTATGATGAACCAACAACTGGTTTAGATCCTATTACGGCAAAGGAAATTTTGCTACTAATGATGTCTATCCAAAAAAAATACAACACTTCGGCAATAATAATTACACACGATGTGGATTGCGCCAGAGTGATTTCGAACCGAATGATTTTATTGGTTGACGGTATCAATTATATCGAAGGAACTTTTGAGGAATTATCAACCTCAACAGATCCTAAAGTACAAGCTTTCTTTAAATAAGAATACATATGGAAAAAACGACATCACAAAAACTGCGCCTTGGACTTTTTGTAATCATCGGATTAACGCTATTTGTACTGGCAGTGTATTTCATTGGCGATAAGCAAAAAATGTTTGGAAAAACCAATCATCTTAAAGCGGTTTTCAACAATGTAAGCGGCTTACAATTAGGCAATAATGTACGGTATTCAGGAATAAATGTAGGCACTGTACGAGGAATGGAAATGATCAATGACTCCACCATCAAAGTCGATATGCTCATAGATAAAACCATTTTTCCCCACATCAGAAAAAATGCTATTGCCACCATTGGCTCTGATGGTTTGGTAGGCAATATGATTATAAATATTATCCCAGGTAAAGGGATGGAAGCCGCTGTGAGTCCCGGCGATGAGATTAAATCCTTAAGCCGAATCCGTACCGATGATTTACTAAATACCCTTGGTGTGACCAATAAAAATGCGGCACTTCTTACGGCTGATTTACTAAAAATTACACAGGAAATCAATCAAGGTAAAGGAACAGTGGGTTTGTTGATTAAAGATTCCACTGTAGCCAATAACCTAAAAGAAACCATGCTGTACTTAAAAATTACCGGAAAAGGAACTTCCGAATCTGTGACAAAATTAAACCGACTCATTTCTTCTTTAGAAAACAAAGATAATGTGATAGGCTTTTTGAAAGATACGGCTGTTGCCAATGATATGAAAGCAGTCGTTCGCAATTTAGACAAATCCAGCACTGAAATAAACAAAGTAGTAACCAATCTCAATGCGACAATTGCAAACATTAAAGATGGAAAAGGAGCTATAAATTACTTGTCGAATAATCCGGCATTAGTTCGAAAAATAGACTCTACTATGACAAATATTAACGAAGCGAGTTTGCGTTTGAATGAAAATATGGAAGCCTTGAAACACAATTTTTTATTTCGGGGTTATTTTAAAAAACAGGAAAAAGCAAGAAATAAAGATCCAAAGAAAGAAGAAGTGGATAAAAAATATTGAACAGCAAAAAAGATGGAATCATGGTTACAATAGAGAAATTAGGAATAATTCTAAGTCCTACTGACAATACATTTGAAAATAACGGTGTATTCAATCCCGGTATTTATCAGGATGGAAATACCATTCATATTTTATACCGAGCGGTAGAACACGGAAATTTTTCAACCATAGGTTATGCAAAAATGGATGGCCCACTTAAAGTAACGGAAAGGCATGAAAAACCATTGATAACCCGTGATTTTGATTACGAAAAACACGGCGTAGAAGATCCCCGAATTGTAAAAATTGAGGATACTTATTATATCACCTATACTGCTTATGATGGCGTCAATGCAATGGGAGCACTAGCTACGTCAAAGGATTTGATTCATTTTGAGAAACATGGAATCATAACTCCGCATGTAAATTACCAAGAATATGAAAATTTTGTAACTTTTTGTGACATCAATAAAAACAAGTTAAATCCAAAATACCATCAATATTATAACCTTTTTGCTCAAATAGGATTAGTTGAAGATGAACACAGATTACTCAGAGATAAAGATGTGGTTTTATTTCCAAGGAAAATAAACGGAAAATTTGTGTTATTGCACCGCATTTGGCCTGGAATTCAGATTGTGCAATTTGATGATTGGAAGGATTTAACCGAATCTTTTTGGGCAGATTATCTTAAAAATCTTGTCAATCATATCGTACTTGATCCAAAAGATATCTTTGAAGTAAACTACAT
Organism: Flavobacterium sp. 11; assembly: GCF_002754315.1. Lineage (GTDB taxonomy): Bacteria > Bacteroidota > Bacteroidia > Flavobacteriales > Flavobacteriaceae > Flavobacterium > Flavobacterium algoritolerans. The sequence goes on along the minus strand of NZ_PEFE01000001.1, from coordinate 2,088,027 downwards.
TGGTGCCGGCGGACCGCCTATAGAAACTGAATTTGGCTGGTTGATAATCTATCATGGTGTTCAGGAAACTACAACAGGGAAAATATATCATGCCAAAGCCGCATTACTGCAATTAGACAAACCCGAAATTGAAATTTCCAGATTACTTTATCCGCTATTTTCCCCTACCAAGGAATGGGAAATAGAAGGCGAAGTTAGAAACATAGTATTCCCAACCGGCCATGCTTTATTTGGAAATGACCTTTACCTCTATTATGGTGTAGCGGATAAGCATGTTGCAGTAGCAAAATTAGACATTAATGAATTGCTACTTGAATTGAGAAAGCAATCTTAGAAAAAGCGCCATGAAACTCCAAAAAGGAATAAAAATGTTACTTGTAAGTTCGTATCCACCAAGAGAATGTGGTATAGCAACTTTTTCAAATGATATTGTAAATGCAGTGAAAATTGTTTTTGGAGATACATTGCCGGTTGAAGTATGCGCTTTGCAAAATAGTGAGCAACACTTTGATTATAATAATGAAGTAAGCTTTATTTTACCCGTTGATTCATTGGAACATTACCGAATGGTTGCCGAAAAAATAAATGAACGAAACGATATAGGACTTGTGTGCATTCAACATGAATTTGGTTTATTCAGGGGAGAATATGGGGATTATATACTCTCTTTTATATTAGCTTTAAACAAACCAATTGTTACTGTTTTTCATACCGTGCTACCGAATCCAGATGAAAAAAGAAAGAAAATAGTTCATGCAATAGCTGATTTATCTGATCGTATCATTGTGCTCACTAAAAACTCACAGACAATTTTGACTACTAATTACAGTGTTGAAAAAACCAAAACTATTGTAATTCCGCATGGCAATCACAATGTATTATGGGAACAAAAAAACATTTTGAAGAACACTTATGGTTTCTCGGATAAAATAGTGATGGCTACATTTGGTTTAATCAGCCAAAATAAAGGCATCGAAACCGTATTACAAGCGTTACCTGAAATTGTTAAAAAAAATCCCGAAGTAGTTTTTTTGGTGATTGGAAAAACACATCCTGAAATAATTCGTCAAGACGGAGAAATGTACCGAAACAGTCTTATCAATATTGTACAAGAACTTCATCTGGAAAACAATGTCATTTTCATTAATGAATACCTGCAATTGTCGCAATTACTGGAATATTTAACTTTATCAGACATCTATTTATTCTCCTCCAAAGATCCTAATCAAGCCGTAAGCGGGACATTTGCTTATGCCATGAGTTGTGGTTGCACTGTAGTTTCTACTCCAATTCCGCACGCCGTTGAAGAATTGGTAAATGGCAACGGAATACTTTTGAATAGTTTTGAAAGCTCAGAAGAATTCAAAAACGCAATAGTATACTTGATTGAAAATAAAGAAGAACGAATAGCGATGGGCAAAAATGCCTTTTCATTGTCACACGCCACTAACTGGGAAAATATTGCTATTCAATATCGATTGCTTTTTGACCAATTAACCAATCGAGAAGAAGATTTAAGGTTCAATTTTCCTCCTATAAAACTAGACCATATCAAGAAACTCACTACTGATTTTGGAATACTTCAGTTTTCAAAATTCAGCCAGCCCGATCCTAAATCGGGTTACACATTAGATGATAATGCCAGAGCATTGATCAATATGGTTCTGTATAATAAAGCTTTTCCGGATAAAAACACCTTAAAACTAGCAAATACATATCTGAATTTCATAGAAGGTATCCAGCAAAACAACGGTTGGTTTGACAACTACAAAGATTTTGACCATCAATTAACCAAACAAAACAAAGAAGTAAATCTTGAAGATGCTAACGGAAGGGCATTATGGAGTTTAGGAACCGTAATTTCCCACAGGGACACTTTACCCTTAGAAATGATTTGCCAAGCGGTAAAATGTTGGGATAAAGCCATCAAAAGAATTGATGATATCAAATCTCCAAGAGCAATAGCGTATGCGTTGAAAGGGCTATATTTATATCATTCTATTTATAAAGATGAAGAGATAAAGACCCATATAGAGAAACTTGCCGATGAACTTTTGCGCCATTATAATATCAATTCAGCCGAAAATTGGTGCTGGTACGAGGATTATATGACCTATGCCAATAACGTTTTGCCGGAAGCGATGATGTACAGTTATTTAGTAACCAAAAATCCTAAGTACAAAAAAATTGCGGCAATCACATTTGATTTTCTGCTTTCTCATTATTTTATGAAAGGACAATTGAAAGTAATCTCAAACAGAGGTTGGTTTAAGAAAGAAAATGAAAGGATTTTCTACGGAGAACAACCTATAGAAGTGGCAACTACCATTATTGCATTGGATTTATTCTATGAAGTTACCCGAAATAAAAAATACAAAGACCAACTTAAACTGGCTTTCATCTGGTTTTTAGGAAATAATCATTTGAAACAAATCATGTACAATCCAGAAAATGGGGCGTCCTATGATGGACTGGAAGACAAACACATTAACATCAATCAAGGAGCCGAATCGACTTTATGCTATTTTAAAGCCCGATTAATAATGGAAAAATATACCTGAAATTAAACGTATAATTTTCACTAATCTAGTTTATCCGTACATAAATTAACATTCATTATGATTATTCTTTTTTAGATACTTTTCAATGCTTCAATAAGTAAATCAACATCCTCTTTTGTATTGAAATGACTAAACGATATGCGCAAACTCGGTTTCTTCAAATCTTCTTCAGAAAGCATTTCGGCTAAAACATGCGAAGGCTTTACACTTCCTGACTGACAGGCGCTTCCGCGGGAAACTGCAATTCCTTTCATGTCCAAATGGAATAATATCATCGCTGTTTTTGCTGCTGCAAAAGGCAATAAAACATTCAAAACGGTATAAAAACCATCCGGATTTCCATTGATTTTAAATTCCGGAAATTCAATTTTGAGTTGGTCAATCAAATAACTTTTCAACTCCGCAATATGCTTTTGTTCAGTTTCTAAGTTGGTATAGGAAACGTCCAATGCTTTTGCCATACCAGCGATTTGGTGCAATGCTTCGGTTCCGGCGCGCAATCCTTTTTCCTGTTCGCCACCAAAAAACAAGGGTTGCAACCCTGAATTTTTTCGAATAAAAGCAAAACCAACGCCTTTAGGTCCATGAAATTTATGGGCACTTGCCACAATAAAATCAACAGGAATCGTTTGCAAATCAATCGTTGCTTTTCCAATGGATTGTACCGTATCCGAATGAAATAAAACATTATGTTCTTGACAGATGCGACCTATTCGTTCCAAATCCAGAACATTCCCCGTTTCATTATTCACGTGCATCAGGCTGACCAATGTTTTCTTTTCTTCCGAAAAAGCATTTAAGTTTTGGTTGTCAGGAACCCACTTTTTTATTTCATCGGAAGAAAATTCTTTTTTGATGTGGGTTTCCTGCGAAAGCAACTCTACTAAATGGGTTATATCGATTTCTCCATTTGGTTTCACATTCACATAATCAATTTGAATATCGTACTCTTTTTCTAAAACCAGAGCCGTGTATAAAACCGCATGATGCTCTATTTTACTGGTAATAATTCGTTTTACCTGTAAATCTTTGACCGCAGAACGAAGAATCCAATTGTTAGCTTCGGTACCACAAGATGTAAAGATAATTTCCTGTGCAGTCGCATTTAGATTCTTGGCAATCGATTTTCTAGAAAGTTCCAATATACTTTTGGCGGCACGACCCAAACTATGCGTTGACGATGGATTCCCATAATCTTCCGTCATTACTTTGGTCATTTCCTGGATTACTTCGGTACGAATAGCGGTTGTAGAAGCGTTATCGAGATATACTTTTTTCATTTTTTGAAAATTATAAATTATTTTAAACCCTCTATTTCTGCTGGAATACTTTTCGATTTTCTAGAAAAAATAAGCTTTTCATTAAAAACAACTATCGAAATCATAATCAGGAAATAGGAAAATAACTGAAGTGAACTAACGTTTTCATCATAATAAAATATCGCTAATACAAACCCAATAATCGGATTAATATAAATCATAATCCCAACTGCAGACGAATTAATTCCTTTTAAAGCGTACAAGTTTAAAAACAACGGAATAATCGTAAAAAAGACTACGATTACCAGTAAACATCCATAAAATAAGGGTTCTGTGGGCAAATCTCCGCTATAATTAGGATAAAAAGGAAGCAGAATTATTGCAGTAAAAACTAATTGAATTGTCAAAACAAGGAATTTATCCAATTCACTATTTTTTCGTTGACTCACTAAATACATTGCATACGTGGCTGCCGTAATAAGGCTGTAAAAAATGTCTTCAAAATGATTCAATGATAATAAAACACAGCTAAAGGCGCTTATCAAAACGGCAACCCATTGCCATTTACTCAGTTTCTCTTTTAATATAAAAAAAGCCAATATGGTTGTTAAAATTGGGCAAATCATATACGCTAATGAAGCCGCTTTTACACTAACATGATTCATAACATAAATAAAAACAAACCAGTTTGAGGATAGAAATACGCCGCCGCCAAGTGTCAACGAGATAACACTTTGCTTTTGTTTTGCTGTCATCGATTTGAAATGATTCCAATTTTGCAGCATGATATTGCGTCGAAAAACGACATTGATAATTACCATCAGCGCAACACTAAAAAAAACACGGTAAAATAAAATGTCTAAAGAAGGATAATTATGTAATGGTTTTAACGCTAAACTAAAAAAACCCCAGATAAAAAAGGCAGAGAAAGCAGCTAAATAATATTTGTTAGGTCTCATTATAGTGTAAAATTTGCGCAAAGATAATGATTTCTATTCGCTTTGAATTCATCCAATAGCAGCAATACAATAAAGCACATGCTATTGTATTGCTCTCACTATTTGAAATTTAAAAACCCAATATCCTGTTAAATAATCTATTTTTAAAGGGGAATGCAATTGGAACAAATTAAAAATTCTATTTTTGTTACAAATATTATAAAAATGAAAAGAGTTGTAAGCCTACTGGTTTTTGCGTTACTGTTAAACGGTTGTGATGATGGAGATTTGATTCAAGAAGACATTAGTTTTGAAGATGTTGCCGCACAAAATTGTACTACAAATGATATTATCTACAAACTAAAAGATAGCGAAGCCCTTATTCTTGAAGTTCTGGGATTTACTTTCCCTACTGAAACTATATCGCAGGAATTAGACATTAATGCTTCAAATCGTGTGCTATATCGCTTTTACAATGGCGCCGTAACTTCCTCAACCATTTGCGAAACTATACCGCCGGCAACACCTATAGTTATGGATCAATGGACCACTTCAGGTGGAAAAATAGTTATAAATACTACCGCTATCAAAACTACAAATACCACTGATAACAGTACTAAAATTACAGGTTACAATCATAATATTACCTTTAAAAACATCACATTTGTAAAAAGTAACGGAACACAAGTTTACGAAACATTCCCTTTTGGGGACTATATAATTAGTGCTACTCCTTTACCTTTTGCATTCAATAAAACGCTTGAACAATGCAGTTCTTCAAAACAATTGTATGATTACAATAGTAGTGAAGCACTTATTTTAGACATTGATCCCGCTTTAATTGTTAATGAAGCGACACCGCTAAACGCTCCAAGAACCGGATTAATCAGTGACACAAAAAACAAACTTACGTATCGATTATTCTCCGGTTTACTTACGGGTGCTTATTTTTGCAACACTACTTTTCCGGCTACTCCTGCAGTAAGTGAAGAATGGATTGCAGTGGCTGGAGTGGCAAACGAAAGCGGAATTGTAGAGGTAACAACTGCTACTTTGGGAGCTGGTTTCAAACATACCGTTGTCCTTAAAAAAGCAAAAATGAAGAAGGGAAGCAGTGATTTTATTTTGGGTGATAATTACATTTATGGTGAATTATTGACTACAAATTAATCCCAAATAAGAAGCAAAAATAGAGGCAAAAATAGAGGCAAAAAACAACTGTTTTTAGTCCCAAAAAAAGGTCCGATTTTTAAGCTGTTTTCATTAGAAAATTTGCTTGAAAATGGGACCTTTTTTTTGAGATTTTAAAAACTAAAACAAAACTTACATGGCACTTTGCTTGATAAAAACTTCTGTTGCACCTTGACCATATTTTTGATAATTCCCTTCTTGAAAAGCAATGTTATCATAGCGACCCAATAAAAAATCCAGCTCTGCTTTTAGAACTCCTTCACCCACGCCGTGAATAAAAACAATCTTTGGAATGCGATTCCGGATGGCAAATTCTATGTGTCGTTTTGCCGTATCAGTCTGCAAAGTCAGAATATCATAATTCGACATTCCGCGTTTATTTGGCACCAGTTTTTCGATGTGCAAATCAAACTCCGGAGCGGGAATTTCGTGCTTTGATTTCTTTTCTTTCACAAAACTTCGTGGTTTTGGTATCTCTTTTTCTTTTGAAACCTCACTTACATTAATTCTTCTGATAGAATCAAGTAAGTTACTGGAATCGTTTATTTTAATCAACTCATTGACAAAAAATGTCATCATGAATCCATCCTCTGTTTCAATCGTAACTTGCTTCTCGTTGACTGACAACACTACTCCATTGATGGCTTCATCGAGTACTGAAACCTTATCTCCTTTGTTAAACATTTTCGTCTTCTTTATCTTGATTTTTACTTGGCGTCTTGGCACTCAATTGCATCATTCCCATCATGAAAACCACAATTGCAATTACCATTATATACACATTTTTTTCGGCACTCACCTGCTCGTATAAAGCAACAGTTATCGCCACAACCATTATTGGAATTATAAACTTTCTCATTTTTTTAAATATCAGTTTTCAAAAGTAATGAATTTAAAATTGCATCAATTATTATCGCAACCGTTTCTTATTTTTTCGTAAAATTGTAAAAAGAAAAACCATTGGATTTAGAAAAATATATGCTCCCTTGTTTAAGCAAAACACTCTTTGGAATAGAGTGTTTGGGCTGTGGTTTTCAGAGGAGTTTTTTGTTGCTTTTGAATGGCAATTTTGAAGGTGCTTTTAAGATGTATCCAGCCATTTTTACCACCCTGTTATTTCTAGGAATTCTAGGTTTTAATTTTATCGACAAAAACAGGAATTACAAAAAAATCATCATTGGCTCAGCAATCTTAAATGGCATTTTTATGATTGTGGGTTATTATTTTAAGCACTACTAAAAAGTTCTTTTTTTGATTTTTTTAGAACAAAAATATTATTTGATTCGAGTCAAAATATCATTCATCATTTCGATTTGGACTTTTTGAATTTCTATTAATTCTTCTTGTTGGTGCATAATTAAATGATCCAGTTTTTCATGAAGCATTCTAATTTCAAGTTCTGATTTCAAATTTATCATATAATCTTTTTTGGCTCTTTCCCTGTCTTTTTCTTCCTGACGATTTTGACTCATCATAATTACTGGAGCTTGAAGTGCGGCAAGACAAGACAAAATTAAATTCAGCAAAATAAATGGGTACGGATCAAATCCTTTATTCAAGAAAACATAAATATTAATCAGAATCCAAAAAAGAATAAATACTCCAAAAAGGATTATAAATTTCCAGCTTCCGCCAAAAGCCGCTACTTTATCCGCTACTTTTTGCCCCACTGTACGAACACCAATTTCATCCTCTACAATACTCACTAATGATTTATCTTCGTTCAAGGAACCGATAACTCTGGTTTCCAGATTTGACAACTCCCCAATTTCGACCAATAAATAATTAGAAATGTATTTCTCCCGATACATATTCAACTCCCCAATTGAGAGGAATTTGTCCTCATCAAAATCAGGGTAATCATTTTGAATAAGCGCCAATATTGGGTTTCGAATGGTTTTGGCAGCAATTTTATCCGCTATTGGAAATTCTTTTTGGGAAATATCGCTTATAAAAGTAGTCTTGGATTTCATGGATTGTTATTTATTGGCTAATTTAAAAAAACACTTTCATCAAAACTAATAATTCAGCTCCTATACATTGAAAATAAAACAGATACGACCCAACTTTTTATCTTAAAAAGCTAAAACAGTAATTCCCACTGCATTTACTATCCATTTATTTAACAAAAGTGTCTAAATAAACAAGATAGCTTTATGTTTAAGAAAGAAATAATTCGAAATAGTTCAATATCTTTGCGATTCGTTTTAAAACCCATGAAAATGTCACTGAACTACAAAAATATTCCTTTCTGCTATTGTTGTTGCTGTTTTTAAAATCCCCCTTTAAAAAACATTGTTCAAAAACGAATACTAATTGTAATCAACTTAAAATCTGATTATTACAATTTAAGACATCAAACAGCATGAAATCACAAAAAATATTAGACCTTATTGGAAACACGCCTTTAGTAGAAACTACTAATTTGATAAAAAATAAAAATGTAAAACTTTTGCTAAAACTCGAAGGAGACAATCCCGGTGGCAGTGTAAAAGATCGGGCAGCCTACAACATGATAGCTTCTGCACTGGAAAGAGGAGAAATCAAAAAAGGAGACAAACTCATTGAAGCAACCAGCGGAAATACGGGAATTGCTTTGGCGATGATTGCCCAATTATTCAATATCGAAATCGAATTGGTGCTTCCAGAAGATTCCACCAAAGAACGCACCCAAACCATGCGTGCTTATGGCGCAACCGTAATTTTGACACCTGCAGATACCGGAATAATAGGCTCCAGAGATTATGCTGATAAAAAAGTAGCCGAAGGCGGTTACATCATGCTCAATCAGTTTGCAAATGACGACAACTGGAAAGCACATTATAAAACCACAGGCCCAGAAATATGGAATGATACAGAAGGAACCGTAACCCATTTTGTTTCTGCTATGGGAACAACAGGGACAATTATAGGTACTTCAACTTACTTAAAAGAAAAGAATCCTGCGATTCAAATTGTAGGTGCACAACCCAGCGATGGATCTCAAATTCCGGGAATCAGAAAATGGCCTGAAGAATATTTGCCTAAAATTTTTGACGCCAAGAAAGTAGACACAATCATTGAAGTCTCTGAAGACGAAGCACGAGCCATGACCAAACGTTTGGCGCTGGAAGAAGGCATTTTTGCAGGAATGAGCAGTGGCGGTTCAGTTGCAGCTGCAATAAAAATGGCTGAAGAATTAGAATCAGGAGTTATAGTAGCCATTATCTGTGACCGTGGCGATCGCTATTTATCTTCGGATTTGTTTGATTAAATTACTTTTACTTTATAAAAACAACCTTCCTTTTCTGTATCTTTCGGATATAAAAAGGAAGGTTGTTTCGATTTTAAGCAAGAACAATTTCTATTTTAATCAATACACTATTAACTGATTCAAACTTTATAATCTGGTTACAAATGAAAAACACACCATTAATTTACTGCATTCTATTTTTATCAATCATTATGGGAGGAAAAGTACAGGCTCAAGACTGGCCAAATTTAAATAAATACCAAAATGAAAATGCAAATCTGAAACCGGTAACGCCCGGACAAAAAAGAATTGTATTTATGGGAGATTCCATAACTGAATTTTGGAGTATAACCGACCCCGAATATTTTGCCGGAAAACCATACGTTAATCGCGGTATTAGCGGTCAAACTACGCCTCAGATGCTAATACGCTTCAGAGCTGATGTTATCGCTTTAAAACCCGCCGCTGTGCTTATTTTGGCTGGAATAAATGATATTGCCGGCAATACCGGTCCTGCAACATTGGATATGATTGCAAATAATATTTTTTCGATGTCCGAATTGGCAAAAGCAAACCAGATTAAAGTCATTCTTTGTTCTGTATTGCCCGCTTATGATTTCTCTTGGAAGCCCAATCAAAATCCTGCTGAAAAAGTAATGGCTCTCAATAAAATGATAAAAAATTACGCTGACGCCAATGGCATTCTATATCTTGATTACTTTTCGGCTATGGCAGATGAACGAAAAGGTTTGCCTGCTTCGTACTCTAATGATGAAGTACACCCCAATAAAACAGGATATCAAGTAATGGCACCACTTGCGGAAAAAGCAATTACCAAAGTCTTATCACAAAAATAAATTATTACTTTAAAAAGAAGCAAAAAATGAACTATCGCAGACTGGGTAAAACAGATTTTGAAATTTCAGAAATATCACTTGGCACATGGCAGGTAGGCGGAAAATGGGGTTCTGCTTTCAATGATAAAACCGCAGATGAATTAATCAATACTGCAATTGACAATGGCGTAAATTTTATTGACACTGCCGATGTTTATGAAAACGGATTGAGTGAAACTGCTGTAGGTCGAGTGGTTCGTTCCCGTTCTGAACGAATTTATGTGGCTACAAAATGCGGTCGTCACATTAATCCGCACGTAAATGAAGGTTATCAGCCCAAAGTGCTACAACAATTTGTGGAAGATAGTTTGAGAAGAACTGGTCTTGAAACACTGGATTTAATACAATTGCATTGTCCTCCGACTGAAGTATTTTATCGTCCGGAAATATTTGAAATGTTTGACCGTTTGAAAGAGCAAGGGAAAATTTTAAATCTTGGCGTTAGCGTCGAAAAAGTGGAAGAAGGACTAAAAGCGATTGAATTTCCAAATGTAACTTCGGTTCAGATTATTTTTAATCTTTTCCGTCAGCGTCCATCCGAACTGTTTTTCAAAGAAGCAACAAAACATGATGTTGGTATTATTGCTAGAGTTCCACTTGCGAGTGGGCTTCTGACAGGGAAATTCAATGCTAAAACTACTTTTGACACTCAAGATCATCGTAATTTTAATCGAAATGGCGAAGCTTTCGACAAAGGCGAAACATTCTCCGGCATTAATTACGAACTAGGCTTAAAAGCAGTAGAAGAATTGAAAGCATTATTCCCCGAAGCAACAAACTTGGCTCCTATTGCTTTACAATGGATTTTGGGCTTTGATGAAGTTAGCTGTATAATTCCTGGCGCTTCCAATGAAAGTCATGTGCTGTCTAATTTATCAGTTTATGATTTACCTAAATTGACTTATGAAAAAATTGCAGCAATGAATGAAATTTATGAGCGTTATATAAAACCCGAAGTGCACCAACTTTGGTAATCCATTTTATCACATAAAAAAAGGCTCGATTTAAATTAAATCGAGCCTTTTTTTTTATGTGAATCTTATTTTTATGCTAAAGTAGCCGTAGTAGAAATTGCAGCATTCAATAGTTTAGAAATAGGACAATTTTTCTCAGCCTTAGTAACTAACTGTTGAAAAACATCATCTGTTATAGCATTTACTTTTGCATTCACGGTTAAGTGTGACGTTATAATTGTTCCATCTACCAAGTCGATATCGCATTTGGTTTCGATACTTTCAATTTCAAAACCGGCTTCAGTGATGTAAGCCGAAAGTTGCATGGTAAAACAGCCTGAGTGCGCCGCTGCAACTAATTCTTCCGGATTAGTCCCTACTCCTTCTTCAAAACGAGATTTGAACGAATATTGTGTATCTTTTAATGTGGTACTTTGTGTGGTAAGTTTCCCGGCTCCTTCTTTAAGTGAACCATTCCAAACTGCGGTTGCATTTCTTTTCATAATTATAAATTTTTATGTTTTCTCAAATTTAGTTCATTTGTAAAAAAACGCTTTCGGAAATAGGATTTTTTAACGAAAATTTAAAGTTCGTGTATTTTCTATGATGCGCTAAAAAACAATAGAAAAAGTAGCTCCTTTATTAATTCCGTCGCTTTCTGCTAAAATTTGTCCGTCGTGTCTTTCTATTATTTTTTTACATAAATACAATCCAATTCCTGTTGAAGGCTCATTTGATGTTCCTAACTTACTCATTTTAGTAAATTTTTTGAACAGTTCGTGACTTTGCTTTTGATCAAAACCTATACCTTCATCTGTTATTGTAAAAAACAATTTACCGCCTTGCATATAAACACGAACTTTGATTTCACTATCCGGAAACGAGAATTTTATAGCATTATCTATTAAGTTCACTAAAACTCGTATCAGCAACACTTTATCAATTTTCAAAAGTGCTTCTTCGACTTCAATTGATAAATCCAGTTTAAGGTTTTTATTACTTAGCAGCTGATCCAATTGCTTAGATACAACAGAAAAAATAGAAGAAAACTGAACAATATCATTTTCGGATTTTTTTTCTATAACTTGATCTTGCTCTTTCAGCAGCTTGATAAAGTTTTCAATATAATTATACTGTTGTTCTGTCGATTGAAGTATTAATTGGGCTAATTCAGTTATAGATTCAGAAGGTTCTTCCTCTAAAATAAGCAACGCCACCGACTTAGAATTCCCGACAAAGTTTCTTAAATCATGGGAAAGCAAATACACTAAATCTTGTTTTTCAGTAATGAAATTTTCATTTTCAGCGATTGAATCCTGAATATTACTCATCAATAAACCTGCTTCATCAGAGAAATTAGTTGGTAATGAAGGAACAATTCTCTTGTTTCTATACACATGTAAGGCTTTAGAAGCTACTTCAATTGGCTTAATTAGCTGCTTTAAAAATAGCAAAGTTGTACCTGTAGCTACTAAGGTCATGATAAGTGCAAAAATTAAAATGGTATCTGCAGAAATGGTTTTACTGCCATAAAGCACAAAAAACAACAACCCAATCAACGGAATATGAATTCCTATAAATGCGACAAACAAAAATTTGAACGCATAACTCTTTTTAAGAAAACCTATGTTAGATAATTTTTTATATAACTGCATAGACAATTTATTTCGTTTTTTTAAACAACAGAAAATTACAAAGAACAAAATAAGTGATTAATTTCTTACTAATACTTAAGATATTCTAAATAAAATATTAAATTAAGTATTTTACTTCAACCAACATACGTTTAAAAAGAGTATTTGGTTCTTAAAGTTGATTATTTAATACTATTCTTATTTTTTTATAGAAATAAATCACAATTGCTTATCTGAAATCTTCGCTGAACAACAACACCCAATTCTAGACCACAATTCCCTGCCCCCGATTACAGCGAAAAACCCGCCGTTGCGAAAGCTTTGGAACACTTGCCGGTAAAGAGCGCCTCCCGAAACTTCGGGAGAAGCTCCTTTACGGGCGCAGTGTTGCTGCTTGCGAAAGAGCCCCGAAGCATCGGGGTTCTAGTGGAAAGCGGGAATGGCTCCAATAAAAAACACTTGAAATTAAAAATATTTCCTAATTTGAATTTATAAAACCATTCAAACGCTTATTTTTGCGCTATGGCAAAGAAAAATACAGACAAAGTTGTCTTTCATCAAATAAAAGTCCTTGATGCTGGTGCAAAAGGCGTATCGGTAGCAAAGGCTCCCGACGGAAAAGTAGTTTTTATCCCGAATGTGGTTCCGGGTGATGTGGTTGATGTGCAGACTTTCAAGAAGCGCAAGGCTTATTATGAAGGAAAAGCGGTTCATTTTCATGAATATTCAGAGCATCGTGTAGACCCAATTTGCGAGCATTTTGGTGTTTGTGGCGGTTGTAAATGGCAGAATATGAAATACAGCCAACAGTTGTATTACAAGCAAAATGAGGTAAAAAACCATTTGCAACGCATTGGAAAAATAGAACTTCCGGAATTTGAACCGATTCTTGGTTCCGAAAAACAGTTTTTTTACAGAAACAAAATGGAATTTTCGTTTTCGAACAGCCGTTGGTTAACTGAAAAAGAAATTGACAGCACCGAAGATTTAGGAAACAGAAACGCACTTGGTTTTCACATTCCGAAAATGTGGGACAAAATTCTGGACATTAATAAATGTCATTTACAGGAAGACCCATCGAATGCGATTAGAAACGAGGTTCGCGCTTTTGCTAACGAACATGGTTTGACTTTCTTTAATCCAAGAGCCCACGAAGGTTTATTGAGAACTTTGATGTTGCGTACTGCTTCGACTGGTGAAATCATGGTTTTGATTCAGTTTTTTGAAAACGACAAAGCCAACAGAGAATTACTTCTCGACCATCTTTACGAGAAATTCCCCCAAATTACTTCGCTGCAATATGTTATCAATAATAAAGCGAATGATACTTTATACGATACCGATATTAAATTATATAAAGGAAGAGATTATATTCTAGAAGAAATGGAAGGTTTGAAATTTAGCATTAATGCAAAATCTTTTTACCAAACCAATTCCGACCAAGCATACGAATTGTATAAAATAACGCGCGATTTTGCCGGTCTTACCGGAAATGAAATTGTGTATGATTTATATACTGGAACGGGAACTATTGCACAGTTTGTTTCGAAAAAAGCAAAAAAAGTAATTGGTGTTGAAAGTGTTCCTGAAGCTATTAAAGATGCCAAACTGAATGCTGAACGCAATGAAATTACCAATTGTGAGTTCTTTGTAGGGGATATGAAAGTTGTTTTCAACGATAGTTTCATCGCACAACACGGTCATCCTGATGTAATCATCACTGATCCACCAAGAGACGGAATGCACAAAGATGTAATTGAACAAATTATGAAAATTGCTCCTGAAAAAGTAGTTTATGTAAGTTGTAATTCGGCTACACAAGCGCGTGATTTAGCTTTAATGGACGAAAAATACAAAGTGACTCGAGTACGTCCTGTGGATATGTTTCCACAAACGCATCACGTGGAGAATGTTGTACTTTTGGAAAAAAGATAGCGATTTAGGTTGCCGGTTCTTGAATGTTGAATGTTGATTGTAGATTTTAAAAATTGATATTGTCATTGAAATTTTTCAATTCAGCAATCCTATTGCATACCGAATTACACAAAAACAAATTGTAAATGAAAAAAATAATTTTATTGGTATTTGCATTAGCACTTTCCTTCTCCAGTTGCGAGAAGGATGACATTTGCGATGCAAATACACCCACTACGCCTCGTTTGGTGATTAGCTTTTATGATTTCTTGAATCCTTCGGTTTTAAAAAATGTGACAAATCTAAAAGTAGTTGGCGAAGGAATGACTGAGGGAATTGTTTTTAATACTGCCACCGGAGATGCTAAATACCTTACGAATGGAAGCACGATTTCGATTCCGCTAAAAACAGTTGGAACCAGCACCAGTTATAGTTTTACTTTAAATTCTGGAAATACAAATCCAGCTTTGGTAAACGTAGACAATATAAAATTTGATTATACAACCCAAGAATTATTTGTGTCGAGAGCTTGTGGCTACAAAACTATCTTTACATTAGACCCAATAAATCCATACACACATACCGATGCTGCAGTTGCAGATGAAAAATGGATAGAATACATCTCGGTTGAAAAAAGTAACTTAGAAAACGAAAATGAAACACACATTAAGATCTTTTTTTAGTTTTTGTCTCCTATTATCGTTGACTTTGGTACAAGCTCAGGAAACTACTCCTGTCAAAAGTGACCCCAAAAACACCAAAACGGACCAGATTATTCCTGAAGCGCCATTACCATTGGTCGAAATTAGTCCTGAAATCATAAAGAACGATTCGATTCCTGTAAAAACAGACCGATATGGGATTCGTGTTGGACTGGATTTATTCAAATTGACACGCGCTTTATACGACGAAGATTATAAAGGAATTGAGTTTGTGGGAGATTATCGATTGACAAAAAAATATTTTTTGGCTGCCGAAATTGGAAACGAAAACAAAACCACTGATGATGACCGCCTTAATTTCACTACCAAAGGTTCGTATCTAAAAGCAGGTTTTGATTATAATGTTTATGAAAACTGGCTGGATATGGAAAATATTATTTCCGTAGGCATACGCTATGGTTTCAGTACTTTTAATCAGCAATTAAACAGTTATAGAATTTACAATGCGAATCCTTATTTTGGCGAAGTTCCTGTAATTCCTTCCGGTGAAAAATTTGATGGTTTAACTGCCAGTTGGATTGAAGTGGTGGCCGCAGTGAAAGCAAAAGTATTCAATAATGTTTTTGTGGGTTTCAGTCTTCGATTGAACCGATTAGTAACCAACAAAGAACCGGAGAATTTCTCCAACTTATATATTCCTGGATTTAACAGAACTTACGATGGTGATTTTGGAGTAGGATTTAACTATACCGTTACATATTTTGTCCCTATTTATAAGAAAAAAGTAAAACCTGTTGCAGTTCCTAAAAAAGAGGAGAAAAAGTAATTACGAATTAGGAATAAAAAAATATCGCAAAGAAAACAACAGTTCTCTTTGCGATATTTTTTTTAATTCGTAATTTATAAGCTACCCTATTTCCTTAATTCCTTTCATAAAAATCCATTTCATGAATAATTTCTCTCCGTCTTTAGTTTTTACGGATTGAAATTTTGGTGCTAAAAGAGTTCCTATAACAAATGCCGTTAATGGAATCCAGAAAGAAGTTAAATTAGTATAATGTGCCACTACATATCGAGCGGAAATAAATAATATTGCAAAACATCCCAGTTGGTATAGAAATGCTCGTATTTGTAATTTGGTCATTTTTTTAAGTCTTAAAGTTTTAAAGTCAAAGGTCGAAAAGTAAAAAATTGAATATTGCTTATTCAGCACTATCAGTTGTTACCTGAAACTTTGTTCTCTTACTTCCTTCGTACATTTCGTATTTTACCAAACGTGCTTCTAAACCGGCGTTAAAAAGTTTGATTTTTCTCGAAGGTTTAAGTCCAACATATTTTAAAGCTTCCAGATTTGCTGTAATCATCCAAGCATTCGTTCCTGGGTAATTTTTCTTTAAGGTATCACCAATGTTTTTATAGAATTCTTCCATGTGAATATCCAAACGCTCATCATACGGCGGGTTGAAAACTATGTGCAATTTCCCTTCTGAAGTTTTCTCGGTATCAAAAAAGTTCTGTTCTTCAATCGAAATATATTCGTCCAGATTGGCATTTTTGATATTGTCTTTGGCTTTTTGAACCGCACTTGGTGCTTTATCATAGCCTTTTATCGTGTAATGAAACTCTCTAATACGTTTCAATAAACTGTCTGAAATAGCATCAAACAAATCATTGTCCCAATCGTTCCATTTTTCGAAAGCAAATTCTTTACGGTTGATGTTTGCCGGAATATTACAAGCAATCATTGCTGCTTCGGCTAAGAATGTTCCCGAACCACACATTGGATCCAAGAAATCCGTTTGACCGTCCCAACCGGAAAGCAATAGAATTCCTGCTGCCAAAACTTCGTTTATAGGAGCAATATTAGTAGCAGTTCTGTACCCACGTTGATTCAATGCATTTCCTGAAGTATCAAGCGCTACTGAAACCTGGTCTTTATCGATATGGATGTTGATTCTTAAATCAGGATGTACTTTATCAATACTTGGTCTTTGTCCAGTTCTTTCTCTGAACTGATCGACAATCGCATCTTTACATTTTTGAGAAACAAATTCCGAGTGATTAAAATATTCCGAATGCACCGTTGTATCAATCACAAAAGTCTGATTCGCATTCAGTAATTTAGACCAATTCACTCCCGAAATGCCTTTGTATAAAGCCTGCTCATTATTTGCCTTGAAAAAATAAATAGGTTTCAGGATTTTCAAAGCCGTACGCAAAGACAAATTTGCTTTGTACATAAACCCTTTATCTCCTTTAAAACTAACCATTCTTACCCCTTGCTCCACGTTTTGTGCGCCAAGGTTTTGTAATTCTTTCGCTAATATTTCTTCAAAACCAAAAAAGGTTTTGGCAACCATTTTATAATTATTTTCCATTGTAAAATCAAGTATTCGTTGCAAAAATACACTAAATTTGCATCAATCGAATTAATTGAAAAAGAATAAATGTCTGCAGCACAAAATCCACCAACTGAAAATCATCTGAAATCATCTGAAAACTGGTATACCTCTTGGTTTGACACTCCGTATTATCACATCCTTTACAAAGACAGAAATTATAGAGAAGCACAGGTTTTTATGGATAATCTTACCCATTATCTTAATCTTCCAGAAAAGGCAAAAGTATTGGATTTAGCATGTGGCAAAGGCCGTCATTCTATTTATTTGAACCAATTAGGATTTAATGTTCTTGGAGCTGATTTATCTGAAAACAGTATTGCCGAAGCCACTAAAAACACGAATGAAACCCTTCATTTCAAAGTACACGATATGCGTGAACCTTTTGAAGAAAAATTCGATGCTATTTTCAATTTATTTACCAGCTTTGGTTATTTCGAAAATGACGAAGACAATCTAACCACGTTAAAAGCCATCAAAGAAAGCCTTTCGGAATATGGTTTTGCCGTGATTGACTTCATGAATGTTGCTCAAGTACTCGAAACACTGGTTCCTGAAGAAACAAAAACGGTCGAAGGCATCGAGTTTCATATCAAACGCTATTTGAAAGACGGTCATATTTACAAAGAAATTGACTTTGAAGATAAAGGTCAAAAATTTCATTTTACCGAAAAAGTAAAAGCCCTTACCCTAAAAGATTTTGAGGAATTAATGGAAGAAGCCGGAATTTATTTATTGGATATTTTTGGTGATTACAAATTAAAAAAATTCCATAAAACAGATAGTGAACGCCTAATCATGATTTTTAAATAATGAATTACCTTTTACCTTTACTTTCCGTAATCATAGGATATATCGTCGCATTGATTATACGTCCAAAGAACAAAACCAACCTAAAATTGCTATTGGCTTTCAGTGGTTCTTTTTTACTTTCATTAACGGTAATGCATTTATTGCCTGAAATTTATGAAAGTGCAAATCCAAACATTGGACTCTTTATCATGCTGGGAATCTTGTTCCAGATTATATTGGAATTTTTCTCAAAAGGAGCTGAACACGGTCACGTTCACGGACATGAAATAATGACACAAATCCCGTGGTTATTATTCATCAGCCTTTGTATACATGCATTTTTAGAAGGGTTTCCAGTAAGCCATCATCATGATTTAGCTATAGGAATTGCCATCCATCATCTGCCTATTGCTATTATTCTGACTACCTTTTTCATCAATGCAAGTCTAAATAAAAAAGCCATTTTTTTCTTCATGGTCACCTTTGCAATCATGACGCCGCTAGGAACTATTTTATCTGATTATTTGCCAATATTAAACGTGTATTATACTGAAATTACAGCCATTGTAATAGGAATATTATTTCATATTTCGTCTACCATTATTTTCGAAAGCAGCGAAGGACACAAGTTCAATATCGCCAAAGTTTCTATGATTGTGATAGGAATTGCGTTGGCATATTTTATATAAATTTATAAAGCTAAGAAACAGATTTCTGTTTCTTAGCTTTTAATTTTCTAATTACCTCCAGTTCTTTTATTCTCCTCCTTATTCCCAAAATCACGCTGTTGTACATTGATCTTTTTGTTTCCAAAATTATAAACCACAGATAAACGTACAAATCGATTACTTTCTTTCTGCTCATATACCTGTTTTACACCGTTTATAACTGAAGTAAAGTCTTTTAAATAAGAGGTATTAAAAATATCATTTGCCAAAAATGCAATCTGCATGGTTTTATTAAACAAATCCTGTTTGAAACTAATATCAAAACTCGAGGCATATCCTACTTCATATAAACCGGATTTAAAAGGCGTTGTATACGTAAAATCGATTTGCAATTTTGTCGTTTTACTTAATAAAAAAGTATTATTTGTAGAAAAATCAATTTGTAAACTGTTTGATGGTGTAGCATTGATATCTTTAATAAATTCTGTTTTTGCTCCCAAAAGGTACAATGAATTTTCACTAGACCACCAATCTGTAAAACTTGCCGAGTAACTTTCCCCTATTCCATAATTTAAGTTTTTAAAATAATTCTCACGGGTTACAATCTGCGTATTGGTTTCCGGGTTTGAGGTAAACAAAACTCCATAACCGTTTGTAATTGCATTTACAAAAACACTCGTTCTAAAAATCTCTTTATAAGAATGCACCAACTCAAAATTATCACTAAATGAAGGTCTTAAAAACGGATTCCCTTCGGAATAACTATTGCTGCTGATGTAAATTCTGAACGGATTCAATAAGTCAAAACGTGGTCTGTTGATTCTTTTTCCATAATTCAAACTAAAAGTATTGTTTTCGTTTTTCTTGTAAGAAGCATAAAACGTTGGGAACAATTTCAAATAATTATTTTCTGTTTCCTGATTCATTGTTTCAGAAAATCCATTTGTTTGAGTGTTCTCCAATCTTAATCCCATTTGGAAATTCCATTTTTCATTGAGTTTTTTATCCGCATTTACATAAACTGCCTGATTATTTTCAGTGTATTTAAATCGGTTGGACTGGTTCGAATCTAATTCCGGAGTTCCTGTAATTGTATTGAAATAAAGTACATCACTTACGCTATTTGTAAAACTCATTTTTGCACCATAAGACAAATTCAACGCTTGAAGCGGATGTTCCATATCTGCCTTAAAACTCCAATTGTCAATATCCTGATTCGAAATGTTTCTTCCCGACTGATTTATATCAATAAATGTCATATCTGGCGTGAAATTATTAGCTACAAAGTTTCTATCGAATTTTGAACTGTAATTAAAATAATCTACATCAAAAGATAACTTCCTTTTTAAGGAATCTAGTTTGGTAATCAAATGTGCATTATACGTTTGATTTCTTGATCCTTTATCAGTGAAGCTATTGTTCAGTGTAACATTATCCAATTCGTTTTGAATATTGTAATTCTCAATTCTAATATCCGATTTAAAATCAGGGTTATTTCTATCGTTTAAATATTGAAATCCAATAGTAGTGCGTTCTGAAAGATCATAATCTAAAGCCAATTTACCCGAAAGATTTTCAGTCTTTACCTTTGTTGCACTTTTCATATGGGAAAGTCCATCAGGAAAATACATTTTTAAATCATCTGTAGCATTCAAATAACCTGTTTTTGCATTAATGCTGGCAGAAAATCTAAACTTGTTTTTATTGTAAAAAAAGTTATCTCTTAAAGTATAAATACTATATTTATTTTGATCATAAGAAACTGTAGTCGTGTTTTTCCAGGAATCACGAACTCCTTTTTTCATAATAATATTAATCAATCCACCAGTTCCTTCGGCATCATATTTTGCCGGCGGATTACTGATAACTTCAATATTTTTAATATCACTAGCCGAAATTGATTTCAAAAAATTATTCAGTTCCTCACCTACTAATTCAATCATTCGTCCATCTATCATAACACGGGAAGTTCCTTTTCCTAAAATATTAATTGTATTATTCTGAACGACAACTCCGGGAGCCGTATTAATGGCACTTAAAGCGTCTCCGCCAACTGTTGTAACATTGTTTTCAAGATTATAAACCAAACGATCCGTTTTCTGTTCGATTGTTTTCTTTTTATATTGAATGATAACCTCTTTTAAATTGGTTGCGCTTTCTTTTAAAATGATTGTTCCTAAATCCATATCATTTTCTATTGTAAACTCTTTTTCATAATCTTTAAATTGTAAAAGGGTGATCCCAATTTTATAAGATCCTTTTTTAAGATTGATTTCAAAACTACCGTCTTGTTTGGAGGTTGAACCGTCTATAATTTTTCCTTCTGAATTCGATATGGAAATATCTGCCCATTCTAATGGAATTGTTTCGCTTGCTATTTTTCCTTTTAATTTAAATGATGCCTGTGCTAAACAAAATAAAGGCAATAATAAAAAGACAAGGAGATTTACTTTTTTCATGATTTCTAATTTTAAAACTTGTTTCGATTAATTTGAAGCAAAGTTGCCTTAGAAATTTTCAAAATTCGACCGACAAAAAAAAGTCGAACCAATTTCTATTCAGAAAATCAGTTCGACTTTATCAGGTATGAAGTACGACTTTTTACAAACCACTTATTATAAGGCGTTTCTATAAGCGGTAGGCGTCAAATTGGTGTGTTTTTTAAAAGAGGTATTAAAAGAAGATTTGGAGTTAAAACCAACCTCGTATAAAATTTCCAAAACGGTAAGCTGACTTCTAGACTGATCTTTTAAAATACCCATCGCTTTTTGAATACGATATTCATTGACAAAATCAAAAAAGTGTTGATCCATATGATGATTAATCAAAACCGATAAATCCCGAACCGGAATATCAATTTGATTGGCAAGCTCCTGAATGGTAAGCGATGGATCAAGAAAAGGCTCTTTCTGAGCCATATATTGTTTTAATATCGAAATTTGACTGGAAATCGCATCGTCTTGAACATTTTTAGATGCTGTCTTTTCTTCGACTTCAGGCAGAATATCTTTTGTCAATTGTAATTTAGAATTAATTCCCCTAAAAAGCTCCGGATGATTCAATGCTTTCATCACTAACCAACAGGTAATAAATAAAGCTACACTTCCTACAACTACATTTAACCAAAGAAACATTTGTCTGTAATCGCTATACCGTAAGAGGTTTTTTAATGCAACCAAACCGTGCGCGATTAAGAAAACAGTAGTCATCTGAAAAAGATACTTGTATGTTGAAGTACTAGGATTGGTATAGTTTTCCAGATAAATTTCTCTGTATTTCTTCAAAATTAAAAATGCGCTAACAATATAAAACACATATTGAAATTCAATTAAAATCTGGATTAAGTATATTTCAGGCATATGCTCAAGATCTCCGGATAAGAGTTTCATATCTGAATTACTGGCTAAATAAAGTCTTGGAATAAAAACTAAATTAACTAGTAAAATAGGAAGTAAATGCACTAAATGTTTCCATTTCAATCTAAAATCAGAATAACAAACTGACAATACATAAAGATAAAATAAGGGCATTGCCAACAAACAGATTGTCCATCTAAAAATCATCAAATCAAGATAATCCTGAATATAATTAGTAACAAAAAAACCACTAAGATCAATAGCCGAAATAATAAAAAACCAGGCAAATAAACGGTTAGCCAATTTATTTTCAGTTTTAACAGTCAGTAAAAAAAATGCCATCAATAAAGACACAAAAACTGAAATCCGTGCAATCCCTTGCAATAAGATTATTCTATCCATTTATTTTTTAATATTTAACAAATATAATATTTTAGTTCATCTAACAAAGATTCAATAACCTTTCTCCATATGAGAAATTAAAAACTAAAAAAAGTAAATCAATTTATATCAAATTTAAAGAAACTTGACACTAAAAAACCTGAAACTAAAAATAGAAAATTTCGAGATTGTGATAAAAAAGGTTAATTTTGGAGTTGTCCAATTATACGAAAAATGACCTTCACAAAAACCACCGAACAATCTTCAAAATACGAACATTTAGAAAAAATGTCAGTTCAAGAATTGTTATCTAATATCAATCAGGAAGACAAAACTGTTCCACTTGCCGTAGAAAAAGCGTTGCCCCAAATAGAAAATTTAGTCACTGAAATCGTTGCCAAAATGAAACTCGGCGGGAGATTATTCTATATTGGCGCAGGAACTTCTGGACGTTTGGGAATTCTTGATGCTTCGGAATGTCCACCAACATTTGGCGTTCCTTTCGATTTGGTAATTGGGATAATTGCCGGAGGCGACACCGCAATCCGCAGAGCCGTAGAAAATGCCGAAGACAACGCAACACAAGCCTGGATTGACTTGAAAGCTTTTGATGTAAATGAAAATGATGTCGTGGTAGGAATAGCTGCTTCGGGAACAACACCTTATGTTATTGGAGGATTACAAACGTGCAACGAGAACAATATAACCACAGGAAGTATTTCTTGTAATGCAGGAAGTCCGCTTTCGCAAACAGCAAAATTCCCTATTGATGTAGTTGTAGGTCCAGAATTTGTAACCGGAAGCTCTAGAATGAAAGCTGGAACAGCCCAGAAACTGGTACTAAATATGATTACTACCGCAACTATGATTCAACTGGGTAAAGTGAAAGGCAACAAAATGGTTGATATGCAATTGAGCAACAGCAAACTGGTCGATCGCGGTGTGAAAATGATTATGGGAGAAATTCCCGTTTCCTATGAAGAAGGTGCCGAATTATTGAAAAAACACGGCAGTGTAAGGAAAGCCGTTGATAATTTTAAAAAATAAACAACGATGATTCACCATATAGTAATGTGGAAATTAAAAGATTTTGCAGAAGGCAAAAGCAAAGCCGAAAATGCAATTATTCTAAAAGAGAGACTTGAAGATTTAAAAAAGGATATTCCTGAAATAGTTGAAATACGAGTAGGAATTAATATTGAAAGTGAATATTCAAACTTTGATGCCGTACTGCACTCCTATTTTAATTCGTTTGAAACATTAGAGAAATACCAAAATCATCCAACACATAATATTGTTGCTGAATGGATAGGTAAAATTAGAGATTTGAGATATTGTGTGGATTATGAATTTTAATTATTAAATTATGGCAACCAACAAGGAACTACTATCTAAAGGAATTAAATATTTAGCGGGAGCTTTACCATTATTATTCTTGGGACCGGCAGTGATTTATAATGCTTTTATGAATCAACAGAATGTGTGGCATTATTTAGTTTTAGCAATAGGAATAATTGCTTGTTTAGCAGCTATGCTTTTGATGTATTTGGGATTAAAAATAATTATGAAAAGCTTATTTAACGACTAATGGAAAACCTAATTCACGTTCAAAAAACATTTGAAAAAATCGTCTATGTCGATAAAAAAGTAAACAACCGAGAATTTGAAGATTGCGTTTTTAAAAACTGTGATTTATCGAACAGTGATTTCTCCTATAGCACTTTTATGGATTGCGAGTTCATTGATTGTAATCTTGCTATGACCAAATTATTAGGAACAAGTATGAAAGGCGTACAATTCAAAAACTGTAAATTATTGGGTATCCAATTTGAGGAATGCGATGATTTCTTGTTTAACGTCAATTTTCAAGAATGTGTTTTGGATTATTCTTCTTTTGCCAATAAAAAAATGCCAAAGACAAAATTTAATTCTTGCTCGTTAAGAGAAGTAAGTTTTGTTGGCACCAATCTCACGAGTTCTGTTTTTGATAACAGTAATTTGGATGGTGCTATTTTTAACAATACACAATTAGCCGCAGCCGATTTTTCAAAAGCATCTAATTTTAAAATTGATCCCGAATTCAATCCTATGAGAAAAGCCAAGTTTTCTACACAAGGAATCATTGGACTTCTGGACAAATACGATATCAAAATACAATAGTTAAAAAGTAAACATACTAAGAAATGAAAAAAATACTATTCCTCCTCCCACTACTATTACTAATGTCATGCTATGATGCGGAGCGCAATTGCAAGGATTTTAAAACTGGAAAATTCAAGTTTGAATATGAAGTTGACGGTGTAAAAAAAATTGCCCTTTTTGAACGTAATGACAGTATTGAAATAGAAACTTTTGAAGGAAAGACTGATACTGCTTCGATACGATGGGTAAATGATTGTGAATATGTTTTACTGAAATTGCATCCAAAAAATATGGCTGAGGAAAAGGCCATTGGTATGAAAATTTTGACAACCACAAAAAATTCCTATACCTTTGAATTTGGAATGGTTGGTGTTGATGAAAAACAAAGAGGAACCGTTACTAAGATTTCCGATTAAGCTTACAAACTCAAATTAATAAATAATAACGAACTAAACATGGAAGTATTTTTAAATCCGGATGCTTGGATTGCCCTTTTAACATTGACCTTTTTGGAAATTGTATTAGGAATCGACAACATTATTTTCATATCAATTGCTACAGGAAAATTACCTCCTGAACAACGTAAGAGAGCGACAAAAATAGGAATGTTCCTTGCCATGTTCATGAGAATTGCGCTTTTGTTTGGTATCAATTTATTGATTCAAATGAAAGAACCTTGGTTTCATATTGATTTTAGTTGGTTTTCAGCGGGAATTACTGGCCAAAGTCTTATTTTACTGGGCGGAGGATTATTCTTGATTTATAAGAGTACCAATGAAATTCGTGAAAAAGTAGACGAGAAAGGTCATGAAGAAAAAGAAATAGGAAAAGCTGCCACAAAATCATTCCAGAACGTACTGTTACAAATTATCATGATTGATTTAGTTTTCTCTTTTGACAGTATTCTTACCGCGGTAGGTATGACAAACGGAGTTGAAGGTGCTTTATATATTATGATTACTGCTGTGGTTATTTCTGTATTAATTATGATGCAATTTGCTGTTCCTGTTGGGAATTTTGTCAACAAACATCCTTCTATTCAAATACTTGGATTATCCTTTTTGATTCTAATTGGAATGATGCTACTTACAGAAAGTGCTCATTTATCGAATGCTTTAATCTTTGGAAATCATGTTACTCCAGTACCAAAAGGGTACTTATATTTTGCCATATCTTTCTCATTATTAGTCGAAGTACTGAATATGAAAATGAAGAAAAATAAATAATCAAACTATTTTTTGATAAAGAAGCTCCTTTTCGGGAGCTTTTTTTTTATTCTGAAAATATATTCCTCCTTAAATGGGGAAACACTAAAAAGACCCAAATTTGGTCTTTTTTCTTTTTATTTTATTTTTTATAAATTACCTTAGACACAAATAAGCACCATGAAAAATACAATCTCCCATAGAGTTGCTGACTTTTTAAAAAACTTCCCTCCTTTTTCCTTTTTACATCAAAAAGACATCGAAGTTATCTCTGAACAAATCTCCATTATTTATAAAGAAAAGGACAGCGTCATCTTTGCCGAAAACGAAGAAACCCATTCCTCTTTTTATGTTGTACACAAAGGAGCAGTCGCACTTAGAACTAGCCTGGAAAATGATATCCTGGATATGTGTGATGAAGGGGATATTTTTGGGCTGAGACCACTTATAGCCAATGAAAACTATAAAATGGAAGCCAGAACTCATGAAGAAAGCATTCTTTATGCCATTCCAATAGCTATTTTCAAACCTTATGCGTTAGAAAACAGAGCTGTGGGAAATTTTTTAATCGAAAGTTTTGCTTCTAATACACACAATCCTTATTCCAAAAGCCACAGCGGAAAACTATATGGAGAAACAATAGATCTGGAAGGTCTGGACACGGGTAGAAAACTATTAGACTTACAGCCTGTAAAATATTCTAAAAAACTAATCACCTGTTATTCAAACACTATTGCAAAAGATATTGCGGAGACCATGACCAAAAAAAATGTGGGGGCCATTCTTGTAATCGAAGATTCGCTCCCCATTGGTATCATTACAGATAAAGATTTAAGGAACAAAATTGTGACTGGAGAATTTCCCATCACAACAACTGCGGCCTCAATAATGACAACTCCTGTTATTACTTATCCTAAGAAAATGACCGTTACGCAAGCTCAAATGGCCATGATGAAAAGCAATATCAGCCATTTATGCCTTACGAAAGATGGCACGCCAAATTCCAAAGCTGTTGGAATCCTATCCAAACATGATGTTATGGTAGAACTTGGCAATAATCCAGCAGTATTGATTAAAGCGGTAAAAAGAGCTAAAAAAGCAAAACAGATAAAACCAATACGCGCCAATATAATGCAATTGTTACAAGGATATTTAGACCAAAATATTCCGATGACACTCACTTCTAAAATAATTACAGAATTAAATGATGCCTGTATCAAGCAAGTCATTGAAATATCCTTGAAAAAAATGAAAACACCTCCTCCAGTAAAATTTGGATGGTTGGCGTTGGGAAGTCAAGGAAGAAGTGAACAGTTACTGCATACTGACCAAGACAATGCTTTAGTCTATGAGGATGTACCTGAAGATTTAAAAGAAAAGACCAAGAACTATTTTTTAGAATTTGCCAAACATGTCAACAAAGGACTTTTTGAAATTGGCTATGATTACTGTCCGGCAGAAATGATGGCTTCTAACCCAAAGTGGTGCTTAAGTCTTGGCGAATGGGAAAGTCAGGTTCATCATTGGATTACCAATCCAGGGAAAAATGAAGTCTTATTGTCCTTTATATTTTTTGATTACAGTCTGTCATATGGAGACAGCGAACTGGTAAACAAGCTTTCAGAATTTATTTTTGAAAACATAAAAGCAAATCCTGTTTTTTATATTCACTTGGTAAGTGGCGCGCTACAAAGTCCTTCTCCAACAGGGTTCTTTAGACAATTTTTAGTAGAGCAAGATGGCGCCCATAAAGATTTTTTCGATATAAAAAGACGCGCTTTAATGCCACTAACAGATGCTGCAAGGGTTTTAATTCTATCTCATTCCGTAAAATCAATCAGCAATACTCCCGAACGTTTTGAAAAATTGGCAGAATTAGAACCCAACAATAAAGAATTGTATTTAGCTTGTTCGTATTCCTATAAAGCATTATTAAAATTCAGAACAAAACAAGGGCTTTTGCATAATGATTCCGGGCAGTTTATTGCTCTCGAAGCGTTATCTAAATTAGAAAAGATTAAGCTAAAGCGAACGTTCAAAACCATTAAGGAACTCCAAGAAGTCATTACCATCCGATTTAATCCTTCAAATATATTATGATGATAAATTTTATAGAAAAAAGTAAAACTATTTTATTTGATTTATTGGGGAAATCCGAAAAATCATCTGATGAGGAACTATTAAACGATATTGATGCGGTACGTTTTGTTGTATTGGACACAGAAACCACCGGATTTGATTATACAACTGACAGGATACTTTGCATTGGCGCTATTGTTCTTCAAAACAATACGATTCCTATCAATGGAAGTTTTGAAGTTTACATTCAACAAGAACATTACGATCAGGCAACTGCAAAAATTCATGGAATTCTGAAAGAATTTGTCATAGACCGCCCTACAGAATTAGAAGCCTTACAACAGTTTTTAGATTTTTTAGGAGATTCTATTATCATTGCACATCATACCATATTTGACATTACTATGATTAATAAGGCACTCGAAAGAAACGGATTGCCAGAATTAAAAAACAAGACTTTAGACACGGCTGTTTTGTATAAAAAAACGTTATTGGTATCTAATTTATTGGAACGTAAAGAAAATTATAGTTTAGACGAGCTTGCCGATAAATTTGATATTTCAAAAAAAGACAGGCATACCGCAATGGGAGATGCTTATATTACTGCAATTGCCTTTTTGAAAATTCTAAATAAATTGAGAGAGAGAAAAGAAATTACCTTAAGACAATTGTTTAAATAAGCGCATAAAAATTGGCAAAAACGCATAAAAAAAGCCCCTTTTCAGGAGCTTTTTATTTATTCTAAAGACAAAGTAATCTGTCCGTCATCTTCCAATTGAATATCAGAATCATCAGCATCTGTTTCTCCTTTTACTTCTAAATCCTCAGGAATAACCTCGACAGGAATTTCATACGGTAAAGGTTCCAGCAAGTTTACTTGTTTCAACTTATCGGTTGTCAATTGATTCCCCAAAGCCTTAAATCCTTTTACCGAAATAAATGATTCTATGTCTACCGTCATTGCCTCTTTTTGAACTCCTTTTACTTTTGTAAAAATTAATTCAGCCACAGGGCGATAATCCGTTGATACAATCTCTAATTGTGAATTAGGATGTTCCGTGATAAAACTTTCTTCTTTATTCTCTGTTTCCACTAAGAAACGTTTGATGTAATAACGTTCTTTTTCTCCATCATAATAAATCGCCGAAATTGGTTTCTTTGGAATCCATTTCTCCAAAACCACCATATCTTCATCAAAATGAGTCGATAATTCTGGTGTAATTACTTTTATTTTTCCAGATTGTGATATGACCAAAATTTTATCATTAGGTCTGAACTCCCCTAACAACTCCCCTCTTGCATCTACGTTTAATCGTTGAACGGTATCATCAAACCAAACTTTTCTTGGCAATAAAGTAGAGATACCTTTTTCCTTCAGTTCTATTTTTTTGATTGGATATTTGGTCACCAAATTCCCTTTGGAAGCACGACCTTTTATCGCTAAACTGGCAAAATCAATATCGAATTTCAGTTTTTTGACACTTCCTACCTGACGCAATAATATCGTAATTACTTCAGCTTCTCCATTTGGATTACAAGAAAAATACAACACTTGGGAACCAGCAGTTTCATTGGTCAAATCGTATGCTTTGTCTCGGGTAACTCCTGAAACATTGAATCGTTTGATATAAGAAGGCCCAGATTTTCCATCGCGGTAAATCATATTATAAATGGTACGCTTATCACTTTTGTCAAAAATAGCAATGTGAATAATATCTTTACCCACGAAGGTTTTCGCATCTACTTTGGTAATCATCATTTTTCCATCACGCAGAAAAACAATTACGTCATCAATATCAGAACAATCCGTAACGTACTCGTCTTTTTTCAGGCTCGTACCTACAAATCCTTCCTCTTTATTGACGTATAATTTAGTGTTTCTTAAAACTACTTTGGTCGCTTCAATATCATCAAAAATACGAAGTTCGGTTTGTCGTTCCCGCCCTTTTCCATACTTCTCTTTTAATTTGGTAAAATAGGCAATAGCAAAATCAATCAGATGTTCTAAATTGTGTTTTACTTGTTCGATATCGCCTTCCAATGCTTCGATTTTGTCTTGCGCTTTATTGCTGTCAAATTTTGAAATACGCATGATTCGAATATCCAATAAACGCAGAATATCGTCTTCGGTAACAGCGCGTTTTAAGTGTTTTGTGTGAGGTTTCAAACCATCATCAACGGCCTTAATTACCGTTTCTCTGGTCGTCATTTCTTCAATGTCACGATAGATTTTATTTTCGATAAAAATACGTTCCAAAGAAAGAAAATGCCATTGTTCTTCCAGTTCACTCAATTGAATTTCCAATTCACTTTTCAGTAATTGTACCGTTCTATTGGTTGAAATTTTCAACATATCCGAAACCCCGATAAACAACGGTTTGTTATCTTCAATCACACAGCCCAATGGCGCCACCGAAGTTTCACAAGCCGTGAAAGCAAACAACGCATCAATGGTTTTATCTGGAGAAACACCTGGAAAAAGATGAATTAATATTTCGACATCAGCAGCGGTATTATCCTCAATTTTCTTGATTTTGATTTTCCCTTTATCATTTGCTTTCAAAATACTGTCAATCAAAGTCGTTGTATTTGTAGAAAACGGAATTTGGGTAATCACCAAAGTATTTTTGTCCAGTTGACCAATTTTGGCACGAACACGAATACGTCCGCCACGCAATCCATCATTATAATTAGACACATCAGCAATACCTTGCGTCATAAAATCTGGATACAGTGTAAAAGGTTTCCCTTTTAATATTTTTATCGAAGAATCGATTAATTCATTGAAATTATGAGGCAACACTTTCGTCGAAAGACCAACAGCAATACCTTCGGCTCCTTGTGCCAAAAGCAATGGAAACTTCACCGGAAGATTGTTCGGTTCGGCTCTACGTCCATCGTAAGAAACACCCCAATCGGTAATTTTTGGACTGTAAATAACCTCCAAAGCAAATTTAGACAAACGCGCTTCGATGTAACGAGAAGCTGCAGCGCCATCACCCGTTAGGATATTCCCCCAGTTTCCCTGACAGTCAATCAATAATTCTTTTTGTCCAATTTGCACCATCGCATCACCAATACTCTGATCTCCGTGTGGATGATACTGCATGGTGTGTCCTACAACATTGGCAACTTTATTATAACGACCGTCATCTAATTCTTTTAGAGAGTGCATGATACGACGTTGCACCGGTTTAAAACCATCTTCAATCGCTGGAACGGCACGTTCCAGAATCACATACGAAGCATAATCCAGAAACCAGTCCTTATACATCCCCGTAACTTTGGTAATGGTATCGTTTCCGTCTTCTTGATTATCGTAAAAATGCTGGCCTTCAAAAGATTTATCTTCAGATTGATTTTCATCAATCGAATTATCTTCTTCCTGACCTTCCGGAATTGTATTTTCGTCTTCTTCGTCTTTCATTAAATATATTCTATTGAATAGTAATCAATTCTAATTTTGTTCTAAAAACTCTAAAAAGAATATTTTTCTTTACAAACATGCTCTTCCTTTGTAACCTCAATTCCATTTTTATCCATCTCTTTTTTTACAACTGCATCACATTCTTTATGATCGTTACTCCTTATAATAAAAAAGGTAGTTGAAAAACTAATCACAAATAATAAAGCGATAAAAATTAGTGTTCTTTTTGTAGGCATCTTATAACTATTTAAACTTTCTCGATTACATCTAATTCCACTTTCAAATTCTTGATGATAAATTCTTGCCTGTCTGGAGTATTTTTACCCATATAGAAAGACAATAATTGTTCAATCGAAGTGTTTTTGTCCATCATAATCGGATCTAAACGAATGGTTTCTCCAATAAAATTCTTGAACTCATCCGGAGAAATTTCACCTAGTCCCTTGAATCGGGTGATTTCCGGTTTTGGTTTTAGTTTTTCGATAGCGTCTTTACGCTCTTCATCAGAATAGCAATAAATGGTTTCTTTCTTGTTTCGAACCCTGAAAAGTGGTGTTTGCAGAATATACAAATGTCCTTCTTTTATTAACTCCGGAAAAAACTGAAGAAAGAACGTAATCAATAATAGTCGAATGTGCATCCCATCGACATCGGCATCCGTTGCAATCACGATATTATTGTAACGCAATTTTTCCAATCCGTCTTCAATATCCAAAGCCGCTTGCAGTAAATTGAATTCTTCATTTTCATAAACAATTTTCTTGCTCATTCCATACGAATTCAAAGGCTTACCTCGTAAACTAAAAACCGCTTGTGTATTTACATCACGTGATTTGGTAATAGAACCAGAAGCCGAATCTCCCTCAGTGATAAAAAGCGTACTTTCTAAATTTCTTGGGTTTTTGGTATCGGGTAAATGTGCACGACAATCTCTTAATTTCTTGTTGTGTAAATTCGCTTTTTTAGCTCGATCTGTTGCTAATTTTCGAATACCAGAAAGCTCTTTACGTTCTCTTTCGGCTTGAAGAATTTTTCGAAGTAAAGCATCCGCAGTTGCAGGATTCTTGTGCAAATAATTATCTAATTTTGTTTTTACAAAATCATTTACAAAAGTACGTACCGAAGGCATTCCTGGTTCTGAACCCATATCTGTCGAACCTAATTTGGTTTTGGTTTGCGACTCAAAAACAGGCTCCATTACTTTGATACTAATGGCGGTAACAATGGATTTTCGGACATCAGATGCTTCGAAACTTTTATTATAAAACTCCCGAATGGTTTTTACAATCGCTTCTCGGTATGCTGCTAAATGCGTTCCACCTTGAGTGGTATTTTGTCCGTTTACAAAAGAGTGATACTCCTCAGAATATTGGGTTTTGCTGTGTGTTAAGGCAATCTCAATATCGCCTTCTTTCAAATGTATAATTGGATATTCTAAATCCTCAACATTAATTGTAGCTTCTAATAAATCTTTAAGTCCGTTTTCAGAATAGTATTTTTCGCCATTAAAAATGATGGTTAAACCATTATTTAGATAACAATAATTCTGAATCATTTTCACTACATATTCCATACGGAATTTGTAATTCTTGAAAATGGTTTCGTCAGGAGTAAAAATAACTTTGGTACCTTTTCGTTTGGTAGTGTCTATAATTTCTTCTTCGAGAACCAAATTTCCTGCGGAGAATTCGGCTGCCTTTTGTTTTTCATCACGAACAGACTCTACTCTGAAATAATTAGAAAGCGCATTGACTGCTTTAGTTCCGACACCATTAAGACCAACTGATTTCTGAAAAGCTTTTGAATCATACTTCCCTCCAGTATTCATTTTTGACACTACATCAACCACTTTTCCTAGCGGAATACCACGGCCATAATCCCGAACAGTAACCGTTTTGTCCTTAATTGTCACCTCAATAGTTTTTCCGGCGCCCATTGCAAACTCGTCGATACAGTTATCGAGGACTTCTTTGACTAAAATATAAATACCATCATCTGCAGAAGAACCATCCCCTAGTTTTCCGATGTACATTCCGGGACGCATGCGAATGTGTTCTTTCCAGTCGAGCGACCGAATATTATCTTCGGTATATTGATTTTGTTCGGACATTGTAAAATTTGTGGATTTTGTGCTAATGTAGTGTAATTCGATAAAATTTAAAATAGGTAGTCATCAAAGTTATTAAGAATGATATTGACAACCGATTGAGGATTTAGGATTAATGATTTTAGATTGCAGATTTCAAATTGATATTGATTTTTGATGTTCAAATTTAAAAATTCTTGATAATCTCTTTCAATTGATTGTCTAATTCAGGATTAGAAATTTTACCGTTTAGAATATCAAAATTAGCATCAAAACTAGGAAGTGAAAAAGCAGCCTTAACGTTTCCGCCATAAAATGGAAAAGCTTTTTTAGCGATTTCCAAAACACTTGCGCCACCTCTGGCTCCCGGAGAAGTTGCCATCAACAGCATAGGTTTTTCCTGAAAAACTTTTCCTGTAATTCTGGAACACCAATCAAAAACATTTTTGAAAGCCGCTGAATAATTTCCATTATTTTCAGCAAGAGAAACCACTAGAATATCTGCGGTGGCAATTTTAGCCAAAAATGCTTTTGCTAACTCGTGCTGACCAATTTCTTTTTCTATATCAACAGTAAATATGGGCATTTGGAAATCGTTTAAATCCAATACCTCCACTTCGGCATTTTCAAAAAGATTTGCTGCGTACGTCGCTAATTTTTTATTGATAGAGTTTTTGCTGGGGCTTCCGCCAAAAGCGATTATTTTCATGATACTTTATTTTTACTAAAAGTAGTAAAAATTGACTCTGTTGCAAAATAATTAGCCACAGATTCTCCCATTTTGAAAACGAATATGAAACTATGAAATCTGGTATTCACCCAAATCTATTTTACCCCAGATTACAACGTAAAGCATTTTTCAGATCAATCTTAAAGTGTAAAGCTGGATTAGGTGCATAAAAAAAGTCGAAAGCAATTACTAACTTTCGACTTTATGATTTTTGATTTTATAACTTTTTTTTAGACGTTGAATCTAAAATGCATCACATCACCATCTTTAACAATGTATTCTTTTCCTTCTACTTTGAATTTTCCGGCTTCTTTACATTTAGCTTCTGAACCGTACTGAACGAAATCCTCATACGCAATAACTTCGGCACGGATAAATCCTTTTTCGAAATCAGTGTGAATCACTCCTGCAGCTTGCGGTGCAGTTGCTCCAATATTAATAGTCCAAGCACGAACTTCTTTGACACCTGCCGTAAAATAAGTTTGTTGTTTCAATAATTTGTAAGCAGCACGAATCAATACTGATGCTCCTGGCTCACTTAAACCCATATCTTCTAAGAAAACCTGACGTTCTTCGTAGCTTTCCAATTCGGTGATATCCGCTTCAGCACCTACAGAAAGCACGATAACCTCAGCATCTTCATCTTTTACCAATTCACGAACTTGGTCTACATATTTATTCCCGTTAACTGCCGAATTTTCATCAACATTACAAACGTACAATACTGGTTTTGCAGTAATCAATTGAAAACCTTCCATCAAAACTTCTTCGTCATTGTTTTGTGGCGTAATAGTTCTCGCTGATTTTGCTTGAAGTAGCGTTTCTCTAATTCTGTTCAACAATGCTTCTTCGACAATTGCTTCTTTATTTCCAGTTTTAGCGGCACGTTTTACTTTTTCCAAGCGTTTTTCAACATTTTCTAAATCTTTCAACTGCAACTCTATGTCGATTGTTTCTTTGTCACGAATTGGATTTACATTCCCGTCAACGTGAACAATATTATCGTTGTCAAAACAACGTAAAACGTGAATAATAGCATTACACTCTCTAATGTTTCCCAGAAACTGATTTCCTAAACCTTCTCCTTTACTAGCTCCTTTTACTAATCCTGCAATATCAACGATATCAACAGTTGCCATTTGCACACGTTCTGGTTTTACTAATTCTTCCAGTTTTTCTATTCTGGAATCCGGAACATTCACAACACCTATATTAGGTTCGATAGTACAAAAAGGAAAATTCGCACTTTGTGCTTTTGCATTAGATAAACAATTGAATAATGTTGATTTTCCAACATTTGGTAATCCTACAATCCCTGCTTTCATATGTAGATAATATTTATTTTTAATGGAATATTGTATCGCAATCCTATTTGTTTAAAAAAACAGAACGATTGAGACATTATGATCATTTTCTTTACCGATAACCGTTGCCTGTTAAAAGTTTAGCATTTACTTTAAAAGTTTGCAAATATAAGATTTTATAAATGTTTAAGTAAGTAAAAATTGCAGTTTAAACAGGTCTCATATGTTTTTTATAAAAAATTAAACGATATGCTAATCTTTTGTTAAAAAAAAAATTATATTGCAAACGATTTTAAACCAAACAAAAACCAAACACAACTTATTATGAAAAAATTTGCATTATTATTATTTCTATTAAACGTCTCGTTTCTTTTCGCACAAAAAGAAGTCTCGGGTGTCGTTAAAGACAATACCGGCAACCCTTTGCCAGGTGTAAACATTGTTGAAAAAGGGACTCAGAATGGGGTTTCTACCGATATGGATGGCGCATACAAGATAAAAGTTAAAGAAGGAGCTACACTAGTTTTCAGCTATGTAGGGTTTTCTAAATTAGAAAAAGCCGCTACAGATGCTGTTATAAATGTTGTTTTATCAGAAGAAGGTGGACAAAATCTAGACGAAGTTGTTGTTACTGGAACCAGAACGGCGCCAAGAAGTAACACGACATCTGCACTTCCAATAGATGTATTGTCTTCAAAAGACTTAACATCAACAGGACAAGCTTCTTTTGACAAAGCGTTACAGTACAAAATTCCATCTTTCAACACGGTTCAAACACCTGTGAATGATGCGACTTCATTATTGGATCCATATGAAATCAGAAACATGGGACCTAGTAGAACTTTAATCCTTATCAACGGGAAACGTAAAAATTTAAGTTCATTATTATATGTACAAACCTCTCCGGGACGTGGAGAAACAGGTGCTGATATCTCAGCAATTCCTACTGATGCTATCGAAAGAGTAGAAATACTTCGTGACGGTGCATCTGCTCAATACGGTTCTGATGCGATTGCAGGAGTTATGAACATCATTTTGAAAAAGAATACAAACGGTGGATCTGTAACTGTAAGAAGTGGAATGACTTCTGAAGGTGATGGTGAAATGTTAGGGGTTAGTATGAATAATGGTTCTACTGTAGGAGATAAAGGATTTGTAAATTATACAGTTGATTTTTCTAAAGTAAATTTATCTAACAGACCTGGAACTGTAGACGCTGCTGGTGAAGCAGGAGATTTTGGAGCTTCACTTTCTGATGTTCAAGCTTTCCTAGCTAAAAAACCAGACGCAGGAAATATCAATGGATCTCCAGAAACTGCAGCTGCTAAATTCTTGGTAAACGGTGGATTTAGTTTATCTGATGAAACATTATTATACTACAATGCTGCTTATGTTTACAAAAAAGTAAACTCATTTGCTAATTACAGAACTCCATACTGGAGAACTTTAGCTGATTATCCTTTCCTAAAAGACTTTTTTGGAGATGGAACACCAGCATCTTATCAAGGATATGTACCAACATTTACGGGAGATTTAAATGATTACAATGGTACATTGGGATATAAATCAACAAAAAACGATTGGAATACTGACGCCAGTATTACTGTAGGTGGAAATACACAAACTTATTCAGTGGACAACTCTTTTAACAGATCAGATATTCAAGATGCTGATGGAAATAATGTGTATTTAGAAAATAGTCCAATCTCTTTTAAACCAGGGGGAACTTCTTTCAACCATGTTGTAGGGAATTTAGATATCTCTAAAGTATTATCAGATAAAATCAGTATTGGTTTTGGATCTGAAATCAGAACAGAAACTTTTGAAGTAATTGAAGGAGACAAAGCTTCTTGGGATGGTATGGGAGCAGATTCATTCGCTGGAAACAGACCTGAAAATTCATCAAAATGGAACCGTTATAATATTGGTGCTTATTTTGACCTTGCTTATGATGTAACGGAAGATTTCTTGATAAATGGTACTGTTCGTTATGAAGATTATAGCGATTTTGGTGATGCCACAGTATGGAAATTGAGTTCTAGATATAAATTCTTAGATGACAAAATCACGTTAAGAGGATCTATTTCTACTGGATTCAGAGCTCCAACATTACACCAAATTTACACTCAAAAATCACAGTATTCATTCGTTGCTGGACAAGGAATACAAGTTAGTGGAATTATAAATAACGTTTCTCCACAAGCACGTCAATTAGGAATTGATCCTTTAGATGCTGAGAAATCAACAAATATTACTGTAGGAATTGGAGCAAAACCTTCTAAAAACTTTAATTTCACAATCGATTACTACAACATTAAAGTGGAAGACAGAATCGTTTTAGGAGACAGACAGGATACTCAATTTGGTAATGTAGCTTGGTTTGAGAATTCATTTGACTCTAGAACTTCAGGTTTAGATGTAGTTGCTAATTACAACAACATTCTATTAGGAACAGGAAAACTTGGATTCAATTTATCTGGAAATATTACTTTTCAAAATGAAAGAATCTCACCTGTAAAAAGTGACAATTTTGGACCTATACTTGAATCTTTAATGTTTACTTCAAGACCAGAAACAAAATGGATTTTAGGAGCGAATTATGAAATTGGAAAATTTGGTTTCTCTCTTAACAACACTTACTTTGGTAAAACTACCTTTAATCAAGATGGTTTAGCTACAAATGACCCGAATGCTCCAGTTGGATCTGTAGAGTATTTAAGAGCTAATTTAAAAACTGAATTTACTCCAAAAATTGTTACTGATTTAGGAGTTACTTTTTCTGCTACTGAAAAGCTAACTTTGGCATTGAATGTAAACAACCTTTTAAATGTACTACCTGAATGGAAATTTGTAGCAGAAAATGCTAAGGGTGTAGAACTTTTAAATGACCCAGCTCAAGTAAAAAATCAATCTAACTTGATCACTTTCAACCAACGTTATTCTCAAATGACGTATGATGGATATCACTTTAGCCAATTAGGAACTATGTTTAATTTATCTTTAAACTATAAATTCTAATTCATTTATTGAATAACTCAAAAAGGGCTGTCGAAAGATAGCCCTTTTTTTATTTCGTTTATTCTACATGAATTTAGTTATTATCGCACATCGCAATTGTAAAACAAATTCATCATAAAATTTTATACTGGATTGCACCACGTAATATTACACCTTGAAAAAAGATGAAAAAGAAATAATTACAGGTGATTTTTTCTACAGTTCTCATTTTTACCTTAAAACGAAATACAATTGTTTTATATTTAAATGACTTTGGAATCATTACAATTGACCGGAAAATCTATAGGAATGACACATTTATAATTCTTGCAAATCAAGAATCAAACATACTTATTATGCCCCTTTATGTAAATTATATAATCTTTTATAATAATTACGTAACAAGTACTGAGCCAGAGGATTGTAAATTTGCTTTGTATTAATCACAAAATTAAATATTATGAAGACTCTAATTTTTGGAATGGTTGCTTTTCTATTTTCAATAAATATTCAAGCTCAGAATAACAATGTTAAATCCGAAGTTAAAACGACTGTAACTACTGTAAAAAGTTCTGATGGTCAAAAAAAATCAATAAAAACTCAAGAAGTAAAAGAAATTCAAAAAATTGAATTAAAAGACGCTGAATCTAATGCTTTAAACAAAGAAAGAAAAGAAACACCTGTTGAAGTAACGGCTATTACTAGCATTACCGCAAATGGAGTTACAAATATTGTTGATGTAGATAGATCCGCATATTATGATTTGAACGGACAAAAATATGAAGTCAAACTCGCTGAAAGTGGATATACGATATACCAACCTAATGCTGAAAAAGCCGCTGTTTTGAGAAAAACATCAAACAACAACTATATCTATAGTTCAAAAAACAAAACTTCTTATGGTTACTTTGATGCCAATGGGAATTTAGTTTTAGAATCCTATGATGACAAAACAGACAAAATAACGGTAGAAACTTTTGTAATTATCAAAAAATAATCTGTTTCAAAATACCTCAAAAAAAAACCTGTTTGCCGAGGCAAACAGGTTTTTTTTGTTGTAAAAATATAAAATTTTATCTTTATTCGTTATGTAAAAACGCTTGTCTGTTCAATAACGTTTCTTCACTTTCTACATGATTATCATCCGGAATACAACAGTCTACAGGACATACTGCAGCACATTGTGGTTCGTCATGAAAACCTTTACATTCTGTACATTTTCCTGGTACAATGTAGTACACTTCGTCAGAAATAGGAGTTTGAGCTTCATCAGAATCAATTTCGGTACCATCCGGTAAAATCACTTTCCCTTTAAGTTTTGTTCCGTCTTTATATCTCCAGTCATCTGCTCCTTCGTATATTGCTGTATTTGGGCACTCTGGTTCACAAGCACCACAGTTGATACATTCGTCTGTTATAATAATTGCCATTTTTCTATAGTTTTAAAGTCTTAATATCGAATGTCAAACGCCAAAATTCTTTTGACATTAGGACTTTTGACTTTCGACATATTTATGCTTATTTTTGTGCAAAATTACAATCAAAACTATTCATAAGCAAACATTATGACATTAGAAACAAAAAAAAGTGTTTTTGTTGAATTAGGAAAATTCTTAAGTCAATTTTCCGAAGATAATAGCTCTAAGAATCCAACTGTTTTGCACAACGATGTGTTTTTTGATGATTTTATCGAATTAATAAAATTATCTCAATCACATAATGGATGGTATACACCGGAACAAGTCTATTTTTCTATCCAATCTTGGGCTGAAGCATTGACTGCCGAAAACTTAAATCAATGGCTTTCTGCTTATGATTTTCAAATAAAAGAACCTAAAAACATTGCCTTAATTCTTGCCGGAAATATACCGTTGGTGGGTTTCCATGATTTCCTGTCGGTTTTAATTACGGGAAATAATGTATTGGTAAAAACTTCCTCAAATGACCAACATTTGTTGCCTTTTTTGGCGAAGTACATCATTGCAATTGATTCTGAATTAGCCAACAACATCACTTTTGTAGCAGGAAAATTAGAAAACTTTGATGCCGTAATAGCAACCGGAAGTAATAATACGGCCCGTTATTTTGAATATTATTTCAAAGACAAACCTTCTATCATTAGAAA
Organism: Flavobacterium sp. 11; assembly: GCF_002754315.1. Taxonomy (GTDB): domain Bacteria; phylum Bacteroidota; class Bacteroidia; order Flavobacteriales; family Flavobacteriaceae; genus Flavobacterium; species Flavobacterium algoritolerans. The sequence continues at coordinate 2,047,096 of NZ_PEFE01000001.1, read as the reverse complement.
AAGCAGAAACTCAATTGCTGTTTTAACTGGCAAAGAAACCAAAGAGCAGCTAACCGCTTTAGGGGAAGATATATTTCGATATTTTGGATTGGGCTGTCGAAATGTTTCTAAACTTTTTGTCCCAAAAGGATACGTATTTAACGCATTTTTTGAAGCAATATTTGAGTACCAAGACGTGATCCATTATGAAAAATACGCTAACAATTACGATTACAACAAGGCCGTTTTCCTAATGAGTAATTTTAAATTATTAGACAATGGCTTTTTGACAATAAAAGAAGATCAAAGCCATGCCTCACCTATTTCTAGTGTGTTTTATGAGTTTTATGAGGATATCAATGAGTTGAAAACGAGATTACAATCAGAAAATGAGCAAATTCAGTGCATTGTAAGTGACAATCTTATAGAAGGCAGTATTGATTTTGGACAAACCCAAAAACCTAAATTGTGGAATTACGCAGATAACATTGATACAATTTCATTTTTGTTAACAACATAGTAGAAATATGTTTAATTATTTCGAATTATTTAACGCCTTTTAAATTCCTATTGCCGAAATTTGCACTTTAAATTTTTGGACATAAACTACACCATGAAAAAACACAACTACAGCGCAGGACCTTGTATTTTACCACAAGAAGTTTTTGAAAAATCAGCACAAGCTATATTAAATTTTAACGATTCTGGGTTATCACTTTTAGAAATTTCGCATAGAAGCAAAGACTTCGTTGCCGTTATGGATGAAGCAAGAGCAATTGTTATTGAACTTTTAGGCCTTGAAGGCAAAGGATATCAAGCATTATTTCTTGCTGGCGGAGCTAGTTTAGAATTTTTGATGGTACCTTATAACTTAATGAAAGAAGGCGGAAAAGCAGCTTATCTTGATACAGGAACATGGGCTTCCGGCGCAATAAAAGAAGCGAAACTTTTTGGAGACACAGTTGTTGTCGCTTCATCAAAAGAACAAAATTACAATCATATTCCAAAAGGATATACCGTACCAGCAGATGCAGATTATTTCCATTGTACGAGTAACAACACCATTTTTGGTACACAAATGAAGGAATTCCCATCAGTTGATATGCCAATTGTATGTGACATGAGTTCTGATATCTTTTCAAGAGAATTGGATTTTTCTAAATTTGATTTGATTTATGCAGGAGCTCAAAAAAATATGGGACCGGCAGGAACTACTTTGGTTGTTGTAAAAGAAGAAATTCTTGCTAAAAATAACCGAATTATCCCAAGCATGCTTGATTATACTAAACATATCAAAGCAGAAAGTATGTATAATACTCCTCCTGTTTTTCCAGTTTATGCTTCGTTATTGACATTACAATGGTTGAAAAACCTTGGTGGAATTGCTGCTATAGAAAAAATAAACAATGCTAAAGCGGCATTACTTTATGCAGAAATAGACAGAAACCCATTATTCAAAGGGGCTGCAGTTGTTGAAGACCGTTCAAACATGAATGCTACTTTCTTATTAAATGATGAAGCACATGCGGCAACATTTGATACAATGTGGAAAGCAGCTGGAATATCTGGTTTACCTGGACATCGTTCAGTAGGTGGTTACAGAGCTTCTATGTACAACGCACTTCCATTAGAAAGTGTTCAAGTATTAGTTGATGTAATGAAAGCATTAGAGTCAAAAGTTTAACCGTGAATTTGGTTATTTGTTTAATCGAAATAACCAAAAAACAAGAAAATATTATTGTGTTGTTTTAATTATTTAAACCAACAATCAAATTAATTAATAATTCAGTTATTTTTTATCCAAAATACGATTAAACAAATAACCGAATAAACAAATAAATACAAATGAAAGTATTAGCCAACGATGGAATTTCAAAAAGTGGAATTCTAGCTTTAGAAAAAGGTGGATTTGAAGTTATAACTACAAAAGTAGCTCAAGAACAAGTAGCTAATTTTGTAAACGAAAATAATGTAAGTGTAGTTTTGGTACGTAGTGCGACTAAAGTTCGTAAAGATATCATCGACGCTTGCCCAGGATTAAAAATCATAGGTCGTGGTGGTGTAGGAATGGATAACATTGATGTGGATTATGCTAAAAGCAAAGGAATTCATGTAATCAATACTCCAGCTTCGTCATCAGAATCAGTGGCAGAATTGGTTTTTGCACACTTATTTTCTGGTGTTCGTTTTTTACACGATTCTAACAGAAATATGCCTCTTGAAGGAGATACAAACTTTGAAGGTTTGAAAAAAGCCTATGCAAACGGAGTTGAATTAAGAGGAAAAACGCTTGGTGTTGTAGGAATTGGCCGTATTGGCCAGGCTACCGCTAAAATGGCACTGGGTTTAGGAATGAAAGTAATTGCTGCGGATATGTTTATCCCACAAGTTGATATTAAAGTAGCGTTTTTTGACGGACAATCCATCACAACAACTATCGTTTCTCAATCATTGGAATCTTTATTCAAAGAAGCTGATTTCATCACATTACACGTTCCTGCTCAAGATGGTTACATCATTGGAGAGAAAGAATTGGCAATCATGAAAAACGGTGTAGGTATTGTAAACTGCGCTCGTGGTGGTGTTATTGACGAAGTGGCATTAGTAAAAGCATTAGACAGCGGAAAAGTATTATTTGCAGGATTAGATGTTTTTGAAAACGAACCAACTCCTGAAATGGCTATTTTGATGAATCATAAAATCTCGTTGACTCCACATATTGGAGCAGCAACAGGAGAAGCTCAAGATAGAATTGGTACTGAATTAGCTTCACAAATCATTAGCATATTAGGCTAGTATTTTTGACTAAATAAATAAAAAGGGATTTATTAACTTTGTTTAATAAGTCCCTTTTTTCATTAAATTTGATTTCTAATTTAAAAAATACTTTCCATGTTTGAACAATTAACACAATTAGCACAACAGTTTGGAGTAGAATCAGTTGTTAAAAACCAAGCGATTCCAAACGAGCAAAATGAAGCAGTTATGACCGAGGCAAGTAGTTCTATTTTTTCTGGGTTACAAAAAATAGTTTCAGAAGGCGGAGCAGATCAACTTGCAGGTTTATTTCAAGGAAACAATGCTCAAGACAGTTCAAATCCTGTAGTACAAAAACTCACCGAACAACTTACAGGAAGCTTAGGTGAAAAATTTGGTATCAACAGTGAAACTGCCTCTGGTGTTGCAGGAAGTTTAATTCCTAAAATTTTAGGTTCGTTAGTCAATAAAGCAAAAGACCCTAATGATAGTAGTTTTCAAATTTCAGATGTGATAGCGGCGATTTCTGGTAATAGTGCCCAGAATTCAGGCATAATGGATGCTATATCTAAATATGGAGGTCAATTTGGTTTAGACCAAAATGCAGATGGAAAAGTAGATATAAGTGATGCCATGTCAGCCGTAACAAAAAAAGGTGGTGGAATAGGAAGCATACTCGGCAAACTTTTTGGAAAATAATAAAAATAAAAATATTTATAAAAAATCATCTACTCGTTGTAGGTGATTTTTTTATGTTAAAACGCTACAAACAAATCATTTAATTTTGTAAATTTAATATTCAATTTTCTGATTATGAAAAATAGTGTTTATCTATTAGCAATTATTCTAGTTTCTATTTTTAGTTGTAACACTTCAAAGTCTAATTTTCCAAGTACTGAAAAGCCCATTGCAACTCAAGGTGATACTGTGCGAATTGCCAATGACGAGCTCGAATATGAAGTAATTATCATTGATCCCGGTTTTAGTACTTGGCTTAACTCCAGAGCGTTTCCAAGAGGATATCATTCGCAAAGCTATTTAGAAAATAAAAATCAATTTTATGTCAGCGAGTGGAATAGTCGTGTTATGCAACCTATGCGATACAATCCGAATTTATATGAAATGTCCATCAATTATGATCCAAATATTGATTATGGTTACGAAGTAAATTATCTGATTTACAATTACATGATTTATTTTCAAAATACCTACAAACAAAAACTTTTTGGTTTAGTCCCCATCAGATAATGTTACTATATTTGTAATCATTATAAATAAAAATGAATAAACTAAAACAACGTTGGGGAATTGAAACTAATTTCCAACTCATAATCATATTTATCGTTTTTGCAATTACCGGATCGGCTTCTGCATGGTTGTCAAAACCATTTTGTTTTTGGTTGGGAATTACAAAAGAAGACTTAGGATATTGGTTTACACCAGTGCGATTAATTTTAATCTTCCCTATATACCAAGTGCTTTTAGTCCTAATTGGATTTCTTTTTGGGCAGTTCAATTTCTTTTGGGCTTTCGAAAAAAAGATGCTGAAACGTATGGGATTGGGATTTCTTTTTAAAGAATAAAAAACGCCTCTGTTATGAGGCGTTTTTGTTTTTAATCCAATACTTATAAATCCAAGTCAATGTAAACGTTGGTATAAAATCTGAAAACGGTAAAATTTCTTCCAGAAAAGTAACCACTCCTCCTACTCGTCCTATGGTTCCTTTATACATCCAAGTCATTAAAAACCCAGCTAATGGCGCCCAAATTACATCTGAGAATTCTCCAACCAACGGAACCGTAAACGATACTAATCCTATTGCATCAAACAGAATTCCTAATATAAGATTCCTTGTTTTATTGTTTTCTGCACTAACGGGCACTTGTTCTCTCATACTATTTCAATTTATCAGAAAGTTGTACAAATCCAATGCCAATTATTTTTTGAGCTTGTCTTGATACATTTTTTTAAGCTTCTCAATTTTTGGAGTTATCACATAACTGCAATATCCTTGAGTCTTGTTTTGATTGTAATAGTTTTGATGATAATCTTCGGCCTCATAAAATTTAGAAGCTGCAGAAATCTTAGTCACAATTGGTTTGCCAAACGTATTCTCACTGGTCATCAAAGCAATATAATCTTCCGAAACTTGTTTTTGAGTAGGATTATGGTAAAAAATCTCACTGCGATATTGCGTTCCAACATCATTTCCTTGACGATTTAACGTGGTTGGGTCGTGTGTAGCAAAAAATATTTCCAATAATTCTCCAAAACTTATTTGGCTTGGATCAAAAGTAATTTCAATAGCTTCCGCATGGCCCGTATCTCCATTACAAATATCCTTGTAGGTTGGATTCACCGTATTGCCGCCAATATATCCTGAAACAACTTTTTTTACTCCATTTAATTCTAAAAAAACTGCTTCTGTACACCAAAAACAACCTCCTGCGAAGGTTGCAACTTCCAATCCGTTTTGTATTTCCATATTTTTTATTTCTTTACTTTTTGGCACAACACTACTCTTTTCTTTTGCACAAAATGAAAAAGGCAATAGCGCCAGAAAAATACCAATTATTTTTTTCATCATTACCAATTTAGAATCAAATTTATTCATTAAAACGAACTGATTATTCGATATTAACTAAAGTTTATATTTTGTCAAAGCAAAATATATTGGGATGCATTTAATAATCATTAAAATCTTTGTTTCTTTGTGAAAATAGTTTCAAAATGATACAAGCCAAAAATCTACATAAATATTACGATCAACTACATGTGTTGAAAGGAGTCGATTTACATATTCAAAAAGGAGAAATTGTCTCTATCGTAGGGGCTTCGGGAGCCGGAAAAACGACTCTTTTGCAAATCCTTGGAACTTTAGACAAGCCTACAGTCGAAAACGGAATTGAATTACGCATCAATAATGAAGACATTCTGACTATGAATGACAAAACCTTATCTAAATTCAGAAATTTAAATTTAGGTTTTATTTTTCAATTTCATCAATTATTACCTGAATTTACGGCTTTAGAAAATGTTTGCATTCCCGCTTTCATTGCTAATAAATCAAAATCGGAAACGGAGATTGAGGCAAAAAAACTGCTGACTTATCTTGGACTTTCCCATCGAATGAATCACAAACCCAATGAACTTTCTGGCGGAGAACAACAACGTGTAGCGGTTGCAAGAGCCTTAATCAACAAACCTGCAATCATTTTTGCAGATGAACCTTCGGGAAATCTTGACACTGCTTCGGCAGAAAACCTGCATCAATTATTCTTTAAATTGCGTGATGAGTTTGGGCAAACCTTTGTCATTGTGACCCATAATGAAGATTTAGCGAATATGGCCGATAGAAAATTAGTAATGATAGATGGATTGATTAGTAACTAAAAAATTTCAGGTTTAAAGTTCATTCGACACTAAGAGCCGCATTAAACTTTAATATAGAAAATGAATTCTTCAGAACTCAAATCGTTTCTTGACGAAAAAGTGGTACAGTACAACACGCTCGACTTTATCGAAAGTGATCCTGTTCAAATTCCACATTTGTTTTCACAAAAAGAAGATATCGAAATTGCCGGTTTTCTAAGTGCTACAATAGCTTGGGGAAATCGCAAAATGATTATAAAAAACTCCCATAAAATGATGGATTTAATGGGAAATGCACCTTATGATTTTGTTATGTCACATTCCGAAAATGATTTGGAACGACTAGAAAATTTTGTGCATCGCACTTTTAACGGTCAGGATTTTGCAAGTTTTATCAGAAGTCTAAAAAACATCTATGAAAACCATGATGGATTAGAATCCGTATATGCTAAAAACCAAGAGTTAAAAACCATGCAAAATAGTATCTCGGAATTCAAAAAGACATTCTTCGAAATTCCCCATCAATCTAGAACCCAAAAACACATTTCAGACCCTCTGAACAATTCTGCAGCCAAGCGAATAAACATGTATTTACGCTGGATGGTACGCCAGGACACTAAAGGTGTCGATTTAGGAATATGGAAAACTATCTCTCCTGCTTCATTATCCTGTCCATTGGATGTGCATTCCGGTAATGTCGCACGAAAACTAGGATTGCTGACCAGAAAACAAAATGATGGAAAAGCCTTAGCGGAATTAGATTTAAAACTTCGTGAATTTGACGCAAATGATCCAGTGAAATATGATTTCGCTTTATTTGGATTAGGTGTTTTCGAAAAATTTTAAATTTAACACATAGTTAATGTGTATTTTATATATATTTATCGACTTATGGCACACACACTCGATTTATTACACAATATAATATTCATTCACGACACCCGAATCACTTAATTTAAGGCCTAATTAGATAAAGCATGACCAATTACTTGTATAATTTATTAAAACACATTACTAATATTACCACGCTTTTATTTAAAAAATTAGATGCTGAAATAAGCTACAAAACTATTAAAAATGAATTATTGACTTTTAATTATTCATTATTCAAAGCTGAATTTTCTTTTGATCTGTTTAAATACATCATCATCCCATTTCTCTTGATTGTTATTATTTCTTTTGTTATATTATTGATTGTCAATCGCTATGGCTTTGAAAAAAAAATAATTATAAAAAATGAAGTGGATATTAAAATAAACGATTTTCTTACTGAGATTATATTTTCTAATTATGATTCTAAACACATAAAAGAACAGATAAAGCTATTTAAAGAAGAAGTGCCTTTTAAAAAAAAATGGTGTAAAGGTATTATTCTAAATAAAATCATTACCATCAAAAGAAATATTAATGGAGTTAATCCACATCAAATGCTATTAATTTACAAATATTTTGGGTTTCACGATTACAGTAAAAAATTGATTAGAAGCAGGAGCTGGGAAAATAAATTGTTAGGAATTTACCATTATCAAATATTAGAATATAAAATTAAAACAGGATATATAAGACCTAATATATATGTTAAAAATAAATTTCTAAAATCGAATGCATTGATTGCGGTAATTTCGCTTTCTGATCAAAAGTTTGATTTTTTAAGCAATTATGAAAAACAAATATCATATGCAGATGAGCTAAAAATCCTTGATATAATTCATCAAAAAAAGTCTGCTTTACCTAAAAAAATTAATGAATGGCTCTATAATAAAAATAGTTCCGTAGTAATACTAGCCATTAAATTAATGATTCGATATAGAGAAACTTTAACAATTGATCAAATAAGCCATCTCTTAAATAATACTAATAGTAAGGTACGAAGAGAAACTTACTTAGTCATTCGAAATTTATACATCATAGAAGCCAATGAACTTTTAATAAACCATTATTCAAAAGAAACAGATAAGCGAAATAAAATTTCTGCCTTAAAAACAATGGGTGCTATTGGTGATAATGATACCAAAGATTTTGCTTTAAGCATTCTTTTAGCAGAATCAGATTTAGAAATAAAATTTGAAATTGTTAATTGTATTAATAAAATTGATGCCACTTTTTTTAATACCTACAAAACAGAAGATGCATCAGAAAATGAAATCATAAAAAGAATTGTTTTACATGTAAATAACCCATATCTAAATTGAGTACCCTAGAAAACATTATTAAAACCTACGAAACCTACATTGCTTATTATTCCATTAGTTATATCGTATTTTATTTATTACTCGCTATATTATCTTGGACTGCAATAAAGAAGTATTATAAATCTAAGTATTTCTTACTTAAAGAAATACTGGTGAAATCGAATCATACAGTTGGCGTTTCTATAGTTGCTCCAGCATTTAACGAAGCAACTACAATTGTATACAACGTTAAATCATTACTTTTTCAAGAATATCCAAAATTTGAAGTAGTTATTGTTAATGACGGAAGTACTGATGCAACTCTTGAAATACTAATCAGAGAGTTTAATTTAGTTAAAGTAGACTTTTTCTATCAAGATAAAATACCGACACAACCCGTAAGAGGACATTATAAGTCAACGAATCCTATATATTCGAAACTTTTAGTTGTAGATAAAGAAAACGGAAAGAGTAAAGCCGACGGATCAAATGCTGGTATCAATTCTGCTAAATATTCCTTATTCATTTGTACCGATGTAGATTGCATTTTAAGAAAAGATACGATTTCAATGCTTGCCAAACCTTTTATCGAAAATACTGAGAAAGTAATTGCGACTGGGGCGGCCATACGAATTTCAAATTCATGTGAGTTTAAAGATGGAATGCTTTTTAAATCGCATTTCCCTGATAATTTTTTTGCTCGTTTTCAGGAACTGGAATATATCCGTTCATTCCTATTTGGAAGGATGGCTTGGAGTAAAATTAATGGTTTACTGTTAGTTTCGGGCGGCTTAGGAATGTTCGATAAAGAAACAGTTATTGAAGCTGGCGGATATTGGCACAAATCACTTGGTGAAGATATGGAACTCATCACTCGAATGAGAAAACTGATGCACAAGAAAAAAGAAAAATTCTTAATAATATACATCCCAGAATCCCTTTGTTGGACTGAAGTACCTGCCAGTATGACTATATTCTTAAGACAAAGAGTACGTTGGGCCAGAGGATTAGTTCAAACATTATATTTACATAAAGATGTATTTTTAAATCCAAAATACGGTAAAACTGGCCTCCTAATTTTTCCGTATTATTTGCTTTATGAATTTGCAGTCCCAATTTTAGAAATTTTAGGCTTAATTGTCTTAACAATTGATCTGCTATTCTTTAATATTAACTATGATTTTTTATTGATTGGTAGTGCTTTTGTATATCTATTTTACATCAGTATAACTCTAATTTCTGTGTTTTTAGATCAATTAATCTATAAGCACTATACTGGTATTAAAGAGGTGTTAATTTTAATAGTAATGATTTTTATTGAGCCTTTTGTCTTCCATCCACTCAATGTTTATGCTTCCTTAAAGGGCTATTGGCACTTTCTAAGACAAAAAGAACAAAAATGGGGAGTTATGGTGCGTAAAGGATTCACTATGGAACAAAAACAAATATCATGAGGAATAGTAAAATTTTAAATATAGTCGGTCTTTTCATTTTAATATTTATTTTTTCAAGTCAAAAAATAAACGCACAAAAAATTGATACCGACAGTCTTTTAACAGTAATCATAAAAGACATGCAGAATGAAAAAAATTATGCAAAAAATATTCAAAGAGCATTGATAGCTAAAAAAATAGCACCAAATTATCTTGATTATTATCTAATATTAGGACGTAACCACGATTTATTGAAAAATAAAGATAGTGCGACCTACTACTACAACTATTTCATCAAAAAAACGAACTCTAACGATGATGCTTTCAACTATCTAATCAATATAGAATTAGAAAAAGAAGACTACTTAGAGGCCGAAAAAACAATAGATGAAGCCATTTTAATGCACCCTGAAAACAGAGATTTTCAAAAAAAGAAAATAGTGCTTTATCAATTACAAAATGAAACTAAAAAAGAATATAATTATGTACAATCGTTACAAGTAAAATATCCAAACGACCCTGAAATTAAACAAAGTCTTTTTCTTATAGAATCAAAAATAAACTCTGACAGGCTGGGCGTTAATTATAGTTATACAACATTCAACAGAAAAGGTTATGGCCCATGGCATTTGGGAAGTATACAATATATTAGAGAACGTGGCTGGGGTTCTTTAATAGGACGAATTAATTATGCAAATAGATTATCTTCCGGAGAAAGTATTGCTGAAGGCAAGCAATTTGAAGCAGAATCCTATTTTTTTACAGGGAAAAATAATTATTCATACGTAAGTATAGCATACAGTCAAGATGTAGTTTTTCCAAAATTAAGAGTAGGATATTCTTTTTATCAAAATTTTAAAAAGGGTTGGGAAGCTGATTTAGGGTTTCGATACATTGAATCAGAAAATACAGAAACTAGAACAATTGTTTTGGGGGTTGGTAAATATATAGGTGCCTATTGGATAAATTTTAGATCCTACCTACAAAATAATGACAAGGACTACCATCCTTCATTCTCACTGACAACCAGATATTATTTTGATACAAAATATGATTATATTTCATTATTAGCTGGATATGGAACGTCCCCAGATGAGAGAACTACCATAGGTCAGTTCGATCAAAGGGTAAGTCTTAATTCCTATAGAATTGGCGCTGGATATTACAAATTATTCAACAATCACTATCTGACAGGAATTCAAACAACATTTAATAATCAGGAATACGCTCCAAACTTAAAACAAAACGAATTAGAAATATCTTTAATGTTCCAATATAAATTCTAAAATGTTTCATAAAAAATTGAATTTAAACAGAATAGTATTTATCCTTTTTCTTTTAAGCTTCAAAATGATGGCTCAATCTGATATTGTTATTAAGAATCAAACAACTAAAGAAAACTCGATCACTATTGCATCAGAGAAAGCAAGACCTGCTGCAATAGTGCTAAAATCGTATTTAGATAAATCTTTTTCTAATTCATTTTTGATTCAAAACGAAAATAATTCAATTGAAAAAAACTCAAAAATTCATCTCAGCATATCAAACTTAAAGAAATTAAATACTGATAATAGTTTTATAATTAAAAGCAATGCAACTGATATTTTTTTGATTGCTCCAAATGAAAAATTGTTACGCTACGCCGTTTATACTTTATTAGAAAGTTGGGGATTTAGAAAATTCAATGCTAAAGAAACTTACATTCCAAAATTAGATGCTGTTGCATTTACAAAAAACACGGAGCAATATCACAAACCTTCTTTTGAGTATCGGATGTTATTATATCCAGATGCTTACGATGAAAATTTCAGAGATTGGCATAAACTGGATTGGCATTTAGAGGACTTTAGTGTATGGGGACATTCGTTTAGTAAACTTTTACGGCCTAAAGAATATTTCAAAAAGAATCCAACTTTTTTTGCATTGTATGAAGGAAACCGAAACGGCGAATCTCTTTGTATGACTAATGACACCGTAGTAGATTTAGTAATACAAAAAATGCAGAAAGTGATTGTGCAAAACCCAAATGCTTCATTCTATTCTGTAAGTCAAAATGACGATGTAATCTATTGCGAATGCCATGAATGCAAATCTATAAACAATAAATATGGAGGCCCTCAAGGCTCTCTTTATCATTTTTTAAACAAAATTGCAGTACATTTTCCAAAAACAAAAATAGTAACGTTAGCATATCTCCATACATTTAAGCCTCCAACAAATTTAAAATTACAGCCAAATATTTATACCCTATTTTGCCCAATTGAATTGAATCGTGGAAAGGCTATTCTGGAAGATACTTACAGTAAATCTTTTAGAAAAACATTACAAGATTGGAACAAAACTACATCTCATTTATATTTATGGGATTATACAGTGCAGTTTTCAAACTATTTGTCTCCATTTCCTAACATTCATACTTTTTCAGACAATTATAAATTCTTTGAAAAAAATAATGTAAAAGGATTATTTGTACAAGGATATGCAGATGTTCCAGGTGATTTCACAGAATTAAGACAATATCTTTTGGCCAAATTATTATGGAATACTGATATTGATATTGAAGCTACTACAGATGATTTCCTAAGAGGTTTTTACGGTAAAGCAGCACCTCATATTAGAAAGTATTTAAATCTTTTATCCGAAAATCAACAAAAATCTAATTCATATCTCGACATTTATTCAGGTCCGGTTCAAAGCAGAAATACATTTTTATCACCGGAAGCAATGTATCAATATGATAATTTGATTAATGAAGCTGCATATGCGGTTAATCAAGAACCAATATTAGAGTCAAGAGTCAAAAAATTACGATTGGCCTTGGAATATGTATTTTTTGAACAATCAAAATTTTATGGCAAGGATCAACATGGTATGTTTATAGTTAATGAAAAAGGCCAAAAAGAAATAAGAAATGGAATAACCGAAAGAGTGCTGAATTTTACAAAAAACTGCACTGAATTAGGAATTTATGAATTAAGTGAAGGTGGTTTATCTCCAGAACAGTATTACGAAGAATGGCTCGAAATAGCCAAAGACTCTACAAATCATCTTGGAGAAAAACTAAAGGTTAATTTCCTGACATTACCCGCAGAAGAATTTACAGGAAAAGGAAGCTACGGCTTAATTGATGGAATTAAAGGTTATAAAGATTATAACATCAACTGGATTGGGTGGTATGGAACTAATCCAGAGATAGAATTAATTACCAACAAAATGAATTTTAACCAAATCAAAATAAACTTTCTTGACAATCAAAGACATTGGATTTTTAAACCAAAGAAAATTTCTATTTACGGTTTTAATAATGAAGAATGGTTGCTGATTACGGAGAAATTTATCGGGGATTTAACAGAAAATTTTGTTATTAAAACAGAACAGATAGAGATGGACAGTAAAAACTTTAGTAAGTTTGATAAAATAAAGCTACTAATTGATAATCAAGATGATTTACCAATTTGGCGAAAGCGAAAACAAAAAAAACCAATGATAATGATTGATGAGATTGAACTCTACAATAAATAAAAAACACTTAAAATGAGCCAAAAAAAAATATTAATAATAGAAGACGATAACTTAATCATTAAAATTCTAGATTTTATTTTAAAGAAAGAAGGTTATGAAACGTACATCTCCAGAGATGGTAATGATGGAATTGATCAAATAGGAATCCTACAGCCCGATTTAATTATCACCGATATTATGATGCCTTATAAATCCGGACTGGAAATTACCGCCTATTCTAAAAAAAACTATCCAAGCATTCCAGTGATAATAGTTTCGGCTTTAGGTAAGGAAGATTTAACAGTTATTGAAGGTTTTAAATTGGGTGTGGATGATTTCATAGCCAAACCATTTAATCCTATCGAATTAGTTTTAAGAGTAAAACGTTTTGTTTAAAAGGTTGTGTGTAAACCAATCTAAAAATAACAATACCATTACCTAATGTCAGTATCCTCATAAAAAACGTATCTTTGCACAAAATTTAAGCAAATGAGTACTTTCGAACAATTCAATCTCCCTAAATCTGTACAAAAAGCAATAGATGATTTAGGATTTACTTCTCCAACTCCCATCCAGGAAAAAACTTTTTCTGTGATTATGTCTGGTAGAGATATGATGGGAATTGCACAAACCGGTACTGGTAAAACATTTGCATACCTATTGCCTTTATTAAAATTATATAAATTTACTCCGGGACATACTCCTAAAATAGTAATTCTGGTTCCTACACGTGAGCTTGTAGTACAAGTAGTGGAAGAAGTAGAAAAATTGACGAAATACATGTCCGTTCGAACTATTGGAATTTTTGGTGGTGTAAATATTAATACCCAAAAAACAACCGTTTATCAAGGTTGCGACATACTAGTGGGAACTCCAGGAAGAATCATGGATTTAACGCTGGACAATGTGATTCGTTTTGAAGAAATGCAAAAATTGGTAATCGATGAGTTTGACGAAATGCTTAATTTAGGTTTCCGAACTCAATTGACCGCTATTTTGGCCATGATGCCTAAAAAACGTCAAAACATACTTTTTTCAGCAACTATGACAGATGATGTAGATGCTATATTGAATGACTATTTTGATTATCCGGAAGAAGTTACGCTTTCGGCATCAGGAACTCCATTGGAGAACATCAAGCAAATTACTTATAATGTTCCCAATTTCAATACCAAAGTAAATCTATTAAAACACTTATTAGAATCTAACGAAGACATGAGTCGTGTTTTGGTTTTTGTAAATAATAAGAAGATTTCGGATATGTTACACGAACGAATCGAAGAAGATTTTGATGGTCAGTTTGGTGTAATTCACTCCAATAAATCACAAAATTATCGTTTGAGTACAATGGCTTCCTTTCAAGAAGGAAATCTTCGTGGTTTGATTACTACTGATATTATGGCAAGAGGTTTAGATATTTCAAATATTACCCACGTTGTCAATTTTGAAATGCCAGAAATGCCGGAATTGTACATGCACAGAATTGGTAGAACCGGTCGTGCAGATGCAACAGGAACAGCTATAAGCCTTATCGCTCCTCGTGAAGAAGAATTCAAAGTGGAAGTCGAAGTACTTATGAATATGGAATTAGCAATCGAGCCTTTCCCGGAAACAGTTGAAGTTTCTGCAAAATTAATCGAACCTGAAAAAGACAGACAACCGATTAAGTTTTTGATGAAAAAACAAAAACTGGCAGGAGATGGCGCTTTTCAAGAAAAAAGTAAAAAGAACAAGAAAGTCAACCTGGGTGGACCTGGTGTAACCAAGAAAAAAACACATGGTTCTGTCAATAGGAATATGCTAAAAACCAGAGATAAAAAGAGAAAAGACAAGAATAAATAGTACAAAAAAAAAGGCTAAAAAATGACAATCATTTTTTAGCCTTTTTTTGTGATTCTAAATTACTATTTTAATTCTTTGTAAAAACCAAGCAAACTGGAGAACATAAAGCAATTTTTTTGCCAGTATCTTTAAGTGCTCCCGTAGTTTTATTCCTTTTAAAAATCACTACGTCATTAGTATATTGATGTGCTACCAAAAGAAAATTCCCGCTTGGATCAATGGCAAAATTTCTAGGTCCTTTTCCTAAAGTACTGGTTTGCCCTTGTAATTGTAATTTTCCGTTTTTTAGAATTTTAAAAATTGTAATCGTGTTTGCTTCACCGCGATTAGAAGCATATAAAAACTTCCCGTCAGGCGAAATATGAATATCTGCAGAGCTAAATGTTCCTTTGAAGTCTTTTGCTAAAATGGAGGTTTCATCAATCTTTTTCAATATTCCATTTGAATAACTAAATACCGTTAATGCTCCGTCAAGTTCCTGTAATAAGTAAACAAATTTACCGTCTTTGCTAAAAGTTAAATGTCTTGGTCCACTTCCAGATTTCACTGAAACACTATCTTTTAATTCTAATACAGTATTTGCAGCATTAGGATTATAGGCATACGAATATACTTTGTCATTCCCTAAATCGTTAGACAAAACAAACTTTTTATCCGGAGAAAAATGAACCATGTGAACATGCGGACCTTCTTGTCTTTTCGCGTTGATTCCTTTACCATAATGTTGCACAACTTGTTTTGCTTCTGCAAGACTTCCGTCGTTATTTTTTCCAAAAACAGAGATATTCCCACCAGAATAATTGGCAATTATCACATTTTTATCGTCATTAATGATGTAACAAGGATCAGCACCTTTTGAACTTTGCTTGTTGATTAAGTCTAATTTTCCGCTTGACGGATTGTAACTAAAAGAACTTACCGTACTTTCAGCACCAAACTCATTTACGGCATAAATGAAGTTATTCTCCTTTGAAACCGTTAAATAACTCGGATTTATAACTTTTTCAGTTGCATTTTTAAAACTGAAATCACCTGTCTTTGAATCAAAATCATATACATAAATTCCTTTGCTATCACAGCTTTGAGTGTAGGTTCCAATCAGTAAATTGAATTTATTTTTTTGTGCCTGTACACTTGTAAAAATGAAAATGAATAGAATAACAGCAAACGGTTTTTTCATGTTTTTAAATTTTATTGAAAAGCTAAAATACACATTATATTCATAATGAATGTCAATTGTTTATTCCTTTGAAAAATTATAACAACTTCATCTAAAACTGTCAACAAATTTGTATTTTTGACTCACGAAATTCAATGAACTCCATTGAAAATAAAATCCAGTGAAGTAAACTCAACCTCAGAATGCATTTTAAACATCCCGAAATTTTATACTTTCTGTTCTTGTTGATTGTTCCAATTTTGGTTCATTTATTTCAATTACGCCGTTTCAAAAAAGAATATTTCACAAATGTTCGTTTCTTAAAAGCACTTTCTATACAAACCCGAAAAAGCTCTAAAATCAAGAAATGGTTGCTTCTAGCCTCTCGTTTATTGCTACTAGCTTTTATTATTATCGCATTTGCACAACCTTTTTTTGAGTCAAAAGACAGTAAAAATGCAAACAACGAATTGTATATTATTTTAGACAATTCTTTTAGCATGCAAGCCAAAGGCAAAAAAGGTGAATTGCTAAAACGTGCTGTTCAGGAACTGCTTGAAGAAACTCCTGAAAATGTAAATTTTTCTTTGCTTACCAATTCTGAAAATTATTGGAACACAGATATAAAATCGGTTCGTGGTGCTTTGCAAAACTTAAAATACAGCGCTACTCCGTTCCAATTGGATAATATAATAGCAAAAATAAAAGCACATAAATCGGCTTTCAAAAAGGATATCGTTATCATTACCGACGCTGTTGGTCTTGATGAAAAACAACTGAAAAATACTGATGCAACTGATTCGCCTTTATTTATAATCCCAAAAGCAGAACAAAAAAACAATGTTTCTATTGACAGCGTCTTCATCAATAAAACATTAGAAAATTTTTATGAAATTAGCGTCCAAATATCTGGTTATGGAGATGATTTTAACCCGATTCCTATTTCGTTATACAATGAAAACAAGCTCATTGCAAAGACGATAGTTACATTAGACACAAAGAAAAAAAACCTCAACTTCACGATTCCAAAACAAGCTTTTCATGGCTATTTCTCTATAGTTGACAATGGATTGACTTACGATAATACGTTATATTTTAGTATTTCAAAAGCTAAGAAAACCAACATAATCAGTATTGGAGAACCGGCGAAAAGCAATTTCCTTTCCCGAATTTACACCAGTGAAGAATTCAATTTTAGCAATTATACTTTAAGCGCATTGGATTACAATAAATTGGAGGAACAAGATGCGATTGTTTTAAATGAATTGGATGAAATCCCGCAAGCTTTGGCAACTACTTTAAAATCTTTTGTAGAAAAAGGTGGCAATTTAATTGTGATTCCTTCGGCAATAAGTTCAATTTCAAATATGAATTCTTTTATATCAAATTTTGGAAAACTTACATTCAATTCTTTAGAAAACAGAGAAAAACTGATTACTAAAATTAACTTCAATCATCCTATATTCAATAGTGTTTTTGAAAATAAAGTGACTAATTTTCAGTATCCAAAAACAAAAAGTTCATTTGCATTATCCAGCTCCAGTCCTGCTGCTTTGTCTTATGAGGACCAAAGTGTTTTCTTGACTTCGATAGCAAATTCGGTTTCAGCAGTTGCAATTTTTGCAGCTCCTATCAATATCGAAAATTCAAATTTCCAGCAATCTCCATTAATTGTTCCTACATTTTACAAGATGGCGATGAACAATCAAAACAATGGCGTAAATGCTTTGATAATTGGGGATAACAACCCCCATTTGACCGAAGCATCCTTAAACAAAGACGCTATTTTAACGGTAAAAGGCTTAGATGAACAATTCATTCCTATCCAACAAATCCTGAATAATAAAGTCAAAATGACTTTCAATGATTATCCGGAACAAGCGGGAAATTTCAGCATTTACAATAAAAAAGAATGGATTGAAAACATCAGTTTCAATTACAATAGAACCGAAAGTGATTTGGCTTCAGCCAATGACAATATTCTTTCTGACTATAAAACAATCGAATCAATCCCATCGCTATTTAACACTTTACAAACTGACAGAACTGATAATCAAATTTGGAAATGGTTTGTTATCTTTGCACTGTTATTTCTGATAACCGAAATGGCAATTATACGATTCGTAAAGTAATTAACGAAAGTCCAATACTTAAAAATTAATATGAAATGAGCATGACCGTAATTTGGTCGTAAAAGTTAACACAACTATGCGAATTCCATATTCCATTAAAAATAAATATTATCTACATATGAAATTAATCATCAGAGGCGCCAAAATTATCGATTCAAAAAGTCCCTTTCATAATAAGACTGCAGATATTTTAATTGTTGATGGTTTTATAAAAAAAATTGGAACATCACTTCCAAATCCAGATAAACTAGACGAAATAAAACTCGATAATTTACATGTTTCACAAGGCTGGTTTGACAGCAGCGTTTCTTTAGGAGAACCTGGTTTTGAAGACCGAGAAACGATATCAAACGGACTTACAGTAGCTGCCAAAAGTGGTTTTACCGCAATCGCTTTACAACCCAACTCCTTCCCTATTATTGACAATCAATCCCAAGTGAATTTTGTATTGAATAAAGCACAAGGATTTGCAACGCAACTCTATCCTATTGGCGCTTTAAGCAAAGAAAGCGTAGGAAAAGACATGGCTGAATTGTATGATATGAAAAAAGCAGGAGCAGTTGCTTTTGGAGATTATAATAAAAGTTTGGATAATGCTAATTTGCTGAAAATTGCCTTACAATACGTTCAGGATTTTGATGGATTGATTCTTGCTTTTTCCCAAGACGAAAATATAAAAGGAAACGGAGTAGCAAATGAAGGCATTGTTTCTACCCGATTAGGTTTGAAAGGAATTCCAAATCTTGCCGAAGAATTACAAATCGCAAGAAATTTATTTCTGTTAGAATATACCGGAGGAAAACTTCACATTCCGACGATTTCGACTAAAAAATCAGTTCAATTAATCAAAGAGGCTAAAGCGAATGGACTAAATGTAACGTGTAGCGTTGCTGTACATAATTTAGTTTTAACAGATGAAAAACTGGAAGGTTTTGATACCCGTTATAAAGTTTCACCACCACTTAGAACTGAAACCGATAGAAAAGCATTGTTGAAAGGGGTAAAAGACGGAACGATTGATATGATTACATCCGACCATAATCCGATAGACATTGAACACAAGAAAATGGAATTTGATGGCGCCAAAAATGGGACAATTGGAATGGAAAGTGCTTTTGGTGCTTTGATGACCGTATTGCCATTAGAAACTGTAATAGATAAATTGACCGCTGGAAAATCTACTTTCGGTATCGATATCCAAGTCATAAATGAAGGTTCTAAAGCAAATATTACCTTATTTAACCCTGAACCAAAAAGCACTTTCGCAAAATCATCCATTTTATCCAAATCGAAAAACTCAGCGTTTCTGGAAACAGAAATGAAAGGAAAAGTTATCGGAATTGTGAATCAAGAAAAATTAATTTTAGCATAGAAAATGAATAATAATAATAATAATAATAATAATAATAATTCTGAGTCGGGAAAGACTGCCGCCATAACAAGCTATATTTTAGGAATTGGCGTGTTTATAGCGATGTCCATGAACTCCGAAGATAAAAATGCATTTGCTTCTTTTCACATCCGCCAAGGACTGGGACTCACATTAACTTTTATATCACTGGGATTAATCATCAGCAATTTTGACAGCTTAATGATTTCTGCTCCTATGTGGATTTTTGTATTTGTTTTATGGTCTTACGGCATTACGAGTGCTATAAAAGGAGAAATAAAACCAGTTCCTTTATTGGGAACTTATTTTCAAAAATGGCTTAAAAACATATCATAATCCGATGAATTTATCTTTAGAATATAAAATACGAGAACCTAAAATAAAATTAGACAAAAATCCTCTTATCCTTTTATTACATGGATATGGCAGCAATGAAGAAGATTTGTTTTCATTTGCAACCGAACTTCCAGAGGAATATTATATCATCTCAGCACGTGCGCCTTATGACTTGCAATACGGCAGTTATGCTTGGTACGCGATAAACTTTGATGCGGATCAAAATAAATTTTCAGACCATGAGCAAGCTAAAGTTTCAAGGGATATAATCGCTGGCTTTATTGATGAGTTAGTCGCTAATTATCCAATCGATGAAACACAAATTGCTCTAGTTGGTTTCAGCCAAGGATCAATCTTGAGTTATGCTGTGGCACTTTCTTACCCAGAAAAAGTTCAAAAAGTGGTAGCTATGAGTGGCTATTTGAATTTAGAAATTGTGGCTGAGAATTATCTTAAAAACAGCTTTACTAACTTGAAAATATTTGCTTCACACGGAACTGTAGATCAAGTAATCCCTGTAGAATGGGCTAGAAAAACACCTGCAATACTAGAAAATTTAGGAATAAATATAACCTATAAGGAATATCCTGTGGGTCATGGAGTGGCGCCACAAAATTTCTATGACTTTAAAAATTGGTTAGTAAACAACTAACTGATTTTATTGTCCTGTATATTTAATTTCTTCGGCTTTTTTCAAAACATAACCTTTCCAAGGAATCAATTGCCAATCATCCTTAACCCATGGTTGGCCTTCGGCTTTTCGTTCTAAGATAATAGATTCCTTTTGGGTATCCAGAAACAATTCTGCTTTATTTCCATTAGCTTCAAAAATTACAAAAGCTGATGTAGTTGCACTTTCTTGTTCATAATGATTTAATCGAGTTCCGATTTCGAAAACTCGAATACACTCCTTTCTCAACGCAGACCAGGTATAACCGGCAGAAGCTTTACAACCATGTTCATCCAAATCTCCTCCTACTAATTGTGGTTTTTCTTCTTTTAGAATTGAAGTCTTGGATTCCTTTTTTTGATCCATCTGTTTTGCACAAGAAAAAGCAAAAATGATCATTACCGAAAACAATAATCCTTTTTTCATGCTTATTTTTGATATAACAATGATTGATTTACTTCAAAAGAAATACTGTCATCAGCATTTACAAAATATTTCAATAAAACCTCACCCCAAATTTCACCGTCACTAAAGTCTGCAATAATCCATCTGTGGTTTAGGATTCTTACTTTATTGACAATAAATTTATTTGCCCCAATTTGATCTTGCCCAGTGTAAGGATTTCCTTTTGGGTTAGAGTTGTAATCCAATAATTTTTCAGTAACAACAGGAATTAATTTCTCGTATTGAATTATTTTTTCTGAACTTCCTGAATCAAAATAATTTTGCGCATTTTCATTTTTTGCCAAAGAAAAATAGTTAGCATCAGTCAGCTGATTCGAAACTAAACGTAGACTGTCTCTTAGCTTTTTTGTAGTTTTCTCATATCTTTTTTGTTCAAATTCGACCTGTTTACTCAAAAACATATAAGTGAAAATCGAAGAAAGTACCGCTAAAATAGTGAGATAAAGGAATAATGACTGTTTCATTGTAAATTGAATTATAGTGTAATTTCTAAATTGTCGTATGCTAGGAAAACATTTGGAGGAAGGTTTTTTTGAACCTCTTCATGATATCCCATAATATGACTAATGTGTGTAAGATATGTTGTTTTTGGCTGGACCAAAGTTATAAAATCTAATGCTTCTTTCAAATTGAAATGCGTATCATGAGGCTCTTCCCGTAACGCATTTATAACCAATACTTTTAAGTTTTTTAATTTTTCGATTTCGCTTTTTTCAATAGTTTTCACATCCGTTAAATAGGCAAAATCATCTATTCGATACCCAAAAACCTGGAGATTTCCATGCATTACATCAATAGGAATCACCGTCTTATTTCCAAGAGAAAATGGTTCATTATTAACAACTTCAATAGTTGCAACAGAAGGTGCTCCCGGGTATTTATTTACCGTTTCAAAAACGTAATCAAACCGCCTTCTCAGATTATCGATAACCCTTTGATGTGCATAAATTGGGATTTCTCCCTGTTTAAAATTAAACGGGCGAATATCATCTATTCCTGCTGTGTGGTCAGCATGTTCGTGAGTAAAGAGGATTCCATCTACTTTTTGACAATTTGAAGAAAGCATTTGCTGTCTAAAATCAGGTCCGCAGTCAATAACAAAAGAATGGTTTCCCCAAGAAATCCAAACGGAAACTCTCAGTCTTTTGTCTTTAAAATCAGTGCTTTTACATACCGGATGGTTACTCCCAATAACAGGAATCCCTTGTGATGTGCCAGTTCCTAAAAAATATACCTTCAATTTTATTGCTTTTATTTACAAAAATAGGGTTAATTATCTTTCATTAGAAACCTATTTCATTAACTTTGCAACATATTAGCCATATTAAAAGAAAATGGATACAGAAATAAAATTAAAAGGTGACAAAATCATCGAACAAATCCCTTCGATTAAAGACAAAGCACTACGTATCAATTTAAATGAAAATATTTACGGAACTTTTGCAGAAATTGGAGCTGGTCAAGAAACTGTAAGACATTTTTTTAGATCTGGTGGTTCTTCGGGTACAATTGCAAAAGCAATGTCAGCTTATGACAAAGACTTTAGTGATGCTGTATATGGCGTTGAAGAAGACGGCCGTTATGTAACCGAAAGCCGACTTAAAAAAATGCTTTCTCATGAAGTAAATCTGATAGAAAAAAGATTGAGCAGAGAAAAACATCCTAATAAAATGTTTTTTAGTTATGCCAATACTGTAGCTACGATAGATTTTGCAAAACAATTCAAAGGACATGGTTGGGTTGGAATTAGTTATCAAATTGAACCAGATGAGGATTATAACGAGATTATCATTCACATTCGATTTAAAGAAACTGATGTCCGCTTGCAACAAGAAACGCTTGGTATTCTTGGTGTAAACTTAATTTATGGAGCATATTATAAATACAATGATCCTAAACGATTGTTGCGTTATTTATACGATCACCTAGATAAAGATCAATTAGAAATAGACACTATAAATTTCTCAGGACCTCGTTTTGCTGATGTTGACAATCGTTTGATGAGTTTACAATTAGTAAAAAACGGAATGACTGATGCGGTAATGTTTAACCCTGAAGGTAAAAACATTCTTCCTGCAGCAATTTTATACAAGAAAAATATTCTTGCTTTTAGAGGTAGTTTTCGTCCCGTTACTAAAGTGAACATGGACATGTATGAGAAATCATTAAAAATGTTCCTGAATGAGAATAAGGTAAATGCCGAAAACACACTGGTAGTTTTTGAAATTACATTATCAAACTTACGTTCTGATGGTGAAATTGATGAAAGAGATTTTATGGATAGAGCGGAGTTACTGTGTTCACTTGGACAAACAGTAATGATTTCAAACTTCCAGGAATACTATAAAGTGGTGGAGTATTTTGCTAATTATACCAAAGCCAGAATGGGATTAGCCATGGGCGTGAATAATTTAGTAGACATTTTTGATGAGAAATATTACCGTCATTTAAGTGGTGGAATTTTGGAAGCATTTGGAAAATTATTCTATCGCGATATGAAAGTTTTCTTGTATCCAATGATTGGAGAAGACGGAGAAATCATCACATCAGAAAACTTAAAAGTACATCCTAGAATGAAAGAATTATACAAATTCTTTAAATTCAACGGAAAAGTAGTTGATATAGATGATTATGACCCTTCGATTTTAGAAGTTTTCTCTCGTGAAGTTTTAAATATGATTAATAATGGAAAACCGGGTTGGGAAATAATGCTTCCTACTGGTATTGCAGAAATAATCAAAGAACACCGCCTTTTTGGGTATGACCCAAACAAAGTTTTGAAGGAAAGCAATTAGCGAATAGTGGTCAGTAATCAGTTATTAGTGTTCAGTTGCTAGTCCTAATAACTATCGGAATCAGTCATGAAATTTCGATTTAAATTACAAAACAAAGTCCAGAATTGAGGTCATTTAACACCTCAACTCTGGACTTTATTTTGTTTGTCAAAATTTAATTTCAGTTTTTGTATACTTATTTGTAATTGCAGTAACTGAACACTAATAACTGATTACTGAACACTTACTTCAATATCTGAGCTGCATGAGCCTTCGTTTTCACATCTGAAATCACATCTTCGATAATTCCTTTTTCATCAATTACAAATGTTGTTCTGTGAATACCGTCATATTCTTTTCCCATAAACTTCTTTGGCCCCCAAACTCCAAAAGCCTGAATTACCGATTTATCCTCATCAGCAAGTAACGGAAACGGAAAATCAAATTTTTCTTTGAATTTAGCTTGTGCTTTTTGCGCATCGGCACTAACGCCTAACAGCTCATAATTATTAGCTTGGAATCGTTCGAAATTGTCTCTTAAATCACAAGCTTCTGCAGTGCAGCCTGGCGTATTTGCTTTTGGATAAAAGAAAACGACTAATTTTTTACCCGCATAATCCGCTAATTGATGTGATTTTCCGTCTTGGTCCAGACCAGAAAAATTAGGTGCTTTATCTCCTTTTTTTAATGTTGTCATTATTTATATTTTTTATTTATTTGAATTGAATTTGAATTTTGCTATTGCCAATCAAATTGTTTTTCTTTACAAATCAAATTTAATGAATAATGAATAAACAAGAACGTGTAACGTTTGTTATAAATACGTTAAAAGAGTTATACCCAACGATTCCAGTTCCTTTAGACCATAAGGATCCTTATACGTTATTGATTGCTGTTTTACTTTCGGCACAATGTACGGATGTTCGCGTGAACCAAATTACACCTTTACTTTTTGCTAAAGCTGACAATCCATACGATATGATAAAAATGTCTGTGGGGGAAATTAAGGAAATCATTCGTCCTTGTGGCTTATCGCCAATGAAATCAAAAGGAATTCATGGTTTATCCCATATTTTAATTGACAAACATGATGGAAAAGTACCTCAAAGTTTTGAGTTTTTAGAAGAATTACCTGCGGTAGGACATAAAACAGCAAGTGTTGTAATGTCGCAAGCCTTTGGAGTTCCTGCTTTTCCTGTTGATACTCACATTCATCGATTGATGTATCGATGGAATTTGACAAACGGAAAAAATGTTGTCCAAACAGAGAAAGATGCGAAACGTATTTTTCCTGAAGAACTTTGGAATGATTTACACCTTCAGATTATTTGGTACGGAAGGCAATATTCTCCGGCTCGTGGCTGGGATTTAGACAAAGATATTATCACAAAAACAATTGGCAGAAAAACAGTCCTTGATTCCTACAACAAAAAATAAAACCTCATTGAACAAAAAATCCCATTATTTTTTTAAAATAATGGGATTTTTTAATAATTTAAAAACCAAATTAAATACACTTAAGACCAACTATAATTGGAATCAGGTGTTTTTAATTCGATATGATTTCGAAACTTTTATTGTCTATTTTTATTATGCTTAACGCTTTGGAATAGCTTAATAAGAAAGAAATTGTTTCTTTACTTGGTTTCCTGTTTTTTGAAACTGATTCTTTTTTTGAGTAAATTTTTGCCATAGAGTAATATATATTTTTCTTTACATTACAACGCAGCAAGTTTAAACATATTGTTAATTGGTCAAAACAATTTGGTGTTTGTCTATCACTTTTCTCAAATTCATCAAAGCATAACGCATTCTTCCTAAAGCGGTATTGATGCTAACTCCCGTCGATTCCGAAATTTCCTTAAAACTCATGTCCTGATACATTCGCATCACCAACACCTCTTTTTGATCAGCCGGAAGTCCTTCGATTAGTTTCTTTAAATCCATTTCGACTTGTTCCGAAATTATTTTATTCTCTATCGTTTGACAATCATCTGACATTATTGAAAAAATAGAGAACTCTTCGGTTTCTCTAAACATGGGCATTTTTTTTGTCTTCCTGAAATGATCTACAACGAGATTATGGGATATACGCATAACCCATGGTAAGAATTTACCTTCTTCGTTATATGAATTTGATTTCAAAGTCTTAATTACTTTGATAAAAGTATCTTGAAAAATATCGTTGGTAATATCTTTATCCGGAATTTTCGAATAAATAAAACCATAAATTTTTGATTCGTGCCTTTTTATTAGTTTAGCTAAGGCATCCTCGTTACCTGCGACATAATCCTTTACCAATGACGCATCAGGGAGTTGTATATTAACCATAATAATACTTTTTAGTTTTAAAATAAAATAAGAGATGTCTCTAAAAAGTAGTTTTCTATTATAGGCTAGTGTTTATTTAGGTTTGTTAAGTTTTCAAATTTAACTAATTATTGTTTTAACATGCAAGTAAAATTAATAAAAATTAACAGAACAAGGCTGAAAATTGTTAAAATTTTTCTTCTTTTTTCACATTCCTATAAAAATAGGATGCTGACGAATAATAATTAAGAGTCTTTTACTAAAAATGAAATCTGAAACTAGAAAAAACAAAACAAAGTCTGATTATCAATTAATTACAACCTAACCTTGTTTTATTTTTAATTATTTTAGTTATTATTTCTGATTATTGATAGACTCGAATGTAATCAACTATAAAATCCTGCGGAAGTATAGTGTCATCCACTTCGGGACCTCCAAAATTTCCTCCTATAGCCATATTGACAATAAAATAAAAGGGTTGGTTGAATGGCCAAATTGCTTCTGTTTTATTTTCAGGTTGAAAGGTATACACTAAAGTATCATCTACAAAAAAATCAATTTTATCTTTCGTCCATTCTACAGCGTAAATGTGAAAACCTTCCTCGATAGCATCAAATCTTGTTTTCTTGGTATTTATAGTGTTTCCATGACTGTCTTTTGTATGCAAAGAAGTAAAAACCATATTGGGTTCTTTCCCTACATATTCCAAAATATCGATTTCTCCAGATTTTGGCCAACCGACTTCACTGATATTTGAACCCAACATCCACCAGGCTGGCCATACTCCTTGCCCAACAGGCAACTTTGCTCTTGCCTCGAAACGACCATATTGAAACTCCTTTTTGCCTTTGGTGGTAATCCGTGTCGAAGTGTATTTATCACCTACCTTTTTGGCCGTGATAACTAACTGATTTTTAGCAACCGTGTGGTTTTGTTTCGTGTACAGTTGTCGTTCATTGTTTCCCCAACCACAATTAGGACAACCATCTCCAAGCTCAAAATTCCAATTATTTTCGTTTAATGTGATACCATCAAAATTTTCTTCCCAAACTAGTTTTCGTTTGTTCTGTTGTGCAAAAGAAAAATTAACTACAAGCAATAATATTAGTATTTTTTTCATTTTATTTTAATTAGAATATTGAAAATCCCCTTCCAACTTTGTTACTGAACTTCCTCCGATGTATACTTTAAAGTCACCTGCTTCTGCTTCCCATTTTTTATTAGCTGTGAAGTATTCAATTGTTTTTTCATCGATTGAAAATACTACTTTTTTGGTTTCGTTAGGTTGCAATTCGATCATTTCGAATCCTTTCAACTCTTTTACCGGACGGGTAATACTTCCTATTAAATCTCTAATATACAATTGAACAACCTCTTTTCCGGTAACTTTTCCAATATTTTTTATAGTTACTGAAACTTCTATTTTACCATTTTTAGCAAATGCATTAGATGATAATTGTAAATTAGAGTATTCAAATTTAGAATAACTTAATCCGTGACCAAAAGGATACAAAGGCGTGTTCTTTTCATCAATATAATGCGACCAAAATACACTTTCGGGTTCGTTCATAACCGGTCTTCCTGTATTTTTATAATTGTAATAAATAGGAACCTGACCTACATTTCTAGGAAAAGTCATTGGCAATTTTCCGCTTGGGTTATAATCACCGTATAAAACTTGTGCTATTGCGCTACCACTTTGCGTTCCTAAATGCCATCCTTCAACAATTGCAGGAATATTTTCATCAGCCCAAGGAATTGCTAATGGTCGCCCGTTATTTAAAACCAAAACAACATTAGGATTGACTTTATAAATTGCTTCCAATAATTCTTGTTGAACACCCGGCAAACCTAAATCTGCTCTACTTCTTCCCTCGCCTGATTGCAACCCGTGTTCTCCCAAAACCATAACTACCACATCGGCTTGTTTTGCAACCGCAATGGCTTCTGCAAATCCGCTCTTATCAGTTGTATTGATTTTAGTTTCCCAAATGAATTGTGTTCTTCCCTCGGCTACATCAGCTCCTTTAGCATAAGTAAGTTGGTTCCCTGAATACTTTTGTAATCCTTCCAGAACTGAAACTGCCGAGTTATCGTCAGCAGCGATTCTCCAACTCCCCAAAGGACTCGTTTTATCATTTGCCAAAGCACCGATTAATGCAATTTTTTGACCTGATTTTTTTAAAGGCAATACTTCCTTTTCATTTTTCAAAAGCACAATCGATTTTTTGGCTACATCCAAAACTCCTTCTTGAAATTCTTGTTTCCCAACGGTTGCCAATTCTCGATTTTCATCACAATATTTGTATGGATCGTCAAACAAACCCAATTCGAACTTTACTTTCAAAATGCGTCTTGTCGAATCATCAATATCACTTTCCTTGACTTTACCTTCCTTCACTAATGCTACCAAATGTTCCACATACGCACTAGATTCCATATCCATGTCTGAACCGGCATTAATTGCTATTTCAGCAGCATGTTTACTGTCTTTGGCATAACCATGTGGTATCATCTCGTTTATAGAACCCCAATCAGAAACTACGAAACCATCAAATTTCCAATCTCTTTTTAAAACTTCTCTTTGTAAATAAGCATTTCCTGTTGCGGGAATTCCATTCAATTCATTAAAAGAATTCATAAACGTTCGAACACCTGCACCAACCGCCGCTTTAAAAGGAGGAAAAATTGTATTCTGCAACACGGTTTCACTTATATCTACCGCATTATAATCTCTTCCTGATTCTGCAAACGCATATCCTGCAAAATGTTTGGCGCAAGCCAAAATAGTATTCGTAGCGGCCAAATCTTCGCCTTGAAAACCTTGCACACGAGCTACGGCAATTTTACTTCCTAAAAATGTATCCTCACCTGCTCCTTCCATAACACGACCCCAGCGGGCATCTCTGGAAATATCAACCATGGGTGCAAAAGTCCAGTTCAGTCCTACGGAAGCCGCTTCTTCTGCCGCTATTGCCGCCGACTTTTTTATTGCTTCTAAATCCCAACTTGCTGCTTCGGCCAGTGGAATTGGGCTGATGGTTTTATAGCCGTGAATGACATCAAACCCAAAAAGTAACGGAATTCCCAATCGTGTTTGTTCTACCGCAATTTTTTGCAACGCTTTTACATCTTTAACTCCTTTTACATTCAGCATCGATCCCACTAAACCTTTTTTCAGGTCTTCGTATTTTTTAGCTGCCTGACCTTCTTTTGGAGTTGGACCTGTAATATTCCAAAATCCGTTATACTGGTTGAGTTGCCCCACTTTTTCTTCCAGAGTCATCAATTTGATTACAGAATCTACTTTAGCATCTAAAATATTTTCTTTGGAATAAGAAACAGGTGATTTTAAAATTTTATTGCTGCAGCCTGCAATTATTAAAGCTGTAATAGCAAATAATGCTAACAGGGATTTATTTCTCATCTTTATCCTTTTTGTTATAATTAAAAGGTCGGTAAAAGAACCGACCTTTATAAATTCATTACATATTTTATTGATAAATCCTTACATAATCAATTTCCATTGAAGACTGCGAAAAAGCAGGGTCAATTGCTCCTCCAAAACTCCCTCCCATTGCTACATTCAATATTAAGAAAAAATCACTGTTGAAAGGTACTGAAGCACTATTGACAAAAGAATGAAAGAGCTTATCATCTACATAAAACTGAATTGAAGTAGGACTCCAGATTGTTTTGTAAATATGGAATTCAGTAGATGCATTTGTTATTGTTGTTGTAGCTGTGTTTGGGTTTGCACCAAAATTACCCGGATAATGTAATGTCCCGTGAATTACATTCGGATCATTTCCTTTGTGCTCCATGAAATCAATTTCACCACATTTTGGCCAAGCATTTGTTTTATAATCTTGTCCTAAAGACCAAATCGCCGGCCAAGTTCCACCACCAACAGGTAATTTTGCTTTTACTTCAATTTTACCATAGGTAAATTCATATTTATCTTCTGTTTTTAATCTTGAGGAAGTATAACCTGTTCCTGATTTTTTAGCCGTAATTTTTAGATTTCCACCTTGAACAATTACATTATCCGAAGCGCTTGTATAGGTTTGGGCTTCGCCATTACCCCAACCGCCAGCACCAAGGTCATATCCCCATTTTGTAGGATCCGGAGCACCGTCAATATTAAATTCGTCAGAAAATTTCAAAACGGTATAATTTGCAGTCGGAGTTGGAGTTACAACTGTACCAGGAATCGTTGTTGTGAAAATATGATACCACGCCAAAAATGGATTTCCTGACTGAATCACTCGCACAACCATACGATTATCTGTAATTGATAGAATTTCGTAAGAACTAGACCCAACATAATAGCCCATAAAACCTCCGTCAGCAATATTTATTGTAGTCCCTCTGGTCTGCGTGGCACTATCTGGATTCATTGTCACAAAAGAGTCTGACTTACTCAAAGTCACTGTTTTTGCTCCACTGGTATTTAAATCATAACAGGCATCCTCTCCACCGCCTTTAAAAGCACCATTATAATACGTTTGACCTTTGTTATCCAACTCAAATTTCATTTGATCACCAACTAAAGAAAAAGTCATTATACTATTGTACAAACAGGTAGCTGATTTCTCATTGGCTTTAGCGGAGTAAAAATCCGGGTAATAATTTTTTGTTCCAAAAGTAGGATCAGACCACGCTACGTTTGGACCAACGCCCAAATGCCCTAGTTCTGTTTGTGCCCAATACCATTTTCTGGAAGCACCACCTGTTAGAAATTGTACCGCTTGCTCATCTTTAAAATTACTAAAAACTGTTACTTCCAAAGTAACATTAGTAGCAACTCCTCCTGCTCCAGAGGCAATTACAGTCACTGTATACGTATTTGTACCTGGTTTTGCAAAAGCATTTTCAAATATACCGCTTGGTGAATTTTTTGAAGTCCCATCACTAAAAATGTACTTGTACGAAATAGCATTTTCTGCAGTACTGGTAAATTTTACTTTTCCGGAACCATCTCCGTTTGGAAATGCAGCTGATTTCCCTATTATTTCCGCCGTTACCTGAAGATTTGTTGGCGTGTCTAATGCTCCAAAACCTAAATTATCTTCCTGACAATTGACCATCAAAAGAAGGACAAAAACGGATACTATATTTATGATTATTTTTTTCATTTTAAATATTTTTTTAAAAAAATGTAGTTAAAATACTGATTTTATACAAACTCATTTTAAATCCATAATTAGTTGATTTTTTCTGTTTTTATTAATTATAAAAATAAACATTATCTATATAAACAGTGTTATTTCCAGAAGGCGCACCCACATAAATTAACTGTGCAATATGTGCTCGCGTAGTTAATCCTGTAAAGGAACTTAACGGAATATCTAAACTTACCCAAGATCCTTTAGCTGGTGACGAAATTGTAATTTCATGTTCTACATCATCTCCTCCTCCAAAAGCTCCATTCGCACCAAAATCGACTAATTTTATTTTGAACTGTGTAAAATCTGAGGACCAAACGTCAGTGTGAAAATGCGTCATTGCAGTAGCATTTATAGGCGTTGTAGTCGCTTCTATTCCAACAAAATCCAATGCACTGTATTTTTTTGTTGCATTTCCATTAATACTCAAATCCGTCAACGTGGCACTTGACCAAGAAGTTCTCCAGGTGTCAACAGTTACATTTGTATAGGCGTCGCTGAACATAGAAATTACTTTGGATGCCGCTACACTTGGAGTTGGAGCTGCTGTGATTGAACCTGCTTGATTGTAAAAGAAAACATTATCCACATAAACCGTAGTATTTCCAGAAGGCGCACCAACAAAGATTAATTGAGCAATATGAGAACGAGTAGTCAATCCGGTGAAGTCACTTAACGGAATATCTAAACTCACCCATTTCTCCTTTTCAGGATTAGGAATCGTGATTTCATGTTCTTTATCATCTCCTCCTCCAAAAGCTCCATTAGCTCCAAAATCGACTAGTTTAACTTTAAACTCTGTAAAATCAGACGACCAAACATCTACGTGAAAGAAAGTCATAGCCGAAGCATTGATTGGAGTTGTAGTTGCTTCGATACCAACAAAATTCAAGGCACTGTACTTTTTAGTTTTGTTGCCACTAATATCAATATCTTCTAAATTTGCCTGTGACCAAGAAGTTCTCCAAGTATCAACCGCAACATTTGTATAACTGTCGCTAAACATGGAAATGACATTTGCTGCCGGAATTGTAGGAACTGGCGCAGCGAATAAATTAGTTACTGTTACACTTTGTGTTTTTTGTGTCGTAGCAACTCCTCCGCTTAGTGCAACCACTTTTACTTGATACGTTCCCGGATTTAAATACGTGTGCGTAATCACCTCATCTTGCATGAAATCTACCGGAACTTCATTTGCTACATCTCCAAAATAAACCTGAAAGAAGGTCTCTAATTCCGCTTTGGCAGTTACATTAATCGAAAGATTGCTTCCAATAGTTATAGTAGGTTCAAAATTGGTTGGTGCCAAAAAAGAAACTGTTACCTCTTGAATCGTTTCGGTTTTTTTACCATTAATAGTTACCCCTACAATTTTTGCTTGAAATTTACCTTCTCTGTATTTATGGGTAATCGTACTTCCGGGGTTTACATATACAGGAGCTGTAGTTGTATCCCCAAAATAAATTTCGAACTGAGTAACTCCTTCGCCACGAGGCAAAAAAGTAACATTTCCTGAGTTATCCTGAGTAATGGTCGTCAGAGCAGATATATTTGAAGGAGCATTTACTCCATCCAGATCTACGTCGTTATTTTCGTCTGAGCATCCTAAAAAGAGGATTAGAGCAAAAAGACTTAGTATTAATTTTAAGTTTTTCATATTTAAATAATATTAGTTTTTAATATCCAGGATTTTGTGTCCAATTTCCATTTGCAAATTGAATTTCCTCAATAGGAATTGGAAACAATTCATTTTTGTTGGCTGTAAATCCAGTAATTTCCTGAGCTGCTTTACCAGTTCGTACTAAATCGAAGAAACGGTGTCCTTCACCAACTAATTCCACTCTTCTTTCTGCTAAAATAAAGTCAGTCAAAGCTGCTCCAGAAGACGAAATATCATGATTCAAATCACCAAAAGCACGTCTTCTAACTTGGTTCAAATATACTCTTGCTTTAGTATCATCGATTCCTCCGCGATTGTAAGCTTCGGCCGCCATCAAAAGAACATCTGCATAGCGAATGGCCCTGTAATTATTAGGATTAGTTAGGTTTAAATCTCCTTGTGCGTTGGCACTTCTTTTTCTTGGAATGTATTTTCTGTTGAAAAAACCGGTGTGTTCATATCCTTTTCCAAAAGTAGCTCCTGTTGCTGTCGCCCAAGCTTCGATATCTAATATTGCTACTGCTTCTCTTCTATCTCCGGCTTCAAATGCGTTTACGACTTTCTGAGTTGGTACATTAAAACTGAAACCCGAAGTAAATAAATCACCTGAATAATTTCTTGGTCCACTAAAACCCACGGCTACATTTCCTTCGCTACATTGGAGACATCCAAAACCTGCACCTTCAACATCCGTGTATTGTACTTCGAAAACCGATTCTAATCCATTCTCTCCAGCATTTTCAAAAATAGTATTGTAATCTGAAACCAATGAATACGAAGAAGTTCCAATTAAACTTTCGAAAGTTGCTACCGCTTGTGGGTATTTATTTTGGTACAAATATGCTTTTCCTAATAATGCTAATGCCGCGCCTTTTGTTGCTCTTCCTTTTTGTGCTGCTGTTGCAGATAAGTTTTCAGAAGCAAAAATTAAATCGGCTTCAATTGAAGCATACACTTCTGAAACGGATGAACGCGGAATTATTTTCTCGTCACCAGAACTGAATCTTGCGTCCCCTTTCAATGGGATTCCACCAAACCATTTTACTAATTCAAAATGATAATAGGCTCTAAGAAAACGAGCTTCACCAATCACTTGATTTTTCCCTTCAAAATCAGTTTTGTCTTTGAATTCCAAAATGTAATTGGCTCTTTGCACTCCTGCGAACATCCAGTCCCATAAGTTTTTTAGATTGCTGTTCACGGGTGTGTGAATCATATCATCAATTTGCTGAAAACCAGGAGTATCAGATTGACTTTCGCCACCAGCCAAAGTATTATCTGAAGCTATTTCGCCTAACAATGCATTTAGATATGTGGTTTGCAACAAATCATACGCTGCAATTAAAGCATTGTCATAATCTGATTTTGAATTAAAATAATTCTCAGAATCAATCGAATATTCTATCGGTCGATCCACAAAATCATCACTACAGGAAATGGTTACAGTTGAGAAGATTGTTATCGATATAAGGGTAATAAATAGATACTTTTTCATTTTAATACGAATTAAAAATTAATGTTTAAACCTAACAAATAGGTTCTTGGGATTGGATAAAAACCATAGTCAATTCCTCCGCCAATTGGAGCTCCATTAGAAGCACCCGGATCAAAACCTTTGTATTTTGTAAACGTGTATAAATTATTTACACCCGCATACAAACGCAGTTTTGTGATTCCTGCTTTTTCAGAAAATTTAGAATTTATTGAATATCCCAACTGCATGTTTTGGATTCTTAAATAGGAAGCATCTTCAACAAAATAACTGGAGAAAGTAGAATTTCCTGTAGCACTTGTAGTCACTCTTGGAGTAGTATTAGTACTTCCCTCGCCAGTCCAACGGTCTAAAACATAATTAAGTCGATTGACATCTGTAAGGTTTCTTTCGTAATTTCTCACCATATCATTTCCTACGGAAGCAAAAGTATAGACTGCAAAATCAAAGTTTTTGTAATTCATTTGTAAATTGAAACCCATTGTAGCTTCAGGAATTGGATCTCCAATATTCGTTCTGTCACTTGAATTAAGAATTCCATCTCCATTTACATCTACAAAACGAAGGTCTCCAGGACTGGCGTCAGCACCCAAAGATAATTGAGACGGATGTGCATCAACTTCTGACTGGTTTTGAAAAATTCCGTCTGTTTTGTAGCCATAAAAATAACCTATTGGCTGACCTACTTCCATTCTTGAAGGTGCTTGTTGGCCTACGCCAAATGAACCTCCTTCAATATATCCTATTCCGTTGTTTACGGCTAATACTTCGTTTTTAAGGAACGTAACATTGTACCCAACACTCATCGAAAAATTCTCCGAGAATTTGTTTTTGTAATCTATTGCAAACTCTAATCCTGAGTTTCTTACCGTTCCTGCATTGATTGTTGGAGAACCTGCACCAGGAGCTGCTGTTCCGTTGATTCCAGAAACAGGTATAAATGGAATTAACAAATCGGCTCTGGTATCAATAAAATAATCCGCAACAATAGAAACTTTATTTTGTATAAATTTAAGGTCTAAACCAACGTCAAATTTTCTGGCTTCTTCCCATTTCAAATTTGGATTTGGAATTTGTCCTGTAGCTAAACCATTCACTAAAACATCATCGAAAACATAGGTCGCTTCTCCGCTTAATTGCGAAACATATCCATTGTTTGGAATCTGGTCATTTCCTAAAGTACCGTAGCTCCCTCTCAATTTCATGAAGTTTATTAGTTTGTCTTCTCCAAAGAAACCTTCATCAGAAATTACCCAACCTGCAGTAAAAGATGGAAAATAACCCACTTTATTTCCAGGTCCAAATTTTGTCGAAGCATCACGTCGTATCATCGCAGAAAAAAGGTACTTCCCTTTGTAATCATATTGTGCTCTTGCAAAATAAGAAAGTCTTCGTTCGTCGTAATTATAGGAACCGTTTGGTACAGTTTCAGAAATTCCTTTGGTCAATGCTATATCTGCAAATTCCCATGAATTGTAAGGAACGTCAAATCCAGTTGCAAATAACCCGTTTCCGTATTGTTTGAAAATAGTATTTCCTACAGTTGCAACTACATTGTGATTTCCAATTTTCTTAGTATAGGTTCCAAATAAATCAAATGAATAATCATTATCATTAATAGCGCTTTGGGAAACCGAACTTCTCAAAACATCAAATACCTTATCCGAAGGGTTTATCCAATATAGAATTTGCTTGGCAAACGATTTAGACTCACTGTTTGATGTATTAAAACCAATTGAACTCGAAATGGTAAAATCCTTGAAAACTTTATAATCTAATCCAAAATTACCATTGACTTTTTTGAAGTTGTAGTCATTATAAGTATTTGCAATTTGAGCCAATGGATTTATAATTTCAATTCCTAACCCAGTATTTGTAGGCACTTTTGTAAAATCCCCATTTGCATCATACGGTGTAAGTGTTGATGGTGTATTCAAAGCATTGAACAAAACAGAACCTAAACCACTTTCGTTTAATGATTTTCTATTAAAATAAGTATAGATTACGTTTGTTTTCAATTTCAATTTCTCAGTAACATCAGCACCTAGAGAAACTCTGGCTGTATTTCTTAAAAAACCGGATTTACTTTCTCCAATAATTCCTTCCTGATCTAAATGAGAACCACTTACCGCATAGGTAATTTTATCTGATCCACCAGAAAAGGAAATGTCATGATTGATAATAGGAACACTGGTGCTGAAAACTTCATTTTGCCAGTTTGTGCCTTTGCCTAAACCAGAAACATTAGGAAAAGGAATTGCGTTACCACCATTAGCATAACTTTCATTCAATAATAAAGCGTATTCAGTAGCGTTAAGCATTGGTAATGTTCTTGACGTTTCCTGAAAACCTGTATAGGTATTGTAACTAATTTTTGATTTCGAATTCTTTTTCCCGGATTTTGTCGTGATAAGAATAACCCCATTAGCACCAATAGTACCATAAATAGCTGCTTGGGCATCTTTTAAAACGGTGATGGACTCGACATCATTTGGATTTAATAATCCAAGTTCTCCAACATATCCATCGATGATGGTTGTAGGTCTGTTTTCACCATTGGTTGCAATACCTCTGATGCGAATATCCAAAGCGGCACCTGGAGCACCCGAAGTAGTTGTAACATTCACTCCGGAAACAGTTCCTTGTAAAGCTTGCTCAATTTTAACTGGTTTTAAAGCTTCCAAAGTTTTGCTGTCTACCACAGAAACTGCTCCTGTTACTTCTCGCTTTTTTTGACTTCCATATCCAATTACTACAACTTCATCCAATACTTTAGAATCTTCCTGTAACGAAATAGAAAGAGTACTAGTATTAGATACTACTTTATATTCAAAATTTTTAAATCCTAAATATGAAAATATTAAAGTTGCGCCAGAGGAAACTCCTTTTAGAGAAAAACGACCATCCATGTCTGTCGCCGTCCCAATCGTTGAATTTTTAACTTGAACATTTACTCCAGGTATAGGTAAACCAGAACCGGTTTCTTTAACAACTCCTCCTACATCATATCCTTGGGCAAAACCAAAAGAGGATAGAAATAGAAAAAGGATTAGTAGATAGTTTGACTTCATAATTTATATTTTTTGTGAATTATAAAATTAATCGGAACAACTAATAATAAATCAAAAAGAACCTCTACAAAAAACATACAATGCAAAAAATCACTTGTTTAATTCATAATATTTAAAAAAGGGCTGAAAATTAAGAAGAAATTAAGAAATCTAGATTTTCTCTAAAAACAAAAAAACCACAACAATAACGGTATTGTTGTGGTAATGTATAGTTTTATTTGTAAAATTCAGACGGAACTATACAGCTAAAATGTACTCTACAAGTCCTTGTTCGTGCGACAATTCCATTTTCTTACGCAAACGATATCTTTTTATCTCAACGCTTCGTACAGAAATATTTAGCAAAGGTGCTACTTCTTTCGAGGAAAGATTTAATCTCAAGTAGGCACATAATCTCAAATCGTTTGGAGTTAAGGACGGATGCGCCAGTTTCATTTTTTTCAAAAAGTCTTTATCGGCATTATCAAAAGCTTCTTTGAATACACTCCAGCTATCGCCTTCAGTTATGTTCTTATTAATTGTAGAGATGACTGATTTTATACTTCTGTTGCCATCATCAGGCGTTTTCTTTAAATCATCTTTGATAAAAGCCAGCAACTCATTTTTACTATTCAAACTCATCGTAGAAACAGCCAACTCTCTATTTTTAGTATCTACATCTTGTGAAAGCTGTTCGTTTCTAATGCGCATTAATTCCTGCTCGTTTTCAAGCTCTTTAATCTCTAACAACAAATTATTCTCTTCTATCAATTTCTCTTTTTGTTTTTGATAGTAGTTTTTATAGGCCTTATGAATAAATCGAGCCATCACAATCACAAAAATAAAATAGAAAAAAAGAGCAATATTGGTTAAATACCAAGGCTTTTCAACAGTAAAAGTATATATAGCGGTATCTTCTAAAGTAGAATTCGCAAATTTAGCTCTCACCTTAAAAGTATATTCACCAGGAGGCAAATTTTTAAAATTCACCGTTGATTTTGCGCTCCATTCGCTCCACTCCTCTTGAAATCCTTCTAATAAATATTGAAATTCAGCATTGATGTATTTATTAAATTCAGGAACGGTATAATTAATGGTTATATTATTTTCATCGTATTTAAAACTGCCCTCTTCCTGAATGGAACGGTTTTCGGAAGTTTCATTTAACTTATTTGTTGTAATTGCGGAAATAGAGACGTTATGATTTTTAAAACTCAATTCATTAAGATTCAAAATATAATACCCATCAGTAGTTCCTATCAAATAATTGGAATTGGAAATTTGAGTAATGTTTTCGTAGCCTAACATCGAATTTGTTAATGAAGCGGGAATCGGAATTACATTTTGTTTCAGTTGATTACTTAGTTTACTCAATGAAAAATAATGGATGTAATTTTTAGAAAACAACCATATTTTATTGGAATTATCAACAATCAATTTTCCCGAAGTATATTCATCTTTTTCGAAAACAGAACTTAATAAATTATCCTTACTGAATTGTTTTGTCTTCTCATTCAATTTAAAAATACCTTCTTTATTAGCATAGTAAATTATGTTGTTGAACTTAGTTAGACTGGCATTTTTACCTTTTTCGGGTGTTTTATAGGTCACAAAAGGTTTTGTTTTTGACAGTTTTCCGTCTAGTTCCAGCCTATAAACTCCTTTATATTCGTGACTTACATATACATTCAGCGCATTCGTGATTTCAAAATATTTTGAGGAATAATCAAATCCTGTAATTTTATTTCTAAAACTCCATTGATTATTCGTTTTTGCCAAAACAGAAATTCCGTAGTAATTCCCTTGGAGTAAGAGCCCTTTTTGATTGGGGACAGTTTCAAATTTCCAAGTACCAGATGCAGAAAATATATTTTTTGCAACAGCATTATCAATCACAAATGTTCCCGAATCATGACCGCAAAAAAGCGTTCCATCGTACTCAAACAAAGACCAAACCTGCCCTTTAGTTCCGTTTACAAATTTAAATTCATCATTAGTCAGATAGTTTTTATAAAACAAACCTTGATTGGTTCCTACATACAAATTACCTTTATAAAGTTTTGAAGTATAAACGGTTCCTAAAATTCCGGTGTCATCAACAAAGTTTTGTATCGGAGATTGCAGATTAATGCAATTGATCCCGTTGTCCAATCCTACCCAAAGATTTTTATCGGCATCTTCATATAAAGACAAGGCTGTATTATTACTCAATCCTTTGTTTTGATTGATGTGATACTTAATTCTCCCGTTATTGTTTAAGATAAAAATCCCATTAGAGACAGTTCCTAAAGCATAACTTCCATCTGATAGCAACTGACTGCTATACACACTACTGGATGCTAATTCCGAATCAACTTCGGTAGAAAATTTAGTCAAAACAGTTCCTATAAGTTTATAAAATCCATTCAGCTGTGTCTGGATTAAAAGTCCTTCCTCAATAGCAAAAACGTTGACTATCCTATTGTTTTGTAAAATTGGATTATTAGATACCAAGCGTCCTTTTCCGCTTTCAATTTCAAAAAGTCCTTCATTTATACTCTGAAAATAAATTGCATTTTTTGTACGGAACGATTTAGTAATATTGTTTTTGGGAGCAATGATTTTGAAACCTCCCGTTTTGGTATCGTAAATATAAATTCTGTCCAAAGATTGAAAAATAACCCATTGTTCATAGTTCAATATATTCCAAAACTGTTCGTCATTAAGAATTTGAGTTTTTATTGTTTTACTAAGCGAAGTGTATTTTAGTTTTCCATTTGTGTGTCGCGTCCAGAAACCAAATTCCATGTAGCAACCCGTATAAATTTTATTTCCAATCACTTTTACAGAACGAACGATAGTTTCGTTTGGTGATGGATATAATTCCCAATTTGAACCATTAAATTCCAATAATCCCTCATTGTTAGCAAAGAAAACATAATGATTTTGATCCTGCGAAATCATCCAATTCTGATTTCCCGCACCATAAGTTGTTGAGGCATATTTTACAATTGGCGGCAATTCTTGAGAAAAAGCACAAAAGGACATTAAAAAAAGAAAAATGTATAGTTTTGTTTTCAATGGTATGGTGAAGTTAATTTTTTTCAAAAATAATCTTAAAAATACTATTTTTTTAGATGATAGAAAACATAAAAACTATACAAGAATAAAAATCACTTTTCAACCACACTTTTAATGATTATTTGTGACTTGTTCAATCCATTTAGTCAGTTGAAAATTGATTACTTTTGTAAAAATTATCATTTTTATGCAAGTTGACCTTTCTAAATTAGATCCAAAGAAAAATATCATCATAAAAGGCGCACAAGTACATAACCTAAAAAATGTAGATGTTGCGATTCCCCGAAATAAATTAGTGGTTATCACAGGGCTTTCGGGTTCTGGAAAATCAAGCTTGGCTTTCGATACTTTATATGCCGAAGGACAACGTCGTTATGTAGAAAGTTTATCATCTTATGCGAGACAATTTCTTGGCAGATTAGATAAACCAAAAGTAGAATACATCAAAGGAATTGCTCCTGCGATTGCTATCGAACAAAAAGTAAATACGACAAACGCACGTTCTACAGTAGGAACTTCAACCGAAATATACGATTATATAAAATTACTGTTTGCCCGAATCGGAAGAACATATTCTCCTATTTCTGGTCGTGAGGTCAAAAAAAATACGGTTACTGATGTGGTAACCGATGTAAAAACTTTTGAACTAGACAGCAAATGGCTGCTTATTGCTCCTATTCATTTAGAAGAAGGACGAAAACTGGAAGACAAACTGAAAGTACTTTTACAACAAGGTTTTGCGAGGATTTTGGTAAACAATGAAATGATTCGTTTAGACGAAATTGACCAACATTCTTTAGACAATAAAGACATAAAGCTCATTATTGATAGGATTGTGGTCAAAGACGAAGAAGAATTCTACAATCGATTGGGTGATGCGGTGCAAACCGCTTTCTTTGAAGGAAAAGGAATCTGTCATTTACAAGAATTAAACTCAGATAAAAAGTATTCCTATTCCAATAATTTTGAATTGGACGGAATTACATTTCTAGAACCAAACGTTCATTTATTTAGTTTCAACAATCCATACGGAGCATGCCCCGTTTGTGAAGGCTATGGAAATATTATAGGAATTGATGCCGAATTAGTGGTGCCAAATACGACTTTATCCGTTTTTGAAAATGCTATTTTCCCATGGAGAGGTGAAAGTATGAGTTGGTTTCGCGACGAATTAGTAAATAACGCTTACAAATTTGATTTCCCTATTCACAAACCTTATTACCAATTATCTGAAGATCAAAAAGAGCTAATCTGGAATGGAAATAGCTATTTTCAAGGTTTAAATGATTTTTTCAAGGAACTGGAGGAAAAGAATTATAAAATCCAAAACAGAGTCATGCTTTCGCGTTACAGAGGCAAAACCAAATGTCATTCCTGCAAAGGAAAACGCTTGAGAATTGAAGCTTCGTATGTAAAAATTAACTCAAAAACAGTTTCTGATTTAGTTGATTTGCCTATCAAACATTTGGTTACTTTTTTCGAAAATATTGACTTAGATGTTTATGAAAAACAAATAGCCAAACGATTGCTGATAGAAATTAATAATCGCTTATCTTTTTTAACCGAAGTAGGACTGGATTATCTAACATTAAACAGAAATTCTGCAACACTTTCAGGAGGTGAATCGCAGCGTATCAATTTAGCAACTTCTCTAGGAAGCAGTTTGGTTGGATCGATGTATATTCTGGATGAGCCGAGCATTGGTTTGCACCCAAAAGATACGGAACGCCTGATAAAAGTACTGTTATCGTTAAGAGATTTAGGAAACACCGTTATTGTGGTAGAACATGATGAAGATATTATGAAAGCCGCGGATATGATTATTGATATTGGACCGGAAGCAGGTACTTTTGGTGGTAATTTGGTAGCGCAAGGCACGTATGATGAAATTCTAAAATCAACTTCACTGACCGCTAAATATTTGAATGGAGACTTAGAAATTACTGTTCCCAAAAAACGCAGGCTTTTCAAGAATTTTATCGAAATAAAAGGAGCTCGAGAAAACAATCTTCAAAATATAGATGTAACCTTTCCTCTAGATGTATTAACTGTTATTACCGGAGTTTCAGGAAGCGGAAAAAGTACGCTTGTTAAAAAAATACTTTTTCCGGCAATGCAAAAAAAGCTTGAGAATGTTGGTGAAAAAGCAGGGCAATTCAGTGAAATATCAGGTTCGTTTTCGCAAATTAAACATATTGAGTACGTAGACCAAAACCCAATAGGAAGAAGTTCCCGTTCTAATCCTGTGACATATATTAAAGCGTATGATGATATTCGGGAATTGTATGCCAAAGAAAAACTATCAAAAATAAGAGGCTATCAAGCCAAACATTTTTCTTTTAATGTTGACGGAGGAAGATGTGAAACCTGCAAAGGAGAAGGTTCCATAAATGTAGAAATGGTTTTCATGGCCGATGTGCAATTACCATGTGAAACCTGTAACGGAAAACGATTTAAGAAAGAAGTTCTGGAAGTCGCTTTTGAAGGTAAAAATATTCACGATATTCTAACCCTAACGATAGATGATGCAATTGCTTTTTTTATAGCTAATAAACAAACTAAAATCACTCAAAAATTGCAGCCTTTACAAGA
This sequence comes from Flavobacterium sp. 11, assembly GCF_002754315.1. Taxonomy (GTDB): domain Bacteria; phylum Bacteroidota; class Bacteroidia; order Flavobacteriales; family Flavobacteriaceae; genus Flavobacterium; species Flavobacterium algoritolerans. The sequence goes on along the minus strand of NZ_PEFE01000001.1, from coordinate 2,003,782 downwards.
TGTGGGATTGGGTTATGTACAATTAGGACAATCTTCTTCTACACTTTCCGGTGGAGAAGCCCAGCGTATAAAACTCGCTTCATTCTTGGTAAAAGGAGCCACAAAAGACAAAGCTTTATTTGTTTTTGACGAACCTACAACAGGATTGCATTTTCACGATATCAAAAAATTATTGGCTTCTTTTGATGCATTGATAGACAAAGGTCATTCTATATTAGTAATTGAGCACAACCTTGATCTCATCAAATGTGCAGACTGGATTATTGATTTAGGTCCTGAAGGAGGAGAAAATGGCGGAAAATTATTAGCCGTTGGAACGCCTGAACAAATAGTAAAAATAAAAGGTTCCGTTACTGGAAAATACTTAAAGGAAAAATTATAAAAATGCTATTCTGAATAGCATTTTTCTTCAAATGTATTTCCATCTTCATCGATAGCTATCACAATATTTTTTTCTTTGGAAGATACATAAGTTAAATAAATCCAGCCAACTGACCAAACTCCTAATGTCATACAACAAATTAAAAAATTAAACCCGTGATCGACCTCTTTCCTGCCTTTTGATAAAACAGCAAAAGGTAAAGTATCATTTTTTTCTATAATAGTAAATCCATGGTGGATTCTATTAGCTATGATACTAGAGAATTTTTGTAAGCTTTCTTCGTTAATGTATGGATTGCTTTTCATAATTATTGGGGTAAATTACTTTAGCTATTTAATTATTGTCTTTTCTAAAGATAACAATTGCGAAAATAAGGATAGTCGCTTATTTTTACAATACCCACTTTTAGTGATTTTTGACCAATCAAAAACAATTAAACGACTATTAACTTTTACAATTAAATTTCTCTACAAATATATTTTTTTAGATTCCTCAAAAGTTACACAATAATTATTTAAAGTTATAATATTCACATACCGACTCCCTTAATCACCAATACAATAAAGACTTGTATCATTATTTTACAAGAGAGAAAACCCAAATTTGAGGTGATATTTTAGTTAAAAAATTATTTTAGAAATTAAGATTAGTCGTATTTTCTGAACTGAAAAAAAATTACAACTTGATTCTTAACTTTTTCAAAACAACATCTAAAGCTTGATTAATTTCAATAGAAATAACAAATTTGTAGTTGATATAAACATACAAAAGGGTAACTAAAATTGATTTTAATACAATGCTAATTATTGGGCTAAAAGGAAATTCCCAAAAATAAAATGCCAAAAATATTCCAAAAGTAATCCCAAGAGAATACAATGTCTGATTTGTAAATGGATACAAATGCATTCGTTTGACAACAAAAAGTAATTTAGCCAAACTGTATAAAGTTATAGATAATAAAGTTGCGACTGCAGTTCCTGTTATGGCATACCTTGGAATAAAAAACATGTTTAATCCTACTGTCAAAAAAACAAGCAATAATCCTAAAAACAAAACCATTCGATAATATTTTGAATTGAAAATTATAGCATTGTTATTTCCTAAAATCAAATCAAAATATTTAGATATACCAATCAAAAATACCACAAGAATTCCTCCACTATATTCTTTTGGAACCATTACATACAACTGATTGATATTAACAAAAATACACAACATCACAAAACCTCCAACAACTTGCAGATTTATTGAAGTCTTTTTGTACAAATCATTTAATTCATTATGTTTATTCTCATGCATCAATTTAGCCGTTATGGGATACGTAATCTGATGCATCGCACGACTAGGAACAGCAATAACAGAAGCAATATAAGTCGCAACTGAATAATAGGCTATATTCTCAATTTTAATGTACTGATTCAGCATAATCTTATCAATATCCAGCAACATAACCGCTACACTACCTGATAAAATAATGAAAAAAGTGTATACTAAAACATCTTTCACATTTTGAGGAATGGAGAACTGAAAAACAGGTTTTTTTATATGGAAAGCATAAAGCATGGTAATAATAAAAGCCAGAAAATAAATAATAGCAGTAACATAAATAAATTCTACAACAGTAATCCATTTGTAATAGACTCCAATCAACGCAAATAAAGAAAATAATCTAAGTCCAACCTCCTTAACAAAATTTCCAAAAACTGAATGCATGTGAACCCTTGCCCAAGCATAAAAAATTTCGAAATATGCCATACTCAGCCCTATAAATGGAATAAGCCACAAATAATCCTTAACTACAGGATTTTCCTTGCTTAAGTACAATGAAATAGGTTCAAAAAAGAATAACCCAATCAATACTAAAGGAATACATAATAATAAAGGGATTAGCACTGTAAATGATAGAAACTGAGAGCGTTCTTCTTCTGTTTTATATTGAGTATAAAACTTCACCAAAGTATTTTGCATCCCAAACGCCAATAGAGGCATAATAATATTTGCCCAAGAAAGTATATAGTTTGTTAAAGCATAAAATACAGTTCCTAAAAAAAATGGATATAAATAAAGTGTGTTGATTGCCCCAATTCCAAAACCCAAATAGGTAATTATCGTATTCTTTAAAGATTGATTTAATACTATTCCCATTTTAGGCGTTTAAAGTTTAAGGTTAAAAGTAGATCGAACTTCTAATTTTATTGGATTAATTGTACCAATTCTTTGGTAAGATTTTTTCTGGAATAGCGTTGTAATCCAACTCCGTTTGCTTGTAATTTACCCTCCAAAAACTGATTATAAAAGTCCAAAATTACACTTTTAAGTTTCATTTTCTCCGAATAATCAAAAAATACGCCTGTATTGGTTTCTGTTATGATTTCGGCAAAATCAGAACCGTTAGGACCAATCGCAACAATAGGTCTGTTTGAAACCATATATTCAAATAATTTTCCTGGAATAATACTTTTAGTATCTTCAGAATCAATTTCTATAAGCAACAAAACCTGTGATTTTCTTTGGTGCGCAATCGCTTCTGTATGCGAAACATAACCCAAATTATTCAAATAGGAATTAAGCCCAAATTGAGTAATTGTTTCCAAGACTTCCTGACTCACAGCTCCTATCAATTTCACTTCCAAATGTGATTTGAAATCTGGAATCTCATGTAGCAATTCAACTAAACTTTCCCATAAAATCAGAGGATTTCTCTCAGAAAGAAAAGAACCAATATGCGCTAAGCTAAACTTTGAATCCAAGGTTTGTTTTCCAACTTCTTCCGTATCATAACCATTCGTTATTACCACAATAGGCTTAGTGGTAATCGCTTGAAATTCAGTTTTGGTAGTTTTACTGGTTACAATAATTGTGTCGGCTGTATTCAAAACCCGATGCTCTAATGCTTTGTGTTTCTTGGCAGCAAAACGAGACAATCGTAAGGATTTATGATAGCCAATAGTAGTCCAAGGATCCCGAAAATCGGCAAACCATTTTAAATCTAATTTTTGTTTTAATTCCAATCCAATAAGATGCAGACTATGCGGCGGTCCAGAAGTAACAATGGTGTCAATATTATTATCTACAATGTATTTTTCCAAATAAGCAACCGATGGTTTTACCCAAAAAACACGTGCATCCGGAATAAAAAGATTTCCACGAATCCAAAGAAATGTTTTATCCAGAAAAGATTGTTTTTTCTGATTTGGAATAATTCCTGAACTGATTTTTTTAGTTTTATTTTTCGAAAGAAAAGATGCTAATTGATACGGTTCGAAAATCTTCTGTTTCAGAATAATCGCTTTATCAGAAACTTCTTTAACCAAGTTTTCATCAACAATAGGATACGTTGGATTCTCCGGAATATAAACAATTGGTTGAATACCAAAATCAGGCAAGTACTTAACAAACTTAAGCCAACGTTGAACGCCTGGTCCGCCAGCCGGTGGCCAATAATAGGTAATGATTAAAATTTTCTTTGGTTCCAAGTTTAAGGATTTGTTTTAATACGATAATTTAAAATCTAAAATCAAAATTCGTTAATCAACAATCTTAAATCTTTTTCTTCCTTTCGAAATAAATTCCACCTGCTAAAAGTAACAGCATTCCTATTGAACTTATCAACGTAATTGTACTTCCGGTTTTTATCACTTGAGGCTCAAATTTGAATTCAATAGTGTGTTTTCCTGCTGGAACATTTAAAGCTCTTAAAACATAATCCACTCTAATATGATCTGCACTTTTTCCATCAATATAGGCATTCCAACCTTTTCCATAATACATTTCGGAGAAAACGGCTAAACCTTCGTTTGAATTATTAGACACATATTTCAAGTAGTTAGGTTTGTAATTTTCTAAAGTTATAGTCGCTGAACTGTCTTTGGCGAAAGCCGTATTTTTAATTTCAAAATCTTTACTATTTACAACTGCGACATTTTTAGAATCCAAACTATCCAACGCTTTCATCTCTTCATCAGCAGAATTCACCAATTTTACTTGGCTCACAAACCATGCATTTCCATTAACAGCCGGATTTGATACTGGGAATTCTTTTCCTTCTTTATCTTTTTGGATAACATACTTTACATTAAGCATGTTAAGAACCTCAATGTTATTTTTTGAAATTTGATAGTCAATTAATTGCTGCATTCTTCTTGGTCTTACGGCACTGTAACCACCAATAGATTTATGGAAATAAGAAGCTCTTGCCCCCATGATATCGCCAACTTCAAAAACGCGGTAATTAGCCGTGTCTTTTAGAATCTCAGCATCAGAAGGCGACTCTTGAAAAGGCACTTGAACTTGACTTCCGCTTACAAAATCTTTCCCGGAAACATATTTTTTATCTACAAAAAACAAATCGGAAACCATCAATAAACCTACGATTATAATGGCTGTGTTTTGAGCAAATCTGTCTTTAATGAACAACCATAAAACACCGGCTGTCAATACAATAAAAAAGCCTGAACGCAATAAATCAGCGCTGTATAAACTCATTCGATCCAGTTTAAGCGCATTGACAAACTCAGGACCGTAACTTTCTTGAAAATAAGCATCGTTTCCTCCTGAAAAGCTGAACATACTTTTGCTTAAAAATAAAATCAAAATAATTCCTAAACCTAAAATTGTCGTTTCATATAATGCTTTCCATTGCAGTTTTTTGTCTAATTTGAAGAAAGACTGTAATCCCATAATAGCCAAAACTGGGAAACACAATTCCAAAACAACTTGTATAGAAGATACCGCTCTGAATTTATCGTACATTGGAACATAATCAATAAAAAAGTCAGTCAAAACAGGGAAGTTTTTACCCCAAGAAAGAACTAACGCAACTATTGAACCGGAGAGAAAAACATATTTAATCTTTCTTTTATCGATAAATAAAGCCAAAATCGCCAAAAAGAACACTACAATTCCAATATATGCAGGAGCTGCCACAATAGGCTGATCTCCCCAATACGTTGGCATTCCCGAAACAAAATCAGTTACCTGATCCTCTGGAACTCCCTGACCTATCATGAATTCATACATATTACTGTCTTTACCAACAGCCTCATTATTAGAACCACCAAAAAGTCGGGGTGCAATAAGATTAAAACTTTCCATTACCCCATAACTGTACTCCGTTATATAGTCTTTCGACATTGAAGAAGTAGTTTCGTTTTTTGAACCGTTTGGATTGAATGTCAGTTCGCTTTTCCCACGAATACTAAAATCAGCATATTCAGAAGTTGCTAATAGATTTGTAGCATTGGCACCAATAGCTAAAATTCCTGCCGCAGCTAATATCCCAAAGGAATACAACAAGGATTTATATTCCTTCTCTTTTACTTGCTGATATATAAAATAAGCAGAAAGTATCAATAGGAAAATCAATAAGTAGTATGTCATTTGGAAGTGATTCGCATTGATTTCTAATGCTGTCACAAAAAGTGTAATCAAACCTCCAAGAATGTATTTTTTTTGAAACACCAGAATAAATCCGGCAATAACCAGCGGCATATAAGCAATCGCATGCGCTTTGGCATTATGACCAACTCCCAGAATAATAATCAAATAAGTAGATAAACCAAAGGCTAATGCACCAAAAAAGGCTTTCAAAGGATCGGCTTTCAATACCAGCATCAAACCATAAAATCCAAGAAAATATAAAAATAAATAATCCGCTGGACGCGGTAAGAATCGCAATACATCGTCTATTGCGCCAATATAATCGTGTGGATATTTGGCTCCCAATTGATACGTTGGCATTCCACCAAAAGCAGAATTAGTCCAATACGGTTCAACATCATCAGTGGCTCTAAAGTCATTTTGTTCTTTGGCCATTCCTGTATACTGCACAATATCGGATTGGAAAATTTGTTTTCCTTGCAATACAGGATAAAAATATAGGAGAGAAATTACAACAAAACCAAATATGGCTAAGGCGTGTGGATAGAACTTATTTATTATTTTCAATGTAAAATGGTTTGGATTAGAGTAAAAACGGTGCTAATAACGACAAATTTAATCTATTTCTTCGTAATCAACATAATCTCCCACTTTTTTGGTTTCGCGTAGATTTTTAGCATTTGCCGTATTGTATATTACTTCATCCTTACTTTGAGTTTTTTTCCAAGTATTATCTTGCGCGTACTGTTGCTGCTTCTGCATATTTTCGCCCGCTTTTTCGACTACTTTTTTAACCAATAATGGCAAAAATAGTTTTGCTAGAAATCTAAAAATATAATAGAAAGCGATCATATAAAAAAGCGCTTTTATAAAACCAGTGAAAGAAGCTGTTTGCATATAAGTATAATTTTTTCCAAAATTAATAAATCAACCGTTCAAAATTAAAATATCTCTCTTAAATAAATAATAAAATATAGTACATTTGAAAAGCGTTATTACTTTTTAACCCAAAAAAAATAATATGTCCAAAATCAAAATCTTACTTATCGCTGCTATTTCAATGATTCCAAGTATTCATTATGGCCAACATACCGATCAAATAAATTCTAACAGACCGGGCGAAACCATGTCGGCTTACGCAGTTGGAAAATCAGTAATCCAAATAGAAACAGGTGTTTACGGAATAAAACAAAATCACAGCTTATTGAATTATGATGCCAATGGTTTTGGGATTGATGCCACATTACGATGGGGATTATTCATGGAAAAACTGGAATTGATAGCCGATATACAGTACCAAAATGAAAAATACACCACCCTATTCAACAGTTCCAATCGAGCAGATTTCAAACAAACTGTTTTAGGAGCCAAATATTTGATTTACGATCCTTTCAAAAATTACGAAAAAAAGGTAAACATATACAGTTGGAAAGCCAATCGAGCATTCAATTGGCGCCAATTAATTCCTGCCGTTTCCGTATTTGCTGGAGCTAATTTTACTATGGCAGACAACCCCTATTCTTTTTCACCAGAATCCAGCATATCACCAAAAATCATATTAATTACCCAAAACCACTTGGGTGATGGAAAATGGGTTTTTGTAACCAATATCATAGCTGATTATGTGACAACGGACTATCCAAGTTATGGTTATGTCTTGACTTTAACAAGAGGATTTAATGACAAATGGTCGGGATTTGTAGAAAATCAAGGATTTAAAAGTGATTTTTACAGTGATGCCATTGTTCGTGGTGGCGCGGCTTATCTGTTGAATAAAGACATGCAAATTGACGCATCAATAAGTACAAGCCTTAAAGACACTCCTTCTGCACTTTATGGCGGAATTGGTTTTTCTTGGCGTTATGATGCCAATTACCAAGAAGTAAGAATAAACATTGACAATAAGGATTCTGATAAGAAAGCATTAAAAAGAGCAAAAAAGACAAAAAAGGATAATGATTACAATTAAAGAAGCTAAAACAAAAAGTGAATTAACGGATTATATCAAATTCCCTTTTTCCCTATACAAAAACAATAAATATTGGGTTCCGCCAATCATTGCCGATGAATTGGAAACCTTCGACAAAACAAAAAATCCGGCTTTTGAAAATGCTGAAGCCTATTTTTATATTGCCTACAAAAACAATGAAATAGTAGGTAGAATTGCAGCAATCATTAATTGGAGCGAGGTAAATGACCAACAAAAAAGAAAGTTCGTTTTGGTTGGTTTGATGTGATTGACGATATCGAAGTGACAAAAGCACTTTTGGAAAAAGTATATGAGTTAGGTCGAAAAAACAATTTAGACCATGTTGAAGGCCCAATGGGCTTTTCAAATTTAGATAAAGTGGGTGTCTTAACAGAAGGTTTTGACGAGATTGGAACTATGATTACGTGGTACAATCATCCGTATTATGCCAGTCATTTTGAGCAATTGGGATATAGCGTAGAAAAAGAATACTTAGAAAGTAAATTCCCTTTCGAAAACGTAAAACCGGAATTTTTTGAAAAGGCAAATGATTTGGTAAAAAGAAGATACCAATTAAGTCCGCTTAATTTCAAAACTACCAAAGAAGTGATGCCGCATGTAGATAAAATGTTTGATTTATTCAACGAATCGTATGCTTCCTTATCCTCTTTTGTAGCTATTTCTGATGTTCAAAAAGAATATTTCAAGAAAAAATACATCAGTTTTATCAATCCCGAATTTATCAAATTTGTGGAAGATAAAGACCATAATATTGTTGCTTTTAGTATTGTAATGCCTTCCTTTTCTGAAGCATTGCAAAAATCAAAAGGAAAATTATTCCCATTTGGATTCCTTCATTTGCTTAAAGCAAAAAATCAAAGTAAGGATATGATTTTCTATTTGATAGGCGTTCATCCTGATTATCAAAACAAAGCAGTTACAGCGATAATTTTCAATGAATATTACCATACTTTCAAAGAAAAGGGAGTTGTCAACTGTTTCAGAACTCCAGAATTAGCCGATAACCTTGCTATTCATAACTTATGGAAACATTTTAATCCTGTTGTTCACAAACGAAGATGTACTTTCCTAAAAAATTTATAACAACTTAGATTTTAGCATTTAAAACAAAAAAATCCATTTGCCGCGGCAAATGGATTTTGTGTTTTAAATAATCTTGTTTTATCGCTAAAATTACATCTTGCAATCTACTTTTGACAAAACGATATTCCCTTCAAATTTTAGTTGTTTAGTGTCTTTAAACGTCACTTTTCCTTTGTTGTCATCTACAACATCTCCATAACCTTCAACATAGGTATTTCCCTTTTTCAAAAAAGCAACTTGACGTATTGACGAAACTCCTTCAGACATAAAAGTATAGTCTGCAAAAAGCGTATCGCCTTTTATTTCTCCCACTAAAGTTCCTTCATTTTTATCTTTTTCAAAAAACTTATAACTCAGTTTTCCAGAAGCAATTTGATTTCCTTTAATATTCAAAGACATAGAAATAGTGTCTTTTTTAATAATTGCACTATAGCATTCTTCTGAAACTGGTTCTTCTACAACTATTTCTTCAGATGGAGCCGGCATTTCTTCCATTTCTTTTTCTTTCTTACAAGAGACAAAAACACTCATAAAAACGACACTCAATAAAATTACTTTTTTCATAAAATTCAAATTTTAGATTCTATAAATATACTCATTATTGGTTAAGTTTATTTCAAAAAAAATCCATCAACAAAAGCTGATGGATTTTTATAAATTTAAAATTGTACTAATTTTAGAAACTAAGCATCTAAATCTACTGTAGTTTTAGCTGCAATTTCTTTGTATGTTCCGTTTACTAATTTCTCACGAATAGCTTCAAAAGCCGTTAGTGTTTCGTCAATATCATCTAATGTATGAGGAGCAGTAGGAATAACACGCAATAAAATCATTCCTTTTGGAATAACTGGATAAATTACGATTGACAAGAAAATACCATAATTCTCTCTTAAGTCATTTACCATTACCATCGCTTCTGGTACACTTCCTTCCAAATAAACTGGTGTAACACAAGTATTGGTATCACCAATATTAAATCCTTTGCTTCTCAAACCATTTTGCAAAGCATTTACATTCTCCCAAAGCTTATCTTTCAATCCTGGGTTATCACGTAACAATTGCAAACGTTTCAATGAACCAACTGTTTGAATCATTGGTAATGCTTTAGCAAACATTTGCGAACGTAAGTTGTATTTTAGATAATCGATAATGTCTTTATCAGCTGCTACAAAAGCACCAATATTAGCCATCGATTTTGCAAAAGTCGAGAAATAAACATCAATTCCATCTTGACAATCTTGCTCCTCACCTGCTCCAGCTCCTGTTTTACCAAGAGTACCAAAACCGTGAGCATCATCAACCAAAAGACGGAAATTGTATTTCTTTTTCATTTCTACAATCTCTTTCAACTTTCCTTGTTGTCCACGCATTCCAAAAACACCTTCAGTAATAAAAAGGATTCCTCCGCCTGTTTCCGTAGCTATTTTGGTAGCACGTTGCAGGTTTTTCTCCATACTTTCGATATCGTTGTGTTTGTAAGTAAAACGTTTTCCACTATGCAAACGAACTCCGTCAATAATACAAGCGTGCCCATCAACATCATACACAATCACATCATTTCTAGTCACCAAAGCATCAATTATAGAAACCATTCCTTGGTAACCAAAATTCAATAAATAAGCCGATTCTTTCATTACAAAAGCAGCTAATTCATTCTCTAATTGTTCGTGATATTTAGTATGACCACTCATCATACGAGCGCCCATAGGAGCCGCTGCACCAAACTCTAACGCTGCATCCGCATCTGCTTTACGCACTTCGGGATGGTTTGCTAGACCTAAATAATCATTCAAACTCCAATTCAAAACCTCTTTTCCTTGAAATTTCATTCTTGGGCCTAAATCTCCTTCTAATTTTGGAAATACAAAATATCCTTCTGCTTGTGAAGCCCATTTCCCTAACGGTCCTTTATTGTTTTGAATCCTTTCGAATAAATCTTTTACCATGATATATTAAGTAATAATTTTAATTTTAAGAAGTTGCAAAAATAATTATTTAAATTTTATAATGGTATTGAAAGTAAATTTATTTTTCAGGAGCTAATTCCTGCTCTCCACTATATCTTTTGTGCCGTCAAAGAAGATTGCTTCGTCCCTAGCAATGACGGCACAAAAGGATGCCGTTTCGATCAGGGCTAATCCGCAAACTTCAAGTCGTATTCCGTAATAAACTTTGTATATTTGAATAAATATTTCAACATTAGAAATTTATGTCACAAGATACAAAAGAATTAAAACTGGCCGTTCTCATTGATGCTGACAACGTTCCTTATAGCAATGTAAAAGGAATGATGGAGGAAATTGCCAAGTTTGGAACACCAACCACCAAACGTATTTATGCCGATTGGACAAAACCCAATGCCGGTGGATGGAAAAGTGTTTTATTAGAACATGCCATTACACCAATCCAGCAATATAGCTATACCGTAGGGAAAAATTCATCGGATTCTGCCATGATTATTGACGCTATGGATTTATTATATTCGGATAAAGTAGATGGTTTTTGTATTGTTTCCAGTGATTCTGATTTTACAAGACTCGCAATACGACTCCGCGAATCCGGCATGAAAGTCATTGGAATTGGAGAACAAAAAACGCCAAATTCATTCATCGTTGCCTGCGACAGATTTATTTATATTGAAGTTTTGGACGGAGCTATCAAAAAGAAATTACCAAAACGAACTGCATCCGATGCTAAAAAAGCAACTCCAAAAAGCCTGAATAAAATTGATTTACAAACTATCGAATTAATAGAATCTACCATTGAAGACATTGGTGATGATAGTGGTTGGGCATTTCTTGGAGATGTAGGAAACCTTATTGTAAAGAAAAAACCAGAATTCGATCCAAGAAATTATGGTTTTTCTAAACTTACTCCAATGCTAAAATCCCTTACCGATATTCTAGAAATCGACGAGAGAGATTCAGATAAAAAAGGCATCAAACACGTTTATGTACGGTTGCGTTTTAGTTAAACTAAGTTTTTTACCGCACGATATAAAGTGTCATTCTTAATTGGTTTAGATAAATAATGGTTCATCCCAATTTCTGCCACACGTAATTTAGTGCTTTCCATCACATCAGCCGTTACTGCAATAATGGGGACAGAAGCATTCGCTGCTCCTGCTTCCCCATTTCTAATCGCTATTGTTGCTTCGTAACCGTCCATTACCGGCATTTGAAGATCCATTAATACAATGTCAAAATGATTTGTTTTAAACGCATCTAAGCATTCCTTACCGTTATTAGCATAAACTACAGTCGTGTTCAACCATTTTTTAGTGATCATTTTAACAACCATCTGATTAATAGGATTATCTTCTACCACTAAAACTGATTTACCTTCTAAATCGTAAACCATAGGCGTAGCTATAACTTCTGTCTTGTTTTCTTGCGGAACTATATCAAAATCAAGAGTAATTATACAAGTTGTGCCTTGATTGACTTTACTTTCCATTTCAATGGTACCGTTCTGCATATCCACTAAAGTCTTTACAATATAAAGTCCTAATCCTAGCCCTCCAAACTTTCTCTTATTATCAATACTATTTTGAGAAAATGAATCAAAAATACTATTCATTTTATCTTTAGGAATTCCTACTCCAGAATCTGAAACTGTAAATCTCAAACTTGCACGATTATTTTCCTTGATCTTGCAGTCTATATCAAATTTCACAAACCCTTTAGAAGTGAATTTAATAGCATTATTTAATACGTTATTTACAACTTGAACCAATCGGGTGACATCCCCAATTACAAAGTCAGGAATCGTATCTGATTTCGAAAATTGAAAATCTAATCCTTGGTCATTAGCTCTATTAACTGCATTATTTTTTAAATTTTCCAGAACTCTCGAGGGATCAAACTTAACGGATTCCAATTTTAATTCCTTTTTCTCTATTTTAGAAAAATCTAAAATATCATTGACAGAACTTAATAAACTATGCGACGAATACTTTATAATTTGGCAATTTTTTCTAATCTTATCATCCTGAACCTCAACAGAAATTGAATCAATCATATTCATAATGGCATTCAAAGGCGTTCTTAATTCATGACTGATATTCGATAAAAAATAGGACTTCAAATCATTCATTTCTTCGGAACGAACCAAAGCAAGTCGATTGAGCTCGTTTTTTTCATTTTTAAGATTTCTGATCAAATTTGCCATTGAAAGCGAAAGGAAAATAACCTCTAAACCGGTGCCTAATTTTGAACTATTCTCTGTCCAAAAAACAGATGGCAAAACACTAAAGTTTTTTAATATGAAAATAACAAATCCACTAATTAAGAAAAAAACACCAATTGAAAAAAACTTGTCAATCTTTTTTGTCTTGTAATAAACAACTGCAATTGACACAATAATCAACAGTAATAAAAACAATCCTAATACATTAGCAACTGGATACAAGTATTCGAGAGATTTCGGATAAACCAATAACGCTGTAATAGACAGTAGATTCAAGCCATATAAAACATAAAACATTTTATAAATCTTAGAACTATACTTTTTGATATTCAAAAATAGTTGCGAATATTTCCCTAAAAAAAAGTTGGCTAACGTAGCAAATATTATTACTGAATGTGAAGATAACCAACCATTATTTGGGGTAAAATATTGGTAAAAATAGCCATCTACAGAGAATTGCAGCAATCCTATGAAAGTAACATATAAACTATAGAATAAAAAACTTCTTTCTTTCATTGCAAAATAAAAGAACATGTAAATTATTGCAGTTATGAACAATAGACCGTAAAAAATACCAAAAATAAATTGTTCAAATGAAGCCATTTCCAATTCTTTCTCCGCGGACTTCATATAAATTGGAGCATTTATTACTTCTCCATCACTTTTTAAATGAAGATAAAAACGAGTCACTTCATTCGGTTCTAAAACCGGTCTAAATAAAGTTTTTGTAGAGTTTAATGATCGTTCTTTAAAAGCCATTAAATCCCCACTTTTTAACAACTCAATTTTCCCACTTGGATCAATAACATACAATTCAGCTACATCAACTATTGCCCTGGAAGTTTCTATGAACGGACGCAAATCACTTTTTGTATCATTAACAACTTCAAATACAAGCCAATAGTTGTCATCCGTAAATCCTAAATCTTTATTTTCTACGAGTAATGGTTGAAATTTTAGAGATTTATCATTTATAATTTCTTGTATCGTATAATTACGCTGGCCTACATTTACAATTTTGGCGTATTTATGTAAAGAAACTCCATCTTTAAATTGAGAGTCATTTGCTATAACGTATTGGGCTTTTACAGAAATACTTAAAAACAAGAAAATTAGTACGAAGGAAAACGTGCTTAATTGTATTTTATGATTTTTAAAATTCATTTATAATATAATTTATTTCTTCATCTACGTTTAATTAAAACAATTGGTTTTACATTGATTAAAAAAATTAGACAAATTAAATATTTAACATTTAATAACTTACTTTAAAGATTTTCGAAATTATTTTGAAACCTAAAGCTTTTTAAAATCAATTGCATAAGTTGTTCACAAAACTATCAAAAAATTAGAAAATTCTGAGTAATTTAGAAACTTTTAAACTACAAATAACATGAGGAAGCAATTTTTTATTTTTGGGATTATAATTTTATTTTTAAGTTCAATTATTGCTTACTATTATAAATATAGCATCTTTTTTCCTTTAACAATTTTAGTTATAATTGTCATTGGATTTGCAAACAGCATTCAAACCAAACATGCCATTTTAAGAAACTTTCCTGTTTTGGGTTATTTTAGATATTTATTTGAAATGATTGCTCCGGAAATTCAGCAATATTTCATAGAACGATCCACTGATGGAAAACCATTCTCTAGAAACCAACGTTCTCTTGTATATCAAAGAGCCAAAAATATTGATTCGACAACGCCTTTTGGAACACAATTAAACTTGAATCAATCAAGCTACGAAGGAATCAAACATTCTATTTTCCCTACAGCTGTCAACGAAGAATTACCAAGGGTGCTGGTTGGAGGCCAAGACTGCACACAACCTTATCTTGCGTCGCTATTAAACATATCTGCAATGAGTTTTGGTTCTTTAAGCGAAAATGCCATAGTTTCATTAAACAAAGGAGCGCAAAAAGGCAAGTTTTATCACAATACAGGCGAAGGCGGATTAACTGAATTTCATTTGCAAGGAGCCGATGTAACTTGGCAAATAGGAACCGGATATTTTGGTTGCCGTGATGACAGAGGTGGTTTTGACGGAAGTAAATTTGCTAAAAAAGCGAACTTACCGGAAGTAAAAATGATTGAAATCAAATTATCACAAGGCGCAAAACCAGGACATGGAGGTGTTTTACCTGCTGCAAAAAATACCGAACAAATAGCCAAAATAAGAGGCGTGCAACCACACACCACTATCCTTTCTCCTCCCAGCCATTCTGCGTTTTCTGACACTAAAGGTTTAGTAGAATTTATTGCAAAATTACGATTGCTGTCTAATGGAAAACCTATTGGTTTTAAATTATGTATTGGAGAAACCCGTGAATTTGAAATGATTTGCCAAGAAATGATTTCTCAAAATTGCTTTCCTGATTTCATCACCGTTGATGGCGCCGAAGGTGGAACCGGTGCTGCTCCACTAGAATTTGCTGATGGTGTGGGAATGCCATTTGAACCAGCGCTTATTTTTGTAAATAAAACTTTAGTCCGTTATGAAATCAGAGACAAGATACGTGTCATTTGCAGCGGCAAAATCATATCTGGATATTCAATCCTTAGGGCGATAGCCCTTGGAGCTGATATGTGCAACAGCGCGCGTGGATTCATGTTTTCATTAGGATGTATTCAAGCCTTGCGATGCAATAATAACCAATGTCCAACCGGAGTTGCGACACAAGATAAAATGCTGATGAAAGGACTAGTCGTAACGGACAAATCAGAGCGTGTATATCATTTTCATAAAAACACTTTACACGCAGCTAACGAACTTCTTGCTGCTGCAGGCAAAAAAAGTTTTGCCGATGTTGACATTAACATTTTCATGCGTGGTGATGAATTTGCCCATTTATCTGATTTGTATTTCCCTGATAATTTAAAAAGTGTTCAAAAACATTAAAACAAAAAAGGAGGACCTTTAGAGTCCTCCAGTTGTCGGTTCTGATTTACCATTATCAACTCATACAATTATATTAGTATAGCTGACTATTGAATTATCATATCTTATTGCAAGATTGATATACTCAAGTAATTAATCAAAACCACACTCAAAGATACAATCTTATTTCATTCAAAACATTGAAAAACATACGTTTAACTAATAATTAACGCACAAGCTCATTGCGTTAGAAATCACAATAAAATAATCATTCCATACCTTTAAAAATTATTTCTCTAATTCTTATTTAAAAAAGTAAAATCCTTAGAATTAAACCATAAAAAAAGGAGGTCTTTTTAAAGGACCTCCGATTGTAAATTTTGATTTACCATTTATCAAACATACCGTTCAGTATGAAATGACAATTTGAATACTCTTCTCCTTGCAGATAGTTTTTATTCAAGTGATTAATCAAAACCACACTCAAAGATACAACTTATGTTCGTTAAACAATTAAAATTCAATACTTTAACTATTAATTAACGTGCTGAATTTCAATTAATTACAACCGAATATACTTTTAAAATCCAAATACACAGCTATTCTTGTTATCAATAGACTCTTCATACAGTTATTTGCACATTATAACACACTGTCTAAAAAAATGTATCTTTGAACTGTAAAATTAAACCCAATAAAATGCAACTTGTTTTCGCTTCCAACAACAAAAATAAAATACTGGAAATACAAAGTATACTTCCTGACACGATTGAAATTCTTAGTTTAGAAAGTATCGGCTGTTATGAAGATATTCCGGAAACTGCCGCAACAATTGAAGGCAATGCAGTTCTAAAAGCCAATTACGTTACACAAAAATACGGTTACAATTGTTTTGCTGATGATACCGGACTGGAAGTAGATTCCCTGAATGGTGAACCTGGTGTTTACTCTGCAAGATATGCCGGAGAGCAACGTAATGCTGATGATAATATGAATAAATTATTAGAATGCTTATCTGATAAAAGTAATCGAAAAGCACAATTCAAAACAGTGATTGCATTGAATTTAAACGGAAAACAGCATCTTTTTACAGGAATTGCACGAGGCGAAATTACGTTAGAAAAATCAGGAGATCAAGGATTTGGTTACGACCCTATTTTCAAACCTGAAGAATATCAAGAAACTTTTGCACAATTATCATTGGCTATTAAAAATAAAATCAGCCACAGAGGAAAAGCTACACAGCAATTAATTGATTTTTTAAAACTGAATAAATAAACGCCTCAAAATAGAACATTTTTATAACAAAAAAACAAATTTCAAGGCGTAATTTCACACTAAAATCCTAAATCAAAACGCACAATTCGCAAATAAAAAATATAACTTTCTGATAATCAAATTATAATAAAACATTAAATCTTAAAATAGCATTAGTTTATATCGATTATTAACAGTAATTTTGCACCCTATTTTAAAAATACATATGAATAAATTTGAACAATTAGGATTGAGTGAATCGTTACTGAAGGCGATTTTAGATCTAGGATTTGAAAATCCGACCGAAGTACAGGAGAAAGCGATTCCCCTATTATTGGAAAAAGACACAGATATGGTTGCGTTGGCTCAGACAGGGACAGGGAAAACGGCAGCTTTTGGTTTTCCAGTTATTCAGAAAATTGATGCCAACAACAGAAATACACAAGCATTAATTTTATCTCCAACACGCGAACTTTGTTTGCAGATTACCAACGAAATTAAAAACTACTCTAAATACGAAAAAGGTATTAATGTGGTAGCAGTTTACGGTGGAGCTAGCATTACAGAACAAGCGAGAGACATAAAGAGAGGCGCACAAATTATTGTGGCAACTCCAGGAAGAATGCAAGACATGATTAATAGAGGATTGGTAAACATCTCTCAAATTAGTTTTTGTATTCTTGACGAAGCTGACGAAATGTTGAATATGGGTTTCTACGAAGATATCGTAAACATCCTTTCTACTACGCCAGACGAAAAAAACACATGGTTATTCTCTGCAACAATGCCTGCTGAAGTAGCACGTATTGGAAAACAATTCATGAAAGACCCAATTGAAATTACAGTTGGCGCTAAAAACTCAGGTTCTGCTACAGTTTCTCACGAATTTTACCTTGTAAATGCACGTGACCGTTACGAAGCTTTGAAGCGTTTAGCGGATGCTAATCCAGACATTTTCTCAGTAGTTTTCTGTCGTACCAAAAGAGATACGCAAGCTGTTGCTGAAAAATTGATCGAAGATGGATACAGCGCTGCTGCATTGCACGGAGATTTATCTCAAGCGCAACGTGATGGTGTAATGAAATCTTTTAGAGGAAGACAAATCCAAATGCTTGTAGCTACTGACGTTGCTGCTCGTGGAATTGACGTTGATAACATTACTCACGTAGTGAATTATCAATTACCTGACGAAATCGAAACGTACAACCACCGTTCTGGTCGTACAGGTCGTGCTGGAAAATTAGGAACTTCTATCGTAATTGTTACTAAAAGTGAATTGCGTAAGATTTCTTCAATCGAAAGAATCATCAAACAAAAATTCGAAGAAAAAACAATCCCTTCTGGAATTGAAATCTGCGAAATCCAATTGTTACACTTAGCTAATAAAATTAAAGATACAGAAGTTGATCACGAAATTGACAACTATCTTCCTGCAATTAACAGCGTTCTTGAAGGTTTATCGAAAGAGGAATTAATCAAGAAAATGGTATCGGTTGAATTTAATCGTTTTATCAATTACTACAAAAAAACAAGAGATATTTCTAATCAATCTTCAGGTTCTGAAAGACGTGATCGTGACGATAGAGATGGTGCTCCAAGAGAAAACAACAATGGTGGTGCAACAAGATATTTTGTGAACATAGGTTCTAGAGATAACTTTGATTGGATGTCATTGAAGGATTACTTGAAAGAAACATTAGACTTAGGTCGTGATGATGTTTTCAAAGTAGACGTAAAAGAAGGTTTCTCTTTCTTTAACACTGATCCGGAACATACTGATAAAGTAATGGAAGTATTGAACAACGTACAATTAGAAGGACGTAGAATCAATGTTGAAATTTCTAAAAATGACGGTGGCGGAAGACGTGACCATAATGGAAGAAGTTCTGGTGGAAGTTTTGGTGGTGGAAGAAGTTCTGCTCCAAGAAGAGAAGGAAGCTTTGCTCCAAGAAGAGAAGGTTCAGGTGGTGGATTTAGAAGCGACAGAAACTCAGCTCCAAGAGAAGGTGGTTTCAGAAGCGACAGAGGACCAGCTCCAAGAAGAGAAGGTGGTTTTTCATCTGACAGACCTAGAACTGAAGGTTCGTCTGACAGAGCACCAAGACGTTCTGAAAGCTTTGGTGACTCACCAAGACCAAGAAGACCAAGAAGAGACTAACATTCATTGTTAATTTTCTTATAATTATATACTGGAACTACAAAATATTTAATCCTGTTTTATTACTTTTAAAGTCTTAAACCAGTTTATGAAATATTTTGTAGTTTTCTTTTTTTTAGTACTATCCGCAACTGCTTTTGCGCAAGTTAAAGAACCCTCCCAAAAAGTTAATGGTATCATTATCAGCAATACAACTAGACAAGCATTATCTAGTGTAAATATCATTAATATCAATAAAGTTAGAGGCGCAACTACCGATTCAGGAGGATATTTTGAAATAGATGTACAACTGAACGATACGCTTCACATTACAAGTTTAGGATTTCAATCGCTTCGCGTTCGCGTAACCAATGACTGGATAAAAAACAAAAGCACCAAAATTCAACTTACTGAAAAAGCAATTGCACTTGAAGAAGTGGTAATCAGACCCTTTAATCTAACAGGATATCTTGAAGTAGACACTAAAATTATCCCCGTTAGAGAAAACTACAGGTATAGTATTTCCGGTTTAACGCAAGGTTATGAAGCAGGGGAATATTCTCCAAATGCTTTTGGAAGAGTGCTAGGTTCTATATTCAATCCAGCGGACATGCTCTATAATTTCTTTGGGAAGAATCCAAAAGAGCTCAAGAAACTGAAAGAAATGAAGAAAGATGATACGGTACGAAACCTTTTGGAATCTAAATTTGACAGAGAAACAATATCAGTTCTTTTAGGTGTTGACAAAAATGAAATTGCCGAAATTCTGCAACGCTGTAACTACTCTGAATCGTTTATAAAAACGGCTAATGATTTACAAATTATGGATGCTATAAGTGGCTGTTACGAAGAATATAAAGTCCTGAAGAAAAAATAAACCCAATATTCCATTACTCAAACAACTAGTTATTTTGGAATAAAAAAAATAATTTAATCCCCGATTCCGAAAGTAGTTGGGGATTTTTATTTTAAAGCAGTTAAATTTAAGTTTTAATACTCTAAAAGTAAAATCTATGTCTACTATACCTTTTCAAACTATTAATTGGGATTCAATAGAAAAAACTGAACATATCGGAACAACAGGAATAGCGCATTGGCAAACAACTCAATTAGGCGGCCTTAGAATTCGTAAAGTAACCTATTCCAAAGATTATCTGGCAGACCATTGGTGCCAAAAAGGACATATTGTGCATTGCCTTGAAGGTGATTTTATTAGTGAATTAGAATCCGGAGAACAAGTCCAGCTTTCAAAAGGAATGACTTATGTAGTTTCAGATGACGCAAGCTCCCATCGCTCTATATCCACTAATGGAGTTGAATTATTAATCATAGATGGGGATTTTTTGAAATAATCTTTAAAATCAATCAAAATATTATATACATTTACTTACATCAAAATTAAAAACAAAATTAAATACCTATATCATGGCAAAAAGTCAAGACGCTAAGAAAACCGTAAAAAAAGAACCTTTAAAAACGGCTAAAGAAAAGAAAGAAGAAAAAAGAGATAAGAAAAACAGTCCTAAAAGAGACTAAAAATTTAGTTTCAGTATCCAAAAAAAAAGTGTCCAGTTTCGTTTATAACTGAACACTTTTTTTTTACACTGAATACTATTTCACAGGAATATTAGCTAAAATTTCCAATACAAATTTCCAGAATTTCTGAGAAGAAGAAATACTCGCTCTTTCGTCAGGGGAATGTGCACCGTGAATCGTTGGTCCAAAAGAAATCATATCCATATCAGGATAATTCGTTCCCAGAATTCCACATTCTAATCCTGCGTGACATGCCACTACTTTTGGTTTTTCACCGTTTTGTTTTTCGTAAATCGGAACTAAAACATCCAAAATCTCTGATTCAGAATTTGGTGTCCAACCCGGATATGCTCCAGAAAACTCAACTTCACAACCCATTAATTCAAAAGCGGAACGCAAAGCATTAGCCAAATCAAACTTGGAGGTTTCTACCGAAGAACGTGTTAAACATTGTACCGAAAGCTGTCCTTCGCCAACAATTACTTTAGCAATATTGTTCGATGTTTCTACTAAATTATCAAAATCTGCACTCATTCTATAAACGCCATTATGAGCTGTATACATTGCTCTTACAAAGTAAAATTGAGCAATTGAGGGCATTACTTTAGCAGGAGTTGCCTCCATTTTTTCAAAAACAACTTCTAAATTAGGCTCCGTCGTTTTTAACTCCGTTTTGATTTCGTTTACAATTTGCTGCATGTCAAAAACAAAAGCCTCATCATACACTTCAGCAATAATTACTTTTGCTTGACTTTCACGCGGAATCGCATTACGCAAACTTCCTCCTTTTATTTCAGAAATTTGTAACCCAAAATTATCAAAACCATCAAATAACAATCGGTTCATGATTTTATTGGCATTACCCAATCCTTTGTGAATATCCATTCCGGAATGCCCACCTTTCAAGCCTTTTACAGTAATCGTATATCCTACAGAACCTTCCGGAGTTTCTTCTTCATCATATTCAGCAGTAGCCGTCACATCAATTCCTCCCGCACAACCAATATCTATTTCGTCATCTTCTTCCGTATCTAAATTCAACAGAATTTGACCTTGTAAAATACCTCCTTTTAAGTTCAATGCTCCTGTCATTCCTGTTTCCTCATCGATTGTAAACAAAGCTTCTATAGCAGGATGTGGAATATCCGTACTTTCTAATATTGCCATGATAGCTGCAACTCCAAGACCGTTATCAGCACCTAGAGTTGTTCCACGAGCACGAACCCAATCTCCATCTACATACATATCGATTCCTTGTGTATCAAAATCAAAAACGGTATTGGAATTTTTTTGATGCACCATATCCAAATGTCCTTGAAGTACAATTGCTTTTCGATTTTCCATTCCAGCAGTTGCCGGTTTACGGATAATTACGTTGCGAATTTCATCTTCAAAAGTCTCTAATCCAAGGCTATTTCCGAAGTTTTTCATAAACTCAATCACACGCTCTTCTTTTTTAGAAGGACGCGGTACAGCGTTTAAATCGGCAAACTTATTCCAAAGTGCTTTTGGTTCCAGATTTCTTATTTCTTGACTCATTTATTTTTGTTTGAGGTTTAACATTTACAAAGCCCAAAGTTACAAAGTTTAAATTCTTTATCGATACTAATTGATATTGTAATTATATTTACACTACTAAAATTCATGCTGTGCGAACAAAATATTTCCTTTCTTTCTTTCTTTTTGTCCAAATATTAATTTTGCAGGTACTCCCTTATTTTCCGCTACAAGTGGAACAGTTTTACAGTAATGGTTTTTATCCGGTACTTTCAAAATTCTCAAGATTAGCATTGGGAAGCATTCCATTTTCTTTGGGAGATGTAATGTATATTATTGTTATTGCTTTTGTCTTAAAATGGTTTTGGAACCAACGAAAATCTTGGAAGTTAAAATGGAAAAGCAATATATTATCCATATTAAGTTTTGTTTCAGTGTTCTATTTCTTGTTTCATTCACTGTGGGCATTTAATTATTACCGCCAACCGCTTTTTGAAAAAATGGAAATTAAAAAAGACTATTCAGATGCTGATTTATTGGTTTTCACCAAAAAGTTAATCGCTAAAACAAACGCTATTCAAAAACAGATTACAAAAAATGATAGTTTAAAAGTAGTATTCCCGTACACACAAGATCAGGTTTTTAAGATGAATTTGAATGGTTACAAAAAACTAGCTGAAGAATATTCGTATTTCACTTACAACCATTTAAGCACCAAGAAATCACTTATCAGTTTGCCTTTGACCTACATGGGTTTTGGTGGTTATCTGAATCCGTTTACCAATGAAGCACAAGTTAATTATCTGGGTCCAATGTACAGTTTCCCCATGACTACCAATCATGAAATGGCGCATCAAATGGGTTTTGCCAGCGAAAGTGAATGCAACTTTATTGGTTTTTTAGCTTCCATAAAAAATGAAAATGCATACATTCAATATTCAGGCTACAGCATGGCTTTGCGTTATTGTTTGGGTAATTGGCAAGTTCGAGACGAAAAAATTTTCAAAGAACTACTCAAAACAATTCATCCCGGAATTTTGAAAAACTATAAAGAAAGTGAGCATTTTTGGAAACAGTATGACACTATAATTGACAAAGGTTTTCATGCTTTTTACGATAGATTTCTGAAAATAAATCAGCAAAAAGACGGTCTAGAAGGCTATAGTAAATTTGTAAATTTGATGGTGAATTATTACAAGGAAAGAAAGTTTTAAGTTAAGAATTTTAATAACCTATAGCTCTTAACGTCTAACTTGGTACTTAAAAAATTATATTTTTTCCAGTAACAAACCTGTAGCTGTAAGTCCAGGTCCAAATGCCATCGCTACAATTTTCTTACCTGATTCAATATTTGGATCGTTTACAATTTCGTTAAAAATATGAGGAATCGTGGCCGAAGACATGTTCCCTTGACGGCGTAAAATCTCATAAGACCAATTCGCTTGTTCTTTAGCCAATCCAATTGCATCTATAACATAATCAATGATTTTTGGTCCGCCCGGATGTATCGCAAAATGCATATTCCCTTTTTGCTGTTCAAGATCAACATTCCCTTTTTTACAAAGTGTAGTCAAAAAAGGTTTGATATTTTTGCGTATAAAAACAGGCACTCGTTTAGACAAGGTCATCAAAAAATTATATTCGCCTAAATCCCAAGACATATCCTCTAATGAATCCGGTATAATAACTTCATGAGAGGCAATAATTCGTAGTCCTTTTTTCTCAGGAAACGAATCATCATTCAGGAAAGATTCTTCATCAAATAGGGAATAACCAATAAATCCATCTGCAAAAAGAGAGCAAATCATAATATTTGAATTCGAAAATTCGGTCAGATTTAAGTGTGCTGATAATAATTCTGTATGAACCACATCTACTCTGCCTTTAGTTGTACTGGCACACAGCAAACTTCTTCCTGTACGAATTGCCGGAAAAGCTCCATAACAACCCATGTGATAGGAATGTGTAACTTGTACTGTTTCCCAATCTCTTTCTATAACGGCTTCTTGAGCTACACTTGGCGAAGAATATCCGGAACAAGTGACATGTATCAGATTTTCCGGACTTGTATTTGTTTTTAAATAAAATTGATCAAAAACATATCCCATTTTCCTTTTGAACCATTCCATTCGAACCTCAATTTTTGGCCCATAAAGATTTCCGGATTTGACTTCGAAACCTGAAGGAAAATGATATCCTGAAGGCGAAGTAATTTCCATAATATGTTCAATAAAATCCTCTACTTCTTCAAAAATAATACTTTGTCTACTATTAATGTTTTCAGAAGAAACAGCATACTTATCTACTTGATCAGAAATAAGCTCAAAAGTAATAGGTTCATTATCAAAAGCTCCATTTCCAGTTACACCTGATTTTGGAAGATTTTGAAAATGATAATACAGAAATTTTGTGTACTGATTTAGCTTTTTTTGATCAATCAATTTACCCACTAAAATTGGATGAAAATTGGAAAGTATAACGCTTTTCATTAACTTTTGAATTTTAATTGAAATATAAAATTAAATCAAAAATCATTCAAAAAAATCAAATTAATAAAATTGCAATTTTTAAAAAACACAAGTAATTGATTTACAACTACTTATAAATATTATAATTTTGTTAAAAAACTGAATGCCAAGTAGTTATAAGAATTACTCTACACAATCATTAATCACTGACTATCAAGTATGTAAGAATAAAAATACAACGCTAAAGCTGTTGTTTTTAAAGTAAAAATTTTCCTGATTTTAAAAAATTAATTAAACTTCATCACTTGTAAATGTGGTGAAACTTTTCTTTTTATAAGGCCTGATAATCAAACGCCCTTCACGATCAAAACGAATGTAATTATAGACCCAATTTAAGAAAACTACAGCTTTATTTTTGAATCCAATAAGTGAAAACAAGTGTACAAACATCCACACAAACCATGCGAAAACGCCGTTGAAATGGTATTTAGGCAAATCGACTACCGCTTTATTCCTTCCTATGGTTGCCATAGAACCTTTGTCATTGTATTCAAAAGCTTCCATGGGTTTGTTTTCAATTAATTTTATTAAATTCTCTCCTAATAATTCCCCTTGTTGCATTGCTGGTTGCGCCATCATGGGATGCCCTTGTGGATACATTTCAGATTCCATAGAAGCAATATCACCTACGGCAAAAATATTACTATATCCTGCGACCTGATTGTATTCATTTACCCGAATGCGCTCTACTTTTTCAACCAAAGATTCTGCATCTAAACCAGCTACAAGAGCTCCTTGAACACCCGCAGTCCAGATTACTGTGGCGGTTTCAAAAGATAAATCGGAATTTGTGGTTATGGTACGTCCATCATAATTAGTGACGCGAACGTTTTTCCAAATTTTCACACCTAAACTGATTAGAAATTTTTCGGCAGCTTGAGAGGATTCTTCACTCATCGTATTTAGAATTCTGTCACCACTTTGAATCAGATTGATTTCCATTTTGGTAATATCAAGATCTGGATAATCTTTTTGCAGAATGGCTTTTTTCATTTCGGCCAAAGCGCCGGAAAGCTCTACTCCTGTTGGTCCGCCACCTACAAGTACAAAATTAATCAGGCTATTTTGTTCGGCTACATCGGTGGTTAAAACAGCTTGTTCAAAATTTTCAAGAATCAGACTTCGAATATTGAGCGATTGCGGTATGGTTTTCATGGCCATACTGTTGCGCTCAATTTCTTTGTTGCCAAAATAATTAGTTTTAGAACCAGTGGCAATGACTAAATAATCATACTTTAATTCGCCAATTTCGGTGATTATTTTTTGATTTTTAGTATCGATTTCTTGGACATTGGTGAGTCTAAAATAAACGTCATCGTATTCTTGAAATACTTTTCGGATTGGGTACGCTATAGAACCTGCTTCGAGCCCGCCTGTGGCAACTTGATATAATAGAGGCTGAAAAGTATGGTAATTGTGTTTGTCTAAAAGAACAACCTGTACTTTTTTATTTTTTAGCTTTTTCGCTAATGCGATTCCTGCGAAACCTCCGCCAATGATTACTATTCTGGGTAAAGTTGAATTTGGGATGTTCATATTTAAAAAAGTTCTGAATTGTTGATACTCAAAGATACAATGTTTTCTACTTTTGAATTTCATCAAATAGTATCGAAATTTTTGTTTTTGCAAAAGTTCCTTAGAAAAAATAAACATGTAAATTAGCCCCGATGGTAATGGAAATCCTTTATTTTTCTGGTTTTTTCAGAAAATAAAGATTGCAAGGTACAGCGGGACGAGTATTAATTATGAAATGAATAGTGGTGTGCTCCTCAAAAAAAAGTGCAACTTTGTAACAAAAACCAGTATTGGCTTACTAACGTATATATGAGTGATAATCTAGAACATTCTTTTGTAAAGCAGTTGCAGGAAAATCAGAATATAATCCACAAGATTTGTAGGTTGTATACTAATGGCGATGATGCTCATAAGGATTTGTTTCAGGAAATTACGATTCAGTTATGGAAGGCTTTTCCAAAATTCAGGGGCGACAGTAAATTTTCTACTTGGGCCTATCGAGTCGCGCTGAATACAGCGATTACTTTGTACCGAAAAACAAAACGATCCATAAATACTATTGAATTTGAAGGGCGACAACATTTCCTGAATGATGTGGAATACGATTATGAGGAGGAAGAACAATTAAAATTAATGTATAAAGCAGTTTACCAGCTGAATGATATTGAAAAGGCGTTGATATTTATGTATCTGGAAGATAAAGATTATCAGGAAATATCAGAAACATTGGGAATTAGTGAAGTAAATGCAAGGGTGAAAATGAATAGAATTAAAGGGAAATTAAAAAAAATATTAAATCCATTAGGCGTATGAAAGAGTTGGATTTATTAAAAAAAGACTGGCAGAAGAATACTAATTCTTTTGAGCAAGTATCGGAAATCGAGATTTACAAAATGATACATAAAAAATCATCTTCGATTGTGAAGTGGATTTTGATTATTAGTATTTTGGAAGTTTTATTGTGGACGTGTTTAAGTCTCTGTTTTAACAGTGATGATTATTTAATTAAAATGAAACATCCTGAGTTAATTCAATACTTTGAAGTGTTTACTTATTTTAATTATGGTGTGATACTGTTTTTTATCTATTTATTTTATAAAAATTACAAAATTATCTCGACCACCGCTTCTACAAAACAATTAATGTCTGACATTTTAAAAACCCGAAAAACGGTTCAATACTATGTTTGGTATAATCTGGGAATGATTGTTCTGAGTTCAATCATCGCCTTCTATATAACTTTTGCATATAATCCGGAAATGAGTGCTTTGAAAGATCAAATTGCCACTAACGGAAAAGTGATGGCAATAACAATAGGAGTCATAACACTGACTACTTTAGTATTCTTTGGAGCATTCTGGCTGTTTTACAGAGTTGTATATGGCATACTGCTTCGAAGATTGTATGCTAATTATAAAGAATTAAAAAAGATAGATTTATAAAAAAAAGAGTTCGCCGTAGCGAACTCTTTTTTTTATTTTAATACTCCCATTTTCGTAATCGATTCAACTCTTCCTGTTCTTTAATTTCTTCAGCAGGAATAACTTTTAGGAATGAAGGATGTTGCTCAATTGCATATTCTACTTTTTCTACAATTTCCTCGATTGTATCATTATCATAATCAATATCCAGAGGTTCTTTGATGATAAAGGACTGCAGGATTCCTTTTTTCTTCATTCGAATTCCTTTTTTGTCAAACGAACGACGGAAACCGTCAATAACGATAGGCACCACAATAGGCCTGTGTTGTTTGATAATATGAGCAGTTCCTTTACGAACCGGTTTAAAGGATTTTGTTGTCCCTTGCGGGAAAGTGATTACCCAACCATCAGCTAGAGCAATTTTAATATTCTCAGTATCGTTAGGGTTAATATCTTTTTTCTCCTGGACATCAACTCCTTTAGCACGCCAAGTACGCTCTACAGAAATTGCTCCGGCATACGCCATGATTCTTGGCAATAATCCCGCCTGCATAGTTTCTTTGGCAGCAACATAATAGATATTCATTTTAGGTTGCCACAAATAGCAAACATTCTTAATCGTATCATCGCGTCCACTCAAACTTGCATTAAAAACATGAAACATAGCAACAACATCAGCAAAATAGGTTTGGTGATTGGAAATAAAAAGTACGTTATTGTCCGGTAAATTCCTGATAATTTCCGAACCTTCAATTTGTAATTCATTAAATCCTCTATACCGTCTATGCGTCATGGCTCCAAAGATTCGGATTAGCCATTTTTTTATAAATAATATGTGTCCGAAAGGATTTCTCTTCAACAATCCCATAAAATTGTGTATTTTTTTGTGAATTTGGATTACAAACTTACGAAATTTATATTTGAAGTTGGTCTTTGAATTCAACAGAACAATTTGAAAAACCCAACCAATTAATTCGCTATTTTCTAACGCAGAATATTAAAATTTACTCTCCAAGAACCTCTTTCAAAACCTCTTTTAACTCACTCAACATCATTGCTGTAGCACCCCAAACAATATGCTCCTCAATTTTAAAAGCCGGAATACTGATGTTGTCAGCGTAGGAAGTTGTCAAATTTGTATCTACTACAAGTGCATCGTCTAAAAAAACTGACAAGGGCAATTCGATAATATTTGCCACTTCCGAAGGTTGCGGTATAAACACCAATTCTTCTTTACTGATACCCAAAAAAGGATGTACCATAAAGTTACTTGGCGGAATATATAATTCTGTAAACGGTTTAAGAATTTCAATTTTATCCGGATGAATTCCTACCTCTTCATGCGTTTCCCGAAGTGCCGTTTGAGCAAAATTCTCATCTTCGAATTCGTACTTACCTCCCGGAAATGCAATTTGAGCAGAATGAACTCCTTTATAGGAATTTCGTACGATTAACACTAAATGTGTCGTATCATTTTTAGGATAAAAAAGCATCATTACTGCTGCAATTCTTGGCTTTTTATCTTCAATATTGATATTCTTTAAGCTTTCCAATCGTTCTAAAGGCGCCATTTTTACATGTGCATCAAAAGCTGGAAGCCTTGCTTCAATTAATTTAGGAACATACTGTAAAAATTCTTGAAAATCCATAATCAAAGTCTATTTTTGCATATAAAACAGCATATAAATATAGTTTAGAAAATACAATTGCACAAGTTTTTCTATAACCAAAAAGTCATTACAAATGTACAGCAAAGAAGAAACACAAAGGTTAAAACGAGAATTCTGGGTTGCATTCGCAGAGAAATATCCTAGAAAATGGGTATTATACGATACTAAAATCAAGGATTTTTCTTTTAAATTTTATGTAGACAATAAAAAAGCTCAAGTTTTAATAGATATTGAACATCGAAGTGATGAAAAAAGAATTGCTTATTTTGAAAAACTGGAAGCGCTAAGAACTATTCTTGACGAGGACTTCATCAAAGACTTGGTTTTCGAAAAAGAATACACACTGGAAAGTGGCAAAACCATCAGTAGAATTTGGGTTGAAAAACTAGGAGTCGGTGTGAGTAATCGCAACTATTGGGATGAAATATTTGACTTTTACAATGAAAAAATGAATGCTCTGGAATTATTTTATTCAGAGTATGATGATTTTATAAAGGATATTGAGAAACTTTAAATTAGAAACTCAAATAGAATTTTCTATTTAAAAAAAATGCTTCAATTCGAACGGATTATCTGTTCAAATTCAAGCATTTTTTTATCCAATTCATCACATATTGAAAATATTATACACAATAATCCGATCTTCATAATTGATATACAATTGCTTCCTATTATCCTGTTTTTTTCTGGTGATGATAGAAACGGTACAATCTAATCCTTCATTATCCTTACAGGTAAAAGAGTAAACAATATCAGTATCATTCTCTTCAATAGGTTGATAATCTATGATTTCAAACAGTTGAATGATTTGAGAATAGACTACTATTCTATTTTTATCGGTATCCAATGTGACTAAAATATTGACTAAATCTAGATCAGACCACTTCCCCCATTTTCCTTTTTCTGTTTTTTCTAAAACGCTAAAACCCGAAGTTTTAAACTTATAATTTTGACCAAAAGAATGCTGTAATCCCATTACTAAAAAAAGCAATACTATATATATTTTTGTCTTTGTCATTCCTAATAAATTAAAAATCAAAATTAACTATTTCTTTTCTGGCTGTTTCAAAATCGGCTATCATTTCCTGAATGATTGTTGCGGCTGGTTTTATATCGTGGATCAATCCTGCTATTTGTCCAATCTCTAATTCTCCTTCGATTAAATCGCCTTCAAACATACCACGTTTTGCCCTTGCTCTTCCCAGCAAATCTATTAATTCTTCTTTGGTTGGACATTTTTCATACAATTCCTGAACATCCTGATAAAATTTATTTTTAATCAACCGAACAGGAGCGAGTTCTTTCAAAGTCAGTTGTGTATCGCCCTCTTTAAGATTTATAATCGTTTCTTTAAAATTATCATGTGCCGATGATTCTAATGATGCTGCAAATCTACTTCCTACCTGAACTCCATCTGCTCCCAGTACCATCGTTGCTAGCATACCACGACCGGTTGCAATACCTCCAGCAGCAATCAACGGAATGGTAATTTTTTCTTTTACCATCGGAATCAGCGTAAGCGTAGTAGTTTCTTCTCTACCATTATGTCCGCCGGCTTCGAAACCTTCGGCAACAACTGCATCAACACCTGCGTCTTGTGCTTTTAATGCAAAAACAGAACTGCTGACTACATGAACAACAGTTATGCCATTTTCTTTCAAATAAGAAGTCCATGTTTTTGGATTCCCAGCCGAAGTGAAAACGATTTTCACACCTTCATCAACGATAATTTTCATGATTTCTTCGATATTGGGATACAACATCGGGACGTTTACTCCAAAAGGTTTTGAAGTAGACTTTTTACATTTTTGAATGTGTTCCCGTAAAACTTCAGGGTACATCGAGCCTGCTCCAATCAATCCTAAACCTCCGGCATTACTCACTGCACTTGCTAATTTATAACCACTATTCCAAATCATTCCTCCTTGAATAATTGGATATTTAATTTTAAAAAGTTCTGTGATTTTATTCATGTACTATTGCTGCTATAATTTTTTAATTATTTTTCCCGTTTTAGAAAAACCATCTGATTCCATTTTATAAAGATACACTCCTTCATTCAGAGATTTCAATGAAATAATAGATGCCTGTGGCGTTATTTCTTGTTCTAAAACTTTTTGCCCTAAAATGGAATAAATAAATACTGTACCCATATCAAATTTTGCAGGTAAAGAAACTGAAACGGTATCACTTGCTGGATTGGGATAAAGTATAAAATCATCTTTAGAAAAGGATTCTAAAGCCAACTGGTTATTTAAGGCCAATGCAAAATCAGGAATTCCAAATCCATATTGATTATTGGGAGTGGAAAATTTATCTGCTGATTTTAATACTAATTCTCTAATTTCCCGATTTGTTTTTTGGGGAAATGCCTGCCATAAACAAGCAATCATTCCTGCCATTATAGGACTTGAAAAAGATGTTCCATTAGCAGTCACGATATTTCCCGCAGCATCTGACACTATTGCCGCTTGACCTTGTGCCATGACTTCTGGTTTTATTCTTCCGTCAAATGAAGGACCTACTGAACTGAACGAAGTTAATACTTCTGAAGAATTTACTGCACCTACAGCAATTACTGAAGCAGCATCTGCAGGAACAGCAATATATGGATCTGATGTACCACCTGAATTACCGGCCGATGTCACTATAATCATACCTC
Source organism: Flavobacterium sp. 11 (assembly GCF_002754315.1). Classification (GTDB taxonomy): domain Bacteria; phylum Bacteroidota; class Bacteroidia; order Flavobacteriales; family Flavobacteriaceae; genus Flavobacterium; species Flavobacterium algoritolerans. The sequence continues at coordinate 1,971,656 of NZ_PEFE01000001.1, read as the reverse complement.
TGCTAAATGCAATTTCAGCCCCACGGGATATGAATGCAGTTGTACCATTTATTTCACTATATGTATGACTATACGCATCATTATCGTAATCAAAATACCCCAAAGAAGTATTGATAATATCCACTCCTAAACTATCGGCTGTTTCTGCTGCTTCGACCCAAAGCGATTCTTCAACAGGATTTTCTGAGGTATCATCTTCGGTGATGAATAAATAATAAGATGCATCTGGTGCTGTTCCCACTAACGAATTTTCTTTGTAACCACCCATTGAAGAAAGTACCGAAGTCCCGTGTGAAACTCCAGTATAAAAATCAGGATTTCTTAATACAAAATTATAACCTCCTAAAATCTGGTTATTTGTTCTTAATCTTTGAAAAGGCTGAACGGTATTCACTCCCGGAAATCCAGCATCCAAAACCGCTATTATTTTACCGGAACCCGTATAATTTTGTTGGTGCAACTGATGCCCGTTAAGCATTTGGATTTGATTCGATGAAGAACCATAAGCATAGTCAATTTTGGTTTTCTTGGTTTTATTTACCCTCTTTATTTTTGACAGCTTCGCTATTTTTGCAGTTTGATTCAGTGTTTTATTTGCAAAATCAACTTTACTGACAAAAGAAAGCATTGCCAATCCATTTATATTTGATTGTGATCCACGTACATGGACCGCGTTCATCCATTTGGACTTTGCCATGACAGTAATTCCCGTTGCTGATTTTACTTGATCAATAAAGGATTCCTCTACTGGAACATCTTTAAAGTCTAAAGCAATATTTTGATTGGTTCTTCTATCTAATGCTCTTTGGGTTAGCATTTCCAAAGGTGTATCTAAATAAAATTGGGAATTGGGTTTTGCATTAAAATATACCCAAGCATCTTGTTGGGAAAAAGCAGCTGAAGTAATCAGTAAAAAAAGAAATATGTAGGTTTTTTTCATAGTAACTTTATTTTTTTTAGTCCTAAAAACTTCAACTATCGCTAGGATTGAATCATTATTATTGATTTTCAGGATGTTTTAATCCCAGAAAAACATTTGTTTTTAGAGCTTTTTATAAATAAAGTACTAAACTAAGAAATTACTCCCGAACCAACTAATTCTTCCCCTAAATACCAGGCCACAAATTGCCCTTCTGTTATTGCAGATTGTGGTTCGTCAAAGGCAACGTACATTCCGTTTTCAAATTGATGCAAGGTAGCACTCTGCAAAGGTTGTCTGTATCGGATTCTAGCCATTACTTGCATAGTTGCTCCATTGGCCAAAGACAAATCTTCACGAATCCAATGCACTTCATTTTTTTCTATAAATAAGGCGCTCTTGAATAATCCAGGATGTTGGCTGGTCAATCCAGTATAAATAGTATTGGTTTCCACATTAGTGGCAATAATAAACAACGGATCAGTTGTTCCTCCAACATTTAGTCCTTTACGTTGTCCAATAGTGAAATAATGAGCACCTTGATGTTTTCCCACTACTTTACCCATGTCTGGAGTGTACGGAATCTTTCGTGCATCAGACATCAAACTATCTTCCAAGGCTAATTCAGTGTCTTTTTCAAAATTGTAAACAGGATCGTTTTTATCAATTTGAATTATAATTCCGTCTTTTGGTTGCAATTTTTGCTGTAAAAACTCTGGCAAACGTACTTTTCCAATAAAGCATAATCCTTGCGAATCTTTCTTTTCGGCAGTAATCAAATCCATTTGAGCCGCTATTTCACGAACTTCCGGTTTTGTCAATTCGCCAATAGGAAATAATGATTTTGCCAATTGCTCTTGAGATAATTGACACAAAAAATACGATTGATCTTTATTAGTATCAGCACCGGCTTTCAGTTGATAAACCGTTTTTCCGTTTACTTCGATTTCACTTTTTTGGCAATAATGTCCGGTAGCCACATAATCGGCACCAAGACTTAAAGCGATTTTCATGAAAACATCAAATTTTATTTCGCGGTTACAAAGCACATCAGGATTTGGAGTGCGTCCTTTTTCATATTCGTTGAACATATAGTCCACGATTTTCTCTTTGTATTCTTCACTCAAATCAACTGTTTGGAAAGGAATTCCTAACTTTTCAGCAACTAATAAAGCATCATTACTGTCTTCAAGCCACGGACATTCATTAGAAATAGTAACCGAATCATCATGCCAATTTTTCATAAAAAGACCTATGACTTCATACCCTTGTTGTTGCAATAAATAAGCAGCAACACTTGAATCTACACCTCCAGAAAGTCCTACAACAACACGCTTCATCTTCAAAAAATTATAATTTTACAAGGATGCAAAGTTACAAAAGATTTACAACAGTATTTGTTAACTATAAAGTTAATTATTTTTGGATTTTGTTGCATTCTCCGGAAAACTCATATTCGTTTCTTTTACCAATTTCCCTTTTTCAAAAAACTGCCAAATTCCGGATTTTTTACCATTTACAAACTGCCCTTTAGAAACTACATTGCCATTTGTATCACTAAAAATTGCTAAACCGCTATAGATGTTATTCTTAAAAATTGACTCTTCCAATAAAATTCCTTTTTCAGTATATTTTTTATAAAAACCGTTTTTCAAATTGTTTTTATAACTGATTTCTTCTGCAATTTTACCACTAAGATAAAAAACCGTACGCAAACCTTCCAGCTTACCATTTACGTAATTCTCTGTTGTCATAATATTTTTTGAAGCTTGATGATAATATTTCCATTGTCCTTCAAATAATTTATTGACCACTTTACCTTCGCTTACTTTATTCTTATTCTGGTCATAGAAAATGGTATATGCTGAATTGTCTTTTGCATTAAATTCCCTTGTGGCAATTATGGATTTAGCTTTGGTATCATCGTAAAAATTAAAAACTCCAATTTCTTTTCCGTGATCAAAAGTCCCTTCATATCTGGGTCTTTTTGATTCCTCATAAAACCCTTTCCATACTCCGTGCTTTTTCCCTTTATCATCTAACTTATTGAAATCTGTTTGTGATACAATATTTTGGCTAAAAAAAACCAACATCAAAAGTGTAAAAAAACTAATTTTATATGTTTTCATTATTTCTTTGTGTTTACTTATTATCATAAAACTGATAATTTACTTTTTTATTTTAGGCAACTTACTAATTACAGTTATTCCTTGCTCTACTATTTCACAAATATACTACTCTATTCTTTTGAGTCGTAGCAAAAGTGATTGACAATTCAGAATTATAGATTCAAACTATCTGTTTAATAATATCGTTGATTTAACACCCCGAAAGCTTATAATGAATCATTTTTTAAAATGTTTAAGCATCTTATTATTATTTTTTTCAATAGTAGATCAAAAAACCCAACAAATACATACGGATATCATTATCAGTATATTATGAATTATTTATTACTAATAAAATATAAATTAAACAAACCTAAAAAAAATAATAAATTTTAATTATGTTTATCATTTTTACAAAATTATTAAACAAAATGATAAATCAATTTATTAATTTCGAAGAAACAAATAAACAATAAACACTATGAAAAATGTATCTAAAATTAGAAATTTAGCTTTGATTGCATTATTTTCAATCTTAGCAGTATCGTGTGACAACGATAGTGAAAATGTGGTTGCAGACAACACAATAACAGGAAAAGCATCTGGTACTGCAAATTTAAGCATTTTGGTTCAAGCATTAGTAAAAGCCGAATTAGCAACAACTTTGCAAGGATCTGGTCCGTTTACAGTTTTCGCACCTACTAACGAGGCATTTGCAACTTTTCTTGCAACAACTCCTTATGCAACAATAAATGATGTACCAAAAGAAGCTTTGACTCAAATTTTATTAAATCATGTTGTTACTGGTGCTGTGAAATCTACTGATTTAACCACTGGCTACATAAAAACTTTAGCTAAGGGTTCCGCATCAACCACTAACACATTGAGCATGTACGTCAACACATCTTCAGGAGTAAAATTAAACGGAAATGCAACGGTTACAACCGCTGATATAATGGCTTCAAATGGTGTAATCCACATTGTTGATAAAGTTATCGACTTACCTACAATTGTAACTCATGCTGCGGCAAATGCAAATTTTAGTACTTTAGTTAGTGTTCTAAATCGATCAGGTCAACCAAATTTTATAACTACATTATCAGGCACTGGTCCTTTTACCGTTTTTGCTCCTACAAATGCTGCTTTTACTGCATTAAATACTGAACTAGCTCCAGGAGGAATTGCAGGTGTTTCAGCGGCAAACTTGACAAAAGTTTTACAATACCATGTGGTAAGCCCTGCAAATGTTTTAGCAGCCAGTTTAACCGAAGGACAAGTTGTAACTCCAATTCTAACTCCGGCTCAAACATTTACCATTCAACTTACTGGTGGTGCAAAAATCAAAGATGCTAACAACAGGATTTCAAATATTATCATAACTGATGTACAATGCTCAAATGGTGTTATTCATGCCATTGACAAAGTATTATTACCAGTCCTTTAATTTTATAACAAAAAAAAGCTCTCATTAGTGAGAGCTTTTTTTATGAATTACTTTTTCTTTTGTTGTGCTTTTTGAGCTTCGGCTTGTTCCATAACTTCTTGCAGTTTTTTCTGGAATTTACCTTGTTTTTTCGGCTCTTTCAATTTGTTTTCTTGAATTTGAGCGTGAATCTTATCACTATCGATAAAGTATCTTTTGATGACTATCATAATCCCAATAGTAATTAGATTCGAAATAAAGTTATACAAACTCAATCCCGCACCATAACTATTGAAGAAAAACAACATCATGATTGGCGATACATAAATCATGATTTTCATCATCTTCGCCATATCCGGCATTCCTTCTTGTTGTGGAGCCGCCATTTGTTGGTCACCAGAAGTCATTTTCATATAGAAGAAAATAGCAATCGAGGCAAGCACTGGAAACAAACTGATGTGATTTCCGTAAAAAGGAATATAGAAAGGCAAACGTATTATTTCATCAAAAGAAGATAAATCATCTGCCCAAAGGAAGCTTTTTTGTCTTAACTCAAAAGCTGATGGGAAAAACTGAAACGAAGCATACATAAAAGGAAGCTGAATCAAGGCTGGAATACATCCTGCCATAGGATTTACTCCTGCTTTATTGTACAATTTCATAGTTTCCTGTTGTTTCTTCATTGGGTCTTTTTTGAATTTTTCTCCCAATTCTGTAATCTCAGGTCGCAATACTTTCATCTTGGCTTGTGACAAGAATGATTTGAATGTAATAGGCGACATTGCTAATTTTATAATTATTGTAAAAATAATAATAGCAATTCCGTAAGCTATATAAGTACTTAAAAATCCGAATAATGGAATAAAAATAATTTTATTGATCCATCCGAAAATTCCCCAACCTAATGAGATGATTTTTTCTAAATTTTTATCATAATGACTTAAAGTCTTGTAATCTGTTGGACCAAAGTACCAACTCATTTTATGATCTAATTCTCCATTTTCAAAAGCTAATGGGATATTTGCTTTAAATTGTTTCGTAAAAGTGGTATCGATTTTATCATCTTTTACCAAATTATCAGACTTCACTTTAGCAGTTTCGAAAGGAGTTTTTGACAATAGTATCGTTGAGAAAAAGTGCTGTTTGAAAGCTACAAAAGTTGCTTTTTCAAGATCTGATTCTTCTGATTGACCTAAACCAGCGTAATCAACTTTTCCTTCTTTATGCTCAAAATAAATTTCAGTATAACGGTTTTCGTAAGATACACTTTTCTCATTTCTAAAGGTTTTCAAGTTCCATTCTAAATCCAATGGTTTAGCTGTGTTTAAAACTTTGTTCAATCCTTGAGAACGAATATCAAAACCAATCATGTAATCGTTTGGTTTTAATATGTATTTGTATTCCAAGAATTCATTAGCTCCCGCTTTTAATTTCATGGACAACACTTGATCTGCTCCAACTTTTGTCAAAGTAGGCTCAAAATACAAGTCTTTAGAATTTAAAGTACGGTTATCGCTGGTTAGCAATTGTACATTTAAATTAGCATTATTGTCTTTTATCAATTCAACTAATTGCCCAGAACCTTTCTTGAATTTTTCAAACTTTTTCAAAGTAGCTTCAACAATATATCCCCCTTTATTGGCAATTTTTAATTTAACCAATTCGTTTTCAATAGTTGTAAAACCAGCTGTAGCTGAAGGAAGCGTAGCAGAATAAGCAAAATTTCCTAATGTTTTTTGCAATTGGGCCAATTGTGTAGAATCTCCGGTTGCTGCAACGGCAATAGTAGCTTTTGCAACAGTTTTCGCCTCTAATTCTTTTGCTTTAGCCTGCTTAATTGCAAGCTCTTTTTGGGCTTTCTCAGCGGCAACCACTTTAGGATCTGGCTGATTTTGGTACATAATCCAAACCAAAATACCAAAAATTAATGCAAAACCTATAATCGAATTGAGATCAAATTTTTTTTGTTCCATTATAATTAAAAAAAGTTTAAAAGTTTAAAGTGTACCGTTTATTGGAACCAAATCATTTCCAGTTATTTTTTCTTTGCCTGAACCGCTGCTGCTACAAAATTCACAAAAATAGGATGCGGATTCGCTACCGTACTTTTGTATTCCGGATGGTATTGTACCCCAATGAAAAATGGATGATTTTCTATTTCTATAATCTCAACCAATCCTGTATCTGGATTCACACCCGAAGCTATTAATCCTGCATTTTGCAATTGCGCTACATAATTACTGTTGTACTCATAACGGTGACGGTGACGTTCCGAAATAGTCTCTTTTCCGTAAATTTTATATGCCAATGAATCTTGTTTGATATCACATTTCCATGCACCAAGACGCATTGTTCCTCCCTTATCAGTAATCGTTTTTTGCTCTTCCATAAGGTTTACAACCGGATGGGAAGTATGCTCGTTCATTTCAGTAGAATTTGCATCAGCATAGCCTACAATATTTCTTGAATATTCGATAATTGCCATTTGCATACCCAAACAAATTCCGAAAAACGGTACTTTATTTTCACGGGCATAACGAACAGCTTCGATTTTTCCTTCAATTCCTCTTTCTCCAAAACCAGGAGCAACAAGAATTCCGTCTAAACCGGCTAATTTCTCGTTTATGTTTGTTGCGTCAATATGTTCTGAATGAATAGAAATCACATTAACTTTGGTTTCATTTGCTGCACCTGAATGAATAAATGCTTCCAAAATAGATTTGTAACAATCTTGCATTTCTACATATTTACCAATCAAACCGATGTTTACTGTATGCTTTGGATGTTTCAATCTGCGTAAAAAAGTATTCCAGTTTTTCAAGTCCGGAGCCGCTTTTTTAGGTAAATCTAATTTCTTTAATGCAACTACATCAAGTCCTTCTTCCAACATTAAATTTGGCACTTCATAAATAGTCGAAGCATCAATAGACTGAATAACAGCTTCTCTTTTTACATTACAGAATAAGGCCAATTTATTTCTTAATTCTTCAGAAATTTCATGCTCTGTTCTACAAACTAAAATGTCCGCTTTAATACCGCTTTCCATCAAAGTTTTAACGGAATGTTGTGTTGGTTTTGTTTTCAATTCTCCTGCAGCAGCCAAATAAGGCACCAAAGTAAGATGAATCACAATTCCGTTGTGTTCTCCTAATTCCCAAACCAATTGACGAACGGATTCTATGTAAGGCAAAGATTCAATATCTCCTACCGTTCCACCAATCTCCGTAATTACAATATCATAATCACCTGATTTACCAAGCAATTGCATTCTATCTTTAATTTCATTGGTAATATGAGGTACAACTTGTACCGTTTTACCAAGAAATTCTCCTCTTCTTTCTTTTTCAATAACCGAAAGATAAATTCTTCCAGTAGTAACATTATTCGCCTGAGAAGTAGGAACATTCAAGAAACGCTCGTAATGTCCTAAATCTAAATCTGTTTCTGCTCCATCATCAGTAACATAACATTCCCCATGTTCATAAGGATTTAATGTTCCTGGATCTACATTAATATAAGGGTCAAACTTTTGGATAGTTGTACGATACCCTCTGGCTTGTAACAATTTTGCCAATGATGCTGCTATGATTCCTTTCCCCAGAGAAGAAGTCACACCGCCAGTGACAAAAATATATTTCGTTTGATTCATTCTGTTGTTGTTTGTGTTGTAGTTGTGTAAAAAACTTGGCAAAAATACAATTATAAATTGAGAAAAAGCTAATTTGAAAATGAGATAATTTGGAAATTTAAGAATTGGTAAACGTTCTAATTTAAAATTCAGAACATTATTGAATTCATAAATTAAAGTGGTTTCGGGTATCTTTTTTTAATATTTCGTATCAATTCCTCTAATCCGTTCAATTTTAGTTCATAAATCAGTTGAAGCTGCTGCCCTAACTCGCCTTTCGGAAATCCTTTATTGCTGTACCAAACCACATAATATTCAGGCAAGTCAATAAGATACTTTCCTTCGTATTTACCAAAAGGCATTTTAGTATGAGCAAGTTTGATGAGTTGTTTTTGATTTTGATCCATTATTTTAATAAAAAAGAAGCAAGAGATAAGAAACAAGAAGTATAATACTTCTTGTTTCTTATCTCTTGCTCCTCAAATCTCTTTATTTCCAGTTAAAAATAATACGCTTTTCGATTTCACTATTTAAACTCAGAAAAACAGGACAAGTCATGGCAACTCTTTCCAAAATAGTTTTATTCTTTTGATCCGCTTCTCCATACATTTCAAATGTAATTTCGATTGCACCAATGCGTCTTGGTTCGGCATTCATGATTTTGGTAACTTCAGCAGTGGAGCCTTTCAAATCAACTTCTAAATCACGTGCTTTTATACCCATAACTGTCATCATACAACTTGCCAAAGCATTGGCTACGGTATCCGTTGGAGAAAAAGCCTCGCCTTTCCCATTATTGTCTACTGGAGCATCTGAAATAATTTCATTTCCTGATTGCAAATGAATGGAAGAGGTTCTTAAATCCCCTAAATATGTCACTTTTGATGTCATTAGTTTGCTTGTTTTATAGTTAAATCAGTGTCATAATATAAGATATACACTCCTTTATTAATATAGCCACCATCTTCTTTTTTGTAAAATTCGAACTTATTATCAACTTGCTCCGTAGCTGTAGTTTCAATCGTTTCTTGATATTTCTTGTATTGTGACAATCGCATCATGGTATCAAAAGTAATATCAAAACCTCGAGTTGCAAATGCACTAGGATAAATTTTGTTTTTCTTTTTAAATTCTTTTTCGAAAACTAAAGCTTCAGGAGATTCATTTTCACGAGTAACAGAAGGATACATTAATTTTAATTTTGTTAAATTCACAAAACTAATCTCATCAGTATCTAATGTTTCATTTGGTTCCAAAATAACCAATTGCACTTTATAAGCAGCCATAGCACCTAACATAGTCGCCATTGTTGATTTAATCATTCCGGTGTTTCCAGTTTCCATCACCACATAGTTTATTCTGTCTTTTACAAATAAACTTTTCAAATTTTCAGCAGATACACCACCATTTGCAGTAAGCGTTGAAAATTTTACATCTTTATGATTCTCTTTAATATACTGTATAACCGATTCTTTTTTCTTATCCACTACCGCTATAATATTCCCATTTTTTGCTCTCATGAAATCGAACATCGCATTTTTAACAGCTATGGCAGTAGGAATGGTTTGAAGCATATTGCTAAACGAATTACCTGTATCTTTTGATAAAGGAGAAATCACCGGCACTTGATTTGCATTTAATAGTTCAGCTGTCCTCTCCACATTATTTTGATAGAAAGGTCCAATGATAGCATCTGAATTTTCCAGATTATTTTCTTTGATTATTCCAGCAACATTAGAGGTATTTTTAGTTTCTTGAGAATCAAAAACACTCACATCTATAGCAAGTCCTAGTTGTTTAGCAGAATCAATCGCCACCAAAGCTCCTGCATAAAAATCTAAAGTCATGTTCAAGAATTTGTCTTTTTTCAAGCGCATTGCAGTCGAATTGACCGTATCGCCTTCAATTTTTGAAATATTGAAAGGCAGAAGCAACACTAATTTCTTTCTACCGTTACTTTTCTTTGAGATTACAGCGTATTCTTTTTTAGTTTCTTGTGGGATACTAATCGTTGCCGGAAATTTCAAAATCATACCTTCCACAACACCTTGAGATAAAGCAGGATTAAGAGCAATTAATCCTTCCTGACTCATTCCTGCCATTTTTGACAAACTATAAAGTGTTTCTTTTGGTTTTACCGTATAATTCAAATAATTGACTGCAGTAGAAACTTTTTCGGGACTGGCTTTTACAATTTCTTTTTTAGCTTCAACCGCCGGTGCAGTTTTATCCACTTTTGGAGCATTTCCTTTGATAACTAATTTATACCCAACAGGCAAATTCGAAACTATTTCAGGATTTTTTTCTCTAATTCTTCAATGGTAATGCCATATTTTTTAGCAATAGAATATTTGGTTTCTTTTGGAAGAACATCATGATACACTACTTTTGTTTGCACTGGAGTAGTATTTTTTTGTCCAATGCCAGAAGGAATAGTAAGGGTTTGACCAATTTGTAATCCATCTTTTTCCAAAAAGGGATTTGCTTGTTTTAACGCTTCGTCAGAAACACCATATTTTTTTTCGATTCCATACAAAGTTTCTTTTGGTGCTACTTCATGAGTTACCGTTTTCGCAACTGACTTAGTTTGAACCGCTACTTTTTGTTTTCCGCTATTTTTTGGAATCAGCAAAACACTATTGGGTTTCAATCCACTTTGTGCATCTGGATTTAATTGGTAAATATCATACGGAGTAACGTTGTACTTTATTGCAATCTGACTGATTGTCTCTCCTTTCTCTACTTTATGTGTAGTAGTTTTTTCTTGTGAAAAAACACTGTAATTAAAAAACAAAGCCGTTATAGAAATCGCAAAAAAATATTTCATCATTTTTATTTATAAAATTATTCAATTATTAATAACGGAACGGTATCAAATTTTATTCCAAAAATCTGATACCGTTTTATAGAGAACATTAAAAACAATGATGTTCAAAAGATTAGATTACAATCTAAATTATTATTCCCACTCAATAGTTGCTGGCGGTTTTGAACTAATGTCATACACCACTCTATTGACTCCTTTTACTTTATTGATGATATCATTAGATACTTTCATCAAGAAATCATACGGTAAATGTACCCAGTCAGCGGTCATACCATCCGTAGATTCTACTGCACGAAGCGCAATCACTTTTTCATAAGTACGCTCATCGCCCATTACACCTACACTGTTAACCGGAAGCAAAATTGCCCCTGCCTGCCAAACTTTGTCGTATAATCCCCAAGATTTCAATCCTTCGATAAAAACAGAATCTACTTCTTGTAAAATTCTAACTTTCTCCGGCGTGATATCTCCTAAAATTCTAATGGACAATCCTGGTCCTGGAAAAGGATGTCTTCCTAATAATTCTGGGTCAATTCCTAATGAAGCTCCTACTCTACGCACTTCATCTTTGAAAAGCATACGCAAAGGCTCCACAATTTTTAATTTCATGTAATCAGGTAAACCTCCTACATTATGGTGTGATTTTATAGTCGCCGAAGGTCCTTTTACCGAAACTGATTCAATAACGTCAGGATAAATTGTTCCTTGTGCTAACCATTTTACATCTTCTATAAGGTGTGATTCATCATCGAAAACCTCGATAAATACACGTCCAATAATTTTACGTTTGGTTTCCGGATCACTTACACCTGCTAATTCAGATAAGAAACGATCTCCGGCATCTACTCCTTTTACGTTTAAACCCATTCCTTTGTATTGATCTAATACGTTTTGGAATTCGTTTTTACGAAGCAAACCATTATTTACAAAAATGCAGTATAAATTTTTCCCAATAGCTTGATTTAATAAAACTGCCGCTACAGTAGAATCTACTCCTCCAGAAAGACCAAGAACTACTTTATCGTCTTGTAATTTTTCTTTTAACTCTGCTACCATTTCTTCAACAAAAGCATTTGGTGTAAAATTTTGAGGAACTTCTGCAATTTTCACTAAAAAGTTCTCCAGCATTTTTGATCCATCTGTAGAATGGAAAACTTCAGGGTGGTATTGAATTGCATAAGTGGTTTCACCTTCAATTCTGTACGCTGCAAATTCCACATCATGTGTGCTTGCAATTTTCACACCATCAGTTGGCAAAGCCTTAATACTATCACTATGGCTCATCCAAACTTGGCTGTTCTCAGAAACACCTTCAAAGAAAACTTCATTCTCTTTTATGAAAGACAAATTAGCTCTACCATATTCCCTAGTATTCGAAGCTGCTACTTCACCTCCACTAAAATGAGATAAATATTGTGCTCCGTAACAAACGGCTAACAAAGGTAGTTTTCCTCTAATTTGAGATAAATCAGGATGTGGTGCATCTTCTCCTCTAACAGAAAAAGGGCTTCCTCCAAGAATTACTGCTTTATAAGATGATAAATCACTCGGAAAATGATTGTAAGGGAAAATTTCGCAGAATATATTTAATTCGCGAACTCTACGCGCAATAAGCTGTGTATATTGCGATCCGAAATCTAAAATAAGTACGTTGTGTTGCATGCGCAAAAATACTTTTTATATTTTGAATTGAAAAATTGATTTTTGAAAAATATTCTTTTTATTTGTCTCACTTGGATTATTCCGCTAAAATCAAATTAAAATAATCCTAAAAAAACCCGAATCCTATAATTTTCGTAAGTGAACTTATACATTCTAAAAAAATAATTTAAGACAAAACAACTTTCAATGAGAACAAAAATTTATGTATCAATAGTAACTGTACTGCTTTTAATAACTTCATGTAATGTGATTGATGATTTATTGACTTTTTCAATAGACAATCAAACAACTTTTAAAATTGAAAGTGGATTTCCTCTTGGTACTGCATTTAATGTGGTAACTCCAGATGTCACGACAAATTCAAGTTCCACTTTTGAAAACAACAATACCAAAGCTGAATTAGTAAAAGATGTAAAATTAAGTGAGTTGAAATTGACCATCACAGATCCAAGCAATAAGTCATTCAGTTTTCTAAAATCGATTCATTTATACATTTCAACAGATGCAAATGACGAAATAGAATTGGCTTATTTAGATGAAATCAATTCGACTTCAAATACTATAAATCTAACGTGTACTTCTCAAAAATTAGACAAATACATCAAAGCATCTTCTTACAAAATAAGAACTAAAGCAGTTATTAAAGAAAGTTTAACACAAGACATCAGTGTAAAATCTGACATGAAATTCAGAGTTACCGCTGATCCATTTTAAGAAATCAGCGGTGCTAAATTATTCTTTTGTAACAATAATAGTTGCCTTAAAACCAGTTCCAAGATTCCATTGACTGGCCGAAATCAAACCGCCATTGTCATCATAAATCTGAAATTCAGCAGTATTTGGACCTGAACTTCCTTGATTTAAGGCTTCAAAGTCTATCTTGTTGAATCCTTTTTCCAGTACTATTTCAAAACCCTGGAAATTACTATCTAAATTCACTTGATATTCAACGACTTTATCATTCAAGTACACACGAATCTTATCGCCATCGACATAAGCTGCATCTCTGTATCTTACTTTGGCGGTAAGCGAACTTGTTGTAAAATTTCCTAAATTTTGATTTTTTCTGTAAACGATACCTTCAGAATTGTCTTCCTTTTTGTTTAATTTATCTCTGTAAACATCTCCCGGATTAATAAATTCATTTTTCGGAGTCATTGAAAAATTAGTGGTCGGAGTAATTGAAAGTGAAGGACTCGGATTCGGGTTTAAAAGCTCTGGGTTTTTGAATACATTCGGAGTCTTTATAGGAGGAATCTCTGCTTTTGGCGGAGTTACTTTTTTAATTTTAGGTGCATTATTTTTGAGTGGAATAGGCGTAAATTTTGAACTAAATTCATTCTGAGCATATCCACTTAAAGACATACTTATTGCAATCATTAAAAATAAAATCCTTTTCATAACTTTTTTAAATTAATTTATCAGTGCTTGTAAAATTTTAAAAATAAAAAACTAATCATATAAAATGACTAATTATGGCATAATTTAACTTTCATTTATAACATTCAATTTTTAAATTTATTGCCTTTTAGAACCTAAAATATTCTAACAATTCTCAGCAAAAATTGAAGTTTTTAATTAAAAATTACTGTTTTTCATTTCAGTATTTTTTATAAATTGCAAATATTATGCCACACCAAAAATTGCATTTAAACAATGCAAATAATACCTAAACACAATTAAAATGAAAAGAGAAAACATATTGACAGGTTCACCTTGGGAAGACAAAATGGGATATTGCCGTGCTGTACGCATTGGAAACATCATTGAAGTATCAGGAACGGTAGCCATTGTTGATGGTGAAAAAGTAAAAGCTGACGATGCTCATGCCCAAACACTAAACATTTTAGAGCGCGTAGAAAAAGTTCTGGAAGACCTGAATGTAAGCATGAAAGATGTCATTCGTACCCGCATATTTACTACTGACGTTTCTACATTTGAAGCTGTTGCAACCGCTCATGCCAAGTTTTTTAAAGACATAAAACCAACCACTGGTTTCTACGGAATTAATCAACTCGTAGCACCTGAATATTTAGTTGAAATCGAATTTACAGCTATAGCTTCTGAAAAACCATTAATTCAGGAAGGATTATAATACTTTTGTAAAAAATACTTCTTCAATTAAGGTAATGAATTTAGAAAATACTAAAAAAATAATGCTTGTCACACTCAAATGGATTCTCATTTGTGTATTGACAGGCATTTTTTCTGGATCGGCATCAGCATTTTTTTTAGTGGCACTGGATTGGGTTACACAATATAGGAAACACAACAACTGGATAATTTGGCTTTTGCCAATAGGCGGACTCATAATAGGATTGCTCTATTATTATTGGGGTAAATCTATAGTTAAAGGCAATAATTTATTGCTGGAAGAATACGAGAATCCTCAAAAAACAATTCCTCTAAAAATGGCTCCATTAGTACTTTTTGGTACCTTAATCACGCATCTTTTTGGAGGTTCAGCGGGTCGTGAAGGAACCGCAGTACAAATGGGTGGCGCCATCGCCGATCAATTTACAAGCATCTTCAAGCTTGATACTACCGACAGAAAGACATTAATCATTCTGGGAATAAGTGCAGGTTTTGCTTCCGTTTTTGGAACACCTTTGGCTGGAGCCTTGTTTGCTTTGGAGGTCCTTTATTTTAGCAAAATCAGTTACAAAAGCATTCCATTGTCCTTTTTGACAGCATACATCGCTTATTTCACTGTTGAGTTTTGGCAGGTAAAACACACTCATTATAGTATTCCAATTATCCCCGAAATGAGTTTTACCACATTATTTTGGATAATTCCAGTCAGTATTCTTTTTGGTTTAGCAGCTATGTTATTTTCTCGAAGCACCCATTTTTGGGGTCATTTATTTTCAAAAACCATATCCTTTCCTCCGCTTCGTCCTTTCATTGGAGGAATAATTCTTGCGGTGGTTATTTACTGCATTGGAACTACAAAATACATCGGCTTAGGAGTTCCAATTATTGTTGATTCCTTTTCTAATCCAAATGCTTCGTATGATTTTATTTTAAAAATACTATTCACAGGATTCACGCTCGGAGCAGGATTCAAAGGTGGCGAAGTGACTCCGCTATTTTTCGTTGGTGCTACACTGGGAAGCGCTTTATCGGTTGTAGTTCCTTTACCTATTGCACTTTTAGCAGGAATGGGATTTGTAGCCATTTTTTCGGGAGCAACCCACACTCCTATTGCTTGTACGGTCATGGGAATGGAACTTTTTGGGATAGAAAGTGGTGTTTTTATTGGCATTGCTTGTATTATCGCATATTTTTCTTCGGGGTCAGTGGGGATTTATAATGCTCAAATAGTAAAAGGAGCAAAATACAAGTTGTATCAAAAAGTAAGAAGAAAAAATATAGAACTTTTGTGACATTGTAAAAGTTTGTTAATTACACAAATGATTTCAACATTACATTAAAAAAATGTAATTTCGCAATCTATGAAAATACAAGACATTCAAGCGATACAGTTGTTATTATCAACTCCAAAAAAAATTGCAATAATCCCACACCGAGGTCCTGATGGAGATGCTATGGGCTCTACCTTAGGATTATATCATTTTTTATTAAAAAACAATCACCATCCTGTGGTGGTTTCTCCCAATGAATTTCCTGATTTTCTGGCGTGGATGCCCGGCTCAGAAACCGTAAAAATATACGAAAAAGACAAAGAAAACTGTACTAAAATACTGGAAGAAGCGGAACTTATTTTCACTTTAGATTTCAATGCTTTGCACCGAACCGGTGAAATGGAGCATGTTTTAGCCAAGCTAAAAGCGCCATTTATCATGATTGATCATCATCAAAAACCAGATGATTATGCCACATTTACCTATTCTGACACCTCGTTTGGATCTACTTGTGAAATGATTTATAACTTCATTTTATTTCTTGGAAAAAAAGAGGATATCGATAAAACTATAGGAACTTGTATTTATACCGGAATTCTTACTGATTCAGGTTCTTTTCGTTTTCCAAAAACAACTGGAACAACCCATCGAATTATTGCTGAATTAATTGATTTAGGTGTTGAAAACACGGAGATTCCAACCTTATTATTTGACAACAGTTCTTTTGGAAGATTACAGTTATTGGGCAGAGCGCTTCAAAACATGAAAGTCTTAACAGAACATCAAACCGCATACACTACGCTTACTCAAGACGAGTTAAATGCCTTTGATTATGTAAAAGGCGATACAGAAGGAATTGTAAACTACGGATTAAGTATAAAAGGAATCGTTTTTACTGCTATATTTATCGAAAATAAAGAAGAAAAAATCATCAAGATTTCATTCCGCTCACAAGGTGATTTTGATGTCAATCAATTTGCCAGAGATCATTTCAATGGTGGCGGACATCGTAATGCTGCCGGTGGAAAATCAGAAGTATCGATGGAAGAAACGATTCGAAAATTTGAAGATTTAGTAACAAAGCTAAAAATATAATAGATGTCAAAATTTAGTACGTTAATCGTATTTGGATTCTTTTTATCCATAATTGCTTCAAGCTGTAAGCAGCATCAGGATGCTAGAAAGCCTATTTCACAGACTTCGGGAAGCTTTATGAAGAAATCAATCGCGCGCAATAAAAAACTGGTTGCCAGTGAAGAAACCGAGATTGAGGCTTTAATCAAAAGCAATCCAAATGTAAAATATATCGCTTCCAAAAAAGGATATTGGTATACTTATGAGACGAAAAATGAGATTGATTCCCTTACTCCAAAAAAAGGTGATGTCGCTTTTTTTGACTACGAAATAAAAGATTTAAAAGGTGCCGTTATCTATTCTGAATTGGAATTAAGGCCTCAAATCTATTATGTAGACAAACAAAACATCATGATGGGATTGCGTGACGGTATCAAATTAATGCGAAAAAACGAAAAAGTGAGTTTCCTTTTTCCGTCAAATATGGGATATGGCTATCATGGTGACGACAAAAAAATTGGCACCAATCAACCTTTGATTTGCACGGTAACTTTACGAGATTTCAAATCGGAAGCAGTGTATAAGAAAGAAAGTGAAGTCCAACTAAAAGCAATCCCTGCTCCTGCCAAGCAGGAAACCAAACCCGTAATAAAACCCAAAGACACTATAACCCAATAAAAATTAAATTTAGAAATGAAAAAAAAGATCCTATTCGCATTCCTAGTTATTGCTTCAATTTACTCTTGTAAAGAAGAGCACAACAATCTTCCTGATGGTTTATATGCAAAAATAGAAACCAATAAAGGGGAAATAATTGTACAATTAGATTTCGAAAAAGCACCTATAACCGTTGCCAACTATGTGGCTTTAGCCGAAGGAAAAAATGAATTTGTCACCAATGAAAAACTTAAAGGCAAACCATTTTTTGACGGATTAAAATTTCACCGAGTAATTCCGGAATTCATGATTCAAACGGGAGATCCTTTAGGAACAGGATCAGGAGATACCGGTTATAAATTTAAAGACGAGTTTTCAGATTTAAGATTTGACAAAGGCGGTGTTTTGGCTATGGCCAATAACGGACCTACAACTAATAGCAGTCAGTTTTTCATCACGCATCTTGCAACACCTTGGTTAGACGGAAAGCATACTATTTTTGGTCATGTGGTAGACAAAGGAATGGATGTTGTGAACAAGATTGTACAAAATGATTACATTACTAAAGTTACCATCATCAGAAACGGTGAAGCGGCTAAAAAGTTTAATGCCGTAAAAACATTCAATGATTATTTTTCAGTAGAATCTGAAAATCAAAAGAAAAAAGCAGCGATTGATGCTGAAAACAAAAAAATCTACGACGCTAAATACAAAGAAGTTCGTGAGCAAAAAATTGCTTATTTTGCTACTTTAAAAGCAAAAGCAACAAAAACACCTACTGGATTGCAATACGTAATCACTAAGAAAGGCGGCGGCAAAAAACCTACTAATGGAGCCAATGTTTTCATACACTATGCTGGTTTTCTGGAAGACGGAGAATTATTTGATGCCAGTGTAGAAAGTGTTTCTAAAACTTTTGGTAAATACGACGAAAACAGAGCGGCTCAAAATGGGTACCAACCTATCCCTTTTCAATTCGGAAGAAAAGATGGCATGATTCCTGGTTTCATTGAAGGATTGGAGCAATTATCTTTTGGAGATAAAGCGATACTTTTTATCCCATCTCGATTAGGATATGGTGAAGCGGGAGCTGGTGGAGTAATTCCTCCGGGTGCTAATATCATTTTCGAAATTGAATTATTGGAAACAATGCCACAACAATAACCGATTAAAAAAGTTAGACCTTAAAATACTTAAAAAATGAAATTTAAAATTCTGTTTTTATTATTTGTGGGAATGTTAAACCTGCATTCTCAAACTACAAAGAAAACTGTTCCGGTAAAAAAACCTGTAACAACAGTAAAAGCTGCTGTAAAACCAGCAGTGAAACCAGTAGTAAAAGCACCAGCAGTAATCGAAGGAATTTTTGCAACAATTTCCACTAACAAAGGAGATATTGTGCTTGAATTAGAATACAAAAAAACTCCGGTTACCGTAGCTAACTTTATTGCGCTTGCTGAAGGTAAAAATACTTTTGTAACCAATGAAAAACTAAAAGGAAAACCATTTTTTGATGGTTTAAAATTTCACCGTGTGATTAAAGACTTCATGATTCAAGGAGGAGACCCTTCAGGAAATGGCTCAGGTGGACCGGGTTATGCGTTCAAGGATGAAATTACCGACTTAAAACACAACAAACCAGGTATACTTTCTATGGCTAATTCTGGACCAACTACCAATGGAAGCCAGTTTTTCATTACCCATAAAGAAACGCCTTGGTTAGACGGCAAACATACTGTTTTTGGTCATGTTACTGAGGGAATGAATGTGGTGAACTCCATTGCTGCAAATGATGTGATTACTAAAGTTACTATCGTTAGAAAAGGAGTTTTAGCCAAAAAATTTGATGCCCCAAAAGTGTTCTCGGATTATTTCAACAATAAATCTGAAGATCAAAAGAAAGTGGCTTCGGTTATTACTGCTAAAAAAGCATATTTAGCCGCTACAAAAGCAACAGCAACCACTACTCCATCAGGACTAGCATATAAGATAACACAAAAAGGAACAGGTGTAAAACCTGCTAACGGAACTACATTTTATTTTCATTATGCCGGTTATTTTGAAGATGGAACCCTTTTTGACAGCAGTTATGAAGACGTTTGTAAAAACTACGGAAAATATGATGCAAACCGTGCCGCACAAAACGGATACCAAGCATTCCCTTTTGAAGCCGGAAAAAAAGACGGTATGATTCCGGGATTTATTGAAGGCTTAGAGAACATGTCCTTTGGAGACAAAGCAGTCGTTTTCATCCCGTCAAATCTGGCGTATGGAGAAAGAGGTGCCGGCAGCGTTATTCCGCCTAATACAACACTTGTTTTTGAATTGGAAATGCTGGAAAAACAAGCAACTCCAAAACAATAAATTTCAAAAAAACACAAATAAAAAACCCGACAGACTTAAAAATCTATCGGGTTTCTTTTTATAATTTATTTGCTAAAAAGTACAGATTAAACCAATGGAAATTGGTGATAATCTCCATCATCAGCATTCCATTTTGCTATTATTTTTTTCCAAATTTCCAATCAAATTCATCTTTTTGATTGATAATTGCACCAATCTCAAATTTTACAACCTCATCAAATTCCGTTTGAAAAATGATCCAGTTTTCCTCATTGAAATAGTTTTCAAACGTATCAAATTCTTCCTGAGTGAATTTAGTGATTCCTTTGGCAGCCAAATCTTTTTTGACTTCGCTAATTTTTCTATTGATAATTTTATTCCCAAACAAATCCAGTTCCGGGCTAGATGCCACGATATAACCCAATTTGAATTCTTCCTCAACGTAGAAAGTCAAACGCATTTTTAGTTTGTTGTAAGCAAAAATCACATTATCATCCTCGTCCTTGTAATTCCTGTCTGGTTTCCCGTAAATAGCGGTAACATCATTTTGTTTCATTCCGAAAATGAGCTTATCAATTCCGTTTTTTGGATTTATTTTCATACGTAGTTTATATTTATTTTTTAAAGCAATATGCAATTCGGACAACGCATTCGGTGTTTATTTCGAGTTTGCGTTATGCTCCTTTCATATCATTTTATTTGACCGCAAAGTTCGCAAAGTTTTTCGCAAAGTCCACTACCTTTTTATTTAAAAATTAGTGTCAAACAAATACTGTTACTGATTCTAAAATTCACAATTTGGGCGTGACCCGCTAAAAAATCGGGTCGGGCTATCCGTTGCAATCTCCCGAAGAAAAATCGGGAGGATTTCCACTTTTATCCCTCACGCAAATAAGTGAGAACAACGACTAAATTAGTCTCATGTAAATTCAAAAAGTACCCAGCAAATGAAAAGCCTTTTCGATGATTTGTAAGAAAATTTTAATATATTTGATAAGGAATAAATGTATTATGTTCGTCAGACCTATCTCTCTAAGTTTGGGGTGATAGGTCTGATTTTATCAGACCTATATACTAGTTGCCAGCAATACATAAAACCAAAACCATAAATATGAAACAACTTTTTACAATTATAGCATTCGCATTTTTGTCAACTACATTTGGACAAACCGCAGATGAATCTCTGAAAAGTGGAATCGAAAAGCACAACTCAAAAGACTATGAAGGTGCGATTAAAGAATATAGTAAAGCAATCAAAGCGGATAAAGATTTAAAAGTTGGATATTATAATCGTGGAGTTTGCGAACTTGGTTTAAAAAATTTTAAATCGGCAAAAAAAGACTTTGACAAAACAATTGAGCTTGACCCGACTTTTATAAAAGCATTTTATAGTAGAGCGAGCGTTTATGTAAGTCAAGAAAAATATCAAGAGGCTTTGCCCGACCTTGACAAAACAATAGAACTCGACCAAAAATTTCCAAATGCCTTGACTTTACGTGGACAAATCAGAGCACAAACAGGAAACAAAAATGGTGCTTGCTCAGATTTTAATAAAGCCAAAGAAATTGGAGATAAACAAGCTGATAAATACTTAAGTCAATTTTGTGGTAATGAACAACAAGATGGCGAATCTTTATCTCTTCATTGGCCAGAAAGTGAAAACTGGAAAATTGGAAGTAACCAAGAAAACGATGAAATGGCAATGCTTGAACTAATTCCTTCAAATGAAACCTTTGATGATTGGACAGAAATTGGAACCATGATATCTATAAAAGGTGCAAAAAATATACCTATGGATAAAGCAATGGCAATGCAATTTGAAAGGTTAAAAGAAAGCTCTCCAAAAGCTAAATTAACATTTATTGAAAAAGATGAAAGTGTAGAATATCCTTGGATAATTTTTACTATCGAAAGTCCTAAATCTAAAGACTACAAAAATCCTGAATCACAACTTTGGTATATAACACAAGGCAAAACATCATTATACATAAATTTTAGAGCGGTTAAAGAATCAACAGTCCCTGCAAACTTAAAAGACAAATGGATTAATTTTTTTAAGACTGCAAAAATCATATATCAATAGTATCAACTTGTACTGCTGGCAACAGCCACTACAACGGATTTGGGTATTTGGCTTAATGGAAAGATGGTTTTGTATTTGGAATGATTTGCTGCGCCTGTTCGCTATCGCATTCTATGATGAAAAACAAGTAAAAATTGTTAAAACTACGATGCAAATTTATACGTGTTTATATATGAAGTTTCTCTGTTAATGACAGCAAAAACCCTGCTTATAAGTTTGCATCTAATATTGTTTAAAACAAGCATAGAATTTTTTCCTTCAGCCTTTTTCTTATTGTAATATTCTTTTAATTGAGGATCATACTTCAATGTGGTCATAGCGCACATTTGCAGCAAGGATTTTATTTTTTATCAGCCATATGATTTACTTTAGTCCTGCCTTTTATACTAGAGCCGGAGCTGCATTCAAATGGGGCAACTCCAGAATAACAGGCAAATTGTCTCCAATTTTTAAAAGCCGTAAATCCTTTTGTGGCAATGATTAAATATATGCTGGTTTGTTCCCCTATTCCAGGAATGGTTCTGATGAGTTGAGTCTGTTTGTTCAACTGAGCATTTGCTTTGATGATTTCTTTCATCTTGGTTTCTATTTTGCGGATAGCATTTCTAATGGTTTTGGTTAAACTTTGATTGATTGATGATACTTCCTTGAAAACTTCTTTACTTGCAAAACCCTTATTTTCCTTAGTTGTTTCTAAAAGCAATAATGATTTAAGCATTTTTTCTCTTTCGGTATACAGAATTTTTAGTTTTTGAATGTCTATAGCTGTCAAAGTAAAAAGTTTGAGTTTGTCAATATTTCTATAGCTGTAATAGGCAATATCTTTAGCGTCTGATTTATCGGTTTTTCCTCTTGAAATCCCCTTTGATCTTTTTATTTCAACGGCTGGGACAATCCATAAATCTAACTTTAAATCCATTGAAGCAGACGAAAGATGATTGGTATAAACCCCTGTGTTTTCACAACAAAAAAGAGTTTGATTTATGTCAATCTTCTTGCTTAGATTTTTGACAAACAGACTAATGCTTTTTATGTTGTTTTCAACAACAAAATGTTCCGATTTCAAAGAAGAAACATCAAGAATAGTGATATCTAATTTTAGTTTTGAAATATCAATACCCACATAAAATAAATAGTTTTTCATAACTTTGGATTTAGGATAAACAAAAATGTTGAACTTCTTTAGAGCCTTTATTAGACCTTGATGTCTATCATTCTATTTGAAGCAATTCAACGGGTTCAAGGAGAAGGCAGAGGACTAATGCGATAGTTAAGTCTTAAGCTTAGCTCGGGTGAAAGTTCACCTCTGCTTTCCTTTGAATAAATTTAATGTTTTTTACTCTAACACAAAGTAAAGGCTCGGATGGCAAATCCGAAAATAGGGCTTAATTTAGTCCCAAACCCGCTGTAGTGCCAAAACGTTGGCACCAATTACGAAAGAAAATCAAAACTTATGAAAAAAATTATCCAAATAATATTACTTCTATTTTCTGGTGCAGTGTTCGCTTGCACTTGTAATGATCCTAAAATAACAGAGAAATATATTGAATCTGAATTTGTTGCTAAGGTTAAAATTATTAAAAATTATAAAAATGAAAGCTCAAAAGAACTGTATAAGACAGACATTTTAATTAGTGAACTTTTTAAAGGAGAAAGTTTAAAATCAATTTATGTTACAGGGAGAAGTGATGGAAATATCGGGAGTTCTTGTTCTATATTTATTCCTGAAAATACTGAATTGATTATTTATGCCCGAAAAGATAAAGATGGGAAATATATAATCGGAATGTGTTCTGGTTTACTATATATAAACAAATCTAACCCGAAAAGACAAAAACGAGAATTAGAAATATTAAAAATGTTTAAGTCAAAAAACATAGTTTTCACCGACAAAATAAATTACCGTGAAAAAAATAATATTAGCGCGGATTTAGAGCAATTTAAAGGAATTGAACTTAATAAAGAGTACGGAATATATGAAATTATTTTCAGTGCTGATTTGACAATTAAAACTGTATCTGAAATTAGTGGTTTTGGAAATCAAATAGATCAAAAACTAACTGAAATTATTAAAAAAAGTGAATGGTCTAGTTTTAACAACGGTATAAAAGATAAAGTCCCAGATAATAGTAAACTGATAATTGGAATATATTTTTATCCAAAAGAAAAGAATGACTTGAGTTTCTTAAGCCAGTTTTATCTATAAAGTAACAGGTGCCAACAGCCACTACAACGGATTTGAGCATTTGGCTTAATAGAAAGTTGGTTTTGTATTTGGGATAATTTGTCAAGCCCCCTGTAGTAATACAACGCTAGGCATCATTGTATCGTAACACCCTTGCCTTAGAGATTTCGAGTAAAAGATTTTAGATAAGAGAACCAATTAAAAAATAAAAATTATGGCACTTATTAATCCTTATGTAAACTACAATGGCAATGCCGAGGAAGCATTCCTTTTTTACAAATCAGTATTTGGTGGAGAATTCGCCAAGATTATTCGTTTAAAAGACATATCGAGTCCTGAATATCCAGTAGCAGAAAATGATGCGAATAAAATCATGCTCATTGCCTTGCCCATTGGCAAAAACATTTTAATGGCCAATGACGTTCCAGAAAGCATGGGTCGAGTAAATGAAAATGAAAACAGGTCAAAAATATCTATAAGTGCAGAAAGTCGTGAAGAAGCCGATAAGTTATTTAACGGACTTTCAGTAGGTGGAAATATTGAAGTGCCTATTAGTGACAGTCCTTGGGGCTCTTATTTTGGTATGTTTAGAGACAAATTCGGTATTGAATGGATGGTGGATTTTGATCCAAAATTTAACGGGAAAATATAAGTGAACTAAACAAAGAATGCCTAACAGGGATTTGACGCAATTGCTGTTTCAGTTGTTGTAGGAAACCATTATTTCCATAACTTCGTTTAGTTCGGCCGAGAGAACTCAATTCCAATTGTTGCAATTGTTGCCAAGCAAAAGAAGTTATGTGCTATTTTCGAGGACCGAAATGCTAATCCAAACCAACTAATGAAGCAATTACAAAAAGGGGAATTTTATGGACAAACTAATAAGACTATTAATTTAGAGGGAATTACTTTGACCGATACCATTTATACTCACGATAAAGTAGATTGGCATTATCACGAAAACGCATACTTTACTTTTATACTTCAAGGGAATGTGATTGAAGGAAACAAAAATGAAATTTATAATTGTTCCGCAGGTAGTTTATTATTTCACAATTGGCAAGAACCACACTATAACATTAAACCAGAAGGATTTACAAGAGGTTTTCATATTGAAATAGAAAAAGATTGGTTTGATGATTTGGAATTTAACACACTGAATTTAGAAGGCAGTATCAATATTGCAAACCCAGATTTAAAATTTTTACTTTATAAAATTTTTAGAGAGACAAAAGCTGATGATAGCACTACAACACTTTCAATTCAAACACTGTTATTAGAAACTTTAACAAAAATGCTTCGATATAACCAATCTAAATCTAATAAAAAACCGACTTGGGTTTCAGAAATAAATCTAATACTGAATGACCAATTTTCAGATAATCTTACATTAGAATATTTGTCAAAAACTGTGAACGTCCATCCTGTTCATTTATCAAGAGATTTTTCAAAATACTTCCATTCCAGTCTCGGGGAATATATTAGAAAATTAAAAGTCCAAAAATCTTTACAGCTCATTTCACAAAAAAAACTGGATTTGACCACAATAGCTTTTGATTGTGGCTTTTCTGACCAAAGCCATTTTACACGTTGTTTCAAAGAAGTAAACGGTATTAATCCTTCTGAATATAGAAAAATTCTTTTTACTTAATAGTTCACGAATGTTAATTCTGTTCTATTTTAAAACTAAATTTGGTTATACTATTGTAGCTAAAATATTTAAAGAATTATGAAAAGAATTTTAATAACCGTTTTGGTTAATCTATTTTGGCTAACAAGTTTTGCGCAAACAAAAGATATTGTACCTACTGACGGAATTACTTCAGATTTACACAGAGCCAATGTTGGAAAAATTACATTTATGGACCGTAATATTCCTGTAGAGGAATATAAAGAAACCGATTTTTTAGCAACACTTGAATTAAAGCAAGAAACTAATTTGAACATTAGAGTTTTTATGGAAAACTCAATTACAAATTACATGCATCAACTTGTACCTGAATTATCTGCGGATGAACTCAATCTTAAGGGCAATTATCAATTCTCATTTTTTGTAGACAATACTCTCATTTATAAAGAAAATATCCATCACGGTTGCGGATTAAGAAAAAGCACTACCACTACATTTCGAGTTCCCTTTACTGATACTGCCGGTGGTGATTGGTGGTCTATTTATTTATTTGACAGGTTTAAAAACAATGGTGGAGAAAAAGCATTAACAATAGGAACACATAAACTAACCATAGAATTGCGACCTTATGTAAAAATGGATGAAAATAGTGACGCAAAAGTGGGAGATTTAATCGCATCAGGCAATCTTAACTTGATTATTAAAACACCTGAAATTACGGCTAAACAAATAGCGATTCAATCTATTGCTAATAATAGCGGTTTTGAAACATCTAATTCCCAATATGATAAAAAGAAAATTGAAGAACTGAACAAAAGTATTCACCAAAATTCATTCAAAGCAATTACAAGCATTGTTGTTATAAAAGAAGGAAAGCTTTTATTAGAAGAATACTTCAACAAAGCTGATAGAAATACATTGCACGACACGCGCTCAGTTGGAAAATCTTTTGCCTCTGTATTGATGGGTATTGCTATAAAAGAGGGATATATAAAAGATGAAAATCAAACCTTAAACACTTTCTACGATTTAACTAAGTTTTCAAATTACAGTGCAAAAAAAGATAGTGTCAAGCTGAAAGATTTATTGACAATGAGCTCTGCTTTTAATGGTTCAGATTCAAATAGTGAGTCGCCGGGAAATGAAGAAAACATGTATCCAACTGACAATTGGGTCAAATTTGCATTAGATTTACCTATGGACAGCCTTAAATCAAATGGCAAACAATGGGATTATTTTACAGCAGGAGTAGTTTTACTGGGGGATATTTTAAATAAATCTGTACCCGAAGGATTAGAAAAATACGCCGAGAAAAAATTATTTAAACCATTAAATATTGACAAATACCAATGGCAATACACCCCTCAAAATGTGGTTAATACTGCTGGTGGTTTGCAAATGACATCGTTAGAATTTGCAAAAATTGGGCAGCTCTATAAAAATAAAGGACAATGGAAAGGACAACAGATAGTACCAACTGAATGGATCAATAAAACATTTACAAGACAAATTCAAATTACTGAAAGAGAGCATGAATTTTACGGCTACCTCTTTTGGAACAAAACCTATACCGTAAACGGAAAAAATTATGAAACGTTTTATTGTGCCGGTAATGGCGGAAACAAAATATTTATTTTCAAAGATGTGCCTTTAACGATTGTTATTACTGCAAAAGCTTTCAACAGACCTTACGGGCATTCGCAAGTGGACAAAATAATGGAAGACTATATTTTACCTGCAATACTGAAATAAAAAACATCACTAACAGCCGTTTGTCAAGATTGGGGATTTAGGTATCATTTAAAATTGATTTTATATTTGCAATTTATTTTAAATCAATATATTAGTAAAAAACATTCCCACTTGTGTGAAACGAGTGTACTATAACAGTCATTGTTACATGACACCCTAAAAAAAATTGTGAGAACTGCATTTGATATTAAAAATGTCATTATTTTTTTTTAATTTTATACAGATGTATAATTTAAACCAATATATCGTAGATACTCCCAGCCGTTGCCACAGACTAAGTTGTGGTGATTCTCTTTTTACGGTTTATAACTGTAGGCTTGATGATAAATTTGCAGACCTGTGGAGTCATAATAATTACATTGTATATGTTGCAGAGGGGAAAAAAATTTGGCACACTCCTCATGGTTCCTATGATTTGCAAGCCGGAAGTTGTGTATTCATAAGACGCGGAGCCGCAATTGTAGAACAGTTTCTAGATACAGAGTTTTGCTTTTATCTTTTTTTCGTTTCCGATACATTCATTTGTGACGTATTGAAAACAAAATCAACAGCACTTCATCAATCTGACAAAAAATATGATCCCATCATACCCATTGAAAGCTCAGAAGCAGTGCATTCCTTTTTTAAATCGATGCTTCCTTATTTCAATGCAGTTGTTCCTCCAGACCAGTCGCTATTGCAGCTTAAATTCAAAGAACTAATTCTTACACTGGCAGACAACAAAACAAACGAAGCTTTATTATGTTATTTCTGCTCCTTACTCCATGCACCACAAACGGTAGCATTACAATCGGTTATGGAAGATAATTTTTGCTTTAATTTAAAAATGGAGGATTTTGCCAAATTAAGTTATCGCAGTTTATCTGCTTTTAAAAGAGATTTTGTAAAGGTTTATAATACTTCTCCCGGCAAATGGTTAATGGAGAAAAGATTACAACATGCCAAACACCTGCTTACCAGCGGAGTCCAATCAGTCAGTGATGCGGCTTTTGAAAGTGGCTTTGAAAGCATCTCCCATTTTAGCAGAGTTTTTAGCAAAAAGTTCGGAACATCTCCCTCAACTATAAAGAGAGCTATAAATATTTTGAGCTGAACAGTCAAGTAAATGAACTTTGCAGTAAAGCAGTTTATCGAAAGGTTTTTTAGTTTTGATTAACTAAAAATTAAAAGCCATGAATGCAAACAAATTACTTTGGGAAAAAGGCGATTTCACGCGAATAGCAGAAAGTATGCGTGAAAGCGGAGCAACTTTGGTTGCCAAACTGGATATTACTAAAAATCTTAACGTTCTTGATTTAGGTTGTGGTGATGGTACTACGGCAATACCTGAAGCTAAACTTGGCGCCAATGTTTTAGGTGTTGATATTGCAAGTAATCTTGTTGCTGCAGGAAACATCAGGGCAAATGCTGAAGGACTTACCAATTGTACTTTTCAGGAAGGCGATGCAACGGATTTGAATGGACAAAAAGACGAGAGTTTTGATCTTGTGGTGAGCATCTTTGGAGCTATGTTCGCACCAAAACCTTTTGATGTGGCTAAGGAAATGGTTCGTGTTACCAAACCTGGAGGAAGAATCGTAATGGGTAACTGGATACCAGGAGACCCAACATTAGTGGCACAAATATTAAAAATCAGTTCTTCCTATACACCGCCACCGCCAGAAAGTTTTATCAGCCCAATGCTTTGGGGTATTGAAGAAAACGTTACAGAGCGTTTTGTAGATGCAGGAGTACCAAAAGAAAATATAGCATTTGCCAGAGATACTTTTACATTTAAGGCTCCATATTCTCCAACCGAATTCTTGAACAATTTCAAGAACTATTATGGACCAACTATGAATGCTTTTGAAGCGGCTGAAAAGAATGGTAAAGCTCTAGATCTTCAGAATGAACTGGAAACATTGTTTATCAGCCAAAATAAAAGTCTCGATAAAAATACTACTGATATAACTGCAACTTTCCTGCGAGTAGATGTTTCAATATGAAAGCATTAAAAACGTTAACCAGAACGCATTGATATCGCACAATTGTTCGTGTAGTTTTGCAAACTGTGTCCACAATAGCGAACCAATAATACAAAAAGCCATGATTAATTCATGGCTTTTGCTGTTTTAAATCCCCTGTTTCATCCAAAAAAAGCATACCTATTTACTCTTAATCCTAAAATAGATTAGCTCCATACTTGGCAACAAATATGAAAAAATCACTTGTTAATTCAATTTAATTAACTAACTTTCATACACTTATACTTAAATTATCAATTCTTGATAATGAGGTTACTACTATTTAATTTTTATACCGTACGACTATGAAAATTTCTTTAGAAAAAAAAATAATCATTGGATTCATCCTCAATTTATTCGTTGTTTTTGCTATTGCTTGGATTTTTATTCTAAGGATTGACAAACAAAGAGACCAAACTTTAGACAAGTCTTTGAATTGGATAGAAATTGCATTAATCATTCTTTCTGTTATATTACTGACCGTTGTTTATTTTATCATTCGGTCCCAACTTCGGGCTAAAAACGTTTCCCAAGATTTACTTTTAGAAAACAAACAATTACTACAATCGATTATCGACAATACTTTGAGCCCCATGTTTATAAAAAAAATAAATGGCGAATATCTGTTGATTAATAAACAATTTGAATCTTTATATAAAATCACAAATGAAGACATAATAGGCAAAACAGATCATGATTTTTTACCCGCATCAATAGCTGATGTCTACCGAAACTCCGATTTTGAGGTTGTAAAAGCATTAAAAGAGTTAAAAACCGAAGAAACAATTCAACAATCTGACGGAATGCACACGTATATCGCTGTAAAATTCCCAATCTATGACGCCACAAAAAGGATTTATGCTATTGGTGGCATTTTCACAGATATCTCCGAAAGAAAAAAACTGGAAGAATCTTCCAAAGCCGCCGATACATTCTTCAACATGTCAGTAGATATGATGATTATTTCTTCTATGAATAAATTTGTAAAAGTGAATCCAGCAGTCAGTAAAATTTTAGGATATTCTGAGGAAGAACTACTAAGCAAAAGCTTTTTGGAATTTACTCATCCGGAGGATATTGAAATCACACAAAAAGAAGTTTCTAAACTTCAAACGGGAGCTCCATCAATAAAATTCGAAAACAGATACATTTGTAAAGACGGTTCAATAAAATGGCTCATTTGGTCTGTATTTCCTGATGTCACAACTGGATTATTATATGCTGTAGCCAGTGATATTACCGCTCAGAAAGAAATTGAAACCGCATTAAATGTAGCTAATACATTTTTCTACATGTCCTTTGATATGTTTGTTGTCATTAAAAACGAAAAATTTGTAAAAGTAAATCCTGCTTTTACAAGAATACTTGGATACGATCAAAGAGAAATAATCAACAAGCCATTTTTAGATTTTATTCATCCTGAAGATGCTAAAGTCTTTATGGATGGAATTAAAAAACTACAAATCAGCGACTCCGTTATCAGTCACAGAGTTCGAGAAAGACTAAAAGACGGCTCCTATAAATGGTTTGACTGGACAAGCACAATTGACATTCAAACAGGAATAATTTATGCCGTGGCAAGAGATGTTTCTGAATTGATTAAAAATGAAGAATCCTTGAAGATAGCAAATATGTTTTTTGACATGGCATTTGATATTTTAACCGTTGCCAAAGAAAATCATTTTATCAAAATCAATCATGCGTTCACAAAAACTCTCGGGTATAATCAGGAAGACATGGATCGGATTAAATTCATGGATTTAATACACCCTGACGACAAGGAAACTGCTGGAGAAGTATTGGAAAAACATCTAAAAGGAGAATCTGTTGTTAATTTTAGAACACGGTTTTTGTGTAAAGACGGTTCTTATAAATGGCTGGATTGGAATAGCAATATGGATCTTCAGAACGGCATTTTTTATTCTGTTGGACGAAACGTCACAGAACTTGTAGAACTCGAAAATGAGCAGCAACAAGCCATAGACAATCTCTATGAAAATGAAGAAAAATTACGATTAATCGTCGAAAATATAAGTGAGGGAATTATTGTGGCAAACGCCGATAAAAAAATAATTATGGCCAATAATATGGCCAATGAGATTTTTGGAATCGAAGAAGACGATAAAATTTCCACTAATTTAAGCAATCATTTCGAACTCTATTTCCCTGATGAAAAAACCATTTTTCCTTCGCAAAACTTACCTATGGAACGCGCGCTGAGTGGCGAAGTGACTACTGATGTTGAAATAGTTCTTTGGAATCCAATGGCACAGGAAAAGAAAAGAGTGCTGATTAGCGGCAGACCATTAGTCGATCAAAACAACAATGTGGTTGCAGCTGTTGTAACGATAAAAGACATCAGTAAATACAAACAAATGGAGGAGGATTTGAAAGAATCAGAATCTAAATACAGACAATTAATCGGATTCCGAAAAGGCAATACTGATACGCTGATATAAGCCTGAAACTATGCGCTATAATTTCCTTTTTAGATTCTCTTTAACGTCATCGAACCATTCATTTCTTAAAATACTTAATATAATACTGTCACGCCGAGCATCACTTCCCAGAGTGGGCATATGATTGCGCAATACTCCTTCAACTTTACAACCGATACTTTTCATGGCAGCAATGCTTCGTTCGTTATTATTATCAGCGCGAAACTCAACACGTTCGACTCCTAAAGTTTCGAATGCGAATTGCAACAGTAAAAATTTACAATGCTTGTTTAACCCGGTTCCACGAAACGCTCCTCCGTACCAAGTATAACCCAGTTGAAGTGTTTTGAATTCTAAATTGATATCGTAAAAACGAGTGCTTCCAGCATATTTTCCTGATTTTTTATCGAAAACTATAAAGGGAAATTCTACTCCGTTTTCTTTGGCTTTTAGAGCAATCTGAATGTATTTTTCTAAATTTTCCTTCCCATTTGCCTGAACAAGGGAATACTTCCAAGTTTCAGGTTCATTAATAGAAATTTCCATTAGATTTTCAACATCCGACTCCAATAATGGGCGCAATAAAACAGTTTCGTCTTCTAGGATGGTATTTTGGAATAAAACTAAGCTCATATTTATATTCAGTTATGGGTAAAAAACAATTTATTTTAATCACTTAATTCAAGTATTAAAATTGAATTTTATGAAGATAGACTACATTAAATCAAGTCGTAAATTTAATATAAAAATTGAAATTTAACTTCTTACGATTTAGAGATTTATTATTTTTATTTTCTTAATTTCGTTATCGGTAGCAAAAAATTAGTTTCACTAAATAAATAACTACGAAATCCAATTTTAAAAATTAATCCATGAAATCAATCCAGTTTTTAATCCTTCCTTTCGTTTTTTTTACTGCATTCAGTTCTTATTCTCAAAATCAAAGTAAAACAGATAAATCAAAAGAATTTAAAGTAGCATTCGAACAGTTCACACTAGAAAACGGGCTGCATGTAATCCTGCATATTGATCGATCTGACCCAGTAGTCGCTGTTGCTTTGACAAGCCACGTGGGATCTGCGAGAGAAAAAGCAGGTCGTACCGGATTTGCACATTTATTTGAACATTTACTTTTCTTGGAATCTGAAAACTTGGGTAAAGGAGGTCTTGATAAAATGAGTGCCCGTATTGGTGGGGCTGGTGCCAATGGTTCTACCAGCAGAGATCGCACTAATTATTTTCAGACTGTTCCTAAAGACGCATTAGAAAAAATGATTTGGGCCGAAGCCGATAAATTAGGTTATTTCATCAATACGGTAACAGAACCCGTTTTAGCCAAAGAAAAACAGGTCGTTAAAAATGAAAAAAGACAGAGTTATGACAACAGACCTTATGGACACAATTTTTCTGTAATATCTAAAAGTTTATACCCTGCAACACATCCGTACAGCTGGGATGTGATTGGTTCCTTAGAAGATTTACAAAATGCCACACTGGAAGATGTAAAAAGTTTCTACAATCGCTGGTATGTACCTAATAATGTTACATTGACAATTGCCGGAGATTTCGATGTCAAACAAACCAAAGCTTGGGTCGAAAAATACTTTGGAGAAATAAAACGTGGGGAAGCAATTCCTAAAATGGAGAAACAATCTGTAACATTGACCGAAACTAAAAAACTGTATTATGAAGATAATTTTGCCAAATTACCGCAACTCACACTGACTTGGCCTTCGGTTTACGAATACCATCCTGACAGTTATGCCTTGGAAGTTTTAGCCAGTTATCTGTCAAAAGGTAAAAAGGCACCTTTGTACAAAACCCTTGTCGAAGACAAAAAATTAACCGATGCCACTGACGTTTTCCAATACAATTCAGAAATAGCAGGTCAGTACATGTTGAGTGTTACTGCTTTTGAAAAAACAAATTTGAATGACGTAATGAGTGGCGTAAACGAAGCTTTTAAAAACTTTGAAGCCGAAGGAATTTCTCAACAGGATTTAAATCGGATTAAAGCCGGACAGGAAACCGCTTTTTACACAAATCTATCCAGCGTATTAGGAAAAGGATTCCAACTGGCGCAATATGAAATTTTTGCAGGAACTCCAGATTATATTAATCAAGATGTGAAAAATATTTTAGCGGTAACTACTGAAGATGTGATGCGTGTGTATCAAAAATACATCAAAGGAAAACATTTTGTGGCCACAAGTTTTGTTCCAAAAGGTGAAGCCAATTTAATCTTGGACGGTTCAGAATTAGCAGCTGTAGTTGAAGAAAAAATCATCGAAGGAAAAGAAGATTCATTTGATGCCAGCATTGCGGCTACGTATGAAAAAACGCCTTCTAAATTTGACCGAAGCGTAGAGCCAGCGTATGGAGAAAGCCCTGATGTAAAATTACCATCGGTGTGGAAAAGCAAATTGTCATCTGGTTTAAACGTTTTAGGTATTGAAAACCACGAAGTGCCTCTTGTTCAATTTCAGTTGCAGATTAAAGGCGGAATGTTACTTGAAAATACCGATAAAATAGGTGTTTCAACCATGCTGGCGGAACTGATGACAAAAGGAACCAAAAACAAAACTCCGGAACAACTGGAGAATGCTATTGAGAGTCTGGGAGCAACCATTAGAGCATACGCAACTGACGAATCTATTTTTATCTCAGGAAATACCTTAGCAAAGAATTACAATGAAACTATGGCGTTAGTTCAAGAAATAATCCTGCAACCTCGCTGGGACGCCAAAGAATTTGATTTGATTAAACAAAGTACTTTAAGCCAAATTATACAACAAAAAGCGGATCCAAATAGTATTGCCAGAAATGAATTTAAGAAGTTAATTTATGGAACAGAATCTATTTTATCCAACAACCGCATCGGTAACGAAAATTCTGTAAACAGCATTACGATTGATGATTTGAAAAATTATTACACTAAAAACATGGCTCCGTCTGTTGCTGATTTTCAAATTGTGGGTTCCATTTCAAAAACGGATGTGACTAATTCATTAGCGACTTTAAATAAAAACTGGGAAGCTAAAAAAGTTACGGTTCCTAAAATAACAACTACGAATACCGTAGCATCATCCAAAATTTATTTTTACGATGTTCCCGGTGCAAAACAATCGGTTATCCGAATAGGATATCCCGCACTTGCCGCTACGGATGCTGATTTTTATCCCGCTCAAATCCTGAATTACCGTTTGGGTGGTGGTGGCTTTGCCTCCCAATTAACGCAAGAATTACGTGAAGGAAAAGGATATACGTATGGTATCAATTCTTCCTTTAATGGTTCTGTCAATAAAGGTCCGTTTACTATTTCCAGTGGCGTTCGCTCTAATGTAACATTTGAATCCGTTAGTTTAATCAAAGAAATTGTAGCGCAATATGGAAAAAATTTCAACGAGAATGATCTTGAGGTTACAAAAGGATATTTAATAAAAAGTAATGCCAGAGCATTTGAAACACTGTCATCTAAACTGGAAATGCTTTACGACATCAGCAACTACAAATACTCTGATGACTATGCAAAACAACAGGAAAACATTGTAAAAAAGATTACTATTGGAGAACTAAAAAAGCTTTCGGATACGTATTTGAATGCTGATAAAATGATTTATTTAGTGGTAGGCGATGCTGAAACGCAATTGAAAAAGCTGCAGCAAATTGGTTTTGGAGCGCCAATTCTTTTGAATAAAACGGCGATAAAATAACTGATTGTATTAGCCAGGATTGAAGTAAAATCCCGAACAGAAAAAAAATAATTTTTCTTGTCCTGAAAGAGCGACCAACGGAAGCTCCTTTCAGGATTTAGAAAAATTATTTTTTAAGGGAATCCCGAAATATCGGGGTGTAACGAAGTGCTGTCTCGATTCTTAGGGATAGCTCCAAAAAAACTACTCGTTCATTTCGTCGTAACGCACCGGAATTTGCGGATCGTACAACGGACATTTGAATTCTTCCATAGTATCCGCCAGAAGGTTCATGGTTTTACCTTCGGTTCCGTAGCAATCGATTTGTATGCTTTGCGATGTCGTTTTGATGTGAAAAGCACCTTTTCCAGTCGTGTTTTTCCAACTAAATTCGTCTACTTTTTCCCAGTTTGAAAATACCGAATTGATTCTATTGATGATAACCGTCACTGGCAGTTCCTCTAATCCTTCGAGGATTTCTTGCTCAACAAGAGCTTCATACACCAAGTGATGGTTGAGATAAATTCCGTCCTGATATCTCCAAAAAAGTAATTCGTACATTGGAAAAAAGTTTAAAGGTTTAATCGTTTAAAAGTTTAGGCAAAAAACCAAAGTTTAATTGTTTAAATCAATCAACGATTAATCAATTCAACGGTTAAACAATCTTAATATTCAAAAGTCCCGTATTCGCTGGTAATAGTAAGTTTTTTTGTATCGGCTGCTTCTACTCTACCCACGATTTGAGCATCAACATTGAATGATTTTGAAATCGCGATAATGTCTTGTGCAACAGCTTCCGGAACGTAAATTTCCATACGGTGACCGCAATTGAAAACTTGGTACATTTCTTTCCAATCCGTTTTAGATTGTTCTTGAATTAACTGGAACAATGGCGGAACCGGAAATAAATTGTCTTTTATAATGTGTAGCTTTTCTACGAAATGTAAAATTTTAGTTTGTGCTCCACCACTGCAATGTACCATTCCATGAATTTCATCAGAAGAATATTTATCTAAAATTTTCTTGATAATTGGCGCATAGGTTCTGGTTGGCGAAAGCACTAATTGTCCGGCGTCGATTGGTGAATTTTCAACTGCATCCGTCAATTTTACTTGCCCGGAATAGATTAATTCTTCAGGAACTGCAGCGTCAAAACTCTCTGGGTATTTAGTTGCCAAATACTTCCCGAAAACATCATGACGCGCCGATGTCAATCCGTTGCTTCCCATTCCGCCATTATAGCTTTTCTCGTAAGTAGCCTGACCAAAAGAAGCCAATCCTACAATTACGTCACCCGCTTTAATATTAGCATTGTCTATTACTTTAGAACGTTTCATGCGAGCTGTTACTGTTGAATCTACAATTATAGTTCGAACAATATCGCCTACATCTGCCGTTTCACCGCCTGTTGAATGGATGGTCACGCCAAAAGAATCCAGTTCTTTAATCAACTCCTCTGTTCCATTGATAATTGCTGAAATAACTTCGGCCGGGATTAGGTTTTTGTTTCTTCCAATAGTTGAAGAAAGCAAAATATTATCGGTTGCTCCTACGCACAATAAATCATCAATATTCATGATTAAAGCATCTTGCGAAATGCCTTTCCAAACAGAAATATCTCCTGTTTCTTTCCAATACATGTATGCCAGAGAAGATTTAGTTCCTGCTCCATCAGCATGCATGATAAGACAATAATCTTCGTCTTGAGTTAAATAATCAGGGACTATTTTACAGAAAGCTTGTGGAAATAATCCTTTATCAATGTTTTTTATGGCATTATGAACATCTTCTTTGGATGCCGAAACACCGCGAAGCGCATATCTTTTTGAAGTATCTGAACTCATGTAGTATAGTTGTGAAGCCTGCATTATGACAGGTAGTTGTGCGGCAAAGATAATTATTTTTTTGGGTTTTGCCTATGGGGTTTTCAAGTGTTTCGTTAAATCTACATTCCTTCCATAAAGTGTAGTTTTATTTCATTAAATTTGTCATAAAATTTTAACTATTAGATTATTACATTTAAAAATCAATACTAAAATGCCGTTTATATTAATCGCGATTATCCTAAATTAATATTGATTTTAATTGAGTTTATCCAATAAACTACCTTTAAAAGTTCAACAAAATTTAAACACTGAATGAAACTTAGAGAAGTGGAAACCAGCAACCACTATAAAAAACGGGGCCATGCCGAAAAGCCATACGAGTAGGAAATTAAAACAACAATATCATGCCTAAATATGTAATTGAAAGAGAAATTCCTGGTGCCGGTAAATTAAATGCCGATCAACTGAAAGCTATTTCGCAAACATCTTGCGGAGTATTGGGTAAAATGGGACCGCAAATCCAATGGGTTAACAGTCAGGTAACCGCTGAC
Organism: Flavobacterium sp. 11; assembly: GCF_002754315.1. Lineage (GTDB taxonomy): Bacteria > Bacteroidota > Bacteroidia > Flavobacteriales > Flavobacteriaceae > Flavobacterium > Flavobacterium algoritolerans. The sequence continues at coordinate 1,933,490 of NZ_PEFE01000001.1, read as the reverse complement.
AAAATTTATTGTACTTATATTGCTCCCAACGAAGAAATGATTCGCGAACATGCGAAACAAGGTGGGTTTCCTGCAAATTCCATAAGTCGAATATCTACAACCATTGACCCGACAACCGCAGAAGAAACCGTTTAGCAAGCTGAAATTAAATGCATTAAACTTAAAAAATGCCTATCCGAAACGGAAAGGCATTTTTTATAAAAACACGTTTGTTATTATTTTACAGTATTACACTATTTTTTCACAACCAATATTTCGACTCTCCTATTGGCAATTCGTTCTGCTTCATTTTTCTCTGGCAATGCATATATAGGTCTGCTGCTTCCGAATCCTCTATGCCCTAATCTTGAAGTGGCGATTCCGTTTCTTATTAAATAATCAAATACAAACTTTGATCTTCTATAGGAAAGTTTTACGTCATTTGGATTGTTGTTACAACAAATATGCCCGTAAACATAAATTTTCAATTGAGGATTCATTTTTAAAACCTGAAGAAGATCAGAAAGAATTGGTTCCGATTCTGTAATTATTCTTTCTGAATTAAAATAGAAATTTAGATTTTCGAGTTTTATCAAATCTCCTATTTTAGCGTTATTTACTTTTTCAATCAGAGAAATATTATTTTTTGTTTCATTAACAGGAACATCTTTCTCTGGGGTATTTTCAAAAACCAAATTCTCATTATCTGTTTTTTTGTTAATGGAAATCTTATCTTGATAATAAACTAAAACTTTTCGGTTATCGCTTTGATTTTTTAATTGCTCAAAGTCTTCTCCTAAACCGTATAACTCAAGTTTTTCGCTCAGAGGAACTTTATTAAATTCTAAAAGTGCGAGTACATTATTAGCTCTTCGAAAAGACAGTTCCTTGTTGTAAGAATTGGAATCGATACTATCACAAAATCCTTGAATTTTTAAAATCTCTTTACCTTTTGAATGTTCTAACCATTTACAAAAATCTTGTTGTGATTTTTCATTAATTATATCTTGATTAAAATCAAAAAACAATACCAATTTATCTTGTGCAGACAAAGTAATTATATAAAAAAACAAAATAAAAAAAAGTCTTATTTTCATGTAAAACAATTGACTATTATTTTAAAATAACGCATAAATAAAAAAAATAGTATAAAAAAACCCGATAGGTTTTGAAACCTATCGGGTCTAATCTTTTAGAGCTTTTAGTTTATTTTGTAAACAACAATTCTCTGTATTTAGTCAATGTCCAAAGTTCATTATCTACCAGTAACTCTAGTTTATCACAGTGGTTTCTGATGATTTCAAAATATGGTTTTACATTATTACAATATGCCTCAGCCATTGCTTGCGCATCAGTCAAATTGTTAGCTTTCTTTCTTTCGTTTGTCATCGCTTCCACTTTAGAATTGATTCCTTCGATATGACTGGAAATTTCTCTGATCAGGATGATTTGTTCTTTAGCAATCGATTCGAATTCAGCTCCAAAAATATCTTTCAATCCTTTAACATTCTCAATTAAAGTATTTTGGTAACGAATAGCAGTAGGAATTACGTGATTTTTAGAAATATCACCTAAAACTCTACCTTCAATTTGAATTTTCTTAGTGTACTCTTCCAATTCAATTTCGTAACGCGCTTCAACCTCGATGTGATTCATGATATTCAACTCAGAAAACAAATCCAAAGCTTGTTTTGAAGCTCTTGCTTTTAATGCTTCAGGAGTTGTTTTGAAGTTGCTTAAACCTCTTTTCGCTGCTTCGATTTCCCAAGCATCGCTGTAACCGTCTCCTTCGAAAAGGATATTTTTAGAAACTTTGATATATTCTCTCAATACATTGAAGATAGCATCATCTTTCTTCATGTCTTTCGATTCAATCAAGCTATCCACTTCTTTTTTGAAATCTTTCAATTGTTTAGCAACAATGGCATTCAAAGTAGTCATTGCATTAGAACAGTTTGCAGTAGAACCTACAGCTCTGAACTCAAATTTATTTCCTGTAAAAGCAAATGGTGAAGTTCTGTTTCTGTCCGTATTATCCAAAAGTACATCTGGAATTTTACCTACTACATTTAGTTTTAAATCTGTTTTTTCTTCCGGAGATAATTTCCCTGCAGTTACTCCTTCTAATTCAGCTAAAACTTTAGTTAATTGCTCACCAATAAATACAGAGATAATTGCCGGTGGCGCCTCATTTGCGCCTAATCTATGGTCATTACTTGCAGAAGCGATAGCACCTCTTAATAATGCCTCATAATCATTTACCGCTTTGATTGTATTGATAAAGAATGTCAAGAACTGTAAATTACTCATAGGCGTTTTACTTGGACTCAACAAGTTTACTCCAGTATCAGTTGCTAATGACCAGTTATTGTGTTTTCCTGAACCATTAACGCCTTTGAACGGTTTTTCATGGAATAACACTTTCAAATCATGACGTTCTGCCACTTTTTGCATTACGTCCATTAACAAACAGTTGTGGTCAACTGCTAAGTTTGTCTCTTCAAAAATAGGTGCCAATTCAAATTGATTTGGAGCTACTTCATTATGACGTGTTTTAACCGGAATTCCCAACAACATACATTCTTGCTCTAAATCCCTCATGTACGTCAAAGCACGAGTTGGAATAGAACCAAAATAGTGGTCGTCCAATTGTTGTCCTTTTGCAGAAGTATGTCCTAGCAAAGTTCTTCCAGTCATCACAAGATCCGGACGAGAATCAGCCAATGATTTATCAATTAAGAAATATTCTTGCTCCCATCCTAAGGTTGCAGTAACTTTCTTTACATTTTTATCAAAATATTTACATACTTCAGTTGCAGCGTCATCCATTGCAGATAATGCTCTTAATAAAGGAATTTTATTATCTAAAGCTTCCCCTGTGTACGAAATAAAAACTGTTGGAATACATAATGTAGTTCCAAAAATAAATGCTGGAGAAGTTGGATCCCAAGCAGTATACCCTCTTGCTTCAAATGTGTTTCTGATTCCACCATTTGGAAAACTGGATGCATCTGGTTCTTGTTGTACTAATTGAGCACCACCAAATTTTTCTACTGGATCGCTTCCATCGTATGAAGTTTCGAAAAAAGCATCATGTTTTTCAGCAGTTGTTCCTGTTAACGGTTGAAACCAGTGTGTGTAATGGGTAACTCCTTTTGACAGAGCCCATTCTTTCATACCCATGGCAATATAATCAGCTAATTTTCTATCTATTTTAGTTCCATGCTGAACAGCACCCTGGACTCCCTTATAAGCATCTGAAGTCAAATACTGCTTCATCGCTTTATCATTAAATACATTCGAACCAAAAATAACTGATTTTCTATCGGATTCTTCAAAATGAACCGGCTTTCTAGTGGAAGCTTCTCTCAAAGCTTGAAAACGTAATGTAGACATGTGAAAAAAATTAAATTATTAATATTTTTATTAGGAAATAGCAAATATAAGGAATAAAACGTAGAAAAAACAGAATCGTAGATTATGAAATTAATTTATATTCCCCTTTTAAATTATCATTTTTAAAATATACCCCACTCAAAATGCAGTTATGGGAAAAATAACAGGCTTACAAATAAAAATACCCCCTTATTTTTATTGGAGTTAAAATTTAATTTAATTTTGCGTTAAATAAAAGTTACGAATAAATTTATATTGTTATGGCGAAAATAAAATTAGAGTACATTTGGTTAGATGGTTATGAACCAACACAAAATCTTAGAAGTAAAACTAAAGTTGAAGAGCATGAAAATTTCCAAGGAACTTTGGAAGAAATCGGAAACTGGTCATTTGATGGTTCATCAACTAGACAAGCAGAAGGTGGTTCATCAGATTGTTTATTAGTACCAGTTGCTATTTATCCAGATCCAACACGTAAAAACGGATACTTAGTAATGACCGAAGTTATGCATGCAGACGGTACCCCTCACCCTTCAAACGGTAGAGCTACAATTGATGATGATGGAGACTTCTGGTTTGGATTCGAACAAGAATATTTCATCATGGACAATCATACTTTATTACCTTTAGGTTTCCCAATTGGTGGTTACCCAGCCCCACAAGGTATGTATTACTGTTCAGTAGGTGGAAAAAATACTCACGGTAGAGATATCGTTGAAGAGCATGCAGATTTATGTATTGCTGCAGGTATCAACTTTGAAGGTATTAACCAAGAGGTTGCTTGCGGACAATGGGAATTCCAATTATTTGCAAAAGGAGCTAAAAAAGCAGGTGACGAAATCTGGATTGCGAGATACTTACTAGATCGTTTGTCTGAAAAATTTAATTGTTTTATTGAATATCACCCAAAACCTCTTGGAGATACAGATTGGAATGGTTCAGGTATGCATGCTAACTTCTCTAATGAAGTTTTAAGAACATGTGGTTCTCAAGAAGTATACGAAAAAATATGTGAAGCTTTCAGACCTGTAACTAAAGAGCATATTGCTGTTTATGGAGCATACAATGACCAACGTTTAACTGGTAAACATGAAACTGCTTCTATCAATGATTTCTCTTATGGTGTTTCTGACAGAGGAGCTTCTATAAGAATCCCATTAATCACTGTTCAAAAAGGATGGAAAGGATGGTTAGAAGACAGAAGACCAGCTTCAAACGGAGATCCATACAAAATCGCTGCAAGAATTGTTAAAACTGTAAAATCTGCTTTAATAGAAGAACCAGCTTTAGTATAAAAATAAGTTTATATAAAATTTGATTTTGTTTATAAGAAAAGGTGTCATCAATTCTGATGACACCTTTTTTATTGTTAGACATTTTTAAAAATTAACTTTTGTTCAGAATAAATTTTAATCTTAAAAAATCAAGAAGTATCTTTGCTAATCTCAAAAAAATAAACTGATATGATTGTCTGGATTTCTTTTTTAACAGCTGTTTTAATTTTTCTTGCACTCGATTTAGGAGTCTTCAATAAAACACCACACATTATAAGTTCAAAAGAGGCTGGTAAATGGACTGCAATATGGGTCACATTATCATTTATGTTTTCAGGAGTGGTCTATTGGCTTTACACCACGGATTATATTGCAAATCCAGATATTTTGAAACCTGCAGATGCAGCAATAAAATTCATAACAGGCTATTTAATAGAATTATCCCTGAGTATAGATAATATTTTTGTCATCGCTATTATTTTCTCTGCCTTTAAAATTCCACAAAAATACCAACATCGAGTTTTATTTTGGGGAATACTAGGCGCTATCGTTTTTAGAGGTTTAATGATCTATTTTGGTGTTTTGCTTATTAACAAGTTTTCATGGATGACCTATATTTTTGGAGGTTTTCTAATATACACTGCTATGAAAATGTTGTTTAGTGGTGAAGATGAAAAATTTGAACCCAAAAAATCATTCATATATAAGACTCTTAAAAAAGTTATACCTATCTCGAATCACATCGACGGAGAGCATTTTTTTGTAAAAAGAAGACATATTACAGCTGCAACACCTCTTTTTGTAGCGCTTATAGTAATTGAAGTAATGGATGTCGTATTTGCTATAGACAGTGTTCCTGCAATTTTAGCCATAACAAGTGATCCTTTTTTGGTTTTTAGTTCGAATATCTTTGCCATTTTAGGATTACGTTCTATGTATTTCTTTCTTGCCCATATGCTTGATAAATTTGCTCATTTAGAATACAGTCTTATTGCAATCTTAACTTTTGTAGGTATCAAAATGTTGCTTCATGATTATATTAAATTACCGGAATGGGTATCGCTGGCTTTTATAGCGGTTTCACTTATAGCAGGAATTATTGCATCTTTAAGAAAAAGCAACAAAGAATTCGTCTAATTAATTCATAAAAATAAACGCATAAAAAAAGGAAATCTCACGATTTCCTTTTTTTATTTTATTGAATATTGTAACCTACAAATTGATTTTTTGAATCTCAGTCTTCTCCACTTTTAATGCTGACATTACTGCGTCTATACTGTTTTTATTTACTGAAGTAGCAAAACTAGCCGGTATAATTACAATTCTAAAAGTTTGGTCTTGTGTCCAACTTGAAGGTAAAGTAGTAAGACTAAAATTAGCCGAAAGAAAAATATTAACATTATATCTGGTGTAATCAAAATTGAAATCTAATTCTCCACCATCACTAAAATAATACGTTTGAGGCATTAGTTTCCAAATGTCTTCACCATTTACCGTATCATACAGGTGATACACTAAAACTACATCCGATGAATAAATTGGTGGATTAAAAGTAACCAATCTACTGTAGTTATTATTGGAATTAAATGAAGTTGTAACTTCAAACACTTCACTAATGGTATCATTATCCACAGTATCGGTTATTTCTGTTACTTCGCAACTTTGTAGTGTCATCATCCCGATGAAAACTAAAAATAAGGTAATTTTTTTCATTAGTTATAGCTTTATAATTTATATTGAAAAACTGTATCCATTAATTGTGCCAAAGTTTATTTTAAAAAATAATGCACTTTTTAAAAATGGAAAAAAAACTTAAATTATACCTAATAATGCTAGGCTCCACACCAAAGTAAAGTTTAAAAAAACAATATGATTTTTTTTTAGAATAGTAATTTTTTGAAAGATTTTATTCCACATAGGAAAGATTTTTGGCTAGAAGCCAAAGGAAAATTTCACATTGATGCTCTTAAATGCTGAACAACCCGTTTAAAGAAGAATATTGGTTGAAAATTACAAAATGCAAGACTCCCTTATAAGAGGGCAGATTGCATTTGGGCATTTTAAACTGAATAAAATAACTAATTGACAAAACATTAAATAAAAAAAGCATCTGCGAAAACAGATGCTTTTTAGTTAAAATTAGTTTTAAAACTATCTGGTAGAAATTACTTTTTTAATGCTACTACCACGATTAGTAGTCACTTTTACAACATACACTTGGTCTCTTCCTCTATTCAATTTAAGATCAAGCGTTACTTCTTTATTCAAAAAACCATTAGCATCGGCTTTAGAAAGCACTGAAATACCTTGTGAATCAAACACCTCGATTTTAACATCAGAAACGTAATCAAAATTGTATCTTACGGTGAGTTGGTCTTTGAAAGGAACAGGATAAGTAGTAAACCCTGCGGCTTCAGTTTTTGCTTCTATAGGCGCAACCACATCGGTAGTTTTAGCAGCTTGTTGTGCTGGAGCTGAACAATTAGTAGTATCATCTTCATCATTACAAGCGGCAGTTGCGCTACAACCAGCTTCAGTTTCAACTGCAACTGTTGGACTAGAACCGGCTGCGAGACCGCTAAATATAACTGGCTCCCCTTCTTTTGCTTCAATACCTGAATTTGGCACACCAACTAATGAATATGTGGCTCCAATAATTGGACTACATACCTCAATACTACCAGTTGCTGACCCACAAAGTGACGGCTGGGTTATTTTTAATTTTAGTTCTGGGTTAGCATTTACTGCCACAGTAGCTGTTTCTTGACAACCATTACTATCAGTATATGTGATGACAGAAGTACCAACTGACACTCCTGTTACTGTACCGTCACTATCAACAGTGGCTACACCAGGATTAGCAGATACCCATGGGTTAGAGGTCGCTCCAATACCTGATCCTGTTAATTGAGTAGTAGCGCCTACACATACACTAAGAACACCAGTAATTGTAGGTGTTACATTTACTGTAACCGTAACTTCACTTGTTGAAGCAACACAAGAAGGGGTCTGGTTACTGGTTACTGTCAATATAAAAGTTACCGAACCCACTCCATCTACATGCACTACTGGGGTAGCTGTAGTACCATCACTTTTTACAGAGCCAACAGCTGTACCTGTTGCTGATCCTGTCTTAACAGTCCATAGAGCAGTTCCGTTGGTAAAACTTCCACTTAAGCTGAAATCATTTCCTCCAACTTCTGGACACTGTGCCGATGGGGCAGTACCTGCTGACGCGGTTGTTGATAAATTAATAGAAACTGTCTGAGAGCAAACACTTGCCACTCCATTTCTAGTCACTGTTGAAGTAATTTCAAAACTCCCACCGGGTGTAAAATCAGTGCTAGATGGTACAACAGTTACTGATGAACTTGTTGTAGCTCCACTAAAAGTTGCTCCAGCAGTATTACTAGTAAAAGCCCATGAATAAGTTACTGGGCTGCCATTTGGATTAAGGATAGTCGAATTGAAAACTAAGTTCGCCACTTCTGGACAAGCTGTTAATGGTCCTGAAACTGAACATCGTGGAGGACTGACTACAGCCGCAGCTGCAAGCGATCTATCCTGATTACCACCATCACCATCAAGTGAAATAAGACGGGTATGATATGGTGAACCTGAAACCCCAGTAGCACCATTACCAATCCCCCAGTCATATTCAGCAGCAATATGACCAGCCCATGCCATCACTACTGTAGAATTAGTCGTGGTAAAGGTAATTTTCAATCTTGTTGATGATTGCGCATCGTTTAAATCTCCTTCGCTTACATAACTAATTGCAGTAATAGTTCCGTTATATATTGTCATTAATTTCTTTGTAGCTGCCAAAGCATTAAAACTGCTTGTAGGTATATCAGGAACAGGTGAATCTAGAGAGCTGGGAGCTGGAATTTCAAAAGTATTGGGTCCTGCTAAACCAGTTATCCCTGCAGTTGGATCTATTACTTCTTGTGAATGTCCGAAGGTTGCAATATGAGATCCCGTTGGATTATCTATATTGTCATAGTGTGTTATATAATCAAGTGCATTTTTTCCGGAATGTTTTATATCCCACTCAATTATCAGGTCATGAGATCCTGACACAAGATTATTCATGACTATACGATAAGGTATAGACCATCCTTCAGCGTAATGAGCTTGTGTGGCATTCGCATTTCCATTTACCCAGTTACCTGGAGTAACAGGAGATGACTTAGATCCATTTCTAATCTGGTCTATATTAGCTGTCTGTGGCTTCACAGCCTTAAATCCAGATTCGCTTCCAATAGCATCAAGTATAAAAGCCTGCGAAATGATATTTTGTTGTGTATATACATTGTATGACTGAGAAACTTTGTTTGTGTGAGCAGATGCATCTGTAAAGGCAATTGTACCGCGTAAACGAGAAGTTTGACTTGCAGACCTATTTTGTGCCAATAAAGTAATCCCTGTTGAACACAATAAAACCATTGTAAAAAAATACAGTGGTCTAATAGTTATTTTACCTAATCGATTTTGGTAATCTAGTGGAATTCTGATATTAATTTTTAAAAAATTTAATATAGAAACCATGTTTTCCGATAAAAAGCAAAATATGTTTTTGCTAGATAAAGCTCCGAAAAACTGCTGAAGTGTATTATTTTTCATGATATTGTAATTTTACTCCATAGTTGTTAAAAAATAGGAAAACAGTAGACTCGGGATAGAAACAATCATATAAAAACAAATCACCCTCACAAACTCATTTATAAAGTACGCCATCATCAAAAGAATACTTTATTTTGGGGTAATAAACTACCTTTTATTAACCAAATTGGGGCTTTAAAAGAAACTTAAAAACCTTAATTTCAAATTAATAAATAAGTTCAAAAAAAGAAAAAATAGAAAGCTTTCTATCTAAGCGATACAACTTTCTGAATAAAAAAACACCTTCAAAAAAATTGAAGAACTCCTTCATCAAAAGGATATTTTATTGCGGGGAACAATCCTAAAAATCCTTTTTTACCAGTAAACTATTTTGGAAAACAGCTCGAAAAAATGAATTATTTTTTTGCTATATCAAAGTTAATCAATGCATTAAAGCCCTATTAAAAAGCGAAAAGCAAATCTGATAAAGAGCAAATATATTCGATAAAAAACCTATTGATTCAGAAAAATAGTATGTTTTAAAACAAATTATTTTTTATTCAAAACACTATTAATCAATTAGTTATAAATAAAAAAACCTCGAAAGCAAAACTTTCGAGGTTTAATTTCATACTCTAATCCTTCTCAATATTTTATAGGATCAGATGATTATTCATAACCTATTTTGAAGAAATTATTTTTTTCACACTACTTCCTCTATTGGTTGTTACTTTTACAACATACACTTCTGATCTATCTACATAAGAATTAAGATTTAGTGTAACTTCTTTGTTCATGTAACTATTATTATCCATTTTTGAAAGTATTGAAACTCCTTGTGAATTAAGTACATCGATTTTCACATCAGATACATAATCAAAATTATATCTAATGGTAAGTTGATCTTTGAAAGGAACTGGATAGGCTTCAAAACCTGCTTTATCGCCCAAACCATCTCCTTCTTTTGTAGCAGGAGTTCCTCCTAATGGACATCCTGAATTATTAAGAATATCCAATTGAGTGGCTAATTTTCCAGGTGCATTTCCTCCTGATGAATAGGCTGCATTAACGGCATCTATTACCGATTGTGGACTATCAGAATATGGTGCAGGATAATCAACTTCATCGCTGCAAGCATTCAATAAAGCGGCTACTCCTTGACGAGCTAAATTAAAAATACCTCCACCACCTAAATTAAGCGCTTGCAATAAAGTTAAATTAGCAAGATTGGACGGTGCATTTACAAACACATCGCCGAACAACATTGTAGGAGTATAGCTTGAACACCATCTATCAGTATGGTTTTTCCAGTATCCTAATGTACAACCTTCAACGATACAAATTTGATTAGTAACGAGAACTAAATCAGAAGCAGTACATCCATTTATTGGATCTGTAACAGTTAATGTGTACGTTCCAGCTGCATTCACAGTTGGTGTAGCTGTATCTGCCCCAGAGACAATGTTACCACCATTACTGGCAACCCAAGAGTAGATTGCATTTTGAGTAGTTGAAGTTCCTGATAATAGTACAGTAGTTTCACCACATAATATCAGAACATCGTCACCTGCAACTGCATTTGGTAGTGCTATATTAACCGTTACAGTCACCTCATCACTATCACTACAACCAGAAGCGGTATGTGTTTTAGTAACGGTATACGTAGTAGTCACACTTGGATTAACGAATGGATTTGCAGCAGTCGAAGTAAATCCGGCTGGAGATGAAATCCAAGAATAAGTAAATCCAGCTTCTGCTACTTCTCCAATAGAACCGCCATCAGGATTTGATATACAGGTTTTAGTGAAATCAGGTCCTGCTACCGCAACTACTGTTGGTTGATTAACTGTTACAATAACCTCATCAGTATCGCTACAACCAGAAGCGGTATGCGTTTTAGTTACGGTATAAGTAGTAGTCACACTTGGATTAACGAATGGATTTGCAGCAGTCGAAGTAAATCCGGCTGGAGATGAAGTCCAAGAATAAGTAAATCCGGCTTCTGCAACTTCTCCAATAGAACCACCTGATATATTAATCAAGCAATTTTTAGTGAAATCAGATCCTGCATTAGCAACTACTGTTGGTTTATTCACCGTTACAGTCACTTCATCAGTATCGCTACAACCAGAAGCGGTATGCGTTTTAGTAACAGTATAAGTAGTAGTCACACTTGGATTAACTGTTGGATTTGCGGCAGTCGAAGTAAATCCGGCTGGAGATGAAGTCCAAGAATAAGTAAATCCGGCTTCAGCTGCTTCTCCAATAGAACCGCCATCAGGATTTGATATACAGGTTTTAGTAAAATCAGGTCCTGCTACCGCAACTACTGTTGGTTTATTCACCGTTACAGTAACCTCATCAGTATCGCTACAACCAGAAGCTGTGTGCGTTTTGGTAACGGTATACGTAGTAGTCACACTTGGATTAGCTGTTGGATTTGCAGCAGTCGAAGTAAATCCGGCTGGAGATGAAGTCCAGGAATAAGTAAATCCGGCTTCTGCCACTTCTCCAATAGAACCACCTGATATGTTAATCAAGCAATTTTTAGTAAAATCAGATCCTGCATTCGCAACTACTGTTGGTTTATTCACCGTTACAGTCACTTCATCAGTATCGCTACAACCAGAAGCGGTATGAGTTTTAGTAACAGTATAAGTAGTAGTCACACTTGGATTAACTGTTGGATTTGCAGCAGTCGAAGTAAATCCGGCTGGAGATGATGTCCAAGAATAAGTAAATCCAGCTTGAGCCGCTTCTCCAATAGAACCGCCATCAGGATTTGATATACAGGTTTTAGTGAAATCAGATCCTGCTACCGCAACTACTGTTGGTTGATTAACCGTTACAGTAACCTCATCGGTATCGCTGCAACCAGAAGCTGTCTGTGTTTTAGTAACGGTATACGTAGTAGTCACACTTGGATTAACTGTTGGATTTGCAGCAGTCGAAGTAAATCCGGCTGGAGATGATGTCCAAGAATAAGTAAATCCGGCTTCTGCAACTTCTCCAATAGAACCACCTGATATATTAATCAAGCAATTTTTAGTGAAATCAGATCCTGCATTTACCACTATCGTTGGTTTATTCACCGTTACAGTAACCTCATCGGTATCGCTACAACCAGAAGCGGTATGCGTTTTAGTTACGGTATACGTAGTAGTTACACTTGGATTAACTGTTGGATTTGCTGCAGTCGAAGTAAATCCGGCTGGAGATGAAATCCAAGAATAAGTAAATCCGGCTTGAGCCACTTCTCCAATAGAACCGCCATCAGGATTTGATATACAGGTTTTAGTAAAATCAGGTCCTGCTACCGCAACTACTGTTGGTTTATTAACCGTAACGGTAACCTCATCGGTATCGCTACAACCTGAAGCGGTATGCGTTTTAGTTACGGTATACGTAGTAGTCACACTTGGATTAACTGTTGGATTTGCAGCAGTCGAAGTAAATCCGGCTGGAGATGAAGTCCAAGAATAAGTAAATCCGGCTTCTGCAACTTCTCCAATAGAACCACCTGATATATTAATCAAGCAATTTTTAGTGAAATCAGATCCTGCATTAGCAACTACTGTTGGTTTATTAACTGTTACAGTAACCTCATCGGTATCGCTACAGCCAGAAGCGGTATGCGTTTTGGTAACAGTATACGTAGTAGTCACACTTGGATTAACAAATGGATTTGCAGCAGTCGAAGTAAATCCGGCTGGAGATGATGTCCAAGAATAAGTAAATCCAGCTTGAGCCGCTTCTCCAATAGAACCGCCATCAGGATTTGATATACAGGTTTTAGTGAAATCAGGTCCTGCTACCGCAACTACTGTTGGTTTATTCACCGTTACAGTCACATCATCAGTATCGCTACAACCAGAAGCGGTATGCGTTTTAGTAACAGTATAAGTAGTAGTCACACTTGGATTAACTGTTGGATTTGCAGCAGTCGAAGTAAATCCGGCTGGAGATGATGTCCAAGAATAAGTAAATCCAGCTTGAGCCGCTTCTCCAATAGAACCGCCATCAGGATTTGATATACAGGTTTTAGTGAAATCAGATCCTGCTACCGCAACTACTGTTGGTTGATTAACCGTTACAGTAACCTCATCGGTATCGCTGCAACCAGAAGCTGTCTGTGTTTTAGTAACGGTATACGTAGTAGTCACACTTGGATTAACAAATGGATTTGCAGCAGTCGAAGTAAATCCGGCTGGAGATGATGTCCAAGAATAAGTAAATCCGGCTTCTGCAACTTCTCCAATAGAACCACCTGATATATTAATCAAGCAATTTTTAGTGAAATCAGATCCTGCATTTACCACTATCGTTGGTTTATTCACCGTTACAGTAACCTCATCGGTATCGCTACAACCAGAAGCGGTATGCGTTTTAGTTACGGTATACGTAGTAGTTACACTTGGATTAACTGTTGGATTTGCGGCAGTCGAAGTAAATCCGGCTGGAGATGAAATCCAAGAATAAGTAAATCCGGCTTGAGCCACTTCTCCAATAGAACCGCCATCAGGGTTTAATGTACAGGTTTTAGTGAAATCAGATCCTGCTACCGCAACTACTGTTGGTTGATTAACTGTTACAGTAACCTCATCAGTATCGCTACAACCTGAAGCGGTATGCGTTTTGGTAACGGTATACGTAGTAGTCACACTTGGATTAACGAATGGATTTGCGGCAGTCGAAGTAAATCCGGCTGGAGATGAAGTCCAAGAATAAGTAAATCCAGCTTCTGCCACTTCTCCAATAGAACCACCTGATATATTAATCAAGCAATTTTTAGTAAAATCAGATCCTGCATTAGCAACTACTGTTGGTTTATTCACAGTTACAGTCACCTCATCAGTATCGCTACAACCAGAAGCGGTATGCGTTTTGGTAACGGTATACGTAGTAGTCACACTTGGATTAACTGTTGGATTTGCGGCAGTCGAAGTAAATCCGGCTGGAGATGAAGTCCAAGAATAAGTAAATCCAGCTTCTGCCACTTCTCCAATAGAACCGCCATCAGGATTCGATATACAGGTTTTAGTAAAATCAGGTCCTGCTACCGCAACTACTGTTGGTTTATTCACCGTTACAGTAACCTCATCAGTATCGCTACAACCAGAAGCGGTGTGCGTTTTGGTAACGGTATACGTAGTAGTCACACTTGGATTAACTGTTGGATTTGCAGCAGTCGAAGTAAATCCGGCTGGAGATGAAGTCCAAGAATAAGTAAATCCGGCTTCTGCAACTTCTCCAATAGAGCCACCTGATATGTTAATCAAGCAATTTTTAGTAAAATCAGATCCTGCATTCGCAACTACCGTTGGTTTATTCACCGTTACAGTCACTTCATCAGTATCGCTACAACCATTAGCCGTATTCGTTTTAGTAACGGTATACGTAGTAGTTACAATTGGATTAACTGTTGGATTTGCGGCAGTCGAAGTAAATCCGGCTGGAGATGAAGTCCAAGAATAAGTAAATCCGGCTTCAGCTGCTTCTCCAATAGAACCGCCATCAGGATTTGATATACAGTTTTTAGTAAAATCAGGTCCTGCTACCGCTATTGGCGGTGTATTATTTTTTTCTACAACTACTGTCGCTTGAGCAAAGCACCCTGTAAAACCTGGCGCATAGACTTTGACAGTATAGGTACCAGAGTCTGTTACCACTCTGTCAGGATCCAGTGGATTATCGCCTGGAATAAGTACATTAGAAGGATTATACCATTCTATAGTTGCTCCCGTTGGGGCTATGCCTGTAGCAGTAATAGTGGCATTGGTATTAATACAAGTAATCACTTGATTAACATTAGCAGCTACCGTTGGAGTTACTGTATCACCAAATGGGAATGGTCCTGCAAAATCTTTTTGCTCACTGGTAAAAGAATCAGACTGTCCACCTGCGGAACTACGGGTCTTAACCAATAAACTCCCCAATACATTGGCACATGGCCCAGAACCTTGTCCTTTTCTGTCCAAACCAAAAGCAGTAAGATTAATACCAATTTCTACATGTTGAAGGATTTGGTAGTGATCAAAAAATGCTGCGTTTGGACCTTCAATAGTTCCCCAAGGCGGACCTAAAGTAGTATCTTCAGCATTTACCCTTCCAAAAATATTTTCAACATCGGCTGGGTCATTGGAAACAATACGCCCATAACCAAAATTACCGCTTTGCTCCCCTTTTTCAAAAGTTCCGGGAACTACGCTAAATGGTCTTAAGGCCGCTGAATTATTATATGTATTAAAAACAGTTTCATCCATCCATACTCTGATTCTAACTTCAGGTTTAGATCCTCCTCCTTCATAATCAATCGAAACGATTATAGTTCCAGGAACATTAACACTTCCGTCAGCATTAAAAGTAAATGCGGTACGACCTCCATCGCTGCCTGTATTCCCAAAAACTAAATCTCCTGGAGAGTAGCTAACTAAGGTACGGAAGAATTCAAAATCAATATGCTTGCTACCATCAGTAGATCGCAATGTTGCAGCAGCATAAGCCCAAAGTACATCAAAAGGTCTGTCGTCTACAGGAAAACCTGGATTTGTAGAGGGATCATGCGGATTTGTTCCTCGTAAATGTGCCATTACATCGATGATATCATCTTTTTGAGGAATACTTCCAGCGCCTAGACTCCAAGTAATTGGATTATCAGCATTTTTATCTGCTGTACCGGCAAAAATACTCGAATCACTATTCCCTTGAGCAGAATTAGTATCCCTGCCATATACAGAATCTATCCATAAAAACCCATCAACAATAGGATATGGAAAACCTGGAGCAGGAGTCGTTACTGACTGCCCTTTTGTAAAGGAATAATTATTGTTAGCCAGAATAGAAGTCTTCAATGCAGCAGCACCAGTTACATCTATGACTCCTTTGCCACTGCCTGGGTAGGTAGTATTAAACCAGTCATCTGTACCAGCCTGATTGGGAAGACTCCCAAACTGCAACAGGTTGGCATAAGCATCAGCTTCAATACCAAAATTGGCTTTGACAGCAGCACCTCCAACAAGTTGACCATAAATAGGAGCTTGGCCAAACACTAAAAGCAGTAAAGTGGCATAAAAAAAGAGCTTTTTAGCAAACGCACTCGTCCAAAAAAAGCTCGAAAAACCTGCGTTGAAGCGCCAGGAAAAAGTGCAACAATAATCTTGTACACTTTTTATCGTAGAAAATATAAATTTTTTCATAATAATTTGGTTTTAAGACCATATTATTAATAAGAAAGCACATGTAGAAGTGGGGTTTTCGAAGAGTTGAAAAGGTCCTGTTCCATAGATAGAGTGTAGTTTAATACCATAAATTAGAAAAAAAAGGAAGTTACAGACTGAGGCTAAAAATTACTGAGCTACAAATCAACCTTCATAAACACATTTATGAAGTAATCCATCATTCAAAAGATTTTTATTGTGGGGAACAATAACTAAATTCTTTTATCTACCAGACAATTGCTTTACAAAGCAATCTTTAAACTTTAATCTAAAACAATCAGTATTGAAATTAATAACTGGTTCAAACAAAAGATTTTCAACTCAAAGGAAAAACTTGCAACAAACGAAATATCTTCAAAAAATAAATTTAGGAAGCACTCCATCTAAAAAAGTCCACTTTATTGTAAAGAGTAAAAATACATCTGATAACCAAATAGTTACGTTATAAAAAAAAACTTAAATAATTAACTTTTGTTGAATCAAAGTTAGCTATAACATCAAAAAAAGAAAAAGAAAGAGCGCTAAACAAGATAAAATTCTGTTATTCCCGACAAGAGACACTATTCGCTAAGAAAAGGTTTACAGCTGCAAAATATTAATACTTAAAAACCTGTTAACTTATTGACAATCAATTAATTAAGTAATATATTATTTAAATTTTGTTAATAAAAAAACAATGTTAAAAAACAGTAATATCCTTTAACATATGAATTAGTAGTATCAATTCTTTATCCATCATTTATTTAAAAAATTATTTCTCTTAAAATACTGAAAATGAATCCTTTTTTAAGGTTAAAAAAACCTCAGGAGGCTATAAAAACATTGCTTTTTATTCATGAAAACAATATAGCCATCTAAAAAACGTCAAAAAAAAGACCCTTCATTGCTGAAAGGTCTTTTGTGTTAAAAATTATAATTCAATTCTAATTTCTATTTCACGGCAACAGTGTTGTTTCTTAAAATTTTGCTAAAAAATAATACATGAGAAGGCAATGCATTTTCCCAATATTCCCAAGTGTGAGCTCCTGGACGTTCCGTATAATCATGAGAAACTTTATTATAAACGAGTCTTCGGTGTAATTCCCTGTTAGATTCTATCAAAAAATCATCTACTCCGCAATCTATAATCAATTCCAGTTTGTTACTTTTTATTTTATCAACCATATTTAAAACAGCATTTGAGGCATACACTTCCTGTGGTACTCCTTCAATTCCAAAAACAGGTTCCATTAATTTAGTCACTCTTTCCTTAGATTCTGGATTAATCATGCTCCCCATATCAACAGCTCCACTCATACTTCCTGCGGCACAAAATAGTTCCGGGTGTTTTGTCGAAAGATACAATGCCCCATGACCTCCCATAGAAAGTCCTGTAATTACACGTCCTTTTCTGTCATTTATTGTTCGATAGGTATTATCTACTTTCTGAATTACTTCTTTTGTGATATATGTTTCAAACTGACTTCCTTTATTAACAGGACTATCAAGATAAAAACTGAAAGTTTCCCCTTCCGGCATTACAATTATGATATTATACTGATCCGCTAAATTGTGCAATAAATTCTTATCCGGGGTTTTAGACAACCAATCATTAAAATGACCATAAGCACCGTGCAAAAGATAAAGAACAGGATAGTTAACCTTGCTTTTAGCATAAGAACTGGGCAATACTACCGCAGCTTTATAGGTTTTATTCATAGCTGAACTCGGGATTTGCAACGTATCGGCTTTTGCACCATAAGATGATGCAGTATGTCCAAGAAGGAAAAATAAAAATAGAATCTGAAGTTTTTTCATTTGATAGTTTTTTTGGTGATTGAAAAGTAAATATACACTTTTCCAGAAAAACTTGCTTTATCGTTTAAAAATCGAATACACTTTACAAAAACAATTGATTCATTTAGAACAGCTTAATTCAATATTGATGTGTTTTTGTAAAAACAATTCAATAAATAATTAACTCCACATTAAACAAAAACCTCTTACTTTTTTTATTCCGAAATTAAACAATATATACTTTTTTAACACAAATGAATTTATAAATTATTGAATTTTAACCATAATCGGCATTATGATGATAAAATAGCACCTAAATTAGAAAATATAGTTCTATTCCGTAAACGATTCTTATCCTAATTTTACAATAGAAATTTTAACTATTAATTTAAAAACTAGAATTATGAAAAACATTTTAAAATTGAGTTTATTGTTGATAGTAACAATGACTAGTATGAGTATGTATGCAATTGACGACAATTTTTTACTTAACGTAAAAAAAGGAAAAGGAAATGAAATTAGCTTTACTCTAAACCAAATTAAACAAGCTAATGTATCTATTTATGATGATCAGAATAATTTAATCTACACCGAAAAAGCAAAAGGTGAAAAAGGAATCTCAAAAACATATAATTTAGACGAATTTCCCGTGGGAACGTATTATTTGGTTGTCGAAAACAGCCTGAAAAAAGTAAAACACGAAATTATCATCTCGGAACAAAAAACATTTTTAACAACAAAAGCAATCTCGGAAGTTTATAAACCAACGATGAAAAATAGAAATTTGGCAACTATCAATTAGTGTCCTGCCGAATAGTATTAATAAAGGCTGTCTTTTGGGACAGCCTTTTCTTTTATTTTAAATATGAATTACATGTTACATATTTCTTCTATATTGCCCGCCTACTTCAAACAAAGCCGAAGTGATTTGTCCCAAAGAACAAACCTTCGTTGCTTCCATCAAATGTTCGAATAAGTTTTCGTTTTTAATGGCAGCTTCCTGAAGCGTATTTAAATGTGTATTCACTAAATCCTGATTGGATTGGTGTAAATGGTTCAACATATCAATTTGGTATTGTTTTTCTTCTTCCGTAGCACGAATTACTTCAGCTGGAATCACTGTTGGAGAACCTTTAGAACTCAAGAACGTATTCACTCCAATAATTGGAAATTCACCGGTATGTTTCAAAGTTTCATAATACAAACTTTCTTCTTGAATTTTACTTCTTTGGTACATCGTTTCCATAGCACCAAGCACTCCGCCACGTTCAGTAATTCGGTCGAATTCCTGTAAAACCGCAGCTTCTACTAAATCTGTCAATTCTTCGATAATGAAAGCTCCTTGAATTGGATTTTCATTTTTGGCCAGACCTAATTCTTTATTGATAATCAACTGAATCGCCATTGCACGACGTACAGATTCTTCTGTTGGCGTTGTAATTGCTTCGTCATACGCGTTAGTATGCAACGAATTACAGTTGTCATAAATGGCATACAAAGCTTGTAAAGTAGTACGAATATCATTGAAATCAATTTCCTGTGCGTGTAAAGAACGACCTGATGTCTGAATATGGTATTTCAACATTTGCGCACGTTCGTTGGCTCCGTATTTGTTTTTCATGGCTTTCGCCCAAATTTTACGTGCCACACGACCGATAACTGCATATTCAGGATCTACTCCATTCGAGAAAAAGAAAGATAAGTTTGGTCCAAAATCATTGATGTTCATGCCACGACTCAAATAATATTCTACGTAAGTAAAACCATTAGAAAGTGTGAAAGCCAATTGCGTGATAGGATTTGCTCCCGCTTCAGCAATGTGATAGCCTGAAATAGAAACCGAATAGAAGTTTCTAACATTCTTGGTAATGAAATATTCCTGTACGTCACCCATCAATCTCAATGCAAATTCAGTAGAAAAAATACACGTATTTTGTGCTTGGTCTTCTTTTAAAATATCAGCTTGAACCGTTCCACGAACTTGTGACAACGTTCTTGCTTTTATGTCGTTATACACTTCCAAAGGTAGAACCTCATCTCCGGTAACGCCCAAAAGCATTAACCCTAAACCGTTGTTTCCTTCGGGTAAATCACCTTGATAATGCGGTCTTTCTACTCCTTTTTTGGTATAGATTTGTTTAATTTTTTCGGCAACTTCACCTTCAATGCCATTCTCTTTAATGTAAAACTCACATTGCTGGTCAATCGCAGCATTCATAAAAAAGCCTAATAACATAGGCGCTGGTCCATTAATCGTCATACTCACCGAAGTCATCGCATGAACCAAATCAAAACCAGAATATAATTTTTTAGCATCATCCAAACAACAAATAGAAACTCCGGCATTACCGATTTTTCCATAAATATCAGGACGTACATGTGGATCGTTTCCGTATAAAGTTACACTGTCAAAAGCAGTTGACAACCGTTTTGCAGGCAAACCTGCACTCACATAATGAAAACGTTTGTTGGTTCTTTCTGGTCCGCCTTCTCCGGCAAACATACGGGAAGGATCTTCTCCTTCGCGTTTGAAAGGATACAATCCAGCGGTAAAAGGAAATTCTCCGGGAACATTTTCCTGCAAACACCAACGTAAAATATCTCCCCAAGCTTTGTACTTTGGTAACGCAATTTTCGGGATTTGAGAATGTGAAAGCGACTCGGTATGCGTAGCCATTTTAATTTCTCTGTCACGAACTTTGAACGTATAAACTGGATTTTTGTACTTGTTTACTTTTTCGCTCCAAGTCAAAATGATTTCCCAATTGTACGGATCCAAATCCATTTTTACTTTATCAAATTGATTCAGCAAAAGGTTCAAAAAGATTTTGTCTTCAGCAGCACCTAGTTTTTCAGATTCCAAAGGAGTTGGCAAAACCGAATCGTCATTAATTCCTGCTTTGTTTATTTCAGGTATTTTCTTAGCAACTGTTTCAATCGTTTTGAAAATTCCGTATAATTTCTGGGCAACTTGTTCCTGACTAACCGCAGTAACATCATATTTACGGTTACTTTCGGCAATTTCAGACAAATAACGCGTTCTGTGTGGCGGAATAACGAAAATCTTCTCACTCATTTCACGAGTGATTTGGAACGTTGATTTCAAATCAGAATTCGTTTTCTCATGGATTTTATCCATAATCGCTTTGTACAGCGTATTCATTCCTGGATCGTTAAACTGCGAGGCAATTGTCCCGAAAACTGGAAGTGTATCTAAATCCGCATCCCAAAGATTATGGTTGCGTTGGTATTGTTTTTTCACGTCTCTTAACGCATCTAGAGAACCGCGTTTGTCGAATTTGTTTATCGCTACCAAGTCGGCAAAATCAAGCATGTCGATTTTTTCCAATTGGGTTGCTGCACCAAATTCTGGTGTCATTACATATAAAGATACATCAGAGTGGTCCATGATTTCCGTATCAGATTGCCCGATTCCAGAAGTCTCCAAAATGATGATATCATAATTTGCCGCTTTAATCACTTGAATCGCATCGGCAACATATTTAGACAAAGCCAAATTCGATTGGCGTGTGGCCAATGAACGCATGTAAACTCTAGGACTATTGATAGCATTCATTCGGATTCTATCTCCAAGCAATGCACCGCCAGTTTTTCTTTTGGATGGATCTACAGATATTAACCCGATTGTTTTTTCCGGGAAATCGATTAGAAAACGACGCACCAATTCATCTACCAACGATGATTTTCCTGCCCCACCTGTTCCTGTAATCCCAAGAACCGGAATCGTGCAATTCTCATTCTTTTTTTGAATGGCTTCCAAAGTTTTGGCCGCAACATCAGGAAAATTCTCTGCTGATGAAATAATTCTGGCAATTGCTTTTGGATTTTTTTCTTCTAAATGATTGATTTCATCACTTAGTTGATCTCCAATAGCATAATCTGCACGTTGTACTAAATCATTTATCATTCCTTGTAAACCCAAAGCACGTCCGTCATCAGGAGAATAAATTCTCGTAATTCCGTACGCTTGTAACTCGGCAATTTCAGAAGGCAGAATTACACCTCCGCCACCGCCAAATATCTTGATTTGCCCTGCTCCTTTTTCTTGAAGCAAGTCATACATGTATTTGAAATATTCGTTATGCCCTCCTTGGTAGGAAGTTATTGCAATCGCATTGGCATCTTCTTGAATCGCTGTATTGACAACTTCTTCCACACTACGGTCATG
The DNA here is from genome assembly GCF_002754315.1 of Flavobacterium sp. 11. GTDB lineage: Bacteria > Bacteroidota > Bacteroidia > Flavobacteriales > Flavobacteriaceae > Flavobacterium > Flavobacterium algoritolerans. Next base: position 1,911,054 of record NZ_PEFE01000001.1, on the reverse strand, counting down.
GCCCAAATGGATTACCTCAACACCTGTAGACTGAATAATCCTACGCATGATGTTGATTGCGGCATCGTGACCGTCAAAAAGAGCTGCTGCGGTAACAATTCTTACTTTATTGTTAGGGATATATGGTTTTTGTTGTTCCATTTTATGAATATGATAATTTAAGCCTGCAATTTACGATTTTATTTTAAAAATTATTTGATGTTGTGGCTCGTTGTTAATAAATAACACAGAATTTTGTTATTTAGCCCCGATTGAAGCGGCATCTCCCGATTTAGAAAAACAAGGCTTTTATCAGCCGTAGTTTTTATTTATCGGGAATACAGCGGAAAGCGGGACAAATCCTGATTAATAAAACTAAAATTTGTGCTCCTAAAGAATAGTTGGCTTTGTTTTTGAATAAGTAGTATTTTTACAAAAGCCAAATGGCAAACAGACGAAGTAAACTAATACTCTAATTACGATGAAGAAAATTTTAATGGTTATGATGGCGGTTTCGCTTTCGAGTTGTGCCGAAATGCAACAGGTGATGAATCAATTTCCACAAACGCAAGGAATTGGCGGCGTTGATATTGCCGGTGGATTGAAGGAAGCATTGAACAATGGGATTTCGAAACAGGTAACAAAATTGACTGCTACCGATGGTTTTTACAGAAATGAAGCCGTGAAAATTTTATTGCCGGAAGAATTGAGAAAAGTAGATACTGGTTTGAGAAGAATTGGATTGAGTTCTTTGGCTGACGAAGGTTTGAAAGTATTGAATCGTGCTGCCGAAGACGCAGTGAAGGAAGCGACTCCAATATTTGTTGATGCCGTTAGAAACATGACTTTTATGGATGCCAAAACGATTTTGATGGGAAATGAAAGTTCGGCTACCACTTATTTGCAGAACAGTACTTCGACCGCTTTGTACGGAAAATTCAATCCTGTGATTAAAAATTCATTTACCAAAGTGGGCGCCGATAAAGTATGGGCCAACATTATTACCAAATACAACAGCATTCCTCTTGTAAATAAAGTGAATCCTGATTTGACTGATTATGTTACGAACCAAGCGTTGAATGGCGTTTTCAAAATGGTTGCTGTTGAAGAAAAAAACATCAGAACGAATTTGAGTTCCAGAACTTCTGTTTTATTGCAAAAGGTTTTTGCCTTGCAGGATAACAAATAGATTGAAATTTGGCTGTTTTTTTTCAAACATAAAACAGCCAAATCCAACTTTTTTATAAAAACAAATACGTTTAGTTTTGAAAAATACTATTCATTACTACCAACAAAGCTGAAAACAGAACCCTAATGCAGAAAATTACAATCCTAATCCATTGCGAAGATCAAAAAGCAATTATTGCTTCCGTTACGAATTATATTTCCTCTATTGATGGTAATATTATTTATTTAGATCAACATGTCGATGCCGATGAAAATGTATTTTTCATGCGTTTAGAATGTGAATTCAGTGCCAAAAATTGGAATATTGAAGCTATTAAAACTGATTTTCAAGCTAAGTTAGCAGCTCCTTTTAATATGTCGTGGGAAATGTATACCCAAAACGAAAAACCAAGAATGGCTTTGTTTGTTTCTAAATACGACCATTGTTTGTATGATATTTTAGGACGCTACAGCGCCGGCGAATTGCCTCTTGAAATTCCTTTGATTATAAGCAATCATGAGGATTTGAAAGCAGTGGCAGAGCGTTTTTCTATTCCGTTTCATTATGTTCCTTTCACAAAAGACATTAAAACCGAAGGTGAACAAAAACAGTTGGATTTACTAAAAGAATACAATATTGACTTCATTGTTTTGGCACGCTACATGCAAATTATCACACCTAATTTGATTGCGCAATACAAAAATCAAATTATCAATATTCATCATTCCTTCCTTCCGGCATTTCCAGGGGCAAAACCGTATCATTCTGCTTTTAAACGCGGTGTAAAAATCATTGGTGCCACGAGTCATTATGTTACCGAAGGATTAGATGAAGGTCCGATTATCGAGCAGGATATTGCCCGAGTTTCACACAGTCATTCTATAGAAGATTTTATTATGAAAGGGCGCGATCTGGAACGCATGGTTTTGGCCAGAGCCATAAAACTGCATGCCGAAAGAAAAACAATGGTTTATGACAATAAAACGGTGGTGTTTTTATAAATTCTCACCCCAACTCTCTCCAAAGAAAAGAGAATCAAACCCCATAGAATTAAAGGATATTGTCTATTATATATAAATGCTCGCTTATTGGTGAGCATTTTTTTTAACCTGAAATTTCAATTTCCCTCGTTTTTCCATTATTGTCAAATACTACTTTGGTCCAAAACGATTTTGCTTTTTGATGCGTTGGATACCAATCACGATTTTCTTCCACAAGAATAAAAAGTCCAGTATCTGTTCCTAAAACGATAAATTTTTCTAGTTTTGGTTGTTTTGAAAATACCGAAAGACCGTATTTATTAAACATTTCATCACTGAGCTTTGAAACATTTTTGGTCACAAAACCTATTTCGCTCACAGAAAGAATTGACAATCCATCAAATGGTTTTTCTGAAGTATTATCAAGGCTGAAACGGGCAATAAATTCTAAAATATTTCCATTATTGTCATAGAAATAAAAAGACTTTGCATTCCAGTTATAGAAATCGGCAATTTTTTCTGGTGGAACAACCTCCATAATTTCAGTTTTCTTTTCTATCCAAGCAAAGGCTTCCAACAATTTATTATTGGGTATATCAAAAGCAAAATGATATACCGGTTTTAAATTCTCAGAAGAACGGAAAGTTAGTTTTGTAGAACCAGCGGCAAATGATACACTCGAATTGGTTTTCGAAATAGTTTTCAATCCGATGACTTTAGTATAGAACAACTCCGTTTCAGTAATGCTATCCGTCAATAATTCGAGTTCGAGAATATTCATCGTGTTTAAATAAAGTAATTTATCTTTTTAACAAATACACCTCAACGCCCAGCAACTAAATCACTATGAGTTGCTAATGATTCTTTAAACCTGCTGAAATTCAATAGCCTCAGATGATGTCAAAATACTTAAAGAAGTGCTCTGGAAATAAAGTTAAAAAACTTAACTTATGTACAACAAAGTAATAACAAAATCTTAACAGCAAAACGCCTGCTTATGTGTGATCTTTGCAGAGTAATAAACTGGTTATTTATTATTTTGGTTTTGGTTAGTTAAAGAATTGCCTGCATTTGTAATGCAGGCATTTTTTTATTTAGCGGTATTTATAAAAGAAAGAACTGCATCATTGAAAGCATTAGGTTGCTCCACATTTACTACATGTCCACACTTTTCTATTACAAAGAGTTTTGACGATTTATAATGATTTTCTACCACTTTCCTAACCGATGGCAAAAACATATAATCCTCTTCGCCCATAACATAAAGCGTAGGAATATTCAATTCGACCTGGCGGAACCATTTCAGCACCGGATTTATTTCGGCAGTGAGTTTAAACCATTTGATGAATTCTTTTTGATATAATTTTTTAGCTTCATTGATAAAAAGAACACGAGATTGCTTGTGACTTTTTTTAGGCATGATGACAAAGGCAAAAAACTTGTATAAAACCAAATACGGCAATACATATTTAAACATATTTCCCAATCGCATTAATACTTGAGAACGGAAATTCATTTTCAGGATTGCGCCGCCAAGAATCATGCTTTGCACGCGTTCCGGATACATTTCAGCCAATTGTCTGATGAGTATGGTACCCAAAGAAATGCCAACGAAATGTGATTTTTTAATTTTAAGAAAATCTAAGACTTCCAGAATATCATTGGCCAAAGCCGAAAAAGTATATTTCTGTTTGAAAGCCGTCTTTAAAGTAGGTTTTGATTCCCCATGACCCCGCAAATCCAATAACAATACATTATACTGTTTTTTAAAATCACGTATTTGCTTAAACCAGATAGAAGAACTCCCACCGGCGCCATGAACAAAAGTTACCCACTGATCGGTGTTTTTATTTTCGTAAATGGTATAATTAATCACTTGGTTTTTTTTGTAAAAATAGGACTTTAATTTTAAATCCCAATCTTAACAAAAAATAATGCTGGTTTTATAATTGTATACCGTAAATTTGCAAAAAATTTACACCCATGAAAGGATTATTGAAAGAGAAAAGTGAAATAGAAAAGCTTAAAAGAGAATACCAAATGCTCTCAGAACTAAATTTCAACTTCGACAAGACCACTGTTAAGTCTACCGTAACAACAGAAGAATTAATTTTAGAGGAATGCGAATCATAATTTTTGATGCATTTTTTTAAAATAGTCAAACGCTTTTAGCAGCCTGCTTCCATACCAAGAAAACATTTCGCCATCAACAAATACCGTTTTTGCATGATGCGTGTACCTTCCTATTTCGAATGCATCTTCTTCTTTGAAAGGATACGGCTCTGAAGACAGAAAAACCAAATCCGGATCTCCTTCCAATCGCATTTTTTTGAGTTCGATTTCCGGATAACGTGATTTGTTATCATAAATATTCTGAAAGTGGTTCAGTTTCAGTAATTCATTGATAAAATTATCCGAACCAGCGACCATAAACGGGTTTTTCCAAATGAAATACGCTGCTTTTTTAACCGGTTTATCTTTGATGAAGTTTTTAAAATCGCTCAAGGCAAAAGCCAATTTGTCGTTCCATTTCTGGGCTTCGGTTCTGCAATTGAAGAGCTGACCAAAGTCGGTAATCATTTGAAAATTGTCTTCAATCGTGATGATATTTGTCACCCAAACCGGACAAATTTTACGCAATTCTGCTACGATTTCCTGTGTGTTTTCTTCTTTATTACAAATGATGATATCCGGCTCCAACAACCTGATTTTCTCATAATGTACTTTCTTGGTTCCTCCAACTATTTTCTTAACAGACTTAAAATGATACGGATGCACACAGAATTTGGTAATACCAACAATTCGGTTTTCCAAGCCCAAATCATACAGTAATTCCGTTTGAGAAGGAACCAGTGAAATAATGCGCTTGGGGGACGTTTCAAAAGAATGGGAAATTCCTATTTGATCGATTAGATTTTTTTGTTTCAAGTTTAAAGTTTAAAGTTCATAGTATTAAAACATAAATTGGCAGCTTCTTAACCATTAAGAAATTAAGAAAATTAAGCTTTAAAAGTATTTCTTAACGGTTGTGAGAAACAAGCTTTAAAGTATTTCTTAATGAAACTTAATTTCTTAATGGTTTAAAAAAAGTCCCAGTTTAAAATTCTTTCACTTTAAGTCTTAAACCTTTTCAAACTTCAAACTAATAATTGCTGCCATTTCCTGTTGCATTTTCAACGCTTCTTCTCTTGCTTTTTCAACAAAATCAGTTCCGTTTGACGCATAAATAATCGCTCTGGAAGAATTAATAAGCAACCCAACATTCGCATTCATACCGTATTTACAAACTTCAGATAAACTTCCTCCTTGTGCTCCCACTCCAGGAACCAGCAAGAAACTGTCAGGGACAATTTTACGAATTTCAGTAAAATATTCGGCTTTGGTAGCACCTACAACATACATCAGGTTTTCACTGTTTTTCCACGTTTTAGACGTTTCTAATACTTGCTTATACAGTTCTTTAGCTCCGCTCCGTTCGGCTCCGCCTCGGGTTCCTTCCACATTTAAAGTCTGAAAATCGAACGCACCTTCATTGGAAGTCAAAGCCAGCATAATCGTATGTTTATTTTCGAAAGCAAGAAAAGGCTCCACCGAATCTTTCCCCATATAAGGAGCAACGGTAACGCTGTCAAAGTTTAAATCTTCAAAAAAAGCTTTGGCATACATCGAAGACGTATTTCCAATATCACCACGTTTTGCATCTGCAATCGTGAAAATATCCGGATAAGTTGAGTTGATGTAATGAATTGTTTTTTGCAACGACATCCAACCTTTTATTCCGTAAGCTTCATAAAAAGCGGTATTGGGCTTATACGCCACCGCTAAATCATGGGTTGCATCGATTATGGCTTTATTGAATTCGAAAATAGGATCTTCCAGTGCTAATAAATGTTGTGGAATTTTATTCAAATCAACATCTAATCCTACTGCTAGGAATGATTTCTTGATTCTGATTTGGTCAATAAGTTGTTGTGTAGTCATTGTTTAAATTGTGTGCTGCAAATTTATGAAAAAAACCGCAAAAGGATTGGCCGTTTTATAACTTAAAAATTCAATGAATACACTCTATTTTAAGGCTGTTCCTTTTTTTAAAATTGTTAGTATAATAGATTGTCAGGACTGCACTAAAACTATATTTTTATTTTAAAAGAAATTGATTTTCAAACCAATAAGAGTTAATTATATAAGAAAAATAAAAATTTATATAACAAATGAAATCCATAGCAACCTCATCTTTGCAGTGTTAATCTAACATTGTAAAAACAAAAAACATGAAAAACTTTATCTTATCAGCATCTTTATTTGCAACAACAATATTGTTTGCAAACACCACAGAAAAAATTGATCAAACTACAATTTCAAAAAAACAAAAAGTTGAAATTAGCAAAACAACAGATAAAACAGTCTATTTCTGGGAAGTAAACACGCCAACAGGTTATGCAAGTGGTTATACGCTTTCGGAAGCCAAAGCATTAAAAACAATAAAATTGATGGCTACAAACGACATCGTAACGTATAGAATCGTTGAAGCCTATAAATAGTTTTTAAAACTAAATATAGGCTTCAATAGCTTATTTTTATAAAAATTATTTCCCTTTTGAGGTCCCGAAGAACACAAAAAAAAGTGAAACGAATTTCACTTTTTTTTTATTTAGAATACCTCGCTGGCTTCTTTCAATTTTTCCATGTTGTTGACTAACGCTAGCTCGTCAACAATTTTCTGAATGTCACCATTCATGATATTTCCTAAATCGTACAAAGTCAATCCTACACGGTGATCCGTTACACGACCTTGTGCGTAATTGTAGGTACGAATTTTGGCAGAACGGTCACCAGAACTTACTTGAGACGTACGTTTTGTAGCATCTTCGGCTTGTTTTTTGGCTAATTCCTGTTCGTATAAACGGGAACGCAATACACCAAAAGCCTTATCTTTATTTTTATGTTGTGATTTTTGATCCTGACATTGCGCCACTAATCCTGTTGGAATGTGCGTCAAACGAACGGCTGATTTGGTTGTATTTACTGATTGTCCACCAGGTCCTGACGAACAGAAGAAATCCACACGCACATCATTCATATCAATTTGTACATCAAATTCCTCTGCTTCCGGCAATACCATAACAGTCGCTGCTGATGTGTGAACACGTCCTTGCGTTTCTGTTTGCGGTACACGTTGCACACGGTGAACACCCGCTTCAAACTTCAAAGTTCCATAAACATCTTCACCGGTAACTTCAAAAATCACCTCTTTAAATCCACCCGAAGTTCCTTCATTCATATCCACCACAGATGTTCTCCAACCTCTGTTTTCACAATATTTTGTGTACATACGGAATAAATCCCCTGCAAAAATACTCGCTTCATCCCCACCCGTTCCGGCACGAATCTCCACCATGACATTTTTGGCATCTTCGGGATCTTTAGGAATCAACATAAATTTGATTTCATCCTCCAGTTCCGGTAATCTTTCCTTTGCTTCTTCCAGTTGCATTTTGGCCATTTCGGTCATATCTGCATCACTGTTATCGGCTATAATTTCGTTTGCTTCTTCAATATTTGCCATAATCAGCACGTATTCATCGCGCTTTTCGGCCAAAGCTTTTAAACTTTTGTACTCTTGATTCAATTGCACATAACGCTTCTGATCAGAGATAACATCCGGCTGAATGATTAAATCCGATATCTCATCGAAACGTTGTTTTACTATTTGAAGTCTATCTAACATTTTCTTATTCCTTTTATTGGAGTGCAAAAATACGAAAAAACTATTCAGTTTGCAAGGCTCGTTTTTGACGTATTACTTATCAATTGAAAACTTAAGGAACGCTAAGTCATCAGTAAAACAAATGGTACATGAGTAGAAATTTTAAACGTTAAACTTTTAAACAATTAAACTCTTTTTCAGGAGCTGTTTCCTGCTATTCGCTGTATTCCCGATAATAAAAACTATGGCTAAAAAGCCTTGTTTTTTTAAATCGGGAGATGCCGCTGCAAACGAAGTTCACTGAACTCCAATTAAAATAAAAGTAAAGTGAAGTAATCAGGGCTAGGCGTTTGTGCTAAAAAAAGCGTTTTACGGTTTCCCGTAAAGCTATTGATTCAAAAGAAGTTAGTTTTGAACACCAAAGATAACTTAATATGTTTTTGTCCGTATTTTCGGTATTAAGTTATATATTTGAAAATAACTAAACTCTGCCGTTTATCAGGCAAAGCGACCCAAAATTAGATGGCTTTGTATGATTTTGTCATACATATAGACAAGTTACCCTGCAATAGTATAAAGAATCGTAAAAACATCAACAATATAGATTAGTAATTAAAATCAGTTAAAGACTTATGGATATAGTAAACATAAAAACAAAAATTTATTATTATGAGTTAAACTTTGTATTTAAAACAGGTGAAAACTTAAGTACTTTTTTTGATACTTTAACAAATTTGTCAGTTACAAGAGCAAGAATACGTTATCAATATTTTGGAGAACGGTATGTTTTTATTCAAGGAGTTAGTAATGGTGGGAATATTATTCAAGGAAAACTTAGAAGTATTCGAGATGATATTTTTCCACAATTAATAAATATGACAAATGATGAAGTTACTGATTTAGAAGATAGAGGAAGTGATGGAATTATGGACACTTCTCACTTTATTATAGATTTTCGTAGAAATAAAACAATTTTAGCTTTGGAATACAATCACAGTGGTGCAAAAATTGATGATTTTGTTAAATACATAGAAAAAATTGGAATTTCTAAAGAACTAATCACAAAATTAGGTTTTCAATTTTTAACAGAAGAAAGTTTTGAAGACTTAGAAAGTAGAATTAATAGAATCTCAGAATTTAGTTTAAAAATTCATAAAGATAATTTCGAAGAGATACGTGGAATGGATGGAAATATATTACAAGCAGCTGAAGCTACTATAAACAATTTTGAAAATGAATATGCAGTATTGAATTTCAAAATGGATTATAGAAAGTTCTCTGATACTCCACAAATTAAAAGGTCAATTCTAAATATTGTGCATTGGTTTGAAGAAAATCCAGATAAAAGAAACTTGTTTAATTATTTAAACTTTGTCGCAGAAGATGAAACAAATAATAATAAACTTCGTTTATATGATTTAATAGTTTCAAAAGTAAAAAGCGAATTTAATGTTCAAAAAAAGAAAAAAGCTAAAACAATTATTTCGGAAGATATGTTTCCAAAAATGCTAAGAGAAATTGATATAAAAGGATTTAGATGAAAAAAACACTTGATTTCTATATTAATAATGCGTTATTTTTCGATAGCATAATTATTCTTGCGCTTTGGTTTGCAAATTCATACTTTTCCTTTTTTGATTTTAAAATTGCGGAAAAAAAAGATAATTTAGAAATCGTTAGTGATACAGTTTCGGCTTCAATTTCACTTGCTGGATTTATTTTAGCATCGTTAACTGTTATTGCATCAATTAGATCAAATATAACTAATCGACCACAAGACGCAATAAGAAATCCGTTAGAAATGTTTTTTTCTGACGTAAATTACAAAAGAGTTGTACAAGTATTCAAAGATGCAATAGTTGAATTAGTTTTGGTTTTGGTTTTTATTTTATCATATTTTATTTGGATAAGCCAAGAAAATTTTCTTAATTTCACAATACTAAAGTGGATAATTTCAGCAATTTTAATGATTTTTTTAAGCGTATCAAGAACTTTAATTGTACTATTTACAATAATCAAAATAGATAGTTAAAAAAACTACTGCAGGTAACAGGCGTTTAGCAAAAAAGCGGGTCTAGTGCTTAAATGAAATTTTGTGCTTCGTATCAAGTTTATTGCTAGCAGACAGTTTAGCGCTTCGAAATCCGCTTCTTCGCAAAGCGCCAAAACGTTAGTGACTATTTTAACACTCCGCGGTTGTAACAAACTATTTTTTTTAAAGACTACTTAAAGAAAAAGAAAATATGGAAACGAGCAGAAGACTTTGGCTGAAAAAAATTGGTATTGGAGTAGCTGGTATTGGACTTACAAACTTCAATTCATTTGCTTCTCCTCTTGTATCAGAAAATTTAATTAATAGTTTTGAGGATGATGCTAACTTAATTTTTTTACGCTCAAATGAAAACCCTTATGGTCCATCTCCATTAGCAAGGAAAGCATTTGTAGACAATGTGAATATTAGTAACCGATATAATTGGGATGTTGCATCACAACTGATTTCTGACCTTGCAAAAAAGAATAGTGTTAAAGACGAAAACATATTGTTGGGAGCTGGTTCAACTGAAATTTTAGATTTGGTTGCAAAATTCGTATCATTAGACAAAGGAAATTACGTAATCGCAGACCCAAGCTATGATTATTGGACAGTTACATTAGATAATTTAGGCTTAACAAAAAATAAAGTACCTCTTACAACCGACAAGAAAATTAATTTGCAAGCTATGTTGGAAGTTGTAAACCAAGACACAAAACTTGTTTATATCTGTAATCCAAACAACCCAACAGGAACAATTTGTGAAAGAGAAGCATTGGTAGAATTTGTAACCAAGATTTCACAAAATACAATTGTATTAATTGATGAGGCATATTTGGACTTTACTAAACAGCAATCCCTTAGCAATATCGTAAATGACCACAAAAATATTATTATAGCCAAAACATTTTCCAAAATGTACGGTTTGGCTGGAGCACGGATTGGGTATGCGATTGCGAACAAAACAATAATTGATAATTTGGCTAATTTGCAATCCAATACAAATAATAGCGTTAGTGTATTGTCAAAACTTGCTGCTATAGCTTCTTTGAAAGATGATAAATTTGTTTCAAATTGCTACTTGCTAAATGAAGATGTGAGACAATATACTATCAGCGAACTCAAAAAATTAAATTGTGAGTGCATTTATTCTAATACAAATTTTATCTATTTTTCACTTGAAAAATACAACAAGGACTATTTCAAGCAATTAGAAAGCAATAATATTCAAGGGGGAAGAATATATGAAGAGCAAGGTAAATGGACAAGGATTACAGTGGGTAAAATGGGCGAAATGAAAAAATTCATTAAAGCAATACAATAAAAAACTGCCACCAACACTCGCTACAAGCAATTTGGGTATTAGGCTTAATTTGAAATTAGTTTTGTATTTGGGAGGATTTGGCAAACACCATCTCCGCAAACTATAAATAAGTCGCAAAAACAAAATATAATCGTGATTGCTCTGCAAAGTCTCACGACTTCGTAGCAATTCCAATAATCAACAAACACAGGAAAATAAAGGTTGCTAAAGTTAAAACGGCATATAGCAATGGGTACGAAGTCAGGAGACTTCGCACAGCATGCTATTAATACAATTTTCATTTTTTGAGAAGACAGCATATCCCACTGATGCTTGTTTGCAACGAATACCAATTTTAATTTGTAGCACAATCGTAGCGTTTGCAACGCGATTTTTTATACTTTTATTGAACTAAAACCTTATTTTAATAAAATGAATCCCAAAGTTGATGACTTTATAAGCAATGCCAAAAAATGGCAGCCCGAAATGGAGCAATTGCGACTATTGCTACTCGATTGCGGACTAACCGAAGAGTTCAAGTGGCGTGCGCCTTGTTACAGTTTTCAGGGAAGTAATGTGGTACTTATAGGTAGTTTTAAAGAATACTGTGCGCTTAGTTTTTTTAAAGGAACTTTACTTCAAGACACCGATGGAATTCTATGCAAACCCGGAGAAAACAGTCAGGCTGTACGTTTTTTTAAGTTTACCAATCTGGAAGAAATCATAGAACAACAATCGATAATCAAAGCCTATATTTATGAAGCCATTGAAATTGAAAAAGCAGGCTTGAAAGTAAATTTCAAAAGCAATACCGAACTTGAATTGGTAGCAGAATTACAAAATACGTTAGACAAAAATCCCGACTTAAAAGTTGCTTTCCACGCCTTAACGCCAGGGCGACAGCGCGCTTACAACTTATACTTTTCGGGTTCCAAACAATCCAAAACCCGCGAAACCCGAATTGAAAAATACATGCAGCGTATTCTTGACGGAAAGGGAATCAACGATTGTACTTGTGGACTGTCTAAAAAAATGCCCAATTGTGACGGTTCACACAAATACATTCGAGCAGAAAATAAATGACAATCCACAGCATCTTTTACTTTGGTTATTATGAAAACGAAACGGAATCGATAGCCCTGATAGAAGCGGCATCTCCCGATTTAGAAAAACAAGGCTTTTCGGCCGTAGTTTTTATTTATCGGGAATACAGCGGACAGCAGGACGGTTCTTAATTGAAAACACCATTCTTTCTGCTCCAGCAATGCAAAGTGTTCTTTAAAAAAACATTTTCTTAAAAGTCTGGATTGCTGTGCAAAGTCTCCTGACTTCGTGAAGCATGGGTGAAATTATTTACCGTAAAAATATTTTTCACAGCAATTTTTTTTTACTTTTAAAATAAAAAACATGAACAGAGTTTTATTCTTACTATTTATTATTTCTTTCTCAAAAACCAGTGCACAAAATGCCGTTTCAGATAAAATAAAGAATAACAATCCTATTTTCAAAGGTTGGTATGCTGATCCTGAAGGAATCATTTTTGATAAAACATACTGGATATATCCCACTTTTTCAGCTCCTTATGAAAAACAAGTTTTTTTGGATGCTTTCTCGTCTACTGATTTAACCAATTGGACAAAACATGCTAAAATTTTAGATACAACTGCTGTAAAATGGGCGAAAAAAGCGATGTGGGCACCGTCAATCATTAAAAATAAGAATAAATATTTTCTGTTTTTTGGAGCTAACGATATTCAAAGTGATACTGAATCAGGAGGAATAGGTGTAGCGGTTGCATCTAAACCTGAAGGTCCTTATAAAGATTATTTAGGAAAGCCATTAGTTGATAAATTTTATAATGGCGCACAACCTATTGACCAATTTGTTTTTAGAGATAAAGATGGTCAACATTATTTAATTTATGGAGGATGGAAACATTGCAATATTGCTAAATTGAAACCGGATTTTACGGGTTTCATCCCTTTCAAAGACAAAACAGTATTTAAAGAGATTACTCCGGAAAATTATGTTGAAGGGCCATTTATGTTTATCCGAAATAACAAATATTATTTTATGTGGTCCGAAGGCGGCTGGGGCGGACCCAATTATTGCGTAGCGTATGCGATTGCTGATTCTCCGATGGGGCCATTCAAGCGCATTGGTAAAGTCTTGCAACAAGATCCTAAAATTGCTACCGGAGCAGGGCATCATTCGGTTATGAAAGCACCTGATTCCAATCAATATTACATTGTTTACCACAGAAGACCGCTTACAGAAACGCATGCCAATTCAAGAGAAACGTGCATAGAAGAAATGTTTTTTGACGAACAAGGTTTTATCAAACCCATTACGATTACCAACGAAGGTGTAAAAGCACATACTATTAAATGATTGTATGGTATCTTTATTAATTCATAACCCGATCCAATCATTAGCGCAGCATTACAGGCTATGCCCACAAACCAGAACAGCTAAACAAACAGTAAAAAAACACTAACACATTTAAAAAACTTACCTATGAAACTACTACTTGCCACATTCCTTTTAGTTTTCAACCTGACGGCATTCGCTCAATCGAATGACTTTGCCGGTGATTACAATCGTATTTTAAATGGTAAAGATGAAAGTCATTTATTTGATTATAAATTGACCTTACATCAAGATGGAACATTCCTATTTCATTATTATTCGAAAATTAAACAGGGAATTCCACCTGAAGTAAATAAATACGGAAAAGGAAAATGGAGTGCAAAAGACAATGTGATTACTTTTTCTTCTAACAAACAAGAAGACTTTGATGAAAAATACACGTTGGATTTTAATAATTCCAAGGCGAGATTTGTAACTAAGAATCCTAGAGATAAATCGGACCGAATAATCAAAACCAGACTTACGTTTGTTGAGTCAGAAATCTCCTGGATGCAAAAACTGGATGTTTTTAAGATATAAATCCGCATTACAACGCCTGTATACAATTAAACAATCAACAGCTTGACGAAGAAGCAGTAAGGGTAACTTTTAATTTACCAATCGAATATAAATTGAATTAACGATTACACCATTTGACCACAATGAAAGAGGAAATTCAAACATATAACGACATACAGACCTCAGACGACAAAGCAATTTGCAACGTGCTTGCCCAGACTATTGACAACGAATTGACCGAAGCTGAGAGCAAAATTTGGCACGCCCACCCTGTTTGGTTTTTAGACGGTAATCCAATTGTTGGTTACAGCAAACAAAAAGCAGGATGGCGTTTGATGTTTTGGAGTGGTGCTGACTTTGAAGAAGACGATTTAAACATAAAAGGAAAAAAATTTAAAGACGCTTCTATTTTCTTCAGTACAGTTGAACAAATCAATACAAAAGACCTTGAACGTTGGCTGAACAAATCAAGAGATATTCAGTGGGATTACAAAAACATAGTAAAAAGAAAAGGACAATTAGAGAGGTTGAAATAAATGGAGATTAACCTTAAAATCTAAAGCATGAACAAGACAAACAATCACGATGAGCGTATTGCAAAAATGACATTCGCATCGGTATATCCACATTATATCGCAAAAGTCGAGAAGAAAAACAGAACAAAAGAAGAATTATTTCAAGTAATTGAATGGTTAACGGGTTACGATGAAAAAAAACTACAAGAACTCGTGGAAGAAAAAGTAACTTTTGAAAAATTCTTTCAGAATGCTACACTAAACCCTAATGCGCACTTGATTACGGGTGTAATTTGTGGGTATCGGATAGAAGAAATCGAAAATCCGTTAACGCAACAAGTACGATATTTAGACAAACTGGTCGATGAATTGGCTAAAGGACGTAAAATGGAGAAAATTTTGCGAGTGGCGTAAAGCGCCCCAAAAACGAGATAAATTTACACTCATAAACCCTCTCTCAAATCAGCTTCATTCGGTTCCCAATAGGGATAATTAATCTTCAATTCCATAATAATAAGACCCGCCCTTTTTAAGATTCTCCAATGCATTTTTTGGAAATACCCGTTCATAACTCCTACCGATTTCTTTTTAATACCAATTTCTAAATTCCTAATTTGCGCCCTTAAATCAGAAAGAGAAAATGAAGGTCTGTATTGCCGAGAAACCAAGTGTAGCACGCGAAATCGCATCCGTTTTAGGAGCCAATACCAAACGCGACGGGTATTACGAAGGCAACGGTTATGCCGTAACGTACACTTTTGGGCATTTATGTACCTTAAAAGAACCAAACGATTACAAACCCCATTGGAAAAGTTGGGATTTGAACAACCTGCCCATGCTTCCCGACAAATTTGAAACCAAAGTGGTCGAAAATTCGGGAATCCAAAAGCAATTCAAAATCATAAAAAGTTTGTTTGACAAAGCCGAGTTGGTCATCAACTGCGGGGATGCAGGGCAAGAAGGAGAACTCATTCAGCGCTGGGTCATGAATGAAGCCAATTATAAAGGCGAGGTAAAACGCTTGTGGATTTCGTCCCTGACCACCGAAGCCATCAAAGAGGGTTTTGAAAACCTAAAACCATCTGCCAACTACGATAATTTATACTACGCCGGATTTTCCAGAGCCATTGGCGACTGGTTACTCGGTATGAATGCCACCCGTTTGTACACCGTAAAGCACGGCGGGTACAAGCAAGTATTGTCTATTGGAAGGGTACAAACCCCTACTCTAGCCATGGTTGTTGACCGATTTAAAGAAATTGAGAATTTCAAACCGCAACCGTATTGGGAGTTGCAAACTTTATATCGAGAAACGCTTTTCAGCTATGAAGATGGACGCTTTTTGAAAAAAGAAGATGGCGAACTTTTGGCCAATAAAGTCAAAGAAAGTGTGTTCGAAATTGTTTCTGTCGAAAAAAAGAATGGCAATGAGTTTGCGCCTAAACTGTTTGATTTAACAGGTTTGCAAGTATATTGCAATACAAAATTTGGCTTTTCAGCAGATGAAACGCTTAAAATTGTTCAGACTTTGTACGAACAAAAAGTAGTCACCTACCCCAGAGTCGACACCACGTTTTTACCAAGCGATATTTATCCAAAAGTACCCGGAATTCTGAGAAACTTGACGAATTATGCGGCGTTGACGCAACCGCTTTTGGAAAAAAAGATAAAAAAATCGCCTAAAGTTTTCAATGACAAAAAAGTTACCGATCACCATGCGATTATTCCAACGGGAATTCAAAGCAACTTGCAATACAATCAGCAACAAGTATATGACATTATTACAAAGCGTTTTATTGCGGTGTTTTATGATGATTGTTTGGTTGCTAATACGACAGTAATAGGGAAAGCCGCCGATGTAGCTTTCAAAACCACCGGAAAAGAAATCTTAAAAAAAGGCTTTCGCATTGTTTTTGAAGATCCGAACGCCAAAGAAAAGGAAGCCGATATCCTGCCGAGTTTTGTTGTAGGTGAAAAAGGCCCACACGAACCTTCATTTTTAGAAAAGGAAACCAAACCACCGAATCAGTTTACGGAAGCCACCTTATTGCGCGCCATGGAAACCGCGGGCAAACAAGTTGACGATGAAGATTTACGCGAATTGATGAAAGAAAATGGTATCGGTCGTCCATCCACGCGAGCCAATATTATTGAAACGCTTTTTAGACGCCAATACATCGTAAGAAACAAAAAACAAGTATTGCCAACGCCAACAGGAATTCAACTAATTGATACTATTCAAAATGAGTTGGTCAAGTCCGCAGAACTGACGGGTTCTTGGGAAAAACAGTTGAAAGATATTGAAAAAGGAACCTTTACCGCCGGTTCATTTATCAAAAATATGAAGCGCATGGTTGAGGTTTTGGTATATGAAGTTCGCAGTGAAACCAGACGCGCCAACATCTCACATGCAGGAAATGTCCAAAAGGAAGAGGCTAAAGTGGAGAAAAAGAAAGCTGCAGGAATTTTGGCGGAAGCCTGTCCGAAATGTAAAAAAGCAACGCTTATCAAAGGAAAATCCGCTTATGGCTGTGGCGAATACAAAGCAGGTTGCACGTTCCTATTGCCCTATACTTTTGCGGAGAAAAAAATATCCGAGAACCAATACCTGCGATTGCTTCAAAAAGGATCTACCGTAAACTTGAAAGATTTTAAAACCGATGCCGGCGCTGTGGAAGGTTTACTCCGCTTTGATGAAAATTTCAAACTCAAATTAGAACTGAAGAAAACTTTGACGAAAACCGTACCGGACGAATTAGCCTGTCCGAAATGTGAAAAAGGAACGGTTCTTAAAGGAAAAACTGCTTATGGTTGCAGTGATTATAAATTGGGTTGTGATTTCAAAGTGACTTTCGATGTGGTCAGAACGAATTTAAAAGATCAAAAACCGACCAAAGAATTGGTTTATACTATTTTGAAAGAAAGCGAAAATAATTACTGATTTCTGATTAATACTATCTGAAATGCTTCGCTGGTTCGCTATCGCATTCTATGATGAAAAACAAGTAAAAATTGTTAAAACTACGATGCAAATTTATACGTGTTTATATATGAAGTTTCTCTGTTAATGACAGCAAAAACCCTGCTTATAAGTTTGCATCTAATATTGTTTAAAACAAGCATAGAATTTTTTCCTTCAGCCTTTTTCTTATTGTAATATTCTTTTAATTGAGGATCATACTTCAATGTGGTCATAGCGCACATTTGCAGCAAGGATTTTATTTTTTTATCAGCCATATGATTTACTTTAGTCCTGCCTTTTATACTAGAGCCGGAGCTGCATTCAAATGGGGCAACTCCAGAATAACAGGCAAATTGTCTCCAATTTTTAAAAGCCGTAAATCCTTTTGTGGCAATGATTAAATATATGCTGGTTTGTTCCCCTATTCCAGGAATGGTTCTGATGAGTTGAGTCTGTTTGTTCAACTGAGCATTTGCTTTGATGATTTCTTTCATCTTGGTTTCTATTTTGCGGATAGCATTTCTAATGGTTTTGGTTAAACTTTGATTGATTGATGATACTTCCTTGAAAACTTCTTTACTTGCAAAACCCTTATTTTCCTTAGTTGTTTCTAAAAGCAATAATGATTTAAGCATTTTTTCTCTTTCGGTATACAGAATTTTTAGTTTTTGAATGTCTATAGCTGTCAAAGTAAAAAGTTTGAGTTTGTCAATATTTCTATAGCTGTAATAGGCAATATCTTTAGCGTCTGATTTATCGGTTTTTCCTCTTGAAATCCCCTTTGATCTTTTTATTTCAACGGCTGGGACAATCCATAAATCTAACTTTAAATCCATTGAAGCAGACGAAAGATGATTGGTATAAACCCCTGTGTTTTCACAACAAAAAAGAGTTTGATTTATGTCAATCTTCTTGCTTAGATTTTTGACAAACAGACTAATGCTTTTTATGTTGTTTTCAACAACAAAATGTTCCGATTTCAAAGAAGAAACATCAAGAATAGTGATATCTAATTTTAGTTTTGAAATATCAATACCCACATAAAATAAATAGTTTTTCATAACTTTGGATTTAGGATAAACAAAAATGTTGAACTTCTTTAGAGCCTTTATTAGACCTTGATGTCTATCATTCTATTTGAAGCAATTCAACGGGTTCAAGGAGAAGGCAGAGGACTAATGCGATAGTTAAGTCTTAAGCTTAGCTCGGGTGAAAGTTCACCTCTGCTTTCCTTTGAATAAATTTAATGTTTTTTACTCTAACACAAAGTAAAGGCTCGGGTCAAAAATCATTAATCAAAAATCTTTCTATTCTATTTTTTTATATTTTAGCGTTTCAAAATAACACCAAATACTTACACATATGTTTCAAAAAACAACTCTCATACTGCTTTTGCTAGTAATTGTTTCCTGCAAAAATTCTGATTCCAATAAAAACGAAAAAATCAAAGCGGCAAGTTGGCTTTTGGGGAATTGGGAAAACAAATCAGCCGATGGTACTCTAACGGAAAATTGGGAGAAATTGAACGACAGTACCTTTCAAGCACAATCCTATTACATAAAAGAGAAAGATACAGTGCATTTTGAATCTATCATCTTACAACAAAAAGGAGAAAACTTAACGTATACTGCAACAGTAAAAGGGCAAAATAATGACAAACCCGTTGTTTTCAAATTGACAACTGCAACCGACAAACAAGTATCATTTGAAAATTTGAAACACGATTATCCTCAAAAAATCAGTTATAACCAAATTACTCCAGACAGTTTAGTCGCTAAAATTTCGGGAATCCAACAAGGAAAACCAAGTTCTGAACAGTTTTCGATGAAAAAAATCAAATAAAACTTTAACAATTAAGTTTCAATCAAAACCTTGCTCTAAATAAGCAAGGTTTTTTTTATGCCGTAAAATACTGACTTTCAAATTACTGAAAATTATTTTTTAATATTATTTATATTTAGTCTAAATAAGTTTTGTTAAAACAAAAAGCACCATTATATTTGCGGTATTATTTTTAATTAATCTAAATAAATGAAAACGATAAATACATTTTACCTGTCTGTTTTATTAATTGGCATAACAGTGAGTGCTCAAGAAAAAAAAGAGCAAGAAAAAGATTCTCTTAAAACCTTAAAGGAAGTTATTGTAAACACCAACAAATACAAGTACAAAAGAGAAAAAAGCACTACGGTTTCAAAAATGCCTTTGAACAATATTGAAAATCCTCAAGTGTACAATACCGTTACCAGCGAATTATTGAAAGAGCAAGTAGTGACTAATTTTAATGATGCTTTGAAAAATGCAACTGGTATAACGCGTCTTTGGGAATCAACAGGACGTGGCGGTGATGGAGCAGAATATTTTTCTATGAGAGGATTTGCTGTTCAGCCTACCATGATTAATGGTCTTCCTGGAATCAATAACGGAAGTATCGACCCTGCAAATGTGGATAACATTGAAGTTATAAAAGGACCATCGGGAACATTATTTGGAAGCAGCTTAATTTCTTACGGAGGTTTAATAAACACTGTCACTAAAAAGCCATACTCAACTTTTGGTGGAGAAATAAGTTATATTTCAGGATCGTATGGATTGGACCGAATCACTGCCGATGTAAACATACCTTTAAATTCAGATGTTGCCGTTCGAATAAATACAGCGTATCAAAAAGAAAATTCGTTTCAAGATGCTGGTTTCGGCAAATCATTTTTCTTTGCGCCTTCGCTAAGTTATAAAGTGAATGATAAACTTTCATTCTTAATAAATACAGAATTCACCAACAGAAATTCTGCTAATGCACCCATGATTTTCTTGAGCAGATATTCTCCTTTATCTTTTAATTCAATCGAATTATTTGAAAGAAATTATAAAAAATCGTTTACTTCAAACGAATTATCAATCAGTAATCCAACGTATAGTTTACAAGCTCAAATGTTTTACAAGTTGTCTGACCAATGGACTTCTCAAACGGTATTATCCAGAAGTAACAGTAAAACCAGCGGGTATTATTCGTATTTATTTGACGCGTCAAACGGAAATGATTTTTCAAGATATATTTCTAAAAGAAACGGAGAAACTTTGGCAACTGATATTCAGCAGAATTTCATAGGAGACTTTAAAATTGGAAGTTTAAGAAACCGATTGGTCGCAGGTATTGATTATTATAAATCAAATATTATAAACGGAAGCACCGGTTGGTTAGGAAACGGAACTGTTTCCTTAATCGATGGATCAGATACGGGAGATTTGACCCAAGCAGGAGTTGACAACCTTTTAGTAGGTTCGTTCGAAGGAAACTCAACTGCAGAAACGGAAGTTATTAGTGCTTATGCGTCGAATGTGTTGAATATTACGGATAAATTATCTGCCATGGCGAGTTTGAGAATTGACAACTTCAAATCTAAAACAGCAACCGAAGAAAACAGTCAAGCAGCCGTTTCTCCAAAATTCGGTTTGGTTTACATGCTGATTAAAGATAAAGTTTCTGTTTTCTCCAATTATATGAATGGCTTTGTAAATGTAACGCCACGAGAAGTTTCTGAAGTGGATGGTTCTAATCCGAGAATGGAATCTTTTGACCCAGAACAAGCCAATCAATATGAATTTGGACTAAAAACAAACTTGTACAAGGATATTATTTCAGCATCGATTAGTTATTACAACATTGATGTAAAAAATAGAATAATGACTGATCCCAATAATATCAACAATTCCATTCAAGGCGGCGAAGTAAACAGTAAAGGAATTGAATTGAGTTTTACGGCAAATCCTGTCAAAGGATTTAACATCATTGCCGGATTCAGCAACAACAAAAGTGAAGTTACTAAAGACAATCCCGGAGATGGTTATTTAGGACAAAGACCCGAAGAAGCAGGACCGGAAACCCTAGTTAATTTCTGGGCTAATTACACGTTGACTTCAGGAAAATTAAAAGGTTTCGGAATTGGATTTGGTGGAAACTATGCCAGCGAGTACAAAACCTTAAACAGAGCAAATATTGGAACATTTGAGTTGCCAAGTTATACCGTTTTAAATTCGGCTTTATCGTATACGAGTGATAAATTTAATATCGCATTAAAATTGAATAATGCATTAAACGAAAAATACTATTCTGGTTGGTCCACTGTAACTCCTCAGCGTTTGAGAAGTGTAACAGCAGGTTTAACCTATAAATTTTAAGTTTCATAATTGGTTTTGTTTCACTAAACTCCTCATTTCGGTGGGGAGTTTTATCCTTTTTAAATGAAAAATAACAACTTCAAAAAAGCAATTCGAAAAATCCATCTTTGGCTTGGTTTGTCCTCTGGTTTAATTGTTTTTATAATCGCCATAACAGGATGTTTGTATGCCTTTCAAGAGGAAATACAGGACATCACAGAAGAATATCGTTTTGTGGAAACGCAAAATAAATCCTTTTTACCTCCATCTCAACTGGAAATCATCGCTAGAAAAGAAGTTCCTAATAAAGTACTTCACGCCATCAAATACAATGAAAAAAATAATTCTGTTGAAGCTATATTTTTTCATTACGAACCCAGTTATCATTATACAACTTACATGAATCCTTATACAGGAAAAGTGCTGAAAACGATCAATAATGAGGAAGGTTTTTTCCCTTTTATACTAGACGGACATTTCTATCTTTGGCTGCCTCATGAAATTGGGCAGACTATTGTGGCATCGGCGACATTACTATTTCTGATACTGCTCGTTTCGGGTTTAATTCTTTGGTATCCAAAAAATAAAAGTGCCGCAAAACAACGCTTTTGGTTCAAATGGAAAAAAGGTACAAAATGGAAAAGAAAAAATTATGATTTACATAATGTCACCGGTTTTTACATCTTGATAATCGGAATTATTTTTGCCATTACGGGATTAGTATGGGGATTTCAATGGTTTGCGTACTCGTATTATAAAGTGTCCGGCGGTGAAAAATCATTGTTATATGAAGAACCGCTTTCGAAAAAAAATCAGAAAACTGCAACTACTTCAACCGTAAAACCATTAGATGCTGTTTGGCTTAAAATGCAGAAAGAATATCCTCAAGCTAAATCCATTGAAATTCATCCGCCGGAATCGAATCTTTCACCAATAGCCGCCAATGCGAATAGTGACAAAGGAACGTATTGGAAAATTGACTACCGCTATTTTGATCAATACAGCTTGGAAGAAATGACTGTTTCCCATCTTTGGGGTAGAAAAACAGCGGATAAAGTTGCTGATAACCTCATGAAAATGAATTATGATATTCACACCGGAGCCATATTAGGATTACCGGGGAAAATATTCGCCTTTCTTTGTAGTTTACTCATTGCAAGTCTGCCAATATCCGGATGCTATATTTGGTGGGGACGAAATAAAAAAAATAAAAACACAACAACAGTTTCAGCGTAAATCAAAATAAAAAAACATAATTGAACTATTTAAAGTAATTGCATTAAACCTTTCAATTCATTTTATATCTAAATAGATAATTGAAAAAATTTTTATGCTTTTTGAATTAGATATAGTGCAAACAAGTATAAAAAAACACAATAAAAAATTTCTCTTTATAGGGTAAATAATAATTGCTATTATACTATTTATTTTTACATTTGCGTTATTTTTATTTATTCTAAATAACTCAACTATTAAATAAACAAACTTTCCCTATTAATAAGAACCTTGACAATACATTTATGAAAAAGAATCTTTTTATTTCATTTGCCTTAGTCGCTACTTTATTTGTGAGTGCGCAGCAAAAAAATACACTTTTGGAGCAGTCTTTCTGGAAAACAACACCAGATGTAAACGCAGTTAAAGCAGAAATAGCAAAAGGGAACAGCCCATCAGCATCAACACCTAATGCTTTTGATGTAACCGTTATGGCTATTAATAATGATGCACCTGAGGCTACAATAAAATTCTTATTGGAACAACCCGGAAATGAAGTCACTAAATCTACTCATGATAATCGTATTTATTTACATTGGGCCGCTAATAAAGGAAATACAGCAATCGTAGAATACCTTATAGCCAAAGGATCAGACATTAACCTAGAAGATAGCCAAGGCTTTACTCCAATTACATTTGCAGCCAATAACGGTCAAAATAATACTGCAGTTTATGATGCGCTTTTTAAAGCTGGAATAGACCCAAAGAAAAAATATAAAGACGGTCTAAACCTATTGTTTATGGCAATACCGTCAGACAAAAACCTGACACTTACTACCTATTTTGTTTCTAAAGGATTGTCTCTTAAAGACATTGATAATGATGGAAATACGGCCTTTAATTATGCAGCCAGAACTGGAAATGTAACCCTTTTAAAAACACTGTTAGAAAAAGGAGTGAAATACACTGATAATGCACTAATTATTGCTGCACAAGGCTCTCGTAGAGACGCAAACACAATTGAAACCTATAAATACTTGGTAGAAGAATTAAAACTAAAACCAACAGTAACTAGCAAAACAGGAGAGACTGTACTTCATTTTCTGGTAAGTAAATCCAACCAAACTGAAATCATCAATTACTTTTTAGCAAAAGGAGTAGACGCCAACAAAGCCGATAATGAAGGGAATACTGCATTAATGGCAGCAGCCGGGTCAAGAGAAATTGCTGCACTAGAACTGTTATTGCCAATTGTAAAAAATATCAATATACAAAATGGTAAAGGTGAGTCGGCATTAACGATGGCTGTGAAATCTGGGACACCAGAAGCAGTTGCACTATTATTGAGTAAAGGTGCCGCTGCAAACGTTCAAGACAAAGATGGAAACAACTTAGGATATTACTTAATACAGTCCTACAGACCAATAGGTCGTGGACCAGAAGCTGCTAATGGACCAAAACAAGATCCTTTTGAAGCTAAAATAAAACTACTTCAGGATAAAGGATTAAACGTAGTCACTCCTCAAAAAGATGGAAGCACGCTTTATCACTTTGCTATCGCAAAAAGCGATTTAACTTTGCTAAAGAAAATTACTGATTTAAGCGTCGATGTAAACGCAAAAAACAAAGATGGTTTAACCGCTTTGCACAAAGCAGCTATGATCTCTAAAGACGATACTATCTTAAAATACCTGATCTCTATTGGTGCCAAAAAAGAAATCACCACTGATTTTGACGAAAGTGCCTATGCCTTAGCAAAAGAAAATGAGTCTTTAACAAAAAACAACGTATCTCTAGAATTTTTAAAATAACAATATGAAATTGCCGTGATAGAAAATCACAAACAATAATAAAGAATGGCGATACCATATTCCTTTAAAACAAATATTATCTACATATGAAATCAATCCTGAAAATTAGTTTATCTATAGCGTTTCTATTCCTTTTGTCCTTTCAAGCTGCCGCACAAACCAGTAAATACAAATGCATGCTCCAAATGTCCAACTACATGGGAGAAGGCGCTTATATTGTAGTTTCACTTGTAAACACTAAAGGCGAATATGTGAAAACATTATATGTAATGGGTGACGATAAAAAATGGTACAAAACCCTAAAAGAGTGGCATAAATTCTATTCTAAAAAACCAGAAAACATCAGCGCCAAAACTGGAGCTTCAGTAACTGGTGGAGACCGTAGCATCACTACACTAGAAATTGAAGATGCTAAAATCAACAAAGGATTTAAATTACGCTTTGAAACAGCTGTAGAAGATCATAAATATTATACCGCCGATTTAGAAATTCCGCTAACAACAGAAGGAATTGCTGCAAAAACTGAAGGTAAAGGTTATATTCGTTACGTAAGATTAAACAAAATATAAAATAAACAGCTTTTACATTAAACCATATTAAGTCATATAAGCTTTTACAAAACGTAAAACTTATATGACTTATATGTTAAAATTTATTATCAATGACTCTTTCTTTTTGGCGTTACTCACACTTGGCTTTGGCTGTATTTTCTGCTGCATTTTTGATATTGGCATCTGTAACTGGTGTCATACTCGCAGTCGATGCCATACAAGAGAAAACACCGCCATACAAAGTAGAAAATTTCGACAAAATAACACTTGGAGAAACTTTGCCAATATTGCGCAAAACCTATCCTGAAATAACCGAATTGAGTGTAAACCACAATCAATTTGTAACCCTGCAAGGTATCGACCAGGAAGATAATGATGTCAATGCTTATGTTGATCCAAGAACTGGAAAAATACTAGGAGATCCCATCAAAAAAAGTGAGTTTATCCAATGGACGACAGCGCTCCATCGTTCTTTATTTCTTAAAGAAACGGGGCGTTTTTTTGTTGGTTTTATTTCCTTTTTGTTAGTATTGATTTCCATTTCGGGTTTTGCTTTGATACTCAACCGACAAAGAAGTCTTCGCAGTTTGTTTTCTAAAATTGTAAAAGAAAATTTTGCCCAATATTACCATATTTTTCTAGGACGATTATCGCTGATTCCGATTCTGATTATCGCACTTTCAGGAACCTATTTAACCTTGGAAAAGTTTAATTTTTTCCTTGAAAAAACAGATTCAGAAGAAAAAACTGAAACGACTGTAACTGCGCCTATTGCAGAAAAAAGTGCAGCTAATTCCGTTTTTAAAAATACACTTCTGGCTGATGTTCAAAAAATTGAATTCCCTTTTTCGGATGATCCCGAAGAATATTATATCATTACATTAAAAGACCGAGAAATAGAAGTCAATCAGGTTTCCGGGGCAATTGTAAATGAAACTCCTTTTCCGATGAGAGCTTTAATATCGGATTTGAGTCTTAACTTACATACCGGTCGAACCAGTATTTTATGGGCGATAATTTTAGGAATAGCGAGTTTAAATATTCTCTTTTTTATCTACTCGGGATTTGCAATGACTTTGAAACGAAGATCGAGTCGCATTAAAAACAAATTCAAACCCGAAGACAGTAGATTTATTTTGCTGGTAGGTTCTGAAAATGGAAGTTCATTGCGATTTGCTAATGCTATTCACAAACAATTACTTGCTCACGGAGAAAAAGCTTTCCTTACTGAATTGAATAATTATTCGGTTTACCCAAAAGCAGAACATCTTATCGTATTTACTTCAACCCACGGATTAGGAGATGCTCCTTCTAATGCGAGCAAATTTATTTCGCTCATTAACAAAACCGAACAACAACAAAAAATCAATGTTTCGGTAGTCGGATTTGGTTCAAAAGCGTATCCTGATTTTTGTGGTTATGCACGTGACATTGACACTTTATTGGCGAAACAAAATTGGGCGGAGCACTTCTTAGAATTACAAACCGTAAATGACAAATCAGCTGAAGAATTTGTAGGTTGGGTAAAATTATGGAGTGCCAAAACAGGAATTTCTCTTTCCTCCACTCCATCAGTATACAATGAGGTTCCAAAAGGTTTGGAGAAACTGGTGGTATTGGACAAGACCGCCATTTCTGATACGGAACATACTTTTTTACTCACATTACGCGCTAGCAGGAGCGCTAAATTTACTTCGGGCGACCTCTTGGCTATTTATCCTGCAAATGACACCCGAGAACGCCTATACTCTATCGGAAACCATAATGGCAACATATTATTAGTGGTAAAACTGCATCCTTCAGGTTTGGGATCCGGCTTTTTATATGGTGTGGAACCTGGTTCGATTATAAAAGCCAGAATCCTCAAGAATGCTGCTTTTCACTTTCCGAAAAAAGCACCCAAAGTAGCACTAATTTCAAATGGAACCGGTATCGCTCCCTTTCTGGGCATGATAGAACAAAACAAGAAAAAAACCGAAATCCACTTGTATTCCGGCTTTCGAAAGGAAACTGAAACTGTTTTAGGATATAAAAAATTCGCCGATGAAATGATGGAGAAACAACAACTCCAAAGTTTTTATTTGGCTTTATCCCGTGAAGCAGACCATAATTATGTGATGGATTTAATCAAACGTGACGCTGATTTTTTCATGGATTTGTTAACACAAGGAGGCGTTGTAATGATTTGCGGTTCGCTTGCGATGCAAAAAGATGTAGAAGCTGTTCTTGATAAATTATGTCTTTCCAGAACAAGTATGGAAATTGCAGCTTATAAAGCGAATGGACAAGTATTGACGGATTGTTATTAGTGGAATTATGTTACTTTGTAATTGCGAGGAACAAAGCAATCACATTAGTTGCTCAACTTATATGCTTATGCTAGTGCGATTGCTTCGTTCCTCGCAATGACTACTGATACTTTTATTATGAAATTCCAATTCCTCTTTCTCCTTTTACTAATTTGCGCTTTCACAAGCCACAGCCAGGTCTTACGCAAAAGAACCACCTTACTTATGGGCGGTCGTTTTGATATTAGCATTGTTGCCAAAGATTCAGTATCGGCAGAACAAAACATAGACGCCGTTATTGCAGAAATTACCCGAATCGAGAATTTAATTTCTGATTGGAAATCGGATTCACAAGTATCTGAAGTGAACCAAAATGCGGGTATTCGACCAGTAAAAGTGGATAGAGAAGTTTTTGAATTAACACAAAGAGCGATTCAATTTTCTGAAGTAACCCATGGCGGTTTTGACATCAGTTTTGCGGCGATGGATAAAATCTGGAAATTTGACGGTTCCATGACTGCGATGCCTTCGGCGGAAGCCATTAAAAAATCGGTTGAAAAAGTAGGCTATAAAAATATTATTTTGGATAGTGTTCAATCTACCATTTTCCTAAAACTAAAAGGAATGAAGATTGGATTTGGAGCATTAGGAGAAGGATATGCCACCGATAAATGCCGAGATATGATGCTAGCAAAAGGTATCAAAGCCGGAATTATAAACGGATCAGGCGATATGAGCACTTGGGGAAAGCAACCTAACGGGAAACCTTGGAATATAGGAATTACCAATCCCTTTCATCCCGAAAAACTTCTGGCTGTTGTTCCATTAGAACAAGATGCAGTAACCACTTCAGGGAGCTATGAGAAATTTGTTGTTTTTGACGGCAAACGCTATTCCCATATCATCAATCCGGCAACGGGCTATCCCGCAACGGGCTTGTGTAGTGTGACTGTTTTTGGACCAAATGCTGAAACGGCTAACGGCTTGAGTACTTCGCTAATGGTTTTAGGAAAAACGGCAGGACTGCTTTTACTCAACAAATATCCTGATTACAGCTGCATCATAATTACTGATGATGGAAAAGTTGTGAAATCAAAAAACTTCCGAATCAAGAAATTTAAGGCAAAGCTTTAATTTACTCTAAGCATTAAAACACTCCGAAATTAAATACTATTGCATCAAAGATAGGCTTCGTATTAGTGCTTATGAATGGTTATTACAATATTCTGTTTTGACACCAATTCCACAAATCAAGTATTCCCTTTGAAAACAGTTGCTAATCCTTAAAATCTGCAGCACCGAAAATGTCCTCCTCAACCATGGTATTTGCAAATTGCTTTAACAAAATTTAACATAAAAGTTCTTCAAACACTTTTCAAGGGATGAATTTCAGAATTCACAGGGTCAAAAAAGTAATATTAACAAGACAAAGACCATGAAAAAGAAAGCTTCAGGTAAAAATGGTTGTTTCATAAAAATATAAAACACTAAAAAACAATACGTTAAATATATTTTTAATTTTTATTAATATTTAATCTAAATAAGTTTTGCAAATCCATACTTGGGTTTTATATTTGCATCGTTATTTTTAATTATTCCAAATAAACAATCATGAAATATATTTTACTTCCAACTTTAACACTTTTATTCAGTTTATCCTGTCTAGCACAAGAATCAGCAAATGCTTCTGGTGATAAAAATTATGATGAAACTACTTCTTCAGAATTTGACACTATAAAAAACAAAAAAGGAGGGATACTAAAAGAAGTTATTATCACAGCCAACAAGGAGAAAAAACCAGTTTCAGCATTGAGATCAGGTTTAAAACCAATGGACACTCCACAAAGTGTACAAGTTATTGGATCTGAAATTATAGCACAACAACAAAGCATTCGTTTGAGTGAGGTACTGAAAAATGCCAATGGTGTTTATGTAGGTTCTGCACGTGGTGGCGCTCAAGAATCATTTTATTCTAGAGGATATGATATGTCAGCCAACAATATGTTTAAAAATGGTTTTCGCTATAATGCGGGGTCTATTCCTGAGGTTTCTTCTTTGGAAAAAGTAGAATTTTTAAAAGGTAGTGCGGCTTTATTATTTGGTAACGTTGCTCCTGGAGGAATCTTAAATTTAGTTACGAAAACACCATCTTTCAAAAGTGGTGGAGAAATTTCTATGCAAGCAGGAAGTTTTGCTTACTATAAACCAGCTGTAGATTTTTACGGACCATTAAATAAAAATATTGCATATCGTTTTACAGGTTCTTACGAAAATTCAGAAAGCTTTAGAGATGTTGTGAAAAACGAACGTTTATACATTAATCCCTCTTTCCTTTTTAATGTAACTGATAAAACTCAAATTACAGTACAAGGAGATTACTTGAAAAGCAATTGGACACCAGATTTTGGAACTGGAGTAATAGGAAAAGAAATTGTTGATGTGCCACGCAGTAACTATTATGGTGCGCTTTGGTCAAATGGAAAAACAAAATCAGCAAGTGCTTCCGCATTACTTAATCACAGTTTCAATGACAACTGGAAATTAAATTTCAATGCTTCTTTTCAAAATTTCGACAGAGAATCAAAAGCTACAGAACGTATTGTAATATCTCCAACAGCTAATCCTTATGGAAATTTCAATAGACCATTAGGACAGAATAAAGGTACTGAACAAATTTTTGGAGATCAATTAAGCATACAAGGAAACTTCAACACCGGAAAAATAAAACATCAATTGTTAACAGGTGTAGATTTTGAAAACTCTTTTGCACAAGCATATACGTTTGCTTTTAGTACTGCCAATTATGATACTGTAAATATCTTTACTTTCGACCCTGCAACACAGCGAATGGATGAACCAAATTCTACGCTTACCCGAATAGTAAGTACTGATACAAACCGTTTTGGGGTTTATGCACAAGATTTGATTTCGTTTACAGAAAAAATTAAACTTTTAGCAGGAATTCGTTGGTCTTGGCAAGAAGCAGAAGTAATCAACAACAGCTTGACAACTCAAGCTCCAATACGTAAAGATGAGGCATTCTCTCCAAAATTTGGATTAGTGTATCAACCAACAAAAGAGATGTCTTTGTTTGCCAGCTACTCTAACTCATTTACACCAAATACTGGAACAACAGTTGATTTAAAACCAATAAAACCTTCAATCATAGACCAATATGAAGCAGGTATTAAAAAAGATTTCTGGAGAGGTATTTTGAGTACAAATATTACTGCGTACCAAATCACAAACAGCAATTTGGCACAAACAGCAGAATTTAAAGCTGATGGATCAAACAATACTGATACGACTATAAAAGTCTTGAACGGAGAAACTACTAGCAAAGGAATTGAAATTGATATTACAGCCAGACCTACAGAAGGCTTAAACATCATTGCCGGTTACAGCTACAACGATATGCGTTATACCAAAACATCAGGATTAAACGGAAGTACTATTCAAGGAGATCGTGTGGTAAGAACTCCAGCTAATACCGCTAATTTAAGCTTTTTCTATACTTTGCCAGCTGGAGCATTAAAAGGTGTTTCTTTTGGAGCAATCGGGAACTACATTGGTGACCGTCTTGGAGGTTGGAATAATCTAGTTGTAATTAATCCTAATACTGGAGCTCAAACAATCAATGACAGAGAAATTCCAATGAGTGGTTATACTACAATAGATGTTTCTGCAGGTTATACTTGGAAAAAAATCTCAATCTTATGTAGGTTGTCAAACATTACAAATGAGTTGAATTATACGGTACACGAAAACTACAGTATCAATCCAATTGCACCGCGTCAAATATTGACAAGTTTAAAATATAAATTCTAAAACCAAACTTGGGTTTTACTTCATCCAAAACTTTTTCTGCCAATTTCATTTTTTTGAAAAGCAGAAAAAGTTTTTGTTATTTTAACGAACTAAAAAATTGTGCTTGCAAAAGAATAAAAATACGATTCCCTCATTAAATTAAAAATTATGAAAAAAATAAAATTCAGAAATTTGCACCGTGATTTAGGCTATTTTTATATTGGACTTATTGTATCATTTGCCTTCTCTGGGCTTTTGATGAACCATAGAGATGCTTGGCATCCAGAAAAATATACTACTGAAACAAAAGCGATTGAAGTGAAATTGCCGGAGGAAAGTGAAATCAACGAAAAATTTTCTGAAGATTTAGGTAAACAACTGGGCATCGATGACAAAATGAGACGTCACACAGTGAAAAAAGGAGAATTTAAAATTTCTTTTGAAAACCACGATGTCGAAATTGATATGAAAACCGGAAAAGGAGAAATCATCTCTTTTGTAAAAACACCAATAATCAGTCAATCGATGAAATTGCATAAAAACACATCTAATTTCTGGATTTATTATTCTGATATTTTTGCCATCAGTTTAATCATCATCGCTTTGACAGGAACAATAATGATCAAAGCCGGGAAATTCAGTTGGAAAAACAGAGGTTGGAAACTCGCAGTAGCCGGAGTAATTTTTCCATTGATTTTTCTGTTTTTATTGGGATAAAATCCAATTTAACACATAAAATTCAAAAACCTCGTTTAGAAATAGACGGGGTTTTCTATTTTTCATCAAAGCGTTATTTTTTTCATATATTTGATGGTAACAATTGATATATAATGACTTAACAAATTTTAAATTATGAAAAAAACATCTATTTTATTTGGGGCTTTATTAATCATGATACTTTCATCATGTAAGGATGAGAAAAAAAAGGAAGAAGCACGTTTGCCTGAACAATATGACTTGGAAGATTTTTACAATACCAAATCGATAAGTGCTTCAGGATTCAATAACGATGAAACAAAAATTCTAATAAACAATAACACAACTGGAATCTACAATGCGTATGAGTTATCTCTCGCAGATACTACCGCTATAGCATTGACAAAATCTACTAAAGAAAGTATTTATACTGTAGATTATTTACCGGGAAGTTCTAAATTCATTTATTCGGCTGATGAAGGAGGGAATGAAAATTCTCATTTATTCCTAATGGATCGTAAAAGTAATACTCCAAAAGACATCACTCCTTGGGCAAATAGCGCCAATAGTTTCAATGGCTGGAGCCAAGACAAAAAAAACATGTACATAAACAGTAACAAGCGAGATGTAAAGTATTTTGATATTTTAAAATTAGACACTCTAACTTGGAAACCTACCATTTTATACCAAAATGAATCCGGTTTAACCCCATCAGTAATTAGTAAAACGGAACGTTATATAGCACTTACCAAAGAAATCACTACGGATAAAAACGAAATGTATTTATACGATAGTAAAACTAAAACAACTAAACGTCTCAGTAACGACAAAGAAGCAAATTGGAGTCCAATGGCTTTTGAAAAAAATGACAGCATTTTTTATTATACCAGTAATGAAGATAAAGAATTCAGTTCGTTACTCAAATACAATATCAATACCGGAAAATCAGAAGAAATTTTCAAAGATAAGTGGGATGTAATGTATATGTCTTTAAGCGAAAAAGAAAAATACCATATTGTTTTTGTGAACAATGACGGGAAAAACAAAGTACTCCTTTTTGAACATGCAACCGGAAAACCGCTAAAGCTACCTGACTTTGACGATGGTGATGTAATAAATGTAATCATTTCCAATAGTGAAAATAAATTATTGCTGACTGTAGGAAGCAGTACCAGCTCTCCAAACTTATATCTTTATGATATTACTTCCAAAAAACTAAAACAACTGACTTCCACTCTAAGTAAAAAAATCAATCAAGACGATCTTGCAAAAGCCGAAGTGATTCGTTTCAAATCTTTTGATGGCAAAGAAATACCAGCTATTTATTATAAGCCTTTACAAGCTTCTAAAAACAATAAAGTTCCAGCATTAATCTGGGTACACGGCGGACCCGGCGGGCAAAGTCGCATTGGATATTCAAACACCATACAATATCTGGTTAATAAAGGATATGCGGTTTTGGCCGTAAACAATCGCGGCAGCAGTGGCTATGGTAAAACATTTTACAAAATGGATAATAAAGATCATAGTAACGGAGATTTAAAAGACTGTATTTGGGGCAAAAAATGGCTGACAGAACAGGATTATATTGACCCGAATGCTATTGGTATTTACGGCGGAAGTTATGGCGGATGCATGGTTTTAGGCGCATTAGCATTTCATCCCGAAGAATTTAAAGTAGGTATCGATTTATTTGGCGTTGCAAATTGGCCCAGAACATTAAAAAGTATTCCTCCTTATTGGGAATCATTCCGCAAAGCGCTCTATGACGAAATGGGAGATCCGTATACTGCTGATAGTATTCGATTGAAAAAAATATCGCCATTATACAATTACGATAAAATAAACAAACCATTACTTGTTTTCCAAGGGGCTAATGATGTAAGGGTATTGCCTGTAGAAAGTGATGAAATTGTAGAAGGAGTAAAGAAAAATGGAGTGCCGGTTCAATATGTAGTATATCCAGATGAAGGGCATGGATTTCAAAAAAAGGAAAACCAAATTGCGACAACAAAAACCACATTACTCTTCTTGGATAAATACCTAAAATCTAAGAAATAGAAATAATTAAGTAAGTTCAAAAAAAAATCCATCTCGTTATAAATGAGATGGATTTTTTTAATGTAAACCTTCTGAGTCTATCATTATTAGTTCAATACTTATATCTAAGGGAAATTTTGTGAATTGTAACCAATTTAAGCGGCGAGCAATTTCATAAAAAGCTTAATTTATTTGAATTCCATTTTTTTCAAGTAATTCAAAAAGAGCGATACTTTGATTTGGCTCGTATTTTTCTACACCACTTTGATACCATTTTGCAATTAAATTCATCTGATGTGAAGTATAACCATCTGTGTCAATGCTTAAGCCAAGCAAACCTGACAGAAGAAAATCTTCCAAAATTTTATTAGTTACAATACATTCCGGAATTCCATCACTAACGCATCCGTTCATCCGTTCATAATCTGATCTCCCAGAATCAAATCCAGCAATAAAAGCTTCATTCCTTTTTGCATAATTAAATTCCAAAAATGGATTCAAACCAATTGAATATCCTTCAAAATAATGTTGTCTGTAAGCTGGACTATATATTTTTTTCATTTCTATACTAAAGTATTAATTGAAAATCTCACTACAAACATATTAACAATATTTTACTTAGTACATAAAAATCGTTTAAAGGACAAAATACTCTTTAAATCACAATAGAATAGCCGTTTATCGACAAAATATTGTCAAATCACAACAAATCACAAGAATTCTGCTTTTTCCGAAATCGGAATTATTTATCTAATTTTCAACAAAAAAATCCCATTCGCCGAGACGAATGGGATTTTAAATTTTATAAATAAACTAACTCTTATTTCAATCCTGCCAAACTATGTTCGATAGTCTCAATTTTAGATAAGGCATCAGCTTCTTTTTGTCTTTCGTTTGCCAAAACTTTCTCTGGCGCACCAGCCACAAATTTCTCATTTGCCAGTTTATTTTGAACTGATTTCAAGAAACCTTGCGTATAAACTAACTCAGCAGTCAGTTTTGCAATTTCCTCTTCAACGTTTATATTTCCTGTAATCGGAATGAAATACTCATTCGATTTTACACGGAAAGATAATGCTCCTTCTACTTTATCCGAAACATATTCTAATGATGTTATGTTTCCTAATTTAGTTATAACAGTATCAAAATAAGTAGACACTTTATCATTGTTTACCGCTTTCAATTCGATTGTATCTTTAAACGGAATATTCTTGTCTTTACGAATCGTTCTAATTCCAGATATCACTTCAATTGTATTTTCAAAATCAGTAATTAGACCCGCATTAAAAGGTTTCATTTCCGGCCAAGTCGAAACAATCAACGCTTCCTCAGTAGTTCTTTCGGCAAGAATTTGCCAAATTTCCTCTGTCAAGAACGGCATAAAAGGATGTAATAATTTCAAATTATTTTCAAGCATTTCGATGGCTTTCGCCAAAGTTACGCTGTCAATTGGCTGTTGGTACGCCGGTTTTATCATTTCGAGGAACCAAGAACAGAAATCGTCCCAAACCAGTTTGTAAATGGCCATTAAAGCATCGGAAATTCTATATTTTTCAAAATTGTCTTCGATTTCTAGAAGTGTTTGTTGCAATTTGGCTTCATACCATTCAATCGCCACTTTTGAAGATTCCGGTTGCGGAATTGTATCCGAAACTTCCCAACCTTTTATCAGTTTGAACGCATTCCAAATTTTGTTGGTAAACGCTTTTCCTTGGTTACACAATTCCTCATCAAACATAATGTCATTCCCTGCAGAAGCGCTCAAAAGCAATCCTACACGAACTCCATCAGCTCCAAATTTTTCAATCAAATCTAAAGGATCAGGTGAATTCCCTAATGATTTAGACATTTTCCGACGTTGCTTATCACGAACTAAACCAGTCAAATATACATTTGTAAATGGTTTTTTTCCTGTGTATTCATAACCTGCAATAATCATTCTCGCTACCCAGAAAAATAAAATATCCGGACCGGTAACTAAATCATTCGTTGGATAATAGTATTTAAAATCTTCGCTTTCGGGATCCATAATTCCTCCAAAAACAGACATTGGCCATAGCCAAGAAGAAAACCAAGTATCTAATGCATCAACATCTTGTTTCAAGTCAGAAGTTGTAAGTTGTACGTTGTTGGTTCTTTCTTTAGCTAAAACTAAAGCTTCTTCGATAGATTCAGCAACCACGAAATCTTCTTTTCCGTCCCCGTAGAAATAAGCTGGAATTTGTTGTCCCCACCATAATTGACGAGAGATATTCCAATCACGAATATTATTTAACCAATGTGCATACGTATTATTAAAACGAGCTGGATGCAATTTGATTTCGCCATCTTCCAAAACAGATTTAATCGCCGGTTTTACCAAATCTTCCATTTTCAAGAACCATTGGTCTGATAAACGAGGTTCGATTACGGCTTTCGTTCTTTCAGAAGTTCCAACTTTATTCAAGTGTGTTTCTGTTTTTGCCAAAGCTCCAATAGTTTCTAATTCTTTGGCAATTGCCTCACGAACCAC
The DNA here is from genome assembly GCF_002754315.1 of Flavobacterium sp. 11. Lineage (GTDB taxonomy): Bacteria > Bacteroidota > Bacteroidia > Flavobacteriales > Flavobacteriaceae > Flavobacterium > Flavobacterium algoritolerans. Next base: position 1,874,402 of record NZ_PEFE01000001.1, on the reverse strand, counting down.
AAAACGATCTTGTCCTTGATACTGCAATCCAAAACTATTCAAAGTAGCATCGTCATTGAAAATATCAATAATCTCCAGATTGTGCTTCTCCCCTAATGCTTTGTCATTCATATCGTGCGCCGGAGTCACTTTCAAACAACCAGTTCCAAACTCGATATCAACATATTCATCTTCGATAATTGGAATTACTCTTCCGCAAATAGGTACAATTGCTTTCTTGCCTTTCAAATGAGCAAAACGTTCGTCATTTGGATTGATACAAATCGCGGTATCTCCAAAAATAGTTTCCGGACGTGTGGTTGCAATAGTCAGAAAGTCTTCACTTCCTTCGATTTTATATTTTAGGAAATATAATTTTCCTTGTTGTTCTTCGTAAATTACTTCTTCGTCAGACAAAGTAGTTTTTGCTTCGGGATCCCAGTTTACCATTCGGTATCCTCTATAAATCAAGCCTTTGTTGTATAAATCCACAAAAGAACGAATTACTGAGGCTGACATATCAGGGTCCATCGTAAACTTGGTTCGTTCCCAATCACAAGAAGCCCCTAATTTTTTCAATTGATCAAGAATTACACCTCCGTATTTATCAGTCCATTCCCAAGCATGAGCCAAAAATTCTTCGCGTGTTAAATCATTTTTATTAATTCCTTCGGCTTTTAATTTCGCAACTACCTTAGCTTCAGTAGCTATCGAGGCATGATCCGTTCCCGGAACCCAGCAAGCGTTGAATCCTTTAAGACGCGCTCTTCTAATTAATACATCTTGAATGGTGTTGTTCAACATGTGTCCCATATGCAAAACTCCGGTAACATTAGGCGGAGGAATTACTATGGTATATGGTGTTCTATGGTCTGGTTCTGAGTGAAAATAATTGTTTTTCATCCAGTAGTCATACCACTTATTTTCAATGGTTTTAGCGTCAAATTGTGCAGGAATTGTCATTTTATTGTGGATTCGTTTAATCGTTAAATTCGATTGTTTGTTAGTTCAGTTAAACAAATAACCAAATCAACAAATAAACTTTAAAACTTTGGTCTGATATTTGTAATTCTAATTGGGAACAAAAGTAAATAATTAAGTACACTATAAAAAGAGAAATAAAAATTTGTACGTTAATTAAAAGAAAGTAAATTTACTAAATGAATTTAAATATAAGAAAATGAAAAAAACAATAGCTTTATTCGCATTCGCATTAATCAGCAGTATCGGTTTTGCTCAGAATGGCCCAAAAATTGAATTTGCAGCCAAAGACAATACAATTGATTATGGAAAGGTTACTAAGAATGAAAATGGCTCTCGTGATTTTATCTTTACAAATACAGGTAATGCTCCATTAATTATCACTAATGTACTGTCTACTTGTGGCTGCACGGTTCCTACAAAACCAGATGAACCAATCATGCCAGGGAAAACAGGAAAAATAACTGTGAAATATAACATGGCTCCAGGACCAATCAGAAAAACGATAACTGTTGAGTCAAATGCAGTAAACTATGAAGGTGGAAGAGTTGCTCTGAAAATTAAAGGTGAAGTTATTTCTAATTAATTTCAGAATCAAAAATAAATTAAAAACGCTTTTGGATATTATTTCCAAAAGCGTTTTTTGTCTATAAAATATTATACAATTGAAACCTGAATTTTAAGATTTCACTTTTACGTTCCACTTCTAAAGTAATCCATTTTTCTTCTTCTTCCTTAAAAAGAGCATTGATTTCTTGCAATGAAAGTTTATGAATGGGATTATTATTAATTAAAATGATTACATCTCCTTTTTGTAATCCTGCGTTAGCTGCCGGAGAATTTTGCCTCACATAGGCAATCTCATAAATAGGTTTTAATTGGAATTTATATTTAAAGTCATCCATAAATACTCTAACACCACCGGACTCATTATATTTTGTAGACAAAGGAACCGTTTCCATTCGCACAGTTTCCTGAACCCACTGTAAACCATTTTGTTGAATCTCAACTCCACTTTTATTGTAGCTGAAAGGTGCACTGTAATCACTATTCTTTTTTAAATACATTTGGCTGTTTTGGTAATCAAAAACAACTGTAAACCGCTTCATAATTTCTCCTCCAACTGAGCCTTTTCGATCTGGCACCATATTTACATTCCTAATTGATACCGAATCTGGAAAGGCAACCACAGGATTATTAAATTCAAAATCACCCATCTCAAATTTTTTAATTATGGCTCTTTTACCTTTTACATCACCACTAAAACCTCTTCCTAAAAAGTCTTCGAAATTTTTTGCAGGAACTTTAATCAATTCTGAACGATCTTGAAACAACCATATTGCATCGCTGTTCCCTATATCTATCAATAACTTTACAGGAATTTCTTTATTATCCTGAATTATTGTGCTTTTTAAATAGGGCTTGGATTTTTCAACAGTGATAGGAATTGTTTTGTAACTTTTTTCAATTTTTTTTCTGTTTTTATCATTGTCCTTATAAACTATAACTCTCTTTTTCCTGTAATTGACTTCTATTAAATTATTTTGAAAAAAATGATACCCAATAATTCCATTGACCGGAATCCCTACATGTGACGATAAATTAAATTCAGGGTCCAAAATAATATAGAGCATATGATTACTATACTTCATATCATTAAACTCTAAGACATTATTAGTGGATTTCAATCCTTCAACAGCCTCTTGGCTTCCTAATCCTTTCAGCAATATTTTCTCGGCATTGAAAAAACGAACTTCTTTTTTATCTTCTAAACTAAATAATATCGTTTCGGAAACACCGGTATCCAATAAAAAATTCAATTCTACTCCATTTACTTTTATAGGTACAAAGACTAAATTATTAATCAATTTAAAAGGGACACTAATTTTATTCATGTCTTTTTTAAACTGAAATCCTTGTTGTGCAAAAACAGGGCAAGCAAACAGGTAAATGAGAATTATTACTATTCTTTTTTTCATTATTAATCTTTTACATAAAAATACTAAATAAATCATATCAAAAATGCAGATTTAACAATATATACGCATATTGATTATAATAAATTCGAAAAAAAAATTGCAAATTTGCAATTCAATAATCAAGACTATGCCAAAAATATCAAACAAAGGCAAACAAATGCCTGAATCGCCAATACGAAAATTAGTTCCATACTCAGAAATAGCGAAGAAAAAAGGACATAAAGTATACCATTTAAACATTGGCCAACCAGATATCAAAACTCCTGAAGTTGCCATGAACGCCGTTAAAAATATTGATTTAACTATTCTGGAATACAGCCATTCTGCTGGAAATGAAAGCTACAGAAAAAAATTATCTGCCTATTATATCAATCAAGGCATTTCGGTAAATATTGAAGATATTATTATCACTACTGGTGGATCAGAAGCACTTATGTTTGCTATGGGAAGCACTATGGATCAAGGAGATGAAATCATTATCCCAGAACCATTTTATGCTAATTACAATGGATTTTCAACAGCTTCAGGCGTTACTGTTGTTCCAGTAATTTCGACTATTGAAACAGGTTTTGCTTTACCGGCTATAGAAGATTTTGAAAAACTGATTACTCCAAAAACTAAAGCCATCCTGATTTGTAACCCAGGAAACCCAACGGGATATTTATATTCGAAAGAAGAAATTATGAAATTGGCAGCTTTGGTCAAAAAACATGATTTATTCTTGATTTCTGACGAAGTATATCGTGAGTTTACCTATGATGGTGACATCCATTATTCAGTAATGAATGTTACCGGACTTGAGGAACACGCTATTATGATTGATTCGGTTTCTAAGAGATATAGTATGTGCGGTGCAAGAATAGGATGTATTGTTTCTAAAAATAAAGAAGTCATGGCGACCGCTATGAAATTTGCACAAGCAAGATTAAGCCCTCCTACTATTGAACAAATTGCAAGTGAAGCTGCCCTTGATACTCCAAAAAGTTATTTTGATGAAGTAATTTCAGAATATAGAGAGCGTAGAGACACTTTAATAAATGAGTTGAATAAAATTGAAGGTGTTATAGTGTCTAAACCAAAAGGTGCTTTTTATTGCATTGCACAACTTCCAGTTGATAATGCTGATGATTTTGCACAATGGCTTTTAGAAACCTATGATTTGAATGGTGAAACCGTTATGGTAGCTCCAGCTGCAGGGTTTTATTCGACTCCAGGAATGGGATTGAATCAGGTTCGAATAGCTTATGTGCTAAAGAAAGAAGATTTAATTAGTGCTGTATCAATTTTGAAAGCAGCGATTCCAGTTTATAATGCAACTCAATCAAAAAGCTAATATAAGCTTTGCTTTTTTAGTGCTAAACTCACGCTATAAAACATTCCTATTACATCAAAAGGCAGTAACTATTGAGTTATTGCCTTTTGCTTTTTATAACCAATAGAAAGAAGTCATTGACTTTATAGCCTATAAAGTCATCATTAAATAGTATGAGCTTTAGAAATTCTTTAATTTTTATTATTTATCTTTACGGCTTAAATATTTACACCCACAATAATAGTTGCTTTTAATGATAAAAAACGAAGAATTTCAAGACGAAATAGGAGATAATCATGTTAGTTTATCCGCAAAAAATCCAGTAAGAGATGATGCTTTTGATATTACTGATGATGAAAAAATTGAAAAAATAAAAAAAGACGTTGAGAGCATTCTACTGACACTTGGAATGGACTTGACTGACGATAGTTTAAAAGGCACGCCCAATCGTGTTGCAAAAATGTTTGTAAAAGAAATTTTTGGAGGTTTAAATCCTGCAAAAAAACCAAAAGCATCTACATTTGACAATAATTACAAATATGGCGAAATGTTGGTTGAAAAAAACATTATCGTTTACTCAACTTGCGAGCATCATTTATTACCAATCATAGGAAGAGCTCATGTGGCTTACATTTCTAATGGAAGCGTAATTGGTTTATCCAAAATGAATCGTATTGTAGAATATTATGCCAAAAGACCTCAGGTTCAAGAGCGTTTGACTATGCAAATTGTTCAGGAATTACAAATCGCTTTGGGTACTGAAGATGTCGCTTGTGTGATTGATGCGAAACACCTTTGCGTTAATTCAAGAGGAATCAGTGATATCGAGAGTAGCACTGTGACATCAGAATTTGGTGGAAAATTTAAAGACAATGTAACTCGCAGAGAGTTTTTGGATTATATTAAATTAGAAACAAAGTTCTAAATTTGGTTAATCGTTGATTTGGTTAATCGTTTATTCGATGAATCGTTCAATCGAAAATATGTAAACCATTCAAACAACAATAAATTATTAAATAAACCACTTTGCTATGTATATTTTTTCATTTGAGAAACTGGAAGTTTGGCAAAATTCAAGGCTTTTCATTTTGGACATTTATAAATTAACAAATAACTATCCTACAAACGAAATATATGGAATGACATCTCAATTAAAGAGAAGTGCTTCCTCTATAGCGACAAACATTGCTGAAGGAACTTCCAGAAACACTAATAAAGACAAAGCTCATTTTTTAACAATGTCTTATTCATCTGCAATGGAAACATTAAGTCATTTAATTATATCCTATGATTTGAATTTCATTTCAAACGAAGAATATTTATCGACTAGGGAAAAGTTAGAAAAAATTTGCAATCAAATTAATAGCTTAAAAAAATATTACTTATCTAATGATTGAATCGGATAACTGTTCAACAAATAAACAGTTAACCAAATAAACAAATAACCGATTAAACGATTAACCTCTTATGCCATTATATAGTAGCCAAACTCTAAAAATATACAATTCTCTTTCGGGAGAAAAAGAAATTTTCACACCAATACATGAAGGAAATGTAGGAATGTACGTTTGTGGACCTACGGTTTACAGTAATGTGCATCTTGGAAATGTGCGAACATTCATGTCTTTTGACGTGATTTTCAGGTATTTTTTGCATTTGGATTACAAAGTGCGCTACGTTCGAAACATTACGGATGTGGGTCACATTGTGGATGATGTGGATGAAGGTGAAGATAAAATTGCAAAAAAAGCCCGTTTAGAGCAACTGGAACCTATGGAAGTGGTGCAACGCTATACGGTAGATTTTCATGATATTTTGAATGAATTTAATTTTTTACCGCCAAGTATTGAGCCAACAGCTACAGGTCATATTATTGAGCAAATTGAAATTATTAAAACCATAATCGACAAAGGAATTGGTTACGAAGCCAATGGGTCGGTTTATTTTGATGTAGTGAAATTCAATGAAACCAATCATTACGGAAGATTAAGTGGTAGAAATATTGAGGATATGCTGGCTAATACCCGTGATCTAGATGGTCAAAGTGACAAAAGAAATTCACAGGATTTTGCGCTTTGGAAAAAAGCCGAGCCACAACATATCATGAGATGGCCTTCGCCATGGAGCGATGGATTTCCGGGTTGGCATCTTGAATGTACTGCAATGAGCACAAAATATTTAGGTAATCATTTTGACATTCACGGAGGTGGAATGGATTTGAAATTCCCGCATCATGAATGTGAAATTGCTCAAAATGAAGCATGTACTGGACAAACTCCAGTCAATTACTGGATGCACGCCAATATGCTTACGTTAAACGGTAAAAAAATGGCCAAATCTACTGGTAATAATATTTTACCAAGAGAAATATTAACCGGAGAAAATACTATTCTAAGCAAAGCCTTTTCAGCATCGGTAGCACGATTTTTTATGTTACAAGCGCATTACAGAAGTATTCTTGATTTTTCTGATGATGCCATTGTCGCTGCCGAAAAAGGATACAAACGATTGATGGAAGCCATGAATTCGTTAAAAGATATCACTGCTGACACAAAAAGTACGATTGATATTCCAGCTTGGAAACAATTGTGTTATGATGCCATAAATGACGATTTTAATACGCCAATTTTAATTGCGCAGTTATTTGAAGGCGTTCGTTTTATCAATTTGTTGAAAGATGGAAAAGAAACGTTGAATAACGAGGATTTAAAATCTTTCGAAAAAGCAATGAACAGTTTTGTTTTTGAAGTCCTGGGACTGGAAGATGAAAAAGTTTCGGATAGCAGTAATGACAAATTAGAAGGAACGGTAAACATGCTTATTGAAATGAGAAAACAAGCTCGTGACAATAAGAATTTTGCTTTATCAGACCAAATTAGAGATCAATTGATTGCATTGGGAATCCAGTTGAAAGACGGAAAAGAAGGAACTACTTTTAGCATTTAGTTTTCTATATCAAGTCGCAGACTAATACCGTAAAATAATTTTGATTAACAAAAGTGAAGTTTTAAATTCTAATACTAAAGTCATGTTGTCAAAAATAGTTGTTTACCCATTTTTGCTATTGGTTCGATTTTATCAAGTTGCCATTTCCCCTTTTACTCCAGCAGCTTGTAGATTTGAGCCTACCTGCTCTTCCTATATGATTGAAGCATTACAAACCCATGGCTTATTTTATGGTGGATTTTTAGGAATGAAACGTATTTTGAGTTGCCATCCTTGGGGCAAAACAGGTTATGACCCTGTTCCCAAAAAAGCATGTCATCATAAACATTAACTTTTTTTAAATACGAAATTTTACTTTAAATCTTTATTTTTACGACTAATAAACAAATTTAACACTAAATGACACACGCTTTAAACATCGTTTGGAATCCATCAGAAGGGATCGATTTAGGCTTTTTTATCATTCGATATTACAGCTTAATGTTTGTAATTGCTTTTGGTTTAGGCTGGTACATAATGAAACATATATTTGAACGTGAAGGAGAATCTATAGAAAAATTAGATTCATTGTTTATCTGGACTGTACTTGCCACTTTGATTGGCGCACGTTTAGGACACGTTTTCTTTTATGATTGGGAGTATTACCGCAATCATTTATTGGAAATCATTTTACCTTTCCGTTTTTCTCCAAATTTTGAATTTACCGGTTACCAAGGTTTAGCAAGTCATGGCGCTGCCATTTCTATCATAATTGCGATGTATTTTTACAGCAAAAATGTGCTTAAAAAACCACAAATGTGGATTTTAGACCGAGTGGTAATTCCGGTTGCCAGTGGAGCCATTTTTGTGAGATTAGGAAATTTTTTCAATTCAGAAATTATAGGTCATGAAACCACATCGCCATTTGGAATAAAATTCATCAAAGATCATTTCAGTCCGATGGATGCGGTCAATGCTACTCAAATAGCCAATCCTAAAGATGCCTATACAGCAATAGCAACCGATCCAAAATTTGCATCATTACTGGAGCAGGTTCCAGTAAGACATCCTACGCAATTGTACGAAGCATTTTGTTACGTTTTTGTTTTTGCTATTTTATTTTTCTTGTATTGGAAAACCGAAAAAAGAAATAAAACAGGATACCTATTTGGTATGTTTCTAGTCCTTTTATTTTCTGTTCGTTTTGTAGTGGAATCCGTTAAGGAAAGCCAAGGTGGATTCGAAAGCGCTTTGGGATTATTCTCTACAGGACAATGGCTAAGTATTCCTTTTATACTTATAGGACTGTATTTTATTTTTACTGCTGAAAAACCTCTTAAAGTATAACATCATATTTACTTAACAAAACGAAAAAGCTCCCGTCGCAATGGGAGCTTTTTTGTTTTATTATCTTTTTAATGAAAAATGGGATTTGAATTTCTTAGGAATATCTTGTTCAGTGTACTCAATACTGAACCAATAATCATTCGCTGGCATTGGCTGTCCAATGTACGTTCCATCCCATCCCGTGCCATTTGGAAAAATTTCTTTTAAAAATTTACCATGACGATCAAATATTAGAATTTTTGAATTTAATTGGTCTTGCAAAGCAAAAACATTCCAAGTATCATTATACCCATCAGCATTTGGTGTGAAAAACTTAGGATAATTGATTACTAAAACATTAGTTCTAGTTATTGGCGGACTACAGCCATTTTTGTCTATAACAGTAACGGAATGAGTTCCTAAAGAAACATATTCAAAAACGGGGCTTTCCTGAAATGGTCCATCATCTAATTGATACAAATAATCGCCAGTTCCTGTAGCGATAACTGTCACTATTTGATTTTTCGCAAAAGCCTCAGAAACTGTCCAATCTACATCTAAAAGGGTATTTGAGGGAGTCACAGTAACATTAATTGTTTGTGAAGTGGCACATTGATTTGAATTTGGAGAAAAAACATAAGCACCACTTGCCATATTGTTAACAATTGCGGGTGACCAAGTTCCTGAAATTCCATTTGGAGAAGTAGTATTCAAAATAGGCGGTATACCTCCCATACAGATTGACAAATTAGAAAAATTAGGCTGAACAAGAGGAGTAACAGTAACTGCTAATGTTTGGCTATTGGCACATTCAGATGCATTTGGCGTAAAAACATAACTTCCGCTAGTTGTATTACTAACTGTTGATGGCGACCAAGTTCCTGTGATTCCATTAGGAGAAGTTGTTGCTAATATTGGCGCAGTAGACCCTGAACAAAATGGGGCTATTGCGGGAAAATTAGGTGTTCCTTTTGGTATAATCGTCACACTTAATGTTTGTGTAGTCGCACATTGATTTGGATTTGGTGTAAAAACATAGTTCCTGCTAACAGTATTACTAATCGTTGATGGAGCCCATGTACCAACAATACCATTTGGAGATGTATTTGCCAAAAGTGGTGCGGTAGTTCCAGAACAAAACGGTGGAATACTTGCAAAATTTGGCGTAACAACCGGTACAATATCTATTGTGACTCTTGTAGGTGTTACTGAAGTACATTGTCCTGTATTAGGTGTAAAAGTATAAGTAACTGGACCTAAAACTGCCGTATTAACTGTAGCTGGACTCCAAGAACCTGAAATAGCCGGTGTATTATTTGAAGTTGTTGGCAAGATTGGTGCAGTCGCATTTTGGCAAACTGTAGTTGGAATACCCGTAAAAGTTGGTGTTACCAATGGGGTAACGATTACATTCAAAGTTTGTGTGGTAGCACATGGAAACAAAGTTGAATTTGGAGTAAATACATAACTTCCGCTAGTCGTATTACTTATTATTGCTGGCAACCAAGTTCCTGTGATTCCATTTGGAGATGTAGGACCTAGTAACGGTGCTGGAGTTCCAGTGCAAAAAGGAGCAATAGCAGGAAAATTAGGAGTTACTGTTGAAGTTCCGCAAGGTACACTACAAGTGATAGTTTGTGGAGGCACACAAGGATGTGTAGCTGAAGACAATGTTAATGTTGCTGATTGCCCTGGTAACATATTAAAGACTTGAAAATGAGAAACACCTGTACTTCCGTTTACAGGAGAACCACCTTGAATTGTATAGGTGTAATTATACGAATTAGAAATCAGAGGATTATTTGACCAATCAAAAAATACGGAAGAAGCTCTATCAGCTGGTAAAATCTGCGAAGCGTCACATCTGAAATTAAGAATAGTGGCGCCATTATTAGCAACTACTATAACATCAATTTTTGAACGAGTACTTTCAACACCTCCTACAGTTTCACTAACATAATAAGAAGTAGTTCCTACGGTAGCTGTTGAAGGAATTGGCGCGGTAGCTGATGCCGTTCCCCCAGTTGCGTTTGTACCATACCAATTTAATGTTCCTCCGGAAGATGCTGTGGCCGTCAATGCAGTTGCTACAGCATTTTGACAATAATAAACAGGAGTAGTAACTGTTGGTGGCGAAGCTAAAATATCTGAATTTTCATTTCTAGATATAAGAAATAGTAAAGCATCCTTAGAATTAGAACTTGTTTTTAAAGTAAAAATCGAGCCACTCTTAACTAATCCAAGGCTCTTGTTTTCAAGACCAATGCTGCTATTTTTAGCATGAAGAATTGAATTAGACAAAATTGTAATTAAAAAAATAAAAACGAAAGACTTAATAAATTTTTCCATTATTAGTTAGATTTTAATTTCATCAAAAAAACAGCGAGCTTTAACAAATATTTAGTAAATATATAAATTTTATACTTTCATAATCTATAAGTTCATAGATATTAATAGATTATACATAACATAGAAAATTCAGAAGTAATTCTATAAAGGAAATGAAAAAGCAAAATCAATATTTTTAGTATTATAACCTGAATTTGAACCTTGCAATCCAGCATTGGACACATGACGAAAATTCGGTCTTATGTCAACTGTTATTTTATTTATTTTAAAAGTAAAACCTAAAGCTAGTACATCTGAAAAAGCAAAACCTTTTGACAATCGCTCTGTCTCTGTGTCAGTAAACATAGGTCCAACACTACCAAGAATATAAATACTAGCTGTTTTAAAAACTGGTTTACGCATCAAAAAACCAATATTTAAAACATATTCTTTTATATCTTTTAACTTGGTATATCTTTCTCTTTTTTCAATATAATTGGGGTCATCAGGCTTAACAAAATATAAATTCAATAGTTGATGTTTCGCAAAGTTTAGTTCTGGTTGCAACAAGATTTCATATTGAAAATGTTTTGTTTGTTTTACGGTATAGTATACTTGTAGTTTATAGTAACTGTTTGTATACGTATAATCGCTATTTTTTAATTCAGTTCCAAAACCATAACCAAAACCTAACTTTACTTTACTCAATGTATCTTGAGCATAAAATGTTTGATAACTAAAGACTATAATTAAAATAAAAATTATTTTTTTACACATGAAATTTAGTTTATAGCCAATATATTTCTTTACCATTAAATTACAAATAAAAACTTAAAATTGCCATTATGAATCAAAAAAAAGAGATTCAACTTTCGCTGAATCTCTTTTAAAAATTTATATAAAAAGCTCATTTAGCTTTCTTGATGTGCTTTTTCTACCTTGCTTTTATCCTCTTTAGATATTGTATCCACAAGTACCGGAGTAGCAATAAACAATGAAGAATATGTTCCTACGATAATACCCACTAACATAGCGAATATAAATCCTCTGATAGATTCCCCTCCAAAAACAAACATGATTAATAAAACCACAATCATTGTTAATGAAGTATTGATTGTTCTAGACATTGTTGTATTAATAGATTGATTTACAATCTCAGCAAAAGTACCTTTAGTTTTACCTGCTAAATACTCTCTAACTCTATCAAATACAATAACAGTATCATTCATAGAATACCCAATAACCGTTAGAATCGCAGCGATAAAGTGCTGATCGATTTCCATACCAAAAGGCATAAATTTATAACACAAAGAGTAAATCCCTAATACAAAAACAACATCATGCGCAATAGCTGCAATTGCACCTAAACTATATTGCCATTTTCTGTAACTGATCATTAAGTATAAAAATACGATAGCCATTGCTCCAAGTACTGCCCAGTATGCGTTTGTTTTAATGTCTTCTGCTACTGTTGGACCAACTTTAGATGCTAGTAAAATACCTGATTTTTTACCATCATAAGCATTTACAAATTTCTCATACGTCATATCTGCTGAAAAATGTTGTTTTAAAGTAGCAAACAACAATTTATTCACTTCTTCATCAGCTTTAATTCCTGGCTCCTGAACTTTATATTTTGTTGTGATTTTTAATTGATTATCACTACCAAAAACTTTTACTTCAGCGCTACCATCAAAAACTTTAGCTAACTCCGCTTTTACAGCTTCAGTTTCAATTGGTTTTTCAAAACGCACTTGGAATGTTCTTCCTCCTACAAAATCAACCCCTTGATCTAAACCATTTGTTGCCAATGAAATAATACTTATAACAACTACAACACTAGAGAACAAATACGTCCATTTTTTTACTCCTAAGAAATCAAAGTGAAAGTTATTAAACATATTCTTAGAGAAGTTTGTAACAAACGTCAAATTATTCTTTCTACTTATGTTCCAATCAATGAAGATTCTTGCAATGAAAATAGAGGTAAATAATGAAGTTACAATACCAATCAATAATGTAGTAGCAAAACCTTTAATTGGTCCTGAACCAAAAATAAACAATACCGCTCCTGTTAAAATATGCGTTACGTTAGCATCAGTAATTGATGACATTGCACCTCTCCAACTGTAAGAAGTTTTAATGGCTTCCTCTAATGTTTTACCTGAACGTAATTCTTCTTTTGCTCTTTCGTAAATAATGATATTCGCATCAACTGCTGTTCCCATTGTTAAAACGATACCTGCAATACCTGGCAATGTAAGAACTGCCCCAATACTTGCTAAAATTCCGAATAAGAAAAGTAAGTTAACCGCTAACGCTACATTAGCATACCAACCTGCTTTACCATAATATATCATCATCCAAAGTGATACTAAAAGCAATCCTATCAAAGCAGAATTAGTACCATTATCAATAGCTTCTTGCCCTAGGGATGGTCCTACCACTTCTGATTGAACAATATCTGCAGCAGCAGGAAGTTTACCTGCTCTTAAAACATTCGCTAAATCTTTAGTTTCTGTAACATCAAAAGCTCCTGAAATTTCAGATCTACCACCAGAAATTGGACCTGTAGATACTCCCGGTGCAGAATAAACCACATCATCCAAAACAATAGCAATATTGCTTTTTTGAGTATATGCTCTACCTGTTAATTCTTCCCAAGATTTTGCTCCTTGACCATTCATTTGCATTGAAACCGCTGGTTTACCCATTTGGTCAAATGTATCTTTTGCATCAGTAACAACACCACCACTCATAGAAGGAACATTGTCTCTGTTCCCTTTTAAAGCGTATAATTCTACAGCATCAACACTTTTTGCTTTAGCATCTTTAATAGTCATTGGTTTACCCCAAACAAATTTTGCATAACGTTGGTCACCTGCTAATAAAACTCTTATATCTGCTCTTTTCAAATATCCGTTTACTACGGCAGTATCTTTTGGAGAGAAAAGCCCTAAAACTGGACCTCCACCTTGACCAATTATTTTATCAAATAAAGGATTTTCTCCTTTTTTAGTAGCAGTTGAATCTTTTTCATCTGTAAGTAATGCACTTAAAGAATCTTTTACAACTGGTTTTACTTCAGTAGTTTTAATTTCAGTTTTTTTCAATGACTCATTAGCAGCCATTAAGAAATTACCAATTTCTTCAATTTTATACGTTTCCCAAAACTCTAATTGAGCTGTACTTTGTAATAATTTTTTAATTCTGTCTACATCTTTTGCACCAGGAAGTTCTACAAGGATTCTTCCAGATTCTCCTAATTTTTGAATATTAGGTTGTGTTACACCAAATTTATCGATACGTTTTCTTAAAACACCAAAAGCACTTTCTACAGACTCATCTACTTTTCTGGAGATAACCTTTTTTACTTGTGCATCTGTCATTTGAAAATCAACTCCACCTTCACCTTGCAAACTTCTGTTTGCGAAAATATCAGGAGATGCTAATTTTACAGTTCCTTTTGAATTTTCATCAAAAGCATCATAAAAAGCATCTAGATACGATTGATTTCCTTTTTGATTTGCAGTAGCATCAGCCAAAGACTTATTGAAAATTGGGTTTTTAGAATTATTCGATAATCCTTTTAAAATATCTTTTACTGATATTTGAAGTATAACATTGATACCACCTTCTAAGTCAAGACCTTTATTGATTTGTTTGTCACTAACTTCATTGAACGTAAAATCGGTAAAACCAAGATTAAATACTTTTTCTTTACCAATAGAATCTAAATATTTTACTTCTTTTTCAGGATTTCCACCTGCAAAAGATTTTGCATCACTTTTTACTTTGCTCGCGACAAAAGTGAAAGAAAGTTGGTAAATACTTACCAATGCAAATAGAATTGCGAAAAATTTAATAAGTCCTTTATTCTGCATTATTACTAAAAATTAATTATTTTTTATTTATTTATTTTTGCTTTAAACCTTATAGAATAAGACTTGACATCGATTTTTTAAATTCAAAAAAGAATATCTCGAACTACATCATTTTTTTAAACCGAGCAAATATATAATTAACGTTAAGATTAACCAATTTATTTATTAATTAATCTCAAGAAAAAGACTGCATATTAGCAGTCTTCCTTATTATATATGTATTTTTTTATGCTAAAATCGATTTTAAGGCATCATTCATTTGTCTAACGGCATCAGCACTTTTAGCAAATAAGGCTTTTTCTTGTTCATTGAGCTTAATATCAAGAATTTCTTCCACTCCATTTTTACCAATAATACAAGGAACACCTATACAGATATCATCTTGACCGTATTCTCCTTCAACAAAAACGGAACAAGCGATCATTTTCTTTTGGTCATTCAAAATACTGTCAACTAAGAAAGCAACTGAAGCACCCGGAGCATACCAAGCTGATGTTCCTAAAAGACCCGTAAGTGTAGCTCCACCTACCATTGTATCTGCAGCTACTTTTTGTAATTGTTCTTCTGATAAAAATTGAGAAACCGGAATTCCATTATAAGAAGCCAATCTTGTCAAAGGAATCATAGTAGTATCACCATGCCCACCAATAACCATTGCTGAAATATCATTTGCAGGTTTATCTAAAGCTAAAGACAAATACGTTCTGAAACGAGAGCTGTCTAATGCTCCTCCCATACCTATTATTCTATTTTTTGGCAATCCAGTAGATTTCAATGCCAAATAAGTCATGGTATCCATAGGATTAGAAACTACAACTATTATAGTATCCGGTGAATGTTTCAATACGTTTTCAGCAACCGTTTTCACGATTCCTGCATTAATACCTATTAATTCTTCACGAGTCATCCCTGGTTTTCTTGGAATTCCTGATGTAATCACAACTACATCACTTCCAGCGGTTTTAGAATAATCATTAGTAACGCCTGATACTTTGGTATTAAAACCCGTATTAGTAGCACACTGCATAATATCTAAAGCTTTACCTTCAGCAAAACCTTCTCTGATATCTAACAACACTACTTCGCTGGCAATTCCTCTATAAGAAATTACATCTGCACAGGTCGCACCTACATTTCCTGCTCCTACAATGGTAACTTTCATATTTTAAAGTTTATTCGGTTATTAGTTAATTTGGTTAATCTCTATGGTGTTAATCGTAATTTATTCAAACAAAAAGCAAACGATTAAACTACGTTATGCATCAATATTAGCATAAACTGCATTCTTCTCAATAAATTCTCTTCTTGGTGGTACCTCATCACCCATCAACATAGAGAAAACTCTATCGGCTTCCGCCAAACTGTCAATAGTTACCTGACGTAAAGTTCTGAAACTTGGATCCATTGTAGTTTCCCACAATTGCTCCGCGTTCATCTCCCCAAGACCTTTATAACGTTGAATTCCTGCGCTTCCACCCATTCTTTCATTCGCTTGATCACGTTGTACGTCATTCCAAGCGTATTCTTTCTTGTTCCCCTTTTTAACTAAATATAAAGGTGGTGCTGCAATATATACGTGACCTTCTTCGATTAATTCTTTCATGAATCTAAAGAAGAATGTCAAGATTAAAGTAGAAATGTGGCTACCATCCACATCGGCATCACACATAATAATTACTTTATGGTAACGTAATTTTTCAATATTCAACGCTTTACTATCTTCGGCAGTTCCAATTGTAACACCAAGAGCAGTAAATATATTTCGAATCTCTTCGTTTTCAAAAACTTTGTGATGCATTGCTTTTTCTACGTTCAAAATCTTACCACGTAATGGCAAAATAGCTTGAAACGCACGATCACGACCTTGTTTAGCCGTTCCACCTGCCGAATCTCCCTCGACAAGGTATACTTCACATTTTGCAGGATCTTGTTCCGAACAATCAGAAAGTTTTCCTGGCAATCCACCGCCACCCATTACGGTTTTGCGTTGTACCATTTCACGCGCTTTTTTGGCTGCGTGACGTGCTTGTGCTGCAAGAATTACTTTTTGAACGATGATACGGGCATCATTTGGATTTTCTTCCAAATAATTCTCAATCATTTCACTCACTGCCTGACTCACCGGAGAAACAACTTCTCTGTTCCCCAGTTTTGTTTTAGTTTGCCCTTCAAATTGTGGTTCAGCAACTTTTACCGAAATAATAGCCGTCAATCCTTCACGGAAGTCATCACCAGAAATATCAAACTTCAACTTATCTAACATTCCAGAAGCATCTGCATATTTCTTTAATGATCTGGTCAAACCAGTTCTGAAACCTTGCAAGTGCGTTCCTCCTTCATGTGTGTTGATATTATTCACATAAGAGAAAATATTCTCAGTGTAACTTGTGTTATAAATTAACGCAACTTCAACCGGAATCTCTCCTTTTTCATGGTCCATAGAAATAACGTGTGCAATAATTGGCTCACGATTTCCATCTAAATAACGGATGTATTCTTTTAAACCTTCATCAGAATGAAAAATTTCAGAAACAAAATTTCCGTCTTTATCTAATTCTCTTTTATCTGTAAAAGTAATTGTAATTCCTTTATTCAAAAAAGACAATTCACGCATACGAGCTGACAAAGTATCATACGAATACTCTATCGTTTGGGTAAAAATACTTGGATCAGGGTAAAAAGTTACGATTGTCCCTCTTTTAGACGTTTCCCCAATTTGTTTAACCGGATACAACGCTTTTCCTTTTTCGTATTCTTGTTCGTATACTTTTCCATCACTACTGTGAACGGTAGCTCTCAAATGATTGGACAAAGCATTTACAACAGAAACCCCAACACCGTGAAGTCCTCCAGAAACTTTATACGAATCTTTATCAAATTTACCTCCGGCACCAATTTTAGTCATTACAACCTCCAATGCCGAAACACCTTCTTTTTTATGAATACCAACCGGGATACCACGTCCATTATCTTCAACAGAAATAGACCCATCTTCATTTATATCGACTCTGATGGTATCACAATGACCTCCCATTGCCTCATCAATAGAGTTATCTACAACCTCATAAACTAAATGGTGTAGTCCTCGAACACCTACATCTCCAATATACATTGATGGACGCATTCTTACGTGCTCCATTCCCTCTAATGCCTGAATACTATCCGCTGAATAATTGTCCTTCTTGATTTCTTCGCTCATATATTTTATTCTAAAAAAATGTAATTTTTGTCTAACACGCAAATATATAAAAACGCAAATTATATAACCGTTAAAATCCCTTTTTAAGCTCTTAAGTTATTAACATTTGTTCATATAACTCCAAAAAAAACGCTCTCAAAATCGAGAGCGTTTTCTATTCCTGCAAAATCAATTTAATATTTTAAACCGTAACTCCTGTTTTAGCAATTTCGGTATCTGCCTGAACGTGCGCTGCATTGGCTCTTCCGCTTGGATCCTGATTTTCTTGCCATTTCGGAATCCATTTTCTAACCGTTTGTGCCGCACTAACTTGCGGATAATATTTATTAAATATAGACCTGTAAAAATACGCTTCTTTAGTTGCAGGGGAATTGTATGGAAATTCAGTAGCAGCTCCGGCTAATTGCTCATCAGTAACTTGAGAGGAACAGTATTCAATCAATTGATCAATCCAGTTGTATCCTACTCCATCTGAAAACTGTTCTTTTTGTCTCCATAAAACCTCTTCTGGAAGATATGGATTATCCGGTGTGTCAAATGCTTTTCTCAGAATGTATTTTTCCTTTCCATCGTACGTTTTAGGCATCTTTTCTTCTGCTTTGATACAAACTGCCATCTCCAAGAAAGCTTTGTCTAAAAACGGAACTCTAGCCTCTAATCCGTGAGCCATCGTTGATTTATCAGCTCTTAATAAATCGGCAGTAAATAATTTCTGCACTCTTTCGATTGTTTCCTTTTGAAAATCTTCTGTTGAAGGCGCATTTCTAAAATACAAATATCCTCCAAAAATCTCATCTGCTCCTTCGCCCGAAAGCACCACTTTTATTCCCATATCCGTAATCGCTTTAGATAAGAAATACATTGGAGTACTTGCTCTTACCGAAGTCACGTCATAGGTTTCTAAATGCCAGATTAGTTTGTCCAATATTTTAATTCCTTCTTCGATAGTAAAGTGAATTTCATGATGTTCCGTTCCTAAATATTCCGCTACTTTTCTGGCAGCAGCAGCATCCGGAGCATCAGCATCTAAACCAATCGAGAATGAATGTAATTTTTTACCGCTTTCCGCCAAGAGTCTGGAAGCAATTGCCGAAGTCAAGGAAGAATCCAATCCTCCAGAAAGCAACACCCCAATTGGCACATCACTCATCAGTCGTTTACGAGTCGCTTCGGTCAAAGTTTCTCTGATTAATTCTAAATCTAATTCTTGGTCTGCTTTTAAATAATCTTCATATTCCGGCTTGTAATATTTTACAAAACCCGTTTTTTGAGTATAAAAATGTCCTGGAGGAAAAGTAGAAAATGTTTTACATTGATCTGCAATAGGTTTCATTTCCGATGAAAAATAGATTCTTCCTCTTTCGTCCAAACCATAATACAACGGCTTTACTCCCATTGGGTCTCTACCCGCAATAAAATCATCACCATCAACGACTACAAAAGCCCAATCTCCATCCAACATATTGCAAAAATCATATCCAAACTCTTCGTACAAATGCACAATAACCTCTGAATCTGATTTAGTTCTAAAAGTATGTTCTTTCAAAACACCATCTCTTAATTCCTGATGATTGTATATTTCGCCATTATGAACCATATAGGCCGTTTTTGTGCCTTGTATCGGTTGTTTTCCAGAATGCAAATCGATTATAGACAACCGTTCATGGCTCAAAATATGTCCTTTTTCGGTAACATGCAAATCACTTTCATCCGGGCCACGATGCGACATTCTTTTCGAAAGTTCCCCAACTAGCTGTTCATCTTTTGCTCTTCCAATAATGGCTAATATTCCGCACATAACATTATATTTTTATTTTTTACCAATTCTAACTCAACAAATATGCGACAGTAGTTACAAATACAAAACACAAACACACTATTTAGTTTAAATTTAAAACAAAAAAAATAATTTTACATTTAAAGTGTAA
Organism: Flavobacterium sp. 11; assembly: GCF_002754315.1. Taxonomy (GTDB): domain Bacteria; phylum Bacteroidota; class Bacteroidia; order Flavobacteriales; family Flavobacteriaceae; genus Flavobacterium; species Flavobacterium algoritolerans. Next base: position 1,854,561 of record NZ_PEFE01000001.1, on the reverse strand, counting down.
TTAAAATACTCAATTAATAAAATTATTCCATTACAATTGTAAATCCTCAAAAAGTATCCTCTTATTTATTTCACTTTCTTGCCTTTTAAATACGTACTTGTTGGCTTCATTTTTACAATTTTATGCTCTTCCACTTTCATTAAATCCTGATCATACATTACAAAATCAGCCCATTTACCCACTTCAAGACTTCCTTTTTCTTTTTCTTCGAAATTAGAATAAGCTGCCCAAATGGTCATTCCTCTTAAAGTTTCGGCTCTAGTCAAAGCATTTTCCATCTGGAAACCACCTTTTGGGTATTCCTTACTGTCTTTCCTTGCAACTGCAGCATGAAAAGTAAGCATCGGGTTCACTTCCTCTACAGGAAAATCGGTTCCTAAAGCTACCATTCCAGCTTTTTGGAGTAATTTTTTATAAGCATACGCATTTTTCAGCCTTTCTTTCCCCAATCTATCACCAGCCCAATACATATCGGATGTCGCATGCGTAGGTTGAACCGAAGGGATAATCCCGAATTTAAAATAGTCAAAATCAGCTTCACGCAAAACTTGGGCATGCTCAATTTTCCATCTTCGGTCTTTAGTACCTTCTAAAACTTGTCTGTATATTTTTAAAATCACCGTATTTGCAGAGTCTCCAATGGCATGTGTGTTGAGTTGAAAATCCGAAACCGCAATTTGCCTTGCCACTTCTTTTAATTCTGTAACCGGTGCCAACAAAGCGCCATATTGGTCTGGCTTGTCAGAATACGGTTTGTGCATGCAAGCGCCACGAGAACCCAAAGCGCCATCACCATACATTTTAAAAGAACGGACATTTAGATTATCGGTTTTATAAATTCCTTTTTTTAGATACAAGTCGATATTTTTTTGATTTGCTGTAATCATAGCATAAACATTAAGCTTCATCAATTTTGCTTTTTGCAAACTATCCATCAAATGAATAATATCCGGATCTAATCCTGCATCATTTACAGTTGTCAATCCATAATCAAACATCACTTTTTCAGCATCCAATAAAGCGGCTATTTGTATTTTACGAGTTGGTTTCGGAATTATTTTAAAAACCAATTCCATCGGATTATCAACTAAAATTCCTGTTGGTTCCCCGTTTACAATTTCAATTTGACCACCAGCAGCTTTCGTATTTTTTGTAATTCCGGCCAATTTCAATGCCTTACTATTCACTATAATTGCATGCCCGTCAACTCTATTCAATACTACAGGAATATCAGGAAAGGCAGTATCCAATTCTGCTTTTGTAGGATATTTTTTTACTTTCCAATCGTTTTGATCCCAACCGTTACCTACAATAAACGTTGGATTTTTATCTTTTTGAAAAGCCTTTAAACGAGTAATTATTTCGTCCATACTTTTAGTACCGCGCAAATCAGCTTCCTGTAAACTTAATCCATAGCTGTAAAAATGACAATGCGCATCAATCAAGCCTGGATAAATAAATTTCCCTTCGGCTTCTATCGTATTCTTAGATTCATATTGTTTTGCAATTTCACGATTTGTACCAATAGCTACAATTTTTCCCTCATCAATTGCCATAGCCGAAGCCTTTTCAAAAGAATTATTGATGGAATAAATCGTTGCATCTGTAATAATGGTATCAACGGAAATCTTATCCTTTTGATCACAGGAAATCAATAAAAATAAAGCAAGGAATGATGTAATAAATCTCATAATAAACAATTTAGTTATGCTAATATAAAAAAACTCCACCTAATTATTTTAGACAATGCCGTAATTATATTTTTTTCAAATTGTAACCTTCTCCATAAAAATAGTTCCCATAAAAAAACGCTCTCGAAATGGAGAGCGTTTTTATCTATTTATAAAATCTTATTTCAATACTGTTTAGGCTTTTGCATATGCATCATCATGCACACTAGCTACTGCTCTTCCTGAAGGATCATTCATGTTCTTGAATGCTTCATCCCATTCCAATGCAATTTTTGTACTACACGCCACACTTGCTTCTTGCGGAACACACAAAGCTGCGGCATCACTTGGAAAATGCTCATGGAAAATAGAACGATAATAATATTCCTCTTTTGAAGTTGGCGTTTGTAGAGGGAACTTGTATTTGGCATTTGCTAATTGTTCATCCGAAATTTCAACAGCTACAACCTCTTTCAAAGTATCAATCCAACCGTATCCTACACCATCACTAAATTGTTCTTTTTGTCTCCAAGCAACACTTGGCGGAAGCATTTCTTCAAAAGCTTTACGAACTACCCATTTTTCCATAGGATGTTCCTTGTTGATCATTTTATCTTGTGGATTAACTCTCATCGCCACATCCATAAATTCTTTATCTAAAAACGGCACACGTCCTTCAATTCCCCATGCTGCTAAACTTTTGTTGGCACGCAAACAGTCATACATGTGTAATTTACCTAATTTACGTACGTTTTCTTCGTGGAATTCTCTTGCGTTTGGCGCTTTGTGGAAATACAAGTATCCTCCAAAAAGTTCATCTGCTCCTTCACCCGATAATACCATTTTAATTCCCATTGATTTGATGACTCTCGCCATTAACCACATTGGTGTTGATGCTCTAATCGTAGTCACATCATACGTTTCCAGGTTGTAAATCACATCTTTAACTGCATCTAAACCTTCCTGAATAGTGAATTTTATTTCGTGGTGAATAGTTCCAATATGATCTGCCACTACTTGTGCAGCCGCTAAATCTGGAGAACCTTCTAATCCTACTGAGAAAGAGTGTAATTGTGGGTACCAAGCATCAGCAACATCACCAGATTCAATACGTTTTTGCGCATATTTTTTGGCTACAGCCGAAGTAATAGAAGAATCTAATCCTCCTGAAAGTAATACTCCATAAGGCACATCACTCATCAATTGTCTGTGAACTGCTGCTTCTAAAGCGACTTTAATTTCGTCAATGCTGGTTACGTTGTCTTTTACGGCATCGTAATCTGTCCATTCTCTTTTATACCATTGTACAAATTCGCCATCTTTACTTGACATATAATGTCCCGGAGGAAACAATTGGATTTTAGTACAATATCCTTCTAATGCTTTCAATTCTGAAGCCACATAAAAAGTTCCGTGCTCATCCCAACCTATGTATAATGGAATAATTCCCATGTGATCACGAGCAACAAAATACTCATCTTTTTCTACATCATAAATGGCAAATCCAAAAATTCCGTTCATTTCATCTATAAAATGAGGTCCTTTTTCTTTGTAAAGTGCTAAAATAACTTCACAGTCACTTTCTGTTTGAAAGTTGTATTTCCCCTCAAATTGTTTACGCAATTCTCGGTGGTTATAGATTTCACCATTTGCAGCTAAAACAAGTTGTTTGTCTTCACTAAATAAAGGTTGTTTCCCTGACGCAGGATCAACAATTGCCAAACGCTCGTGAGACAAAATAGCTTTTTCATTACTGAAAATTCCACTCCAGTCCGGTCCACGATGACGGATAATTTTAGACATTTCTAATACTTGTGGTCTTAAAACTTCCGCTTTTTGTTTTAAATCAAAGGCACATACTATTCCGCACATAACTATATATTTTTAATGTTTTTGTTTATTTTTATAGGGCAAAGATGGAGTTATAGTTCTAATTGAAAAACACAAATGCCATTTTTAATTACAAACAATAACTAAAAATGATTATTTGTATTTAAAATGTAATTAAAAAAGAATAAAAACAGAATTGAAGTTGTGGATTGTAAAATAGGACGCGGATAAGGCAGATGCAACTCCCGAAGTTTCGGGACGGATTATAACAGATTTTATTCAATATTCTCCACTAAATACTTCGTACCATTAATCTCAAAAGTAAACCCTTCTTGATTTCCCATGAGTTTATTTCCCAAAGGCGATTGTGGTGACAATGCGATAATATTGATTCCTTCGACATTGATTTTAGGAAGCGCCACACTCAGGTACAAATAGATTCCGTTTGCTTTTACCAAGCTGCCCACAATGATGGTTTCGGCAATTGTAGTGGCATCAATTTTATCTAAAACTGTTTTTTGATCCAGTACTTCTCTCAATTTACGATTGAGTTTTTCCTGCTCAATATGCATCATTGACAAAGCGGTTTCGTGTTTGTCTCCGGCAGAACCTTTGGCATCGTTCTTAGAATCTTCGGTAAGCGCTACAATCATGTCTTTGAAAACATCGATTCTATCCTGAACTAATTGTAGATAATGCGTATGTATTTTTTGCTTGAAAGTCATAATTTAAAGTTTAACCACAAAGTTCACAAAGAAAGCACAATGTTCACGAAGTTTTTTTATTATAGTTTCTGTATTTAGAAAAAGTTTAATCATAAAGAAGACAAAAGGTTGACTTCTTTATGATTAAACTTTCTGTAGTCTTTGTATCTTCTTTGTGAACTTTGTGGTTAAGTAAAAAATTAAAAATCAAATTTATAGTTCACTCCTAAAATTACCTGAAAACCTTGAACCGGATAATTCTGCCATTTTTGGTAAGCATTATTAGTGATATTATTGGCTCTTGCAAAAGCAGTCAATCGATCGCTGTATTTGAATCCTACATTTGCATTTACATCAAAATAAGATTTTAAAGTTACAGGAGCAGCATTCGCTGAAAAATCAGTATTTATCTGGATATCTTTACGCTCGCCTACATAAAACACATTTGCACCAGCGAACCATTTCTCAGTTATATTGAAATCAAGATTTGAATTTATTTTAATTGTTGGCATATTCCAAGCTTCTTGCTGAAAATCATTGGTGTAACTACTGAAAGTTCCATTGATTCCAAAAGATACAGCTGAAGAAAAATCAGCTTTTAGTTCTCCGTAAAAACGCAATGTTTTCATATCGTCATACACCACTTGAAAGGAATTTCCAAAAGCATAATCCTCGTTACCCGCATTTTCAGTATAATCATTGCTTCTAAATAAAGCTTTATTTCTCTCGTTTGCATACGAAGCTTTTATATTATAACTTACTGTATTGGTTAATTTTCCTTTTAATCCGGCAAAAATATCATACTGCTTATCTGTTGGCGCAATATTCAATGTTGGTGATAAAAACGGATTTTCGTTGACAAAATCCATATAGGAGTTTTGCTCTAAATCCCCTTCGGCTCCTGCATAGAAAATCATCAAATCACCAACAACTTTGTAAGAAGCATTGAATTGTGGATACACTAAAAAGGTATTGTTGCTGTTTTCATTATCCATACTATAAAACAAACCAGCTCCAATATTCAGCGTCCAATCATCTTCCTGCATTACAAAACTGGGAACAATTCCAAAATTTGTAAAACCATATTTTACACGCTCTGTATTGGTATTTAAATAATTTTTCTTGAAACTACCGCTAACATAATCTACAATTATATTTGTTTTTACCGCGCTTTCCATTACATCAAATTCTACTGTTGGTTTTGCATAAAAACGATTTTCAGAAGATCCTGAAGCATCCGAAAAATGATTGTATTTCAGACTTGCTTTGTTCAAAATACTTTCGTTAAAGGCTACATTTCCGCCTAACGATATCGTACCGTAAGTTTGCTGAGGATTAATTCCGTTAATCAAAACCATTCTGTCTTGAGGAGTCAAAGTGCTGCCAAAATTTGCAGGTAATCCGTACCAATTATAAATTTGGTTTTGATACCCCAAATCCAAATTCCAGGACACGTCTTTTTGATTGGAACCATACATCAAGTCCAGCGATGTATCGTAAAAACCATCCTCTAATGCTATATTTTGGATTCCACCCTCAGACGAATGATGACGAAACATTCCACCAACATAATCCGTGTCATTAAGATCATGATTCACGAATAATTCCCCAATAAAGGTTCCGTAATTACCCACTCCAAAAGTGGCGTAATTTTTAAACAAATGGGCTTGTTTTTCTTTTTCTACCCCTTCTGCTTTCCCTTTGGATGGTGTAAAAGTTGAAGCTACCGGAAAAGAGAAAATCGTGTACTTTATCTTTTCTTTTTTGGCATTTGCGTCTTCATCCAGTTCAGGAATTTCTTTTACCTTGAAAGCGTCCGAAATTTTTGGCGTATACGGTTTTACAACATTTACGGTCTCTGTTCCTATTTGCTCTTTCTTTTGTGCAAACGAAAATTGGAATACGAAGAAGAATAAAATCCCCAACCCAATTCTCACTGAAGGAAAGGGAACCGAAAACGTTGCTGCCTTATTTGTGAATGATTTTATGTTCAATTGTTTAAATGTCATGTTTTATTTTTTTTACTTCTTATTTCTAACGCTAATAATCTTAATCTTTAAACTTCCCATTCGCCTTTTGCAATGAATTGCGTTTCTCCGCCTATTTTTATATCAAAATGATTTTCACTTAATTTTCCATCAAAATAAATTTGGGAAGCCCTGTTTATAAAATCTCCCTGATGATTGACTATTTTAATTTCTGGTGAATAATATTTCAAAAGAAAAGCCTGTAAACAAGTGCTGGCACTTCCCGTTGCAGCATCTTCAATAAGTTGATTGTTTTCAACACATAGCATTCTGCTAATGAGTTTTCCATCTTCTAAACAATAAAAATATAACGCTCTATGATTGGTTTTACAGTGTGCATGCAACCATTCGTTCATTTTATCCTTGTCAAGAATTAAATTCTCCAATGCTTTTTTATTTTTCAGAGGAACAATTACAAAAGCGCTTCCTGTGCTTACTTCCTGAATGGAAAATTTATCATCAAAATCAGCACTGCTTAAATTGCTGAAGGATAAAAAACCTTCTGCTGAAAAAGTATCCAAAAACTGAGGTTGAGCCGCCTGCAACCAAACCAAATCTCCCGATTGACGCACTGGAATTTCACCAATTGGAACCGATAACGTAATCTTTTCTGGTTGGCCTTCAAATATGGTATTCATCAAAACCCACGATGTTCCTATTATTGGATGTCCAGCAAACTTCATTTCGTGCTCTGGAGTAAAAATTCTAATTGTTGCTGCTTTATTTTCAGGGTCAAGCTTTGTTATAAAAGTGCTTTCCGCAAAGTTGATTTCACGGGCAATTTTTTGCATCTGTTCGTCACTTAAGGCTTCAGCCTCTAAAAAAACAGCCAATTGATTGCCTGCATATTTTTGCTTTGTAAAAACATCAACGATGTAAAAAGGTAAATTCATTCTATTTGTTTTTTGACTTTCCATTATTCTAAAAATTTCATGCCGATTTTTGTTGTTTTCCAACATACAATCACAGCCTTCTTTATTTAGTTATCGATGAATTTGTTTTAGATTCCTCAGCTTTTATAGTATCCAATTCTCTTTGTGCATCTGAAACTACATCCGTAAAATCAGTAAAATTTTGGATTACATTTTCTAAAATGTATGTTGCCTGATAACTGTCTTTTAGTCCGTAAAAGTTTTTCGCCATTAATACTAATCCTTTCGCACCAAAATATTTATAGCTGGAATAATTCTTCGCTAATTTTTGAACAGCAGTATTAGAAGCTTCAAACTTTTCGTCTTTATTTTTAAAATAAGCATCATAATACAAGGCTTCGGCAGCTAATTCTCCTTTAGCAATCGTCATCAATTTTGCGTAGGCAACTTTCGCTTTCGCTTCATCACCTGTTTCAATTGCCGCACGCGCTATAATAATTTGCGCATCACTTTTTACATTATCATCCGTTTTAGGATTCATCAATACTTTCTCTGCATAAATAACTGAATTTGGATAATCCTTTTTGTCATAATACGATTTCATCAAATTAGATTGTGCAAAAGTTTTATTCTGAGAAATATCCGCTTCGTTTTCTAAACGGGATAAAACCGGAATTGCTTTCTCATACTCTTTATTTTTAAGGAAAATTTGAGCTAATCTTGATAACGATTGTTCTGTAAATTCACTTCTAGATTGCGCAATTACATATTCATAATTAGCAATAGATTTACTCTCCGAACCTTCAGAATAATACAATTGAGCCAAATAATAATTAGCCTGCAAAGCATGAATCCCACGAGGAAATTGGTTTATATAACCACTAAATCCTGCTATTGCTTGCTTAACATTATTTTGTTGAAATTGTTTTTCAGCAGCTTCATACGTGTCATTATCAAGCTCTGCATCTGTTACAGCAACAAAATCCAACGTACGAACCCAAGTTGCATATTCATCAACTCTGCCATTGTCCACATAAATCAATCGAGCGGTTGCTACCGCTTCTAAAGCCTCAGGAGTTCTAGGAAAATCAGCAGCTACTTTCTTAAATTTCAACAATGCCTGCTCATCTTTATCCGTGTTATAATACACTAATCCCTGACGCAAAATAGATCTGGAAGTGAAAGATCCTTTTTTAAATTCCGTATTTAAACGGTCATAAGTTTTAACGGCAAGGTCATTTTTATTCTCGGCAACATAAGTATTAGCAAGTTCAAAAAGCGCATCGTCTCTGTATTCTGATTTTGGATATAATTGTAAAAAAGCATTTAGCTCATCTATTTTCTTGTCATTTTTTGCTATAAATCCATAGCAAATCGCTTTTTGAAAATACGCATAATCTGCATCTACACTTTTAGATTCTATCACTTTACTGTACGCATCCATAGCCGGACCGTATTTTGAAGTTACAAAACGGCAATCCGCCAAACGCAAATACGAATCATTCAAACGTACTTTATCCGAAGGTGCTTTTTCTATTTGATTTTGGAAATAATTACCCGCTTGATCGTATTCTTTCAATTTAAAATACGTGTAAGCAATATTGTAATTGCTGTTTTTAAATTCTGGTGTTGTAGCCGCTTGGTTTGCACCAATGAATTGCTTGAAACTTAATAATGCGTCTTTGAAATCATTCAAAACATATTCCGTTTCACCTTGCCAGAAAGTAGCACGAGCCGTAAAAACGGCATCTTTTTGTTCGCTCACAGATTTTGTGAACATCTTCAAGGCTTCCGGATAATTCCCATCGGTGTATAATTCTAAACCTCTGTAAAAAAGTACTTTTTGGTACGCTAATTTGTTTTCTGGCGATTTATTTTTCTCCAATAAAACTAAGGCTTCTTTGTAGTTTTTAGACGAAATATAAGAATCTATCAATAATTTCTCCACCTCTGAACGGCTTGCATTATCTGGATATTTTTTCAAAAAAGCTTGCAAAACTGCAGGTACACTTTGATACGAATTTCCTAATTCATAACTTAATTTTGCATAATTCAGGCTCGCATCTTCTTGAATTGCTAAATCAAAATCCATTTCAGAAGCGTTTTTGAAAGCATTCAAAGCCTGCTGTTTTTTATCGGTATTCAGGTAACTTTCTCCCAAATGATAATAGGCATTTTGCGCTACAAAATCTTTCCCTCCAATGATTTTATTGAACTGAGAAATCGCGTTTTCGTAGTCTTTTTGTTTGTAATACGCATATCCTAATTGGTAAAAATCCGTATTATTCCATTTTCCTTTTTTTCCTTTATAATCTACTAAATATGGAATTGCTTTATCATATTGTTTCAAATTGAAGTAGCTTTCGCCAATGATTTTACTCAGTTCAGATTTTTCCAAAGGAGTTGATTTAGCCATTGCTTTCTGTCCTAAATCAATTGCTTTTTGGAAATTCCCCAACTTAAAATTCATGTCAGCCTGATAATACGAAAGCTTTTCTTTGTACTTTTCTTCGCCTGAAACTTCGTCAAAATACTTTGTTGCCTGCTTGTAATCATCACCTTCATACGCCATAAACCCCAAATAATATTTGGCTTGAGAACCATATTCGGCAGAGTTTACGACTTTATTCAAATACACTGTAGCTTCTTTTTTCTTTTTGGCATTAAAAAAACTATACCCTTTCTGAAAATTGAATTTATCTTGGTCGTTTCTGCTTAAACTGCTTTCGTCTACTTTATCAAACCATTGCAATGCTTGCGGATAATTCCCTTGATTAAAATGATAATGTGCCACTTCAATGTACGCCTGATTTTGTTTTACACTCGTAGGATAATCCGAAACAAATTGCTCCATCAATTCATCCGCATTGGATTGATTGGTTCGAATGGCGCAATTAGCGGCATAATAGGCACAATCTGATTTTAGTTCTTCAGTAGTCGCTGTTTCCTTTACTTTATTAAAAATTAGTTGCGCCGATGCATATTGCGCATCTTTAAATAAAGAAACCGCTTTATTGAAATCTTTTGAATCGTGAGTGTAAATTGTTGATTTTTGTGCCGAAACAGAGGCAGTTATAATGAAAATTGGAATAAAGAAGAGCCAAGAAATTTTACGCATTGTGATTTTATTTTAATAATTCAAATGTATCATATTCTGAAGTCTATAACGAATCGTTATCGGCTTTTATTATGAACATTTTTTTTAACACTGAAGAATTTAACTTTATTCATCCCTTTAAACTCCGCTACTTTCACTTATTATTTATAATTATCAGAATTCTATCTAATTGAATAGAATTTATTTTGAATAGAACCGTTATCTTATTACTTTTACCCAATAAACAAATGCAAACTATGTCACAATCCGTACTGTCTCTAAAAAATGTAAATATTTATCAAGAAGGTAAATCTATTTTATCCCAAGTAAACTTGGAGGTAAAACATGGTGAATTCCTTTATATTATTGGAAAAACAGGCTCTGGAAAAAGTAGTTTAATGAAAACTTTATATGCTGATTTACCTTTAACAGAAGGAGAAGGAAATATTGTAGATTTTGATTTAGCCACTTTAAAAGAAGATGACATTCCGTTTTTGAGAAGAAAGATTGGAATCGTTTTTCAAGATTTCAAATTATTACCGGATAGAACTGTAAAAGACAATATGTTATTTGTTCTAAAAGCTACCGGCTGGATTGACAACGTAGAAATGCAAAACAAGATTGACGAGGTTTTAAATAAAGTAGGGATGAGAGAATTTGGCAATAAAATGCCGCATCAACTTTCTGGAGGAGAACAACAACGTGTTGCCATTGCCAGAGCTTTACTGAACGACCCTGAATTAATCCTTGCTGACGAACCAACAGGAAACCTTGACCCACAAACCAGTGCCGAAGTTTTAGAAGTATTAAAAAGCATCAATGCTAACGGAAAAACCATCATTATGGCCACACACGATTATGCATTATTGATGAAATTCCCATCTAAAACATTGAAATGTGAAGATGCAAAAATCTTTGAAGTGGTTCAGAGAACGGCATAATGCTTTCCATTCTTGTTCCAATATACAATTACAATGTTTATCCTCTTGTTTTAGAGTTGCACAAACAATGTATGGATTGCGGAATAGATTTTGAAATTCTATGTCAAGACGATGCTTCAAAATCAGGTTTGAATGTACTCAATGAAAATGTGAATGCATTATCAAATTGCAGTTTTGTCTCCTTAAAAGAAAATCTGGCACATCGTGAAAACAGAAATTCCCTTGCCGAACAAGCAAAATTTGATTATTTGCTTTTCATTGACGGAGATTCAATTATTATTCATGACCATTACATAAAAAAACACATTGACAACCTTCATGATTTTGATGTTGTATATGGCGGTAGGTTACATCCTGAAAAATGTCCTTCTGACAACCAAAAACTACGTTGGAAATACGGAAGGTTTATTGAGGATAAATCTGCAATAAACCGAAAGAAAAAACCGTATCAATCGTTACTTTTTAATAATACCGTAATCAAAAAAGACTGTTTCAAAAAAGTGAAATTTGACAAAAACAGAAAGAAATACGGTCATGATGACACCCAACTTTCATATCAATTGAGTTTATTAAAATCTAAAGTAAATCATATTGAAAATCCTGTTGAACATGGAGATATTGATACCAATTTGGCTTATCTGAACAAGACCAAAGAGTCTTTAGAAAATTTGATTTCGCTGTACGAAGAAGAAAAAATTGATATTGAATTTGTAAGACTGATTCAATTGTATCATTTTTTAAAAAGAACAAAATCCACTTTTATCATTTCAAAAATACATTCCATTTTTGAGAAACATCTATTATTGCAAAATTTGACTGGAAAGAATCCTAATTTATTCCTTTTTAATTGGTTTCGAGTTGGCTATTTATGTTCGATAAATGATAAAAATTAACGCTTTTTGAGTCCAATGAATAATTGATTCCAAGTTTGCATAATAGCATCTATATTGTATTTTTCGCTGGATATTTTTGCCTTTTTCCCCATTTCTCTTCTTAATGTCGCATTTTCGATTAAAGTCTCAACACCCTTTACATAATCTGATTCGTTGCCGTTTTCAATCAAAAAACCGTCTTCACCATGAGACAAAATTCCTCTTGGCCCACACGGACAATCATAAGCAACACAAGGCAATCCGGAAGCCATAGCCTCAATTAAAACCATCCCAAAACCTTCAAATCGAGACGACATCAGATAAAATGAAGCTTCTAAATATTTCTTATCAATATCCTGAACCGGTTCATAAAAAACAACATTGTCTGAAACATTTAGGTTTTCAGCCAACAATTTTAAATCGATATTTTTAGCTGATTTGCCGTAAATTTCCAAAGTCCAATCCGGGTGTTTTGCAACAACTTTTTTCCAGATTTGCAACATTCTGTCAAATCCTTTTTCATACGTATGCCTGCCAACAGCAATTACTTTTTTACTTTCTAAAGCACTCGATTTTTCTGAAGTAAACCAAAGGGGATTTGGAATAACAATTGTATCATCTATATTCCATTCTGCAATGCTTTCACTTGTTACAACAACAAATCGATCGTATTCCTTTATCCCGATTTTTTTTAAAGCATGAATACCATTAGACACCATTTTCGTCAAGAAATCATCCTTTAATTCTCTTTCTTCAACAAACTTAGAACTGTGCATTTCTAGAATAAGAGGAACTTTATTTTTTAAAATAAAAGGAATTGAATATGCCTTTAAACCATTATCACAAACAACAACAATATCGGGTTGAATTGCTTTAATTTTACTTTTTAACCCTTTCGCAAAAGAATTAAAAAACTGAAAAAAGTTACCTTTCAATGATAAATCGTGAAAAATAATATTGGAATTAAAAGAATAAAACAAAGGATAGAAACCCTCGTTTTGAGTCAGAACATGAACTTCATATCCCAATTTTTCAACCAGATAATTAGCTTTTATCGAAAGGACTCTGGCTACACCGCCTTCGTTATTTATGTTGGGAACTATATAAAGAAGCTTCATTTTTTTGATTCCAAAAATTCATCAAAATCCCTAATATAATCTTCTTCTTTGAAAACACCAGATGCCAAAACCAAACAAACGGCTCCAGAAGAAAAATTTTGCAATTCTCTCCAAATGCCTGTTGGTATAAGCAATCCAACATTTGGTTTGTTCAATATAAATGATTTTTTTTCTAATCCATCCTGAAGAACAACCTCAAAACTTCCGCTCAAAGCAATCAGCGTTTCTTGCTGCGCAATGTGTGAATGCCCACCTCTGTATGCATTACTTGGCACATCAAAAAGATAATACACACGTTTGAATTCAAATGGCAAAACATCCTCTTGAATAAATGCCAGATTCCCACGTATATCTTCCACAACAGGAATTTTTATTAATTGTATGGCGTTAAGAGTTGTTTTCATTTAGTAAGTTGTAAAAAATCTTCTTTTCCTTTGTTTGCGCTTTTTAGTGCTACAAAAACTTGGTTTATTTTAATCTTGCTTTGTTTAATATCAAAGAACAACTTCAAAAAAACCCCTTTAAGATAATTATAATTTGAAACTCTGGTCAAGAAAGCACCCAGTACATAATACCTTTGTTCCAAATTTAATTTATCATCTGTTGAAACCGCCGGATGAACTGCTATAACCTTAGGAACAATGATTATGTTTTGTTTTTGATTTTTCAAATCTGACAAAAAAATAGCTTCTTCTCCCATCATAAATGAACTTCCAAGTCCAAAATTAGTATCAAACTTAATCTTTAGTTGGTCGAATACCGCTTTTTTTAAACTTATTTCAATCGACAAAATATTAAAAATGTCTAGATTATTTAGTTGCAATTTTGTTTGAGAAGGATATTTTTTAAATAACAAACCATTTGAACCTTCAATTGCAAAACAAATGCTGGCTGCCTCAGGATAATTATTGTGGGCTTTAAGAATATTGCTTTCAAAATCTTCCTTGAAAACTTCATCGTCATCGGCTAATAAAACAATTTTTCCATGAGCATTTTGTAAGCCTAAATTCCTGCTTTTCGACAACCCTTTTTCAAATGAATTTACAACTCTAACGGAAGGAAAATCTGAAACCAACAGCTTATTTTCAGAGGTTTGATTGATAATTAAAATTGAAAATTCTGAAAAATGACAGAAAGGAAACATAGGAATCAAAAAATCCAAAGAATCCCTATTCATCGTAGCCATTACTATTTCAAGATCTCCTTTTTTAAATTCTTTTATCAATTTGTTACTATATTTACACAAATATAAATAATTCAGCTTTGTAAATGAAAATACTTTTGATTGGCGAATACAGTCGATTGCATAATTCTTTAAAAGAAGGATTGATAATGCTGGGACATGAAGTTATTTTGTTGTCATCAGGAGATCATTTCAAAAAATTCGATAGTGATTATTCGTTCCACCCAGCATTTTTATCGGGTTGTTGGCTGCCTCGAAAAATCAAAAATATCCTTTATAAACTCACGGGTATCAATTTAGAGAAAGCTGAAAGAGGTCTTCGATTTTTCCTTTTATTACCACAATTAAAAAACTTTGATCACGTACAGCTCATTAATTCGGACGCAATTGAAACGTTCCCTTTTTTGTCCCTAATACTTTATAAAAAGATATTCAAAAAAATCAAAAACAGAAGCTTATTAATCTGTGGTGACGAAACCCCGGTTATTGATTATTTACTCAAAAAAGAATCTGCTTACAGTATTCTGACTCCTTATTTCGAGGATAATTCGTTAAAAGAACATTTTGAATATCCATTAAAGTACTCCACAAAAAACTATCGAAAAACCTTTGATTGGTTGGTCGAAAACTGCCAAAATCTAGTTGCCTCCGATTTAGATTATAAGATTCCGATGGAGAAAATGGGATATTCCGTTCATTTCATTCCGAATCCGGTTAACACCCTAAAAATTGAGTTTCAAGAACAAAAAATTAACGATAAAATTGTTATTTTTCTTGGCATAAATCGTTCCAGCTACATCAAAAAAGGAATTGCTTATTTTGAAAAAGCGTTGCAAATTATTCAGGAAAAATATGCTCAAAAAGTAGCTGTGATTATCACTGAAAACCTTCCTTATGAAGATTATATACATTTATACAATAGCGCACAAATCGTTTTAGATCAAATCTATGCTAACGACCAAGGGTACAACGCCCTGGAAGCTATGGCAAAAGGAAAAGTAGTTTTTACAGGCGGTGGAAAAGAATTTATGGATCATTATAATTTAAAGGAACGAATCAATATAAATGCATTACCAGATGTAGATTACTTGATAAATGAACTTTCCTTTTTGATTGAAAATCCCGAAGCCATTATTACTATTGGAAAACGTGCCAGAGCATTTATCGAAAAAGAGCATGATTATATTAATATTGCGAATCAGTACTTGGCGTCTTGGAATTCAAAAACAATTTCCTAAACATAAATAAAATCAGAACGAACACTATTAAATTGGCAAAAAAATACGCCTGTAAAGCTCCTTCAAAAGAAAAAAGCGGCACTAAATAAAAAGACAATAAAAGATACGCTACATTAAACACTATTTCAAGAATAAAATATTTTTCAATACTTGCTTTAACAACGATTTGATACCCAAAAGCTAATGTCATTATCCTTAAAAAATCGCCTAAAAGCTGCCAAATCAACACATCATTCACTTTTAAAAACGCTGAAGTAAAAGCAATATTCAATATAATTCCTTTCAACAAAAAAACAGCCACTAATGCCAATAAACATAGCGGTACAAAAAATTTAAAATAGGATTTCAATTCCGCTTTAAAAGCTGCATCAGTTGTCAAAGAAGCCAATTTAGGCATGTAGTACAATGATAATCCAGAACTAAAAACTAACATATAAAAACTGGAAAATTTATTCGTTGCATCCCAGATTCCAGCTTCTTGAATGGAATGTGTTTCAATAATAAAATTCCGTATCAGCATTAATGTTGCTGGAGCAATTATAGCACTCAATAATGCCATGGAAGAAAATCGCTTGATGACATCCAGGTATTTTTTTTCTAAAATTTTTTGGAGATTGAATTGAAAATAGCTTTTGTCTTTTATAACAAATCCAAACGTTACTAAAACCATTATTAATTCGCCCAAAGCGACAGCAACTAATCCTCCATTTACAGCATGATTCACAATTAAAAAAGCTGTAAAAACAAAAATCAGCACATTGGAAACAATCTGTAAAATAACAATCCTTTTATACTTTTCTAAGGCGTTGTAGATTGCCATCCAAAATACATTGATAACAATTAAAGGGAGCAGCAATCCAAAAAAACGAATGGGATTGGTAAACGAATTGGTGAAAAATAAAAATTCGGAAATATTATTGGCAAAGAGTAAAATAAGCAACCCCATGACTGATGAAACCAGGAGGAAAAACCAAAAAAAAGTAGAATAAATAATGCCTATTTCTTTCTTATCCTCTTTATTCTCAACAAATAACTTTATAAATGAATTGTTTATACCTAATGTAGTTACAGACTTCATCATTCCTGTAAAATTCCTGAAACTCCCCAATAATGCCATTCCTGAAGTTCCTAAATAAACGGACACAATCTTTGTAGAAATAATTCCCAAAACAAAACTCACCACTACGGAAATAGAATTAAGTGATACTACTTTTAGAAGTGTATTTTGTTTTATGAATTTCAACATTATAAATTCCTTATTACTTTAGCTGGATTCCCTGCTGCAACAACATTTTTGGGAATATTTTTAGTCACTACAGACCCATTTCCTATAACCGAGTTATCCCCTATTTCAACACCTTTTAAAATAGACACATTGGAACCAATGAAAACATTTTCACCAATGTACACTGGAAAGGAATCTGGATTTCCCTCATTCCTTTTATCAATATTCAAATCATGTCCATCATTATCAATAATAGTGCAATTACCGCCTATTAAAACATTGTCTTTGATGGTAACTTTAGAAAAACAAACAATAGAAAAAGCATTATTGATAGCAACATTGTTTCCAATGTTAATTTCGCTATTTTCATTTCTGGCTTCTAAATAGGTATAGCCTGAAAAAAAGTAAGGAGAGGAAACTACACCAATTTGAACATTGTTCCCAAAATGAATCTTCCCATTTCCTTTCAACAATAATGGATAGAAAAGATTTGGTTTACCAAAAACTCTTTTACAATCTGAAAGAAATTCATACTTTTTGATTCGAAAAGTAACAAAACACAATTGTTTAATTCTACTAAATAATCCCATCTAATATTTATTTAAAACTGAAACAATATAACTCACTTCATCCATCGTCAAAACTGGGCTTATAGGCAAACTCAACACTTCATTATGAATTTTTTCGGTGATTGGAAAAGATAAAGGATTCCATCCCGAAGCTTCGGAAGAAAATGCTTTTTGTTTGTGTGGCGGAACTGGATAATGTATGACCGTTTGAATACCATTTTGATGCAAATAGTCTTGTAAATCGATTCTGTTTTGTGTTCGAATGACAAACAAATGAAAAACATGATTATTTGACAAATCCCAATTTGGCACTATTATTTTATCGTTTTTAATTTCAGACAAATAACGTCTGGCAATAGTTCTTCGCCATTCATTTTCAGTGTCTAAATTGGGTAATTTCACGTTAAGGAAAGCCGCTTGCAATTCATCTAATCTTGAATTTACTCCAATATAATCATTATAATATTTTGTTTCCGAACCATAATTACGAAGTGATCGAATGACTTCTGCTAAGTCCGAATCATTTGTGATAACGGCACCGGCATCTCCTAATGTTCCCAGATTTTTCCCAGGATAAAAACTATACGCTACGCTTGATTTTTGATTGCTGATTCTTGATTTCTGATTTCTGATTGCACCATGAGCCTGAGCCGCATCTTCAATAACTAGCAAATCGTTTGCGACAGCAATTTCATGTATCGCATCCATTTCTGCCAATTGTCCATAAAGATGAACTACTAAAATTGCTTTGGTTTTTGAAGTGATTTTATCTGAAATTAAATCGGGATTGATGTTGTAAGTTTCCAACTTTGGCTCAACCAAAATAGGAATTAAATCTGCTTGCAAAATAGCCAGAATACTCGCAATATAGGTGTTTGCAGGAACAATAACTTCGTCTCCTTTTTGTAATTTCCTTAATTGAATATACCCTTTAAAAATTAAAACTAAAGCGTCAAAACCATTTCCCGTACCGATGCAATGCTTTGTACCGCAATAATTGGCAAAACTGGTTTCAAATTCCTTGACTTCATTCCCTAAAATATACCAGCCATTGTCTAAAACCGCTTTCATTTTTTCCTGAAATGCAGTTTCATACGGTTCGTTAATTTTTTTCAAATCAAGAAATGGTATCATATGAGATTCATTTTATAAAAATCCTGACTGTAAACAGAGCATCCTAATTCTTCTTTTTGTTTCAAAAGTCCTGCATTATACCCTTTTTCATTGTCATCAGTAACGACACCCATATCAAAAAAAAGCTTCCCTTCGCTCTTGTATTTTTGTATCAAACGAATGAATAAAAAATCCAATGCGCGCAGCTCCTCGCCTTTCTTGGTGGTAGCTCCATATTGCGATTTTACAACAGTTTCTGTTTCGAATAACGTAATACCAGCAATAATAACGCCCTCATAATACACTGAAAACTGTTTGATGTTATTGGGGAACATTTCCTTTAACTTTTTGATTTCCTCTAGGGTATGAACAGGTTTTGCATTATGTTTCTCGAATAGTCTTGGCACTAAAACCAATTCCCAAAAAGATTCAAATCGATGTTCTTCCACCAATTCTAAATCGAGCGTTTCAGTTTTTCTGAAATGCTTTAATTTACTTTTTGAAATCGTCAAAGGCATTGCCAAATTTATTGCGAGATTCATTTCTTTTTTATCTAAAAAAGCACCTCTTTTAAGTAAAAAGAAGTCGGTTTCATGATTCCCATCAGAAGAATAGAAAAAAGGAATTGGTTTACAATAAAAAAAATGTATCCCATTTTCTTTAAAAAAAGACAAAAGAGAATCTAAAATTATTTCTACTTTTTCTCCATTTATTTTAGGGGAGTAAACCAATCCGCCGTACGTCAAACCTTGATGAGAAAAAACTTTTGCTCCAGCTTTATTTGCCGGCAAAACAGCTATCAGTTTTTCATCCTCAAAAACCATCAAGGAGAAATCCTCAAATCGCTCTTTGTGGTATTCCATAAAATCACGGTGAAATAAAAAGGTAGCGTTTTTGGCTTGACCAATAAAGGCATTCCAATTTGTATAATCGCTTTCCTGGTATTGTTTGACGGAATAATTTTTCACTATTTGATTTTAGACTTCGTGAAATTAAGCATTTTTTATTTATGTTCTAAAGTGGGTAAATACCATTTAAATTTCACCGCCATCAAACGAACCGAAATGATAACTAAAGAAGTTGTTAGGTATAAAACATCATTTTCTAAATTAAATTCCCGAAGGATAAAGAAAACAATTCCACCCAAAATACAAATCGTAGCATAAATTTCCCTTCTGAAAATAACGGGGATTTCAGTACACAAAATATCCCGAATAACGCCTCCAAAACAAGCTGTCATGGTCCCTAAAGCTACACAAATAACAGGATGAAGTCCAATATTTATTCCTTTTTCGAGACCTATCAAAGTAAAAACGCCCAACCCAATAGTATCAAATAAAAACAAAGAAGTTCGCAATCTGTCGAATTTTTTTCTAAAAATAATGGCCAATATGAATCCGATGATTATAACATAAACGTATTTTAAGTCCAGCATCCATCCCACCGGCGTTCTGCCAATCATGATGTCTCGCAAGGTTCCGCCACCCACGGCAGTTACAAAAGCAATAATAAATACCCCAAAAGGATCCATTTTTTTATTCATTGCCGTCAAAGCGCCAGACATGGCAAAAGCCATCGTACCGATGATGTCTAATAAATGGAACATACTGTTTTTTTGGATTTAAAAATGGATAAAAAGAATGCTTTTAATTGAATCTAATTCAGGCAAAATTAAAGAAAATACTCGTGTAACCAACTCCTATTGGCTACATTTAATCAACGTGTATTACAGCAGATAAATATTCGAATCCAAATATAGAAAACTGAATTTTCTCTATGTATCTTTGTTTTCTATAAATTAAATAGTTGTACCTCTTGAAACAAATCACTTCGATACAAAATCCATACATAAAATCTTTAGTGCAATTGCAGGAAAAAGCAAAAGCACGTAAACAATCTGGAACCTTTTTAATTGAGGGAAAACGCGAAATTTCTATTGCCATCAAGGGCGGTTACGAAATGGAAACGCTGTTATTTTTACCTGAAATTTGTTCAGAAAACGAAGCCCGTCAATTATCTAAAAATGCCGAATTGATAGAAATCAATAAAGAAGTGTATCAAAAACTCGCTTACAGAGATACCACTGAAGGCATTTTGGCTGTAGCCAAAACCAAATCGATGCAATTATCTGATTTGAAATTATCTGAAAACCCATTGATTCTTATTGCCGAAGCGCCGGAAAAACCAGGGAATATTGGAGCTTTGCTTCGTACTGCCGATGCTGCTAATCTTGATGCGGTGATCATTGCCAATCCAAAAAGCGATTTATACAATCCAAATATTGTGCGTTCCAGCGTGGGTTGTTTGTTTACCAACCAAATTGCAACCGGAACAACATCCGAAATTATTGCGTTTTTGAAAGAACGGAAAATCAATTTTTATTGTGCGACATTACAAAACTCGACTTCGTATCACACACAGGATTATACTACGTCAACAGCACTGGTTGTAGGAACAGAAGCCACCGGATTGACGGAGGAATGGCGAAAAGAAGCAACCCAAAATATTATTATTCCAATGCAAGGCGAGATCGATTCCATGAATGTTTCGGTTGCAGCAGCCATCTTGATTTTTGAAGCAAAAAGACAGAGAGGGTTTTAGATTTTTTGATTGCAAATTTCAAGATAAACCCAAGTATTTTTAGTTTAAAATTCAAATATACATTTGCATATCTCCCAACTTATTCTTATTTTTAGGAAATGAACAATGCCGTTATGACAGAAATAGATTTAGAAAAAGAAAACAAGGCAATTGCCCAAGAATATAAAGAATTGCTTCGCATAAGTTACCAAACTTTAACACCTGAAGACAAAAAATTAATCCGAAAAGCATTTGATGTTTCCGTAGAAGCTCATAAAGAGCAACGCAGAAAATCAGGTGAAGCCTATATCTTCCACCCAATTGCTGTGGCAAAAATTGTTGCTTCCGAAATAGGTTTGGGAGCCACATCCATCGCTGCTGCATTATTGCATGATGTGGTTGAAGACACACCAACTACTATTCAAGATATCGAACGTTTGTTTAATCCTAAAGTGGCTCAAATCGTTGAGGGATTAACCAAAATATCCATGGTTCAAAAAGATTTGAATGCATCATTACAAGCCGAGAATTTCAGGAAAATGATTCTTACACTGAATGATGATGTTCGAGTGATTTTGATTAAACTAGCCGATCGTTTGCACAATATGCAGACTATGGAATCGATGCAGGAAGACAAACAAACTAAAATTGCATCGGAAACTTTATACATATACGCACCATTAGCGCATCGACTGGGGTTATACAACATAAAAACGAAGCTAGAAGATTTAGGGTTAAAGTACACTGAACCTGCCGTTTACAATGACATTGTAAGCAAAATAAAAGAAACCAAAGAAGAACAAGATGCTTACATCGCTGATATTACTGCCGTTCTAAAAACAGCTTTGGATGAAGAAGGGATTGAGTACATTATAAAAGGTCGTCCAAAATCTATCTATTCTATTCGTCGAAAAATGAAGGCGCAAAACGTAAGCTTCGATGAAGTGTATGATAAGTTTGCCTTGCGAATCGTTTACAAATCAAATCCCCACGACGAAAAATTTCTCGCCTGGAAGATTTATTCTATCGTAACGGATCATTACAGACCAAGCCCAAGTCGTTTACGCGACTGGATTTCGTCACCAAAATCTACTGGCTACGAAGCATTACATATTACAGTAATGGGACCAAAAGGACGCTGGGTTGAAGTTCAGGTTCGAAGTGAACGCATGGATGAAATTGCCGAAAAAGGATACGCAGCGCACTACAAATATAAAAATGGCGCTACTGAAGAAAGCGGTCTGGATGTATGGCTTAATTTACTAAAAGAAGCTCTGGAAAATTCAGAAACGAATGCAGTAGATTTTGTGGAAGATTTCAAAATGAATTTATATTCTAAAGAAATCTTTGTGTTTACCCCAAAAGGAGAAATAAAATCATTGCCAAAAGGCGCCACTTCACTTGATTTTGCTTTCAGCATTCATTCCGAAATAGGAATTAGAACCAGAGGAACACGTGTTAATGGGAAATTAGTTCCTTTGAATTTCGAATTAAAAAGTGGTGACCAAATTGAAGTCATTACTTCACAACATCAAAAACCTACGGTCAACTGGCTGGATTACGTAACTACATCCAGAGCCAAAACGAAAATAAAAAATGTTTTAAACGAAAACACCAAGAAAATTGGCGAAGAAGGAAAAGAACTCCTAACTCGAAAACTAAAGCATTTAAAAATAACATTGAACGAATCAGTGGTTAACGAATTGGTTAACTTTTTCAAACTTAAAACCAGTTTAGATTTATTTTACAGAGTGGGAATTGGTGCCATTGAAAACCAACAACTCAAGGATTACGCAGCCCAAAAAAGCAATACTTTCATTAATTTTTTCAAAAATAAAATGAAACGTTCGCCAAGCACCGCTGACGAAGACATCCATAAACCAATCATTAGCAGCAGTTACGACATGCTTGTTTTTGGTAAAGAACACGATAAACTGGATTACAAATTATCGCCTTGTTGCAACCCAATACCTGGTGATGATGTATTTGGATTTGTAACCATCAACGAAGGAATAAAAGTGCATAAAAAAGATTGCCCGAACGCCATTGGGATGCAATCCAACTATGCCTACCGAATAATGACAGCTAAATGGATTGACTCTTCACAAGAAGAATTCAAAGCCATCATAAACATAACCGGAATGGATGTTTTAGGACTCACAAACCAGCTAACAAAGGTAATTTCCAACAATATGCATGTTAATATTCAGAGTATTTCTTTGAGTACCGATGCAGGGATTTTTCATGGTCAAGTTGCGGTAATTGTTCAAAACAACACCATTTTGAAAAAAATGATCAACAACATCAAAAAAATTGACGGAATCGATAAAGTAACAAGGGTTTATAAAACATAGAAAAAAATCCAGTTTTTAGTTTCAAATCTCAATTTGTTCTACGTGAAAATAAAAAACTTGAAACTAAACAAACCTTAAACTTTATACTTTAAACTAAAAAATTTATCTTTGCCCGCATATGACACTCATTTCCACAGATAACACCAAAAACCAAGAAATTGTAAAAAATGTTTTTACAATGTATCTTGAAAAAAAAGGACATCGCAAAACTCCTGAACGTTATGCTATCCTTCAGGAAATTTACGATAGCGAAGAACATTTTGATGTAGAGAACCTTTATATCAAAATGAAAAATAAAAACTATCGTGTGAGTAGAGCAACTCTTTACAATACGATTGAATTGCTATTGGATTGTGCTTTAGTGCGTAAACACCAATTTGGACAAAATCAAGCACATTATGAAAAATCATATTTTGACAAACAGCACGATCATATTATAATGACGGATACTGGTGAAGTAATTGAGTTTTGTGATCCAAGAATTCAAAGTATCAAAAAAACAATCGAAGAAATATTCGACATAGAGATTACCAACCATTCCTTATATTTATATGGAATAAAAAAACAAAAATAGTACGGATAACTTACTAGTTGTCCCTTCAATATATCACTAACTACAAAATAACAGATAGAATGACCGTAGATTTATTACTAGGATTACAATGGGGAGATGAAGGAAAAGGAAAAATTGTTGATGTTCTAACTTCAAATTATGATATTATTGCTCGTTTTCAAGGAGGTCCAAATGCAGGACACACTTTGGAATTTGACGGAATAAAACATGTTCTTAGAACTATTCCTTCTGGTATTTTTCATAAAACTGCTGTAAACATCATTGGAAATGGAGTAGTAATTGATCCTGTTGTTTTTCAAAAAGAAATTGAAGGTCTTGAAAAATTTAATTTAGACATCAAAAGCAAATTAATCATTTCAAGAAAAGCACATTTAATTTTACCAACACACCGTTTATTAGACGCTGCTTCTGAGGCTTCTAAAGGAAAAGCAAAAATTGGTTCTACATTAAAAGGAATTGGCCCTACTTATATGGACAAAACCGGAAGAAACGGTCTTCGTGTAGGTGATATCGAATTAGAAGATTTTGCAGATCGTTACAGAGCTTTGGCTGACAAGCATGAAGCAATGATTAAATTCTACGATGTTGCTATCCAATACAATTTAGAGGAATTAGAAAAAGAATTTTTTGAAGCCATCGAAGAACTAAAAAAATTAGATTTCATCGATAGTGAAGAATATTTACACCAAGCTCAAAAAGCAGGTAAATCAATACTATGTGAAGGTGCTCAAGGTTCATTATTGGATGTTGATTTTGGAACGTATCCATTTGTAACTTCATCTAACACAACTGCTGCAGGTGCTTGTACCGGTTTAGGGATTGCTCCAAATAAAATCAAGGAAGTATACGGAATTTTCAAAGCTTACGTAACACGCGTAGGAAGTGGTCCTTTCCCTACTGAACTTTTTGACGAAGATGGTGCAACTATGGCACGTGTAGGAAATGAATTTGGATCAGTAACCGGAAGACAAAGACGTTGTGGCTGGTTAGACTTAGTAGCACTTAAATATGCTGTTCAGGTTAATGGTGTAACGCAACTGATGATGATGAAAGGCGATGTACTTTCAGGATTTGAAACGTTGAAAGTATGTACGGAATACAATTATAAAGGAGAGAAAATTTCTCATTTCCCTTATAACATCGAACCAGAAAATGTAACTCCGGTTTATCAAGATTTCAAAGGTTGGAAACAAGATTTAACGGGTATGACTACGTATGATGAATTACCGACAGAGTTGAAAGAATACATTCAATTCATTGAAAAAGAAGTGGAAGTTCCTATCAAAATAGTTTCTGTAGGTCCAGACAGAAAGCAAACTATTCTAAAATAAGATTACTAAACGCTCTGAAATTCAGAGCGTTTTTTTTAGTTTAAAAATCAATACAACCGAATGAAAAATCCAGCTATTAAAATCCAAAAAACCGAATTGCTATCAGACAATTGGTACATCTTAAACAAAGTAACTTTTGACTATCAAAAAAAAGACGAGTCCTGGATTACCCAAAGAAGAGAAGTTTATGATAGAGGAAATGGCGCCGCTATTTTGCTTTATAACACACTACAAAAAACAGTTATTCTAACACGACAGTTTCGCCTCCCAACCTATCTTAACGGAAATGAAACCGGAATGATGATTGAGGTTTGTGCTGGACTTTTGGACGCAGACAATCCTGAGCAATGCATCATTCGAGAAACCGAAGAAGAAACAGGATACCGCATTTCTAAAGTAAAAAAGGTAATGGAAACGTATATGTCTCCGGGTGCAGTAACAGAAATTTTATATTTATTTATAGGTGAATACGATGAATCCATGAAAGTGAGTGACGGTGGTGGAGTAGCACATGAAGAAGAAAATATAGATGTAATGGAAATGTCTTTTGACGAAGCCTATGCTATGATTGAATCCGGTCAAATGCAAGATGCAAAGACCATTATGTTGTTACAATATGCCAAAATAAACAGTCTTATTTAATGAACAACACAACTAAAGGGATTTTATTTGCACTGTTAGCTACCTTTCTTTGGTCCGTAAATATGGTAATCGCCAGTGGGATAAAAGGTCATATTCCTCCTGTTGGATTGGCTTTTTGGCGCTGGACAGTTGCTTGTATTGTTTTGGCTCCGTTTGCCATAAAAAGCACTCTTGAAAATTTCAAAATTGTAAAGAAACACATTCGGTATCTTACGCTTACAGCAGTATTAGGCATCACTATTTTTAACACGCTGATTTATTTTGCAGGAAAAACAACAAGTGCAGTTAATTTATCATTAATCGCCATTTCGATTCCCTTGTTTATTGTTGTCCTTTCCAGAATTATTTTTAAAGAGAAAGTTTCCAATGTAAAAATAGTGGGAATTGCAACCATAATCACAGGAGTTTTAGTGCTTATTTCCAAAGGTTCCTTACAAGCATTACTCCATATCAACTTCACCATTGGAGATGTATTGATGCTAGTGGCTTGCTTCTTTTTTGCTTACTACACTATTTTAGTACGTAAAAAACCAGACGAATTAAGCCCAAAAGTATTTTTGTTTAGTGTTTTCGTAATTGGTACAATTTTACTGTTCCCTTTTTATCTGTATGAACATATCTATTATAAAAAAGTGATTTTTGACACTAAAACAGTCTCGGTAACCACATACGTTGGCGTTTGCGCTTCCTTAATTTCTTTTTATTTATGGAACGAAGCCATTCGATTAATTGGAACCTCAAAAACAGCA
The DNA here is from genome assembly GCF_002754315.1 of Flavobacterium sp. 11. Taxonomy (GTDB): domain Bacteria; phylum Bacteroidota; class Bacteroidia; order Flavobacteriales; family Flavobacteriaceae; genus Flavobacterium; species Flavobacterium algoritolerans. Next base: position 1,827,872 of record NZ_PEFE01000001.1, on the reverse strand, counting down.
TTGATTTATTATTTGATTCCCGTTTTCAGTGGGATTCTGGCGTATTTTTTTCTAAATCAAGCTATTTTGCTAACCCAAATCATAAGTATGGGAATCATTATTTCCGGGTTATTAATTACCAATAAGAAGTAAAAAATTAAACTTTTGACAAAATAGAAAAGCAGAATAAAAATAAATTTATTCTGCTTTTCTATTTAAAAGATATAGTGAAAATTACTATTTATTAGGCTGCGGGGTCATTCTTAAATACGGTTTTACCCTCTCGTAGCCTTTTGGAAATTTAGCCGCAATATCTTCGTCTTTAACTGCAGTCGAGATTACTACTTTATCACCATCTTTCCAGTTGGCCGGCGTTGCAACGCTATAATTAGCTGTCAATTGCAAACTATCAACTACACGCAAAAGTTCATCAAAATTTCTACCGGTTGACGCAGGATAGGTCATCATTAATTTTATTTTCTTGTCTGGTCCAATTATAAAAACCGAACGAACCGTGAAACTCTCACTTGCGTTGGGATGAATCATATCGTATAATTCAGCAATACGCTTGTCTTCATCGGCAATTATAGGGAAATTTACAGTTGTATTTTGAGTTTCGTTGATGTCTTTGATCCACTCCATGTGCGAATCTACTCCATCAACACTCAATGCGATTACTTTTACATTTCGTTTTTCAAATTCAGGATAATAATTTGCAACTGTTCCTAACTCCGTGGTACAAACAGGTGTGAAATCAGCTGGATGAGAGAACAAAATACCCCAAGAATCTCCTAACCAATCATGAAATTTTATTTTTCCTTGTGACGTTTCTGCTTCAAAATCAGGAGCAATATCGCCTAATCGTAATGTTGCCATAGTAGTTTATTTTATTAATTAGTAACACTGTAAGTTATTGAAATAAAAGCAATAAAGGAGGAAACTAATCTTAAAATTGTACTAATTTTTGTAAAACCCAGAAAGCAATACTTCCAAAAAATGTCATTAGGAGACCAAATGCCCTAGCCCTGATTGTCCCGAAGTTTCGGGAGCAATCCTTTTGTTTTTTTCTTAAAAAAACAAAAGATATAGTGTAGAGCAGGACACGAGCGAAGCGAACTGACGAAGTAAAAAGCTCCTGAAAAGACGTCTTATTTTTTCTTTAAATTTGGTAAAAAGAGCGCTATAATCCCTATCAAAGGCAAATACGCACAAAGATAATACACGTACGTTATGCTGGTGTGATCTGCAAGATTCCCCAATAAAGCAGAACCTAAACCACCCATTCCAAAGGCAAAACCATAGAAAAGACCAGAAACCATTCCGAGTTTTTTAGGCAATAATTCTTGTGCATAAACTAAGATTGCCGGAAATGCAGAGGAGATTATGATTCCTATTAAGACTGATAAAACGCCTGTCCAAAACAAATCGACATACGGCAACAATAAAGTAAAAGGTGCGGCTCCCAAAACTGAAAACCAAATCACATATTTTCTTCCGAATTTATCGCCTAACGGTCCTCCGATTAAGGTTCCAATAGCACAAGAAGCCAAAAATAAAACCAAATGAAATTGCGCTTCCTGAACCGATAATCCAAATTTTTCGATTAAATAAAACGTAAAATAGCTGGACATACTGGCCATGTAAAAGAATTTTGAAAATATCAGAACCAACAAAATTCCCACTGAGATTACAATCTTTTTTTGGGATAAATTAGGCAAATCGATTACGGCTTTCTTGGTACTTCTTAAACTTAAATGGTTTTGGTACCAAAGTGCAATTCTACTCAAAACTATCAATCCGATAATGGCAACAACCACAAACCAAATGATGTAATATTGTGAATTAGGAACCACAATTAAGGCTACTAATAAAGGACCGATAGCTGTTCCAGCATTGCCTCCCAACTGGAAAATGGATTGTGCCAAACCACGCTTTCCTCCAGATGCCAAAAAGGAGATTCGGGAAGCTTCAGGATGAAAAATCGAAGAACCAATACCAACCAAAACAACCGAAATTATAATCATTGAAAAACTGGAAGCATACGATAAACATACGATTCCGGATAAGGTAAACAGCATTCCGAAAATTTGAGAAAAAGGCTTTGGTCGTTTGTCCGTATACAAACCAACCAAAGGCTGTAATATAGAAGCCGCCAATTGATAGGCCAAGGTGATTAACCCGATTTGTGTGAAGGTTAAATTGAAATTTTCTTTTAAAATAGGATACGCTGCCGGAATTACGGCTTGTAATAAATCATTCAATAAATGGGCGAATGCAATAGAAAATAATATAGAATAAACGGTTTGCTGAGCAATAGGAGTTGTATCTATTTTTGATACAGTATCAAGAGATGAATTCATATTTTTAAAAAAACTATATTACTAATTATTGATCCATATTAGATTAAAAAAATTAAACAAACTGAACTACAAAATACCAAAATAACAAGGTGATAAACGACAACGGGATTCCAAAACCTATCATCATACTGCTTAAACGAGGTTTTAAACCGTGAGTAGAAGCTAAAATACAAGCGGTAATCATGGGTGCCATCGCTGACTCTAATATGGCAACCTGAATAATTTTAGAATGCTGTTGCAAAATTACGACATACAACACGTAAATGAGAGCCGGAGTCAATATTAATTTATACAAAAGTCCCAGTCCTAAAAACTTCCAATGCTGGCTTTTCCGGTCAAAACGCAGTTGCAAACCAACAGAAAGCAAAGCCAAAGGTGTCACTCCACTTCCCAGTTTTTGCAATAAAAGCTGAACGTAATCCTGAAAATCGAAATTAAAAACATTCATCAAACAGGCAATTAAAAAAGTTATAAATGGAGGAAAAAAAAGAATTTTTTTGGCGATTTGAAAACCGCTAGGGTTGCCACTGGAATATAAAGTTGCTACCAGAATTCCTAAGGTAGAAAGCACCACAAAAGAACCGGGTTGATCGACTAAAATAGCCGTTTTCAAACCTTCTTCTCCATATAATGCTTCAATTATTGGGTAACCTAAAAAGGAAGTATTGCCCAAACCTGCCGTTAAAATCAAACATCCAATGAGTTTTTTAGACCAGCCAAATTTGCTGCCTAAAAAACTAAAAAATAAATAGGATACAACAAATCCAATCCAAGCAACTCCAATTGGGAATAACAATTCATTACTCCATTTTATTTTTGGAATATAATACAAGGCCAGCGCTGGGAGACAGATATAAATAACAATCTTGTTTAATAGCTTGTAAACAGTTACAGGAAACCCTTTTATATTTTGGAATACAATGCCTAGAAATAAAAAAACAAAGATTAGGATGAAATTAGTCATAGCTTAATTTGATTACAAAAATACCATTTAAATTTATTTTGAGAAGTAGAAAAAACTGCTTTAGATGCTACAATATGTTAAAAAAGCAACAATAATTGGAAATTACAATTTTAGACGTATATTTGTAATATATTTTATTACAGTATGATTTCAGGTAAATTTGCAATAACAATACATATCCTCACCTTACTCACTAAATTCCCAGATGAATATTTATCTTCAGAATTTATAGCAGGAAGCATGAACTTACATCCCGTTTTGGTAAGAAAAGAAATTGCAAACCTGAAGAAAAATAATATTGTAGAAAGTAAAGAAGGCAAAAACGGCGGTACAAAATTATTAAAATCGGCATCAAACATTTCGTTAGACACCATTTTCAAAATGACTTTTGACACTGTTACTTTGGGATTTTCAAAAAACACACCCAATCCAAATTGCCCTGTCGGAAAAAAAATAAATGAAAATTTAGAAAATTTATATGAAAATATCAATGAAAAAATCAGCTTACAATTAAGCGGTATTACATTGGAAAATTTTTCTAATCAATTTTAAAACTATTTTTTTAAACTAAACTGTAACATTTTTTATTACTTTTAAATACATATAATTATGAAAATCGCAATTATCGGAGCCACAGGATTTGTAGGTTCAGCAATTTTAAATGAATTGGCAAATCGCAATCACCAAATTACAGCAATAGCCAGAAATCCAAAAAATGATGAAAACTCGAATATCAAATGGGAAAAAGCAGATATTAATAACGTTGATGAACTGTCTAAAATTATTGCAGGAAATGATGTGATTGTAAATGCTTTCAGCGCAGGTTGGACTAATCCAAATTTATATACCGATTTCCTTGAAGGTTCAAAAGGGATTCAAGAAGCTGTTAAAAAATCCGGTGTAAAACGATTCATCACCATTGGTGGCGGAGGAAGTTTGTTTGTAGCTCCAAATCTACAAGCAGTAGACACTCCGGATTTTCCAAAGGAATATTACGCAGGAGCAACTGCAGCAAGAGATTATTTGAATATTATTAGAGAAGAAAAAGAATTGGATTGGGCATTTTTCAGTCCGGCTTTTGAAATGCATCAAGGCATCACAACAGGAAGAACAGGTAAATACCGTCTAGGGTTAGAAAACCCAGTTTTTGATGAAAATCAAAGAAGTATTTTATCCGTTGAAGATTTAGCAGTTGTTATAGCTGATGAAATTGAAACTCCAAAACACCATCAAGTGCGTTTTACAGCAGCCTATTAATTCCGCATGTTTTCTAAAATAAAACAGTTTCATAAGGCAGTTGCTTTTTGAAACTGTTTTTGTTTTCACTACTTTTACTATTCTAAAAAATAGTTTTGCCAAATAAAAAACACCATCCAAGCGCGTTAAACGAAAAACCCGGAATTTCTGCTCCAGAAATTATCAGCACTGTTGCTGTTGAACATATTCAGCAATTTAGAAAGATACAACCTTCGGCAAAAGAACTCGTTAAAGGGATTTTAGAAGAAAATATAACTGCGCTGAGTCGTGCGATTACTTTAGTGGAAAGTACGAATGTAAGTCATTTGGCGAAAGCCAATGAAGTGATAAATGCCTGTTTGCCATATGCCAACAAATCAGTTAGAATTGGCATTACAGGAGTTCCCGGCGTTGGAAAAAGTACCTTCATTGAAGCTTTTGGAAAATATTTGACTGGTTTAGGAAAAAAAGTAGCGGTGCTTGCCGTTGATCCCAGCAGTACGATTTCGCATGGAAGTATTTTGGGTGATAAAACCCGAATGGAAGAACTCGTTAAAGATGAAAATGCTTTTATACGACCTTCAGCTTCAGGTGAAACATTAGGTGGTGTCGCTCGAAAAACCCGTGAAACCATTACACTTTGTGAGGCTGCCGGTTTTGACACTATCATTATAGAAACGGTTGGCGTAGGCCAAAGTGAAACCGCTGTTCACAGCATGGTTGATTTTTTTCTTCTATTAAAAATTTCTGGTGCCGGCGATGAATTGCAAGGCATCAAACGCGGCATTATGGAAATGGCCGATGCTATTGTCATCAATAAAGCGGATGGTGACAATATCAAAAGAGCTCATCTTGCTAAACTGGAATTCAATAGAGCATTGCATCTTTTCCCTGCCAAAAAATCAGGTTGGACTCCTACAACTGCTGCCTGCAGCGCTATTACCCATGAAGGAATACCTGATGTTTGGGAAACCATTCAAAAATTTATGGAACTGACTAAAGGCAATAATTACTTTTTTGAAAAACGAAAAGAACAAAATCAATATTGGATGCTGGAGACCATCAACGAGCAATTGAAAACCAATTTTTACAGCAATGCTGAAATTCAAAAATCATTGGATTCAACTAAAAAAGCGGTGCAAAATGATGAAATTTCACCCTTTGCAGCCGCTCAAAAATTATTGGAAAAGTATTTTAAAAAAGACTAATCTATTCTGTTCTTCTTTTCCCTTCTAAATAAGTTTGGTATCCATACTTTAACATTAAAACACCAAGAGCAATCTTACCAAATTTACCAATAACATATCCTACAATATGTCCAGAATTATAGGCTTCACTTTCGTTTATATTTGATTTAATTTCAAACGGAAAAAAGTTAAAAACCCCTTTAATTATGAGTATTGTGCCAAAAATAAACATGAAATACATAAATAAATTTTTCATTTGGATATAGATTAGGTAAGACAAAAAGTTAACTACTCCTCGTAAAGTTTAATTTCTCTATCATAAAACTCATTGGCAAGAACTATTAATCCTTCCATTTCTGCATTTAATTCTGCTTCGTCAAGATCCTCTGCTTCTTCCATAAACTCTACCTCATCATCTTTCAGATTGATTATAAATCTAGGGTAATCAAGGTGTATGATGAAAATATCCTCAGGGAAATCAGTATTGTCGCCTAGTAAAAATTTTGGTAATTCCATGAATTTAATATTTAAGTATTTATTATTTTATTTGTTATGATTTTGCAACACCAACTTTCTTGTTAATCTCGCAAAGCGAATATACAAAAATAAAGCGGCAGCAGTTAATCCCGCCAGAAGTCCTATCCAGATTCCAACGGCTTTAAGTTCCGTATATTTTCCTAAATAATAGGAAATAGGAAAACCAATAACCCAATACGCCACAAAGGTAATGTACATAGGGATTTTTACATCTTGCAAACCACGTAATGCTCCCAAAACAACGACTTGAATTCCATCCGAGATTTGGAAAATAGCTGCAATCAATAGTAATTTTGAAGTGATTATGATGATTTCTTCGTTGTCCAGCATCTGAGCTGAATCGGTCATATTCAAGAATAAATGCGGTAAAAAATTATGGAATACCACAAAGATTATCGCAAAAAAAGTTTCAAGTATAATCGCCAATAGAAAAATAGATCGTGCAACAACAATCAACTTTTTAAAATCATTCATTCCTTTAGTATGACTCACTCGAATCATTGCCGTAACACTTAAACCCATTGCAACCATAAAAGTAGAGGATGCCAAAATAAGTGCAATCTGATTGGCAGCCTGACTATTTTTACCCAAAGAACCAGAAAGCCAAATTGCAGCGGTAAACAAAGTTACTTCAAACAACATTTGCATAGCTGAAGGCATACCCAGATTGATAATCTTTTTCAAAATTGATTTTCTGATTTCTTTAAAACTGAAATTCTTAAAATATTTTTTCAATGCAGAATTCTTTTTCATCAGGTAATGCATGAAAACCACCATCATTATCCTTGATAAGACCGTTCCCAATGCAGCTCCCAGAATTCCTAATTTTGGAAAAAACCAAATTCCGTAAATCAGTACATAATTAAAAAAGACATGCACTACGTTAGCCATAAATATGGCGTACATGGAGTATTTTGTTTTAGACAATCCATCGGCAAATTGTTTGTACCCTTGATACATAATCACCGGAATTAAAGAAAAAGCAACCCAATCAATATAAGGAGCAGCCATTTCAGCCACTTCCTTGGGTTGGTGCATGAAATACATAATTTGTTTAGACAATACGGTCAAAATAAATAATGCAACTCCTAAAATCGTACATAAAAGTAATCCGTGATGAAAAGTAGTACGGATTTTTTGATCATTTTTTTCGGCATCAGCCTCAGCCACTAATGGAGTTATTGCAGTAGAAAAACCTATCCCTAAAGACAAAGCAATGAATATAAAGCTATTACCCAATGAAACTGCCGCCAATTCAGTTGAACCTAATTTTCCAACCATGAAATTATCAACGATTCCTATTAATGTATGTCCTAGCATTCCCAGAACTACAGGATAAGCTAATTTAATATTATAAGAAAACTCTTTGAAGTATTGAGATAAATTCACTTTTGCTTTTTTTTGATGGCAAAGATAATTAGAAGCTTTCAATTGCATCAATACTATTACATATATAACACTTCTTTTTTAGTGCATAATTTCACCCAACAAGGAATTCTATAACAAAACCAAGTAATTCTATAACAAAACAGGCTTATGAGGGCTATACATTTGTAACGTTGTTTAGAATTAAATAAAATCAAGACAACACCAAAAAAAATTATTAATAAAAAATATTACAATTATGAAAACGACAGGAAAAATCAAAATGTTATTTGTATTCGCAATAGCAATGATGTTTGCTAACAATGTACAAGCACAAGAAACAACAACTACAGCTACAAATTACGATCAAGGATTCCGTTTAGGATTTGGTGCAAATGCAGGATATTCAACTAGCGACCCATACAAATTAGCACTAGGAGCTGATGTAAGAGGACAATATGATTTATCAAAAAGATACTCTTTAACTTTAACAACTGGTTACACTAATTTATTTGTAAGCAAAGCTGATACGTTTCCTGGTCAAACAGAAGGAAAAGATTTAGGTATCATCCCAGCTAAAGCAGGTTTTAAAGCTTTCGTATGGAATGACCAATTTTATGTAATGGGAGAAGCTGGTGCAGCATTTGCAGTAAGTAATGTAGACAATACCAGAGATAAAACTTCTTTATTGTTATCTCCAAGTATAGGTTATGCTACTAAATACATAGATATTTCTTTGAACTATACACACTACAATCATTTTGATCGTTTAAACAACAACGGTTCTCTCGGAAAAGGTGTTGGACAAGTAGGTGTTCGTTTGGCTTACGGTTTTGAACTATAAAACTTTTTTGAATTAGTTATAAAAATGCGCTGAAATTCAGCGCATTTTTTGTTTACTATCGGGAGTACTTTTTATCTGTCAACGTTTTCATAAAGGCGATAAGCTGTTTTTTTTCCAAGTCAGTAAGGTTCAGTTTGTCTTCGGGTAACGTTTGATTTTGTAAATTAAACCCCAATCCGTTTCCACCGCCGTCATTGTAAAAATCAATCACTTCTTCCAGTGTTTTAAAAACACCATTGTGCATGTAAGGCGCCGTCAATTCTACATTTCTTATGGTTGGTGTTTTGAAAGAATTACGATGAATTTCGGCTTTCGTTAATTCAAATTTACCCAAATCAGCATCTAATTTTTTATGTTTATCAGGAACGCCCAGCACTTCACTTTCTGATTTCATAAAACTTGGTGGTACAGTTCCATTTGTTAATGGAATAAAATGACAGGTAGCACATTTTGCTTTTCCGGTGAATAAATTAAACCCTGCAATTTCATCTAAATCAAATTTTTCCTCACCTTGCATAAATCCATCAAACTTTGAATCATAATTACTCAATGATCTTATATAGGATGCTAATGCATTTTTTATTCCAAATTCATCTATTGCTGTTTTAGGAAACGCCTTTTTGAACTTGGCAACATAACTCGCTTCTTTTTTTAAAGCTGCAACTGATTTTGCTAAAGAACCGTGCATTTCATTTTCATTGATAATTACCGCTACAGCCTGATCTTCTAGATAATTGACTCTGGAATCTGAGAAGAAAGCACGCTGAAATGCAATGTGAGTAAGCGTAGGCGTATTTCTTTTTACCAAAGATTTACCATCTAATGAAACTGATTTCTCCAAACCATCCGTAAATGCTTTATCTGAATGGTGACAAGAAGCACAAGAACGAGCATTATTTCCCGATAAAACAGGATCATTAAATAATAACTTTCCCAATTCTATTTTTTCAGGCGTTGTTTCATAATCTGGAAATGCGGAGAAAGCTTCGGCATCAAAAGCAGTTGCATCAAAAAGTGTCTGTGCAGTTGTTTTCAGTCCTCTTGTTTCTTTTATAAAAGGAATTTTCAAGCTGACTTGCGTTTTATGCAAACCGATACTTAACGGATTGGCGATTTCTCGAATAAAAAAAGCGCGATCAAATGCATTAAAGTTGGTATTTGTTTTTAAATATTCCTTGCCTTTTTTAATCGTTTTTAAAACATTCTGAAAAGATTCATCGGTTGAATTATCCGCATAGATTTTATAATATTTCTCGATACTTTCTAATGCTGATGCTGCTTCCGGAATAGATTTTTGAGCAATCGGGGAATCAAATCCGGTTATTCCCAAGGTTATGATTCTAAAAACTTCCAAACGCATCGCATCAAAAACATGGGAATCTGTGAATTCATTTGTCTGTGACACTTTGTCCAAACGCTTTAAATTTGCCGATAGAATACCCATTTCTTTCAGCAATTCCGCTTTTGATTTTGGATTATATGCCGGAAAAATAAATTCTTCAATCACTTGAAATCCTTCGGGAGACAAAGTCTTTCCATCATTTTCTTCAAATTCTGCTAAGGCTGGACCATTTATAGCTTTAGAAACAGCCGGAAAATAATATTCACTCATCGTTTCCACTTGTTTGTAACTACCATGCGCCAGTAAAAATTGTTTCTGGAGCTGAACTGTTGAGGAATTTAACTTTATTAAATGCTCCAGTTTAGAAACCTCATCTATGACTTTTAGAATATCTGATTTGAATACATTATTTACCGTTTCATGCTTAGGAATAGCATTTTGGCAAGAGAACAATACAATTAGAACCAATAAAATGAAACTGTTTTTCATGATAAATGCGAGTAACTTTAAAAAATTGTAAAAAACAAAAACCACGGTTCCTAGTAAGAAACCGTGGATATTTGTAACTATTTGATTGGGTTTATTATCGTGCTAATCCTTTGATTAAAACAATTTGGCTTGCTTGGTCTTCATTTGGACGATTTGTTCCTCCATCCACTCCTTTGTATTTTGTTCCTCTCCAAGTATGAGGTTGAACACTTAGTAAAAAGGTATCATCAATCCCTAATTGCTCTGAAACATCAATCATGGCTCCGTATTCCCAATCCCCTAATTTACTTGTTCCTCCTACATTATATTTAGTAGCATCTGTAGCCGTACGACGATGGTCTAACTCAACAACCACTTTCAATTGTTTTGTCGCTATATTATATTGGTAGATGTAAGCATCATGCGTTTCATCACCATATCCATTCGCATCTTCCTGAACATAAACGTAGTTTTTTGTCACACAGATGTTATCCGGATTTTGGAATTTCCCTGCAATTCCGGTACGGTCATCTCCGTCAAGAATTACTTCAAGAGTACCAGCCAAAGGATTATTTGCATCTAAGTTCAATTTGTAAACTCTACCGTATTTTGTTCTTGAAGCATCTGCATTTGCACCAGAAGTATTTTGTCCTGTAACATTAAAATAAATTTCTCTTGCTCCGGCATCTGTACCTTTTTTATAATCCAAATCCTCTACTCTTCCAAATTTGATTCCTTTCAATGTATTCACAGATGCATTTATAGCCGCTCCTGTCATTGTAGTATGGTTCTCAATTTTCACAAAAGAAACACCGTACGATTGATTGACAACCATATCTTTCTCTCTCTGATTGTTATCCGTTCTTTTCATCATGTATAAAGAACCGTTCGTTAAATCACCAACAGTGTTTGAAACATACATAAACACTTGGCCACCATACGTTCCTGAATCATCATCTCCAATCACAACCACCGTTTTTCCTGCAAATGCAGACGCTTTTAACGGTAAAGCATTTTCAGCACTTATTCTTCCTAAAGCAGGTAATTCTTTAGAAACTGAAGCAGAAGCAACATCTCCAAAAGGATTTATGGCATGAGTACGCGATTCTTCACCAGATTCTCCACAAGTCAAATACAATGGACCAAAACCATTTTCGGCAACTGTTGCCATTGTAGCACCACATAACCTCCAAGTTCCACCATTAGAATTCAATAAATATTCTCCTTTTGTAGGTTTGAATGTTTTGTCAAAAGTTACTCTTGATACCGCAAAATTATCTTCGTGATTCACCAAAAAAGTAAAAGTACCATCAGCATTTTTCAATAATCCTGATCCATCTGCAGATCCTCCAAAAACAAAATTTGGGCTTCCTGCCAAAACATCGTCAGAACCAATCAATGAAAAAAGCTCTAAGCTTTCAAAACCAGCTTGCTTTTTCAATAACACTGGAGTCGCTGATTGATTCACTAAAACAACACTCGTTGTTTCATTAGAAGATTTAGCATCATTCTCACATGAGATTAAGGATACTAAAAATAACATTGGTAAAATAATTCTTTTCATCTTGGTTGATTGTTTAAATTTCAAGCAAAGTAATGCCGTGAATTTAAACTCTGAATGAATTGAATATTAACAAAAAGCCAAGAGTTGGCTTTATTTTAAAGGCGAGAAAAACAATAATTTTACATACTAACAGTACCGTAATGCAATGATAAACTTCAAGTAACTTTCGCAAGAAAATCTATTACATTAATTCTCTTTCTTCAACATCTCTTTATACATTTCAAAATTAGCTTTAACTTTTTCGTCTAATTGCGGTTCTTTAATATCAGTACGTTTTTGCATTTCTTCCCAAATAATTTTGGCAACAATATAACGTGCCATTTCCTTATCATCCGCAGGAATAATATACCAAGGTGCATTTTCGGTAGCAGTTTTATTAATTGCCTCTTCATAATACTGCATGTATTCCTCCCAATGCTCGCGCTCTTTCAAATCTCCAGGTGAAAATTTCCAATGGTGCTCCACTTCTTCCAATCGGCGTAGTAACCTTTTGCGTTGTTCTTCCTTACTCATGTGAAAGTAAAACTTCAAAACAATCGTTCCGTTTTGCGTGATGTGTTTTTCAAAATTATTGATTTGCTCCATCCTATTTTCCCAAAACTGTGGTGTTATATCAGCCACTTTTTCGATTCCCGGCAAATTTTCATTCATAATATATTCCGGATGCACACGAGTAACCAAGACATTCTCATAATGCGTTCTGTTAAAAACAGCAAATTTCCCTTTTTCAGGCAAAGCCAAATAATGTCTCCACAAGTAATCATGCTCCAGCTCCGTAGAATTAGGTGTTTTAAAACTATGCACCACAACCCCACGCGGATTAAATTCCTTAAAAACTTCCCGAATCAGACTGTCCTTCCCTGATGTGTCCATGCCTTGCAAACAAATCAAAACGCCGTATCGATTATGCGCATACATAACATCCTGCAACTCGCTCAATTTCGTCTGAACTTTATCCAGTTTTTCCTCTTTATCATCCTCACTGGCTCCATTAAACAAGTTCGTAGGGATTTTAGACAAATCAATTTTGCCAATCACTTTAAAATCATCGGGATTTATAGACTTCATAAGAAATATTTTATCTTTGTAAACTCAAATATAACAAATTATAAGGAGCATTTTCCAGCTATTCGTTGCAATCTTTTATTATTTTAAAGAAAAATAATAAAAGGATTTCCACTGCTATCTGGGCTAGGCACTCGTTTTCAAAACAAAAACAATGGAAAAATTCACACTCGAATTATTATTTCAAATCATCGGCATTGGTTCAGCATCAGGACTTATTTACAAAGACAATTCCCTACTGATTATTGGTGACAACAGCGGTTTCCTTTATGAATATCAAATGGATTCCAAAGATTTAAAACGCCATCCATTACTGGAAAACCCAACAGAAAACACGCTAAAAAAAGACAAAGCTGATTTTGAAGCCATAACCCATTTTGGGGATAGTTTGTATGTTTTTGGTTCCGGTTCCACCGAGAAAAGGAACAAAATGATACAAGTCAATTCTACTGATAAAAAGATAATCGCCACAAATGACCTCACCGATTTGTATGCAGTCATGCAAAATTTTGGAGAAATAAAACCCGAAGATTTCAACCTCGAAGGCGCCATCTATAATGGCGAAAGTTGGTTTTTATTGAATCGTGGCAACGGAAGTTCCAATAAAAATGTTCTTTTTACCATCGAAGGAAAAAACCTGACCAATGATTTTACTATTCTTTCTAACGCCTACAAACTCCCTAAAATAAAAGGAGTCCGCAGTAGTTTTACCGATGCCGTTTTAGTCGACAACAGCATTTATTTTTTGGCTACAGCCGAAGATACCGAATCTACTTATGATGATGGCGAAGTTTTAGGAAGTCTTATCGGGAGAATCAACCTGAAAACCATGAAAATAGATTTTACCCAAAAAATAAGCAGCACCCATAAATTCGAAGGATTGACTTTGTATACTGATTCAAAAGAAAAAATCGAGTTCCTGCTTTGTGAAGATAAAGACACCGAAGTTTTAGAAACAGATATTTATAAATTGAGTTTGGACAAAAAATAAAATCCATTCCTTTAAAGATGTTCCTTTTATCCAAAATAACAGAACGTTAAATTTAGATTAAATAGAAAATCAAAATAGATTTCAAATTTAAAACGAGGTACTTTTACAATAAACCAAGCCTTTTATTGGCTTAAATAATTTATAAAATGACAGATTTAAAAAATAAAAATGCCCTAATCACCGGCGCAGGAAAAGGAATTGGAAAAGCAATCGCGATTGCTTTAGCAAAAGAAGGTGTAAATGTAATTCTGGTAGCACGAACTCAGGAAGAAATAGACAGTGTAGCTGCCAAAGTGCGTTCGTTACGAGTAAAAGCACTGGCGATAACTGCTGATGTTGCTGATATTAATTCGGTAAACGCTGCCGTTGCCAAAGCCTTAGCAGAATTTGGAACCATTGATATTTTAATCAACAATGCAGGAATAGCTGCTTTTGGGAAATTCTTAGAATTAGAACCAACGGATTGGGAACGTATTATTCAGGTAAATTTAATGGGAACCTATTATGTAACGCGTGCCGTTTTGCCAAATATGATTCAAAGACAAACAGGTGATATCATCAATATTTCTTCAACAGCCGGACTAAGTGGAAATGCGTTAACAAGTGCTTATAGTGCTTCAAAATTTGCTGTTTTAGGATTAACGGAATCGTTGATGCAGGAAGTTCGCAAGCATAATATTCGTGTAACGGCTTTAACGCCAAGCACTGTTGCGACTGACATGGCCAAAGAATTAAACTTAACAGATGGCAATCCGGATAAAGTCATGCAAGCAGAAGACATGGCCGAATTAATCATCGCGCAACTCAAATTAAACCGACGCGTTTTTATCAAAAACAGCAGTATTTGGTCTACGAATCCGTAATTTTTTTATTTTTAAACATACAAGGCTTAAAAGATAAAACCATTAAGAAATTAAATGACCTTATATGGTTGAAAAAAACTTACACTAAAGCCGAAGCAAATTCCATTCGTACGCTTCCGTCTTCATCAATTTTTGTCAAATTAATTTCGTGTAAGGTATTGACTAATTCTGGATTCCAAGGCGTTTTTACTTTCACGTAGTTTTCGGTAAACCCGTGAATATAACCTTCTTTATTTTCACTTTCGAACAAAACAGTTCTATTGGTTCCCAATTGACTTTCGTAAAAAGCACGGCGTTTTTTAACTGACAAACCGCGTAACATCTTACTTCGTTTGGCGCGAACATTAGCAGGAACAACACCTTCCATTGAAGCTGCTTCAGTATTATCACGTTCTGAATATGTGAATACGTGTAAATACGAAATATTCATTTCATTCAAAAAATGATAGGTTTCCAGAAAATGTTCATCTGTTTCACCCGGAAAACCCACAATCACATCCACACCAATACAAGCGTGTGGCATCACTTCCCGAATTTTATTGACTCTTTCGGTATAAACTTCACGTTGGTAACGACGTTTCATCAACTTCAAAATGTCATTGCTTCCAGATTGCAACGGAATATGAAAATGCGGTACAAAAGTTCTGCTTTTTGATACAAATTCTATCGTTTCGTTCTTTAATAAATTTGGTTCAATAGATGAAATTCGCAATCTTTCGATGCCTTCCACTTTGTCTAATTCTTGAACTAATTCCAGAAAAGTATGTTCGTGTTTTTTATTTCCAAATTCACCCTTACCGTAATCGCCAATATTGACACCGGTAAGAACAATTTCTTTGATATTTTGTTTCGAAATTTCTGAAGCATTTTTCAATACATTTTCCAATTCATCACTTCTCGAAATTCCTCTTGCCAACGGAATCGTGCAATAGGTACATTTGTAATCACAACCATCCTGCACTTTCAAGAAGGCACGGGTTCTGTCTCCTATTGAGTAACTTCCCACATAAAAATCAGCTTCGGCTATTTCGCAGGAATGCACTTCACCAAAATCATTTTTGGACAAATCATTAATATAATCCGCCAATTTAAATTTTTCTGTTGCACCAAGAACCAAATCTACTCCATCTACACTCGCTAATTCTTCCGGTTTCAATTGCGCATAACATCCTACTGCCGCTACAAATGCTTTGTCATTCAATTTCATTGCTTTTCGCACCACTTGCTTGAACTGCTTATCTGCATTTTCAGTAACTGAACAGGTATTAATCACGTACATATCAGCAATTTCCTCAAAATCTACCCGATCAAAACCTTCGTCTTGAAGATTACGCGCAATCGTAGAAGTCTCTGAGAAGTTTAGTTTACAACCCAGCGTATAAAAAGCAACTTTTTTTCTATTTTCCATAAGATAACTCAATTAATGAAATCGTTGTCAAAAAATTGAGTGCGCAAATTTACGAACTAAAATCTATTAATTTTTAGACAATAACCATTTTATTAAAAACTAAATCCGACACTCAGACTCTTTTAGAGAACAAGTATCGGATACTAAATTATTATTATTTTGATTTGAATTTTAATTCAAAATAAATCGTCTCACTACTTCAGCCACGCCATGATTATTATTTGAGGCTACAATAACATCTCCTTTATCTCTCAATTCTGGCGTTACATTATCGACCCAAACACCCAAGCCTGCATATTCAATCATGGTTAAATCATTTCCTGCGTTTCCAACAGCAATAATTTCACTTTGATTTATATCCAGTTTTTCTGCTAAAATTTTTATGCTGGCGGCTTTATCAATCCCATTTTGCGCTACTTCAAGAAAAAATGGCTTCGACATGCTCACACTAAGATGTGGCATTGCGGCTTTCAAATCTTTTTCAACTTCTTTTAAATAACTTGGCTCTTCCAATAAAATACATTTTACAGCGGAAGACTGAACCTCATCTTTAAAACTAAGGACTTTATTGTGTTCTAAACCTGTGATTTTTTTTTCGATTTCAATAAATTCCGAATTTGTCTCACTCACAATTTTCCCATCAACATAAGTAATAATATGGGTATTACTTTTTAAACTGTAATCATACAATTCATGAATTTGTTCCTGGGTCAACGTTTGTTCAAAAATGACTTTATCTTCCTTTAAATCTGTAATGACAGCGCCATTATACGATATCATAAACGAATTATCCAGTTGCAATTCTTTGGCATAAGCAGTCATGGCTGGTGTTGGCCTTCCGGAAGCCAAAATAACATAAACACCCAATTCCTGTGCCTTAAACAACATTTCTTTATTCTCGTCTGAAATGGTATGGTCATCGGTTAACAAAGTGTCATCCATGTCCAAAACCAACATTTTATATTTCATTTTTATTTTTTAAAAAGCAGTATTTCAAATACCGAAAATTCACAAATTATTTTTTAATTTACTTTGATTTTGTCTTGTGCCAAAAATTTGAAGAATACGAATTTCCGTTTCAGAATGAATTTTATAAATGATTTTATAATCTCGAACAATCATTCTTCTATAAGGTTCTCCTAAAAACTCATCCGCTTGATATTGCTCAACAAAATGAATATTTTTACTTTGAACCACAATATCTCTAATAACGTTTTTTGCTCCTTGAGGAGATTTTAACTTGATAAATTCAAATATTAATTTCAAATTAGCTTTGGCCTGATTATCCCAAAGTATGGTAATTGGCTTTTGCATATTACCACTTCTCGATTTCTTTTTCTAGATCTTCAATCGTTGTATAGTTGCCCGAAGATATTCGTTCATCAGCTTCTTTAACCATATTAATGTATTCTTCTTTGTCAACTGGATAACCACTAATAGTATGAGCAACAACTTCTTTATCTAAAACAGATTTAAGCGCTAATATTTTTTTTAGTTTACTTTCATCATTAATATGAAGCAACCAATCCATCAATTCTCTTTTCTTTGCAGCTATGTCCATCTTACAGAGTTATTTGAACAACAAATATACAAATTTAAATACTCATTCTGAATTCCTCAATAACTGGGTTCACTTTTGCAAACTCGGTTTCCTGAACGAATAATTCAACTGCTAAATCTGAATTTCCAAATCCTCCCAATCGAGCTGATTGTATGTTGTTTTTCAAAACGGTATCTACTCCTATTGCTTCAATTCTCTCTTGCAACGCTAAAGCTAAAATTTCACTTCCCGAAAACACTTTCATTAATCCCATTTTATTCTTTATTTAATTATTTATTACCGTTTTCTTCATCACCTTCTTGCTCTTCAAAATCATCCTCTTCATCTGCCTCAAAGTTTTCGTCCTCTTCGAAATCTTCGTCCTCATCCTCATCTTCGTCTTCTTCATCAAAATCGAATTCAAAAGGCTCTACTAACATTTTTTCAGCAAGGACTTCAATTCGTTCTGTGAATTGTTCCGAGAAAATAATACGTTGGGTTCTCACAATGCTATTCGAAATACGCATGATTTTAGTTTCATGACGCAATTTCAAAATTGGATCTGCATCATCAAGGATAAACATTTTCAATCGGTTTACATTATAACCGGCAGTAGTGAACATTTCACTTAACTTATTTGGTGTCCCAATCAACACGTCAATTCCGCTGGAAATATAATTTTTATCGTATTCCATATCGCCTTTATCATGAACACCGTAGACTTCTAAATTAGAATTCTTGCCATATTTTTCAAAAAGTGATTCCATTTCTAATACTTTGGCTTTGTCTTCCACAATAATCAAAGCCCTAGGTGACTCTTCATTTGCGCCTGCCAATCTCTGAATTACATTCAGCACAATTGTTGTCGATTTTCCGCTTCCTTTTGGCGCAATAACAATACAATCCGAACCACTTTTCATGGTCGAAAATGTTTCTTTTTGCATCGCATTGGCTTCAGTCAAACCGTTTTCAATTAGAGCTTGTTGTAAGTCTTCGTTTATTTTTTTTAGTTTCATTTCTTATGATTGAAAGATTAAAAATTAAAAGATTTAAACTATTACCAAATCTTTTAATTTTTAATCATTAAATTAATTTTATTTCGATGCAAATAACTTCACATCATTCTCGGAAATTTCGCTTCCGCCAAGGATAATCAAACGCTCCACTACATTTCTCAATTCACGGATATTTCCAGTCCAATCGTATTCCTTCAATAAATTAATCGCTGCTGCAGAGAATTTTTTGACCGCATTACCTTGCTCCGAAGCAATTTTATCTGCAAAATGTGAAATCAACATCGGGATGTCATCACGTCTTTCATTCAACGCAGGAACTTTTATCAAAATTACTGCCAAACGATGGTATAAATCTTCACGAAAACGACCTTCGGCAATTTCCTTTTTCAAATCTTTATTAGTAGCCGCAACCACACGAACATCAACTTTGATGTCCTTATCTGCTCCCACTCTGGTAATCATACTTTCTTGTAAAGCACGCAATACTTTGGCTTGCGCCGAAAGACTCATATCCCCAATTTCATCCAAGAAAATAGTTCCTTTATCAGCAGCTTCAAATTTTCCTGCACGGTCTTTTACTGCCGATGTAAACGCTCCTTTTACGTGACCGAATAATTCGCTTTCTATCAATTCAGACGGAATAGCAGCGCAATTCACTTCGATTAAAGGGAAATTAGCGCGTTCGCTTTTTTCATGTAATTGATGCGCAACCAACTCTTTTCCTGTTCCATTTGGACCTGTGATTAAAACTCTGGCTTCGGTTTGAGCAACCTTCTCAATCATCACTTTGATGTGATTGATAGCTTCGCTTTCGCCAATCATTTCGTAGTTCTTGCTGACTTTTTTCTTCAGAATTTTATTTTCAACTACAAGTTGTTTTTTGTCTAAAGCATTTCGAACCGTATTCAACAATCGGTTTAAATCCGGTGGTTTTGAGATGTAATCAAACGCTCCCAAACGCATCGTATTGATAGCCGTTTCCATATCGCCATGACCAGAGATCATCACCATAGGAATTTCGGGTTTGATTTTTTTTACCGCTTCCAGCACCTCAACGCCGTCCATTTTTGGCATTTTGATATCGCACAAAACCAAATCGTAATCGTTGTTTTTTATTTTTTCAAAACCTGCAACACCATCTTCGGCTTCTTCAACTTGATACGTATCGTTTTCTTCGGTGAGTATCTTTGTAAGTACTCTTCGAATTGCAGCTTCATCTTCTATGATTAGTATTTTTGACATATTTTTTGATTCGATTATTGTTCATTCGGTTAATCGGTTAAACAAATAACCAAATCCACGAATTAACTTCTATTAATATTTCAACCAGCGGTACATTTCACCCCAGGTTGGTTTTTTGCCGTACATGAGTATTCCTATTCGGTATATTTTTGCGGCGAACCAAACTACAAAAAAGAAGGTTCCAAATAATAATGTTACCGATATTGCAATTTGCCACAAAGGTACGCCAAACGGAATTCGCATCAGCATCACGATTGGTGAGGTAAGCGGAATCATTGAAAAAACGACTGCTATTGTTCCATGCGGATCATTGATAACCGTAAAAAATCCAACGTAAACACTCAACATTAATGGCATAATGATAGGCAACAGAAACTGCTGTGAATCCGTTTGATTATCAACTGCAGCGCCAATTGCCGCGTAAAATGAACTGTATAAAAAATAACCTCCTATGAAATAAATCACAAATCCAATAAGGATACTTGCAATGGGTAAATTCCATAATTCCTTAATATACATTTGCGCAGTTCCAGTCATTTCTTGCTGTGCAGAGTGCATCAATTCTGGCGAAACGCTGGCTGTTGGCCCCACATTTACACCAAAAAAAACGGAGGCTGCAAACATTAATGACATTCCGATTATTGCCCAAATAAGGAATTGCAACAATCCTGCCAATGAAGTACCTATGATTTTCCCCATCATCAACTGAAATGGTTTAACCGAGGAAATTATAATTTCTACTATTCGACTGGTTTTTTCTTCGATGACACTTCGCATCACCATGTTTCCGTAGATGATGATGAACATCATTATAAGATATCCAAATGCGCCACCAATCCCGATTTTGATTTCGTTAAGTCCTTTTACGCTTTCTTCACCAGATGCTTTTGTCAAGCTGATATTCACTTTTGACTGGGCATTTTTAATTGCCAGCGTATCTAAATGTGCTTTTTCTAAATTATTTTTGGTTAGTTTACTTGCAATTACATCCTGAACATTTTCAATGAATGAAATACTGGGACTGCTATTTGAAATAAACTGGATTTTACTTTCAAAATCCTTGGAATTACTCGCTTTTGGAATGTATAACAATCCTTCGTAGCTTTCATTTGTAATACTGTCTTTGAGGAATTTTAAATCTATTAAAGACAAATCAAGATATTTGTATGCTTTATCTTTATTGTTTTGGGAAGTAAATTCCTTTACAAACATACCTGATTCGTCATGAATAGCTATTCGTTTGGTGTCAGCTTTCATGGAACTTAAATATGCTACAAAAACGGCGATTCCCACAAATAGTAACGGACTTAAAAAAGTCATAACAATAAAAGATTTATTGCGCACTTTGGCAATAAACTCTCTTTTTATAATTAATGATACTATAGACATTTTAGATGGTTAGATGGTTAAACTACTTAGACTTTTAGACTTCTTAGATTTTAGATTCGATCTAAGCATGTAAGAAATCTAAAAATCTATTTTGTTACTGTTTGAATAAAAATATCATTGACACTTGGTATTTTCTCTACAAAGTGTGTTACCTGGCCGCATTGCGTCAAGATATTCAATAACTCATTTGGCGTGGCATTCCCGAGTTGAATTTCCAGTTTTAACTCGTTGTTCAGTGATTTAAAATTAGCCGGGCCAACAGTAAATTTTTGTGTAATAGTATACATCAACCCTTCTACATTCTCCGATAAAATACCCACTTCAAAACTATTGGTTTTAAATTGTCTTTTGACATCGTCCAGTTTTCCTTCGATTAATTTATTGGATTTGTGAATCAAAGCGATGTGATCACATAATTCTTCTACGCTTTCCATACGGTGGGTGGAGAAAATTATGGTAGCTCCTTCCTCTCTCAAGGCAAGGATTTCATCTTTGATAATATTGGCATTTACAGGATCAAAACCCGAAAAAGGTTCGTCAAAAATCAACAGTTTTGGTTTGTGCAAAACGCAAACCACAAACTGAATTTTCTGAGCCATTCCTTTAGAAAGTTCCTGAATTTTCTTGTTCCACCAACCTTGAATTTCTAATCTTTCAAACCAATACTCCAATTGTTTTTTGGCTTCAGCCTTAGAAAGTCCTTTCATTTGAGCCAAATACAAGCATTGTTCCCCTACTTTCATAGTGTTGTACAATCCTCTTTCTTCCGGTAAATAGCCTATATATTGAACATGTTTGGGTTGTAATTTTTCACCATCCAAAATAATTTCACCACTGTCAGGCAATGTAATTTGATTTATAATTCGGATAAGTGATGTTTTTCCGGCTCCATTTGGACCTAAAAGTCCGTAGATACTTCCTTTTGGAACCATTAATGAAACCTCGTTAAGCGCCACATAATCACCGTATTGCTTGACAACTTTATTCACTTCAAGAATATCACTCATGCTCATTTTTTAATTGGTGTAAAAGTAAATAATTAGTATCGAAATACTTAGAATAGTTTCATATATGTAGCATTTAATTTTTTGAGGTCCTATATGTTATCGCCTTATATTTATTGGTGTTTATCTCACAATATTTTATTTTCATCGGAGTTCGATGATTTTCAATTGTTTGCAACAAACAAATTATTAGTGGCGATTTCATAAAAAACCCATCCTTATTTTAACAAGGATGGGAAATATATTTAAAACAGCTTAGATAAATTGTATCGCTACTTTTTATTATGAAAACATGTCTTTCACTTTCTCAAAAAATGATTTGTCTGATTTTTCAGGATTTGGAATAAAATTCTCATCGGTAAGATTTTTTTCGAAAAACTGTTTTTGCTCTTTGCTCAGTGTTTTTGGAGTCCAAACATTTACATGTACCAATAAATCGCCGTTTCCGTACCCATTGATACTAGGAATTCCTTTTCCTTTTAATCTCAGAATTTTACCGGATTGAATTCCTTCCTCCAGTTTGATTCTTACTTTTCCGTTTATAGCTTCGATGTCTTTGGAAATTCCAAGAACAGCTTCAGCGAAACTGATGTATAAATCGTAGTGTAAATTCTCTCCTTCACGTTTCAAGAATTCATGCTCCAATTCTTCAATAGCAACAATCAAATCTCCCGGGATACTGTTTCCTGGAGCATCGTTTCCTTTATTAGAAACTTTCAATTGCATTCCGTCTACAACACCCGCAGGTATTTTTATTGAAACCGTTTCATCTTCAAGAATCATTCCTTGTGAATCCGCTTCGGATGGTTTTCTGTCTAAAATTTGACCTGAACCACTACATGTTGGACATGTAGAGGCAGATTGCATTCTACCCAAAATGGTATTCGTAACGCGCATCACTTGTCCTTGACCGTTACATGTAGAACATGTTTTATAGGTAACTCCAGGTGCTTGAACTTTACGTTTTACTTTTACTTTTTTCTCAACGCCATTCGCAATTTCTTCCAATGTCAATTTTACTTTGATACGAAGGTTGCTTCCTTTAGCACGACGAACACCGCCGCCGCCACCGCCTCCGAAACCACCAAAACCGCCTCCGAAAATATCACCAAACTGACTGAAAATGTCATCCATATTCATTCCGCCGTGACCACCTCCGCCAAAACCGCCAGAACCATCAAAAGCTTGATGACCATATTGATCGTATTTTGCTTTTTTCTGAGGATCGCTTAATACTTCGTAAGCTTCAGCAGCCAATTTAAATTTATCTTCTGCCGATTTGTCTCCAGGATTTTTGTCAGGATGAAATTGTAGTGCGTTTTTTCGGTATGCTTTTTTAATTTCAGCAGCATCAGCATTTTTTGAAATGCCTAATATTTCGTAAAAATCTTTTTTCATTTTTATTTTTTCTTTTGTTGAGTCGCACTGCAGTGCGCTTCTACGCGTGATATAAATACGCGATTAATCGCGAATCTATTACTGCCCTATAACAACTTTTGGAAAACGGATAATCTTGTCTCCTAATTTATATCCTTTTTCAAGAACGTCAACAATTTTACCTTTCAACTTATCTGATGGCGCAGGAATTTGAGTGATAGCTTCAGCAAAATCAGCATCAAAAGCGTCTCCAGCCTTAACCTCAACTTGCTCTAGTCCTTTAGAAACTAAAGTACTTTTTAATTTTTCATGGATAAGTTCCACACCTTTAGTCAACAATTCGTCATCTGATTTGTTTATCTCAACCATAGCTCTGTCGAAATCATCCAATACAGGAAGCATCGCTAACAAAACTTCTTGATTAGCCGTTTTAAACAACTCGATACGCTCTTTTGTAGTTCTACGTTTGTAATTTTCAAATTCAGCAAATAATCTTAAATACTTATCTTTCTCTTTGGCTAAGTCTTGAGTCAATTGCTCTTCCAGACTTAATTCCTCAATAATGATTTGCTCTCCATTTGCATTATTTTCTAATGTCACATCATCTATTTCTTGATCAATTTCTGTATTTTCAGTAGTCATATTACTTGTATTTTTAAAAATATTCTTAAACTTCATTTTTATTCTTTTCTTTGGATTGCAAAAGTACTGCCAATTCTTTTAAAATGTCAAATTGTCATCTTTTTATTGAATTTATATTTTTTTTAGACTTTACACTCTTAAAAACAAATTTTACCCACTCAAAATTTTAATATAATTTTAAGACTATCTCGATATAGTTTACATAAATTTGTTTCAATTATTTACAGTTAATTTTCTGTAAATGAAAAACTAAAGAATCCCTACAAATTATTAATTCACCATTATTTTATATTAAAAAAAGCTTCGTTTAGTAGACGAAGCTTTTTTTATGCTTTTAAAATAGAACTATACTAATGCGTTTTTCAAACCTTCAAAATCCACTGAAGTCTGTTCTCCGCTCACTAAATTTTTAAGAGAAAAAGAATTGGAAGCCATTTCCTGTTCCCCTACGATTACCGCAAAAGGAATTCCCCTTTTATCTGCATGTTGGAACTGCTTCGCCACTTTCGCATTATCCGGATACAATTCTACTTTTAAACCTGAATTCCTTAATTCTTTTATCGCTTTCATCGCATAAAAAGCTTCTTTTTCGCCGTAATTAATAAACAACGCTTTAGAAGTTGCCGTTACAGTTTCAGGAAATAAATTCAATTCTTCGACAACCAAATAAATTCGATCCAATCCAAAAGAAATTCCCACGCCGCTCATATTTTTCAATCCGAAAATTCCGGTCAAATCATCATATCGTCCGCCACCGCCAATGGACCCCATCGAAACTGATTTTGGCGGAGCCACTTCAAAAATAGCACCCGTATAATAATTTAGCCCTCTGGCCAAAGTCACATCCAAATCTAAAATTGCTGTTGACAATCCGAGTTCCGTAACGTTGTCACAAATAAAACGTAGTTCTTCAACTCCTTTCATTCCTTCATTGGACTCCACAAGCAAAACAGAAAGTTGGTTTATTTTCTCTGAAATAGTTCCTGTGAAATTAAATAGCGGCTGTACTTTCAGAATTGCTTCTTCCGAAATTCCTTTCTCCATCATTTCTTTTTTCACGCCGTCCTCGCCTATTTTATCGAGTTTGTCTAACGCAACAGTGAAATCTATTAATTTATCTGATGCGCCAATCACTTCCGCAATTCCAGATAATATTTTTCTGTTATTGATTTTGATGGTTACCCCTTCTAAACCTAAAGCGGTAAAAACAGTGTCATACAATTGAACCAATTCTACTTCCTGCCACAATGATTTAGAACCTACCACATCAGCATCACATTGAAAAAATTCTCTGAAACGTCCTTTTTGCGGGCGGTCTGCTCTCCAAACGGGTTGAATTTGGTATCTTTTAAATGGAAACTCTATATCGTTTTGATGTTGCACCACATAACGCGCAAATGGAACGGTTAAGTCATAACGCAAGGCTTTTTCAGAAATACTTGATGTTAATTTAGTACTGTCCTTACTTTCTAAATGAGTTGCATTGGCTTTAGCCAAATAATCTCCTGAATTTAATATTTTAAAAATCAAACGATCGCCTTCTTCTCCGTATTTCCCCATTAAAGTTTCGGAGTTTTCAAACGAAGGAGTTTCTATCGGTTGAAAACCAAACTTCTCGAAATTACTTTTTATAATCTGAATGATATATTGACGTTTTGCCACCTCAGTTGGTGAAAAATCTCTAGTTCCTTTTGGAATGCTCGGTTTTGATGCCATTTTTTGATTATTGGATTTTTAGATTTTCAGATTTAGGAATTCTTGAAAAACTCCAAATTCTAATTCTTTGCAAATATCTTATTTTTAAAATAAATCTGTTTACAAATTTCATCATTTTATTGCCCGATGCCTAGCCCAGAGAGCAGCGAAAACATGGAAGTGAAAAATAATATTGTTTTCTTGCCTGAAAGAGCGACCAAAGGAAGCTCCTTTTAGGCAATTAAAAACAAATTATTTTCACTGACAGGTTGTAGCGAAAAGCTGGAAAAAGCTCCTAAAAAATAAATTAGGATTTTTGAAAAGGAAATTTGTAACAAAAATTGTATTTTCGTGTCAAACTGCTATGATGTTAAAATTATTCAAAGAAAATATTCGAATTGCATTCGGTTCCATCAGGACACAATTGTTGAGAACCGTTCTTACTGTGTTGATTATCGCTATTGGAATCACAGCTTTAGTTAGTATTCTTACTGTTGTTTCTGCTTTGGAAAACACTATTTCCTCTGATTTTGCATCGATGGGAGCCAATACTTTTAACATCAATCAATACGAAAACACCACTCGAAATCGCGGTGGCGGAGAAAGAGAAATCATAAATCCAATCATTTCTTACCCTGAAGCGGTTGCTTTCAAAAACAAATACAAATATCCTTTTACCGAAACTTCGCTTTCTTTTACCGCAACTTCTGTTGCTGAAGTAAAATATGAGTCTTCTAAGACGGATCCCGAAAATACGGTTGTTGGTGTCGATGAATTTTTCGTTACTAACTCCGGATTAGAAACTAGTTCCGGACGTAATTTTACCAGATTTGACATCGATAATAATGCGTATGTATGTATTGTAGGTTCTGATTTTGAGAAAGGATTATTAAAAGACGTAAACCCTATTGATAAACTAATCTCGATTCGAGGAGCCAAATTTAAAGTTATCGGAGTACTGAAAGAAAAAGGTTCAACCTTTGGGAATAGTCAGGATTTAAGGATTTTAATCCCTATTCAAGTGGCCCGTTCCATGTTTACTGCGCCAAGCATAAATTACACCATGAGTGTCATGGTTTCTAAAAAAGAATTACTAGATGAAGCGATAGACAATGCGACAAGCACCATGCGCCGCGTTCGTAAATTAAGCCCGGTAAAAGACAATAATTTTGGCGTAGTTCGCAGTGATGACCTTATCAACAGAATCCTTGGAATCACAAAATATCTTGGACTTGCCTCGTGGCTTATCGGTATCATTACCGTTCTTGGATCTTCAATTGCTTTGATGAATATTATGATTGTTTCGGTAACGGAACGCACACGGGAAATAGGCGTTCGAAAAGCCTTGGGAGCCAAAAAAACAACGATTGCCTTTCAGTTTTTCATAGAAACATTACTTATTGGTCAATTGGGCGGATTAGTAGGAATAATTTTTGGAATCTTAATTGGTTTTGGTATTGCAACTGCCATGAGTTTTGCATTTGTAATTCCGTGGAGCGCAATTATGGCGGCATTCATAACCAGTTTTATGGTTGCTATCGCTTCCGGATTATATCCTGCGATAAAAGCAGCTATGCTGGACCCAATTGAAGCATTGCGATACGAATAGTTTGCAACAATAAACTTCATTGCGAACAAAGCAATCACATTTAATATTTTTCAAAAAAATTTGGGCGTGACCACATTAAAAAAAGGGGCTAACTAATCATACGTGTTAGTTGCCCCTTTTTTTAATGCGGTCGGGTCATCCGCGTTACAAGGTAACTTGCTTCTACCCCTCACGCAAACCCCGTAAATCCATAACTTTTGCATACACAATAACCAAAGTTAAATGCGATTGCTTCATTCCTTGCAATGACAACTAATCATCCTGTCATTTCCGTAAATATCTTTTCGTAATTCGATGTTTTTGAAATTCATTTTTTCAAGTAAATCAACCGTTTCTTTGCCTAGATATTGATTAATTTCAAAATACAATTGTCCGTTTTCAGATAGATTTTTCTGAGCCAATTCGGCTATTTTTTTATAAAAAATCAACGCATCATTATCTTCTACAAAAAGCGCCAAATGCGGTTCATTGTCCAATACATTTTTCTTAATTTCCTCTTTTTCCAGATTTCGAACATACGGCGGATTAGAAACAATAATATCAAATTGTTGCCTTAAATCTTCCGTTTCAAGAATGTTTTGATTGATAAAAGTAACTTCCACAGCATTGTGTTCAGCATTTTTTTTGGCTGTAGCCAAAGCCTTTTCAGAAACATCAATAGCAAAAACTGCTGCATTTGGAATATTCTTCGCCAATGAAATGGCAATACAACCGCTTCCGGTTCCAATATCAAGAATCTTTAGTCCCGAAGTTTCGGGATTAGACTTTTGGATTATTCGGTTATTAGATAAAATCCATTCGACCAACTCTTCCGTTTCGGGTCTTGGAATCAAGACATTCTCATTGACTTCAAAATCCAATCCATAAAAACTCGTTTTTCCTAAAAGATATTGTACTGGAATTTCCAGTTTCAATTGTTCCAAAATCGAATTCCAAACTACAATTTCTGCTTCCGAAAAAACCAAATCAGGATGCAACGCCAAGTCTATTCTTTTCAATTGATGCTTTTCTTCTAAAATTAAATAGAAAAAACTCTCTGCTTCACCCGCATCATAAATTGGAGTTAGTTCCTGAATAAATTGGGTTCTGTATTCTTTAATTTTAAAAGAGCTGTTTTTCATTTATAACTTATAATGTTTTCAACATCCAAACTGGACAACTGGTATGACCTGTGCTTCCCATAGGAGAACAAATGTATTCAAAACCTACTTTCTTATACAGTTTTTGAGCATCAAGCATAAAAGGCATTGTTTCCAAATAGCATTTTTCAAAACCAAAATCTTTGGCACTTTGCAAACATTTTTCCATCATTTGGCTTCCTATTCCTAAGCCTCTGGTTTCCGGCAGAAAATACATTTTTTGCAGTTCACAGATGGTTTCCGCTTCATTTTCAAGTGGTGCAACACCGGCAGAACCAATGATTTTTCCATCCTTTTCTACAACATAATAAACTGATTTTGGCTTACTGTATTCCTCAAACATTAAATCCAAATATGGATCTTCATAAGCCGTTCCTACTTTTGGAATATTTAATTCGTCAAAAACGGCTCTTATCAATTGCGCAACTGCTTGATTGTCTTCTTTTTTTATTTTTCTAATGCTGTAATTTTCCATTTTTATCAAAAACTAATTTTATATACAAAAGTAGAAATTGTTTATTGTTATTTTAGAAAGTTTCAAAACTAATCTCGTCCCGACCCCGAAGTTTCGGGACGGGATTGGGACTAAACTCAAAAATAACTACTTTTGTGTTGTGAAAATACATGAAAAATACATCCGACGCTGCATCGAATTAGCCAGAAATGGCTTGGGAACAACGTATCCAAATCCTTTGGTAGGCAGTGTTATTGTTTATGAAGACAAAATCATTGGCGAAGGCTGGCATAAAAAAGCTGGAGAACCACACGCCGAGGTAAACGCTGTGAATTCCGTAAAAGATAAATCGTTATTGAAAAAAGCGACTATTTATGTGAGTTTAGAACCGTGCAGTCATTTTGGCAAAACGCCGCCTTGTTGTGATTTGATAATCAAAAATAAAATTCCAAATGTAGTTATTGGAACTGTTGACCCCAATGTAAAAGTGGCAGGAAACGGAATCAAAAAACTAATGGAAGCCGGAATACAGGTAACCGTAGGAATTCTTGAAGAAGAATGCAATGAACTTAATAAAAGGTTTTTTACATTTCATGAAAAGAAAAGACCTTATATTATTTTGAAATGGGCCGAAAGTCAAGATGGTTTTATTGCGCCAAAGGAAAAATCAGAAAAAAAACCGGTCTGGATTACAAATCAGTATTCGAGACAATTGGTACATAAATGGAGAACGGAGGAACAAGCTATTTTGGTGGGAACTCAAACTGCCATTGATGACAATCCAAAATTAAACGCACGGGATTGGTACGGAAACAATCCGATTAGAGTAGTTCTAGACCAAAATAATCGCATTCCCAAAGACAATCATGTGTTTGATAGTCAAGTTAAAACAATCCTATTTTCTAAATCGAAACAATCTATTGAGAAAGAAAACTGTATCTTTGAGTATATTGATTTTGAACAAAACATAGCAACACAAGTAATAGAATCGCTATATAAGCATCAAATTCAATCCATTATAATTGAAGGCGGACGGCAAACTTTACAGACATTTATTGATGCCAATCTTTGGGACGAAGCTAGAATATTTGTTGGAAGTACCGAATTTAAGCAAGGAACCAAGGCTCCAAATCTTGCTAAAAACCAGTTCAAAAAACAATCTATTGGTAATGATCAATTAATACTATCTAGAAACTATGATTAATACTATAATTTTTGATTTTGGAGATATTTTTATCAACTTAGACAAAGAAGCTCCTATTGTTGCCTTTACTAAATTGGGCTTAAAAGAATGGACTGAGGATTTAGATGAACTCAATCTATCATTTGAAAAAGGAAAAATTTCTGAGCGTCAATTTATTGAAGGCTTCCAGAAACACATGCCTAATGCTTCAATAGACGAGATTAGAAGTGCTTGGAATACCATTTTATTGGATTTTCCATTGTACAGACTTGAATTTTTACAAATGCTTTCGCAAAAATACCGGTTGTTCTTACTAAGTAACACAGATGCAATTCACATCGATAAATTTCAGCACACAGCCGGAATGACCTTTTACAGAGAGTTTTATCAATGTTTTGAAAAAGTTTATTTTTCTTTTGAGTTAGGCATGCGAAAACCCGACGCCGAAATTTTCAATTACCTAGTAAAAAAACATGAGTTAACGCCAAAACGCACTTTGTTTATTGATGATAAAAAAGAAAATACCGACGCCGCACTTGCATTAGGATTTCAAGTATGGAATTTACAAGTAGGAAAAGAAGATGTTGTTCATTTATTTGACAAAAAAATAATTTAGAAAAGTAGCTTTTGGAATTTAAAGACACCTACAACACTATTGATTTTCCCTCTTCAGCAGTATTATTCAAAGAAAAAAACAGTAAATTTTTTGGTTATGCCTTTCCTATTCAATCAGAGGATGACGTAAAACCAATCATCGAAACCTTACGAAAACAACACCCTAATGCAGGCCATTTTTGTTATGCCTATCAAATAGGTGCTGATGTTATAACGTATAGAGCAAATGATGATGGCGAACCTAGTAATAGTGCAGGAATGCCTATTTATGGACAAATCCAGTCTTTTTCAGTAACCAATGTGCTTATTGTTGTCGTTCGAATATTTGGTGGCGTGAAATTAGGCGTTGGAGGATTAATCTCCGCTTATAAAACAACCGCACAAATGGTTCTTGAGACCTGTGAAATTGTCGAAAAAACGATAGATATTCATTTTACAATAACATTTGATTATAAGAATATGAATAAAGTAATGCGGGTAATTAAGGAAAAAAAGCTTGAAATTGTAAATCAAGAAATGGAAATAAATGAAGAATCAGGACTTCCGATAGGCAAAATTGAAATAAAAACTCGAAAAAAAAATGCCGAAATGGTATTCGACATTTTTAATTCAATGTTTGAAATCGATATAAAACGACTCTAATTTCTACTCAAAATTGCTGTTTTTATAATTTATTCTATTGTTTTTAAGAGTTCTAAAATATAATCCGGCGGAGCGGTAGGACGACCTGTTTTTAAGGACACAAAAACAAGGATAAATTGGGCAGTTGTTAATAACTCATCAGACTCATTATAAATAGCGCAATCAAATTCTATCTTCACAGAACTCTGACTTTTGAAAATCGTATGAACCGTGAGCAACTCATCGTAGCGAGCTGATTTTTTATAATTTATATTCATGGAAACTATTGGAAGCGCAATTCCACTTTCCTCCATGCTTTTATACGAAATCCCTTTGTTTCTAAGCCATTCCACTCTTCCTATCTCAAAATAAGGGATGTAATTTCCATGATAAACAACGCCCATTTGATCCGTTTCGGAGTATCGTACCCTAACTTGTATTTGATGATCTTTCATTAATTATGTATTAAAATTTTTAAATTTAAAAAGCTCCTTACAACAATAATTTGGAAAATTATTGTCCAATATATTTTTTTTTACAGAAATTTGTTCACATATTTGTTACCCCGATAAATAATAAAAAAACATCTTTTTTTTTGTAAGATAACAATTACCAATTAAAAATAATTTAACAGAATATATGAACAAAACTGCTCAATCAGTATGGGAAAACTGTTTGTCTTTCATAAAAGACAACATTCAGGATCAAGCTTACAAAACTTGGTTCGAACCAATCAAATCAGTTGAACTTACCGATAACGCATTATATATTCAAGTTCCAAGTAAATTTTTCTACGAATGGCTAGAAGAACACTACGTAAAATTATTAAAAGTGGCGCTTACCAAAGAACTGGGTAAAAACGCAAAGTTACTCTATAAAATCAGAATGGAAAACACTTATGGCAACAAACAACCGTTTACGGAGCAATTGCCAAGTGCCAACAGAGTTCCTATGAAGCCGCAAGAAGTTGATGCTCCATTTAAAAACTTAAACCCAGAATTAAAAAATCCTTTTGTAATCCCGGGAATCCGAAATTTAAAAATTGAATCTCAACTGAATGCAAATTACAGTTTTGATAATTTTCTGGAAGGTGATTCTAATAGATTAGCGCGTTCTGCAGGTATGGCTGTTGCCAATAAACCTGGAGGAACTTCGTTTAATCCGCTATTGATTTTTGGAGGAGTTGGACTAGGAAAAACACACTTAGCACATGCTATTGGTGTGGAAATAAAAGACAAATACCCTGAAAAAACAGTTTTATACATATCAGCTGAGATTTTCACACAACAATATATTGACTCGGTAAAGAAAAACAACCGAAATGATTTCATCCACTTCTATCAATTAATTGACGTTTTAATTATTGATGATGTCCAGTTCCTTTCCGGAAAATCTGGAACGCAGGATGTTTTCTTCCATATTTTCAATTATTTACATCAAAATGGCAAACAGGTAATCTTGACATCAGACAAGGCGCCAGTTGACATGCAAGATATTGAACAACGATTGTTATCTCGTTTCAAATGGGGATTGTCTGCTGAATTGCACCAACCGGATTATGAAACCAGAATTTCTATCCTAAAAAATATATTGTACAGAGATGGTGTTGAAATCCCTGAAGAAATAATAGAATATGTTGCCCGCAACATCAAATCCAATGTAAGAGAACTGGAAGGAGCCATCATTTCCTTGATTGCACAATCTTCATTCAATAAAAAAGAAGTTACACTTGAACTTGCTAAAAGTGTTGTAGAAAAATTTGTTAAAAATGTAAAACGAGAAATTTCTATCGATTACATTCAAAAAATTGTTTCGGATTATTTCCAATTGGATTTAGAAACATTACAATCAAAAACCAGAAAAAGGCACGTTGTTCAGGCCAGACAATTGGCAATGTTTTTTGCAAAAAAATTCACAAAAGCATCTTTAGCAAATATTGGTTCTCAAATTGGGGACAGAGATCACGCTACCGTATTACACGCCTGTAAAACCGTTGATAATTTAGTTGCTACTGACAAACAATTCAAGAAATTTGTTGAGGATATCAATAAAAAATTAACGCTGTAAACGCATCATGCCCGTGAAAATTTTAATGGTTTGTTTAGGCAATATTTGCCGATCACCCTTGGCCGAAGGCATATTGGCCTCAAAGCTCCCAAAAAATAAATTCAAAGTTGATTCAGCAGGAACTGGTTCTTGGCATGTTGGCCATAAACCTGATGATCGATCCGTTGCTGTAGCAAAAAAAAATAAAATAAACATTTCAGATCAAAAAGGAAGACAATTCAGCAAATCTGATTTCGATTCATTTGATTACATCTATGTAATGGATAATTCTAATTACGACGATGTTATTGAACTTGCCGAAAGTCAAGAACATAAACAGAAAGTCCAACTCATTTTGGATGAATTATTTCCAAACGAGAAAGTAGATGTTCCAGATCCTTATTTTGGTTTACCCAATGGATTTGAAATAGTGTATAATATGCTTGATGAAGTTTGCGATGTAATTGCAAAAAAGCTAATAGACAAACATCAATAATCTTTGGATTTAAAATTTTCAGAAGAAATCAACAGGAAATTTACTTTAGAAACGTAAAAATACAGCAATGCAAACAACTACTTTATTAGGAAAACTGTACTTAATCCCTACTACAATGGGCGATTGCGATCCAATGGATGTGTTGCCTCAAACCGTAAAAAGAAGTATTGATTTCATTGATTATTATATTGTTGAAAACGAAAAAACAGCCCGAAAATCTATTAAAGGCGTACATCCTGAAAAGAAACAATCGGAGCTAAAGCTTTTTGTATTAAATAAACATACCGAAATCAAAGAGCATTTAGATTTCATTAAACCTTTATTAGAAGGGAAAAATATGGGATTAATGAGCGAAGCAGGCTGCCCTGGTGTTGCTGATCCCGGTGCAGTTATTGTAAAATTAGCACATGAAAAAGGAATTCAAGTTATACCGTTAGTTGGACCTTCTTCTATTCTTTTGGCGATGATGGCTTCAGGAATGAATGGACAAAGTTTTACGTTTAATGGTTATTTACCAATAGAAAAAGGAGAAAAAAAGACAGCTCTGAAAAATTTGGAAAAATTATCTCAGGAGAAAAACCAATCTCAAATATTCATAGAAACTCCGTATCGAAATAATAAAATGCTGGAGGATATCTTGCAGGCTATTAATCCCGCGACTCACCTTTGTATTGCTACTGACATTACTTTACCAACAGAATATATCAAAACCCTGAGAGCTTCTGATTGGAAAAAAGTAAAAGTGGATTTACACAACCGCCCTACTATTTTCATCATTCACAAAATGTAACTTTCCTCATTTTGAAATTTAAAAATTGGTTTTTAAATCTCATTTAAAGACCAATCGCTTTTCCAAATAGTATAAAAACACTTCTTTTTTAGTGCTGCAATTTCATTTCAAAATTAAATATTTTGAAAGGTTTCCTCATGTCAATTAGACAACCTAAAAAATTCCTTACTAAAAGATCCTTTTTTATATCGAATGAGTAAATATGGCTTTGTTTCCTCGCTATTGCAAATGGATTTTCCTGCTAAAAAACTCCCATAAAACGGCTATTTATATTAACATTAATTACAAAAAAATTAACCTACGTACCTATAAAAAAAAGCTAATTTTACTAATGCCCACAGTCATTTTTTGATTCAAAATTCAAAAAATAAAACTACTGATGTTATGAATTATAATGATCTAAATAAATTACAAACAACAAAAAGGGGAAGAAATGAATTAAGCCTTACTAATTATTTTTATCATTAATGTATTATGTATTAGACCATTAATTCAAAAACAAAGTATCATGAAATCATATATAATTGTTTTATTTTTTTTATGCATAAGCACACTATCTTATTCCCAAGATAAAGAAGTTAATTCAGGGCAAGGAAATATTAAAATGGAAAATTTACCGGGAGTTGTTATTAAAAGTGCCGGTAAGGATTTTTCCATATACTTACCTGATAGAAACCCAGATAAAAGTGTAAGAGCACTTGAAGAAAAATTCATAGCCTATGATTTAGGGAGAGATTATGAAGGATTTGAAAATTATTTGGTGATTATGGAAACCAGTAAAGGCACATTGACTGCAACATATAATGAAAATGGTAAATTGACTAGTGTAATTGAAAACTATAAAAATATAAAACTTCCTAATAGTGTAATTTATTCCATTTACAAAACATACCCAGGTTGGCAGATTATAAATGACAAGTATCTATATTCTCAAAAAGAAGGTGATATTATTAAAAAAGAGTACAATCTTAAGATAAAAAAAGGCAATGAAGTTCGAAAATTAATTGTCAAACCAGATGGTGAAATTGTCAAAGGAAATTAAACTACTAACAACCATAAAGAAAAAGCTACCGAACTGGTGGCTTTTTTTTTTAGCATACGATTTGGCAAATAAATACAAAAACGCAATACCTTAAATTTTTGATAATTATCAGTTCCCAAAAAATTAAAATTAGGATTAAACTACTACTTTTATAAAGTAATCAACGTTATTTTTTTATGAGTAAACTACCAAATATCAGCACGAGTATTTTTACGGTTATGTCAAAAATGGCAGCTGAATATAACGCCATCAATCTTTCACAAGGTTTTCCAAACTTTCCCGTTGACGAAAGATTAACTGATATTGTTGCCAAACTGGCGAAAGAAAATGTGCATCAATACACTCCAATGTCTGGTTATCCTCCATTATTATCAAAAATAGCGACACTCGTTAAACACTCCTATAGAAGAACTATTCAGCCCGAAACGGAATTGCTGGTTACTGCCGGAGCAACACAAGCTATTTTTACCACTATAACGGCTTTGGTAAAAAATAATGATGACGTAATTATCTTAGATCCAAGTTATGATTGCTATGAAGCACCCGTCTTATTGTGCAACGCAAATCCAGTTCGGGTAGCACTGAATGATGATTATACTTCAAATTGGGAAATTATCGAAAAGGCATGTACTCCAAAAACCAAAATGATTATAATTAATAATCCGCATAATCCAACGGGGAAAATCTTGGCGAAATCAGATTTTGAATCGTTGGAAATCCTGTTGGAAAAATATCCGGATATCATACTTCTTTCTGATGAAGTCTATGAGTACATCACTTTCGAAGAAAAACATATTTCGGCTCATACACGTGAGAAATTATTAAATCGTAGTGTGATGGTTTCCTCTTTTGGAAAATCATTCCATGTTACGGGATGGAAAGTTGGTTATTTAGTAGCGCCGGAATACCTGATAAAGGAAATCAAAAAAGTGCATCAGTTTTTAGTTTTTAGCGTAAATAGTATTTCTCAAATTGCTATTAGCGAGTATCTAGACATCGTTTCTATTGCTGAAATCGGGAAATTATATCTAGAAAAACGAGATTACTTTAGACAATTATTAAAAAATAGTCGCTTCGAACTCATGCCTTGCGAGGGAACTTATTTTCAGGTGGCTTCTTATGCAGCTATATCAAATGAGAGCGATGTTGATTTCTGTAAACGCCTCATTACTGAACATGGCGTGGCTGCAATTCCTATTTCTACTTTTTATACCGATGGAAAAGACCTAAAATTAGTTCGGTTTTGTTTTGCCAAAGACAATGCTACGCTGGAAGAAGCTGCTAAAAGATTGTGTGCGATTTAAAAGAAACGATTTTGTTTTTTTTATTATGCATGCATACTATTTAATTTATTATATTTACAATAAAAAAATATCAAAAATATGAGTTATACAGATAAAATGTTACGTGACGATGCCCTGAAAGGCAAAGTGATTGTCGTAACCGGAGGCGGAAGCGGTTTAGGAAAAGCAATGACTAAATATTTCTTAGAATTAGGGGCGCAAGTAGCCATTACTTCAAGAGATTTAGAAAAACTGAAAAACACTGCAGCAGAACTGGAAACGGAAACAGGCGGAACTTGCCTTCCTATTCAATGTGATGTACGCCATTATGAAGAAGTCGAAAATATGCTCCAAGAAGTTTTGAAAGCTTTTGGTAAAGTGGATGTTTTACTGAATAATGCTGCCGGAAACTTTATTTCTCCAACCGAAAGATTATCTGCTAATGCTTTTGATACTGTAATTGATATTGTTTTAAAAGGCACCAAAAACTGTACCCTTGCTTTTGGAAAACATTGGATTGACACCAAACAAAAATCATCTACCATCTTAAATATTGTTACGACTTACGCTTGGACAGGTTCTGCTTATGTGGTGCCAAGTGCTACTGCAAAAGCCGGAGTTCTTGCTATGACACGAAGTCTTGCGGTAGAATGGGCAAAATACGGAATTCGTTCTAATGCAATTGCTCCGGGACCGTTCCCAACTAAAGGAGCGTGGGACCGATTATTACCAGGAGATTTAGCCGAAAAATTTGATATGGCTAAAAAAGTGCCATTAAAACGTGTAGGAGATCATCAGGAATTAGCCAATTTAGCGGCTTATTTGGTTTCTGATTTTTCAGCGTATGTAAATGGTGAAGTCGTTGTTATTGATGGTGGCGAATGGTTGAAAGGAGCCGGTCAATTCAATATTCTGGAAGCTATTCCCGAAGAACTTTGGGATCAGTTAGAAATGATGATTAAAGCAAAGAAGAACAAATAATAGTTTTATACAAAAACAAAAAAGAGAGTCACTTGGCTCTCTTTTTTTAGTTGACACTACTAAATATTTTAGTAAACATCCTATTTTATAAATTTAACCATTAAGAAATTAAGAAGAATTAAGAAGTTGTGCTTAATTTTTCTTAATTTCTTAATGGTTAAAAAAGAGTTTTTAATTTTTATTGTTTTCCAAGGCAAGTAAAATTTCACTTTTCAGCAAACCACTTCCACCGCCATAATGCTGAACAATAATTATATTTGGATTCTGTTTATTGAAAAAAGTGCACAAATTAGTTTCACTTTCTTCTTGAATTCCGGAACCTAACAATACAAGTGAAAAATCTTTTCTTATAAAAATCTCCTTAGCTTCCTCATCGTTCATAACGCCTACTCCATTCCAATTCTCGTTTGCATTTATTAATCGGATTACAGTTGCCAAGATTTCGAGATGTCTTCCTATGTATAAAATATTTATGGTTTCCATCATTCCAATTTTTAAAAAACACAAACCTCAAGAGAAATAATTCTTTGAGATTTGTGCTTATTTACTTTAAAATTATTGTTGCACAAATTGCAATTCGATATTCAAACGAACTTCTTCGCTTACTAAAACACCACCAGTTTCAAGAGCCGAATTCCAGTTTAATCCCCAATCTTTTCTGTTGATTTTTCCTTCTAATGCAAGTGCTATTTTAGTATTCCCCCATGGATCTTTCATTAATCCGCCATATTCTGCAGCTAATTTCACTGATTTTGTAACACCGTGTAAGGTTAAATCACCAACCAATTCATATTCACCTTCATTAATTTTGGTGAAAGAAGTAGCGCTAAATTTAATTTCTGGAAACTGTGCAGCATCAAAAAAATCCGGACTCAATAAATGAGTATCTCTATCTGCATTTCCAGTTGTTATCGAATCAATTGCTCCGGTAAATTCAATTTTTGCGTTTTCAAAATCGTTATCTTCTGCTTCAATCGTTGCGTCAAATTTTGAAAATTTACCTGAAACATTAGTGAACATCATGTGTTTCACTTTAAAACCAATTTCTGAGTGTGTTGGGTCAATTACCCATTTTGTTGTTGACATAGTATTATTTTATTTATTATTAGTTATTTCTATTATTCATTTATTTAATTACAATTTCATCGGTACTTCCATCAAAAGGATTTCAGCATTGGCAGAATTAGCGGTAATTTTAATACTATTGGTATCCCAAATTCCTAATCCGTCACGTTCATTTAAAGCAATGTCCCCTATGGTAAAATCTCCTTTCAAAACAAAAGCATAAATTCCATTTCCCGGTTTTTTCAATTCATATGAAGTAGAAAAATCATTGTCAAATTTCCCAATATGAAACCAAGCATCCTGATGAA
The DNA here is from genome assembly GCF_002754315.1 of Flavobacterium sp. 11. Taxonomy (GTDB): domain Bacteria; phylum Bacteroidota; class Bacteroidia; order Flavobacteriales; family Flavobacteriaceae; genus Flavobacterium; species Flavobacterium algoritolerans. The sequence continues at coordinate 1,788,162 of NZ_PEFE01000001.1, read as the reverse complement.
TCCAAACGCCTTCATCTTCAGGATTTGGCGATAAAATTTGTTGTAATTTATTGTGACGATCGTTTAAATCTAAAGTGATTTGGTCATAACGAGGTGTTACATTTTTCTGATTTGGATAAATCCAAATCTGCAAAAACTTAACCAACTGATCTTTGTTTTTATTGTATTCACTGTGAAAAATCCCCGTACCGGCGCTCATCGCTTGAATATCACCTTCTTTGATTACGGTAGTATTTCCCATACTGTCTTGGTGTTCTAAATCACCTTCAAGCGGAATAGAAATAATTTCCATATTGTCATGCGGATGTTTCCCAAAACCCATTCCTTGATTGACTCTGTCATCATTCAAAACACGCAACACACCAAAATTCATACGTTCTGGATTGTGATAATTTGCAAAACTAAAAGTGTGATAGGATTCTAACCAACCGTGATTGGCATGACCGCGAGTTTCCGCTTTATGCAAAACGGAATGTGTAATTGCTCCTTCTATAATTTTATCTGTATTTTCCATTGTTCTGTTCTTTAATATTGTGGTACAAAGTTGCGTCAAAAAAAAAGCGCATGCATTGAACTAGGACAAGAAATGAAAAATAACGAGAATTTAGTGTTTGGCGATTTTAGTCCTTATTTTACTAAGAAACTCCGCCGAAATACCCAAATAAGACGCAATATAATGCTGGGCAACGCGCTGTGAAAGTGTAGGATAATGTTCGAGAAATTCTAAATATTTCTCGGTGGCAGTTTTAGAAATGGTGTAAAACAAGCGTTCTTGGGTTACCGCAAGATTGCGTTGCATCAGGATGCGGAAAGCGCGTTCAAACTTTGGTGCTTTGACGAATAGTTCTTCTTTACTGTCTGGACTGAACATAAAAAATTCGCAATCTTCCAATGTTTCGATATACACACGACTCGGTTTATCTTCATAAATACTAAAAGAAATATCGCTTATCCACGCATTTTCAATGGCAAATTGTAGAATGACTTCAAAACCATTGGCATCAATATAATATTTGCGGACACAACCTTTGATAACAAAAGCTTCAAAATTGCACATCTCGCCTTCATGAAGTAAAATTGTTTTCTTAGGAACCGTTTTATATTCCAATAAAGAATTGAAAATTTCTAATTCTTTCGGTTCAAAAGTAACATAGCGACTTATATTTTTATTGATTTGTGAATACAAAGCAGTCTGTTTTAGAAACTAAAGATAGAAAAAAATGTCAATTAACAACGACCAATAAATATATTAAATTAGCAAGATTTCCTCAAAAAATAAAATCCACTCCCAATTAAATTCCTATTTTTGTCGGGATAAAATACATAACAAAAAAATTATGCTCATTATAGGAATTGCAGGTGGTACAGGAAGCGGAAAAACAACCGTTGTACATCAAATCATGAATGAATTACCCGAAACCGAAGTAGGAATTATTTCGCAAGACTCGTATTATAAAGAAAATCACGGACTATCATTTGATGAAAGAGCATTAATTAATTTTGATCATCCGCGTGCCATTGATTTCGAATTATTGGTCACTCACCTTAAAGAATTAAAAGAAGGAAACAACATTCATCAACCCGTTTATTCGTTTGTGACACACAATAGAACGGACGATACCGTTTTCACACATCCTCGAAAAGTGATGATTGTCGAAGGGATTTTAATTTTGGCAAACCCAGAATTAAGAGAATTATTTGATGTAAAAATATACGTTCATGCTGATTCTGACGAACGATTAATCCGTCGTATGAAACGCGATATTGCTGAACGTGGCCGAGATATGCATGAAGTAATCAACAGATATCAAACAACATTGAAGCCAATGCACGAGCAGTTTATAGAACCAACCAAAGCATTTGCAGACATTATTATACCAAACGATAAATACAATACAGTAGCCATTGATGTAGTTCGTGCGGTAATAAATCAAAAAATTCTATAATTTAATTGTAATTTTAGTGTAATAATTATTAGGAGCTATTTCCCGCTTTCCGTTTCAATCTTTTAGTAGGTGCATCTTCCTTCGTCATCATCACCTACTAAAAGGATTTTCACTGTAATCGGGGCTAAAAAAATAAAAAATGACAAATCCGTATAAAGACAAACCTTGGTTTAAATTTTTAAGTAACAAATATGTCTGGGTGTTGTTATTTTTTGCTACTTGGATGATTTTTTTGGACAACTATTCCTATTTCGGACATCGTGTTTTAGACAAACAAATCAACGAATTAGAAGACAATGCCAATTATTATAAGGAAGAAATAAAAAAGGACCAAGAGAACATCAAGCAATTAAAAAATTCAGAACAGATAGAAAAATACGCCCGAGAGAAATACTATATGAAAAAAGATAGTGAAGATATTTATATCATTGAATTCGAAGGTGACACGATTGAAAAATAAAACACCAAGTTTCAGCTCATTTCCAATAGGAAAAAGCTGGAATTAGGAAAACCATAAACAAAATGACAACAAATCTTTTCGATGATTTCAATCCCATTTCCTCCAAGCAATGGAAACAAAAAATCCAATTTGAACTCAATGGAGCGGATTATAATGAAACCTTAGTTTGGAATTCTCCCGAAGACATCCAAGTGAAACCTTTTTATCACAAAGATGAGTTTGCCAAAGCTTTCTCAGTAACTACAAAAGCGACAAATTTCAAAATTTGCCAAAACATATTTGTTTATGATATTGAAAAATCTATCGAAAGAGCATTAGATTCCTTGAGTCGTGGTGCGGACAGCCTTCGTTTTACAATAGAAAACGAATCGATTGATGTTACCAATCTATTGGAGAAATTACCTTTAGAAAAAGTTATTGTTTATTTTAATCTGGGGTTTATTTCAATCGATTTCGTTAAAAAAATAGATGCATTTGCAAAGAAAAATAATACTACTATTTTCTGTAATCTGGATCCAATTGGACAATTAGCCAAAGATGGAAACTGGTTTACAACCAAAGAAAAAAATAATTTCGAAACACTGAATTTACTTTCGACTGCAACACCATCTGTATCGTTAATAAGCATTAATGCGGCATTGTATCAAAATGCAGGTGCCAACATGGTGCAGCAAATTGCCTATAGTTTAGGACATGCCAATGAATATTTCAACAGGGTTGAAGCTATAAACAAACCCATTGTTTTTGAAGTTGCCGTGGGGACAAATTACTTTTTTGAAATTGCAAAACTGCGTACTTTACGATTACTTTTTAATCTGATTGCCAAAGAATACAACCACAACTTAGATTGCAACATCATTGTTTCGCCTACAAAACGAAACAAAACTTTATACGATTATAACGTGAATATGTTGCGTACCACAACTGAATGTATGAGCGCAATTATTGGAGGAGCGGATGCTATTGCTAATTTACCATACGATGCATTATACCACAAAGACAATGAATTTGGTGACCGAATTGCCCGAAACCAATTGTTGATTCTCAAAAACGAAAGTTATTTTGATAAAGTTAATAATCCGGCTGACGGCAGTTATTACATCGAAAATCTTACCAATCAATTAGCTGAAAAATCGTTGGCTTTATTCAAAGATATAGAGGCAAATGGCGGTTTCTTGAAACAACTTAATGATGGAATCATCAAAAGGAAAATTCAGGAAAGTGCTGATACGGCTCAAGCATTATTTGACAACGGTAAAGAAATTTTATTGGGAACAAACAAACATCCCAACAAACAGGATAAAATGAAACACGATTTAGAGCTGTTCCCTTTTGTAAAAGTCAAACCAAGAAAAACATTGATTACACCAATAATCGAAAAACGTCTGGCAGAAAAAATAGAACAAGAGCGACTTGGTCTTGAATAAGATTCAGCAATTTCGACTAATCAAAATTAAAAATTCATCAGCATTCGTGTAATTCGGGACTAAACAAATGAAAAGAAAAGATTTACAACATATAAAATTAGAAAGTACATCGTTGAAAGTGGAGAATGAAAATTCTTTGGCTGATGCATTTCTAACCGCAGAAGGAATCGAACTAAAACCAACGTATTCGGAACAAGATATTGAAAATCTTACTCATCTTGATTTTGGAGCTGGTTTTGCACCAAATTTACGCGGACCTTATGCAACAATGTACGTCCGCAGACCTTGGACCGTTCGCCAATATGCAGGATTTTCAACTGCTGAAGAAAGTAATGCTTTTTACAGAAGAAACCTTGCAGCGGGTCAAAAAGGACTTTCCATCGCTTTTGATTTACCTACTCATCGCGGCTACGATTCCGATCATGAACGTGTGGTAGGAGATGTAGGAAAAGCTGGAGTTGCGATTGATTCCGTGGAAGATATGAAAGTATTATTCGACCAAATTCCGCTAGATGAAATGTCAGTTTCTATGACGATGAATGGCGCTGTTTTACCTATTATGGCTTTCTATATTGTCGCCGCCGAAGAACAAGGTGTAAAACCCGAGTTACTTTCCGGAACAATACAAAATGACATTCTGAAAGAGTTTATGGTGCGTAACACGTATATTTATCCGCCAACGCCTTCGATGAAAATCATTGCTGATATTTTTGAATTTACCAGCAAAAAAATGCCCAAATTCAACTCGATTTCCATTTCAGGATATCACATGCAAGAAGCGGGAGCCACTGCTGACATTGAATTAGCTTACACTTTGGCCGATGGATTGGAATACATTCGAACTGGATTAGCGACCGGAATGAAAATTGATGAGTTTGCACCAAGATTATCCTTTTTCTGGGCGATTGGAATGAACCATTTTATGGAAATTGCCAAAATGCGTGCAGGAAGAATGATATGGGCAAAACTGGTGAAACAATTTGAACCAAAAGACGATAAATCATTAGCCTTGCGAACCCATTGCCAAACTTCGGGTTGGAGTTTAACCGAGCAAGATCCTTTTAATAATGTGGCACGAACCTGTATTGAAGCAGCCGCAGCCGCTTTTGGAGGAACACAATCTTTACATACCAATGCTTTGGATGAAGCCATAGCTTTACCAACGGATTTCTCGGCAAGAATTGCCAGAAACACGCAACTCTATTTACAAGAAGAAACTAAAATCACCAAAACTGTTGATCCATGGGCCGGTAGTTATTACGTAGAAAGTTTGACGAATGAAATCGCCGAAAATGCTTGGAAGCTTATCGAAGAAGTGGAAGAACTGGGCGGAATGACGAAAGCCATTGAATCTGGAATTCCGAAACTTAGAATCGAGGAAGCGGCCGCAAGAAAACAAGCAAGAATAGACAGCGGACAAGATATTATTGTGGGTGTGAATCAATATAGATTAGAAAAGGAAGATCCGTTACAGATTCTGGATGTGGATAACCAAATGGTTCGCAAGCAACAATTGGAACAATTAGACCGAATCAAAGCGACTCGAGATACTGAAAAAGTCCAAAATTCATTAAAAAAACTAACCCTTTGTGCGCAAACAGGAGAAGGTAATTTATTAGAAATTGCCGTTGAAGCCGCTAGAAACCGAACAACATTAGGAGAAATCAGTGATGCATTAGAAGCGGTTTTTGGAAGATACAAAGCACAAATTAAATCCTTTAGCGGTGTGTATAGTAAAGAAATAAAAGACGACAAGAGTTTTGAAAAAGCAAAACAATTAGCAGATGAATTTGCTAAAAAAGAAGGACGTCGCCCTCGAATAATGATTGCCAAAATGGGACAAGACGGGCACGATCGTGGTGCAAAAGTTGTGGCTACCGGTTATGCCGATGTTGGTTTTGATGTAGACATTGGTCCACTTTTTCAAACACCAGCCGAAGCTGCCAAACAAGCCGTAGAAAACGACGTGCATATTTTAGGAGTTTCTTCTCTAGCGGCCGGACACAAAACTCTTGTGCCGCAAGTAATTGAAGAACTAAAAAAATACGGTCGAGAAGATATTATGGTGGTTGTAGGCGGAGTAATTCCTGCGCAAGATTACCAGTTTTTATTTGATTCTGGTGCTGTTGCCGTGTTTGGGCCAGGAACAAAAATTAGTGAAGCTGCCATTAAAATATTAGAAATTTTAATGGGCAGTTTCGAATAAAAAAGAACACTATAATTTTCAATTCTATCTAAAGCACTAATCAAAAGATTGGTGCTTTTTTTGTTTTTTATTAAAAAGGAAGAACATACTATTCCTATTAAAAAAGAAATGATTTAACTGATTTTATTAACATAAGTTATGGTATAAATTAACGCAAAAAACTGAATTAAAAAGCTAAATTTACATAAGCATATTCATTTTTGTTAAAAATTTAAAATTGTAAATTACTGATATATAGATAATTAAACAACTAAAAAAGGGGAAGTAAAACAGCAAGCCTTAGACTATATTAGTTTATTACAATTACGAAAAATCATTAATTAATTTAAAACTTAAATATTATGAAAGCACTTATTATTATACTTTTTTTAAGCGTTACTATAGCATCATACTCACAAGAAACTCCAAAGGGAAAAATTAAAATCGAAGAATTACCTGGCGTAGTTATTAAAAGAGTTGGCTCCGATTTTTCTGTTTATATTCCTGACAACAATCCTGACCAAAGAGTACGAACTGTAGAAGAAAAATTTATTGCCTTTGATTTAGGTAAAGATGCTGAAGGGTTTGAAGAATACCTTGTAGTAATGGAAGTAAAAAATGGCTCTTTGACCGCAACTTACAATGAAAACGGAAAACTAATACGCGTTGTGGAAGAATTCAAAAATGTAAAACTTCCCGGGGAGGTTATCTATTCTATTTACCGAGCATATCCCGGTTGGTCAATTGTAAATGACAGTTTCCTTTATTCACAGGCAGAAGGGGATATTATCAAAAAACAATATAACATTAAAATCAAAAAAGATAAGGAAACCATGAAATTAGTGGTGCGTCCGAATGGGGAAATTCTTAAAGCGAAATAAATTTGATTTAGAATCAAAAAAAAGGCTGTCTAAAGTAATTTCAGACAGCCTTTTATATTTTGTTTAAACTATTAAATCTGTATGTTTTTTACATTTGCATTGCCATCAGCAACAATAAATGAAGTATCATAACCACCAAATAGTTTCATATACGTTCTTATGGAAGTTCCGTAAGCGTCTCTAAAATAGCGCTTACCCTTATTTTTAAAATACTTTTTTACTGATCCTGCACCGCCTAGATGAGCCGCAGCTAAAATTCCAGATTCAGTAACGTGTATTCCGTTGAGAATTGTTCCTTCGTATTTTTCAATCTCCTTTTTCAGTTCCCATTTATTTTTAGCCAAAAGTGCGATAAATGCTTTTTCCTGTAATTCAGGACTATTTAAAAAAGTAGAACTATTACGAACTCCAACAGACTTTAAAGTCTCAATACCAAATTGGTATTTCCCTAAATATCCTAAAGAATTGATTTTTCTATATTTACTTTCAGATTCTCTGTATCCGATTGCTTCCTTAAAGCCAACGAAAAAATTTCCAGTAAAAGGGATGTTCAAATTGATGTAATCTTCTTGCTTTTCAGAAGGAAATAAGTAGTGTGTTCCTTCTTCTTCATTGATAAGAAACCAAGGGCTGGTTTCTAAGTTAAACGGTTTAAAACCTGAGCTTAAAAAAACTGTAATTACAGTCAGACTAGTGTAAAAATACCACTTCTTTATCATAAATTGTTTTTCTTCAAAACGCTGTCCCGTTAAGAAATTTCTATGCGCAAAGATACAACAAAAATAATTATACTGATAATCAAGTAGTTAAACTTTTCTAAAAATAGATTAAGTGGTATTTTATATCGTTTAAGTGCACAAATTCAATTGTAGGTGCAGGAATCTTAACGGTATTAAGAACGGAGAAAACGGTCTTCAAAAAATGGGATTTAGTCTTAATTTTTGTCAAATCTACATCCAAACTCAGGTAAAATTGTCTGAATCTTTTTGGATTAGAAGTTAAAATAGGGGGTGTATCTTCTTTATTTCCGGTTATCATACCATCAGCCCCATAACCCAAGGCCAAGTTAAGCCATTTTGGTATTTTTGAGCCTTTAGCGAAAGAATGCAAATTGATCGAGAGCCAATAGGTTTGTCCATTATAGTCTTTTAGAATCTGTTCTGTAAATGAACTTCCTAAAACTTCAGGTCTGTAACCGGCATATTTTGTAGTATGAAAAGAAAATTTAGGCGTAATACGCTGTTCCTTCCATATTAATTCTTGTGAAACATATAAAGCTGTCCCGGAAGCATTTGCCACAACATCACCTAATGAAGCGCCCCATTCAGAGGAATATCCATCTAAAACCTCAACTGCAGTTAAAAATGCAAAGCCTAAACCCGCTCCATACAGCAATTGATTTTTTTTATTGGCACCACTCCATTGTAGCATTTCGGCACCAAATCGTCCCAAATGATACGACGAAAATACATGACCGGCTTTATCCATTTGTAGCCACTCAGCATTGTCATTTATAAAATGAAAATCAGATTTGGGATACTCGGCGTACCAAGCTTGATTCAAAGCTATTAAAGTTCCCGTAGCCAAAACTGCTTCGGAAATAATAACTGTATTTTGTCTTTTGATATCTAAAGAATCGGATGGTTTGAAGAAACTATCCGCTGTATTTTGAGCAAAACCAGTTTGGAAAATCATCCAAAACAGCAACAAAAAGACAACTTTTTTATTCCGCCCCAAAACTATCTTTTTACGCCTTGGCTGTTGATCCAATCCGAATATTTTTTGGCGTTTTTATTGTGTTCCTCTAATGTAGCGGCAAACTCGTGGTATCCAAAACGCTCTACACTGGCGCAGAAGTAGATGAAATTATTTTTCTCAGGATCTAAAACAGCTTCTAATGCTGTAATATCAGGCATAGCGATAGGTCCCGGAGGAAGTCCCACATTCATATACGTATTGTACGGATGACTCATTGTCAAATCATTGTAAAAAACCCTTTTGATGACTTGGTCAAAATCATTCGATTTCTTTTTCATCGCAAAAATAACGGTTGGATCTGCTTGCAATGGCATTTGCGCTCTTAAACGATTCAAATACACGCCTGCAATTCTAGGTCTCTCGTCTTTTTTAACGGATTCTTTGTGTACGATTGAAGCCAAAATAGTCGCTTCAATAGGAGTTAATCCTTGTTTTTGTGCTTTGGCAACTCTTTCTTTATTCCAAAAATTACGGTATTCCTTGATCATTTTATCGCGAAACTTTTCAGCAGTAGTATTCCAATAAATCTCATACGTATTAGGAATAAACATTACCAAAACATTCTCTTCGTTAAAACCGTTTTCTTTCAAGAAAATAGAATCTTTAAATGAAGTCAGTAATGATAAACTGTCAGCTTCTATTTGAGAACCTACACGTCCCGCTAAATTCTCCACGCGTTCTTGATTATTGAATGCCAATTTCACGGGCGAATTAAGTCTTAAGGTTTTTACCAATTCATAACTGTTCATTCCTTTTGTGAATAGAAAACGACCCGGAATTACATTATCAGAATAGCCTCTTTTATTTGCCACCATTTCAAAACGGTCCATATTCTCAACATACGGCGCAATTATTTTTTTAACATCTTCGTATTTAGAATCCGTTGGAACGTAGACATATACTTCTTTATCGGTAAATTTTGTATTGGCAGAAAAAATTTGTTTCAACAGTATTAATCCATAAATCATTAATATTGATATTAAAACAACAGAAGCAATGGTGATAATTTTCTTAATATTCATAGGTGGTATTGTTATTTTTTGGAATCAGAACCGTGTCATTCTTCCTATTTATTTGATTTTGAAACGATACTGATTCAAAACTAAAAAATTTAAAATTTAGTATTGATTAATTGAAAAATAGCTTCGTCTTTATAAACGCCGTTCACAAAGGTCCAGTCTTTCTTGACGCCTATTATTTCGAATCCAAATTTAGTAAAAAGTGCTTTACTAGCTTCATTTTCGGTTCCTATATTTGCATATAATTGGTGTAAATTAAGATTACAAAAAGCATATTCAATTAATAACCCCAAAGCTTCCGAACCAATATTCTGTTTTCGATTTTCATTGTTTTGAATAACAATACCAACTCCTGCCCTGTTATTCTTTGGATCAAAATCAAATAAATCGATTAAACCTAAGGCCGGAAAATCCTGATCCTGACAAATAGCCAATCGCAATTGCTTGGCTTCATAAATATCCTGATGGGCATTTTCTAAATATTGTTTGACTAAAAACCGGCTGTAAGGCGTGTGCGTATTACTGACTTCCCAAATACTCTGGTCGTTTTCTATGGCATAAACAAACTCCAAATCATTGGGTTCTAATGCACGAATATAGATATTGTCGCCTTTTAATGTTTTCATTTTTGATTTAGAATTTGTTTAAATCTCAATCGTTCCTTTAAATACAAATTCTGCTGGTCCTTTCAAGAAAACGTCTGTAAAATGTCCTTCTTTTTTATCAAAAGAAACGACTAATTTTCCGCCTTCCACATTCAAATCAATGGAAGAAGCAGCTGTTTTTCCCAGCACGTTCATCGCAATTGCTACTGCTGTAGCGCCTGTTCCACAAGAAAGTGTTTCATCCTCTACGCCTCTTTCATAGGTTCGCAGCGAAAAAGTGGTATCGTCAATTTGTTTGACAAAGTTGATGTTGCTTCCAGCTTTTCCGTACAAATCTCCGTATCGAATAGCAGCTCCGTTTTCCTTTATATTGTAATTTTCTAAATCGTCTACCAGTTGCACATGGTGTGGCGAACCGGTATTCAGAAACACATGATCTGAACTCACTTTTACCTCGTCAACATCAATCATTTGAAGTGAAACCAATCCGTCATCCGCAATTGCAGCGTGGTGCAAACCATCTGTCGCGATAAAAGTAGTTTCATTCTCGATTACTTTCAGCTTTTTGGCGAAAGCCACTAAACAACGTCCACCATTGCCACACATAGAACTTTGGTTTCCATCAGAATTGTAATAGACCATTTTAAAATCAGTTTCAGGGTCATTTTCCAATAAAATAAGACCATCTCCCCCTATTCCAAAACGTCTGTCACATAAATGCGCGATTAATTGTGTATTCTCCTTTGGAAAAAACTCTGAACGATTATCAATCATGACAAAATCATTTCCTGTCCCTTGGTATTTATAAAATTCTAGTTGCATTTTAATTGAATTGAGTTCTACAAAATTACGAATTATTAATGAAATGTTAATCATTGTTAAAGAGCGTTAAACTGTATTTTACGAACCTAATTTAGTTTTATTTTTACGGGTAAATATCTTAATAAACGAATTTAATTATGAAAAATTTTTCAACACTTTTTTTGGTTTCCCTGTTGAGCGGAGTAGTAACACTAGGTTCATACAAATTATTATTTGACACCAATGGATATTTTTCTAATGATAAAAATTCAGGAGTCACAATGGCATCCGATTCTTACGGAAAGAAAGTAGGATTATCATCGGATGTACTTGATTTTACTGAAGCTGCAGAAAAAACCATCCATACGGTTGTACACGTAAAAAACGTTTCCCGCAGAACGATTACGAATCCCATTTTAGAATATTTTTATGGGTATAAAGGAGGACAATCCCAGGAACAAGTAGGAACAGGTTCCGGAGTAATCATTTCTGAGGACGGCTATATCGTTACGAACAATCACGTTATTAAAGGTGCATCAGAAATTGAAATTACATTAAACAACAAAAAATCATATGTGGCAAAACTCATTGGAACCGATTCTAAAATGGACATTGCCTTATTGAAAATTGATGCGAATGAAAAATTACCGTATACTGTTTTTGCCAATTCTGATTCGGTTAAAGTGGGCGAATGGGTTTTGGCAGTCGGAAATCCATATAATTTGACTTCCACGGTAACCGCTGGAATTGTTTCGGCTAAAGCCAGAGATTTAGACACCAGCGGAATCCAATCTTTCATACAAACTGATGCTGCGGTAAACCCAGGAAACAGTGGTGGTGCCCTAGTCAACACGCGTGGTGAACTGATAGGAATAAACACGATGATTTCCTCGATGACCGGTTCTTATGTAGGCTATTCGTTTGCAGTTCCTTCGAATATCGCTCGAAAAATCATTGAGGATCTCATGGAATTTGGGAATGTGCAACGTGGAATTCTTGGGGTTGAAGGAGGAGAATTGAACAGCATTAGTTCTAAAGAATTAGGCATAACACAAACGCAAGGATTCTACATTAATAAAGTCACTAAAAATTCCGGTGCCGAGAAATCCGGATTAGGAAAAGGCGATGTTATCATCAAATTAGACGAACAAAATGTGGCTACGTTTGCGGATCTTTCCGGGTACATCAATACGAAAAGACCGAATGATAAAGTTCAGGTTACCTATATTAGAGATGGAAAAACTAGAGTGGTTCCTGTAGTTTTAAGCAAAAATGAATTTTTCAATGCTGAATTCAAAGGCATCGAATTAGAGAACATTGAAGCCGCTGACAAAAAGAAGTTTAAAATTGATTACGGTGTACGAATCAAATCCATAAGCAGCCAAAACTTGAAACAATACGAAGACGAATTAATAGGAAATATTATTTTGAGTATTGACAATGTAAAAGCTACCGATGTGGAAACCGTTTCTAAACTTTTAAGTAAAAAAGAAGAAAGCCAAACGGTACGTATCGAAATGATTAATAAAAATGGAGAAATTATGCGTGTGATTCTCTAACGCATTCCCGTTTAAAAAAATCAAAGCCATCTTGAAAAAACAAGGTGGCTTTTTTATTTTATAAATAATTCATAAAATACGTTACGAAATCGATTGAAATGGGTATTTTTGCGCAAATTTTAAAAAATACAATCACTTATTTTCATTAAATTTTCAACATGGCAACCACAACTTTATACGAAAAAGAAGTTACTTTTCAAGCCGACAGGCGACGTGCAGGAGTAAAACTGATTAAAATTATCAGCGATTTATGGTATGATAAATCGATAGAAATGGTTTTATTTAGAAATCAATTAATTGATAGAAATGTCAGTGATATTATCAACCTGCATGAATATGCTGCTGAATTTGTAGGCAAACCCATTTCAGTGTTTGATTCGGTTAAAATTGCAAAAGCGATTTTAGAATTGAATCTACCGCCTGCAAAACTGGACATTGGTAAACTGACCTATGAATATGGTTTAGAAGAAGATACATATCCGGATGCCAAGTATTTTGTAATTGATAAACTTAAAAACGCAAAAAACTCAGAGGAAATTCAGCCGAAAGATGTTGTGCTATATGGTTTTGGACGCATTGGTCGTTTATTAGCCAGAGAATTAATGTCTAAAACCGGAAAAGGAAGTCAAATGCGATTGCGCGCTATTGTGACACGCGATAAAAATGATGCTAATTCTCTTGAAAAAAGAGCTTCGTTATTGCGTTACGATTCTATTCATGGTGATTTTCAAGGCTCGGTAACCGCTGATCCTGAAAACAATGCTTTAGTTATCAACGGAACAACTGTTCACGTTATTACGGCAAACGGACCAGAAGAAATTGATTATACCCTTTTTGGAATCGATAATGCATTGGTAATTGACAACACTGGAGCTTTCACCACGCACGAAGCATTAAGCCGCCATTTAGTTTCCAAAGGTGTCGATAAAGTATTGCTTACCGCTCCCGGGAAAGGAGTTCCAAATATTGTTCATGGCGTAAACCATACCGAATACAATCCAGATGAAATCAATATTTTTTCGGCAGCATCATGTACTACAAATGCGATTACACCAATATTGAAAGCTGTTGAAGATACTTTAGGAGTTGTCAAAGGACATTTAGAAACCATCCATGCCTACACAAACGACCAGAATCTTGTGGATAATATGCACAAAAAATACCGTCGTGGTAGAGCAGCAGCCTTAAATATGGTAATTACCGAAACAGGCGCCGGAAGTGCTGTTGCAAAAGCATTGCCTAGCCTTGCCGGAAAATTAACCTCAAATGCAATTCGAGTGCCAGTTCCTAACGGTTCATTGGTAGTTTTGAATCTTGAAGTGTCCAGAGAAACATCGCTGTTAGAAATCAATGCTATCATGAAAAAATATGCATTGGAAGGCGAATTGGTAGAGCAAATAAAATATTCTTTGAATAACGAATTGGTTTCTTCGGATATCGTGGGAACATCGGCTCCCGCCATTTATGACAGTAACGCCACAATCGTTTCTACCGATGGTAAAAATATCGTGTTATACATTTGGTACGATAACGAATACGGTTACAGCCACCAAGTAATCCGATTAGCAAAATACATTGCCAAAGTAAGACGTTTTACGTATTACTAGCCTATAGATTACAGGTTGCGGATTGCGGATTGTAATTTTTAGTTTTTTAGTTTTTAGATTTAGATTGAAGAAAGCAGCAACCCAACCTGAATTCAATAGAAAATCCGTCACGTTATCAAAACGAGACGGATTTTTTTATGTGTTAATTTTTCATTGTTGTACCGAATGGAACACGGATTAAACGGATTTTAAAAAAACCCTGAAAGGAATTAATTTTGAGTATTTTTAAACATATAAGAAATATAAGTTCATTTAAGTTGCACTAATTTAAATTCATAAATAGCATAGTCCATCCGAAAATTCATAATCCATAATTCACAATTCATAACTAAAAAGACTACTCCTTAGCTTTCGTCAAATAATATACTGGTATACCTATCAGCATAATCAAAACTCCCCAACCACTTGTACTCGTTTTAGTATACAACAATGCAATACAAATTGCTGTGGCGATAATTAGGTACAATCCCGGCAAAAATGGATATCCAAAAGCTTTATACGGTCTTTCGGCATTTGGCATTTTCTTGCGCAGAATAAATATTCCCAAGATAGTAAGTATGTAAAATATCAAAACGATGATGACCACAAAATCCAGTAAATCACCATATTTCCCTGTCAGACACAACGCCGAAGCCCAGATACACTGCGCCCAGATAGACCAAGCCGGAACACTGGCATGATTCAATTCAGCGGCTTTCTTGAAGAAAACACCGTCTTGCGCCATTGTATAATACACTCTGGCACCCGCCATAATCAATCCGTTATTGCAGGCAAAAGTCGAAATCATAATCATCACAGCGATAATCAAAGTTCCCACCGAACCAAAAATACTTTGCGAAGCCACAACAGCCACACGATCTGATTCTGCTGTTGCAATTTCATATAAAGGCACCACTGCCAAATACATGATATTTGCCAAAATATAAATCACACTCACTATTAAGGTTCCTAAGAACAAACTCAATCCCACATTGCGTTTTGGATTTTTTATTTCTCCGGCGATAAAAGTTACTCCTTCCCAAGCCACACTGGAAAACATCGAACCTACTAATGCTGCCGAAATTCCAGATATCAAAGCCGTTCCACTGATGGGCAACCAAGAACCTGTTTCTACATTTAGTGATTGTGATGTCCAAGCATTCGTCCAGTTAGCGTCCCAAACTTCTGCTTTGGCAGCCATAAAACCAAAAATAATCAAACCTGCCAACGATAAAATTTTGATAACCGTCAGAACCGTTTGTAAAATCTTAGAGTTTTTCACCCCGCGACTGTTCACATAACTCAACAAAATAATGGTAAAAATAGAAACAATCTGTGCCGCATTGAGTTTGAAATCCCCAATCTCGTATAAAATATTTTTATCACTTAAAGGCGCATACAAGTAGGCGGCAAATTTAGCAAAAGCAACACCCACGGCAGCAATTGTCCCGGTTTGAATCACGGCAAAAAAGCTCCAACCGTATAAAAAACCCACCAGTTTCCCGTAAGCTTCCTTGATGTACACATATTGACCACCCGCTTTAGGAAACATCGCGCTCAACTCGCCATAACTCACGGCGGCAATTACCGTAATGGCGCCCGTAAGCACCCACATAGCAATCAACCAACCGGCAGATCCCAACTGGCGAACCATATCCGAGCTTACAATAAATATCCCGGAACCTATCATAGAACCCACCACAAGCATGGTTCCGTCGAGTAATCCTAATTCTCTTTTAAAATCGTCTGGTTTTTGGTCTTCCATATTTTTTGGTTTTGGGGTTTTGGTTTTAGTTGGCTAAAGATATACTTTTTTTGGAAATTTCATAAATTGAAGGAGAAAAGTGAGAAATTCAAAATAAATAGTAAAGAGACAAGAGCAAAGAGTGAGAATTAACTAACCGATTATTCCTTTGGGCGTGAACCTGCAGCAGCTTTGTCGTTCCTCCTCGCTGCTTTGGGTCGGGCGGTACGCTGTATCTTTATTTCCTTAAAGAAAGAAAATAAAGGATGCCGCTTCCCTCCCTCACGCAAACCACAATAAAAAAGACGTTTATTCTTTTCAAGAAAAATTGTAAGAAAAATTTAATATATTTGAGTAAATATAAAACGAAATAAAGTTTCCCAAGCAACCCACATTTTGGTGCATATACGAAGGTTTATTTCGCCTACATACAAGTTTCAAAAAACGCGGAGAATTTAGCACTAAAAATAAAAAACTATCTACTAAAGATATTCGTAATACTAAATACAAAAAATCACATATAACTAAATGTTACAGAAATTAAAAAACATGGGATATTTATTTTGGTTAACTGTAGTAGCAGCTATAGCTCTAGGAGGACTCACAATTTATCAAGCTTACGATAAAGTACAATCAGATAAGGATGCAATTCAAGAGAGAAAAACGGCTGAACAAGAGCGTAATCGTGCAGATCAAGCTCGACAAGAAACTAAAACAGCTCAAGATAAATCCGAGAAATACTTAAATAATCTTAAAGAAGCAAACAGTAAAATTGAAAATCTAAATCAACAATCGTTAGATAAAGCTGATGAAATAATACAAAAAAATGAAGAGGTAATTAGAGCACAAACAGAAACTATCCGAAGCATTACCGGATTTGGTTTACCAGTTGCTGCAGCAGCCCGTTCTAATGATAAGGATGGTACTTTTTATATTATAAATAAGGGAGACTACAATTTAAAAAATTTATCTGTAACAATATATGATTTCACAGATGGCTTAAAGACACATTTAAAAAATAATGTCATATCAGTCAAATTAATGGACGCTCATATTTTAGCTACGTCATCTATTGTTACTCTTGCTCCATATCAAGTTTTATCAATTCCCCAAATTTTTGATTTTGCACAATTTAAAGCTTTTGAAATTAGGATGTACACGGATCATGGAGAATTTAGAGAATTTTTCATTTCTCAATATGACGAAAAAAGCGGATTAATTAGCCATTATTATTACAAATTATACGAAATTGATCGCCTAACGACAAAATGGAAATTAATGGAACAAAAACCTGAAGATAATAGTAGAGATGGAGTTTTTGAAAAATATTTTATAATGGAGAATTACATGATGTCGACCCAATAAACGTAATATAGCTATTGAAAATAAGACAGTCGCATAACCGCCATTTTCAGCTAGCTGGAATTTAGTGGAATTATCGTTTCGCATCAAGCTCTCGTTAAGCCTAAAATTGAGCGGTTCCGAAGCTCGCAACCTCGCCAAGCGGCGGGACGTTATAAAAAACTCCAAACAAAAATGAAATACGCTGAATTTAATATTGACTCGAATAAAATAGAATTCTGGAACTCTATTTTTGGAATTGAAAGTGTTTTACTGAATGGAAAAAGAATTTCTAAAAAGTTTTCTTTTTCTGGAATTACCCATGAAATAAAACTACACACCAGAGATTTAATATTAGAATCCAAATACAAACAATTCGACAAAAAAGAAATCAAACTTGAATTAAAGGAAAATGGCGTATTGCTCAAGGAACAATTAGTAAAAATAGATAAAAAACAAAGATATTTTTCGTTCCTAGTTGGAATAGTCTTGGGAATTACACTCTATAAACTTACAAATTTACTTTTGGAATATTTATATCAATAAGGTAGGGACAACCTAAACAAAAGTGACATGAAATTGCTTTTAATAAAAAATTCATACTTGAACTAAGACAGCATTTCTACTCGCATTTTTATGTTTCTTTCCCAGAAATAAACTGTACTTTAGTGTCGCTTTCCTGAGAGCATTCTAGCATTAACACCAAAACAGGAAACGTATCATTTAGCACTAAAAATTATGAATACATTAAAATTAGGATGGACTGGCCTTGGCAACATGGGAAATCCAATGGTTATGAACCTACTCAAAGCGGGTTTTGAAGTATCCGTTTTCAATCGCACCAAAGATAAAGAAGCGCCATTACTGGCTGCAGGAGCAAAATCAGCAAGCAGTTTACAAGAACTAATGGAAACCTGTGACGTAGTTTTGACCATGTTATCCAATGACGCAGCTGTCAAAGAAGTTTTTGAAGGACCAACGGGTTTATTGTCTAAAACCAATCCTGGGAAAACCATCATCAATATGAGCACGGTTGCTCCAGAAACCTCGCGTTATCTAAACACCATTTGCAACCAACATCATGTACATTTTATAGACGCTCCCGTTTCTGGAAGTGTAAAGCCGGCACAAGACGGAACTTTGGTCATTCTTGTGGGTGCTTCGAGTGAAGATTACAAATTAGCCAAACCCATATTTGACGTTTTGGGTAAAATTGCGATTCACGTAGGGGAACCTGGCGTGGCGAGTTCGGCTAAATTAGCCATCAATTACTTATTAGGATTGAATCTTCAAGGAATAGCTGAAACGGTTTTATTTGCCGAGAAAAACGGCGTGAGCAAAGAAGATATGCTCAACATCATCAATCAAGGCGCTTGTGGCAACGGCATTACGAATATCAAAACACCTTCGATTCTGAACGATTCTTATCCGGCAGCATTTGCTTTGAAACATCTCGTTAAAGATTTAAGATTAGCCAAAGAAGTCGGGCTCGATTCCCCGTTGATTCATCCTTTGTACGACAGTTATGCTGCAGCAGAACAAGAAGGATTAGGCGATCAAGATGTTATGGCGATTATCAGCAGTTTAAAGAGCAAGTAACACTACGAAAACTGAAATAGCAATGATTTAATTCATTAATAATTGTAAGAAAATTTCAATATATTTGAGAAGCTATAAAGAAATAAGTTGGCTATAATATGAAAAAAACTTTTCTACTTTTAATCTGTTTCAGTTTTAATTGCCTAATTGCTCAACAAGAGATTTCGGATACCAAAAAATTAGCTACAATTGCCAAAATTTATGGTTTTCTAAAATATTATCATCCAGAAGTTGGAAAAGGAAAATACGATTGGGATAACGAATTTATTAAATATCTCCCTCAAGTACTTGAAGCTAACGACAAGGAATCATTATCAAAAATTTACAATAATTGGATTAACAGTTTGGGAAAGATTGAAAAATGTAAAAATTGTGATTCTGACCAACTTCTTTTTGATAAAAATTTCAATCTTTCTTGGACACAAGATTCAGAAATTTTCAATATTGAACTTACCTCAAAATTAAAATATATTGAAGAAAACAGATTTCAAGGAGAAAATTTCTATGTCACTACAGAACCTGTTGGAACTATTAAAGTTACAAATGAACCTGTTTATCAAAATTTTTCATATCCAAGTGAAGAATATAGACTTTTGGGATTATTCAAATATTGGAATATCATAGAATATTTCTATCCATACAAATATCTTACTGACCAAAAATGGGATTCTGTATTAACAGAAATGATTCCAAAATTTAGAAGCGCATTCAATAAAGACGAATATCAGTCTCTCGTTAAAGAACTCATAGCAAAATTAGACGATACACACGCTTGGGTCAGCTTCAATGCTGAGAAAGTCAAATACCTTCCTATCAAAATTTCAAACATTGACAATAAAGCTGTAGTTTCAGGTTTCTACAATGATTCTCTTGCGAAAGTTAATAATTTAAAATTAGGAGATATACTCCTAAAAATTAACGACATAAACATTCCAGAAGAAACAGAAAAAAAATCAAAATACATTTCTGGCTCGAATACAAATATTAAAATCCGACAGACTTATAACGAAATTCTTCTTGGAAAGGATAGTTCTGCAACATTGACTATCGAAAGAAATAATGAGATTGAAAAAATTAAAGTCAATCGGTATAATTTCGACGACTTTAAATATTGGGATAACCCGACAACGATTAAAACCAAATCAATAAACGAAACAATTGGTTACATAAATATGGCAAGTGTAAAAGGTGCTGATGTTTCCAACATATTTAAATCTTTCGAAAATAAAAAAGTCCTAATAATTGACTTAAGGAATTATCCAGCCTTTATTTATAAACTTTTTTCAAAATATTTAAATTCAGAAAAAAGAGATTTCAGCAAAATTTACAGTCCAAATATGGATTATCCGGGAATGTTCCGATATAAAGAGAATTTACAAACAGGTATAAAAAACAGCAAAAACTTTAAAGGAAAAATTATCCTTTTAGTAAATGATGAATCAATAAGTAGATCAGAGTTTACTGCTATGGCGCTTCAAACGGCAGACGATGTAATTACAATTGGAAATCAAACAGCCGGAGCAGATGGAGACGTGGTCATTTTTGAGTACATTGGAGGGTACAAAACAGCAATTTCAGGAAATGGCATTCTGTATCCTGATAAAACCGAAACACAAAGAAAAGGAATTAAAATTGACATCAAAATTAAACCAACAATTGAGGGCTTAAAACAAGGTCGAGATGAAATTTTAGATAAAGCAATTGAATTAGGCTCCGAATAAAACATTATTAATTCCGCCATCCAATCATAAAAATAAAAAAGCTAAATCCATAAAGATTTAGCTTTTCTCATTTAATCGAATCAGAAAATGATATTACTTCGTTTTCATTGGTGGCAAGTCAAATGCAGCTGATTCATGCTCAAAACCATTGCGGTGTGAACCATCACAAAAAGGTTTGTTTACTGATAATCCGCAACGGCAAAGACCCAAAGCGGTTCTTCCTTCTAATCCGTATGTTTTTCCTTCACAGTCTGTTATTTCGAAATCGCCTTCTATTTTTATAGATCCATTGCGATTGATTGTTAGTTTTGTCTTGCTCATAATACTTTTTAATTTTTTAGAGTTCAAAGATTGCAAAATATTTTAGGACCTTTCTTCATTGCTGCGCTTTTTTATGATTCCAAATCGTAATTTACATTAATTCTATTTTATGCTATGCTAAAATCAAAAAACAGCTCAAGCCAACAAAAGGAGAGTAATAGTTATTCCTAAAAAAAAGATTCTAAACAATCACTGCTGATTGTTTAGAATCTTTTTCATTACGCTATTTAATAAAACTTATTGCGGCATTTTTGGTGTTGCAATTCGCCCATTTGGCGAGCTTAATGTTTCTATAAATGCCAAAAGAGCATTGATTTCGGTTCTGTTTAAAGCCAGTTTTTTTAGAATTGGAGACGTTACAGGCAACAAAGAATCACGAGCTGTTCCTAAATACTTGGTTTGAACCGGTGAGGGATTGCCTAAATTATAAAATTCCACAACATCCAATAAACTTGGGAAATGCCCATGGTGCATCCATGGTTTTGTATTTACAACCTCTCTTAATGTTGGCGTTCTAAATTTTCCAAGATCTTTTTTATCATGGGTAACATTGTAACGACCAAAATCCTCATCTTTTGTCCCAAACAATGTTTGTCCATCATTATGAAATTGATTGTCGCTAAAATAAGGCGTATTGTGACAGTTGATACATTGCGCTTTGGTTCTGAACAAATGCAATCCAGTTACTTGTTGATCCGTATATGCATCTGATTTTCCGCTAACAAACTGGTCAAATTTACTTTTCGGACTTTTTATCGTTCTTTCATAGGTGGCAATCGCATATTGTATTCTTTGCAAAGTAACCTTTTCGTCACCAAAAGCATCTGTAAACAATTTACCGTAGCCATTTACAGCAACGATTTTATCAACAGCAATGGTTAATTTTTCATTCATTTCTAAAGGATCGGCAATAGGAAACTGCGCTTGATCTTCTAAACTGGAGGCACGCCCGTCCCAGAATAATGTTTTGGCATACCCGGAATTCAAAATAGTCATGGAATTTCGTTTTCCATTTTGTCTATTATGACCAAAAGAACGTGTTAAATTATCCGTCCAACCCAATTCTGGATTGTGGCAGGAAGCACATGCAATTTGCCCACTCACTGATAATCGGGGATCAAAGAATAATGTTTTACCTAAAAATGCTTTTTCTTTTGAGTATTTATTATACTCTGGATAAGTCATTTCTGGTAGCGGTCCAATATCTTGAAAAGTAGCTTTATCAACGTTCTTGTCCAAAGCAGGTTTTGGCCACTTCGCTGGATTTCCGCTGGAATACATTTGTCTTAAATCTTTTATGTCTATATATTCATTTTGATCATCTTTTTTGTAAGCAGATAAAAAAATCAACAAGGCGACTGGAAGTATGATGTGTTTTATTTTCATTTGTGACTACTATTACTAATTTTATAAACTAATTTCTTTGAGACAACTCTCGCTTATTGGAGTTGGTTTTGGATACACTCTGTTATTAAAAATTCTGTATTGTGAGGAAACAGTTCCGCCAAACAGAGCTGTATTTGTTGCTTTTAATTCGAATGAAATTTCAAATAAACCGGCACTAATTTCCTTGTACGTTCCGCCGCCGGAAATACCAATGCTGTAACTTTTACCATTCGTTCCCGCAATAGTAATATACTGTGGAATTACTAAAACAGCACCTTTTGTTTTACTATTTCCATTTTCAGGGAAAAATTCAAGCGCAGAAGTAATATTAAATCCAGGAGAATTTGCAGCCGAAATACTTTCATTAGAAAACCATCGTTTCAAACCGAAAGAATTTGTTGTATTAGTCCCCGTAGTAACATTAAACCCAATTTTGAAAGCATGATGGTACACATCATCTGTTGTGCTTGGAGTTCCTTTATCACTGTATAAAATGGCGTTTTCTGAACCAGCAGGAACAACCACAGGAAATGTAAATGCATTAAAAGTCTGCCACGCACACACGCCGCTTCTATCAAACCAATTCTCTCCATAAGTCAGGTAAAAAGGATTGGATAAATCATAGAAATTTGCTGCTGTATTTGCCGCAGTATCTCGGATTGATTTAATAGGTTTTACGATTTGAAGAACCGTATTTCCTGTTGTCTTGTACGTATCTGAATTGACTAATGCAATATTAGTTTGATAAAAAACATCATCATTTTTTATATTTTCCAAAAGTTTCAAACGATAGGTTACGCTGTTTCTATTGTCACCAAAATCATCGTGCGTCAATGTATAATTAAATCCATTCAAAAACTCAAACATCTTATTATCATTAATCTCTGAAGGTATAAAACCGTTAGGAAAATCGACTTTAAATACGATTTCTTCACCCACTTCACCCTTTATTTCAATCCTGTTGACTGGAAATGTGTAAGTCGTTTTTACCTCATCAAGATTTACTTCAAAACTATTATTAGGAGCTACAGTATTCAGATTTCCAATAGTAATAGCGGGATCTGAGCTTTCTTCAAGTTTTAAAGTAATCTTTTGCTTCGTGCTCCATCTTTTGTCGAAAGACAAATATATAGTATCCGTAAGTTGATTTCCCATAAATGAGATTTGGTCCAATGGTTTAACGCTGAAACTATTGCTATCTCCAGTTTCTGTTATGCTGTATGTTACAAAAACAGGTTTTTTCAAGGTGGAAGATGATAAAGTTACCGGTATTTTTAATGGTTTCACTGATTTGTTCGTGTAACTGGCCACCGGAACTAAAGCGCTGTTCAATGTGGGATATTCTAAAGGCATATTGTTACTGTTCACCAATACATTGAACCGTACAAATGGATCAACATTGTCTGAATTTAATTTATAGTCATCCTTTGAGCAAGCAGTAAACAAGCTTAGGATTAAAACTGCTATCGATATAATTTTAATAGGATTCATTTTGCTGTAAGTTTGAATTAAGATTAATATTCTTTCTTGGAATTGGCAATACAAATTTTGGAGATGGATAATCCAAAGTACAGTTTAGCGACAAACATCCGTCATTTCTTGAAACCCCTTTATTTCTTCTGGCCAAATCAAAAAAGAAATGTCCTTCAAAACAAAGTTCTTTTCTACGCTCGGTTAGCAACACTTGTTCTAAATTATCCGTGGTTGTCAATAAAGTCGCTTTTGCTCTGCCTCTGATGGTATTGATATCCGCTTTTGTTGTTTCTAAATCTCCAAGTTCTAAAGCTGCTTCGGCACGAATTAAATAGAGTTCACTTAATCTGAATGCCAAATATCCCGGATTATCTTGGAATTTTTTGGTGAAATAATAATTGACATTAATAAATACTCCATTAATCAATGTAGGAAGCGCTTTTTCTAAAAACAATTGCTTTCTAATATCAGTAGATTCATAAAGTCCTAATAAATCTTGAGAAGCCACGTATTTATTATAATTAGTATTTGAAAAATACCCGAAAAAACTTGATAAAGAGCCTCCAACCTCACCGCCACTATCTCTAGGAATAGTAAACTCCAATAAATTTTCTGAAATGGGAAGATCTGTTTGTTCCCATTGTGAGATATAATTTTCAGTTGCCACTAACGAAACCCCGGAATTTAAAATAACATCATTGGCGGTGGTAAATGCATTTTGCCAATCGTTCTTAGACAGATATACTCTTGCCAATAATGCCTTTGTATTTTTACTGTTAAAATACGAATACGATGGCCCAGTTAAAAGTGAATTATTTGAAAAATTATCTAAAGCCGCTTTTATATCCTCAATAATAAAAGAATATGTATTCGTTAAAGTTTCTCTTTTAGGATAGGTTATTCCATCGGTTAAAGTCGTTTTATTGTACACAATTCCTAATTGAGTATCTGGTGATGTACTTCCTACAGCCTGACTGTACACTAAAGTCAATAAATAATGAGAATAGGCTCTTATTGCAAAAGCCTCGGCTTTAATTTGATTTTTTTCAATGTCAGTTGCATCCGATAAAGCATCAACATATTCTAAAATTAAATTTGTTTGATTAATTACATCATAACTTTCGTCATAAAAAGTAGTGAAATCACTATCAAGCGCCTGGTCTTGGAACGAATATACATTTTCAAGATTTATTGGTACAGTAATCTGGCCTCTGCTACTTCCAGATACAGTAGGAGAAAATTTAAGATTCCCACCTTGTAAATCTGCATAAACGGCAAAGCGCTCGCCTCTTACATTAGCTTCAAGTGATTGATAAATGCCATTTAATGCGTTTAAAATTCCTTTTTTAGTGGCTAATTGTTCCGTAATTGACGTTTGGGAACCTGGCTCTTGTTCTAAAAAATCACTGCAACTTTGCAATGAAAAAAGAACGACTAAAATCATTAATAATCTGTGGTTATATGTTATTTTACAGTAGTTCATCGTATCAAAATTTAGTATTAAACCCTAAAGAAATTGTTCTTGCTTGTGGATAGGTAAAGTTAAATTCACGTATTCCATTCATACCAGACGGACTTTTGTCTTTGTACCAATACATCGCATTCGAAACATCAACAAAAACAGATAATGCGTCTAAAAAGGTCTTTTTAATAGGAACATTATAGCTTAAATTAATATTACTGATTTTTAAATAAGTAGCGTCATATAAAAATTTACTTAAATTAGGAATGAGGGTTGTATTGCTGATTACCAAAGGCTGTGAAACTACATCTCCTTGATTTCTCCAATAATCATAAGCATTGACAGAAAGGTTTCTATTAGAGGTAATGTTATATTTTGAGATAAGACTGTTATCTACTAAATAATCTCCACCCAATTGAAACGCGCCTCTTATGGATAAAACAATATTGTTTTTAATTGTAAAACTATTATTAAAACCTCCATAAGCTTTAGGTTGATTATCGCCAATAGGAACCCAATCAGCAGCATCAAATAAACTGCTGTAGGTTGCAGCATCATAAACCTGACCGTCTTTTTCTAAAAGATCTCTACCAGTTGCAGGATCAACACCTACCCACTTTATCCCCCAAATTGTTGATGTACTATACCCAACTTTTTGAGCAAGAGCGATCTCTGCAGTTGAAAATTCACTTCCCAAACCAACAAGCTCCGTAACTTTATTTTTTACCGTCGAAATATTAAAAGATGTCGTCCATTTAAAACTATCGCTTTGCAACCACTTAATTCGGGTTGTAAATTCCAATCCTTTATTATACATACTGGCAGCATTTAATTGGATGGAACTATAACCTGTTTCTGTTGGGATATCTCTAGTTGTTATTAAATTTTTTAAATCATCGTAAAAATATTCTAAAGACAATTCTACCCTACCCAAAAAATTAAAATCGACACCTGCGTTAAATTTTGTATTTTTCTCCCAACTCAGATTCCCGTTTGGTGCTTCAGAGGGATAAGAACCTTGCGCTCCATTATATCCGTTTTGACTCAAGATATAAAGCCCTTTTGAGCGGTACGATCCTATTCTTGAATTGCCTGTAGTTCCATAACTGATTTTAAATTTTAGGAGGTCAATTATACTATTGGATTTCATAAAATCCTCATTACTGGTAATCCAACTCAACCCAGCTCCGCCATTTAAAGCAACATTAGTATCATCTCCAAATACCGAACTTTCATCACGCCTAAAATTCCCTAAAAAGTAATATCTCTTTTTATAATTGTAGTTAAACTGTGAAAAAAAAGACACTCGTGAGCTGTAACTAATATCGTCACCAAAGGTCTGATTTCCGGATGATTCGTCTACTGTAGTCAACGGGTCATCATCTTGTATTGCATCGTTGATACTATTAATGCCATTTGGATTCACAAAACCTCTACCCGATGAATAATTAAAATTAGCTTTATCATTAGACAACTCAAAACCAAGAATTCCATCAATATTATGATCCAAATTCAACGTTTTATTGAATAAAGCTTGTCCTTGCCAGTTCCACTTAGTCGAATTTCTCTCATTCAAAAGACGTCTTCCCCAGTTTGGGTATTGAATTCCTTCTAAAGTAAATGAGCCGTTGTATTGACCACTTTCATTGGCTCCTGAGAAATATCTGTCTTGCGTTTTGTCTTTATAATCTATCCCAAAAAGTGTCGAAAAACTTAAAAATTTATTGAATTCATAAGAAGCATTTAAACTTCCCAAAAGACCATAACTGTCCGTTATATTTTTATTTTGCTCAATAGCTGCCAATGGATTCCCTAAACCCGACACACCTACATTAGCATACGAACCATCCGCATTATATGGAGAAATAGTAGGAACAAAAGCATAACTGTAATAAATATTTGGTGCGTTTTTTTGAATGTAACTAGGATTCAAAGACAGGCTGACATCAAATTTATCTACGCGGTAACCCAGATTTATACCAGCGTTTAATTGTTGCGTTTTATTTCCTTTTTGTGGTTCGTCGATTGTAAGGTAACTCAAACTGCTGCGATAGGACAACTTAGAATTGGCTCCAGAAACATTAAAATTATATTTATTGTAAATTCCCGCAACGTTCAGCAAATCAAACCAATCCGTATTTATACCATTATAAGCAACAGGTGTGTAATTTGTTTGACTGTTTTTTAAGTATTCATTTCTGAAGTCATTGTATTGAGATCCACTTAAATATTTAATTTGATTAATCGCTGAGGAAATCCCAAGCTGATTAGAAAAACCAAATTTCGCTTTTCCCTTTTTCCCTTTTTTAGTAGTAATAAGAATTACACCATTAGCACCATCAGCACCATAAATACTTACTGCAGCAGCATCTTTTAGCACCGTAAAACTTTCGATATTTTCCGGTGATATTTGAGCGAGAGGATTGGATAGATTTTCAGAAAAAGTACCGTTAGCATCAAAAAACTGACTATCAATACCTACTTCTTCACTCATTATCACACCATCAACAATGATTAAAGGCTGTGTAGAAGTCCCTAAATTAGAATTAGTTAAAGAACTTAAGCTTCCTTGACCCCGTATATTAATTTTAACCGGACCACCAATTCCCGAAGTATTTTCTATTAACACCCCAGCAATTTGTCCTCCTACTATTTTATCAATACTTTCGGATGCTTGTTCTACGGCTAAATCTTTGGCGTTCAAAGTAGAAATACTTCCTACTATTTCCTCTTTTAGTTTTTTTGTACCGTAGGATGAAGTAATAACCACTTGATCCAACTCATCTGTAAACTGTTCCATATTGAAAACAAAATCAAATGAATTTCCCACCCGGAAACTTTGTGGTTTCATCCCAAGATAGGATACTTCTAAAACAGTATTTGCTATATCATCTCCTTTTAATAAATAGACAAATTTTCCGTTGCTGTCACTTATAGCTCCAGTCGAGGTGCCTTTTACCAAAATGGTTGCACCAGGAATGGGTAGTTTTTCTTTGTCATCTAAAACAACACCTTTTATAAAACGCTCTTTTTCTTCTAAAGGTTCATTACTCGTAATTTCGAGTAATAATATTTGCTCTTTTTGTATAAAAAAAGAGATTTTCTTGTCTTTGAAAAGTTTTTTCAAAGCATCTTCAAGCTTGACATTTTTTACTGCAACAGTTACTTTTTGATTCACATCAATTTTATTAACATTGTAAATAATCCGAAAATTAGTTTGCTGTTCTATGAATTTTATAACTTGACTTAGTGGTTGTTCTTTAAAATTTAAAGTAATGGTCTTATCTTTTGTTTGGGAAAAAGCATTCATACTCATTAAGACTATCCCACAAGTCATTAAGAGCTTTTGCAAATAGGGGTGTAATGTAAACGTCATGTAATTCAAATTTTGGTTAGTTAGTTGTTAGTTAGTTGTTGTTTAATTGGTTATTCTTATACTGCCTTCTTTTTGGTATATTTAAATGGAGTATCCAGCTTTAACAAGTCTAGAATATCTTCTACTTTAGATTCTTTAATCTTAATTGTTCCTGTAAATTTTTGTGCGACTAGATTGCTGTTTGTGTTTACAATAGTAACATCAAAAGCACGCTCCATTCTTTTACAGATGGAACCAAAAGATGCCTCTTTAAAAACAAGTTCTCCTTGAACCCAAGCCGTAAATAAATCAACATCTACCGTTTCTATGGCAAACTTTTTTGAAGATTCATCCCATGTTCCTATGTGGTTCGGAGATAAAATTTTACTGTTTTTCTGGTTAGCATTCTCTGATAATCGCACGCTGCCTTCTACTAAAACAGTATGTATTTGCTTATCATCAGGATAAGCTGTCAGATTAAACTTTGTCCCAAGAACTTCAATACTGACTTGGTTTGACTCCACAATGAATGGGTGTAATTTATCTTTGGCTACATCAAAAAAAGCTTCTCCGGTTAAATAAACTTTTCTATTATTATTTATACCAAATTGTTGCGGATACTTAAATGTTGTTCCGGCATTCAAATGGACCATAGTACCATCTGAAAGTGTTACTTTGAATGTTTTACCATAAGGAACTTTAAGCGTATTATAAACCACTTCATTATTCGCTACATGACCATGATAAATAATTTCATCGTGACTTTGTTCTGCAATTGGTTTTCCTTTGTCATCTACTACTTTTTTATGTTGGTCTTTAGTAATATATTCTACTGCTCCATTGCTTAATTCCAAAACAATCTCTTTTGATGCATTTCCTAAAGGATTATTCAGCTCTGTTGCTGTTCTTCCTAAACCAATAAACACGAGCACAATTGCTGCATATCGCAAAATTGTGTACAGTTTATTTGTGCCAGTCTTTTGCTTTTTCTTGTAAAAATCTTTTATAGCTAATGATGGGTTTTCATTAGACATTGCTGTAAACGCCCATGCCTTTTTTAAAGCAATAAATTGTTTTTTATTCTCTTCAGAAGTTTCAATCCATCTAAAAACAATAAGAACCTCTTCTTCAGAAGCTTCATTGTCTAAATATTTATAAATCAAGTCAGAAATCATATTAATATTTTTAGTTTGAACAAACGCTTTTTACGAGTAACTTTTAGAAACTGTGACAACTATTCATTTATAGAATAAACGGAACAAATGACTTTGTAATCATTATTATATTCAGAGGTAAAGCTTGAAGCTAATTTTCTTGTAAATAAAAAAACATTTCGTAAGCCATATTCCTATCGTCTAAGTAAGTACACTTAACAATTGAAATACCCTATGTTAAAATTTAATTATTTTTTAACTATTTAGTAAAGTGATAATGATAAAGGAAGGCAAATAGTCTGACAATTGTTCTTTTAAAATCTTTAAAGCCTTTGTCATATGGGCTTCAACCGCTTTTTGGCTCACTCCCATTTCAGTAGCGATTTCTTCATTTTTTTTATTCTCAAAACGTTTTTTTAAGTAAACTTGTTTTGTTTTTTCAGGAAGTTCAGCAATTACTTTATTTATCAAAACTTCTAATTCGGTTAATTCTAGGGAATCAAAATGTATTGAATTCAAGATTTGAGTATCTAATTCTCTCTCTTTTTGATTCAATAATTCATTTTTAAATTTGTCTTTTACTTTATTATGCCTTAAAAGATTTAAGCATATTGATTTTGCATACGTATAGAGAAAAGGTAGAATACCATTTGCAGTTTCAATTTTGTCCTTGTTGATCCATAATTTCAAAAAAACCTCTTGAGTAACATTTTTAGCTTCATCCTTATCGTATAAAAATTGAATGCTGAAGCCCAAAACACGATTATAGTATTTATTGAAAAAAAAATTAAACGCAAAGTCATCTCCCTCTTTAAAGGCTCTGAATTGGTATAATTCATTATGTTTTATTTCTTTCATTAAATAAAATAACACGCTGTTTTGTAAAAAAGCTAAATTAGAAAAATAATTCAACTAATTTATAGTTAACTATTATTTTGAATTTACTGGGAAAACAATTTGAATTCAGTCCAACTGAAAAGCAGATTGTTTCAGAAAAGAGGATGCAAAAAATTCACTCTTATGAATAAACAAAAACAGCATCGTGTCTTTTATCTTTTTGATTTTATAACGCCTCAAAAAAACGTCCATATCAAGCCATCCTTAAGATTAAAGTAATCTTGATAAGCTACAAATATTATTAGCTTCTATATTGTATATTTGCCCGTTAGGCAACACTTAGAGAGGTGCTAATTATTTTATATTCTGTAAAAGAATAAAAACACCTTTTCAATTTTATATTTAAAAATAATTTCAATACCATATAATATTTTAAAAGCATGAGTATCTTAAAAAAAGTAAATGTATTCCGAAGGATTTTAACACGAAGCCTTACTAAAAATATCGGCAGTTCCCAGAAGAATCAACATATAGATTTGACTCAAAAAATTGAAATCAAAAGAGTATTAATTTCCAGACCCAATCATAGATTAGGAAACCTATTGCTAATTACACCGCTGGTACAAGACGTAATAGCCACTTTCCCAGAATGCAAAATTGATTTATTTGTAAAAGGAGGGCTTGCGCCAATTGTTTTTCAAAACTACGAAAACATCAATTATATTATTGAACTTCCAAAAAAGCCCTTTAAAAACCTAATCGCTTATTTTCAAGTTTGGATAAAAATCAAAAGGCAGCGCTATGACATAGTTATAAATGTTGATAAAGGTTCTTCATCTGGACGATTATCGGCTCAGTTTGCAGATGCGAAATATAAGTTTTTTGGCGAAGTTGATGAAAACATTGCATTAAAACATAAAGATTACGAGCACATTGCCAAGTATCCGGTGTATGAATTTAGAAGTTTTTTAACCAAATTAGGATTTCAAGAAAAGGAAAATCCAGTTCCATCATTAGACCTTAAATTAAGTCATACCGAACTTGCCGAAGGCAAAAAAACAATAGACAAAATAGTTCCTAATGACAAAAAAACTATTGCTATTTTCACCTATGCAACAGATGACAAATGCTATTCAGAAACTTGGTGGGAAGAATTTTATGAGCAATTAAAAACAAAATATCAAGATTACAATATTTTAGAGGTTTTACCGGTAGAAAATATTTCACAAATAGGATTTAAAGCACCTACTTTTTATAGTAAAGACATTCGGGAAATTGGTTCAGTCATTGCAAATACAGAAATTTTCATTGGGGCCGACAGTGGAATTATGCATTTAGCCAGCGCTTCACTAACACCTACTGTAGGTTTATTTTCTCGTCTTAATCAAAACAAATATGCACCTTACAACAATAACAGTGTGGCCATAAACACCAATACCAGCACAACCGAGGAATCAATCAAAGTAATCAATAACATTCTTCTTGGTAAGAATTAATTAAAAGTATAAAGCAAATTATCCATGAAAAAAATAGCTGTATTCCTAATTGTATTTGTAATCACTGGAACACTTTGCGCCCAGAATACCAACACCTATGCTTTGAAGTTGGACCACATAGCACTTTCAGTAAAAGACTTGGATCGCTCCGTTGATTTCTATACTAATGTTTTGAAACTTTCAGAAATTACCAATCTTACACGAAAAGAAGGCATTCGTTGGGTTTCATTGGGTGATGGTAAAGAATTACACTTAGTTTCCACAATTAAAGGACCTGTTACGATAAACAAAGCTGTACATCTTGCGTTTAAATCAGCTAATTTTGACGCATTGATTCAAGCACTTAAAGCTTTAAAAATTACATATTCTGACTGGCCGGGGAAACTTGACACCATCACCGTTAGAGCTGACGGAATCAAACAAATATACATACAGGATCCAGATGGCTATTGGATTGAAATAAATAGTGCCGAACAACACTAAACTGTACAACTAAAAAAACGAAACTCCTCAGTTGCCTGAGGAGTTTCGTTTTTTTATTCCTTATATTTTTTGAAATTTACCAATTAGAATTATTGTAAAACTCTATTTATTTGGGAGAAATTTTTCTCATAATATTTTTCTTTGGTTGAGGAAATAATAACTCCATTACTCACTGAAGAGTGAATGAATTTTATTTCTCCTTCACAAACTTCTACCACCATACCTACATGATTAATTTGGCTTCTACCATTCGTTTTAAAGAAAATTAAATCTCCTTTTTGAGCTTCTTCAGTATTTATTTTAGTACCAATACCGGATTGTTCTCTTGATGTTCTTGGCAACTTTATATCGAATGCACCAAAAGTAGTACACATTAAACCGGAACAGTCAAAACCTGCTTTTGAAGTTCCTCCAGAACGGTATCTCGTTCCTATGTTTTCTGAAGCGCGTTCTATCAATTGATCCAGAAAATCATGACTAAAAGTAGGCTTTAATGTATTGTTAAAATCAATTGTAGTATTTTCAATTGTAGTTGCATTATTGCTATCAATGCTAACTACAGCATTATTTTCTACTGGTACATTATTTGCACGAATGTTCAACTTAGCTCCTACACGAAGCCCGTTTTTAACTTCTGGATTTTGTTTTTCTAATTCCTGAACCGAAATTCCGTATTGTTTAGCAATACCATATTTAGTTTCTTTTGGCAACACTTCGCGAACAATATTATCTGAGATTGCGCTTGGCGCATCATTTGGTTGAGAAACAGCTATAACTTCTGATTTTGGCAAATCTATTTTTGGCTGAGAAACTACTGGCTCTTCTGTTTTAGGTGTAATTGTAACGGGCTCTGCAATAACTACAGCTTCAGCAGTTGGTAATTCTTTGTTAGGCTGTGGCGCAACTGCTACTTCAGTCACTGGTATTCCATTTCCCGGAATCGTTATTTTTTGACCCACTCTAAGTGCTTTAGTACCTAAAGTTGGATTGGCTTTGTCTAATTCTTTAACCGTAATTCCGTATTTTCTTGCGATAGAATATTTTGATTCTTTTGGCTGAACTTCTATCGTGGTTTGTTCCGTAGTGGATTTTTCAGTTTCGATTACTTGGGGAGTAACTACTAATTCCGGTTTTTGAGAAACCTTTTTGGCTTGAGGAGCAACAGCTACTTCCGTTGAAGATGCGTTTGCAGGAATTATAATTTTTTGACCTATTTTTAATCCTGTAGATTCTAGCGTTGGATTAAGTTCATTTAATTCTTTTAGGGAGATTCCGTATTGTTTTGCAATTCCGTAAAGCGTTTCTTTGGCAAGTACTTCATGTTCTTTTGCGGAGTAATTTGCTGCAACCTTGGATTTAGTATTTGTCTTTTTTGTGGCTGCTACAGGAATTAATAAAATGGAGTTGAGTTTTAATAGATTTTTTGCGTTTGGATTTAATTTGAAAATAGCGCTTTGTTTAACATCATATTTCTCAGCAATACTAGAAATTGTTTCTCCTTTTACGATGGTGTGCTTCGTGGTATTTTCCTGAGAAAAAAGAACGATACTATTCAATAAAAACAATGTTACAATTAATCTTAAACTCATATTCATTTATTTCAAATTACTTACCCCATTTTTATTCTACACAGCGATTTCGGGATATAATTATTAAATCTCGCTATGGTTTGCTTTTTTACTTTTTTATTTAAAAAATTGTAAAAATAATCCTTATCTCTTTTATAAAAAGAGGTTCCGAATGTGTTCATTTTAAATTCTAGTTGATTTTTTATTTCAATTGCAAAAGCAGGTGAAATGGTAACGCCGTACAATCCTATTGTATTGTTGGGCTGAAAATAAAAATTCTAAAGAAGGTTGATTTAAAAAACTATCAAAAAAGCTCCTTTGAATATTTAATTTTTCAAAAAAGCTAATATAAGAGATTTAATCAAAAAACACAGCCTTTTTTTAAATTTTAACGTTCAAAAAATAAAATTTCGACTTGTTTTTTGAATTTTGCCCGTATTTTCGGCTTATAGCCCTTTTCTTTTTTAAAATAAAATTTTGTTTGAAATCAATAAACAGGAATTGAAATTCTGGTTTATGACTTGTAGCCCTGATGAAAGTGAAAAGCCTTTTGCAGCGGAATTGCCTATTTTTCCTGGGAAAAAAGAGCGACTAAAAGAAGCTCCTTTTTTATCTTGGAAAAAAGCAATTGCGCAAAAAAGCTTGAAACGGTCAGCGGGAAATAGCTCAAAAAAAAAACCACCTCATTTTATTTGAAGTGGCGCTGTTAATTCTCTCGTTTTGTTCATACTACATGAATATCACTCCACTTTTCAGCAAGTTTAGAGAGGTTAGCTCGCATTAAATCATCAGGAGTCATCGCTATTCTAAATTCACAATTGGCTTCAAAATTTAAAAACCAAGGTTCAGCAATAGATGGAATTGCAGACGCATCAGGAACTTCAACTACCATAATTGCGCCCCGATGCCCGTCTTGTTCAGAAAAATAAATACTCTCTGGTTTGATATCATTAATCACTCGACTAATGATTTCGCCAGCAGTTCCATTTCTAGTCATTGAGTTGAAAGGCTCAATAGGAAAGATAACATTGACTAACATTCTCATAGCAATAAGATTTAAGATTAATAGTAACTAAAGATACAAAATAACACAATCCGTATTGCTAATAAAATACTCATTACCAATACTTTAACTTAAATTAACATGTCATTAGAAAGCGAATATTGTTCTTCTGAAAAAAACCATAAAACAAAAAAACTCCCAAGTTTCCTTGAGAGTTTTGAATATAAATGTTTTAATTTACTTATGCGTTACTGGCAGCAGCAATTAAGTTTAATGCTGAACCAGCTACAAACCAGCCAATTTGCCCTTCGTTATAGGTATGGTTTGCCAAGATAATATCTTTGGTTCCATCTGCGTGAACGAATTCTAGAGTTAATGGCTTTCCTGGAGCAAAATCTACTAAATCTGTGAAGTTGATGGTGTCATCTTCCTGGATTTTATCGTAATCTGCTTCGTTAGCAAATGTTAATCCTAAAAGCCCTTGTTTTTTAAGGTTTGTTTCGTGGATACGAGCAAATGATTTTACTAATACTGCTTGAACTCCTAAGAAACGAGGCTCCATAGCTGCATGCTCACGAGAAGAACCTTCTCCATAATTGTGATCTCCCACAACAATAGATGGAACTCCAGCTGCTTTATATGCACGTGCAACTGCAGGAACGGCATCATAGGTACCCGTTAATTGATTTTTTACCGAATTGGTTTTTTCTGTAAAAGCATTAACTGCTCCAATCAACATATTGTTAGAAATGTTATCTAAGTGACCGCGGAAACGCAACCATGGACCAGCCATAGAGATGTGATCTGTAGTACATTTTCCGAAAGCCTTAATCAATAATTTAGCTCCAGTAATATTTTTACCATCCCAAGGTTGGAATGGTGCCAATAATTGCAAACGATCTGAAGTTTCGCTAACTAGGATTTGAACACCTGATCCATCAGCTGCTGGTGCTTGAAAACCTGCATCTTCTACTGCAAATCCTTTTTTAGGCAATTCATCACCATAAGGAGCGGTTAGTTTTACTTCTTCTCCGTTATCGTTGATTAAAGTATCAGTAATAGGATTGAAATCCAAACGACCTGAAATTGCTAAAGCAGCAACCATTTCTGGAGATGTTACAAAAGCGTGTGTGTTTGGGTTACCATCGGCACGTTTGGAGAAGTTACGGTTGAAAGAGTGAACGATTGTGTTTTTTTCTCCTTTATCTGCTCCTGCTCTATCCCATTGTCCAATACATGGTCCACAAGCATTAGTAAATACTTTGGTTCCCATTTTTTCGAAAGTAGCGATAATTCCATCTCTTTCGATAGTATACCTAATTTGCTCCGAACCTGGATTGATACCAAATTCAGCTTTTGGGCTGATTCCTAATTCAACGGCTTGATTTACGATAGATGCAGCGCGAGCCATATCTTCGTAAGAAGAGTTGGTACAAGAACCGATTAATCCCCATTCTACTTTAATTGGCCATCCGTTTGCAGCAGCTTCAGCTTTCATTTGAGAAACTGGCGTACCACGGTCCGGAGTAAAAGGGCCATTAATATGTGGTTCTAATTCAGAAAGATTAATTTCGATTACTTGGTCAAAATATGTTTCCGGGTTTGAATACACTTCTGGATCAGCAGTTAAATAAGACGCTACCTTATCAGCAGCATCTACTACATCTTGACGACCTGTTGCAGAAAGATATCTTCTCATGGACTCGTCATAACCAAATGTTGAAGTGGTAGCACCAATTTCGGCACCCATATTACAAATAGTTCCTTTTCCAGTACATGACATTGAAGTAGCTCCTTCTCCAAAATATTCAACGATAGCTCCTGTTCCACCTTTTACAGTAAGAATATCAGCTACTTTAAGGATTACATCTTTTGGTGCAGTCCAACCGGAAAGTTTTCCAGTTAATTTTACACCTATTAATTTTGGAAATTTTAATTCCCATGACATTCCTGACATTACATCTACAGCGTCAGCTCCACCAACACCAATAGCCAACATTCCTAATCCACCTGCATTTACAGTATGTGAATCGGTACCAATCATTAAACCTCCGGGGAAGGCATAATTCTCCAAAACGATTTGGTGAATAATTCCCGAACCTGGTTTCCAGAAACCAATTCCGTATTTATCAGACACTGAAGAAAGGAAGTCAAAAACTTCTTTGGATTGTGTATTTGCTGCAGCTAAATCAAATTCAGCTCCATTTTTAGCCAAAATCAAGTGATCACAATGCACCGTTGTAGGAACTGCAACTTTCTTTTTACCAGCGTGCATAAATTGCAACAATGCCATTTGAGCCGTTGCATCTTGACAAGCAACTCTATCCGGGGCAAAATCCACATAATCAACACCTCTTCCAAAAGCAGTTGATGGCATTCCATCCCAAAGGTGATTGTACAAAATTTTCTCTGTTAAAGTAAGCGGACGGCCAACTATTTCGCGTGCCTTATCAACACGAGTTGTCATGTTGTCGTACACTTTTTTAATCATTTCAATATCAAAAGCCATAATATATAGGTGTTTTTTGTTATTCTATTTATACATCACAAGATACAAAAAAATAGAGTATAAAAAAAGCCTGAGTCTAATGACTCAGGCTTTTAAATTATAATTAACTAATTATGTGAATTATTTAACTAATAACTTATGAGAAGGTGCAAACTTGGTTAGATTAATACCTTCTACCGCCGTTTTATATTCTTCTATTGTTGGAGTTCTACCAAGGATTGTAGATAAAACTACAACTGGAGTAGAAGAAAGTAAAGACTCTCCTTTTTTACCTTCAGTATCTTCTACAACTCTTCCTTGGAAAAGACGCGTAGATGTTGCCATAACGGTATCTCCTTTAGCAGCTTTTTCCTGGTTACCCATACAAAGGTTACAACCTGGACGCTCTAGATATAACATATTTTCATATGATGTACGTGCTGCAGCTTTAGGAACATTATCGTCAAATTCGAAACCAGAATATTTTTGTAAAATTTCCCAGTCACCTTCTGCTTTTAATTCATCAACAATATTATAAGTAGGCGGAGCTACAACTAGTGGCGCTTTGAATTCTACTTTACCTTCTTGCTCATCAATGTTCTTAAGCATATGAGCTAGAATTTTCATATCACCCTTATGAACCATACAAGATCCAATAAATCCAAGATCTACTTTTTTAACCCCTCCATAGAAAGATAATGGTCTAATAGTATCGTGTGTGTATCTTTTAGAAACATCAGCATTATTCACATCAGGATCTGCAATCATTGGCTCAGCAATCACGTCAAGATCTACAACAACTTCAGCGTAATACTTAGCGTTTGCATCCGGTCTTAGCGCTGGTTTCTCTCCTGAAATAATCTCGGCAATTCTCTTATCAGCTATAGCAATCAATCCTTTCAGTACTTGATTTTTATTATCCATTCCCTTATCAATCATGATCTGAATTCTACCTTTTGCCATCTCAAGAGATTCAATCAAGGTATAATCTTCAGAAATACAGATAGAAGCTTTTGCTTTCATTTCTGCAGTCCAATCCGTAAAAGTAAATGCTTGATCTGCATTCAGCGTTCCTAAGTGAACCTCAATAATTCTTCCTTGGAATACATTCTCTCCACCAAATGTTTTAAGCATTTGAGATTGTGTAGCATGAACCACGTCACGGAAATCCATGTATCCTTTCATATCTCCTTTGAAAGTCACCTTCACAGATTCTGGAATTGGCATTGAAGCTTCACCTGTAGCCAAAGCCAAAGCAACTGTTCCTGAGTCAGCACCAAAAGCAACACCTTTTGACATTCTGGTATGAGAGTCACCACCAATGATGATAGCCCATTCGTTTACAGTAATATCATTAAGTACTTTATGAATTACATCCGTCATGGAATGATAAACGCCTTTCGGATCACGAGCCGTGATCAAACCGAAGTCATTCATAAATTTCATTAATCTAGGAATATTTGCCTTAGATTTATTGTCCCAAACTGAAGCAGTATGACAACCTGATTGGTAAGCACCGTCAACAATTGGAGAAATCACAGTTGCAGCCATAGACTCTAATTCCTGAGAGGTCATCAAACCAGTTGTATCTTGTGAACCAACAATATTTACGGTAACACGAACATCAGAACCAGCGTGTAACACTTTACCTGGAGTTGTTCCAACCGCATTTTTATTAAATATTTTTTCTACTGCAGTAAGACCCTGCCCTTCAATAGAAACTTCTTTTGACGGAGCATATACAGGTACAATAGCAATACCAAGAGTTTTTGATGCAAATGTTTGTAATTTTTTTCCAAACACAATTGCATAAGAACCTCCCGCTTTTATAAATTCAATTTTCTGAGGAGTGAATGCTTTAGAAATATCTATCAATTCTTTATCTCCACTATACAATTTCTTTGTCTTTGTATTGATTGTAAGAACCGTACCAGTAGCAACAGAATACACTTCCTCAAGAATAGGATCACCACTTTCATTACGAATAGGGTTACCATTTTCATCTAATTTTTTTACCCAGTTTTTAAGGTCCAAACCTATACCACCAGTAACATCAACAGTTGTTAGGAAAATTGGAGAAATACCGTTTGTTCCTGCAACGATTGGAGCAATATTAATAAATGGAACATAAGGACTAGCTTGTTTACCACTCCAAAGTGCCACGTTGTTTACACCTGACATTCTTGAAGATCCCACACCCATAGTACCTTTTTCAGCGATTAACATCACGCTCTTATCAGGATTCGCTTCTGCTAACGCTTTGATTTCAGCTTGTGCTTCTGGAGAAATTAAGCATTTACCGTGCAATTCACGATCTGAACGAGAGTGCGCTTGGTTTCCTGGAGAAAGTAAATCTGTTGAAATATCTCCTTCACCTGCAATAAAAGTAATTACCTTAATTTCTTCTGCAATTTCAGGTAATTTAGTAAAGAACTCTGCCTTAGCATAGCTTTCTAGAATATCCTTGGCAATTTCGTTACCGTTTTTGAAAGCCTCAGCTAAACGATCTGTATCTGCTTCATAAAGATAAACTTGTGTTTTTAAAACAGCTGCAGCATCTTTTGTAATAGCAACATCATCACCTAAAGCTAAATCAAGTAAAACGGCTATAGAAGTTCCACCTTTCATATGTGATAATAACTCTAAAGCAAAAGCAGGCGTAATTTCAGCAACTACTGATTGACCTAAAACGATTTCCTTTAAAAACTTAGCTTTCACATTAGCTGCAGGAGTAGTTCCTGGAACAACATTGTAAATAAAGAATTTAAGAGAATCCTCTCTGTACTCGTTATTCAAATCTTTAATTTGTTCAATGATTTCGCTTAATAATTCGGCTCCATCAATTGGCTTTGGGTTAAGTCCCTGGCCTTTTCGTTCTTCAATTTCTTGAATGTAATCCTTATAAGTATTCATAATAGAAGTCTTTTCTTGGTATTTTTATTTTTTGTACGCAAATTTAGGAATTAATGCCGAGAATTAAAAAAAATATAATAGATGTAGCTTTTTCAAAAATTATTATTACAAAATAAAGAGTTTCACTACTTTTTATTGTCAAAAATTCAATTTTAAATTAAAATAATGAATTATCAACAATTTAAAATCTTTTCTTTGAGAAAGTTGAAATTTAACGATACTTAGGGAGCGAGATTTTACACCGTTTTCAGCTAAGAACCTTTCTAAATTATCACTTATAACGTTGTAGTTGTGTTTTCAAACGCTCTTTTTGGTCAAACTGTACTATTAAGTGAAAACAAAAAAGCCAAACAGATTTTAGAAATTTGTTTGGCTTTTTTCTCAATATTAAAAATTATTACATCAGCTTCTGAATAATAGCTTCTTCAGTAATTCCTTCGGCATCAGCTTTATAATTTTTAATAATTCTATGGCGTAAAATTCCGGTAGCCACAGCTTTCACATCTTCAATATCCGGAGAAAATTTACCATTAAAAGCAGCATTTGCCTTGGCAGCTAAAATCAAATTTTGTGAAGCCCTAGGTCCAGCTCCCCAATCTAAATAATTTTTCACAAACTCATTAGATAGCGGATTATCCGGTCTTGTTTTACTGACCAATGTCACTGCATACTCAATTACATTATCTGCAACTGGTATTCTACGGATTAATTGTTGAAAATCAATTATTTCTTGAGCAGTAAATAATGGATTTATAGTGTTTTTTATATCAGAAGTAGTTTGCTTAACTACTTGAACTTCTTCTAAAAAAGAAGGATATTCTAATTTTATGGCAAACATGAAACGGTCTAACTGAGCTTCGGGCAAAGGATACGTTCCTTCCTGCTCAATTGGATTTTGTGTTGCCAAAACAAAATAAGGCAAATCTAATTTATAGTTTTCACCTGCAATAGTAACCGAACGCTCCTGCATCGCTTCCAACAAAGCAGCCTGAGTTTTTGGCGGCGTTCTGTTTATCTCGTCGGCCAGAATAATATTGGAAAAAATAGGCCCTTTTATAAATTTAAAATGACGATTTTCATCTAGTATTTCACTTCCAAGTATATCTGAAGGCATCAAATCCGGAGTAAACTGAATTCTTTTGAAATCAAGTCCTAATGCTTGCGCAAGCGTGTTTACCATCAATGTTTTGGCCAATCCTGGAACTCCTACCAATAATGCATGCCCGCCAGAAAATATACAAAGCAAAATTTGATCTACCACATCATTCTGACCTACAATGATTTTTGCTATCTCCGTTTTTAGCTCATTCCTTTTTTGAACCAAGTTATGTATTGCTGCTACGTCTGACATGTATTAAGTATTTTAAAATTAAAAAGAGTTAGCGTTATGAAATCATAAAACTAACTCTTTTTATTTATTTATTGAAAAATTTTTATTCCTAATTCCAATCTGGTAAATGATTAAGAAAACTATTTTTTAAGCCAATTGTTTGTAAAATCACAATCTCTATATTCTCCAATGATTTTGATGTACGTTTCTTTAATCTTTTCATCAAACCATTTTCCAATAGTCGTAATTTGTTTGCTTTTTAAAGCCAAGTCTTTTATCTTGATGTAATCTTTGGCATAATCTGCTGCATGCTCATCTATTCTATTTGTAACAGTAATTAGTTTGAATGTTTTCTTTCCTTCCTCACCTTGTTCTAATATTGGAGCAGAAACTTCACCCTCTTTTAAATTAGAAACTTGACTATAAAAAGTAGGATCCAGCTTAGTCAACTCAAAACGAGTATCTTGTGTTTTTGGATTGATTAAAGCTCCACCATTGGCTCTAGTTTCTTTCTCATCAGATAATGTTCTGGCTGCATCTGCAAAAGTGATTTCTTTATCTTCGATTCTTTTTTTAATCAAAGTAATTTTCTCTTTAGCTTCATTCAACGCTTCTTCAGTAACTGTTGGTGTCAATAATATATGACGTAATTCTATTTCTTGCCCTTTAATTTTTTCTACATAAATGATATGATATCCAAAATCTGTTTGAAAAGGAGCAGAAATTTCTCCTTCAGCAAGACTAAACGCAACATCTTTAAACTCTTTTACAAATGGAGTTTTACGATTCATTTTATAAAACCCTCCATTCGATCTTGAACCCGGATCTTGAGAATATAAAACCGCTTTTGTAGAAAAACTAGAACCTTCTTCTATTTCCTTTTTAAAACCATTCAGTTTATCAATTACTTTTTGTTTATCGGCATCCGAAACTTTAGGAGTAACCACAATTTGCGCTACTTCTAATTCTACACCAAAGAAAGGAAGATCAGTGGCAGGTATTGTTTTGAAATAATTACGCACTTCTTCAGGAGTGATTTCTACAGCATCAACAATTTTCTTTTGCATTTCTGAACTTAACTTACCTTCTTTTAAAATATCAGAGAAGTAAGTTCTGAATTCTTCCTCAGAATCTTTTTTGTAATACTTAACCACTTTGTCCAAAGATCCTATTTGCTCTACCATATAGTTCAAACGATCTTCCATCATACCTTTCACTTCAGCATCTGTAACTACGATACTATCTTGAATAGCTTGATGTGCATATAATTTATCTTCCAATAATTTACCTAACATTTGACATCTTGTAATGTCTTTTACAGATCCACCTTGAGTCGAAATTTCAAGATACGACTTATCAATATCAGAATCAAGTATGATATAATCCCCAACCGTGGCAATTACACCGTCAATTTTTTGTTTTTGATTGGATTGGATTTTTTTAACCGGAGTAATGACACTATCCTTAATAATTTCTTGAGCACTTGCTACAACACTGGAAAAAAGCAAAACAAAAAAAGTAAGTGCAATTCTATTATTGATGGATCTCATTTGTATTTTATTTATTGGCATTATTATAATTTGTATTTATTGTAAAACATCCCTATTCAACTGTCTTTAAACCTGTTTTATAAAGGCCAGAATAATTTTGGCAAATATACACTTTAAGAATCAAGAAGCGAATTGAATTTATAATACAATTTCTTACCATTCTTTAAATTTAAAACGAACAAAAATAACAATTCAATTACATAATACAAGTTTCCTACCTACTATTAACAAAAAATTATAAACGCATTTATTGATTGCGATATTCAGCTCCTAAATCGTAAAGAAACTGAACATTAGAAGTGGCGAAATTAAAATCACCGTTGTGCATTATTAAATTGTAACAGTATCATTTTATTTCCCTT
Source organism: Flavobacterium sp. 11 (assembly GCF_002754315.1). GTDB lineage: Bacteria > Bacteroidota > Bacteroidia > Flavobacteriales > Flavobacteriaceae > Flavobacterium > Flavobacterium algoritolerans. The sequence continues at coordinate 1,744,349 of NZ_PEFE01000001.1, read as the reverse complement.
TTTCAAACATTACACTTTTTAGTAAAATCTACTTTTCTTTTTTCTACTATTTCATTTGTTCCAAATCGAGTTTTGCTTTAAAAACATTCCGAAAACAGAAAAAGCATTAAAAAACAGGGCTTAAATTTCTCATTTTTAGCAGTATATTCAAAAAGTTGCAAACACTACAACGTTTTCGTTAAGAATTAAAAAAATTCGCATACTCATCACGTAAGAATTTGTATAAATTAGCTAAAAAAGTGATTTATTATTAAAAAATTAAACTTAAAAATAAATTTATAATAATTATTCGATTTATTTTTTTGATTTTAATAAAATGAGTTTTAATTCCTAACCTTAAAAAAAATCTAAAATTCATATTGTATACTATTTTCAATTAATACTCCAAAATCTATTATTTAACCAAATTTATTCCTTTTATGAAAAAACTAAATTTCAAAGCGTATCTATTATCAGCCTTATTAGTTGGTATGTATTCGTGTAATTCGAATGACGATCTGACAACTGATTCTGCTGCTGCAGCTTCACAATTCAAAGTAATCAATGTTACGCATCACGACGGACAACCATTCAGCACCGGAAAATCTGCTAATTCCACAACCGGAAGATATGTTGCAAATCCTGGCGGTGGTGTTATGATGCAAGCATTCTATTGGGACGTTCCTGCCGGCGGCAACTGGTGGAATACTGTTAACGCCAAAATAACGGCTTGGTCAAATGCCGGGATTGGTTCTATCTGGCTTCCTCCCGTATCCAAAGCACAAAATGGTGCTTTTTCAATGGGATATGATCCTACAGATTATTTTGATTTTGGTAATTACAATCAAAATGGAACTGTAGAAACAAGATTCGGTTCCCGTACAGAACTAGAAAGTCTGATAACAAAAGTGCACGCCGAAAACATGCAAGTATATGCTGATATGGTTTTAAATCACAATAGCGGCGGGCAATTAGAAAACAATCCTTTTACTGGAACGCAAACCTATACTAATTTTACCGGTGTCGCTTCTGGCAAATTCCCTAGAACCAGTGCTGATTTTTATAAAAATGCATACGGAAATAATGATGAAGGTGCTTTTGGAGGTTTTCCTGACTTAGCTCACGTGGTACCAAATGTTCAAGACTGGCTTTGGAAAAGAGCAGACGGAGTTGGTAAATATTACAAAAATACGATGAAATTTGACGGATGGAGATTTGATTACGTTAAAGGTTTTGCACCTTGGGTCATAAAAGATTGGAATGCAAACGTGGGTGGATTCTCCGTTGGTGAGTTATGGGATTCTAACGTAAACATACTGAATGATTGGGCAAATAATGCCAATAGTTCTGTTTTTGACTTTGCCTGTTATTATAAAATGAACGATGCATTCGACGGAAACAATTTAAATCTTTTGAATGATGACATGATGTGGAAGAGAAATCCTTACAAAGCAGTTACTTTCGTTTCTAATCATGACACCGATGAAATTTGGAAAAAAGAGTTAGCGTATGCTTATATTTTGACTCACGAAGGATATCCAACTATTTTTTACAGAGATTATGAAGAATGGTTGAATAAAGCGAAAATGGATAATCTTATTTGGATACACAACAATAAAGGAACGGGAACAACTTCTATTTTATACACCGATACTGATGAATATATCGCTCGAAGAAATGGTTATAATGGAAATCCAGGTTTAGTGGTTTACATTAACAACTCATCAACTTGGCAAGAAAGATGGATTCAAACGAATTGGGCTAATGCACAAATCAAAGATTTCACAGGAAATTCAACTTGGTTTCCAACAACCCAAGGCGATAAATGGGTTAAAATTCAGTGTCCGCCAAATGGATATTCTGTTTGGTCAATCAATATGTAACACATAAATACCATCAAGGCTGTCTGAAAAGGCAGCCTTTTTTTATCAGTTAGTAAATCTTCACAACACTAATATTGATTTAAAATCACATGAATTGCAACTTCAAAACTCACCTACTCCATTTAGAGTATACAATTTTTTTAATTGGCATTTATAAATAGTACTTTTGCAAACTATTTATACAAATATGGGCTTTTTAGAAGAAATACAACGCAGAAGAACTTTCGGGATTATCTCACATCCTGATGCCGGAAAAACAACACTTACTGAGAAACTCCTCCTTTTTGGTGGTGCAATTCAAGAAGCAGGTGCCGTAAAGAATAATAAAATTAAAAAAGGTGCTACCAGTGACTTTATGGAAATTGAACGCCAAAGAGGAATTTCGGTTTCTACTTCGGTTTTAGCATTCAATTATAAAGACAAAAAAATAAATATTCTCGATACTCCCGGACACAAGGATTTTGCAGAGGACACTTTTAGAACATTAACTGCTGTTGACAGCGTTATTGTTGTAATTGACGTTGCCAAAGGTGTTGAGGAACAAACGGAAAAATTAGTAGCTGTTTGTAGAATGCGAAAAATTCCAATAATCGTATTCATCAACAAATTAGACCGTGAAGGGAAAGATGCTTTTGACTTGATGGATGAAGTGGAACAAAAACTGGGTTTAACCGTTACGCCATTAAGTTTTCCAATAGGAATGGGTTATGATTTTCAAGGTATTTATAATCTATGGGAACAAAACATCAACTTATTTAGTGGAGACAGCCGTAAAAACATTGAAGAAACTATAGCTTTCTCTGATGTTCAAAATCCAGAATTAGAGAAAATCATCGGGCAGAAACCTGCTGATAAACTTCGAGAAGAACTAGAGCTGATTGACGAAGTGTATCCAAAATTTGATCGTCAGGATTATTTAGACGGAAAACTACAACCTGTATTTTTTGGTTCGGCATTGAATAATTTTGGTGTAAGAGAATTATTGGACTGTTTTGTTCAGATTGCTCCATCACCGAGGCCAAAAGATTCTGAGACACGATTGGTAGATCCAAAAGAAGAAAAAATGACTGGATTTGTTTTTAAAATCCACGCCAATATGGATCCAAAACACCGAGACCGTCTGGCCTTTATAAAAATTGTTTCTGGAACTTTCGAAAGAAATAAACCGTATTATCACGTTCGCCAGAAGAAAAATTTAAAATTCTCGAGTCCGAATGCTTTTTTTGCAGAAAAAAAAGAAATTGTAGACATATCCTATCCTGGTGATATTGTTGGTTTACATGACACCGGAAATTTCAAAATTGGAGATACGTTGACCGAAGGGGAAATCATGAGCTTCAAGGGAATTCCAAGTTTCTCACCGGAACACTTTAGATATATTAATAATGCTGATCCAATGAAAGCCAAACAATTGGACAAAGGAATTGATCAGTTGATGGACGAAGGTGTTGCGCAGTTATTTACACTGGAAATGAACAACAGAAAAATAATTGGTACGGTTGGTGCACTTCAATATGAGGTGATTCAGTATCGTTTGGAACATGAATATGGCGCAAAATGTACCTATGAAAATTTCCCTGTTCACAAAGCTTGTTGGGTAAAACCTAACGATCCAAAAAGCGATGAATTTAAAGAATTTAGAAGAATCAAACAAAAGTTCTTAGCACATGATAAGTACGGACAATTAGTATTTCTAGCCGATTCTGATTTTACAATCCAGATGACACAGAATAAATATCCGAATGTAAAATTATACTTTACTTCAGAATTTGAATAAAATATTTTTTAAAATAATTACAAAAAAAAACGCTAATTAAAAATTAGCGTTTTTTTTATATACCTTTTAAAATAAACCTCCACTTAAGAAATCATACTGTCAGAATCTACGGCTTTCTTTAAAAAAGCTTTGATCAACAAACGGTTTGGAGCAGAACCAGATGTTATAACCTGTATTTTTGTATTTGTACTTTCTTTAGAGATTGTACCGTTTGGATCTTGTTTTGTCCCCATAAACCATAGTACGAAATTCATACTATTTGAAGATGAAACTGCTGAAACACTTTCTTTTTTTGAATTACTGTTAACTTCAACAGTATTACCATCAACTAGCTTTTGAGCAGATTGACCAAATACAGATACGTTTGACATTAATACAAAAACAAACATTATCAAGAGATTAGAAATCCCTTTAGTGTCCGCTTTTAAAGAAAAATATTTCATAACAATTCGTTTTTTTATGATGGATAGGATTTAATTCCCTATCTCGAGAACGAAAGTATATCATTTATTTACGAGCAAAAAATATTTTCGATGAAGCACCTTAATAATCGTTTAAAACACAAACTTGTTATCAAGACCCTGAATTTAATAGTTTCTTAATATCAATTTATCAAATAAAAAGTATTGTTAGATTTTTTTTCAGAAATACAAAATTTCAAGAACGATTGCTGGAGAATATTGAAATTGTTCTGAAATACATATTTAAATCAAAACGTATAGTTACTAATTAAGTGACTAATATATAAACAAAAAAAGGCCCCATTTCTGGAGCCTTTTTTTTCTTTATAATTTATGCTTGTCCTGCCGGACCGAAGTTAAGCGGTATTGGTGCTTGTTCAGTGTCTTTTATTTCGCCATGAGCGACTTCAAAACGGTGAATATTTTCTCCTATTGCTTTCAACAATCTTTTAGCATGTTGTGGTGTCAAGACAATTCTTGATTTCACCTTAGCTTTAGGAATACCAGGCATGATGCTTACAAAATCTAAAACAAACTCTGATGAAGAGTGATTTATTATTGCCAAGTTGGAATAAATTCCTTCAGCAATTTTTTCATCTAGCTCAATATTAATTTGCTCTTGTTGTTGATTAGAATTACTCATATTTTAATAAATATATTCTTCTTTGTTAGCCATCATGTCGTTATAATCTTCTTTTGAACCTACAATTGTATTGTCATATTCTCTCATACCTGTTCCGGCAGGGATTCTATGTCCAACAATTACATTTTCTTTCAATCCTTCTAAGTAATCAATTTTACCTGCAACAGCAGCTTCATTCAATACTTTAGTAGTTTCTTGGAAAGATGCAGCAGAAATAAACGATTTAGTTTGAAGCGATGCTCTTGTAATACCTTGTAAAACTGGTGTTGCTGTTGCAGTAACAACATCACGAGCTACAACAAGATTTTTATCTGTACGTTTCAATAAAGAATTTTCATCACGTAACTCACGAGGCGTAATAATTTGACCTTCTTTTAATGCACTAGAATCTCCAGCATCTTCAACTACTTTCATACCATATAATTTATCATTTTGAACGATAAAATCTTTAGTGTGAATTAATTGATCTTCTAAGAATAAAGTATCACCTGGATCCTGAACTCTTACTTTACGCATCATTTGACGTATCACTACTTCAAAGTGTTTGTCGTTGATTTTTACCCCTTGTAAACGGTATACTTCTTGAATTTCATTTACCAAATACTGTTGAACAGCAGCTGGTCCTTGTATTCTTAAAATATCATCCGGAGTAATTGCACCATCAGATAAAGGCACCCCTGCTCTTACGAAGTCATTTTCTTGAACTAGAATTTGGCTTGATAATTTAACCAAGTATTTTCTAACGTCACCAAATTTAGATTCGATAACAATCTCACGGTTACCTCTTTTGATTTTTCCAAAAGAAACAACACCATCGATTTCAGAAACAACAGCTGGGTTTGAAGGATTACGAGCTTCTAACAACTCTGTAATTCTAGGTAAACCTCCTGTAATATCTCCTGATTTAGAAGAACGACGTGGGATTTTTACCAATACTTTACCTGCTTTAATTTTCTCACCATTTTCAACCATCAAGTGGGCTCCAACTGGTAAGTTATAAGAACGGATTAGTTCCCCTTCTTTACCGTAAACCAATAAAGTTGGAATTAATTTTTTAGCTCTAGATTCAGAAATTACTTTTTCTTGGAAACCAGTTTGCTCATCAATTTCAACCATGAATGATTGACCTTGCTCTAAATCTTCGTAAGCAATTTTACCGGTAAATTCAGAAACGATAACCCCATTATATGGATCCCATTTACAAATCACATCTCCTTTAGCAACAGATTGACCGTCTTTAACGAAAATACTTGAACCGTAAGGAATATTATTTGTACTTAATAAGATACCTGTTCTTTCATCGATTAATTTCAATTCAGTAGAACGAGATACAACAATATCAACTGCATTACCTTCGCTATCTTCTCCTTTAACAGTTTTTAAATCTTCGATTTCAAGTTTACCATTAAATTTGGTAATGATGCTTGATTCTTCAGAAATACCACCCGCAACCCCACCAACGTGGAATGTACGCAATGTTAACTGTGTACCAGGTTCTCCAATAGATTGTGCTGCAATAACACCAACTGCTTCTCCTCTTTGTGTCATTTTACCAGTAGCTAAATTTCTACCGTAACATTTTGCACAAATACCTTTTAACGCTTCACAAGTTAATGGTGAACGCACTTCCACTTTCTCGATTGGAGAAGCGTCAATTGCTTTCATTATAACTTCTGTGATTTGTTGTCCAGATTGAACTAAAACTTCATTGTTTAAAGGATTAATTACGTCTTGTAAAACAACACGTCCTAAAATTCTTTCTCCTAATGATTCAACAATTTCCTCATTTTTCTTCAATGCTGATACTTCAACACCTCTTAATGTCCCACAATCTTCGATGTTAACAATAACATCTTGAGATACATCATGCAATCTTCTTGTTAAATATCCTGCATCGGCAGTTTTCAATGCCGTATCCGCAAGACCTTTACGCGCACCGTGAGTAGAGATAAAGTACTCAAGGATAGAAAGACCTTCTTTAAAGTTAGAAAGAATCGGGTTTTCAATAATCTCACCACCACCAGCAGTCGATTTTTTAGGCTTAGCCATCAAACCACGCATACCGGTTAACTGACGAATTTGTTCTTTGGAACCCCTTGCCCCAGAATCAAGCATCATGTACACCGAGTTGAAACCTTGTTGGTCTTCTCTAATGTTTTTCATTGCTAACTCTGTCAATTGAGCATTTGCTGAAGTCCAAACATCAATAACTTGGTTGTAACGTTCGTTATTGGTAATAAGACCCATGTTATAATTTGCAGAAATACCTCCTACTTGCTCTCTTGCGTCGGCAATTAATTTAGGTTTCTGATCTGGAATTCTAATATCCCCAAGAGAGAATGACAAACCACCTTTGAAGGCAAATTTGTACCCCATGTCTTTCATGTTATCCAAGAAAGCCGCAGTTGTAGGTACATCAGTAGAACTCAAAACGTGACCGATAATATCTCTAAGGTTTTTCTTAGTCAATACATCATTGATATATCCAGCTGCTTCCGGTACTACTTCATTAAATAATACACGACCCGCAGTTGTTTGTATAATTTGGTATACTAATTCACCAGCTTCATTAAAATCTTTTGCTCTAATTTTTACTCTAGCATTCAATTCTAATCTTCCTTCATTCAAAGCAATATTTACTTCTTCAGCAGAATAAAAAGTGATTCCTTCTCCTAAAATTTTAAGCTCTGGAGTAGATAAACGTTCTTTGGTCATATAGTATAGACCCAAAACCATATCCTGAGAAGGTACCGTGATAGGAGCTCCATTTGCAGGATTCAGGATATTGTGAGAACCCAACATTAAAAGTTGAGCTTCCAAAATAGCTTCTGGTCCTAACGGTAAGTGAACTGCCATTTGATCCCCATCAAAATCCGCATTAAATGCAGTACAAACTAAAGGGTGCAATTGGATTGCTTTTCCTTCAATTAATTTTGGTTGGAATGCTTGAATACCTAATCTGTGCAAAGTAGGAGCACGATTCAGTAATATTGGGTGACCTTTGATTACATTTTCAAGGATATCCCAAACTACAGGCTCTTTCTTATCTATTATTTTCTTAGCTGATTTTACAGTTTTTACAATTCCTCTTTCTATCAATTTACGGATAACGAAAGGTTTGTATAATTCTGCTGCCATATCTTTTGGGATACCACATTCAGATAATTTCAATTCAGGTCCAACAACAATTACCGAACGAGCAGAATAATCCACACGTTTTCCAAGTAAATTTTGACGGAAACGTCCTTGTTTACCTTTAAGGGAATCAGATAATGATTTTAATGGTCTGTTTGATTCTGTTTTTACTGCAGAAGCTTTACGAGTATTATCGAAAAGTGAATCTACAGATTCTTGCAACATACGTTTTTCGTTTCTTAAGATAACTTCTGGAGCTTTAATCTCCATTAATCTTTTCAAACGGTTGTTACGTATAATTACACGACGGTATAAATCATTTAAATCTGAAGTTGCAAAACGACCTCCATCAAGTGGCACAAGCGGACGTAATTCTGGTGGAATAACTGGTACCACTTTCATAATCATCCATTCTGGACGATTCTCACGGTTCAAGTTAGACTCACGGAAAGATTCAACAACTTGTAATCTTTTTAACGCTTCCGTTTTACGTTGCTTAGACGTTTCATTGTTAGCATTGTGTCTTAATTGGTAAGACAATGCATCAAGATCAATTCTTGCCAATAAATCCATAATACACTCTGCTCCCATTTTGGCAACAAATTTATTAGGATCAAAATCATCAAGATACTGATTGTCAGCAGGAAGTGTATCTAAAATATTTAAATATTCTTCTTCTGTCAAAAAGTCTAATCTTTGTAATGATTCACCATCTGCATTTTTAGCAATACCAGCTTGGATAACTACGTATCTTTCGTAGTAAATAATCATATCTAATTTCTTAGATGGAAGACCAAGGATATAACCAATTTTGTTTGGAAGAGAACGGAAATACCAGATATGAGCAATTGGCACAACAAGATTGATGTGACCTACTCTGTCTCTACGTACTTTTTTCTCAGTTACTTCAACACCACAACGGTCACAGATGATTCCTTTGTAACGTATTCTTTTATACTTACCACAAGCACATTCAAAATCTTTTACTGGTCCGAAAATACGTTCACAGAAAAGACCATCACGCTCTGGTTTGTGCGTTCTGTAGTTGATAGTTTCCGGCTTTAATACTTCACCTCTTGATTCTTTCAAGATAGATTCAGGAGAAGCAAGTCCTATTGAGATTTTATTAAACCTTTTTACAGGGTTTTTATCTTTACTATTATTATTTCTATTATTCATCATAGTTTTTACTATTGATTTATTTGCAATTAAAAAATTGATTCTTGTTTAAGTCGAAAGTTTGAAAGTCGAAAGTCGAAAGTCACACTAGACTTTAAAACTTTAAGACATTTGACTTTATGACTGTAACATTACCTCGGATTACTTCTCTAAACTTCAACAAATTTTTGAAGTGCTATTTATTGAACCTTTGGGTTTAAATAAAAAATCGGAACGGGTTACGGGTATAAATCCTAAAAACTTATATAAATGAGTAATCAGCCCCGAAAAAATCGGGACTGATTACTAAACTTTTTTTATTCTTCTAAACGAATGTCTAATCCAAGACCTTTCAATTCATGCATCAATACATTGAATGATTCAGGTAATCCTGGTTCTGGCATAGATTCACCTTTTACGATTGCTTCGTAAGTTTTTGCTCTACCGATAACATCATCAGACTTCACAGTCAAGATTTCTCTAAGAGTACTTGATGCTCCATAAGCTTCAAGTGCCCAAACTTCCATCTCTCCAAAACGTTGACCTCCAAATTGAGCTTTACCTCCAAGTGGTTGTTGTGTAATCAACGAGTATGGACCTATAGAACGTGCGTGCATTTTATCGTCAACCATGTGTCCAAGTTTCAACATGTAGATAACTCCTACTGTTGCCGCTTGATGGAAACGCTCTCCTGTACCACCATCATATAAATGTGTATGTCCAAAACGTGGTATTCCAGCTTCATCAGTCAATTCATTGATTTGATCAAGAGTTGCTCCGTCAAAAATTGGTGTAGCAAATTTTCTACCCAAGTTCATACCAGCCCAACCAAGAACAGTTTCATAAATTTGACCAATGTTCATACGTGAAGGTACCCCAAGTGGGTTCAACACGATATCAACTGGCGTTCCGTCTTCAAGGAAAGGCATATCTTCATGACGAACGATACGAGCAACAATACCTTTGTTACCGTGACGTCCAGCCATTTTATCCCCAACTTTCAGTTTACGTTTTTTGGCAATATATACTTTAGCTAGTTTCAAGATTCCTGCTGGCAATTCATCTCCAACAGTAATAGTGAATTTCTCTCTACGTAATGCACCTTGTAAATCGTTCAATTTAATTTTATAGTTATGAATTAAATCATTAACCATTTTATTAGTTGCATCATCAGCAACCCATTGACCTTTACTTAAGTGAGCAAAATCTTCAACAGCATAAAGCATTTTTTGAGTGTATTTTTTACCTTTTGGTAAAACTTCCTCACCCAAATCATTCATTACACCTTGAGATGTTTTTCCGTTTACGATCAAGAAAAGTTTTTCAACTAATTTGTCTTTTAATTCAACAAATTTAACTTCAAACTCCATTTCAAGTGCTCCTAAAGCATCTTTATCTTGAGTACGCTTACGTTTATCTTTTACTGCTCTTGCAAACAATTTTTTGTCTAAAACAACACCATGTAAAGATGGAGACGCTTTTAATGAAGCATCTTTTACATCACCTGCTTTGTCCCCGAAGATTGCACGAAGCAATTTCTCTTCCGGAGTAGGATCTGATTCCCCTTTTGGAGTAATTTTTCCGATAAGAATGTCGCCAGGTTTAACTTCAGCTCCTATTCTAATCATACCATTTTCATCTAAATCTTTAGTAGCTTCTTCAGAAACGTTCGGTATATCGTTCGTTAATTCTTCGTTACCTAATTTAGTATCTCTAACTTCTAATGAATAATCATCAACGTGAATAGAGGTGAAAATATCGTCACGAACTACTTTTTCAGAAATTACAATCGCATCCTCGAAGTTATATCCTTTCCATGGCATAAATGCAACTTTAAGGTTTCTACCTAAAGCTAATTCACCATTTTGAGTCGCATATCCTTCTGATAATACTTGTCCAGGAATCACTCTGTCCCCTTTTCTTACGATAGGTTTAAGGTTGATACTTGTACCTTGATTGGTTTTTCTAAATTTAATTAGATTGTATGTTTTTTCATCTGGCTCAAAACTCACCATTCTTTCTTCCTCAGAACGGTCGTATTTGATAGTGATGATATTTGCATCTACATATTCTATAACTCCATCTCCTTCAGCATTAATCAATACTCTAGAATCAGAAGCTACTTGACGCTCTAAACCAGTTCCAACAATTGGAGCTTCAGGACGAATTAATGGTACCGCCTGACGCATCATGTTAGATCCCATCAAGGCTCTATTCGCATCATCATGTTCCAAGAAAGGAATCAAAGAAGCCGAGATAGAAGCAATTTGATTTGGAGCAACATCCGTATAATCAACTTTTGTTGGTTCAATTACCGGGAAATCACCTTCTTGACGTGCAATTACGTCTTCGGCAGTAATTTTTCCAGTAGCATCCATTTGAATATTTGCCTGAGCAATCATCATTCCTTCTTCTTCTTCTGCGCTTAAGTACACTGGAGTAGACACTAAATCTACAGTTCCATTAGTTACTTTACGGTAAGGTGTTTCGATGAAACCCATTCCGTTTACTTTAGCATAAACACCAAGAGATGAAATCAAACCAATGTTTGGTCCCTCAGGAGTTTCAATTGGACATAAACGTCCGTAATGCGTATAGTGAACGTCACGTACCTCAAAACCTGCTCTTTCTCTCGAAAGTCCACCTGGTCCTAGTGCAGATAATCTTCTTTTGTGCGTAATCTCGGCAAGTGGATTCGTTTGATCCATAAACTGAGACAACTGGTTTGTTCCAAAGAAAGAGTTGATAACAGATGATAATGTTTTAGCATTAATCAAATCTATTGGTGTAAACACCTCGTTATCTCTAACGTTCATTCTCTCACGAATAGTTCTAGCCATACGTGCTAAACCAACACCGAATTGTTGAGACAATTGTTCTCCAACTGTTCTTACACGACGGTTTGATAAGTGATCAATATCATCAATCTCTGCTTTAGAGTTGATCAATTCAATCAAATATTTCACAATAGTTATGATATCTTCTTTGGTCAAGACTTGCTTTTCCATTGGAGTATCTAAACCTAATTTTTTATTTATTCTATAACGACCTACTTCACCTAAGTTGTAACGTTGGTCAGAAAAGAATAATTTATCTATAATACCACGAGCCGTTTCTTCATCAGGCGGTTCAGCGTTACGTAATTGTCTGTAGATATGTTCAACAGCCTCTTTTTCAGAGTTTGTTGGATCTTTTTGCAATGTATTATGAATGATGGCATAATCACCTTGATTAGCATCTTCTTTATGTAACAAAATAGATTTAACGTTAGAATCAATGATTTCTTCTACATTATCTTTGTCGATAATTGTATCTCTATCAAGGATTATTTCGTTACGTTCGATAGAAACTACTTCACCAGTGTCTTCATCTACGAAATCTTCATGCCATGTATTCAATACACGGGCAGCTAATTTTCTACCGATATATTTTTTTAAACCTGTTTTAGAAACCTTAATTTCTTCAGCAAGGTCAAAAATTTCTAGAATATCTTTATCTCTTTCAAAACCAATTGCTCTAAAAAGAGTGGTAACTGGTAATTTTTTCTTTCTGTCGATATAAGCATACATTACGCTATTAATATCTGTAGAAAATTCTATCCAAGAACCTTTAAAAGGAATTACTCTCGCAGAATATAATTTTGTTCCATTTGCATGGAATGATTGACCAAAGAAAACACCTGGAGATCTGTGTAATTGAGAAACAACTACACGCTCAGCACCATTAATAACAAAGGTACCACTTGGTGTCATATAAGGTATTGTACCAAGATAAACATCTTGAACAATAGTTTCAAAATCTTCATGTTCTGGATCTGTACAATATAGTTTTAACCTAGCTTTTAAAGGCACACTATAGGTAAGACCTCTTTCTATACATTCTTGAATTGTATAACGTGGTGGATCTACAAAATAATCAAGGAATTCTAATACAAAGTTATTTCTTGTATCAGTAATTGGGAAGTTTTCCATGAAGGTATTGTAAAGCCCTTCGTCGCCTCTTTCGTCAGATTTAGTTTCTAATTGAAAAAAATCTTTGAACGATTTAACCTGAACATCAAGAAAATCTGGATAATCAGGAATATTTTTTGTTGAGGCAAAATTCAATCTTTCAGTCTGATTTGTTATCATCAATGGACAAAATTTTGATTAAAAAAGTAATTTTTGGTGTAAATAATAATTTATTTACATTTAAATTTTACAACCATTACATCTTTAAAAAATCAATTTAAGATAACTACTTTCTTATTATCTATTGATTTATTTTCTCGTAATGGGCAAAATTATTGTATTAAAAAGTATAAATTGTAAGAATACAAGCTAGACTTTTGTTATACGAAAAATGGTTTAGGTCATTGGGTGACTAAACCCAAGACCTAAACCTTATTCTTTAAACTGAGTTTAACTATTTAAGCTCAACAACAGCTCCAGCTTCTTCTAAAGATTTTTTAAGACCTTCAGCCTCTTCTTTAGAAACACCTTCTTTTACATTACTTGGTGCGCTATCAACTACATCTTTAGCTTCTTTCAAACCTAAACCTGTAAGTTCTTTTACTAATTTCACAACAGCTAATTTAGAAGCACCAGCTTCTTTCAATACAACTGTGAATTCTGTTTGTACTTCTTCAGCAGCAGCTTCTCCACCACCTGAAACTACTACAGCTGCAGCAGCTGGTTCGATTCCGTACTCATCTTTTAATATTGTTGCTAATTCGTTAACTTCTTTTACCGTTAGGTTAACTAATTGTTCTGCGAATTGTTTCAAATCTGCCATTTTTTCTATCGTTTTAAAATGATTTGTAAAAATATAATTTATTTATTGTGCGCTTTTTAAAATAAAACTTAGACTATAAAGTCGGTTTTATTATGCTTCTACTTCTTCTGTAGCCTCTTCGCTTTTTGCGAATTGGTTTTGAAGAGCAGAAATAACTCTTTGAGCTGGTGATTGAAGTAATCCAATGATTTCGCCGATAAGCTCTTCTTTAGATTTAATAGTTGCTAATGCATCTAATTGATCATCTCCAATATAAATTTCAGAGTTAATATAAGCTCCCTTTAATACAGGTTTAGCTGATTTTTTTCTAAAATCTTTAATTATTTTTCCAGGTGCATTTGCAACATCTGAAATAAATATAGCACTATTACCTGTCAATACAGAAGGTAAGTCACCATAATCATTATCAGAAGCTTCCATTGCTTTTGCAAGCAAAGTGTTTTTTACAACCTCTAATTTTATACCTGCTTTAAAACAAGCTCTTCTCAAGCTTGAAGTAGTCTCTGCATTAAGTCCTGAAATATCAGATATGTAAATGATATTTGTACCAGCTAACTGTGCAGTTAAATCTTCAATCGCGATTGATTTTTCTTCTCTAGTCATACTAAAAATTATTAACTACCAATTATACTGCTTTTGGATCCAATGCAATTGCAGGACTCATAGTGCTTGTAAGGTGAATACCTTTAATGTAGGTACCTTTAGCAGCAGTTGGCTTAAGTTTGATTAATGTTTGAATAATTTCGTGTGCATTGTCATAAATTTGCTCAGCTCCAAAAGAAACTTTACCAATTCCTGCATGTACGATACCAGTTTTATCAACTTTGAAATCGATTTTACCAGCTTTAACTTCTTGAACAGCTTTTGCAACATCCATAGTTACAGTACCTGTTTTAGGGTTTGGCATTAAACCTCTAGGTCCTAAAATACGACCTAATGGACCTAATTTACCCATAACAGCAGGCATAGTGATGATAACATCAACATCTGTCCAACCGTCTTTAATTTTTTGAAGGTAATCGTCAAGACCTACATAGTCTGCACCAGCTGCCAAAGCTTCCGCTTCTTTATCCGGAGTAACCAATGCTAATACTTTAACATCTTTACCAGTTCCATGAGGTAATGTTACCACACCTCTTACCATTTGATTCGCTTTTCTTGGATCTACACCCAATCGAACTGCGATATCAACAGACTCATCAAATTTTGCAGAAGCAATAACTTTTATCAATGCAGCTGCATCTTTTAAAGAGTATAATTTGTTCTTTTCAATTTTTGAAGCAGCCTCTTTTTGCTTTTTTGTCAATTTTGCCATGTCTTTCTCTTAATTAAAAAGGAGAATCTCCTGATACAGTTATACCCATAGATCTAGCTGTTCCAGCAATCATGCTCATAGCAGATTCGATTGTGAATGCATTTAAATCTACCATTTTATCTTCAGCAATTGCTTTGATAACATCCCAAGTAACGCTAGCTACTTTTTTACGATTTGGTTCACCAGATCCTGACTTTAGCTTTGCAGCTTCCAATAACTGGACTGCCGCTGGAGGAGTTTTTACAACAAAATCAAATGATTTGTCTTTATACACAGTAATTTGTACTGGGCATATTTTGCCGGGTTTATCTTGAGTTCTAGCATTAAATTGCTTACAGAATTCCATGATGTTTACCCCAGCAGCTCCTAAAGCAGGTCCAACCGGTGGCGACGGGTTCGCAGCACCTCCCTTAACTTGTAGTTTAACTACCTTACTAATTTCTTTAGCCATTTTTTAAAAAATTTAACACTACAATCATTGGAAGCGATTGTAATGGATATTATAGATGTAACAAAAAATTATACTTTTTCAACTTGCATAAAACTTAACTCTAATGGAGTTTTTCTTCCGAAAATCTTAACCATTACTTCAAGCTTACGCTTTTCTTCATTGATTTTTTCAACAGTACCGTTAAAACCATTAAAAGGTCCATCAACAACCTTAATAGTCTCTCCAATGTTAAAAGGAATAGAACGAGTATCTGTATTCACAGCCAACTCATCTACTTTACCTAACATTCTGTTTACTTCAGAAATTCTCAATGGCACAGGCTCTCCACCTTTGATTTCACCTAAAAAACCAATAACACTTGTTATAGACTTAATAATATGAGGTATCTCTCCAATAAGATTAGCTTCAATCATAACATAACCAGGAAAATAAACTTTGTCTTTGATTATTTTTTTCCCCTCTTTTACTGTAACTACTTTCTCAGTAGGCACTAAAACTTGCGAAACATAATCTCCCATTCCTAGTCGCGCGATTTCGGTTTCAATATAAGCTTTCACTTTATTTTCTTGCCCGCTTACCGCTCTAACGACATACCACTTCTTAATAATATTATCTGCCATAACAAAAAAAATTATGCTTTTATCCAGTTAAAAAATCCAGCCAAAGCTTTTGCGAAAATTTCATCTACTCCCCAAGTTGCCAAAGCGAATAATACTGAAAAAACAGCAACAACAATCGTTAGACGTTGCACCTCAGCCCAAGCCGGCCAAGTTACATTTGACTTTAATTCCTCAAATGCTTCTGATATGTAATTAACAACTTTTGTCATTATGATTTATTTTTTTGCACGGGCGGAGGGATTCGAACCCCCATCAACGGTTTTGGAGACCGCTATTCTACCCTTGAACTACGCCCGTAGAATAAAAAGTAGTGCCATCGTTAAACGACACTACTTTTTGAATTTATTTTTAGTAGATTATCCTACAATTTCAGTTACTTGTCCAGCACCTACTGTTCTACCACCTTCACGGATAGCGAAACGTAAACCAACGCTCATTGCGATTGGGCTTAACAAAGCAACATTAATAGTTAAGTTGTCTCCTGGCATTACCATCTCTACACCTTCTGGCAAAGTAATAACTCCTGTTACGTCAGTTGTACGAACGTAGAACTGTGGACGGTAGTTATTATGGAATGGAGTGTGACGACCACCTTCTTCTTTTTTCAAGATATAAACCTCTGCTTTGAAAGTAGCGTGTGGTTTAACTGAACCTGGCTTAATGATAACCATTCCTCTTTTGATAGATTCTTTATCAACACCACGCAACAATAAACCTACGTTATCTCCTGCTTCACCTCTATCAAGGATTTTACGGAACATCTCAACTCCTGTAATAGTAGAAGTTAATTTTTCAGCTCCCATACCAATGATTTCAACAGCATCTCCAGTATTAGCAATACCAGTTTCGATACGACCTGTAGCAACAGTTCCACGACCAGTAATTGTAAATACATCCTCAACCGGCATCAAGAATGGTTTTTCTGTATCACGAACCGGCTCTTCAATCCAGCTATCAACAGCTTCCATTAATTCAATGATTTTTGGTACCCAAGCTGGATCATTATTCAATCCTCCAAGAGCAGACCCTTGAACAACTGGACAATTATCTCCATCATATTCGTAGAAAGACAATAAGTCTCTAATTTCCATTTCAACAAGTTCTAATAACTCAGCGTCATCAACCATATCCACTTTGTTCATGAAAACTACCATTCTAGGAATACCAACCTGGCGACCTAAAAGGATGTGCTCACGTGTTTGTGGCATTGGTCCATCAGTTGCAGCTACAACTAAAATTGCACCGTCCATTTGAGCAGCACCAGTAACCATGTTCTTTACGTAATCCGCGTGACCAGGACAGTCAACGTGTGCGTAGTGACGGTTAGCAGTTTCGTACTCAACGTGTGATGTATTAATTGTAATACCTCTTTCTTTTTCTTCAGGAGCATTATCAATTTGATCAAATGATTTTGCTTGACAGTAACCAGCATCAGATAACACTTTTGTGATTGCTGCTGTTAAAGTAGTTTTACCGTGATCTACGTGTCCGATCGTACCAATATTTAAGTGTGGTTTCGAACGGTTAAAGGTTTCTTTTGCCATTTTACTTAATTTTTAATCTAGTTTATATATTTATTTCAATTTCCTACTTACTTGAGCCAACTACGGGAATTGAACCCGTGACCTCTTCCTTACCAAGGAAGCACTCTACCTCTGAGCTAAGTCGGCAGAACCCTTGATTAAAGAGCTTAGATTCCTCATTTTAAACTTTTCAATCTAAAAATTCGCAATCTAAAATTAATTCTTGTGGGGAGAGCAGGATTCGAACCTGCGAAGTTCACACAGCAGATTTACAGTCTGCCCTCGTTGGCCGCTTGAGTATCTCCCCTACTTTTTCTATCGTCAAACCTTTACAGTCTTGAGCCGGCGGAGGGACTCGAACCCACGACCTGCTGATTACAAATCAGCTGCTCTAGCCAACTGAGCTACGCTGGCGAATCAATAAAAAAAGTCCGCTATTTCTAACGGACTGCAAATGTAGAGATTTTATCTCTCAATCAAAACATTTTTTAAAAAAAATTCATATTAAATGTGCGAACTTATTTTTTCTTTCCTTTTTACTAACATTCTCTCTAAGGATTCTGCCGAAAGCTCAACTGCCTCTTCAAAAGTTTTACATTGCTTTTTTACCAAAAAATCATCTCCTGGAACATTGATTTTTACCTCGGCAATTTTATTTTCTTTATCACTTGTCTTTTCAACCTTCAAAAAAACATCTGCTGATACTACTTTGTCATAATACTTTTCCAACTTGTCCATTCTCTCTTGAACAAAATCTACTAGCTTTTTGTCAACAGTAAAGTTAACTGCATGAACACTTACCTTCATAATCATTTTTTTTAATAGTTAAACATTTCTCAAAATTACTTCCGACCCCGTGGATGCGCTTCTTTATACACACTTTTCAGTTCTGATAAACTACTGTGCGTATATATTTGCGTCGATGCCAGACTAGAATGACCTAATAATTCCTTGACTGAATTTAAATCCGCTCCATTATTTAACAAATGCGTTGCAAAAGTATGTCTCAATATATGGGGGCTCTTTTTTACTTTTTCAGAGACAGTACTAAAGTAAGAATTTATTAATCGATACACAAAGGAATCATTTAATTTTAACCCTTTTTTTGTGAGAAATAAATAATCATGATCTTCAATAGACAACAAACTCTCCCGCTCTTTCAAGTACAAAGCGAACTGCTCTTTTATTATTGGCAAAACAGGAATAATTCGCTCCTTATTTCGCTTTCCTAACACTTTTATTGTACTGCCAGACAAATCAACATTTGTTATTTTTAAACTTATCAGTTCTGCTCTACGTATCCCTGTAGTATAAAACAAATCAATGACAAGTTTATTTCTAACTCCTTCAAAGCCGGCTGCACTTTGCGCTATATCCAAAACATCAATAACCTCCTTTTCAGAAAAAGGAATCTGCAACAACTTTGGAGCCTTTAACGCTTTGTGCTTCAACAATGGACTTACTTCTATTTGCTTTGTTTTTAATAGAAATTTATAAAATGCTTTTAAGGATGCAATTTTTCTATTAACTGAGGTATTTGATATGTCATTATCAACAAGAGACACAATCCAACTTCTAATTTGACTATAATTAACCTGCTCAATATTTTGTTGGTCAAAATGTATCGTATTGAATGATTCAAAAGAAGTAATATCATTACAATATGCCGTAACGGTATGTGAAGAATATTTTTTCTCCAACTGTAGATAATCCCGAAATGCGTCTTTATTAGTAGTCATAAAAAAACCGTTAGCATCAAAGTTATAAAACTTTTAATGACTAACGGTATTTTATTTTAATAGATATTGACTAACTCTCTAAGTTATCTCTCATATTTTGGATATAAGCCGCTTTTTGAATTTTGATTCTATTTGTTACTGAAGGCTTAATAAAAGCAGTACGTGCTCTTAATTGACGAACAGTTCCTGTTTTATCAAATTTTCTTTTGTAACGTTTTAACGCTCTATCGATATTTTCTCCGTCTTTAATTGGTATAATTAACATAATATAGACACCCCCTTTCTTTAAGTGTGCAAAAGTAAACATTATTTTGAATTACGAGTCATGAATTATAGATTATTTTTGGGCGTGCCGGTGGACACCTCTTTTATCATTCACAAAACGTCAATTCGTCCACCGTCAGGCTGTCCGTTTCAAGTCCTCATTGCATTCCGGGCTTTCCTCTTCTATCCTTCACGCAAAAAAAAAGAGCCAAGCTACAATTTAATGCATTTTGGCTCTTTTTACTATATTCAAATTTTCAAAAACTATCCTTTCAATAAATTTCTGGAAATCACTATTTTTTGAATCTCGGTAGTTCCTTCTCCAATAGTACATAATTTAGAATCCCTGTAGAATTTCTCTACCGGATAATCCTTGATATAACCATAACCTCCATGTATTTGCACTGCCTCATTTGCTACTTTCACACACACTTCTGAAGAATACATTTTAGCCATCGCTCCCAATGTGGTAACTGGCCTGTGTTTCTCTTTCAAGAAAGCTGCTTTGTGCAACAATAATTCCGAAGCTTCAATCTCAGTTGCCATATCAGCTAACTTGAATGAAATACCTTGAAATTCTGAAATTGGCTGTCCAAACTGATGTCTTTCTTTCGAATATTTCAAAGCTGCTTCATACGCTCCTTTTGCGATTCCTAATGACAATGCGCCAATAGAAATTCTTCCACCGTCTAAAATTTTCATCGCCTGGATAAAACCTTGTCCTACTTCTCCTAATCTGTTTGCATCAGGAATACGACAATTATCAAAAATCAATTCAGCAGTTTCACTGGCACGCATGCCTAATTTATTTTCTTTTTTACCAGATGTAAAACCTGACATTCCTTTCTCAAAAACAAAAGCTGTCATTCCTTTTGAATCTCCTTTTTCACCAGTACGAACAATTACAACCGCAATATCTCCAGAGATAGCATGCGTAATGAAATTCTTAGCTCCATTTACAATCCAGAAATCTCCGTCTTTTTTTGCAGTAGTATTCATTCCTCCAGCATCAGAACCTGTATTGTGTTCCGTCAATCCCCAAGCACCAATATGCTCAGCAGTAGCCAGCTTTGGAATCCATTTTTTCTTCTGCTCCTCGCTTCCAAAAGTCAAAATATGATTGGTACACAACGAATTATGCGCAGCAACAGATAACCCTATTGAAGGATCAACTTTTGATATTTCTTCTACTATAGTAATGTATTCATGATATCCTAACCCCGAACCACCTAGTTCTTCCGGCACTAAAACTCCCATAAAACCCATTTCACCTAATTTTTTAAATAACGGCACAGGAAATGTTTGAGCTTCATCCCATTCCATTATGTTTGGTCGAATTTCTTTTTCAGCAAAATCTCTTATAGATTGCGCAATCATTGATTGCGTTTCGTTGTAGTCAAAGTTCATTGTAATAGTGTTTTGTTTTAAAAGTCCAAATATAAGCCAATTATTTTTGCTTTATCAACAGGAAATCCCTTAATTTTTGTTAAATCCTCAATATTGTTAATATTTCCTCTCATACTTCTATAGGTAACAATTTCTTTTGCCAAAGCATATCTGAAATAATAAAATTGAGAAAGTTCTTTTAAAGAGGCATTATTAACATCTATTTTCTTAATATTCGGAAGTACCGAAACTTTAAAATGAGAATTTAAGTTCTCAATCACTTCAGGTGATAATCCCCAAACATCTTTCATTTGTTCCATGGAAACAAACCCACCTAAATTTTCTTTTTGTTTTAAAATTCGCAAAGAAATCGCCTCACCTATTCCGTAAATTTTTATCAAATCCTCTTTGGTTGCCTGATTGATATCGATTATAATAATTTTTTCTTTTTTGGCGAAAGCCTTATTTGGATATTTATTATACTCTTTAAATTCTTTCTTATTATTTACCCAATCAGGGAATTTAAAATAAGGAGCTATGACATTTAACAATGAATCCGAAATTTTAGTTACGTTTTGAAACTCCTTAGGTGAATTAACGTATTTATTTTCTTTTCTAAAAACTAGCAAGCGATCAATTTCTTCCACTGACATTCCTAACTTATATCCTTTATAATCAGTTATGAAATTAGGATTAAAAAGATACATTTTTGGAGACTCTTTTTCGGACTCCCTTTTCATGGAATCAATTTCAGATTGAAGGGAAAGCCATTTTTGTTTATCAGGATATTCTTTTGTTTCAAAACCAAAGTCCACAAAAAAATAAATCATTTGCAAAAGAATAATAATTGCGAATAAAACAAAAATACCCGTACGTTGCTCTCGAGTAAAATTGAAGAAACTTCGCAGTGTTTTAAAATTCATTTATAATATCAGGATTAGTGTAGTAAATTAAGATTCCTAAATTTATAAATTAAATCAAGACCTATCACTTTCTAAGAAAAAATATTTGAAAGAAGTAAAACTTATTTCAAAAACAAAGTGAAATTCAGCACACCTAATGCCAAAAAAAGTTTTTTCTCATACTAAACCCCAAATAAAGACAGGTAAATTACTTTTTTATAACTTAAAATTCAATTATTGTTTTTATTTTTTATAAAAAACTATACATTTGGAGCTTAATAACAAACAAAACCATATAACCCATGTCAATTTGGAAAACTAAACCACTGTCGGTATTGCTAAATGAAGCATCAGAATCCGAAAAAGGATTAAAAAGGACTTTGTCTTCACGTTCATTAGTAGCACTTGGAGTTGGAGCAATTATTGGAGCAGGATTATTCTCGTTAACAGGAATTGCTGCCGCAGAACATGCTGGTCCAGCAGTTACACTTTCATTTATTTTAGCCGCCGTAGGATGTGCTTTTGCAGGACTTTGTTATGCTGAGTTCGCATCAATGATACCAGTAGCAGGTAGTGCTTACACGTACTCCTATGCAACTATGGGAGAATTTATGGCTTGGATTATCGGTTGGGATTTAGTTCTTGAATACGCATTAGGAGCAGCTACAGTAGGGGTAAGTTGGTCTCGCTATTTACTCGAATTATTAAATAAATACGGAATACATCTTCCACATGATTTGATATGTTCGCCCTGGGAAACATTAAAATTAAGCGACGGAACTATAATAGAAGGTGGAATCATTAATCTTCCTGCTATTTTTATCGTTTCGATGCTATCTTTACTTTTGATAAGAGGAACTAAAGAATCTGCGTCTATAAACAACTTTCTAGTTGTTGTAAAAGTAATAGTGGTTATCATGTTTATTGTTTTAGGTTGGAGCTTTATTGACACTGCTAATTACACACCTTACATTCCTGAAAACACAGGAGTTTTTGGAGAATTTGGATGGTCAGGAATTGCTGCAGGAGCTGGAACTGTATTCTTTGCCTTCATTGGTTTTGATGCTGTTTCTACAGCTGCTCAAGAGGCAAAAAATCCACAAAAAGGGATGCCAATTGGTATTTTAGGATCTCTTATTATTTGTACTATTTTATACGTATTATTTGCTCACGTAATGACTGGACTTGTTCCTTATAATGAATTTGCAGGAGATGCTAAACCAGCAGCAACTGCATTTGCAAGAACCGGATATACCTTTTTACAAACTGGTTTAATCGTAGCTATTTTAGCAGGTTATACTTCGGTAATGCTTGTGATGTTAATGGGACAAAGTCGTGTTTTCTATACAATGAGTAAAGATGGTTTATTACCTTCTTTCTTCAGTGATATTCATGCAAAATTCAGAACACCTTGGAAAACGAATCTTTTCTTCATGGTATTTGTAAGCCTTTTTGCAGGTTTTGTACCAGTAAGTGATTTAGGTCACATGGTAAGTATTGGAACATTATTAGCCTTCGTTTTAGTATGTATCGGAGTTTTAGTAATGCGTAAAAAAATGCCAGATGCACCAAGATCTTTCCGCACACCTTTAGTACCATTTGTACCAATTGCAGGAATCCTAATCTGTTTAGCCTTGATGTATTCATTACCAAATGAAAGCTGGGCGAGACTTGTTATTTGGATGGCATTAGGTGTTGCTATTTACTTTGTTTACGGAAAGAAAAACAGTAAATTGAACAATCCAGACAAATAAAATTTCATCATAAATAAAAAAGGGATTATAAAGTATCAACTACTTTATAATCCCTTTTTTTGTTTATAGCTATTTACAAATCAAAAACTGAAGTCCGCTTGGCGCGAATTAAATCCTTCAAACGAATCCAAAAAGCCAACGTGAGGTAGACCGCAAACCACAACCCTACAGTAACAAAAGACAAATAGATAAAAAACAATCGCACACTACTGGCACGCATTCCCAAAGTATCAGCTAAACGAGAGGAAACATGAAAACCATGTTTTTCAAAAAAGAACTTTAGTTTAATTACTACTGACATTTTATGAGTTATGAATTATGAGCAAAATTACGATTTTTTCGAATAAACAAATGACCGAATCAACAAATCAACATTTTTTCATCAATTCCGAACCTATAACACATTCTAAACACTTACTTTTATTACAATACTCATTCTTCAGTTGCAACAAAGATTGCGTTTCAAAAGCAGTTTTTGACTGTATTCCAAAAGAAGTAAATTTTTCAATAATAGCATTTTTCTCTGCAACAACTTCATTTAAAAGCTGTATTAAATCCTCCGAAATTTCTTTTCCCTGACTTTTAGCAAAAGCAAATTGAATTGGAATTATAGTATTTATGACAATTAAATCAATGAAAGATTTAGATAGTTTTCTCTGTTTCATCGGACTTTCTTTATCAAACTGATAATGGTTTTGCCAATACTCCGAAGCCGTAATCTGAAACAATTCGTAAGTACTTTTTAATGAACTTAAACTATTTATTTTCGAAAATAAATTCTGCTGACTATGGTATAAATTA
This sequence comes from Flavobacterium sp. 11, assembly GCF_002754315.1. Lineage (GTDB taxonomy): Bacteria > Bacteroidota > Bacteroidia > Flavobacteriales > Flavobacteriaceae > Flavobacterium > Flavobacterium algoritolerans. The sequence goes on along the minus strand of NZ_PEFE01000001.1, from coordinate 1,719,785 downwards.
GCTAATTGTGAGAGTCGTATCGTCGGAAAATTATCTGGACGATGCTTGAAAAACTGTACTGGTTCTATACAAACTTTCTCTATTTGATACTTATGCAACAAGTAGAAATACCTGAATTTTAAATCCTTAAAATAGTTATCTTCTTTTTCGGAGTCCAATAATCCGGTAGTGCCAAAAATTAATGCTTCTATATTTTCCACTTCAAAACTTTCCTTTCTAATTATCGAAAAAGGAATAGATTGCGCCATTTTATAAAAGATTTCTCCGTTTGTATTTAAACCAAAATTCTTAGCCAACAAACAGAACAAAACTCCTTCCCAATCTTGATTGGTTTGTTCCAATAAATCAAATATGGGTTGGGATTTTCTTTCTAACCGTTCAAAAAACAACCGTTCTTGCCAGTTTTTCAATGCAAACTCGTCAACATCTTTTAGCTGCTTTTCGCAAAAAATCCATGATTTTGGAGTCATTAAAGACTGGTAGTTTTCCAGAGTCGCTTTCTCGACATATTCTTTTAATTCTAAAACAGGAATTTCAGAATTGTCGCTTCTAAAAACTGCTACATCATGCTCCCAAACCACATGCAAAATTACGTTTTCATAACCCGCATCTTTTTCGTGATGATGCACGTACCAATCAGAAGATTTTATATGAATTTCAATATTTCCTGCCCATTTTTGAGCACCAATAACTATCTGAGCATTAAAAAAGTCAGGACCTGCCAATTCAAGATATTGACCTACATTGACAATTGTAATTTCCTCGTTGTTGACCGTTTTTAAATTCAAAGTGTCAAACTTCTTAAATCTCCAGAGGTAATGCAGAAAATCTTCTTTCATTTGTTTAAATTTAAAGAATCAGATACTAAAGTAACGAAAATTATTACAAATAAAAGCATCTAAATGCTATGACAAAAAAATATTTTTCATCTCCAATATAAAGAAACATCGGCTAAAAATCTTATCCTAATTTTTTATATTTGCGTTCCTAACTCTATTACCATGAAAAACCACTTCATTTTATTCTTTGTTTTTTGTTCTGTCTTTTCAGCTCTGGCTCAAAAAAATATCAAATCAATAAAAATAACTTATACCAGAAGTTCAAACGGAACCCTTATTGAAAACCAAGATCCCATTTTAGTTTTTACCAATGAACTAAAAACACAAATCACTTCTGAATCCATATTCAATAAAAAAGCCTCATACCCTTTCGAATACTACAACATCTATAGAGAAAACAATAGATATGACCAGTTTGCAAATCTAAATGAGAACAAAATTATTTACACAACAGATAGTCTTTCATTAGCAAAACAAAATTTTGAGATTACCAATGAAACCAAAACTATTTTAGGTTATGCCTGCAAAAAAGCAAAAACAGTAATCAACTCAAATACCATTGAATTATGGTTTACCAATGATTTAAAAGTAAAAGGTGCACCAACAATCTTAGGACAAAATCTAGGTTTAGTGCTCGAAATGGTTAGAAATGGGAATTATATTACCGCTGCCACAAAAATTGAAGTCCTAAAAGAATTTCCAATAATAAGAAAAAGTGAAACTCCACAAAGAAAAGTAGATTTATTAACGTACAAGGATTTAATCTGGAAAAGTCGATTTACCAATATTGCTGTTTTTGACAAAGAAATCATCAACTTTTCGAATACATCCCAATCAAATGACAGCATCTTACGCTTTGCCAATGGAACTATAATTCTCAAAAAAGTAAAAATCCCAGAAATCAAAAAAGGAAATCGAATTTTTGTCGATGTAACAGAGCAATCAAACGGTGACGCTTATGATAGAACCGGTTCCGTATTTTTAATTCCTACAGACAAAAACATTTCATTTCTTGATGGCTTGAAAAATGGAGTAAAAACGTTGCCTATATACGAAAATGGAAATGGTGAAAAATATCAAGGTGTGATTCGAACAGAAAATTACGCTCCTCTTTTAGAATTGATGCGCTTTTTTACTCCTTTTGGCGTAAAGCAGTTCAATACGCTGCAATTGAAGAACAAAGTGTGGCAAGACAGCGTATATTACCGTCAAGATATTTCAGAAATGCTTCCTGCTTTGAGCAATAAAGAGGTCTGGATTGGTATGAATATTGGCAATTATGACAAAGGCGGACACAAGGCAAGTTTGAATATTTCTATACATCCAGAAGAAGAAAATAAGCCAAAAAACACATGGTTATTACCTCTTTTTAACACTAATAATGTAATGGAAATGGCCGGCCAGCAATACGCAACCATGTTCAACACCGATAAAGGATTGGAAGTGACTTTTGATGTTCCCGAAGGTTTTAAGAATTTCAAGTTACGCTACATCACCACAGGTCACGGCGGCTGGGAAAACGGAGATGAATTTGTACCTAAGAAAAACACCATACTCGTTGATGAAAAAGAAGTTTTTGCATTTACGCCATGGCGAACGGATTGCGGTTCCTATCGATTGAGTAATCCCGCATCTGGAAATTTCAGCGACGGATTATCTTCTTCTGATTTAAGTCGTTCCAACTGGTGTCCAGGAACAGTAACTAATCCTATTTATATTGATTTAGGAAATCTTTCACCTGGAAAACATACGATACAAATTAAAATACCTCAAGGCAAACCAGAAGGATCTAGCTTTAGCTCGTGGAATGTTTCAGGTTGTTTAATAGGAGAATAAAAAATAGAATTCGGATTTTTTTGCCAATATAAAAAACCGGTAAGTTATCTCAAAATGTACAATTTGGCACAAGCCCGAGCATCTGATAATGCTTCGTGATGGTTTAAAGCTATATTCATTTCTCGACAACAATCACTTAATTTAGTTGGTTTCAATCCTTTGGCTTTGTAAATTTTTACAGTGCATTCCCAACGCGAAGCGATATTCAAATCGGCATAATCAAAACCATAAAGCGCCATTGATTTAGCAAGGACATTTCTGTCAAAACTTTCATTATGAGCCACAACTACTCTATTTTGCAAACGTTTTTGAATTTCAGGATACACTTGTGCAAATGATTTTGCATTCACCGTATCACGTGGATATATCCCGTGAACTTGAATCGTAAAAGGAGAATACAGATTATTTGGAGGCTTAATTAAACTAACAAACTCATCTACAATTATTCCGTTTTCAACGGTAACAATTCCTACCGAACATGGATGGAATGCAGTTGCGGTTTCAAAATCTATGGCAGTGAAAGTCATATTATATGTTTGTTATAAATCTGAAAAGCCACAAATTTAACGAAATAAACTCGTCAAATTCATGGCTTTAAAAATTTTAATATTTTGATTCTAAAATTTTTACTTTATAGATCCAATAATATCATATTTGGTAATAATATGGTGACTTCCATTTTCTAATTCAATCAAAACTGCTTCATTCTCTTTAGTAAATAATCGAGAAACTTCTTCTATTGAAGTTCCAAATTTCACTATTGGAAATGGTTTCCCCATAACTTCTTTTATAGGCTTATCAGCAACATTTTTATCGGCAACATAACTTTGAAACAAATCACTTTCATCAACAGAACCTACAAAACCTGTAACATCAATCACCGGAATTTGAGAAATTTTGTATTTACGCATTCTTTCAATAGCGTGCGAAACTAATTCCTCGGTACGCACAACAATCAATGGTTTATCGATATGATCTTTGATTACATCTTCGGCTTTTGTAATTTCTTCGTCAAGAAAACCACGTTCACGCATCCAATCATCGTTGAACATTTTACCTACGTAACGACTTCCTGAGTCATGGAAAAGAACGACAACAACATCTTCAGGCTTAAAATGTTCTTTAAGCTGCAACAATCCTTTTATTGCTGCTCCTGCTGAATTACCTACAAATATTCCTTCTTCAAGTGCAATTTTACGGGTATAAACCGCTGCATCTTTATCAGTTACTTTTGTAAATCCATCAATCAAAGAAAAATCAACATTTTTGGGAAGAATATCTTCTCCAATTCCTTCTGTGATATACGAATAGATTTCATTTTCATCGAAAATTCCTGTTTCATGGTATTTTTTAAATACTGAACCATACGTATCAATTCCCCAAATTTTAATGTTTGGATTTTTCTCTTTCAAATATTTAGCCACACCAGAAATTGTTCCGCCAGTTCCTACACCAACAACAAAATGAGTGATTTTACCTCCTGTTTGCTCCCAAATTTCCGGTCCTGTTTGTTCGTAATGCGCGATAGCATTTGAAGGATTATCGTATTGATTCACATACCAAGAATTAGGTGTTTCTTTGGCTAATCTTTTGGAAACTGAATAATAGGAACGTGGATCAGTAGGCTCGACATCAGTAGGACAAACCACTACTTTAGCTCCTACTGCTCGAAGGATGTCCATTTTCTCTTTAGACTGTTTATCTGAAATCACACAAATCAGTTTGTATCCTTTTATAATGGCTACTAATGCTAATCCCATTCCTGTATTCCCAGAAGTTCCTTCAATAATGGTTCCGCCCGGTTTTAATCGTCCATCAGCCTCTGCATCTTCAATCATTTTTACTGCCATTCTATCCTTTACAGAATTTCCCGGATTGAAAGTTTCTACCTTAGCAAGTACTAAAGCATCTACTTCTGCAGTTACTTTATTCAGTTTTACTAAAGGTGTGTTCCCTATTGTGCCTAATATATTTTCTGCGTAGCGCATTTTATGTTGAATTTAAGATTGTGATTTGTTGTAAATACTAATACAAAGATAGTATTTTGTTATAAAAATATTCTGGTTTACGGAATTTTGCGTTAGTGATGGTAGCGACATCCTTTACTTGCTTCCTTTAAGCAAGTAAAGATACAGTGGACAGCGCGGGAAACGCCCAAGAAAAAACATTTAAAAGGTATATTATTGCCCGAAATTAATTAAAGAAGTTCCAAATTAACCCGAAACGAATCGTGAAATCACGCGATGGATTATTTGGTGAGGAATAAAAATTATTACCCATTAGAGACGAATTAAAATGCTCCGCTTTGAAATAAATACGTGTTCTTTGAATCTTTGCGTTTATAAAAAAATCAAAGTTTGGATGATTTCCAATTTGTTTATCATTTTGCACAAAAAACTCTCCAATAACCGGATTGTAATCACTTGCATAATATTTCGAGAAATAATTCAATACAATTCCTGTTTGCAAAAATAAAGCACGTTTGAATAAATAATTGGAGTAATAAAACGTATTTCTTGTTACTATTTCAGGAACATTTAAAATGGCATCTTGCTGCTCTACTTTTTGATATAAAATAGTATTGTCTAAAGCGAAGTTTCCAAATGTCAATTCTCTACTTAATTTTACAGATAAGTAATTTATAGTCCCATCGTATTGTGACGGAGCCACTATTTGTGTTTTTGCGATTGCTTGTTCAGAAGTTGACGCATCATTAAAATACAAATGATCTTTTAAAACTGAAAATTGTACTTCTGCATCTAACCATGGAGTAATTGCATTAGCGCTAATTGTATTTATTTTTTCGTTCTTGAAATCATTTGACCAATTGTACTGAACGTAACTACTTTGATGTAGATTGTAATTACTATTTGGCAGTTTATTTATGTTCTGGTATTGAAATGAAAATTGGGTTTCGTCATTAAGATCATAATCTAATTTAGCATCAAGATTTGATAAAGACTGAGCCGTTACTGATCTTGAGTATAAAAACTTACCATTCCATTTATTTTTTCTATATTCATATTGACCACCAACACTATTAATTTCCTGACTGAATGAACTTGGTATCACATTTTGATTATCAAAAATCAATATCTGGTCGTAATAATAATTCGATCTAAAATCATCTGCAAAAAACTGGAATTTACCTAAAATAGTATTCTCATAAACCAGCCCAACTCTATTGTACATTTTATTATAACGCGTTTGGTCATTTATCCCGCTACTTTTAAAAGATTCCCCAAATCTATATACAATTGTGTTTCCTACTGTTGATGGAACGGTAGCTTGGTTGTATTCAAAAAATTTATTTTCGTAATTAAACTGATGGGTTAAATACAAGTTATTATTCCCTTTTTCTGAATTTATCCTGAAATTATGGTCCAAAAATATTCTTTTCCCTTTAAGAAAGGACTTCGCATCTGAAAAATAAACTTCAAATCTTTGGCGATTATTATAGTTTGGATCTTCACTTTCGAAATCATCTATTGTTGTTATTCCACCATTTTCCTCATTCAAAATATCTTGAAAAGTATAATGTGCTTTAGCGAAATAGCGTTTATTCTTGGTGTTATAACTAGTGGTGAATCTAAAATTACCAGTACTGGATAACTGATTAATATATTCTCCTTCTGAACGCAAACCTTTGTATGCAATAGAAAAATTAAGATTTTCAGAAGTATTCAAGGTTATAAATGCATCTACAGATTGTCCTTTTCTAACAGTAGTTTTAAAATACAATTCGGTCACAGGAGTAGCTACAGAACTGTACCTTATTTGGTTTGCTTCTAAAAAATTGAAATGTTTTGCTTTAAAACCAAATTCCGGATAAGGTGAAAAATCGGTTAAACTATATTGTAATGTATTATAGGTTTGCCCATCATTTGCAAAAGGTAAAAGCCCAAAAATATCTTTTCGCAAATAATTATGACTGTATTCTTTTTGAATGGTAAGAGAAGTATCTATGTAAGTTGTATCATTTTCGATTGTAATAAAACGATACATGTCAATGGTAGCGATTTTTTCACTTATCTTTTTAATCGAATCAGAACTATTATATTTATTATCAATTCTCAATTTTTGAATCTTTTTCTCTTGAGAAAATAATAGAACCGGAAATGTTAAGAAACAAAACAAAAATAATATTCTCATTTGAAAGAAATCTAATTAGTCGATTAAAAAAAATAATCAAGCAAAGATATATTATTAAGAGATATAATTAAAAAAAGAAATGCCAATATGAATTCAAACTGAATTAATTAAAATAAGAGTTGGTAGATTAATCCGTTTACAGAACGCCCCTTATGTTTTAAGAGCCGAAGTTATTTTTATTATCATTTATTATTTTTGTCGGTTAGCAATAATAAATGATATGACTCCAGCTATTTATTTACAAAAAAAAGAGTGTTTTGTTAGTCACAAAACACTCTTTCTATTTTTTTTGAAAAACTCTTTACGGGTTTATTTCAAAAGCAGTAACTTCTGTACATCCGTAAGCTCCAGTACCAGATGCGTGCTTAATAATAGAACAGTCTAATTTATAACCACCATCATAAACACCATCATTTTGACCATCACAATAAATATCTTCCATTATAAGAGTATACTTCCCGTTTGGTAAATTAATATTATGTGTATAAACTTTTCCTCTACTTGCAGTAGATGAAGCAGGTCCATATGTTCCAGGAGGTATTGACGCAACTACTACTCCAGCAGCATTTCTAATTTTCCAAGAAGTTTCTTCTGCATAGGCATCAGTAGTTACAGTTAACACAACATTATTACAAACCACCTTTTTGTTATAATTTATAGTTGCAACATCGTTAAAGGCTGAACCTCCAGCAGGTGCTACTAGTTTTACAAGTAGTGTATATGCTATACCATCCTGTAGAGAATTAGTATTTAAAGTAACATCTAAAGTTCCTTCATAAGATCCAGCGGGAATTGTTGCTACACCTATTGAATAAGAAACAGCTGCACCAGTTGACTTAACATCTGCAACCGCTTGAAATGTTCTTGCAACATCAGAAATTGTCGTAACACTTACTGGTATAGTAACTGTTGTTCCCGCAGGAGGGACAGTAATGTTATAACTTCTTGTAGTAAATTGAACACCCTCTTGGCCATTTACATTATCAAATACTACACTCTCGCTTTCACAACCTACAATTACCCCCATAAAAAGGGCAATTACGGTTATTTTTAATAAATATTTTTTCATAATACAATAGTTAAATTAGTTAGTATAACCAGGATTTTGTTGGTCTTTTATACCAGTATTAGCACTAAGCTCACCAACAGGGATAGGCATTGTAAATCTATAATCAGTATTTGGTATAGTACAAGCATTATATATACTACAGTCCGCTGGATCTCTATCAATAGAAACACCCGCTTTAACACCCAAACGTTTTAAATCTAAGTATCTGTGCCCTTCAAAACACAACTCTATTCTACGTTGTTTCAAGATTTCAGCAAATGCCGCTTGTGCTGTAGTTGGAGTAGCAATAACCGGAGCTGTACCCGCAACAAATCTAGCATTAGTAACCGCTTGTAATTGCGCAGCTACACCTGCAAAGTTTCCAGCATCAGCAAGAGCTTCCGCTTTTAAGAAATACATTTCCGGAGTTCTAAAGATTTTAATATCATTCAATTGAACAATACCACCTGAACCAGGATACTTACCAATAACAATTCTATTTCCGGCAGGATCAGAAGAAGGACTTAAAAAAGCACGTCTTCTGATATCATTTGGATTATTAAGTAAATTGTATAAACCAGTACTCATTTCATAAAAAGGAGAACCATTTATAGTACTATTAACAGATGCCCATGTTGCATTTATCAATCTATTTCCAGGAACACGCTCTAGTTTGAAAATAACTTCATTCTGAGTAGCTGTAGGTATAGCTACATCAGTCCAAATATTTAAATATAACGACGTAGCTTCTGTAGCTACAGTAGCTGATCTAGGAGTCAAAGGATAAGCAGCAATTAACTCATCAGCTAAAGCAGTTACTTCAGCATATTTACCTCTGTATGCTGCCATTCTAGCTCTAAAAGCTTTCACAAAATCAGTTGAAACAAAAGTACGTGAAGTATTAACTGCATTAGTAGACAATGAAGAAACAAAATTTAAATCTTCATTAATTAATGCAAAAACTTCACCATTCGTATTTCTTGGTAATTGATCAGTAACAAGCGGTACAAAATCAAGTTTAATAACACCAAGGGCGCTGTCATCAGCCATATTTGTTGTAAAATGACTTAACAATACAAAATGCCCCCAAGCTCTCAATATATGTGCTTGTGCCAATATGTTTTTGTATGCCGCTTCATTAGCAGCAGTTGGAGTAACAAGCTTAGCTCCTGCGATAACTCTATTCGCTCTATTTATTAAAGAATAATTAGAATACCATATTGCCGAAGGATCACCTGAGGCCGCAGTTAGATTAAAAACATATTCACCACCATTCAATCCTTGACCACCATTGGCAAAACCAATAGCAACTTCATCTGTAAAGACTGTGCTAAAAGCTATAGCGTTTTCACCTGCAACAGCAGCATAAACACCATTAAGACCTAATTGCAAATCATCTACGGTCTGAAAAGTAACATCTGGACCTAATTCACCAGGCTGAATAATATCAATCGCATCTTCACATGAAGAGAAAAATGACACGATCAATGCTAATAAAATAAAATTAATTTTTTTCATATCTTTTTATATTAAAATTCTAATTGTAATCCTACAGAAACGATTTTTGGAGTAGGGTATTGGTATTGGTCAGCAGTACGTGGGCTTTCAGCATCCCAACCTCTCCACTTAGAGAATGTAACTAAGTTTTCTCCTTGCACAAATGCCTTCACAGTTTTGAAAGGCGTTTTGTCTAATAGTTTTTTAGGAACATCATATCCAAAAGATGCAAATCTTAGTCTTACATATGAAGCATCTACTAAATAACGGTCTGAATTATTTTGCGCAGCATAATTAGCAGCTCTCAATGCAGGAATATCGGTAACTCTATTGTCAGCCGTCCAAGCATTTAATAAATCAGCAGAAATATTAAATACTCCTACATTATTTGTTGGATTCTGTAATCCTTGTAAATCGAAATCAATTCTATACACTTCAGCAGCATAAGAAAAATTGGTTGTTAAGAAAAAACCTTTATAGCTTGAATCAAAACCAAATCCTCCTTGATACAATGGAATTCTGGACTTACCAGTAAGAACTCTATCAACGGTTGGGTTAGGATTCTCAGTAATTTCTCCAGCAGCATTTAAGAAAAGTAAATTACCATTAGCTGGATTAACTCCTTGATATCTTGTAAGAAAAAATTCATCAATAGTAACACCTTCTTGAATAACAGTAGTTCCATTATCAATTAGTCCTGTAGTTCCAGCTATATCAAGAATTGTATTTTTATTATAAGCACCATTAAAGTTCAAAGTTAAATTAAAACCATTAGCACTTTTAATCAAATCGTAATTTAAAGTAGCTTCAACTCCTTTATTTTCTAATGCCCCAAAATTAGCATTTATAGTAGGTGTAGCATTAACCGCTGATAAGGGTACTGGAATAAACAAATCTGTCGTTTTCTTTCTATACACATCAAATGAACCACTCAATCTACCTTTAAAAACCTCAAAATCAAGACCTATATTTGCTTGAGCAGTTGTTTCCCAACGTAAATCCGGCACTGCCAACTGAGAAAGTATAAAAGACTGAGTCCCATTATAACCAACACCAGTAGTATATAGCTCTCTAGTATTATTTAAAGCCAAGTATGTTCCATTTAAAACGTCTTGATTACCAGATGTTCCATAAGACCCTCTTAGTTTAAGAGCATTAATTACAGATCCTTGCATGAAAGCTTCTTTGTCAATATTCCAACGACCACTTAATGAGTAAAAAGTACCCCATCTGTTGTCTCCTGCGAATCTAGAAGAAGCATCTCTACGAATAGTAGCTCCAAAACCATATTTGCTGTCATAATCATAATCAGCAGTACCAAAATAAGAAAACAAACCTGTTTCTTGTTTAAAAGCACCTACAGTAGGTACAAATCTATCATTAGCTGGGCCATCTAAAATGTATCCAGTACCCGCTCCAGGAGAAGTAGTTTTAGGATTTAAACCTCTTTGTCTAAAATTAAAACCATTTCTATGTGCTTTGATGTATTCAACATATGCACCTGCATTTACAGTGTGCTTCTCATTAAAAGTACGGTTATAATTCAAACGAGTATTTGAAGTTATAGCTGCATCTCTTTCGAACAATTGGTCTTCAAATTCAGGTGCAGTTGCAGCTCCAGCAAAAAGAAGTGAATTAAAAGCACTTGGGCTTTGCCAAGTATATAGATTTTGTTGAGTATAATCTAATGCTATAGATGTACCAATACTTAAATCTTTAGTGATTTTATAACCACCTTCAATATTAATCAATCCTTTTAATTCATCAATTCTATTTTCAAAAGTCTTTAACTTATCAATAAGAAATAATGGAGTTAGCAATAAAGTTCCTCCTTGTGTACCATAATCTGCAAAAAGTTGCGCAGATGTGCTATACTCACTAGGTGTAATGTATGGCGCACTATTATTAGCTCCAAGCACATAATTTTGATTTACACCTCCTGTACCAATAGCGTTTGCTTCATTTCTTCTAGAAAAATTGATAGATGTAGTAGTAGAATAGGTTAATTTTTCATTATTAGATTTACCACTTATATTACTTCTAAAACTGAATCTTTTCAAATCAGATCCTTTCAAGATACCTTGCTGATCAAAATATCCAAGAGAAGTAAATGAAGTCATGTTTTTTCCTCCAGCAGATAAGCTCAAAACTTGATTTTGAGTTACACCAGTTCTAAAAAAATAATCATTCCAGTCTGTATTTGGTGCTGCAGCAATCTGAGCATCCGTCATTGGACCACCATTAGGACCAGTAGTAAAACCTCTTCCTCTACCATATGCTCTCTCAGTAGTAAGCAATTCTTGAGAGTTCATCAAATTGTATTTAGTTTTTTGTAAAGTTGAAAAACCAGTAGTTGATGAATATTTAACGCCTAACGCTGAATCAAAACTACCTTTTTTAGTTTTAACAATAATTACACCATTTGCTCCTCTATTACCATAAATAGAAGTTGCACCAGCATCTTTAAGAACAGAAACTGATTCAATATCATCAGGATTTATACTTCTAAAGTTATCAGAGTTCAAAGGAATTCCGTCTATAACGAATAATGGCTCGACTTTACCGTTGATAGAACCTGTACCTCTAATAATAATTTGGCTATTCCCTCCAGGTTGTCCTGTTCCTGATGTAATATTCAAACCAGAAACTTGCGCCTGTAAAGTTTGAATAAAAGAGGCATTAGGTCTTCCCTCAATAGTTTTAGAACTAACAGTTACCGAGGCAACGTTAGATTTCGCTTTTGTTTTAGTTACATTGTAACCTTCAACGATAACATTTTCCAATACAGTAGTATCATCTTCAAGCTGAACATTAATTCTATTTTGAGCACCTACCACAACAGTAACAGGTTTTGACCCAACAATAGAAATAACTAATCTTTCTCCAACGGAAGCTTTGATAGAAAACTCTCCATTGAAATCGGTTTGTACTCCACGACTTGTACCTTGTACAACAACATTTACCCCCGGCATAGTCATTTGATCGGATTTAGAAGTAACAGTACCCGAAACAGTTTTCTCTTGCGCAAAGGAAAACTGAATAAAAAACGCTAAACATAGCGTAAGAATCCAAGTAAACTTTGATTTCATAAATAATTTTTTTGAGTTAGTTAAAAAACAAAACTATTAATTTATTATTAATTAACAAACATTTAATAGTTAATATTATAGGTTTTTAAATTCAACAGGCATTTTTATCAAAAACAGAACTTTTTACTCTGTTATTGTTTATTCCGCTTTTTTGAAGAAAAAAAAGTATTAAAAAGAAAAATTTCAAATATATTTAGTTTAATTTTTCAATATTTTCCAAACAGATTGTTTATTTCCCTGCTTAATTTTAAAAATATAAACCCCTTTTTTCAGAGAATCTACATTTATTGAATTAACTAAACCATTATTTGAATAATCTATTTTTTTATAAAGCTGTCTAATTCCCAAAACATCATACACCTCTAAGTACATTTCGTCAGAAAGATCGGACTGAACAGATATATTAACAAATTCATTCATTGGATTAGGCCATACATTCAATGATTTAAAATCAGACTCATAATTTGATAATGTGCTTTCATCTACACCTGAAACTATTAAAGAAAAATCTTGACTATCTCCGATCAAACTTCCTTTATGGTTAACCGTTATTGTGTAAAAATCATTAGCAGGATTATTAATTTCAATCTTCTCAACATTATCAACACTATTATCTGCTTTAATAGCAGGCAGACTTCTTACATCATTTAATCTCCATGGAAAAAAAACCTCATTCCCTTTAGTAATTCTAATATCCAAATCATTTACCAAAACAGGAGTTGCTAAATCAACTGTACCAGTATTAACCACACCCGAACGATCTGTCCAAGAAATAGTTGCTACCAAGGGCTCAGTTCCTTTAGCTTTAATAACTTTTGTAAAAACAGAACCTTGAAGCAAAGGAGATGTTCTAGAATCAAATTCCTGAATTAAAACTTTATTATTCGTCTCAAATGCATTAGTAATTAATATTGCCGCTTTTTCAGCGTTTAGCAAGCCCCAACCAAATCTTGGATCTGGTCCATCTGCATCTCCGGCCTCATCAGCACTATGAATCATTAATCCCCTTAATGTAGCAGATCGCATAAAATCCCCTTTAACATTTCTAAAATGCTCTTGCAATAACAGTAAAGTCCCTGTAACTCCAGGAGCTGCCATTGAAGTTCCAGATATTGTCCCATACCCCTTATTACCAGCAGCATTGGTTGTTGAAAAAACATTAACACCTTTTGTAGAAATATCAGGTTTTATTCTATTATCATCAGTTGGTCCCCAGCTACTAAAATTAGACATGACAACACTACTTGAATTAACATAACCATTAACACTTAAACCTTCTACAGCTGCAACTACAATTGCATTTTTTGCAGTGCTAAAATCCGTCAATAAATCATACCCGTCTTTTGAAGCATTAATATTCGGAGTTTTATTTCTATCATTACCAGCTGCAATAACCGGTTGATAATAGGGCGCATCAAAAGCTATTTGATCTAAATCTTTCGAATCACTCCTGTAAGCTCCAAAAATATACTCTGGAAAACTTGCGCTAGTTGCAAGAAGTCCGTATGAATGATTAGAGAGTAATAACCCATTATTTGTAGCTAATTCTGTCATCTCTTCTAAATCTCTAGTCCAATTACTTACGTAAGCGTAAGCCTGATAAGCAATACCTCTACCTAAACCACTAGTTGAATTTGCACCAGAACTAATCATTGTACCTGTCACGTGGCTTGAATGATACGAAGTAGGATTTGTATTATTATCATAAACAAAAGCTCTTCCTCCAAAATCCTCATGTGCAATGATCGCATTATCTTGATCCCAGACCCCTACGAATAATCCATTACCTGTTAGATTCAAACCTAATCCGCCATTAGGACGTAATTTATTCGCTCTAGAAGTAAATGCAGATCCTTCATTCCTGGTTACACGATACAATGGAAATCCATCATCGGTAACTTCTTTAATTTCGGAATAAGTCCCATCAGAACTTGTAAATTTAACAGGCCATCCATTTTGTTTAGCAATAGCAACTGCTTTTTCATATTTTTTTATTTGACTCAAACCAAATTCCATTTTCAATTTTTTAAGATTTGAAACATTGGTTTGATTTAAAATAACTTTTTTTTCTTTGTCATTTTGTGAATATGAAAAAATTGAAAAAAACAGCATTAACAACAATAATATTCTAAAAGTATTTTTTTTCATGATTTGAAATTAAATGGATTTTCTTGCTTGCTAAATTAAAATAAAAAATAACTTATTTATGTTAAAAAACAGCACAAGATGATATGATTAATTCAACAAACTTCTTATTTAGAAAACATTTAATTAAAAGTTTTAAAAAAATCGCCTTTATAAGATTGAAATTATAGAATGAAAGATTAACTATTTTCTTTTCCTTTTTTAACTGGAAAAAAATTAAAATAAAAAAAACAGCTATAAGAATAAATTCCCATAGCTGTTTATATAATAATAACTTATAGCTCTTTTATAGTAAGATTAATAACTGATATAATTATTTCACCTTATTTATAATGAACTATTAACTTATTTAGTAACCAGGATTTTGTTGTTCTCTTAGAGTTGGATTAGAATCCAATTCCAATTGCGGTATAGGCCACAAAAACTTGAAGTTATCGTAAGGAATTGCATTCACACCTAAAGCGCCTGAGTACGGAGTCCCTAATGCATATGCAGCCAAAGCTGTTGAAGCACTAGAAAAACCTCCATTAGCAGCTTTTGCAGGAACACCAGCTATTGGGAAATTAGCATCGTTTTGCAATCTGTGAATATCAGCCCAACGACGTCCTTCCATAAGAAACTCAATTCTTCTTTCTTTCAATATAGCACCTAATAATGTGATGTTCGAAGAAAAACTAGTCGCAGTAAACGCCTGAGTTGTTGGATCAGCTAAAGATCTATTTCTAACAGAGTTTAATCTTGCTAAACCATTAGCTACATCATTATTTCTAGCGTAAGCTTCTGCCATATTCAATGCTACTTCAGCATATCTAATCACTGGAGCCGCATCTGTTTTATTCACACCATCTTTGTATTTTTTGGTGAATTTAGAATTTGGATAATAACTTCCAATACCTGTAATAATCATAGTACCTTCAGTTCTTCTTTTATCATCTGACAACCAACTTGGATCTCTCCAAATAATTGGGCTTATAGCTACCAATCCACGACCATTAGAGGCTGCTGGAATTGGTGGATGATACATATTTGCTAATGCACCATTCGCACCTGGATTATTTGTAGCACCATTTGCAATAGAGAAGATAGACTCCGTATTTGAACTGTTACTAGCAAAAGGAGTATCTGGATTTGCAGTCATAGAATACAAACCATTTAACTTTAAACCTTCTGTTATTACACCATTCCAATTACGCATATGCAAATGAACTCTCGTTTTATAGGCTATGGCAGCTTCTTTAGTAATTCTTTCAATTTTAGCAGCACCAACTCTTGCGCTTTTTGAAAAAAGTAACGTTTCTGCGTCATTCAAATCTTTAAGGATTTTTGTATAACATTCAGCAACAGTATTTCTACCTTGAGCTAAACCAAGTTCGATATTAGCAGGAGTATTATAAGGAATCTCTCTGTAAGGAACTCCTAAATTAGCACCATTATTATCTTGAAAAGGTTTTGCATAAAAAATTAGCAATTCATTGTGCGCAATCGCTCTGAAAAATTTTGCTTGTCCAATATAGTCATTAGCAACCTCTTGAGTAATAATTCCACTTGCAGCAGCTTTTTCAACACCTTCAATTACAATATTTGTTCTATTAATTAAACGATAAGCATCAGCCCAATAATATACGTTATTAGCTGTAGTTGGATCATACGTACCAGTATAAGTCAATTGGTAGAATGCCGCTAAATTAACTACATCTTCACCTCTATTATCACCTTGCTGAATGTAAGCAGCTCCAAATACATATCCTCTAGCTCCTGCACCATTAAAGTTACCCAATTGAGCACCATTATACATACCTGTTACCGAAAGATCAATTAAAGCTGGAGTTTCAAAAGCAACATTTTCTGAGATACTATTGAAAGGATCTAATTCAATCGTATTTTCTTCACTACAAGAGGCAAACAAGAGTGAAACCACCATTAACGGAACTGCTATTTTAGCACTCCATAAGGATAAAAATTTGTTTTTATTTTTCATTTTTTTCATTTTTAAATTAGAAACCTACATTAAGACCAATAGTGAATACTCGAGATCTTGGAGTACCATTTAAATCAATACCTGTAATTTCCATTTCTGGATCTAAACCTTTATAGTCTGTAATAATTAATAAGTTTTGACCTTGTACAAAAAATCTAAATTTATCAACTCCAATTTTTTCTAAAACTGGTTTTGGTAAATTATAACCTAAAGTTACGTTATCCAATTTGATATAATCACCATCTTCAACAAAACGAGTAGATGCTTGATTTAAATTGATAAAAGTTTCTCTATCATCTCTCAATCTTGGAGTCCATCCATCACCAGGATTAGCAGCACTTTGCCATCTTCCTAATATTTCAGTACTATTGTTATTGAAATTCATTGTTAACGCATCACGTCTAGTTGAATTGTGAATTTTATTACCTCCACTGAAACGGAACATAAAACCTAAATCAAAATCTTTATATCTCATGTTAGAATTGAATGCACCAAAATAAGTAGGAAGTACACTTCCTAAAATACTTTTATCAGATGTACTCAAAGAAGAAGCAACAGAAATATCAGAAGGATTGTTTGGATCAAAAACTCTATATGCTTGAGTATCGATATTTCCTTGAACTAACGAACCATCAGCTTTATAATAAACTGGGTTACCATTAGCTGGATTTACTCCCCAATATTTAAAACCGTACAAAGCGTAAGGAGACTCACCTTCTCTTAATATGTTGTTTCCAGTATTAAAATTATCTGCATCAACATAATTAATATCCTGACCATTAACTAAGGTATTCACTTTACTTTTAACTAAAGATAAATTAGCTGTTAAAGTCCATTCAAAATTTTCACTTTTAAAAGGTGAAGCTTCAACTGATATTTCATGACCAGAATTTTTCAAAGAACCAATATTTTGTGATATTGAATTTCCAGGAACTCCTAATGACAATGGCTGAGGCACTGCTAAAATCAATCCATCTTGGTTATTGATAAAATAATCATAAGTAAATTTTAAACGATTATTTAAAAAAGCTAAATCTACACCATAATCAATCTTCTCTGAAGTTTCCCATTTTAATTGGTTATTACCTGCTTGAGAATATGAAATTCCGTTATATTCAGCATATTTTGAATTGTTATATAAACCTAAATAAGGGTAGTTTCCAATATCAGTATTTCCAACTTCAGCATAAGAAGCTCTTAATTTGAATTCAGAAATAACATTTTCTAAAGGTGTCATGAAAGACTCTTTGTTCACACTCCAACCTGCAGAAACTCCTGGGAAAGTTCCCCATTTGTTAGCAGAAGGCAATGATGAAAGACCATCTTTACGAATAGATCCTTGAAGGAAATATTTCTCTTTATAATTATAAGTTAATCTACCTGCATAAGAAATAATTCCATTTTCAGATATTCCTCCACCAGAAACTTGAGTAGCATATGAACCCGAGATCAAACCTTGATTAAAGAAAGTATCAGATAAACCATTACCTCCACCAAAGAAAGAATTTACTTTTTGTTTCTGTGCTTCATAGATCGCAGTAGCTCCAATAGTATGGGCATCTCCAAAAGTTTTGTTGTAAGACAAAATATTTTGAACATTCCAACGCGTTAAGTTTGTAAAGTTATTTCTAACTAATCCTGCAACTCCAGCACCATCTCCATTAATTGGATTTAAATACTGAAAACCTTCCGTTCCAATAGCATCTACACTTCCTTGAGTTTTAAAATTCAAGCTAGGTAAAATTTTAAAATCAGCAAAAAGACTAACTAAAGATCTATCAATTTTTGATCTGTAAATATTATTATCCAAAACATAAACAATGTTTGGTAAATTATTTCCAATTACTGATAAGTTTTCTCCTTGACCTACACTTGCACCTGCAATATTGTAACCCGTTGGATTAGCAGCATCATAAATAGCAGTATTTGGTAATTGACGCATTGCATTAAACATCAAACCTGACAATGAGTTAGCTCCAGTATTTAAACCATTATTTTGCGTTCTGGACAAAGCCATATTCACACCAATGTTCAACCAGCTTTTAACTTTTTGATCTACGTTAGCTCTTACGTTATATCTAGTTTGGTTATTTGCTTTTGCAATACCTTCTTGCTCATTGTATCCAACAGAGAAATAATAATTTGTCTTGTCAGTTGAACCTGATAATGATAAATTATGATCTGTTTGAAAAGCGTTAGAACGAAGTACCGCTTTTTGCCAGTCAGTATTAAAAGTCGTTCCAGCTGCCCATGGTGAAGCTGCTCTGTTTGATCTTTTTTCATTCTGAATTGTAATAAAATCTTTAGTACCCAACAAATCTAATAAATCGATTGGCGAAGCAACTCCAGTATAAGTATTGTAGTTTACTCTAAATTTACCACCTTTTCCTTTTTTAGTTGTAATTAAAATTACACCATTAGAAGCTCTAGAACCATAAATAGCGGTTGCAGAACCATCTTTTAAAATTTCTGTCGATTCAATATCCGCTGGATTTATATCTCCTAAAGCGTTAGTATTAGCATATCCTCCCACATCTCCTGTGAAAATTGGCACACCATCAACCACAACTAAAGGATAGCTTCCAGAAGAAATTGAACCAATTCCTCTAATTCTAATTCTAGGAGCTTGTCCTAAAACACCTGAATTAGATGTAACTTGAACACCCGCAGCTCTACCAGCTAATTGAGATTCGAAACTAGGAGTCGCTAAACTTGCTATAGCCTCACCTTTAATTTGTGAAATCGAACCTGTAAGATTTTTTTTCTTTTGAGTTCCATAACCTACAACTACGACTTCCTCTAATGTATTATCTTGTTGCTCCATTTTAACACTAAGTGTAGAAGAAGCTCCAACACTTGCTGTAGTCTCTTTCATACCTACAAAAGAAAATACTAAAACTTCACCTGCACTAGCCTTAATGGAATACTTTCCATCAAAATCAGTTTGTGCACTTCTATTTGTACCTCTAACAACAACGTTAGCTCCAGGAATAGGCCCAGTAGCATCTGTAACCACACCAGTAACAGTCTTTTCTTGTGCAAACGCAAATTGCATTGACAATGCCAATAGCAACGAAAAAATCCATTTGAATTTTGATCTCATATTAAATTTGTTTTGAATTAGTTATTTCACAAAAATCATAATAATTTCTTAAAGTAGCAAGTATTTACAAGAATTAACACATTTTATTTTTGTTAAAATATTAAACCTAAAAGAGCATATAATATTAAAATTTCATCTGCATACATATTTTTTTACGAATAATTACATATAAATCAATATTTTTGTCAAAATTAATAAAATGTTAAGCCCCTTTTTTTTAACACAAAATTTAGAAACTGGAACTGACGAAGCGGGTCGTGGTTGCCTTGCAGGGCCAGTTACTGCAGCAGCTGTAATTTTACCCTCTGATTTTCAAAACAGTACACTAAACGACAGCAAACAACTGTCTGAAAAAGCGAGAGAAAAATTAAGACCTATTATTGAGCAAGAATGCATTTCATTTGCGGTAACTCATCTAGAACCTTTAATAATCGATGAAATAAACATTCTGAATGCATCTATAAAAGCAATGCAGGAAAGCATTCTAAAATTAGACCCAAAACCCGAATCTATTATTGTAGACGGAAATAGTCCATTAATACCTAAAGGAGGAATTAAAAATCGCGGAGGAAAAATTTTTACCGATGCTGAAATTGAAATCCTAAATTCGATTCCGAATGCCAGTATTGTAAAAGGAGATTCAAAATACATGAGTATTGCCGCCGCTTCCGTGTTGGCAAAAACATATCGTGATGAATATATGAATCGGATTCATGAGGAATTCCCAATGTACAATTGGAAACAAAACAAAGGTTACCCTACCAAAGAACACCGAGAAGCAATTCGAATCTATGGAGTTACAAAATACCACCGAATGACATTTCGCTTATTGCCGGAACAGTATACTTTTGATTTTTGATTGTAGATTAATGATTTTTGATTGCAGATTTCTCAAAAGTCGCTTCAAAAAGAATGGAGAAATGTTTCAGGATTTTTTCTTTGACTTCTTCTTCATTAACTTTTTCTACGCCAAGCTCTACATTTAATGAAGTTACCGCTTTACCGCGAATACCACACGGAATGATATTATCGAAATAACCTAAATCGGCATTTACGTTTAAAGCAAATCCGTGCATGGTTACCCAACGGGAAGCGCGAACACCCATAGCACAAATTTTTCTTGCAAATGGAGTTCCTACGCCTAACCAAACTCCGGTTTCACCTTCGCTTCTGCCGCAAGCAATTCCATAATCTTGAAGGGTAAGAATAATAGCCTCCTCCAAAAACCGTAAGTATTTATGAATATCAGTAAAGAAATTTTCTAAGTCTATTATTGGATATCCCACGATTTGCCCTGGTCCGTGATAGGTAATATCGCCACCACGATTGATTTTGTAGAAAGTTGCTCCTTTGGCTTCCAATTGCTTTTCAGATAAAAGCAAATTACTTAAATCACCACTTTTACCTAAAGTATAAACGTGTGGATGCTCCACAAAAAGAAAGTAATTTGGAGTTTCTAAGTCAAGTTCTTCTCTGCGATTTCGAATTTTCAAGTCTACGATTCCTTTGAACAATTCTTCTTGGTATTCCCAAGTTTCCTTGTAATCTTTGGCTCCTAAATCTTGAAGTTGGATGGTTTTATTCATTTGTCATTGCTAGGAACGAAGCAATCCTATTTCGTCCACTTATTTTTGAATTGCAAAGGTACAAAGTTTTTAAGAGAAGTTACAGAGAAGAAAAACTTCCAATATAAGTTACTCTAAAACAACTTCCAGATTCGTACTCTCAGGATTTACTAAACAATCCGCTATTAAAAAATGTAATTCCAATGATTTTCTATCTTCACTGATTTTTGCATTCGAATTGGACACCGATTTTATTTTTCTGGGAAAATGATATTTTAGAACATAAGGCTGTGTGATTTTGAATTTAGAAACTTGCGTTTTATAACCTTCAATCTTATCCTGCTGTTTTTTTAGCTCAACTACATCAGTAATTTTTACTATTCTTTTAAAAAGACTTCCGTCAAAAGCATAGTTTACACTATAATAATGTTCTTCGGCAACCAATGCGTAATTATTTTCTATATCATCTGCATATTCCTCGGTTTTGTATAAGTCTGCGACTTCTTCTATTTTATTAAAGTTTTGAGTAATTGTTGTGCGGAATTCTTTCTCGAAAGAACTTTTCTTGATATGTACTTTTACCGTAGCAAATTTTTGAAAAATGGCTTTTTCAAACGCCGGTAATCTGGAAAATGTTTCGGAATGTTTTGCTATCAAATCCTCAAAAACATAAGTGGTATCTCTAAAAATTTCTTCTTTGGAGTAGTTTTCACCCGCTAATTGCATATAACTGTGTTCATCGCGAAGTGATACCGTTTCTATTTTTCCGGTTCCGTCTTCGTTTAAATATATGGTTTCTGTGACTTGGCAACTTGTTAAAAAGAATACTAAAAGTAGTAAAGCGTGTATTTTCATTTGGTAATTCAGAGTATTTATTGGTTTCCAAATATACATGATTTGTACTATTTTTCACGCTGTTTTGAAAAAGAAAAAGTAGTTAAATAGCCCCGATAGTCCCGAAGCTTCGGGAGACATCCTTTTTTTCTTATTTTTTGTTCAACAAGAAAAAAAGATAGAACGAATAGCGGGACAGGTTGTCTTGAAAAAACAAAATTATCTGCTCCAAAAAACTAAAACCCTTTATGTATTGCTGTCTTTGCAACTTTAGAACTTATATAGTATCTTTGCGCTCTTAAAATCAGAATATAATGGCATTATCCGAACAAGAAACTCTACGTAGAGAAGCACTTACAGAATTACGCAATTTAGGCATCGAACCTTATCCTGCAGCCGAATTTATCACAACCGCATATTCTAGCGAAATCCTTGCTGATTTCGAAAAGTACGAAGGAAAAGAAGTTGTTTTAGCAGGTCGTTTGATGGGTAAGCGTATCATGGGAAAGGCCTCATTTGCAGAATTGAAAGATGCTGAAGGACGTATTCAAGTATATGTTTCCAGAGATGATATTTCGACTGATGAAGAGAAAACAATGTATAATGTAGTTTTCAAAAAACTATTGGATATTGGCGATTTTATTGGGGTTCGCGGGACAGTTTTCAAAACGCAAGTGGGTGAAATCTCGGTTCATATTTATGGATTGACGGTTTTGTCTAAAGCTTTAAAACCACTTCCTGTTGTAAAAACAGATGCCGATGGAAAAACGCATGATGCTTTTGCTGATCCGGAACAAAGATACCGCCGTCGTTATGTGGATTTAACGGTGAACGATCACGTAAAAGAAACATTTATTAAAAGAACAAAATTGTTCAATGCAATGCGTTCGTTCTTTAATGACAAAGGATATTTAGAGGTAGAAACGCCTGTTTTACAACCGATTCCCGGTGGTGCTGCAGCGCGTCCTTTTATCACGCACCACAACTCGCTTGACATGCCATTATACATGCGTATTGCAAATGAGTTGTACTTAAAAAGATTGATTGTTGGTGGTTTTGAAGGAGTTTATGAGTTTTCGAAAAATTTCCGTAACGAAGGAATGGACCGTACACACAACCCGGAATTTACTGCCATGGAAATATATGTAGCCTACAAAGACTACAACTGGATGATGAAATTTGCCGAAGACCTTTTGGAACATTGTGCCATTGCCGTAAATGGAACTTCAGAAGTGACTTTTGGAGAACATACCATCAATTTCAAAGCCCCTTACGCACGAGTTACAATGACTGATTCTATCAAACATTTTACTGGATTTGATATTTCAGGAAAAAGTGAAACTGAGCTATTTGATGCTGCAAGAGGTATGGGAATTGACGTGGATAAAACCATGGGTAAAGGAAAATTGATTGATGAAATCTTTGGCGCTAAATGCGAAGGAAATTATATTCAACCTACTTACATCACAGATTATCCAAAGGAAATGTCTCCATTGTGTAAGCAACACCGTGACAATCCGGAATTGACAGAACGTTTTGAATTAATGGTTTGTGGTAAAGAAGTTGCGAACGCATATTCTGAATTAAACGACCCAATTGATCAAAGAGAACGTTTTGAAGACCAAATGAGATTGTCTGAAAAAGGAGATGATGAAGCCACTGGAATTATCGATGAAGATTTCTTGAGAGCTTTAGAATACGGAATGCCTCCAACATCTGGAATGGGAATTGGAATGGACCGATTGATTATGTATTTGACAAATAATGCTTCTATTCAAGAAGTGTTGTTGTTCCCGCAAATGCGACCAGAGAAAAAACAAGTTCAAATTGAATTAGAAGAAGACGAAAAATTAATTATTGATCTTTTGAAAGTCAATGAAAACCAAATGGAATTTGGTCTTTTGAAAATCAAATCAGAATTGAGCGGTAAAAAATGGGACAAAGCCATGAAAAACCTATCTGCTTTAGGATTGACAGAAGTTGTAGTGAATGGTGACAGTAAAGCGTGTCGATTGAAAGAATAAGTTTATTCAAGTATATATTTAAAAAAAGGAGCTTCAATTGAAGCTCCTTTTTTTATAGAATAAACTAAAAAATTACAGACGATACCTGAATACGATGTAATAACATAAAAAAGCCGGCTCTTTTTAGAGCCAGCTTACTAATTCAAATAAAACCTTACGATTAAAATCCTAAACCAACAGCCATTGCTGTAGCTTGAATATTTATATCAGAAACCTTAGTTGCAGCACCCGTTGCCATATTAATACTGTATACAGAAGTAACACTGTTTACTTTCAATAAAGCAAAAGCTGTAGCACTATTTCCACCAATATCAAATCCACTATCAGCATCAACATTTACCCCTAAATTTCCAATAGCAACTAATGTCCCATTATTTGGTGGGTCTTGACGGAATAACATATCCGTTTGTGAGTCAATTACAAACAAAGCTGTTGTAGTTGCTCCAGCAATATTATTTGTATATGCAGCACCCGTTATAAATGGTGTTCCAGGATTTAAATTACCATCAACTGCGACTACTGTTCCCAAATCTGGGTGTAAACGTAGGTTTTGACCTGTATTACTTACTAATCTTATTCTGTCCACCGTTGGATTAAAATCAAAACCAAAAGCTGTACCTGATAATCCAGGCACTAATGTTGAACCAACTACTGTTAATGCTCCACTTGCAGTATTCACAGAAAACAATCTGCTTTGATTTGAGATCGCATACAATGCTCCATTTGCTGGTCTAAAATCTAAACCTACAATACTTTCGCTTGCAGCTAAACCAGTTAATGCTACAGAATTATTATTCCCGCTTGTAGGATTAAAACGAACCAACATATTTCCAGTAGTTGTTGCATAAGCGATTGGATTAGTCTTAAATGCTAAACTTATTACCGGAGCAGTGAATTTACCAACATCAACGGCTTTTCCTGTAGTTAAATCAATTGTATATAATGTGGATACATTAGCATTGTTTGTTACAGCAAGAGCAGTAGAATTATCCGCTAAAATATCCATATCTCCTACACCTTGAAAGTTAACTCCTAAGTCACCAACAAGTTGAAGCGTTCCGTCGTTAGGCGGCGTTTGCATGTATAATTTATCTTGTTCAAAATCAATGTCATACAACATAGTTGCTGTAGCTCCAGCCATACTATTAGTATATGCTACAGCACCAATTTTAGCATTTGCACCACCATTAATAATACCATCAGTTACCACAACAGTTCCTAATTCTGGATGCAATCTTAAATTTTGACCTGAATCTGTTACCAAACGAATTCTATCTACTGTAGGATTAAAATCTAATGAGGCATTTCCTCCCGCGACAATAGGAGAAAAAGATCCAGCACCTAATGCTGTTGCAGCTCCACTTTTCTCATTAATAAAATAGAGACGACTAGAAGAACCTAAGGCATATAACTGCCCTGTTGCTGGTCTGTAATCAATACTTACAATACTCTCTGATGCTGGTAAACCAACAATTGGAGTGGTTGAAGTTGGAGTTCCTAAATTTCGTGCATTGAATGTAAGAATGGTATTATTACTGGCTAATGCCGTAAAATTTACATCTGGTGCCGATACAGGCATCATCATTTCATTGTTATCGTCATCATTACATGAAATTGCGGTAAAAGATAACAGTGCTAGTCCAATTATAGACGCAAATCCTAAATTTTGTTGTTTGTTTTTCATCGTTTGTTTATTTAGTTATGTATTTACATACGAAACATACTTCATTATGGTTTTAAAATTTTTAAAAAAACTTACATAACTACTAAATCGTAACGTATAACAAGAGTAAAAAACACCTCCGACTTGATCGGTATAAGCGGACTCAAGTCACCTTGAGAACATAATACCAATAACTAAAAAAAAATTCAATAAACTTTTATGATTTTACAAACTATAATTCAAGTTTACACTCCACCTGTAATTCGCTTCTACATTGCCGCCGGTAAGATTTTGATTGATAGGCAACATGGCATTAGCTCCAAAAGAAAACCTATCCTTTCCTACCTCAAAACCTAATTTCCCAAACAAAATATCACCGTTTGTATTTCTTAATTTTTGATTGTATTGATAATTACTTTCATAAACTTCACCGGCAAAACCAAGTTGTGGAACAATAGAAAAACTGTTTTTTTCGTACAAATAGAAAAAAGTTCCTGCGTAATTCAATTGATTCCCAAAACGGTAACTCTTTTGATTTTCTGTTTTTATAACGTAATTCAGCATCGAGTTTAAACCAAATTGTTTTCTTTTAACCACATATTCAGTTGCCAAAAGATAATCCCAACTTCCTGTTCCTACTTGAAAACTTGGATTTATACTGCCGGAATTTGCTTCATTGAATTTTCCGGTTGGCGCTTTGATTCCGCCTCCCAATTGTAATGTATGTACTAAAAAAGTACTGTCTTTATGCGTTTGATACAAACGATACATTGCCAAAACAGTAATATCGCCAATCCCATTGATGATTTTGTTGCCAGTTGCGGTTTCTCTTGCATGAAAATGATACGGCAATAATGCCGAAACCTGAACCTTTTCGCTAACCGGGATTCGGCCCCAAACCTGAACGGTGTTGAAATTTTCTTTGTACCAAGGCGAATTGCTGTACAAGCCATCTGTCGATTTGTATTGTTGATTAAAATACCGAATCCCGACAAAATTAGAGTTTAACATCGAGGCAAATCCCATGCTACCACCACTGGCGGAGCAACCGCAGACATCACAGAAATCCTCTTCTTCAAGGAAGGAATGGTATTTTGTAAATGGATTTATTGTGTTTAAACTGTCTTTTTCGGTGGCGTTTGCCAATTGAAAAAGTAGTACTAATAGTAGTGTGTATTTTTTCATGTTTATTGTTTTTAGCCCTGATGGAAACGGAAAGCCCGGAGCAGAAAAAGCTTGTTTTTCTTGTCCTGAAAAAGCGACCAAAGGAAGCTCTTTTCAGGACATAGAAAAACGGCTTTTGCAGCGAGGACTTGCAGTGTACAGCAGGAAATAGCTTCTTAAATTAATATTCGGAAAAGCGTTTATCCGTTAGGTATTGTGTGTCTGTCAATGTTTTCAGGAAAGCTATTATTTTTGTTTTTTCGGTCGCTGTCAAAGTGATTCCGAGTGTTCCGTTTTTATTCAAAATGGGGTCTAAAGTAGCTGAATTGACTACTCCGGAATTATAATGTTCCAGAACAGCTTCCAATGTAAATAAGCGTCCATCGTGCATGTAAGGAGCTGTTTTTTCTATGTTTCTTAGACTTGGTACTTTGAATTTGTACTTATCCTGTGACAGCTCCGTCACGCGAAAACGCCCGATATCATTGTACGAGGGATCAATTGGCAAGCCATTGTTTCTAAAAGAATTATCGGTAAACAAATCCGTGGCGTGACAACTGGAACATTTCTGGTTGAAAATTGCATAACCGTCCTGCTCGTCTTGAGTGAGCGTTCCGCCAGATTCATTGCGGCGGTACTTATCGAAACGGGAATTTGAGGACGTCACCATGACCATAAACTGCCCCAAGGCTTTGAGCATATTTTCGGAATTAATTTGTCCATCCGTAAAAGCAATTTTGAATAGCTTTTGGTACTCGGAATCACCTTTCATCATAGCAATAGCTTTGGCAAAATCGCCATTCATTTCTATAGGACTCGTGAACGGAATAATGGGTTGCAAGTCTAAATGTGTTGTTGCTCCATCGTACATAAATGTGGTTTGATAGGCCAAATTTTGGATTGGTGGCGTGTTTCGGGTTCCTATGGCGTCATCAACCCCGTGACTCAAAGTGTGGCCGTGGTGCGTAAAAGCATCTTCCTGAATGTGACAAAACCCGCAGGAAACAATCCCATCTGAAGCCAATCGACCGTCGTAAAAAAGTTTTTTCCCGAGTTCGAATCCTTTTTCTGTTGGTGGATTATTCGATAAATTATAAGCCAAAGGTGGAAAATTAGCCGGAACTTGAAAATCTAATGGAATATCTTGATATTCATCAGCATCATTAGAACAAGACCAAAGCAACGGCAAAATGAGCAATACTATATATTTTGCTTTCATTTTATACTTTTTTTTAAGCGGTCAGACTTTGATACCCAACCGCTGCTAGATTGAAAATTAGTCGTTATGAACGTGGTCTATTGTAAACATCGAGGATATATTAGCGGTGACTAAAGCTAATTTAGCACCACCCATCACGGTTGCAGATTCTGAAAAATTGATTTTATTGGTTCCATCAATAAGTTGAGACAAATCAGCCATAATGTGAACTTGAGGCGTAATTGTAGTTCTCACCAAAGCATTTTCAGGAAAATCTAAAGTAACTTCAGTGTAGTTATAATCCGTTCCGGTTTGTCCGGTATGGAGTTTAAATTGCGTAGCAGTTGGCACCGTAGATGAAGTAAAAGTTCCTTCGAAAGCCACAAACTTATAACCGGCGCTCCAAGACCACATCATTCCGGCCGTTTGGGCTGTTGCCAAGAAATCTCCTTGACCCGTTGCTCCTGCTTCCCACTGGGTTTTATCAACTCCTATTCCGTATTTTACTTTAGTATAATTTCCGGCAGGGATATTGGAAAGATTCAACGTCAAAGTTGTTGTTGTCAGTTCGTCTACAATAAAATAACTTTGGTTTTTTGGATAGATAAAAGTCGTTCCGTCTGCTTTTGTCAAGACAATATTACTCACAATATATTTCACTTTAGAAACCGTAACAACCTCAGCATTAGAATTTGTATAGTTTGTATTGAAAGCAAAATTTGCTGACTTGTATACGTTATCGAATTCTAATTTAAGATTTCCATTACCGGTAATCGTTTCATCATCATCATCATTTGAACAAGAGAATAAGGTAACTGCGATAGCCATTACAGCTAGTATATTTTTTAATTGAAATTTCATTTCTTAGGTTTTTTATTTTAAATATAGGTATTGATTTGCCTGCCGTTTTTGGACCATTTTTTTCCAAAAAAAGCAAACAGAATCTCATCCGTTGTATAAAAACGGATTAATAAAAGCACACTACGTGCATAAAAATTTAAGAAATGAAAGTGGGTGGGTGAAAAACAGAAGTACTATTCAAGTGAAAGTATAAATTAGAATAGTATGGGTTTATTTTTTCTTTGGTACCAAAACAAACGGGTACAATTTCGAAAGATTTGATTTCCTCAAAAATAAGTACATCAAGTATTGGAGTAGTTCCTTTTTTATCCGAAGAAAGTGGTTTTTCAGCATCAGAAGCTTTAGCTAATTCTTTCATCAAATGACATTTTCCGTTACATTGCATTTTAGGCTTATCCTTATTGATACAAAGCACTTTTGAAATGTATTCATAATTCACGACATACTCTAAAACCGGCAGAATGGGCTTTACTAGCATGATTAATACAATTATGAATATGATTTTTTTCACGGTGCAAATTTACAACATCATTGAGCAAAAAAAATATTTTTAAATAGAATAATCCTGTAAAAATCATTCTATTTAAAAACAAATATTTGGAGGCTTTATGCCAATTTCAATTCGGGGATTTCAATCTCAAATAATTCTAATTTATAGGAATTAAATTGACTAAAAATCTCTTTTTTAGAACTTTCGAAAAAAGGAGTTGTTGAGAATAAATCTTCATAATATTCAATTCCTTGCAGCAAATTACTTTTAAATGAATTCCATTTTTTAATTTGCCCCAAAGTTATTTCTTCAGAAACGGATACAATTTCATTCTTCAGATAATCTAAATACATTTTTAACTCTTTAACAAATAGATTTGGTCTATTAGTGACCCACAATACCGATGCGTTTCCATAAATATGCTGCACCATTTTAGACAGTGAAACTTCTTGATCAAAATATGCCATATTAGGTCCGGGACAAATGATTACTCCTTGCGCCTGACCTTTAATTTTAATGTCATTTTCAAGATACGAAGCATTGGCTAAACCTACACAAAGACAGGCTTTCTCCGTAATACTGTTTTTCTTTTTTTCGAAAACTTCTGCTGGTAAAATATCTTTTTCAAGAAGCAATTCTTCCAGTTTCAAATCTTGAAATTTTTTGGAAGATGTACAAATTCCTTTCGCATCGTATTCTTTGCTTAGCGCCAAAAATCGTTTTGGACATGAACTTCCCGCTTTGCTTTCCTCAATTCGTTTCAATTTCAATTTTTCATTCGTCGTTCCTCGTAACGTATTGAAAGGAATTCCCAATGGCGAAATATGACTTAAATACAAATCATCTTCTTTGGCTCCAGCCAATAAATCTCTGGTGTGTTTATCTACCGATGTTGCTTCAGGAACCAATAAAAAAGGCGAACCCCAACCCACAGAATCCACATTATAATGGTCCAATAGAAAATCGTGTTCTTCAGCAGTTCCTACGCCGCCTTGAACCGTGATTTTTAAATATAAAGGCTGTTCTGGAACATGCATTTCTTTTTGCCCCAATGCTTTCACCATCAACTCGTGTGCGGATTGAATCAATTGCTCTTTTTTCTGTTTGAATTCTTCCAGAATCGGTCCTAACAAATAGCCTTCGGTTGCAAAAGCATGTCCGCCGCAATTCAGTCCGGATTCGATTCGATATTCAGAAACCCAAAGTCCTTTTTTAGCCAGAAAATTCCCTTGAATCATCGCCGAACGAAAGTCGCTTACTTTCAGCGTGATTTTCTTTTTCAATGCATTATTCGAATCTGGAAAGAAAGCTGAAAAACTTTCGAAATAGCTGTATAATCTTGGATTCATCCCCGCCGATAAAACTACCGAAGATTCTAATGTACTATTGACAAACCCACGCAGCGCGGCATGTGCATCATTAAAAATAATTGGTAATTGTTCGTCTTTGATGAAATTATCCTTATCCAATTTGGTCATAATATTGACATCAATATCGCCCGGATAAAGATTTTTCTCCAGATAATTTTTGATGTTTTCTTTGAAAGCAAAACCGTCTTCCATCAAGTTTTGCAAACCTGATTTAATCTCTGATTTGTTGGGCAGCATGGCGATGTAATTTTCCAAAGCTGATTTGCTTTCGGATAGTTCCGTTTTGAAATTTTCAAATTTTTCTTTTACGATTTTGTCTACCAAATTCAAATAAGAAGTAATGCGTTCTGCACGATAATCATGTATTTTTTGGGTAATTTCCTGATACGGCAAATCGAATTTCTTACTGTAAAAAGCATTCATTTTTTCGATAAGTTCATCATCCATAATTGAAATCACAGATGAAATTCCATACTTCGCCACTCGTATAGGACTATCAATCGTATAAGCAAGTCCCATAACCGGGATATGAAAAGTATGAAGCGGATTATTTTTTGTCATGCTAAAAATGATTTAATAAATAAACCACAAAAGTCGAGAAACAAAAAACTATAAAAACTGATAAATATCATATGCTATGCTACTTTAATGAAATACTTTAGCCATTATTTTTTTATGTGAATTTTCACTAAACAAATACTTTTTTCTGATGATATTTTATGATTTCAATCATATTACTATTGATTTTATAAAAATTATATTTGTATTCGTTGCAAATTTTTGCCTTTTTTTATTGCTAATAAACTATTATTAATTCCAATTTAATTATGCAAATAGACATCGATTTATTGTTTTCATGGGGAGCTGTTGCCAAAAAATACAAAAAAAATGAAGTTATTTTTCAGGAAGATGAAATAGCTCATTTTTATTATCAAATCATTGATGGCAGCGTGAGAATGTTTAACTCAAATGACGAAGGAAAAGAGTTCACACAAGGACTTTTTTGTATAGGAGAAAGTTTTGGAGAACCTCCTTTGTTTATTGATCAGCCGTATCCATCTAAAGCGATTTGCATTCAGGACAGCACTATCATAAAATTATCAAAGGATAAATTTTTGAAAATTCTTGACGAATATCCCGTAATACAGAAAGCATTTTTGGTTTTACTTGCCAATAAAATTCATTCAAAATCCAATACTTCAAAAGAGATCATCAACCAGAAACCGGAGTTTAGAATTCTAGCCTTTTTGAATACACACAAAAGAAAATCAGAATGTAATGGCAGTAAAGTATTGATTCCCTATACGCGTCAGGAAATTGCAAATTTTACCGGTTTAAGAGTCGAAACGGTGATTCGCGTTTTTTCAAAAATGAATGATTGCAACAAAGTTGACATCATCAATCACAAAATATTTTATTAAAAAATGAAATTAAACATACAGTTTTGGCTTAAATTCTCCTTGTTAAATCTTTGTATCGTTGCCTCACTTGGCGTTTTAATGCGTTATAAAATTGGTTTTGAATTCCCTTATTTCAATCAAAAAAACATCTTACATTCCCATTCTCATTTTGCATTTTCAGGATGGATCAGTCATACTTTGATGACATTGATGACATATTATCTTCAGAAAAAAACCACTGATTTTCAAGCAAATAAATATCAAAAAATAATCATAGCCAATCTAATTTGTTCCTATGGAATGCTGATTTTTTTTATTATTCAGGGATACGGAATGATTTCCATATTTTTCTCAACGGCATCGATTCTGGTATCCTATCTTTTTGGCTATTATTACATCAAAGATTTAAAAAAACTAGATACCGATTTTGCTTCAATAAACTGGTTTAAAGCCGCCGTAGTTTTTAATATTATTTCCTCTTTCGGCACTTTTTACTTGGCTTACATGATGGCCAGTAAAAATGTCATACAGGATTTATATTTAGCATCTATTTATTATTTTCTCCATTTTCAATATAACGGTTGGTTTTTCTTTGCTTGTATTGGTTTATTTTTTGGCTTTTTAAATCTAAAAAAATCAGAACATCCTTTTTACGAAACTTCCTTTAAGCTGTTTGCTGTTTCTTGTATTCCTGCATATTTTTTATCCACACTTTGGCTCGATTTACCGATTTGGCTTTATGCCATCACAGTTTTTGCTGCAATAATTCAGGTTTTTGCCTGGTTTAAACTTCTTTTAATTTTAATACAAAAACAAAAAGAGTATCTGAAAAATTTTGCTTCATTGTTGCGCTATATTTTGCTCTTTTCCTGTTTGGCATTAAGCATAAAATTCATTCTGCAATTGGGTTCAACAATCCCATCGTTAAGCCAGCTTGCCTTTGGCTTCAGGCCAATTGTAATCGCCTATTTACACTTGGTTTTATTGGCGGTAATCACGTTGTTCTTGTTGTTTTACATCTATGCCAGTCATTTGATTTTCATTACTAAAAAGATAAAAATTGGCCTGGTTCTATTTTCCATTGGCGTTTTATTAAATGAGTTAGTTTTAGCCGTTCAAGGTGTTGCATCGTTCAGTTATACCATAATTCCGTACGTAAATGAAATTCTTTTTATAGTTGCATTAATCTTGCTTTTAGGAATCGGGGTTACTACCTATTTTTCCATCAAAAAAGTTAAAAATAACCCTCCTTTATGATTGAACGCATATAATAAACATTTGATAATTAAGTACTTTGCTATATAAAACCAAAGTAAACTTAATTATGAAAAAATCAATTCAATTAGTAGTAGCTGTTTGTGTATTTACCATTTTTGGCTGCAAACAAAATAGTGAAGCTGCATCTGAATCAACAACAGAAAATACAGCAACCCAAGGTGGTGGACAGTCAGCGGTGATTGATGAAACTTCTAATCCAAACATTGTTCAGGTAGCTTCCGGAAGCAAAGATCACTCCACACTTGTAACAGCCGTAAAAGCAGCAGAATTAGTGGATGTATTGAGCAATGCCGGGCCGTTTACCGTTTTTGCACCAACAAACGCTGCTTTTGATAAACTTCCAAAAGGAACCGTTGAAGGATTATTAGAACCCGGAAAAAAAGATGATTTGAAAAATATATTAGAATACCATACTTACGTAGGAAATCTAAAGACTGAATACATGCAAGACGGGCAGGAATATGAACAAGTGAATGCAGGAAAAATAAAAATCACTAAAGTAGGTGACAAAGTGTTTGTAAATGGTTCCGAAATAGTGGCATCAATACCAACATCAAACGGAATTATACACGTAATCAATGATGTTTTACTTCCAAAAAATAATATTATTAATTCATTTTTCCAGATTGAAAAAAGCGTAAACTAAAGTAGTTTACGCTTTTTTTATGCTTTTCATCCTATGGTTTTGTACATCAATACCCCCGAAATATTCATGGCTCTTTGTTTGATTTCTCCAGCTTTTTCTCCTGTGAATAACTCATCAACAGTTTCATTGAACAAAGCGTTCCAATGCTGAAAATGAGCTTCTTTCATTTCGCTTTTTTGATGTAACTCTTTGTGTTTAGTCATCGGATTTCCCGTGTAATTCCCATTAGAAAACATAACATTTTCCCAAAAATCATACATTTTAGGCAAGTGCTCTTCCCAATTCACTTTGGCTACATCCGTAAAAAAATAACCAATTTTAGTATCTGTTTTTATTTTACCGTAGAAAGTGTTTATCAGTTTCTCAATGTCGTTTCTGTTTTTTATATCTGTTTTCATTTCTAGATTTTTTAGCCTTTAAACAATAAACACAAGCTGTCTTCCAATGCTTCTACGGAATGCAAAACTGCTACTGGAATTTCTTGTTCGTCATAAAGAAAGAGTTCGTTTTGTTGGTTCTCCTCTTTATAAATCACGTTTCCTTTTATCACCAATAATTTGGCAGGAACATCCGTTTTATGCTCCTTGAGAATCATTCCTTTTTTGAAAGCAATCACCATTACTTTACTGCAAGAAGTATTTTGAACCACTTGCGCCACTGGATTAGCGGCATTTTCTAGTTTTTGAAGTATATCTTTAAACATTATAAATCTTTGTTTTTAAATTTAATTAATGAAATGAAAAATGGAATAATAATCCACAAACACAATAACGAAAAAGAAAGTAACAGCCCCAATGAAGTCCCGAAAAAATCTTTAAAAATAGCTCCGGTATATCCCATCATCGCAGAAACATCCAGATGCAATAGGATTTGAATTCGAGCTAAATCAATTGGACTAAACGCCGTAACTACAATCATTGCTTTCTCTATTGGATAGTCTGAAAATTGAAACAATAAATACAAAATTATTCCATCAAAAAGCAGTGCAAAATATAACCAGCCCATGATGGCAATCCCTATTCCTTTTGCCTTGTCTCTCGTCAGTATCGAACTTAAAAATGCTAAAGCCACGAAGACCAACGTAATCAGACAACCTATAACGAGCATCATAATCCCTACACTATCCGGTGCATTAATTAAAAGCGGAATTCCGGCACCAATAAAAAAGGCTAAAACCATTGCTAACGAAAGTCCGAGAAATAAACTCAACCAAATTTTCTTGCGTTTAATGGGTTGGCTTAATAAAAGCTCAATAAACTCTGCACTATTATACAAATAAATCGTGGCAAAAAGAATGGAAACCAGCGGAACCGTGAATAAAATTATATTCAAAATGGTAAGCAATCCTTTGGCAGAATTATCTTCCAGCCCAAATGAACTCCAGGAAAGAATGGCTAAAATAAGCGTGTACGCCAGTATAATCTTGTTCTTCAGAATGTCTAGAAAAATGATTTTAATGATTCTGTTCATTGCTTTTGTTTTTTAAGATTTTAGCAATTGCTTTGGATATTTTTTGTTCGTTTGTTGATTCCAATAAATCCGCGATACTTTGATGAAAATGCAC
This sequence comes from Flavobacterium sp. 11, assembly GCF_002754315.1. Classification (GTDB taxonomy): domain Bacteria; phylum Bacteroidota; class Bacteroidia; order Flavobacteriales; family Flavobacteriaceae; genus Flavobacterium; species Flavobacterium algoritolerans. The sequence continues at coordinate 1,684,041 of NZ_PEFE01000001.1, read as the reverse complement.
TGTCCCGTCTTGCATGTAAATAATTTGGGTAATCAAGTCATCTAATTCGCTCAAAAGATGGGAAGTAATCAAAATGAGTTTTCCCTTTTCTTTTTCTTTTATAATTTTCTCTTTCAATATTTCGGAAGCCAATGGATCTAATCCCGCTGTAGGTTCATCTAAAATCAACACTTCAGGATTAAACAAAAAAGCCAGCGTAGCACTTACTTTTTGCGTTGTTCCACCAGAAAGTGTCCGCATTTGTTTATCAACTATTTTTTCGAGTTCAAATGCATGGACTAAATCCTCATCTAAAACCTGATTCGAATTCCGAATTTTTTTTATCATTTCGATGATTTGCCCAACTGTCATATAATCCGGATAACGCCCTATTTGCGGCATATAGCCTATTTGTTCCCGATATTTAAATTCCTTTAAAATTGATTTTTCATTGAATAAAATATCGCCTTTAGAAGGAATGACCATTCCCAAAATACTTTTTATCAAAGTGGTTTTTCCACAGCCATTTGGACCAATTAAAGCAATGCATTCTCCTTTTTTAAAAGAAAGATTGATATCATTTAAAACCTCTAATTTTCCAAATTTTTTATATATATTTTTTATTTCAATCATAATGGTAATGAATGCATTAATGGCGAATTGTCAATAAAATTATCCGGCGTTATACTGGGCAACACTTTTTCGGATTTATCCAAAAGTGTGATCATAAAACTCCGGAACAGCAACATCGCCGAGGGATTATTTTCAACTAAAACTGCAAATAAACTCAACGGATGATACGGTACATCACCGACACCATTTTTGTCTAAATCATATCCTTCATATTTATCCCAATAATTGGTATTGAACGTATTTAAAACTAAACTTCCGTTAGTTCCCATATCAAAAGTATTTCCAATAAAATTATTATTTACGATTTCATTATCTACGCAACTGGCTTGGATTTTCATGGCCCAACCGTTGGCTTCAAATACATTCTTTTCAATTCGAATTCGATTGGTTCCTTCCATGTGAATTCCAGAAGTATTTTTAGAAAATTTATTTCCAATAATATGACTGTCCGTGATTTCCTTAAGGAATAATCCATAAGCGCCATCACCCCAATTTTCTTCGAAATAGTTATTGAACATCTTGACATTTTTGGTAAACATTACCGCAACGCCGGCACCGTTATTCTTGAAAATATTGGTAATATACGCATCGTCATTAGAGAACATAAAATGCAAACCATACCGAATATTGTTAGTTGAAATATTTCTCCAGATAACGGAATTGGTAACAAATTCAAAATAAATCCCATCACGATGACCGGAAATAGTATTAGCGATAATTTGGAGGTTTTCACTTTTCCAACAATGAATTCCGTTGCCTATTTGCTGTTCTTCTTTGCCATACGCTACAATTGTATTGTTTTTTATCAGGCAGTTTTTACCATTTTGGATATAAATTCCAAAGAAATTATCGTCCAAAATATTGTTCTGAATAACAACATGGCTTTTATTATAGACTTTAATCGCGCAGGGATCTTCGAGTGAAGCATACCCTGATTTTATCACTTTAAAACCTTGCACAACCACACTATCCGCCTTAATGGAAAGTACTTCATACTTTTTTTGCCCATCTAAAACTGGAAATCCTTTACCCAGAAAAACAATTCTTTTATGAATAACAATATTGCCTTCTTTGTAAACTCCTTTATGAACTAAAATAGTGTCACCAACTTTAGCCGAGATAATTGCTTTTTTTATTGATTTTACAGGTTTATTAGCACCTACTTCAATTACACGAGCATGAAGAAATGAAGAAATAAACAGAAATATGTAGAGTAGTTTTTTCATTATTTTTAAAATTAAACCGTCTGAATTTAAATAAGAAAAAAGACTGGTTTATTTTGCGATTACTGCTTCCCAAGTAACTGGTTTTGCTTTTAATTTTATTTCAAATTCTTTTGCGTCATTTTCAGAAGAAAAAGCAATAATTCCGCCTCTCATAGGGCTTTGAATAGTTCCTCCGGAAAGGAAAAAAGCAGTTTCAGCAGTAATTAAAACATTGTCTTGGGTATAATCATTCACATAATAAGTTGTCATTTTTGTGTTGGAATTTTCTTTTCCATAATGTACCATACACATGAAATCGTCAAACTTGTAGACTCTTCCTTTTTCAGTAATTACTTCGGCCGCATATTTACCATCGGCGATTGTCATTTTACAGAAATCGCACGTATCAACGTTCAATTTAATGGGAACCACTTCTGTTTTGGCACAGGAAAAAAAAGACAAAGATAAAAAGACAAACAAAGCTGTTGTTGTACTTGATTTTTTGAATCTCTGCAACAGATTAGCCTCTTTAATAACTAGTAAAAACAATAAAAATCCCGATGCGATCAGCATCCATCCTCCACTATCCGGAATAGAATACGCTCCAAAATTCAGAAGTTGTTTGTATCCTATTAATGGCGGCTGATACGACATTCCTGGCACTCTGATTGCTGCATTTGGATCTAGATTATGTCCGTATTCATAGTTCCATCGATAAAAATCGACTGCTGCTAATATTCCAAAAAGAATGAACGAAATAAACAAAGCATAAAGTCCTTTTTTCTTAGCAACTACCGCAACTACCAAAGCACATAATGCAAAAAAACCAATGATATAAGGCAATACGGTAAACTCTATAAAATCTTCTTTGTGCAAGGTTTTCATGCCAATATAATGGTTCAATCCATTAATAATCTCGACATCACCACCTATTTTATTAGCATGTAGTTGCAGTACTAAACCTTCCGGATATTGAGGAGCTGACAATTCAATTCTCCACATTGGAACAAAAACAGATGACACTAATAGTACCATCACCAACAAAAGCATCACTTTTGAAAGCGTTGAAATGTTTGAATTATTCATGATTTTTTTATTAAAAAAGGGAACAAACTAAATAATTTGTTCCCTCTTGAATTTGAAGTGATTCTTATTTAGCCGGTATATTTGTTCCCAAGCTAAATGTGAGAGGAACAGTACTTCCTGCTGGAGAAACTCTTAAATATCCTGACATTTCCTGGTGTAGCGCACTACAAAAATCAGTACAATAGAAAGGAAATATGCCTACTTTTTTTGGTATCCATTTCAAAGTAGCTGTTTCACCCGGCATGATTAACAACTCGGCATTATCAGCACCTTTTATAGCAAATCCATGGGGTACATCCCAATCTTGTTCTAAATTAGTGACATGGAAATACACCTCATCACCCACTTTAACCCCTTCGATATTGTCAGAAGCAAAGTGAGAACGTATGGAAGTCATATACACATGAACTTGGTTTCCTTGTCTTACTACTTTAGCTTCTTTTTCTCCTTTGGCAACATAAGGGTGTTTATTTTCTTCGATTTTATAAAATTTCAACTGACCATTATTCCTGATTAAATCAGCCGGAGCAGATTGTGCATAATGGGGTTCTCCAATAGTTGGATAATCTAATATAAGTTTCATTTTATCTCCGCTAATATCAAACAATTGCGCACTTTGAGCTAGTTCAGGTCCAGTAGGCAAGTATCTGTCTTTGGTAATTTTATTATAAACGACCATGTATTTTCCAAATGGTTTTTTACTGTCGCCACCAGGAATAGAAAGGTGTCCAGGAGAATAATAAGTAGGTGCTCTATCTAAAACTTTCAATGTTTTAATGTCCCATTTCACCACTTCGGAAGAAACAAAGAAAGTAGTATATGCATTTCCTTTTCCATCAAACTCAGTATGTAATGGTCCTAATCCCGGTTTTTTAACCTCACCATATAAAGCTGCTTCGTATTTGATAACCGGAATACCTTCATACTCTCCATCAAATTGTTTTTTTGCAATAGCATTTTTCATTTTGTCAAAACTAAAGACAGGAATTAAAGCCGCTAATTTTCCGCTGCCTATAATGTATTCTCCTGTAGGATCTACATCACATCCATGAGGTGATTTTGGACAAGGAATCATGTAGCAAATGTCTTTTAAGACTTTAGAATCCAAAACTAATACTTCAGTTCTCATTTCAGATTTTGCTGTATGCGTTTTTTCGTCCCAAGTATTGTGTACATATTTAGCTTTTACCTTTTTCCCTTTTCCGGCTTTAATGTACTCTTCGGCTTTTTTCCAATTCACCGCCATAATATAATCTTTATCATTCTGTGAAGCATTCACTTCCAGTAAAGTATTGGCTTGTTCTGTATTGTAACAAGAGAAGAAAAACCAACCGTGAGATTTGCCTTTACCGGCATGACTCAAGTCGAAATTTACTCCCGGCGCTTCAATTTGGAAAGCGATATCCATCTGACCTTCCTTGCCTACTTTTACAAAACTCAAATAGCCTTTGAAATTTTGTTTGTAGGTATTGATAGGCACATCACCGTTTGCATTATCCGTAGGAACGCTGAATCGGGTTCCTGCCACCACATATTCTGTGTTTTCAGTAATAAATGGAGAAGAGTGATTTCCTGCACTATTCGGCAACTCAATTATTTCAACCGTTTTGAACGTTTTCAAATCAACACGGGCAATTCTTGGCGTGTTATTGGCATTGGCAAAAATCCAACGACCATCAACCTCACCTTTGGTTTGAGACAATTCTAAATGGTGCTGATCGTCCCAAGGCACATAACCGTGAGAAGTATTCAACATTGGTTTCGTTTCTTCGCTGTATCCGTAACCAGTTTGAGGATCTTGGGAAAATATTGGAACTACTCTCAATAATCTTGCACTTGGCAAACCATATACACTCATTTGACCACTAAAACCTCCTGAAACGAAATTATAGAATTCGTCATATTTTCCTGGAGCAACATACGCTTTTTGAGCTGCGTCCCCACTTACGGCATCTGCAGTATCTTTTGGTCTGCAAGAACCAAAAAGTGCACTTACCAAGACTATCGCAAGACTGGTTTTTATAAAAATATTGTTCATATTATTTTGAGTTAAATTATTTTACTCCATCATTTTTACGCATATATTCCAATAAGTTTCTTGCGTCAACATCAGTCAATGCTTGATTTGGCATACGAACTAAACAAAGTTCTAGTTGCGCTTGAAGTTTTGGATCTTTATCAATCATTGGATCTGGATTAGTGATGAAATTCATAATCCATTCTGGTTTTTGTCTTTGAGTAACTCCTTTCCATCCTGGGCCAACTAATTTTTCATCAGTCAATTTATGGCAAGAAGAACATTTAACGGATTGGATTTTTTCTCCTTCGGCAGCCATTGCTTCATCTAATTTATCACTTAAATCAACCGATGTGTGTTTTCCAATACCTCTGTTTGGATCATACGTAGCCGCATCGGTTGAGTTAGTAGCAGATTCCTCAGATGGAGCAGCAGTATCTTTTGAAAAGTCATCATTAGTTTTGGTTTTATCACCACATGAAGTTAACATTACGAATGCAACTACAAAAAAAGTTAATTTGTACATAAAATTGTTTTTAGAATTGTTTAACAAATTTGCGATTAGATTAGCGCATTAATTATGACTGGAATCATACTTAATCAAGTATTTTTTATGATTTTTCTACTTCTAATCAGAAAATCAAACGATAAACTTTTGTTAACGATTAAACTTTTAAATGCTATCCTTGTCCTATATGCATAAAACTTAAAACAATACATATGAAAAAATTATTTATCGTTGCATTATTAGTTGTCGGAATGACAAGCTTTGCACAAGAAAGAAAAGCAAGACCAGAGAGAGCCAAAATAGAGCAAATGACTCCTGAGCAAAGAAACCAATTGCATTTAAAAAAATTGACTCAGGAATTAGATTTGAATGCTTCACAGCAAAAAGAAATGAGTAAAATCATCGCGGAACAAAGTGCCAAAAGAGAAGCTAAAATGGCAGAACGAAAAGCAACTAAAGATTCGGATAAAAAACAACTTACTTCTGACGAACTTTTTGCTAAAAAAAGCAAAATGTTAGACGAGCAAATTGTTATGAAAGAAAGAGTGAAAAAAATTCTTACTCCAGAACAATATAAAAAATGGGATGACATGAAATCGAAAAGACATCACGGAATGAAAAAAAGAATGATGCACCATAAAGACAGAAAACCAGCAGAAACGGGTGATAAAAAATAATCCGTTTACTTGAAATACTTCATCTTATTTCATAAAAAAAGCCCCTATTCAGGGGCTTTTTTATTATTAAAATGCTTTCGAAACTTTATCTATGGCTTGAATGGTAAAATCTAAATCCTCATACGTTAATGCATCGGTAATAAACCACGTTTCATAAGCAGAGGGCGCAATATAAATTCCTTCTTGCAATAATCCGTGAAAGAATTTCTTGAACGTTTCGTTATCGCCGTTTGCAGCGGTTTGAAAATCAACAACCGGAGCAGCATCAAAATGAACTGAAATCATCGATCCAATACTGTTGATTGTAAATGTAACGTTATTTGCTTTCAACACTTTATCAATTCCTGCAGCCAAATACGCTGTTTTCTCTTCTAATCTTTGAAAAATAGCACGATCCGTATCTAAAGCTTGCAACATTGCCAATCCAGCCGCCATTGCCAACGGATTTCCAGACAATGTTCCTGCCTGATAAACGGGACCTAACGGAGCTAGGTAATTCATAATTTCTTCACGGGCAGCAAAAGCACCAACAGGCAATCCTCCACCAATTACTTTCCCGAAGCAAACAATATCAGCAGTTATATTGAATAATTCCTGAACACCACCTCTAGCGAGTCTGAAACCAGTCATAACCTCATCAAAAATCAATAGAATTCCATTATCGGTACACAATTGGCGCAAGCCTTCCAAAAAGCCTTTATTTGGCGGAATACAACCCATATTCCCCGCAACAGGTTCTACGATTATAGCTGCAATTTCATTTTTATTGGCTTCAATTAAAGTCGCTACATTTTCTAAGTCATTGTATTTTGCAAGCAAAGTATCTTTGGCCGTTCCAGCTGTAACTCCGGGACTGTTTGGCGAACCAAAAGTAATTGCTCCACTTCCGGCTTGGATTAAAAACGAATCCGAATGACCGTGATAACAACCTGCAAATTTTATTATTTTATCTCTTTTGGTAAATCCGCGAGCCAATCTTACAGCACTCATACAGGCTTCGGTACCTGAATTTACAAATCTAATTTTATCGATATTTGGAACCATGGAAACAGCCAAAGCTGCAATTTGAGTTTCCAATTCTGTTGGCATCCCAAATGAGGTTCCTAACTTAGCTTTCTCAATCACGGCTTGTACTACCGGTTCGTAAGCGTGTCCTAAAATCATCGGTCCCCAAGAATTGATATAGTCAATCAAACGGTTTCCATCTTCATCGTACAAATAAGCACCTTTGGCACTTTTGACAAAAATTGGAGTTCCACCCACCGCTTTAAAAGCTCTTACTGGCGAATTTACACCTCCTGGAATTACTTTTTCTGCTTCAGCAAAAAGCTGACTGCTTCTTTTATACAACATTTATGAATTATGAATTATAGTTATTTTTTCAATTATTTTACCATCAACCTCTGTCCAATAGAAAGTGTATTGTCAGAAAGATTATTTTTTTGTTTTAAATCATCAACCTTTAAATCGAATTTTTTTGAAATGGAATACAGCGTATCCCCTTTTTGAACAACGTATGAAAATAAGTCTTGATTGATTGTATTTCTAGATTCAATCGTTAATTCTTCAACCATTTGTTTTTCATTAGACACATAATTTACATCTAAAACCTGATTGTCATATTGATGCAAATTGTAGCGCTCAATATAAGAAATCAACTTATCCGGATATTTTGGATCTGTAGCATAACCTGCAGCTCTTAGCCCTTTTGCCCAAGCTTTATAATCGCCTTTTGAGAATTCAAACAGCTTGGAATACCTGCTTCTTCCTGTCAAAAATAACGCGTGATCTTTGAAGGATTCTGAAGGATTGTCATATTTCCTAAAGCACTCCTGGTCAGAATCATCGTCATGCTTAACGCTTTCTCCTGTCCATCCTACGTGACATTTTATTCCAAAATGATTATTGGCACTTATTGCTAAATCACCTCTTCCTGCACCTGATTCTAAAATCCCCTGAGCCAAAATAATACTTGCGGGAATCCCATAATTTTTCATGTTTCCCATCGCAATTTCTTTAAATTTAGAAATATACGATACAATAACATCATTAGTAACCACTGTTTTTGAAGTTGAAACAATTACTTCTGTTTCCCGATTACCTTGTTCTTTTTTTACCGGTTTTGCAACTGTTGGTCTTGTAGTGGCAGGATTTGACGCAGCTGGTTTTTTTATCGTGCGTACTACCTCTGGTTTTGGTTTTATGGGAGCTTTCTTTGTTACAATAACAGGTTTTGCGGCATTACAACCTATCAAAGTAATTATGGTAAGAAGCAGTAGGATTTTTTTAAACATTGATATTGATTGTTGGTAATTGTTTGTTTCTTAATTTCATATTCATTCCTTGAATTCCCTGAATTCCACCTGTATGAATTAGTAAAATTTTTGATTCGGCAGGAAAATAGTTTTTTTGAATTAAATCTATAACGCCAAAAACCATCTTTCCCGTATAAATGGGGTCCAAGGGAATCTGATTTTCCATGTAAAACTGATTAATGAATCCGATTAAGGCTTCATTTACTTTCCCGTAACCCCCAAAATGATACTCCGTAATTAAGTCCCAATTTTCATTTTGGACAAAATTACGAATTTCCTCTTTCAAAAAATCACCTTTTAAAGCCGGAAATCCTAAAACTTTTTGGTGCGGTAAAGCACTGTTAATAATTCCAGAAATAGTACCGCCTGTTCCTATTGAGCAACAAATATAATCAAATTCAGCATCTTCCGGAGTTAGAATCTCTTGACACCCTTTGATGGCTAAAGCATTTGTTCCTCCTTCAGGTATTAGATAAAAATCGCCAAATTGCTGTTTTAATTTCTCTAAAAATGAAGCCTCGCTTTTTAAGCGGTACTCTTCTCTAGAAATAAATTCCAATTGCATTCCGCAATTTTGAGCGAATGCCAATGTGGGATTCTCTGCTATTTTACTCCCTAATTCATCCCCACGAATAATTCCTATGGTTTTAAATCCTTTTTCTTTCCCTGCAAAAGCTACTGCTGCGATATGATTTGAAAAAGCGCCTCCAAAAGTAAGTAGCGTTTCAAAATGCTCCGTTTTCGCTTGCAGCAAATTGTATTTCAGCTTTCTGAATTTATTTCCGGAAACAAAAGGGTGAATCAAATCCTCCCGTTTAATGGCTACTGAAATAGAGTTTAGAAACGGAGATGTTACCTGTTGATTCAAGGAAAGTGATTTTGGCACAAAGGTAAAATTATATCTAATAAAAATGCAACCCTTACAGATTGCATTTTTTTCATTTATGTTGACTCTTATCTTCTGATAATTATTTTTTGACCAACTTCAATTTTATCTTTATTTGCTATTTTAACGATATAAATTCCATCACTAAGTCCCGAAGTAGAAAAGGTATAAGACGAATTCGATCCTAAATCTTTTTTATTAAAAATTAATTTTCCGGCTACATCATACAAATTGCAAGTAGCAAGATCCAGTAATAATGGATTACTAATGGTTAAGTTCTTAGTTGTGTTATTTTGATAAACCACAAAACTTTGGCGAGCTGTTTCGTCAACTCCTAAAGCAACATTGTTTTTAAAAGTAATTTCAAATTGTGTATTGTTTACTCCTGCCGGCAATGTCAAATCATAGAAATCGTTTTTGATGTCGTGGTATAAATCGGTTGTTTTATCGTGTAAATAAACGGCATTGGTTCCAGTAAAATTCAACATTCCCTTTACTGTAATCTTAAAATTAGCTTGATTTGTATTTTTAAAACCAATTGGAATCTTTTTATCCATATCAAAATTCACTGCATTGATAAGATATTCATCGTTATCTATCACAAAATAAACATCTGCCGGACAATCATCACTGGAAGATATTGCATCCATCGCACGATCAACTCCATCAGTAGCACCTGGAACAAATGCCAGAACAATTTGACGAACTCCTTGATTGTTCAATAAGGTATTAAATCGGATTTGAGGTGTTGGTAAAACACTTACGGTTTTGTAATCAAACCCGGATACTGATGGAATATCAGCCATGTAAGTCGAAGTAGTCTTTGTTTTATTTGAATTTATATTTCTTTCAAATTCAGAAAAATTTAATGCGCCTTCTTTAACAAAAACCCTATAGCTATTTTTCATCTCTACAGTTCCGTTAACCAATCCATCAATCATGAAACCTTGTCCAATAGGAGAAAAACGTCTTTCATAATCTCCTCCTACACCAGAAGCCGATCCTTCATTCCCAGAACCATCATAGGAATAAAAAGTAGCTGGCACGTATATCCCTGTACTCCCAAGAGTACCTGGAGAAAAAGCGCCATATCCGCCTTTATAATCCGCAATAAAATGGGAATCAACTGTTTTATCCTGTTCCCAGAAATAAGCAATTCCGGTACAATGCGTTTGTTCAATTAAAAAAGCAGACAAATCTATTGCCGATGGATAAGGATTTCCTGTCAATGTAAATTGCTCAAATGCTACTGGAACAGAAATAGTCCCATCATTTGGTTTGCCTCTAAAATCGTAGCGCTGTACACCTCCAGGATTGTTTTGAACTCCATTTATTGTTGTTAAATTAGTCCCTGAACTCCCTTTCATAGTAAATCCTTCTCCTGCATTAATATTGGAAGTTGATCCAACCTGAATCCAATCTGAATAGTTTGATGAAGCAGTTAACTTAAAAATCCAATAGGGTGCAATTGCAAATGGACTTGCAGTTCCATCGTAATTATTCATTGCCAAAGGAGTTGAGTTGGTACTATTTGTCACATCTACAATATCTTTTAGCTGCGTGATTCCAAAAGCAGAATTTCCTGCAATTGCATTACTGCCCCCAACTGGAGAACACCAATAATCAAATTGATAATTGTTTGTTGTTCCTTCCTGAAAAACGGACAAGCTTCCAAGACCTTTATTAGCACTTCCTGATGTAGCACCTTGAACCAACTGAGCATCCGTCCTTAAATAGAAATTACTGCTGGCAGCATTTAACTCCAGTTGCTGTTTCACAAAAACCACTTGGTTATTTGCAAAAACATAACTATTAGGACTTACATACATCTGGGCATTTACATTGTTCTGCAAAAATAATCCAGTAACAATCAATAGTGTTCGTTTAAGTAATTTTGAGTCCATAAGCCAGCATTTAAATTAATTTGTATGAAATAAATTATATTTTTTATAAAGACATTATACCTGAAATAATGCCACTTTAATATTAAAAAATGAAATCTTCTTTAGCCTTAAAAGGTCTAAAAACACATTCCTAAATCAAGTATTTCAGCTAATAAAAGCTGTTTTGAGTTATTTTTATTTAAAGTTACAAAAAAAATAGAATAGGAATCAGTATAAATACCGATAAAAAGTATAAATAATCGATTAAATACATCTTTTTTAATTTTAAATATATAATTTCTTACAATTTAAAATTTAAAAAATAAGAATTAACCATTTAACGATTTCTTATAAAAAAATATTTAAAACCCTGTAAGTTAATACTGTAGAATTGTTTTAACTCAACAAACAAAAAGCGATAAAATACAATCGAATGTAACCAAATGATTCTCGAAAGACTATTCCTTTTTTATGTCTAAATATTTTAAGAATCGAAAAGAAGGTCTGTTTTTTAGGTATTCAAAATTTGATTCATTCGCATAAGCTTCTCTTTCGAAACTTATATTTCTATAAGCAAGATTTGCATTTTTATACTGAATCAATCGAAAACAATACTCTAAGAGATACCAAATAAAAAAGGGAAGTATTAATAATTCTGCCTGCTGACGAAGATGAATTTTCTCGTGATTTACAAAAACGCTATTTCTTTTATCCATTTCATATTTTACAAATACAAAAGGAAATACAGCCAATCCACGATATCCTTTAGGAATTAAATATTTAGCAACAATCAGAAACATTCGCTATAAAATTTATAAATTTGTAATGATAAAATGGTTCTATTTAATGAAAATCTCAATCGTTTGAGTTGATTTTAATGAATTAGTAATCCAAATAAATTTTACAATAGAATAATCCCAAATATGATTGACGAAAGTAATGAAAATAAATTGATAGAGGGGGAAGATTTCTATTACACACCCGAAGGCTATAAATGTTTTACTGAAAAATACCATTTAAAACGTGGTTATTGCTGTAAAAGTGGTTGTCGTCATTGTCCGTATGGTTTTGATAAAAAAACAGGAACCAACAAAAAGTAAACTCATTTAAGAATTCAAAATAAGAAAACGTCAGTTTCAAAAACCACAAATAAAAATGGATATTTGTTTACAGAAATATAGAATCAAAATTCACAAATCCTACCATAGGTCGGATATTCGTTATCCTTAGTTGTTTCATTTTTTATAAGAAGTCTGAACTTCTAAAACGAATCAACAAAAAAAGTAACGAATCAAAATCTAAAAATGACTTTTCAAGAGCAAATACAACAAGGAATTCCATCGGTTTTACCAAAACCAAAACCATACGAAATAGACATCAATCACGCACCAAAGCGCAAAGAAATCCTTTCGACAGAAGAAAAAAAACTGGCGTTACGCAATGCCTTGCGTTATTTTGAACCGCAACATCACGCTGAATTAATCAAAGAATTCTCAGAAGAACTGGAAAGCTACGGGCGTATTTATATGTACCGTTTGCGCCCCGATTATGAAATGCGTGCGCGTCCAATTAATGAATATCCAGGAAAATGTGAGCAGGCCAAAGCAATTATGCTGATGATTCAAAACAATTTGGATTATGCCGTGGCACAACATCCACATGAGTTAATTACGTATGGTGGAAATGGAGCCGTTTTTCAAAACTGGGCACAATATCTTTTGACGATGCAATACTTATCGGAAATGACCGAGGAACAAACTCTGACCATGTATTCCGGCCACCCAATGGGATTGTTTCCTTCCCATAAAGAAGCTCCGCGAGTTGTCGTAACTAACGGAATGGTAATTCCTAATTATTCTAAACCGGACGATTGGGAAAAAATGAATGCATTAGGTGTTTCTCAATACGGGCAAATGACAGCCGGAAGTTACATGTACATAGGTCCTCAGGGAATTGTACACGGAACAACAATCACCGTTTTGAACGGTTTTCGTAAAATAAAACGCAGTCCAAAAGGTGGTTTATTCGTCACTTCCGGATTAGGCGGAATGTCTGGCGCACAACCAAAGGCCGGAAATATTGCCGGTTGCATCACTGTCTGTGCCGAAGTAAACCCAAAAATAACGCACATTCGCCACAGTCAAGGATGGATAAATGAAGTGATAGAAAACGTGGAAGAACTCGTGAAAAGAATCACTTTGGCGCAAGCCAATAAAGAAGTCGTTTCCATCGGATATCTTGGAAATGTAGTAGACGTTTGGGAAAAATTTGATAAAGAAAACATCCATATCGATTTAGGTTCCGATCAGACCTCGCTACATAATCCTTGGGCGGGTGGTTATTATCCAGCTGACATATCCTTTGAAGAAGCAAATGAAATGATGGCTGATAATCCCGATTTATTTAAAACAAAAGTGCAGGAAACATTACGCCGTCACACTACTGCTATCAATAAACACACGGCAAAAGGAACGTATTTCTTTGATTATGGAAATGCTTTTTTATTAGAAGCTTCACGTGCCGGTGCTGATGTTATGGCAGAGAATCATATCGATTTCAGGTATCCGAGTTACGTACAGGATATCATGGGACCTATGTGTTTTGATTATGGTTTTGGCCCTTTTCGATGGGTTTGTGCTTCGGGAAAACCAGAAGATTTAGCCCAAACAGATTTAATCGCTTGTCAGGTTTTGGAAGAAATGGCAAAAACAGCTCCCGAAGAAATTCAGCAACAAATGCAGGACAATATTCATTGGATAAAAGGCGCACAAGAAAATAAATTAGTCGTAGGTTCCCAAGCCAGAATCCTTTATGCTGATGCTGAAGGTCGTGTTAAAATTGCCGAAGCTTTTAATCAGGCGATTGCAAAAGGCGAAATAGGAACTGTCGTTTTAGGCAGGGATCACCATGATGTTTCCGGTACAGATTCTCCATACAGAGAAACTTCAAATATTTATGACGGCTCAAGATTTACAGCTGATATGGCGATACAAAATGTCATTGGAGACAGCTTTCGAGGTGCTACTTGGGTATCCATTCACAATGGCGGTGGCGTAGGCTGGGGCGAGGTAATAAACGGTGGATTTGGTATGGTTCTTGATGGATCTAAAGAAGCTTCAAGACGTTTAGAATCAATGCTTTTCTGGGATGTAAACAATGGAATTTCCAGAAGAAGCTGGGCTAGAAATGACGGAGCATTATTTGCAATAAAAAGAGCGATGGAGACGCAACCTTTATTGAAAGTGACCATCCCTAATATAGTAGCCGACAATTTGTTGGATTTTTAAAAATTTGAACGTAACTTTAGTAAACATATAGTAATCAAATAACTAACCCATGAAAGCAATTAAACTCCTTCCAGTACTCCTACTTTTTATAGCTGCCTCTTGCAGTTCCGTAAGAGTGTATTCCGATTATGATAATAATGTAGATTTTAGCCAATATAAAACGTATGCTTTCCATAAGAAAGGCATCGATCGAGTTGAAATTTCAGAATTGGATAAAAAAAGAATCCTTAATGCCATAGACCGAGAATTAAGCAAAAAAGGGATGACCAAAAGTGAAAATCCAGATTTGCTGATTAATATTCTTACCAAAGAAAGAGAACGAATAGACGTAAACCAATACAATGCCGGTTGGGGCTATGGATGGGGTTACGGATGGAATCCTTATTTATGGGGAGGTCGAAGTACCTATGTTTCCTCTTCAACTGAAGGAACATTGTATATTGATTTAATTGATGCCAAGAAAAAAGAATTGGTTTGGCAAGGTGAAGGTGTTGGGTATCTGACTGAAAATCGCACTGAAAAAGAAAAACAAATCAATGAATTTGTCGCAAAAATTTTAGAGCAATTTCCACCGAAAGCAAAATAGTTTACCATTACATTTCAACATAAAAGCCTACCTTTGCGTAGGCTTTTTTTATACCCAATCATGGCACAATTTAACGACATTACCACATTCGAAGATATCAAATTACTGGTTGATACTTTTTATTCTAAAGTTCAAAAAGACGAATTTATTGGTCCCATATTCAACGAGAAAATAGGCAACCGCTGGCCAGAACATCTGGAAAAAATGTATCGCTTTTGGCAAACTATTTTGCTTGAAGTCCATTCTTATTCCGGAAGTCCATTTCCGCCGCACAAACAGTTACCGGTTGCCAAAGAACATTTTGACCGCTGGATGGAAATTTTTACGGAAACTACGGATAGTTTATTTGCAGGTCCATTAGCCGAAGAAGCGAAACTACGTGCTAAAAATATGGCTGAAATGTTCAATTACAAAATTGACTATTTCCGTAATCTTGAGAAAAATCAAACGAACAATTCGTAGTTTTTAAAATTATTTTCTAATCCAAAATCAGTTCCTTTTTGGCAATAATAATACATTCTTACATGCGCAATTTATTATTTCTTGTTGTTTTACCTGCTTTTCTTTTTTCTTGTTCCAATTTAAAACAAACGCCTGAAAACAGAACAACACCAAACTTAAAACTAATCAGTTCGATTGAAATTCCATTTGATGAAACGTTTCAAAATACAAAAGTGGGCGGATTATCCGGAATAGATTATGATGCAAAAAACGATTTGTATTACTTGATATGTGATGATCGATCCGTTTTTAATGATTCCAGATTTTATACCGCAAAGATTAATTTGTCCGAAGACAAAATAAAAAGTTTTGCTTTTCAAAACGTAACTTATTTGAAAGATGAAACTGGAAATAGTTATGGTAATTGGAATAACAGTCCAACTACTTCATCAGATCCAGAAGACATCCGATTCAATCCAAAAACGAACACTTTAGTTTGGAGCAGCGAAGGCGCACGAGTGATAACTGCAGATAAAGAGGTTTTACAAAATCCTTCCCTGAACTTCATGAATTTAAAAGGCGATTTTCTTGGAAATGTTACACTTCTTGAAAATTTAAAAATGCAGAAAGAAGAAAAAGGTCCACGAAATAATGGCACTTTAGAAGGGATAACTTTTGATAAAAAGTATAGAAATATCTATACCAACATTGAAGAACCTTTATTTGAAGACGGTGACCAAGCCAATACCAGCAAAGGAGGTTTGATTCGGTTGTATCAATTTGATGCCAAAACAAAAAAGAACACAGCTCAGTACGGTTATCAACTGGAACCTATTGCGCTTGAACCAAATCCGAAAGGAGCTTTTGCTGTAAATGGTATTTCGGCAATTCAGTATTATGGTAAAAACCAATTGCTAGTTGTGGAACGCTCCTACTCGACCGGAACACAAGCCTGCACGGTAAAAGTATTTTTGTGTGATTTGAAAAAGGCAACTAACGTTACAAATCACCCTTCCTTGCAAAACCAAAAATTGGAATTAGCTTCTAAAAAACTGATACTAAACATGGATGATTTGGGAATTTTTATTGATAATATTGAAGGGCTTACTTTTGGACCAAAATTATCAAATGGTAATCCATCTCTCATTTTTGTTTCGGATAATAATTTTTCTGATAAACAAAAAACGCAGATTTTGGTGTTTGAGTTTATTAAGTAATAAATCAAAAAAAAGCTATTATTTACAAAACTCCCCTAGCCCCGATTGCAATGAAAAGCTTTTTGCGAAAGCCGTTTTGGTCTTTCTTGTTGCTGCAGAGCGACCAAAGGAAGCTCCTGCGGGAACGGTAGAAAAACAAACGGGTTTGCAAAAACTTGCAATGAAAAGCGGGAAATAGCTCCTGAAATTCGTACTTTTGCAGTAGAACTACAACGTTTTCGATATGAACTCAACTATAGAAAGCAATCCGTTATTAGACCGATTGCCAAAGCACCTAAAACAATTCATTAAACCTCAGGATTATAGCGATTACACGCCCATAAATCAAGCGGTTTGGCGTTATGTGATGCGCAAAAATGTAGATTACTTATCAAAAGTAGCCCACAGTTCCTACTTGGAAGGTTTGAAAAAAACAGGAATCGAAATTGACAACATTCCGAGTATGTATGGAATGAACCGCATTTTGACCGAAATAGGTTGGGCAGCAGTTGCCGTGGATGGATTTATTCCGCCTAATGCTTTTATGGAGTTTCAGGCGTATAATGTGCTTGTAATTGCTTCTGACATTCGCCAACTCGAACATATAGAATACACGCCCGCGCCGGATATTATTCACGAAGGAGCCGGTCATGCGCCCATTATTGCCAATCCGGAATATGCGGAATACCTGCGTCGTTTTGGGGAAATAGGCTGTAAAGCGATTTCTTCGCATAAAGATTACCAAATGTATGAAGCTATCAGACTGCTTTCAATCTTGAAAGAAGCTGAAGATACACCGCAAGCCGATATTGATGCTGCCGAAAAAGCAGTGGAAGATTTGCAGAATAATATGGGCGAATTATCGGAAATGGCGCAAATCAGAAACCTGCATTGGTGGACTGTGGAATACGGTTTGATTGGAACTATTGACAATCCAAAAATTTATGGTGCCGGACTGCTTTCGTCTATTGGTGAAAGTGCGTGGTGCATGACGGACAATGTGAAGAAAATACCTTACGATATATCTGCAGCGAACCAGAGTTTTGATATTACAAAACTGCAACCGCAACTTTACGTTACTCCAGATTTTGCTTATTTAAGCTTGGTTTTGGAAGAGTTTGCCAATAAAATGGCGTTGCGTACCGGAGGATTATCCGGAATTAATAAACTGATTCATTCCAATGCTTTAGGAACAATTGAATTGAGTACCGGAGTTCAGATTTCGGGCATTTTCACCAATGTTATTGAAGAAGAAGGAAAACCCGTTTATATCCAAACAACCGGAAAAACAGCATTATCATACCGTGAAAAAGAGTTAGTAGGTCATGGAACTGGCAAACATGCCGAAGGTTTTGGAAGTCCAATTGGAAAACTTAAAGGAATAAATCTCGCAATTGAAGACATGAGTCCAAGAGATTTAAGCGCTTATTCCATCACTGAAAGTAAAACTGTAACTTTAGATTTTGAAGGTGATATCACCGTAAAAGGGGAAATTATTACCGGATCGAGAAACCTGCACGGAGAGATTATTTTAATCAGTTTAAAGAATTGTATCGTGACACACGGAGAAACTATTTTGTTCCAGCCGGAATGGGGAATTTATGATATGGCTGTAGGTAAAAAAGTGATTTCAGCATTTTCAGGTCCTGCTGATGTGAATAGTTTTGATTTGATTTCGCATGTTCCAACAAGCAAAACCATCAAAGCGAAACATACGGCGGAACGCGATGATTTAGAGGTTTTATACCAAACGATTCGAAACATAAGAGAAACAAAGGATACAGAAACTTCTTTAGCTCCAATTTTTGATAAATTACACACCAATCATCCAAACGACTGGTTGTTAGCTGTTGAAATCGCAGAGCTTTTGAAGGACCGAAACGAACCGCAATTACTACAGGAAATAATGGTTTATCTTGATCAATTGAAAGTAAAAAGACCCGAAGTAGCCCATTTGATTGCTGGTGGTTTGGACTTGATTTTCGATAAAGAGAAAGCTTAAAAAAGGAACCGCAGATTCGCAAATTATTAAATGGGTTAATCTGCGGTTCTTTTTTTAATTATAATTTTATTTTTTGCCCAAAATCTTTCTCGCTTTCGATAACCTTTCCTTCGTATTGCAATTTCCACCCCATGGTATTGGTCAGAATCAATATTTTAGATAATTCGCTTATCAAGCGATTTTGAGCATTTGTTTTCAACGATGATTTTTCTATTTTCTTCGCCAGATTCGCTTTTACCGATTTGTTGATTTTATTGTAATCATCTCCCGTAAACGGATTCAATTTACTTTGTTCTACATCATAAAACTGAATATCAGGACTTATTTTTATTTCCTCTTTTGGAATACTTACAATTGTGATGGTTTTATTCTTTTCATCGATATCGTATTTCATTTTGTGCAAATCATACGCTACAGTCACATCGGCATTGACGACAACCAAGGCTTTTTTCTCGAAAGAAAGCATGTCCAACAAATATTTTTGCTGATTTTTATAGGTGATAACTTCCGAAAAATGACCTTCAGTAACTACCAATTTTCCAACGTTTAGAATTTGTTGCTGAATGAGATTCGTGTTGTACGTGATGTCTTCATCATCGTTTTTCTTAAAATCACAGAATTTGAACAATAAAAATATTCCAACAATAACTCCTATTCCAATAAGTATTCTTCTAAGCATAATTAAAATTTCATGAATGAATATTGATTCTCCAATTTAGTGATTTTTTCTCTGACTTTGGTCTCGAACTTTAAATGACTTTCAGAATCTGGATTAAAAGGCTTGTGTGAAAGACTTTTTTGAATATTTTCTACTTCATCCATCACAGCAAAAGCAGTTTCAGAAATAGTAGTTTCCTTGAAACGTTTCCAGATATAATCGATTGCCACTTGATTGGGATGCAACATATCTTCGGCATAAAAACGGTAATCCCGAAGTTCATCCATCATGATTTCGTAGCTGGGAAAATATTCAGTACTCAGTTTACAGTGCTCAGTATTCAGAACATCGTGAATTGCAGAAATTAAGTTGGCTTTACTCCATTGATTTTCTACAAAACCGTCTTTAATGTGGCGCACCGGCGAAACCGTAAAAATAATAGTGCAATTTGGATTTACAGCATGAATTAATTCTAGTGTATTTGCTATACTATCTTTTATTTCCTCAACAGAAAGTAATTCTTTCTTGAACTGTTTTTGAGGTACTTTATGGCAATTCGCCACAATAGAATCGCTTTCTATATTACGATAAACCCAAGAGGTTCCATACGTGATGACAAAATGCGTTGATTCGGTTATTTGTTGATTTGTTGATTTGATTATTGTGTTTAATGATGCTACTAATTCCTCTTTATTTGAATTACTCAAATCTGAATGTACATCAAAACAATGCCACCGTTCATTGTGAAAAAAAATATCGTTTTCTGTAAATTGCTTTCCTGAAACTGCAAAATCAATTAACTTTTCAATCGCTAGCGGATGAAACAAAATCCCAACTGGATTACAGCTGTTTTTAAATTTGAAATAGTCCAATTTCTCCGCCATATTTACCGCAAAACAAGAGCCTAAAGACATAATAGTAGCATTATAATCTATTGGATAATCACTTTTAGGAATGGGAATTTGGGTTCTGAATTGCATTGCTATTTTATTTGCTACAAATTTGAATAATTTTAGCGAATTAAATGAGGTTTAGTTCTTTTTTCATTGGTATAAAAAACCCTTTCAGAGTTTTAAACTTTGAAAGGGTTTATCAATCCTATAAACTCAAAAATTTATTCATAAAAATATTGAAAAGTTACATCGTGAATATTGTTTCCATTATAGATATAATACTCTTTCATCTCACTTGGATATCCATTAGCATTATACGTATATTGATTAAATTTAGGGAAAGAGCCCGAAATATTAGATTTCAAAACATTATTAAACTTATGTAAATGATATTGTAAAGCTGAGACATTATAAAGAGGTGGAATCTCTTGAAACATAATCTTATTTAAACCTAAAACACCCTTTTTAGGATTCGATTTCGTATCGTATTCAAAACTGCCAAAAAGAAAACTAGCATCCAAAGACTCTGATTTAATAAGATTTTTGTTTACATCAAAAGAAAACTTACCCTCCCATACAAGTGTTTCCATATTATCTCTTGAATCACTGGAATACATTTTACAATTAACTGTATTAGTATTTATTTTAGCATATACTACTCTCAATATACCTTTAAACGTGTCAAAATATTGTTCTCTGGTAGAAGAAATTAAATCTTCGTTACTATCGTACAAAAAATCTGTTTTCAGAACAAGTTTATCCTGATTAGCAATAATATTTTTTACTTTTATACTAGTGATTAAATTACCCGTATAAGTATATTCAGTCTTATAATTATACAAAAAGCCTATGTTCCCAACTACCGAAAGATCTTTTTTTGCTATAACTTCACTGACAATTTTGTTCCCGTTGTAAACAAAATCAGTCGTGCTCATTTCTTTTCCATCCTTATCTAATTCAATAATTTTTTTGACGAGTATTGATGATGGCGTTACAGGTGTATCACTTTCACTACTACTATCACTTGAACATGATGACACTAGCATCAAAACACTTAAGATTAAAGTTATTTTTTTCATATTATAATTTTTAATAAAATTAAACTATAAAAAATAATTTAACACTATTAATTGTATAAAAAAACTCAAATATCTTTTTAATTCGATATTTGAGTTTTGATTTATGTCTGGAAGTATCAGTGAGTATTTCTTACACTAGTAGAAGTATTGTGTTTTCAGATATCCTCTATTTCCATTAGCAAAAAGTGCTGTTTCCGAAACCTGTTCTGTTGGATAATTCTCAGAATCATATTTAAAGGAACTTTTGTAAAAATTAGCTAACGATAATACTTGATCTCCATTTGTAGTAGTTGCAATTACTGTATTTATTAAACTGTTATTAGAGGATATGGTCTCCATATAGTCTAATAATTTCTTATATCCTAAGATATTAAACAACGGATTATTTTTAGCATCATAGTCAAAAGTTATACTCTCACTTGAAGTTATTCCTACTGGCGTAGTATCTAAAACTCTTTCCTCTTTAATCAAATTTTCATTTTCAAAATACAATATTCCGTGAAATTCTTTTACCTCCTGATTTCCTGAACCAATCGTGAATTTTTGATAAGAAACGGTCTTATCTGAATTATGACTGTATTTTATTCTGAAATTACCTAAAGATTCAACTTCAACCAATTTTCCTTCAAGATAACTGTATTCAATAGTCTCACTTTGTTGATTTGTTTTATTTAGCACTACAGTTTTCGTTATTAAACCATCGGTATACGTAAAATCAGTACGCTTCTGAGCACCATCAATACGAACTATTTCAGTTCCATTATAAGCAAACAACATTGTTTCTGAAGTTCCTTGCGCTGAAGTCTCAACAACTTTTTTTAGCAATTTTACACTATCGTCATTATCATTTGAACACGAACAAAGTGTCATTACAAAAATTGATAATACCAAAAATATGTTTTTTGTCTTTTTCATTATATTAAATAAATCGTATTCGCCTTTATCTAAGGTTTTAGCGCTACATCATTCAAACCTAGAAAAATAAAATAAAAGCTACAATATTCATCGCTACAATCCCTATATTTCGGTTAAACTACTATTTTCAAATCTAATTGTAACGTCACGCAAATACTATAAAATAAGGTATTAAACAAAAAACAAACCCTTTTAGAACATCTGTCCTAAAAGGGTTTCTATTATAAATTATAAATTTGGTTCTACTTTACAAACTCAATTGCTTTTTCTAAAGCTTGCTGAATTCCTGCGACATTCTTCCCTCCTGCTGTTGCAAAAAACGGTTGTCCACCACCGCCACCTTGGATAAATTTACCCAATTCACGAACAACTTGTCCAGCATTTAGGTTTTTCTCCGCGACTAATTCTTTAGAAACATAACAAGTTAACATTGGTTTTTCTTCATCGGCTGTAGCTAAAACCAAAAATACATTATTCCCTAAATTCCCCAATTCATAAGCCAAATCTTTTGCTCCTTCTGGATTCAAATCGACCTGTTTAGCTAAGAATTGAACACCGTTTATTTCCTGTATTTCAGCAATTAAACTCGCTTTCAAATTTTTAACTTTATCTTTTACCAAAGCCTCGATTTGTTTGGACAATTTTGCATTTTCTTCTTGCATCGAATGAACGGCTTTCAAAATATCCTGAGGATTTTTCAAGGCTGTTTTTACTTCATTCAATGTGCTTTCATACGATGCGAAATGTGCTTTTACCGCATCACTTGTAATGGCTTCAATACGACGAATTCCCGCAGCAACCGCTCCTTCAGAAACGATTTTGAAATGCCAGATTTCAGCTGTGTTTTTCACGTGGATTCCTCCGCATAATTCCATGCTTTCGCCAAATTTAATCGCACGAACCTCATCACCATATTTCTCTCCAAAAAGCGCCATCGCTCCTTCTTGAACCGCTTGTGCAAAAGGAATATTTCGTCTTTCAATAAGAGGTAATTGCTCTTGAATTCTTGCATTTACAAAATCTTCCACTTGTTGCAATTCAGCTTCAGTCATTTTAGCAAAATGCGAAAAGTCAAAACGCAAATAGTTTGGATTTACTAAAGATCCTTTTTGTTCTACGTGCGTTCCAAGAATACTTCTCAAGGCTTGGTGCATCAAGTGAGTAGCCGAGTGATTTCTGGAAGACAAACTTCTCAAATCCTGATTTACTTTAGCCACAAAACCAGCATTTACATTTTCCGGTAATTTTTTTGCAAAATGCAAAATCAGATTATTTTCCTTTTTAGTGTCGATGATTTCTATGGTTTCATTTGCCGAAACCAACGTTCCTTTATCACCCACTTGACCTCCACCTTCTGGATAGAATGGCGTATTATCTAAAACAATTTGGTATAAAACACCATCTTTTTTACTGTCAACTTTACGGATACGAGTGATTTTCACGTCACTTTCTGATTGATCATACCCTACAAATGTTTCTACATTTCCAGGAATCAACACTGACCAGTCTTCGGTAGAAACTTCTGATGCTGCACGGGAACGATTTTTTTGTTCTTGCATAGCAGCATTAAAACCAGCTTCGTCCAGTTCGAATCCTTTTTCTCTAAGAATCAATGCAGTTAAGTCAATTGGAAATCCGAAAGTATCGTATAATTCAAATGCTTTTGTTCCAGAAACAGTTGAACCTTTAGTTTCGGCAACTACATTTTCTAATAATTGTAATCCTTGGTCTAATGTTCTCAAGAAAGAAGCTTCTTCTTCACGAATCACATTGGTAACCAATTGTTGTTGCGATTTGATTTCCGGGAAAAATTCCCCCATTTGATTCGCCAAAACAGCAACCAATTGATTGATGAAAGGTTCTTTGGTGTTCAAGAACGTAAATCCGTAACGAATTGCACGACGTAAAATTCTACGAATTACGTAACCAGCTCCTGTGTTTGAGGGCAATTGTCCGTCGGCAATAGCAAAAGCTACCGCGCGAACGTGATCAACTACTACACGAATAGCAATATTGGTTTTGTTTTGCTCTTCGCTGATATTTAAAACTTCGTTTGAAGTGTATTTTAATCCTGTAATTTGCTCTACCTTTTCAATAAGTGGCGTAAAAACATCGGTATCATAATTCGAAGTTTTTCCTTGCAATGCCATACACAAACGCTCAAATCCCATTCCGGTATCAACGTGTTTTGCAGGCAGTTTTTCTAAAGAACCATCGGCTTTACGGTTGAACTCCATAAATACATTGTTCCAGATTTCCACAACTTGCGGATGGTCATTGTTTACCAAATTTTTTCCTGAAACTAAAGCTTTTTCTTCTGCAGAACGAATGTCAACGTGAATTTCTGAACATGGACCACACGGACCTTGATCTCCCATTTCCCAGAAGTTGTCTTTCTTGTTTCCAAGAATGATTCGGTCTTCATCGATCAATTCCTTCCAAATGTCCCAAGCTTCCTGATCGAACGGTACGTTTTCATCCGGATTTCCTTCGAAAACGGAAACATATAAGTTTTCTTTTGGAATTTTATACACTTCTGTCAAAAGTTGCCAAGCCCAGTTGATGGCTTCTTTTTTGAAATAATCACCAAAAGACCAGTTCCCCAACATTTCAAACATGGTGTGGTGATACGTATCAAAACCTACATCTTCTAAGTCATTATGTTTTCCTGAAACACGAAGACATTTTTGCGTATCGGCAATTCTGGTGCTTTTTGGAGTTCCGTTCCCCAGAAAATATTCTTTGAACTGCGCCATTCCTGAGTTGTTGAACATCAGTGTTGGATCATCCTTTAGAACTATGGGTGCCGATGGAACGATTAAGTGTCCATTTGATGCAAAAAAATCCAGAAATTGTTTACGTACGTCTTGTGATTTCATTTTTATTGTTTGTTCGGTTATTTGTTAATTTGGTTAATCGGCTGTGTCGCATAAACGAATGACCAAATAATCAAATCAACATTTTTTGCCCCAGATAGCAGTGAAAAGCTTCGAGATTTATAGATTTATTTTTTCTTGAGATGGCAGAGCGACTCCCGAAGTCTCGGGATAAGCTCCTGCTGGCTCATTAGAAAAAAAGATTTATAAACGAGAACTTGTAACGAATAGCTGGAATAGGCACATTATTTTATTTATTATTGAAAAAAGGGTGTAACAAATGAAACATTTATTAAATTTGTTCGTCTAACCTTTTACAGTGTGCAAAAATAGGGTATTTTAAAATATGTCGAAAGTAAAATATTATTACGATTCCGAAAATCTAGCCTATAGAAAAATAAAAACACGAAAAAGAAGAAAACTTGGTGTTATTATTCTGTTTTTATTGGCATCGGCATTGTTTGGTTTTTTGAGTTTCATTGTTTTATTGAACACTCCTTATTTTGAAACGCCGAAAGACCGTTTGCAAGCGCGTGAAATTGAAAATTTGAGATTGAATTATGCGCTGCTGAACAAAAAAATGGATCAGGTAAATGGCGTTATTGAAGCTATTGAAAATCGAGATAATAATTTATATCGTGTGTATTTCAACAAATCAGCGATTCCGGATTCTATTCGAAAAGCGGGATTACCGGGAATAAGCAGGTATAAAACACTAGAAGGTTATGACAATTCCCAGTTGGTAATCAATACCACAAAAAGAATTGATGTCCTTAGCAAGGAATTAGCGATTCAGTCGAAATCATTGGATGCGATTTTGAAATTGGCAGAAGCCAAAAGTGATTTTTTGTCAGCTATTCCTGCCATTCAGCCAGTACGAAATGAAAATTTAAAGCAAATGGCATCTGGTTTTGGATACCGAACGGATCCTTTTACAAAAGCAAGGAAGATGCATGAAGGCATGGATTTTACAGCTAAAACAGGCTCTCCAATTTATGCCACAGGCGACGGAGTTGTAGCAAAAGCGGACAATACTGCCTCAGGATATGGAAATCATATTGTTATTCGGCATGGATTTGGATACGAAACTTTATACGCGCATCTGAGCAAATATAAAGCGAGAGCAGGACAACGTGTAAAACGAGGCGACATTATAGGTTATGTAGGAAGCACGGGAAGATCCGAAGGACCGCACTTGCATTATGAGGTTCACAAGGATAAAAAAGTGGTGAATCCGCTTAATTTTTATTACGGAAATATTTCGGCTGTAGAATATGTTGTGATTGCACAATTAGCAAATCAAGAGAATCAATCATTAGATTAATGCTCCTGAAAAGTAATCAGGTGTAGGAGAAAAAAGTCTACAGGTTGCAGAATTAAAAGTCAAATAAAAGAAACATGCATATTGAGCTTTCTAAAGATAAAAGATATTACAGCATTGGCGAAGTAGCCAAAGCATTTGACGTGAATGCATCGCTGATTCGTTTTTGGGACAATGAATTTGATATTCTGAAACCAAAAAAGAATGCGAAAGGCAATCGAATGTTTACTCCGGAGGATATCACTAATTTACAACTGATCTATCATTTGGTTAAAGAAAGAGGTTTTACGCTGGAAGGTGCCAAAACCCATTTGAAAGAAGGACAGAAAAAAACGTTGGATAAATTTGATATTATTCGAAAATTAGAAACGATACGCACACAATTAACAAATATAAAAAACGAATTGTAGTCATTATAAGACTACTTATCGATTGAAATTTTTAAACAATTAAACAATAAACTTAAATTAAATAAACATGAAAAGATTTTTGCCTTGGATTATCGGAGCAGTTGTAATTTTTGTAATTTACAGCTGGGTTAAAGGAATTAACAATACTGCAGTAACTTTAAACCAAAATGTAGAACAATCTTGGGGTGATGTTCAAACGGCGTATCAAAGAAGAAATGACCTTATTGGAAATTTAGTAAATACAGTAAAAGGTGCCGCTGACTTTGAAAAAAGCACGTTGACAGCAGTTATCGAAGCACGTTCTAAAGCTACTTCTGTAAAAATTGATCCAGCAAATATTACTCCGGAACAATTAGCTGAATTCAACAAAGCACAAAGCGGTGTGAGCAGTTCATTGTCTCGATTATTAGTAACTGTTGAAGCATATCCTGAATTGAAAGCCAACCAAAATTTCTTGAAATTACAAGACGAATTGGCTAGTACTGAAAATCAAATTCTAACAGCGAGAACGCGTTTCAACGAAGCTGTTAAACCATATAACTCTCATATTAAAACGTTCCCAAACAGCTTATTTGCTGGATTGTTTGGATTCAAAGAGAAAGCATACTTTAATGCAGTTGAAGGTGCTGATAAACCAGTTGAAGTAAAATTCTAAAGTTAGATTATTTAGACTTCTAGCTTTTTAGAAGTCTAAATAAATCAAATTTAAATTCAAGAAACAACCTTTAAAATATTTCAATGTCAAAAGTAGAAGATTTTTTAACCAAAGAAGAAGAACAAGAAATTGTTGAAGCTATTCGTATGGCTGAAAAAAATACTTCTGGCGAGATTAGAGTTCACATAGAAAAAACTACTTCCTTGGATGCGTATGATCGCGCCTTGGAAGTTTTTCATGAACTGAAAATGGATGAAACTGAGCTCCAAAATGGTGTTTTGATTTACTTAGCGGTAGAAGACAGGCATTTTGTAATTTGTGGTGATAAAGGTATTAATGATGTCGTACAAGATGATTTTTGGAATTGTACCCGAGACATTATGGTAGCAGAGTTCAAAAAAGGAGATTTCAAGCAAGGTCTTGTTGATGGAATTGCCAGAGCAGGCGAACAATTGCAAAAATATTTCCCTTGGCAAGAAGGCGATACAAATGAATTATCAAACGAAATATCTAGAGGATAATGCTATTACAAAAAAAGAGTACCCTAATTTCCCTGAAGCTGTTTGTATGTTTGCTATTAACACAAATTGGTTTTGCGCAATTTACCATTCCTGAAAAACCAACTTTACAAACTTCTGTTTATGATTATGCTAATGTTCTAAGCGCAACAGAAAAAGCACAATTAGAAGAAAAACTAATTAAATATTCAGATTCTACTACTACTCAAATTGTGGTGATTACCATAGAAAGCCTTAAAGGAG
This sequence comes from Flavobacterium sp. 11, assembly GCF_002754315.1. GTDB lineage: Bacteria > Bacteroidota > Bacteroidia > Flavobacteriales > Flavobacteriaceae > Flavobacterium > Flavobacterium algoritolerans. The sequence continues at coordinate 1,655,772 of NZ_PEFE01000001.1, read as the reverse complement.
AAGATATTGGTATCCTTACTCCAAAATGGGGACATGCTTGGGGAATTGGTGGGACTGCAAAAAACGATAATGGTGTACTTATTTTATTGGCAAAAGCCGAAAGAAAAATATGGATTTCACCAGGATATGGCCTTGAAGATCGATTGACTGCCGGTATTGGTGGAGAAATTACACGAAACATTATTATTCCTGAATTTAAAGCAGGAAGTTATTACAAAGGACTCGATAAAGGAACGGATGCTTTATTTGATGTTTTCAAAGGAAAATACAAAGGAGAGCGAATAAAAAAGACAACCAAAGATAAAGGATTCCCCATTTTACCCTTAATCGTTATTGTCATCATTATACTGGTATTGATATCCCGAAACAAAGGCGGTGGCGGAAATTCCGGTAACAGAGGCGGCGGTATTGGCCCAAGTTTATTGGATGTCATTATTCTAAGCAGTCTTGGAAGAAACAGTGGCGGAGGTGGTTTCGGTGGAGGTTCATCTGGTGGTGGATTTGGCGGAGGCGGTTTCGGCGGAGGATTTGGTGGCGGAGGTTTCTCTGGCGGTGGATCTGGCGGAGATTGGTAGTATTGAGTCCGTATCTTTAAAAAATAATTACATCTGAAATTCAAAAAAACATAAATCAATTACAGTAAAATGCTTTCACATAAAGCCAAATACGCGCTAAAAGCCCTCTTATATTTAGCGCAACAAGAAGAAACCCATGTTTCTCGAACTATCGAAATTGCCGAGGCGGCCTCTATTCCAAAAAAGTTTTTGGAACAGATTTTATTGGATTTAAAACGTGGCCATTTCGTAGGAAGTAAACAAGGTAAATTTGGCGGTTATTATCTCCTAAAATCTAAAAACGACATTACTTTAGCCGATATTCATAGGCTTTTTGATGGTGCAATTGCTTTACTTCCTTGTGCATCATTAAATTTTTACGAACGCTGTTCTGATTGTGTCGATGAATCGGAATGCCTATTACGACACGGATTGATTACCATTAGAGAAGAAACTTTAAAGGCAATGGAAGGCATCACTATTGCTTCATTAGTAAAAAAATAAAAAAATATTTTTTAAACTCTACTAATTTTATAGAATTAATTATATATTTGCCCCAGATTTAATACATAATTAACAATCCAAATTTAAACGTATGAAAACGTACCAAAGTAAGTTTGCTTTATTGAATAAGCAACCCGGAAAAAATCAACTAATTGTAATTGAAAAAAAGAGCTGTCAAATGATGTGTATGTGTTAGTTTAAAAAAATTTAAATTAAATTCTACTAATTACATATACTTAATATAAATGAAAAATTCTATAAAAAATATACTTACTCTATTATCCGTTCTAACTTTCTCAATATCATTTGCACAAAACATTGAAGGTGTAGTTACAACAAACCAAAACATTCCGTTAGAAGCAACAAATATTGTTATAAAAGGAACAACTTCTAACACAATTTCTGATTCTAGCGGGAAATTTATAATAGACACAAAAGGAAAACTCCCTTTAACTCTTTTAGTTCAATATGTAGGATACAAAACTGCAGAAATAGAAATTACTTCTTTAGCAATACCTTCATTGCAAATAACGCTTATTGAAGAAAATGCTTTGGTAGAGGTGGTAGTTTCCTCAAGACGCCGAATAGAAAAAGTACAAGATGTGCCAATCGCAATATCAGTAATAACAGGAAAACAGGCAGAACAAACTGGAGCTTTTAACGTTAATCGCATAAAAGAACTTGTTCCATCAGTTCAATTATATTCTTCAAACCCAAGAAATACAGGTATTAATATTCGAAGTCTAGGCTCTCCTTTTGGACTTACAAATGATGGAATTGATCCTGGTGTTGGTTTCTATGTTGATGGTGTTTATTATGCCCGTCCAGCGGCAACCACTCTAGATTTTATCGATATCGAACAAATTGAGGTATTGCGTGGTCCGCAAGGATCATTATTTGGTAAAAACACAACTTCAGGAGCCTTTAACATTACTACTCGTAAACCGAGTTTTACTTCAGGTGCTGACTTTGAAGTGAGCTATGGAAATTATGCATTCCTACAAGCCAAAGCATCTGTTACAGGAGCATTAGGTAAAAAAATTGCAGGTCGTATCTCTTTTTCCGGTACGCAACGTGATGGTCTAATTGATAATGTCGCAACAGGAAGACCTACAAATTCCCTCAATAATCAAGGAATAAGAGGACAATTACTTTATACACCTTCTGAGAGAACCAATATTATATTAGCTGCAGATATTACTACGCAACGTCCAGATGGATATGCTCAGGTAGTTGCTGGTGTAGCGCCTACACAAAGAGCGCCTTATCGTCAATTTGATGCTATTATTGCTGATTTGAATTACCAACTTCCGAGTTTTAATGCGTTTGATCGTAAAATTGACCACGATACGCCATGGCGTTCCGGACAAGATATGGGAGGTATATCTCTTAATGTTGATACAAAAATTGGAAACGGAACACTTACGGCAACTACCGCTTGGCGTTTTTGGAATTGGGATCCATCAAACGATAGGGATTTTACAGGATTACAAGTGTTAGCAAAATCGCAAAACCCAACCAGACAAACACAAATAACACAAGAAGTACGTTATGCAGGTCAGCTTACCTCTAAATTAAGTGGTGTTGTAGGTGTCTTTTTTATTGACCAGACATCACAAACAGATGGTACAGAAGAATCCGGTAATGCTCAATGGAGATTTGCACAAAGCACCACCAGTAATTTATGGAAAACACCAAATCTATTTGAAGGTTACGGTATCAAAACCGATGCCCGCATTAGAGCTTCCAGTGCAGCAGTATTTGGTCAATTGGACTGGGCTATAACAGAACGTCTACACGTTTTACCAGGTTTGCGCCATAATTTTGACAAAAAAGATGCTGATTATAATCGTACAACATACGGAGGGCTTCAAACGAGTGATCCAGCGTTAATTGCTTTGAAAAAATTAGTTTATACAGATCAATCATTTTCATCTAACACTGACAACACTGACTTTTCTGGAAACATAACCGTTTCTTTTAAAGCTACTGACAAGATTAATGCGTATGCAACTTTTGCGAAAAGCTACAAACCTGTTGGAGTAAACGTAGCTGGATTACCTACTCTTGCCGGACAGCCAATTCTTGAACTTGCCGTAATTAAACCAGAAGAAGTAAATCATTATGAAATTGGAGTAAAAACATCACCGTTTAAAAACTCAATATTCAATTTAACCTTCTTTAATACCGATATCAAAGATTTTCAAACAAATGTACAGGCAGCAGAATTAGGTGTAAACCGTGGCTATCTTGCCAATGCAGATAAAGTACAGGTAAAAGGGGTAGAACTGGATGCGAGTTTTGTAATCAGCAAACATTTAACCATCAATGGAGCAGCAACATATACAGACGGTAAATATGTTAAATTTACAAATGCACCCCTTCCGTTAGAAGAAACTGGAGCGGCAGTATCTTTTAAAGATGTTTCCGGAACTGCTTTACCGGGTGCTTCGAAATGGGCAGGATCTTTAGGAGGAGAGCTTTCAGATAAAGCAAAATTCTTTGGAAATGCAGGAAAAATATTCCTTGGAATCGATTCTTATGCACGTTCTGAATTCTCTTCAAGTCCTTCTGCTTCAAAATATTTAGTAGTTCAGGGTTATGCCCTATTTAATGCTCGTTTAGGTTTCCGTGCAACAGATGGTTTGTCTGTACAATTCTGGGGACGTAACCTTTTAAATAAAGATTATTACGAACAACTATTGCCTGCCGGTGGAAATTCAGGACAATATGCAGGTGTATTAGGCGATCAAAGAACGTATGGAGTTACATTGAAATATTCATTATAATAGTTCCAAACTTTTAAATTATAAATACAAAAATACCGCAATTCGTTTTATAACGACTGCGGTGTTTTTAATTCAAACTAAAGTTTAAATAGATTTAAAACTAACTTCCGATTTGGAAATTAGAGACCAACTTCCATGACTCTATAATTCCAATTTAGAATCGCATTTAACATCCTGAACCATTTAATTAAAATATATGTCTCAGCCAGAAATAACAACTCCAAATTATACTTTACTGGATTTAATAAAATATTTTCTTAAACTGGGGACAACTGGTTTTGGAGGTCCAGTCGCTTTGGTCAGTTATATGCAAAATGATTTAGTTGAAACCCGAAAATGGATTAGCGAATCTGATTTTAAAGAAGGACTGGCTCTTTCTCAATTAGCTCCCGGTCCCTTGGCTGCTCAATTAGGCATTTATATTGGATATGTTCACTATGGCATTTTGGGCGCAACTGTTTCAGGATTTGCATTTGTTCTTCCCTCCTTCATCATGGTTATATTGATAGGAATAGCTTATCAAGCCTATGGAAGTCTACCTTGGATGCAAGCCATATTTTACGGAGTAAGTGCTGCCGTAATTGGAATCATCGTAATGAGTTCCTACAAACTTACCATCAAATCGATTAGTAAATTTGAAATTTCAGGGATTAAAAAAAACTGGTTACTTTGGTTTTTTTATATCAGTTCTGCTATACTAACGGCTGTAACTCAAAAAGAAGAGGTGCTCTTATTCATCGCTTTAGGTTTTTTATACATGGTTGTCAAAGCTCCGCCGGAATGGATCAAACGACCTAAAACAACTTCTTATTTTTTAATAGGTTCTGCTGGATTCTCTACTATAGAACTTGGAAAATTAGGTGATTTGGCCTGGTTCTTTACAAAAGCCGGAGCATTTGTTTTTGGAAGCGGGCTGGCAATTGTTCCATTTTTACATAGTGGAGTTGTCAATGAATATGGATGGTTAACGGAGAATCAATTTGTTGATGCGGTAGCCGTAGCTATGATCACTCCTGGACCAGTTGTCATTACAGTTGGTTTTATTGGCTTTTTGGTTGCCGGCTATAAAGGAGCTGTTGTTGCTGCGTTAGCGACTTTCCTGCCTTGTTATCTTTTTACTGTGATTCCTGCTCCTTATTTCAAAAAAATTGCCAAAAACCAAAGCATCAGAGCCTTTGTAGATGGAATTACCGCTGCGGTGATAGGAGCTTTAGTAGGAGCGGTAATTGTCATTGCCTCTCGTTCAATTATAGATTTTCCCACAATACTGATTGCTATAGGAGCAATATTAACTCTCATTTACACTAAAAAAATACAAGAACCACATATTATTGGTATTGCTGCACTCTTAGGTGTTTTACTGAAACTAATAGACACATAGTTCTAAATAAACGATGTAAATTTTGACAAATTAAAATATTTAATTGAAGTCCTTTTAAAAAAAAACACAACCCATAGAATTAATAGAGTTTTTGTAAATTTGCCAAAATTGAAATAAAACTCCGTGAAAACCATTAGAATCATTTTCTTTTTATTTGTAACAGTTCTCTGTCAAGCGCAAACGGAGAAGGATATAGATCATCAAAGCATTCTTTGGACACGATACAACAATCAATTGGTATTAAATGAAAAATGGTCTTTGCATACCGAGTTTGACAATAGAGTCTTTTTAAAACCAGTAAAAGAGAATTTATATGTCATACGAATTCAAGGCCGCTATAAAATCAACGAACATTTAGAAGCAGGAATTGGCTTTGCCCATTTCTCTGTTGCTACACAAGAACCTGAAGTTTCCTATGATTTTAAAATACCGGAATACAGAGGACAACAAGATCTTACTTGGAAGCTAAACGTTAATAAAGTAACATTGCTGCAACGATTTCAAGCAGAAGAACGATTCATTCATAATGCCAATAAAGAATCATTGTTACCCGGCTCTACATTTACATGGAGATTCAGATACAGACTTCAAGCCGATTACATTTTTTGGAAAAAAGAGAATCAATTTTTAAAAACTATTCTTTCAGATGAAATAATGTTCAATGCGGGAAAAACTATTATTAAAAACACTTTTGATCAAAATAGGATTTATGCTGCGCTACAATATGGCATAAACAAAAACATTGCATTAGAGTTGGGTTATCTAAACAGTTTTCAACGCCGAACCAATGGAATTAATTATTTCAATAGAGATATTATCCGATTCAGTATTTTTCATAAAATAAAACTCAAAAAAAAGGTTTAGAATAGTATTTATGACCTTTCGCTACCATGTATAATTAATGATTTATTTTAATTTTAAACATTGATTATCAATAGATTAACTAAATATTTTGAATTTTCGGCGTAACTTTAATAAAAAGATATAGCCATGAAAAATTTTGCAATTAAACTCGTTTGGTTTACTACCATTTATGTTTTTGTATTTGCCGGTTTATGTCAAACTAACGTAGCTTTGCCGGTAATAATGACCTTATATTGTGTTGGCATACCATTAATCTTGTTTATGGTTTATACCGTACTACATGATGATTATAAAACCACAAAAACATTTAAAGATTGGTACGGTGATCATCCAATGGAAACTTTGGAAGAAGATGAAAATTAGGAATATTATAATTTTATTAAATAACAAAAATCCCGATTGCTAGGGATTTTTTATTCTTATCAATTTCTGATTTAAATTTTCATTAGACAATATTAAAATTTATCTTACTTTGCTTTTTAAAACAAAATAATGCAACCACTTTGGGAAAAATCGTTTCATATTAACCCCCAGCGTTTCTTTGCCACCAATATAAACTTCAAATTTATCTGACTCAACTGCTTTCACAAATTTTTTGGCAAAAACACTTGTTGGCATTCCGTTTTGAGTTGCTTCATCATCTATATTTTGTTTTGATCCGTCTGCAGTCAAGGCATTTTTAGCTACATTAGTTTGAATAAATCCAGGGCAGACTAGTGTCACACTGATATTATCTTTTTGATGTTCCATTCTCAAAACATCAAAAAAACCATGTAAAGCATGTTTTGCACCACAATATCCGGAACGATATGGCGAACCAAATTTCCCCATCAAACTGGTAATGGTTACAAAATGGCCTTTCTTATTCTTGATAAAATGAGGTAATAATGCTTTTGTTAAGGCAATCGTCCCGAGATAATCTGTTTCGATTAGTTTTTTATCTACTTCAAAATCGGTTTCTACAATCAGCGAGCGCTGGCTAACACCGCCATTATTGATAAGCACATCCACTTTTCCAAAGACGGCAATGGCTTTTTCTGCATGATTTTTGGCGTTGTCAAAATCAACCAAATCAAAAGGTAAAATGGCGACTTCTGTGTTTGAACATTTAGATTTTACCGTTTCTAAAGCATCACTATTTCTAGCCGAAAGAATTAATTTGCAATTTTTACCAGCTAATTCATACGCTAAAGCCTCTCCTATTCCGCTTGAAGCGCCTGTAATCCAAACTACTTTGCCATTTATTGCATTCATATTTTTTCATAAAAATAAAAAAAGTTTATCGAGCTTTTACAAACTCAATAAACTTTCTATTTTAATTTAGAAATAAAAACTATTTCTCTCTGATATAAATATCGATTGGCACCCCCGAAAAGTCCCAGTTTTCTCTAATTTTATTTTCCAGATAACGTTTGTAAGGTTCTTTTACATATTGTGGCATATTGGCAAAAAACACAAATTGTGGTGTTGGTGTTGGCAACTGCATGCAATATTTAATTTTTACATATTTCCCTTTTGTCGCTGGTGGTGGGTATGCTTCAATCACTTTCAACATAAATTCGTTGAATTTTGAAGTAGCAATACGTTGCTGTCTGTTTTCGAAAACTTTCACGGTCGCTTCCAATGCTTTCAACAAACGTTGTTTTGTCAAAGCCGAAACAAAAAGAATAGGCACATCCGTAAATGGCATTAATTCTTCTCTGATTTTAGCTTCATAATCACGAGTCGACATCGTTTCTTTCTCGACTAAATCCCATTTGTTCACTAAGATGACAACACCTTTACGGTTTTTCTCCGCTAACCAAAAAATACTTTGATCCTGACCTTCAAAACCACGAGTGGCGTCAATAATCAAAATACAAATGTCAGCATGCTCAATCGCACGAACCGAACGCATTACCGAGTAAAACTCTAAATCTTCCTTTACTTTTGCTTTACGACGGATTCCCGCAGTATCCACTAAGTTGAATTCGAAACCAAAACGGTCAAATTTTGTATCGATAGAATCACGGGTTGTTCCCGCAATATCAGTAACAATATATCGGTCTTTACCAATTAAGGCATTGATAAAACTTGATTTTCCAGCGTTAGGACGACCTACAACTGCAAAACGAGGCAATGCAACTTCTTCTTGGGTTGGTTCTGGTTTTACTGGAAAAGCATCAATCAATGCATCCAATAAATCTCCTGTTCCACTTCCTGAAATACTGGCAAACGTGTAATATTCTCCTAAACCAAGGTTGTAAAACTCTACCGCATCTTTCTCACGCATCGCATTATCCACCTTATTTACAGCAAGTAAAACCGGTTTCGTTACTTTACGCAACAATCTCGCAACAGCATCATCCATTGGAGTAATGCCTTCCTCAACATCAACTACAAAAATGATAACATCCGCTTCATCAATAGCAAGTTCTACTTGTTTACGAATTTCGCCTTCAAAAACGTCATCCGACCCACGTACGTAACCACCTGTATCAATTACAGAAAACTCTTTTCCGTTCCACTCGCTTTTACCATAGTTTCTATCTCGGGTCACCCCAGATACTGAATCTACAATAGCTTCTCTTCTTTGTATCAGCCTATTAAAAAGGGTTGATTTCCCTACATTAGGTCTTCCTACTATCGCAACAATGTTATTCATAATATAAATTCAAATATTTTGCAAAGGTACTCTATTATTTTGTAATCTAAGCTATCCGTTTTTTGCGTGAAGGATAGCAGTAAAAATCCTTTGTTGCAATTCTTTTTGCAACAAAGATTGTAACGTATAGCCTGACCCTTGTGGTCACGCCCAAATTATATTATTGATTGTATCCGAATCGTTTTAACATATTTGCGTTGCTTCTCCAGTTTTTATTCACTTTTACGTACAACTCAATATGGATTTGTTTGCCAAAGAATTTCTCTAAATCGACACGGGCTTCCATTCCTACTTTTTTCAAAGCGGCACCTTTATGCCCTATAATGATTCCTTTTTGGGTATCGCGTTCCACCATAATCAAAGAACGGATTCTAATGATGTTTTCATCCTCAAAAAACTCTTCGGTAACAATTTCTACTGCGTATGGGATTTCTTTGCTGTAATTCAACAAGATTTTCTCACGGATGGTTTCATTTACAAAGAAACGCTCCGGTTTATCTGTCAATTGATCTTTTGGATAATAAGCAGGTGATTCCGGCAACAATTCAATGATTCTTCCAAAAACTTCCGGTACATTAAAATTCTGTAAAGCCGATATTGGAAAAATTTCCGCATTAGGAACTTTGGCAGTCCAGAAAGCCACTTGTTCTTCCAGTTGCGCCTGATTTGAATTATCGATTTTATTCAATAATAATAGAACAGGAATTTTGGCATGGATAATTTTATTAAAAAACGCTTCGTCTTTCAACTCTTGTTCTCCAATTTCCACCATATAAATCAGCACATCAGCATCTTCAAAAGCTGACTTCACAAAATTCATCATTGATTCCTGCATTTCATAGGCCGGTTTGATGATTCCAGGTGTATCTGATAAGATCATTTGAAAATCTTCTCCATTTACAATTCCTAGAATTCTATGACGTGTTGTTTGTGCTTTTGATGTGATTATTGACAATCTTTCTCCAACAAAGGCATTCATAAGTGTTGATTTACCAACATTTGGATTCCCGATGATGTTTACAAAACCTGCTTTATGTGACATTTCTATTATAATTTATTCCGCAAAGGTAGTCATATCAAGTCAATAGACGAAATAAAACATTTTTTAAAATTTTCGTTGGAAATTTAGAAATTCGTCGTACATTTGCACCCGAAACAACGCGGGATAGAGCAGTAGGCAGCTCGTCGGGCTCATAACCCGAAGGTCACAGGTTCGAGTCCTGTTCCCGCTACTAAGAATTTTATTGAAATTACAAACGCACATCGCGGGATAGAGCAGTAGGCAGCTCGTCGGGCTCATATCCGCCACGGCGGACACAGATTTAAGCCAAATGCTGTTAAGAATTTTATTAAAATACAAACGCACATCGCGGGATAGAGCAGTAGGCAGCTCGTCGGGCTCATAACCCGAAGGTCACAGGTTCGAGTCCTGTTCCCGCTACTAGAAAGCTTCAGAGAAATCTGGAGCTTTTTTTATGGAATAAACTTGAGGATGCAATAGCATCAACAACAACCATACTACAATTAATTATAGTTAGTACGATTATACCTATATTTGTTTAAAACATAAGTAGCATTCTACCACACTAAACTAGCTATATAGAGATTGCTTTTTGTAACAAACTCACACATATATAAAAGTCATCTTTAACTGCAACGGACAACACAACGACTACTATCAAAATGAAAATAATAAGCTGGAATTGTAATATGGCTTTTCGAAAAAAAGCGGAGTTTATTCTGAAAGAACAGCCAGACATTCTAATTGTGCCTGAATGTGAACATCCGGACAAATTAATTTTCAAAAATGATATAGCTAAGCCAACAGATTTATTTTGGTTTGGAAAAAATCAAAACAAAGGGCTTGGAATATTTTCGTATTCAGACTTTAAGATTAAACTTTTAAGTATTCACAATCCTGAATTTAAATATGTACTACCCTTATCCGTTAGCAACAATGAAATTGAGTTAACTATTTTTGCGATATGGGCTCAAAAACCTCAAAATCACGATTGCTATACAGAACAAATTTGGAACGCAGTTCATTTTTATAGCGACTTGTTGAATAATGAAAATGTAATTCTTGCGGGGGATTTTAACAGTAGTTCAATTTGGGACAAGCCAAAAAGAATTTACAACCATACTAACCTTGTTAACTTTTTAAAAAATAAGAATATCTATAGCACCTATCATAGTTTCCATAGTCAGACACAAGGAAAAGAAACCGCTTCAACTCTATTTATGCACCGAAAAATTGACAGACCATATCACATTGACTTTTGCTTTGCATCTAAAAATCTAATTGACAAAATTAAAAGTGTGGAAATAGGAGAATATGAAAATTGGACTAAATATAGCGACCACAAACCTATAACTGTGTCATTTGAAATATGACAATAGAAATAACAGATGTTTTGAGTTAAAGTGTGATTTATTGGAATTGTCATTTCGCATCATATTTCCTTCAAAGTCGAAAATTGAAAGATTACAAGTCAAAACAATCTAAACAAAAAAAAACCTGTGAAGCAAGCTTCACAGGTTTAGACAAACTAAGTTTATTAAAACAACTAAATATGTAATATCAAAGAGTAGTGCAAACTCTTTATTATTTCTAAATTAATCTTCAGAAGCAATAGCTGTATTTTTACCAGTATTCACTTCTAATAAAACCGCTACTCCCTTATCATTTATCATTGTCATATTTAACGTATCTAAAACCGCTAAATTTCTAGATGTTAATCCATTAAACATATTGTAAGAAATATTCATTTCTTTCAATTTATCTAATTTCTCAAGCTCGAAAGGTATCTGACCAATCATTTTATTATCAAACAAACTAAGATTTTCAAGTGATGTCATGTTTACTACTTCACTACTTAATCCTCCTGAAAGTTTATTACTGTTTAAAAGCAATGTTTTTAGCGTTTTTATTTCATATAATGAGGTCGGAATTTGCCCTACTATTTCATTATTGAATAACGAAAGTGTTTCTAATTGATTCAAAGCTCCTATTTGCGTTGGTAATTCTCCTGAAATGGCATTCATATACAATTCTAAATCTTTCAAATTACTCATTTCACAAATAGAAGAAGGAATTGTTCCTGATAATCTATTGAAAGAAAGATTCAATACTTTCATTTCTTTTAATTTCCCTATTGAAGAAGGAATTATTCCTGATATTTGATTTTTGTGTAAATCCAATTTTTGTAAACTTACCAGGTTTAAAATTTCTTCAGGAATTTCACCAATCAAATTATTATTGTCCAAGGCAATAGAAATCACTTTATCGTCTTGCAACGTAACACCATGCCAAGTAGAAATAGGTGATGCTAAATCCCATTTTACTTTCCACTGATCTCCATTTGTAGATTGATACAGTTTTACTAACGCATCTTTCTCAGATTGAGACACATCTGCAAACATTGAAAATGAAAACAAAAGGGTTAAAAATAGAGTAGTTATATTTCTCATAACGTTAGATTTATTTTTTTAATACACATAAAACTACACACTACGAAGCCAATCAGCAAATAAAATCGACGAACTACACTGTTTTGTGATTTTTATAGAGTTATATCTTACAAGAATGTTTGATTTTCTTAATTAAATATTAATTTGTTAAATTTGATTTACTAATCTTTAAAACCAATTTTATGGAAATCAATTTTCTGGCACTTTTTGTTGCTGCGCTATCTACACTTGTAGTAGGATTTGTTTGGTACAATCCAAAAGTTTTTGGAACCATTTGGATGAAAGAATCCGGTATGACCGAAGAAAAAATGAAAGGAGGAAATATGCTCTTGACATTTGGACTATCATTACTGTACGCTTTTTTCATAAGCTTTATAATACAAATGCTGACAATACATCAATTTGGCGCATTAGGAATGGTGGGAGGAGATCCAAGTATCGCAAAACCTTCTTACGAGGCTTTTATGGCAGATTACGGAATGGCATTCAGAACTTTCAAGCATGGAGCTTTACATGGTTTTATGACTGGACTATTTTTAGTATTACCGGTTATAGGAACTAATGCATTATACGAAAGAAGAAGCTTCAAATATACTTTGGTAACAGGTGGTTTTTGGATTGTATGCTTTATGATTATGGGAGGAATTATTTGTGCCTGGAAATAATTTCCAAAAAAAATAAAATAAATTTCGTCTTGGCATTCTTCAAAACGAAATTTATTTTTTTATTGAATTCCGTCAATAGCTTTGGCTAAATCTAAATCCTTATCGGTAACTCCGCTAGCATCATGTGTTGTCAGCCTGATTGTGACTTTATTATACACATTGAATAATTCCGGATGGTGATTTCTTTTCTCGGCCATCACTCCTACTTGCACTATAAAACCTAATGCTTGAGTAAAGTTTGAAAAGACAAACTTTTTCTCAATTCCATTATTAGCAAATTGCCAATCTTTAAGCGCTTTTAACTCTGGTTGAATTGTCTCTGCTGAATAGGTTTCCATAATGTACTTTTTAATTTATATAAAGTTAGTTAATTTCGAGACATTGAGAAATACTTTAACTTTATTAACTAATTTTGAAAAAAAATTACTCTTCAATTTTGACTACACCTTATTCTTTTAAAATTTATAGTGAGACAGCGCAACTTCCTTCAAACTGGGACGACTTAGCTGTTTCTACCATTTTTTTATCCAAAAAATACTTGGAGATTTTAGAAAAATCATCTCCGGAAAATATGGTGTGTCATTTTATTGGACTATTCGAAAATGAAACTTTAGTTGGGATTGCTCTCTCTCAATTTTTAGATTTAAACCTACTGGAATCTTTTGGAGATCGAGACAAATGCATTAAAACTACTGTTCGAAATTTAGTTTTCAGAAATTTCGGTTCTCATGTTCTTATAATTGGAAACAATATGCTAACCGGGCAAAATTCTTTTGCTTTATCAGAGTCTATTGATAAAAAGAAAGCAATGCAAACCTTGAGGTCAGCTACATCAGCATTGCAAAAAATATTTCAGTCTAAAGGCAAAAAAATCCATATAACCACTTATAAAGATTTTCACAAAGAAGACATTAGAAATTTTGGTATTCCTGAATTCGAAAATGATTATCAGTTTTCGACACAACCGAATATGATTTTTCACATTAATGAAAACTGGAAATCAGAACAAGATTACATTGACTCACTTTCAAAAAAATACAGAGATCAACACAAACGAGCCCGAAAAAAAGCAACCATTATTGAGAAAAGAAAAATGCATTTGGAGGATATCATTGCTCTGGAAGATACTATTTATGACTTGTATCTTCATGTGGCCAAAAATGCGCCTTTCAATACTTTTTTTCTACCTAAAAACCATTTTAGGGTTTTCAAAGAAATCTTTAAAGACAAGTTTCTTTTTTATGGCTATTTTATTGATGAAAAATTAATTGGATTTAATACTTTAATAAAAAATGGTGCTGTAATGGACACTTATTTTCTTGGGTATGACGAAAGTATTCAACGCGAAAAAATGCTGTATTTAAATATGCTGTATGATATGATCGCATATTCCATTAATAAAGGTTTTAAGGAAATTGTGTTTGCAAGAACGGCATTGGAAATTAAAAGTTCTGTTGGCGCAAAACCTATAAAAATGTATGGATTTATAGCCCATAGCAATCAAATAGTCAATTCGTATATGCCTAAAATATTTAGATATCTCGAACCTGAAACCAATTGGCAGGAACGAAACCCCTTTAAATAATCCCGCTGATTAAATTCGGAATAGCTACTTTCATTTGTTTGGGTAAAATTTCAATATTCAGATTTGTCTCGGTACCGCAATATTCCCCATCAATTTGAAAACTAACTGGAACATTTGTCCTAACCATTGCTTTATCTGTAGAAATTATTTCAACATCTTCTGAATCTAAAGGCATATTCCCTGAAATAATTTTCCCAAGTACTACCAAATCTAAATTTTTCAAAATAACTAATTCAAACTTTCCATCATCCATAACGCCATTAGGATTGATAGAAACTCCTGTACCATATTTTTGAGAATTCGCAATCACAATCATTCTTGCTGTACATTCTATTGTTTCAAAATCGCCTGTTATTGTTGCAGTAAAAGGATCGTCTAAATCAATCAAAGTGGTAACTGTTTGTATTGCGTATCCCCATTTTCCTCGAATACTACTATTTTCATAGTTCTTAATCATTTCTGCATTTACGCCTAAGTCGCTCAAATGGATACTTTTTTTCCCATTGATAGAAATCATATCTATTTCCATGTAGTCGTTATGAAATGCGATTTCTAGGTTTTCTTCGATTGTGGATGGCAAATTTAAATCAACAGCTAAACCATTGGCAGAACCAGCCGGTATAATCCCAATAATAACGTCATGATTTTCCATGGCTTCAGCAACCATTTTTATTGTCCCATCACCACCGGCAACAATAATTCGTTCCGGATTATAGGTTTCATAGAGCACTTTTATATTCTCAATATCAGAGGCTCCCGAAGTATTATAAATTACAAGATTTAAATTCTCGTTTCCTGCAAAAATTGTTGTCGCATCAATCAACTCTGATTTGTCAACATCCCCAGAGATTGGATTTACAACCAGCATAATATTATTTTTCAAACTTTTTCTTCTTTTATTGATTAAAAACAATTAATTTCAACAACACTCAAAAGTACTACAATAAATGAAACCAATTTTAAAATTATATCGCGGCTATGCTAATGAACAGGAATTGATTGTGATGGGGCATGTTTTTAAGCCAACAACAATTCAAGAGTATAATTTTCAAAAAAAGAATCTGAAAAACGCTACTTCGGTAATTAAAATGTTTCAAATAAAAACACAGGCAAACGCCGATGTATACTTAGAACACAACAATGCCAAAATTCATACCAAAACATTAATCGACGGTTATTTTAAATTCTGTGTTCCATTAGACCAAAACACTAATTATGGATGGATTGATTACGAAGTAAGTATTGTTTACAAAAATGAATCCATAACAACCCGAGACAGCTACATTCGACCTCACAAAGGAAATTTAGGAATCATATCAGATATTGATGATACTTTTTTAGTTTCGCACACGCTGAATCCTTTGAAAAAATTATATGTTTTATTATTTAAAAACGTAAACAAGAGAAAAATCTATGAAGATGTTGTGACGCATTATCAGGCTTTAAGCACCGCAGGAAGGGAAAATAAAGAGGAATTCAATGCTTTTTTCTATGTTTCCAGCAGCGAATGGAATTTGTATCGTTTTATCACAAAATTCACCGAAATTCATCAGCTCCCGAAAGCAGTTTTATTATTGAAGGATATTAAAACAAGCCTCACTGATTTTTTCTTGACCGGCAGAGGCAATCACAATCATAAGTTTGACAAAATAAAACACATTTTAGAATTTTATCCCAATTTAGAATACGTGCTTCTTGGAGATGATTCGCAACACGATCCATTTCTATACGAGGCCATTTGTAAAATTTTTCCAGTAACCGTAAAAGCCGTTTATATTAGACAAACCGGAACTAGCAAAAAAGAAAAAGTAACTGCGGTTTTGAAAAATTTAGAAACCTTGAAAGTTTCTGTTTGTTATTTTCAGAATAGTAGCGAAGCCATTGCACACTCTAAAATGATTGGGATTATTGCATAAAAAAAGAGTTCCAAAATTGGAACTCTCTATTTTTATAAATTATCTATTTCTTCCTGAACTATTTCCCAATCTGAGAGAAGTTTGTCCAATTCTGCTTTTTTCTTATTGTATGCCGTGAAAAATTTAGCGTCTTCAATGTGTTTATCATAATTAGAAGCGAGCATTTTATCATCTTGCTGAATGTCCTTTTCTAATTGCTTGATTTGACTCTCGACTTTGCTCAACTTATTCTGCAACGCTTTCCCTTTTTTCTGATCTTCATAAGAAGCTTTGTTGCTTTCTTTAGGCGCAGCTGCTTTTTGGGCATCTTTTTTCTCCACTTCACGCATATTTTCCATATTGCGTTGCTCTAAGAAATAGTTGATATCCCCTAAATATTCTTTTATTTTTTGATCTTTGAATTCGTAAACCAAATTTGACATTCCCTGCAAGAAATCCCTATCGTGAGAAACCAGCAATAGAGTTCCGCCAAATTTTTGAAGTGCGGCTTTCAAAACATTCTTAGATTTAATATCCAAGTGATTCGTAGGCTCATCCATCAGCAAAACATTGATTGGTTGCAAAAGCAATTTACATAGCGCTAAACGGTTTCTCTCGCCTCCAGAAAGGACTTTTACCTTTTTTTCCACATCATCACCACGAAACAAGAAAGAACCCAGCATATCGCGTACTTTCATTCGGTTTGTATCTGCAGCTGCATCTTCCATGGTTTGCAACAAAGTGATTTCGCCATCCAGATATTCGGCTTGATTTTGCGCAAAATAACCCAGCTGTACATTATGTCCTAACTTGATATTTCCTTTATACTCGAATTCGTCAACAATAGCTTTAATGAAAGTCGATTTTCCTTGTCCGTTTTGTCCAACGAATGCAATTTTACTTCCACGTTCCACTAACAAACTGATATCTTTCAAAATCGTTTTATCACCGTAACTTTTAGTCACGTTTTCGGCTTCAATTACAACTCTCCCCGGTTCTTTTGAAACAGGAAAAGTAATATTCATCACCGAGTTGTCATCTTCATCCACTTCGATACGTTCTACTTTATCTAATTTTTTGATTAACGATTGTGCCATCGATGCTTTGGAAGCTTTAGCACGGAATTTTTCAATTAATTTTTCCGTTTCTTCAATCTTTTTGGCTTGGTTTTTTTGCGTTGCCAATTGTTTCTCACGAATTTCATGACGCAGTTCTAAATATTGAGAATATGGTTTATTGAAATCATACGCTTTTCCTAGGGAAATTTCGATCGTTCTGTTCGTAACATTATCCAAAAACATTTTATCGTGCGAAACAATCACCACAACTCCAGGATAATTTCGAAGGAAACTTTCTAACCAGATGATACTTTCTATATCCAAGTGATTCGTAGGCTCATCCAGCAACAAAACATCATTGGCCTGCAATAATAATTTGGCCAATTCAATACGCATTCTCCATCCACCAGAAAAAGTTTCGGTTTGATTATCAAATACGTCTCTTTTAAATCCTAACCCAAGTAAAATTTTCTCGGTATCTCCCACATAATTATAACCGCCTAATAAATCAAAACGATGGGTATAATCAGATAGGTCTTCTATGATTTGACTGTATTCATCACTTTCATAATCCGTTCTTGTAACTAACAAGTGATTAATCTCTTCGAGCTTTTTCTCTACAATTTTAATCTCTGTAAAAGCTTCGTATGCTTCTTCCAAAACTGTTCTTCCTTGTTCAAAATCAATATCCTGACGCAAGAATCCCATACGAAGATCTTTCTCTTGAGAAATAACACCTGAATCAGGAGCAAAATCTTTAGCCAACATTTTAAGCATGGTAGATTTTCCCGCTCCATTCTTCCCTACAAGACCCACACGGTCTCCGGCACCCAATCGAAAGGTAACTTCTTCAAACAAATAAGTACCACCAAACGAAACGGATAAATTGTGTATATTAAGCATGTATTGTTATTTTATTCCTTTTCGAATGTGTAAATTTGTAACTCTAAGAAAGGAAAAATTAAATTTTTTGCAAATGTTAAAAAAAGGATCCAAATTATATAGCATTTTAACAGGAACTTGTCCTAAATGTCAGAATGAGAGTATGTATTTGGACAAAAATCCGTTACATTTCAATAAAATCTTGAAAATGCATGAAAATTGCAGCCATTGTGGTTTAAAATATCAAATTGAACCTTCCTTTTTTTATGGTGCAATGTATGTCAGTTATGGATTGAATGTCGCTGTTGGAATTGCAGCTTTTTTAATCTCATTTGTAATCTTTGGCTCCAGCCTAAAAGTGGCTTTTATTGCTATAATTGCATCACTTATTGTCTTATTCCCATTTGTCTTGCGCTGGTCCAGAAACATTTACATCAATATGTTTGTTTCGTATGATCCAAAAACGAACCAAAAATAATATTACTGCTGCCCTTTAGGCAGAAATCTTTTAATATCAATTTCTTTATTTAGTGGAACTTGATATTCTATATTTTCAAATAACGCTTTTGCCATTGCCGGTCCTAGCATAACTCC
Organism: Flavobacterium sp. 11; assembly: GCF_002754315.1. Taxonomy (GTDB): domain Bacteria; phylum Bacteroidota; class Bacteroidia; order Flavobacteriales; family Flavobacteriaceae; genus Flavobacterium; species Flavobacterium algoritolerans. The sequence goes on along the minus strand of NZ_PEFE01000001.1, from coordinate 1,636,886 downwards.
TCTGGTTCCCAAACCATTGAGAATATGTATGAATTCATAATTCCTATGTGTCCCCACTAACGGTCTTCTGTCCTTGACCGTTGGTCGAACGCCAGCAAAATGCTCGACAATTTCAAAATCACACGTAATAATTTCCTTTATTCTATCTACTAATTCTGTTTTTCCTTCCTCAGTAGGTAAATCCGTTTTATCTTTCCAATTATACGTTGCGCCAACTTTGAATAAATCATTCCCAAGTGGCAAAATAAACACACTCGTATTCACAATTACATCTAAATCTAACTCAGGTGCTTTAATAATAAAAAGCTCTCCTTTGGTTCCGTCTAAGGGCAACTGATTAAAATAAGGATTGGCATGCATCCCAAAACCTTCCGCAAAAATGATATGCTTGGCGTGAATATTTTTATATTGAATACCGTCAGAATTAATTATTAAAGCATCATAATTAAAAGATTCTTCTTGAAACAAATTGTTATGCTTCAGATGCTCTCTGTATTTATTTAAAAGCAAAGCGGTGTCTACATAGCCCGTTTGTAAAACTTCGCCATAACCATAAGGAGAATCAATTCCTATGTACTTTTTAGAAATCAACTCTGTTGACAAAAAAGGAGCAAGCGCAACTTTATCCGAAGCGGCAAACCAATTATTCTGTTCTTCAACGGAAAAGAATTTTCTTAAAATAGGACTTTTGAAATCAACCTTACAATTTAGTTTTTTTTCTAAAAGAGTATAAAATTCATTCATTAAAACTAATTGCTCTTGAGCCTGCCACACCTCGCTAAAACGTTTTAAAATAACAGGATTATACAAACCTCCAGCAATTTTAGATGAATTTTGAGAATTATTATCCAAAACAAAAATAGATTTATTATTCCGCAAAGCAATCTCTGCGAATGAAATACCTGCTAAACCAGAACCTATAATTAAATAATCAATCATTTGAAATTATACCTTTTAAATAAGTGCAAAGTAAACACATTAAAACAAAAAAACTCTTACCATTACAGTAAGAGTTTTTTAATATATTTTAAAACCGGTATTAATAATTCCACATATCTTGTTCGAAATTGCGAATTTTTTCTTTTACTCTTTCCGATTCTAATAATTGATTTTGAGCGTTATCTTTCATGTATTCTTCAATAGTTCTATCGCCGTATACATTTTCTTCTTTGTAAATGACACTATTAAAACGCCTCGAGTTTAATATTTGATCAAATGAAACTGGCATCGCTGAATTTTTATCATTGAACGCTTTTGCTTCATGCAAAACATCTCTTGCAGCTGGGAAGAATACCCAAAACAATTCGATATAATCCTTTTCATCACTGTTCATTGTATAAACATCCGGAGTTACAGGGCAAATTCCCAATAAACGATACTTCAATTCACTCTGACGTTTGTCAAAATACCAGTATCCTTTAATTTTATATTGGGTTACATCTTGAGCAGCTAAGTCTTGTCTTAAAATATACTCATCAGATATTTGGTTTCCAGCATTAATTTGTTCTCTACCTGCGTCAGTAGTATCTATACGAGTCAATGAAGTTTGAATATCTTGCATTGATTTTTTGGTATTAAAATAACTATCGGTGTATACCTCAGTAATTTTACCATTTTTCAAAGCTTTTGTAAGCACATCATACAAAGACCTTCTATCAGAACCAATATTTGAAGTATCAATAGGAAAATACAAAGCAAAATTAATTTTTTCACTTAAGTCAATAATTTCCCATGTGGTCTTACCCATTAAAACATCTCTATCATGCACATAACCATAGACTAATGGTTTATCATTATCTGAAATGAGTTGTGCCGCAGTTTTAAGTCCTATTTGGTCAGGAGTTTTTGCATTAAGCAAATTAGACTGTCCAAAAGAGGCGAAACTTCCCGTAATAGAGACAATAGCGATTAAAAAATTTCTTACATTCATCATGGTATCATAATAAGATATTGAAGTAGGTCAAATATAAACTTACTTATTATTTATTGTATTTCAAAAATTACTGGAGCAGTTCTTGGCAATAAATAGCTACCTGCACCTACAAGTTTTGTTTTTATTTCAGAAATAGTAACTTGATCTCCTCTAACTGCTTTTGAAAGTACAGCATTACACTGTGCATTCAACTTGTTTCCTGTAACAACTACAGTAGGCTGACCAGTTACTTTTAAATTAAATCCAATTACGTTTAATCCAACTTCAAAGTCGAAATCAACTAATTTAGCTCCAATTGTAGCAATTTGTAAATTTGATTTAGGTCCTTTTACAACACCCATTTCTCCTCTAATAGTTCCTGTTGGACCAGGAATACCTTTTATTCTAAAGGTTTTCTTGTCAGAAACTTTAGACCCGTCAGGAAGTGCACCTGTTACATTAATAACCACTTCAGAACCTGAACCTGGACTCATATTGTATTTACCACCACCTGCAGAACTTAATCCTGGAGCGCTAGCAGAAACTTTATCAGCAGAAACTCCTGCAAAAGAAATAGTCATTGGATTTACAACACCTCTGTAAACTACATTCATTTTATCAGCAGAAATAGTAGCCGATTTTGGTCTCGCAACAACAACATATTTATCTTTAATAGGTAAGCTAACTACTTTCCCATTCTCATCAAAATTAAATGAACCGCCAATAGCATGTTCTCCAATATTACCAGCTCCAAAAGAGAACTTAGCTTGACCCGCTTGCGCTTGTACACTAGATCCATTAACAATAACAGATTTTGCTTTTAATGATGGATCAAATTTACCTAGAATAATTTTTCCTGTTACCGCTTCTCCTTGAAAGAAAACAGATTTATCAAGAACTACAATAGGTTGGTAAGCTGTAAGTGATGCTGCAGCAACTAAGTCCGACTGGAACATTCCTGTCATTACATCGCTTTCAGTAGTTTTGATATCAGCTTGCAATTGAGACAATTTAGTAATTGTAGCAATAAGTGGATATCCCTTATAGTTGTAATCAATCCAATCTAATTTAGCACCTGCTTTTTCAGAATAAACTGGTTTTGTAGCAAATCTAGCTTCAATCTTTTTCATTTCAGATTCAGCAATTGAACTTCCACCAATCGCTTTTATTTGAGTTGAGAAATTATTGATTTTATCTAAGAACTCTTTACCTTGTTTAGAAACTCTATCTCCAGTAAAGAACATTCTGTCAATTAAATCTCCTTTATCCATTTGCTCGTATGGCAAATTTCCTTCGGCATCTCTTTCAAATTTCGTAGTAACCTTTGTTTTGATATTTTCTATGTAGTCGTTAAACTCTTTAGACAAAGCTCTAATTTTTTCAACTTTAGCTTTTTTATCACCAAATTGCCCTGGTTGATCCACTGCTTTTTGAGCTAATTGTTGAAATGAACTTTCATTTCTAGTATCAGTTATAGAGTTAGACTCTACTATTTTATTATTTAAAATCCCAAAAGCTGATAATACCTCTTTGGACATATTTAATGCTAACATCGCGATAAAAACCAAGTACATTAGGTTAATCATCTTCTGTCTAGGGGTTAGTTTTCCTCCTGCCATATTTTCTACTAATTAGTTTGTTGTTTTTTTATAGTTTGAAACTAATTATCCTTTATTACCCATTGCAGAAAGCATTCCACCATAAACATTGTTCAATGAAGCAATATTTGCAGTCATAGATTGCATTTGTTCTTTTAATTTCCCTGCATTTTCAGCAATTTCTTTATTTGCTTCAGCATTTCTTGAAGCACTTTCTAATTGTACTTTGTATAAGCTGTTTAAAGATTCCATCTGTGCCGCAGCCATAGACAATTCTTCACTGTATTTTTTAGTTGCAGAAATAGAATCTACTGTTGGAGCAATTCCTTTGGCAGCTGATTCAAAATTTTTGATACTATTCCCTAAGCTTGCCATTAATTCTCCATCAATTTTAGCGTCTTTCAACATCGCATCCAATTTTTGAGATAACAATCCTTGAGTATCAGCAGGAGCTTCAACTTTTTTCTTAGATTCACCTTTTACTCCATTTGCTAATTCAGGATAAACTAATGTCCAATCCAATTCATCATCAACTGGTTCAAAAGCAGAAAGAGCAAAGATTAAAGCTTCAACAACAAGACCTATTGTAAGCATTAAATTCCCTGTTATAAATCCAAATTCAATGTGTGTAATTTTGAATAATGCTCCAATAATTACAACCGCAGCTCCCATACCGTATGCGAAATTCATTTGTTTTTTACTTAGTAATGCCATAATAGTTTTTTTTTAATTTAATAGATATAGATTTGGTTTCTTTTATTTATTTCTTTTTCCCGTTACCGGTGGTTTGAAGTCCCATGTAATCTTGAACTGTTCTAAAACCGATATAACTTCTTGCAGAATCTGCATATTCATGATCACGAGTACTCACTTGAAGGAAGTAAGCAACATCTTTCCATGAACCACCACGAACCACTTTTCTTTGATTTTTATAATCCTGAACATTCGGGTTCATTGAAGAAACATATTCGTAAGCATTTGGATCATATGATGAATCAGTCCACTCAGAAACGTTTCCAGCCATATTATAAAGATTATAACCATTTGGCTCATAGGATTTTGCTTCTACAGTATACAAAGCTTCATCAGCCGCATAATCACCTCTGTTAGGTTTAAAATTCGCCAAGAAACAACCTCTGTCATTTTTAGTGTAAGGACCACCCCAAGGATAAGTAGCTGATTCTAAACCACCTCTTGCTGAATATTCCCATTCTGCTTCTGTTGGCAATCTGAAAGAGTTTATTAAATCGTGACCTTTCTTTTTAGATTTTATGTAGGTGTTTTTATTTAAAGTTCTCCAAGCACAAAAAGCTTTTGCCTGAGTCCATTTAACTCCTACAACTGGATAATCTCCGTAAGCTTTATGCCAGAAATAATCATTGTGCATTGGCTCATTATAAGAATAAGCATAATCTTTAATCCAAACCGTTGTGTCAGGATATACTTTTACTTCTTCTGTTCTGATGAAGTTTTTTCTATTTCCAACTTTAGCTTTTGCAGCTGCTTGAATGTCCATCCAAGAATAACGGAATTTTAATTTATTTACATCTATAGTTCTTAATCCATTGTATGAAGCCTCTATTGGCAAATACATTGAATCCATTACTTCGGCGTAATATGCATCTGGATACAACTTAGTATCCTTGATTAGTTTCACTTTCTTGTTAAGCTTTCTTCCTGCATAAGGATCATCAGCAGTACCTACACTATAATAATTATCATACATGTATTTATCATAAGCTGTCATCTTTTCAGGATCTGAATCATTAAAAGCAAAATCACCAATACTTCCGGCATTTTTACCTTTACCTTTAGGATCTCCCGCACCAGCAGTCTGACCACTTTCATCAGCAAGAATAGCTAATCTAACTCTCATAGTAGAATCTTTTACCCATTCTACAAATTGACGGTATTCACTATTGGTAATTTCCGTTTCATCCATATAAAATGAACGAACAGTAACAGTTTTTGTAGGAGCATCTTCCACATTAGCTAAATCACCATCTGATTTACCCATAATAAAAGCACCACCAGGAATTAAAGCCATTCCATAAGGCTTTTCAGGATGCCATTTACCTCCATTAATACCAACTAATTCTCCTTTATCGCTTGATTTACCACAGCCGATTAAAAGGGCCAAAATTGACGTATATGCAATGAACTTCTTCATATAAATTTGGTTATCTATTCATTATTTTTAAGTGTGTAAACCTATTTATTATTTATTAATAAAACAATATTTTTGTTATGAAATTAATTTGAGCTCAAAAATAATGTTAAATAAAATACAAAAAAAATATTTTGTCGATAAAATGCTAAAATAATCGATAAAATACACAAAAATCGATTTTTTTATCTGTTTTATAATGTTAAGCTTATAAAATCCATTAATTTTTAAACAATTTTCAAGGACAGAATTGTAAATGTAAAATAATGATTACAAAATATTCTTTCGTTGTGCTTTCCACCATCTTTCAGGCAATTCTTGGTTGCATGCCAATAAATATTCTTCATAGGAACATGGTAATAACGTATTTCTTTTTAGTTTATTATTAACATTTGAAATAAATGGAATTTCTATCCACCATCGATCCGTTTTATCACTTTTATAAAAAACAAGTTCCTCTTCTTCTAATGGAACAATGTATTTTAAATAATTCTCTTTGCTTCCAAAAGGATACTCATTAGAACGATAATGAAACCCTTCTATGAAATACCAAATTATCTGTGCGATGATGACAGATTCTTGTGCCGAATTATTATGATTGAATATTCCAAATGACGATACTTTATCACTTATTCCCGCATATCGTGACAAAGAACAAATTTCTTTTCCATTAAAACCATTTGGTGCAAACGAAATAAAATTTCCAGAATCAGATGATTTAACCGAATTCAAATCAATACTTACTAAATCAGCATCTCTAAAAACAGGCTCCGAAATAGAAATATTATTAGAAACTTCCCCTAATCTATAGGCATCAAAAAACAGTTTTTCTATCAAATCTATTTCTTCCTGCGAATTAAAATACGTTTGATACCCAATATTACAATAATTGAAAAGATTATTAGGCTCGTCTACAATTATTTTTGTCAAATAAGACGAAGACGAGACTTCCTCTTCATCCTTACCAAAATCAAATTTATTATCAATGGAAACTAGATTGACCATTTGTTCCAAATCATCGTAAGCTCTATAGAGCGCGTACGTCAAATCTTGAGAACCGCCAATAACTATGGGAGTTATTTTTTTCTTGATTAAACTTGCAACCACTTTTTTTAAGGCAAAATAAGTGTCTTCAGCAGAATTTCCTGCCAGAATATCACCTAAATCAGCAATAGAAGCATCCCAATTCCCTGGAAACAATCCGTAAAGCTCTTTTCTAAGTGGTATTAAATCTACATCCGAAACAGCTTTTTTGTCTCCTCGATTTTCTAAAACGCCTATTACAGCAATTTTAATCTTATTTAAATCCGGAAACTGTTTTTCTGTATGCAGCACAATTTTACTTCCCAATTGCTGAGAAGTCAATACGTTTATATAAGCAAGGATTTCATCATCTACGGGTTTCAGAAAATCAAATTCCATTTTATTTCTTTTTTTTCCTCTCCACAACCCTCTTCAGAGGAGAGGGAAGGTAAGAATGGAATGTGTTTATACTTATTTCTTCTTAACAGCTGCTTTCTTAGCTGCTGGTTTTTTTGTCGCTGTTGCTTTCTTTGCCGGTGCTTTTTTTGCTGGTGTTTTCTTGGCAATCATTTCCTGAACTTCGGCTAATGTCAATTTTGTGGCATCAACATCTTTACTTAATTCAATTTTGATTTTACCTTTAGTAATTACCGAACGTCCCCAACGGGCTTTTTCAACTAAAATTCCTTCTTCTTCCCAATTATGTAAAACCTTATCAATATTCTTTTGCAATTTATCTTCAATCAAGGCTTCAATATCCGATTGAGAAAGATTATCAAAGTTATACTTTTTACTCACATTAATAAACAAACCGTTCCATTTGATAAAAGGACCAAAACGACCCACACCTTTCTGTACACCTTCTCCTTTATAAACTGCTATTGGCGCATCGGCGGCGGCTTTTTCATCAATTAATTCCTGAGCTCTTTCAAAATCTACATCTAGAGGATTTTCTCCTTTTGGCAACGAAACAAAAGCGGCTCCGTGACGAATATATGGACCATAACGACCATTACTCACCTCAACTTCTTCTCCTTTATATTCTCCAAGATTTTTTGGCAACAAGAATAAATTCAAAGTTTCCTCTAAAGTGATGTTTCCTATATTTTGATCTGCCATTAAACTGGCAAATTTTTTCTCTTCATCATCGGCAGCTCCAATTTGTGCCATTGGCCCAAATTTCCCTAAACGCACCGAAACTGGTTTCCCTGTTTTTGGATCAGTTCCCAGAATTCTTTCACCGCTTTCTCTATCTGCATTCGCTTCTACATCTTTCACAGTTGGGTGAAATTTATCGTAGAACTCTTGCATCATTTTTGTCCAAACGATATTTCCTTCTGCAATTTCATCAAAATCCTGTTCCACTTTTGCAGTGAAATTATAATCTAAAATGTTTCCAAAATTCTTAACCAAGAAATCTGTAACAATAGTTCCAATATCTGTAGGAACTAATTTCCCTTTATCAGAACCTGTATTTTCTTTCAGTAACTTCTCTCCTACTTTCCCGGATTGTAAAGTCAATTGCGTATAATTACGTTCTTGACCGTCAAGATTTCCTTTCTCTACATAATTTCTGTTGATAATAGTAGAAATTGTTGGCGCATAAGTAGAAGGACGACCAATTCCTAATTCCTCTAATTTTTTTACCAAAGAAGCTTCCGTATATCTTGCTGGTGGTCTAGAATATCTTTCGGTTGCTGAGATATAATTGTTTTGTAATTTTTCGTTGACTTTCATCGCAGGCAACATTCCTTCTTGCTCCTCTTCATCGTCATCATGACCTTCCAAGTATACTTTCAAGAAACCTTCAAAAAGCAAAACTTCTCCAGATGCCGTGAATATTTCACCGTGATTATTTGCTTCAATTTTCACGTTAGTACGTTCTAATTGTGCATCACTCATTTGCGAAGCCAATGTTCTTTTCCAAATTAAATCATACAAACGCGCTTGATCTCTGTCGATATCTACCGTATGTCTTGACATATCCGTAGGACGAATCGCCTCATGCGCTTCCTGTGCTCCTTTGCTTTTATTGACAAAAGTTCGAGGTTTAGAAAATTCTTTTCCGTAGGATTTGATGATTTCCGCTTCAGCTGCTTCCATTGCATCTTTAGATAAGTTCACACTATCCGTTCTCATATAAGTAATAAGTCCGGCTTCGTACAAACGCTGTGCGAGTTGCATGGTAATTCCAACAGGCAAATACAATTTACGGGCGGCTTCTTGTTGCAAAGTCGAAGTTGTAAAAGGTCCAGTTGGTGATTTTTTGGTAGGCTTCGTTTCTAAATCGGCTACCTTATATGTAGAACCTATATTTTTATTTAAAAAATCTTCGGCTTCTTTTTTAGTATTGAAATTTTTAGGCAGTTTGGCTTTGAATGTTTTTCCAGATTCGTTAGTAAATTCAGCCACAACAGAATATGTTGCAATGGCTTTAAAATTCTGAATTTCTCTTTCACGCTCTACAATCAAACGAACAGACACTGATTGTACACGACCCGCAGAAAGTCCCCCTTTAATTTTTCTCCAAAGTACAGGCGACAATTCATAACCAACTAATCTGTCCAAAACACGACGTGCTTGTTGTGCATTAACTAAATTATAATCGATTTCTCGTGGATTATCAATTGCTTTTAGAATCGCAGTTTTAGTAATTTCGTGAAAAACAATTCGCTTGGTTTTGGTTTTGTCTAATTTTAATTCTTCGGCTAAATGCCAAGAAATAGCCTCACCCTCGCGATCCTCATCACTTGCTAACCAAACCATTTCGGCTTTTTTTGCTAATCCTTTTAATTTAGTGACCAACGCTTTTTTATCGGCAGAAACTTCGTATTTGGGTTTAAAACCATTTTCCACATCTACACCAATTTCTTTGGAAGGTAAGTCAGCAATATGCCCATAACTGGACTCTACTTGAAAATCACTTCCTAGAAATTTCTCGATTGTTTTTGCCTTTGCAGGGGACTCAACTATAACTAAATTCTTTGCCATTGCTCTATTTTTCTGGGACAAAAGTATCTAATTTTTTTAAATATTGGGCTTTAGATTTTATTTTTGAATTATTTCACAATCATTAATAGGTAAGTTATTGACATACTCGACTGTTTTTTAGCCTCGACTATAGTGAAAAGCCCAGAGCAAAAAAGTAAAAGTTCCCTGTTCTAAAAAAGCGAACAACGGAAGCTTTTTTTTAGGACTTTGGAAACTTTACTTTTTTTGTGAGTCCCGAAGGGTTGGGATTGTAACGGAAAGCGGGACACAAGCAAAGCGAACTGACGAAGTAAATAGCTCCCCAGAAAAAATGCCTTAAAATAGTGTTAATTCTTAATCTGACATCTTGTCATATTTATTTGAATTGCGTTATCTTTGTGCTTTGAAAATACATGATGGAAAAGATTATTGAAGAAAGTAAGCAAGGCGAAAGTCTTGTTCTGGAGAATAAACCTGAGAACACAAAAAAACTATTTATAGAAAGTTACGGTTGTGCGATGAATTTTTCGGACAGTGAAATTGTAGCTTCTATTCTATCCGGAAACGGATACAATACAACGCAAGTTCTGGAAGAAGCCGATTTAGTTTTGGTCAATACCTGTTCTATTCGGGACAAAGCGGAGCAAACTATTCGCAAACGTTTGGAAAAATATAATGCTGTAAAACGTATTAATCCAAAAATGAAAGTGGGCGTTTTAGGCTGTATGGCGGAACGATTGAAAAGTCAATTCCTTGAAGAAGAAAAAATCGTTGATCTTGTTGTGGGTCCTGATGCCTATAAAGATTTACCAAACCTTTTACTGGAAGTAGAAGAAGGTCGTGATGCGATTAACGTGATTTTGTCGAAAGACGAAACCTATGGTGATATTTCGCCGGTTCGATTGATGAGCAACGGAATTACCGCTTTGGTTTCAATTACTCGTGGTTGTGATAATATGTGTACGTTTTGCGTGGTGCCGTTTACCCGTGGACGTGAGCGCAGTCGTGAGCCTCAAAGTATCATGAAGGAAATTCAAGATTTGTGGGACAAAGGGTTTAAAGAAATTACACTTTTGGGACAAAACGTAGATAGTTTCCTTTGGTATGGTGGCGGATTGAAGAAAGATTTTGAAAATGCTACCGAAATGCAAAAAGCTACGGCAGTTGATTTTGACCAATTACTGGAAATGGTAGCTGTTGGTTTCCCTAAAATGAGAATCCGATTTTCGACCTCTAATCCACAAGATATGCACGAAAGTGTTTTGCATGTGATTGCGAAACATCCTAATATTTGCAAACACATTCACTTGCCGGTTCAGTCCGGAAGCAATAGAATTTTGAAAGAAATGAACCGTTTGCACACGCGTGAAGAATACATGACTTTGATTGACAAAATCAGAACTATTATTCCAAACAGTTCGATTTCACAGGATATGATTGCTGGTTTCCCTACAGAAACCGAAGAAGATCATCAAGACACTTTGAGTTTGATGGAGTATGTAAAATATAATTTTGGTTATATGTATTCGTATTCAGAACGTCCGGGAACATTGGCAGGAAGAAAAATGGAAGATGACGTTACCGAAGAAACGAAAGCAAGAAGATTACAGGAAATTGTCGACTTACAACAAAAACACGCTTGGTTTCGCTCTGAGGAATTCATTGGACAAACGGTAGAAGTTTTGGTAGAAAAAGTTTCAAAAAAATCGACAGAAGAATTTTCAGGAAGAAATTCACAAAGTATTACGGTGGTTTTTCCGAAAGAAAATTACAAGATTGGGGATTTTGTGAATGTGAGAATTATTTCTTGTACCAGCGGAACTTTGAAAGGAGCAGCAGTTGGTTTGAGTGAGATGAATTAAGAAAAGTTTAAAATTTAAGGTTTAAAGTTGTCTCAATAACTTGAAACTTTAAACAAATAGAACTTTAAACAAAAATAAAATATGGAATCAGTTCAAGCTATAAAACAACGATTTGAGATTATCGGGAATGACCCGAAGCTCAACCGTGCGATAGAAAAAGCCATTCAGGTAGCTCCAACTGATATTACCGTTTTAGTAGCGGGAGAAAGCGGTGTGGGAAAAGAGAATATTCCTAGAATTATTCATTCGCTTTCGCACAGAAAACACGGAAAATACATTGCCGTAAACTGCGGAGCCATACCTGAAGGAACGATTGACAGTGAACTTTTTGGTCATGAAAAAGGCGCTTTTACCGGCGCAACCAATACACGTGAAGGTTATTTTGAAGTAGCTGACGGCGGTACTATTTTCTTGGACGAGGTTGGTGAACTGCCTTTAACTACTCAAGTGCGTTTGTTACGTGTTCTTGAAAATGGCGAATTTATAAAAGTAGGTTCTTCCCAGGTTCAAAAAACAGATGTACGAATTGTAGCCGCTACAAATGTCAATTTATTTGATGCTATCGAAAAAGGGAAATTCCGTGAGGATTTATATTATCGTTTAAGTACAGTAGATATTACTTTGCCTCCTTTACGCGATCGAAAAGATGACATCCATTTGTTATTCAGGAAATTCGTTGCTGACTTTGCCCATAAATATAAAATGCCACCTTTAAAACTGGACGAAAACGCTATCCAATTATTGCAGAAGTTTCGTTGGAGCGGTAATATTCGTCAATTGCGAAATGTAGCCGAACAAATCTCTGTTTTGGAAACTAATCGTGATATTTCAGCCGTGACTTTACAATCATATCTGCCAGTTCTGGGAAACAATTTACCATCTGTGATAAAGGATAAGAAAAGCGAAAGTGATTTTAGTACCGAAAGAGAAATTTTGTACAAAGTACTTTTTGATATGAAAAGTGATTTGAACGATTTGAAAAAATTAACTTTGGAATTGATTCAAAACGGCGTGTCTAAAGTTCAAGAAACCAATCAGCATTTGATAAAAAAAATATATGGTTCGAAAGAAAATGATAGCGAAATAGATTTTGAAGAAGAACCAAGATCAGCCTTAATCACTACTCAAAACAATGAAGAGCTGTATCAGGAACATGATGATAATTATCTTTTTGCAGAAACAATCGAAGAGGAGGAAACGTTGCGTTTAGAGCAAAAAGAAATCGAAATGATTAAAAAATCATTAGAAAAAAACAAAGGAAAACGAAAAGCTGCCGCAGACGAATTAGGCATTTCTGAAAGGACTTTATATAGAAAAATCAAACAATTTGACTTGTAGTTTTTACCACAAAAGCACTAAGACACAAATGATTTAATTCAAAAAGAATATCTTTGACCCGAGCGTTAGCAAACCGGCGAAGCAAATTTTAAAATAGAAAATGAAATATATAAAACTTATTCTGCTTTCAATAATTATAGTAAGCATCAACAGTTGCTCGGTTTATAACTTTACCGGAACTGGTAAAATTGATGCCGAAACATTTCAAGTTGGCTTTTTTCAAAATAACGCTGAATTAATTGAACCTGGTATTGACAGAACATTTACATTAGAACTTCAAGATTTAATCCAGAATCAAACCAATTTAAACTTGGTCAAAAGTAGTGCTGATTTGACTTACGAAGGAGAAATTGTAGATTACAGAATAAGTCCAATGACTGCTACTGCAGATCAGCGAGCAGCTCAGAACCGATTAACAATTCGAGTGAATGTTCGTTTTACTAATAAGAAAAAAGAAACAGATGATTTTGAAAAACCATTCACTTTTTTCTATGATTATCCTGCGGAACAACAATTGACAGGAGCAACTTTGAACAGTGCTTTAAAGGAAATTTTTGAAAGAATTACACAAGACATCTTTAATGAGTCACTTGCAAAATGGTAAATGGGTTTAAATTCGATAATTTGTTGATTCGGTTAACCGAGTAACAAACAAACGAATAACCAAATAAACGAATACCCTTTATGAACGTAACCGATTATACTTATTTGATTAATAAACCTGATGCTATTCATGAAAAGCAAACGGAAGCTTTGGAAAAAGTACTCGTTGAGTTTCCTTATTTTCAAAGTGCCAGAGCAATTCAATTAAAAGGGCTTTACAATCAAAATAGCTTTAAATACAATACTGCTTTAAAAGTTACTGCAGCACATTCAACTGACCGATCTATTTTATTTGACTTCATTACTTCGGATACGTTCACTTCGATTCAAAAAGGTCTTTACGATAAAAAAGCACTAGAAATTCTTGATATAAATGTGGTCGACAGTGAAACCATTGTTACTGAAGAAAAAACGGAATCTAAAATAAATTCTTTAGAAAGATCCATACTCACATCAATAAAAGAAGCTTCTGCTGTCGATGTTGATGATGCTTCAAAAACTACCGAAGAGAAACTGGCAATTGGAAAACCTTTAGATTTTTCTAAAAGTGAGCAACATTCCTTTCAAGAATGGCTTCAACTTTCCCGCACTGAACCTATCGAAAGAGAGAAAGAAAGTGCTATTAATTTACCACTTCCTATAATAGATGAAGATAAAAGAAAGAAATTAGAATTAATCGATAAGTTTATTGAAGCCAGTCCAAAGATTTCTCCGGTAAAACATGGAGTTGCTTCGACCGTTACTTTTGACTTAAATGCAGCCGACAATTCTTTCTTGATGACAGAGACTTTGGCCAGAGTATATTTAGAACAAAAAAATATCAAAAAGCGATTCAAGCTTATGAAATATTAATTTTGAAATATCCAGAAAAAAGTAGTTTCTTTGCAGACCGCATATCGGATATTAAGATTTTACAACATAATAATAATTAAACAATGAGCACATTTTCAATTTTTTTAGTTTTAATAACTATAGTTTGTTTTCTATTAATCGTAGTTATCATGGTTCAAAACCCTAAAGGTGGAGGATTATCATCTACAATAGGTGGTTCTCAAATGTTAGGTGGAGTACAAAAAACAACTGATTTTTTAGACAAAAGCACTTGGACATTAGCAACTATACTAATTGCACTTATATTACTTTCTAGCTTAAGCTTTACAGGAACATTAAGTGATACTGATTCTAAAATCATCGAAAACACAGGAAGTGCAGCACCAGCTACAAACACGCCAGCTGCTCCTGCTCAAAATACTCCTGCTGCAACAAATCCAGCAGAATAAATTATTACAACATATTCTAAATGCCAGCCTGTCAAAGCTGGCATTTTTTATAAGAAATTATGTCAGTTTCATTAGGATGGCACAATTTCTGAAATCTCCATAACCGTAATAAAAATAAATAATATAAAAATATACAATCATGGCTTTAAACATTAAACCTCTTTCAGACAGAGTTCTTATCGAACCCGTTGCAGCTGAAACAAAAACTGCTTCAGGAATTTTTATTCCAGATACAGCAAAAGAAAAACCACAAAAAGGAACTGTTGTTGCTGTTGGAAACGGAACAAAAGAACACACAATGACTGTAAAAATTGGTGATTCTGTGCTTTATGGAAAATACGCTGGTACGGAATTAAAACTGGAAGGAAAAGATTATTTGATCATGCGTGAAGACGATATTTTAGCAATAATATAATCGAATTAACAAATAAACGAATTAACAAATAAAATTAAAATGGCAAAAGATATAAAATTTGATATTGAAGCACGTGACGGTTTAAAACGTGGTGTTGATGCATTGGCAAATGCGGTAAAAGTAACGCTAGGACCAAAAGGTCGTAATGTAATTATTGGAAAAGCTTTTGGTGGACCAAACGTTACTAAAGATGGTGTTACCGTTGCAAAAGAAATTGAATTAAAAGATCCCTTGGAAAACATGGGTGCTCAAATGGTAAAAGAAGTAGCGTCAAAAACTAATGATTTAGCCGGAGACGGAACTACAACTGCAACTGTTTTGGCACAAGCTATCGTAAAAGAAGGTTTGAAAAACGTTGCTGCAGGTGCAAATCCAATGGATTTGAAACGCGGTATTGACAAAGCGGTTGAGGCTATTGTAGCTGACTTAGCGAAACAAGCAAAAGTAGTAGGAAGTGATTCTGAAAAAATCAAACAAATTGCTTCAATTTCTGCTAACAATGACGAAGTAATTGGTGAGTTAATCGCTACTGCTTTCGCAAAAGTAGGAAAAGAAGGTGTTATCACTGTTGAAGAGGCTAAAGGAACTGATACTTATGTTGATGTTGTTGAAGGAATGCAATTTGACAGAGGATATCTTTCTCCTTATTTTGTTACTAATTCAGAAAAAATGGAAGTAGAATTGGAAAATCCTTACATCCTTTTGTATGACAAAAAAGTTTCTTCTTTAAAAGAATTATTACCAGTTTTGGAACCAGTTGCTCAATCTGGAAAACCATTATTGATTATTGCTGAAGATGTTGATGGTGAAGCATTGTCTACATTGGTGGTAAATAAATTACGCGGAGCCTTAAAAATCGCTGCTGTAAAAGCTCCAGGTTTTGGAGACAGAAGAAAAGCAATGCTTGAAGATATTGCTATCTTAACCGGAGGAACAGTAATTTCAGAAGAAAGAGGATACACTTTAGAAAACACAACTATCGAAATGCTAGGGACTGCTAAAAAAGTGACTATCGATAAAGACAACACTACAATTGTAAGTGGTGCTGGCGAAGCTGATATCATCAAAAATCGTGTCAACCAAATCAAAGGTCAAATGGAAGCTACCACTTCTGATTATGACAAAGAAAAGTTGCAGGAACGTTTGGCTAAATTAGCTGGTGGAGTTGCTGTACTTTATGTTGGTGCTGCTTCTGAAGTAGAAATGAAAGAGAAAAAAGACAGAGTTGATGACGCACTTCACGCAACTCGTGCTGCTGTTGAAGAAGGAATTGTTGCCGGTGGTGGTGTTGCTTTATTGAGAGCTAAAAATGCATTAAGCACTCTAAAAGCTGACAACGCTGATGAAGCAACAGGAATTCAAATTGTATCTCGTGCTGTAGAGTCTCCATTGAGAACTATTGTTGAAAATGCAGGTCTTGAAGGTTCAGTTGTTGTTGCAAAAGTTGCTGAAGGAAAAGGTGATTTTGGATACAACGCAAAAACGGATGAATATGTTGACATGCTTAAAGCAGGTATTATTGATCCTAAAAAAGTAACTCGTGTAGCGTTAGAAAACGCAGCTTCGGTTGCCGGAATGATATTGACTACTGAATGTGCTTTGATTGATATTAGAGAAGATAATGGCGGTGGAAACCCAATGGGTGGAGGTATGCCAGGAATGATGTAATAAAAATTAAGAAAAATCTTAAAAAAATAAAATCCGAAGCTCATCACTTCGGATTTTATTTTTATATTTATAGTTTTAGATACAAATCAAAATTAACCTCCTGATACTGATTTTTATGTTATCAAAACTTAATTGGCTACTCCTTTTTTTGTTTATTTTCTGCCCTAAAAACTTCAGTCAAACTAATGGACCGAAAGAACAAATAGTAGAAAAACTAAATAACTATTTTGCTTTAGAGCGAGAAAACATTCATTTACACTTAAATAAAGATACATATTTATCCGAAGAAGATATTTGGTTTAAGGGCTATGCTTACAACCGAAAGGAACTTTTACCTTTTTACAAAACTATGAACGTTTTTGTAGTTCTGTACAATCAAGCAGGCATAAAAATAAATCAACAACTTGCCTACTCAAATACGGGTACTTTTGAAGGAGCATTCAAAGATTTAAAGAAATTGCCCTCTGGGAATTATTACATTCAAGTGTATACTAATTGGATGAATAACTTCCAAGAAAATGAGTCTAGCATATATCCAATAAAAATCATCAATCCTGCAAAGACCGATTTTTTCGACACTACAAAAAGCAATTTGGCATCTGCTCAAATAGAAATTCATCCAGAAGGTGGCACTTTAGTTTATGGAATCACTAATACCGTTGGTGTTAAAATCGTAGACATGTTCAATAATCCAATTGGAAATTTGACAGCAAAATTAAGAAACAGCATTAACGAAGTAGTTTCAGAGATTGCAATTAATAGCGATGGATTGGGAAAATTCATTGTTACACCCAAAAATGATCCCTATTCACTAACGTTAGAAATAAATAACAAAATCATTCAACAAACACTCCCAAACCCTTCTACTAAAGGATTGTCTCTTGAAGTAAATTGTTATACATTAAACAATAAAGCATCAGTTAAAATCAAAACGAATGCTACAACATTTAATGATTTAAAATCAAAGCAATTATTTTTAGTTGTTCAGCAAGATGAAAGGGCTTTACTATTTGATATTGCTTTAGATTCAAATTCATTAGAGCAAAATATCATATTTTCAACCGAAAACATCTCCAATGGCGTCAATACGGTGCGAATTATAGATGAAAACATGAATCAGCTTGCAGAAAGAACCATCATCAAACTCCCTAATTTAACTCAAAAGTTTACTCTTTCTAAAAAAACAACTAACACTGGTACCATACAAATTGAAGGTCTATCCAGTCAGAACGATGCTAACCTCAGCGTTTCAATAGTACCCGCAAATTCTATTGCAACCGAAAAAAACACTTCCATAACTTCTGATTTTTTATCTAATTTCTATTTAATTAAACCAATAAAAAACATTGATTTATACCAAACGAACCCAAATACCGCCAAGAAATACGAGTTGGACTTAGCCATGCTCAATCAATCAAAATCCAAATACTCGTGGAACGAAATTGTTCAAAATCCACCACAACCCAATTATGAATTTGACATGGGACTTACGGTA
The DNA here is from genome assembly GCF_002754315.1 of Flavobacterium sp. 11. Classification (GTDB taxonomy): domain Bacteria; phylum Bacteroidota; class Bacteroidia; order Flavobacteriales; family Flavobacteriaceae; genus Flavobacterium; species Flavobacterium algoritolerans. The sequence continues at coordinate 1,618,555 of NZ_PEFE01000001.1, read as the reverse complement.
AAAGGAAGAGTATTGACTCCTACTTTAAAGAATGCGAAAGATTACAACATTAGATTCCGTGCGTTTCATCATCAAATCAATGTTCAATCTCCTATAACTGAAACAGGAGATTTTGAATTCAAATATCTGGTATTGAAAGACTCAGCTTCAGTAGATTTCAGTTTGCTCAAAAACGTTGAAGCAACACCTTTAAAATTAACTCATACAGCGAAAATAACAAATGGTAATCGAGAATATAAGTTCCCATTTAAAGGATTTAACCCTACCGACTTACAACAAACAACAAACTCTCAAATTTTAGAATTACCTGTTTTCGAAGATGACATTATTGAATTAAATACTGTCACTGTTAAAGCAGAGGCTAAAAAAAATATGTTAACCCATGCCAACACTATGGAAAATAGAAATTTAAGAGGTTATAAAATTTCCGAACAAGAGACAATGAACCTTTTAACTTTTATTAATACTCGTGGATTTAAGGTGTCTGACAATGGTATGGATGTTAGCATTACGGTCCTAAATTCTGGTTCAAATATTCCAGCTCGACCCGAAATTTTTGTCGACAATATTCAAATTAGGGACTTTTCCTATTTGCAAAACATACAAATGAATGAACTGGAAGAAATATACATGAATCCGAATGCATTAATCCCATCTGGTAGAAATCTTCAAGGAATCATAAGGATATACACTAAAAAACCTATATATAGTACTCTAAAAACTAATGTAAAAAGCTCAGAATTGGCAAATGGTTTTACTACAGCACCAAAATTTGAAAACTCTAACTATAATTCAACTTTGAGCCAAGGTTTTTTGTATTACGGGGTAATTAATTGGATTCCTACCCTATTAACGGACCAAAAAAATAGTTCTCAAATTGATGTTCCAAATTTCAATCAGAAAAAAATAAAAATAATTATAGAAGGTTTTACTTATAATGGCGAACTGATTTCTGAAACGCAAATTATTGATTTATAAAAAAACTCTTTTTTCGATAATTCATAATAAGTAAAATCAATTAACCCATTGGCTTTACTAAGAAAATCAGCTATAGGTACTATTTAGTCATCTAAATCAGAATACGCACTAAGCTGTTTTTTTTACTGCTATAAATATGTACATCTCATTAATTCCTGAATCTATGCAAAAAAAGGAGCATAAACTCTAGATTTATGCTCCTTCTTATTCATTATTATCAAATTCCAAAATGACTTCTTTAATAGTCTCTGTTTTTACGAGACGGTTTTTTTATGATAAAAAATCATTAATTATTCTTGAGTTTTTGACTTTCTGCTGAACTTATAAATTACCGGTAAAACAGTAATCCCAACTAAAGCTATAACAATTATTTCGATGTGCTCTTTCAAATCAATCTGATAATTTTCAAGTAGAAAACCATATAAATAATGCCCTGCGAAAATCAATGTGAATGACCAAATGAAAGAACTTAAAATGTTATAAAACATAAATTTCTTTTTGTCCATAGAAACAATTCCAGCTACTATTGGCGCAAATGTTCTAAATATTGGCAGGAATCGAGCAAAAATAATTGCTTTGCCTCCGTATTTTTCAAAGAAATCTTTTGATTGAACTAAATATTTTTTCTTAAACCAAAAACTATCTTCCTTATTGTACAAGTAATAACCGCTTTTTGAACCAAACCAATATCCAACAACATTACCCAAGATACCTGCTAAAGCCACAAGTGTTGATAAAAGAACAACATTCGCAAAATCATTTTCAATGAATAAAATGTTTTCTATTAAATCACGGCTGTAAATCCCTGCTAAAAACAACAAACTATCTCCTGGTAAAAAGAACCCCGCAAAAAGACCTGTTTCTGCAAAAACAATAAATAAAACTATATAAATACCCAATTTAATTCCATTAACATCAAAATGAATATAAAAAAGCGGGTCAATCAAATTCTTCCAATCAAAATCGTTCATTCTACGGTGTTTTATGCTAAAATTATTCGTGCGTGAAAGTACGGATAATATATCTTAACCACAATTTATGCTACTATTTTAAAGTTTTATTAACTATTTAAATTAGCCGAATTAACTTTCCATTGCCAACAATCAAATATTGTTTTTTTTATTCGGGATTCTAGCGCTTTAAAAACATGGCTTTTTATAGTTAACCACCATAATTTCATTCAAAAAAACATTCAAAATATGGCATTAAAAAAACCAAAGCTTTCACTTTGGTTTTCTTTAAAATCATTTTCGCTCATATTGGCAACAAGTATGAAGCTTTTCATAATCTTCCTTTAATGCCTTGACTTCATCTGTATCGTGACCAACTTTTGCAATCGCTTTTTGAATCGTAAGAACATCCGTTTTCTGTTCGTTTGCAATCAAATATAAAGTGCCACAATCCATATGCCAATCGGCAGATTTCACTCCCGAGACACTTAATGCCGCTTTTTCAATTCTCTTTTTACACATTTCACAATTCCCGCTCACATGAAATTCAACTTTAGCATTTTTATTTTTCACTTCTTGAGCCTGAACTGTAAATCCAACAAATGTCAGTAACAGTACTACAATTATATTTTTCATAATTTAATTTTTTTAAGACTATTTAATTTTAAAACGTAAACCCGCATAATACATTTGTCCAAAAACTGGACCATAAACTATCGACGCATCAAAAGTAGGACCAAATGGATTTTCATTACCCAAGATAACGTTATCTTGTTTGTAATTTCCAATATTTTCTCCACCAATATAGATTTCAAAAGTAGAAGAAAAAGTTCGTGTAACTTGTATATTCATCACAGAAAATGATGGCGATAATTCTGGTAGCCTATCTTCTACAGGATTTGTTGATGTATTGGGCAATTGTTGTTTGCCGAGCCAATTGAAAGTATAATCAAACTTCCATTGTTTTCCTTTATCCAAAATATGGGTTTCATATCCTAAATTCCCAAAGAAACGATGTTTTGCCTGCAATGGCCTTTGATACGTTCCTGACAAATAATCCGCTTGAATATCATAGTACTTGTAGGCTGTCCTCAAATTAAAATGTTTAGCTAATTCATAATTAAACTCTACTTGCAAACTATTGGCATACGATTTCCCAATTAAGTTGTAAAACAAAACCTGTTGCGGACTTTGCATCACATCAACAACTGCCTGATTTTGAAAATCGGTTCTGTAGAAATCAAAACCAACATCAGCACTTTTACCAAAAAGTAAAAAGCCCTGCATAAAACTCAGCCCGTAATTCCATGCAATTTCAGGATTCAAACCGTATATTTTTCCATTGGTATCCAAAAAATCAAAGGTTCTTGAACTTGCCAAAAGCTGTTGATTTTCGGCAAAAACATTAGCGCTTCGTTTCCCTCTTCCTGCTGAAAATCGCAAAACACCTTTCTCCCAAGGATTGTATCGCACATGCAATCTTGGCGTAGCAAAAGTTCCCAAACGATTATGATTGTCTATTCTACCGCCAAGAACTACACTAAAATCATCTGTGTTATCATAGGTATATTCGAAAAAAGCGCCAACCGAATTATCAATCCTGCTGTAATCATTTGCATTGACAAACTCACCGTATTTATCATAGGTGAAGTTCAGACCCGTTGAAAATTTATGTTTTGTATTATTGATAATCGAATTAAAAATAAGGTTCGAATAATAACTTTTTTGTTTAATATTATATTTATTTAACCCAAAATAAGAATTTTGATCATGACTATTAAAAGCATTTTGAAAACCAATACTCTGATACGGCATATCCGGAAAAACATACCCTAATTTAGTGGAAACATCAAACCGTTCTGTATTGATTTCGGAGCCCCAATAATTCGTTGTCCCCTTATCTCTATCAGGGTCAAAATTTAATTCTCCTGTTTGTTTTTGATCATTCATATAACGGAAGTTGATGAAACTTACCCATCCTTTTTCGGCATTGGTATATTGCCAACGGTTCAAAACATTGATTTGTTTTGCTAATGGATTGTCCAGAAAACCATCGTCATTCATATCGTTTTTTGAAACCCTCGTGTTTCCGTGAACAAACAAGCTACTACTCCATTTCTCGGAAATTTTCTTGTTGAAATGCGTGTTTAATTCGAATCGAGAATCTGTTGAACCATACGCATTAAGAAAAAATGGAATATCGCTAATGGGCTTTATCAATTCGGTATTAATTTGTCCCGAAATACTTTCGAAGCCGTTAACTACACTTCCAGCTCCTTTAGTGATTTGAATACTTTCGACCCAAGTTCCCGGAGTGAATGATAATCCGTAGGCTTGAGAAGCACCACGCACCGAAGGAATATTTTCCTCAGTAATCATCAAATAAGGACTCGTTAATCCCAGCATTTTTATTTGTTTCGTTCCCGTCAAAGCATCCGAAAAATTAACGTCGATTGAAGGATTGGTTTCAAAACTTTCTGCTAAATTACAACAAGCAGCTTTGAGTAGCTCTTTGCTTGTCAGTACTGTAGTATTAGCCGTTAAGCTATATGATTTTTTTAAACTTTTACTGTTGCCTTTTACTTTTATCTCCTGCAAAGTATCTTGAGCAAAAGAATTAAAAGCGCAAAAGAAGAACAATAAAAGTATTGAAATTTGTTTTTGCATGATTGATTTTTAATGTTTGAAAAATGTAAAATCACAAAGGTGTGATTCAAGTTTTTATAGAAACATTAAAACTACGCGTAGAAAATATATTGGTGGTATAATTTAAAAAAAGGAGGCGCATTTGCATCGCAGTAATACGAAAGAAATGGACTGTTTTTAAAATTTGAAACAAATGAAAACACAGAAGGATTCCATTCATTCATTTGAAATATAAAATCGGGATGAAAAGAGACTGTTTTTTGAATTAAATCATCTGTTTTCTTTTGAAATTTAACCTCTTTGTCTTTGCAACAATGTGATTCTTTTTCAACAACCCCACAACAATCTTTTTCTAATTTTTGGTCCTGAACAGGTGTTTTAAGAGTTACCGAAGTAATCTCACTTCCACAATAACGAACATTAAATGCTAATCCCATATTGGAAACCAATACGAAAAAAGCCAGAAGTATACTTATATGTTTGTTAAATTTCACCTTGCAAAATTAGTGATTTTATCACATCAAAAAATTAAATTCCTAAAGAATTTACAACTCAAATTCTTGTCCCATTAAAGGAATTTTACAGTCAAAACCATATTTTTCATGAATTTTTATACGAAGCTCATCCATAGGCTCATTTTCTCCATGCACAAGAAAAACTCGTGTAGGTTTATTTTCCAATTCTGACAACCAGTTAAGCAAATCTTTTTGATCTCCATGTGCAGACAAACCTTGTATTTCCAAAATATTAGCTTTTACAGGATAATAGCGACCATGAATTTTAATTTCTTTTGCTCCTTCCAGTAATTTTCTTCCGCGGGTTCCTTCGGCTTGATATCCCACAATAATTACGGTAGTTTCCGGAAGGCCAATATAATGTTCGAGATACCCCAATACTCTTCCTCCAGTTACCATTCCGCTGGCAGCAATAACCACTTTAGGCTGTTCATCAAAAATAACCTGCATGGTTTCTTGATAATCAGAAACCAATGAAAACATTTTACTCATTTCGGCACATTCTTCCAGCGATAACTTGTGCCATTTTTTATTATTCGAAAAAATATTCAGTGCATTAATCCCCATTGGAGTGTCAATAATATAAGGAATATTAGGGATTTTATCCTCCTCTCTGAGTTGCCACAATAAGTACATGATGGTTTGGGCACGCTCTACGGCAAAACTCGGAATAATGATGGTTCCGCCTTTCTCAACGGTATTATTTATATAAGTTTCCAATTCTAATTTAGTATCTGTTTGAGGATGTAATCGATTGCCATAGGTACTTTCGAGAAAAACATAATCGGCTTTTTTAGGTTTGGTTGGCGGATACATCAATACATCATTATCGCGGCCAATGTCTCCGGAAAAAACCAACGTTTTATTTTCAAGTGTCAACGCAATGCTGCAAGCTCCTAAAATATGGCCTGCATTTGTGTAAACAGCTTCAATTTGGGCATCCAAAGGAACTGGTTCATTGGTTTTAATTACTCTAAAAAACGGAAAAACTTTTTCAGCCTGTTCTACCGTATAAAGTGGTTCGGCAATTTCATGTTTGGAATATTTCCCTTCATTAGCATTTTTAGCTTCTTCTTCCTGAATTTTCGCACTATCCAGCAGGATGAGTTTAGTAATGTCTTTTGTGGGACTCGTGCAATAAATTTTACCTTCAAAACCTTGATTTACCAATCTTGGCAACCAACCGCAATGATCTAAATGGCCGTGAGTGAGCAAAACAAAATCTATCGTGGCTGGTAAAATAGGTAAAGGTTCCCAATTGAGTTCCCGTAAAGGCTTGATGCCCTGAAACAATCCACAGTCTATCAAAATCCGAATCCCATTACTTTCAATTAATGTTTTTGAACCGGTTACTGTACCTGCTCCACCAATAAATTTAACTTTCATATGATTTGAATTTAAAATTAAACAATCCTGTATTATTTTAAATATAACTGCATAATTCCGTTGCTTCTTTTAATACGTTTTTTATCCGGTTTGGACTCAATCCTATTTTTTCTAAACAATCGGAATGGTTTATTATTTCTTTGACTAAAATCACGTCTAATATCAATAACTTATCTTTTTCGGCTATTGATAAAGTAGTTAAGCAAGTTACCGGATAAAGATAATGTGTGTCATTTTTTGTTTTTAGATTATTGTCTTCAGGATAATTCCAACTTAATAAACTCAATCCGGAGCATTTTGCAAAATCGATAGCATCAGTCGTAAACCTATTATTTGTGACAATCCAACAATTTGAAATGACATCTTTTTTTTCAAAAATGGCATGCTGTCTTTCCTTCAAATCATTGAAACGAGATAAAATATACATGGGAACTTTCACATCCGAAGCGGCTTCCCTCCCCAGATGATATTTACATTCAATCATTGAAATTTGCTCATTCTTCTTTACTAAAACATCAATTTCATGCAGCACACATTTACCTTGCAAGCTTATATTTGTTACCGTTTGATACTGTTCCGAAGCAAAAAGACGGGCTATATATTTTTCGAAAAAGAAACCTGCTGGACCTAACAGTCGTATTGCTTCTCTTAAATTATAACGTGCCGCATGGGAATTAGCCGTTTTTTTCAATAATGAAAAAGCCATTTTGTAGATTTGTTTCGTAGAAATACCCTCATACATTTGTTTTTTTATAGCATAAAGTATGTTATCGACCGCAATAGCACTTGCTCCCGATTTTAAAAGTGACTTTTTAAGTTTATCAGAATTAAATTCGACAATATCCCCAGAATGTTTGATAATTTTCATACCCTTATTGATTTGATAAACAAACACTTAAATCAACATAAAGATAAAGAAAAAAGACTACTTATTTTGTTTTTGATAATAAAATCCCGGAACAAATAATAAGACAAAAATAGGCTGAATCAAAAACCTGCGAACGTAAAATAAGACCCAATTACTATTTTCATTCGCAAAGTAGACTATGTAGAAAAAAGCAACAATTAAAATCATGAAGAAAAAATAATACAGGACGAAGGCAAATTTAACCATCGCGACATCCTTGAAAATGACATAAATAATACCCAATGAAATAACGGTATTTAATGTGTAACGGAACAATAGTCCTAAAAATAATTGGGTTGAATCAAAACTTGGTAGCCTTAACTTGGCAAAATCTTTTTTGAAAAAATCCAGAAAAGGATCATAAAACAACTGATTTTCAAAAGTACGAACAAGCACTAATAATACAACCAAAAGAAGGAATTGTACGAATCTCAGTTTGTTATTTAATATCTTTTGAAGCATATCTTGAAAATTTACGAACCCAAATTAACCACAAAATAAAAACTACACCATAAATATACAAAGGAAAAAGGACTCCGTGTAAAAACGGCTCTTGTTTTGGAAAATAAAAAATCAATGCACTTAAAGCAGCTATTCTCAAAATATTCAACACATAAATAAGAAGGCTTCCGCCAAAGATGAAAAGCAGCGTTGCTTGTAGTTTCCCCGAAAAAGCTAATACAAATGAAATAAACAAAATAATTACACTAATTGCATTACAGCCTTCTATAATACGGGCAACATATTTTTGATTATAAAACAGCTTCATATAAGGATGCGCAGCACTTTCTTCAATTGAAGATCCATTATTGAACAATTGCAACACTTCCTCCGTATTTTCACTCACCATTCTGGTAATAGAATCTATTTTATTTTCCTCAAAACCATTAAGATAGCGCTGATACAAAAAAGTCAGTGCTATATAACTCAAAAAAAAGGTTGCCAAAAAAAGCAAAAACGGTTTGTAGAGAATAAAATATTTTTTCAAAATCTATTTTTTAACAAATTTATGTAATTTTTGAAACTGGCTTTAAATACTTTTGCATAAATAAAAATTAAAAACATGACATTTCAAGAATTACAACCAAAAGTAACCGAAATCACTTTAAATACAACGTTATCAAGAGACGAAAAACTATTGTCTATTTGTGAGCTTCTGAGTAACTCCGTTGATTATTATAATTGGGTTGGATTTTATTTTGCTAATCACGAATCCAAAACATTACACTTAGGTCCTTATGTTGGAGCAGAAACAGATCATACTGTAATCCCTTTTGGAAAAGGAATTTGCGGACAAGTAGCAGTTTCTAATAAAAATTTTGTAGTTCCTGACGTTGCAGCGCAAGACAATTATATCGCTTGTAGTTTTACCGTAAAATCAGAAATTGTAGTACCACTTTTTGTAAACGGAGAAAACATAGGACAAATTGATATTGACAGCCATGTCTTGGATCCTTTTACTAAAGACGATGAGTTATTTTTGGAATTTGTAAATACAGAAGTAGCTAAATTGTACTAAAATAATTACATTTGACAGCAAATAAAACATCTTATGTCAACTAATCTATTTGCTGCAATATTATTTTTGGTGTCCACTTTCTCATTTTCACAAACTCCAAAAGACGGAAAAATATTTTTAGATTCAACATGGAATGAGACTACTGAAGCAAATCATAAATATTATAGAATAATCAAAGATTATTATTCTGATAAAGAAAGCTATAAAATTTATGATTATTTTAAATCAGGAGTCTTACAAATGGCCGGAGCCTCAAAATTCAAAGATCGTTTACAAAAAGAAGGTCCGTTTGTTTATTATTATGAAAATGGTAACAAAGAATCCATGGAAAGTTATATAAACGGTTCGCAAACTGGAAAACAATATAATTGGTATCAAAATGGACAAAAAAAATCAGAGACTGAATATTTCATAGATAACAACAGTAGAACTCCTAGTTATAAAATAATTCAATTTTGGGACATCAATGGCAACCAAAAAATAATTGACGGTATTGGTGAATATGAAATAAAAACTGACAATTTCTATGAAACTGGAAAAATTGTTAATGGTTTAAAACATGGAACATGGGAAGGTATTGTTGATTCCGAAAAGTATAGCTATACCGAAAATTATATAGAGGGAAATCTTATATCTGGAACAAGCACAGATTCTAACAATATTAAATATAATTATACTTCAATAACTACTATGCCTGAACCCAAAAAGGGGATAAAGCATTTTTACAATTTCATTAGCAATAATTTCATCAAACCTAGCGAAGCTAAATTATATAAAGTATCGGGTACTGTATATTTAACATTCATTATTGAAAAAGACGGTAGAGCGAGTGATATTAAAGTCGTCAGAAAATTAGGTTTCGGAATTGATGATGAAGCTATTCGAGTAGTAAAAAGTTATAACCAATGGAGCGCTAGTAAAACAAGGGGAATGAACAGAAGTGTATTGTATTCTTTACCAATATCAATAAAATAATTTTCAAAAGAGTTAAATACTATTTTGAAAATTGGATGATGCAAAACACTAATATCATCTAAAACTTGTCGGTTTGAAAATAAAGATTATCTTTGCACCCGTCTTACAATAGATGTACGACATACATAAAAATCATTAAACAAATATTGGAATGTATTTAACTAAAGAGATTAAAGAAGAGATCTTCGCTAAACACGGAGAAAAAACAAACACTGGAAAATCAGAAGCGCAAATTGCTTTGTTCACTTTCAGAATTAGCCACTTAACTGAGCACTTGAAAAAAAATCGTCACGATTATAACACAGAGCGTTCATTAGTATTGCTTGTAGGTAAAAGAAGAGCTTTGTTGGATTACTTGAAGAAAACAGAAATCAACAGATACCGTGAAATTATCAAAGTATTGAATATCAGAAAATAATCAATATAAAAGAGGTGCGAAAGTGCCTCTTTTTGTTTTTATATACAATAATAAAAAAAGTTTGGTTTTTCATTGGGTTTTAGGCATTAACTACGCAAAACAACAACTACAACACAACTAGAACCCATGTTTAACTAATAAATTAAATTTATGATTCCACAATTATTTGTAGAAAGTATCGATTTAGGTGATGGCAGAAACATCACAATCGAGACAGGTCGTTTAGCCAAACAAGCGGATGGATCTGTAGTAGTAAGAATAGGTAAAACTGTTATTTTAGGAACAGTAGTATCTTCAAGAAAAGCAAGTCCAGGTATCGACTTTTTACCACTTACGGTAGATTATCGTGAAAAATTTGCTGCAGCAGGACGTTTCCCTGGTGGTTTCTTCAAAAGAGAAGCTCGTCCAAGTGATAACGAAGTGTTAACAATGCGTTTAGTAGACCGTGTATTGCGTCCGCTTTTCCCAGATGATTATCACGCAGAAGTTCAAGTGATGATTCAATTAATGTCTTATGATGAAGATGTGATGCCTGATGCATTAGCAGGTTTAGCCGCTTCAGCAGCATTAGCTTTATCTGACATTCCTTTCGAAACTTTAATTTCTGAAGCTAGAGTTGGAAGAATTGATGGTAAATTCATCATCAATCCAAGTCGTGCACAATTAGCATTATCTGACATAGATATGATGATTGGAGCTTCTATGGATTCTATCGCAATGGTAGAAGGTGAGATGAAAGAAATTTCAGAAGCAGAAATGCTAGAAGCAATTAAATTTGCACACGAACACATTAAAAATCAAATTGCTGCTCAACTACGTTTGCAAGCTGCTTTTGGAAAAAAAGAAGTTCGTACTTACGAAGGTGAGAAAGAAGATGAGGCTATTTACGCTAAAGTAAAAGCAGCATCTTATGATAAAATTTACGCTATTGCAAGTAAAGGTTCTTCTAAACAAGAACGTACAGCTGCATTTGCAGAAGTAAAAGAAGAAGTAAAAACATTATTTACAGAAGAAGAATTGGCAGAAAATGGCGATTTAGTTTCTAAATATTTTTACAAAACTAACAAAGAAGCGGTTCGTAATGTAACCCTAGATTTAGGAACACGTTTAGATGGAAGAAAAACTACAGAAATCAGACCAATCTGGTGTGAAGTAGATTATTTACCATCTGTACACGGATCTGCATTGTTTACACGTGGAGAAACACAAGCTTTGGCAACTGCAACTTTAGGAACATCTAGAGAAGCAAACCAAATTGACTCTCCGTCTGAACAAGGGGAAGAAAAATTCTACTTACATTATAACTTCCCTCCTTTCTCAACTGGTGAAGCTCGTCCTTTAAGAGGAACTTCAAGAAGAGAAGTAGGTCACGGAAACTTGGCTCAAAGAGCATTAAAAAACATGATTCCTGCTGATTGTCCTTACACAATTCGTGTAGTATCTGAAGTTTTAGAATCTAACGGTTCATCTTCAATGGCAACAGTTTGTGCAGGAACATTATCATTAATGGATGCTGGTATTCAAATGATTCGTCCCGTTTCTGGAATTGCAATGGGATTAATTACTGATGGAGAACGTTTTGCTGTATTGTCTGATATTCTTGGTGATGAAGATCACTTAGGAGATATGGACTTTAAAGTGACCGGAACTTCTGTAGGAATTACAGCTTGTCAAATGGACATCAAAATCGACGGTTTGAAATACGAGATTATGGAAGCTGCATTAGCTCAAGCTCGTGACGGTCGTTTACATATCCTTGGAAAATTAATCGAAACTTTAGCTGAGCCAAAAGCGGATGTTAAAGCATATGCTCCAAAAATCATTACAAGAACAATTCCTGGTAACTTTATTGGTGCTTTGATTGGACCTGGTGGAAAAGTAATTCAAGAATTACAAAAAGCTACTGGAACAACTATCGTAATCAACGAAGTAGATGAGCAAGGAGTTATCGAAATCTTAGGAACTGACCCTGCAGGAATTGAAGCAGTATTGGCTAAAATTAAGTCAATCACTTTCAAACCACAAATGGGAGAAGCTTACGAAGTAAAAGTTATCAAAATGCTAGATTTTGGTGCAGTTGTAGAGTACCTTGACGCTCCAGGAAACGAAGTATTACTTCACGTTTCTGAATTGGCTTGGGAAAGAACAGAGAATGTTGCCGATGTAGTAAACATGGGTGATGTATTCATGATTAAATATTTAGGTTTAGATCCTAAAACTCGTAAAGAGAAAGTATCTAGAAAAGCCTTAATGCCAAGACCTCCACGTGAGGAGAAAAAAGAGTAATCAATTCTTAGTTTACTAAAGGTTTATTTATAAAAAATCCCGTTTCATGAATTTGAAACGGGATTTTTGTTTTTAAATTAAATTATTTTTGAAACTATTGTAACTTTTTTGAAACTCCATACGTATAATCATTTGTACACTTAAAAATTGAGGAGACAAAAAAAACATGAGACAACTAAAAATCACCAAGCAGGTAACCAATCGTGAAACTGCTTCATTAGACAAGTATTTACAAGAAATTGGAAAAGTTGACCTTATTACCGCTGACGAAGAGGTAGAATTAGCACAAAAGATTAAAGCCGGTGACCAGAAAGCATTAGAGAAATTGACAAAAGCCAATTTACGTTTCGTGGTTTCGGTAGCAAAACAATATCAAAATCAAGGGTTAACTCTTCCCGATTTGATTAACGAAGGAAATTTAGGATTGATAAAAGCAGCACAACGTTTTGATGAAACTCGTGGTTTCAAATTCATATCGTATGCCGTTTGGTGGATTCGTCAATCTATTTTACAAGCATTGGCTGAACAATCTCGTATCGTCCGTTTGCCTTTGAACAAAATTGGTTCTATCAATAAAATCAACAAAATGTACGCTTTATTAGAGCAATCTAACGAGCGTCCACCATCTGCTGAGGAAATTGCAAAAGAGCTTGACATGACCGTAAATGACGTAAAAGAGAGCATGAAAAACTCTGGTCGTCACTTATCAATGGATGCACCTCTTGTAGAAGGAGAAGACTCTAACCTTTATGACGTTTTACGTTCAGGTGAATCTCCAAATCCAGACAGAGAATTAATCCACGAATCATTGCGTACCGAAATAGAGCGTTCCTTAGAAACATTGACTCCAAGAGAGGCCGATGTAGTTCGTTTATACTTTGGTCTTGGTGACCAACACCCAATGACATTAGAGGAAATAGGAGAAACTTTCGACCTAACTCGTGAGCGTGTACGTCAAATCAAGGAAAAAGCAATCCGTAGATTAAAACACACTTCAAGAAGTAAAATACTAAAAACCTATTTAGGATAAAACAGTCAAAAGTCATAAAGTCAAAAATCATAAAGTTCAACAACAGTATGATTTTTGACTTTCGGCTTTAGACTAATAAGTAACGACGGTCTGATTAACTGTTCGTTTTTTGATTGATGATTGAAACTCCGGCTGATTACCGGAGTTTTATTTTTTACAATTGCGAGGTACAAAGCAAACCAATTACATCATTATTTTTTTGGGCGTAACCCTCCGTAAAACTTCGGGTCAGGCTTTCGGCTTTATCTCTCCGTTACACTTCGAGGATACTGCCTCAAATGAAATTCACTGAACACATATAAAAAATAAATCCCTAGTGAAGTAATCCCTTACGCGGTTTACGGACAACTCGCGAGTTCTCCCTTCATTAAAAAAATTTTCTGCAATTGCTCTAAAAAAACTACTTTTGCACAAACAATACAACTACACAATGAAGAATACACTTATTGCACCATCAGTGCTTGCTGCCGATTTTGGAAACCTGCAACGCGACATCGAAATGATTAATAACAGTGAAGCTGATTGGTTTCATATTGATATTATGGATGGCGTTTTTGTTCCCAACATTTCTTATGGAATGCCAGTTCTGGAAGCCATTAACCGACATGCAAAAAAAACAATTGACGTTCACTTGATGATTATTGATCCTGACCGTTACATTAAAACTTTTGCTGAGTTAGGAGCAAATGTTCTAAGTGTACACTATGAAGCTTGTACGCACCTTCACAGAACACTGCAAGCCATCAAAGCTGAAGGGATGAAAGCCGGAGTTGCCATCAATCCACACACAAATATTGATTTACTGGAAGACGTAATCAATGATATTGATTTAGTTTGTATCATGAGTGTGAATCCAGGTTTTGGAGGACAATCTTTTATAGAAAACACGTATGCTAAAATTGAAAAGCTAAAAGCTTTAATCACCAAAAAAGGAGCAACTACAATCATTGAAGTTGACGGTGGTGTAACCAATAAAAATGCAAAACAATTAGTAGAGGCCGGAGCTGATGTTTTGGTAGCCGGAAGTTTTGTTTTCAAAGCAGAAAATCCAACGCAAACGATACACGATTTAAAGAAGCTAACAAACTTCTAGAAAATAAAAAATGGCGCTTAAAGCGCCATTTTTTATTTTAAATATTCTTCTTTAAAATTAATCATTCTTGAAATATGAGCATATAATTCCGGATGTTCCTTTTTGAAAATATGGGGAGTTTCATAAAAATGTTCTAAGATAACCGATAAAAATTCGAATTGATTTTCATAAGCATACAGCCTAAAATAATCTGTTCGAGTTAACTCGTTATTTAAAACTGGATTACTGTAATATTTTACGACTTCATTGAATTCATCAAAAAAGATAATCGCACTTGGATCATTACTTCTTAGGCAATGAAAATGCAACACATGAGAGAACTCGTGCAAACCCAGATTAATATTATCATTTGAGGTTAAATGGCCCAATAAAAAATCTTCCCACGAAAAAACGACCGCTTTCATTCTAGGATTAAATTCTCCTTTATGATACGTTTCGTTCACGGTAGAAAAATAACTGGAAGGATAGATTATAATTTTATTGAATAAACTGACAAGATAATTCCTCATTCCAAAAGTTAACATCACATACGTCCCCGCAATCAGCATTTGCATTTGTTCCGTAATAACAATTTCCTTTCCTATAAATTCATATTTAGCAACAAACTCGTTTATTCGGTGCTCAAAATACATTTTCCTTTTAGAAGAAAGCCTATTATAGAATGGAAAATCATTTACTAAAATCTGGCGTTGGCTTGGTTTTAATTTTTTGGAGAAAGGATACCAATGAATATAAAGCGGCTTATTAAACAGTAAAATATAAGCTGGTTCCACTACTCTAAAAATTAAAAGCAGGAGAAATAATGTTCCAAAAAGTACCGAAATGAAAATTTGTAATGACATATTTTATAACCGCTTTAAAATAAAAAATGCTTCAAAATAATTTCAAGGAAACTTGATTTTTTGAAGCATTTCTATTTGTATTTGTGGCCGCGACAGGGTTCGAACCTGCAACCCTCAGAGTCGAAATCTGATATTCTATCCAGTTGAACTACGCAGCCATTTGATTTTAGATTGGTGATTAACGATTTTAGATTTATGATGTAAAATCGTTAATTAACAAACATAAAATTTATGTCAATAGTTTTTTAACTATTGTAGAAATTGTCTTTCCTTCGGCTGTTCCACCTAATTGTGCTGCTGCTAATCCCATCACTTTTCCCATTGAAGCAATTCCTGACGCACCAGTTTCTGCAATAATTTTAGCTATTACAGCTTCTACTTCAGCTTCGCTTAATTGTGCCGGCAGGAATTTTTCGATTACTGCAATTTGAGCCAATTCTGGTTCAGCTAAATCCAAACGGTTTTGCTCCGTAAAAATTCTAGCGCTTTCTTTACGTGTTTTTACTAATCTTTGAAGCAATTTAACTTCATCATCTTCCGTTATTTCTTCCTTAGATCCCGTCGCTGTTTGCGCTAACAGGATTTCAGATTTAATTGCTCTTAAAGCTTCTAATGCAACTGTATCTTTGGCTCTCATGGCGGTTTTCATTTCGTCCATGATTTGTACTGATAAACTCATATTCTTTATTGTTAATTTAGTTAATCGATTGTTTGTTCAATCGATTGTTGAAATGCTAATTATGAAAACGACTGCTTAATGCCCCAGTCCCGACGCTTCGGGAGTAGTGGAAAGCCTTTTAGGAGAAAATGTATTTTTTCATGGACTTAAAAAGCGACTTTAGAAGCTCTTTTAAGGGCGTAGAAAAAAACATTTTTGACAAAAAGCTTGAAACGACAGCTGGATTAAGGCCCGACAAAATTAAAGAAATTTACTGTAATTAGCAATAGATTGCTTTGTTGCTCGAAACGACAAAAAAATAACCCGAAAATTAAATGAATTTTCGGGCTACCTCATTTTGGTTTGAGTTAGTTAATCTACGTTGTCATGTAAATACGAGTTGTTAGAACGCAACTGTAGATCGTTGTTGCTGTCTGTTCCCACAGAAATTCTCGAATTTGTATTATTGGCTTGATTGTTTGAAATATCTATTCCCAATCTTTTGTAAGCCGGTTCTTTTTCGTATTCATCAATTTTGGAAACATTGTTATGAAACTTATAATTGAATTCTTTTAATTTTTTTCTTCTTTCATCGGCTCTCATTCTCAATGATTCCTCGATTGTCATTTCCATTGGAGAAACAGCATCAAAGTCAACAGGTGTATTTACTGATGTATCTACTTGTTTCATTGTGATGTTTAATTCAGCAGGAACAACAACTTCCGGAGTTTTAGCAACTGGTTTCGCCATGAAATCGTGCTCTGGCTCCATATACTCTTCAAGAGAATATTTGATAATTCCATTATCAGTCAATTCTGTTACGGGAACAAATTGAACCGCTTCGTTTACTTTGATATCACGAGTTTCATTTGTCAATTCAAACATTACTTTGCTTTCTTCAACTTGCGCTACCGGTTCTGCTTTGAAAAGTGGTAAATCAAATGAGAAAGTAGTTTGTTCTTGTCTTTCGATAACTTTTGGCTGTACTGCTTTTACTTCTGCTACTGGAGATGAAATTGTAAAATCAATATCAGTAATAGGAGAAACAATTTCGAAAGTCACGTCTAAATTTTTAATAAATTCAGACATTACCATCAATTCTTCTTTATTGATAGCTGGCGCCGCTACAACTGGCTCAGGAGCAACAACAGTATCTTCCAACAAATCAAAAACTATTCTTTCGTTTGAGTTAGAAGCTGGAGATTCTGTATTTAAATCAAAAGCTGCAACCGTTTTATTACTTAGATTATGAACACTTCTTTGTTCATCCTCTAATGTGTGTATAATTTTTTTTGGCTCCGTATTTACAATTTCGTTTTGTTGTTCAATATCAAAACCTGTAGCAATAATGGTAACAGCAATAGCATCACCTAGTGATTCGTCTTCACCAACCCCCATGATAATATTTGCATTGTGACCCGCTTCAGCTTGAATATGATCATTGATTTCTCCAATTTCGTCAATTGTAATTTCATTAGTTCCAGAAACGATAAGCAACAATACGTTTTTGGCACCTGTAATTTTATTATCATTTAACAACGGAGAATCTAAAGCAGCAATAATAGCTTCCTTAGCTCTATTCTCACCAGAAGAAACAGAAGATCCCATAATAGCAGTTCCGCTATTATACAATACTGTTTTAGCATCTCTTAAATCGATATTTTGAGTATAGTGATGCGTAATTACTTCAGCAATACCTCTTGAGGCTGTTGCCAAAACTTCATCCGCTTTTGAAAATCCAGCTTTGAAACCAAGATTCCCATATACTTCTCTTAATTTGTTATTATTGATAACAATTAAAGAGTCGACTTGCTTGCGTAATTTTTCTATACCAATTAAGGCTTGTTCCTGACGCACTTTTCCTTCAAATAAGAACGGTAATGTCACAATTCCTACAGTAAGAATATCTCTTTCTTTAGCCAATTGTGCAATAACCGGTGCAGCTCCAGTTCCTGTACCACCACCCATTCCGGCAGTGATGAATACCATTTTAGTATTTCTATCCAACATTTTTTCAATCTCGGAAATACTTTCAATAGCAGATTGCTGTCCTACATCTGGGTTTGCTCCAGCTCCAAGTCCTTCCGTTAAATGTACTCCTAACTGAATTTTATTAGGCACAGAACTACTTTGTAAGGCTTGAGAGTCCGTATTACATACGATGAAATCTACGCCTTTAATTCCTTGTTTAAACATGTGGTTTATGGCGTTACTTCCGCCTCCACCTACACCAATAACTTTTATTACATTTGATTGGTTCTTTGGTAAATCAAATGAAATACTTCCAAATTCTGAGTTGCTCATCATTTTATTTGGTTTTTGATATTTATTATTAATTATTGTGTTTTTCTGGGCACTGCCCTATTCTGCATTATCTAAGAAATCCTTAATCTTATCAACATAACGGTCAAAGAAATTTCTTTGAATCCTGTTTACGGTAGAATTATGTTTCTCATTTGAGTTTTGATCCTCTTCTTCTTCCTCTTTCTCAAGAACTTCATTCACTACCGGATTTTGAACAACTGCTTGTCGGTATACCGGAGCTTTAGGTTGTTCAATGGCGTCCATTCTTATTGCACTTTGTGTTTTATTCTCAATGCTTTTCATTACTAATCCGACTGCTGTTGCATACAAAGGACTTGAAATCTCCTCATCTGAATTTCCAGCCAAATGTTCGTTTGGATATCCAATTCTAGTATCCATTCCAGTAATGTATTCCACTAACTGTTTGATGTGTTTCAATTGCGCACCACCACCAGTAAGCACAATTCCTGCAATTAATTTTTTGCGAGGATCTTCGTGTCCGTAAGCTTTCACTTCAGTGAATACCTGATCTACAATTTCCACAACACGAGCATGGATTATTTTAGATAGATTTTTCAACGAAATCTCTTTTGGTTCTCTACCTCTTAATCCTGGAATAGAAACAATCTCGTTGTCTTTATTTTCTCCTGGCCAAGCTGATCCAAATTTCACTTTCAATAATTCAGCCTGCTTTTCAATGATCGAACATCCTTCTTTGATATCATCTGTAATCACATTTCCTCCAAAAGGAATTACCGCTGTGTGACGAATAATACCATCTTTGAAAATAGCCAAGTCTGTTGTTCCACCACCAATATCAATCAACGCAACTCCAGCTTCTTTTTCTTCCTGACTCAAAACGGCATCAGCTGAAGCCAATGGTTCCAAGGTCAATCCTGACAATTCGATTCCAGAACTTTGAATACATCTGCCTACATTACGAATCGATGATGCTTGTCCTACTACAACATGAAAACTAGACTCTAATCTTCCACCATACATCCCGATAGGCTCTTTGATTTCGGATTGTCCGTCAATTTTAAATTCCTGTGGCAAAACATGTATAATTTCTTCGCCAGGTAACATTGCCAATTTATTTACTTGGTCAATCAAAAGCTGAATGTCATTCCCGCCAATTACTTCTTCGGGATTGCTTCTGCTGATGTAATCAGTATGCTGAATACTGCGGATGTGTTGTCCCGCTATTCCTACCACTACATCTTTTATTTTATAGCCTGAATTATTTTCGGCTTCTTGAATCGCTTGTTGTATTGATTGTATGGTTTGAGTGATGTTATTTACCACACCTCTGGCCACACCTAAACTTTTAGATTTTCCAACACCTAAAATTTCTAATTTCCCATACTCATTCTTCTTGCCTATCATGGCAACTATTTTAGTTGTCCCAATATCTAGACCTACTGCAATATTCTCTTTTTCCATTATCTATTTATTTAGTGCAAACTACTTGTTCCGTAAATCGGAGGTCAATTTTTTTATATTTATACAACGAACTATCTAAAACCGCTTTTTGAAAAAAAGCTTTATAATTCTTGAATTTACGCTCGACATTGATCATTCTACCAAAATCAATTTGATAATCAAAATTTCTATTGAGCATTTTTAAGCTTCCATTAGGCATAATTTGAATTCCGATGATGTTTTTTTTCAAAAACGCATCGTCATAGATTAAGCGAAATAAATCGGATAAATCTTCGTTATTTTTTTTATTTATTCCCCCTGAAACAAGTGGAACTCTAGCTGTAAAATTAGTTGACAATGGCATTCTATTACCTTCGTAATCAATATAAAAAGAACCGCTATTATCAAAAACTCTAGCAATAGGAGTTTTTTGTTTCACCACTGCTTTTAACACCCCATCAATACTCACAAATACATCTGATCTTTCAATCATTTCTTGTGCGTTGAGAGTTGTTTCCAGTTTATTCAAATCTAAATTAACTTTTTGAATGCTTGATGCATCTTTTTTATTTTCTATTAACAATTTATTAACCGTTTCTTGCTTTACAAAAGGAGCGTTATCTCCTACAAAAATAACGGCAGATTTCGTCAATTTTCTATTTGCATTACGATTTGACGTAAACGAAAACAGAAAAATTACCAACACAAACATCAGTAATAATCGAATATTTGTCCAATTAAAGAGTCTCATTTATCGCTTTTTTAATTGATGGTACTAATTCTCCAATATCTCCAGCTCCAATCGTTACAATTATGGGAGCATCACTTGCTAAAATTGTTGCAATCAAATCGTCTTTAACTACTATTTTTTTATGACTATTAATCATTTTATCCATCAGCCATTGTGAGTTTATTCCTTCCATTGGCAATTCACGGGCCGGATAAATATCCAATAAAATTATGTCATCAAAAGCAGATAAACTTTTAGCAAAATCATCAGCAAAATCTCTCGTTCTACTAAACAAATGGGGTTGAAAAACTGCCAAAACTTTTTGGTTTGGATACAATTCTCGAACCGCCTGATGCACTGCATTTATCTCCGTTGGATGATGTGCATAATCATCAATATAAACCTTCGCTTCTGTTTTAATCTGATACGAAAATCTTCTTTTTATTCCCTTAAATGACATAATGGCTTTTGCAATGGCATCGGTTGGGGTGCCGAATAATTTTGCCATTGCGATAGCCATTAATGCATTCATTAAATTATGTCTTCCCGGTAAACCAAAATGTAAATCTTTAATTACTTCTGTAGGCGTTTGTACATCAAAAACATAGCTGCCATTTCCTATTCTAACATTAAAAGCTTTAAAAACAGCATCTTCGTTTACAGCACAGGTTACACCTTCTATTGGTAATTCTTTTGTTATAAAAAGATTGCTTTTATCTTCTATTTTGGAAGCAAATTCAAGGAAAGATTCCTCAATTGCTTCACTGGTACCGTAAATATCCAAATGATCCGCATCCATAGAAGTTATACAGGCAATATTGGGATGTAAATGCAGGAATGAACGATCAAATTCATCGGCTTCAACAACAGTTACTGTTTTTCCACTTCCTATCAAATTCGAATTATAATTCTCAACAATTCCTCCAATAAAAGCAGTAACATCGGCACCACTTTCGTTCAAAATATGCCCTAAAATTCCTGATGTTGTTGTTTTTCCGTGTGTTCCGGCAACTGCAAAACAAAAAGTGTCTTTTGTAATTATTCCTAAAACCTCTGCTCTTTTCTTAACTTGAAAATCTCTTTCCAAGAAATAATTCCACTCTGAATGCGTCTTAGGAACAGCCGGCGTAATAATCACCAAAGTATTTTCTATGTAAAAATCTTTTGGAATCGCATCAATGCTGTCTTCAAAATGAATTGAAATTCCACTTTCTATTAATTCATTAGTAAGAGCCGATGGTGTTTTATCATAACCTGAGACATTCTTGCCCAGATTCTTGAAATAACGAGCCAAATTACTCATCCCAATGCCTCCGATTCCGATAAAATAGACGTTATGTATTTGATTTAAGTTCATTTTATTTTGAGTCTTTGGTGTATTATCTTTTTTATTTCTATCTAATTAGCTTTACAATTTCGTCAACAATTTGTTTTGTTGCTTCTGGCATAGCCAATAATTTTATATTTTCACTCAGCTGATTTTGCTTTCCCTGATCTTTCAACAAGACTTCAAAAACAAGACTGAACTGTGATTCAAGTTCTGATTCTTTCAGCATCAAAGCTCCTTTTTTATCGACTATGGCTTGTGCATTTTTAGTTTGATGGTCTTCGGCAACATTTGGGGACGGAATAAAAATTACCGGTTTACCCACAATACACAACTCCGAAACGGATGAGGCACCTGCACGAGAAATAACAATATCTGCCGCTGCATAAACTAAATCCATTCTTTCAATAAAAGCGACTACCTGAACATTTGCTGAATTGTATTTTTTATAATCTTCTAAATACAACTTTCCGCATTGCCAGATGACCTGAACATTTTGAGAAAGCATATTGGCTAACTCTTTTTCGATTAATTGGTTTACTCTTCTCGCTCCAAGGCTTCCTCCAAGAACCAACAATGTTTTTTTATTTGAATCTAAATTAAAATATTGAATTGCTTCTTCTCTTTTACTTACGATATCAATTAAATCCTGACGAACTGGATTTCCAGTCAAAATCATTTTCTCTTTTGGAAAAAATCGTTCCAGATTTTCATAAGCAACACAAATTTTGTTTGCCTTTTTACTCAACAGTTTATTGGTAATTCCCGGAAAGGAATTTTGTTCTTGAATCACTGTTGGAATTCCTGCAATTGCGGCTGCTTGTAATAACGGACCACTTGCAAAACCACCTGTTCCAATAACCACATCTGGCTTGAACTGTTTGATTATTGTTCGGGATTTTAATAAACTTGAAAGCAACTTAATTGGAAAAAGAGCATTGTCAAATGTCAATCTACGTTGTAAACCTGATATCCAAAGCCCTTTTATATTGTAACCTGCCTGAGGCACTTTTTGCATTTCCATTTTGTCTTTGGCACCTACAAAAAGAAAATCTGCATCAGGAAAACGAGCTTTTAATTCATTTGCAATAGCAATTGCAGGATAGATATGTCCACCCGTTCCGCCACCACTTAATATGAATTTATACTGTTTCATTTTTATTAATTTCTAATTTTATAAAACCACTTATTTATTTAAAACCGCGTGCATCGGATTATTAGCTTTATCTTCTATCGAATAATTCTCCGCTACAACCTCTTCCTCTTCTAATTCCCGGTCAATTAATTTTTGAAGCGCTTCTTCTCTCTTGGCAGCATCTTTCAATTCCTGCGCAATTTCTTCTTCTTTTTTCGTAACACTAATGATGATTCCAAGTGCAAAACAAGTCATCCAGATTGAACTTCCTCCACTACTGATTAAGGGCAATGTTTGTCCCGTAACCGGCAATAATTCAACCGCTACAGCCATATTTACCATCGCCTGAAATATCATGGGAAAACCCAATCCCACAACTACTAATTTTCCAAACAGTGAATTGGCTTTATGCGATGCTATTACAAATCGAAACAACAACAATAAATACAACATCAGTACTCCTAAGCCGCCTAAAAGCCCATATTCCTCCACGATTATGGCAAAAATAAAATCGGAAGAAGATTGCGGCAAAAAGTTCTTTTGAACACTTTTTCCAGGACCTAATCCATATATTTTTCCCGAAGCTATAGCAATTTTAGCTTTCTCTATTTGATAATCATCTTCATCGGGTTTATCACTGGTAAAATTATCAATACGACTAATCCAAGTATCGACACGATTAGGAAAAGCATCCGGAAAAGCTTTAGCCACAAGAATAAAAAATGCAAGAAATACTATTCCTGACCCTACAACTATGCCAATATAACGCAACGGATATTTTCCAATGAAAACCAACATCAACACCATGGAGAAAATTAATGCCGTAGTAGAAAAATTGGCCGGAAGAATGAATGCCAACGTAATGAATACCGGCAACCAAAGCTCCCAAATTGAGGATTTAAAAGAAATAGGAACTTCTCGAGTTTTAGACAAATAACGCGCTACAAAAATAAACAACACCATTGCTGCCAATGTTGAAGTTTGAAACGTAACCCCTATGAACGGAACCTGAATCCATCGACTGGCATTGGCACCAGCAATTACTGTTCCCTTTATTAATGTGTAGGCCAATAATACCCAAACAATATACAACGCTCCTTTGGAAACAGCCTTGAAATAGTGGTAAGGTACTTTATGCACCATGAAAATAATGGTAAAACCAATACAGATATGCACAATATGTTTAACCAAATAACCCAATGTATTTCCGTTTCCTTGACCGATATAAGCCAAATTACTACTAGCACTAAAAACAGGCATAAATGAAAACAAAGCCAATAAGGCCACGAATGACCAAATACCTTTATCTCCTTTTAAATTGTTGACTAGTTGTTTCATTTCTTATTAGTTTAAAGTTTTGTGTTTAACGTTTAAAGTTTCTCAACCTTAAACGTTAAACCTTAAACATTCCTATAAATTCTTAACTGCTTGTTTGAATTGTTTTCCTCTGTCTTCGTAGTTTTCGAATAAATCGAAACTGGCACATGCAGGAGACAATAAAACCGTATCGCCTTTTTCTGATAATCTTTGAGCCATTTTCACGGCATCATTCATAGTAGAGACTTCAATCATTATATCGACTACGTTACCAAAAACATCAATGATTTTTTTATTATCCACACCAAGACAGATAATCGCTTTTACTTTTTCACGAACTAATGACATCAATTCATTGTAATCATTTCCTTTATCAACACCTCCCACAATCCAAACTGTAGGTGTATTCATGCTGTCTAATGCAAAAAAAGTGGCGTTTACATTAGTTGCTTTTGAATCATTGATATATTGTACATTCTGAATTTTCAATACTTTTTCAAGACGGTGTTCCACTCCCTGAAAATTAGATAAACTTTCACGTATTGTAGATTTTCTAATCTGCATCAATTTTGCCACAGAGGTTGCTGCCATTGCGTTTTTCATGTTATGTTTTCCTTCTAATGCAATATGTCCTGTGTCCATTGTAAACTCTTCGTGATTGATTGAAATTTCCATTTTGTTGTTTTTTATATAAGCTCCTTCGCTGAAAGTTTTAGTCAATGAAAAAGGAATTAATTTGGCTTTTGTTGTATGTGTCTTAAACCATTCTGTAATGGCTTCATCATCGGCATCATAAATGAGGTAATCTTCCTCGGTTTGATTCATCGTAATTCTAAACTTTGCATCAATGTAATTCTCATATTTGTAATCGTATCGATCTAAATGATCTGGACTAATATTCGTAATAATGGCAATATGTGGCTTAAAATTCAAGATTCCGTCCAATTGAAAACTGCTCAACTCCAGCACATAAGAATCATATTTATTATCTGCTACTTGCCAGGCAAAACTCTTTCCAATATTCCCTCCCAATCCTACATTTAATCCTGCAGATTTCAGCAAATGATGGGTAAGCATTGTGGTAGTTGTCTTTCCATTACTACCGGTAATCCCTATTATGGTTGCATCTGTAAAAGGTGCAGCGAATTCAATTTCAGATAATACTGGAATTCCTTTTTCAATAAGCTTTTTTACTATTGGAGATTTATCCGGAATTCCTGGACTTTTCATGACCACATCAGCATTCAAAATCAAATCTTCGGTATGCTTTTCCTCTTCCCAAGCTATTCCATTAATGATAAGAACCTCTTTGTAATTCCCTTTTATCTTTCCGAAATCAGATACAAAAACTTCATATCCTTTTTTCTTGCCCAGAATAGCAGTACCTACACCACTTTCTCCTCCACCTAAGATTACTAACCTCATGTTATCTTAATTTTAAGGTAACAATTGACAGTATGGCGAGCATTATGGCAACAATCCAAAAACGCGTTACTATTTTACTTTCATGATACCCTTTCTTCTGATAATGATGATGTAAAGGAGACATTAAAAATATTCTTCGGCCTTCGCCAAAGCGTTTCTTGGTATACTTAAAATAACTTACTTGTAAAACCACCGATAGATTTTCGACAAGGAAAATTCCGCACAATAAAGGAATCAACATTTCTTTTCGAACGGCAATTGCCAGAACTGCAATAATTCCACCAATAGTCAAACTTCCTGTATCGCCCATAAATACCGATGCCGGGTACGAGTTGTACCAAAGAAATCCAATCAATGATCCCACAAATGCGGCTATAAAAACCGTCATTTCCCCTGAATTAGGGATATACATTATATTCAAGTAATTGGAGAAAATTATATTTCCTGAAACGAACGTAAATATTCCTAACGCCAGAACTGAAACAGCAGAAGTTCCTGCGGCAAGTCCATCAATTCCATCCGTTAAATTAGCACCATTAGAAACTGCCGTTATAATAAAAATAACAACTGGAATAAAAATTAACCAAGCCCATTTTTCATATCCTTCGCCAGTCCATGCTAATAATTCAGCATAATCAAATTCATTATTTTTAAAGAACGGGATTGTAGTAGCCGTAGATTTTTCTTCAACTGGCGCAGGCAAAATCACCGTTTGTGCTGGCACTTTAAAAATATCCGATGTAGAAGTATCTGTACGAACCGTAACACCAGGACTAAAATAAAGAACCGTACCTACTATTAAACCAAGACCTACTTGTCCTACAACTTTGAATATTCCTTTTAATCCTTCTTTATCTTTCTTGAAAATTTTGATATAATCATCTATAAAACCAATTGTTCCCATCCAAAGTGTGGTTACAATCAACAAAACAATGTAGATGTTATGCAGTTTTGCAAAAAGCACAACTGGAACCAGAGTAGCAAATATGATAATTAACCCACCCATTGTTGGTGTTCCCGCTTTTTCATTTTGACCAGCCAGACCAAGTTCACGAACGGTTTCTCCCACTTGCTGCCTTTGCAGAAAACGGATGATTCTTTTACCATAAATTGTAGACAATAGCAAAGAAAGCATCAATGCTAACGCTGATCTAAAAGTGATGTACTGAAAAACACCTGTTCCAGGAACATCTAATATTTTGTCTAAATATTCAAATAAATAGTATAGCATATATCTTTGTTTATTTGGTTAATCGTTGATTTGTTTATTTGCTGATTTGATTACTATTAGATTAAACAGTTAACCAAATCAACGATTAAACTTTTATTTTCCTAGTTGATCTAATATTTCTTTAACTATTTTCATATCGTCAAAATCATGACGGATACCATTTATTTCCTGATACGTTTCATGTCCTTTCCCGGCAATTAAAATAATATCATTGGGCTGAGCCAATTGGCAAGCCGTTTTTATAGCTTGTTTCCTATCGGTTATGGTCAACATTTTTTTATAATTCTGAGGAGCAACGCCTAATTCCATTTCTGCAATAATTGCTTCTGGGTCTTCATTTCTTGGATTATCCGAAGTAAAAATTGCTTTATCACTTAAATCCGACGCAATGCCAGCCATAATTGGTCGCTTGGTTTTATCTCTATTTCCGCCACAACCTACAACCGTAATTAGTTGTTCGTTTTTTGTACGAATGTCATTAATCGTTTTTAGCACATTTTCTAATGCATCCGGTGTATGCGCATAATCTACAATCGCTGTAATATTTGAAGCAGAAACAATAAATTGAAAACGTCCCGAAACACTTTCTAAATCAGATAATAATCGAAGTACTTCTAAACTTTCCATTCCCAGTTCTATCGCAGTTCCATAAATAGCCAATAAATTATAGGCATTAAATGTTCCTATCAGTTTTACCCAAACTTCATTTCCATTTATTTTCAATAACAAACCTGACAATTGATTTTCCAGAATTTGTGCTTTATAATCGGCATATGATTTTAAGGCATAGGTCAGTTTTTTTGCCACAGTATTCTGCAACATCACTTGTCCATTTTTATCATCAATATTGGACAATGCAAATGCTGTTTTTGGCAAATTATCGAAAAACGATTTTTTCACATCTCTGTATTCTGCAAACGTTGGATGGTAATCCAAATGATCGTGAGACAAATTGGTAAAAATACCGCCAACAAAATGCAACGCTTCGGTTCTTTTTTGATGAATTCCATGAGAACTCACTTCCATAAAACAGTATTCGACACCGTTTTCAACCATCTCCTTTAGGTAATGATTTATCGTAATTGAATCTGGAGTCGTGTGAGTCGCTTTATATTCAACATCATCAACCAAAATTTTTACTGTCGAAAGTAATCCAACTTTAAAACCTGCTTTTTTAAACAATTGGTACAACAAAGAAGCAATGGTCGTTTTACCGTTTGTTCCCGTAATTCCAACCAATTTCAAGTTTTGAGAAGGATCTCCAAAATAATTTGCAGCCATAAATGCCAAGGCCGAATTCGTATCTTTTACCTGAACATAAGTAATTCCTTTAGCAATATTCTCCGGAAATGTATCGCATATAACCGCTACAGCACCCTGCTCAATTGCTTTTTCTATAAAATCGTGACCATCAGAAATGGAGCCACGAATAGCCACAAAAATATCATTAGACCCGATTTTTCTAGAATCGAAATCCATTTTATTAATAGTAATATCCGTCGAACCTTTTACAGCTTCGATAGCTACTTTATACAATATATCTTTTAATATACTCATGATAATTCCAATAGTATAGTTGTATTTTTAACAATATTCTGACCCGCAGCAAGTGATTGTTTTTTCACTTTACCAACTCCAACAGCCTTTACTTTTATACCTAAATTCTCTAATAAAGCAACCGCATCCATTCCAGACATTCCTTTCACATTTGGAATTAATTGCAATTTCTTTTCTGATTTAACAAAGTAAGAATCATAATTATTCTCCTGCTTTTGTATTTTCCTATTTAGATTTTTAATCTCATTTGTTGAAGGCGCATCGGTGAAAATCTTTTGAGCAATTCTCTTGAAAACTGGTCCGGCAACATCAGCTCCATAATAATTATTCATTGATGTATTTGGCGCATGAACTACAACAATGCAAGAATATTTAGGATGTTCAGCAGGAAAAAATCCTACGAAAGATGAAATATAATGTTTGTCATTTCCGCCATTTTTCCCATAATTGGCTTGCGCAGTTCCTGTTTTTCCTGCCATAGAAAAATCTTTAGAATATAGCTTTGCACCTGTTCCTCTTTTTACCACATTTGATAAAAGCGCTTTTAATTTTTTGATAGTTGCATCTGAACAAATCTTCGGATTGATAATTTGTTTATCGTATTTCTTGATGGTTTTATTCCATTCTTTAATTTCTGAAACGAATTGTGGTTTTACCATTTCTCCGTTATTTGCAACAGCATTATATAAAGTCAAAGTTTGCAAAGGTGTCATTGCAACACTATATCCAAAAGCCATCCATGGTAAAATATTAGGATTCCAATTTTTATCTGATGTTTGGTGAACAATCGGTTTTCCTTCGCCT
Organism: Flavobacterium sp. 11; assembly: GCF_002754315.1. GTDB lineage: Bacteria > Bacteroidota > Bacteroidia > Flavobacteriales > Flavobacteriaceae > Flavobacterium > Flavobacterium algoritolerans. The sequence goes on along the minus strand of NZ_PEFE01000001.1, from coordinate 1,589,100 downwards.
TGAAATGGTAATCCAAGAGGTTTGTTCAAACCCATTTTATTTATTCTATCGATAAATTGCTGTGGATTATTTTTATAATTTTCTACAACAGCCTGAACTAAAATAGTATTGGAAGAAACTTCAAAGCCTTTTCCAAGCGATATTTTTCCATATCCGCCTTCATGCGAATCACGAACTTTATCACCTCTGTAAGTTATAACACCACCACGACTATCGTAAACCTTAGATGTATCGACTTTATTATCATCCAAAAGCGCAATCATATCAACCAATTTGAAGGTAGAACCTGGTTCATGAGATTCTGCAACAGCATAATTTATGGTTTCATAATAATTACCTGATTTCTCGTCTCTTCCCAAATTAGAAATCGCTTTAACCTGACCGGTTTTGGTTTCCATAACCACCACACAACCATGTTCAGCGCCATATTCTTCCAATTGTTTCAACAAGGCATGATGCGCAATATCTTGAATGTAAACATCAATAGTAGAAATTACATCGTATCCATCTTGCGGATCAACTTCGTTTACGTCACGAATGGGTTTCCATTGCCCTTTTGCAATTTTTTGTTTTAGAATTTTACCGTCTTTTCCATTTAGATATTTTCCAAAAGCACCTTCTATTCCTACTCGTTTTAATTGGCCACTTTCATCAATTCTATCGTAACCAATAGTTCTTTCAGCGATTTTACCAATTGGGTGTTCTCTTACAGTTTCTTGTTCAATTATAATTCCGCCCTTGTAAGCACCCAAATTGAACAACGGAAAGCTTTTTATTTTAGAATACTGTGTATAACTTAATTTACGGGCAACTAAATAATATCTGTTTTTATTAGCCCTGGCTTTTCTTAATTCGTTTTCAAAAAAATTAGATGGTTTTCCTAAAACCGATGCCAATGAATCTGACAATGACTTAACATTTTTTTCAAATGCTTCAGCTTTTGGAGCCACGGCATCAAAACGTATTTCATAATTCGGAATAGAAGTAGCTAAAAGGCTTCCGTCTGCAGAATATATATTTCCTTTATTTGCTGGAATCACAAAATTCTTAACGGTTCTTTCCTTGGCTAATTTTCTATAATAATCACCTTCGACCCATTGAATATTTGTCAATTTTACAGCAATAGCAATAGCCATCAATAAGATAGCGAATGCAACCAGATAAATTCTGTACGATATGTATTTATCTTCTACTGCCATATTTTTTTGAAAAAGCTTTTTTCTTCTTCTTTTTTAACCTTTATTTTTATTGGAGGAACTGTTGAGGGAAAAATTTCTTTTGCTATCATTTTTTCAGAAACAGTCGATTCCATTTTTAATTTCATTAATTCTGAGCGTCTGTCCACAAATTCTGAACGCAACTCTTTTACCTGATTTGTCAACTCTGCAATCCTAAATACTTTCTGCTCAAATCGCTGTGTATTAGCAATCATAACAATCGCCAATAGAATTACAAAAACAATAAACCGCCAGTTTTTTACCGCATCATCATTTATAAGAAACCGCGCTTTCAATAGGCTGTAAACTCCGTTTTTCATTTTTATGACTAATTATATCTTCTCAGCAATTCTTAATTTGGCACTTCTTGCTCTATTGTTCTCTTTTATTTCAGCATTATCCGGAACAATTAATTTTCCTACCGTTTTAAATGGCACTGAAAAATTACCAAAAAAGTCACGTTCAGGTTCTCCTTCAAACATTCCGTTTTTCATAAATCTTTTCACCAATCGATCTTCTAATGAATGATATGAAATCACGCTCAATCTTCCGCCTGGATTCAATATTTCTAAAGATTGTTCCAAAAATTCTTTCAAAACATCCATTTCCTGATTCACTTCAATTCGAATCGCCTGGTAAATTTGAGCCAATATTTTATTCCTAACTCTTTCCGGTAAATATCTCGCCAAGACCTCTTTTAATTCATCAGTTGTCTTGATTGGCTGTTCCTCTCTGGCTTCTATAATTGTTCTGGACAAAGCAGGTGCATTTTTCAATTCTCCATAATCCAAGAACACCCTTCTCAAATTCGCATCATCATATTCATTGACAACCCGATAGGCATTCAAATCATTTTTTTGACTCATTCTCATATCCAACCCCGCATCAAAACGAGTAGAAAAACCTCTTTCAGGAACGTCAAACTGATGGGAGGAAACCCCTAAATCTGCCAAGATTCCATCAACACTTTTCACCCCATAAAAACGCAAAAACCGTTTTATAAAACGGAAATTCTCATTAATCAGCGTAAATCTTTCATCAGGCAAAGCATTCGCCAAAGCATCTTCATCCTGATCGAAAGCAAACAGCTTTCCGTTTGGCCCGAGTCTTTTCAATATTTCTTTCGAATGTCCTCCACCACCAAAAGTGACATCAACATAAATGCCGTCTGGCTTAATATTTAAACCATCTACTGATGCATGAAGCAAAACCGGATTATGATATTCCATTGTCGTCGTCATTTATATTTCCCATTACTTCTTCTGCCAAATCTGCAAAATCAACATCCTCACCATTTATTGATTTTTCGTATAAATCTTTATCCCAAATCTCAACAATATTCACTGCTGATGAGAACACAACCTCTTTAGTAATACTCGCAAACATCACCAAATCCTTTGGTACTAATAGCCTACCTAAAGCATCTATCTCAACCACTTTAACTCCAGCAGTAAACCTGCGGATAAAGTCATTGTTTTTCTTCACGAATCGATTCAGTTTATTGATTTTTTGCATCATCAAATCCCATTCGCTCATAGGATACAACTCCAAACAGGGTTGAAACACGGAACGCTTCAAAACAAAGCCGTTTTGAAGTGAAGCAGCCAATTGCTTTTTCAAAGGCGCTGGCAACAGCAACCTTCCTTTAGCATCGACTTTACATTCATATGTTCCAATAATTGTATCCAATCAAAAAGTTTTAAATGATGTTGAGCAAAAATATAAAAAATATTACCACAATTTACCACTATATCCCACTTTGTTAATAAGTTTAACCACTTTGAAACAAAAACCCTTAATTTTTGGACAGTCAGAACGTTAGCTCTCTTTTGTTTTATTTGTAAGAAAGGTAATGTTATTAAAAAAAGGAGGTGAAATACAATGAAATTTCAATTTAAAATGGTAATAACAAGTTCAAAATAATTAAAATTTGAAGCTCAAATACACAAAAAAGAGAAGCCTATTTTTATAACAACACGCATAATTTTACAATTAAAAATTGTTGTAAAAATTCTTTTTTATTTATTAAATCCTATATTTGTCAAAATTGAAAATCCGCATTCAAAAAAAATGGAAAAACACTATAAAAAAGAAGGTAGGTATAGCTATTACGAAGCTGGCGAAGGAACTCCAATTGTCATCTTACACGGGCTTATGGGTGGACTTAGCAACTTTGATGCTGTTGCAAGTTACTTTTCTACAAAAGGATATAAAATAATCATTCCAGATTTACCTATATACACTCAAAACATTTTAAAAACGAATGTAAAAAGTTTTGCGAAATATGTTAAAGATTTTATCACATTCAAGGGGCTGGACAGAGTAATTCTGTTAGGAAATTCATTAGGCGGCCATATTGCTTTATACCACACTAAAATGTATCCCGAAAAAGTAGCCGGACTTGTAATTACCGGAAGTTCTGGCCTTTATGAAAGCGCTATGGGTGATAGTTATCCTAAAAGAGGCGATTATGAATACATCAAGAAAAAAGCTGAAGATGTATTTTATGATCCAAAAGTAGCCACTAAAGAACTTATTGATGAAGTTTACGAATCCGTAAATGACAGAATAAAATTGATAAAAACATTGACAATTGCCAAAAGCGCCATTCGTCATAACATGGCAAAAGATTTGCCGAAAATGCATGTTCAAACCTGTATAATTTGGGGAAAAAACGACAAGGTTACGCCTCCGGATGTTGCAGAAGAATTCAATAAATTATTACCTAATTCTACCTTATACTGGATTGATAAATGTGGTCACGCCGCTATGATGGAGCATCCTGATGAATTTAATCGTTTATTAGAAGACTGGTTAACACACACACATTTATCAGTACACTAATCCTAAAAAAGGAGAATTTTACACCTAGAAAAAATGAAAATTAATACTGCCGAATTTGTTATCAGCAACTCCGATGTATCCAAATGTCCAAAAGACTTTTTGCCGGAATACGCTTTTATTGGCCGATCAAATGTTGGGAAGTCCTCTTTGATAAACATGCTAACGAATCATAAAAAGCTAGCTAAAACATCAGGAAGGCCAGGAAAAACACAATTAATTAATCATTTCTTGATTAACAGCAATTGGTTTCTTGTAGATTTACCGGGTTACGGTTATGCTAAAGTTTCTAAAAAAACGAAATCAATTTTTCAGGAATTTATTACTGATTATTTTGAAACCAGAGAACAATTAGTTTGTGCATTTGTTCTGATTGACATTCGTCATGAAGCGCAAACCATAGATATTGAATTCATGTCCTACATGGGCGAAAGTGAAATTCCTTTTTGTATTGTTTTCACCAAAGCTGACAAAATCAGTAAAGTAAAAATTGACTCTCATATTGCGGCTTACAAAAAGAAAATGTTCGCTAACAATTGGGCCGAAATGCCACATTACTTTGTTACTTCCGCAACAGAATCTACTGGAAAAGAAGAATTATTAAGTTATATTGACGAGGTAAACCAAGAGGTTTTCAAAAACAATAGTCAGTTTTAAAAACTATATTTAGAATATAAAAAATCCCAAAACTAAAGTTTAGTTTTGGGATTTTATTTTTTTAGCAAGCTAGTTATTCTATTTTGTCAACTCCAATTTCTCTGCAAAATAATCACAGAAATCTTTCATGGTATCTGCCATTTTCTCGTCATCAGTAGCACGTTTAAATGTTTCAGACATTGCCACTAAAGTCTGGTGGAAGAAAATTTTCATTTCATCAACCGGCATATCTTTAGTCCATAAATCAATTCGCATACTTTCTTTTGCCTTACTGTCCCAAATAGACAACATAATTGCTTTTGCCTCTTCTTGTTCAACTCCACCGTCTTTGGCAGACCACATTAATTTTTCCGGAACACGGTTTTCATCTAATTCAATTAGAAACTTAATTTCTGATGTATTTTTATTCGACATTACTTTTTAGGTTTGTATTTTGATTTCACAAATATTTCTTTTGCATTGGTTTTTAATAAATCTACCAAAGGCACGTCATTATTTATCATATAAGAGCGTACCATTTGCCATCCTATCCAGGCACCAACCTGCCCTGGTGATTCATTATCAATTTCTAAATAAAATTTAGAAAATGGCGCCGGATTTATAAACCGGGAAATTAATTTTTGATCATTACTGTAAAGCATTTCTTTTTCAATAAAATAACGCCACATGTAACTTTCATTTTCTTGACACCATGTTATCTGTTCTGGAGTATATCCCATTTTTTCAGCATCGGTATAATCCGGCAAAAGTAAGTCTTTTAAATACAATTGCTTCCCATAATAAATCATTTGGCTTAACAAATCTTTATCTAAAACCGGTGGAATTTTACCTGCTGAAAAACTCGAAACTACATCTGGAGCGATTTGTCTTTCCTCAAAATTTTGTTTTAAATAATTTGGAAACTGATAAAACTTATGATTCTTTCCTAAATACAATTCAAGTGAAATCACCACCAAACTATCCGCATAAATAGCCTTATTTTTATAATCCATTTCAGAGATTATAGTGATCACTTTTGGCGTTTTTGTCTTAGGGAAATAGTATTTGATATGTTTAAAAAGTGTTTCTAACTCTAATTTTACGGGCTCAAAATCACCATATTTTTTTTGAACTTCTGCATACAATTCTCTCCATAAGGGATCTTGCATTTTACTCAACCAAACACTATTATCATTTCCTGGAGGAAAAAAAAACGGAAACTGTTTTTTTACTTTTTCTAAATCCTGTGGTGGAGTTTCAAAAAATATTTTATCAAAGCGCTCCACTTTTACTTCCAAAGGAATTGCTGTAACAGCACTTTCTACTTTGTTTTTCTTGTCACAGGATAAAATAAAGAGACAAAAGACTACAAGAAACAGATATTTTTTCATATATATTAATTAAATTTGTTTCCAAAGAATCTAAGGAAACGAACGCGCAACAAATTGATTTTGCAAATATACATTCCTGATTTTTAAAACGTAAACTATTATGACTAAAAAAAGCACATTACAAGTTGAAAAAGTGAATACCCACATTGTAAATTGGTTAAAAACATATGCTGAAAATGCAAAAGTAAATGGTTTTGTAATTGGAGTTTCCGGAGGAGTAGATTCGGCAGTTACCTCAACATTATGTGCACAAACAGGATTAAAAGTTTTATGTGTTGAAATGCCCATCCATCAAGCACAAAGTCATGTAACTCGTGGACGGGAGCATATTGAACAATTAAAAAAAAGATTCCCTAATGTATCCAGTATTGAAGCTGATTTGACCTCAGTTTTTGAAACTTTCAAGACAGCAGTTCCAGATGTTTCAGATACAGCTAGACTTCATTTATCTCTTGCCAATACTCGAGCACGATTAAGAATGACAACGCTGTATTACTTTGCGGGGATTCATTGTTTATTAGTCGCAGGAACTGGAAATAAAGTAGAAGATTTTGGAGTGGGTTTCTATACAAAATATGGTGATGGCGGAGTTGATTTGAGTCCTATTGCTGATTTAATGAAGTCTGAAGTCTTTCTTTTAGGAAGTTATTTGAAAGTTCCGGACTCTATTTTAAATGCATCCCCTACTGATGGATTATTTGGCGATGAAAGAACTGATGAAGATCAATTAGGTGCCAGTTATGACGAATTGGAATGGGCAATGACCCAAGATGAAGCTGGACAATCTTCAGATGCTTTTTCAGGAAGAGAAAAGGTTGTTTTCGAAATTTATAAGCGATTAAATACGATCAATCAACATAAAATGACAGCAATTCCTGTTTGTTTTATCCCAAAAGAATAAAGAAGTCACATTTTATATTGATTTACAATTAATTACAGAATTTATTTATTAATTTTACATTTCCAATAACAAATAATTCTAAAAATTTAAAATCATGATTAAAGTATGTATAGCCGATAATTATCCTGTTGTGCATTTTGGAGTAAAATCTTACTTTAAAGATAATGCAGACATATCAATAGTTGCCAATGTTGGTAATTTCTTGATGGTACGGGATATACTTTTAACTAAAGAGATTGATGTCTTAGTTTTAGATTTGGAGCTGGAAGGTCTTTCCAGTATTTTTGAGGTTAAAGCAGTCTTGAAAAATTTTCCAAAAACTAAAATTATCATCTTCAGTGGTCTTTCAGAACAAATTTATGCTCCAAATGCTATTAAAGCAGGAGTTTCAGGATTCATCCACAAAAAAGAAAAACTAGAAACTTTAGGAATTTCAATTATCAAAGTCCACCAAGGAAAGATAATTATAAATGAAACCGTAAAGAAAAATCTAGCCCTAATTGCAAAACAAAGTAAGAGCGAACGCTTATATCGTAAGCTTTCTAATCGTGAAGTAGAAGTTTTACGCTATCTAAGTGACGGTAAGAAGAATCATGAGATAGCTGATATTCTGAAACTAAACGAAAAAACAATTAGTACGTACAAATTACGATTACTTACTAAACTAAATGTTACTAATTTAGTAGACTTGGTAAACAAAGCAAAAACTTTAGAGATCGTTTAGTACCGCGACATAACTCTCCCTAATTTTTTTGAAAAAGAATGGACTAATATATTATAATCCATAACCATAGACAAAGGCTCTGTATTATCTGAACCAGTTTCGGATGATAGAGAGCTTTTTAATGATATCTCACTACTACTCTACCAGTTTTATAAGAGAACTTTGTTTTAAGTTTAATATAATCCATTATTTCAGCTATTACCTCACTATTATCTATTTCAGATTCTTTTGAAACTGAGTTCTTAGCATTTTCTATAAATTGACTAATCAAATACCATCTTAACGTAAATAAATTATCTGTTACATTTTGATTCAATTGCTCTAATTTAGTCTTCGGAAAAATATTTTGTCCTTCCCAATTATGCAATACATATTTCTCATTATTCATCACAATATCAGTAATTATTTGAGCAAATTCTGGTTTCAAATGCATTAGATATCTCTCTAAATTAAAATTATCATTTTGCAAATAAACACTTATTACATCATTATAAATCTCTTTAAACAAACCAGTTGCAAATTCTATTTCATCCTCCTGTAGACTTAAATATATTTCTTCATAAACCTTTCTTTCTTTCTTTACAACTACTTCACCAACTTCCCCTTCAGGATTAGTTCCAATCAATACCCCTTCAAATTTTTCAGAAATATTTCCGTATGATAAAAGTATGTTTATAATTTCACATTCTACAATACCCAAAGTATCTACCTTCTCCGCATCAACAGGATTTTCATTTTTTACAACTTCAAAAGCTTTTTGTTCTTGTTTTTGCTTTTTGCCAACTTCAACAACATCTTTTTGAACTAATTGTGCTAAGGTACTCACAAGCACTTGCTCCGAAATATCCATAATTCGGGAACATTCCTGAATATAAATTTCACGTTGAATTCTATCCGGAATCTTAGAAATACTGACAACCATATCCCGAATCAAGTCTGCTTTTTTTATAGGATCATTCTTGGCTTCATTCATCAAAAGCGAAGCTTTGAACTGAATGAAATCTTTAGCATTATTTTCAAGGTATAATACTAAATCATCATAAGACGTTTTCTTAGCAAAACTATCTGGATCTTCTCCATCAGGAAAAGTGCATACTTTTACATTCATTCCTTCTTCAAGAATCAAATCGATTCCACGAATGGAAGCACGCAAACCGGCCGCATCTCCATCAAAAAGAACGGTAATATTCTTTGTCAATCTATTAACCAAACGAATTTGATCTGGCGTCAAAGCTGTCCCTGAGGAAGCAACAACATTTTCAATTCCAGATTGATTGAACTGAATTACATCCGTATATCCTTCAACTAAATAACAATTATTCAATTTCGCAATGGATTGTTTGGCTTGAAAAATACCATACAACACTTTACTTTTATGGTAAATTTCACTCTCTGGTGAATTCAGGTATTTTGCCGCTTTTTTATCATTGGTAAGAATCCTTCCTCCAAAACCAAGAACTCTTCCTGACATACTTTGTATTGGGAACATCACACGCCCTTTGAACCTATCGAAAGGCCTGTCATCTCTAGGAATTGTGAGTCCTGTACTTTCCAGGAATTCTAATTTATATCCTTTGCCTAATGCTTCTTTAGTAAAAGCATCCCAAGCTTCTGGAGAATATCCTAATCCAAATTTCTTTATGGTTTCATTTGTAAAACCGCGTTCTTTAAAATAAGAATAGCCAATTGCTTTCCCTTCTTCAGAGTTTAAAAGTGTATTATGAAAATAGGTTTTTGCAAATTCCGAAACCAAATACATACTTTCTCTAACATCAGTATTGGCTTTCTCTTCATCCGTTTGCTCGGTTTCTTCAATTTCAATATTGTATTTTTTGGCTAAATAGCGAATGGCTTCCGGATACGTAAACTTTTCGTGCTCCATCAAGAAAGCCACAGAGTTCCCACCTTTTCCAGAACTAAAATCTTTCCAAATTCCTTTGGCAGGAGAAACCATGAACGATGGTGAACGCTCTTCAGAAAACGGACTTAAGCCTTTGAAGTTACTTCCTGCACGTTTCAAGTGTACAAAATCACCAATCACCTCCTCAACACGAGCAGTTTCGAAAACAGTATCTATGGTAGCTTTTGAAATCAAGTTAGATATAAAATTTAATAATTGAAAAGTGTGTAAAAATACACAAATCAAAGTTTAAAATTCAATATCTAAAACAAAAAAAGCACTTCTTTCAAAGTGCTTTTCAAAGTATAAAACTAACTAAAACAATTTCTAATTAAAATCAAAACGCACTCCTAAGGAAACGTTATTCTGTTTCACTGTATTGTCTTTGAATAAAGGATTCAAGTCATATTTCAAGTACAAACTGGTAGATTTATATCCTACATAAGTGCTTAATCCATATATAAAACTATCAACATTAAAATCACCTTTAGTTATTTCTATTGATTTATACCCATCAATATCATAATTTATATGTTGCTTCGATTTTAGATTTGTACCCACGTACCCTCCTAAACCAATACGAAAACTATCGTGTGTTTTAAAATAAGTCTTCCCATCTCTTTCTTTGGATTTTGTGAAGTCAAATTCTAAGTGCATTGGAAATACTAAATTTACATTCTTGAAACGAGAATCATCCTGATGAATAGGATTTACCTGAAGGTTTGTTTGGTTTCCATCTACTACAAAATACCTATTGTCTGTAGCTCGCAAATTATTGTACATTACAGAAAACCCGTATTTTGCATGCAATAGATTGTTGTTTTTTAAAATTCTAGTATTATAACTCAATCCCCACTCGTAAAAATGCGATCCTAAATACCTAAAATCTGATTTTTGTACAGAGCCATCAGTCACTACATTATTCAATCCAGCAGCGAATACAAATTGTGAAGTAGTTCTTTTGGACTGGCGCTCTTCTTTATCTTCCTGACCATTATAAACCTTCATTGAAGTGATATTAATTTCGGTTTGAGAACCAATTGAATTTGGATTGTTACCTAGAATAATTGTTCGACCTCCTCTTCTATGATCCTTTTCATCCGCTACTTTTCCATCAACTTTATCTTGTACCAATTGATTTAACTTTACTTGTTCAACACTCACTTTTGCTTCAATGGCTGCAGCATGAATTTTTGCTTTTTGCATTTTAAGGTCACTTGCTTGCTCCTTAGTAACAACACCTTTTTCTAAGTCATTATCAATTAATTCCACAGCCACTTTTAGTGCATTTTTTTCATTATCTGTAATGGCTTTAATTTCGTTACTAATAGCTTTAGCTTTGGTTTCAAAGGAAATTACTTTATGGTCTCTTCCTTTATTTTGTCCGGTTTCTTCAAAGGAGTCGTCAACTATTTCTATTGTTACATCCTTAAACCAAATTTGCCCTGTTTCATTTAATAAAATACCATACGAAATAGCTGTTGCCTCAGTTGGAACATATAAAACCACCTCATATTTAGTCCAATCCTTAGTTCCTTTGATAGGTCTTCTTTGCATATTATCAAAAGCTAAAACTGCTGCAGTATAATAATCTACTCGCATCCACAACCCTGCCCATGACTTTACATTTTCACTTTTCACATACGCAGTCATTTTGACTGTTTTTCCCAAAAATGCATCCGGTTGTATGGTTTTCATTATAGTACCAAAACCATTCGTTTTACTTTGAATCGATTTAATTTTGTAAACCGTTTGATTGTTTTTTTCAGCCCCTGCATCTGATCCCATTTCATAACTATCCGGCTTTGAACCTCTATAGTGCCAGTCTGAACTATTTTTTATGGCATCTACTCCTTGAGCGTTTACCTTACATAGAAAGGAAAGCACCACAATTGCTGTGAATAAAATAATTTTTTGCATGATTTTCGTTTTTTGATTGATGATTGATTTTTATTGATGATTGATTTTTATTCTTCGTAATTTCTATTAACTAAAACTGTTTTTATAGCATTAAAGTTTTTATTGAATTTGTTCAATGCAGACTCTCTAAATGATTGATTTAATTCTGTTTCAGCATTTGACAACAAACTGTTTGGATTTACCACAATAGCTTTTCTAGTTTTTTCAATTGTTTTATCAGTAGCTTTAGGTTCAAATTTAGTATTCGTAACTTCCGCTAATAATTTTTCTGCTGAAATATATTTATTTACACTTGTTGATTGGTAATTCTTGTTTTCAGAAGAATTAACTACAGCATCATTTTCTTTTGATTGATTGATAATTAAAGCTTCCTCCTCTTTGTTATTAAGTTGCTTTGGCTGCTTTTTCAGATTATTATTATCAGCGACAACTTTATGTGTCTCTACTATTGTTTTTTGAACTTGGCTAGGTAAAACAGTTTCATTAATTATTCCTGGCTCTTCTAAATCATTCCTATCTATTTTTTGTTCTATAACTACTGGATTTCCCTTATCTATTTTTACAGTTTCAAAACCTTTAAAATAAACCGTACCTATTAATAGAAATCCAACAAAACTTGCCGCCATGAACATCCAAGGGAATTTTGTTTTTTGTTTTTGCTTCGCCTGTTCGCTATTGCTCGAGTCAGCTACCGAAAGCATTGCATCCAGTTTGCTCCAAGCCATTTCTGATGGTTTGATCTCCCGAGAATTCAATTGCTCTTTGAACTGGGTTTCTAATTTATTCGGTTCCATAACTGTAATTTTTTAACGTATTAATCTGCCCTTGCAGCATTTTTCTGGCATGTGACAACTGCGACTTTGATGTTCCTTCATTAATCCCTAACATACTTGCAATTTCCTGATGCTTATACCCTTCAATAGCATATAAATTGAAAACCATTTTATAACCATCCGGCAAACTGTCTATTAAAAACTGAATATCGTCTATTGAAAATTGGCTTTCAATGTTGTTGAAACTTTCTTCAAAATAGGTTTCGTCTTCACTATACTTTAGCTTTTTTTCAACTCGGATAAAAGAAATACATTCATTGACCATGATTCTTCTAATCCAACCTTCGAAACTTCCTTTGTGCTGAAAATTCTTCAGATTCGTAAACACTTTCATAAAAGCAGTAATCATGATATCTTCGGCCTGATGAATGTCTTTTATGTATTGACGGCAAACACTTAACATTTTTGGAGAAAACTGGGTATAAATTTTCTGTTGTGCATGCCGATTATTCTCGACAGCTAACTCGATTAATTCATTTTCCTCCTGATGTAAGTTGATTACTTTCAAAATCTTTATAAAGTGTTTCTATAAGTATAGACGATTGACAATGCAAAAAGGTTGCATCTTAAATAGAAAATTTTTTGATTCTAAAAAAATTAAAACCAAAAAAGTCAATAAAATCAATAGTTAACGAGAGAAAATTATTTTTAAAAAAATTATTTTTTTCTTTCAATCACATAATTCACCATCAAAATCAGCGCGTCTTTAAACTCAGAATCCGAATAATTATCTAAAAGCAAAAGGGCTTCTTGCTGGAATTCGACCATTTTTTGTTCTGCATAAAGCAATCCATTATTGTTTTTTACAAAAGCAATAACTTCTTTGACGCGTTTTTTATCTTTATTATGGTTTTTAATGGAATTGATAAGCCATGTTTTCTCTTTGGAAGTACACGTATTCAGGACGTGAATAAGTGGCAGAGTCATTTTTTGTTCTTTGATGTCAATTCCGGTTGGTTTACCAATGGCATCTTCTGTGTAATCAAATAAATCATCTTTTATCTGAAAAGCCATCCCGATAAGTTCTCCAAATTTACGCATGTTTTCTACCTGAACTTCATCTTCAATAACGGATCTTGCACCAAGAGCGCAACAGGCAGCAATAAGTGTCGCTGTCTTTTTTCGGATGATTTCATAGTAAATATCTTCTGTGATATCGAGTCTTCGGGCTTTTTCAATTTGAAGTAATTCGCCTTCACTCATTTCGCGAACAGCGACAGAAATAATTCGAAGCAAATCGAAATCGCCATTATCAATAGAAAGCAACAATCCTTTGGACAATAAATAATCACCCACAAGTACCGCAATTTTATTTTTCCAAAGCGCATTAAGCGAGAAAAAACCTCTTCTGCGATTACTGTCATCCACTACATCATCATGAACTAATGTCGCAGTATGAATCAGTTCGATAACACAAGCGCCACGATACGTTCGTTCGTTTACAATTCCGGCTGAAACCATTTTAGCAGTCAGAAAAACAAACATAGGACGCATTTGTTTTCCTTTTCTGTTGACGATGTAATACGTGATTCTATTTAACAAAGCCACTTTTGAGGTCATCGATTCATAGAACTTTTTTTCAAAAAGTTCCATTTCATTGAAAATGGGCTGTTTTATTTGTGAAGTAATATTCATTAGAATTCAAAGATACAATTTTAGCCTAGAATCTTACAAATGCTTGCATTCTTTTGAATATTTTTCGAAAAGAAAACTCTTAAGCTTCTTTATTTGCCAATTGTCCACAAGCTGCATCAATATCTTTTCCACGACTTCTTCGCACTTTTACTACAATTCCGCTAGCTTCAAGCGCTTTTATGTACGCATTAATTGATTCTTCAGAAGCTTGTTGAAATTCCCCATCATCGATAGGATTGTATTCAATAAGATTTACTTTGCAAGGAACGTATTTACAAAACTTCACCAAGGCATCTATGGAAGCTTTATTGTCATTGATATCTTTCCAAACGACATATTCGTAGGAGATTTTGCTTTTAGTTTTTCGGTACCAATATTCTAATGATTCACGTAAATCCGCTAAAGGAAAATTAGCACTAAACGGCATAATTCTGGAACGAATTTCGTCGATTGCCGAGTGTAGCGAAACTGCTAATTTGAATTTCACATCATCATCAGCTAATTTCTTAATCATTTTAGGAACTCCCGAAGTCGAAACCATAATACGTTTAGGTGACATTCCTAAACCTTCCGGCGACGTAATCATTTCGATTGCTTTCAAAACATTGTTGTAATTCATAAGCGGTTCTCCCATTCCCATGAAAACAATATTCGACAACGGATGATTGTAATACAAACGGCTTTCTTTATCAATGGCAATTACCTGATCATAGATTTCGGCCGGTTCCAGATTTCGCATTCTTTTTAATCGCGCTGTAGCGCAAAAGTTGCAATCTAAACTACAACCTACTTGACTGGAAACACACGCTGTAGTTCTTGTATTTGTAGGTATCAAAACCGATTCTACCACCAAACCATCATGCAAACGAACGGCATTTTTCACGGTTCCGTCTTCACTGCGCTGCATCGTATCCACTTTGATGTGGTTAATAACAAAATGCGTCTCCAACATCGTACGTGTTCCCTTAGAAACATTGGTCATATCCTCAAAACTATGTGCGCCTTTGCTCCACAACCATTCGTAAACTTGATTGCCACGAAAGGCTTTGTCTCCATTTGCTACGAAAAAATCTCGCAATTGTTCTTTTGATAAGGATCGTATGTCTTTTTTCTCGATTTCCATGATGCAAATTTAATGACAATTTGTTGATTTGTTGATTTGATAATTTGATAACTTTGCTTCCAATTGAAAAAAATTCAAAAAATGCATTTCATTTCCCAAGATTTAGAAGATTATATCGAGCAACATTCTCAAAAAGAGCCTGCTTTACTGGCGGCGTTGAATAAAGAAACGTACCAAAAAATTCTGTTGCCACGAATGTTGAGCGGTCATTTTCAAGGTCGGGTTTTGAGTATGTTGTCTAAATTGATTCGGCCGGTGAATATTCTGGAAATTGGTACTTACACAGGTTATTCGGCGTTGTGTTTGTGCGAAGGCATGCAGGTAACCGGACAATTGCACACGATAGACATCAAAGAAGAATTAGTTGATTTTCAAAGAAAACATTTTGATAAATCGCCTTGGGGGAAACAAATTGTACAACATTTAGGCGAAGCAGTTGACATTATTCCAGCGCTTGACTTGAAATTTGATTTGGTTTTTATCGATGCTGATAAAGAAAATTACCTCAACTATTTTGAATTGATTCTTCCAAAAATGAATACAGGCGGAATTATCTTATCAGACAATGTATTATGGAGTGGGAAAGTTCTGGAACCGTTACACCCAAATGATTTGAGTACAAAAGTATTACTGGAATACAATCAGTTATTAGCAACTGATCCCAGAGTAGAAACGGTTTTGTTGCCTATTCGTGATGGATTGACAGTAAGCAGAGTTCTATAGTTTCGATATTTCTATTGAAAACAAATGCCCTAGCCCTGATAGAAGCGGCATCCTTTTTCTTGTTATTCTGACCTAAGGAAAAATAACAAAAAAAGATACAGCGTAGAGCAGGAAATAGCTCCAGCTTATTTCGTTTCTCGTAATAACTATTGTGGAAAATACTTTTGTTGTGCCATTTTGTATCCTTTGAACATCAAAAATCCAAAAGTAAAACCGAATAAATAACCCGTAAGAATATCTAACGGATAATGCAATCCCAAGTAAATTCTACTGTATGCAAAGATGAGTGGCCACAAGAACAGGAAGCCGAAAAACTTGATTTTGTCTTTAAAATTAAAGAACAAAAATGTAGCAACTGCCATTGAATTTGCAGCGTGACCTGAGAAAAAACTAAATGAGTTTCTGACTTGAACGATGCGTATAAAGGAATTTATTTCAGGATTATTACATGGTCGCAATCGTTGAAATCCGTTCTTGAATACGTTTGTTGCTTGATCTGTAAATGTGACTAAAGCCGCTACAAAAAGCAATAAATATAAGGTTTGCTTAGCGCCAAGTTTTTTATAAAGAACATACAAAAGGAGTAAAAAAAGAGGAATCCAGTTGCTTTGTTTCGTAATAAATAACCAAAGTCCATCATAGGTTTCTGACCCTAATCCATTCAAAAAAACAAACAATTTTGTATCTAAAGACAGTAATTTATCCAACATTACATCTGACGTTTTATAGGTCCTGCAACATCTTCTATAGCTTCTTTAGTTGTTTCGATTTGAGTGGTAGTTTCGCCCAGTAAATTGTCTTTGGCTTTATTAATTTCTGAGGTGATATTTCCGGTTATATCGCTAATTTGAGACGTATCTCCCAATAAATCATCCTTAGCTTTATTGATATGAGATGTAATATTTCCTCTTAAATCGGTTAATGTTTGTGTATCAAATCCATTAGCCTCAGCTCCTTTTTGAATTTCACTTTTTATGTCATTTGTAGCATGTTTTAATTGTGCCATTGCTTTACCCATGGTGCGGGCTATTTCCGGTACTTTATCTGACCCAAAAAGCATCAGTACTATAAACATGATAAAAATTAATTCGCCTCCTCCTATGCCAAACATATTTTTTGTTTTTTATTGCTACAAATATACCTAATTTTGAATCTTTGACTTTTAATTTTTTCATAAAAAAAAGACTCTTTTCAGAGTCTTTTTTAATTTTATGTCTTTATTTAATCAAATTTAGACTTCACTTCTTCTTTAGGCCAAGCGTTATTGGTTACATCAATATCAGCTGTTTCTAATTTTGGATCTATCTGAATCTTTTTAATTGCTTTTTCAGTTGCATACACTTTCTTAGCGGTATCGTTGTTTTTTCTCCAAATTTGAGCTGGATATTTGAATGTTTCTTTCGTATCATCTTCGTAAGTCAATTCAACAATAATTGGCATTAACATTCCTCCTGGCTTGTTAAACTCTACTTCG
This sequence comes from Flavobacterium sp. 11, assembly GCF_002754315.1. Lineage (GTDB taxonomy): Bacteria > Bacteroidota > Bacteroidia > Flavobacteriales > Flavobacteriaceae > Flavobacterium > Flavobacterium algoritolerans. The sequence goes on along the minus strand of NZ_PEFE01000001.1, from coordinate 1,571,782 downwards.
TAGAAATACTTAGGAGATTTTAATTTTAACTTTTCATCTGCAGAGAAGTTTTGGTTTACATACTCAGATAGTAAATTTACATCTGCAATTGCCAATGCTTTCTTGTCTTTAGCTGATAATTCTTCACTTGTTCCAGGAACTAAATAAACGAAAGGTCCTTTTTCTTGACCAAAACGCCCTCTTCTTACTACAGCGTCTTTCAATTCTTTTGTTGCTGTCTCAGACACGAAATATTGTTTTACTTCTTTCACTCCGATATCTACAAAATCAGTAGAGTAAAACCATCCTCTGAAAAACCAATCTAAATCTACTGCTGATGCATCTTCCATGGTTCTAAAAAAGTCTTCTGGTGTAGGATGCTTGAATTTCCATCTGTTTGCATATACTTTGAAAGCATGGTCAAACAATTCTCTTCCCATAATCGTTTCTCTAAGGATGTTTAAACCTGTTGCCGGCTTACCATAAGCATTAGCACCAAATTGAACTATCGTTTCAGAGTTTGACATAATTGGCTCCAAGAATTTTTGATCTCCACTCATGTAAGGAACAATTTTACTTGCCGGTCCACGACTTGAAGGGAAATTTGTACCCATTTCTTGTTCAGCCATGTATTGCATAAAAGTATTAAGACCTTCATCCATCCAAGACCATTGACGCTCATCAGAATTTACAATCATAGGAAAGAAATTGTGTCCTACTTCATGTATTACTACACCAATCATTCCGTTTTTAATACGTTCACTAGTCACTCCTTTTTCGTCAGGACGACCATAATTCCAACAAATCATTGGGTATTCCATACCTTGATCTTCTGCTGAAACAGAAACTGCTTTTGGATAAGGATAGTCAAATGTATGAGATGAATAACTTTTTAAAGTATGAGCAACAGTTCTAGTTGAAGTTTCTCCCCAAAGTGGATTACTTTCTTTAGGATAAACTGAAATTGCCATAACTGTTTTGTTAGTCAATTGAACTGCCATTGCATCAAGAATAAACTTTCTTGACGTAGCAATACCAAAATCCCTTACGTTTTTAGCACTAAATTTCCATGTTTTTTTCTTTTCTGAAAAACCTTTTTCGCTTGCTTCAGCTTCCGCTTGAGTAACAATTACAACTGGTTTGTCAAATGATTTTTGAGCCAGTTCGTATCTTTTTACTTGCTCTGCAGTAAAGACTTCGCTTCTGTTCATCAATTCCCCTGTAGCTTCCATAACGTGATCTGCAGGAACGGTGATATTTACATCAAAATTTCCAAAAGGCAACGTAAATTCTCCCGTTCCCCAAAATTGCATATTCTGCCATCCTTCAACATCATTATAAACCGCCATTCTAGGATAGAACTGAGCAATTACATATAATTTATTTCCTTCTTTTTCGAATAATTCATATCCAGAACGACCACCGTCTTGTCTGTAATTATTGATATTATACCACCAATTGATAGAAAAAGTAAATTTTTCACCAGGTTTCATTGGCGTTGCTAAATTAATACGCATCATCGTTTGATTGATCGAATAGGACAAAGCATTTCCTTTTATATCTTTCACGAACTCAATGTTAAAACCACGCTCTTGCTCTTGTTTCAAGAACTTATTTGCGAAGTTTCCAGCAGGAAAAACCTGTTCCATTCTTTGGCTTTCCGCCAATGGAGTCTGCGAAGTTTTCGCAGCTTGATTTTGGTCTAACTGAACCCATAAATACTCTAAAGTATCTGGAGAATTGTTATAATAAGTAACCGTTTCAGAACCAGTTAATTTAGATTTTTTGTCATCAAGCTCTACATTTATCTTGTAGTCAGCCTGTTGCTGATAGTAAGCCGGACCCGGAGCTCCAGAAGCCGTACGAAACATGTTAGGTGTTGCTAACAGGTCATACATTTGACTAAACTTATTGGTATCATATTTTCCTGTTTGTTTTGGCGCAACAGGTGCCGTTTTTTCTTGGGCAAATAAAATTGCGGGAAGAAGTAATAATAATGTAAATTTTTTCATAGGTGGAAATCTGGTTATCAGTGCGTGAAAATAATAATTTAAAACAAATTTCTCTAAATTTATTCATATTTTAACATTCCCTTGGATGTGGACTCTGTAAATAGTAGTGTATTTTTTACACCAGCCACATTAAAATGCATAATATTCTGTTGCTCTGAATTTCCTTCTATGATAACTGTGTTATAAATTTCGAGTGAATTAATTTTAGCGACTTCTTTAATACTTAAATAACAAATAAGTACATCTCCTTCCATTTCTTTACTTAAAAGATTCATGGCCTTCGGTTGTCCATTTATTTTTACGGAGAATTTTTCGCTTAAATACTTTTTCAACAAAATCAAATCTTCATCTGTTTCTTTTTCGGAGCCCAAATTGATTTTTTTACTATACTTTTTCCCAACGGCGCTATTCAAATCATCAACAAAAATACGAGCGGTAATTTGAAGCATTTTCTTTTGGGGAGCGTAATTTACTTGGTATAATGCTACATAAAATTTATGTACACTAAAAGAAGTCAACGTTAAAAATAATAGGCCAAAAAAAGTAATTAAGATTGTTTTTTTCATACGAAGATTCTATTTGTTTTTATCGGAATATGGTATCGCAATTCTTGAATCTTATTTGTATTTTGGAATCATGGCGATTTCATTTTTCAAAAGTAGTAATTCTTTTAAACTCTTCGTTCTTGGTGATTAAAAAATCAATTAGTAAAAATTCGTCTTCTTGTTTCAAAAGGCTTTTTGATTTTGGATCATTCTCGCAATAATCCAGAAAAAGTCCAATTTCCTCTTTTTTCAACTTCAATGTATTTGTAAAGAAATAATTGTCAATTCCTTTAGAAACCACATCCGAGAAATCCACATTAGAATTCAAATCGGCTTTTTTTGCCGAATCATTCTTGAATACTTTAGAAACCATTTTAAATATTCTAACAAAATCCATTCCGTTTTCTATACTTCCATCCGATGGCATGGTTCTATTCACTGGCGAAGATTTCACATCGTCAAAAAATTGCAGGTCTACAATTCCCTGAGAATTTCCGGTTATTGGTTTTATCTCCGCTTTACGCTTCACAATAACTTCCTTCAAAAGCGTAGTTTGTGCTTCTAAATTAACTACAAACAACGGTTTTGAAAAATCGTCGTCCCGAATCACAATTTTTTTAGACTTGAAAGATGCGCTTGAAACTAACAAGGTGTCTTTGGCTTTCGCCAAAATATCAAAAAAGCCTTGGTCGCTTATAAAGGTTCTTGTTTTTGAATTCAAATTAAAAACATACCCGTTGTCTACCAAAGCAGATTCATTTACAAATTGACCGTGCAAAGACTTTCTGTTTCCATTTTGACCAAAAGAAAGTTGGCAAAAGAAAATCAAACAAAGGATTCTTATTTTAGTTTTCATCTTGCATTATTTTATAAGCATTATTTTTTTTCAATCTAGCAATTGGCTTTAGCCATAATAAAAAATTCTCCATCACTATTTGAGATGGATGTTTTTTCATTTACTAAATTTAAGATATTTATTCCACTTATATAAGCCGAATCGACTCTAATTTTACCATGAAGCAGCTTTTCAGCAGAAGTTTGTCCAAAAGAAATTTGGCACATTAAAAATAAAACTACCAGTAGAATTTTATTTATTTTCACCTGTAATAATTTCATTGTAATTTTCGGCAAGCCTTACAATTAAAAACATAACCATTGTCTTGTTTTTAGATCGCAATGCATTTGCAAAAGCAGTATCATCAATACAGTAATATTGAAAACCTCTAATATAATCTGTGGGAATTTTTAAATTTTCGATATAATATTTATCTTCAAAAAGAACTTCGATTCTAGCTAATAATTGTTCTTTTTTCTCAATTACAATTTCCTTTTTCAGCATGGCTTTTCGTCCTGAAATGGTATTCAGCAATCCATCGATACCATTACCGGAAGTTGCCGTGTATAATTTCCTTTCGGCTGGTGTATATTTTTTTTGCCCGTAAGGTATAATTCCTAAGCTCTCTGCTGTAATGGAAGATTCATTCACGATAACTTCTTTCAAAATAATACTTTTAGGAATCATCTTTACTGTAATAACTTCCTGCAGCATATCCTGCTTGTCCATTTTCATTCGGAGACCTTCTAAATTAACCGCAGTAAACACCAAAACATCGCCTTCTTTTACAGCAATAGTAAAGAAACCGTTCACATCCGAAAAAGCAGTTTTATCCGTTGTTACATTCTCAATCGTAATGCGATCAACCGCAACAGAATCGGAGATAATTTTTCCTCGAAGTTCCTTTATGTTGTCAGCTTGAGCAAAAATGACTTGCGCGAACAAAAAAACAATAAACTGTAGTGTAATTTTAATTTTCACCGGCGATTATTTCTTTATATTTAGTTGCTAACTCTCCAATTAAGAAAGTAGTCATCGTTACATTTTTAGATTTTAAAATAGTCACAAATCTTTCGTTGTCAACAATATAATATTCAAATCCTTTGATATATTCAGAAGGTATTTTTAATGTATTTACAAAATAATCAATAGTAAACATATTCTCTAATTGCCTCATATACGATTCTTTCTTTTCGACTTCAACTTCTTTTTTAAGCATTTTAGTCCTTCCTGAAAACCAATTCAATAATGGATCCGCTGAGATTGAACCACCCATCATCGAGCCTGCATTAGCTGTGGCATTAAGATTACTGGCAGTATATAACTTTCGTTCTGCCGGAGTATATATTTTTTGTCCCTTTGGAATTATTCCCATTGATACCGCATTGATACCGCTTCTTACAATAACTTCGCGCAATTGATTTACTATCGGCATCATTTTCACAGAAAGCATTTCTTGTTCAAAATCCTTTTGGGTTAAGCTAATTCTAATCTCTTTGAACTGCCCTTCAGTAAATAGTAATGTATCTCCAACTTTAGCCAAAATAGAAAAATTTCCCTCTTTATCTGTGACTAAAGCTTGCTCGCTTTTTAAGTTTATCACATAAATTCCTTCTAAAACAGAAACGTCAGAAGTCACTTTCCCTTTCAATCTTATTCTAGAAGTTTCCTGTGCTACAACATTCGTTGTTACAAAAGCCAAATACAAGTACACAATTCTAATCATCCCTTTTTAAATCCGTTATTCACACCTCGTAAAAGTATCTTAATGCGTTCCAAATTAATTACTAATGGGTTGGTAAAAAAATGTTAATTAAAAATGTGAAATCAAAAAGACTGATTTAATACCTTTAGCACAAATTATTCACTAAAAAATGAAAAATATACTAATCGCAAGCACTTCTACTCTTGCTAACCAGAATTACCTGGACTATTTATTACCTGAATTGCAATTGCATTTTAAAGACTGTAATACTATTCTTTTCATTCCTTACGCAAGACCCGGAGGTATTTCTCATGAGGAATACACTGCAATGGTTAGCTTGGCTTTTGCCAAAATAAATAAAAAAGTAATCGGAATCCATGAATTTGAAGACGCCACTCAAGCTTTGAAAAATGCCGAAGGAATTTTTACTGGAGGTGGAAGCACCTTTGTTTTGGTTTCCCAATTATACAAAAATAACAGTATAGAAATCCTCTCTGAAGTTGTAAAAAATGGAACTCCGTATTTAGGAACAAGCGCCGGAAGTAACATTTGTGGATTAACGATACAAACGACAAATGACATGCCAATTGTTTATCCTCCAAGTTTTAAAACTCTGGGATTAATTCCTTTCAATTTGAACCCACATTATTTAGACCCTGACACCAATTCAAAACACATGGGAGAAACTCGTGAAACCAGAATAAAAGAGTTTCATGCTTATAATTCAGTACCCGTTTTAGGATTAAGAGAAGGAAGTTGGCTGGATGTAAAAGGAGACAAAATCACTTTGAAAGGCGATTTGACAGCACGCCTGTTTAGACAAAATCAAGCACCTGAAGAACTGGAAAGTGGAACTGATTTAAGTTTTTTAAAGTAATCCTAAAATAAATTACAAAAAAAGCCGAAACAATTAAGTTTCGGCTTTGAAGAGCGAAAGACGAGGCTCGAACTCGCGACAACCAGCTTGGAAGGCTGGAGCTCTACCAACTGAGCTACTTTCGCATTAAAACAGTAAAATAAAAAACCTCAAACCTAAATTTGAGGCTTAGAGCGAAAGACGAGGCTCGAACTCGCGACAACCAGCTTGGAAGGCTGGAGCTCTACCAACTGAGCTACTTTCGCATTAACAACGGTGCAAATATAATTAATAAGTTTGCTTCAATGCAAGTTTTTTTCTTAAAAAATCACAAACTTACCCACACGATCTTTTTTAATAAAGCATATAAAAATCATAAAGAATTTAATATGAAATTATTATACCTTTATTACGCTTAAAAAAACAATCTAAAACATCAAAAAAATTATCGTTTTTTGAAGCATTTTCAGTAAGACATCCCGTACTTCGGGCAGAAAACAGTTCCGAATTCAGGAAATAGCAGTCTTAAAACAGCATCAAAAAAGGGTTTTGGAGAAAAACTCATTCAAAATTCTGAGAAATTCGCACGAAAAGAAGCATTGGATTCCATGAAAAAATGGAATATCAATTCAAAATATTACCTTTTAAAATAATAAGGAGTTGAAGAACACATTATCATGTTTAAAAAAACGAATAATGAAGACGTTGGTTCTAATATTGTTAATCTATGTAACTATTAGTTGCAAAAAGGAAGAACTAAAAAGTGAGGTAATCTTGAAAAATGACATTTCAAATCCTCCTGTTTTACCTGAAGATGAATCCGTTAGAATTGACTCCATACTACTAACTTCTTTTAACAACAAAACACTTTTCAATTTTTATAAAGCGACTAACTACAGAACAATTTGGCAATCTGAGGATAGTAGAAAAATAATTTTAACAGAACTCCTTAAATCTGATGAGGAGGGATTAAATCCGGAGGACTACAAAGTAAAAACATTAAGTGATTTTGAAAAAAAATCAGCAACACTAAACGATTCTGATTTAGCCAAATACGACATTTTACTGACCGAAAGTTTTCAAAAATACATTTCACATTTGACAAACGGAACATTAAACCCCAGAAAACTATATAAAAACTGGGATTTAAAAGAAAACTACATTGACCTTAACGAGACTTTGACTAATTTACTGGACAGCGATTCCTTAGCAGACAAAATAAAACAATTGAAACCCAATCATATTGTTTACAAAAGATTAAAAAAAGCATTAAAACTGATTAATACCTTTCCTAAAGATGATTTCAAAGCGTTAAAAATCGCAGAAATAATTGCTCCAAACGATACCAATCCTTCCATAATTGATATTAAAAAAAGATTGACTTACTGGAAAGAATTGCAACCGCAAGACAGCTTAACGCCTATCTATGATCCAGAAACCATACTTGCAATAAAGAAATTTCAAAGTCGTCATGGCTTAGCTATCGATGGAATAATTGGACCTGCAACAATTTCCTCACTCAATTTTTCCAAAAAACAACGAATGCAACAAATCATAGTAAATCTTGAGCGCTGGAAATGGTATCCTAAAGAAATGGGAAAAGAATATATAATCATTAATATTCCCGACTACAGATTGACATTAATTAAAGATAAAGATACGTTGAGAACGCACAGAGTAATAGTGGGAAGAGCGAAAAGAAAAACACCTATCTTATCGTCTAAATTAACTCAGGTTGTCTTTAACCCAACTTGGACTGTCCCTCCCACAATTTTGCGGGAAGATGTTATTCCTGCCATTTTAAAAAACCGCAGTTATTTATCGGAATCAAATATTAAGATCTATGATCGCAATGGGAAAATCGTAAGTCCTTACGAATGGCAATTATCGCAAGCCAAAAGTTATCGTTATGTACAAAGTCCAGGAACTTTTAATTCGCTGGGAATGGTTAAAATTATTTTTCCAAACCGCTTCTCTGTTTATTTACACGATACCAATCACAGGGATTATTTCGACAAAATAGATCGTTCGTTGAGTTCGGGTTGTGTTAGAGTTGACAATCCATTAGAATTAACAGAATATTTATTGAACGATGCCGTAAATTGGAATCTGGAAAAAATTACAACAATCTTGCAAAATGAAAAAACAAAATTTGTAAAAATCAAAAAAGAAGTTTCCTTTCACCTACTATATTGGACCGCTTGGAGCGAAAACAACGAACTGATTTTTAGAGATGATATTTACAATCTAGATAATGATTTATACACTAAATTAAGAAATTGATTCTGTTCCAAATTTAGAAGCCCTTGACGGATGGTAAATAAAAAAACATGATTTGTTTTTTATGGCACTGATGATATCTTTAGACAATTCTACCGGCACAGCAGGACAACCTTGACTTCTGCCTAATCTGTGATTATTTTTGATAAATGAATTAGAAACATAATCAGCCGCATGCATCACCACGCCTCTTGCTCTTGCATTGTCATTAACTCCTTTTTCCAGACCATCTAATTTAAGTGACATCCCATGTTTACCATTATAAATCTCACCCGTTGCATAAAAACCTAAACTGCTTTTATACGACTCAGCTGAATTTGAAAAATTAGAAGCAAATTCATCTCCTGTATTTCTACCATGTGCCACGAGAGAATGAAATAATATATCTCCGGTAACTAGATCAATAACCCAAAGTCTTTTGGTATTCGAGGACAAACTAAAATCAATTAAGGTGAGAATATCTTTCTTAATTAATCCTTTTTCTTTCAACGAATAATACCCTTTTAAAGCTTCAGCAAAACTTTCTAATTTAGGCAAAGCAAATTTATCAGAATGCAAATTATTGTAAGCCAATTCAATTTTAGCCTCAACACTAGATTCTACCGTTTTGGCATAAACTACTGGTTTAACATCACTTGGCTCTGAAAGGTTTGTTTTGCTTGTAGAGAAAGAAAACAGCATAAACAAAATAGTAGGAAATAGATTATAAATCATTGATTATCTTTAAGTTATAAATAAATTCGGGATTGCAAACCTACGTTAAAAAATCAAAATCGAAACATTTTTAACAAAATTTTAGTCCATTTATAACGTATTACTTGGTGAAATATTGAGTGAAAAATCATAAAAAACACAATTTCTATGTTAATTTTGTTATTTTTGTTTAGAATCAATCCCAATTTATGTCAAAGTTACATTCGATAGCTATATTTTATTTAATATTCTTTAGTTATACTGCTTACAGCCAAAAAAAAACGCTTCAAGCAAAATCCATCACTGAAAATATAACAATTGATGGAAAAATAAATGAAGAAATTTGGGAAACTGCCTCAGTTGCTACCAATTTTGTAATGTTTGAGCCTGACAACGGAAAACCAATAAGCAACGATAAAAGGACAGAAGTAAAAGTACTCTACGATAACAATGCCATCTACATATCGGCATTACTTTATGACAATGAACCTGAAAAAATTCAACGTGAAATAACAAAACGAGATGTTTTTGGGGTTTCAGATCACTTTTCAGTTTACATCAACGGATTCAATGATGGCCAACAAGATTTTAGGTTTTTTGTAAGTGCTGCAGGAGTCCAAATGGATTGTTTAGCAATTGAAGATTCTGAAGATTTTACTTGGGATGCCATTTGGGACAGTGAAGTAACAGTAACGGAATTTGGTTGGGTTGTTGAAATGAAAATTCCTTATGCTGCCTTACGATTTTCAAAAGCTGACAAACAAACTTGGGGCTTGAACTTCATGCGTGAAATCAAACGCGATGTACAAAAATATACTTGGAACAGGATTGACACTAAAATTGGCGCTGTTATTCCTCAAGCAGGAATTCTTCAAGGAATTGAAAGTATACAAACTCCTACCCGACTTTTCTTGATTCCATATTCATCCGCATACTATCAACAAAGTGATATTGGTTCTGACACGACTTTAAAAGCTGGGTTGGATATAAAATACGGCATAAACGACTCCTTTACATTAGATGCTATTTTAGTACCTGATTTTGGACAGACAAAATTTGACAATGCCATTTTAAATTTAGAGCCTTTCGAACAACAGTTAGAAGAAAATAGACCTTTTTTTACCGAAGGAACTGATTTATTCAACAAAGGAGGTTTATTTTATTCCCGAAGAATTGGTGGGGCTCCAAGCACTGAACCCGCTACGGCAGCAAATGAAGAAATAACCAATTATCCAAGCACGGTAGATTTGTTGAATGCCGTAAAAATATCTGGCCGTACTGAAAAAGGATTAGGAATTGGATTCTTGAATGCCGTTACTGAGAGAACTAAAGCTACTATTTTAAATAATGACACAGGCGAAGTTAGAAAAGAAGTTATCGAACCATTAACTAATTACAATATGTTGGTTTTAGATCAACGTTTTAACCAAAACTCATCTGTTTCTTTTGTAAATGCGAACACCACCAGAAATGGCGATTTCAGAGATGCGAATGCTTCGGCATTATTGTTTGATTTAAATACAAAAGAAAATACGTATAATTTATATGGAGATTTCAAATACAGTTCCATCAATACAGTTGAAGATTACGATGGATTTAAGACCGAAATAGGATTTGCAAAAACAAGCGGAAAATATCGTTATGGATTTTCCGGAAAATATGTATCCGAAAACTATGATGTAAATGATTTAGGGATTAATTTTTATTCCAATTATCATAATGCTTATGCAAATGGAAGCTACAGAATTGTAAATCCGACTAAAGTTTTTAATACTTTCAAAATAAATCAATATATAAATTTTGAGGTTGACAACACCTCAAAAAAACTACAAACCGGTGCATTTGGAACAGAAATAAAAGCAACAACATTACAAAACGATTACTTAGAATTTGTAGTTGAATTTTCACCATTTAAAACTTTTGATTTTTATGAACCTCGTGAATATGGCAAATATGTGTTCCTTCCTGAAAAAGTTTTTACTGCAATAAATTTTGCCACTAACGACAATAACCCTTTTACATTAGTTGTGCAACCTTCATTGTCCAAATTCAATGAGAATGACCGAAATGTTTATGGTTTTTATATAAGTCCAAAATACCGATTTAACGACAGGCTTTCTATTGCATACGTATTGGATTATTTTAACGAAACTAATGATCGTGGTTGGGTTGATACTGACAATACAGGGATAATTTTTGCTGAACGCAATAGAGAAACAGCTCAAAATGATTTTACGGGAAAATATGCCTTGAATAATAGAATGACAATAAACCTGACTGCACGTTATTACTGGTCCTATTCTAAAAATCATCAATTTTTCACCTTACAAAACAACGGTTATTTAACTCCGAACAATACTTACGCACAAAACAAAGACAGGAATTTTAATTCTTGGAACTTCGATTTGTCTTATTCTTGGTGGTTTGCTCCTGGAAGCGAAATATCCATTTTATACCGTAACTATGGATTAGAAAGAGCGAGTATAGTCGAAAAAGATTTATCTAAAAATCTAAAAAGTATTTTTAATAGCGACTTAACCAATGTGCTTTCCATAAGCATTCGCTATTTCATTGATTACAATGCCGTGAAAAATAAATTTTAATTTTTCGATCAAACTGTAACATTCAATTGAAAAGGGAGTCTATTAATTCAAACTATTCAGTGGATTGGTGATTGTTGCCTTTGAAACTTTTTTGGTTTTTCTAAATTTTGCATCAATCACCAATCAATCAATCGTTTCATGAAAAATCAGTTATTATTTTGTTTTCTATTCCTATCTGCTTTTGGCTATAGCCAAAAGAAAGTCTTACAAACTAAATTCATTTCGGAAAAAATTGAAATCGATGGAAAATTAGACGAGAATACATGGCAGACAGCTGCAATAGCCAATGATTTCATCATGTTTGACCCAGACAACGGCAAAGCGATTCCAGAAAATAAGAGAACTGAAGTAAAAGTTTTATACGACAATGACGCCATATATATTGGAGCCATTATGTATGATGAAAATCCGGGAAAAATTTTAAGAGAAATTACCCAGCGGGATAATTTTGGTACTTCTGACCTTTTTGGTGTTTTTATAAATGGGTTTAATGATGGACAACAAGATTTTCAGTTTTTTGTCAATGCCGCAGATGGACAAGCCGATTGCATTACCACAGATACTAATGGAGAGGATTATTCTTGGGACGCCGTTTGGAAAAGCAAAGCCGTAATTATGGATAAAGGCTGGGTTGTAGAAATGAGAATTCCATACGCCGCATTGCGTTTTTCTGGCGAGAATAAACAAACCTGGGGACTTAATTTTTTCAGGGAAATTAGACGGGATCGTCATAAATATACTTGGAATTTCATTGATTCAAAACTGGGAACTTTCACCCAACAAACAGGGATTTTAGAGGGAATTGAAAATATAAAACCTCCCACCCGACTCTTCCTTTTGCCGTATTCTTCCTTTTATGTAAATGCTAATGCACAACAAAAAACATACGGAACTCTCAAAGGCGGATTAGATTTGAAGTATGGAATAAACGATGCTTTTACGCTGGATATGATTCTTATTCCTGATTTTGGACAAACAAAATACGATGATCAAATTCTGAATTTAGGACCATTTGAACAACAATTTAACGAGAACAGACCTTTTTTTACAGAGGGAACCGATTTGTTTAGTAAAGGAAATTTGGTTTATTCGAGACGAATTGGGGGAAACCCAATCAATTATCCGACCGCGGAAGCCAATGAAGAAATTATTGACAACCCAGCAAGTGTTAATCTTATCAATGCATTAAAAGTTTCCGGAAGAACCAAAAATGGATTGGGAATAGGAATATTGAATGCCGTTACCGAAAAAACTTCAGCATCTATTCGAAATAATGACACGCAAGAAGTAAGAAAAGAAGTAGTCGAACCTCTTGCAAACTACAATGTTTTGGTACTGGATCAACGCTTTCGCAAAAATTCCTCCGTTGCGTTTGTGAATACAAATGTGACCCGAAACGGAAGTTTTCGTGATGGAAATGTAACGGCATTAGTTTGGGATTTGAATACCAAGAAAAACACCTACAACCTTGCCGGTGATTTCAAGTACAGTTACATCAATGGTGTTGAGGATAAAAAAGGTATTAATTCCCAATTGAATTTCTCTGAAACCAGTGGTAAATTTCGTTATGGAGTTGGGGCTGATATCACCACAAAAGATTTTGATAATAATGATTTAGGAATCAATTTTGAGACTAATTATTACAGTCTATATGGTAACACCAGTTATAGAATCCTTAATCCTACGAAGTATTTTAACACTTTCAATGCCAGAATAAACGCTTATTCACAATTTCAAAAAGAAACAGGCAAATTACAAACGGGCAATATTAACTTTCAGATTAATTCGAATACCAAAAAAAATCATTACTTCGGAATAGGTTTCGATGCAAATCCGGTAGAAACCTATGATTATTATGAACCAAGAGTTGCTGATAGATACGTTATAAGACCTAGTAAACTTGGAGGATTTATTTATATTTCAACCAATTACAATAATAGTTTCGCCATTGATTTTAATCCATCTTACGCCGTTTTTGACGAGGCAGGAAGAAATTCATATGGTTTTTCTCTTGGTCCGAGATACCGTTTTAGCGATAAATTATCGTTGAATTATAATTTCAATTTTTTCAGGCAAAATAATAACAAAGGCTACATTGACAGTATTAATGAAGACCTAAATTTGGCTACGCCAAATACAATACTTTTCGCGAATAGAAATGTTATTACCTATTCGAATACGCTTTCGGGAAAATATTCGCTGAACAGCCAAATGACTTTTAATATTTCGTTACGCCATTATTGGTCTTATGCGGAGAATAAAAATACTTTATCATTAGAACAAAACGGCAGACTTATGGATTTTGCAGGATATACTGACAACAAAAACTCTAGTTTTTATTCCTGGAATGCTGATTTGTCTTATACTTGGTGGTTTGCACCAGGAAGTCAGGTTTCTGTTTTGTATCGAAACAATGCTGGTGCTTTTGAAAGAAACATCAATAAAGAATTTAGAGAGAACTTCACCAATTTATTGAATAATGACGCATTGAGTCATGTTTTCTCGATCAGTGTGCGCTATTTTATAGATTATAATGAAGTGAAGAATAAATTCTAAATGCATAAACCTTAAAAAAGGTAACTTTCCACAACAAAATAATCATTATTTGTTATGCTTAGCCTCTGAATCTATAATAGTGATTTTGATTCACTTGAAGATTTTTAGAAATACTTTATCTTTGCTTAAAATAAATTTGCAATGAATAAAAAAGTAATTCTTATGATTTTGGACGGTTGGGGAAAATCTCCTGACCCAAAAGTTTCTGCTATCGATAATGCCAATGTTCCATTTATTAATAGTCTTTATAGAAATTATCCAAGTGCTCAACTTAGAACTGACGGATTAAATGTTGGTCTTCCTGAAGGGCAAATGGGAAACAGTGAAGTAGGTCACATGAATCTTGGCGCAGGCCGAATTGTATATCAGGATTTAGCCAAAATTAACCTTGCCGTAGCACACGACACTTTGGCGAAGGAGCAAGTTTTAGTTGATGCCTTCACGTATGCTAAAATACACAATAAAAAGTACACTTTTTAGGTCTGGTTTCAGATGGAGGCGTACACTCTCATACATCTCATTTGCGTGGATTGATTGACGCAACACAACAACATGGTTTACAAAAAGTTTTTGTTCATGCCTTTACTGACGGTCGTGATGTAGATCCAAAATCCGGAAAGCATTATATTCAGGATTTACAGGATTACATTGCTAATACTACCGTAAAACTGGCTTCGGTTGTGGGACGTTATTATGCGATGGACCGCGACAGACGTTGGGAAAGAGTAAAACTTGCCTACGATTTATTGGTAAACGGAATTGGAACACATTCAACAAATGCAGTGGCTTCCATCGAGGATAGTTATGAAGTTAATGTAACGGATGAATTTATTCACCCAACGGTTATTGTGGATGAAAATGATAAACCTCTGGCGACAATTGAAGAAGATGACGTGGTTATTTTCTTTAACTTCAGAACGGACAGAGGAAGAGAATTAACCGAAGTATTGACGCAAATGGATTGTCATGAACAAAACATGCACAAACTTAATTTGTATTATGTTACGCTGACTAATTATGACGAAACGTACAAAAACGTAAAAGTAGTTTACAACAAAGATAATATTACGGAAACTCTTGGAGAAGTTTTAGAAAAAGCACACAAAAAGCAAATTCGTATTGCCGAAACGGAGAAATATCCTCACGTAACTTTCTTCTTTTCCGGCGGAAGGGAACAGCCCTTTATTGGCGAGAGCCGCATCTTGAAAAACTCTCCTAAGGTCGCCACTTATGACTTGCAACCGGAAATGAGCGCCTTTGAGTTGACCGATGCTTTGATTCCCGAATTGGAGAAAGAAGAAGTAGATTTTGTTTGTCTTAATTTTGCAAATGGCGATATGGTCGGACATACCGGAATTATGAGTGCTGCGATAAAAGCCTGTGAAGCAGTTGACCAATGTGTCGAAAAAGTAATCACGGCAGCATTAGCCCATAATTATACTACCATCGTAATTGCAGATCACGGGAACTGTGAGACAATGATTAATCCTGATGGAAGTCCAAATACAGCACACACTACAAATCCTGTCCCAATTATTTTAGTGGACAAAGATCTTAGAGTAATTCATGATGGAGTTCTTGGCGATATTGCCCCAACTATTTTAGAATTAATGGGTGTCGAAAAACCGGAGGTAATGACTTGTTATTCTTTACTTTAAATAAAACCAATAAGCAATATTTGAATTGAAAGCTACTCCAAACGAGTAGCTTTTTTTATAAATAAAAGTTAAATTTTCATTGTTAATAGCAATACTATTATTTTTAATATATATTTGTATTAAATTTAAATGTATCACTATAATTAATTAAAAACATGAAAAAAAGTATTCTATTTTTAATGTGTTTAAGTATAGGTCTAAGCACTTATTCGCAAGAAAAACAAGTCAAAAAAAACAAATCAAAAAAAATTGAGATTGATTCCGTACAATGGAAAAAAGAACATTACGTCATTAATAGAGATTCCGCTTATGCAGATCCTAGGATTGGCATAAAGAAATTAATGGGCGGAAACAAACGTTTTATTGAAGGGAGAACAATCAAACCAAGGCAAGACATGAATACCATAAAAAGCCTAGAAAACGGACAGGAACCCTTTGCAACAATTGTAGGCTGTTCAGATTCAAGAGTGCCTAATGAAATGATTTTTGATCAAGGTTTAGGTGATTTATTTATCATCAGAACTGCTGGACAAGTATCTGCTGCGGCATCTTATGGCAGTATGGAATTTGCCGTATTAAAATTAAAAACAAAATTAATTGTAGTGCTGGGACACACAGAATGCGGTGCAGTAGCTGCAGCTGTAGAACGCCCCGAGGATGTACCCGGCCACATTGTAACCCTGATTAATGAAATTAAACCCGCGGTGGCAAAATGTGCACATTTACCTGGGAATCATGTTAATAATGCAGTCCGACAAAATGTTGTTGACCAAGTTAATAACCTGCGCGACCTAGACCCCATTTTACATAAAAAATACTTAAATGGTGAAATATTAATAGTAGGTGCGGTATACGATATCCACACAGGAAAAGTAGAATTCCTACCAGAAACACTAAACAACTTGCCACAGCCAAAAAAGAATACCAAATGAAAAAAATAATATTTATAACACTGTTGTCACTAATGGGCAGCAGTGTTTTTTCACAAAATACTAGATTAAATGACCACAACCAAATAGGATGGTTAGGATATTTTGGGACATTTAAAGTTTCCAATAAATTTAGCTTGCACTCCGAGTACCAGTGGCGAAGAGACAATTATATTGCTGATAAACAGCAAGGATTAATGCGTGTAGGATTGAACTACCAAACCAATCCAAAATTGCAATTACGATTAGGATATGCCTGGATTGAGACCTATCCTTATGGTGATTTTCCAATAAATGGAATGGGAAGAGATTTTACGGAACATAGAATTTTTCAGATGGCTACGCTCACAGATAAAATATCAAAATTTGATCTTTCGCATCGTTTTATGCTCGAACAGCGTTTCATAGGAAGATATACAAATCGTACAATAAGAGTAGAAGATGACTATCTATTCCTTAATCGTTTACGATATATGTTTCGAATTCAAATGCCTTTAAAAGGAAAAGAAATAACAAACAAAACAACATACATTGCCGCCTACAATGAAATACTTATAGGATTTGGAAAAAATGTAAATGAAAATATATTTGATCAAAATCGAATAGGAATTTTACTAGGTTATAAATTCAACAATAATTTTAGAGTTGAAGGCGGTTATATAAATCAAACGGTACAACTTGGAAGAGAAATAGAACAAAGAAATGTATTTCAAAACAATAATGGATTCATAGTAAACACACTAATAAACCTAGACCTTACTAAAAAAAATTAATACTAAAAAATAATTGATTCTTTAGCTTTAGAAAAGTATAATAAGACATACGCTATTACTTAAAATCAAATTTGTGGAATAAATTTTTGTTTGCAAGAAAACCACAATTTATTGGAAATATGGATTCTTAAAACCAAGGATTAATGATGCCCTGAGCTCGATTAGAAAGAGGCTTTTACTGTTTAAATTAGGCGGTTTCGAATTTTAAAGAAGAAATTTTTGAGCAATTAATCAACATTTTGCCGCAAAATATCATCATATCTTGAAAATATCGTTTAGTTAAACTATTAACTTTCGGATATTTATAAGCAAATGATTTTCAACTTTAGCAATTTTTTTTTAATGATAAATCGAGTTCAGGTTAATTACTGAACAAGAAGCAAAAGCATGCGTTTCTTAAAAAAAAGTTAAAATCACATAATCAATAGCATTACTATTAATTATGTGATTACTTTTGTTGAATAATCTAAAAAAATAAAATGAAAACGAACTTAATTTTGGCATTTTTAATCGTCTTTTCAAATGCATTATTTGGTCAAATTAAGCCTGATCAAAGTAAAGATTACAATAATTTAGAAGAAGCTCTGAAGAATCCTGAAATGATTTACAGACTAGATCTGAGTAATCAAACAGTTAAATTAGATACTATAAATTGGACAAAGTTTACTAATCTTACCTATCTAAGTCTTAAAAATGATCATCTGAAGGAAATACCAATTGGCATTACTACTCTAAAATCTTTAAAAACAATTGATTTAAGTGGAAATGATTTCAATATATTACCTAGTGATTTTTCTAATTTGACCGAATTAGAAGAGGTGTTTTTAAATGATGAAAAGAAAATGAATTTGCCTAAAACGCTGAACATTTTAGCAAAACTGCCAAATTTAAAATCCCTGCATTTAGAAAATGATCACTTAAAATCATTACCAAGTGAACTACTGCGTTTTAAAAATCTAGAAAAATTGTATTTGGGCAATAATGAATTGAAGCAAATCCCAGTTCTCAAAACATTAGATCATTTAAAATATTTAGATTTAAAAAATAATAATATAGAAACTGACATTAGAGATATGAAAAATTTAAACTTTGGCCTAAAAATTAATTTCTAATAATAACCAATAAAACTTATCTTTAATTAAAAATACGTTTTAAATACAAGCAGTGAAACAATAATATAAAATTCCTTTTTGTCTCTCAAGTATATCATCAAAATTTTAAAAATGAACACTATTTTAGCAAATATAACAATAACAGTCAACGATCAACTTTACGTCAAGAATCCTGAAACTTCTTCTTTAGGAAAAAAAATAATTGAGCATAGTATTTTAATGATAGATGAAATAGGTTTTGAAAATTTTACGTTCAAAAAGCTTGGTGAAAAAATTGGTTCAAATGAAAGTTCAATCTATAGATACTTTGAAAGTAAGCATAAACTATTATTATATTTATCCTCGTGGTATTGGGGCTGGATGGAGTATAAATTAGTGTTTGCAACTAATAATTTATCTGTACCATTGGAGAAATTAAAAAAAGCTATTACTATTTTAACGGAAAAAATTGAAGATGATTTTACAACCGCCCATATCAACGAATCTATTCTAAACAAAATAATAATTGCCGAATTCACAAAAACATTGCTAACAAAAGACGTTGACGAGGAAAATAAAATTGGTTTTTTCTTAGTGTATAAAAGAGTAATCAATAGAGTTATAGAAATGATACAAGTGGTAAATCCTGATTATAAATATGCAAAAAGTTTAGCCTCATCAATAGTCGAAGGCGCATTACACCAGCATTTTTTAAAGGACCATTTAAAAACAATTACAAATTGTAATGAAACTATTTCACCAACCGATTTCTACATTGATTTAGTTGAACGAATTACAAAATAAGATATTATGAAAATTTCTCCATTAAAACGTTTTTACAATTTACTTGAATTAGATAAAAAAGATGTTTATCAAATATTTTTCTACGCCATTTTTGCCGGATTAATCAGTTTGTCTTTACCCCTGGGTATTCAGGCGATCATCAACTTTATACAATCCGGAAGAGTAAGCGCCTCTTGGATTGTTTTAATTATTTTGGTGATTTTTGGTGTTGCATTAGTGGGTATTTTATCCTTGATGCAATTGCGAATCACTGAAAATTTACAACAAAAAATATTTGTTCGCGCCTCATTTGAATTTGCAGCCCGTTTGCCCAAAATAAAAATGGATCAATTGTACAATTCCTATCCACCGGAATTAGCCAATCGATTTTTTGACGCGATGACTATCCAAAAAGGAACTTCCAAGCTGCTAACCGATTTCTCAGCAGCATTATTGCAAATTGCTTTCGGAGTAATTTTACTGTCTTTGTATCATCCTTACTTTATAATATTTGGAGTACTACTATTTTTTCTTTTGTATTTTATTTTCAGATTTTCTTTTAAATCGGGTTTGGAAACAAGTTTGAAAGAATCAAAATTCAAATATAAAGTAGCAGGCTGGTTACAAGAATTAGCTCGGAATAATTACAGTTTCAAAAATGACCTTCACTACAATTTTGGACTCCAAAAAAACAACAATATAGCGGCTGCTTACTTGAATTATCGCGAAAAACATTTCAATGTTATCCAAAGACAATTTACCCAATTAATCATTTTTAAAATTTTAATAACTGGTGGCTTATTGTCTATTGGAGGTTTTTTGGTACTTTCAGAACAAATGAATATTGGCCAATTCGTAGCGGCAGAAATCATTATTTTATTAGTTATAACTTCTGTCGAAAAAATTATCATTGGACTTGAAACATTCTACGATGTACTGACCTCAATTGAAAAAATTGGTCAAGTGACTGACATGGAATTAGAAGACGATACCGCATTTAACAGCGATACTTGCTATGCTAATATTTCATTGGAAATAGAAAATCTTACGTTTAAATTTCCAGATTCAAACAAGGAAATATTAAGTAATTTATCTCTTAAAATAGAACAGGGAGAAAAAATAGCAATTGAAGGACCTAATGGTTCTGGGAAAACAACCCTAATTCGCATATTGTCCGGTTTATTGCAACCTACATCTGGTACTTTTTACATTAATGACGATACGTATAGAAAAATTAACCTGAAGCAATATCGTTCGCAAATTGGCGGTATTATTCACGGTGAAACACCATTTGAAGGAACGCTGTTAGAAAACATTACGTTCAATGACAGCTCAATAACAACTGAAAATCTAAAATGGGCTATTGAAGGAGTCCAACTTTCCAGCTTTGTAAAAACGCTGCCGAAGGGTCTCGAAACACGCATTTTTCCGGAAGGCAAGCAATTGTCATCTTCAGATGCTGAAAAAGTACTGTTAGCTAGAAGTATCATACACAAACCAAAAATCCTTTTTTATGAAGATCCTACGGACATGATGGACATTAAAGTTGCTAATGAAATTATTGATTTCCTTACATCCGAAAAGAACAACTGGACGATAATAGTTTCCTCAAAAAACCCATATTGGAAAACCAAATGCAGTCGTATTATCACTATGGAAAATGGAACTATTCAACTTGATTTAAAAAATAAATAGTCATGCTAAACATCTCTGACAATAAAACAAAACTGCCGAAATTAGATCGTTTTAGTACGGTGAAAAACCTGGTAAACAGACCACACTATAAAATTTTAAATAAAATTATTGTAGGGGTTTCAATTATTGGTATAATAGCACTTTTCCTGCCTTGGACACAAAACATTTCAGGTAGCGGAAGCGTTACCACCTTAAGACCTGACCAAAGACCACAGTCCATTCAGAGTGTGATTTCTGGGCGACTTGAAAAATGGTATGTTCAAGAAGGTGATTTTGTAAAGAAAGGCGACACGATTCTATTCATTTCAGAAATAAAAGAGGATTATATGGATCCAAATTTAGTTCAAAATACAAAGAATCAAATAGATGCAAAAAAACAATCTTTACAATCGTACGGTTCAAAAGTAAGTACGCTTACCGGGCAAATTCAGAACATTGAAAGAGAAAAAGTTTTGAAACTGGAACAAGCGCAAAATAAAATCAAACAATCCGTTTTGAAAATAAAGAGCGACAGTATAGATTTAGTTGCCGTAAGAACCCAGCTAAAGATAGCCAATACGCAATACAATCGTTCTGTTCAACTGAATAAGGAAGGACTGAAACCGCTTACTGATATTGAAGAAAAAAGACTGAAATTACAAGAAGTAGAAGCGAAAATTATCACTCAAGAAAACAAATTTTTAACGAGTAAAAACGAATTTATCAATGCCAAAGTTGAAATAAACAGA
This sequence comes from Flavobacterium sp. 11, assembly GCF_002754315.1. Taxonomy (GTDB): domain Bacteria; phylum Bacteroidota; class Bacteroidia; order Flavobacteriales; family Flavobacteriaceae; genus Flavobacterium; species Flavobacterium algoritolerans. The sequence continues at coordinate 1,550,061 of NZ_PEFE01000001.1, read as the reverse complement.
ATAAGCGCAGAGTATGCAGAAAAGGTATCAAAAGCCAACAGTGACAAATTTACAGCGCTTAGCAGTCAGTACGACACTGATGCGCAAGTGAATAAACTTGAAAATCAGTATGCAAATTACAGCATTCGCAATGGAATGTATTATATCAAAGCCTCGCAAAACGGCTACATCAACAGGGCATTGCAGTCCGGTATAGGAGAAACCATCAAAGAAGGAACGCCAATTGCAACCATAATGCCTTCAAAATATGATATTGCCGTAGAAACTTTTGTAAACCCAATTGACCTGCCGCTATTACGCAAGGGAGAAAAAGTCAGAGTGTGGTTTGATGGCTGGCCAACAATTGTATTCTCCGGATGGCCAAACATGTCATACGGTACCTTTGGCGGTGAAATTGTAGCCATTGAAAATTTCATTAGCGTCAATGGAAAATATCGGGTCTTAATATCACCTGATAAAAATGATGAAAAATGGCCCAATCAACTGAGTATTGGAGCTGGAGCGCAAACTATTGCTTTACTAGAAAATGTGCCAGTATGGTTTGAATTGTGGAGATCCTTGAACGGATTCCCTCCTAATTATTACAAACCTGCGGTAAAACCAACAACAGATAAAAAATAATGAAACAACTATTTTTAGCATTTTTATTTTTGAGTTTTGCTGCAACTGCCCAAGATATCGCCTCAAAAGAACTTACCTACAACGAGTTTTTGGGTTATGTGAAAAAGTACCATCCCTTGGTTAAGAATGCCAATTTGGAAATCAATAAAGCACAAGCAAATTTGATGATGGCCCGAGGTGGATTTGATCCAAAAATCGAGGTCGATTTCAGCAAAAAACAATTCAAAGACAAAGAGTATTATTCCATTTTGAACAGCAGTTTCAAAATCCCAACTTGGTACGGAATCGAGATTAAAGCGGGTTTTGACAATAGTGACGGCGTATACTTGAATCCGCAAAACACACTTCCCAATCAAGGATTAACTTCCTTAGGAGTGACCGTTCCACTTGGACAAGGACTGTTTATCAACCAAAGAATGGCTGATGTAAGAAAGGCAAAAATGCAAATGCAATTGAGTCAGGCAGAACGAAAACTTCAGGCTATTGCAGTTTTGTATGATGCTTCGCAGGCCTATTTTAATTGGAAAAAAAACTTCAATGAAGTGCAGTTGTATGAAGAATATAATAAAAATGCACAAATTAGATTTAAAGGAATTCAATCTTTAATCAATCAAGGTGACAAACCCTCAATTGATAGTGTTGAGGCCGGAATTATTGTAAAAAACAGAAAACTGAGCTTGGAAGATTCGAATCTGAAATTGGCTAAAGCCAAATTAGAACTCGCTAATTTTCTTTGGTTGGAAAACAATATTCCGCTAGAATTATCCGATGAGTTGATTCCTGAAACCCAATTGGAATTCACGATTCAGGAAAGTTTAAAAACAAATGATTTATTGAATACGGATTTCTCCATCACCAATCATCCAAAAATTAATGCATTACAAAGCAAAATTGACATGCTCAATGTAGAACGAAAACTGAAAGCCAACATGCTTTTGCCAAAAATTGATGTCGGTTACTCCTATATTTCAGAACCCAGCTATATTGATAATTATCAGTTTGAGGATTATAAAATTGGATTGGATTTTTACTTCCCTTTATTTCTTCGAAAAGAACGCGGAAGTTTGAAACTAGCGAAGTATAAAGTACAGGAAACTGAATTTACATTGGATTTAGAAAAAGTACAACTGACCAATAAAATAAATGCACAAAGGATGGAAATTGAATCCTTGCTAAGACAAAAGGAACTAATCAAAGGTTTGGTTCAGGATAATCTCACGATGTTAAATTCAGAGGAAAGATTATTTTCTTTTGGAGAAAGTTCCTTATTTTTAATTAACACCAGAGAGAATAATTTAGTTAGTGCACAGCTTTCAAAGATAGCTTTGGAGAACCGTTTTTACATTTCAAATTCAGAGCTTTTTAAAATAATGGCTAATCCGGATTAAATAATTTATAAAATTGTACTTTTGCAAACTGAAAATTCGAAATTATGATTATAGTAAAATCACGTGAAGAAATAGAATTAATGCGCGAAAGTGCCTTAATCGTATCAAAAACATTAGGAATGATTGCTTCTGAAATAAAAGAAGGAGTTACGACTTTATACCTGGATAAATTAGCCGAAACATTCATTCGTGACCATGGAGCTGAACCAAGTTTTCTTGGATTATATGGCTTCCCAAATTCACTTTGCATGAGTCCAAACGCACAAGTAGTTCATGGAATCCCAAACAATACACCTTTAAAAAGTGGTGATGTAATCTCCGTAGATTGTGGCGCATATAAAAATGGATACCATGGCGATCATGCTTATTCTTTTGAAATAGGTGAAGTCGCTCCTGAAACAAAAAAATTATTGCAGGTAACCAAAGAATCTTTATATGTTGGAATCCGCGAATTCAAATTAGGAAATCGTGTAGAAGACGTAGGAAATGCAATTCAAAAATATACAGAAGCGCATGGTTATGGCGTTGTTCGTGAATTAGTAGGTCATGGCGTAGGACAAAAAATGCATGAAGATCCTGAAATGCCTAATTATGGTAAAAAAGGAAGAGGAAAACTTTTTGTAGAAGGAATGGTTGTCGCTATTGAACCGATGATTAATATGGGAACCCGAAACATCAAACAATTAAAAGACGGCTGGACAATCCTTACTGCCGATGGAAAACCAAGTGCGCATTTTGAGCATGATGTTGCGATTATTGATGGAAAACCAGAGATTTTATCGACTTTTGGATACATCTACAAAGCGTTAGGAATTGTGAGTGATGAAGAAGATGAGTTTAGACAAACACCTTTAGTGCTGTAATGAAAAAACTATTTAAACTTGTACTCAATACTATTCCGCGTCCTATACTTATTCGTTTAAGTTATGTAGCGCGTCCTATTATTGCTTTTTCATTAAGAGGAACTAATTTCACCGACCCAATCGATGGAAAAAGCTTCAAATCGATGTTGCCTTATGGGTACGAAACACAAAGAAATAATGTGCTTTCGCCAAGTACACTTTCCCTGGAAAGACATCGTTTATTGTGGTTGTATTTAAATAACGAAACTGACTTTTTTACTTCGGCAGCAAAAAAGAAAGTATTGCATTTTGCGCCAGAACAAGCTTTTTATAAATTGTTTAGAAACCAGAAAAATCTGGACTATACAACAACGGATTTGTTTTCACCGTTGGCGGATGTAAAAGCTGATATTTGTAATTTGCCTTTTGAAGACAATCAATATGATGTTATTCTGTGCAATCATGTTTTAGAACACATTCCGGATGACACGAAAGCCATGCAGGAATTGTATCGGGTTTTGAAACCAGGCGGAATGGCTATTTTACAAATTCCGCAGGATTTATCCAGAGCAACAACTTTTGCCGATGATTCCATTACAGATCAAAAAGAACGAGCTAAAATCTTTGGTCAATACGATCACGTTCGTATTTATGGCCGTGATTATTTTGACAAATTACGAAGCATTGGGTTTAAAGTAATTGAAGAAGATTACACAAATAAAATTGCACCTGAATTAGTAGAGAAATATTGTTTAGCCAAAGGGGAAATTATTCCGGTTTGTTTTAAATAATTCACACTATAAAAAAACCTGCTAAAGTTTATTTTAGCAGGTTTTTAGTTTATAAATTGAGTTGGTTTATTTTTTTTCTGGCATCAACATTCCAATTACTTTATCTTTTGTAAGATATTTTTTTGCAATATCTTGAATATCCTTAGCCGTTACTGCATTTACAGTTTCTTCAAATTTCAAGACTTCTTCAGCGCTACTTCCATTGGTGTATGATCTAGTGAAATTAGACAACCAATATCTGTTTTCTTTACTATCTTTTCTGAAATCAGCTAATTCTCCTTCTTTAAATTTAGCCACATCTTTTTCATCTGGTCCTTTATCGATAATATTTTGAAGTTCTTTTAAAGCAGAAGCTGTCAATTTTTCAGCATTATCTGGTCCACATGGGAAACCAATTGTAAAACTGTACGATCCATTTGGAACTTTATTCATGCTTCCTCTTGCAGAAACACCATAAACACCGCTTTCATTTTCACGCAATTGCTCGATTAGTTTTATAGTCAAAACTTCTCCTAATGCTTGCATACTCATCGCATCTTTTGCAGAATATTTTGCATCTCCATAATACATGATCGTTACGTTACTTTTAGGATCTGTTCCTTTATTAACGACTTTTTTCAAATCTCCTTTTAGCATTCTATAACCTAAATCTACGGCTTTCTCTTTTTTATCAGTCGCAGGTAAAGACGCTAAATATTTAATAGAATACGCTTCCATAGTTTTATCATCAATGTTTCCAACGAAATAAAACTCAAAATCAGCAGCATTGGCAAAACGCTCTTTGTATTTTTTGTACGCTAATGCATAATCTGTTTCTCCCCAAGTTTTTTCAGAAGGAATCAATCCATTAAATCTAGGATTCTCTTTATTCAAATACGTATAAAACTCTTGTTGAAAATAAAAACTAGGTTGTGAAGCCATATTGTTAAAGAAAGCCGATTGCTTTTGTTTGTAGCCTTCAAAAGCGGTCACATCCATATTTAAATCTGTGAAATACGCATGCGTCATTTGGAACAAATATTCTAAATCCTTCGGAGTAGAATTTCCTCTTAAACCTTCAGTACTTCCACCTATATATGGATTTACTCTTGCTATTTTACCCGTCATGAATTTATTGATATCGTTCAATTTCAATCCTGAGAATCCGGCTTCCGCCAAGGCTCCGTTAGCAAATTGAACTTTTTTCATATCCTCATTAGAGTATAAATTAGTTCCTCCAAGACTCACTGCCTCAAAAAGAACCTCATCATTTTTGAAATCTGTATTCTTATACGTTACTTTCACACCATTGGACAATACTAATGTTTTTGTTCCAATTTTAGCATTGCTTTCACGACTAACAATTGTACCTGGTTTAACTTCGTTTCTTATCAAACTTGTCGCAACTGCAGCATCTTCATAAGGCTTAATATCATCAGTATTAATTTTCAAAGCATCAAGAACTTGTTGTTCTGTAACTTTTTTCAAACCTTCTTTTTCAGGGCCAGTAAGAATAATGACACGGTTGTCTTCTTTTACGTAATCTTTAATTAAGCTATTTACATCCTTTAAATCAATCAAAGGCATCAATTGTTTCATGGTTTGATACGTCCATTCAATTCCGGGAACTGGTTCTTTTTCTAAGAAATTAGCTTGGTATTCTCCAACAAAATTTACTGAATTCGTTTTATCTCTGTCGTTGTATGCTTTTTCAATAGAAGCAAGAAATTCTAATTTTGAACGATCTAATTCACCTTGTGTAAATCCAAATTTCTTAGCTCTTTCATTTTCAGTTATCAATACTTTCAAAGCACTTAATTGCTTATCTTCTTGAGACATAGCCACAGACTGATATGCTTTTTTATTTCTGGCAAAAGTTCCGCCATAATACGAATATCCATAGGTAAATGGAGGTGTAGATGAATTTGTAAGTTCATCCAATCGCGTATTTAAAAGCGTAGAGAACAATCCTTCAACAATGTAATTTTTGAAATCTCCAATATTTACGATAGGTTTTGGAGCTCCATAATCTTTGTAAATCAATTGTACTTGAGCACTTGAAGCTTCTTTATCACTTTCAACAGCTACAAAAGTTTCCTTGTGATTAGGAACGTCATAAAATTTTCTAGGTTTTTCTTTGGCTGGATTTTTATAACTTGAAAAATGAGAAATGATTTTCTTCTCCATTTCTGCTACGTCAATATCACCAACAACAATTACGCTCATTAAATTTGGACGATACCAATCTTTATAGAAATTAATTAACGATTGGTGTTTAAATTTCTCTAAAATTTCTTTTTGACCAATTGGCAAACGCTCTGCATAGTGTGACTCATGCATCATTTTTGAAATGTAGCGACCCAACATTCTTTTTTGAGCACCTAAACCCAATCTGTATTCTTCTAAAACTACGCCTCTTTCTTTATCGATTTCTTCTGGTGTCAAAACCGTGTTAAAAGCCCAGTCTTCAATAATTTGAAATCCTTTTTCTAATTTTTCAGGACTGTCAGATGGAATTGGTAAAAAATAAACCGTTTCATCAAAACTGGTATACGCATTTAAGTGTTGCCCAAACTTTACACCAATACTTTGCAAATAATCAACTAATTGATTTTTAGGAAAGCGCTTGGTTCCATTAAAACACATGTGCTCCATAAAGTGAGCCAATCCTTGTTGGTCATTCTCCTCAAGGATAGAACCAGCATTGACAACCAGCCTAAGATCTACTTTTTTTTCTGGTTTGGCATTTTTCTTGATGTAATAGGTTAAGCCATTTTCAAGCTTACCTGTTTTTACGCTAGGATCAAAAGGAATTGCTTTTGAGTAATCCATTTGCTGTGCAAAAACAGCAAAAGGAAACAGCATGATCCCGAATACTAAATTGTTGATTTTTTTCATAAGGTTAGATATATTTGAAGTAAAAATAATAAGATAACTCCTAACTTTTAAAAATATTGTATTTTAATTAACAGAAATTACATACAAAATATATTTACTCTTTGAATTACATTATCGGATAAAAACGGGGAGTATTCCTTATATTTACAAAATCTTTAAGCGCTGCAAAATGATAAAATCTTTTTTTAAAATAGTCTTCTTTTTTCTTTTTGTATTCACAGCTAATTCTTCCTCTGCACAAGCAGAAAAAGAAGTAGCCGCGCCTTACAATATCAAAACGATTTCTTTTTTACAGAGTGATCGAAATGTGATTCCAATTTTTAAATTAGGAGAAGGATTTCAATTGCAGTTTGATGACCTTTTTGGCAATGAAGCCAATTATTACTACGAAATAATCCATTGCGATTACAACTGGGTTCCTTCTGGAATTCCAAAAAACGAATATTTAGAAGGTTTTGACAATCAAAGAATCCAAAATTACACTAATTCCTTTAATACATTACAAATCTATTCGCACTACAAATTATCAATTCCCAATCAGTTTACACAGCAGTTGCGAATCAGCGGAAATTATATCATTAAAGTTTTAGACGAAAATAAAGAAGTGGTATTTTCCAGAAAATTCATTTTAAGTGAAGATCTTGTTACGGTTCCAATGCAGGTGAAGCGAGCACGAACAGTCAGCAATATAGAACTGAAACACAATTTAGAATTCTCTATAAAATCAAGCGTAATTACATTTCAAAATCCAATGAAGAACGTTAAAGTAGTCTTACTTCAAAACGGACAATTTAACACTGCCATAAAAAATGTGGTCCCACAATATACCATTGGAAATGACTTGATTTACAAATATGACCCTGAAACACAATTTTGGGCAGGAAATGAGTTTTTGTTTTTTGAAAACAAAGACATACGATCCGCAAGTAACAACATCGCTCGTATAGATTCTAATACGGCAATTTATGGCTCTTATTTATACACCAACGGCGCACGAACAAATTTCCCTTATTCATTTACCCAAGATGTTAATGGTGATTTCGTTGTTAATAACATAAATGCCACTAATCCCGAAATCGAAGCGGATTATGTATGGGTTTATTTTAGTCTCTCTGCCCCTACTTTTAGATTGAAAAAAAATATTTATGTTGGTGGAATGTTCAATAATTATAATCTGTCCCCAGAATACAAAATGGAGTATAACTCCCAAAAGGGTATTTATGAAAAAGCAATTTTAGTCAAACAGGGATTTACAAACTATCAATATATTGTTGCTGATGACAAAGGAGTTATTGACTATGAAAATGCAATTGACGGGAATTTTTATCAAACGGAAAATGATTACACCGTACTCGTTTATTACAGAGAAAACACAGATCGATACGATAGAGTAGTTGGGAAAGGAATAGCAAATTCCTTAAATATTACCAACTAAAAAAACTTTTCAAAAATTTAGCAAAACGAGTTCAATTTTTTGTAAATTTGTCAATAATAAACACATATTCATCCATTTAATCATGGTTTCTCAAATAACAAGAGGTATAAAAATTTCAGTTTTGACTAGTTTTGAAGGAACCTACTTCAAAAACTACAAGATTCACTTTGCCTTTAGTTATGTAATCACAATTGAAAATCACAGTAAAGATTCTGTTCAGTTGATTTCTCGCCATTGGGAAATCTTTGATTCTCTAAATGCAATAGAAATAGTTGATGGAGAAGGCGTAATTGGAAAAAAACCAGTTTTAAAACCTGGTGAATTTCATACCTACAGTTCTGGCTGTTTACTTTCTTCGCCTTATGGCGCCATGAAAGGATATTTCAACATGATTAACTTCACCTCTACAAAAAACTTCAAAGTTATCGTACCTACTTTTAGGTTATGTGCGCCTTTTGCTTTGAATTAAATTACAACTCTTTTATTAGAATTTTAACTTCCAATCAGATTCTCTGATTGATGAATTATTGTTACCTTTACAGCTCAATTTTTGATTATAATTAAAATCTATTTAATATGCCAAAAGGAATTTACAACGTCCCAAAAGCGTTTAACGAAACCGTTAAGTCCTACGCTCCAGGAAGTCCGGAAAGAGAAGAAGTTCTAGCCACTTTCAATAAAATGTATAATGAAACAGTTGATGTTCCTTTATATATTGGAGGAGAAGAAATCCGTACAGGAAAAACTCAATCAATAAATCCTCCTTTCGACCACAAACACACTGTAGGACAGTATCACGAAGCTGATAAAGAACATATAGAAAAAGCCATTTCAACAGCTCTGGAAGCTAAAAAGAAGTGGGCTAATTTAGCTTGGGAACACAGAGCATCCATCTTTTTAAAAGCTGCTGAATTGCTTGCCGGACCATACCGTGCCAAAATAAATGCAGCAACTATGATTGCTCAGGCAAAAACAGTACACCAAGCTGAAATTGATGCAGCCTGTGAATTTATAGACTTTTTGCGTTTCAATGTGCAATTTATGTCTCAAATTTATGCTGAACAACCCGCTTCATCAGAAGGTGTTTGGAACAGATTAGAACACAGACCTCTTGAAGGATTTATATATGCCATCACTCCGTTTAACTTTACAGCAATTGCCGGTAATTTACCTGCAGCTCCAGCATTAATGGGGAATGTTGTAGTTTGGAAACCAAGTGCTACACAAATTTATTCTGCAAATGTAATTGTAGAGGTATTCAAACTAGCAGGTTTACCGGACGGTGTAATCAATGTAGTTTATGGAGACTCTGCCATGATTTCTGAAACGTTATTAGGAAGTCGTGATTTCGCAGGAATTCACTTTACAGGTTCAACTCGTGTTTTCAATGACATTTGGGGAAAAATTGGACAAAACATCAGCAACTACAAAACATATCCAAGAATCGTAGGAGAAACTGGAGGTAAAGATTTTGTTGTGGCGCATTCATCCGCTATTCCGGCTCAAGTTGCTACGGCACTTTCCAGAGGAGCTTTCGAATACCAAGGTCAAAAATGTTCAGCAGCTTCAAGAGCATATGTACCAAAATCTATATGGCCAGAAGTAAAAAAATTATTAGTTGCTGATTTAGCTTCTATGAAAATGGGATCGCCAGGAGACACCAATAATTTCGTTTCATCTGTAATTTCAGAAGGTTCATTTGACAAATTAGCCGGTTTTATTGACCAAGCTAAAAAAGATGCTGATGCCGAAATTATTGCAGGAGGAAATTACGACAAGTCTGTTGGTTATTTTATTGAGCCTACCGTTATCGTAACTACTAATCCAAAATACAGTACAATGGAAACCGAATTATTCGGACCAGTATTGACAATTTACGTTTACGAAGATGCTAAATGGGAAGAAACTCTTGTATTAGTAGATTCGACTTCTGAGTATGCATTGACAGGAGCTGTCTTGAGCCAAGACCGTTATGCCATTGAATATGCGATGAAAGTTTTAGAAAATGCCGCTGGTAATTTCTACATCAACGACAAACCTACAGGTGCTGTTGTAGGACAACAACCATTTGGTGGAGCTAGAGGTTCAGGAACAAATGACAAAGCAGGTTCAGTATTGAATTTATTGCGTTGGGTTTCTCCAAGAACCATCAAAGAAACATTTGTTACTCCAGAGAATTACAGATACCCGTTTTTAGGATAATAAATTAGTCGTAAAGTTCGAAATTCGAAAGTCTTAAAGAACATACAAATAGTAAAAAAGCCGAATCTAAAATTTAGATTCGGCTTTTTTATCTTTTTTCTAGTCAATTCTATCTTTCGATCTTATGACTACGATTGAAACTTCAACGGCAAATGCACTACTTTTTTGGTTTCAAAGAATTCATCTTCAAAGAAATCAGCAAGATTATATTCAGTGGCTTTTGGAAAATCCTTTAATTCTTCGGTTAAATCACCCCCTTTTAGATACAGAATTCCGTTTTTCAATTCGTGTTTGTTGTTCTTTTTGATTTTGGTTTTCACCCAAGAAACAAAATCCGGCATATTTGTTACGGCACGACTCACGATAAAGTCGAAATCTCCTTTTACATTTTCGGCACGCATTTGTTCGGCTTTTACATTTTTCAACCCCAATCCTTCGGCAACAGCCTGAACCACTTTTATTTTCTTGGCAATAACATCAATTAAATAAAAACGCGTTTCCGGAAAAAGAATCGCCAATGGAATCCCAGGAAATCCTCCGCCAGTTCCAACATCAAGAACATACGTTCCTGGTTCGAATTTTATGATTTTGGCTATTCCTAAAGAATGTAAAATATGTTTGGTGTACAAAGCATCAATATCTTTTCTCGAAATAACATTGATTTTTTCATTCCAATCATGGTATAAAAAATCCAGTTTTTCGAACTGTTCTTTCTGAATATCAGTTAAATTAGGAAAATACTTAAGAATCTCGTCCATCTATTAATTTTTTAACAAAAGTAATACTTTAGAGTTAAAATATTTATCTCAATTTTGTATATCCAAAAATTTATAATAATTACCTTTGAACTTTATTGAAAATATATGAATAATAATGCTCCAACATTTGCTAAGCAAGATAGCCTAAAGTTTTTTAGAACACTTAACTCACGGGTTAACAATTACTTCAAAGAAAACAACATCCAAAAGACCGGCAATTGGAAACTATATTTGAAAACTATAATTCTGTTTTCAGTTTTTCTAGCGCCTTATTTTTTAATTCTGACACTTGGTATGCCATTTTGGGCACATCTTCTGTTGACAATAGTTATGGGAATTGGAATGGCTGGAGTAGGAATGAATGTGATGCACGATGGAAATCATGGTTCTTATTCCAATAAAACTTGGGTCAACAAATTCATGGGTGGAACTATTTATGTTTTGGCAGGAAATGTATACAACTGGCAAGTGCAACATAATGTTTTACACCACACCTACACAAACATTCCGGGTCACGATGAGGATTTAGATGCCGGACGTGTTATCCGTTTTACTAAAGAAGCAAAATGGTATAATTTCCACCGTTTTCAGCAATATTATTCTGTATTCTTATACGGATTACTAACTTTCAACTGGGCTATCACAACTGATTTCAAACAGATGAGAAGCTACTTGAAAAGAAAATTATCTTACGGAGAAGCAAAAAGCCCAAAAATACTTTGGACGACTTTAATTATCACCAAAGTAATTTATGTTTCTATCTGGATCGTATTACCAATCGTTATTGGAATCACTTGGTGGAAAGTATTAATTGGTTTCTTCGTGATGCATTACACTGCTGGATTAATTCTAAGTGTTGTGTTCCAATTGGCACACGTTGTTGAAGAAACGACTAATCCATCTCCAAATGAATTAGGTGAAATGGACAATACTTGGGCTATTCATCAATTGTTTACCACAACTAATTTTGCTCCAAAAAACAAAATCGTTAACTGGTACACAGGCGGATTGAATCACCAAATTGAGCACCATATTTTTCCAAATATCAGCCACATCCATTATGGTAAAATTGCTAAAATTGTGAAAGAAACTGCGCAGGAATGCAACTTGCCGTATTATGAATACAAAACAATGCGAAGCGCCGTTATTGCACATTTTAAGCATTTGAAAGATTTGGGACAAAACCCTGCTCTTACTGTATAATCATAAAAAACACAACGTGTAAAGATGCTGCAGTGCATCTCTACCAACAGAATGAATTTAATAAAAACTAACTACAACCTATTAAAAAATGAATCCATTATCAGATAGAATAAACAATTTATCTACGTCTCAAACATTAGCAATGGCAGCTTTGGCCAGAGAATTAAAATCACAAGGAAAAGACATCATCAGTTTAAGCTTAGGCGAACCTGATTTCAATACGCCAGACTTTATTAAAGAAGCGGCTAAAAAAGCAATTGACGAAAATTACAGCACTTATTCTCCAGTAGAAGGATATTTAGAATTAAAAGAAGCCATCTGTAGAAAATTCAAAAGAGACAATGATTTAGAGTACAAACCGTCTCAAATTGTAGTTTCAACAGGAGCAAAACAATCGTTATACAACATTGCACAAGTAATGCTAAACGATGGTGACGAAGTGATTTTACCGGCACCTTACTGGGTTTCTTATTTCGAAATTGTAAAATTATCTGGTGGAGTTCCTGTAGAAGTTCCAACTTCTGTAGATACTGATTTCAAAATCACACCAGAACAATTAGAAGCAGCGATTACACCAAAAACAAAAATGATGTGGTTCAGTTCTCCTTGTAACCCAAGTGGATCTGTATACAGCAGAGAAGAATTAACGGCATTAGCAAAAGTATTGGAGAAATATCCAAACGTTTATGTTGTTGCTGATGAAATCTATGAGCACATCAATTTCTCAGGAACTTTTTGCAGCATCGCATCTATCCCGGGAATGTTAGAAAGAACAATTACCGTAAATGGAGTAGCAAAAGCTTTCGCCATGACAGGATGGAGAATTGGATATATTGGCGCACCAGAATTCATTGCAAAAGCATGTACAAAAATTCAAGGACAAGTAACAAGTGGTGCTAACAGCATTGCACAACGTGCTACAATTACTGCTGTTGATGCGGACCCAAGTGTTTTAAAACACATGGTTGACGCTTTCCATAGCCGTAGAGATTTAGTGGTTGGATTATTAAAAGACATTCCTGGAATCAAAATCAACGTTCCAGAAGGTGCTTTTTATGTATTCCCAGACATTTCATCTTTTTTCGGAAAAACATTAAAAGGAACTTTTATCAAAGATGCTAATGATTTCTCTATGTACCTTTTGGGCGAAGCTAATGTAGCAACTGTAACCGGTGACGCATTTGGAAACCCAGACTGTATCCGTTTCTCTTACGCAACTAGCGAAGAATTATTGAAAGAAGCCTTACGCAGAATCAAAGAAGCAGTAGCTTTATAGTCAAAAGTCATAAAGTCAAAAGTTGGAAAGTCAAAAGTTGGAAAGTCAAAAATCCAACTTCCAATATACAAACAAAGCCTCAAGATTTTCTTGGGGCTTTTTAGTATTTGAGCGTGACCACAAGGGTCGGGCTTTACGCTGCAATCTTTTTATTTCTCCGTTATCACTTCAAAAATAAAAAGGATTTTCACTTTAATCCCTCACGCAAAAAAACACTATTTTTGTTTCCGTTTTAAATTGCATTCCTAACCTTACGCAACTTTAAACTTCAAACATTAAACTTTTTTTCATGAAAATACTATTGCTAGGCTCAGGCGAATTAGGAAAAGAATTTACAATCGCTGCACAACGCATCGGACAAATCGTAATTGCGGTTGACAGTTACGAAAATGCGCCCGCCATGCAAGTTGCCCATGATTTTGAAGTTATCAATATGCTGGATGGTGACGCTTTAGATAGAATCGTTGCCAAACACAAACCTGATTTTATTGTTCCGGAAATTGAAGCCATCAGAACCGTGCGCTTTTATGATTACGAAAAGCAAGGAATTACCGTAGTTCCCTCAGCGAAAGCGGCAAACTTCACCATGAATAGAAAAGCGATTCGGGATTTGGCTGCCAAAGAATTAGGATTAAAAACCGCAAATTACCGCTATGCCACAACTGCCGATGAATTAAAAAAAGGTGTTGAAGCCGTAGGAATGCCTTGTGTCGTAAAACCATTAATGTCTTCGTCCGGAAAAGGACAATCGACGATAAAAACCGAAGCCGATATCGAAAAAGCATGGAATTATGCCGTTGAAGGTTCCCGAGGCGATGTTGTAGAAGTGATTGTGGAAGCCTTTGTAAAATTCAATTCCGAAATTACTTTATTGACCGTGGTTCAAAATAACAATCCAACATTGTTTTGCGCACCAATTGGTCATAGACAAGAAAGAGGTGATTATCAAGAAAGCTGGCAACCCACCAGAATATCCGACAAGGATTTATACGAAGCACAAGACATGGCCGAAAAAGTAACTGAAGCTTTGGGTGGCGCAGGACTTTTTGGAGTAGAATTTTTCTTGGCTGATGACGGCGTTTATTTCTCGGAATTATCACCTCGTCCGCATGATACTGGAATGGTAACATTAGCTGGAACACAAAACTTCAATGAATTCGAATTACATTTACGAGCCATTTTGAGTTTGCCTATTTTCGAAATTACATTAGAAAAAGCGGGAGCGAGTGCTGTAATTTTAGCTTCGGAAAACTCAACAAACCCGACTTATTCCGGCATCGAAAACATTGCTTCCTTACCTAAAACTGATTTCAGAATCTTTGGAAAACCAACTTCAAGACCGTATAGAAGAATGGGGGTAGCTTTAATCAATGACAGTTTAGAAACTCCAATTGAGGAAGTGGTAGAAAAAGCGAAAAAAGCAGCCAGTTTAGTTACCGTAAATTCGTAATTACTTTTTAGAAATACGAAAATCTGTTGGAGTCATTAGGGTATTTTTTTTGAATAATCGTGTAAAATAAGAATAATCATCATAGCCTAATTCCGTTGCAATTTCATTAACGGTAAACTTTTTATCCATCAGCATGCGTTTCGCTTCGAGTATAATTCTATCTGTAATTACCTCGGTTGTGGTTTTTTGCAACATTTCATTGCAAATCCTGTTCAAATGTTTTAAAGTAATAGCAAGTTGCGAAGCATAGAAAGAAGGTGCTTTTTCTTTTTTAAAATTATGTTCTAAAACCAATTCAAATGTTTTGATTTTCACATTATACGAATGGGCTTCGTGGAGATGTGTTTCACTATATTTTCTGGCAATTTCAATGTGAATGATGTCTAACAGATTCATGATTTTATCCTGTTTCAACAGCTGATTTGCCTGAGTTTCTAAAATTAAACTCTCAAAATAAGGGAGAATCAATTTCGATTCGGTTGCATCAAAAAACATTTCAGGCTTATTATCCACCGAAGAATAAAAAGGATAATCGCCAATGGTTTTTTGTCCAAAATAAAGATTATACATTTCCTGCGAATAGAAAATCACAAAACCTTCTACATCATCGGATAAATTCCAATGGTGCATTTGTCCGGGTTGCAAGAAAAACATACTTCCCGGCTGAATCGTAAATACATCAAAATCGATTTCATGTGTTCCGGAACCTTTCGTAAAAAAAACCAAAACATACGAATTATGGCGGTGTGGTTCCTCAACAAAACTATGGTCGATTAAGTGATTTTTAAAAGTATTAATATACAAATCACTATTCACTGAATTACAGTTAAACCGCTGGATGTTATAAATCGGATATTTTTTCATCTCGCTCTAAATGTCTTTATTGTGCTATAATAAGCGAATATAGAAAACATCCATGACATGAATAAGAAATACCTTTGATAAAAATAATAACGATGTCAAATTCTATTGTACACATCCTGAATAATGATTGCCCACACTGTCTTAAAGGCAAAGTTTTCAATGAAAAGAATATTTTCTTAAACATTGGATTTCCTAAAATGAACCAGTATTGCTCGAATTGCCAGTTTAAATTCGAAAAAGAACCTGGCTATTTCTTTGGCGCCATGTATGTCAATTATGGTTTAACAGTAGCGCAAGGTATAGCGACATATGCTGTAGCGCAATTCTTCTTTACCGAAAATTTTGATTTGAGAATCATTCCAATTATTGCTGTTGTCATTATTGCAATGTCTTCTTTCAACATTCGTTTTTCCAGATTATTGTGGATTTATATGTTTAAAAATTATTCGATATAAAAAAACTAGTATCTTAGCTGAAGTAAAAAATTTAATCATTTATGAAAAAGTTACTATACTTAGCTATTTTGTTCTCTGCAACACTTGCAAGCGCTCAGGATAAGAAAGAAGAACCAAAAAAACCTCAAATTGTAGAAGCTTCATGCGGACAATGCCAATTTGGGATGGAAGGACACGGTTGCGAATTAGCCGTTCGCATTGACGGAAAATCCTATTTTGTTGACGGAAGTTCTATCGACTCTCATGGTGATGCGCATGCCAGCGATGGTTTTTGTTCTGCCATTAGAAAAGCGGAAGTGGTTGGTAAAGTGGTTGACAATAAATTCAAAGTCACCTCATTCAAATTACTGCCAAAAAAATAAAAAAAGGGCCTAAAGAAATTTCTTTAGGCCCTTTTTAATTATTTCGTTTTCATGCTCATTTTCAGATTGATATTCTCAAAACTCGAAACATCAATTACTTCTTCTAAGTCTACATCAAAAGAAATTTTTATACTGTCACCCACCATTGTTACGGGCAATTGATTGGATATTTGTGAAGAACCCACAAAAATATTAGGATAATCTTTGACTTTAAAATAATAAAAACTATTTCCGTTTTTAACATCATTCTGGATTCGGGTTACCACTGATTTCAGCGATTTTTTATTGGAAACACTGTTCGGATTTATTTTATTATCAGCCATATTATAGACGTTTTTAAATGAAGTCAACGTTTCTCGCATCGTATTGCCTACGCCCACAATCGTATAATCTGAGATGGCAACCATCGCAAACATTTTAACTAATCCACCGTCATCTTTAAGCGTCATTACATAGGTGGGAATATTGTTGATATTGTACGGAATAGGCAACGAAGCCTTATAACCTTTTTCCTGAACTTTCCCTTGTGCTGAACTCTGAGCTGCAAATTCTGTTGCGCCACCTTGCTTATAAAAGGTAATTTCTTTGGTTCTGGTATCCACCAATACAAAGCCTACCGCAGATTCTTCTTTCCCCACCGAAGTCAATCCCGTATACCAATAGGATTTATTGTCTTTTCCGTACACCAGCGTCAATCCTTCCGTGATTTGAAGTTTATCCGCATTAGAAAAATTCCAATACCCGTGAACATATTCTCCCCAATCGTTCAATTGATCTTCTATGAAATCCAAAGGCTGAATTCGATCTACCCATTTTGGTGTTTCAGCAATCGAATATTCATTTATAGCTCCAGATTGGGCATCAACAACAATAACACCAGTCGCTTCTTTTCCTGAGAAACCAATTTTTTTCACATATTTAGTGACAATCCAAAATGGATTTCCAGCATCATCAATTTCAAAACTAAAATCAGCCAAACCAACCGTAGCGTTTCCATTAAAATAAACATGTCTATGAATATCACTTTGAAAATAAGCCCCTTGCTGGTACTTAATCTTAATGGCTTTCCCTCCTACACTCTGAACTAATTTCACATCGCGTTCATTGGTTGCAGAAACCATAACATATCCCGCAGTTCCTTCTTGGTTATTGAACCATTTTAAAAAACCAGAATGCAATAATGGAGCAACCCAATACAAGTTGTCATTTACTTTTTGGATACAAAAATCCCCTAATTCTACCTGACTTCCCAAAGCTGGTTGTGAACCTAATATTTTTTCACCCAAAAGATGCGCTAACTCCTCATCGACCACACGGATTTTATCAATAGAAATTGGAGCAATATGATTGGTTATTTTTTGACCGTTTTTAACCTCACCTATTAATTTTTGGTACGAATCGCTTCTGAACATTTTTAAGCTTGTTACAAAAGGAAGCGCGATACAATACACTAAAAGTATTCCTGCCAGAATATACAAAACCTTGCTCGGTCTTGAAATAATCTTGACTTGCTTCGTTTGCTGTGAAACTGTAAGTCCCAAAGAAAATAAAATCCCAAGAATAACTAATAACAACAAAACAATAGCAAAACCCGTAAATCCATAATTAATTACCGGCAGGTTGATATAAAAAAGGAAAAATCCAAAAAGGAGTAAGAAAACAATGGAGAATATTTTTTTCATAAAGCTGTTTATTTTTATACTTCATTAGTAACCAAGAAACAAAAAATGTTACAAAACAAAACCCTAATAAATTAATAATGAAGCCTAAAAACAATTCTACGATTTGGATATAAAAACACAAAATGAAACTTTCAACAAATTATAAGATTTTGTTAATATTAGTTTAGCAGCTGTATTTTGGAAAAAAAATAAAAGTTTAAACATTAGATTTGTAGAAATAGTAATGTTAATGAAGTTATTAATCGTTGAAGATGAACCTAATCTTTCGTCAATTATCCGCAAAGGGTTTTCAGAAAAAAATCATGAAGTAAGTGTTGCACTTGATGGTACCACAGCGTTAGATTTACTCTCTAATCATAATTTTGATGTGGTGATTCTAGACGTAATGCTACCTGACATCAATGGTATTGAAATTTGCAGACGTTTGAGAGCTGCTAAAAACTTTGTTCCCATTTTGCTATTAACTGCATTGGGAAGTACTGAAAATATAATAAACGGATTGAATTCCGGAGCCGATGACTACTTATTAAAACCGTTCAAATTCCTTGAACTTGACGCAAGAGTCAATGCCCTTTCCAGAAGAGCCGGTCAAATACAAAAACCAAATGAAATCATCACTATTGCCGATCTTCAAATTAATTCAAAAACAAAATCGGTAACCAGAAATGGAGATTCCATTATATTAACAGCCAAAGAATTTAAACTCTTACATTATTTAGCCATCAACTCTGAGAATATTTTATCCCGCGAACAACTTTTAGACAATGTTTGGGACATTAATTTTGACATGAATACCAATGTAATTGATGTCTACATTAACTATTTGAGAAAAAAAATTGACAAACCGTACGACACTAAATTAATTCACACCATGAAAGGCTTGGGTTATGTACTGAAACCATAAAAAATGCAGATTAAGAAAAAAATTACCTTTACCTATATTGCGCTTTCAACCCTCAGCACCCTTTTATTGAGTTTGGTGGTTTTCTTTTTGTTCAAACAAAATAATCAATATCATTTTTTGAAACGATTACAAGATAGGGCTAAAATTGTAGCATCTATTCATTATCAAAATGACCCAGTAAAAACCCGTTATTTCAAAGAATTTAAAGCAAATGGACTGGAAGAACTGATTGATGAACAAGATTTTGTTCTTAAAGTCAGTGGGAAAAATACATTTGAATACAATACCAATCTTGATTTACCAGCTGATTTTTATACAAAAGTAATGGCTAATGGTTCTAATTGGATTGAAAACAGCAATCGTTATTTTTATGCCCAGACTTTTACGGAATCCAATCAAAAATATATCGTAATCATCACCGCAATAGACCGAAGGGGAAATGTCAGCAGCATTTACATTATTCAAATTCTCTTTTTTGGAGGATTGGCTTTTGTATTATTGGCTTATTTTCTTGGTAGATTTTTGGCAAGAAGAGTGATCAATCCAGTAGCCCGAATTACGGATGAAGTAAAAATAATAAGCGCATCAAACCTTCACAATAGACTTCCCGAGACCAACAGCACTGATGAAATTGCCGATTTGACAAAGACATTTAACAACATGCTGGACCGTCTGGAAACCTCCTTTGAAATCCAGGCAAACTTCATCAATAATGCTTCTCATGAGCTAAAAACACCCGTGACAACTATTATTGCCGAAGCAGAAATCATGCTTTTAAAAGAACGAAATGTTTCGGAATATATCTCTTCATTAGAAAACATTCACAGTCAGGCATCAAGATTAGGAGATCTTACGGAAAGTCTTTTGAAACTGACACAAACTGGTTATGACGGTAAAAAACAATTATTAGATATTGTCAGGATTGATGAACTTCTAATGGATGTAAAATCAGATGTTGATAAAATTTACCCCAATAACAGAGTAACGATCAAGATCAAGAAAATCCCGACTGACCCAAGTTTTCTGGAAATCCCTTGTAACAAATCCTTACTGGAACTTTCATTGAATAACATTATCGCTAATGGTGTCAAATATTCTGATAACGAGACTGTTTTTGTTACTTTATTCGTAAACAGTTCAAGCATCAAAATTTCTATTACTGATATTGGCATTGGTATTCCGGCAGAAGATATTCCACATCTTTATGAGCCGTTTTTTCGGGGCAAAAAAGCATCAAAATACAATGGTTATGGATTAGGGCTTCCTCTAGCCATGAAAATAATCAGGATGCACAATGGAGAACTTCAAATACAATCTGAACCCGACAAAGGCACTATTGTAAATATTACTTTTAATACCGCCAAGATTAGAAATTCTAATGTGAATTCTTAGAATATTCTAATTTTAATTTAAGATTGCTATAAACTGGGTACTGTTATTTTGTATGTATAAATAAATCAAATTTAATACATATGAAAAATATTCTTATCCCATCGACATTACAAAGTGACACCATCAATGCGGTAAAAACTGCTATAAACTCATCTAATGGTACTCAATGCCAGCTCGTATTGATGTTACTTGCAGATATTCCTGACACCTTTTCTTCTGCCAGTTTATTAAGAAACATCAATAAAGGTTTAAGCACTTCGCAAGAAAATGTTTTGCAGATGTGCCGACAAATTATTTCAGAATCTAAAAATTGCAGCTTAAAAATTCACCATCAATATGGTATTTCTTCTCCTGTTTTTAAAAATCTAATGGAGCATTTTACTATTGGACTAACTATTATTACACCTTCTTTTAAAGCTTCAAAAAAGAAAATCAACACTTATTGTGTCCAAATTATTTCTAACAGCAAATGCCCCATTTTACATACAAACGCAAACTTTGAAGAAGAAATCTTAAGCCAAGCATTGTATATTAAAAATTCAGATTCAAACCTTCATGCGGAAGATCTGCAAACGTACATTAATACAATTCTTTCCTTGAAAATTGTAGGTGAAACCAAAACAAACGAAAACAAACCTTTTTTGACGGATACGATATCAAAAAACAACATTGATATTTTGATTGAAACCAGAAAACCTAAAAAATTAAAATTACTTAAAACAGAAAAAAAAGCACTTAACGAAACCTTAGGCCTGCCTGTTCTTTCTCTATACGAAGAGATTTCTTAGTAAAATAAATAATTGTTTAAAATTTAAACCTAAAACATATGTTACTAAAAAAGAAAATTCCCATGAAATATGTGCTGGGTAAGATAAAAACTGAATTGACATTGGTGATTCTGTTTTGTATTGCATTTGAAATTTTTCATTATTTTTTCAAAACAGCTTCTGTTAATATTCCTATCGCAATCCCTACTATTATTGGTACTATTATTTCATTATTATTGGCCTTCAAATCCAACCAAGCTTATGACCGTTGGTGGGAAGCAAGAATAATATGGGGCTCAATTGTAAATGATTCCAGAACATTATTACGCCAAATTATTATCTTTTATAACGACCCTAATTTCTCCGTAGAGGCAAACGATTTCAAGGAAAAATTCGCAAAAAGACAAGCTGCTTGGTGTTACAGTCTTGGACAAGCACTTCGAGAAAAAGATCCTATTAAACCAATAAGAGATTTACTAGACGAAGATGAGTTACGCTTTGTAAAAAAACATAAACATGTACCAAATGCCATTTTAATGCTGCACGCCAAAGATTTAAAAAAAGCACTTAATGCGGATAAAATTAATGTTTACCAACAAGTAGAAATAGACAATACATTATCGCGACTGTGTGATTCAATGGGCAAATGTGAGCGTATAAAAAACACCATTTTCCCAACAACATATAGCATGTACATTCGATTTGCGCTGTGTTTATTTATAATTCTATTGCCTTTTGGATTAATTAACATTATTGGCTGGCTTCAAATTCCATTGGTGACAACCATTGCCGCAGCTTTTTTCTTAATCGAAAAAATGGCCATTCATTTGCAAGATCCATTTGAAAACAGACCTACAGATACTCCTGTAAGTGCGATTTCGAATACAATTGAAAAAAACCTTATGCAAATGGTTAACGAATATCGAGATGAATTTGATGAAGAACTACCAGTTTATGGAGCAAAAGCACATCATATACAACCTTTAAACAATGCTTATTTCGTTCTTTAGTTTTTGATTTTGGTGAAAATCCACTCATTAATTTGAGTGGATTTTTTTTTGGATTGAATCTACTATTTTATAAATGGACCAACCCTTCAATAGAAAAAGGAACCCTAACAGATAGTTTCAAATACCGCAAAAAATAGTATTTTTGCATTCCGATTGATACTAATATTTCAATCCTTACATTTTTCAATCTTTAAATTAGACACATGAAAGCATACGTATTTCCAGGTCAAGGCGCACAATTCACAGGAATGGGTAAAGACTTATATGAAAATTCTGCTCTTGCAAAAGAATTATTCGAGAAAGCAAACGAAATTTTAGGTTTCCGCATCACAGACATCATGTTTGAAGGAACTGCCGAGGAATTGAAAGAAACCAAAGTTACTCAACCAGCAGTTTTCTTGCATTCTGTGATTTTGGCAAAAACGCTTGGTGAAGATTTCAAACCAGAAATGGTAGCGGGACATTCATTGGGTGAATTTTCAGCTTTAGTAGCAAATGGCGCTTTGTCTTTTGAAGACGGATTAAAACTGGTTTCACAAAGAGCCTTGGCAATGCAAAAAGCCTGCGAAATAAAACCATCTACAATGGCAGCAGTTTTAGGGTTGGCTGACAATATCGTAGAAGAAGTTTGCGCTTCTATCGACGGAATTGTAGTAGCTGCAAATTACAACTGCCCAGGACAATTAGTGATTTCAGGAGAAACATCAGCAGTAGAAAAAGCATGTGAAGCGATGAAAGCCGCTGGTGCAAAACGCGCATTATTGTTACCTGTTGGAGGTGCTTTTCACTCTCCAATGATGGAGCCGGCTCGTGAAGAACTGGCTGCAGCTATTGAAGCAACTACGTTTTCTGCTCCTATTTGTCCGGTATATCAAAATGTAACGGCAAGCGCAGTTTCAGATCCGGCCGAAATCAAGAAAAACCTAATCATTCAATTGACAGCTCCAGTAAAATGGACACAATCTGTACAACAAATGATAAAAGACGGAGCAACTTTATTTACTGAAGTAGGTCCTGGAAAAGTATTAGCAGGATTGATTGGAAAAATTGATAAAGAAGCAGTTACTGCGAATGCATAATTAGCATTTAGTGTTCAAAATAGTATCCTCATAAACTCTTGTTTATGAGGATTTTTTTTATCTTTATAAAATGAGTTAAAATCAATTTTAATTTTTAAAATGAAAAAAATGAAAAAAGCACTTTTAGGATTAGCATATATTGCAACTTTAATGACTTCTTGCAAAAAAGAAACAAAAGACGAAGTAAAAGAGGCTACCGAAGCCGTTGGTAATGAAATGGAAGAAGCTATAGACACAGCAGCTGTAAAAGTGGATGCTGCAGCTGATTCTACCAAGGTTAAAGCAGGAGAAGTTCTTGAAAAAGGAGCTGACAAAATGAATCAAGCCGCTGAAAAATTGAAAGAAGCAGCAAAAAAATAATTTTAAAAAAAGGGCTGTCAATGACAGCCCTTTTTTTATTTTCTAATTTTCTGTTCCCATTTCCAGGCACTGGCCATTGCTTCTTCAAGCGTGGATTGTGCTTTCCATCCCAGAACAGTATTAGCTTTATCCGTATTGGCGTAAGCCGAAGTAATATCTCCTTCTCTACGTCCTACAATTTTGTAAGGCAATTTTTTACCGCTTACCTTTTCGAAAGTATGTATCACTTCTAAAACAGAACTTCCGGTTCCGGTTCCCAGATTAAAAGTTTCCACTTTAGCTGTATTTTTTTTATTCAATAATCGTTGCAAAGCAATCACATGGGCTTTCGCCAAATCTACTACATGAATATAATCACGTACCGCTGTTCCGTCTGGAGTTGGGTAATCATCTCCATAAACCGCTAATTCTTTACGCAATCCAAAACCAGTCTGCGTAATAAACGGCACTAAATTTTGAGGAACTCCAATAGGCAATTCTCCAATTTCAGTGGATGGATGCGCCCCAATTGGATTAAAATAACGCAATAAAATCGCATTCACATTCGTTACTTTGACGGTATCAATGATAATTTCTTCTCCAATTTTTTTGGTGTTTCCATAAGGGGAAATTGGCTGCTGTACTGGCGCATTTTCGGTAATTGGCATTGTTTCAGCTTGACCATAAACCGTACAAGACGAACTGAAAATAAAATTTGCTTCTGTTTTTTGTTGTAATTCCTGCAAAATATAAACTAATGCATTGATGTTATTTTCATAATACAACAATGGATTTTCTACGCTTTCGCCTACTGCTTTTGAAGCTGCAAAATGTATAACACCAGAAATATCATGATGCCTTTTAAAAAAGTCCTGAACCTTATCCTTTTCGCGCAAATCTAATTTTTCGAAAGCGGGAATTTTTCCGGTAATATTCTGAATTCCATCCAACACACTCAATGATGTATTCGATAAATTATCTACAATTACTACTTCAAAACCCTCATTTTGTAATTCGACAACAGTATGCGAACCAATAAAACCCAAACCTCCTGTAACTAATATTTTCATGATTACTTTTTTATACAGACGCGATTTATAGCATCTCTTAATATTTATACCACATAAAAAAGACGCAATAAATTGCGTCTTTCTATTATTTTAAAAACTCTAAAACGCTATCCGTAATGAATTTAATTTGTTCGTCATCTAATTCTGTATGCATCGGTAACGAAATCACTTCTTTAACCAACTGATTGGTAACTGGGAAATCTTCCTCTTTATATCTGGAATCCAAATATGCTTTTTGCGAATGCAATGGAATTGGATAATAAATAGCACATGGAATTCCTTTGTCCAACAAATGTTGCATTAAACCATTTCTGTCAGCATCAACAATTCGCAATGTATATTGATGAAAAACGTGACAATCACAAATATCACAAATACTTGGTGCAATTATATTTTTATGTCCTTCAAAAGCAGTTGAATATTTTCTGGCTGCATCTTGTCTTGCTTTACTGTACTCGTCTAACAAAGGCAATTTAGCATTCAAAACTGCTGCTTGAATACTGTCTAAACGTGAATTTACACCTACGACATCATGGTGATAGCGTTCGTACATTCCGTGGTTTACAATTCCGCGAAGTTTGTGGGCCAATGCATCATCATTTGTAAAAATGGCTCCACCGTCTCCGTAACATCCAAGGTTTTTGGAAGGAAAAAAGGATGTAGCCCCTACATGTCCAATCGTTCCTGCTTTCTTTTTTGTTCCGTCAAAAAATTTACAATTGGCACCAATCGCTTGCGCATTATCTTCAATAACATATAAATTATATTCTTTGGCGATAGCCATAATAGCTTCCATATTGGCAGCACGGCCAAACAAATGTACTGGAACTATTGCTTTTGTTTTTGGCGTAATCGCTTTTTTAATTCCTTCGATAGAAATGTTCATGTTATACATATCCACATCGACTAAAACTGGTGTCAATTGCAGTAAAGCAATAACTTCTACTGTCGCTGCAAAAGTAAAATCGGCTGTAATTACCTCATCTCCTGGTTTTAAATCCAATCCCATCATAGCAATTTGCAACGCGTCGGTTCCATTAGCACATGGAATTACGTGTTTTACGTCAAGATATTCTTCTAAAGATTTTTGAAACTGATGAACTTGAGGCCCATTAATGTAAGTATTTGTGTTCAGAACCTCCTGAATAGAAGCATTTACAGTGGTTGCAATTTTATCATATTGACTTTTCAAGTCAACCATTTGGATTTTTTTCATTGAAATTTTTGTTAAAGTTCGAAAGTTTATGGTTTCCAGAAACCATAAACACTTTCTTAAAACGAAGAACAAAAATAGTTATTTATGAGTTTAAACCAATGCAACCCACATTAAAAAACGATATTATTCCAATGAAATAAAAAGTGGATTCCTGACAACCAAAATTTATATATTGATGCTGAAACAAAAAACCTAAAGAAAACGTATTTTAGCCCAAAATTTCAACGATGCTTTTTCTCTATAATCTAATTGTTCAGATAGCTGGTTTTTTATTAAAAATCGCAGCTCTTTTCAGCCCAAAAATGAAACTTTTTGTAGAAGGCCGCAAACTGGTTTTTCCTGTTTTGGAACAAAAAATAAAACTTACCGATAAAACAATATGGTTTCATGCTGCTTCCTTAGGCGAGTATGAGCAAGGCTTGCCCGTAATTGAAAAAATAAAAGAGCAATTCCCTTCTCACAAAATTGTACTTACTTTTTTTTCGCCTTCTGGTTATGAAGTTAGGAAAAACAATACCGTTGCTGATGTTACGGTTTATTTGCCTTTGGACACCC
This sequence comes from Flavobacterium sp. 11, assembly GCF_002754315.1. Taxonomy (GTDB): domain Bacteria; phylum Bacteroidota; class Bacteroidia; order Flavobacteriales; family Flavobacteriaceae; genus Flavobacterium; species Flavobacterium algoritolerans. The sequence continues at coordinate 1,523,523 of NZ_PEFE01000001.1, read as the reverse complement.
AGAAAAATGCTCAGAATTTTTTAAAAATCGTTCATCCGGATTTGGTGTTTTTTATTAAATATGAGTATTGGCCCAATTATTTAGCTGAGCTCAAAAAAAGGTACACCAAAACCTATTTAATTTCTGGAATTCTTAGAAAAAATCAACTGTTTTTCAAATGGTACGGCGGCTTTTACAGAGAAGCATTAAATACATTCACTTACTTTTTTGTACAAAATGAAACTTCAAAAAAATTACTGCAAGAAGTAGGCAAAACGAATGTTTCGGTTTCTGGAGACACTCGATTTGACCGAGTTGCCGCAATTTTAGAAAAAGACAATTCCTTGGATTTTATTGCTCAGTTTAAAAACAACACATTAACGATTGTCGTGGGAAGTTCGTGGCCGAAAGACGAAAATTTATTAGTGGATTTTATTAATTCGAACACCTTAAATGTCAAGTTTATAATTGCGCCACATAATATCAAAGAAGAACAAATTCAACAATTAAAAAACAGCATTACCAAAAAAACCGTTTTATTCTCTGAAAAAGAAGGACAAAATCTCGCTGATTTCGATGTTTTTATCATTGACACAATTGGTATTCTGACAAAAATCTACAGTTATGCGGATATTGCATATGTGGGCGGTGGTTTTGGGAATCCCGGAGTTCATAATTTACTGGAGCCGGCAACTTTTGGCGTTCCAATACTGATTGGTCCCAACTATTCACATTTTGCAGAAGCAACAGCATTGGTAAATATGGAAGCGTGTATTTCTATCAACAATAACAAAGAGCTAGACGAAGCATTTAAAAACCTCATCCAGAACGATGACATCAGGCACGAAAAAGGACATATGTGCAGCACTTTTGTACAAATGAATAAAGGAGCTACAGCCATTATTCTGAAACACATCTTGAATGATTCAATTTAAACCGTTAGTAATTTCTGATATCGAAACGATTGTGTCCATGATGCAAGAGTTTTATGCGATTGACAATTATCCTATTGACATTGACGTTTCCAAAGCTTTATTTAAAGAATTTATTTCCAATGAAAATCTGGGGAAATCATGGCTCATTTTATCCGATAATGAAATTGTAGGCTACGTTATCCTAACCATTGTTTTTAGTTTTGAATACCAAGGAAAAATTGCTTTTTTAGACGAATTGTTTTTGACCGAAAAAACTAGAGGCAAAGGAATTGGTAGTAAAACCATTGCATTCATTCAAAATGAAAGTCATAAACTATCGTTAAAACTGGTTTATCTGGAAGTGGAACAACACAACGAAAAAGCACAAAAATTGTACCTTGCGCACGATTTTGAGATGCACAACAGAAAATTGATGCGATACAAAATCAAATAAAATTACACCCTAAATTTAATACCATGAAATTTTTAAAACTATTCTTATTATTATTTGTCATTCAGATGCAAGCGCAGCAGGGTGGCATGTGGATTCCTTCACTTTTGAAAGGAATGAATGAAACAGAAATGAAAAATTTAGGCATGAAAATGTCTGCGAAAGAGATTTACGATGTCAATCAATCGAGCATGAAAGATGCCGTTCCGCATTTTAATGGCGGTTGTACCTCCGAAGTTATTTCTCCAAAAGGATTGATTTTAACGAATCATCATTGCGGATTTTCACAAATTCAATCGCACTCTACGGTAGATCATGATTACCTGACTGATGGATTTTGGGCTTACAAAATGGAAGACGAATTGCCTAATAAAAACTTAACTGTCGCTTTTATTGTAAAAATCGAAGATGTGACCACATTAGTTTTAGAGGGAACTGCTGCTCTAACCAGCGAATCAGAAAAACAAAACAAAATTCAAGAAAACATTACGGCACTTACTAATTCTTTACCAAAAGAAAATTGGCAGGAAAATAAAATCCGTACGTTTTACGAAGGCAATCAATACATGCTTTTTGTAACAGAAACTTTTACCGATGTACGTTTGGTAGGTGCTCCGCCTTCCTCAATAGGGAAATTTGGTTCTGATACTGATAATTGGGTTTGGCCGCGTCATACGGGAGATTTTTCATTGTTTAGAATTTATGCTGACAAGAACAATCGTCCGGCTGCGTATTCGAAAGACAATGTTCCTTACACACCTAAACACTTCTTACCGATTTCACTTGACGGTGTAGCCGAAGATGATTTTACATTGGTTTTTGGTTATCCAGGAAAAACAAATGAATATTTACCTTCTGTTGCGATTGAGCAAATTGTAAACGAATTAAATCCGGCAAAAATCGAAATCAGAGACAAAGCCTTGAAAGTGGCTGATGGTTTCATGAGAAAAGACAATGCCATTAAAATTCAATACGCCTCTAAATATGCCAGAATTGCTAATAATTGGAAAAAATGGATTGGTGAAACCCAAGGATTAAAAAAATCAAATGCCGTTGCTGTTAAAAGGGAATCTGAAAAAGCCTTTCAGCAAAAAATAACAAAAGCAGGCAAAGAAAAAGAATACGGAACACTTTTAGTCGATTTCGAAAAAAACTACGCAGAAATAGCCCCATACGCTTCCGCAAGAGATTATTTTACAGAAGTTGTGCAGCTTAACACCGAATTATTAAGTGTTGGTTACAAATTGTATCAGCTGGAGCAAGTTTACAAAACCAAAGGAGAGCAATCTTTTACTGACCGAAAAAACAATTTGCTAATTGGTCAGGAAGCTTTTTACAAAGATTTTAATGCAACTGTTGATGAAAAAATTTTTGAACAATTGATTGAATTGTATGCTGCCAAATCTCCAAAACAATTTTTACCCCAAAGTTTGATGAATGTAAACGCTAAAAATTTAGCTTCGGAAATTTACAGCAAATCCAGACTTAAAAATTATACTGGTCTGAAAGAATTATTAACTGGCGATACAAGAACCGTTTTAACGAGTTTAAACAATGATCCAGGTTTTCTGTTGGTAAAAGAATTAGCTGATAAATATTTGAAAGAAGTCGCGCCAAAATACGACGAAATCAATTTAAAGATTACTGCGCTGCAACGCACGTACATGAAAGCGCAATTGGAATTGAACAAAGACAGCAGAATTTTTCCAGATGCCAATAGCACATTACGAGTTACTTATGGAAAAGTAAAAGGATACGAACCTAAAGACGCTACTCTTTATACGCCAATAACTTATTTAGATGGGGTAATGGAGAAATACATTCCCGGAGATTATGAATTTGATGTTCCAGCTAAATTGTTAGACTTATATAAAACTAAAGATTACGGTCCATATGGTGAAAACGGAAAAATGCCAGTTAACTTTATTGGCACAAATCACACCACAGGAGGCAATTCAGGTAGCCCGGTGATAGACGCAAACGGAAACTTAATAGGACTTAATTTTGACAGGGTTTGGGAAGGAACCATGAGTGATATCTATTATGACCCAAGTATTTGTAGAAATATTATGGTTGACATACGCTACGTCCTGTTTATTATGGATAAATATGCTGGTGCAAAAAACTTGATAAGTGAGCTAAAACTGGTTCACCCCAAGAAAAGCAAACCACTGAAAAAGAAAAACTTAAAGTAAAACCAAGGACTCAACAACGATATAAAGCATTTATTAATTATTTAGCTGGATTGGCACAATAATTGTTATTTGTTTCGGCGTTGACAAAAAATATTATTTTTTAAAAAAAAAATAAAAAAATATTTTACATATTAAAAAATTTATATCTTTGCCACGAATTAATAATTAACCTTTTATATTAAATTAAGATGAAAAAAGTATTTTTAAGTTTAGCTGCTGTTGCTGTTTTGACTGTTGTATCATGTAAAAAAGCTGACGCTCCTGCTGAGGACGCTGCTGCTGTTGTTGATTCTGCTGCTGCTGTAGTTGATTCTGCTGCTGCTGTAGTTGATTCTGCTGCTGTTGTTGTTGATTCTGCTGCTGCTGTTGCTACTGAAGCTGCTGCAACTGCTACTGAAGCTGCAAAAAAATAATTAGAACTCAAATTCTAAAAATTTTAAAGCCATCCGCTATGCGAGATGGCTTTTTTAATTTATGACATTTCCATTCCTTTAAGAATAGATATACAAATAAAAAAGAGAGTCGCGAAAATTTAATTTTCACGACTCTCTTTTTTATTTACGAATTAATTCAAAAACCTTTAATCAGAAAAAATAAAATCATTTCCTGAGAAATCCAACACCTCTGAATTTGATCCATACCGAACAATTTCATCGATTCCTTTTTGCAAACGCAACGAAGTGGTATATTTTCTACTTGTAGCAAAATGATTCCCTTCCAGCATTAATTTAAAATAAAATTTCCCGCCAGAAGATTTAAATTTTAAAAAGTCAGCGGTTTCAATTGTCGCTTTAAACTTTTCAATATCTTCTTCGCACTCAAACTTGAGCTCATAACTTAAACTCGTAAAAACAACTTTCCCTTTTCTGGAAGTAAAAACAAATTTATACTCATCATTATACCTTTTACTAATTACAAAAGCGCCCATTGTTTATTAAATAACAAAAATTAAAATTACAAATCACAAAAAAAAGTTGATATTGGTTTCGACAGATTTAGTTTTATACAAAAACCATAAAAACAAAAAAAGCCTCTTCAATTGAAGAGGCTTTAGTACTCAGAGCGGGACTTGAACCCGCACGAACATTGCTGTTCACTGGATTTTAAGTCCAGCGTGTCTACCAATTTCACCATCCGAGCATTATGTGGTGTGGAGCGAAAAACGGGGCTCGAACCCGCGACCTCGACCTTGGCAAGGTCGCGCTCTACCAACTGAGCTATTTTCGCATTTTCAATTCTTAGAAAGAACCGCGATACTTGTTCTGTATTGCGGATGCAAATTTAGGACATTTATTGAATTATACAAGCCTTTTTCATAAAAAAATCACACATCAGAGTTAACATTCTGATAACGTAATCTTTAAAATAAAATAAATTATTTTCTGGTCAACATTCTTTTAATTTCATTGAGTTTCATCAGCGCCTCCATAGGCGTAATGGTATTTATATCCAGACTTATAATCTCCTCTTTGATTTCTTCCAATAGAGGATCATCCAGATTAAAGAAACTCATTTGCATTTCATCTTTTGCAGCTTTAATTCCGTTCAGTGCATCGCTGGAATGATTCTTTTCTAATTTCTTTAAAAGCTTTTGCGCTTTCAAAATTACAATTTGAGGCATTCCGGCCATCTTCGCCACATGTATTCCAAAACTATGCGCACTTCCTCCTTTTACTAATTTTCGAATAAAAAGTACGGTATCTTTCAATTCTTTGACGGCCACATTATAATTCTGAATTCTAGGCAATGATTCACTCATTTCATTCAACTCGTGGTAATGCGTTGCAAATAATGTCTTCGGTTGCGAAGGATGTTCGTGTAAGAATTCAGCAATTGCCCATGCGATGGAAATCCCATCATAGGTGCTCGTTCCTCTTCCAATTTCATCCAAAAGCACTAAACTTCTATCGGAAATATTATTCAAGATAGAAGCCGTTTCATTCATTTCGACCATAAAAGTAGATTCACCCATCGAAATATTATCGCTCGCTCCTACTCTGGTGAATATTTTATCTACAATTCCCATTCTCACGCTGTCTGCAGGAACAAAACTTCCCATTTGAGACAAGAGTACAATCAGCGCCGTTTGACGCAAAATAGCGGACTTTCCAGACATATTTGGACCCGTGATCATAATCAACTGCTGCGTTTCTCTATCCAAGAAAACATCATTGGCTATGTAAGGCATACCAACAGGCAATTGTTTTTCGATAACAGGATGCCTTCCGTTTTTAATTTCTAGTTCGAATGTTTCGTCTAGTTCCGGACAGATGTATTTATTTTCGATAGCCAATTGCGTAAAAGAACACAAACAATCGAGTTGCGCCACCAAATTAGCATTCATTTGAACCGGCTTGATATACGTGGCAATCCAACTCACTAATTGTTCAAATAATTCTACTTCTATTTTATGGATTTTCTCTTCTGCACCAAGGATTTTAGTTTCATATTCTTTTAATTCCTCCGTAATATAACGCTCCGCATTGACCAAAGTTTGTTTTCGAATCCATTCCGCAGGAACTTTATCCTTGTGCATATTCCTAACTTCGATGTAATATCCAAAAACGTTATTAAAGGATATTTTCAATGATGAAATTCCCGTCAGTTGTGATTCTCTTTTTTCAATTCCTTCCAAGAATTCCTTACCAGAAGTTGATATCGCGCGTAAATCATCTAACTCAGCATTGATTCCTTTGGCAATAGCATTTCCTTTGGCAATAGCCACAGGCGCATCTTGATTCAAAACGGTTTTTATTTTTTCACGCAATAATTCACAACTGTGCAAACTATCGCCGATTACTTTCACTGCTTCTTGCGGACTTTCTAGAGCCAAGGTTTTTATCGGAATAATAGCATCCAATGATTCTTTCAGATAAACCACTTCGCGAGGCGATACTTTTCCGGCTGCAATTTTTGAAATCAAACGTTCCAAGTCGGAAATTTGCTTGATTTGATTCTGAATATTTTTCAGCACACCCTGATTTTCTTTTAAATAAGAAACCACTTGGTGACGACTTTTTATTTTAGCACTGTCTTTCAACGGCAATGCCAACCATCTTTTTAACAAACGACCACCCATTGGCGAAAGCGTTTTATCAATAACATCGAGAAGCGTCACCGCGTTTGGATTGTAACTGTGATACAATTCCAGATTGCGAATGGTAAATCTATCCATCCAGACATAAGCATCTTCGGCAATACGCTGAATCGCCGTTATATGCTGTACTTTATTGTGTTGTGTTTCGGATAAATAATACAAAATAGCTCCCGAAGCAATGATTCCTTCTTTCAATTCTTCGATTCCAAATCCTTTCAAAGAAACCGTCTGAAAATGCTTGGTTAAGGTTTCGAATGCGTAATCTTCTTTGTAAATCCAATCTTCCAGATAAAAACTATGATAATCCTCTCCGAAAATTTCACGGAAATCATTTTTATTATTTTTTGGAATTAGAACCTCACTTGGATTAAAATTCTGCAACAGTTTATCAATATATTCTGCATTTCCTTGCGCCGTTAAAAACTCTCCTGTAGAAACGTCCAAAAATGAAATTCCTATGGATTTATTGGCAAAGAAAATGGATGCTAGAAAGTTATTGGTTTTTGATTGCAAAACCTCATCATTCATGGAAACACCAGGAGTCACCAGTTCAGTAACACCCCGTTTTACAATAGTCTTAGTCATTTTTGGATCTTCGAGCTGGTCACAAATTGCCACACGAAGTCCTGCTTTGACTAATTTTGGTAAATATGTATTCAAAGAATGATGCGGAAAACCAGCCAGTGCCGTTTCAGTTTCAGAACCTGCACCACGCTTCGTTAAGACAATTCCTAATATTTTTGAAGCACGAACTGCGTCCTCTCCAAATGTTTCATAAAAATCTCCAACGCGAAATAAAAGACAAGCATCAGGATACTTTCTTTTTATCTCATTGTATTGCTTCATTAACGGAGTTTCCTTAACTACTTTATCTTTAGATGCCAATTGTATTTATGTTTAAAAAATGAAAAAATATCAGCGAATTTATATATTTTAAAACAAATAAATAAGGAGTTCAAAAAATTAAACTATTTTAAGAAAGATTTAAGGCATAATTTCTATTTTTTATTTAGATTTGTAAATACTTTTAAATTGAAATAGATATGAAAAAAATAATTACCCTAGCTATGCTAGTTGTTTTAGGAGTTGCTACTTCTACTGCACAAGAAACTTCAAAAAAATTGAAAGCAACTACTGCTAAAGTTGCTGCAAAAGTGAATGGCGCAGGAATGGTTTTCGTAAGTGAAACTATTGACTACGGTACAGTTGCCTATAACTCTGATGGTAAACGCGAATTTGTTTTTACAAATAACGGAAACAAACCTTTAATCATTACTAATGCTCAAGGATCTTGTGGTTGCACAGTTCCTACTTATCCTAAAGAACCAATTGCTCCAGGAGCAAAAGGAGTTATTGGAGTAAAATATGACACTTCAAGAGGTGGTCAAGCTTTTACTAAAACAGTAACATTGACAACTAATGCTGTTGTTCCTACCAAAACACTTACAATAAAAGGAAATGTTTTAGCCGCTCCTGCTGCAAAAAGCTAAATTTTAACTTAATAGACAAAAAAGCTTCCATTAACTTCGGAAGCTTTTTTTTTGAATAATTTACAAAATATGAGAAAGCTAGAAAACAGCGAACTGGATCGAAAATCTATTGAAGCATTCAAACAATCTGAAAAAACACCGCTTATTTTAGTATTAGATGACATCCGTAGTTTGCATAATATTGGCTCCGTATTTAGAACAGCTGATGCGTTTCTAATTGAAAAAATATATTTATGCGGTATTACCGCCACTCCACCAAACAAAGAAATTCACAAAACAGCACTTGGCGCAACCGAAACAGTAACTTGGGAACATCATGAAAATGTTCTTGCCGTTATTGAAAAATTAAAAGCCGAAAATGTAATGACGCTTGCCATAGAACAGGTAGAAAGTGCCATTTTTCTTCAAAATTTTGAAGTTCAAAAGGGAGAAAAATATGCTTTAGTTTTTGGAAACGAAGTATATGGTGTTTCACAAGAAGCAGTTGCATTATGCGATGGTTGTATTGAAATCCCACAATTAGGCACCAAACATTCTTTGAATATATCCGTGAGTGCAGGAATTGTAGTTTGGGATTTATTTCAAAAACTGAACTGGCCAAAATGATTTTTTTAATAAAATTAAGAATTAAGTAATACTTTTATCATATGAGAATTTATAACTTTTTGAAATTATCTTTAGCTTTTTTATCGCTCGTTCCAATGGCTGAATGTTCCGCCACTTCCTTTTATTCGATAAAGAAAAATACTGCCATAATCTCAAAAGGTCCGATAAATCCATCATCTCTTAATTTTATTACAAGTCCAAATCCATTATCTATTGCAGATAATGCTCCACGAATTACAGCAACAGGAAATCAAAGCTACTGCCTCGGAACTTCATTAAAAATTGTAACCGATGTAAGCATCACTAACTCTGACATTACAGATACAGGTACAGAGGCTATTTACATTCAGATTTCTTCGGGTTATATAAACGGGCAGGATTTAATACAATTAGCTAATCCTACATTACACCCAACAATTATTTCTAGTTGGGATGCTCCCTCAGGAAAATTAAAATTATCCAGCCCAACCGGAGCAGATGTTTTATACAGCGACTTTGTAAAAGCAATAAAAGACATTGAATTTAGCAATTCATCCGCTTCTCCGTCAGGGATTCGAAATTTCTCAATCACCATAGGACAAGCAAATTATTTACCCCGAAACGGACATTATTATCTATATTTTCCAAACCTTGGAATTAACTGGACTGCAGCCAAAACTGCAGCCGAGACAAGTACTTATTATGGATTGCAGGGCTACTTAGCCACAATCACAGCAGCTGATGAAGCAAAAATATCTGGAGAACAAGCCGCAGGTGCCGGATGGATTGGCGGAAGTGATGCCGAAACAGAAGGTGTTTGGAAATGGGTAACAGGCCCAGAAAACGGTACTGTTTTTTGGAATGGAGCCGTGAATGGATCAACCCCTAATTTTGCTTTTTGGAATTCAAACGAACCAAACAATCTTAACAATGAAGACTATGCACATATTACTGCTCCAGGTATTGGAACACCAGGATCATGGAATGATTTACAATTAAATGGCGATCCAACTGGAAACTACCAACCCAAAGGATATATTGTAGAATATGGCGGAATGCCTGGAGATCCAACACTTGAAATTGCAACTAGCACAACCATAACAATATTACAAATAACAGGAACAACTCCAGCTTCAAGATGTGATTCAGGCACCGTAACACTTCAAGCAACCGCTTCTAACGGAACCGTAAACTGGTATGACACCAACAGTGGAGGAACTTTATTAGCAACTGGCAACACTTATACAACACCATTTTTAACAACCACAACAACTTATTATGTGGATGCCGGATGCGCAACATCTAGAACAGCAGTTACAGCCACTATAAATACAATCCCTACTATTACGGCTACCAATTCTCCTGTTTCCAGATGTGGAGCAGGAACTGTAACGCTAGAAGCAACAGCTTCAACCGGAAGCATAAACTGGTATTCAACTCTAACCGGAAGCACTATCATAGGGACCGAAACAAGCCTGACTATCCCCAATGTTACTCAAAATACAACCTATTATGCAGAAGCCATCAATAACGGATGCATTAATGGGAACAGAGTTTCGGTTGAAGTTACTATTTACAACCCACCAGTTGTTATGGATCAAGAATTAACATTATGCAAATCCAGCACTCTTACCCTTGATGCACAAATTCCTAATATGAGGTATCTATGGTCAACAGGAGAAACGACCGCAACAATTACCGTTGCTACTTCTGGTATTTACACCGTTGATGTAACAAGTCCCACGCCTGAAAATTGTACCAGCAGAAAAAAAATTACTGTTATTGAACATACTACTCCTGAAATAGACCGCATTGATGTAAACGGAACTACAGTCGTGATTTATTTATTAAAATCAGAGGACTATTTTGAATATTCTGTTGACGGAATCAATTATCAAAGTTCGAACGTATTTTTCAATGTACCCAGCGGCTTGCAAACGGCGTATGCAAGAGAAGTTAATTCTTGCGGGGCAGATAGTGAAACATTTGTAATTTTAATCGCTCCAAAATTCTTTACCCCAAACAACGACTCTTATAATGATGTATGGGAAATAAAAGGATTAATTAATTATCCTGAAGCAGAGGTAACCATTTTTGATCGGTATGGAAAACTGATTACTAAACTAAGCGCAAACAACCAATCATGGAATGGGACATTTAATAAAAATCTGATGCCTGCTTCCGATTATTGGTATGTCTTGAAAATTGACAACACAAGACCTGTAATGAAAGGACATTTTTCTCTAAAAAGATAACGATCATTAACTTAATCGTTTAAAACAGCAGCTTATTTATTGATTAATCTTCTTCTGTATTTCTTCCAAAATATAGAGATAATCTTCTTGATTTTTCACAAAATCTTTATCTGAAACATCAATGATGAGAACATTCAAATCGGTTTGGGATTTAATATAATCGAGATAACCGCTATTGATTTTATCCAAATATTCAGCCGGTATTTTTTGTTCGTAGCTTCTGCCTCGTTTCTTTATATTTTGCAACAGCCTTTCTGAATTTTGATACAAATAAATGTACAAATCCGGTTTTGGCATTTCTCTGTAAATGATATCAAAGAGATTGCGATACAAACGATATTCATCTTCAGCCAGTGTGATTTTGGCAAAAATCAAAGATTTAAAAATATGATAATCAGCAACTAGAAAATCTTTAAACAAATCAAATTGTGCTAAATCATCTGATAATTGTTGGTATCTATCAGCCAAAAACGACATTTCAAGTGGAAACGCATATCGGTTTTGATCTTTATAAAATTTAGGCAAGAAAGGATTATCAGCAAAACGTTCTAATACTGTTTTTGCATTAAAATCCTCAGAAATTTTCATGGCCAAAGTGGTTTTTCCCGCTCCGATATTCCCTTCAAAAGCAACATAATTAAATTGCTCCAAAGAAATATTCTGCAAAGGATTAACTAAATTCTGAACGACTGTACAAACACTGTCATCTGGCGATACTGACAATAATTCTGAAATATTTTTTTGAAGAACGGGATGTTCCCAATCTAAATTCAAATCCTGAATGGGTAACAAAACAAAATTTCTGTTTTGCATCAAAGGATGTGGAATTTGCAGTTTTTCGGTAGTAATAATTTCTGAATCGAAAGCAATCAAATCAATATCAATCGTACGTGATTGGTATTCTTGAGTTTTGCTTCGCAAACGACCCAATCGTTTTTCGATTTTTAAAACCTGAGTCAGAATTTTATGTGCAGAGGAAAAAGTATGCAAAACCAAAGCGCAATTATAAAAAGCATCACTTTCAAAACCCCAGGCTGGTGTTTCATATAATCTGGAAACTTTGATTACAGTACCAATTTCTTGATGTATCAATTCTAAGGAACGCTCGATATTTTCCAAACGATTGCCTTGATTACTGCCTATAGATAAAATGACCTGATGTTGTGATTTCATAATTAGGTGCAAATTAACTAAAAGAATTTTAGAATTAGCAATATATTTGTATCCTGTGTTGATAATTAAACTCGGAAATACGAAACAATTGTTTGTAACATTTCTATCTTTTTTGCGACATATTAAAAAAATATAATTATGAGATTTTTAGGAAATGTATTGGCGACCATTATAGGTATTTTTGTTTTTTTCATGTTGTTCTTTTTTGGAATCATCCTCATCGGAGCCATTTTTGGTGGTGAATCTGAAGGCGTTACGGTGAAAAACAATTCTGTTATTGAATTGAATTTGGAAGACATCAGAAACGATTATGCAGGAAAATATAAAGATCCTTGGGTAACGATTTTTTCAGAAAACAAAAAAGTAGGTTTATCAGACATTATCAACGCCATTGAAGAAGCAAAAACGGATACCGACATTAAAGGTATTTCTATTCTAAACAACGATTCCTCACTGGGAATGGCACAAAGTAAGGCATTGAGAGATGCTTTGGAAAGCTTTAAAAAATCAGGGAAATTCGTCATGGCTTATGCCAATTCGTATTCACAAAAAGAATATTACCTAAATTCTGTTGCCAGCCCAATTTACTTAAATCCTGTTGGAGATATGGATTTCAAAGGTCTTTCTGCTGAACTTATGTTTTTTAAAGATTTTCAGGAAAAATCAGGGTTGAAAATGGAAGTAATCCGTCACGGAAAATACAAAAGTGCTGTTGAGCCATTTTTAGAAAATAAAATGAGCGATGCCAACAGAGAGCAAACTACTGCATTATTAAATTCAGTTTGGAATTCTATTACTGCTGACATTTCTAAAAGCCGAAATATATCTGTAGCTAAATTGAATGAAATTGCCAATGGACTTCTTGCTCGAACTCCAGAAATGGCAAAATCACAAAAATTAGTTGACATTATTGCCTATGAAGATGTGTATCACAATGCCATCCGAAAAGCACTTAAAGTAGCCAATGACGAAGATTACAACAAAGTATCTGTTGTAGATTATGCTCAAAAAATTGCTACAACTTCACAAAATTTTGACAGTAATGACGAAATCGCCATTATTTATGCCCAAGGAGAAATTATGGGTGGTGAAGGCGATGTGAACGTTATTGGCGAAGGTTCTATGCGTCGTTCCTTTCAAGAGGCTCGAAAAAACAAAAATGTAAAAGCCATTGTACTTCGAATTGATAGTCCAGGCGGAAGTGCTTTGACTTCTGATTTAATTTGGAGAGAAATTGAATTGACTAAAAAAGTAAAACCAGTAGTTGTTTCTATGGGGAATTACGCTGCTTCTGGCGGGTATTACATTGCGTGTAACGCCAACACCATTTTTGCTGAAGAAAACACAATTACGGGTTCTATCGGTGTTTTTGGAATATTACCTAATTTTACACCATTGGCCACTAAAATTGGAATTCATACCGAGCAAGTTAAAACACATCAAAACTCAGCAAATTACAGTCCTTTTGTACCAATCGATGAAAATTTCAAAGCAGTTACCTTAGAAGGTGTTGAACACATTTACAAAACATTTGTTACACATGTAGCACAAGGTCGCAAAATGACATTTGCACAAGTAGATGCTATCGCACAAGGAAGAGTTTGGACCGGTTCCGAAGCATTGAAAATTGGACTTGTAGATAAAATTGGAGGTTTAGATGATGCTATTGCAAAAGCAGCTTCATTGGCAAAAATAAAAAGCTACAGTACCCAAAATTACCCGGAATACGAGAAAAAATTCGATGATCTTTTAGCAAATCTTCCTTTTGCAAAATCTAAAGAAGACTTTATAAAAGAAGAAATCGGTGAAGAAAACTATAGAATCATGCAACAAATAAAAAAATTGCAAGCACAGAAAGGAGTTCAGGCCCTAATGCCTTTTGAAATTAATATTCATTAAAATTTTATAACTCATTAAAAAATCCGTTTTAGAAATTACTAAAACGGATTTTTTTATATCATAAAGTTAAATTATTGTTTATAAAAAACGTCAAAAAAATCACTCTGTCCTAAAAATACTATTTTTGTAAAAGAACAGAAGGCATTATTTTTGTTACACTAATAGAATCTAAAGAAATAAATTATGGTAAAGAAAGTTTTAAAAATCATTGGAATTCTGATTATCCTGCTCGTCGTGACTTTATTTGCTGCGCCTTATCTATTTAAAGATCAAATAAAAGCTAAAATTTCTGAAGCCATTAATGCCAAAGTAGATGCCAAAGTCTCTTTTGCAGAAGCAGATTTAAGCTTATTCAAAAATTTTCCAAATGCGAATGTGACATTGGAAAAATTAGTCATTATAAACAAAGCTCCTTTTGAAGGTGACACATTGATTTCATTAGGCGAATTGAATTTAAAAATGTCTATCAAAGAACTTTTTAAAGGTAAAGACGAAGCGATGTCTATTGACGGAATCACTTCGAAAAATGGATTAATCAATATCATTTTTAATAAAGACGGAATCGGGAATTACGACATTGCATTGAAAGATGACAAAGCCAAAGACGATGGAAAAAGCAGTCCGTTATCCTTAAAAATCCAAGAGTATAAAATCGAGAATTTCAAGTTTCGCTATTTTGACGAAAGTTCAAAAATAAAAATGGTAATCGACAGTCTAAACCATGAAGGAACAGGAGATTTTGCAGCCCAAAAATTAGATTTGGTTACCAAATCAACTGCAAAAGTATCGCTGGACATGGACAAAGTCAATTACATGAATAATGTCGCCTTGACGCTGGACGCAGTTTTGGGAATCGATTTAGAAAAAAGCAAATACACCTTCAAAGAAAATAAAGCGTTAATCAATCAATTGCCGCTGGAATTTGATGGTTTTATTCAAATGGTGGAAACGGGCCAACAATATGATTTGAAATTTAAAACGCCAACTTCTTCTTTCAAAAATTTCTTGGGAATTATTCCCGCAGCTTATGCATCGAGTTTGGACAACGTGAAAACCACCGGAGATTTTACTGTGGCGGGTTTTGCAAAAGGCTTGTATTCAGACACAACGGTGCCAAAATTTAATATTGAAATTGCTTCCAATAACGCTTCATTTCAATATCCTAATTTACCAAAATCAGTTCAAAACATCGTTATTGACACTAAAATTATAAATGAAACAGGGATTCTAAACGACACTTATGTCAACTTGGATAAGCTCTCTTTCAAAATTGACCAAGATGTTTTTAATGCGAAAGCAAACATTAGAAACATCACTCAAAATGCAATTGTTGATGCCGCTTTAAAAGGAACTATAAATTTAGCCAACCTTTCGAAAGCATATCCAATAAAGCTTGATAAGCCATTGTCAGGGATTTTAAAGGCCGATGTGACAACGAAATTTGACATGCAATCTGTAGAGAAAAGTCAGTATCAAAACATCAATAATGCAGGAACCATGAGTTTGTCCGGTTTCAACTATGTGGATGAAAACGGTAAAACAATGAACATTAGCAATGCTTTGGTACAATTTAATCCTAGTCAGGTCAATTTGAAAGAACTGAACGCGACTACAGGAAAAAGCGACATTAGTGTAACGGGAATTTTAGAAAATTTTTACGGCTTTATCTTTAGAAATCAAGAATTGAAAGGAAACTTCAACATGAATTCTAAACAATTGGCCGTTGATGATTTTATGACAACCGGTGAAACTACTAAAACGGCAACTAAAAAAGCAGACGCAATGAAGATTCCTGCTTTCTTAAATTGTACGCTTACCGCAAAAGCGACTACGGTTTTATACGATAATTTAACCTTGAAAGATGTATCGGGAAAACTGATTGTGAAAGACGAAAAAGTAACTTTAGAAAATGTAAAAACATCTATTTTCGGAGGAACAATTGGCGTGAATGGGGCTGTTTCCACAAAAGGAAAAACACCAGTCTTCAATATGGATTTAAAATTAAATCAAGTCGATATCGCACAGTCTTTCACTCAACTGGACATGCTGAAAAAAATCGCGCCAATTGCCGGAATCATCAACGGAAAATTAAATTCAAGTATCAAATTGAACGGAAATCTTGATGCAACAGAACTGACTCCTGATTTGAAAACGCTTACCGGAGATTTATTGGGACAATTGCTTTCTACGACAGTAAACTCTACAAATTCGACTTTACTGACAGCATTAGGATCTAACTTGAAATTCATTGATGTGCGTAAAATCAATTTGAATGATTTGAAAGCGGCGGTTACGTTCAAAGATGGAAAAGTAAATGTAAAACCATTTGATATTAAGTACAAAGACATCAAAGCCACTATTGGAGGAACGCATGGTTTTGACCAAAGTATGAATTACAATTTAAAATTTGATGTTCCCGCAAAATATTTGGGTTCAGAAGCGAATGCGCTAATTGCAAAATTATCTCCTGCAGATGCTGCTAAAGTGCAAAGCATTCCGATAAATGCGATATTAGTTGGGAATTTCACGAATCCAAAAATCACAACTGACATCAACAGTGCAGTAACCAAATTGACGACTCAATTAGTAAACCAACAAAAAGACAGATTGGTGAAACAAGGAACTTCGGCTTTGACTGATTTCATTAATAAAAACAAGAAACCGGGAGATACCACAAAAACGGCGACTCCTACAACTCCTGCAACTAAGGAAGAGGTAAAAACTAAGGCTAAAGATTTATTAAATGGATTTTTAAATAAAAAGAAAAAAGCAGAAGAGCCTAAAGTGCAACAAGAATAATTTAAATTAAAATAAAGGCTTTACTAAATGTGTTATAAAAACAACTTCTATTTACAATTAAACCATTAAGAAATTAAGAAAAATTAAGCCTTAAATCTTAATGAAACTTAATTTCTTAATGGTTAAAAAAAATTACAAAAAAGCCAGTAGAATCAAAATGGTAGATTTTATACATTCTAAAAAGCAGGAATTTCTAACATGAGATTCCTGCTTTTTTATTGAATTTTATATATTAATCTGTACTACATATCCTTCTGAACCGCGGATATTGAAAACTGTTCCGTCTTCAAAAAGTAAATATTGCCCTTTTATTCCGGTGAGCTTTCCTTGAAACTGTGGTTTTTTATCCAAGCTCAAACTGTTTACTTTATTTGGATACTGTAAAACGGGATAATGCATCTCGTACAAATCATTTTTCTGCGAATAAAAGTATTCCTGAACTTCTGCTGGAATCAAATTTTCTACTTTCAATCGTTCTGCAACCAAATCAATTTGCTCCACATTGTTGGTCAACATTTTTCTCCAATTGGTTTTATCGGCATAATGATTTTTCAGCGCCACCTCGGTAATTCCAGCCAAGTATCGGTTAGGAACTTCCACAATTGAAATGGCTTGGGTTGCGCCTTGATCAATCCATCGGGTGGGCATCTGCGTTTTTCTGGTCACTCCTACTTTGACTTCGCTAGATAAAGCCAAATATACAATGTGCGGTTGCAGTTGTACTTTTTCTTCATACGCTAAATCCCTGTCCTGAATCCCAAGATGAGCCGTACTTAACTCCGGTTTCATAATCCAATCTCCAACAGCCGCACTAGAATAGAAGCAATCATAACAAAATCCCTGACGGAATATTTTTTTCTTCTTGCCACAATTCAAACATTGGTATCCCACAAAATTGATTTCGAGTTCTTTATTCAGCAACTGATTCACATTCAAAAAACTATTCTCAAAAACCAAATAATATTGAATCGGGTCTCCAAATTCCGTTTGCATTTTTGTAAGTACACCTTCGTATGTCATTGCGATTTTAGATTGTTGATTAACGATTTATGATTTTAGAATCCGATTATTAGAAGCCCATTTCTGAGTTAAAATCTTTACTATAATATAGAATTGTTTTTTATAAAAAAACACTATTTTTGATACTTTGACAAAGTTAGTATTTGTCAATCGATATTCAAATCTTAAATTTCAACCTTTTTACAATAGAAAAAAATCTGAAATTTAAAATCGTTAATCAACAATCTGAAATCTATATGCCTCTAACCATAATCAATTCGTTTGCCTCTTGGGTTCTAAAACAAAGAATCCATCAGATTGAACTTTTCCTAAAATACCCGAATGAGGTTCAGGAAGAATTGCTTATGAATTTAATTCAGTCATCAAAAAACACTGCATTAGGCAAAGAATATGAGTATGCTTCGATACATTCCTATGCGACTTTTGCCGAAAGAATCCCTATTTCGACCTACGAAGAATTACAGCCGTTGATTGAAAGAACCCGCAAAGGAGAGCAAAATGTTTTTTGGGAAACACCTATAAAATGGTTTGCCAAATCAAGCGGAACAACCAACGCCAAAAGTAAATTTATTCCAGTGAGCAATGAAGCGCTGGAAGATTGTCATTATAAAGGAAGTAAGGATTTGTTATGCTTGTATCTAAATAACAACGAAGATTCAGAACTGTTTCTTGGAAAAAGTCTGCGTCTTGGCGGAAGTTCCCAAATCTATGAAGACAACAATACGTTCTTTGGGGATTTATCCGCAATACTAATCGAAAACATGCCTATTTGGGCGGAGTTCAGCAGTACGCCAAGCAACAAAATTTCTTTGATGAGCGAATGGGAAACTAAAATTGCTGCGATTATAAACGAAACAAAAAACGAAAATGTAACCAGTTTTGCCGGAGTTCCTTCCTGGATGTTGGTTTTAATGAATAAAATGCTGGAAGAAACCGGAAAGGGAAATTTATTTGAACTTTGGCCTAATCTGGAAGTGTACTTTCATGGAGGTGTAAATTTTGAACCCTACCGAGACCAATACAAAAAAATACTCCCGAAAAAAGATTTTAAATATTACGAAATATACAATGCCTCCGAAGGATTTTTTGCCATTCAGGATTTAAATTATTCCAGTGATTTATTATTGATGTTGGATTATGGAATTTTCTATGAATTTATTCCAATGGATACTTTTGGGACACCGGAACAAAAAGTAATTCGATTGGCAGATGTGGAACTGTTCAAAAATTATGCTTTGGTGATTACAACCAATTCTGGTTTGTGGCGCTATTTGATTGGCGACACCGTCCGTTTCACCTCATTAAATCCATACCGAATTCGGGTAACGGGAAGAACAAAGCATCACATCAATGTTTTTGGAGAAGAATTGATGGTCGAAAACACGGATCAGGCTATTGCCAAAGCGTGTAAAATGACCCAAATGGAAGTAGTTGATTACACTGTTGCGCCTATATTTATGGAAGGCAAAGAAAAAGGCGCCCATGAATGGATGATTGAATTCAAAGACAATCCAGCGGATGTATCTCAATTCCAGAAAGCACTGGATGAATCCATACAATCTTTAAATTCAGATTACGAAGCAAAGCGCTACAACAACATGACACTAAACCCGTTAGTAATAAATGTAGCCCGGAAAAATTTGTTTTATGATTGGTTAAAAGACAAAGATAAACTCGGCGGACAACATAAAATTCCAAGATTATCAAACCAAAGAGATTATCTGGAACAACTGAAAACCATGCAGTTTCAAACTGTATAAAAAAACGAGAAGATGAAAAATACTTTCTACATCTTGATTACACTTTTTTTGTTGAGTTCCTGTGGACCGCATAGAATGAGTTGTGGCGCCAGAGGAATTTGTAAATCTCCCGAAAAACAAACACTGGAAAAACCTGAAAAAGGGTTTACCGTTAAAGCATAAAAAAGGCTGTCCGAAAATTACTTTTTGGACAGCCTTTTTTTATAATTATTGGAATCTTTTATTCCTCCTCCATCATATCAATATGTCTGTCGTGATACCCTAATAGGTATAAAACACCATCGAGGCCTAAACTGGAAATAGAACTTTCTGCTTTTTCTTTTACCGTAGGTTTGGCATGAAAAGCAATTCCTAAACCTGCTAAATTCAACATTGGTAAATCATTGGCTCCATCACCCACAGCAATAGTTTGATTGATGTGAATGCCTTCTTTTAGCGCTATGGCTTTTAGATATTCTGCTTTCTTTTTACCATCCACAATTTCGCCAAGATAGTTACCCGTCAATTTCCCGTCTTTAATTTCCAATTCATTGGCGTGAACGTAATCAATTCCTAGTTCTTTTTGCAAATAATGACCAAAATAGGTGAATCCTCCTGATAATATAGCCGTTTTATAGCCGTAATATTTCAAGGCTTTCATCAAGCGATGCGCTCCTTTTGTTATAGGCAAATTTTCAGCAACACTTTGCAGTACCTCTTCACTCAAACCTTCTAACAAAGCCATACGTTGTTTGAAGCTTTCGCTAAAATCAATTTCGCCATTCATCGCTGCTTCCGTGATGGCTTTTACTTGCTCACCCACACCCGCTAACTCAGCCAATTCATCAATTACTTCCGTTTGAATCAAGGTCGAATCCATATCAAAACACACCAAGCGTCTGTTTCTTCTGTACATATTGTCTTCTTGAAAAGAAATATCCACATCCAATGTTCTGGAAATCTCCATAAAACTGGCCGTCATGAACGTTTTATCGACAATCGTTCCCGTTACCGATAATTGTATGCATGAACGAGGAAACTCTTCTTTATCAATGATAGAAACCCTACCCGTTAATCTTTTGATAGCGTCAATATTTAAATTTTGGTTGGACAAAATTCTAGTCACAGCCGCTAATTGTACCGCTGTTAGTGTTTCTCCCAAAACATTGATGATATAGCGCTGTTTGCGTTGTGCTTTTACCCAAATTTCGTAATCAGCAATAGAAATCGGAATAAACTTAACTTTAACACCTAATTCATAGGCTTTAAACAATAAATCTTTTAAAACAGGTCCAGAGGAAGACCCCGCTTTTATTTCAAATAAAATACCTAAAGATAGTGTATCATGAATATCTGCTTGTCCAATATCTAAAATAATGGCATCATAAGTCGCCAAGATGGATGTTAAACCAGCTGTTACCCCTGGTTTATCCTGACCAGAAACTTTTAATAAAATAACCTCTATGTCTTGTACCTGCATTTTATAATTATTTGATTTAGAATGGACAAAAATCGTCAATCTGAAGTTGATAAAAAAAAATAATGTTCCTTTTTTTAAACAATAACAAATAGTTTAAATTACCTATAAAAAAACCTGTCCAAATGAATGAACAGGTTTATTTTTATGAGAAAAACGCAATCCAAGAGTACGCCCGAATTTGTTTTAACGCTAATTATTTTTCATTTTCGTCAAAATTCACCATCCAATTGATTCCAAATTTATCAGCAAACATTCCAAAATAAGCACCCCAAAAGGTTTGATTCATTGGCATCGTCACCGTTCCTCCTGCCGAAAGTCCGTTAAACAATTTATCTGCTTCTTCTTTACTCGCAGTATTAATTGAAAGTGAAATATTTTGTCCAAAAGCAACTTCTCCACTTGCCGAATTACTGTCGCTTCCCATCAGGATTGTCCCGTCACCGATAGGCAAAGTAACATGCATAATCTTATTGCCTTCCGCTTCAGAAAGCACGGGATTCCATTCTGCCGGCGGCATGTCTTTAAATTTTCCAATATAAGGGAATTCCCCACCAAATACTGATTTATAAAATAGAAATGCTTCTTCGCAGTTTCCATTAAAAACTAAGTACGGATTAATTGCTGCCATGATTGTAATTTTTAAATTAATATATTATTTTTCTTCTGAAAGTTTCTTTACCAAATCTAATGCTTTTGGCCATGTCGTTTTGAAATAATCGATGTATTTTTCGACTGCATCCATTTTTGCTTCTAAAACAGTAACTCCATTGTCTTCGGTCAAACGGTACATTTCCATAGCACCCGTCCATTCTTGAGTCGCATCATCAACAGGCATTTCCTGAAATTTTTTGATTTCACTCAAATGTTTAAAAGCCATGTATTCATTATCAATTTTCTTGAAAATAATGCTGTTCATCCCGTCTCCGTTTGGAGATAAAAAATGAATTCTACTCCCTTCTTTCCAATCGCTTTCTGCATAAGACCCTTCACAAAAAATAGAGGTCCATTGTTTGTATGTTTCTTCATTCCATAAAACGTCCCAAACTTTTTCTTTGGGAGCATTTATCTCGATTTTAAATTCCAGTGTTGTCATTTTGTTTGTTTTTTAAATTGACTTAAATCCTACTGTTTGGGCATTTTACTAAAATCCATGTATAACATATTCCAGCGATGCCCGTCTAAATCCGCAAAACCACAGCCATACATCCACCCTTGAATTTCGGCTGGCTTGTCAAAAACTATACCTCCGGCTTCTTCTACTTTCTTGGCGAATTCATCCACTTCCTCCCTGCTTTCTGCATCAATTGAAATTAACACTTCAGAACTTGATTGTGTATCTGTAATTTTATTTCGCACAAAACCTTCAAATACCGCTTCCTCAAAAAGCATGACTGCAAAATGAGTAGCTCCAACTGACAAGCATGTTGATTGCGGAGTAGCGTATTGTTCATTAAAAGAAAAACCTATTTTGGCGAAAAATGCTTTTGATCTAGCCACCTCTTTTACAGGCAAATTAAGCCATATTTGCTTTGTCATTTTGTACGTTTTTAAAGGATTGCATTTTCAACATATTTTTTAAAATTATCCAAAATTGCCTGCCAGCCATTTTTCTGCATTTCTTCAGGATTTACTGTTTCCGGATCAAAACTTTCTATCACTTTTATGCCTTCTGCATCTTTTTCAAAAACAATTTTCACTTTTCTCCCATCTGCCATTTCGTATTCTATTAATGAAAGATTCACCACATTCGTATAAACTCCTTCGAAATCAAAACGCATTGTACCGTCTGTTGAAGCCATGGTGTATTTGAATTTCCCTCCCACTTTCAAGTCATTTTCCGCAAAAGGAGTATGCCAATCCTCTGAGGCATTGTTCCACTTCATGACATGTTCCGGAGCAGTCCATAATTCCCAGATTTTCTCAATTGAAGCGTTTATTGTACTTTGTACTGTTATCATTTAAAGTTCCCTTTTTAAATTTCCGACTATAAATTTACAAAATATTTAAAGTCGGTTCTCTTTTATAATCAAGAATATAACTTTAAAATAATACATAAAAAAACCTGCTCAAATGAATGAACAGGTTTACTATTTTTAGAAAAGATTACAATTAATCTTTATCAGAATTCAAATTACGAAGCAATTTCCAAACGTTTCAATAAATTTTTATTCAACGTTTCTTTGGCATATTCTCTATCAATTTCTAAGATTTTATCATCAGAACTTGGCAGTTCATACATCGCATCGGTTAAGATAGCTTCGCATAAAGAACGCAATCCACGAGCACCTAATTTATATTCTAATGCTTTATCCACAATAAAATCCAAGGCTTCGTCTGTGATGGTAAAAGTTACCTCATCCATCAAAAACAATTTTTCGTATTGCTTGATTAACGCATTTTTAGGTTGTGTCAAAATCGCACGCAAGGTTTCTCTGTCTAAAGGATCCATGTGTGTCAATACTGGCAAACGACCAATAATCTCAGGAATCAATCCAAAATCTTTGATGTCTTTTGGGATAATGTATTGCAACAAATTGTCTTTGTCAATATTATCCACATTTTTTGAAGTCGAATAACCCACGGCCTGACGGTTCAATCGTTTCGAAATAATTCTTTCGATTCCATCAAAAGCACCACCGGCTATAAACAAAATGTTTTGTGTATTGACCTCCACAAATTTTTGGTCCGGGTGCTTGCGTCCTCCTTTTGGTGGTACATTCACAACCGTTCCTTCCAATAATTTCAATAATGCTTGTTGCACCCCTTCACCAGAAACGTCACGCGTAATAGACGGATTATCACTTTTACGTGCAATTTTATCTATTTCATCAATGAATACAATTCCGCGTTCCGCTTTGGCAACATCATAATCAGCAGCTTGAAGTAGACGAGTCAAAATACTTTCGACATCTTCTCCTACATAACCTGCTTCAGTTAATACCGTTGCATCAACAATAGCCAAAGGCACATCCAACATTTTTGCAATGGTTTTAGCCACCAATGTTTTTCCTGTTCCTGTTTGTCCCACCATGATGATGTTACTTTTTTCAATCTCAACCTCATCGTCTAATTGCTGTTGCATCAAACGTTTGTAGTGATTGTAAACTGCAACCGACATTACTTTTTTAGTTTGGTCTTGTCCAATTACATATTGATCTAAGAACGCTCTGATTTCTTTTGGTTTTTTCAAAATCAAATCACCAACCAGTTTTGAACTCCCGCTGGATTTTAATTCTTCTAAAACAATTCCGTGTGCTTGTTCGATACATTTATCACAAATATGTGCATTGATACCAGCAATCAATAAATTGGTTTCTGGCTTCTTTCTTCCACAAAACGAACACTCTAATACTACTTTTGCCATTCTTTTTTTGTTTAAAGTTTAAAAAGTTTAAAGTTTAAAGTTCCCGCAGCAACCTTAAACCTCAAACCTTAAACTTGTAACTATTTTTATCCTCTTATTAAAACTTCATCAATCATTCCGTATGCTTTTGCTTCTTCGGCAATCATCCAATAATCACGCTCGCTGTCATTGTGTACTTTCTCGAAAGTTTGTCCAGAGTGGTGAGAGATGATTTTGTATAACTCATCTTTCAGTTTCAACATTTCGCGTAAGTTGATTTCCATATCTGTTGCAACTCCTTGAGCTCCACCTGATGGTTGGTGAATCATTACTCTTGAATGTGGCAATGCTGAACGTTTTCCTGCTGCTCCTGCACATAAAAGCACTGCTCCCATAGAAGCTGCCATTCCTGTACAAATAGTGGCTACATCTGGTTTGATGTATTGCATGGTGTCATAAATTCCTAATCCTGCGTAAACGCTTCCTCCTGGAGAATTCAAATAAATTTGAATATCCTTAGAAGCATCGGCGCTTTCAAGGAACAATAACTGTGCTTGAACGATGTTTGCGATTTGGTCATCAATTCCTGTTCCAAGGAATATAATTCTGTCCATCATCAGCCTTGAGAAAACGTCTAATTGTGAAATATTCAACTGACGTTCTTCAATGATATATGGAGTCATGTTTTTAGGAGTCATTGCGCCTACGATTTTATCGTAATACATGGAGTTTACGCCGTGGTCCTTTGTAGCAAATTTTTTAAATTCTTTACCGTAGTTCATATTTTTTTGTTCTAAGTTTTACGTAATATCTTGTGATTCGATTTAATGCAAAGGTCATACCTATTTACAAATGATGTCAATATGTCTTATTTTTAGCCCAGATGGGAGTAAAAAGCTTTTTGAATTCCGTTTTTTAGTTTTTTTATTCTTGCAAAGCGACTGAAAGAAGCTCTTGCAGGAATTTAAAAAACAGAAACGGAAGAAAAAACTTGAAACGTACAGCTGGATTAGCTCCTGAAATTAATTCAAACAAAAGAGCGCCAAAAAATATTTTTTCTGACGCTCAAATATAACTATTTTTTATTGTTTTGTCTTTGTAATAAAATCTTAAAATTTGAAACAACTAACGAAATTTGATTCCCATTTTTCAACTTTTGACTTTATGACTTTTGACTTTACGACAATACTTTATTCTCCGTAAGAAGCAGCAATAAATTCTTCGTAAGTCACTTCTTTAGTAGTAGGATTTGCTTTTTCTTTGAACAATTCCAATAATTTCTCAGCAACAACTTGGTCAGAAAGTCTTTTCACTTCGTCTTGGTTAGACAAAACTCTAGCTACAATTCCTTGAACTTCTTCGTCAGTAGGATTTGTTTGCCCGAATTGCGCCATTTGTTGACGAATATTTTTTGTAGTGAATGTTTTCAAGTCTTCAAAAGTGATTTTGATATCAGATTGAGCCATTGCTCTACCTTCGATCAATTGAAAACGCAATCCTTTTTCAGAACGTGCATATTCCACTTCAGCTTCCTCAGGAGATAATTTTTTCTCACCAACAGTTTGCAACCATTTTTTAAGGAATTCAGCTGGTAAATCAAATTTTGTGCTTTCGATTAAGAACTCCGTTACATCACCTAATAATTTTTGGTCAGCTTGTTGTGCAAATTGATTTTCAGCATCTTCTTTGATTTTTGCTTTCAATTCTTCAAGTGAAGAAACAGTTCCAGCTCCAAACAATTTATCGAACAATTCTTGGTTCAATTCTGCTAATTCAGCAGTGTTGATAGCTTCGATTGTGAAGTTTACATCAACATCTAAACCGTGAACGTCATCATGACTTACTTTCATCACGTCCATCAATTGGTGGTCGTCTTCAAATAAACCTTTAGTATTTACAGTCACTACATCACCTACTTTTTTACCTATGAACAAGTCAAAAGTCGCTTTGTCTTTGAAAAGATCAGCAGCAATAGTGGTAGCGTTATTAATTCCTTTTTCTTCGTTAGTGAATGTTCCCGTTACATCTGAATCTGCAGCAACAACCTCTTGAGGAATTGCAGTTCCAAATTGTTTTTGGATTCTTTCCACTTGACCGTCGATTAATTTATCGTCAGCAGTAACCACATATTTTACGATGTCGTTTTTAGCATCTAAGTCTAAAGTGAAGTTTGGAACCAATCCAATTTCATATTCAAAAACCAATTCTTCAGCATCCCAAGAAAAATCTTCGTTTACTTTAGGAAGTGGCGTTCCAAGAAGGTTTAATCTTTCTGATTGTACGAAACGCTCTAGAGCCAAATCAACAACTTTCTGAACTTCTTCTTGTTTAATAGCTTTACCGTATTGTTTTTCAACAAGATCTTTAGGCACCGCTCCTTTTCTAAATCCCTTAACAGTTGCCAAAGGCATTTTTTCGTTTATTCTTTTTGCAACTTGTCCTTTGTAATCCATGTGAACAACAGTCATTACAATTGTTTCATTCACAGCGTCTATTGCTACTCTTTTGATATCCATCTTCTTCTTTAATTTACATAATAAAATTGGGTTGCAAAATTATAAAATTTTTGCAACCCAAACAAGCTTTTTATTCACGATCCTGATCCCGAAGCTTCGGGACGGGACGGGATTGAATTTTAGGCTGTTATTTGACAAAATCACAGGCCGGAAAAGGAAAATAATTTGGGCGTGTCCCTGCAGATTACTTGTCGTTCCTCCTCGCAACTTTGGGTCAGGCTGTCCGTTATAATCTTTTATTGCGCTTCGCTTCATAAAAGGATTTCCACTGCCATCCTTCACGCGGCTCGAGGTTTTCAATAATATAAAATTGCTTTGATAATTTATAAGATAATTATTATATATTTGGATTACTAATAATGTATCACTTTTATCATGCAAAGCTAGCCAGCTATGGGTGGATAAGTTGTACGTTATCAGACCTATAAACAAGTTAGCGATAATTATAATAGAAACATAATCTTAACAGAAAACATATGACAGTTTGTAACACTTTTCAGCAATTAGCTGTTTATACTTGGACACAGATAAACCGTAGCCGAAAAGTAAACTACCAGCTTAAAGAAGAAACTCTTACTGACATGATTGTTTTAGAATTAAAGAGAAAACATGGTCATCAAGTGATAACCCATACTTTTTCAAAATATTATGAATCTAAGAATGGAGCAGATTGGGAATGGTGGTTTAATAATAATGGAAAATGGATAGGATTTAGAATTCAGGCAAAAATAATTAATAACAAAAGTAATGAATTCGAACATTTACATTATAAAGGAAAAAAAGCAGTAATGCACCAATGTGATACTTTAATACATAATGCATTAACAACTTCACCTCCAAAAATTCCTTTATATTCACTTTTCCTAAGTACTAATGATAAATCGTTACTCAAAAGGTGGTTTTGCAAAACATTCACATTAGATAGAAAATTTTGGGGTTGCTCACTAATTAATGCTTTTGATGTGCAAAAATTGCGTTCATCTAATATCAAACATTTACGAGATTTGGAAATGTTAATAAGACCTTGGCACTGCTTAGTATGTTGCTCTGGATATCATGGCAATGACAAGATTCAGCAAATGGAAAATTACGCTAAAGCAAATTTTCCATTAGATAATAATATTATCAAAGAACTAAATCTAAATATTCCAGAAAGTTTTATTACAGAAAACCCTCCCGATTACGTTCTTAGTTTATTTAAAAATGAAAGCGCAGAAATTCAGCCTCCTGATGAAAATCTATATGGAATTTTGATAATGACTTTGGCATCTAATGATGAAATTGCCCAATAACTACCGCTAACAGTGGTTTTAAGCAAGTGGAAGCTTAAGGCTTAACTGAAAGTTCTTTTTGTATATTTGGCTTCCGTTCTAAACCGAAAATTAAGTAATAAAAGTTCCCACCTGCTTAAAGCAACGGGATGTTAACAGAAATTTTATGATACCATTCGCTAAACAAGTTTCAGAAATTCATTTAATATATTTAAAAAAAACGCAAGAAATTGTGAACTACAATATATATAATGAATATACTAATTTAATTATTGGTAGCCTTAGTGTTTCGGAAATAAAAAAAGCAATAGAAAAATCGAAAAACGCTTCTGCAACTTATAGGGGTTTTAAAAATTCCAAAGATATAATTACTAAAAAGAGAGCTTATGAAACGATTAATCATGAGCTAATTTATAAATTACATTTTCAAACCTTTGAAGAATATTTGTCCAATTTTCTGTATTTATGCTTTAGTAAGTTTCCAAAATTTATGAATTCTGTTGATTCAAAAAATGACATCCCTTATGACAAAATCTTTAATGATGATAGTAGTATTGAAGATATTAAAGACTTTATGGTAACATTTCGCGTAAAAAAGATAATTCAAAGTAATAATATTATTGAAATTATAACGAAAATTGAAAAACTATTCAATCTCAATTTCGAATTGTCAAATGAACAATTAGATATGCTCTTTCTGACATCATTAAATAGAAATCTATTAACTCACAATAATGGTATTGTAAATCAAGTTTATCTTCACCAATTAAAGTTGAGAAGTCTTACAAGTCCTTTAAAAAAAGGTGATGACATATTTGATGTAATTAGTAGCATAGAGTTTCCTGATATTTATAATATGTTTGAAATTGCAAAGATTATAAGTAAGAAACTTGAAAGCGATGAAAATAGATTGGTTAAGCATCATGAATCAATGCTGTAAAACTTCTCTTAATGGCAGTTTGGCGCAATGTCTTGTTCAGTTTTTCTCAGGTGGAAATTACTCCCGCTCCGCAAAATGTTAATTAAAAGAATAAATTTGTCGTATAAACTCCAAAACCAGCTCCGCAAAGTATTCATTCAAAGAATAAAGTTGTCGCACAAGCTGCGCAAACGTCTCTGACTTTGCGCCCACAATAATGAGCAAATAAAATATAATAAGTGTAAAACGTAAACGGCATATAGGATTTGGCACAAAGTCGGGAGACTTTGCGCAGCGTAATATATTGTAAATAAGTATAAATTAATATCAATGGAATACATACAAGAAGAAAGTACAAATACATTAATTTTTTATTTCTTTTTCTGGATTTTTGTTGCTTTTTTAATTGTCAAATGGGATTTATACGAAAAGAGAAAAAGCGAGAAAAAAAATGAATATAGAGATTCCTTATCAAAATTTAGAATACGCGGAATATTTATAATAATATTGATTGGACTATTTGCTACTGTAAAAGAATTGCTAAATAGAATTTAATATTTACCTCTGCTCCGAAAGCTCAATTACTCTCTTATTTCATAAAATCCATAACCAACAAAAAAAGCCTCGAAAAATAATTTTCGAGGCTTTTTAAGATAATTGTTTATGAGTTGTAGCCCGTAGCGGAATCGAACCGCTCTTACATGGATGAAAACCATGCGTCCTAACCGATAGACGAACGGGCCTTGTTTTTCTATTTCGGGTGCAAAAATAGCACTATTTTTGAGATGCTCAAAGCCAAACCCAAAAACCTTCAAATAAAAATAGCCTGTATTGAACTTGTAAATTGTAATCAATTCAGAACTAACAGCTACCACAAATAAGTTTTTTTTAAAACAAGCTGATTTTTCAAAGAACAAATCTAAAATCTAATGAAAGGCAACGTTTGTAAACACAAATAATAATAAAATAGTCCTTAATTCAACGTTACTTTTGTACTTTTGAAATAATAATTAAAACTAAATAGATTGACAAAGTATCTAAAATATCTCCTTTCTCTCTTTCTGGCTTTTGGCCAGATGGTGAATGATGGTGCTTTAGATTCTCCATCAAATTCAGCAGATTATTACCGATTCTCGAACGTAATTCTAAGACGAGAATTAAACCATAAGGGTTCGAAATTATATGTGTTCCATCAGATAAATTCATCTGAAAAAACGGCATTCCTATTTCAGTTAGCTTATCTCCAATTTCAAGATATTTTTAGTCTTCAAATTCCGATTCTTCTAAAATTACAAACGCAGCTTTATCAAAAAGTATGTTCATTTGCATCTCAACACATTTTTATAAATGAGATGATTACTTCCCGAAATTCCTATAAAAGTTTATACACAGCCTAGAAATTTCTTTCTACGCATTTATGCAATTCCATGCATAAAGATGATACCAAATGTCTAATCATTTATCATTTACAAAATGTATAAACACAAAACTAAAACACGTTTAGAAGAATCTAAACGCCCTATTCATTGGGCAAAAAGAAAAATTATGCTAATTATTACCGCCTTTATGATCGGGATGTCAAACGGAATGAATGTGGGAGATCATACGATTCACGGAAATCAAAATCATACGGAACAACATAAAAAAGATTAATTTGATTGCTCATAAATACGTTATAACACAAAAGCTATAAACGAGAATAGTATTAAAAGTCGGGTTGCGCTACGGCGTCTCCCGACTTTTTAGCTATTTCAAAAAGCTATAAATTTGAGTAAGAAATTGGGAAACTTAAATAGAAATCAAAACAGCAATAGCATCACCAACAGCTACAAGACCAGTTCCAGAACCTATCAAGTTTTGCCCAAACAACACGCTATTCCCTACTGTTCTGTATTTTGCCAAAGTCCGTAAAGGATCTTTTCCTGAGGTCACTCCTTTTTCTTGGTCAATAGTTGTCATTACACATCTTCCGCAAGGTTTCACCCCAAAAAAAGTTAGCTCACCTATTGTAAATTCTTTCCAAGATTCTTCTTCATAAGCATCACCGCCTGTACAAACAAAATTAGGTCGAAACCGATTCATCGGCAGTGCTTCCTTCATACGCGAATTCAAATCATCCAATGACGATTGACCAATCAACAAAAAAGGATAACCATCCGAAAAAGAATTAATATCAGCTTCCGTAACGGCATATTTAGCCTCTACTTTTCGGTGACTTTCTTCGGGCATGTAAACCAAACGAGCCGAAAATCCCAATATTCTGGAAAACCAATCTGAAATAACTGAATCGACTTCATACGCCTGAATGGAGTCCTCCCAAACCATCACATCAATTTTAGTTTTGGTCTCCGAAAAAGATTGATGCAACGGAAGTTGTATTGTTTCTAATTGTACGCGATGTGTAATATTCAGAAAATCCCCTGCAATTTCAGGTTGAAAAAGAGCTAATTCCGAATGTTCCCTTTGCGACAGAAACAATCCGTTTTCATCAACCAACAACCAACGGCGGTCGTGTTCCAAACCACGATCGGTCACTTGAGCTTCTTGCAATTTAATTCCACCTAATGATTTTACAGGATAAATCCAGATTTCTGAAAGTTGTACCATAGCAGTATATTTTTCCCAAAATTACAAAAACAAAGTATTCCGTTTTTAATAATTCAAACTCAATCCAAAACCCATTCCCATATCACTGTCGTAATGCGTGGTAATTCCGAAATTTCTCTTGACAATATAGCGCAAACCCGCCATGTATTCTTTGTCCGTATTCCACATTAAATTCATGCGCAATCTTTTGGAAACCGGAATATCCATGCGTTCAAATTGCAATCTGAAATTCCCGTCTGTAAATACTTCGGCTTGTGCTTTGATGAGCATTGGCAACGTATATTCGACTCCGGCACTGAAAACAGCGCGATTGTCTTTGGTATTCGTTTGACCAAAAAGATTCTCTTCCATTTCTCCCATTTCCATTTTTCGATACCTCCAGTCAAAACCAATGAACGGCATCAGCCATTGCATTTTCCCGATGTAGCGTCCAATGTGCGTTTCGGTTTCATACCCGTGATGATTGGTGTAGCCCAAACGCCATTCGGTACCAATACTCCAACGCGTGTTTTGAATCATCAACATTCCATCGTTTCCATTGGTGGCAAAATCATTTTCGGCCATCACATGAAAAGCTCTGTCATCAGCAAACAATTTGCGTTGCGCTAATTTTGGATTTGGAATCAAAGGATTTGGCTCTTGATTTTCATAACTAAAAACCCTGCCCATTCCCGCCATCATGTGATAGAGAATGTGACAATGAAAAAACCAATCGCCTTTAACATTCGCATTAAACTCAATCGTATCGGTTTCCATCGGCATAATATCGATGATATTTTTCAATGGAGCGTATGCTTCTTTTCCGTTCAGCACTCTAAAATCGTGTCCGTGTAAATGCATCGGGTGGCGCATCATGGAGCCATTGAAGAGTACAATTCGAACATTCTCCCCTTTTTTAATTAGAATTTTATCGGTTTCCGAAACTACTTTATTGTCCAGACTCCAAACATACCGATTCATGTTTCCTGATAATTCAAACCGCAATTCTTTTACGGGTGCGTCTTTTGGCAAGGTTGTTTTCGTGGGTGATTTCAGCATCGCATAATTTAATGTCGTGATATCCGAAAGTGCGTTGGAGTCGTACTGATTGTGATTGGCATGTTCATCCTTTTTCTGACTTTCGCCTTTCTCCTTTTGACTGTTTCCAGTAATTTCAGGATACATCACCACATTCATGTCCATTTGGTTGAGTGACATTTGCATGCCCATATCATCTAAATCCCCATTCATTTTCATCATACCGTTCATCATTTTCATCCCTTCAAAATACTTTAATTTAGGCAAAGGCGCAATCAATTGCTTGATGCCATCTCCTAAATACAACGAAGCCGATTTCGTCCTATCCTCCGAAGTGACTAAAAACTCATACGCCGTTTTATCGGCAGGAATCGTTACAACAACATCATAGGTTTCAGAAACAGCAACGATTAATCGGTCGACTTCAACAGGTTCCACATCATTTCCGTCACTAGCAACCACGGTGATTTTTCCTCCGGCATAATTCAACCAAAAATAGGTAGAAGCACCACCATTGGAAATTCGCAATCGGACTTTATCTCCCGCTTTAAACTGCGAAAGCTGACTTTCATTTTTCCCGTTGATCAGGAATTTATTGTAATACACATCACTTACGTCCATGGCGTTCATACGTTTCCATTCGTTGGTGACTTTTGTCTTGAAATGTCCAGCTTTTATAGCTTCAGAATAACTTTGCGTAGTTCCTTTTTGAATCGCAAACCAATCCGTCGCATTGTGTAACATTCGATGCACATTTTCCGGTTTCATATCCGTCCATTCACTCAGAATAATTGGAACGGTTGGCAAATCATCAATTCCTTTTCTAAAGGTTGGATCATCCAATTTTTTATTCATTACAAAAGAACCGTACATCCCAATTTGTTCCTGCAAACCCGTGTGACTGTGGTACCAATGCGTTCCGTGCTGGATAATTGGGAACGTATATTTATGCGTAGTGTGTGGTTTGATGGGCATTTGTGTCAAATTAGGCACGCCGTCTTCTTTATTGGGCAAAAATAATCCGTGCCAATGCAACGAAGTATCTTCATTTAATTCATTATGCACATAAATTTCGGCAATATCGCCTTCGGTAAACGTGAGTGTTGGCATGGGAATTTGTCCGTTTACGGCAATCGCTCTTTTGGGTTTATCACCAAAAGTGACTATCGTGTCCCGAACATATAAATCGTAACGAACTACTTTTTGCGCGGCAGCATTCAAAGCAAAAAGCAAGATTATAATTATAGAGTATTTTTTCATATTAAGATACTGTTTTTTTTTTAGCGGAACATGGCATCGCCATTCTTCATGCCGATTTCATTTTATAATTTTAAATTTCGCAATCGCAACGCATTTGCAATTACGGAAACAGAGCTAAAACTCATCGCCAAAGCCGCAATCATTGGCGAAAGCAACACTCCAAAAAACGGATACAAAACGCCCGCAGCAATTGGAATTCCCAACACATTATAGAAAAAGGCAAAGAATAGATTTTGCTTGATATTTTTCATCACGGCATGGCTTAAGTTTTTGGCTTTTACAATGCCTTGCAAATCACCTTTCACCAACGTTATTTTCGCGCTTTCAATAGCCACATCTGTTCCGGTTCCCATCGCAATTCCGATGTCGGCTTGTGCCAAAGCCGGAGCATCGTTGATTCCGTCACCTGCCATAGCCACAATTTTCCCTTCGGATTGCAATCGTTTAATTTCTTTCAGCTTGTCTTCGGGCAAACAGCTCGCTTTAAACGAACTTAGATTCAGTTGTGTAGCCACTGCTTTTGCCGTATTTTCATTATCTCCCGTTAGCATAATCACCTCAACTCCTTGGCGCATCAGTTCTTTTATGGCTTCGACACTTGTTGCTTTTATGGCGTCAGTTATCGATACAAATCCTACCGCGATTCCGTCCACTGAAATGTAAGAAACCGTTTTTCCTAGTTTTTGTTCGGCTGTGATTTTATTTTCTAATTCTTCAGAAACTGAAACATTTACTTGCTCCATTAATTTTTTATTTCCGAGCGCCACTTTTTTGTTGGTTACTGTTCCAATGACTCCTTTCCCTGAAATCGCTTCAAAATCCTTGACTTCGATTAATGAAACTGCTTTCGCTTTCGCAAAATTGACTACGGCTTGCGCCAAAGGATGTTCGCTGTATTGATTTAAAGATGCGATGCTTTGCAACAAAGAATCTTCTTCATTATTCAAGGAAAATACTTTCTCCACAGAAGGTTTTCCTTCGGTAATTGTTCCTGTTTTATCCGTAATCAGAACATTTACTTTGTTCATGTTTTCCAGTGCTTCGGCATTTTTTATCAAAACTCCCGATTGCGCTCCTTTCCCAACACCAACCATGACTGACATGGGCGTAGCTAATCCCAAAGCGCAAGGACAGGCAATTATCAATACGGCAATCGCATTGATAAACCCATAAACCATTGCGGGTTCAGGACCAAATTGTGCCCAAACAAAAAAAGTAATTGCAGATACAAAAACCACAATTGGCACAAAATATTTAGCGATTTTATCCGCTAGCTTCTGAATCGGTGCTTTAGAACGACTGGCGTTATTGACCATTTGTATAATTTGCGAAAGCAAGGTTTCCGAACCTACTTTTTCAGCAATCATCACAAAAGATTTATTGCCGTTTATCGTTCCGGAACTAATGCTGTCGCCTATTTTTTTATCAACAGGAATGGGTTCACCTGTTATCATCGATTCATCAATGGTACTTTCACCATCAGTGATTTTTCCATCCACCGGGATTTTATCTCCAGGTTTTACCCGCAATAAATCGCCTTTTTTGATGTCGTGAATCGAGATGACCGTATCTTTTCCATCGCGTACCAAAACGGCTTCGGTCGGCGCTAATTTCAACAATTCTTTTATCGCCCCACTTGTTTGGCTGTGTGCTCTGGCTTCTAACAATTGTCCTAATAAAACCAATGTTAATATGACTGTTGTTGCTTCAAAATAGAGCGAAACCGTTCCGTTATGCGTTTTGAATTCATCCGGGAAAACAGCTGGAAAAAACATTCCGACTAAACTAAATAAAAACGCCACGCCTGTACCAATCCCGATAAGGGTAAACATATTGAGATTCCAAGTAACAATGGATTTCCAAGCGCGCTCAAAAAACATCCAACACGCATAAAAAACGACCGGAAGCGAGAGTATTAATTGTACCCAATTCCAGTTTTGTGTATCCATAATTTTCATTAATGGATTATTAGGAATCATATCTGACATGGCAATAATAAAAACAGGAACGGTACACACAACCGCTATTTTCATTTTGCGCACCAAATCATTGTACACTTTATTTTCTTCAGAATCGGTAGGTTCCATTGGCACTAAATCCATTCCGCAAATGGGACACGAACCGGGACCGTCTTTGATTACTTCGGGATGCATGGGACACGTGTACATTGTTTTTGCAGCACTTAATTCTGGCACTTTTTCCAAATTCATTCCGCACACCGGGCAACTTCCGGGTTTATCATAGACTTTTTCGCCCTCACAATGCATCGGGCAATAGTATTTACCTTGTGAATTAGCGGGTAAAATTACGGTTGGTTTCTCTATTTGTTTATTTGAACTGCAACACGATTTTTCGATTGGCTTTTCGGTAGCGTGATGAGAATCAGTCGCATTATTCATGGCAATTGTATAGTTTCCGGCTGCAGTTAAGGTCTCTTGTAATTGAGCCGTGGGAATATGTTCATCCATTGTTATTGTCGCTATTGGCGGATCCAAAGTAACTGTCGCATGAATTCCATCGATAGCATTCAATGTTTTTTCGACCTTGGAACGACAACCGTCGCAAGACATTCCAGTGATTGTATAGGTATGTTTCATAATGTTGAATTAAAAAAAATCGGTTCTATAAAAAGTATAGAACCGATTTTAAAAAATTTTAATGTTGATGATTCTCTTCTTTTTTGTCACTTTTTTTTGGAGTCATTTGCATACCACATTTGGGACATTTTGCTGGTTTATCACTCATTTCTTTCGGGTGCATTGGACAAGAATAGGCCGGTTTCTGAACGTCCTGAGGAGTCATTTTCATTCCGCATTTAGAACATTTTCCAGGTTTATCAGCAGTTGTACCATCCATTTTACAAACGTATTTTGTAACTACTTCTGTTTTTTTCCCTTTCCCTGAAGTGTCGTGTTTTAGTGTTTTTACTAATTTCATTCCACATTTACTGCACTCTCCTTCTTTACTGCTCATCTCTTTTGGGTGCATGGGACACGAATACATTTCTTTATTCATTTCCTTTTGGGAAGATTTCACAGCTTCTTGAGCTGATGCCATTGAATTTACTGCTAAGAACACGCTTAGTACGATAATTAATGTTTTCATTTTTTCTATTATTAAAATATTAAACTAAAGATTCATTTCTACTGTTCAAAGGTACTCGACCTGATATTTTGACTTGTTGTAGAATTTTGGAAATGATTTGTAAATTTTACAATCCATCAATTTGCAATCTGTTATTTTCTTTTAATTGTTTAAAATGAGTTGGCGTTACGCCCGTGATTTTTTTAAACTGATTACTCAAATGTGCTACATCGCTGTAATTCAATTTAATTGCAATTTCACTTAAAGTTAATTCTTTATACATTAATAACTCCTTTACTTTTTCAATTTTTTGAGCAATAAAATAATGCTCAATAGTTGTGCCTTGAACTTCTGAAAATAAATTACTCAAAGTACTGTAATCTTGCCCTAGTTGCCCTGACAAATAGTGCGATAAATTGGTTTTTAATTCATTATTTTGATGGTGTACCAAATCAATAATTAGGCATTTGATTTTCTCTATAAGTATCGTTGTTTTGTCTTCTAACAATTCAAATCCAAGCGATTGCAATTTAACTTCTAACTCTTGCTTTTGATTCTCCTTGAAATTTTCCAATAGTTCCACTTCCCCCAACTCCACCGAAACAGGAAAAATTCCAATCTTTTCGAGTTCGGATTTCACAACCATTTTACAGCGATCGCATACCATATTTTTGATGTAGAATTTCATCGCTATTAAATTGCTTCCACCATTCGGCCACAAGTTAACATCTCAGAACCGTAATATGGATTTTTAACGTCTTTGGTTTCGCTTATCCAATAGCCATCTTTCCCTTCATTGTACATTGGGCAATAATCCTGATATAATTTTTGGTCTGTTCCAAAGGTTTTTATCAAATCATGTACATCTTTGCTCAACAGTGCAAAATATTCTCTTTGATGATCTATTTTCCCGGCGTTATCACCAATATGTTTCACATGTTTTTTTGCATTTTCGGCAATGTCATTGTACTTGTTTTTCAGTTTTACATTTGAAATAGTATTCGAATTTACTTTGTCAAACGTGGCATACAACCCTTTTCCAGCATTAGCAGCGGCTTTAGAATCATCTTTCACCAATGCGTTTTTAAGCTTTAAATAACTGCTTACTATTTCATTAATTGTAAACGAATTTGCAGCAACAGTTTTAGTGGTTGCTACCGTATTTTCTGTTTCAACATCAGTCGTTACGGCATCATTTTTTTCCGCCTTTGGCATTTGCGCCACTTTCTCTGATAGTTCCATTCCACATTCCGAACATTCTGCTCCTTTTTCACCGGTAACTTCAGGGTGCATTGGACACGAATACAATTCCGATGTCGTTTTGGTTGCAACCGGTTTGTCAGCTTCCGTTTCTTTATTTTTTTGGTTACATGAAACCGACACTAATGCTAATGTGATTATTGATAAGATTGTATTTTTCATTTAATGAATTATTAATTGTTAATTATTGTAGCAAATTGCTGTATTGTTTGACAACTGTTTTTTTAAAATTCAAATGATAATGATTGTTACTTGTATCATTTTGAAACATTGAAAAAGTTATATTCTAAGTTCAGATAAAATCCATTGGGCGCAGAACGTAGCATAGAACTGTATAATTCTTGTCTGTATGCCACATCAATCCGTGCCTGACTGTTTACAATAAATTGAATGGAAGGCACAATATCCAAATATGATTTCCCATTTTCGTTTAATGTCTGCCCAACAAACTCAAGCATTGTATTGATATTTGTTTGCTTAAAATTAGTGTATTTTTTTGGATACATCAATCTTCCTAACGATACTGTATAATTGGTAGCGTTATCACTTTGTGTTGTTGGAAATCTGTAATCCGGTTTATTATCGAATGCTTTTTCAAAACTGACAGAAGCACTTATGGCTACCTTTTTTATAAGCTGCGTAGCTACAATTCCCGTTTCAAAACCAGTATTATGCCCCATAATTTCTATCTGTTCCTGATGGATATCGGCATTATTAAAACTATATCTCCCAAATGCTGCCATCCTAAAATGACTATGCAAATCATCCGTGGAAAGGAAACGATATTTAGTATAAAAACTGGCGCCTTCAGTAACCAATTGATTGCTCCTATTGCTAACAAACATTGATGTTCTCACCATCAAATTTTTATTGATACCCCACGTAACTTCGGGCATGAGATGATAACTATATCCTGATTTCATTTGTTCCTTGAAAATGGATTGTCCCAAACGAATTCCTAATGAACCCGCAGGAACATTGCTTGCCGGATCAGTTACCACAAAAAGTTCCTGAGCCGATATTCCTTGAATAAGAAAAAACGAAAATGCGATTAAAAACTTCCTCATTAAATTACAGTTTTGATATGGTAATCGTCTTCGTTATCCAATGGATATGACGCTGTTTTTGAAAACGTTTTAAGCAGTTTTTTATGCTCTTTTTGAGTTACATATCCTTTATCATAAACCTTCAATTTGGTTTCCCCGTTACTGTTTTTAAGTTCTTCATTCAATAAAACGAAAGTAGAACCGTTTAATGAAATGGTTTTATCTCCTTCGATTTTTAAGTTCTCTGTAGGTACCGTAATTACTAATGAACCGATAAAAAAACCTGCTTTTTCAACACCTTCTTTCAGTACTCTGGGCATTATTTTACTTTCTTTTTTAAAATAAACCGTGAAGGTATTTGTGTTCAAATCAGTACTCACACTGTCCACACCAACGGTTGCTTTTAGTTGTTTGTTTATAGCATTAGAACACATAGAACACGTTAAACCTGTAGCAATTATTTCCGCTTTTGAGATTTGAGAATAGGATTTTATACTTGTTATTAAAAACAAACAAGCGATACCAATGAATTTTAAATTTATATTTTTCATTTTACTTTATTTTTTTATTTTCATTATTATTTCTTGCTCCGTTGGATTGATGGCAACTAATTTTCCTGATGCATCAAATAGATACGAATTAGGTAATGCTTCTACTCCAAAAAGCAGCGCAGATTTAGCATCAAAACCTTTAGCATCGATTAATTGCTCGTATGCTAATTTATCTTTTTGAATAGCATTCATCCACTTCGTTTTGTCCGTATCCAGGGATATCCCAACAATTTCGAAGTTATCATTTTTATATTGATTGTATAAAGGAGCCAACTTTTTATTAGCCAATCTACAAGGCGCACACCAAGAAGCCCAAAAGTCAATCAAGACCGTTTTTCCTTTGAAAGAAGTCAAATTTATTGTTGCTTCTTTATTGTTTTTAAGTTGAAAATCAGGCAGGCTGTCTCCAATTTTCATTTGTGCAGTTGCAGTTGAAATACTGATTATTAAACTGAATAGTAGCATTATTTTTCTCATTTTATATTCCTTTTATACAGTTATTGAATCGTTTCGACTGTTTTTCCGCAAGTCATCATTTGAGAACCGTAATATGGGTTTTTAACCACGTTCTCTTTACTCAACCAGTTTGCGCCTTTACCGTCATTAGCCATCGGACAAAACTGAAGGTAAACCGGAGTTTCGTATTTAGCCACTTTTATCAATTCGTAGATTGATTTTGAAAAAGGAATAAAAATTTCTCTTTGACGTTTGATGTCTTGTGTTTCCGAAATATTCTTGGCCCCAGCCCTTAAACCGTTCATTTCTTTCATCCAAACGATGTGAACATCCATAGCAAGATTATTCATTTTCACTCCATTTAATGCTGTCAAAAGGTCTTTCGCAACAGTAGCGGCAGCTTTTCCGTCTGTTTTTACCAAAGCATCTTTCAATAAGAAATAGGTATCAAAAACAACTTTTAATTCCGTATCCACTTGTTGTTTTGCAACTGCAGTATCAGAATGACTGGCGTGGTTTGCATGATTCTCTGCAGCAGCGGTTTCCATTTTCATCTCTGTTGAAACAGCTACTTTTGCTTCTCTTTCATATTGACAACATCCATGTAATGCATCGTAAGTATCATCCGGAGCAAGAAATTTATCGCTGTCGTAACCGGCTAAAGCAATGCGTTTCAAGATTTCGTCTTGAGTCGTTTTAGAGGAATCATACGTAAGTGTTGCCATTTTGGAATCTTTATCCCACTCGACTTTCGCAACTTTTTTCAGGGTTCCGGCAGTTTCTATCTTGCTTTTACACATGTCACAGTTTCCGTATATTTTTACTGTTTCTGTTGTAGCATTTTTAATTTGCGCGCTTGCAATTGTAACTGAAAGCAATAGTGTTATTGCCATCAATATTCTTTTTATTGAGTTCATTGTATGAATAATTTTGAGGTGAATTAGTCGCAAAAACATTGAAAACAATAGCGCATTTTGCTACATTTCAAATTGTATTCGACTAAAATTTAATGATTGTAAAAGCATAAAATGCTTTGAAATAGACAGTCTTTTGGCTGTCAGAAAAAGGAATTTAGCTTATTTTAGGTGGAAGCCAAATAGAACGGAAATCTGAAGAAATAAAGATTTCTGAGTAATAGTAATTTTGTTTTTCAGTAGAAAAACTAAAGAGTTGATTATTCAATTCAGTGTAAGACAACGAAGTCATCCCTAAATAGACTGTTGAACTGCTGCAAGTAACATTTTTACAAGCACCATTACAACCTTCATGAGATTTCTCTTTTGAAGACTGTCCTTTTTTACAACATTCTTTTTTATCCTTTTTTGAAGAGGATTCTTTTTTGCAACATGCCTTCTCCGTTTTTGTTCCACATGCAAAAGCCACGCTTGGTGTCATAAAGAAACCAAGCATAACTAATAGCACTATGTAAAACTTTTTCGACATTGTTTATCTTATATAGAAGCACAAAGGTATAAAATTATACAAATACTGTAAATTAATTCATTCACAAATACATGTTAAAACAATTCCTTATTTTCCTTCGCCTAATATTCCATTCATTATGGACTGTAATAATGACAAGATGATACTAAAGAATAAGGCGGTCCAAAAGGTGTCTACGCTAAATCCGCCAACAATTTTTGTACACAACAAAATCATTAATGCATTAATTACCAATAAAAACAATCCTAAAGTAATGATGGTAACCGGCAATGTAAGTATTACCAATATTGGCTTGATAAATATATTAAGTAACCCCAGAACAATTGCTACGATTAATGCTGTAGTAAATCCTGCTACATGAACCCCCGGCATAAAATTCGCAATTAGCAATACTAAGCCCGAAGTGATAAGAATTTTGATCAGTAAATTCATAGATTTTTGTTTTAAAATTTTAATAAATGTAGTGAAAATTTAAAATTATCACGTTTATTTCAAAAAAGAACTTACTTTTTGGTAAAACTCAGTTGGGTTTTCGGCATGAAGCCAATGCCCTACATTCGGAATCGTTTCGATGCTTGAATCAGGAAAATGTTGTTTTATATTTTCGAAATCACTGTCCAGAATATAATTAGATTTTCCTCCGCGAATAAAAAGAGTTGGCTTTTCAAAAATTGAATTCTCCGGTAACGGAACTCCTATTTCATCCATTTTATGATTAAATACTGCTAAATTAAATCGGAAAGCGAGTTGTCCCGGCTCTAGCCAAAATAAATTTTTCATTAAGAATTGTCTGGTTCCAAAATCAGGAATATACTTTTCCATAATTTCTTCGACATCACTTCGGCTTGGTTTTTTTGAAAAATCAACGGCGTTCAATCCCGCCAAAATATCCTGATGATGTTGCGGATAAAATTTTGGTCCAATATCAGCCACAATTAATTTACTTACTAATTCCGGATGTGTAGTTGCCAAAAGCATCGCTACTTTTCCACCCATCGAATGACCAATGATGTTGATGTTTTCTAAATTATGAGCTTGGCAATACTCGTAAACATCCTGCGCCATGATTTCATAACTGAACTCTTCTGAATGCAAGCTTCGTCCGTGGTTGCGTAAATCGAGAATATGAACTTGAAAATCAGCCGCAAATTGCGTTCCGAGTGTTTTCCAATTATCGGACATTCCCAAGAATCCGTGGAGGATTAAAAGTGGTTGCCCTAAGCCTTCTATTTTTGAAAAAAGCATATGGTTTTAGATTTTAACGTTATAATTTAAATTACAAACCATTAAATAAATTAAGGTCATGAAGCTTTTGACTTCATCTATCTTAATTTCTTAATGGTTTAAAAAACTATTTTAATTTTTGCAAATACATATTTACCACATTATCCAATCCTAGATAAATGGCTTCAGAAATTAACGCGTGACCGATAGAAACTTCCAATAATCCTGGAATATTTTGTTTAAAAAACTGAATGTTGTCCAAACTCAAGTCGTGACCTGCGTTGATTCCTAATCCAAGTTCGTTTGCCAAAACTGCTGATTGTGTGTACGGCAAAATTCCGTTTTGATTTCCTAAACTGTATTGATGTGCAAATGCTTCAGTGTACAACTCGATTCTTTCAGTTCCAATTTTCTTCGCGCCTTCAATCATTTCGAGAACAGGATCCACAAAAATGGAAGTTCTGATTCCGTTACGTTGAAATTCCTGAACGATTTCGGTTAAATAAGAAGCGTGTTTT
Organism: Flavobacterium sp. 11; assembly: GCF_002754315.1. Taxonomy (GTDB): domain Bacteria; phylum Bacteroidota; class Bacteroidia; order Flavobacteriales; family Flavobacteriaceae; genus Flavobacterium; species Flavobacterium algoritolerans. The sequence continues at coordinate 1,479,932 of NZ_PEFE01000001.1, read as the reverse complement.
ATGGTATCCCAACCCGCATTAGACGTTATGGCATCGATTGCATCCGGCACCAAAGTGACTTGAGTCGGTTTTATTTCAAGAACAAGATCGATAAATGTTTGCTCTGGATTTCCTTCAATATTATATTCGGTGTAAACGATAGCCTTTAAATCTCGGGCATCTTGATAGCGAATGTGGCGCTCATCCGGACGGGGATGAATGGTGATTCCTTCGGCACCAAACTTTTGAATATCGGTGGCTACTTTTAATAAATCGGGAACATTTCCTCCGCGAGCATTTCGCAAAGTAGCTATTTTATTGATGTTTACACTTAACTTTGTCATTAGAACACTTTTTGATTTAGATACTAGTATTTACTTGGAGCAAAAATACAAAGTAAAACTTAGGAGATTTTGCTTATTTTTGATTATTTTGCATGAAATATTGCCGATTGATTTATGACAGAAATTACAGAATATATTACCAATGACTTTAAAGCGATTGACAGCCACGATTCTATTGCGGCTATTCAAGACTTTTTTAGTGAGTTACACTTTTCACATTTTCCAATTGTTGAAGAGGGCGTTTATATTGGCAGTATAGCATCCGAAGATATAGAGACTTTTGACAGTGATAAAAAAGTAGCGGATTATCGTTTTACTCTTGAAGGATTTTTTACCAGAACAAATACGATGTGGCTGGATGTTTTAGAAGTTTTTGCAAAAAACCACACCAATTTAGTTCCCGTTTTGGACGAAAACAATACCTATGTAGGATATTATGAAATAGAGGACATCATGAAATTTTTTCATGAAACCCCTTTTTTAAAAGAACCTGGAGGAATCATTGTTGTTAAAAAGGGAGTTTTGGATTATTCTATGAGTCAAATTACTCAAATTATAGAAAGCAATAACGGAAAACTTTTAGGACTTTTCATATCGGAAGCGGATGTTGAGAGTGTTGAAGTTACTTTGAAAATAACTTTGGGCGCCATGAATGAAATCATACAAACTTTTAGAAGATACAATTATGAAATCATATCAGAACATCAAGAAGACAATTATATCAATAATTTAAAAGAGCGCTCTGACTATTTAGACAAATACCTTAATATATAGTTTTTGTTTAACCGATTATTTGTTTAATCGATTAAATGCTAAAATAAACATATCAACATTAAACGATTAAACAAAAAGATGAAAGTAGCTATCTACGGTCAATATTATCAAAACAGTACAGAACCCATCATAAATGACATCTTTGTTTTTTTTAACAAAAACAATGTAGAGATGATTATTGAATCTCATTTTTTGTTGATGCTTAATGAACGGAAGATTGTAGAAAAAAAATACAAAACTTTTACATCCCATACGGAACTTGACTCCAGTTTTGACATGCTGATAAGCATCGGCGGAGATGGAACCATACTAAGAGCCGCAACATTGGTAAGAGATTCCGGCATTCCCATTTTAGGTATAAATGCTGGAAGATTAGGTTTCTTAGCCTCTGTACAAAAAGAGAATATTGCCTCGTTTATGCAATTTGTTCTCGATAAAAAATACACGATTTCTAAACGAACTTTACTGAGTTTAACGTGTACTCCACCAAATGAATCCATTGACGCAATTAATTTTGCCATGAATGAAATTACAGTCAGTCGAAAAGACACTACTTCGATGATTACGATTGACACATACTTGAACGAAGAATATTTGAATTCCTATTGGGCCGACGGTTTAATCATTTCAACACCAACAGGATCCACAGGATATTCACTCAGCTGCGGCGGTCCCATTTTGACCCCTGACGTAAAAAGCCTTGTTATTACTCCTATTGCCCCTCACAATCTTACCGCAAGACCTCTTGTAGTTCCCGATGAAACTGAAATCCGACTGAAAGTTTCGGGAAGAGAAGAATACTATTTAGTTTCCTTAGATTCCAGAGTTACCTCGGTAAAAAACGAATCAATTCTGACTTTAAAGAAAACTCCTTTTCAAATTAATATGGTAGAAATTACCGAAGAGACCTTTTTGAAAACACTTCGCAAGAAATTACTTTGGGGAGAAGACAAAAGGAATTAAATCATTTTAATCAAGCGCTATACGATTTTATCAATTTTCCCCGTTTTAGTTAAACTAATACTTAATTAGTGTAGGTTTAGTAGTTAATTATTAAAAAAACACACATTTAACTGAATGGGTATTGAATCGAATTGATAATTATTATATTTGCACGCAATTTTTGATTAAATGAACAAAATTTTTTATTTATTTTTTTGCTTTTTCCCTTTAATGGTTACCAATGCTCAGATACATGAGGTCGGTGTTTTTATAGGCGGAAGTAATTTTATAGGAGATGTTGGCCCTACTACATATGTTTCGCCAAACGAACCTGCATTTGGATTGCTATATAAGTGGAATAAAAGTGCCAGACATGCTTACCGATTTTCTTACACGCAATCAAAAATCGTTTCAAATGATTTAGATTCAAAAGAAGCCGGCAGAAACCAAAGAGGCTATCGCTTTGAAAACGGCGTAAAAGAAGTATCTTTAGGCCTTGAATTCAACTTTTTTGATTTTAATCTTCATGAATCCAGTACTAAAATAAGTCCTTATGTGCATTCCGGCGTAAGTTATTTTAGACACGATGAATTGTATGTATTGGACGGAGAAACTAAAAAAGATAAAAGCACAGGTTCATTTGCAATACCAATGACTATAGGAATAAAATCGAACATTAGTCCTAGTATAATATTGGCTGCAGAAGTTGGTGCAAGATATACTTTGACGGATAACATAGATGGAAATAATCCGGAAAATAAAAATTTGGAATCGCTCCGATTTGGAAATATAAATAATAATGATTGGTATGTTTTTTCAGGAGTTACTTTAACTTATACCTTTGGGAATAAACCCTGTTATTGTGCAGAATAAAAAAATGAATTTACTAGAGACTATCAACAAGAATAACTTGCCGAAACATTTAGCCATTATAATGGATGGCAATGGCCGTTGGGCAAAACAACAAGGTCTTTTAAGAGCCTTAGGCCATGAAAGCGGGACAAAATCAGTTAAAGTGATAATCGAAGCCAGTGCTAAACTCGGCATCGAATTTCTTACTTTATATGCATTTTCGACTGAAAACTGGAACAGACCAAAACTAGAAGTTGAAACTTTAATGAAAGTACTCATCAACTCCTTGAAAAAAGAACTTGTAACACTCCAAAAAAACAACATCAAACTGAATGCTATCGGTAATTTGGAAAAATTACCAAAATCAGCGCAAAAAGAACTACTTGATGTTATTGATAAAACTAAAGACAACACACAAATGACATTGACTCTGGCGTTAAGCTACGGGTCGAGAGAAGAACTTGTAAGTGCAGTCAGAAACATCTGTAATAAAGTTAAAAATAATATAATTTCAATAGACACTATTGACGATTCCATTATTAATGAGCATCTTTACACGCAAAATTTACCTGACGTAGATTTATTAATACGAACAAGCGGAGAACATAGGATAAGTAACTTTTTGTTGTGGCAGATTGCCTATGCAGAATTATATTTTACTGACATATTGTGGCCAGACTTTAAAGAACAAGATTTATATGAGGCTATCATTAGTTATCAAAAAAGAGAGCGTAGATTTGGAAAAACAAGTGAACAAATTAAATAATTTTTTAGTGTTAAATAAAAGCATAAAAATAGTCCTTACCGTTTTGATTTTTGGAAGTTTTTCACAAGTTAAAGCTCAAGAAAGAGTTCCTTTTGATCAAGGAAAAAAATACATCTTAGCCGATGTAGCGGTGGTTGGAGATATAAGTTTCAACTCTCAAACCGTAGTTACTTTTTCAGGTTTACAAAAAGGACAAGAAATAACAATACCTGGCGAAGAAATTAGTGCTGCTATAAAAAAACTTGGAAAACTGGGTCTCTTTGATGAAATTTCATTTTATGTAAATAAAGTGCAGAATGACAGTATTTATCTTGATTTAAACATTGTAGAGTTACCTAAATTAAACCAAGTAAAATTTGTAGGCGTTAAGAAAACGAAGACAGAAGGTTTAATTAAAGACAACAGCTTAAACAAAGGTAAAGTAGTCAATGAAAACTTGATTACCACCACAAAAAACTACATCGAAAATAAATATAAAAAAGACGGTTTTTACAATACTAAGGTAAACATAAACACTGTTAAAGATACGTCAACCGTAAACTCTGTAAATATGCTTGTCACTATTGACAAGGGTGAAAAGGTAAAAATTCAAAAAATTGATTTTGTAGGAAATACAAAAATGTCAGACAAAGCTTTGCGAAAAGCGATGAAGGATACGAAACAAAAAAATCCTATTCGAATTCTAAAAGCGTCTAAATTCATAAAAGACAAATACAAAACCGATTTAGAAAAAGTAATTTCGGCTTATAAAGAAAAAGGATATAGAGATGCCCGAATACTTTCGGATTCGGTTACTTTTGACAAAGAAAAGAACGCATTATCCATTAAAATAAATGTAGAAGAAGGGAACAAATATTACTTTGGAGACATTAAATTTTTAGGAAATACAGTATACACAGATCAAGGATTAAGCCGAGTATTAGGTGTTAAAAAAGGAGAAACTTATAACGGTGTTTTGCTACAAAAAAGAATTGCTGATGCCTCAAAACCTGACGGGGAAGACATTGACAACTTATACAAAAACAATGGGTATTTATTTTCTAATATAAATGCGGTTGAGGTAAGAACAGCAAATGACACTATTGATTTTGAAATACGAATCACTGAAGGGCCAATTGCTTATTTTAACAAAATTACTGTTGTAGGAAATGACAAAACAAATGACCGTGTAATTTATCGTGAATTAAGAACAAAACCAGGAGAAAAATACAGCAAAGAAGAATTAGTAAGAACCATTCGTGAAATTGGGCAACTAGGATTTTTTGATCCGGAAGCTATTGATCCAAAGTTCAAAAATGTAGATTCAGGAGCAGGAACTGTTGATATTGAATACAATCTTGTAGAAAAAGGTTCGAGTCAAATTGAACTTCAAGGTGGTTATGGCGGAGGTGGTTTCATTGGTACCCTTGGACTATCTTTCAACAACTTTTCTGCACGAAATATGTTCAACAAAGATGCTTACAAACCATTACCTATGGGAGATGGTCAAAAAGTTTCTTTACGTTTGCAAGCAAGTACTTTCTTTCAGACTTATAGTGTTTCATTTTCAGAACCTTGGTTTGGAGGAAAAAAACCAGTACAATTTAGTAGCTCTATATCGTACAGTAAACAATTTTTAAATAATTTTGTTACACAAAGAGCTGATAAAACCAAAAGTTTTAACATCATGACATTGTCTGTTGGTTTAGCAAAAAGACTGACTGTTCCAGATGATTTCTTTGTGTTGTCACAATCTTTAAGTTACCAACATTATGATTTGAATAATTACAATACCGGATTATTTACTTTTGGAGATGGTACATCTAGAAACTTTGCCTACACTGTTGGATTAACAAGAAGCAATAAAGGTGTGAATCCAATCTTCCCAACATACGGATCGGAGTTTAGTATTTCAGCTAAATTAACCCCTCCTTATTCATTGTTAAACGGAATTAATTATTCGACATTAGGAGATAAAGAAGAATACAAATTAAAAAATACTGTTGACCGCTTAAATGTTCCAGATGCAAATGGTAACATTGTTCAAATAGGAGATTATATTGATACCGCTGGAAACAAAGTAACCGACTTCAATCTAGCAGCTACAGACGTAAGTAAAGTAGATCAAGAGCGTTTTAAATGGTTGGAATATTACAAAATAAAGTTTAAAGCAGACTGGTATACAAAAATTTATGGTAAATTAGTACTAAGAACCTTAGCAGAGTTTGGGTTTCTTGGAGCATACAATCAAGAAAGAGGAGTTGTTCCTTTTGAACGATTCTATCTTGGTGGTGACGGACTGGCAAATTACTCCATGGATGGAAGAGAAACAGTACAGTTGAGAGGATATCCTAATAACTCATTAACACCAGTAAATGAGGCAGGAGATCAAATTGGAGCTACTGTTTTTAATAAATTCTCAATGGAATTACGTTATCCGATAACATTAAAATCATCGGCTTCAATTTATGCATTGGCATTTATGGAAGCAGGATCATCGTTTAGGGATTTCAAAAGCTATAATCCTTTTGCCTTAAATCGTTCTGCAGGACTTGGATTGCGTGTATTTATGCCAGCATTTGGTTTATTGGGAATTGATTTTGGTCACGGTTTTGATACATTACCAGGACAAGCAAAAGCTAATGGATGGGAAACCCATTTTATCATTGGGCAACAATTCTAAAAAAAATTGGTTTTAAATTTTCTAATACAGTAACGTTATGAGAAAACAATTTTTATATCTATTTTTAGTGCTAGTTGTTGTACAAACAGCTGATGCGCAAACCAGAGGGACTAAGCTAGGCTACATTGATATGGAATACATTTTACAAAATGTACCCGATTACACTGAAGCAAAAGCTCAATTAGAGCAAAAGGCTGAAAAATGGAAACTGGAGATTGATACTAAGAAAATTGAAATCAATAAATTGAAGGATGCCTTAAAAGCAGAAAGAGCTTTATTGACGAAAGAGTTAATTGATGAAAGAGAAACAGAAATTAATTTTCTTGAAAATGAAAATCTGGATTACCAACAAAAAAGATTTGGTGCCAACGGAGATTTGATGATACAAAAATCTGTTTTGGTAAAACCAATACAAGATCAAGTTTTTACTGCTGTTCAAGATATTGCAGAAAGATTAAAATATGATTTTATCTTTGACAAAACTTCTGACTTGACCATGTTATTTGCAGCGAAAAGATTTGATATCAGCGATCAAATTTTACGCACATTGAACAGGACAGAAAAAAGAGAAGAGTTGACTAAAAAACAACAGAAAGAAGAAGAGGCTAAAGAAAATAAAGAAGATGCATTGGATGAAAATCCAGCGTTGGCAGATAGACAAAAACTCTTGGATGATAAAAAAGCAATAAGAGATAAAGTAATCGCTGATAGAAAATTGCTTCAGGAGCAAAAGAAAAAAGAATTTGACGATAAAAGAAAACAAATTGCTGCTGACAGAGAGGCTAAAAAAAATGGCACGGTTTCTGCAAATGTTAAAATAGATGGCACAGCAACAGCCTCAAGTAATGATGCTGCTAAAGACAGTACGAAGCTAGCAGTTGAAGATGCCAAAGTAAAACAAGCGGCCGCAAAAGCGAAAACATTAGAAGATCGTAAGAAAGTTTTAGAGGATCGCAAGAAAGCATTAGACGAGAAAAGAAAAAAAATACTGGAAGACAGAGAGGCAATTAGAAAAGCTAAAGAAGAAAAATTAAAAGAAAATACAAACAAAAATTAATTATTAAATATTTTAAAAACGATGAAACAAATTAAAACTCTATTTATTGCTGCAATTTTTATTTTAGGAGCAAGCCAAACAATTAATGCACAAGCAAAAACTGCTCATGTTGATGTAAGTGAGATTATGACAAAAATGCCAGCAATGCTAGATGCTCAAAAACAATTGGATAAATTGAGTACTACGTATGATGCTGACTACAAAAAAATGGTTGAAGAATACCAAGCAAAATTGAAAAAATACGAAGCTGAAGCTGCTACAGTTACTGAAGCTGTAAATACTGAGCGTTCTAAAGAAGTTCAAGATATGCAAAAAAGAATTGTTGACTTTAGAGACAATGCTCAAAAAGAATTGCAACAAAAAGAATCTGATATCGTAAAACCATTAATGGAAAAAGTAAGAGCTTCTATTCAAAAAGTAGGAAAAGCTAAAGGATTCCAATATGTTCTTGATGGTTCTAGTCTTTTGCTTGCTGATGGTCCAAACTTGACTATTGATGTAAAAAAAGATTTAGGTTTCTAAAAAAAATAGATACTCGCATAAAACTGCTCACCTTATCATAGGCTTGAGCAGTTTTTTTGTTTAAAATAAATTTTAGGAAATTCAAATTCCAGCATGTAACTTTGTTTTTATGAACAGCAATAATCAACCAATAGGAATTTTTGACTCAGGGATTGGCGGAACTTCCATTTGGAAAGCAATCCATCAATTACTGCCCAATGAAAAAACTATATATCTGGCAGACAGTAAAAATGCCCCTTATGGACAAAAATCTAAACAAGAGATTATTGCATTGAGTATGAAAAATACTGATTTCCTACTGGAGATGAACTGCAAATTAATTGTTGTAGCTTGTAATACCGCAACCACTAATGCCATTCAAGAATTAAGAGCAAAATATGACGTTCCTATTATAGGTATTGAACCTGCTATAAAACCCGCGGTTACGCATTCTAAAACACAAATAATAGGAATCCTTGCTACTCAAGGAACCTTGAACAGTGAACTGTTCAACAAAACTACAGAGAAATACCAAGACACAAAAATAATTGAGCAAGTAGGTCACGGATTAGTGCAGCTAATAGAAAACGGAGATATCGATTCACCAGAGATGACTGAACTGCTTCACTCTTACCTGACTCCAATGATTGAAGCCAATATTGATTATTTAGTATTAGGTTGCAGTCATTATCCTTATCTGATTCCTCAAATCAAAAAAATTCTTCCGGAACACATTCAAATTATAGATTCTGGCGAAGCTGTAGCAAAACAAACACGAAATATATTACGTGACAAAGTAGGTTTTTCATCCGCAGAAAACAGTGAACCGGTTTTTTACACGAATACAAATCCCAAAGTTTTGACTGAAATTTTGGAAAATAAATATCTTGTTGAAGAAATAGCGTTTTAAGCTACTCAAATTTTCTTTTGACAAACCAAATACCGTCTAAACTTAAATTAAGAGACAATTTATGATAATTTTCTTTGATTAGTCCATCACTGATTCTACCCTTTTGCCCGAAGGAATAGCTGATATTCAGTGCTGAAAACGTATTTTCAATGGGAAGTGAAACTCCAACCGAAAATGACATAGCATTAATTCTCTTATTATCAACTTCGAGGTAACCCGTATCATAATTGAATCCCGTTGAATATTGAATCCTATCAGAATAGCTTCTTATATTCTTTGGCTTACTGTAAGAAAACCCCAATGCGAACTTATCTTGGTTTACAAAATTTCCGTACAAATCAGATTGATTGGTGCTATTCCACAACCCTTTTCCGTAATCAAGTGTCAGATTTAAGTTATTCTTAAAAACCTTGCTTAAACCCACTCCCATCTCTAATGGCATATAGTAATCATCCGTATCCGATGCAACCTCTGACTCAATAGCCAAAGATCCTGAATTAAAAACTGAAGTTACAGATTGTACTTTAGTTGCATTTATTTTTGTGGGTGATTTCAAATTCATTCCCAAAGTAAATGTAGAATCAACTTTGAACTGACCTCCCAGAGATGCCCTGACGCCATTATAATTTGTCTTTTTATAAATATTTGTTACCGAATTAGCAATACTATAATCTCTATCATCTGTGGTATTTCCAAAAAGAATAGAAGTAGAAAGCCCTAATGCTATTTTTTTACCAATTCTATAGCCATAGGAAACATCAAAATCATTCAATCCACCTGTTCCGGTAGCATTCAAAGTATAGTTTTCCTGGCTGTCCTGAATTGGCAATGATAAATTAGATATTTTAAATGTAGAGCTCGAATAAGGCTTCAGCGCCAAACTAAAAGCTGATTTTGGCGATACTGGAAAAGCAAATGCAATATGTGAAAATTGAAGGTTATTCCGACTTTCTTTTTTTGAATTGTTTTCGTAACTCGACAAGATAGCTTTCCCTCCTATGTCAAACAAAAAGTGGTTTTGATACATGAATCCTAAAGAAGCTGGATTTAAATTGTTGATAAATCGATTTGAAGGCAGAGCAATACCCGAAGAACCTATTCCAGGAATCGAACCAAAATCTGAATCATATAAACTTCCTAAACCATACAAAGAATATGGGGAACTGGAAATACTTTGTGAAAACGAAACTGTTGTTATAAAAAGAAACAAACCTAAGAATGCTATTTTATTTTTCATCTAATAAGAAATATAATAAATTTTCAATTGAATTTTGTTATTGGCATTTTTCTGATCACCTAAAACCAGTCTGTTAACTGCTTTTGAAATACTGGGTAATGTGAGAATTAAGGAAGATCTAGCGTCTGATTCCTTTAGCATTTCAGCTTGTAAAAAAGCACCAATCGAAATTTTATACCCAATATTCTCATTGAATTCATCACTTGTAGCATTCAAGAGTCCATAAACAGCCGATCCATCTACGGCATTTAGCGTTCCTTTGATTCTATTTAATTTATCCCCTACAAAAACACGCAAAGAATCCATTAAAGGATAAGCAACTGAATAAGTATTATTTACTGGTTTTATGATTAATTCAGCATCTACAATTGCCCCTTTTTCAGAGAGGTATTTCAATTGCTTTATGTTAGGAAAATCTACTCGGCAAGCAAGTCCTGTCCCTGATTGAATGAAAGCTTTATTCCCCGTTAGTAAACTGGACAGCTTACTGGATGAAACAGGTAAATCCTGAATTTGTGTTCCAGTTCTATCCAAAGTGATATTATTAAATTGCTTGGAGACATCCAAAATAGAGAAGTTTTTAATCAATGAAGTTTCTGAATCGCCCTGGTATTTTGAATAATACAACCGTAGTACGCTAGACATATTGAAACCGACAATGCTAGAAGAAGTTCCCGATGTTGACTTAATGACAAATCCTTTGAGATATTCTGTAAACTCATCAAAATTTGATATTTCAAGTTTTTTTAATTTTAGAAAAAGAGCATTCCCAAATTCATTATTCAGTTTCACAACCACGGAGTCCTTACTATTGGGTTTTGGTTTAAATGAAATGCTACCGAGACTTTGAGCATCATAACTTAAGCTGGAATTATTGTAAAAACTATCATCTTCTGAGTTTGGTTTAACCTTTTGTGTCAATCTGTGAATGCTAAGAGATTGCACTTTTGTTGTGTCTCCGTAGAAATACTTATCTTCTTTTAAAACCATTTTAATAGAGTCGAAAACATAATTTGGAGCATCAGTATCAGAACTTTCATTATACAGCGCGTAATCAGACGCCGAAAGTTGAAAATAACTGTCTGATTTTACTTTTCCAAAAACAGGATCGTCATAATTCCCTACCAAAATCCTGCTCTGACTGGAGGTCACTAATGAATCAAAATTAATGGTAGCAACATCAACAGTTACAGTATCAATCAATATCACTTTATTACTAACCGATAAATAATCAGAACCAACAACAAATTCTCCAGCATCAACATCAGAATTACACGAAGTTATTATAAGTCCAAAAACCAGCAACAACAATACCTTATACATAAATGTTTTTTGAACAAATATATAGGAGACCACTTTATACCGCATAATAACATATACCACCAGAAGTTTTGTGTCTATAAAATGGCGATTCTAGTCTACAATTAAGATACTGTAGGTAATAATTCATTCGACCTTACAAATGCCCAGTTAGTCTATGAATTTGGGCGGTACATATATCTTCTTTTTTTTAATTGGATAACGTATCTACTTTTGAATCAATAAAAAAATTATGAGAATAAAGACTTTAGCAAATCTGTTGTTTATGATTCCAATTCTTAATGCATCGGCCCAAAGCGGATATTCCTTAGAGTTAAATATAAAAACACAACCAACTGAGAAAATTACAATACATGAAACTGGAATTGGAGTAACTTTTTTTAAAAATATTGATTCGAAAAATAAAATAACCAACACCTTCAAGTACAAAAATATTGGAGTCGATTATTCATTAGAAAATTATGATTTACAAAATAGTCTGAATCAGTTTAACGGTTTCGAAAATGATTTTAAACTATCTCATCAACTAAACGGTGCTACAAAACTGAATTTAGAAATCAATCCAACAGTTAATTTCGAGAGTAATATTGGACTTTCTGATGTATCACTTTTAGGTGGTATAGAAATGACTCATTCTTTCAATCGTTCAAATGCAATCAGCATTGGAGTAAAAAGGATGACGCTTTTTGGCAAACCGGAAATACTGCCTACTTTTTCTTTTTATCATCAAATCAGCCCTAATGCATTTGTTGAAGTTGGCTTTCCAAACTCCACTTTCTCGTATTCAAATAACACACGAAATAGTTTCAGTTTGACAAATAGTTTCAATGGGAATTTTTATAACCTAGACAAACCTGAAGTTCTTGACCATTTGAATGCAGCTTCAAAAGTGAGTTTTTCACAAATGACTTCGGCATTGGAATATGAAAGAAATATGGATTCAAACTGGTTTGTAAGTTTAAAAGGAGGCTATGAATTTAACAAAAAATACAATCTAACCAATAACACTGGCGACTCAAAACTTGATTTTAACAGCACTAACGGTTACATTTTTAACATTGGAATAAAATACAAACATTAATAAATACACTAAATTATGAATAGTTTTAAAAAAGGAATATTGTTCACTACACTTTTTGCAAGTTTGGTATTTACGGGCTGCAGTAATGATGATGACTCCGACGATTTGATTGGAAACTGGATTAAAAAATCCTCCTTTGACGGACCTGCCAGATCAAGCGCCACGAGTTTTGTAATTGGCACTTACGCCTTTGTGACTACCGGATATACCGGAGATGAATATTTAAAAGATCTTTGGGCTTACAATTCGACAGGCGATTATTGGGAGCAAAAAGCTGATTTTATTGGAGTTGCCAGAAGTTCAGCTTCGGGATTTGAGTTAAACGAAAAAGGCTACATAGGTCTTGGTTATGATGGTACTAATAAATTAAAGGATTTTTATGAATATGACCCCAGTAGCAATACTTGGATGCAAAAATCTGATTTTGCAGGAACAGCGCGCTATTCGGCTGTAGGATTTCAAGTGGGTGGTAAAGCGTATTTTGGAACCGGTTATGATGGGAATTATCTGAAAGACTTTTATCAATACGACCCAACTACAGATTCTTGGTCATTGGCAAATGGTTTTAGCGGAAATAAAAGACGAAATGCAACTGTTTTTGTAATTGACGATAAAGCTTATTTTGGAACAGGAATAAATAACGGAGCTTACCAAGTCGATTTTTGGATGTTTGATCCGGCAACTGATGTATGGACAAGAAAACGAGATATTGACCAAGACACTGATGACGATTATGATTACAATGATGACTATGTAATTTTGCGTTCTAATGCGACCAGTTTTTCTATGAATGGATTAGGATATGTTGCCTGTGGAGAAAGCTCAAAATCGATTTGGGAATACAATCCAACAACTGATGTTTGGTTAGAAAGAACTCCGCTTGAAGGATCAGCCAGAACAGATGCAATAGGTTTCTCTATTAACCAACGAGGATTTGTGATGCTGGGAAGAACCGGAACCTCTTATTTTGATGATTCATGGGAATTTAAACCTTTAGAAGAACAAAACGATGATGACAATTAATACAACCAATACATTCTTCTGGGCTACAATCCAGAAGAATTTTTCTTTAGTAAACACAAAAAACAAAGTACTTTTTCTATTGGGTTTGTTCCTATTTATTTCTTGTAACAAAAGTGAAAACTTAAACGTACAATCTTTAAAAACGACTACAGGCTGGGGTTATTGCATAACTAACAATGAGAAAATTATAATAAAACAAACAATAATTCCTGTTATCAGCGAAAACAAAAGCTTCAGAACGGAAGAAGAAGCGCTGAAAGTTGGAAACTTAGTATTACAAAAATTGAAAGACGATTTATCGCCTACGGTAACAAAAAAAGATTTATTTTTATTAGCTGTAAAAATCTAGATGAACATAGAAGGAATTAAAAATAACAATTTAAACCAAATACTTTTTCATAGTATGATTTGGTGTTTCTTCATTGTTGCCTCACTAATTCAGTTTTACGAAAGTCCTTTTAGTATTGGTATTGATTTCTATGTCCAATGGATTACGGGAATCCTACTATTTTATCTGAATTATTTATACTTAGTCCCTTTATTGCTATTGCAAAAGAAATACTGGCAATATTTCACGATTGTAATTGCATTAATAACCCTTTTTATGATTGTTCGGTTTAATTTCTTTATGCCCGAATTCCAAAACATGAGGCCTTTCAGAATGATTAATTCATCCGGGAAAGAGATTTTATTAAACCCGAATTTCAAAAGGAAACAACCGTTTTTTTTTAAAATTGTGCCTTCTTTTTTCTATATATTAATCATTACAATTAGTACCATTATTAAAACTTTGTCTGAGTTATACAACAATCAGCAAAACAAGTTAATTGCCGAAACGCACAGAACTTCAACAGAATTAAATTATCTAAGAAAACAGACCAATCCCCATTTTTTATTTAATTCCTTGAATAGCATTTATTCATTAGCCTATAAAAAATCTGATTTAGTTCCGGATGCAATTGTAACTTTATCAGAAATGATGCGGTATATGTTGTATGAAACCGATAATAAATCGGTGTTTTTAGAAAAAGAAATCAATTACATTAAAAACTATCTTGAGCTGCAAAAACTACGCTTGAATAATATTGAAAACATCACCATTAACATTCATGGCGAGACAAAAAACAAATACATTGAGCCGTTGCTTTTAATTTCATTTATTGAAAATGCTTTCAAATATGGTACTGATTATAAAGGAGCAGCTTTTGTAAAAATTAAAATAACAATTGAAGAAAATATTTTAGATTTTTGGGTAGAAAACAAAATCGAAAATCACCGAAAAGATCCGGAAAATTCAGGAATAGGAATGACCAATATTGAAAGTCGTCTGAATCTCCTTTATCCTAATGCACACCAGCTCACTATCATTGAAACCGACAGTAATTACAGTGTTCATTTAAATTTAAAACTAGACCAGATTCAAACTTCTTTTTAATTAGGAATCTTGATATTAATTTTAGTTGTTCCAAATTTTAAATAAAAAACAGAAAAGATGAAATGTGTAATTATAGATGACGAACCATTAGCGGTTGATTTGCTTAAAGAATTTGTGAGCAAAGTAGATTCTCTTGAACTGGTAAACACATTTACAAACGCCATTGATGCCATTTCGATAATCAATCAGTCTAATGTTGATTTGATTTTTTTAGATATAGAAATGCCTCATTTTTCAGGAATTGATTTTATTAATGCCATAGAAAAAAAGCCGTTAATCATATTTACGACAGCGTATTCTAATTATGCTGTTGAAGGATTTAATCTTGGCGCAGTCGATTATTTAGTGAAACCCATTCCGTTTCATCGGTTTTTAAAATCCGTTTTACGGGCACAACAAATTTTCAATCCACAAATTTTACCTGCAAATAACAATCCCATTTCTACCCCAGAAATCGAACAGGATTTTATGTTTGTAAGAGCTGAATATGAAAATGTAAAATTGAATTTTTCGGATATTTTATTTATCGAAGGATTGAAAGATTATGTCAAAATATACACCACTGATAATAAGTTTACATTAACATTAATCAGCCTTATAAAACTGGAGAATTTGCTTTCATCCAAAGGATTTGCGAGGATTCACAGATCGTATATCATCAATATAAAACACGTGAAATCAATCCAGAAAAACAAAGTACTCATTGCCGAAAAAAGAATCCCGATTAGTGAAAGCTACAAGAATTCTTTCTTTGAGAAAATTAATTTATAGTTTCTTGAATTCATTAGAAACCATTATTTAATAATATTCAGGGTAATCAACATTGTGATAATAAGCAAAGAGAAAAGTCCAGTCAGAAAAATTATATCTGCAGTATTTTCCATTTTCTCACTAGGCTTTTTAGTATTTCGCATCGATAAAAAAGAAAGAATACTACTGATCATAAACATAACAATTGATACTGCAATGAGTTGATCAACTATAGTAGTTTCTTTAATATCATTTAAATGGATTGAGGTAAGAACTATAAAACAAATTCCAAGTAGCGTTGCCGAAGTATTTAATATGTGTGAAGCTTTGTCTTTTTTCTTGCCCATTCTTTTAATTATTGAAAAGTGAAATAGATTACTCTTCGTCTTTAAACCAACTCGAATACATCACATAATTATTCGAAATACGTTCGATTTCGCCAGCAAAATCAGATTGGTCAATATCTTTCACTTTTTTAGCAGGAACTCCTGCCCAAATTGTACCAGATGCTACAACTGTATTTTGGGTAATAACCGCACCGGCAGCCACAATAGAATTACTTTCGATTACACAATTATCCATAACAATTGCTCCCATTCCTATAAGCACATTATCGTGAACTGTACAACCGTGCACAATGGCATTATGACCAATGGAAACGTTATTTCCTATAATTGTTGGATGTTTTTTATAGGTACAATGAATAACTGCACCATCTTGTATGTTTACTTTATTGCCAATTTTGATGAAATTTACATCTCCTCTAATTACGGCGTTAAACCAAACACTACAATTTTCTCCAAAAGAAACATCGCCTACAATGGTGGCATTTTCGGCAACATAACAATCCTCAGGAATTGAAGGTGACTTACCGTTAACAGATTTAATTAGCATGAAAAAAGGATAAATATTAATTTATTGCTGGGCAGTTGCAATCGTATTTCACAGGTTTGCAGAACAAATCGATTCCTAAAGTAATTTGGTGATAACCACCATTATCGAATTTAACCGCACCCGTTAATTGAGAATACGTGTAGGCAAACATAAATTTATCAAAGTTAACACCAACTATTGGAGTAATATATTGGAGCTTTTGTTTCGAAATAGAATTTCCATTCATATATTCTGCACCATCAAAACTTCTTCTATAGGATAATCCACCCCAAAGCTTTCCAAAATCTAACGTCTTATAGGCTTTAAAGTTAATATCAATGGATTTTTCTTTCGTTTGGTCTACCATTTGGAATAAAATAGAAGGTTCCCATAATATTTTATCTCTGTCACCAAATATATAACCGGCACTCAACAAGTACTTTCTTAAATTATCACTTTCATATTCAGTGTAAATATCTCTTCTGGTTTCTATAGCATTTTTTACCGTAGCATGAGCGTAAAAATCCAAGTAGTTGTATGATGCTCCGATATCTACATTAAAATAAGAATCTTTTTGCACGACAGTTCCATCAATAATTGGATCAAAATCACCAGATTGCATGAACTCCGTTTCGTCTAATTGACTTTGAATTAATCCTGCACTGATTCCAAAAGACAATTGGTTCAAATCAATTTCATTTCTTGAAAACATCAAGTGATAGGCATAGGTAAATTTGACTCCTTTTTGAGAATGATATCCGTTTTTATCATTAAAAAGTATAATTCCGGCACCTGCTTTTTCCCCTACTCTTCCATTAAAACTTAATGTTTGAAGCTCTGGAGCGTCTTGCTGATCAAACCATTGCTTACGTCCTGTTAACCTAATTTTGGCACAATTTGACGCACCGGCCATTGAAGGATGAATTAAGTAATAATTGTCTGAAAGATAATCTGAATAAACAGGGATTCCTTCCTGCGAAAAGGAATAAAAGGATATAAAAAAAAGAGCAGATAAAAATTTAATTTTATTATACATTTAATTACTTTTTAATAAGAATGAATAATTCTAAATCAATAAAAGTTTTATGGAAACAAGGACAAACAGCTTATCTAAAAATTAAACTAAAGTTAATTTATTCATTAAAAACTCAAATATAGTTATTCGTAGAAAATAACTTTACTAAATTTGTAAAAATTTAAAAGTCATGAACAAAGTTAGCATAAAAGAAACACAAAACCCAACTATATTAAAGTTTGAATTTCAAGATTTTATAACTCAAAATGAAAGTTTTGAATTCAAAAACATTGATGAAGCTAAAACGTCTCCACTAGCGCAACAATTATTTTATCTTCCGTTTGTAAAAACAATTTACATCTCAGGAAATTTTATAGCAATCGAAAAATATAGTATTGTTGAATGGGACGATGTTAAGGATGCCGTAGCGGAACAAATGGAGACATTTGTAAACAATGGCGGAACAATCATTACTATTGACGAAAACAAAACCAAAAAACAGCCTGTGACCGTTTATGGAGAAACCACTCCAAATCCAGCAGCATTGAAGTTTGTAGTGAGCAAAATGTTGACTAAGAATGCTATTGAATTCAAAAACATCGATCAAACAGGTGCATCACCATTAGCAAAAGAGCTTTTTAAATTTCCTTATGTAAAAGAGATTTTCATTGATGAAAACTACATCTCGGTAACTAAATATGAAATCAATGAATGGCAGGAAATAACATTGGAATTAAGAAGCTTCATCAAGCAATATATTGAAAATGGCGGAACAGTCCTAGATGAAAATTTCATTCAAGCAGTAACAGCTGAAGAAGATACTAAAGCTAAAGAGTTTGATAATCTGGATGTGACTTCACAACAAATCATCAACATATTAGAGGAATATGTAAAACCGGCCGTACAAGCTGACGGTGGAAATATTGCATTCGATTCGTATAATGAAACTGATAAGACCGTAAAAGTAATCCTTCAAGGAGCTTGCAGCGGTTGCCCGTCATCAACATTTACTCTAAAAAGCGGTATCGAAAACATGCTGAAAAGTATGCTGAACGACGAGGGAATTAAAGTGGAAGCTGTAAACGCATAAATAAAAAAAAAAATACATATTTAATTGACAATGTTATAGTTACATTAAAATAATTGCCTTTTTAAATTGAAATTTTAAATAAAATAGGTACATTTAATCTTTAACTTAACAAATAGAAATTATGTCAGTATTAAAAGTAATTGAAGTGCTTTCCAGTTCAGATATAAGTTGGGAAGATGCAGCTCGAAAAGGAGTTGCTAAGGCAGCTAAAACCATAAACCACATACGTTCTGTGTACATTAAAGACCAAAGTGCAGCCGTAAGTGGAGGTGAAATCACAGAATATAGAGTAAACCTAAAATTAACTTTCGAACTCGAATAGATTAATTTGACCGATTCATTTAAGCGTTCGCCGTGGCGAACGCTTTTTTTATTTTTAGCGGTTATTACAGTTATTTGTTGCAATACTTTCTAGCATCAGATATTCATTTGTATTTTCAAACTGGATGGTACGGCTGGAACCAAAAAACATCAAGTCTTCCTTTTTTATTTGTACGCCAAATACACAAACCTTGTTTTATGTTTGCCAAAAGTGGACACAGTTGATGCCAAATACTGATTTTCAGCAAATTATTAATGGTTTAATAAAGTAATCCTAGAAAAAATTGTTTAATATTGTAAGACTAATCAAATAAAAATACCATGGGACTATCTTCATTTTTTAAAAATTTATTTGGCTCAGCCAAAGAAACTGCCAGCGAATTAGCTGATAAAGCCGAAACTACTTTTGAGCAAGCAAAAGAAACTGCTGCACCATACCTAGAAAAAGCAGAAACATTTGCAGAAGAAACATTTGAAAAAGCAAAAGAAACTGCAACTCCTTACCTTGAAAAAGCCGAAACTTTTGTTGAAGAAACATTTGAAAAAGTAAAAGAAACTGCAGCTCCAATTATAGATAAAGTAGAAGATTTTGCTGGTCATGCAAAAGAAACTGTGACTGAACATTCTGAGAAAGCAGTAGAATCCGTAAAAGAAAAAACGGCTATAGCAACAGAAAAAGTTGAAGAAATAGCAAGTGAAACTAAAACTATAGCTACTGATGCTGTCGAAACTGTTTCTGAAAAAGCAAGTGAATTAGCAAATGACGGTGATGCAGACGCCACTGAAAAAGCTAAAGAAACTATAAATAAAATAGAAGAAGACGCAGATTAATTTATAAAAAAATAATTTATTTGTATTTTTGCACTTCAAACTTAACCTTCTCTTTTGGGAAGGTTTTTTATTAGATAAAAAATGAACTTAAATCCAAATCAGTTAACTGATTATGCCAATACATTTATCACTGTACTGGTTGATTATTCGCCAAAAATTATTTCTGCCTTTGTCATTTTATTTATTGGTCTTTACGCCATTCGGCTTATCAATAGATTCATTAGAAAACTAATGATAAAAAGAGATTTAGATCCTACTTTGACAAAGTTCCTTGCCGATATTTTACTTTGGGTTTTGAGAGTACTCTTGTTTGTGACTTTCATTTCAAATCTAGGAATAGAAACTTCGTCATTTGTTGCCATTTTAGGTGCAATGGGACTTGCAGTAGGTTTATCACTTCAAGGTTCGTTATCAAATTTTGCTGGTGGTATGTTGATTATTCTCTTCAAACCTTTCAAGGTACATGATACCATTGAAGCACAAGGAGTAATTGGAACCGTGAGTGAAATACAAATATTTGTAACCAAACTAATTACAGCTAATAATCAAACTATTTTTGTGCCGAATGGAGCTTTATCAAATGGAAATATTATCAATTATTCTTTGCAAAAAATCAGAAGAGCCGATTTGACCATCGCTATTTCCTATGATACGGATATTAAAAAAGTGAAAGAAATAATCACTGCCATTTTAAAAAACAATCCAAAGGTACTTCAAACTCCTGCTGCCGAAGTTTCTGTAAAAAACTTAACCGACAATGCCATTCAGCTTGCGGTGAGACCATGGGCAAATAATGAAGATTATGGTGTCGTTTTCTCTGAAACTTTAGAAAGCTGCAAACTAGCATTTGATACTGCCGGAATAGTTATACAACCTTATGTAAGAGAATCATCCCCAGATAATTCTTAATCAAAAATTACTTCTTTGAAGTCGTAATCATAAAGTCTTTCAAATAATACGGTTCAAAATAGGCGACATCTACAGTGTCGCTTTTTTTGAATTTTTCAAAACTTATCGCACTCATTTCTTTGGCAGAAGGATATACAATTTCGTCAAGGAAAATATAATTTTCTTTAGTCAAAACCGACTTGCATTTTTCAGCACAATCACCAACAAAATAAAGTGTTTCCTCCAAATCCTCAAATGAGTTCTCTGTAATTATTTCGGCAAGAACTTCTCTTTTTCGCTCGTAATTTGGAGCAAAAACAGCGCTGTACACTTCCATTCTTCGAGCATCAATCATAGGGATAATTAATCCTCTGGAAATGGTCACTTGTGACGCCAAAGCCTGCAAAGTATCTACGGCAATTAATGGAATATCCAGTGCGTAACAAAGTCCTTTGGCTGCTGAAACTCCTATTCGCAATCCGGTATAAGAACCTGGACCATGACTCACTGCGATGGCAGATAAATCATTGAGCGTAATTCCCGCCTCCTTTATAACTTCTTCTATAAAAACATGAAGTCGTTCTGCATGAGAATATCCTTCTTCGGCAATTTCTTTGCATACAATAGTTTTTCCGCCTTTTGCAAGAGCAACAGAACAGTTTTTTGTAGCGGTTTCGATGTTGAGAATGTATTCCAATTTTCAGATTTTATTTTAACTTGAAAATCACAATCATGAAATATATTCCATGATTGTGATTTTTAAAATATTAGTGTATTATTTTATTTCTTGCTTTCTGCTTTATCCTTATCCGTTTTTAGCGTTACCTTATCTCCAGAATTTAAGTCCTTCGAAACGGTACTATAAGGTCCGGTTATAACAACATCTCCTTTTTTAAGACCTGTTAAAACCTCAATATTTGTATCGTCTTGAATTCCAGTTTTGATGATTCTAATTTTAGCTTTATCACCCACTTTTACAAATACGCATTCAAATTTCTTATCACTTTTTGGCGCAGCTCCTTTTTGCTCTTCATTAGGATCTTCTACTTTAATTTCTTTTACAGCTGTCGTATCTGATTTTACCACAACGGAACTAATCGGCACAGACAACACATTCGTTTTTGTTTCTGTAATAATATCAACAGTTGCCGTCATTCCTGGTCTAAAAGGAGAATACGTATCCGGTTTTCCTTCTAATAAATCTTGATACGATTCTTTAAGGATTCTTACTTTAACTTTAAAATTAGTCACCTGATCTGCTGTCAAAGCGGAACTCGCTGAATTAGAAATACTAGTTACGACACCTTTAAATTGTTTTTTTAGATACGCATCAACTTCAACATTAGCATCATCACCTACTTTTATTTTCACAATATCATTTTCATTGACATCTACTTCAACCTCCATATTATTCAAGTTGGCCACTCTCAAAATCTCCGTTCCGGTCATTTGTTGTGTACCTAAAACACGCTCTCCTAATTCTACGTTTAGCATCGAAATTGTTCCATCTGCCGGTGCATAGATTGTAGTACGTCCTAAATTGTCTTTCGCTTCGTTTACAGTTGCGGAAGCACTTTGAACATTAAAATAAGCCGTTTGCTTTGCAGCTTTAGCCACTTCATAAGAGGCAACAGCTTTATCCCAATCCGACTTTGAAATAATTCCTTTATCGAATAATGTTTTATTTCGGTCGTAACTTGATTTAGATTCCTTGAACGAAGCATCGGCCTGACTCAAATTTGCTCTGGTTCCTGATAAATTTGAAACCGAACGATTGTAACCCGAAGTATACAAATCTGGATTTATTTTGACCAATAAGTCCCCTTTCTTTACGACTTGTCCTTCTTTTACGTTTAAAGAAATAATCTCCCCTGATACCTCAGATGAAATTTTAACCTCAATTTCTGGTTGAATTTTCCCTGTTGCCGAAACTGTTTCAACAATAGTTGTTGGGATAACTTGGGCGATTTCAACTTCAGTTCCTTTGTCCTTATTTCCGATAACTCCAGATTTTGAAAGTGCTATCAACGCTGCGATAAGTACTATTGCTCCACCTATTAGGATATAAATTGTTTTCTTTGACATGATAAATTAGTTTTTGATAAGTGGAATTCCAAAATAGAATTCTAATATTTTAATTTTAAAAATATAATCGTATTTGGTTCTAAGAACATCTGATTGTGCATTTGTAAGTAAGGTTTGAGATTGATTAAAATCAAAAGAATTCATCAAACCAACTGCATATTTTTCTTTGGCATAATCATACGCTCCTTGTCTCGATTCAAGTGCTACAACCGAAGATTCGTAAGCATTCAAGGCGCCTTTTGCATCAGCAAATGCCGTGAAAACATTTCTTTGTAAATCTAAATCTTGTTGCTCAACAGCAATTTTTGATCTCTCTAAACTTACTTTAGAACGCTCCACATTATTTTTTGCCGAAAATCCATTAAAGATAGGAATTGATAACTGAGCTCCAAAAGATTGTCCTTTATTATCACTGAATTGATCAAAAAATGGTGCTGGACTTTTTGTTCCAATTATATTTCCCATACTGTCAAATGCAGGAACATCTGCATACGAAACCCTACTGTTAAAACTGTAAAACCCTTGTAAAGTAGGCTGAAAAGCTCCTTTGGCAATTTCTACATTTTTTTGTGCAATCTCTAAATTAGTTCTGGCAATTTTCAATTCTGTTCTGCCTTCTTTAGCTTTATCATAAATGGCCGCTGGAGATTGTGCCATAATATTATTTTCATCTTTAACATCAGTATCATCAACAACATCAAAATTTTCAAAGTCTTTCAACTGTAATAATTGAGCTAAACTTAATTTTGAAATCAATAACGCATTGTCAGCAGCAATAACATTTTGATTGTTTGATGCTACAGTAGCTTTTATGTCCAATAAATCGCCACGTGGAATAGATCCCGCTTTAACTAATTCTTCTGAACGTGCATATTGTTTTTCATTAATTCCCAATTGTTCTTTTTGCACTTTTAAGTTTTCCTTATTAAAAAGCACCTGTAAAAAAGCATTGGCAACATTCAATGCAACATCCTCCTGCATTTTAAGCAACTGATACTTCGCCGCCACAATCGAAAGATTGGCTTTACGCAATGTGTTTTGGTTTTGTAAACCTTTGTAAATATCCACTCCCACATTTGCTCCAGCAGACGTAAACTGAGTCGTTTGATTACGCAAAAGTCCTGTTGTAATATCCTGATTCAAACCAATATTCCAGGAATGAGAAGCACTGGCGTTCAATGATGGAAGGAAATTCCCAATCGCTCCTTTTTTATCAATGGCCGCCGTTTTAGTATCTAACTCGGATTGTTTGATGGAGATATTATTTTGTATGGCATACTTTACGCATTCTTCCAGAGTCCATTTTTTGGATTGTCCCTGAACGGACAAACCAAACAGCACGATAAAAACGAAACTGATACAACTATTTTTTTTCATATATTTTGAATGAAAGTGTAGCAAAGGTACTACACATATTTAACATTTTTTTAAAAACTAAAATTCTTTTTTGAGTGTATTTTTAAGGCTTCACTTCTTCATTTTTCAGCCCTTGATTCCATACTTTTATTTTATCCGAAGCTTTAATTCCGCTTTTGATTTCGACATAAATCCCATCACTGACACCCAAGACTAAATCTTTTCTTGTGAATTTTTGTACTCCGGTTTCAATCTCTACATATGGTTTTTGTGTTTTTTTATCAAATTGAATCAATGATTCTTTTATTGCTAAAACTTTATCCGCTTTTTCCAAAATAATCGAGGCATTAGCGCTTAAACCTGCTCTGATAAAAGTATCATCTCTATTGGTCAAAGATGCTTTTATTTCGAATTGAATTGCTCCATTTTCTGTTTTACCTTTTGGAGCAATATATTGCAGAACCGCATCAAATTTTTTGTTTTCAATAGCACCAACAGTAATTTCGATTGGTAATTTTTCTTTTATTTTACCTACTTCTGATTCATCAATTTTTCCAACGAATATCATACGCCCAACATCGGCAACACTTGCTATTGTTGTTCCTTCATTGAAATTATTACTTTCAATCACTTGGTTTCCTACTTTTACCGGAACATCCAACACCATTCCATTTACTGTAGAACGAATCAAAGTATTGGCATAGCTTCCCAATCCAGAAGTTGTTCCTGTTTTTACAATATCATATCCTTGTCGAGATGCGCTATAATTCTGCTTGGCTTGCTTATACGCTAATTGTGCCGCATCAAAATCATTTGCCGAAATAACGCCTTTATCAAACAACGTTTTTTGTCTCAAAAACACTTTCTCCTGATTGTCTAAAGCAATTTTGGAGGTTTGAACCTGGTTTTGAGAATTACTCAAGTTAGATACATTGGCAACAACTTTAATTTTTGCAATTAAATCACCCGCTTTGATATTTTCACCGGCCTTAATATAAACCGCCTCAATAATACCTGAAATATTAGGTTTGATAAGCACCTCTTCATCTGGAACAATATTACCGGTTGCAATGGTATTTTTTACAATCGTTTTTATTTCTGCCTTATCGGTTTCAAAAACAATTGGAGATTCCTGATTCTTGGCATACAAATAATACAAAGCACCAAAGAAGACTAGTGCGATTGTAATTAAAATAGTTATGGTTAATCCTTTTTTCATTTTGCTTATGTTTAATCGATTAAATAATTTTTGATTGATACTTTATTCTGTTCTTAATGCGTCTACTGGTTTTACATTTATGGCAGTTTGAGCCGGAATTAATCCTGCTAATAAACCTGAACCAATGAGTATGAACAAAGCAATAAATACAACTGTCAAATCTACACTTGGATTCGCGAACATCATTCCTTCACTTGGCATCGACTCTAAAACCATATTTAAAACTGCTAATAATCCTGTGGCCAATGCAATTCCAAACATTCCTGCTATGATAGTCAGAAAAATAGCTTCTGATAATATTTGGGAACGAATCGCGCCCGGTGTTGCACCTAAAGCTCTTCGAATTCCTATTTCTTTTGTACGTTCTTTGACAACAATCAACATGATATTAGAAATACCAATTACGCCCGAAAGCAATACCAATGTCCCTACAAAATAAGCAATGAATCTTAGAATAAGAAACAAGCCTTGTATTTTACTGAACTCCTGAAACAAATCAAAATTCCCAATCGCCCTGTCATCTTGAGGATGTATCGAATGTCTGGATTTCATGAAGTCTAAAATTTTAGGTTTTAACTCCGTAATTGAAGCATCATCATTAGCTGTAAGCGCCATCCATCCTACTGTATCACCATAATTAAACGCTTGTTGAAAGGTAGTAAATGGCATGAAAATATTTTTTTGTGCAGATTCAGCATCACCATTATTTCTGGATTTTGAGTTATAAACACCCACAACCATAAAATTCACTCCGTTAATCTTGATATAAGTTCCAATAACCTCTTCTGCTTTTTCATACATTTCGCTTATTACACCCTGACCAATAACCGCAACTTTACGCTTCAATACTATATCTTGTTGATTTACGAAACGTCCTTTTATAATATCCATCGATTCTTGCTTAATCAACTCTGGGTAATCCCCATAAATAGTATAAGCTGCCGTTTTTGTTCCTCTGACTACATTATTTGCTCCTTCAAAACCACCCAATTGATTTCTGGGTGAAACGTATAATAAATCTGGAAAATTCTCTTTCAAAGCAGTAACATCGACGTTTTTAAAGTCAAATTGTCTGGTTGCAGGCAATCCTTTGAACGGTTTTGAAGTAGTTTGTGACCACATAAACATGGTATTGGTAGCAATTCCGTCAAACCCTTTTTTAACGCCATTTTCTAATCCGTTTCCTGCCGCGAGTAATATTACCAAAATAAATATCCCCCAAAAAACACCAAACGCAGTAAGAATCGTCCTGAATGTATTAGCAGTTAAAGCCTCTAAAATCTCGTTCCATTTATCTCTGTCAAACATAATTATTCGTCTCTAAGTGCTACAATGGGTTTTATTTTGGCGGCTCTGTATGCAGGGAAAAATCCAGCTAAAGCGCCAGCTACAACTAATAATATCAAGGTGGTTAAAGCGATACTAAAATCAACTTCGGGATTCAAGAAATAATCGCTTGATACTAGCGGACCTACTAATTCCAACAATAATAAACTTGATAAAAGCCCCACAAATCCTGCTATTGTCGTAATAAAAATGGATTCGTGCAAAATCATTCCAATAATAGAAACCGGAGATGCTCCAAGTGCTTTTCTAATACCAATTTCTTTGGTTCTTTCTTTTACAATAATCAACATAATATTACTAACTCCAACGACTCCAGCTATTATGGTACAAATTCCAACCCACCAAAAAAACAATCGGATATACAGATTTAAATCATAAAACTGTTTTGCATTTTTTATGGAATTATTAATTCCTATGGCACTTTCATCATCCGGTGCAATTATATTTTTACTTCTCAATAATTGTCCTAACTCTTCCGTAAATTTTGTTGATTGCGCTAAAGCTTCCTCATAAGTGTCTTTTTTTGTGAGCGTAAAATCCAAATTACTGATTTTATCACCTACGCCAAAGGCTTGCTGAGTTGTGGTTATTGGCAAATAAACCCTGGACTCCTCTCTTTCTCCAGCTGGATCTGTAAAAACACCAACCACTTTGAAGGTGATATTATTAATCACAAGTTGTTCACCAATAGGATTTTTTTCTTTAAATAAATCCAGCTTTACTTTTTGTCCAATAACGGTTACTTTTTCGCTATTTTTTAAATCATTTTCATTGATAAATCTTCCTTGAACAATAGTTGCATTTTCAACATTTACATAATCGGGATAAACCCCAATAAATCTGTAATTTCCAGTTTCTTTACCATATGTCATAACCCCGTTCCAGAAAATATAATTCGCAGATTTTATGTTTAATTGATCTCCGAATTTCTGAACTGAAATAGCATAGTCACTATTTCTGAATTGAATTTGCCTACCCGGATTCAACCCTTTATAGCCTTTTGTTGTCGTGCCAGACCACACAGAAATTAATCCATCGGCATCACGTTCAAACTGTTTTTCAATTCCGTTTTGAAGTCCCTTGCCCGCACCCAAAAGAATGACTAATATAAAAATTCCAGAAGCCACAGAAATTCCCGTGAGAAACGTTCTCAGTTTGTTCTTGGCAATTGCCTCAAAAATTTCCTGCCAGCGTTCTACATTAAACATAAGCGGATGCTCTTACTTGTTCTACTAATTTATCATCGATGATTAAACCATCCTTTAAAACTACATTTCTTTTGCACATAGCAGCAATATCAGGCTCGTGTGTTACAATCAAAATGGTTTTTCCCTCGTCATTAATCCCTTGTATCAACTCCATAACCTCATAAGATGTTTTGGTATCCAAAGCTCCTGTAGGCTCATCGGCCAATAATACTTTCGGATTTGATGCTAATGCTCTTGCAATAGCGACACGCTGTTTTTGCCCACCGGAAAGTTCATTTGGCAAGTGATGAGAATGCGAAGACAAACCTACTTTCTCCAGAAAATTCATGGCAATTTCATTGCGTTCTTTTCTTTTTATACCTTGATAATACAATGGCATCGCCACATTATCCAAAGCACTTTTATAATTAATCAAATTAAAAGATTGAAAAACAAAACCTAAAAACTTGTTACGATATCTTGAAGCAATAGTTTCGTTGAGATTTTTAATAGGCACACTATCCAAAATATAATTCCCTGAATCCGCTTCGTCAAGAATCCCAAGAATATTAAGCAGTGTAGATTTTCCTGAACCAGAAGACCCCATAATAGCCACTAATTCCCCTTCTTTAATGTTGAAATTAATTCCTTTTAATACATGTAATTCGGAATTTCCCATTTTATAGGATTTATGCAAATCTTTAATTTCAATCATAATTATGTTAATTTTAAAACAATATTAATTCTTCTCTAAAAGAAATTGTAATAAGAAAACGTTAATACCTTTATCAGGAATTTAATCATAAGACTTAATTGTTGTGAAAATGTTACACATTAATCCTAAAAAAAATTGTTTTGCTAATTTTGCCTCACCAAACTAAAATAAAATGCATAAATACTTTTCAGCTCTACTTATAATCCTGTCTATCGTACTGATAACAAGCTGTTCAACAACTAATAAAATAGCTACTCTAAAACCAGAACCGGACGATGCCACACCTTTGGTTTACGAGAACACTCCTTCCTTTATCAATTTGCCCATCAGCGTAAAATTGAAGGATATAGAAAATCAAACGAACTCACTCCTGAATGGGCTAATTTATGAAGACAACAATATTGAAGATGATGATATTGAAATGAAGATTTGGAAATTGGCACCAATCACAATCAAGAATGACAACGGAGCCAATGGTCAAAAAATTAGAACCGTCTTACCTTTGAAAGCTATCGTAAAATATAGGATTGGAACTAAGAAAATGGGCGTTGAATTATACAACACTAAAGAATTTAATCTTGATGGCGTCGTAACTTTACTGAGTGATGTAGGTTTGACCAATTGGAAAATGAATACTAAAACGGAATTAAAATCATTGGATTGGAATGAAAGTCCGACAATGACCGTTTTTGGAAAAAATGTTCCTGTAACCTATCTTATCAATCCCGGAATAAAGCTTTTCAAATCAAAAATAGAAAAGAAAATTGATGATGCTATTGCAAAATCAATGGATTTCAAACCAAATGTTTTGGCGGCTTTAGAGAAAATTTGTGTTCCTTTTCAAATGAGCGATGCGTATGAAAGTTGGCTTCGAATTGTTCCTATTGAAATTTATTCTACCAATGCCAAACTCAAAAACGACACTTTTGTATTGGAAATGGGAATGAAATGCAACATGGAAACATTAATAGGAAAGCAACCGGAATCTAAATTTAATGCCAGTAAAATTGTTTTAAAACCAGTATCCAAAATCCCTCAGGAGATAACGGCAAACATTGTTGCTGTTTCTACTTATCTGGAAGCATCAAAACTAATGACCAAGAATTTTGCCGGACAAGAATTTGGTTCAGGATCCAAGAAAGTAAAAGTTCAGAATGTTGCTATTTGGCACAAAAACGGAAAAATGATAATTGCATTAGATGTATTGGGTTCTGTAAACGGAACCATCTATTTAGCCGGTTTTCCACAATATAACGACAAAACCAAAGAAGTATATTTTGATCAATTGGATTATGCTTTGGACACAAAAAATAAATTAATGCGAACTGCTAATTGGTTAGCGCAAGGATTAATCTTAAGAAAAATAGAGCAAAGTTGTCGCTACTCCATAAAACCAAATCTTGAAGAAGGTCAAAAAAGCATGATGACTTATTTAAAAAACTACTCTCCCATGCAAGGTGTTTTTGTAAATGGAAAAATGGAAGAGATTCAATTTCAGAAAATCCAATTGACAAACCAAGCTATTATTGCTTTTATAAAAGTAAAAGGAACCGTAAATGTTTCCGTAGATGGATTGAAATAGATTGATCAGTGGTCAGTTTTTAGTAATGAGTAAACCATATCCTTTAAACAGAAATACACTATTTTCAGATTGACTTTTGATATTCCTATTGAAATTTTTAGGATTTTTTCTTTTTCATTCGATAAATAGCATAACCAATTCCTGCAACAAGAAGATAAGGAATTACCATTAAATAAACAATCCCGTCATTTACCGCCGCTGCTTTAGTTGTATTTTCTTTACTGGTCAAGGCGGCGCGACACATGGCACATTGCGCATTTGCTGATAGCGAAAAGAGATTGAAAACAAGAATTAACAATAAAGAAAAAAGGTACGATTTACCATTTCTTTTTACTTTTCCAGAAGCTTTAACCACTTTACTTTTATTACTTAAATAGTTAGTATACATAATACGGTGAAATCATTAAATAAACAACTACTCCAGTTACGGCAACATACAACCAGATTGGAAAAGTAATTTTGGAGATTTTTTTATGCTTATCAAAATTTTCTGCCAATGCTCTAACATACGTTATTAAAACCATCGGAATAATAGCAATTGACAAAACAATGTGCGTAATTAAAATTAGCAAATAAACTATTCTCAAAGATCCGATACTTAATTTTTCAGAATCTTCCAATAAACGGTTATGATTTAAATCTCCGAATACAGCAGAATCAGAAGTCATGTGATATGCCACATACATCACTAGAAAAGCAACAGACAAGGCAATTGCACTCGTCATCAACCTTTCATGAAGTTTTCTTTTTCCGTTTTTAATGGCTACAACAGCCGCGATTAAAATAATAGCTGTGATTCCGTTGGTAGTTGCATAGATTGGTGGCAAAAATGAAAGTGGCTCTACATTATATCCAAAATCTTTTAGTTTAACCCCAAAAAGTATGGCAACCACAACGGGTATTAAAATTGAAACTGCAATAATGAACTTACTGAATCTCTGCTCTAACGAATTATTTTCCATTATTATTCTTCTAATAAAATATTAATATCTTGTTGAATGTTTCTTACTCCTTTTTTATCCAAACCATCATAATATAAAATTGGATTTCCAAAATCATCATTTCTACAACGGATGTTTCCATTTTTATCAATCAATGCAAACAATCCTGAATGCTCGAAACCACCGGCAACTTTTTTGTTTTCACCAGCATAAAGATTAAAACCTTTATTGGCTAAATTAAAAATATAGGCTTTGTCTCCAGTTAAAAAATTCCAATTAGACGATTTTACTCCTAAAAAATTCGCATGTTCTTTTAATAATTGTGGCGTGTCATGTTCTGGATCAATAGTAATAGAAACAATTCCAAAATTAGGATTTCCAAAAAAACTCTTTTCCAAGACCAACATGCTTTCATTCATTTTTGGACAAATCGTTGGACAGGTAGAAAAGAAAAATTCTAAAACATACACTTTCCCTTTGTACGTTTCATTAGTAATTTTCTTATTATCTTGATTTATTAATTCGAATTTAGGTGCAGGACCTATTTTAATTAACTGCCCTTCTTCTGCAGTTACTGGATTAACACTGTCTAATCTATCCCCTTGAACCACTTTATCGTTTTTAATTCTCTCTACTATTTTTGGAACTGCATAAATCCCAAAAATCAAAATAATAAAAGAGATTCCTATGTATGATTTATTTTTGAACATAAAATATTAAATTTTTCTGGTGGCGTTATTGTTCTTTTTAAGGGCTGCACGATATTCATAAAGAATGACTTTAAAATCATCCAGCATTTCGTTACTTAACTCCGCCGGGTGAAATGTACTATACCCTTCTTTAGCATCTTTAACAAGCTTTCGACCGCGAAGATTTCGTTTTTTATCAATAATGTAAACTTTTGGCGTACCAGAATTCTCATCTAATTTCTCCACTAATTTTAATTGGGAATAATAGGCGTTAATTTCTTCCGTAGGTGCGAATACAAATCGCCACTGGGCAACATCAGTAAAAGCGCCCAAAGCATCGACCACTTTTTTAGCATCTTTTTCAGTTCCGGTTGGACAAATCATCACAAACTGAACATCTTTGAACTCATGATACCTTTGATAAATTTTTTGATTTAAATTGAAAAGATTTCCTCTGTTTTTTAAAAGCTCAGTACCCATAAAACCGAGAATAGTTACTTTGCCATTCAAACTAACTTTTTGACCGTCTAAAGATTGCCAATTCCCTAAATCAGCAGTATTAGGAGTTATTGTTGGTAATTTAGTAAATCCGTTGACACCTGAAGCAAAAAAAAGGTAGGCAACTATAGGTAAAATAAAAAGAACGAAAAGGACAATATTTTTTTCATTGTAATGATACTTATTAAAGTACAAAAATAAAAAAAGGTACGCAATGCGTACCCTCTTTTTGAATTAATATCTTGTTAAAAATTCCATTTTATGGTAGAATTCTTAAAAACCTCATAAATATAATCCCCTTCTGTCAAAAGAATGAAGAGTAAATATAATATCAGAAAAATTACTGGAAAAACAACTGCACTTCTTAAAGAACTTTTTTCACCTTCCATGTGCATAAATGCATATACAATGTAATAGGCTTTAAAAATAGTAAGAGCATAGAATATCCAATTAAGTAAGTTCATACTTAAAAAATCATTCATGAAAAGAAAATCTGGTTTCAAAATACCCAAATAAACTTCAACAATAGTAACGGCAGATAATATTCCGAAAACTTTCCAGATTCTACCTATATTAGATACGTGTTCGTGTGACATGATAATTACTTTTTGAAATTAAACTAGATAGAAAACTGTAAATACAAATACCCAAACTAAATCGACAAAGTGCCAATAAAGACCCACTTTTTCTACCATTTCATAACTTTTTCTTTTTTCGTAAGTTCCAATTAACACATTAAAAAATATGATAATATTTATGATTACTCCAGAAAAAACGTGGAATCCGTGGAATCCAGTGATAAAGAAAAAGAAGTCAGCAAATAATTTACTTCCGTATTCGTTTCTTTTCAAGTTTGCGCCTTCAACAACATAATGTGCTTGGCTCAATCTTAATTCAGACTCTTCTCTTGAAAGAATTGTTTTTTTCTTCTCTTTGGTTATTACCTCAGTTCTGATTAAAAGTTCAGGATGCGCTTTGAAACCTGCTTGAACTTCAGCAACTGAATAAGAAGGCAAGCTTGGTTCATCCATAAACCATTTTCCTTTACTTCTTGTCAATTGTTCTCTTTCTTCAGGTAAAGTAGCTGCAAACTCAGCTAAAGCAACACGGTTACCTTCTTTATCCACAAACTGAAGTAAACTTCCTCCTTTTGTTTCAATAGCACCATATTCACCTTTGATGAAATTTTTCCATTCCCATGCTTGAGATCCTACGAAAATCAAACCACCAATAATGGTCAGGAACATGTAAATAACTACTTTGTTTTTTTTCATTTGATGACCTGCATCAACAGCCAAAACCATTGTTACAGATGAAAAAATCAAAATAAAAGTCATTAATGCCACATAATACATCGGAGCAGATACTCCATGCATAAATGGAAAGTGAGTGAACACTTCATCGGCCAATGGCCAAGTTTCAATAAATTTAAATCGAGAAAAACCGTAAGCTGCTAAAAATCCAGAGAACGTTAAAGCATCCGATACGATAAAAAACCACATCATTAATTTGCCATAACTTGCTCCCATTGGCTCATTGCCGCCTCCCCAAGTTTTTTCTTCACTATTTGCAGTAGTAACTGTCGCTTCCATAAAAGTTATTCGTTAAAAAGTTCCCAAATTTACGTTTTTTTCTTATTTAAAGAAATATAAAAACAAAAACAAATAAACCCACAATAAGTCAAGAAAGTGCCAGTACATTGCACCTAGTTCAATTCCAAGGGTTTGAGATGAATTGTATTTTTGTTTAAAATGATTATAAATTATAATTAGAAGTGAAATCACGCCACCAGCAAGGTGAATCAAGTGCACAACCGTAACAACGTATAAAAAAGTAGTGGTTATTGAGCTTCCACTTCCGGTGAAATAATACCCATTATCCACTATTTGACCAAATCCTACGAACTGTAAAATTACAAACAATATTCCTAGAACTAATGTAGTCAAAAGAAAAATTGTCGTTTTACTTTGATTGTTTTTCTGAATCGCTTTTTTAGCCAAATGAAAAGCAACACTACATCCTATTATTGCTGCAGTACTGTAATAAAACGCTATTGGTAATTGAAAATCCTTCAACCAGTCTGCTCTGGATTTACTCACTACAAAAGCACTGGTAAGCCCAGCAAACATCATAGTCATACTAACCATTGCAAACAACAAAATCAACTTATATGATCTTGCAGTTCTAGATTTTTGTTCCTCAGTTGTCATTATCATCTCCATAACTATCTTAAAAATTTATCAAATATATAAACCAATTGTAACAATGTAATATAAGAAACACTAACTAACATTAAAGTTCTGGCCGATTTTGCAGTTCTTAATTTGTATAATCGAACAGCATAAAAAAGCATCCATAATCCAAGTAAAAATACAACAATCGCAGCAACTGGCGTCATGTACAAACGACCAGTATATCCCAAAAC
Source organism: Flavobacterium sp. 11 (assembly GCF_002754315.1). Lineage (GTDB taxonomy): Bacteria > Bacteroidota > Bacteroidia > Flavobacteriales > Flavobacteriaceae > Flavobacterium > Flavobacterium algoritolerans. The sequence continues at coordinate 1,445,237 of NZ_PEFE01000001.1, read as the reverse complement.
TGGTAAAAGTGACGCTAAAATTAACCAAACTGTATATAAAATAATCTGCAAGGCTGTCCCTTTGTCTTTTTTACCTGTAGGCAACATAAAGAAACCGGCTTTCTCATAATCTTCATACAAAAACCACCCAATTGCCCAAAAATGGGGAAATTGCCAAAAAAACTGAATTAAAAACAAGGTTCCAGCTTCTATCCCAAATTCTCCTGTTGCCGCAACCCAACCCAACATAAAAGGAATTGCCCCGGGAAAAGCACCAACAAAAACAGACAATGAAGTCATCGTTTTCAAAGGAGTATAAACGCTTGTATATAAAAATATTGAAACGGCGCCAAACATAGCAGTTTTTGGATTGATTGTATACAACAATGCAATTCCAACAACTGTTAAAAGACTCGCTATAATCAAAGCCGTAGTCTGAGACATTCTGCCAGCCGGAACGGGACGATTTTTAGTCCTATCCATCAAGGCATCTAAATCTTTTTCGATAACTTGATTAAAAGCATTTGATGCTCCTACCATACAATAGCCACCAACTGCCAATTTTAGCAAAACCATCCAATCCAATGAATGCAAATCATAAATCCCAAGCATAAATCCCGCGATAGACGAAAACACGACACTAATAGCTAAACGCGCCTTAGTGATCTCTCGGAAATCAATATAAATGGATTTTAATGAAAATGTATTTTGTGTTGCGTTCAATACTAGAGTTTGTTTGTTTTGAAAAACTTTTGCAAAAGTAGTGTATCAAAAGGGATTTGACAAAAAACAATTCACAAAAAGATTAATAATCAAAATACCAATTAAAAATATCAGCTCTCAATCCTAAAGTAAACCAATTAGTGCTTTCAGTGAAAGTGGTTGCGGTGTTTTTTGCAGGATCAAAACTTCTGTAAATATAACTTCCAAAAAGTTTCAGGTTCGTCGACGGATTCACTAAATACCCTCCTTGAAAATCAGCTATAAAAACAGCCGTTTTATTTCCCTGACCTACTTTTACACCACTATCAAGAGCTCTGTTTTCATCATAATCCTTATAGATATTTCCTCCGTAATTAAAACCGTCTTCGGCGGTATCAAAATCAAATCCTCGAGTCCCCACAGTAACTTTTGCATCAGCAAAAAGTCTTCCTTTATGATAACGGGCAATAGCAATAAATTCCTTGAAATTTGCTCCCCATTGATGTCCGATACTCTGGTTGTTGTGCGCATAATTTGTGATTGGCATGCTATGAGAATACACATAAGGGCGCACATGATTGTACTCTAATTGCAGCAGTAAATTATCAACTTTGAAAGCATTGTAATATTTAACACCTAACTGATACCCGTACTTATTTTTCCAACTATTGTCTCCTTCTTTGATGTCTCCAAGAGAAAATTCATCCAGAATAAACTGTCCGTAAAAATTGATTTGATTGCTCCATTTGTACTTAAATGTCAATCCTAAAACTGCATTTCCACTTCTTGCCGAAGAAGCGAATTCAACCGAACGATAAAATATAATTGGATTCACAAAATTCACATCAAATCCTCTGTCATTCGTATTGGTCCAAATCACCGACTCGAAGAAACCAAGATTCAATTTATTCGAAACGTTCCAACTCAAATAATGATTTGCCATAAATTTTGTAGCGTATGTTCTTTCTAATGTTACCTCAGGACGAACATCTTTGAGCCACATGTAGGTATTAGTATATTTTATTTTCCAAAAATTAGTATTCAATTTAAAATAAGGATACGGACTGGCACCATCACTTTCTAACAAAGAACGGTATCCATCACCAATAAAATTTCTACCGTAACCCAATTGTAAATCATAATATTTACTAGGCGTAAAAGTCAAATTGGCTTCAGCCAAAGGAAAATCATAAGCATCTGTTTTGAAATCTTTGGCAATCCCTATCCCAGGAATAATAGCAGGATTTCCTCCCGCTGGCTTGATAGATTCCGCATAACGATTGAAGTAATCCGCAAAGCGTCCTTGACTTTCAAAAACCGTGGTAGAAAAATTAAGCTGCTTGCCTAATCCTCCTCTAAAATTGATTCCGCGCGTATTTACATAACTGTAAGAGGCTTCACTTTTTGAATCTTTACCAACCTGCAAATCCAGTATAGGATTTAATGTAAACCAATATCCTTCGCCCTGAATTTCAACAGTATTCTCATTCCATAATTTTCTTGCCCACCAACCGGAAGCTTTCTTTTTTATCTTTTCATTAACGGCTTTCAAGTCGTAATATTTTGAAACCTCAGCATACGTATATGGCTTTGAAGCCGTGTGATTATTACTTCCCACTTGATTTAAAGAGCCATCAAACTGTGCATAGTAACTGTGCGAAAAAGGAACATTCAAATGGCTTTCAAACTCCGGATTAGCAAACTTTTTATACACAATACTGTCCAATTCAGTAAGCTTCGGTTTATTATTTGAAACTATTTCGGCTTTCGCCAAAGCTTCTGCTTCGATTTCCGCTCTACTTTTTAAAGGTATGGCAATAGTAATGGTAAACTTAGAATAGGTAGGTTTTCCGTTATAGGTAGACGGTTCTATTTTTGGAAATGTACCAAAAACCCTTTTTGTTTCTTTTATCAACGTCTCATCAACAGCATCAACATAAATCACTTTAAAAACACCATTACTGTCCACTTCAAAAAGAACTTTTACATTCCCCTTAAAATTATTTTGCTTTAAATCATCCGGAACTTGGAAATTTTGAAAAACAAAATCCTGAACTTGACTGTAAAAGCAATTCTCAAGCACTTTCGATTGCAAATTTACACAATCAGGAAAAACAGGAAATCGCTCCGCCGAATTACCAGATTGTACTGAAGTCGTATTGAAATCTTGGGAATATGCAAAAAAGGAAAACGAAAATAAAAATAAAGCCAGCAACCCTTTTTTCATGTTTATAATTTTTGTGAATTTAATATTCATTATGTGAATTTTGTCCGTTAGCAATACTTTTTGCACCTGATGTACCTATTCTTTTAACCCCCAATTGAATCATCTTAACCGCTTCTTCATACGTTCTTACGCCTCCTGCAGCTTTCACCGGAAGGGGCGATGCATTTTCGAGCATCATCATTATTGAAGGAATAGTGGCGCCATTTGGCAAATTATTTTCTGTTTTATAAAATCCAGTCGAGGACTTCACAAAAACCGATGCGAAAAGCTCTTGTTTAAAATTAGAAACGATTACATTTTTTATCAAACTTGACAACTGGATAATTTCCTTATCACTTAAAGCCGCCACTTCAATAATCCACTTTACTACCTTATTATTATCTAAACCCAATTGAGTACATTTCAGAATTTCTTCTTTCACCAAAGCTATTTCTCCTCTTTTAAAAGCTTCATAATTGCACACAAAATCTAAATCATCAGCACCATCATGTATCGCCTGAAGAGCTTCGCTAAGTTTATTTTCTAATGAAGATTTCCCTTCCGGAAAATCAATTACAGTTCCTATTGCCACAACTGAATTTGCCTCTAGTATCATTTTTTTTGCCAAAGAAACCATATTAGGACGAATCATAATAAGCTTAAAATGCTCCTCGATTGCTTCTTGGATAAATCCTTTGACAACCAAAGTATTTTCTTTTTCGCTGAGTCCCGCTTGTTCTGCCGTTTTTAAATAGGTAGAATCTAAATATTGCTTGATATTCATGCGCTTTGATTTCTTAATTAGAGTAGATTATCACGCACAAAAATACATTTTATATGCACATAAGTTTACTATAAAATTTCACTATTTTGTATTTTTAACGCTAGAACTGAAGTTTTTACATGCTTTTTAAAAAAAGACAAACTAAACTAAATAAACATTCGTGTTTCTGAATGCTATAAAATAAAAAAGTCCCACCAAAGTGGGACTCTATTTAAATTGAATTTTATGTGAATTTTGTTTTCAAATCAAATAAAATAATAACTGCTACTCCTAAAATTGCACCAGATAAATTTGCTAAAACATCAAATACATCTGCATGCCTGGTAGTGGTAAATAATTCTTGAGCTATTTCAATACCTATTCCAAAAAAAACAGAAAACAGCAAAGAAATTAGTATGGGTTTTAAACTGTTTATCGCATTTGTATATTTTTGAACAAACAAAAAACAAAGTATCGTTAAAACAAAATGAAAAAAGACATGCACTAATTTATCCAGATTTGAAACCTCTCCCAGCGGAACATTATTCAGCTGAATCAAACAAAAAAAAGCAATAACTCCAGCCCATAATAAAGCGGCCAAAAAATATATTTGTTTAGGCACCAATAAGTTCTTTGTAAGAATCACTAGATAATAAATCATCTACTTCTGCCATATTTGCAATTTTTATCTTGATCATCCATCCAGCTCCATAAGGATCAGAATTAACACTTTCAGGAGTACTTTCAAGAGCATCATTGAATGCAATAATTTCACCTGTTAATGGCAGGAACAAATCAGAAACAGTTTTAACTGCTTCCACTGTACCAAAAACCTCATCTTTGTCTAAAGTCTGGTCTAAAGTTTCAACTTCAACATATACGATATCTCCTAATTCTTTTTGTGCAAAATCAGTGATTCCTACAGTTGCAGTATCGCCATCAATACTAACCCATTCGTGATCTTTAGTGTACTTTAAATTTACTGGTATGTTCATATAAATTGTAATTGATAATTATTTATTGATAATTTAAATTTTATGCCACAAATGTAATAATCTTCTATTCAAAATTGTTCCCTTTTAGAAAAATTAATTCCCAAAATTATAACGAAGTGTGATTCCGGAACGAACATTTGTCAACGGAAAAGAAGTAGATATTACTGCTTTTGAAAAAGAGTGATCATAATAGAAAATAGCCGTTAGGTTTTTACTAAAAGCATAATCTGCTTTAACTGTCAAAGACCATATATTTTGTCCTCCAGCCAATTGATTGTTGTCATAATCTAAATATCTAACAATCGTTTGATTGTTTCTATAAGTCACATCTGCTTTTAAATTGATGTCACTTTTTATTATTCCTGTTGGATTATCTGCCAGTCTGGAAGAGAAAATTACGTCTTTGAAACGATAACCCAATCCTACCACATATTCTATTCCTTTAACTTCTGTCAACAAATTATTATCAAAACTCATGGATAATGCTCTGTCTTTTTTAATTTCGGCCAATACTTTTAAGGAACTTTTCAATTCAAAATCCATTCGCAACAACGGATTAAATTGTTCAACCAAGTTTATATTTGACATTATCGTTTGATTGAAAAAATTACCACTCGCATCCTTTCCTTCTGGATCTTTGTCGTATTCAAAATTTGATCTAAACGCATTTATCGTATAAGAAGCCCTGTAATTATGCTGCAAAGAGAAACGTTTGAAATTCTTTTTAAATAGTCCATAACGCATCAAACCATTGTATTTTATCGACCAGTTTGGAATTGGGAAACTTCTAAAAATCCCAAGAGAAACATCTGAAGCATTTCCGCCTGAGTAAGCTGCTAAAAACGCAGGCAACAATACTGCCTGATTGTTTTTTCCATAACCTATCGGAAATCCATCTGGGTCCAAATTACCCGGATTAGTAATGTCAATTCCTCGTTGTGTAGCTAATCGATTGGCTACCGTAAGTCTGTTCATTCTAAAATCATCAAATGCAACCGATGAATTTTCATCACTAGTCGAAAACGACGTTTTTATCAACACCGTAGAAATTGAAAAAATACCTGTATCATATGGAGATCTAGGGTTATAAACCCCGTCAATAACATCATACTGTTCCGAAGAATTTTCAGAATAAGCACGATCTAATGACAAATCAATTTTTAAATCCGGCAGCAAATCTACATTTGCGGTCGCTTTAAATAATTTATTGGTTACCTGAGAAAAATTTTGGTTAAAATCAGGATAGTTCGTTAACCAACCATTTTTGGCAGCTTCATATCTCACATCGTCTTGTGCTCCAAAAATAAATCCTAACGACGGTCTTGACGAACCTAGAAACCCTACACTTGGCGTATATCCAGGTAAAACCGTACCGCTGTTATAGGTATAATTCATTTGGATGTTTTTAATACTGGTTAAAACTCCAATAAAACCATCTACAAATTCATTATTTTTTGGTACTTGATTAGCATTTGTATTTACTATTTTTTCACCTGGTTTTGGAGCGGTTGTTTTAGGTTTTGGAACTGTTTTATTTGCATTTTTTGTTAGCCCTAAATATTTATACAACATATCCATATTTAAAGTTGCATTCAAATTATTTGAACTCGCATTTTGAACCGTATTCCCTAAATTATAACTGTTTCCATCAATTTCTATTTGAGACAATGCATTAGAAGTACGTTGCCAGCTATAGTCTCCAGTATAAGAATAATTAGCTTTGACAAAACTAAATAATGGAATTTTATTGATTGGAATTTCATAATTCACAACCAATTGCTGCATGTGCTGATTTGGATCTCCAATATCCCAATAACTATCCCAGATTGTAAAAGTTTCGATAGGTTCATTGTCTTCATTCAAATAATTTTTTACAATATTACTGGAAGAAGCCGTATAGTTTAATTTTAAAGATTTAGTCAAATTAAAATTAAATCCATATTGATAATTGAACGCAAAATTTCTTCGATACAAAGGATCTAACCCAATTCCTTCCACATCTACCTGTCTAAATTGCTGACGGTTGTATTGTCTGATGATATTGGTATTAAACGATATATTAGAAGGCAAATAATTAAAATTGAAATCGCTTAACAATTTCCAATAATTACTTTTTTTCATGAATTTTGTCTTCTTGAAAGGCTCTACTGATTTTGGTTTAAAAGTATAGGCATAGTCCACCGATGTATTTACCTGCTGGTCTACATAATCTTCAATTTCAAAATCATGTCTTTCCACTTCATTAAATGACTGAGAAAAAGTAAAATTCTCCGGGTCGTACACATGCTGTTTTTGTTCTGGGCTTCGGTCTTTTCTAACCCCAATGAAGTTTATACTTTTACGTTTTGTATAATCAATAGCTCTTTTTTCGATGTTGTCTTTTTCGTTCTGATCAGCTGTATTAGCAAGCAATTGTTTTAGCTTGATATCTTGATTAAAAGGATCATATTCCGGAGTTATGGTTTCTTCGCCAATAGCATAATTGAAAGGCAGATTAATTTGCCATTTTGGAGGCAATAATTTACCAAGATTCACATTAGTCACAATACTATATTGTTCTGTATCCTCACGGTTTCTTTCATTTGGTCCTTGTTCTAAAGTTCCAAAACCAATAGTACTCTTTTTACCTGAAGCAGAAACTGTAGCAAAATCAGCTAAATTTGTATCAACATTCAGTACAGCTGCCATCCCGCCTTGATTATCCATATCCGCTAAGCGCAGTTCATTAAACCAAACTTCTCCTTTGATATCATTTCGGGATTCGTTGTTTTTTAGACCAACCATCAGCGTTCGCACTAATCCAAAATTAGGATTCCCTTTTATACCCAATCGTAATCTATCACTTCCGTCACCTTCCGTATTTGCCGGATCATTATCCGGATAATAAATACCATCCAATGGCAATGTACTAGGATTAATACTCATTGCGAGAATTTTCAATTTTGTCAATAAAGCCAATGACAAATCAATCTCATTTTCTTCTGGCCAAACTTCCTCGGCGCTCAAAGGAGAACAATCTGTATTTGAAGCAGAAGTTGGACTCGTCACTTTTAAAGGAATTTCAATTTGATAGAAATTTTGAGTAAAGTCATTTCCAAAACGGATGAATCCAACCATTTGATTGTCTTGCAGCACAACTTCATTTGGCAATGATTCTGCGTGTAAAAACATTTTCAGTTTCTTGAATTGACGCATGTCTATACTTACATTTTTAAAAACTGCTCTGGAATCTTCTGGTTCTAATCCGTTTCCGGATACTCTCAATGCTAACGACTGCTCATTTTGATTGATAACTGTATTATTGTTGTATAATTGCTCCCTTTGCACTCCTGGAGGAACAATATAATTTATTGGACATCTCTCATTATTTTCTTGAACATTAACCGCTAAAACATCTAGATTAGTATCATCATCAGCAACATTAGTATCATTAAAATCAAGCGTATTGGTATAGCGTCTCCATTCTCCTCGCACCAAATCCAACGCACCAAAACGAACGGTTACTTCTTCACTAAAACCTGTCATAAACATTCTCATAAAACGAATCGATCTAAAATCAGAAATATTTCCTATCGTGTTTTCGGGTTGTGAAACCGGTATTTTAAACTGCAGCCATCTCGCATCAGTAGTTGAACCATCTGGCAAAGTCACTTGGGTATTTCTTATATCAGTAATATAATTTTCCCCTACATTCATGTTTGGCTGTACATCAATACTATATTCGTAATACGCACTAATTGTGTTCATGGTATTATCCCTGTTGATATCCTCTACATCAGGAACAGTTGTTGATCCTCTGTTTGGGTCACTAATATCAACTGCAGAGTTTCCATCAGTACCGTTATACATTTTATATCGGTCCAAAATCCCTCCGGAAGCATTCAAATAAAACGTATAATCATCTGCCGCAGGATCTAACTCTGAGGCAAAATTTGTATATACAGCTCCTTCATTGCCATTAGCCAAACCATCCAAACCAATATCTTGATTCGTTCTGTTTGCTACATTAGTGTCAAAAGCATAAATTAGTGATTGTGAAGCCGGAACATCTCCCCATAATGGCTGTGGATTTACCAATATCTGATCAGGCCCAAGTCCGTTTTCATATTGTTTTCTTCCATCTTTCAAAACATCTTCAGATATTTCACCTAAATTGAAATAAATTTTTCCCGTATTAGATTGTTGCACCTGACCGTTTCCTACATAAGGATCTAGTACCCAAAACTGAATATATTCAACATTTCCTTGTTCGAAATTAGTCGAATTTAATGATCGCATAATTCCTCCAAAATTATCTCTTGGATTTGTAGCCGAATTCAAACTGTTATTATACGGACCTCTATCAGAAGGATAATAACTTAAATCCAATGTATTTATAACCTGAGACTGTCCTTGTGCAATATCTGTCAAAGGATACAATTCCTCACTAAAAATTCTTCTGGTATTGTTGAAGGATAAATCTTGATTTGAAATTCCTGCTGGCTTTTGAGTATAAAAAATAGGATCAATAGAATACCAAGCTAGTTTGGCTCTTTTAAATCCATAACTCAAATCATTTGCATTCGCATTGAAATCATACGTGCTCATGGTATTTCTTTCCGGTGTTGATGACAGACTCCAAGCATACGGTGAACGCATATCAATAGTAGACTGTGAACCTTCAAAATCATCTACATAAATGGTAGACTCACCCTGAAACTGATCTGCTTTTGGAGTGTCAGGTTTCAAAAAAGCAATTTCTCCTCTTACAGAAAGATTAGATGGCACATCAGTATCTACATTTGGTAATTTATTGACCAATCGAGTCAAGAAAGGAACTTCGGTTGAAAAATTAGTATTGAAACCAAAAATAGTATTGTTAACTGATTCCTGACCAAAGCTTGATTTTTGAGTAAATGGTCTTTCTGTCATCTTAAGGAAAGTTCCCCCAATCAAGAAATTTTCCGAAATTTTATGTTCCACATTTACACCCATAAATCTTCTGGTTTGTAAACCAAAAACGGAATTATTTTCCAATGACACTTCGATAGGTGTATTAGAAGCTTGAAGTGACGGATCTAAAATTTGAACTCTTCCCAATTGATAATTTACACTATAATCAATTCCTTCAACTAAAACTCTACCTGCAGCAGTAACCACAACAGAACCTTGCGGCACATTTAAAGCACCAATAGGTATTCCGTCTCCACCAGATGATTTATATTTTCCTCTTAATAAAAATTTATTTTTATCGCTGTCCTGTAAAGCTCCAGATTGTGTGTTTCGGTACATACTGCGAAACACATATTTCTTTTGATTTTCATTATAAGAACCGGTATTGTTATAACTTTCTCCTCCAGTTGACAATTTCGAAAACAATAATTCTCCAAATGGTTCTTTAGTAGTAAAAATAATTCTTCCGTACTGGGCATCCATCGTTAAGCCGGGCATAAAATCAAAAAAACCATCACCTCCAGCTTGAGGATCATTGTTATAATTTAATTTATCCAAGTTAAATACTTTTAACAAAGGCGTTTCGGCAACTTCATTTTGAGGCAATGGATTCGGCGGAAAAGGACTTCCCGGAACTTCCGTAATATAATTTAAAGGAGATGGATCTGTGTAAAGAATATTAAATCTAAAATCTTCTTGTTTTACTTGATAAGCACCCGGAATCTGATAGATGTTTTTCATCATCAAGTTCCAAACAGGATTTTTAACATTGGTCAAATTACTTTTCAGCATTTTCAAAATCAAACTTTGAGAAATAATGGCTTGATTTGAAGGACTGTTTCCTGTAACTACTGTTGCATCAACTCCGTCATTACCAAATTCCCCCACTTGATACACTTGATCGCCAATTGTATATTGATAAGCAACTGCCAAAACCTCATCATTAGCCAATCTTTGTTGCAATGAAATATAACCTAATTGTGGGTTGTACGTATATTCATTTGGATTCAGCTTTCGAGCATTTTCTAATTTAGAATAATCCTGTCCTTCGCTTACAGTAACATTAAAACCTGAGTTTGAAGTTACAATTTCACGAATATTTGGATTCAATAAACCACCACCTGCTTGTATTAATTCAGGATTGTAGGCATTGTTTTTATTATCTGTTGGAGTATCCGGTCCTGCAATAAAAAAAGGAGGACTGGAAGGAATAGGATCCAAAACAACTACTTCATTATCCGTCAGACCATTTAATTGTCCTTCCCCTAAATCCTGAAGTGCAATAATATTTCTGAGGTTATTGTTAGTAGCGACTACCCTATTTTGTTTGTTGGTTACCCAAATTTCAAGTCGGGTAATTTGAACCCTACTGTCTATAAATGGATAATTTACTAATGATTTATCGTATCTGTTTCTAAAGTATTGGGATAAGAAAAAGTGCCTGTCATTATCATAATCCAATGCAAACATGTCAAAATCTTGAATTGTCCCTCCGCCTTGAGCGATTAAACTTTTCGTTTGTGATTTTTGCTCAGAAAAAACTCCTGTAATGGTCGTTTTTCCAAATTGCAATTGTGTTTTTACACCAAATAAACTTTGTGCGCCTCGAATCAAAGAACTGTTCAAAGGCATACTTACATTTCCTACTTCAATTTTTTGGATGATATCGTCTTCTGAGGGCGCATATTCCAACTTCATTAAGTTTTGAAAAGCAAATGTTGATTGCGTATCGTAGTTAGCGTTTACATTAAGTCTTGTCCCCACTTTTCCCATCAAACTCATACTTATCCTTTGATCAAAATCAAAAGAAAGATTGGACCTATTTCTAGGTGAAAAAGAGGGATTATCTTGTTTTGTATAACGCATTCCCAAATCCATTTCTATGGATCCGGTCGGTTTTACATCAATGGTATTACTTCCAAAAATAGATTCAAAAAGCCCTGATTTCACGTAATATCTTGGCAATAAATCTTTTTTTGCTTCTTCGCTGCCTTCTTTTTTTCCTTCAATAGCATCCACCTTTTTTTTGAAGTAATCGCGCATGGATTCTTTCAAAACCAATTTTTCGTATTCTTTTGGTGTCAATATAATAGGATAATTGATAGAGAATCCATCAACAGAATTTGTGTAAATATACCTGTCTGTTATAGGGTCATAGGTATAGGCTGAGAGAATACTCTTTGGGTTTTTCATCTGGACTTTTCCAATAGAAAATCCAGTTTTAACGGTATCCTGAGCTGCTTGATTTACTTGGGCTTGCGATGCAAAACCACAGAATAATACAAGCAAAAAAGTACAAATTTTATGCATACAACTCGTGTTACTTGAATACCTCTATAGGTTTTTTAAAGCTTTCTTGATGATTGATTCCACAGAAGCCTCTGGGTCTTCTTTGACAATCTTTTCTACCACTCTTTCTGAAGATTTTCGTAAAAACCCCAAAACTTCCAAAGCTGATAACGCCTCATCTCGATTTGTATTGCTTTGCGACATAGAAACTTCATCTAAATCATACAATTTTAATACTTTGTCTTTCAAATCCAGTATTACTCTTTGCGCTGTTTTGCTCCCTATCCCTTTTATAGATTGAATGGTTACCACATCACCAGATGCAATTGCATTCGTAATTTGTTTTGGGTCTAATGAAGAAAGCATTGTTCGTGCTATACTTGCCCCTATTCCGGAGACGGATAATAACATCTTGAAAATCTCTCTTTCTGACTTTTCCACAAAACCAAAAAGTGTATGCGCATCCTCTTTTATTTGAAGATGCGTATATACTTTTATAAAATCCGTATTTGGAAGCAAAGAATATGTATGTAAAGAAATATTTACATGATAACCAACTCCTCCACAATCAATAATTATATGCGTGGGCGATTTCTCTACTAATTTTCCTTGTAAATGTGCTATCATTAATTCTTAAATATAGCACCAAATATAATAAAATTAGCACATAATTTTATCATATTCATCAATTTAACTTCGCTTATAATTTATAGCTTATTAAACTAAATTAAATTTGCTTTTTTCTTTCCTTTTTCCTGCGCATCTATCACCGCAATTGCCGCCATGTTGACCATTTCCTCAACACTTGCACCTAATTGAAATATGTGAACTGGTTTTCCCATTCCTAACATGATAGGTCCTATTGAGTCTACTTTATTCAATTCTTTCAATAATTTATAGGTGATATTAGCTGATTCTAAATTAGGAAAAATCAAAGTGTTTACTTTCTTTCCTGCCAACTTAGAAAAAGGGAATTTTTCTTTTAACATTTCAGGATTCAATGCAAAATCTGCTTGAAGTTCACCATCAATAATCATATCAGGATGATTTTTATGCAAATAAGCTACCGCTTCTCTAACCTTTCCTGCGCTTTCATTTGTTGATGATCCAAAATTAGAAAATGATATCATTGCAATTACTGGCTCAACACCAAACATTTTAGCTGTTTTTGCAGTCATAATAGCAATTTTAGCTAAATCATCCGCAGATGGATTAATGTTTATTGCGGTATCCGATAAAAACATTGGCCCACGAGCCGTCATCATCATATTTGTAGTAGCCACAATTGAGGCTCCATGCGCTTTTTCAATAAGCTGTAACATTGGTTTCACCACAGATGGGTAACTTCTGGAATGTCCTGTAACTAAAGCATCTGCTTCCCCTTCATTGACCATCATTGCTGCAAAATAGTTTCTTTCGCGCATTAATTTTTGTGCGTCCAAAAAGGAAATACCGCGTCTTTGTCTGGAAGACCAATAGGTATTTGCAAACTTATTTCTACGCGCCTCCTCTTCTTTAATTTTAGGATCTATAATTTGAACATCGGCATCAAAACCAATTTCTTCTTTTAATTCTAAAATAATTTCTTTGTTCCCTAATAAAATTGGGAAACCGATACCTTCTTCCAATACAATTTGAGCTGCTTTAAGAACATCTAAATGATCTGCTTCAGCAAAAACAATTTTCTTAGGATCCATCTTAGCTCTGTTTGTAATCAAACGAACCATTTTATTATCATTCCCTAAACGGTCTAATAATTCTTCTTCGTATTTTTTCCAATCCGTAATAGGATTCAATGCCACACCAGAGTCCATAGCAGCTTTTGCAACAGCAGGCGCAACAATAGTTATTAATCGTGGATCAAATGGTTTTGGGATAATATATTCTCTTCCAAAGTTTAATTTTGTAGCTCCGTAAGCAATATTTACTTGTTCAGGCACTGATTCTTTAGTCAATAAAGCCAATGCTTTAACGGCTGCCATTTTCATGGCTTCATTTATCTTGGTTGCACGAACATCTAATGCGCCTCTAAAAATATAAGGGAATCCAAGAACGTTATTCACCTGATTAGGAAAATCAGAACGTCCTGTTGCCATAATAACATCTTTACGAGTTGCAATAGCCAAATTATAATCTATTTCCGGATCTGGGTTTGCCATCGCAAAAACGATAGGATTATCTGCCATTCCAAGTAACATTTGCGGAGACATAATTCCTCCTGTGGAAAGACCTAAAAAGATATCAGCACCAACTAATGCTTCTTCAAGACTCATTGGTTTAATATCTTTGGCATATTTTTGTTGTAAAAGAGACAAAGAAGGATTGTCTTTTGTCAAAACTCCTTTACTGTTAAACATTAATATATTCTCCACTTTTACTCCTAATAAAACGTACAAATCGGCACAAGCCAAAGCAGCAGAACCTGCTCCTGAAACGACCATTTTTACATCTTCTGCATTTTTATCTGCTAATTCTAATGCGTTCAACAATGCCGCCGATGATATGATGGCAGTACCGTGCTGATCATCGTGCATTACAGGAATATTCAACTCTTCGACCAATCGTCTTTCAATTTCGAAAGATTCTGGTGCTTTAATATCTTCCAGATTAATACCACCAAAAGTTGGTGCTATATTTTTAACCGTTTGAATGAATTCTTCAATATCTTTTGTTCCAATTTCGATGTCAAATACATCAATATCAGCAAAAATCTTAAACAACAATCCTTTCCCTTCCATTACTGGTTTTGATGCTTCGGGACCAATGTCACCCAATCCTAAAACTGCAGTTCCATTTGTGATTACGGCAACTAAATTTCCTTTTGCAGTATATTTATAAACGTTGTTTACATCTTTGGCAATTTCTAAACACGGCTCAGCTACACCAGGAGAATATGCCAAAGATAAATCTCTTTGTGTTGCATATTTCTTAGTGGGAACTACTTGAATTTTACCAGGAGTAGGCTTTGCGTGGTATAATAATGCTTCTCTTCTTTTGCTATTTTTGTCCATTGTTTTTAGATTTTATTCTAGCGTACAAAGATAGGGCTCTTGATTTAAAAAAAGAGGACTTTTCCCCCATTCTTTTGTATAAAAACAAGCGTATTTTGATTCCAAAAAAAAAGCTGCACTACCGGCAGCTTTTTATAATTATAACTTTTTTGATTCTTTTTATTGTGTAATATAAGAGTTTAAATGTTGAATGGTATCTTTTTGCATCTCGATTATGGCTTTTACAACGTCACTAATAGAGATAATCCCAATTACAATTTCATTTTCCAGAACTGGCAAATGTCGAACTCTTTTTGTACTCATTAATTCCATGCAGTACTCTAAATTATCCGATGGACTTACCGTTACCACATCTGTTTCCATGATTTCATGAACAAAGGCTTTCTTTGAAGATTTCGCTTTCAAAACAATTTTTCGAGCATAATCTCTTTCAGACAAAACCCCTTTGAGAACAGTATCTTCTATAATAAGAATTGCCCCGATGTTTTTTTCGCTCATCACTGTCAATGCTTCGTATACAGTGTTAGTGGAAAGTATGGAAAAAACTTCCTTTCCTTTAGTGCTTAAAATTTGATTAACTGTCATAATTGATTCATTTAGTGAATTATAAAGTTAAAAAAAATATACATTCAAATAACAAAAATATTTTTCAGTACTAAAATATGTCATCGGGAGAAATCAGTTCTCCTAATTTCTCTTTTAATTCCGCATTCAAAATTTGCAATCCATATTGATAGGACGCATTCACCCAGCCAAAACCTTCTTTTGCGATGTAATCAAATTCAGTCCCTACGTTTCCATATTCGGCAAAAACTTTATGTGAACTGATTTCCAAATCAAATTTTTCCGGAATCGTCCCATTATAATCGACCGCATTTCTGGTAATTAACCACAACCAACGGTAGACCATTTCTTGTGCTTTATCCAAATAATTGTACTTAATCAATCCTTCCCACAACAACATTTGGTGCGGTGCCCAACCAAATGGATAATCCCATTGTCGTTGAGGCGCTTCTTCTGGAGCATTAGCAATACTCGCCTTAGTACTTCCCGTAATTCCGCCTGTTTTCACAAATTGTGGCAAGGCTACCTCGACTAATTTTTTAGCCTGATTTTCATCACACAACCCAGCCCACAAAGGAAAAAATGTTGTTGCAGCTTCAAATGGAAATTGCTCATGGTTCACAAAATCATAATCGAAATACATGCTTGCTTTTTCGTTCCAGCACAATTCATTAATTTTATCTTTACGAAAAAGCGCTTTTTGCTCCCATTCTTCCGAAGTATGAGCTACACCACCAACTTGAAAACTGTTCCCGAAATAAGTAGCAATTAGATAAGCTACATCTTTTTCGTATTTATAAAGAAAACTGTTGACATCTACTGAATTCAAATTGGCGCACGTATTAATGAGTCGGTTAGTCGTGTCGTGTCCACTTTCTCTCATGCTTCGGTCGTGAACAAAATAGACATCCAGTTCAGCATCAACAAGCGTTCTCTGCAAATATTGTTTTTCGAATTCTCGAATAGGTAAATTATATTTTTTAGCATACGGTTCTAAAACATCATCAAAATGTCCCGGTTCCACCTCAAACGGCATTCCAATTCCATCAGCCTTATATCGATTTAAACCCGTTGGCATCAATCGGTTTCCTTGAACCATCCAAACCGTGTTGTATTCCAAAATAACCGTTTCCAAATGGCTTCTTAACCAGTCTAAACTTGGTATTTTCTTTTTGGCAATTTCTATTAGCAATGAGGAATACAACGGAGGTTGTGTTCTTGTCAAATAATAACTCCTATTCGCATTCAGAATTTTTCCGTAATGTATAATTTGGTATTTAAAATTTTCAGCAATCGCAATTGCTTTGTCTAATTGATTATCAATTAATAAGCCTACACCTATGAAATAACTGTCCCAACCATACATTTCGTTGAATCTTCCGCCAGGAACCACAAAGGGAACGCCTTGCAGACTGTATATTTTTTGTTCCAAAGCCAAAGCCAGAATTCCCGGTTTTTCATTTAAAGTTTCCAAATATTCCACCGAATAATTTTCTGGCAGAATTTCGACTTTAAAATTTGGCAATTGTTTTTCCAATTCCTGAAAATAAGTAACTCCCTGTTTGTCTTTGGCAGAAACATAGAGCGTAGCTACATCACTGGAGGTCTTTTCGTCTTCAATAATTTGTGTCAATCCTTTTTTATCAATAGTCCGAGTCAGTTCCTCCCAATAATCATCTTTGATTTTTCTTGAAATTCGTTGTACTGGATTCTCTTGAATGCGACTCAAATCAACTTCACCCATTCCTGAATTTGTGTCCTTAAGTTGGGCTAATTCCTGTAATAAATTTGACAAATGATACGTCCCGACAATCGCTTCCTGTTGTTTGGTAGTTTCGTCAACCAAAACAAATTTTTTAGGGCCATTATCATCTTTAGTGATTTTTTTGTCCTTATCTGTATCCTCTTGAAGCAATAGTTCCTGGAATACTTTGTCTATGTTCAGTAAGAATTTCATTGTTTAGCAGTAAGTTTTTTTAAAATAAAGAAAGAAACAAGCAATAACGACATTGGTATTAAAGTATAATAAAAGGCGTTTTCCGGCCCTTCGTTTTTAAATAAATAACCAATAACCCTGGAGCCCAAAGTTCCGCCAAGTGCAGAGAAAACTACAATTAAACCAGTCATCGAACTGTGCAGTTTTTTAGGCAAAGCACTTAAAACCACTGAATTTAAAAGCGGATAAATAGGCGCAATAAAAAGTCCTACCAATGGAAAAGCAAATCCTATTAAAGGAATATCGCCAAGCGAATTGATTTCTTTGACATCCAATCCAACCGTTTTAGGAAGTACAAAAACCACAATAAGCATAGCTGCTACAATACAAAAACTAAGTAC
Source organism: Flavobacterium sp. 11 (assembly GCF_002754315.1). Classification (GTDB taxonomy): domain Bacteria; phylum Bacteroidota; class Bacteroidia; order Flavobacteriales; family Flavobacteriaceae; genus Flavobacterium; species Flavobacterium algoritolerans. Next base: position 1,427,459 of record NZ_PEFE01000001.1, on the reverse strand, counting down.
CCAAATCCAATTGACTCTTTTAGTAATTACACCTGCTAAAAGACGTCCTACAGCTAATGAAATAGCCAAAATACTTGCCATCATAATGCTGATGTTCTCCGGTAGATGCAACACTTTACTATTGAAAGTAGGCAACCAAGACATAATTCCCTGCTCAATCATTACAAACAGGAACGCACTGATTACAAAAACTATGGTTAATAGTTTTGCAAATAATTTGAACATTTGTTTAAAGTCATCTGCTAAATCTACGCCCGGAATTTCGGTTTGATTTTCGAATTTGGTAAAAAATAAAAAACCAAAAGAGACTAACGAAATCGCAGCCAATAACCAATATACGTTCAACCAAGCATCTGGATCCGCATCTGAATTAAAAGCGGGAAACAAGAAATACGCTAATGCAATTCCTATCATAAACACACCTTCAATACTACTCATCAAACTATTGTGTTCCTGCTGATTCTCCGTTATTGTTCCAATAAGGGAATACACAGATACTTTTATCAATGCAAAAGAAACACCAACGGTAGCAAAAAGTAATTTGGCCGTTCCGAAAGAATTCCCAAAATACATACTAACGCAAGCCAGAGAAACCAAAGCCAAACCAATAAGCATAGCTCTCTTGTATCCTATTCTTGGCAAAAATGAAGCGATTAAAAACGAAACTATGGCGATGGGCAAATCCTTGAAAGCTTCCAGAACGCTGGCTTGCAATTCATCTACACCATAATTTTTTTGTGCCTTTAGTATCACAATTCCTACGCTGTTCAGCAGAATCGCAAATACAAAGTAATTGAGATACATGGCAATTTTAACCGTACTTTTTTTCATCTTTTACCTATTATTTGAGTTGAATTATTATTTGAATTTAAATTATAAATCGGTATTTAAATATTCTTGAATATCTATTCCTTCTGGCAATCTGCCAACATTCTGAAGTTTCAATACTGCTAATTTTTGTGCAATAGTTATCGTTTCTTCAAAGTTTTTATTTAATAATTGTGCGTATAAAAAACCCGTCCAAAAAGCATCTCCGGCTCCCGTTGTATCTTTGATATCTTCCACAGGCAATGCCTTTTGATGAAACATTCCATAATCAACATTCGACAAAACCACGCCGTCTTTTCCTTTTGTCAAGCAAATGGTTGAAGCTCCTAAACCATGAAAATATTCAAAAATAAAATCTTCGGTTTTTGCTTCTGCAAAAAGGCGGTAACAATCATCTTCGCTTAATTTCACTAATGGATTAGTCGACAGATACTCTTTCAAAACATGCTTCGCCTCTTCCCGGTTTGGCCAGATTCTCTCCGAAAAATTAATATCAATACTCGTTTGTAATCCTAACGCTTTGGCTCGTTTGGCACTTTCCACAATAGTTGTCCGAGCTGGATTTTTGCTTAAAGCAAAACAAGTCGTATGGAAAATTTTGGCGCTTTCCAGTAAATCATTTGGTATTTGACTTTCCTCAATTTGACAATCTGCTTCTCGATAAGGAATAAAATCAGGTGTACTGGTCGATTTAGAAACAAATATCACTGACGTCGGATGAGTTTCTGATTTTCTAATTTGCGATGTAATCACATGATTTGCCTTTAACTTCCTAACAATATATTCGCCTAAACCATCTTCCCCACAAGTGGCTACTAATACTGATTTCAGACCCAAACGCGTTGCATTTACGGCAACATTTGTTGGCGAACCTCCCAGAAAACGATGGTAATCTTTGGTTCTATTTATAGACGTATTCATTTCATGACCAATAAAATCAATCAACACTTCGCCAGCACATATTATGTCTATTGTCTTTTCCAATTAAACTAAAAATTTAAAATTTGTATGTAAACTTTGGTGTAACAGCACCGTTGCAGCACCACTCCATGCGCAAAAAGGAACGCCATTTGGGGCTTTGGTTTCACTGTTGAAATTTTCGTAGAAACTGAAATTTTCAATAGCGTTGGCTTCGTTTATTGCAGTTAAAAGCGCTGCTGCTTCCTTATTTTTCTCTTTCGAAAGCAAAGCCAATCCATAAAACCCATTGACCATGGACCAACTTCCTCCGTTATGAAACTCATTTGGGTAATTCCTAAACTCGTATTTGCAATTGTTTTTAAGCAAATTCCAGTCTAAATCGGTTTCTTTTATTGGTGGCCAAAAAGCTGGCAACAGCTGCAATTTCATTTCGTTTTTAAGTGCAATTGAATACTCTAAAATTGTATTTTGAAAACTTTCGGAACCAATGTTTAAATACAAAGCGAGCGAATTTGCAAAAGCATCAAACTGTGTTTTATATCCCGCCGGCGAAAATGAACACGGCATGTATTTTTGAATATTAACTTCATTATATGCTCGTTCGTGGTATTTCTCTCCAACAGAATTCGGAGTAAAATTAATTTCAAGTTGCTTTGTTATTGCAACAATTTTGGCAGCAATCAAATCGTCATGTGCAAAATGGTTGTAACTTTTTAAAGCCCAAATTCGGAGTAATTGATCGTACAAAACATAACCATCAGTGATGTATTCATCTGCCCAATTTCCTGATAATGGAACATATAAAAGCCCTTTATTGTTAAACTCCCAAGCCTCTAAAAGCGCAAAACACTTTTCAATTTCAGTATCGTATTTTGCAACGAAAGTGATATCTTTTGTATAATAAGCATATTGGCAAATTCCTATTACAAACCAAGTCACCGCATCTACTCTTCCTGCCAATCCGCCATAACTAACCTCAACTTGATCACCATTTGTCATCACATTTGATGGAATAGTCCCGTTTTGATGTTGATTATTGGCTAATGTTTCTAATGTTTTACGGAATGTTTCGATTAATTTTTCATCTCCCGAAGCCAAAGCCGCCAATCCACAAATCACACCATCCCGAGCCCACACTCTTTTATAGTTAGAAATGTTTTGGGCACTAGCTAAAAATCCTTCTGAAGAAGATACTTTCTCAAGCAACTCAATTGCTTTTCTATAATTTAAATCACTGTTCATATTATTCTATTGAAGCTTTTTTAGTTTTAATTAAAAGGGTACAAAAAGCACTGATTAGCAACAGAACACCTGCAAAAGTAATTGCTTGACGAGGATCATTATCTAAAAAGTTTTTTAAAATGTAACCAAACGACAAGTTTTGTATAATCATTGGGATAACAATCATCATATTTATAATTCCCATGTAAACTCCATAACGCTCTTTTGGAACAACAGCAACAACCATCAAATATGGAATCCCCATCATGCTTGCCCAAGCAATTCCGTATCCAATAATCACAGCAAAAAATACGTATTGGTTTTGGACTATTGGAAAGCATAAAAAAGAAACGGCTCCTAATAATAAGCACACAAAATGAATCATTTTTGCGCCGTGTTTTTTAGCTAATTTCGCCAAATAAAAAGCAACAGAAAATGTAACTATAAATCCAAAAGCACCTATTAATCCGTTCCACTCAACGGCTTTTTCATAGCCCATTACATTCTTTGGAGTTACATTCCATACGGACAATGCAATACTTTTTGAATTGTTTTGCCAATAACACATCATGGCATACCACTGAAACAAATAAACCAAAAACAGTTGCCACATCACTGTTGGCATTTCTAAAACTGCTTTATAAATATCAATAAAAGGAGAAAAAATCTGTAATGGTTCAGCTTTTAAAATTGCTATTTCTTCTGCAGTTGGTGGGATTTCTTTTGTTTTACTCATACTCCACCAGATGGAAGTTACAGAAAGTACCGCTCCTAGAAAGAAGGAGGCGTAAATCCAAGTAGGTAACGATCCTGTGTAGCCAACAAAAACAATTGGAAATAGAAATAGAGAAATATAGGCCAGAAACTGTCCGAAACCCGTAAAAAAACTTTGAGCCTGAAAACCTACGGGCTGTTGTTCTTCGTCTAATGTGTCAGCAATAAATGCGCGATACGGCTCCATAGCAGTGTTATTCCCAACATCTAGAATCCAAAGCAAACCAGCAGCCATCCACAATGAACTGCTAAATGGAAATAAAAATAAAGCGATACTACAAATTATAGCTCCAATAAAAAAGTAGGGTTTTCGTCTTCCCCATCTTGGATGCCACGTTTTATCACTCATCGCGCCAATAATAGGTTGAATCAATAAACCAGTTAAAGGTCCCGCAAGATTTAGTATGGGGATTTGATCTGGACTTGCATGTAAAAAATCATATATCGGATTTACGGCACTTTGTTGCAAGCCAAAGCTGTATTGAATACCAAAAAAACCAACATTCATATTGATTATTTGCCAAAAGCTCAATTTTACTTTTAAATTCATTCTAGGTGGTTAATTTGTTAATTTTTTCTAAAATTAATTTTAAAATTGCCAATTAAATACAGAATAAAAACAAAAACGTTTTCGGAAGACCCGAAAACGTTTTCGATAATTTAAATCACCTAAAAAATTCTTCTTTATTTTGAAGTAAAAGGAATAATTATTTTAGTTTCCCATTGTAACTCTTCTCCTCCATTAAAAGGATTGGACAAGAAATGTTCCAAAACTTTATTTTCCAATTTAAGATTGTGCTTTTTTGCATAATCCATTAAGGCAAACCAAGCTCTGTCTGAAGTCCTGAAATTGCCGTAATAAGTTGCTTTTAACCCTTTTATTACTGGTAAAGTTTTAAATTTTACAACATTATTTATAACACTATTTGTGGGCTTGTCTACTGGAAAACAATAATTAAAATCGATTGTTTCTTTATCAAGATCCCAATTTATAATTTCTAAGTAAGGTCGCCCTTTTATTTTTATTTTATTTTCAAATAAAAAACCAGTAATGATAGCATCGTTTGCGATCATAGTTTGCCCTTTTTCCTGTAAAATACTTTTCAGATTAATGTATGCTACAAATGTCTCTTCTGAAACACCTTCACCTTCAATTCTGACTTTAAAATTTTTTAAATGTTCGCCCAATCCTTTCTTGAAATCAGTTATTTTTCTGATTTGCTCCTGTTTGAACTTCGTATTAAAAAATGGCGCCGTTAGTTTATTATACAAGCTATGATTCAAATCCTTGATACCAACATTGATTTTTGTCACCGAATCATTTATATACGTAATGTCCCAATTATATTCCATTTGAACATCATCTTTTTTCATTTCTTGCTTGATGAAATCAAAATTTCTCTTTTCTAAAATTACATACCTTTCAGATTCCTTTAAAGCCTGAGCATTTGACCATTCCTGAATCCCTTGAAAAACAGTCCCTGTAGCTGCATTTACTTTAAACGAAATAGAATAATCTTCTTCCTTTATAAAGAGGTACCAAATTAAAAACAATGAAAATAAAACACTAAAACCAATTATAATTTTTTTCTAACAGTCATTATTTTTTAATCATCTTTAATTTATTATTGATATAACCTCCAATATTATTGCCTTGTGCAACACCATTTTCAATTGCTGCTCTGTAGTGAATCCCTCCGTAAAGCCTACTAATTGAAGCTTCTGCGGCAGCTTGTTTAAATGATTTAAAAGGTCTTTTAGGCAACCCAAAAGAAACTTCTGAATCATCGATATAACTAAAATTATCCCCAAAAATAGAGGTTAGAATAATTGCTGAACACGAAGAAACAACAGAATGTCCGCTTACATATTCCGGAAAAGGTGGTGTTTGTAATTGTGGTCTCCAGTTTTCATCTATATTTTGATTAATATACGTTTCAGGACGCACAACATTACTTCTGTACTTTTCTTCCCAGCAACTGATAAAACTCTCAAAAATTCCAATTGATGTTTTCGTGTAAGCAAAAACCGTAGTCTCAAAATCTGATTTAGATTTTTTTAAAGCTATTTTAGTAATGTTAATCCAGTGTGCGTCTGGTGTATTTTTCTTTTTTGCAAACATCATATGACCTTGTATTACGGTAGCATACGGATTACAATCCCAAAAGGAAGCTATAGCCGATTCTTCAGGAATTGGTTTGTTTGAATTTTTCTCCACTTCAACTAATTTTTCAGAAATTAAATTTCCTACATCATAAGTTTCTTTTGCATCTTTATAAAAAGCAGAATTTTTATCCGTAGAAAAAGGATAAGGTGCAATGGGTTTAAATTGTGATGCTGAATCCATAACCAAAGTCCTTATTTCTCCCCAATGCGGTTCAACACCATCCATATAAGATGGCGGAGTTGGCTGCCATCTTCCAGCTTGATCTGCATGAACTGAAAATTTAGAAAAAGTTCGAGTTTGCTTATAATTGTCTTTTCCCATCCACATTTTGATTCTGTCCACCACTTTTAAAGCGTATTCTTTAGACACATCAAATTCTTTTTGATTTTCGGAACCCCATTTTTCATACAAGCTATCTCTGTATTTTTCTAGAGCTTCCTCAGAAAAAATCAATTGTTTACTCACTTCAATATGGGCAATAAGCGCTGCTAAATTTTTATTCACTCCACTTTTCGGATCTAGTTTAGGAATAGAATCTAATCCTTTTAACTGACCTTGTAAGCTTTCATATTTAGTGTTGTTTTGAGCCATAATCTCATAAGCAGCAACATTTGGATAAACATAAATTCTACTGGCTACAGGAGGCGAAAATATATCATGGACCATAATTCCTGTTACCGTATCAACTGCAGCACAAAAATCATCTGTCGTCACTTTAATAGGAGTGTCTTTTTTACATGAAGTTAAAAAAAGCATTACAAGTCCTAAAAGATAAATTTTAGAGTTCATGTTATTCGGTTTAATTATTTTATTTGTCATTAAATTATTTTTTAGCTGAAGGCATTTCATACAATTCTGCTTTTTTATTATTGATAGTAATCAACATATATTTTTTTCCATTGAAATTAACAATATCCAAATGCCTAACTGCCTTTTGCGTCAAATCAATTCCTATTTGATTGCCTAAAAAGATGGTTTTTTCATTCTTGATCAAAGCTCCAGAAAATCCGTCAAACCTACTGTGATAAGGAGAGACTCCAAAATAATTTCCTGCTACAAAAACCTCCTCGTTCGCATCTGAATCAAAATTAGATTTCAGAAAACTTGTAATGGGTGCCACTTGCATTTTATTCAAAAAAGGAACAAAAGTAAACTTTCCTTTATCATTTCTCAAATAACCTGACTTCAGATTGTGAACTTCAAACAAAGTTCCTTTTTCCAACATTTTTGGATCAAAAATTTCAACTAATGCTTTACCCGCAAAGGATTTGTAACTGTTGAATTTCTTTTTTAACATCCCGCTGAACTGTTCTGCAAGTTCATCCAGACCTAATGTAGTATAATATTGTCCTTTCTTTTCTATTGCCACAATCGTTTCAAAAGATCCGTTAGTATCAAAATCATCATAATACATTTTCATTGGAAAATCCTGCGAAGCTTTGAATTTAGAATTCATTCCCCAGTTTCCTACCAAGTAATCTTCATCACCATCATGATCTATATCAAAAGGAAGTACTGATTGCCACAATCCATTATTTTTTTCCGGAAAAACTGTTGCTGTTACATCCGTGAATTTACCGTTTTTATTGGCAAAAAAAGTAGGCTTCATCCATTCGCCAACTACAATTAAATCTGTTTTTCCGTCTTTGTTAAAATCAGTAAAAACAGCATCTGTAACCATTCCGATTTTCTCAAAAGTCTTATTTTGAACAATAGTGAATATTCCTTTATTGTTGTTCAACAAATAGCAATCCGGCATGCTTCCAAATCTATTATTGATTGAATTGTTACCAACAAAAATATCTAAATCACCATCTTTATCATAATCAAAAGCCTTTACAACCGATGCATTTTGAGCCAGCTTAGGCAAAACTGCATTTAGGAACTGATTGTTTTTATTTAGATACAAACGGTCTTGCAAATTAGATGCATTTTCACCTCCACCGGAAGCTACATACAAATCATTTGTTTTATCATTATTGAAATCGCCTATGACAACTGAAGCATCTTCAAAAATAGAATCTTTTTCGATTTCAGCAAATCTCTTTTTAGAAAATCCGGAAGCATTTTGAAAATAAATCGATGCTTTTTTACCTTTGGAACCACCAAAGAAAATATCCTCTTTCCCATCTCCATTTAAATCTCCAACTGCTGTTGCTGCTCCACGATCAGAACGTTGATATGGAATTAATTTTTGAGACAAAATATCAATAAAATCATTTTCCTGATGTATAAAGTCGATTCCTAAACCCGTTTCCAGTTTTTTGAAAATTGGCAAAACACCCGGATGCAATTTTTTATAATCAAAAGCTTTTCTATTCTGATTGGCTTTTATGGTAAGCGTTTGACATGTTTTAACATTCTTTACTGTTTGATATGTTTTATCCGGCCAAATCACCACTAACGAATCTACCTTAGTTGTTTTTCCATAACCAAAATGGATAATTGGTTCTGATGAAGATTGAAATCCTCTGGTAGTCTGTAGTTCCTTAAATTGTTTTTTTTCTTTGGAATAAGAAATTACTTTGGCTCCAATCCCAAAAGTATTTTTTCCTGTAAACCGTAGTTTCAATTTTAAATAGTTTGATTTGGTATCCGTTTTATTTATATAAAGGGATGCAATTGCATTGGTATTATTGGTAATTACATCTAAATCTCCGTCATTATCAATATCTGCATAACCACTACCATTTGAAATTATAGAATCATTTTCTATCCAATCACTTGAACGGTTTTTAAACTGTAAATCAGCTGCACCTTGAAAAACATAGTTTGTCACATTTCCCTTTGGCATTCTCTTCAGCGCTTCTTTATCCAATAACTTTGTCGTACTGATTTTGTTTTTTATTTGATCATTTGAATAATATTTCACGTAATCTAAATCGTTCGGACGTTTTGGAATTCCGTTACTAATAAAAATATCTTGTTCTCCATCTTGATCATAATCACCAAATAAAGTACTCCAACTCCAATCAGTTGCTGCTACACCACTCAATAAAGCAGTTTCTGTAAAATGGCCTCCTGCTTGATTTAATTGCAACGTATTTCTGGAATACTGATAATGATAACCTAGTTTTTCGGTTCTCATTTTTATCATTTGAGTATTGTCATCACCCAATGAAGATTTCAACACCTTTTCGTCTTCTGGAAGCATGTCTAAGCTCAGAACATCTGGAAAGCCATCATGATTAACATCTGCAACATCAACTCCCATTGAAAAACGACTTGTGTGTCCAAAATATTGTTTTAAACTTTCCGTAAAAGTTCCATCACCATTATTTATATAGTAGTAATCATCTTCGTGAAAATCATTCCCCACATAAATATCTGGATAACCATCTAAGTTAAAATCAGAAACCGCCAATCCTAAACCGTAGCCATTGGCACCTCCAAAAATTCCTGCCAGCTCACTTACGTCAACAAATTTTCCATTATCATTGCGAAATAACTTATCCCCACATTCATAACTTCTTTTAGTCCTAATAGCAGCATTTCCGAAAGATAATTCAGAGTGAACGGCATGATTCAATAAATACATGTCTAAATCCCCATCCAAATCATAATCAAAAAATGCTGCTGAAGAACTGTAATTATCAAGATCTAATCCGTACTCTGCTGCACTTTCAGTAAATGTGTTGTCCTTGTTGTTGATGAATAATTCGTTTTGACCTTCAAAACCATTAATTCCAACAACTGCACAAACATAAATATCAAGATATCCATCTCCATTTACATCAGCCATAACAGTCCCGGCATTCCAGTCACTTTGACTTTCTACACCAGCTTTTACTGAAATATCTTCAAATTTATTTTTCCCTTTATTCAAATACAATTTATTTTTTCCTTGATTGGAAGTGAAATAAATATCTACCAAACCGTCATTATTGATATCGCCAAGGGAAACGCCTCCACCATTATAATAATAGAGGTAATCTAAAATGGAAATGTTTTTGGATTCTAATAATTGGTTATTGAATGTAATATTGCTTTCCTCTGAAGACAATTTCTCAAATAATTGCCCCTCTTTTTTGGAACAACCAATAAATAGCAATGAAGCCAGTCCTATTCTGAAAAAATTATTCATGGCGTCTAAATATTTTAGGGGTATTATCATTTACAACAGCTATAATTGAAACCGTTTTATTTTTATCTTTTATTATTTTAACCTGTTTTACTTCCCCTTTTATGAAGAAACCTGATTTATTATAAGGCAACCATGAAAAAGTTCCGTTTTTGCTTCCTAAAAGTATGCTGCCATAATTAGCATCCAATCTGGAGAATTGTGGTTTGAACTCGTATTGATTTCCACCCAAGATTAAATCCAAAATTCCATCATTATTAACATCCATAGTACTAATGGTGTTTACACAAGAAAACTGAACTTCTTTTGGAAGCGCTTTTATCTCAAACTTACCATTTCCTTTGTTGATTGCAATTACACTTTCTTGAATATTTACTGTCTTCTGAATCGAATTATCGACTACTTCTTTAGCAAATAATTCCTGAAATGTTTTCTTAGAATAATCCGCATAGCTTAAATTTTTCTTCTTAATCGAAGGAATCTGTTTGGCCAATTCCTGTTTTAGATTTATTGGTAAATCTCTACCTTCAATTGATCTGGTTGCTATTTGTTCAATGGTTCCATTATTATCAAAATCATTGGTAAACAATTTCATCGGATTTGCATTGGTTGCTTTGTAGTTTGTATTTGTTCCTTTATTACCTAAAATCAAATCTTTTTTACCGTCATTGTTCAAGTCAACACAACTAACAGCATTCCAAAAACCAAGATACCCAGTAAGATTAGATTTATATTCCACCAATCGGCGTCCATTATTTTTGAAAATCATTGGCGCTGTCCAATCCCCAACTAAAATTAAATCTTTTTTGGAATCGTTATCAATATCTTCCCAAATTGCATCGGTTATCATTCCAACCGAGTTAATTTTGAATGCTTTTTTATCGGTTACGTTTATAAAGTTTCCTTTTCCGTCGTTTTCCAATAATAAATGCTTAGGATCAATTCCATAAACACCAGGAACGCTTCGACTTCCTATAAATACGTCGGTATCGCCATCATTATCAAAATCGTTTGAAGCGATTACCGAAACATTATTGTTTGTTGTTGGTATATTCGTTTTGCTTTTCACAAAAACTCCTTTTCCGTTATTCAAATACAGACGGTTTTTATAATTTGCCTGATCCGCTTTTTCATTTCCACCGGAACCTACAAGTAAATCGATGTCTCCATCATTATCAGCATCAAAAAAACTGGCCGCAGTATCTTCAAAAATAGCATCTGCATCTAAATCCTTCTGATCAGTAACTGAATAATTACCATTCCCTTTATTTAAATATATTTTACCGGCTTGCCCTTTGGCTCCGCCAATAAAAACATCCTCATTCCCATCACCGTTAATATCAGCAACTGCTAATGACGGCCCTTCTTGAGAAAGCATTTTAGAGATTAAACCTTCATGATCAAAATCGACATAATTATTTTCTTTGTGTGCTAAAAATTGATTTTTCTTTTCAGCAAACAATGGTTTTGGCTTGTCATTTTTAGTAACATAATCTACTTTGGCATTTGTAATATTCAAATTTAAAGTACAATTATTGGCAATTTTTTTAATCGTCTCAGATTTACCATTTGGCCAAATCACTTGTAATGAATCAATTTTTTTAGTTCCAATACCAAAAGTCATTACATAATCAATAGACGATTGAAAACCTCTGGACGGAATCAACTCTTGCCTAAGAATTTCTTTACCAGAGAATAACTCAACAACACTCCCAACACCAAATTTGTTTTGATTATCTCCTTTTAGTTTTACTTTAACGTAATGATTTTTCTTATTTTTCTCGGAGTTATTTCGATATACGAAAGATTCCATATTGACATTATTGACAATCAAATCTAAATCACCATCATTATCTAAATCCCCGTAAGCAGCACCGTTAGAAAAACTTGGAGTATCTAATCCCCATTTCATAGCTTCATTGCTAAAGGTCAGGTTTTTGTTATTCTTGAAGGCGTAATTTGGTATCGGCGTGCTTGGCATTTTACTGATAATAGTCTGAATTTCTTCTTTTTTACCTGTAACCACCATTTTTTGCATAAACTCATTAGCAAAAAAATCAACAAAATCCTGATTGGTTAAATCGTTATAAATTCCGTTACAAACATAAATATCTTTGTAACCATCATTATCCATATCAAATAATAAAGCTCCCCAACTCCAATCGGTTTTGGCAACGCCTGCATGATTTGCTATTTCAAGAAATTGATTGTCGCCATTGTTTATTTGCAACGTATTTTGCATATATTGATAGTAGAAATCCAGATTTACTTTCCTTGTAAATAAATCATAGTTTTCAAAATTTGTAGTCGTTTTTAAGCGTTCGTCCGGTTCCGGTAACATATCCGTTACAAAAATATCGGCTTTCCCGTCATTGTTTACATCGGCCATGTCAGCTCCCATTGAAGATTGGCTGATGTGTGATGTCCATCCCTGAATTTGTTCGGTAAAGGTTCCGTTTTTATTATTTATGTATAAATAATCTCTTTCATAAAAATCATTCGAAATATAAATATCCGGATACAAATCTCCATTTACATCTCCTACCGTAACTCCAAGACCAAAGCCTATCAAACTACCATAAATTCCTGATTTCTCACTTACATCAACGAATTTTCCGTTGTCATTGCGCAACAACTTGTCACCGCCTCCTTTTAGAATTTCAGCGACATCCCAATCTTTATCCCTTAAGTCTCTTTTGTTAGAATAATTAAGACTGCTTACCGGTATAAAACTGTTATTTAGAATGTAAACATCTAAATCACCATCTTTATCATAATCAAAAAAAGCAGCATGCGTAGTAATTCCTGTGTCAGCTAGATTGTATTCGGCTGCTTTTTCAGTAAAAGTATTATTGCCGTTATTAATAAAAAGTTCGTTTTTTTGTTTATCACCCAAACTATTTCCTGCGTTACACACATAAATATCGAGTAAACCATCGGCATTCAAATCAACCATTACAACACCCGTCGACCAGGTTTTGGTTCCTTCAACACCCGCTTTTTTAGAAATATCCTCGAATTTAAAATTTCCTTTATTTAAGTACAGTTTGTTCGTTCCAAGATTTGAAGTAAAATATACATCGGAAAGACCATCGTTATTGATGTCTCCAATAGCTACACCGCCACCATTGTAAAAATTTCTGTATTTGAATATGTTCATGTCTGCGCCATTTTTAACTTCATTTAGAAAATTAATTCCGGTTTGTGAAGCATCTAACTTGGAGAATAAGGCGTCTTTATTTTCTGAATTTTCTTTGGAACAATTGGAAAAAAAGAGAATAATAAGTGGTAATAAGACAAAACGATTTGACATATTATATTGTAGAATTTAGTTAGGTAATTTCAGTTGATTAGAATTGCCTAATTTATATAATATTGATAATAAAAAAGAATAAAATAGATATAAAATAAAGAGGGTAATAAATACCCTCTTTATAACTAACTCAAAAAATAATTAATTGTAAACATTTTTTTAGTAACCTGGATTTTGTTTCAAATTTGCATTGAATAAAGCATCCGCTGGAATTGGGAATAACACATATCTATTATCAGACACATAAGGTTTCAACTCTCTAGCTTCCAAGAATTTTCCAAAACGAATCATATCATTTCTTCTCCATCCTTCATACCATAACTCTTTACCTCTTTCTGTGTATATAGCATCTAAAGTAGTTGGAACTGTACCTGCTACATTAGTTCTAGATACTAATTGAGCAAATTTTGTTAAGTCATTAACTCCAGTACCACCTCTTAGAATTGCTTCTGCTTTCATCAATAACGCATCTGAATAACGCATCAACGCATAATCATTTTCAGGAGTACCAACATTAGCTTCATCCGGAATGTATTTTTGACTTCTGATCCCTGCAGTTTCAAGTGTAGCACCTCCAGTAATCAATGTCAAGGCTGCAGTAAACACTAAAGGATTACCTTTTCTATCCTTTAAATTTACAGTACCAGCTGGTATGTTAGTGTATAATGCTCCACTCGCATCTTTATCTCTACCAAATTCATCACGGTTTTTACCATTTTTCATTTGACCTACTTGAAATCCAACATTATTACCAAAAGCGTCAATAATATATTGATCTGAATTTTTAATACGTCTATCATTAGGATTAAACTTATTGTAGTATTCAGCTACAGTTGCAAAACCATTCCAACCATCAGGTGTCTGTTGGTAATGCATACCCATTCTCCATCTTGATTGAATACCTCCACCTTGACCACCTCTAATATTTTTAGAAGAGAAAAGAATTTCTGGAGATGTATTATTTGTTGGTTTGAAATTATCCCAATAATCAGTTGCTAAAGAACTATTAATTGCATCTACATGAGTTACAACTTTAGTCATATCAGCAGGATCAAAAGTATAAGGTCCTGCAGCATCAGCAGCATTAAAAACCCCTTTGTTCAAGTATAATTTAGCCAATAAAAAGTGAGCTGCATCTACATTAACAATACTGGCATCGCCAGCAACACGAGCAGGCAAGCTTCCTATAATTGCTTCAAGTTCGCTAATAACAAAAGCTGTAGCTTCTTGTCTTGTCCAAACTTTAGGATCTGCTTCCAGAGAGCTACCAGCTTCTCTGTAAGGTGCCTGACCATATAAATCAATTACATTATAATAGTAAAACGCTCTCAAAAAACGAGCTTGAGATATTTGCGTAGCAGTACCATTTTCTATAACCAAGTTACAATTGTAAACTTGTGACAATAATGAGTTCCAAGCATTTCTAATCTCAATATTATCTGGTGCCCAAGTATGCGTATGTAATTGTCTCCATTTAGCATTATCATCCCAGTCACCACCTCTTGTAGGTCCAACTAATGCATCCGTAGACATTTCATCTAAGGCAAACATTTTATCTTGATCTTGAAAACCTCTTAATCCTTCATAAGCACTAACCAATAATGAAGCAGAATTAACTGTTGAACCTCCAGTACTGCTAATGACTACACCATCTAATACTTCCTCATCTAGATTAGTACAACTTACTCCTAGAATAATAGTACTAGTAAACAAGATGCTTTTTATAATATTTATTCTTTTCATTGTTTTTTTAATTAAAATGTTACGTTAAGTCCAACTGATACACTTTTATCTCTAGGATAAGATAAATACTCCATCCCCGCCGAAGGCACTCCGTTTAATGATTTATCAGTATCAACCTCTGGGTCAGATCCTGAATAACTAGTAATAATAAATAAATTAGATGCATTTACAAAGAAACGAGCCGATTTAATTCTAAATCTTTCTAAAGAATTTACAGTATAACCAAACGTTAGATTACCCATTCTCAAGAAATCTCCTTTTTCTAAATACTTAGTAGATGGAGAGTTCGGATCTCCTTGTGCTTGAGGAGAAGTTGCAGCTTCTAAAGTTGTATTTCTACCTCCTAGGAAAGCTCCTTTAAAGAAATAAGCATTTGTTGTGTTATTATAAATGTAGTGACCAAAAGCACCATAGAAAGAAGCACTTGCATCAAATCCTTTGTAAGCTACATTAGTAGTAAAACCAACATTAATTTTTGGCAAAGGTTGTTTGTCCAATAATTTTTTAGCTGCAGTTCCTAAACCTGTATCATTACCTGCTGCATCAGCATAAATTGAATTACCTGTTGCATCATATCCTCTCCACTCATACAAATAATAAGTATATGCTGGTTGATTGTTTGTAATTACCTGAGCATAAGCATCTGTTAACCCTTGACCATTCAATCCACCAGTAGAGATAAAACCAGCGAAGTTTTTAACTTCATTACTTAAGAATGATGCATTCCCTGAAACATCCCAAGTTAAATCTTCAGTGTCAATTACTTTATAGTTCAAAGATACCTCAACACCTTTATTGATTAAGTTTCCAGGTAAGTTTTTAAAACGTGGAGATGGTGGTCCAGGCTGAGTTGCAGCTGCCGGTACCGGGAAAATTAAATCCTTAGTATCTCTTTGGAAATAATCTAACGAACCTGTTAATCTATTATTGATCAATTCAAAATCAGCTCCTACACCATATGATTTAGTAGTTTCCCATTTCAAATCAGCGTTAGAGTTTGTATCAACATTTAAATTACCATTGTTACCATAAGAAGCTCTAGCAATTGCAGAGTTTGGCGCAAATTCCTGGTTTCCTGTGATACCATAATTCCCTCTAATTTTGAAGCTATTCAACAAACCTTCTTTATCTTCTATAACTTTGTAAGCTATACCTGCAGAAGGAAAATAATCGTATTTGTTATTAATTCCTAATTTTGTTGATCCATCAGATCTCAATGTAGCAGTAAGAATCAATTTTTTAAATAAAGTAGCATTTACTCTACCAAAATAAGATTGTAATTCCACTCTGTTTCTATAAGAAGATACTCTGTACTCATTTTGAAGACCTCCTTCAATGTTATCAATCAAATTAGTTTGGTTAACATCATATCCTTTACCACTTGCAAAATTTCCATCGGCAGTATAATCATAATAAGAATAACCAACTAACGCGTCTAAATTAAAGTTATCACCAAAATCATTATTATAATTCAACGTATGTTCAAACGTTTTATTAAACTTATTTTGATTATTGATAAAAGCTGTACCAAATTTAACTTCGCTTGAACCAGGAACTGTTGCTTGAAATGCCGCTCCTGAAATTTCCATAGTTGGCAACAACTGGCTTTTTCTGCTAGAAGTAGAACTCTCAACACCAAATAAGAATTGATATTTCAATTTACTATTGATTTTCCATGTAGTATTGATACTTCCTAATAATTTATTAGTATTCGTATAATCTGTATATGAATTTAATAATTGTACTGGATTTAAATAATCATCTCCTACTACATTGTATGAACCATTAGCATTATAAATTGGCAAAGTTGGGTTCCAATATAAAGCAGTACCAATTACGTTACCAATAAAACCTGCATTATTAGACAAAAGAGTCGCTTGATCTTTCAATGAAGCATAAATAATTCTTGACTCTACTTTTACAGCTCCTCCAAAAAAGTCGTTAGAGTTATAAAATGATGCGCTGTATTTGTCTAAACCTGTGTTTTTAACAATTCCATCTGTATTAGAAGCTCCAAAAGATATTCTTGTATTAGAATTTTCTGTAGTCTTACTAAAAGATAAATCATGATTCATTGAGAATCCACTTCTTAAAACTGCATCTTTCCAGTTGTAAGATCTTGATCCTTTATCATCTCCACCTGCTTCTGCAAATTGATCACCAGTCATTACATCCAGTTTACCTGACAATTTACTAAATTGAAATGAAGTACTATATGTTAATTGTGGTTCTTTAGATTTACCTTTTTTAGTAGTAATCACAATAACACCATTAGCTCCACGAGAACCATAGATAGCCGTAGATGAAGCATCTTTCAACACAGACATACTTTCGATATCATTTTGATTGATAAAGTTTAATGGGTTTCTTGCAGATGAAGTTCCTAATAAATCAGCTCCTCCACCAGAAACATTTCCACCATCCAAAGGCACACCATCAATAACGATTAATGGTCCGTTTCCTGAACGAATAGATGAGTTACCACGAACTCTAATAGCAACACCAGCACCTGGCTCACCACTAGATTGTGTAACTTGAACACCTGCAACTTTACCTCTCAATAATTGAGCAGGCGAAGGAGAAGATACATTATCAAAATCTTTTGCACCAATTTGATCAACTGCACCAGTTGCATCTTTCTTTCTAACTGAACCGTAGCCTATAACTACAACTTCTTTTAATTCAGCTGAGTCTTCTTTTAACACTACATTAACTGTGCTTTTTCCTGCTACATTTACCTCTTGAGTTTTAAGACCAATGTAACTAAAAACTAAAACTGCGTTTGAGCCAACATTCTTGATAGTAAATTTTCCATCGAAATCAGTTTGCGCTCCATTTGTTGTTCCTTTTACTAAGATAGAAGCCCCTGGAAGCGGACCGCTAGCATCAGATACAGTTCCAGACACATCTTGCGAATATGTCAAACTTGTACATAGCATCGTTAGAAACACCATCAAGCCTTTAATTAGACTATTTTTCATACGTAATAAATAAGTTGGTTAATAATTTGTTTTAATGGTTTGTTTTAAATATTAAGTTCAAACATAATTATAAATTTATGATAATATTAAGATTTTACTAAACTATAACGTTTTCGTTGTGCCGAAAACGTTTTCGATTTTAAAATTAATCCTTTAAAAAATTAATACTAAAATTATAATAAACATAAAAAAAAGGTACTAAAAAAATCATTCTTGTATTATTTTCGCTTTTACATCGAAAAATCATTGCGTTTTAATCAAAAAAAACGTCTATTAAGAAAGAACATTGCGAATTATTTAAAGCAATGTCATTTTTTGCTATAAATCAACAATCTGAATTTGGTTAAATAAATATACCTCAAAACATTTGGCTAAAAAAACCACATATGCTTTATTTCCCATTTCATAACCCTAAAAAAATAGTAATGTAACAAAAACACATAAAATTCATTAGATAAATACGTTTAGAGTTTAAGAACATTACTTGATTAAATCCCTAAAAAAAATAGAAATAAAAAAGCCACGAATACAGTAATTAAATCCATTACAAACAGATTGAATCATGTATTCGTGGCAAAAAAAACTTTAACTTAATTATTTGATAACAATTGTTTTATTGTCAACTCCAATACCAATAATCTTTAACGATTTCCATTGTTTGGGTAACAATCCTTTATTGTATTTCAATCCCATATCCGTTTGTTCCACTCCGCCAAAACCATAAATAACGGCTTGAAGCATTGCTCCTGCTCCCGTGGCAAAATATGGATTGTTACTATTTGCAGATTCCGAAAACACTCCAAAAGGCGGACGGCTATTTGGCAAATAGGATTTTACAAAATAACTATACGCTTTTTCTCTGTCTCCTAATCGTGAATACAAAACAGATAAAACTCCGGAAGCCATCGCTGGACCATCTTTTTTATCTATTTTCTCTGCATAGTATTCCAAATCTTTTTCAATTTGGGCTTTGTCTGTAATTATATGTAAAGGATACGCTAACAAATTCACATCGGCTTGTTTTATCATTTGTCCTTGATATCCTTTATAATTTTGAGTAATCCCATTCTCTCTATGAATAAGTAATTTCTCTGATACTGCCGCCCATTTTGGATTGATTGGCTCATTCAAAATTGTTGCCGCTTTAATCGTGTTTTTCAAAGACTCAATAGCTGATGCATTTGTAAAGGCATTATCATCTACGTGTTGGGCATATTCATCGGCACCAACTACATTTAAAATAGAATAACTTTCATCTTGATTTTTAACTACACGGCTTACCCAAAAATCTGCTGTTTCTTTCAGAACCGCCCATTCTTTTCTCAACCAAGATTTATCTTGTGTATAACTGTAGTAATTCCAAAATGCAATCGAAACATCCGCCGTGATGTGTTGCTCAAAAATCCCTGTCAATGCCCAAGTTGGAGTTGCTTCTTCTCCTGTATCATCAGATTCCCAAGGATACATTGCTCCTTTATATCCATAGATAAAAGCTTTTTGTTTTGCTTTTTGCAAACGGTCTGAACGATAATCTAAACATGATTTTGCCATATCAGGTTGTAAAGCCAATAGTGTTGGATACATCCAAAGTTCCGTGTCCCAAAAAATATGACCATTATATCCCTGCGATGATAATCCCATTGGAGCTACACTTTGCCTCGTTTCCGGGCGTATATATGAATACAAGTTGTACAACGCAAAACGTACCCGTTGTTGCGCATCAAGATCTCCTTCAATTTGAACATCACCGGTATTCCATAATTCAGCCCAAGCTTGTTTGTGACGGTTCAATAATTTATCAATTCCTTCCTGTAAAGCATATATTGGCTGTCTTTCGGATTCATTCAAAGGATCAGTAACATCTTTTGAAGTGCAAATTCCACCTGCAACTGCAAAACGGTATTTTTTACCCTTCATTAATTTTTTAGTAAAGCCAACTTCATTTCTGGTTTGTTTTAAGGTTTCACCTTGTCCGTCAAAAAGAAATGTTGTTGAGGCCGCAACCGTATATTTCCCCGTAAGCGTTTTAGCGACGGTACCAAAAACTGGCATTAAATATTGATTGTCTTTTAAAACACGAAACTGACTTTTAGCCCCTTTCAATTCATCAGGAACCACCATATAATTATTAGCGGTAATTTCGATATCCTTAATTGGAGTAATTTCGACAATTGCCATTGCTGAAAAAGGAACAGCTCTATTAGCCAAAATCGTATAATTGATAGTTGCTAAATCTTTAAATGAAAATGAAGTGGTACTTGTCCCTTCTTTCATAGAAACTACTTGACTCCAATTATCAATATTATCTGATTTGATTTCTTGATTGTTTATATTCAAATGCAGATTCAAAAACTCAATTCCTCGTACAATTCTGCTAATTCCATTTTCAGGACTACCATCATAAACTCCGTTCAGAATAATTTCTTTTGTTTTTAAAGGAGTATCATCCGTAACAATTCCTATTTGTCCATTTGCCATGGCTACGCCAAAATAATTTTCTCTGGAATTTGCCTGTAAATGCCATTCGTCTGATTTAGTTTGTCCAAAAACAATTGGACCTGTTAAAAGCAGGAAGACTAGACTCTTAAATGTTGAAATCATATTTATATTTTTTAATAATATTTTCAAACTTATATAATTTATTTCTTAAAAAATTGAATAGTTCCATATAGTACATTGAATCCAAATCGAAAACGTTTTCGACATATCGAAAACGTTTTTAATTAGACTATTTTGAATAATTAAAAAATAGAATTCTATTTTTATGAAGATAATATAATAATAAATTCTTTTTTTAATGAAGTTCGCAAATAACATCGCATCGATTTTCTTCTTATTTGGCAGCACATTATTCTTGTTTTCTTGTAAAAAAGAAGAAAGCAATGCAATTATTGCCATAACCTCTTCTGAAAAAATAAAAATTGATTCTTCAGAGAAATACAAAGAACCGTTTAGACCACAATTTCATTTTTCTCCAGAAAAAAAATGGATGAATGACCCAAACGGTATGGTGTACTATAAAGGTATTTATCATTTATTTTATCAATATTACCCAGATGATATTGTTTGGGGACCGATGCATTGGGGACATGCCACAAGTACCGATTTAATTCATTGGACCCACAAAAAAATTGCTTTATTTCCTGATAAACTAGGTATGATATTTTCAGGAAGTGCAGTGGTGGATCTAAATAATACCTCCGGTTTAGGAACTAAAGAAAACCCACCGATGATTGCGATTTTCACCTATCACGACATGGCAGGCGAAAAAGCGGGCAGAACGGATTATCAAACGCAAGGATTAGCTTATAGTCTAGATGAAGGCGAAACTTGGTTGAAATATGAAAAAAATCCTATTGTCAAAAATTCTGTTTTAAAGGATTTCAGGGACCCAAAAGTTTTTTGGAACAGCGAAACTAATCTTTGGAATATGGTATTAGTAGCCGGAGATCATGCTCAATTTTACACTTCAGAAAATTTAATTAATTGGAAATTCGAAAGTGAATTTGGTAAAAAAATAGGTGCTCATGGCGGTGTTTGGGAATGCCCAGATATTTTCAAATTAAAAGTTGCCAGTTCTAAAGAAGAAAAATGGGTTTTACTCATCAGTATCAATCCTGGCGCACCTAATGGTGGTTCCGGAACACAATATTTTGTAGGTGATTATGATGGAAAAAGTTTTAAAACTACCCAAAAAGACATTAAATGGATTGACAACGGCACCGATAATTATGCAGGAGTTACTTATAACAATACTCCAGATAACAAGAGAATATTTTTAGGCTGGATGAGCAATTGGCTATATGCCAGAAATACACCCACAAAAAACTGGAGAAGCGCCATGACACTGCCTCGAGAGCTTTCTTTGGTAAAAATAAACAATAGTTATGTTCTAAAAAATAGCCCTGTTGAGCCGTTCAAAAAACAGTTGGTTTCAGAGTTTTCAAAAGATTTGATGCTTATTAAACCACAGCAAAAAATCAATTTTACTTATGATAATTTCAACCAATCTGAAATAAAATTTAAAGCCGCTTCAAAAAATTTAAAACTGATTTTTTCTAACGAAGTAAATGATTCTTTGGTTTTGAATTATGATGCTGCACAAAAAACCTTTTCGATAGACAGACGCCATTCCGGAATAGTAAATTTCGAAGAAAACTTTGGAAAAGAAATCCATAAAACTGCAACGCCAAGTATCATTTCGGAAACCATTGACTACCAAATTATTCTAGATTGGTCCTCTATAGAAATTTTCCTAAATGAAGGAGTATATAGCTTTACTGAACAAATTTTCCCGAACAAACCGTATACAAAACTGAGCATCCAATCCGATGAAAAGCAAGAAATTAAAAACCTTACTGTCCATAGAATCAAAGGAATCTGGTAGCCATACAAATTATTTATAAAACCAAAACTATTAACCATAAATTATAAAAAATGAATAACGTTCGAAACTGGTCCCTTACTGTAGCTGTTGCGGGATTTTTATTTGGCTTTGATACCGTTGTAATATCTGGCGCCAATTTACCCATCAAAGAATTATGGCACACCACTCCATTATTTCACGGAATTTTTATCATGTCAATGGCTTTATGGGGAACCGTATTAGGCTCATTATTAGGAGGAATTCCATGTGATAAATGGGGTCGAAAGAAAACATTATTCTGGATTGGGATTCTATTTTTAGTATCGGCATTAGGTTCGGCATTTGCACAAGATCCTTACACGTTTTCATTTTTCCGTTTCATTGGCGGTATTGGTGTTGGAGCCTCATCCGTGGCAGCTCCTATTTACATTTCAGAAATTTCCACTCCACAAAACAGAGGTAAATTAGGAACCTTATTTCAATTTAATATTGTATTCGGTATCTTGATTGCTTTCTTTTCTAATTATTTATTCGAAGGTGTTGGAGGAGAAAATGACTGGCGCTGGATGATTGGTATTGTTGCGCTTCCTGCATTTATTTACAGTATAATCGTTTTACAAATTCCGGACAGTCCACGTTGGTTAATCTTGAAAAAAAGAGATGACGCAGCAGGGATAAAAGTCCTTGAAATGATTTACAGTAAAGAAGAGGCTTTAGAAAGTTTTCATGAAATCAAAAAAGATTTAAATGAGACTTCTGTAAAAGAATCTATCTTTTCAAAAAAATACAAACTGCCTATCATTTTAGCTTTTTTACTGGCTTTTTTCAATCAACTATCAGGAATTAATTTTATTCTGTACTATGCCCCAGAAATATTGGAAATGGCAGGATTAGGTTCAAAGGAATCCTTGATGAACTCCATCTTAATTGGAGTAACAAATTTAATTTTTACCATTGCCGGAATGCGATTAATAGATGTTTTAGGACGAAAACAACTTATGATTATAGGCTCTTTAGGTTACATTATAAGTTTAGGCATGGTTGCTCTTGCCTTTTACAATAATCTGGGTCCTATCATTTTGATGTCATCAATCATGTTATTTATAGCTTCTCATGCTATTGGACAGGGTGCTGTAATTTGGGTATTCATTTCAGAAATATTTCCAAATAATGTTAGAGCTAACGGACAATCTTTTGGGACAGGAATTCACTGGATTTTTGCTGCATTAATTACTTTGGCCGGACCAGTAGTCATTGACTTATTCAAAATAAATCCTTGGCCAATCTTTGCATTTTTTGCTTTTATGATGGTCTTACAATTGGTTTTTGTATTGTTTATGATGCCCGAAACCAAAGGTTTATCGTTAGAAGAATTAGAACACAAAATGGTTAATAATGAATAATTTCAAAGAAAAACTCAGCATCGTTTGTTTTGGAGAAGTATTATTTGATGTTTTTCCAACACACAGAAAAATTGGCGGCGCACCATTGAATGTCGCATTACGACTAGCATCACTTGGAGTGAATACGCATATAATCAGCCGAATTGGCAAAGATGCAATAGGCCAAGAATTAGTAGACTATGTTCGGGCAAATGGCGTGGATACTACTTCGATTCAAGTTGATGAAATTTTTCACACTGGAGAAGTAATTGTAAAATTAAATGAAAAGGGTTCTGCTTCATACACCATAAATTACCCGGTTGCTTGGGATAAAATTGTTTGTATTCCGGAAGACGAAATCATGGTCAAAAAAGCGGACGCACTTGTTTTTGGGAGTCTTGTATGTAGAGATTCCGTCTCACAAAGTTCACTTTTAGAAATAATAAACTATGCAAAATACGCTGTTTTCGATGTTAATTTGCGTGCTCCTTTTTACACCAAGGAAATCCTGATTAATTTAATGATGCAGTCTGATTTTATAAAATTCAATGATGATGAATTGTATGAAATAAGTGCTTTTATGAATTCCCCCTATCATTCATTGGAACAAAACATACTTTTTATTGCTGAACAAACAAACACAAAACACATTTGTGTAACCAAAGGAAGTCATGGCGCAGTTTTGTATTATAATGGAAAAATGTATTACAATAGTGGCTATAAAATTGATGTTGTTGATACTGTAGGCTCAGGAGATTCCTTTTTAGCTGGATTAATTTCTAAACTATTAAATAATGTGAATCCCCAAGAAGCGATTGATTTTGCTTGTGCTTTAGGCGCGATTGTAGCAAAAAACGAAGGCGCAAATCCAAAAATTTCCAGTAAAGAAATCAATGCTTTTATGAGTCCAATATAAAATCAACAAATCACACAGTGCTGGCATCAAAATACTTACAAACAAATACAGTAAAAAAACTATTAACACAAACAGCTATGAAACCTATTCTCTCATTATGCTTGTTTTCTGCTCTTACACTATTTTCTGCTGAGAGCACATCAGCTCAAAACAAGTTTGTAAAAACAAGTCAAAAAAATGATGCAAAATGGTGGAAAGAAGCTGTTGTGTACCAAGTATATCCCAGAAGCTTCAAAGACAGTGACGGCGATGGAGTTGGAGATTTAAAAGGAATCATTTCAAAATTAGATTATATAAAAAGCCTAGGAATCGATGCGGTTTGGCTTAATCCGATTTATACCTCTCCAAATGATGATAATGGGTATGACATCAGTGACTATAGACAAATCATGACAGATTTTGGGACTATGGAAGACTTTGATCTTTTGCTAAAAGGGATGCATGAACGCGGGATCAAACTCATCATGGATTTAGTGGTAAATCATAGCAGCGATGAGCACGAATGGTTCAAACAATCCAGAAATTCAAGAGACAATAAATACCGCGATTACTACCATTGGTGGCCAGCCGAAAAAGGAAAACCACCTTACCGATGGAGTTTTTTTGATGTGAATAGCGATGCCTGGAAATATGACGCACAAACTGACGCCTATTATTTGCATTATTTTTCCCAAAAGCAGCCCGATTTAAATTGGGAAAATCCAAAGCTAAGACAAGAAATATATGAAATGATGCGTTTTTGGTTAGACAAAGGGATTGATGGTTTTAGAATGGATGCTTTTCAGTTTGCTTCAAAAGATACTACATGGCCAGAATTACCAAAAGGATATGAGAAAAACATCATAAAATACTACGGAGTTGGCCCGCATCTACATGATTATTTACAGGAAATGAACCGCGAAGTTTTTAGTAAATATGATATTATGACCGTTGCCGAAGGTGCCGGAAGTACTCCAGAAGATGCAATGCTGTTTGTAGATCCTGACCGAAAAGAATTAAACATGGCCTATCATTTTGAAAGCGTTGACATTGGTAAGCACATCAATGACTTTGGTCTTGTTAAATACAAAGATATTTTTTCAAGGTATGATGAAACCTTTAAAGATAAAGGTTGGCTTTCGATTTTCCTGGCCAATCACGACCAACCCAGAATGGTAAGTAAATTTGGCAATGACACTCCTGAATTCAGAGAAATCTCTTCAAAGATGCTTTCTACATTTGTAATGACCATGCGCGGAACTCCCTATTATTATTATGGTGACGAATTAGGAATGACTAACATTCGCTTTGATTCTATAGAAGATTATCACGATGTGGATACCCGAAATAAATACATTGGATTAAAAAATAAAGGAGGCGATTTGAAAGCTTTTTTAGAAGGCCAAAAACAAACTTCAAGGGAAAATGGAAGAACACCTTTTCAATGGGATACAACTAAAAATGCAGGATTTACAACCGGAAAACCTTGGTTGAAAGTAAACCCAAATTATACGATAATAAATGCCGAAGCACAGGAAAAAGACCCAAATTCAACCTTAAACTATTTTAGAACATTAGTACAATTACGCAAAAAGGAACCTGCTTTTGTATATGGAAAATATACTCTGCTAGACAGAGAAAACCCTAATGTATTTGCATATATTAGAGAGTTAGAAGGTAAAAAAATATTGGTTTTATTGAATTTTTCCGAGAAAAAATCTGCTTTTAGCATAGGGGTTTCTACTAGTAAATCTAAAATTATTTTAGACAATTATACGGGGACTAAAAATTTTAAAAAGAATGTTTTACGTCCATTTGAAGCGGTAATAATTGAACTCAAATAAAAATTAAACACTTCAAAACTGCGTATAATTAACAAACTGTTTTTTGAAAATTGATTTACAACAAATAAATTGTAAATTCGTTTTCAAGAAGCAGTTTTTTTTGGCTTTTACAAATAGAGTATTGAACTATGAATAATCCCACTCTCAAAGAAATTGCCGCACAATTAGGGATTTCTATAACAACTGTTTCAAAGTCATTAAAAGGATACTCAGACGTAAGTGAAAAAACAAAAAAAGCGGTAATTGAACTTGCTCAAAAACTGCATTATACTCCAAACAGTTTTGCTGTAAACCTTAGAACAAAAGAATCAAAGACCATAGGATTGATAATCCCTACGCTTGTTCATGATTTTTTTTCAAATGTGATTAAAGGAATTCTTGAAGAGGCTGAGAAGAGGGATTACTTGGTTATTATTTTACAATCCAATGAAAAATTAGAGTTTGAAAAAAAACAAATCGATCTACTATTAAATAAAAGAGTTGACGGAATTTTAATGTCCTTGTCCAATGAAACTGGGGATTTTGAACATTTAAAATCGATTATTTCTCACAATACCCCACTGGTACTTTTTGATAAAATTGCCAAACTTGTTAAATGCTCAAAAGTAACTATTAATGATAAAAAAGCGGCTTATGATGCTGTTAGCTTTCTTATAAAAAAAGGGTACAAAAAAATAGCTCATTTTAGAGGTTCTTATTTACCCCAAAATGCTATTGATCGTTTTTTAGGATATAAAAAAGCACTCGAAGACAACGGTATTCCTTATGATTCTTCTCTTGTTTTTGTATGTGACAACAACACGGATTTTGAAGACGGTTATGAAAATGCTAAAAAAGTGATTGATGAACATCCTGAAATAGATGCAATTTTTGCCGTTACTGACTTAGTCGCCATTGGAATCATTAAATACTTCAATGAAACAGGGATTTCCATTCCGCAACGAATTGCAGTTTTAGGTTTCAGCAATTGGTTTATGTCAAGCGTTATATCACCAAAACTTTCAACAATCGACCAACCCGGTTTTGAAATTGGAAGAAAGTCTGCGTCGATTTTATTTGATGAAATCAATCTAAAAAAGAATAATTTACCAGTTCTTTTTCAGTCAATTGAATTAGAAACTAACATAATTGAAAGAGAATCTACATAAAAAAATTGAATCCTTCAATAAACAACCAACCCATGTTTATCTAATTTAACGAATCAATATTAATTTGTTTATTTTGATAAAAAAACTAGAAATAAGATAAAAATTAATATCTTGGTAAAGAATATTTTAAGTTAGAGTCAGTTTTTATAGGCATAAACTAAACACATGGAGACTTAAAATAAAGTCATTTCTAAAAATATTTTCCTAAAATTAAATACGTAGAAATTCGATTCATGAAAGATATTACTCTTAAAGAAATTGCAACAAAACTGGGAATTTCAATAACCACTGTTTCAAAAGCGCTGAAAAACTATCCGGATGTTAGTGAAAAAACTAAGAATGCGGTAATTGAACTTGCTCAAAAACTACATTATACCCCTAATAGTTTTGCTGTAAATTTAAGAACAAAAGAATCAAAAACCATTGGTTTAATTATCCCTGAAGTAGTACATCACTTTTTTTCAAATGTGGTAAATGCCATTATTAATGAAGCCGAAAAAAATGGATATCTCGTTATCATTTTACAGTCTAATGAAACGTTGGCTTTAGAAAAAAAACAAGTAGAACTCCTTATAAACAAGAGAGTAGATGGCATTATTATGTCACTATCTAATGAATCCAACAATGACGATCACATTAAAGAAATAATGAATAGAAATATTCCTTTTGTGATGTTTGACAAGATTGCCAAGCTTTCTAAATGCTCAAAAGTGGTAATTGACGACCAAAAAGCAGCCTTTAATGCGGTCCAACACTTAATTGATAATGGCTGCAAGAAAATCGCACATATTCGTGGCCCATTGAATCCTCAAAACGCGATAGACCGATACATCGGTTACAAAAAAGCGTTAGAAAAAAACAATATTCCTTTTGACAATAAATTAGTCTATACTTGTGAAACCGTAACTTTTGAAGAAGGGAGAGATTTTGCAAAGCAAATTATTAATGAGCATCCTGACATCGATGGTATTTTTGCAATTACAGATTTGGTTGCAGTAGGTACACTAGCCTATTTCAATGAAAATAAAATCAATGTACCTGAACAAGTAGCCGTAATTGGGTTTAGTAATTGGTTTATGTCACAAGTATTGACACCAAAATTAAGCACTGTCAATCAGCCGAGTCATGAAATGGGAATTGAATCTTTTAACTTATTGCTGGAAGAAATGAATTGTCATAAAGAAGGAATTCCTTTTACGCCAAGAACTGTTGAATTAGAAACTAACGTTATCGTTAGAGAATCTTCTATAAAATTCAAACAAATTGAATTGTAAGATACTGTTATTCTAAAAAATCAATATTTCTTTTTATTCCTTGAAACTTAGCTCTTTTTAGTGGCGAATTTTTAAATACAGCTTTAAATGTTTCTTCGGTAATTTCAATCCAATCCTTTTTTGACATGGAAAGTAATTCTGGATTTGGGTTAAATAGAGGTTCATTATGTGCTTTTGAAAACTTATTCCAAGGACAAACATCCTGACAAACATCACATCCAAAAGCCCAATCAGCAAACTTTCCTTTCATTTCTTGAGGAATATTATCTTTTAATTCAATCGTGAAATAAGAGATACACTTGCTGCCATCAACTACATAAGGCGCAACTATGGCCTCGGTAGGACAAGCGTCAATACAAGCGGTACAAGTGCCACAATGATCGGTTGTAGGATTGTCATACTCTAAATCTAAATCGATAATGAGTTCTGCAATAAAGTAAAAAGAGCCTACTTTTTGCGTCAATAAATTACTGTTTTTGCCTATCCAGCCTAAACCACTTTTGGCAGCCCAAGCTTTATCGAGTACTGGAGCAGAGTCTACAAAGGCACGACCGGAAACTTCTCCTAATGTTGATTGAATAGAAAATAAAAATTCTTTTAATTTTTCTTTAATTACAAAATGATAATCCTGCCCGTACGCATATTTTGAAATTTTATAAGAATCTGGATTTTGAAGTTGCTCAGGGTAATAATTAAGCAGCAAGGAAACTACACTTTTAGCATCATCAACCAGCAAAGTTGGATTTAGACGCTTGTCAAAATGGTTTTCCATATAGGACATTTGACCATTTCTGTTGTTCTTTAACCAGTTTTCTAAACGTGGTGCTTCTTGTTCTAAAAAGCCGGCTTTGGATATTCCACAAGATAAAAAGCCGAGACGCTGTGCTTCGGATTTGATAAATTGCGTATATGTAGCCTTGTGGTTGATGCTTATAAAAATAGAAGTTAATAAATGGATTCCCTAGCCCTGATAGCAGCGGCATCACCCGATTTAGAAAAACAAGGCTTTTTTAGCCGTAGTTTTTGTTAATCGGGAATATAGCGGATAGCAGGAAATAGCTCCTAAAAAATTAGAATAAACCTCCTTGAATGTTTGTATTTAATTTCCCTAAATGCTTGTAGGCTTTGTCCGTAACTTCCCTACCCCGCGGTGTTCGCATGATAAATCCTTCCTGAATCAGAAACGGCTCATAGACTTCCTCGATTGTTTCGCTGCTTTCGGATACGGCTGTCGCCAAAGTAGTTAAACCAACCGGTCCACCTTTGAATTTATCGATAATTGTGGTTAAAATTTTATTGTCCATTTCATCTAAGCCATGCGCATCAACATTAAGCGCTTTTAAGGCGTAACGTGCAATTTCTATATCAATTGTACCATTTCCTTTTATCTGTGCAAAATCACGCACTCGGCGCAACAGTGCGTTAGCAATACGAGGTGTTCCCCTGCTTCTACCTGCAATTTCAATGGCAGCCTCCATTGATATAGGCATTTTAAATATCGTAGCACTTCTTTCCACAATTGTGGTTAATAGCTCAGTTGTATAATATTGTAAACGGGAAGATATTCCAAAACGAGCTCTCATAGGAGCCGTCAATAAACCGGAACGCGTGGTGGCTCCAATCAATGTGAATGGGTTTAAATTGATTTGGACAGTTCTTGCATTTGGCCCTGATTCAATCATGATGTCAATTTTGAAATCCTCCATAGCAGAGTACAAATATTCTTCCACTATAGGGCTCAAACGATGAATTTCATCAATAAACAAAACATCTCTTTCTTCAAGATTAGTCAATAAACCAGCTAAATCCCCTGGCTTGTCTAAAACCGGACCAGATGTAATTTTGATTCCTACTTGAAGTTCATTAGCTAGAATATTAGCTAAAGTAGTTTTTCCTAAACCCGGTGGGCCATGAAACAGCGTGTGATCAAGCGCTTCATTTCGTTGGTTTGCAGCTTGCACAAAAACTTTTAGATTTTCTAATATTTGGTCTTGTCCTGCAAAATCATCAAAAGAAAGCGGTCTTAATTTTTTTTCAAGATCAAGTTCTTCGGAATTGTAACTGTTTGATGTTGGGTCTAAATTTTCATTCATGTAACAAAGATAGCAAAGCAATTTTGAATTATAAATTTTAAATTTTAAATGCTAAAAATTAAAAAGGTATCTGAACAAAAAGTACGACAAGAGAAACAAGAATAATAAACGCCACAAAAAAAGCCTCTACTTTCGCAGAGGCTTTTCTTTATATTTTAGTGATGTAAAACTTCTTCACCTTCTTTCATTGGAACGTTTTGAGGTACAAAATCCACATCGTGTGCTGGATTACTGTAGTCATAAGGCCAACGATATACGTGAGGGATTTCACCTGGCCAGTTACCGTGCATGTGTTCAACTGGTGCTGTCCATTCTAATGTATTCGATTTCCAAGGATTCATTACAGATTTTTTACCGTAGAAGATACTAACGAAAAAGTTATATAAGAAAACCAATTGAAAAACTCCACCAATTAATGCAAATGTTGTGATTAAAACGTTTACGTTTTGTAAATCATCAAATAATGGGAAGTTTGTGTTTGTATAGTAACGTCTTGGTAAACCAGCTAATCCGATAAAGTGCATTGGGAAGAAAACTCCATAAGCACAGATTGCAGTTACCCAAAAGTGTACATATCCAAGGTTCTTGTTTAACATTCTTCCGAACATTCTTGGGAACCAGTGGTAAATACCAGCAAACATTCCGTAAAGAGCAGAAATACCCATTACTAAGTGAAAGTGAGCTACAACAAAGTACGTATCATGAACATTAATATCAAGCGTACTGTCTCCAAGAATAATTCCCGTCAAACCACCTGTAATAAATGTAGAAACTAAACCAATTGAAAACAACATAGCAGGATTCAACTGTAAGTTACCTTTCCAAAGTGTTGTGATGTAATTAAACGCTTTTACAGCTGAAGGAATAGCAATCAATAATGTCGTAAACGTAAATACAGATCCTAAAAATGGATTCATACCTGAGATAAACATGTGGTGACCCCAAACAATTGTTGATAAGAAAGCAATTGCCAAAATTGACATAATCATCGCTCTGTAACCAAAAATTGGTTTACGTGAATTTGTTGCAATAACTTCCGAAGTAATACCCAAAGCAGGTAATAAAACGATATAAACTTCAGGGTGTCCTAAGAACCAAAACAAGTGCTCGAACAATACTGGTGAACCACCTTGATAATGCAATACTTCTCCAGCAATATAAATATCAGATAAGAAGAATGAAGTTCCAAAACTTCTATCGAAAATCAACAATAAAGCTGCAGATAAAAGAACAGGAAAAGAAACGATACCAATAATTGCTGTTACAAAGAAAGCCCAAATTGTAAGAGGCAATCTAGTCATAGTCATACCTTTGGTTCTTAAATTAATTACCGTTACAACGTAATTCAAAGAACCCATCAATGAAGATGCAATAAAGATAGCCATAGAAACCAACCATAAGGTCATCCCTAAACCTGAACCTGGGATAGCTTGTGGCAATGCGCTCAAAGGAGGATAAATTGTCCATCCTGAAGATGCTGGTCCTGCTTCAACAAAAAGTGAGCTAACCATGATTATACTAGACAAGAAGAACAACCAGTATGATATCATATTCATAAAACCTGATGCCATATCTCGTGCACCAATCTGAAGCGGTATCAATAAGTTACTAAAAGTACCACTTAAAGCGGCGGTTAATACAAAGAATACCATAATAGTTCCGTGTATAGTAACCAATGCCAAATAAATATCATTTGTCATTACTCCGTTTGGAGCAAATTTATCACCAAGTAAAATATTGAAAATTTTAAATGATTCTTCTGGCCATGCTAACTGCATTCTAAATAGCATAGACATTCCTACTCCAATAATTCCCATGATGATACCAGTAATTAGGTATTGTTTGGCAATCATTTTATGGTCAATACTAAAAATATATTTAGTAATAAAAGTGTCTTTATGGTGATGTTCGTGTTCGTGATCTATTGCGTGATCGTGACCTTCTGCTGACATATATGTTTACTTTAAATTTTTCTTATTAATTATTTCATGGTTACGGCAACCGCTGCAGTATCTTTTGCTTTTGTAGAATCTGTACCAGCTGCTCCATCAGTAGCAGCAGGTTCAGCCATTGCAGCTTTTACTTCACTTACAATTGTAGCTTTATCTTTCAACCATGCTTTATAGTCTTCCGGTGTGTCTACAATAATTTTCATTTGCATGTTATAATGTGATGCTCCACAAATTTTATTACAAAGCAATAAGTAATCAAATGTGTAAGGATCTAAAGCAGTTTCACCTTTAGCAACTAACTCTATACTTTTCTTAGATCTTAAAGCATTTATATTAGCTACTTTTTCTACCATAAATGGCAATTCTCTATACTCTGCAGTAGTGTATATTGGCTCAAAAGCAAATTGTGTAACCATACCAGGAACACAGTTCATCTGTGCTCTAAAGTGAGGCATGTATGCTGAGTGCAAAACATCTTGAGAACGCATTTTGAAAAGAATTTTTTTACCTTTAGGGATATGCAATTCTGTTACAACAATATCATCTTGTGCATATGGATCAGCTAAATCGACACCTACAGCATTTGCACCTTCAATAAATCTAACATTTGCTTTCCCTAATACATTATCTTGACCTGAATATCTAGCTTTCCAGTTGAACTGTTGTGCATACAATTCAATAACTATTGTATCCTCATCTTCATCAACAAACATAATATTTGTCCAAGCGAAAAGACCATAAAGAATCAATCCTGCTAAAACTACAGCTGGAATAACACTCCAAATAGCTTCTAACTTATTATTATCAGCAAAATAAAGTGCTTTTTGATCTTTTTTTCCTCTGTATTTGAAAGCAAAATAATGCAACAATACTTGAGTAATAGCCTGAACTATAAAAATAAGAACCCATGTAATATTCATTAAATTATCTACTTCACCACCATGTGCAGAAGCTGGCGTATGAAGAACAAGAGGTCCCCATTTAAACAATCCGTAAATTGAAAAAATATAAATGAAAGCCAAGAAACCAAACATCAAATAACCTTGAACGTTATTATCGTTATCTGTAGCTATTTCTGAACTATCTGAATTAGATCCAACTTGCGTCAGGTCGAATATTTTAGTCAATTGCCATAAAGCAACAGCTAATAAAACTAAAACTATGATTACCAACAAACTTGTCATCTGTTTTTTTCTTTAAATATTAATAATGAAAATGTTTACTTTCTTCTATGAAAGGATTTCTTTTTGCCAACAAAGGAGCTTTAGTTAACGCTGTGAAAACAACATAAATAAATAATCCTAAGAAGAAAAGAACGGATGCTATTTCAGGTATACCAATAAACCATCTGTCTCCTACAGTTCCCGGCATAATCATATTAAAGAAATCAATATAATGACCTGCTAGTATTACAATTCCTGCCATAACTAGTACCCAAGTAATTCTCTTGAAATCTGTATTAATTAATATTAATAAAGGGAATAAAAAATTCATCACTACAGCACCAAAGAATGGAAGATTATACAATTCAATTCTAGTGATAAAATATGTTACCTCTTCAGGAATATTTGCATACCATATCAACATGAATTGTGAGAACCATAAATATGTCCAGAATACACTTAATCCAAACATGAATTTTGCTAAATCGTGTATATGACTTGTATTTACATGCTCTAAATATCCTCTAGATTTTAGGTATAAAGTAACTAAAGCAATTGTAGTAATTCCACTAACAAAGAAGCTAGCAAATACATACCATCCAAATAATGTACTGAACCAATGCGGGTCAATAGACATTATCCAATCCCAAGACATTATAGATTCTGATACTATAAAGAAAACTAAAAACATTGCTGATATGTTGAAGTTTTTCTTGTAAAATGAGTTGTCATTTGATTCATCTTGAGCCAAACAGTTTTTTCTTGAAAAATATTGGTATAAACTCCAACCTGTCAAAAATATAGCCGCTCTAATGATCCAAAAAGGAAAGTTTAAATAACCTGTTTTATTAGCGATTAGTTTATCATGAGCTACAACTTCAGGGTCTAACCATATAAAAATATGATTAAAATGTAATCCACATAATATTAAAATAACAAAAAAGATAACAGAACCAACCGGTAAATAAGATGTTATACCCTGCATAACTCTAAATAATACTGGAGACCATCCAGCCTGAGCTACTTGTTGAATTGCATAAAAAACTAAAACTCCAAGAGAAACAAGCATAAAGAAAATACAAGCAACATATAAAGCAGACCAAGGTTTGTTTTGCAGTTGGTGTAACACATGATTCAAATGCTCAGTATGTTCTGCTTCTTCACTAACATCGTGACCTTCTTTTTTAACAGCTGCTTCAGCGTGAACTGGTTCAGCATGTGCTTCTTCAGAAACTTTAGTTGTATCACCTGTTGGAGCAACAGCTTCGTGAGATTCCTCGATTTTTTTCTCTTCGTTAGCTTCACTATGGGTAGCAGCAGCTTCATGGGAAGGTTCAGCAGCAGCAGCCCCTTCATGTTTAGCTTCACCATGACCACCATGACTTTCGGCCGCAAGAAGCTTTTCAACTTCTTGAATATCTTTAGGTGCAGTTAAAAAACCATATCCAATTCCTAAAAGACCTACAGCCATTAAGATGAAAGAAAAAGTTTTTAATTTACTTGAAAATGTATACATATCTATTACGATCAGTTTGTTCAACAATTATAATTCGCTTTT
This sequence comes from Flavobacterium sp. 11, assembly GCF_002754315.1. Classification (GTDB taxonomy): domain Bacteria; phylum Bacteroidota; class Bacteroidia; order Flavobacteriales; family Flavobacteriaceae; genus Flavobacterium; species Flavobacterium algoritolerans. The sequence goes on along the minus strand of NZ_PEFE01000001.1, from coordinate 1,391,755 downwards.
TAGTTTTAGAACATAGTCAGTAACTAACCAACGTTCATGGGCACTCAATTGGTTAGCATGCGAACCCATTGAATTTAAACCATAAGTTATAACATGAAAAATACTTCCTTCAGTGATAACTCTATCTTTATAACTAGGAACACCCAGAAATTTTTCTCTTTCTACAAGCTTTCCTTTTCCGTTACCAGAAGCACCATGGCAACTGATACAATATATTTCAAAAAGCTCTTTTCCTTTATCAGAGTCTCTGCTTAAAGAATCCAACGGAGATTTAAGATTTGCTTTTGCTAACTCATATCCTGCAGTAGAATTTTCATATTCAAAAGGTTCAAACCCTCTGTTAATAGTTCCTGCAGCTGGAAGTTGACCTTCTTTACCGTCTTTAAATGCATTTGATTCAGAATAAGTTTCATACCCTACTGATTCATACATATTTGGAAAATACTGATAGTTTGGTTCCGCATTATTATGGCAAGATGAAACTAAAATAGTTATGCCAAATAAAAGTGTTATTTTATATACGCTTTTCATATCTATAATTAATGCTTTTCTATTACTTTAACTTCTACAGCTCCCGTGCTTTGGAAAAAAGAAACTAATTCTTCTTCATTGTCATTTACAGCAACTTCCATTAAAAAATGGTCATCTGTAGTTCTTACATCCGGATTTTCTGCTTCTTTGAAAGGCCATAATTTACTTCTCATGTAAAAAGTAATAACCATTAAGTGAGCAGCAAAAAATACAGTAAGTTCAAACATGATTGGAACAAAAGCCGGCATGTTTTCAATATAACTAAAACTTGGTTTTCCACCAATATCTTGTGGCCAATCCTGAATCATGATATAATTCATCATAGCTGTTGCTACCGAGATTCCAACACATCCATAAAGAAAAGCACAAATAGCTAATCTTGTAGGTGCAATTCCCATAGCTTTATCCAAACCGTGAACCGGGAATGGAGTAAAAACTTCTTCAATATGATGATGAGCTGCTCTGGTTTTTTTAACCGCATCCATCAATATATCATCGTCATTATAAATGGCGTATATTACTTTATTACTCATGGTGTGAATCTTTATTTGCTTCTCTTTCTCTTTTGTAATTATCTCCAGTTCCTTTCAAAATTGTTTTTACCTCTGCTTGTGCAATTACAGGGAATGTTCTTGAATACAATAAGAACAATACAAAGAAGAAACCTATCGTTCCAATGAAAATTCCAATATCAACAAATGTAGGTGAAAACATTGTCCAAGAAGATGGTAAATAATCTCTGTGTAACGAAGTTACGATAATTACAAATCTCTCAAACCACATTCCAATATTTACAACTATCGAAATTATAAACGAGAACATGATACTTGTTCTTAATTTTTTGAACCACATAAATTGTGGAGAAAAAACATTACAAGTCATCATTGACCAATATGCCCACCAGTAAGGTCCGGTAGCTCTATTCAAGAAAGCATATTGCTCATATTCTACACCAGAATACCATGCAACAAATAGTTCCGTTATATAGGCAACCCCAACAATAGAACCTGTAATCATGATAACGATATTCATCAACTCAATGTGTTGAATCGTAATGTAAGCTTCTAAATTAGATACTTTTCTCATAATGATAAGCAAAGTATTTACCATTGCAAATCCTGAGAAAACCGCTCCAGCAACAAAGTACGGAGGGAAAATTGTAGTATGCCATCCAGGTATAACGGATGTAGCAAAGTCCATCGATACAATAGTATGCACTGAAAGTACAAGTGGAGTAGCTAATCCTGCAAGTACCAAAGATACTTCTTCAAAACGTTGCCAGTCTTTTGCTCTACCGCTCCATCCAAAACTTAATATAGAATACACTCTTTTATTAAAAGGAGTAATAGCTCTATCACGTAACATAGCAAAATCAGGTAATAAACCAGTCCACCAGAATACTAATGAAACCGAAAGATACGTTGAAATTGCAAATACGTCCCAAAGTAATGGCGAGTTAAAGTTTACCCAAAGAGAACCAAATTGATTCGGAATTGGTAAAACCCAATACGCTAACCATGGACGCCCCATGTGAATGATTGGAAATAAACCTGCTTGAATTACAGAGAAAATTGTCATTGCTTCTGCAGAACGGTTAATCGCCATTCTCCAACGTTGACGGAAAAGTAATAATACCGCCGAAATAAGTGTTCCTGCGTGACCAATACCAACCCACCAAACAAAGTTCGTGATATCCCAAGCCCATCCTACAGTTTTATTTAATCCCCATGTTCCAATACCTGTAGATACGGTGTAAATTATACAGCCAAGTCCCCAAAGGAAGGCTATTAATGCGATTGAAAATACAATCCACCAATGTTTGTTTGCTTTACCTTCAACAGGCGCAGCTACATCTACAGTTACATCGTGATAAGATTTATCACCTATAACTAAGGGTTTTCTAATGGTTGCTTCGTAGTGAGACGACATAATCCTTTATATTGATTCTTAATTAATTATTTTTTGTACTAGGTATTTCTAACTTTAACGTGGTAAATCACATTTGGTTTTGTTCCAACATGCTCCAATAAATGATACATTCTTTCGTCAGCAGCTAACTTAGTCACTTCCGCTTCTTTATCATTTACATCACCAAAAATCATTGCTCCAGTAGAACAAGCATTTGAACATGCAGTTTGGAATTCACCATCAACGATTGCTCTTCCTTCTCTTTTTGCTTTCAAAATAGTCGCTTGTGTCATTTGAATACACATTGAACATTTCTCCATAACTCCACGAGAACGAACATTAACGTCTGGATTCAATACCATACGTCCTAAATCGTCATTCATATGATAATCGAATTCACTGTTTTTGTTGTACAAGAACCAGTTAAAACGACGCACTTTATACGGACAGTTGTTAGCGCAATAACGCGTTCCAACACATCTGTTATAAGCCATATGGTTTTGACCTTGACGAGAGTGTGAAGTTGCAGCAACTGGACAAACCGTTTCACAAGGTGCATGATTACAATGTTGACACATTACAGGTTGAAAAGATACTTGTGGGTTATCACCCGCTTTTTCCATTTCATTAAATGTAGACAATGAACTTGATAAACCTGCAATATTTTCTTTTCTTTCGTTATCCCCTTCAAAAGTACTTTCAGAAGAATAATATCTGTCAATACGCAACCAATGCATATCACGACTTCTTCTAACTTCTGATTTTCCAACAACAGGAACGTTGTTTTCAGCATGACAAGCAATCACACAAGCACCACAACCGGTACAAGCATTCAAGTCAATAGAAAGATTAAAATGGTGACCCGTTGAACGATCAAATGAATCCCATAAATCTACTTTAGTTGCTTCAACTTCTTTGTGATCCAATGAAACCATTGGTTGTTCATTCCAAACGTGAGCATCTTTTGTATTGAAAATTTCTAAAGAAGTTTCTTTAATGATATCTCCTCTTCCCATTAATGTTTTCTGACCTTGAACACAAGCAAACTCATGTTCTCCTCCAGCTTTCGCCAATGTTACAGACTGTACATTATTAAAACCTTTATATAAAGAGTAGGCATTTAAACCCACCATCATTTCTTCTTTCAAAGCCGCTTTACGACCGTAACCTAATGCTAAACCGATAGTTCCAACAGCTTGTCCTGGTTGAACAATTACCGGAACATTTTCTAATTTAGCTCCATCAGCAGTAGTAATAGTAGCATAACTTCCGTTTAAACCACCATTTGCAACGATTTCATTAGAAAGTTCATATTTCTTAGCATCAGCATTCGAAACAGTAACATAATTATCCCAAGAAACTCTTGTAATTGGATCTGGAAACTCTTGCAACCAAGGGTTATTAGCTTGCTGTCCATCTCCCATACCTGTTTTGGTATACAAAACAAGCTCAAGTCCTTGAGAAGCTTTTGATTTTGCTAAAGCATTTGCAGCTGCGCTATAATCAGCAGAACCAGCAGACGCAGTTGGAACAACTCCAACATAAACACCATCATGTAACACTTTGTTCCAAGTAGAACCAGTTATTATAGTTGATGCATTAGCTTTAATATAATCGTAGAATGTACCTGTCAATCCATTTAAAGACAACAATACATCTTGAAATTGTTTTGTAACAAAAAGAGGACGAATAGCAGGCTGAGTAATTCCGTAAGTACCTTTTGTGATACTTACATCATTCCATGACTCTAAATAATGAGGAACAGCCGCTGCAATAGTACTTACTAAAGCAGTTTCATCTTCTTTTAAAGAAAACGCAACTGATGTTTTTACTTTTTTAAGTCCTTCAACGAAAGAAGCACTATCTGCTAAAGTATAAACCGGATTAACACCACTCATTACCAAAGTATGAACGCTTCCCGCTTTCATATCACTGATTAATTGAGCAACTTTTGCATCAGATCCTTTTCTGATTTGTCTTACTCCAGAAGTACTGAAAGCTTCACTTGCCAACACTTGGTTGATAGCTAAAACTAACAATTGAGCATTTTTATCTTGAATACCAGATACCAAAACTCCTTTTGAACCAGCAGCTTTCAATTGTTGAGCTGCTTTTGTAACTTCTGCTTTAAATTTATCTTCTAAACTTACAGCAACAGCAGAACCCGTTACAATATTATATATATGAACTAATGCTTGTTTTTGATTAGCAGTAGACATTGGTAAACGCTTATCAGCAGCAGCACCAGACAAAGTCATGTTTGCTTCTAATTGGAAATGACGAGACATCTTTCCTGCTTTAGGAATTCTACCTTTAGCATAACCTGAATCAAATCCTCCACCTTGCCAATCTCCAAGGAAATCAGCTCCTACAGAAACTATTAGCGAAGCTTTAGAAAAATCATAATCAACCAAAGCTCTTTCTCCATATACCGTTTCGAAAGCATCTAATGCTTCAGATTCAGATACAGCATCATAAACAACATGTTTAGCATTTGGATTTTTACCGATAAACTCAGCAATCAACTTTTCAGTTGACGGACTAGCCAATGTGTTTGTTAAAAGCACTACTTGACCACCTTTTGCAGCAGCATCAGCTATACTTGATTTAATTTTAGAATCAACAGCAGACCAAGTTGAATTTTTACCTTCAATTTTTGGCTCTTTCAAACGCATACTATCATATAAAGACAGAATAGACGCATGAACTCTTGCATTAGCACTAAACTTAGCTCCAGCAATAGTATTATTATCTATTTTAATAGGACGCCCTTCACGAGTTTTTACCAAAAGATTAGCAAAATCAAATCCATCAAAAACAGAAGTTGCATAATAATCAGCTACTCCAGGAATGATTTGTTCCGGCTGAAGTACATAAGGTATTGACTTGTTCACAGGACCTTCGCAAGCTGCAAGCGTAGCCGCTGCAGTACTAAAACCAACGTACTTTAAAAAATCACGACGTGATGTTGATGAAGATGACAAAGCGTCATTATTTCCTAAAAACTCGTCAGTAGGAATTTCTTCAACAAATTCGTTATTTCTAAGCGCCTCAACAATAGAACTATTTTTGTCTAGTTCTTCAACACTTTTCCAGTATTTTTTGTTTGATGACATATATAAATATTAAAATCTTAATAATTTGATTAATAGTGGCATTTACCACATTCTAAACCTCCCATTTGCGCCGCAGTCAATTTGTCTACACCGTATTTTTTAGAAAGTTCTTCATGAATTTTAGTATAATACTCATTGCCTTCCATTTTAACATCAGTTTTTCTGTGGCAATCAATACACCAACCCATTGTTAATGGAGCAAATTGTTTTTGAATTTCATACTCTTGAACCGGACCGTGACACGTTTGACATTCAATTCCGGCAACAGTTACGTGCTGAGAGTGATTGAAATAAACGAAGTCAGGTAAATTATGAATACGAACCCATTTTACAGGCTGCGTTTTTCCAGTATAACTTTGAGTTGTTTTATCCCAACCTACCGCAGTATATAATTTTTGGATTTGCTCATCATAGAATGCCTTGCTGTACTCTGGAGTAGCAGTAGTTTCAGCAACTTCAGCAATGTTCTTATGACAGTTCATACAAACATTCAAAGATGGAATTCCTGCATTTTTACTTACACGAGCTGCAGAGTGACAATACTTACAATTGATTTCATTATCACCAGCATGTATTTTATGCGAATAATGAATTGGTTGAATCGGAGCGTAATCCTGATCAACACCAACTTGCATTAAAAAACCATACACGAAATATCCACTCGCCAAAAGCAAGAATATTGATGTAACTAAAACCAAAAATTGATTTTTAGCAAATGCTTTCCAAATAGGAGTTGTTGGAGCTTTCGGAGCTACTTCAATACCGTTTGCTTTTGCTACTTTAGATAAAACTCTGTTTACCAAAAATAACATTACAACCAAAATAACCATAACAAGCGCCAAAGCACCTAATATAATATTGTTTGAAATACCACTATCTGCAGCTGGCTTACCAGGAACTTCAACTCCAGGAGCTGGAGCAGCAGCTTCAGCTTTAGGCTCTGAAGTATAAGCAATGATATTATCAATATCCGCATCTGATAATTGAGGAAAAGCAGACATTACAGCCTTATTGTTCTCTTCAAAAACTTTAACTGCCTGAGCATCGCCAGATTTAATTAAGTCTGAACTATTACGAACCCACTTATGAAGCCATGATGCATCATATTTAGCAGACACACCTCTAAGAGCAGGACCTGTAGCTTTAGCATCAAGTTTGTGACATGCCGCACAGTTTGCATTAAAAAGCTCTTTACCCTTTACCGGGTCTGCACTTTGCGAAGTAGCTGAAGCATCTAGAGCTGCAGCATCAGCCGCAGGTGTAGCTTCTTGAGCAAATGAAGTAAAGGAAATAGATAGCATCAAAGCTATGCTAAAAAATAATTTCCTTGAGATCGAATTATGGTTACCCACCTTTTTCATATAGTATAATGATTATCTACTAAAAATTGGCACAGTTTTTTCTAATTGAATTATAGAAACTGATCCTTTATTTAAAAACTTGGACAAAAATACGACTTAAGAACTATTCTCAAAACCTTAAAATAGTCTTAATTTCAATTTATATTAATTCTAAATAACATTTAGTATTTGCTATCAGTCATTAAATATTACTTTTGCACAAAAACAATCACATTATGAGAATTTTAGCCCTTAGAAAAGCATTTTTTATCTCTCTTACCTTATTTATTTCCTATAGTAATGCATATGCCCAAGACGGAAACATCAGGGTAAATCAAGACTCTAAATTTGAACAATTATTAAATGAAAAGAGAAAAACAAATGTTTCAAACACTGTAAATGACTATTATAAAATTCAAATTTTCAGTGGAGACAGCGAAAAAGCAAAAAAAACGTTAAATGATTTTAAGCAAGAATTCAGAGACATTGATGGAACTATTATTTTCTTTACGCCAAATTACAAAGTTTGGGTTGGGAATTTCAAAACACGAATTGAAGCAGAACGAAATCTCATCGAAATTAAAAAAAGCTACAGCAATGTACATTTAATAAAGCCTAATAAATAAAATTTATCTTTCTCCTAAATTCAATCTACCAAAAGAAATCTACAATAAGAAGCAAACAAAAAAGCAACCCATACAGGGTTGCTTTTTTGTTAAATAGTTGCCACAAGAAACACATTACAAAAGAACAAATCTTAGAAAGAAAATTACCAAAACACTTTAATAAAGAAAAAAACTCTTTTTACCACCGCCAACACTATCCGACTTGCGTTTTCAAGTAGAAAGCATTGAGGCAACAAACTGACTACCTCAATACTCAAACGCTACGTAGAATAAAAGAAACAAAAACTACTAACAATCCGAAATAATAATTCTAAAAAGCTAGGTAGACTTTATTTTGTTTGACCTACCATTACAATAGTTAGAGGATATTTGTTTGCACATTTATAATTTGGTCTTTAATATAGTTTTAAGATTATTCCAATAAATATTTCTTAAATTTAGTATGTTATTTTTTTTATAAAAAATTGATATTTAATTACTTATGAATATTTTAATTTCATTAAATTATAAATATTTATAAGTAAATCCCTAAAACCACATTATTGACAACCTGAATAATAGAAAAAAAGAAGTCTAATCACACATCTAAATCTTATTGCTATGAAAACGATTAATTTATATGGTCTTTTACTTTTTAGTGCAACACTACTTATAAATAGTGGCTGTACAGAAGATGACAACATCTACAATGTTACCCCCATAAATACACTTCCGACAACACAAAACATCAAATTAAATGTGTCTGCGGGAGATGACATACAAGTAATATTATCATCTGACTCTAAATTTTTAATTTTAAGCGGCTATTATATTGCCAGAGGAATACAAGGTGAAATTATCAATTTAAATAATGCAAAAATTCAATGGAAAAAAAAATCAGGTCCTTCTAGTTATAAATTAGAAAATCCTAATTCAATTAAAACAAAAGTAAGCAATCTCGAGAAAGGAATTTATGAATTTGAATTAACTGTTACTAATACTAATGGATTAACCGGTAAAGACACTGTAAGAGTTATTGTGGGTGAAATATCAGAAAACTCGAAGGAAATAATTTTTAAAGATAGAAAATGGATTTTCCCTTGGTATAGCACTATTGAAATAAAAGATTTCAATCTACTAATTCCTCAAAATAGTTTTAAAGTATATATTCAAAGGGAGAATAACTCGCAATGGGAAGAAGTAGCATCTATTTTAGAAAATGCAGGAATTAAGTATGAATATTTTGTAGAGACTAGGCCAGATGGTGGTGGCATGTATACTTATGGTAGTTTATATATTTTTTATTATGGAACGGATACCAACGATACGCCATCTGTAAAAATTGTGTACTGAAATAGATTTATAAGGTGAAGTACAAAATCAATATTCATCTTTTAAAAATGCACAAATTTACTATCATAAACATAAATAATATTCTCGCTAAATGAAAAAAATCCAATAATCAAAACCCAAAAATTAGCTACCTACTTAATAGAAAAAAAAGAACTGCATTCACACATTTAAATCTTAATATTATGAAACGGATTAATTTATACGGGCTTTTGATTTCCATTACAACATTACTTATTATTAGTGGATGTACCGAAGAAACTCTCTCTAATACTCCCTCTCCTGTAATTACAAAACCATCAAACTTATCGCCACTGAGCTATGCAGGCGGAGATATTCAAGTATTACTGCCCACAGATTTTTGCTGGCTATCCGGAGTTTACAATGCGCCCGAAAGCATTACAATTGAAAACGTACTTTGGAAAAAAATATCTGGACCTTCTTCCTACATTTTAGAAAATCCAAATGTACTCAGAACCAAGTTAAGCAAACTTGAAAAAGGGATTTATGAATTTGAATTAACAATCACGGACAACAAAGGATTAACAGGAAAAGACATAGTTAGAGTAACTGTTGGTGAAATGTCCGGAAACAATGATGAGATCATATTAAAAGATATGGCTTGGGTTTGCCCAATGGGATGTCATCTAGAAATTAAAAATATCTATAGCCGTTTACCAGCTGGCAACGTTTTTCGAATTTACATAAAAAGAGATAATTCAGCCAATTGGGAAGAGGTAATTCATGAATCATCTCAATTACCACAAGATGTGCAATACACTTATACACTTTATAATGGTAGTTTGTTCATTTTTACCTATAGCTCTTTAGAGGAAGTAGATACACCGAATATAAAAATTGTGTACTGAAATAGGTTTTTAAAGTGCCTTGTAAAGATAAATAATCACCCACAAACTAATCGGAAACATAGTTATACATATCATAAAAAAATTATAATTAAGCAAAAATATACTCCTATAGACCAATTTTAATTTACTTATTTTTCGATTTAAAAATAAAAAAATCCCGAATGAATCGGGATTTTAATTATAATATATTGAAATTTTATTTCAATTTCTTTTTAACAGCAACTTCATGGTACGATTCAATAACATCTCTTTCTTCGATGTCGTTGTATCCTTTTACTTGAATACCACAATCGTAACCTTTGGCTACTTCTTTCACATCGTCTTTGAAACGTTTCAGTGCTAAAAGCTCTCCTGTAAAGACAACTACACCTTCTCTAATAATTCTCATTTTAGCGCTTCGGACAATTTTACCATCCATAACCATACATCCTGCAATTGAACCCACTTTCGAGATTTTGAATATCTCTCTAATTTCAGCTGTACCCAGAATTTCTTCTTTCATCTCTGGAGCTAGCATTCCTTCCATTGCATCTTTCAAGTCATCGATAGCAGCGTAAATAATAGAGTAGTAACGGATATCGATTTCCTCTTTGTCAGCTAATTGTCTTGCATTTCCAGCAGGACGAACATTAAATCCAATAATAATTGCATCTGAAGCAGAAGCCAACATTACGTCAGTTTCAGTAATTGCTCCAACACCTTTATGGATAATATTAATTTGAATTTCTTCAGTAGATAATTTAGAGAACGAATCAGACAATGCTTCAACAGAACCATCAACATCTCCTTTAAGGATAATGTTCAATTCTTTAAATTGACCCAATGCAATTCTACGTCCAATTTCATCTAATGTAATATGACGTTGTGTACGTACGGATTGCTCACGCATTAATTGAGAACGTTTAGATGCAATTTGTTTTGCCTCTTTTTCGTCTTCAAAAATATTGAACTTATCACCCGCAGTTGCTGCTCCATCAAGACCTAGAACTGAAACCGGAGTCGAAGGACCCGCTACAGTAACTATATTCCCTCTTTCATCATGCATGGCTTTAATTTTACCATGATGCTTACCAGCTAACATATAATCTCCAATTTTCAAAGTTCCGTTTTGAACTAATATCGTAGAAACATATCCTTTTCCTTTGTCAAGGAAAGCCTCAACAACAGTTCCAGAAGCCGCTTTATTTGGATTTGCTTTCAAATCTAAAAGTTCTGCTTCTAACAATACTTTTTCTAATAATTCTTTTACACCTGTTCCTACTTTCGCAGAAATATCATGTGATTGAATTTTTCCACCCCAGTCTTCAACAAGTAAATTCATACCTGCTAATCTTTCTTTTACTTTTTCAGGATTAGCATTTGGCTTATCAATTTTATTGATAGCAAATATGATAGGAACTCCAGCTGCCTGAGCATGGCTAATTGCCTCTTTAGTTTGCGGCATGATGTCATCATCAGCTGCAATCACAATAATAGCAATATCTGTAACTTGAGCACCACGCGCACGCATCGCAGTAAACGCTTCGTGACCCGGTGTATCTAAGAATGCAATTTTTTGTCCGTTATCCAAAGTTACTCCGTAGGCACCAATATGCTGTGTAATTCCTCCAGACTCCCCTGCGATTACATTTTCTTTACGAATGTAATCCAGTAACGATGTCTTACCGTGATCGACGTGACCCATTACGGTTACAATTGGCGCTCTGAAAACTAAATCTTCTTCTCTGTCTTCAACAACTTGAATTGCTTCTTCGATGTCTACAGTGATAAATTCAACTTCATAACCAAATTCGTCAGCAACGATAGTCAACGTTTCTGCGTCAAGACGTTGGTTCATGGTAACCATGATTCCAAGTGACATACACGTACCAATAACTTTAGTAATTGGCACATCCATCATGATGGCAATTTCACCTACAGTAACAAACTCAGTAACCTTAATAGTTTTACTTCCTTCGTCAATAGCTCTTTGCTCATCATCAGATTTCTGACGGTGCGTATCTCTTTTATCTCTTCTATATTTAGCCGCTTTAGATTTACCACCTTTACCTTGCAGTTTCTCTAAAGTCTCTCTAATTTGATTTTTAACCTCTTCCTCAGTAGGCTCCACTTTTGCAACAATGGCAGGTCTGTTTCCTTTTACAAAACCAGGTCTTGCACTTCTGTTTGCATTGAATCCACCACCACCTGTATTAGGTGTAATCTTGTTAGGATTTGGCGCACCAGGAACTCCCGGTGTTGCAGGCGGTCTAGGAGCACCCGGTTTAGGAGCAATCCTTTTACGCTTGTTTTTATTTGCATTGGCTGCAGCCGAACCTGGAGCACCCGGTTTATTCGGAGTGATTTTCGGTTCTTCTTTTTTCTTTTTCGGTTTGTTGAATTGAGATAAATCAATTATCTGACCCGTTAAAGTAGTTCCCGATAGTTTTTGATATTGCGTAGTGATGGTTTCATCAACAGGAGCTTCATCAACTTTAACTGTCTCGGTTTTTGCAACCACTTTTGGTTCAGCAGGAACTTCTTTAGGAGTTTCTGTTTTAACCTCTTTTATCCCAACAATAGGTTTTACCTCTTTTTTGTCTGAAACAGGTTTCTCAGTTGACGGCTTTTCAGTTGACGGTTTCTCAGGTGAAACTTCTTTTGAGACAGCTTTTACTTCAGGTGCATTAGCTACTGGAGCTTCTGCTTTTTCAACAGCTTTTTCAGGCGCAACGATTGATGGTTTTTTTGGATTAAGATCAATCTTACCCACTTGAACCGGACCAGATATAATTGCTCTCGCTTTTATAACCTCTTGTTGTTTTACTCGCTCTTCCTCAATTTTACGTTTGTCTTCGATTTCTTTCTCTCGTTCTAAACGCAAAGCTTCTTTTTCTTTTCTTTTCTCTTCCCCTACTTCTTTAGAAGCCTCCTTATTCCCTTTGTCACCTGCAAACTGACCGCACAAGACATTGTATACATCATCAGAAATTTTTGCGTTTGGATTTGCTTCAATAGCAATCCCCTTATCTTTTAGATAATCCACAGCTCTTTCTAAAGAAATATTCAATTCCCTTAAAACTTTGTTTATTCTAATAATTCTCTCTTCAGACATAAAACCTTTTTATTATTACCTTTTTTGTTATTCCTCACTTTACTCCCAACCCGATACCTACCGAGCAAGAATTAATTGTAAAGTGGCATGTTTATCGTTGAAGACACATTGACTAACTGTCAAATTCTTCTTTCAATATTCTCATTACATCTAGAATCGTTTCCTCTTCCAGGTCTGTTCTTCTTACTAAATCTTCTACTTCTTGTTTTAAGATACTTTTTGCTGTATCCAAACCAATTTTTGCAAATTCTTCAATAACCCAGTCTTCAATTTCATCTGAAAACTCAGTCAATTCAACATCATCCTCATCAGCTGTAGCACCTGCAATATCACCTTCACGAATAACGTCTAGCTCATAACCAGTCAATAAACCCGCTAATTTAATGTTGTGTCCACCACGACCAATTGCTTTTGAAACTTCTTCAAGCTTCAAGAAAACTTCTGCTCTTTTTGTTTCTTCATTTATCTTAATAGAAGATACTTTTGCTGGACTTAATGCTCTCGTGATATACAACTGAATGTTACTTGTATAATTGATAACATCTATATTTTCGTTTCCTAATTCACGAACAATTCCGTGAATACGAGATCCTTTCATACCCACACAAGCCCCTACTGGATCAATTCTGTCATCATAAGAATCTACAGCTACTTTTGCTTTTTCACCAGGAATTCTTACTACTTTCTTAACCATGATTAAACCGTCAAATACTTCAGGAATTTCTTGTTCAAATAATTTTTCCAAAAACTTCTCAGAAGTTCTAGACATAATAATTTGAGGTTTATTTCCTTTTAATTCAACGCTTTCTATTATTCCTCTAACATTATCTCCCTTACGGAAAAAGTCAGAAGGTATTTGTTTTTCTTTTGGCAAAATAATCTCATTCCCTTCATCATCAACCAAAATTACGACTCTTGGACGCACATGGTGTACTTCAGCAGTATAGATATCACCTATTAAATCTTTAAATTGCTTGTAAAGATTAGTGTTATCATGTTCATGAATTTTAGAAATTAAATTCTGACGCAAAGCTAAAATTGCTCTTCTACCTAAATCAATTAATTTCACTTCTTCGGAAACTTCTTCACCAATTTCGAAATCAGGCTCAATTTTTCTAGCTTCAGTCAACGTAATTTCAAGATGATCAAAATCCAAGTCTTCATCAGCAACGATTACTCTTCTCTGCCATATCTCCATATCTCCTTTATCAGGATTTATAATGATATCAAAATTATCATCTGAACCGTATTTTTTCTTCAATGCATTTCTAAATACATCTTCCAAAATTGCCATAAGCGTTACACGATCAATAAGTTTATCGTCTTTAAACTCTGAGAATGAATCGATTAATGCTAAATTTTCCATGCGAATTCTTTAATTAAAATGTTACTGTAACAATTGCTTCTTTTATATCTACGTAAGGCAATTTAAGCTCTTTTTGAACTGTTTCTTTCCCTTTTCCTATTTTTTTAGGCTCTCTTGCTTTCCAAGACAAAATTACAAAATCATCATTAGCATCAACTAATTCTGCCTCAATAATTTCAGCCGAAGTCTTCACAATCAATGTTCGACCTATATTTTTCTTGTATTGTCTTATTAATTTCAATGGAGACCCAACTCCTACTGAAGCTACTTCTAAAGAGTAATCCTGTTCCTCTCTATCCAAATTACTATCTATGAATTTACTCACATCGATACAATCTTGAAGTGCCACTCCATTATCTCCGTCCAAAGTCACTATAACCTTGAAAGCATCCGTAATGATAAGGTCTATCAAAAAGATTGATGGCTTTTCTAACAAGCCTTCCGTCAACAACGTATTTACTTTTTCTTTAAATGTCATATTTTTATAAAAAGAGGGGACATTTAGTCCCCTCATTATCTAGATTTTAATAAATAACGGTGCAAATATAGTGTTTTTTTTTATAAACTAAAATAATCGATTGCTGTAAAATAATTTCTTATCTTTATAGGAGCATTAAAATAACAGTTTTTATCATAATTTAACACTTTATAGTTATGAAACGAATTTTAGTCCCTACCGATTTTTCTGAATATGCTGAAAACGCTTTAAAAGTAGCTGCCATAATTGCAAAAAAAAATAATTGTGAAATCTTTTTGTTACATTTATTAGAATTACCTAACCAAATGAACGACGCAATAACCGGCGGAAGCAGCATTCCTGAAGTAATGTTATTTATAAAAAAAGCAAACGAAACACTCCAAAAAATCAAGGAACAGCCCTACTTGAATGGAATTTCAGTAAATGCGTCTGTACAATTCGAAAGAGCTTTTAGCGGCATTTTATCTTTTAATAAAAAAAATGAAATTGATTTAATAGTGATGGGCTCGCACGGAACTTCCGGCATCGAAGAAGTACTCATTGGGTCCAACACCGAAAAAGTGGTTCGACTCTCAGAAATACCGGTACTGGTTATAAAAAAGGATATTCGAGACTTTAAATTCAACAACTTTGTATTTGCTTCTGATTTTTCAAAAGAGACTAAAAAACCTTTCAAAAAAATGATAGAATTTGCCAAAATATTTAATGCAAATTTATACTTAGTCACGATTTGCACACCCAATAGTTTTAAAACTACCAAAATGTCTGAGGAAATAATGAAAAATTTTATCGCCTCATTTGAAATCGAAAATTACTCCACTCACATTTACAATGACGTTAACATAGAAAACGGAATCATTAATTTTACCAATAGCATTGATGCCGATCTGATAGGCCTTTGCACACATGGAAGAACTGGATTTGCTCATTTTTTTAATGGAAGCATCAGTGAAGACTTGGTAAACCACACTGTCAAACCAGTGATAACTTTCAAGATTTAATCAATCCAGACGAAAATTAAACTCCAAAAACAATCTGTTCAATTCATTGCATAAAAAAACCCCTCAAGAATGAGGGGTTTTACGTTGGTCTACAAGGACTCGAACCTTGAAAGACTGCACCAAAAACAGTTGTGTTACCATTACACCATAGACCAGCATTGCTGCTAAGCGAGTGCAAATTTAAAATAAATTTTAGTTTGTACAAATTTATTTTGCCTTTTTATGAAAAAAAATTTGCTAAAAATTCAAAACAACTTGAAAAAATTACAAAAAACCTTTACACTCAATGTGTTATTGAAATGTAATACTTTTCCAGAAAATATTGTTAATGCTATCAAGGTTAAACAAAAAAACATTTTCTTTGTAACTCAAAATTAAATTAAATTTTAGTACATGGATAAAGCAGCATTCAATTTCAATAAATGGAATACAATTATTGGTTGGTTTACATTTGGAATAGCATTATTAACATACACTTTAACTGTTGAACCCACCATGAGTTTTTGGGATTGTGGCGAATACATTGCTACAGCAGCAAAACTTGAAGTAGGCCACCCTCCCGGAGCGCCATTATACCAAATGATTGGTGCGTTTTTCGCCATGTTTGCTTCAGATAACACAAAAATTGCCTTAATGGTAAACATGATGTCTGTATTTTCCAGTGCTTTTACTATTTTATTCTTATTTTGGTCTTCATCGATAATCTTGAAAAAATTAGTTTCTAGATTTTCAGACCCGAATAAAAACAATGACATTGTTATTCTTGGAAGTTCATTTGTAGGAGCCTTGGCCTATACTTTTTCAGATAGTTTTTGGTTCAATGCTGTAGAAGCCGAAGTATATGCTATGGCATCTTTATTCATTGCCTTATTATTTTGGTTGGGTTTACGCTGGGAACAAGACATGGACAAGCCTAGAGGAAATAAATGGCTGCTGATAATCTCTCTTGTTGTCGGGCTTTCTTTTGGAGTTCATTTCATGGCATTACTAACAATTCCCGCAATAGGTTTCCTTTATTTTTTCAAAAACTATAAAGTAGTTACCCTCAAAAATTTCATCATAGCAAATATTGTCGTTATCGCTATTTTATTATTTATTTTTAAATTACTTCTTCCTCTGACTATGGGATTCTTTGGTAAAACTGAAGTTTTCATGGTTAACAGCTTAGGATTACCTTTTAACTCAGGAACTATATTTGTAGCTTTAATCTTAATTGCTTTCTTTTACTTTGGACTAAAATATACCAAACAAAAAGGTTTCGCATTCTACAATACTATAATCCTTTGTATATTATTTATTTTAATTGGTTTCTCTACATGGATGATGTTACCCATCAGAGCAAATGCCAATACCGTAATCAACGAAAATAAGCCTTCGGATGCTGCCGAAGTTCTTGCCTACTACAATAGAGAACAATATGGTGTAAATCCTTTGTTTTACGGCCCTCAATACACAGAAGCGTTTGCTGGTTTAGACAAGGACAATCCTTATCTGGATAAAGCGCCCAATTACGAAAGAGATTATAAGACCGGAAAATATATTATTACAAATAATTTCAAAAATGCCGAGCAAAATTCAGACAACAATCAAAAAACTATTTTGCCAAGAATGTGGAGCGGTGAGCACATCGAAAACTACATGAATTTTACAAATCCGCCTCAATTCAGATTAAATCCTGATTATCCATATGAGGATGATTTAGCCAAATACGGTATCGATCCAAGTCAGTTGAGTGAAGAAGATTACAACAAAGCGATTGCTCAACTAAAAAACGAAACCGAAAAAATTGTTACCGAATTCAGACAAGCTTACGCTCAAAAACAAATTGACAACGAAGGTTATGTAACGTTCTTGAAAAGCTATGGTGATTATTTAATTGTAGAAAAACCTACAACTGCTGACAATTTAGGATTCATGGTTGAATACCAATTTGGTTATATGTATTGGAGATACTTGATGTGGAATTTTGTTGGAAGACAAAACGACATTCAAGGAAAATACGACTATCTGGATGGGAACTGGCTTAGTGGTATCTCATTTATAGATGAATTACACTTAGGAAGCCAAGACAATCTTCCTTCGGATGTATTGAACAATAAAGGTCGAAATGTGTATTTCTTTCTGCCGTTTATACTTGGCCTAATCGGTTTAATGTATCATGCCAATAAAGATTTAAAAAGTTTCTATGTATTACTCGCCTTATTCCTTTTTACCGGAATAGCACTAAAAATCTACTTGAACGAAAGGCCTTTCGAACCTAGAGAAAGAGATTATGCCTTAGTAGGTTCCTTTTATGTATTTGCCATTTGGATAGGCTTTGGTGTTTATGCATTATACGAAAGTGCCCAGAAATATTTAACCCCAAAACTGGCTGGTCCAATTATTATTGCAGCAAGTTTATTGGCAGCTCCAGTTCTTATGGCTTCTCAAAACTGGGATGATCACGATCGTTCTGGTAAATATACAGCTGTTGCAATGGCAAAAGCATATTTGGAATCATGCGACCCAGACGCCATTTTATTCACAATTGGTGATAATGATACGTTCCCTCTTTGGTACGCCCAAGAGATTGAAAAAGTGAGAACGGATATCAAAATTGTAAACACAAGCCTTTTCATGACTGATTGGTATATCGATCAGATGAAAACTAAAACATACGAATCAGATGCTCTTCCTATTTCATTTACACACGATGAATATGTAGGGGATAAACTGGATTATGTAGCTCACATTCCAAAAATTGAAAGCCGTTGGGACATAAAAGACTTTATCAATTTTATCAAAAATCCAAAATCAACTGTAGACATGCAAAACGGACAAACAATCCATTTTTATCCTACAAATAAGATTCGAATTCCTGTTGACAAAAATATAATCATAAAAAACAAAGTGGTTAATCCTAAGCACAATGATTCTATTGTTCCTTACATTGACTTGGATATAAAAGGAAATGCATTGTACAAAAACAGATTGATGATGCTTGATATTGTTGCTAATAACAATTGGAAAAGACCAATCTATTTTAGCGGTGGCGCATTTGACAACGAAGATTATATCTGGATGAAAGAGTATCTTCAATTAGAAGGAATGGTATACAAACTTGTTCCAATAAAAACCGCTTTGTCAAAAGATGCAAGTCCACTTGATATGGGGCAAATTGATTCTGATAAAATGTATGCTAAAGTTATGAAATGGGATTGGGGCAATGGCGAAAGTCCAAAAATTTACCATGATCCTGAAACTCGCAGAAATAGTATAACGTACAGAACCAACCTTTCCAGATTAATGAATCAATTAATTGTTGAAGGACAAAAAGATAAAGCAAAAAATATTATCGATTTGGCGATGACAAAAATGCCATTGGAATATTTTGACTATTACTCTTTAGTAGAACCTTTTGCTGGCGGATATTACAAAATTGATGAGAAATTAAAAGCACAACAATTGCTAAGCAAATTGATCTTAAAATACAGAGAAAACCTTAATTATTATGGCAATCTAAAATCTTCTGAGCAAACTAGTATTGCCATTCCTATCATCACAGATATTGAGCGATACAGAAGCCTTTTAAGCGTAATGAAAGAAAATGGTGATTTAGATTTCTACAACAAAAATAAAATTGTATTCAATACTTATATTAAAATGTTTGACCGCTTTGGACGCGAAAAAGAATAATTTTAAATAGAAAACTCTAATTAGAAAAGGTAGCGATATTGAAAAATGTCGCTATTTTTTTTAATTTTAAAACTAAAAAATGAAACTGTACTGGATAAAAACAAGTCGGATTATAAAAAAGATTTTCTCAAATTATACTTGGGATGTTTCCAATACGGGAAACATTAAGACAGTCTACCTCACATTTGACGATGGGCCTATTCCAGAAGTTACAGAATGGGTTTTGGATGAATTAAAAAAGCACGATGTAAAAGCTACTTTTTTTTGCATTGGAGATAATATTGATAAAAACACTGAAATATTCAAAAAGGTGATTAGCGAAGGTCATTCCATAGGAAACCACACTTTTAATCATTTGAACGGATGGAAAACATCAACCGAAGTTTACATTGAAAACACTAGACTATGCGAAGAAGCGATTCAAAAAAATAGTCCTTCTAATCTAAAATCTAAACTGTTTCGTCCACCATATGGCAAGATAAAAGCATCTCAATCTAGAAAAATCAGGAAACTGGGTTATAAAATAATTATGTGGGACGTCCTCAGTGCTGATTTTGACCAAAGTTTATCGCAAGAACAATGCTTAGAAAATGCAACATCAAATCTAAGACCAGGAAGTATTATTGTTTTCCACGACAGTATAAAAGCCTTTAAAAACTTAGAATACGTATTGCCTAAAACATTAGCTTATTTAAAAGAAAACAATTTTAATTGTGAGGTGTTGTAATGAAATGCGTTACAATTGTTCTTGAACAATACTAATAATAGTGTTCGCATCTAATTCTCCGGATTGTCTCCAAATCATTTGACCTTGTTTATAAATCATTAACGTAGGCAAGCCTTTAATGCGCAAAGCATCGGCTAATTCTTGATTTTTATCCACATCAATCTTTATGACTTTTGCTTTATCACCAAGAGCGGCTGCTACATCTCTAATTACAGGATGCATTGAAACTGAAGGCTCATTCCATTCTGTGTAAAAGTCTATTAACACAGGTACTTGAGCGTTTATAAGTTCTCCAAATTTTGACATAAAACCAAAAATTTAATTTTTTAAATTCACTAAAAAGAGATATTTATTTTACAAATGTAGCATTTTAAACGAATTATGCCACATTAACACCTTTTTTTAGTTCGATGACCGTTATTTCCGGCATGATTCCCACTCTGCCCGGATAGGCATGAAAACCAAAACCTCTATTTACATAAACGTATCGTCCGACGTTTTCATATAATCCCGCCCATTGTTTGTATACATATTGTGCCAAACTCCATTTAAAATAACCTGGTATTTCTATTCCAAACTGCATTCCGTGTGTATGCCCCGAAAGTGTAAGGTGGAAATTTTTCTCATGATGCTGCACTTCATGTTCCCAATGCGAAGGGTCATGACTCATCAAAATTTTAAAATCTTCTTTATTTACATGTTGGGAAGCTTTGTTGATATCGCCCGCTTTTTTGAAATTATGTCCCCAGTTTTCTACGCCAACTAATGCAATTTTCTCATCTCCTTTTTCAATAAAAGTATGTTCGTTTAGCATTAATTTAAAACCAATTTGTCCGTATAAATCTTTAATGGCTTTAAAATTATCTTCTTTTGCCGCCTCTGATGGCCAAGTTACATATTCTCCATAATCGTGATTTCCTAAAACTGAATATTTACCATATTCATGTTTTTTAATCCTGTTAAAGGTTTCTATCCACGGATGCATTTCTTTGGCATCAGTATTCACAATATCTCCGGTAAACAAAATCATATCTGAATTTTGCTCATTGACTAAATCTATTGCATAATTAATTTTCTCTGGATTATCAAAACTTCCACTGTGAACATCTGATATTTGAGTAATCGTAAAACCATCAAAAGCATCTGGTAAATCCGGGAAAAATATACGTTGCTTGATGACTTTATAATTGTATTTACCTATAGTCACCCCATATATTAAAGACAAAAAAGGGACCGCTGCTAATCCTAATCCTATTTGACTGACAAACTTTCTTCTTGAATTCAGAAAGTCTGTATTTTTATCATAATTGACAAAATAGTTAACAGTTCCGGCACCTAATCTAAAGATGTCTTCTCCCATTAATATCAATGTCAAAATTAATTTTGGAACATACACAATAAGCAACAAACCCATGATAACCATCATTTGTTTGGTCTGACCTACACTTCGGTCAAATTGCATCAAAGAATAAACAATATATACTAAAACTAATATGCTTATAATCTGAATTGAAAACAATATTGGCTTTGATTTTATTAAAGTTTTTAATACTTGAAAAGTATAAAGCTCAATAACAAGAAGGATTAAGCACAAGAATACGATACGAAAGATCATTTTAAAAAAATTTTTAACAAAATAACAAAACAATTAACCAAAATGGTTTTTTATTAATTAAAATTTAACTGTTGATTAAACTTAAAATAAGCTCCTGCAATTTGAGAATATGGAATACAAATAAAAACCGCATTATTTAGGTTGAAAATAATGCGGTTTTAGATTACGATAGCTTTTACTATTTTACAACTAAAGTCATATTTGGCGTTATGATACTATCATTATTATTAGTTGATGAATACCTTTGCGCAAAAACCTCTATATAATCAGAATTTGACAACTCGACTAATGCATTTAATGGTAATACTAAAATATCATTTACAGCTGCTCCACGACCATAGATCTTATACTGCGTAATAGGTGTACCATTCTTAGAAATATAAATTATATAAGTACCTATTGCTGGAACTTGAAACGAAATAGAACCCGTAACTTGGAAAAAACGTTTCTTTTTACCTAAATATATAAGTTTATTACTAACTCCCCCAGTAGAAAATCTAAATAAATTTGATGAGGAAGAGACACCCGCAACCTTTATAATAGAAGTTGGATTTGATCCAGAGAAACCCGTAGAAGCACCAGAACCTACAGCATAATCCACTGAAAACTCACCCACTGCCGATGCATCAATTTCAGTTGGAATTCCTGCACATCGTACACTCCAATTATTATCAAAATTATATCCTGAATAAACTGCAGGACTATACCCTTTTACATATCCAACAGTATTGCTACCGGTAAAAACAACAGTTTCCATAATTGCATCTCCAGTTATAATTGGATTAGAAGATACATCAAACCCAATTGCTGTGCCAGAAACCTCACTAAAACCTCCTTGTTTTTGCACTAAACTAAATGTCCCTTGTAACTTTTCATAAGTACCAGTATTGCTACCAAACCATGCTGCATTACTTATCAATAATTTACTAATAGTGTCATAAACAATACCAGTAGCATTGCCAACATACTGAACTATACTAACAAAAACTAATCCAAAACCAGTTATAGAACCTACACTAGAAGAACCTGCAATTACTGTATCTCTAATAATTATACTTTGTGTTGCTGCTCCAGATAAGTTAAAAACTTTCCCTCCTCCGGAAACCTGAATGGTAACATTTCTAATACTTCCTCCTGTTGCACCATCAAACAGATTTCCAGATGTTCTAACTAATTTATCCTCATTAGCATCCTGACCTGAAATATAGGCATTGTTTAAATCAATTGGTAAATCAAAAATTATGGTTCCATTTATTTCATAATAGGTGTTAACATCCAAAACATACTTTGTATTACTTCCCGCAGCCTTCTCTGCCGCCAAAACTGTCGCTAAAACATCTGTAGATTTTATACGTTTAAACTTTAATCTACCAGTTGTACCACTATTTATTACATTCCATGATGTTAAAGTTGAATTGTAATGATAAAAAGATTTCAAATCTGTATCATAAACCATTAAACCATCCGCAGGAGATGCAATAGCCGCTCTTTGCACAGTTGTCATTCTGGGCGTCAACATCCCTTGGGTTGTTGATGAAACATCCAATACGGAACTTGCATGTGGTGTAATCGTTCCTATGCCTACTTGGGCAAACACATTTGTTGTTATTATCATGAAAAATAACACACAGGCTTGTAATACCTTTTTTGAAAAATAATTTTTTTCCATAATATAACGAATTAAAGATTTAATATAAATAGCCTCACTGGGCTTAAAACTCTGTGTGTAAATTTACGTAAAACAACGTTTAAATACATAAATAATCGATTAAAAGCATTTTTTTATTAAATGTATATTTATATTCTTACAATTTAGTTATTTAAAAATAAATATGCGTAACAGATTAATAACAATTTTCTTTCAAATCATTATTCGCAATGTTTCTCGAAATAAAAAATTGATTACAAAATTTTCCAGTCGAAATTTTCAGAAAACAAAAAAAGAGGCACCTGTATCAATCATAAGAAATATTTCAAACCTTCACTCCTTTATCTCACAAGTTTTGTACTTTTGAAAACTTTACAAAATCACAATTATGTCACAACAAAAACGCCTTTTCCTTCTTGATGCCTACGCCTTAATCTTTAGAGGCTATTATGCTTTCATAAAAAACCCAAGAATCAACTCTAAAGGAATGGACACATCAGCCATTATGGGATTTATGAATTCCCTGATGGACGTAATAAAAAGAGAAAAACCAGACCATTTGGCCGTTGCTTTTGATAATGGCGGAAGTCAATTGAGAAATGATATATTTCCAGAATACAAAGCCCATCGTGACGCCACTCCCGAAGCTATTAAAATTGCTATACCTTATATCCAAGATTTACTGAAAGCCATGCATATTCCTATTATAGAAGTAAAAGGTTATGAAGCTGATGATTTAATTGGTACAATTGCTAAACAAGCCGAAAAACAGAACTACAAAGTCTTTATGGTTACTCCTGACAAGGATTTTGCACAACTCGTTTCTGAAAATATATTCATGTACAAACCCGCCCGAATGGGGAACGGAATAGAAATTTGGGGGATTCCGGAAGTTTTGGCAAAATTTGAAATTGAACGACCAGACCAAGTAATTGACTTTCTTGGAATGATGGGCGATGCTGCCGATAATATCCCCGGACTTCCTGGTGTAGGCGAAGTAACGGCTAAGAAGCTTTTGAAAGAATTTGGAACCATGGAAAATCTTTTAGCCAATACAGACAAGCTAAAAGGAAAAATGAAAGAAAACATTGAAGCCAATAAAGAAAAAGGATTATTATCCAAAACTTTGGCGACAATTTTACTGGATTGTCCCGTTATTTTTAACGAAACGGATTATGAATTATCAACTCCCGATGTCGAAAAAACAGATGCGCTTTTTAATGAATTAGAGTTCAGAAGAATGGCAGAGCAATTTGACGCCATATTCAAAAAAGGCGGAACTGCAACTACTAACAATAATCCTGTTGACGAAACCAAACTATACAAAAAACCACAACCAAAAAACGAAGAACAATTTGATCTTTTTGGAAGTGCCATTCAAGATGATTCTTCAGAAGAAACACGCCATCAGTACTACAATTCATTAGAAAACACTGCACATTCATACCAGATAATTCAAGGGGATTTAGGATTGCGATTGCTGTTGCAAAATTTGCAAAACCAATCTTCGGTGTGTTTTGATACTGAAACAACCAGTTTGGACGCTTTGCATGCGGAATTGGTCGGCATCTCATTCTCCTATGAGAAAGGAAAAGGATTCTATGTTCCGTTTCCGGAAAATCAAGAAGAAGCACAAACTTTAATTGAAAAATTCATTCCTTTTTTCGAAAATGAAAGCATTGAAAAAATTGGTCAGAATTTAAAATACGATTTAAAAATTCTTTCTAATTACAATGTTACCGTAAAAGGAAAATTATTCGACACCATGATTGCACATTATCTGATCAATCCGGATATGCGTCATAATATGGATATTTTGTCAGAAACGTATTTGAAATATTCCCCTCAATCCATAGAAACTTTAATTGGTAAAAAAGGGAAAAACCAAAAATCAATGCGTGACGTTGCATTGGAAGAAATAAAAGAATATGCCGTTGAAGATGCTGATGTAACCTTCCAACTTAAGGAAATATTCACATCGGAATTGGATAAAACCGGAACCAAAAAACTTTTTGAGGAAATCGAAATTCCATTAGTAAAAGTTCTGGCCGATATGGAAAAAGAAGGAATTCGTGTTGATGTAGATTTCTTGAAATCACTTTCAAAAACATTAGACGATGACATTAAAATATTAGAAGCAAACATTTTTGAAACTGCCGGAGAAAAATTTAATCTGGCTTCTCCAAAGCAATTAGGTGATGTTTTATTCGATAAATTAAAAATTGGAGGTGTAAAACAAAAGAAAACCAAAACTGGTCAATATGCAACCGGAGAGGAAATCTTGAGTTATTTGGCTGCCGAAAACCCAATTGTAAAAGACATTCTGGATTGGCGACAATTGGTAAAACTTCAAAACACCTATGTCGAGGCTTTGCCAAACCAAGTAGACAAAATCACGCAACGCATCCACACCGATTATATGCAAACCGTTGCCGCAACAGGTCGTTTGAGTTCAAATAATCCGAACTTGCAAAACATTCCTATTCGTACGGAACGAGGAAGACAGATTAGAAAAGCATTCGTGGCCCGAGATGAAAATTACACCTTGGTTTCTGCGGATTATTCCCAAATAGAATTGCGTGTAATTGCGGCATTGAGTGGTGAAGAAAACATGATTAAGGCATTCCAAAATCACGAAGACATTCACAAATCTACTGCTTCAAAAGTATTTAATGTTCCACTCGAAGAAGTAACTCGCGAGCAACGAAGTCATGCCAAAACAGTAAATTTTGGAATTATTTATGGTGTTTCGGCTTTTGGATTGAGCAATCAAACTTCATTATCCAGAAGTGAAAGTGCCGCTTTGATTGAAGCGTATTATAAAACGTATCCAAGATTGAAGTCCTATATTCAAGAACAAATAGATTTTGCAAGAGATAATGGTTATGTACAAACCATCTTGGGCCGTCGCCGTTATTTGAAAGATATTAATTCGCAAAACGCCATTGTTCGTGGTGGTGCAGAACGAAATGCGGTAAATGCACCAATTCAAGGAAGTGCTGCCGATATCATCAAAATTGCAATGATTAATATTCATGAAAAACTAACATCCGAAAATTGGAAAAGCAAAATGTTATTACAAGTTCATGATGAGCTTGTGTTTGACGTACACAATTCGGAACTCGAAAAAATCCAACCGATGATAAAACACGAAATGGAACACGCTTTCAAACTTGATGTTCCTTTGGATGTTGATTTAGGAGCTGGAAAAGATTGGTTGGAAGCACATTAAATATCTTCCATCATACTCATAAAAAAAATCTCTAATCGTTTTAAATGATTAGAGATTTTTTTTAATCTTATATTAAATGAGTTTCTACAATTTCCTTGTTGACTCTCTTTCTTTCAATTTTGTTTTGATTACGACCGTTTCATAAGGCAAATCTTCTTCTTTGGATTCTAACCTGTCAATAAGCAATTTAGCGGCCACCTCACCTATTTCGATTCCGTGCTGACTCACCGTTGTTAAACTTGGAGACAATCTTCTGGAAGCCAGAATACCATCGGCAAAACCAATGATAGAAATTTCTTCCGGTACTTTATATCCTTTTTTAAGCGCAATACGCAAAGCTGCTACTGAGTCATTTTCTTCGAGAGCAAAGATTCCATCAATTTTATTTTCAAAAACTTTTTCGATTTTATCCTTTAAATCATCTTCAGAATCCGTTCTTAAAATGATATCGTTGTTAACAGCAATATTATTGTTTTCCAATGCTTTTAAATATCCTTCGGCTCTTAATTTACCAACACTTAAGTTATCGATAGAGGACAACAAGGCAATATTCTTGCATCCTATATCAATTAAATGTTGTGTTGAATTTAAAGCGGAGTCAAAATCATCAACAATTACTTTGTCACAATCTACGCCTTCGGCAATACGATCAAACATAACAATTGGAGTTCCATCATTAATGATTGCGGAGAAATGGTCGTAATCCTGATTTTTTTGTGCTTCTTCAGAAACCGAAACAATAAATCCATCGATAGTTCCATTACTTAGCATTTCCAGCGTATGGGCTTCTTTTTCTGATGATTCGTTAGAGATACACATAATCACGTTGTATCCTTTTTCGTCGGCTATTTTTTCGATACCGCTGAATACTTTGGCAAAAAAAGAATTTAAAATATTTGGAATAATTACACCAATGGTTTTTGTCTTTCTATTTTTAAGGTTCAGACCAATAACATTGGGTTTGTAATTTTTAAGCTTAGCATATTCTTTAATTTTAACTTTCGTCTGCTCGCTAATCTCCGGGCTATCGTTCAACGCTTTAGAAACTGTAGAAACAGAAACATTCAGTTCTTTAGCGATTTGTTTTAAAGTTGCTTTAGCTTTCATAAGAGAGATTTTTGACGTAATTTATATAATAAAAACAGTGACAAGATATGAATAATTAGAATATTAACTGTTTAAGTGACAAAAATAGCCAATAAAATGTAAAATTTGCTTCCAAATATTAGAAATATACAATAAAATTAAATAAAAACAATAGCACCTCGAATTCAACTCACCCAGAAGTGAGAAACACAAATTCAATCTTAGAATATTATTTTAAATATACATTTGATTATCAGAGTAAAAACAAGAAAAAAATATTCATTTAAGGTATTTGTATTTAAAATAATTAATTGTACTTTTGCAACCCCTTTATTGGGGATGGAATGTTTAATTAAAAATATATTATGGACGCATTAAGCTACAAGACACAATCAGCAAGCAAAGCCACAGTTACAAAAGAGTGGATTGTTGTAGATGCTGATGGTCACAACTTAGGTCGTCTTGCTTCAAAAGTCGCTATGATTTTGAGAGGTAAGTACAAGCCAAGTTACACACCACACGTGGACTGCGGTGATAACGTAATCGTTATCAACTCAGAAAAAATTAACCTTACAGGTAACAAAATGGATGAAAAAACATACATCCGTCACACTGGTTACCCAGGAGGTCAAAGAACTTTAACTGCTAAAGTATTGCAATCAAAAAACCCTGCATTATTAGTAGAGAAAGCTGTAAGAGGGATGTTACCTAAAAATAAATTAGGTGCTGAACTTTTTAGAAATTTAAATGTTGTTGTAGGATCTGAGCACAAACAAGGCGCTCAAAAACCTAAAACAGTTAACCTTAACGATCTTAAGTAATGGGAGTTATTCACAAAATCGGTAGAAGAAAAACCGCTGTTGCACGTGTTTATGTTTCAGAAGGAACAGGAGTAATCACTGTAAACAAAAAAGCATTCGAAACGTACTTCCCAACTGCAACTTTACAGTACAAAGTATTACAACCTATGTCTATGACAGAAAATGTAAGCAACTTTGACGTAAAAGTTAACGTTTATGGTGGTGGTTCAACTGGTCAAGCAGAAGCTGTAAGAATGGCATTAGCACGCGTTATGTGTGAAGTAAATGCTGAAAACAGAGCTATCTTGAAACCAGAAGGTTTATTAACAAGAGATCCAAGAATGGTTGAACGTAAGAAATTCGGTCAGAAGAAAGCTCGTAAGAGATTCCAATTCTCTAAACGTTAATATTACCTGTCTTGTTCAAATGGGACAAGACATCGTTCATTTATTATTGAATTTAAAAAAACAGTTGTTGTTGCTCTCCTACTGAGGTAGGAAATAGTTTAGCATCTAAATGTATAAAGCCGAGAAATCGCCATTTATTCATTGCTAATCAACAGAACGTAAACTAGAACAAAATGGCAAACAAAGTAGAAGTAAAAGAATTACTAGAAGCAGGTGTTCACTTCGGACACATGACTAGAAAGTGGGATCCAAACATGGCTCCTTACATTTATATGGAGCGTAATGGTATTCACATTATCAATCTATATAAAACTGCAGCAAAAATTGAAGAAGCTAATGACGCTTTGAAAAAAATCGCTGCATCAGGTAGAAAAATATTATTCGTTGCTACCAAAAAACAAGCAAAAGACATCGTTGCTGAAAAAGCAAAAGCTGCAAACATGCCTTACATCACTGAAAGATGGCCTGGTGGAATGCTAACTAACTTCGTAACTATCCGTAAAGCTGTTAAAAAAATGGCTACTATTGATAAAATGAAGAAAGATGGTACATTCATGACTCTTTCTAAAAAAGAGCGTTTGCAAGTTGATCGTCTTCGTGCTAAATTAGAGAAAAACTTAGGTTCAATCGCTGACATGTCAAGACTACCAGCTGCATTGTTCGTAGTTGATATCAAAGCGGAACATATCGCAATAAAAGAAGCTCAAAAATTAAACATTCCAGTTTTTGCAATGGTTGATACAAATTCTGATCCTCGTGAAGTAGAATATGTAATTCCTGCAAATGATGATGCTTCTAAATCAATTGATAAAATTTTATCTTTAGTTACTGCTGCAATTGTTGAAGGACTTTCTGATAGAGGTTCTGACAAAGAAGCTGAAGCTACTGCTGAAGTTCTTGCTCCTGCTGCTGAAGCTGTAGAAGTAGCTCCTGCTGTAGAAGCTGCTGCTCCAACTGCAACTGCAACTGAAGAATAAATAAACATTTAATTCCAAGTTTTAAATTCCTCTCCAAAAAAAATTAGAAACCTAAAGTTGATAATTTAATAAAATTGGAAATTGGATTTAACACTTGGAATTTTTTACTTTTAACCTTAAAAAATAATACAATATGGCAACAATTACTGCTGCAGACGTAAATAAATTAAGAACAATCACTGGCGCAGGTATGATGGACTGCAAAAAAGCCTTGGTTGAAGCAGACGGAGATTTTGATTTAGCTATCGAAAACTTACGTAAAAAAGGACAAAAAGTAGCTGCAAACCGTTCAGATAGAGAATCTACTGAAGGTGCTGCAATTGCTGTTGTAAATGCTGACAAAACTGCTGGAGTTGTTATCACATTGAACTGTGAGACTGACTTCGTAGGGATGAATGAGAACTTTGTAAAAATGGCTACTGAAATGGCTAATTTAGCATTGAACTTCAATACTAAAGAAGAATTTTTAGCTGCTGACTTCAACGGAATTACTGTTGCTGATAAATTAATCGAGCAAACAGGAGTTATCGGTGAAAAATTAGAAATCAGAACTTTCGAAAAATTAGAAGGTGCTTTCATCGGATCTTACATCCACTCTGGAAACAAAATCGCTACTTTAGTTGCTCTATCTGCAAATGTTGAAGGTGCTGACGAAGTTTCAAGAAACGTATCTATGCAAGCAGCAGCTATGGCTCCTATTGCATTAAACGAAGAAGGTGTTGATGCTGAAACTATCGCTAAAGAAATCGAAATTGCTAAAGACATCCTACGTCAAGAAGGAAAAGCTGAAGCAATGTTAGACAATATCGCTAAAGGTAAACTAGCTCGTTTCTTTAAAGACAACACTTTAGTAAACCAAGATTACATCAAAGACAACAAATTAAGCGTTGCTGCTTATGTTAAATCTTTAGATAAAGATCTTATCGTTACAGGTTTCAAAAGAGCTGCTTTAGGATAATCATTCTAAAATCGTTTCAGAATTATAAATTTATTTACAATTCTGATTACAAATATAAAATCCCATTCGTTCACTCGAATGGGATTTTATATTTGTAATCAACTACTGTTTGTTTTATAAAACATAAATTTCAAATTAAAATACTAAATTTGAGTACTAATTATCATTTATGTTTAAAACCAAAAAAGAGCTCGTATTTGTTATACTCGCCGGAATCTTCATTACTAATGCTGTTACTGCCGAATTAATCGGTGGAAAACTGATACAAATAGGTCCGTTTGTAATGAGCATCGGGATTTTGCCTTGGCCCATAGTTTTCCTGACTACCGATTTAATCAATGAATATTTTGGAGAAAAAGGAGTAAAAAAATTGTCTTTAATAACAGCCGGTTTAATTGCTTACGCTTTTATCCTCTTATTTTTAGCCATAAACATTCCAGCAGCAAAAGGAATTAGCCCTGTAAATGATGACCAATTCTTTGCTGTTTTTGGGCAAAGTATGTGGATCATCGTTGGAAGTATCATTGCATTTCTAGTTTCACAATTGATTGATGTTACTATTTTTTGGTTTTTCAAAAACCGTACAGGAAATAATAAAATCTGGCTTAGAGCAACGGGTTCCACTATAATTTCTCAATTATTCGATTCTTTTATTGTCCTTGGAATTGCTTTTTGGTTGCCTGGAAAAATTAACTTTGATACTTTTATAACTTCCGCATTGACGGGTTATACATTCAAACTTGGAATTGCGGTTTTATTGACTCCGCTAATTTATTTGGGGCACTACATTATAAAAAAATATTTATCAGAAGAAATAGAATAAATCATGGAAGAAAAAACAAGATGTAAATGGTGTGTGGGTATTGATATTTACGAAAAATACCATGATGAAGAATGGGGTGTTCCTGTTTATGAAGATCAAAAATTATTTGAATTCCTAATCTTAGAAACTTTCCAAGCGGGACTAAGTTGGATTACAATCCTAAAAAAAAGAGAAAACTTCCAATTAGCTTTTGATGATTTTGACTATAAAAAAGTTTCGAATTATACTGAAGATAAGATCCAGGAATTACTTCAAGATGCAGGGATTATTCGCAATCAATTAAAAATTCGCGCAGCCGTTTCGAATGCCATTGCTTTTATGAAAGTACAAGAAGAATTTGGTAGTTTTTCAAAATACATTTGGAAATTTACCGATGGAAAACCTATTCAAAACAACCGACAATCCTTAAAAGAAGTTCCTGCAACAACGCCACTTTCGGATGAAATTAGTAAAGATTTGAAAAAACGTGGATTTAAATTCGTAGGCTCTACAGTAGTTTACGCTCACATGCAAGCCACTGGAATGGTCGATGATCACGTAGCAGATTGCTGGAAAAAAAGCTAGTAATCAGGTTGCAGTTTAAAGTACTAGAAATCGGAATCTGAAAATTATTTACTTTTCAAAATCTCTATAAATTCTTCTCTGTCAATTTCCCTGCAGCCCAAACTTTCAAGATGCGGATTATAAACTTGGCAATCCAACAGTTTGTAATTTTCTTTTTTTAATTGGTTTACCAAAGCAATGAAAGCCACTTTGGAAGCATTAGAGACTTTAGAAAACATACTTTCACCACAAAAAACATGACCCAAATCGATTCCATACAATCCACCAACCAAAACCTCATCTTGCCAGACTTCAACCGATTTTGCAATACCTAATTCGTTCAATTTACAATAGGCTTCAATCATATCATTCGTTATCCAAGTCCCATTTTGACCGTCTCTTTTTATGTTTTGACAGTTTGAAATTACGTCCCTGAAATTCTGATTAAAAGTAACCTTGAAACTATTTCGATTCAGAATGTTGCGCATACTCTTGGAAACAATCAATTCATCCAGAAACAAAACCATTCTGGGATTTGGCGACCACCATGTAATAGGTTCTCCATCTTCAAACCACGGAAAAATGCCACTTTTATAAGCAAGTTGCAATCGTTCCGGTGACAAATCTCCTCCAAGAGCAAGAATACCAGAAGAATTAGTCAGAGAAACTGGAGGAA
Organism: Flavobacterium sp. 11; assembly: GCF_002754315.1. Lineage (GTDB taxonomy): Bacteria > Bacteroidota > Bacteroidia > Flavobacteriales > Flavobacteriaceae > Flavobacterium > Flavobacterium algoritolerans. The sequence continues at coordinate 1,358,930 of NZ_PEFE01000001.1, read as the reverse complement.
AGAATAGTGCTGCAGTTAAATAATACATTCTTTATTAAAAAATAAAACCCGACAGTGTTTTAAATACCTGTCGGGTTTGTTTTTACTATATCAATAGAAATTCAAATGATTAAAAAGGTAAATCGTCTGCTTCTTCTTCGTTTAAGTTAGTTGCTGGTGCAAAAGCTTCTGCAGCCGGCATTGGAGGCATTTGTGCAGCAGAAGGAGCTTCAGCTTGCAATTTTCCAATTCTCCATCCTTGGATAGTATTAAAATAAACCGTTTCCCCTTGAGGATTTGTCCATTCTCTACCTCTTAAATTAATATCAATTTTCACAGGCTCACCTACTTGAAAACCGTTCAATAAGTCACATTTATCCTGAACAAACTGAACTAGAATATGTTGTGGATATTGCTCATCAGTAGTAACAACTACATCTCTTTTTTTGAAACCTCCAGATCCAACTTCTTTAGTTTGATCGATCATTTTAATTTTTCCTGTAACTTCCATCTTCTATGTTTTAATTGTTTTGCTCTATTTTTTTCTTTCTGCCAAAAGTACTTTCCATGCCGAAAACACGTCGTTAGCATTTAAATATTTTTTAGCTTCCATATGCACTTTTAACTCATCATCGGAGCTTAAAACTCCTTTTACCGCGAAATTTTGTTTTACAAATATAGTAACTTCTTCCTTTGTAGGCAAGGCTTCAATATTCCCTAAAATCCCTAAATCATTTCCATCAAAAACTGTACTTTCTTTTATAAAATCTGGAATCGCATCCACTCCAATTCCTAATGTGGATAATGGTTTTGGCACTTCAAAAAGACCTTGATTCGACCTGGAATACCAGTTGCCGCCTAATCTGGAAACTAAGTCAATTTTGTGTTGGTCAATCGCTCCGTTTTCGTCTAAAACAGATTCGTCAATATGAATGCGCACTACTTCACAAAGCACTAAATTTCCGGCTCCTCCTTCAGTTCCCAATGGAATAATCTGAGTGACTTTGCATTCAAATTGAACGGGGGATTCTTTTACCCTAAAAGGTTTTACCACCTCCGAAGCAATTGGAGTCAAGCCAGATTTTATAAACTCATCAACCCCATCTGCATATTCCGTACTGGCCAGAGACGTTTGCTGAACTATATTATAATTTACCACATTAATCACTACTTCACGAGTCGCTTCGGCATTGATTAAGGTGTGTTTTATCGAATTATCACGAATGCGTCTTGCAGGCGAAAATATCAGAATTGGAGGATTAGCACTGAACACATTGAAGAAACTAAAAGGCGATAGATTAGGATTCCCTTTAGCATCCATCGTACTGGCAAAAGCAATAGGTCGCGGTCCAACGGAACTTTGCAAATACCCTTGCAGTTTTGCTGTTTCAATACTTTTAGGATCAATAGTAATCATACGTTTTTAATTTATTGCTGAAAGATACAAAAGTAGACAAATGAATTAAGTTTAAGAAGCAGTAACCTCAAATTAGAATAAAATAAAGGATTGATTTTCTCAAAAAAAATTCTTTCTCCAAAACTAAAATACAAAAGCATTTATTTCGTTATATTTATACCACTAAATTATATTTATGCAGTTTTCTGAAAGAAGAAATACAACTCGTTGGGTTATTATTTTTGCATCCTTTTTAATCATTTCATTAATTCTCTGGAACACATATACTTTTTTTCAAATCTTCAAAAATGAAGAACGATTAAAAATGAACCTTTGGGCAAAAGCTCAAAAAACACTTAACAATGCCGGTGAAAATACCGATGTAGAACTCCCACTTCAAATTTTCAGCAACAATACCTCAATTCCTATTATAGTTACGGAGAATGACAGCATCATAAACACCGTAAACATTGACGATGCTATTCTGAAAAATAAGTCCAAAGCCCAGGATTTTTTATCCAAATTAAAAAGCGAAAATGAACCTATTGTCATTGAATATGTTCCGGGAAAATTTCAAAATCTGTATTATGGTAACTCTGCATTACTGAATAAATTAAAATATTATCCCGTTGCTTTGGTACTCATCATTGTGCTTTTTGGAGCGCTCGTTTACAATTTTTACAGAAGTACCAAAATGGCTACGCAAAATAAACTTTGGGCCGGAATGGCAAAAGAAACCGCACACCAGATAGGAACTCCGCTTTCTTCCTTGATTGGCTGGGTCGAACTCTTGAAATCCGAAAATGTTGACGAAAGCACCACTTTCGAAATTGAAAAAGACATTGAACGTTTACAAACCATAACAGATCGTTTCTCTAAAATAGGTTCAGAACCAAAATTAGAAAATAAAGACATCGTAGCAGAAACCTTTCAATCCTACGACTATTTACAATCCCGATTTTCGAAACAAATTGAATTTTCATTCAAGGCACCAAAATCACCTATCATTGTTTCTTTGAATCCTACTTTACACAGTTGGACCATTGAAAATCTTGTAAAAAATGCCATCGATGCCATGAAAGGAAAAGGGAAATTAGCACTTGAAATTGAACAAGAAGGTGATTCTGTAAAAATAAACGTTACCGATACTGGAAGCGGAATTCAAAAAAACCAATTCAAAAGCATCTTTGAACCAGGATTTACAACTAAAAAACGCGGTTGGGGATTGGGTCTCTCATTGACTAAAAGAATCGTTGAGGAATACCATAAAGGAACCATCAAAGTGTTGAATTCCGAGATTGGAAAAGGAACAACGATGCAAGTCAGTTTTAAAAAAAGCAATTTAGTTTAACTGAACACCAAACCAAGTAACTTTCGAAAACATTGTTTTTCTGACTATTTTAGACTTACTCAAATAATTTTTCACAAACAAGGAATGCTCTTCGGCTTGCGCCAAAGCTGCTCCAATCGATTTTTTAATCGATGCTACATTAGATGCGTTTTTGCTACCAACTGAACCCACGCTGTAAATATCGTTCTGACATTTCACCAGCTGTTCTCTTGGCGTTTCAATCATATCGCTAATTTCATCATCTGATAAAGCAGGCTTGAACTTATTGTTTCTGTAATAAATAAAATCATTCAATAGAACAACTGCCTGATTCATCTCATTCACAATGGAATTCAATTTCTCAATATTCGTATTATGTCTCAAATAAGTCAACTGCTGCTTTTTCCCTTCATAACGTTCCAGAATCATAGCATTTTTCAATCCATTTTTCTCTATTCTTTCTGCCGAATCAAATAATTGATCTGCTTCTGACAAGGCATTATATTTGATAATTTCTTTCTCAAAATCAAAGTATTTCTTGGTTTTGCTGATTTCAATTTTCCCTTCATAAAACTCACCATTGGTAATCGGATAATTGGAAAATTGCCATAAATAATCAAATGGAATGTGGGAAGCAATTATTTTAGTGGGTTCAGTCTTAAAATAATAGTTATTTATTTTTTTATAAAACCTCCCATTATTGACATAACCAGAACCCCAAGTTGGATCAAATACATACCACTTTTTATCAATTTTTGCGGCTATCCAAGCGTGAGCTAAATCACTTACTTTTCCGTTTTGCTTTGTATATCCATCGATTATATAGGATTGAATTCCTGTTTTTTGCGAAAGCTCATTAAAAACGACAGCATAATGAATACAAACACCTTTTTTGGTTCTTAACGTCCTTGCGATTTGTTCCTGTACCGTTTCATTGAAATTTACAACAAACATATTGGCAACATCATAACTTATATTTGATGTAGTCCAATAAAAAACAGCCCTGATTTTATCCGTTTCTGTTTTAAAATTAGCGTTGATATATTTGGCAATTGCATCGGCTGAAGTTGTTGAATTAGCAGGAATAACAGCCATTTTAGCATCAACCAAAGGATATCCGGCATTGACCTGTCCAAAACTCAGAAGTGAGAAAAAGAAAAAAAGTACTAAACAAATGTTTTTCATAGTATATAATGTAGTCTCAAAAAATTAAAAGGGGATAGGTTTTCACCTATCCCCTTTCTAAACTAAAATCATACCAATTTATTTTATTTACTAAAATATTACAAATTAGCTTTAATGCTTTCTGCCAAAGCTTCAAATTCATCTTTGGACAAGGATACTTTATTTTGAAAACGCATTTCATCCATTTCATTCAAGGGAATTAAATGAACGTGCGCATGGGGAACTTCAAGTCCTACAACTGCCATTCCGATTCTTTTGCACGGAACCGTTTTTTCAAGGGCAACTGCTATTTTTTTAGAGAATTGCATCAGTCCGATATACAAATCATCTTCCATCTCAAAAATCTTATTTATTTCTTGTTTTGGAATACAAAGGGTGTGTCCTTTTGCATTTGGATTTACATCCAAAAAAGACAAGAAATTTTCATCCTCTGCGATTTTGTAACATGGGATTTCTCCGTTTATAATTTTTGTAAATATACTTGACATTGTTGAATTGGTTAATTGTTGAATCGGCTAAACCTTTAACTATTTAATCACGAGATATTTCTAAAATTTCAAATTTCAACACTCCGTTTGGAACAGTGATTTCTGCCACTTCTCCTACTGATTTCCCCAACAAACCTTTCCCAATAGGCGAGGTTACTGATATTTTTCCAGTTTTCAAATCGGCTTCACTTTCAGCTACCAGTGTGTATTTCATTTCCATTCCATTGGTTTGGTTTTTGATTTTCACATTAGACAAAACCAATACCTTAGAAACATCAAGATGTGTTTCATCTATTAATCTGGCATTAGAGTGTACTTCTTCCAGTTTAGCAATACGCATTTCCAGCATTCCTTGCGCTTCTTTAGCAGCATCATATTCGGCATTCTCAGAAAGGTCGCCTTTATCTCTTGCTTCAGCTATATCTGCAGATGCTTTTGGACGCATTACGCTTTTTAAATAATCTAATTCTTCTCTTAATTTCTTTAACCCTTCTGCGGTGTAATACGATACTGTACTCATAACTTCATCATTTATATAAATAGAAAAAATCCCATCAGGACGGGATTTCTTTCCACAAAGATACTATTATTATTTTTTCGTCTATAAATATATGTTAATCATATATAATTCAAAGTTAAATAAATTAAATTTGTTTCACTAATACTTTGACACTATTTTAAAATGAAAAAATACCTGCTGCTTTCCGTTATAATTCCTTTCTTTTTCTCGTGTAGTGATTCAGGTTTTGACAATACAAATCCATATATCCCTAATTATACTTTTACGGTAGATATTAATATGAATTTGCCTGCGTATTCAAATCTTAAATATGCGAGCAATGCTATTTATTATGCTGGAGTAGGCGCACGTGGTATTATTGTTTTTAATACCGGCAGCGGTTACAATGCTTTTGATGCGGCTTGTCCTAATCAAGCAATAAGTTCCTGTTCTACCATGACCATAGATGGGATAAATGCCGTTTGTGGATGTGACAGTAAAGAGTACAGTTTATTTACCGGACAGGGAACTTTACAATATCCTATGAAACAATATCGTGTTCAAGTAAACGGAACTTCTCTTCGAGTTTATAATTAAACAAAAAATCCTGACAGGTAAACCATCAGGATTTTTCTCATTATAACTAAAACAATATTCTAAAACTTCAAAGTCAATCCGGCAAGGAAATTAATTCCCGCTTGTGGATAATAATACGGGTATACATCATACATGTATCCGTTAGAAACATATTTTTTGTCTAAAAAGTTATTGACTAAACCAGTCACAATAATCGATTTAAAAACTGATTTTGGTTTAAACTCATACGCAACGTTCAAGTCATTCACAAAGTAGTCTGCCAACTTTGCAGCCGGTAATTCAATGTTATTCATGTATTGTTCCCCAACGAATTTTTGCATCCATGAAATGTGAAGATTTTCCACTGGTGTATAGACCAAAATATTTCCCGCAATAATCGATGGTGAATACGCGATATCAGTAGTGCCATAATTCTGTCCTTCTACCGCTAAATCAGTATTTTTATTAGCACTCAAGGTAAAATTAGGACGGATAATCAATTGATTTGTCAACGCTATTGTAGCGTCTACTTCCAATCCTAAACGGTAGCTTTTTTCGCTATTGGAACGTATCGGAGCGCCTACATCATCCAGATTTCCAGTTAAAATCAATTGATCTTTATAGGCCATATAATACACATTCGAATTGAATTGTACTTTCTCTGCAACATATCTCCAACCCAATTCAAAGTCATTCAATTTTTCTGACTTTACGTTTCCGCCTTCATAATCGGTTCTGTTTGGTTCCCTGTTCGCTCTGGCATAGGAAAAATACAAGGCATTATTAGCATTGATGTCATACGTCAACCCAGTCTTTGGATTAAAAAAATTAAATGTATCATCTACTACATCTGCCTGAACCCCGTTGGCTTTATAATTAACCGTACGATATTGTAAATCTCCAAATAAACTTAATTGCGTTGTGATTTGGTAATTGGCTTTGGCAAAAATAGTTCCATCCGTTTTGACAGCATAATCGTCATAATAACGATCTCCTAATTCGCTCTGCGAAGCAAATCGTGCCCAAATAACTTCCCCGAAATGGCTGCCTTCATATTTATTCCATCCGCCACCAAAAATCACATCCAATTTATCTTTCTTGTAATTCGCAGAAAATGTAGTTCCGTAGAAATCATTATCCAACCATTTTTGACGAATCAAATCAGTTGTTGTCACGGCACCAACTGGCTGTAATCCATAATTGGTTAAATCAGCGTCTTCTTTGTAATTTTCATAGAATCCTTTTCCTTTGGTGTAATGCAACGCAAAATTAGTACTCCAGTTTTCTGATATTTTTTCGTTCCAATGCAATTGAGAGTGATCTTGTTGGTAATTATCGGTTTCATTGTCATAAAAACGAGCATTTCCTTGTTCATCCGTAAAAGCTCCTGCTGAATTAAACGTGCGATCATTGTTCAATGTTTCGCCGTCAATTCCGTTCCAAGACTGATACGTTTTCTCTTTTCCTCCAAAAACCAAGGCTTTTATCAACGTAGTTTTCCCTACATATGTCCCTTGAAGAAAATAAGATTTCAAATCAGATGCGCCACGATCCACATAACCATCTGAATTTAAAGCTGACAAACGACCCGCGATTTCAAAATGATCGTTCATTAGACCTGTACTGAATTTTACTGTATGTTTTCTGGTATTGAAACTTCCAAAAGAGTTGGAGATTTCTCCTGTACTTTCTTTGGCAAAATTATCCGTAAGCATATTTAAACTGGCACCAAAAGCTCCTGCTCCATTAGTTGAAGTTCCTACGCCGCGCTGCAACTGCAAACTCTCCACTGAAGATGCAAAATCAGGCATATTTACCCAATACGTCCCATGACTTTCAGAATCATTGTAAGGAATTCCGTTGATAGTAACATTCACTCTTGTTGCATCACTACCACGGACGCGAATTCCGGTATATCCAACTCCATTTCCCGCATCAGAAGTGGTCACAACTGAAGGCAGATAATTCATCAGAATAGGAATATCCTGTCCTAAATTTCGGAATTTGATTTCCTTTTTGTCCAAATTGCTAAAACTGACTGGTGTTTTTGTGGTCACACGAACTGCCGAAACCAAAACTTCATCAAGTTGGTTTACTTTCGTTGTGTCTTTGACTTGTGAGAAAGAGATAAAAGTTGCAAGAAAAAAGACCGAAGACATATAATATGTCAGATTCTTGGACTTTGAGACTTTGAGACTTTGAGACTTTGTAACTGTAATAAAAGTATTCATCCGTAAAAAGATTACGAATAAAAGGGGGAATTATTCTTTTGTTAAATTAAAAAATGATTGTTTCCTATGACAAATAAAGTAGTGTGCACGCTATTTGTTTGTCATTTTTTCCCTTGACAACATTACTTGTCCAGGTTCTTTGGGTATAATCTCAGCTCGTTATTTAGAGCACCCCTTTGAGACAGCGCAAAACTAATTATAAATTGTGAATTATAAATTATGAATTGGAATAAATTTTAAAAATCAGGTTTTCTGCGTGTCTTTTTAATTTCAGAAATGTTCTTTTTGTCCTTTATTCGCTTTCTAATAAACGACTTAGGGATTTTAGTAGGTTTACGTTCTTTAGGAATAAGCAACGCATTTTTTATAAGTTCCAAAAATCGTTTGATTACAATTTCCTTGTTTCTAAACTGACTTCGATCTTCATCACAATTCAAGATTAAAACAGAATCAGTTGTTAACCTTGAAGACAATTTGGTTTCGACCAAAAGTTTTTCTTCTTCGGTTAAAGCCTGAGAATTTTTCAAATCAAAAGTCAGTACCACTTTTGAAGAAACTTTATTTACGTTCTGGCCACCGGCTCCACTGCTCCGGACGGCTTTAAAACTTAACTCAGCTATAATTTTTTCGTTTTCCATTGATGTTGTCCCGAAACTTCGGAAATGTTTCAGTAAAATTATTACGGCTGATGTGCTGGTTTTAATAAATCATTTACTGTTTTTACCGGATTAAAAGTAATCAAAGGCACTTGAACAAATACCGTCATCCATTTTGCCATGGCACCATTCCATAAACCAGGTAATTCATACGATTTAATAGCTCTTCCAAAAGTAGTTTTCTCTACTACAAAGCCACTATTATGATCCACAAACTGAGTCAGGTCGAACTTCTCCTTTTTATAATTTTTAATTCCGCAAACTAAATCTACCGGGTTAAAATGTGTAGATGCATTCAGGATTCCCCTCTGATTATCATCTGATAAATCTACTTGAGAACTCTCAACAATTTGTAAAGTAATAGAACCTTTTTCATCTTTTACCCAAAAAGGGCCACCACCGGTTTCACCTTCATTTTTTACCATTCCACAAACTCTCATAGGCCTGTTTAAAATAGTTCTAATTTCGATTATTTTATTTTCAAAACTAAGTTCGTAAAAACTGTTTGAGACTCTAATATTTAGTTTTTCTTGCAAAAAAAGTAAAATTTCTTCACTTTCTTCTTGCTGAATTTCTGCAGCATCAATTGCATGTAAATACTTAAATACCTGCTGTTGCAATTCTATTAAAATTCCTGCCAATGCTTTTTTATACAAAGCAATTTTTTCAATATTATTTTGGATAACATTATCAATATTTTTTATAAAAATAATATCAGCATCAAGATTATTTAAGTTTTCTATCAAAGCTCCATGTCCACCCGGCCTAAAAAACAACTTGCCATTTTCATCTCTGAAGGGATTATTTTCAAAATCCACAGTAAGGGTATCCGTGCTCTCATTTTGACAAGAGTAACTAACATGTATAGCTATCCCTGACTTTTTTTCTAATTTGCCTTTAATAGCATTAATCGTTGTTTTAAACTGAGCCAAATGAGATTCTGACACTGTAAAATGCAAGTTTGAATTTGAATTTGAATTTGCATAATGAACACACTCATTAAGATGTTCTTCCACCGGTGTATAAATATGGTTTAGATATTTATGAAAAGGTAGTACACCTTTAGGCTTACCGGCAAAATTGAAGTAATCAGGAGCCAAAAGTAATTTTATAAAATAATAATTTTTATAATCTCGATGAAGAAACTCAAAGTCAATAAATTCCTCTCTTAGTTTTTTATCAACTGCCTTGAAAAATGGAAACTTCTCTAAACCCACTATAAAAACAGGAAGTTCTGTTTCTTTTTTTCTATTTACATAAGCATTAATGGTTTCATTTTCGACATCAAAATCTTTTAGAAAAGTAAGCAGAAATTTAAACATTCTAGTGGCTGCTCCTGATGCAGGGACAAATTTCTCCAGTTTTAAACTAGATTTATTTTCATCAAAATAATCTGCTTTTAGTCGAAAATCATTTTCTGATAATTTTAAAATACCATTAAATAAAGTTGCTGGTCCAACCAGATTACTTTTTTCAATTCCATTTCTGAAAAAACTAAGCTGTTGCTGAATATTTTTTAATGGAACACCTTTTTCATAAATTTGAACAAAATCAAGAGAAGAAAGTCCCATCTCTTTGGCTTTTGTCAAATCATTAATAATAGCAACTGCTTTCTTCAGTCTTAATTTTTTATCTCCTGAAAGAATGACAAATGGTTTCTTATTATCAATCAAGGATTGTTTGAAAATTGCAAATACCGACTCTCTTTCTTCCGGACGGTCTCTTAAATCATCTTTTTCCCAAGGAACATCAATATCCGTAAGAAAAAACAAGTCGTACTCATGTTCGCGAGCCGCTTGATCTAATAATGGATCACAATAATCATAATACACTTCGGAAAAAACTTTGGTTACCAATAAATTAGTATCACAAAAAAGGTAGTTATTAGCAATTAAAGCACTTTCATTTTCTAATTTAGTTTGCCCAAAAGCAATAGGAAGCATGTCGTCAATATCACAAATCTGTTGATTTACATCCCATTTTTCTTGAAGGTATTCTCGTGCATATTCAGGAACCCATTCTGTTTTATAATATTCAGCGAGTTGTTTTGCTAATGTGGTTTTTCCAGTACTTTCCGGACCAAATAGAGCAATTTTAATTATTTTTGTAGCTCCGTTTGAGAGCTGTCTGAGATTTTCTTCCATTCTAAATAGCCAAAAATGGCAACTATTGTAAATACTATGTATTGAAAACTTGTAAAAGTAAATCCTTTTGAAAAATATAATGGAATTGAAATTACATCTCCAATAATCCAAAATACCCAATTTTCTACTTTTCTTTTGGCCATGAGCCACATTCCTACAAAGAAAATTCCTGTGATAAATGTATCTACATAAGCATACCAAGTGGTGAATTTTCCGAAATAATGATATACCGAAACCACAAAAGCGACCGTAAATATAAAAAGAATTATCGCAATTCGTTTTTCAGAACTCGATATTTTTGAAATTGGGAACTCAACTGTATCATCTTTTTTTCTGGTCCAATGGTACCAACCATAAATACTCATCACAAAATAGTATCCATTGATCATCATATCGCCCCATAAAGTCCATTTCCAAAGCAAGTAAACATAAATAGATGTACTTACTAATCCCGTTGGAAAAACTAAAATATTGTCTTTTTTAGCATACCAAACACTTAACAAACCAAAAACGACCGCTACAATTTCTAAAACTATATCTAAGGTTGGATAATCTGCGTATTGAGAAAAAAGGTATTCTATCATTGCAAAAATTAAATTATTGATTAAAAAAATTCATGTCGTTTTCAAAGGCTGTTCCTATAATTACTAAATCGGCACCGGCATGATAGGCGTTTTGAATTCCCTGCAAATCTACAATTCCGCCACCAACAAGTAACGGGATTTCAATATTTTGAGCAACTAATGCAATCATTTCTAGAGGGACTGCTTGTTTTGCACCACTTCCCGCTTCCAGATAAATCAACTTATTGCCTAACATTTCGCCCGCTTGAGCGGTTGCCAATGCTAAATCCAGATTATTTCTATCTAAAGGCGTTGTATTACTAACCCGCTCCACGGCGGTTTCATTTCCACTTTCAATTAAAATATAGCCCGTCGAGATTATTTCAAGTTGGGTTTGTTTTAAAACGGGTGCCGCTTTTACTTGGTGCTCAATTAGAAAATCTGGATTGCGACCAGAGATTAAAGACAAAAACAAAATCGCATCGGCTTTATCTGAAATCTGGGATGGGTTTCCAGGAAAAAGAACAATTGGTAAATTGCAGTTTTGTTTGATTTTCACAATTAATTCATCTAAAATATTATTTTCGACCTGGCTTCCGCCAATAAAAATATGGCTTGCTGGCGAAAGGTTTATTTTTGAAATTAAAATAGATAAATTCTCCAAAACTACTTTATCAGGATCAAGAAGAATGGCGAGTAATTTTGTATTCTCGCTTTTTGCTTTTAAAATGTCTTTATAAATATTTGTCATACTTTTTACCGCTAATTCGCAAATTGCGGTTTGTTTTTAATTTTCGAAAGCATAAACCAACGTAAAATCCTCTATTTCTTCAAAATGAATGTTGAAATCCTTAACCAAATTATTAAAATGAAGTTTCGCAACAGTTTGTTTAACGTTAATACGAAACTCCTCAACACTTATGTGGTCTTTAAAACTAATACCTTTTTCATTTCTTATTTTAAAAATGGCTTCTTTGGCGCCCCAAATAACCGTTAATTTCCTGATGTATTCTTCACTGTCCATATCCAAAAATTGAAATTCTGAATCACAGAATTTATCAGCAATTCGAGTAATTTTGTCTCTTTGCAATTCAATATCGATTCCTACGGTTTCGCCACTGATAATAATTGCCGAAAAATTATGTGAATGTGTTATGGAAATATGTTTCTCTCCTTGTAAATGCGGCTTACCGAATTCGTCATAATACAAATCTAAATCGGTGTGTCCCGTCTCCTGCAATAACTTGCGAACACTAAGAAAAGCACGTTGGTGCATTTCAGATTTCATTCCGTCAAGCCGAATGCGATTGCTGTCGTTTAACACCACTTCTTCTAATAATTCCGCATAGGATTCGGTTACTTTCCAAACGAGGATTTGGGTACTGGTCCCGACGCTTCGGGAGATATGTTTCGTTTTGTAAAGTGGCATCGTATTATGGTCTTGGTTTTTTAGCCCCGGTAGTAGCGGCATCCTTTTTTTACGCTTTTTTGCGTGGAAAAAGATATAGCGAATAACGGGAAATAGCTCCAGAAACTGAAACAAGTTCAGCATGAAGAAATTATTTAGTTAATGTTCAAAAGATTAGCGAATTAAACAATTCATAAATCTTTTAGAAAACAGTTAAATTCTAAAGTTATTACGTAAATTTGCAAAAAAATTTTACAATTACAAATATACTATAAATGAGTACTACAACTATGCCTTTTGTGGCTTTCAAAGTTAAAGACATTTCTCTAGCGGCTTGGGGAAGAAAAGAAATTGAACTAGCTGAAGCTGAAATGCCAGGTTTAATGGCCCTTCGTGCGGAATACAAAAACGAACAACCACTTGCTGGTGCTCGTATTGCAGGATGTTTGCACATGACAATCCAAACTGCGGTTTTGATTGAAACTTTAATTGCTCTTGGTGCTGAAGTGACTTGGAGTTCTTGTAACATTTTCTCTACTCAAGATCAAGCTGCTGCTGCTATTGCTGCTGCAGGAATTCAAGTTTATGCTTGGAAAGGTTTGAACGAGGAAGATTTTGACTGGTGTATTGAGCAAACTTTATTCTTTGGTGAAGACAGAAAACCATTGAACATGATTCTTGATGACGGTGGAGATTTGACCAATATGGTTATTGACCGTTACCCGGAATTGGTTTCTGGAATCAAAGGATTATCTGAGGAAACTACAACAGGTGTTCACAGATTGTACGAAAGAGTAAAAGCGGGAACATTGCCAATGCCTGCTATCAATGTAAATGACTCAGTTACTAAATCGAAATTTGATAACAAATACGGTTGTAAAGAATCTGCAGTTGATGCTGTTCGTCGTGCAACTGATATTATGCTTGCTGCAAAAAGAGTAATCGTTTGTGGTTACGGTGACGTAGGTAAAGGAACTGCTGCTTCTTTTAGAGGTGCTGGTTCTATTGTTACGGTTACTGAAATTGACCCAATTTGTGCTTTACAAGCTGCAATGGACGGTTTTGAAGTAAAAAAATTAGATACCGTTATCGCGACTGCTGATATTATCATTACTACTACTGGAAATAAAGATATCGTTTTGGGTTCTCATTTCGAAAAAATGAAAGACAAAACTATCGTTTGTAACATTGGACATTTTGATAACGAAATTGATATGGCTTGGTTGAACGAAAACCACGGTGATTCAAAAATCGAAATCAAACCTCAAGTTGACAAATATACTATTGCCGGAAATGACATCATCATTTTGGCTGAAGGTCGTTTAGTAAACCTTGGTTGCGCTACAGGTCACCCAAGTTTTGTAATGAGTAACTCATTTACTAACCAAACTTTAGCTCAAATCGAATTATGGAAAAACAGCGCGGCATACAACAATGACGTGTACATGTTACCAAAACACCTTGACGAAAAAGTAGCAATGTTGCACTTAGCTAAATTAGGTGTTGAATTAGAAACGTTACGTGTTGATCAGGCTGATTATATTGGTGTTCCAGTTGAAGGTCCATTCAAACCAGAATATTACAGATACTAGTCTGAAATTAGATTTTTAGATTATTGGATTTTTAAAACCCTTGTATTCCCGATTTCGGAAGCAAGGGTTTTTGTTTTACCAAATAACATCTCTTATAGATTACAGAACTAGTCAACAAGCGCCAATGTTCTATTGGTCAATTCATTCTTATATTTCACTAAATCATCAATATGTTCTAGAATATATTCATTGTTTTCAATGCTGATTTTCATTTTACCATTATTGAATCCAAGTTTACAGATTACTTTTTTAGAACTATCATCAATACTTATATTGAAGAAACTTTTGAAATCTTTATATGAAATTCTTTCATTTGGAATTTTTTTATTTTGGATTAATAAAGTTCTAATTATGTGGTATGCTTGTATTTCAAGTTCTGTAGTAATAACGCCTTGTGAATTTGAATTAGATTCTTCAATTACTTTTTTATCGTACAAACATTTTAGTAAAGATGAATTAATTAGGTTTATCATTTTACCCTGAGTTTCTTCGTTAAACTTTGTTTTGAATAACATATTTCTGTGTATAATCTTCAGAAGGTCTTTTGATGGCGCTAGCAATTCTTTAAATAGGGAATCTTCAAAACTTTCAGCAAAAACAATTTCTTGGGCTGACTCAACGATTTCTTTTATTTTAATAAATCGTTTATCAAATTTTAATAATCCTTCAATATCATTTTCAGTATAACTACTTAAATTGAATAAAAAGAAAGGTTTATTATCAATGATATTTGGTTCAACAACATCAGAATAAAACCTGTATTCAACCCCATTTGTTAATATTGCAATCTTTGAATTCTTGGTGTTATTAAAATAGCCATTCAATTGTCCCGCTTCTTTGTCTGTTAACTTGCTATTTTGTTTTTTTGCTTCAATCAGAATAGTATCTTTTTTATTTAATACAATTGCATAATCAATTTTTTGACTTACCCTGTCACCGAAATCAGCATTATATTCTGGTATTAAATCAGTTGACACATAATTAAGCATAAAGAAAAATGGTTCAATTAAAAACTTTCTAGTTTGTGCTTCATTAGAACTTATTTCAATTGCTTCGGTTAATTTAAAATTATCGAGCATTTTTTTTAACTGACTAATAGCTTGTTTTGGTATTACAGTTGTTGTCATATAAATTTGGTTATTTAGTTTAATTAGCCAACTTCCATCAGTTGCTCTTTAGGGTAAGTTTTAATCAAATATAGGTTTTTATTTATATTTAAAATAAAACAAGTAAGAAATAAAATACAAGATTAAAAAAGAAAATTTGAGACTTCGGAATCGATGGAAAACAAAAAACCCGTCTCGTTTTTCAAACGAGACGGGTTTTTATAATAATTGAGAAAATCAATTATGCTTCAACTTCGAATGGAAGTATAGAAACATAAGATTTGTTATCTCTTTTCTTTTGGAAGAAAACAACTCCATCTACTCTTGCGTGTAGTGTGTGATCTTTACTAATGTAAACGTTTGCACCTGGATTATGTTTTGAACCTCTTTGTCTTACGATGATGTTCCCAGCAATAGCAGCTTGACCACCAAATATCTTAACGCCTAAACGTTTTGATTCTGATTCTCTACCATTCTTAGAACTACCGACACCTTTCTTGTGAGCCATGACGTATTAGTTTTATATTTGTTAATAAATTAATTAAACAGTTTTACCACCGTTTAATTCATCTTGTAATTTTTTTAATTCATCCATTTTACCATCTGCAGCTAATTGTGCTTGTTGAGCCCAAGTAGTTGGATCTAAATGAGATAATTTAGATTCTGATGCTTCTAAAATTGCTTTTACCGCATCAGCACTTGTTTTTGCTAATTTAGAAAAGGTAGTAATCCCAGCTTCAACTAACGCTTCTGCTGCTTTAGGACCAACTCCTTCAATTATTTTCAAATCATCAGCTTTTTTTGCTGCTTTTGGAGCTTTTACTTCAGCTACTTTTTCAGCTTTTGGAGCTGCTTTTTTTGTACCTGATGCAGAAATACGTTCAATTACAATTTGAGTAAGATACTGTCTGTGACCGTTTCTTTTTTTGTATCCTTTTCTTCTTTTCTTTTTGAAAACGATAACTTTATCTCCTTTTAAGTGTTGTAACACTTTAGCTTCTACTGAAGCACCTTCTATAGCTGGGGCGCCTAAAGTGATAGTTCCGTTATCATCTAATAAAAGAACTTTGTCAAAAGAAACTTTTGAACCTTCTTCATTAGTCAAACGGTGAACATAAACCTTTAAGTCTTTGCTTACTTTGAACTGTTGCCCTGCTATCTCTACGATTGCATACATACTGAATTGTTTTAATAATTTTTAAGGTTGCAAATATACAATTAAATATTTAACCTGCAATTAGTAAAACAAAAAATATTTACTGCACCTAACACCCTGATTTATTATACTTTTGACGCTATTTGATAAAAAACTCAAATGAACAGTTGTTAAAGTTTTATTCAGTAGTATTTTTGGTGTAACAATACCCCTTTTTCAGTTACTTATAAAGAATACAAAATTATTAATCCAATATGAAAAAATCAATAATGGCCTTAAGTACAGCACTCATGCTTGGTGGAGTAGCTTCGGCTCAAAAAGTAGTTTTCGAAGAATACAATTTAGATAATGGTATGCATGTCATTTTGCATAACGATCCTTCTGCGCCTGTAGTTGTCACTTCAGTGATGTATCATGTGGGCTCTAAGGATGAAAAACCGGACCGAACAGGTTTTGCCCATTTCTTTGAACATTTATTATTTGAAGGAACTGAAAACATTAAACGTGGCGAATGGATGAAAATTGTAAGTTCAAATGGAGGGACAAACAATGCGAACACTTCGGATGACAGAACCTATTACTATGAAGTATTTCCTTCTAATAATTTAGAATTAGCCCTTTGGATGGAATCCGAAAGATTAATGCATCCTGTAATCAATCAAATTGGGGTTGACACCCAAAATGAAGTTGTAAAAGAAGAGAAAAGAACCAGTTTTGACAATCGCCCTTATGGAAATATCCTTACGGTTGTAAAAGAAAACATGTTCAAGAAACATCCGTATCGTTGGAACACTATTGGTTCAATGAAAGATTTAGACGCTGCAACCTTAGAAGAATTTCAGGCATTCAATAAAAAATTCTACATTCCAAACAACGCAGTTTTAGTCGTTGCCGGTGATTTCGAAAAAAATAAGGCTAAAGAATGGATTCAGAAATATTTTGGACCAATAAAAAAAGGAACTGCTGTAACAAAACAAACTTTTGTTGAAGAACCAATTACTCAAACTATAAAAGCAACATATCAGGATGCTAACATCCAGATTCCAATGTTAGTTGCTTCATATAGAACACCGTCAATGAAAACTAGAGACGCCAGAGTTTTGGATTTCATTTCTTCTTATTTAAGTGATGGAAAAAGTTCTAAATTGTATAAAAAAATCGTTGACGAGAAAAAAATGGCATTGCAAATAGGTGCCGTAGGTTTTAGTCAGGAAGATTACGGAATGTACATTTTGTATGGTTTGCCAATGGGAACAAATACTGCTACTGATCTCTTAAAAGAAATTGACGAAGAAATTGTAAAAATTCAAACGGAACTAATTTCGGAGAAAGATTTTCAAAAACTACAAAATAAGTTTGACAATAATTTTGTGAATGCCAATTCAAATGTAGAGGGAATTGCTGAAAATTTAGCAACCTATTATATGCTTTACGGCGATATCAATTTAATCAACACCGAAATAGAGCTTTTACATTCTATCACTCGTGAGGAAATTAGAGACGTAGCAAAAAAATATTTGAATCCAAACCAAAGATTGCTTTTGGATTATATTCCTTCTACAGAACAGGCTAAAAACTAAGACATTCTAAATCATGAAAAAAACAAATATATTATTATTCATTTTGTTGGTAACAGGAATTATGCAGGCACAAGATCGCACACAACCAAAACCTGGAGCTTCGCCAGTAGTAAACATCAAAAAACCACAAACTTTTGTTATGCCAAATGGTTTGAAGGTTATGATTGTTGAAAATCACAAGCTGCCAAAAGTTAGCTTCAGTCTTTCATTAGACAATGCTCCTTATGCCGAAGGCAATATAAAAGGAGTTGATGACTTAACAAGTAGCATGATAGGAAACGGAAGTAAAAAATTAGCAAAAGATGCTTTCAATGAAGAGATTGATTTTCTGGGAGCTGATCTTAATTTTAATTCTCAAGGCGCTTACGCAAGCACTCTTTCTAAATATTCTAAACGAATTTTAGAATTGATGGCCGAAGGAGCTTTACATCCAAATTTCACTCAAGAAGAATTCGACAAAGAGAAAGCGAAATTACTGGAAGGACTTAAATCCCAGGAAAAAAGTGTCCCAGCAATTGCAAACAGAGTTGTTGACGCGCTTGCTTTTGGAAAGAACCACCCTTCTGGAGAATACATGACCGAAGAAACGATTAAAAACGTAACTCTTGCAGACATCCAAGCCAATTACACTAATTATTTTGTTCCCGAAAACGCTTACTTGGTAATTATTGGAGACATTAAATACAAAGAAGTAAAACCAATTGTAGAGAAACTATTCGGGTCATGGCAAAAAAGAAGCACACCAAAACTAACGTACGCAGCACCGGAAAATGTCCCGTTCACTCAAATCAATTTTGTTGATGTTCCCAATGCAGTACAATCGGAGATTTCATTAGTGAATACAGTGAATTTAAAAATGAGTGATCCTGATTTCTTTCCTGCAGTAATTGCGACTTCCATTCTTGGTGGTGATTTCAACAGTTACCTTAATATGAATTTAAGAGAACAACACGCATGGACCTACGGTGCCAGTTCTGTAATAGGAAGCGGAAAATACGTGACTAAATTAAGATCGACTTCGGCGGTAAGAAACGTAGTTACAGATAGTGCAGTGGTTGAATTTATCAAAGAAATCAAAAAAATACGTACCGAAAAAGTAAGCGAAGAATTACTGAGTGACACTAAAGCCGGCTACATAGGAAGATTTGTTATGCAGGTAGAAAAACCGCAATCAATTGCACGATATGCCTTGAATATTGAGACGGAAGATCTTCCAAAAGATTTTTATGAAAACTACATCAAAACGATCAATGCAGTAACTGCTGATGATGTACTTCGTGCAGCCAACAAATATTTCCTTTTAGACAATAAACGAATCATTATTGCCGGAAAAGGATCGGAAGTAATTCCTGCTTTGGAAAAACTAAAAATTCCAATGTTTTATTTTGACAAATACGGTAATCCATTGGAAAAACCAGTTTTCAAAAAAGACATTCCTGCTGGCGTAACTGCGAAAAGCGTTATTGATAATTACATCAAAGCTATTGGTGGTGAAAAAGCAGTTTCTGCTGTAAAAACGATTGTAATGAACGGAACAACTACTATTCCACAAGCACCTTCTCCTTTAAGTTTTACTTCTAAGATAGATGCAAAAGGAAAATTAATGGTTGAATTAGCGATGGGAACCATGAGCCTGATGAAACAAGTGGTAAATGAAAAAGGAGCTTACGTAATGCAACAAGGGCAACGCCAAAATACCGAAGGAACGATGCTTACTGACATGAAAGCTAGCGCAACTACTTTTCAAGAATTATTGCTTTCTAAAAAAGAAGGATTGGTATTGGGCGGTATTGAAACAATCAACGGAAAAGAGGCTTATGCTGTAAAAAATGGAAAAACAACATTCTATTATGATGTGACTTCTGGATTAAAACTGGCTGAATCTAAAGTAATAGAACAAGGTGGTCAAACCATAACGCAAACTACAAATTATGGAGATTACAAGGATGTAAAAGGAGTTAAGATTCCTTTTAACATCATTCAAAATGTAGGATTTGAATTGGACATTAAAATGTCTGATGTAAAAATCAACGAAGGTGTTTCAGATGCTGATTTTCAATAATTAAAACTTGAATTAGTGAATAAAGGCTGTCTTTTTAGGCAGCCTTTATTGTTTTTATACTATTTCTAAATCTATTTTTTAGCAGACAAATACACTCCGATTAAAATAATAAAAGCACCAAAAAACTGAACTGGTGTAAGCATTTCATTGTCTAATAATCCCCAGCAAAAAGCAACAACAGGAATCAAATACGTTACTGAAGTAGCAAAAACAGGTGAAGACATTTGGATGAGTTTAAAGAACAGAATATTTGCAATTCCAGTTCCTACAACCCCAAGAATCATTATAAACAAAACTGACTCCTGCACTTTCACATCATGTACCACTTCAAAGAAACCAGAGAAAAACAAGATGATGAATGCCGGAAAAAACAACACCATAAAATTACCGGTAGTAATACTCAACGGACTCAAATCATGTAAATATTTCTTGATTAAATTCACGTTGACAGCATAACATATTGAAGCTATTAAAACCAAAATAGCATAATAATAGTTTTGTTCCGGATGATGAATCGCACCATTCAAAATCAACAAAGCACTTCCTATTAAACCTATTAGAATTCCAAAAATCTGATTTCTTTTGAATTGTAATCCAAAAACCAAAGCCCCTAAAATCAATGTATTCAATGGAGTCAGAGAATTCAAAATAGAACTCACGGAACTATCGATTTCGGTTTGGGCAATAGCAAACAGATAAGCCGGTATAAATGTCCCAAACATAGAAGTCAAGGCGATGTATTTCCATTTGGGCAACGGGATTTTGGGCAAACTTTTAAATCCTATCAACAATAAAAAAACAGCTGCAAAAATAATTCGCAACGAACCTAATTGTAAAGCCGTCAAACCGATTAATCCTTTTTTTATTAATATAAATGAACTTCCCCAAACTAAGGCAAGAACCATCAAGTACACCCATTTTAACTGCTTCAATTCCATAAAGATAATTTTGCCCCAAAATTGTAATTATTTTATGAATTAGTCCTTCTTTTTTTAATTAATTTTGCAGTTCAGAAACATGCTTTTAATCTTTAAAATTTACATCATAATGAATTTCAAAAAATCAATCGTAACTCTAGTGCTTACAAGTGTTTTATTTGTAGGTTGTAAAGAGAAATCAACAGAAATAGTTTCAAAAGAAACTGTAGAAACAACTGCTCCAAAAGTTAAAAAAGAAATTGCAGCGGCTAATCTTCAAACAGCGAGTTTCTCTGTAGAAGGAATGACATGCGCTGTAGGTTGTGCCAAAACGATTCAAGAAGATTTAACCGGATTGGATGGCGTTCAAAAAGCAACGGTAGATTTTGACACAAAATTAGCCACCGTAACTTTTGACAAAACGGTTCAAACTCCAGAAAAATTGACTAAAGTTGTCGAAGCCGCTGCTGACGGTAAAACATACAAAGTATCGGATATAAAGTCGTAATTCAGACTTTCAAGTTATATAAAAAAAGCATTCGTTACTGGCGAATGCTTTTTTTATGAAATATTATTTCCACTTCAAGGTTTCCATCAGTCGTTGCATGTCATTTTTAATGTAACTCGCCGCTGGCATAATGGAATCATAATTAGGTTTTGCATAGAAATAAACAGAACCTGTTACGAAATGTTTAGTACTGTCTGTAGCGTAAAACTGGGAATTAGTTGCCGCATTTCCTTCTACCTGATAAAACATCCCATAGACTTTTTTGTCTGAATTCAAATACGGCTGTTCTAATATATCATCCGCTTTTATCACGTGTTTATAAGTCAATGTTTGCGCATCACGCAACAGTTCATTAATATTTTTCGCCACTGGTTTATAGGTAAGATAAATAGTCGCTTTCATTTTTGGATACGTAATCGTAAAACCACAATCAGCCTCTTTTTTGATAATGGCATCTGAATTCATTTCGAAAGCAAAAGGACATTCGTTTTCAAAATTTACATATTTGGCTTCCGGATAATCCAATCGCAAATAGCTTGATGGTTTTGGTAAGACATCATCTTTACAACTAAAACTCAAGAATGAGACTGCAATTATTGCCGAAAAAGTGATTATTTTTTTTAACATTTTTACTTATTCAATTGTTACTTTTATTTGTTTCACCCTTTTTTGATCCACAGCTTCTACTGTAAACAGACAATTTTCGAATGAAATTTTTTGATTTTTTTTTGGAAAATTTCCCAAAATCTCAAGAATAAAGCCAGCCAGCGTTTCAGCTTCTCCTTTTTTGATTTCGAATAATTCCTCGTCTACATCAATTATTCTGTAAAAATCCTTGAGGTTTATTTTTCCTTCAAAGAGGTAATTTCTATCATCAATTTGGGAGAAATTAATATTCTCATCATCAAATTCATCGCTGATATCCCCTACTATTTCTTCAATCACATCTTCAAGCGACACTAATCCTGACGTTCCACCATATTCATCGACTACAATTGCAAGATGGCTTTTCATACTCTGGAAATCTTTCAGCAAATTGTCCAGTTTTTTATTTTCAGGAACAAAGAAAGGTTCCCGCAACAATAATTTCCAGTCAAATTCATTCGTATTAATATGTGGCAGCAAATCTTTGACATACAAAACGCCCTCTATCTGGTCTATATTGTCTCGATACACGGGAATTCTGGAATATCCTTTTTCTATGATTTTAGGACAAATAACGACAAAAGATTCGTCTATTTCTAAAGCAAAAATATCGATTCGGGGACTCATCACTTGTCTTGTATCGGTATTTCCAAAGCTTACAATACCTTCTAAAATTTTTTGCTCTTCGGTAGAAGTTTCATCCGAAGCGGTTAATTCCAATGCCTGAGACAATTGATCGACAGAGAAATTTGTTTTTTGCTTTCCTAATTTATTGTGCAAATAAATCGTGGCTGCGCGCATGGGCAAACTTATTGGCGAAAGCAATTTGTCCAAAAAAGCAATTGGATAGACAATCAGTTTAGCAAATTTTGTATTGTTTCTGCTGGCATATACTTTTGGCAAGACCTGACCGAATAATAAAATTAAAAAGGCCGCGGTCACTACTTCCAGAATAAATTTTAAAAGTGGTGCTGTTACTCCGGAAAAAATTGTTTTTCCAACAAACGAAAACAATAACACTATGGAAATATTAATGAAATTATTAGCAACAAGAAGTGTCGCTACCAGTTTTTTTGGTTTTTCTAAAAGTTCCGAAATAATTTTGCCTTTGGAGTTATTTTCTTGTACCGTTTCATCGATGTCTTTTTGTGACAACGAAAACAAGGCTACTTCAGCGCCTGAGATTAATGCTGAACAAAACAGCAAAATGGCAATTCCTGTAAAGCCAAATACTACATTAGCATCAATAGCGTAAGAAAAAAATAAACTGGGCTCTGGGTCCAAACTAGTTAAGATTAATTAAACAATCAAAATGGCAAGTCATTAATAGGCAAGACATTATTTTCCGAGTCAAAATTAGTGTTTTTCGAGACATCAGCTACAGGAATTTGTTTGTTGTTTTCACTGTCTTTTTTTGTGGAAAGAAAAGTGAATTCGGTTACCTGAATTTCGGTGGTGTGTTTTGTACTTCCATCCTCTGATTGCCATTGACGGGACTTTATGCGCCCTTCCACATATATTTTATCTCCTTTAGAAAGGTATTTTTCACAAAGTTCAGCCGCTTTATTGCGTACTACCAAATTATGCCACTCAGTAGAAGTGATTTTTTCATTGGTGGTTTTGTTGATATACACTTCGTTTGTTGCCAACTGAAATCTTCCGATACAATTGCCTCCGTCGAAATAATGCATTTTGACATCATCACCAAGAAAACCGATAAGCATAACTTTATTTAATGTTCCGTTCATTGTAGGATTTGGTATTTCTATCAAAGATACATTTTTTTAGAAATAGTTTAAAAAAATCATTTTCTAATTATATTATGAAAAATATAAAAAATAGGAATTTTCATATTTTTTTTTATATTTGTAAGGCTTTATACTGTAAAACAATTTTATAACCATTAAAACTATTATTATGAAAAAACATTATTTTTAGCAGCTATTATTTTAGTAACGCTAAGCTCTTTTGCAACAAAAGAAAACACAGTAAATAAATTTGAAGAAGAAATAAAATTAGTTAGATGGAACTACCAATGTAATGATGGAACTGGTCATACAGGATCATTCCTTGCATCATCAACAACTTCGCAGGAAGACGCACTAGTTATAGCAACAAAAATTTGTTCAGATAGAAAAACTGAAGGTTTAGAACCTTAATGAATTTTAAAACGAAGATATAAAGCCTTCATAAATTTTTAAAACAGTATAAAGCATTTTTTAATATTAAATAATTCAAAATGAAAATAAAGATTCTTTTTTCTCTGCTTTTTTTTACCACTATTGTTTTTTCACAAAACAAAGGATTAGTATATTATGGTTACATAGAAGCCTTACTTGATGGCAATGCAAAAGGGGCTGATAGCAATGCTTATCTTGTTTTCAATAAAGAACAGTCTTATTATGTCACGGCCAAAGATAGTTTAGAAAAAACGGCTAAAATTAACTCAATGACTGTTTACAAAAAAAATTACGAAGGAAAAAGGGAATATACGGGTAAACGAAGTGCCCAAGGAGATCAGGTAGTCTATAATATAAAAGCAAATACCATGTGGTCGAATTTATATTTTGACAAACAAATTTACGTTAAGGATGAAGCCACTAAACTAAATTGGAAACTAAGTACAGAGTCAAAAAAAATTGGTAATTTTTTATGCAAAAAAGCAACTACTTTTTTTAGAGGTCGTAACTATACCGCGTGGTATACCTCTAAGATTGCAATACCTTTTGGACCATGGAAATTGCATGGATTACCTGGACTAATTTTAGAAGCCTACGACACGGAAAAAAATGTTTATTGGTATTTCAAGAGCGCTGAATACCCATCAAATACTAAAGAAAATGTAAACTCCATCAGGAAAGCAAAAGGAGGAAAACCCATACAATTTGTAAATCAGACAGCCTTCAATAAATTTCGTTTAGACAGACAGGAAGAAGCCATTGATGTAAATAGAATGAATCAAAAAAACTTTAAAGGAGTAATTTTTATTGATCCAAAATTATCCGAATTATTTGTAGAATTTGAATAAATGAAAAAAATAATTTTACTGTTCCTTATTTTACCAATTTACTGTTTTTCTCAACAAATAAAAATAAACGGGACTATTTTAGACAACAACAACAGAGGCCTTGAAAATGCTTCTATTGTTGTTTTTGATACGTCTGAAAATATTTTAGGTTTTAAATACAGCGATGAAAAAGGAATCGTTAATTTAAGCCTTGAAAAAGGGACATTAGAATCCATTAGGATTGAAATTACAAATTTAGGCTTTGTAAAAAAAGAACTAAAATTTGATTTGAAAACAGATAAATCATTTACGTTTACTATTTCTATGCAGGAAGACGTAGAAACATTAAAAGAAGTCATCATTCAATCAGATCAGAAAATCCGAATAAATCAGGATACTACATTCATAAAAGTAGATAAATTTTTAAATAAGACAGAACAAACCTTGGAAGATGTTCTGAAAAAATTACCTGGAATAAAAGTGGAAGTTGATGGTAGTATTAAAGCTCATGGTAAAGCAATAGACAAATTACTTATTGATGGCGATGACCTTTTTGATAAAAATTACAAAATATTATCAAAAAACCTGGATGCAAAAGTTCTAGATGAAGTACAAATTTTAGACAATTTCGAAGAAAATCCAATTTTGAAAAACCTATCAAATTCCGACAAAGTAGCCTTAAACATTAAGTTTAAAAAAGGGTATTCAAATATCTGGTTTGGAAACACTTCTTTAGGTCTTGGAACCAAGAATAGATCCAAACAAAGTCTAAACTTAGGACTGTTGAGAAAAAAAATAAAATTTTTTTATTTTGGTGATTACAACAATATTGGCGAAAAATCAACAAACTTAATTACTGGTAATCAAGAGTCTATAGATTTTTCTGATTTCAACGGGAGAATAGAAAAAAAGACAAAAATGCTATTTAAAATCAATAGCAACGAAAACACACAATTTAACACCACTCAAAGTTTATTTAACAAAGCACTTTTAAACTCAATAAGCGTAAGTTCAAAAATAACTGATAAAATTAAACTTAGAGCTGTTGGGTATTATTTAAACGACAAACAAAATCAAAATTCCAGTGCTTTAACGGAATACAATATTGACCCAAATCCGATTATTTTTTCTGAAAGCAATACCTACAGAAATACTAAAACATTAGCGTCGACAGAACTAGAATTAAAGCTTTTAGCAACTAAAAAAAGCTATTTCACAAATTATTTTTCTTATCAAAATAACCCTGAAAAAGTGTTTGATGATTTAGTATTTAATCAGAACATAATCAATCAAGATTTAAAAAATAAAAATGAATCTTTTTATAATCATCTTCAAAACACATATTCAATAGCCGAAAATAAAATATTAACCAATTATTTTTATTTTGGAAATAATAAAATAAACCAGAATGCAACTATAAAATCTGATTTATTGAACAATTACCTTGACAACGATTTAAATCAAAACGTGTTACAAGAAGTAAATAACAAACTCACTTATTTTGGATACAAAACGACTTTGATTATAAAGAAAAACCATTTAGAGAGTAACTCTACTTTAACCTTGGAAAGCAATAAAGAGAGGCTTAAAAGCATTTTAAAGAATCCCGAAAATTTTGAATTCTTGAATAATAATACGATTTTCAGTCAAAAAATTATCAGCTTAAACCAAAATGTAAAATATTTTATCAGCAAACAAATTCAATTTTCATCAAATATTAATATTTCAAAAAACAGCATTAATGACCAAGATTTCTTTTTATTAAATCCTAGTTTAAAACTTGAATTTTCACTAAAAAGAATAGGTCGATTAGGATTTAGCTTTGATTATAACTCTAAATTACCTGAGAATAATATATTGTCCCCAAACAATCAACTTAATTCATACAGAAGCTTTTTAAAAGGCGAACAAGAAATTCAAAAAATGTACGGAAAAGTTTTTTCAGTAAACTATTCATTGTTCAATACTCCAAAAAGATATTCTATAGAAGCTTCATTACTCTATTTTAATACAACGTTAGACTATAACATAGAAAGCACCATTGACCAAAATTTCACTCAATCCAATTACTTCATAGCAAGAGGAGGCGAGAACACAATGAGCAACTTTGGTTTAACAAATTACTTTAGAAAGTTAAAATTGGCAACAAAAATCGAATCAAATCAAAATTGGTCAAACAATCCAATAAAAATCAATTCTAATACGACGGAGATCATAAAAAACTATTATAGTAGCTATAAAATATCAGGGACTACATTTTTTAAAAAATTTATTAATTTCGATTTTGGATATAATTATAATTTTTTCCAATCCAATTACAAATCAAATATTTCAAAAAACAAAACTTCTGATTATTTTGTAAACATTAATCATACATTTAAAGGAATTTGGATAGCAGAATTAAAATACAATTTTTATAATTTAGATTCAAAAGACTATACTTTTATAAATGCATCATTATCATACCTTCCTAGAGAAAGTCATTTTTCATATTCCATAATATTGAATAATCTAGCCAATGAAAATACATATTCAACACAGTCAATTAGCTCCTATTCCTATTTCAAAACTACAATAGATTTAGTGCCTCGATATTTTTTATTCACAACAAAATACCGTTTTTAAAATCGATTATTTTCAATAAAATTATGAATCACAATTGGGAAAGGAAAAGTTCTCAAAGTTTCCCCATCAATTCCGTTTTCAATTGTCCCTTTTACAGATACTTTCCAAAACTTGATATGTAAATGTTGGTGTGACAATTTATGAATGATACTTTTTTCATTGTATTCTAACATACTTATAATTTCATATTGGCCGCTAAAATCAGTTTGCATCTGAGCAGCAACACAATCAAAATCTTCTTCTTTTTCTGTTTCTATCAAAGGGAACTCATATAAGTTGTGCCAAATTCCTTTAGCCGTTCTTTTCTGGATAATTGTATTCCCTGTTTCATCTTCCAAAACCAAATAATTAAAGTATCGGCTTCTAACTTTTAGTTTCTTGGATTTTACAGGCAATTGATCGACTTTGTTTTTTTGCAAGGCGGCGCAACTTTCGTTGAAAATACAAATGCCGCAATTCGGACTTTTAGGAACGCATTGCAATGCACCAAACTCCATGATGGCTTGATTGAACGTTGCCGGATTAGCTTCGCTCAGTTCGGCTCCGCCTCGAGTGTCTTTTGGCATCAGTTCGAAAGCCAAAGCAGCGAATTCTTTTTTGGCGGAAGCCTGAGCAATATCCGTATCCATGTCGAAATAACGAGACAAAACCCGGAACACATTTCCATCAACAACCGGAACGGCTTCATTATAGGAGAAAGAAGCAATTGCCGCCGCGGTATATTCTCCTACTCCTTTTAATTTCAATAAGTCATTATAAGTTCCCGGAAAAACTCCCGATAAATCAAAAGCGATATGCTGTGCTGTTTTATGTAAGTTTCGAGCTCTGGAATAATATCCTAATCCCTGCCAAAGTTTCAAAACTTGTTCTTCATTGGCTTTCGCCAAATCAAAAACGGTAGGAAAAGCGGTTGTAAAAGATAAAAAATAAGGCATTCCTTGTGCAACACGCGTCTGTTGTAACATGATTTCAGAGAGCCAAATAGGGTATGGATTAGTGGTATTCCTCCATGGTAAATCGCGTTTATTTTGTAAATACCATTGTATTAGCAAGTTAGAAAAAATCATGTTTTAATTATTTGTTAGCAAAAGTAAAAGTTTATGTGATTAAAATTTAATGAATTAGCTTGAATAATTGTTTTTTAAATTCCTATATTTGCAAACTCAAAAAAATAGTACAACATTATAAATAGGAAAGAAAATGACGAAAGCAGATATCGTAGCAAAAATTTCAGAAAAATTAGGTCTTGAAAAAGGAGATGTACAGGCAACTGTAGAGACTTTTATGAATGAAGTAAAAAATTCATTAGAAACTGGAGACAATGTTTATTTAAGAGGTTTTGGAAGTTTTATAGTGAAGACTAGAGCTGAGAAAACAGGAAGAAATATTTCCAAGAATACAACAATAAAAATTCCTGCACACAACATTCCTGCATTCAAACCTGCAAAAGTATTTGTAGAAGGAGTGAAAACAAATAACGAAGCAAAATAACAATATTAATTAATCATAAAATCTACAAGATATGCCAAGTGGTAAAAAAAGAAAGAGACATAAGGTAGCAACGCACAAACGCAAGAAAAGAGCGAGAGCTAACCGTCACAAAAAGAAAAAGTAGTTTTAAACTACTTTTTTCTTTTTAAACGTTCATTGAAATTGAGAATTAGTAATCAGTATTCAGTTTTTAGTATTCAGTTAACTGCGTACTTACCACTGCAAACTGCCAGCTAATTTTCCCCGGGTTCAATACCTGTTAAAATATTGTTTAATCCATTTGTTCGCCTTGGCGAATAGATAAAAAATTTACAGTGTGAATAAAGAATTAATCATTAGATCTAGTTCTGAAGCCGTAGATTTTGCCTTATTAAAAGATGGAAAACTAATTGAATTACACAAAGAAGAAGAAAAAAGCAACTTCCAGGTTGGTGATATTTTTATTGCCAAAATCAGGAAACCAGTTGCCGGATTGAACGCTGCTTTTGTAAATGTAGGCTTCGAAAAAGATGCCTTTTTACATTATCACGATTTAGGTCCTAACTTATCTTCCCAACTGAAATTCATAAAACTTGTAAGCGCAGGTAAATTAAAAGATTTCTCCCTAAAAACCTTTCAGTTTGAAAAAGAAATAGATAAAGATGGTACTATCACTGATATATTAAGTGCCAATCAATCTGTTTTAGTACAAGTCGTCAAAGAACCTATATCTACAAAAGGACCAAGAATTAGCGCTGAGCTTTCTCTTGCCGGAAGATTTATAGTTTTGGTTCCGTTTTCTGACCGCGTTTCTATTTCACAAAAAATAGAAGACAAAAAAGAAAAAGAACGCTTGAAACGATTAGTACAATCCATCAAACCAAAAGGATTTGGTGTTATTGTTCGCACAGTAGCCGAAGGCAAAAATACAGCCGAATTAGAAAAAGATTTGCAGAACCTGCTCAGCAGATGGACTGCAATGTGTAAAAAATTACCAACTGCTCATCATCCGTCCAAAGTATTAGGAGAACTCAACAGAGCCTCTTCCATATTAAGAGATGTATTTAATGATACCTTCAGCGGTATTCAGATTGATGATGAAGAGTTGTACAACCAAACAAAGGATTATTTGCAAGAAATTGCACCTTCAAAACAATCAATTGTTAAGTTTTATCAATCAAAAGACACACCTATTTTTGAGAAATACAACATAGAGAGACAAATCAAAACTTCTTTTGGAAAAACAGTATCCATGAGTAAAGGAGCTTATCTTATTATCGAACACACTGAAGCTTTGCACGTTATAGACGTAAACAGCGGAAACCGTTCTAATAAAGCCACCAACCAGGAAGATACCGCCATGGAAGTCAATATGATTGCAGCTGCCGAAATCGCAAGACAATTACGTCTTCGTGATATGGGCGGAATCATCGTAGTTGATTTTATCGATATGTCAAATCCTGAAAATCGTAAAGTTTTGTTCGATTTCTTGAAAGAAGAAATGAGCGACGATAAAGCGAAACATAAGATCTTACCTCCGAGCAAATTTGGATTAGTTCAAATTACAAGACAAAGAGTAAGACCAGAAGTAAACATTAAAACTAGAGAAGAAGATCCAAACAATGAAAATGCGGAGATTGAAGCTCCAATATTAATCATTGATAAAATTGCTTCTGATTTAGAAAGAATTTTAAAAACCCACAAAGACGTTGTGCTTAATGTACATCCATTTGTGGCTGCATACCTCAGTAAAGGTTTTCCATCATTACGTTCAAAATGGTTTCTTGAACATAAAAAGTGGGTGAAAATCATACCTCGTGACGCTTACACGTATTTAGAATATCATTTCTACGATAAAAAAGAAAATGTTATTATAGAATAGATTCTGAAATAAATTCAGAATAAAAAACCGCCTTTCGTGAGATTGGCGGTTTTTTTATGTCTTTTTATTACTGATAAAACCGTAAATTTAAACAGCTTGCAGTTTCAAAGCACTTCTCTTTATTTGGAGAAATATAAAAGTAATTAGAACTCCTACTATAGACATGCCAACACCAACTAAGTTGGGAGACGCATAACTAAATCCAAACACCAAAGGCAATCCGCCAAGAAAAGCCCCTAAAGCATTTCCTATATTAAATGCGGCTTGTATCGCAGCCGAAGCAATCATTTCTGCACCTACAGCCGTCTGAATCATAAGCACCTGTATTGGAGCCACAACCGCAAAAGAAATACAACCCGTAGAAAACACTAATGCCAGAGTCATATACTGGTTTGAAGAAAAGAAATACACTAATAATAAATCCAAGGCCATTATAAAAAGCAACATTACAATTGTTTTTGCAGGAGAAAATCTATCTGCTAATTTTCCTCCGATAAAATTTCCAAAAACCATTCCTAAACCAGCTAGGATTAAGATATAAGGCACATCTCCAGCTGAAAATTTAGAAATATCTGTGAGTAACGGAGCAATATAACTAATCCAGCAAAATAACCCCCCAAAACCAAAAGCAGTAATTGAAATGATTAGCCAGGCTTCTGTTTTTTTGAAAAACTGTAACTGACTTTTAATTGTTTCTTTGGCGCCAGCTTTTAGATTTGGCATCCAAAAATAAAGAGATACAAAAGTTAAAACCCCAACAATTGCAATTATTATAAACGTATAACGCCACGTATAATGATGCCCAATATAGGTTCCTATTGGCACTCCCGCAAGGTTTGCAATTGTCAATCCCGAAAACATGATAGAGATAGCCTGCGCTTCTTTTCCTTTGTCAGCCAGACTGCTGGCAACAACAGCTCCAACTCCAAAAAAGGCACCGTGAGGCAATCCAGAAAGCAATCTTGTAGCGAATAAAAATTCATAATTGGGCGCAATAATCGAAAGCGCATTGAAAAAGGCCAGCATAGCTGCCAAAATCAAAAGTATTTTTTTAGGAGGGTAATTTCTCGCAATGATGACCAATAAGGGCGCGCCAATTACAACTCCTAAAGCATAGGCAGAAATTAAATGTCCGGCTACCGGTATTGAAATCTTTAAATCTGATGCAATGTCGGGCAATAAACCCATCATCACAAATTCAGTTATTCCTATAGTTAAACCGCCCAATGAGAGCGCGATGAGACTTTTCTTCATTTTGTTTTATAAAAATATTAATATGAGTGTTTTGAAATCGATTGTTTTTTCATCGGACAAATTTATTTATAACAAATTCAAACAAGTTGTATATTTGCAATATAAAATTGTAATTATACGCTATGCCTAAATTAAATCAATTTGAAACATTAGTTATTGATGAATTCGAAGAAGACAAATTTCACCTTCCCAATCACAGTCATACCTATTATGAAATCATCTACATAGTAAAAGGAAACGGGATTCATCATCTGAACAATAATTTATTATCCTATAAAACGGGAGATTTATTTGTGATTTCACCTGACGATGAGCACTATTTTGACATTAAAAAAAGTACGCGTTTTGTCTTTATAAAATTTACCGACAATTATTTTAATTCCAATAAAAAGCTATCCTGTGATGAATTTCTGTTGAACACACCGGAAAATTTTATGAGGGATAAATCACTAAAAGAAAATGTCTTAAAACTAGATGAACCTTGCAAGACCATTTTAAAAAATACGATAGAAAACATTACTGCTTACAATAGCAAAACGAATGTTTCTTCATCGCCAATTGTTTTTTACCAAGTTTTGTCAATTTTCGGATTAATAAAGGAAACGATGCGCTGTATGAATATGCAAATTACAGGAACTGGTATTGATAACGAGCAAATCATATCTTATATTCATCAAAACATTTATAATCCAAAACTGGTTCAAATAAAATCAATTTCGACACATTTTAATATAGCCACTACCTACTTCGGCACGTATTTTAAACGAAGCTTTTCAATAACTTATAGAGATTACATTAACAACCTACGAACCAAATTAATCGAAAAAAGATTTTTCAACAACCAAGTGCCCATCAAACAAATTGCCTATGAATTTGGCTTTACAGATGAAAGCCATCTGTCTAATTATTTTAAAAAACAAAAAAACATGAAACCCAGCGATTTTAAGAAGCTGTAGTTTTTTCTAATTTAGGATTGTTTTTATTTTCTTCTTTCCACAAAAAATCGCTTCATCAACTCCGAAGCCTCATTTGCCAAAATTCCAGAAACAACAGTAGTTTTAGGATGCAATTGTGTTCCCATTTTTACAAAACCTCGATTTTCATCGCTGGCACCAAAAACAATTTTAGAAATCTGACTCCAATACAAAGCACCAGCGCACATCTGGCAAGGTTCCAGTGTGACATAAAGCGTGCACCCAATTAAATATTTACCTCCAAGAAAATTAGCTGCTGCAGTAATAGCCTGCATTTCGGCATGAGCCGTAACATCAACCAGCATTTCAGTAAGATTATGACCTCTGGCAATCACTTTATTATCAATTACAACAATAGCTCCAACAGGAATTTCGCCTTTTTCGAAAGCCATTTCGGCTTCCTGCAAAGCTTTTTTCATAAAATATTCGTCGGTGAAAGGATTTATCATAGCTACAAAAATAAGAATTCAATTCGTACATTTGCTTTATGTCAGATAATTTACTTTCAAACATCAATAACCCAACCGATTTAAGACTGCTTGATGAAGCACAACTTCCTCAGGTTGCTCAGGAATTACGTGATTTCATTATCGATATTGTGGCTGTAAAGGAAGGCCATCTTGGCGCCAGTCTTGGCGTTATAGAATTGACTATTGCTTTGCATTATGTGTTTGACACGCCAAATGATTTATTGATTTGGGATGTAGGTCATCAAGCCTACGGACATAAAATACTGACAGAAAGAAGAGAAAGTTTTCATACTAACAGACAATTGGGCGGTATTTCAGGTTTCCCAAAAAGAAGTGAGAGTATTTACGATGCTTTTGGCGTAGGCCACTCCTCTACTTCCATTTCGGCAGCTTTAGGAATGGCAATTGCTTCTAATTTGAAAGGCGATTTCAATAAACAACACATTGCGGTGATTGGAGATGCTTCTATCGCATCAGGAATGGCTTTTGAAGGATTAAATCACGCCGGAGTTACCGATGCTAATTTATTGGTTATTCTTAATGATAATGCTATTGGAATTGACCCAAGTGTAGGTGCTTTGAAACAATACCTCACTGCCGTAAAAGCAGGGAAAAATCCGAGGCAAAACAACATGATTAAATCTTTGAATTTTAATTATTCAGGTCCAATAGACGGTCATGATATTTTTGCTGTTATCAAAGAATTGAAACGTTTACAAAAAACCAAAGGACCAAAATTCCTTCATATCATTACCACCAAAGGAAAAGGACTGCAACAAGCCGAAGAAAATCAGGTAAAATATCATGCCCCCGGAAAATTTGACGCTGCAACAGGAGAAATTCACATCAAATCCGAAGAAAATCTACCTCCAAAATATCAGGATGTTTTTGGCTTGACCGTATTGGATTTAGCCATAAAAAATGAAAAAATTATAGGAATTACACCTGCAATGCCATCTGGAAGCTCGTTGAAATTTATGATGGAGGCTTTTCCAAAACGTGCTTTTGATGTAGGAATCGCCGAGCAACACGCTGTGACTTTAGCAGCCGGAATGGCAACTCAAGGAATGGTCGTTTTTTGTAACATTTACTCCACTTTTTTACAAAGAGGATACGATCAGGTGATTCACGATGTGGCTTTACAAAATCTGCCAGTGATTTTTTGTTTGGATAGAGCCGGTTTAGTGGGAGAAGACGGCGCAACGCATCACGGTGTTTTCGATTTGGCTTATTTACGTTGCATTCCTAATATGATTGTTTATGCGCCTCGCAACGAAATAGCATTACAAAATATTTTATACACCGCACAATTGGGATTAGATCATCCTATCGCTATCCGTTATCCAAGAGGACGCGGTGTTATTGCCGATTGGCAGACGCAACATCTTGGAACGTACAAAAAAATAGAAATTGGAAAAAGTGCTTGTATAAAAAAAGGTTCAAAAGTAGCCGTTTTATCCAATGGAACTATTGGCAATAATGTCACTTTGGCTATAGCCAAAATAAAGCATCCAGAAACCATTGCTCATTACGACTTTCCATTTGTTAAACCATTAGACGAAAATGCATTACACACCATTTTTACAGAATTCGCAACAATCATTACTATAGAAGATGGTGCCGTAAAAGGAGGTTTTGGAAGTGCAATTCTCGAGTTCGTCTCAGAGCATAATTATACCTCAAAAATAACGACTCTTGGCATTCCAGATGCGTTTATTGAACATGGAACTGTAGCTGAATTACAACAATATTGCAAAATTGACGTTAAAAGTCTTGAAATACTTTTTTCGAGTTATTAAAATAATTATTTTGCAACCTTAAACACAACTAGTCCAAAATGAAATTATTAACCTACACACTCCTTGTACTTACCTTTACAATCTCATTTAATAGTTTCTCCCAAGAAATAAGAATCACACCGTTATCTGACACACTTAGGCCTATAACGACGCTTTCTACAGCAAACAAACCGTTGAAAGTAGCATTTAAAATACAAACTCTGACGTATTATCTTCCATTATCCCATTGGAGTAAAAAAAACAGTTTAGGTTTTGACATCTCTGAAGTAGCCTTTGTCAACTGGAGTGCAGGGGGAACAAGTTCGATTTCAGGATTGTTTAAAGGAAAATTCCATAGAGTTTACGCCAGGAGCAATTACAACTGGTCGAATGAACTAATAGTTAAATACGGTTTGAATAAACAAGACGGAATCGACATACGAAAAACAGAAGATGCGATACAATTAAACTCCACATTTGGCTATAGAAAAGACACTCTTTCTAACTGGTATCATTCGGCTAAATTCAATTTTAACACGCAATTCACGAATGGTTATGCGTATCCAAATACTGAAAAAGCTATCTCAAAACCTTTTGCTCCAGCTTATATTTTTATGGGTGTAGGTGCTGAAAATATTGATAAGGATAAAAAAAGAACATTTTATATCTCGCCATTTACATTTAAAACAACCTTAGTTTTAGATCAAAGATTGGCAGATCAAGGTGCTTTTGGTGTTGCCAAGGCTACCTATGACCTGGAAGGAAATCTACTCACCGAAGGAGAAAGATCAAAAATGGAACTTGGTTTTTTAATAACCAATAAATACAAAAAAGAAATCTTCAAAAATATCAATCTGGAAAATCGTCTAAGCTTATATTCTGATTATGTAAATCGTTTTGGAAACATAGATGTAGATTGTGACTTTCTAGTAGAACTAGTGGTGAATCAATATGTAAAAGCCAATATTGGAGCACATGTTATCTATGACGATGACATCAAATCTAAAAGAGAAATTGCTGGAATACAAGTAACTGAAGGTCCAAAAACTCAGGTCCGCCAAGCGATTGGTGTTGGGATTGAATATATTTTTTAAAAATTAATTCTTCTTTCTACCATTAATAGTTTCAAATAATTCGAGCGCATTCCCATCTGTCAAAAGCGACACATAATGGCAAATATGGAGTAATCTACCATATAGATTCTCTTTTTCTAAATGGTGTTTCTCAGGCAACATTTTCATGATTAAGGAATCATAGTTGGACGCATTTCCGTTGAATTTATTATTGAAAGCCGTTATGAATTTATCTAACAAGGTTTGTATAATTTGGTACCCGACAATTTCTTTCTCGATGACTTCACGGCTTTGGTAAATGTTTTTAACGCTGATTTTAATGATATCATCCATCTGCGCTTTATACTTACTTTTATCCATGATGGCAAACGGGAATTTACCATCCATAATTAATGCTTCATTTTCGATAAAAACTTTCACAGCATCATTAATTAAACTACCAATTGCCAAAGCACGCAAATAACTGATTCTATCTTCTTTGGTTTCTAAAGTCTTGTATTTAGAGGTGTCAATACTGTCTTTTACCAATTTTATCAAATATTCTAAAGCAAAATCTTCAGAAACTAATCCTAAATTAATACCGTCTTCAAAATCAATAATGGTGTAACAAATATCATCCGCAGCTTCGACTAAATATGCCAAAGGATGTCTTTCGAAACCTATATTATCTCCGGATTTATTTGGAATCAAACCCATATCAGAAGCCACATCTTGAAAAAAAGCTTTTTCGGTTTGAAAGAAACCGTATTTTTTATCGGCTATGTCTTTAGTTGGTTTTTTAGGCAAGCTTTCTTTTGGATACTTCATAAAAGCACCAAGAGTCGCATAGGAAATTCGAAGTCCGCCTTCAATTCCGGGGCGACTAGCCGTCAGTACTGAAAACCCATTGGCATTCCCTTCAAAATCAATTAAATCCTGCCATTCTTTTGCGGTAAGCTGATCTTTGTATTGCTGTCCTTTTCCAATCGAAAAATATTCTCCAATAGCTTTTTCACCAGAATGTCCAAAAGGTGGATTTCCAATATCATGTGCCAAGGATGCCGCGGCAACAATAGCCCCAAAATCATTCATATGATATCCGTGAACTTCTTTTAAGTGTGGATATTTTTCGATGATTTTTTTACCGACTAATCGTCCTAAAGAACGCCCTACAACCGAAACTTCTAAACTGTGTGTCAATCTGGTATGTACAAAATCAGTTTTTGATAAAGGAATAACCTGTGTTTTATCCTGTAAACTTCTAAAAGCGGAGGAGAAGATAATACGGTCATAGTCAACTTCAAAACCCAAACGGGTATCGTCTTGTTCTACACGCAATCTTTTGCCTTTGTCGCCTTGTCGTCTTAGTGATAAAAGTTGTTCCCAGTTCATGATTTTATTTTTGGTATTTACAAGGAGCGAATATAAAGAAAAGGATGTGTTTAAAAACAAAAAAGCAGCCTAAAATGACTGCAATTTTTATCTTTTCTACTTTCTTACTCCCCAGAAAACAATTTCTTTTTTTCTACAAATTCATGCTTTTTCACCACATACGTAACGGACAATGTATCATGCCATCCTTTCTCAGTCATTAAAAAAGAAAAAGGCTCTAAAGGAATTAATCTGGAGACTGTTCGTATAATAATGCTTTTCATATTGGGTTTTGAACCGTCGTTTTTTACAACTAGTGTTTTTGTAAAATATTTAGCGAAGGTTCTGGAGAAATACATTTCGGTAATTGAGTAATAAAAAAACAGGATAACAAGTCCAAAAAAGAAGCTTTCAATTAGGCTTAATGATGTAACCCAATTCGACGCAGCATAACTATGAGTCAAATCTCCTATTATAATGATGGTGGTGCCAATGGTGATTTCAATGATATAAATAATCAATACATCGATAATGAAATTAAGGAAACGTTGGCTTTTGGAAGCTAATAAATCATCTGTAACAGTAAATTTTTTATTTTCCATAGTAGTTCGTATAAAAAATGATTACTTATAATGATAACTATCTCAAATATAGTGAATTATTTACAAATTTCAGAAGTAATTTCCTGATATTTTAGCCACTAATTACAGTGGAAATCCTTTTTATTTTTAAATAAAAAATAAAAATATTGTAACGAAAGCGGGACACGAGCGAAGCGAACTGACGAAGTAAATAGCTCCAAAAAAAGCAGTTATCATTACAATAACTGCTTTTGTATTAAAACCTCTTGTTGACATCAACAATATGATTTGTATAAGATTGCTTCGTTCCTCGTAATGACTTAAGAACCACACATTTCACATTCGTCTGGACCGGCATTTTTAGATAATTCAATCATTGCTCTGTATTCTTCGGCAGTCATTTCTACTGCTTCAGCGACAACAGGAACAGCGATTGGTTGTTCTTTCACTTCAATTGGATCTGCTTTTTTATCATTGTTCAATGTAAATTTAATTGCATCCACCGCAGCTTTTGTTCTTAAATAATACATTCCCGTTTTCAGTCCGGATTGCCAAGCATAGAAATGCATCGATGTCAATTTAGAATAATTGGCATTTTGCATGAATAAGTTCAACGATTGTGATTGATCCACAAAATAACCACGTTGACGTGACATATCGATAATGTCTTTCATGGACATTTCCCAAACAGTTTTGTACAATTCTTTCAAGTCTTGCGGAATATCAAGCGCTTGAACTGAACCGTTATTTCGCATTAATTCTTGTTTCAAGGTTTCGTTCCACAAACCGCGTTCTACTAAATCGTGTAACAAGTGTTTGTTTACCACAATAAACTCACCCGAAAGTACTCTTCTGGTGTAAATATTAGAAGTATATGGTTCGAATGCTTCGTTGTTACCTAAAATTTGAGAAGTCGAAGCCGTAGGCATTGGCGCTACTAATAATGAGTTTCTAACACCATGCTTCATCACTTCTTTTCGCAAGGAAGCCCAATCCCAACGACCAGATAATTCCTCATCTTTCATTCCCCACAAATTGAACTGAAATTCTCCTTGTGACATTGGTGAACCTTCAAAAGTAGAATACGGCCCTTCTTCTTTGGCCATTTCCATAGAAGCGGTAACAGCTGCAAAATATAAAGTTTCAAAAATATCCTGGTTCATTTTTTTTGCTTCGTCACTCGTAAACGGCAAACGCAACATAATAAAAGCATCGGCTAGCCCTTGTACTCCAAGACCAACTGGCCTGTGACGCATATTTGAGTTTTCAGCTTCTTTTACCGGATAATAATTTCTGTCAATAACTTTATTCAAGTTTCTGGTTACACGTTTGGTAACGGTGAACAACAAATCGTGATTGAATTTTTTGTTTTCCACAAACATTGGCAACGAAAGTGAAGCCAGGTTACAAACCGCGATTTCATCTTTAGAAGTATATTCCATAATCTCCGTACACAAATTCGAAGAACGAATTGTACCTAGATTTTTTTGGTTTGATTTTCTGTTGGCAGCATCTTTGTACAACATGTAAGGTGTTCCAGTTTCGATTTGCGATTCCAGAATTTTCTCCCACAATTCATGCGCTTTGATGGTTTTTCTACCTTTTCCGGCTTTTTCGTAATCCGTGTACATTTTTTCAAAATCGTCTCCATAAACGTCATACAATCCAGGACATTCATTAGGACACATTAACGTCCAATAACTGTCTTCTTGTACTCTTTTCATAAACAAATCTGAAGTCCACATTGCAAAGAATAAATCTCTTGCACGCATTTCTTCTTTTCCAGTATTCTTTTTCAAGTCTAGGAATTCAAAGATATCCGCATGCCAAGTTTCGATATAAATAGCAAAACTTCCTTTACGTTTTCCTCCTCCTTGATCTACATAACGCGCTGTATCATTGAAAACACGCAACATAGGAACAATTCCGTTAGACGTTCCGTTAGTACCACGAATATAAGAGCCTGTTGCTCTTACATTGTGAATAGAAAGTCCAATTCCACCTGCTGATTGCGAGATTTTAGCCGTTTGTTTCAACGTGTCATAAATCCCATCAATACTATCGTCTTGCATCGCCAAAAGGAAGCAAGAGGACATTTGAGGTTTTGGAGTTCCGGCATTAAATAAAGTTGGCGTTGCATGTGTAAAGAACTTTTTCGACATTAAGTCGTAGGTTTCTATTACTGATTTCAAATCGTCTAAGTGAATCCCAACAGACACACGCATCAACATGTGTTGCGGACGCTCTACGATTTTACCGTTTATTTTTAGCAAATACGATCTTTCCAAGGTTTTAAAACCAAAATAATCGTAGTTGAAATCTCTATTGTATATAATATGCGAGTCTAAAAACTCCGCATTGTCCATAATCACTTTATGTACTTCCTCAGAAAGCAACGGAGCATATTGACCGTTTCTTGGGTTTACATAATTAAACATATCATTCATCGTTTCCGAGAATGATTTTTTTGTATTCGAATGTAAATTTGAGATTGCAATACGAGCTGCTAATTGTGCATAATCCGGATGCGCAATAGTCATCGAAGCCGCAGTTTCGGCAGCAAGATTATCCAATTCAGATGTCGAAACACCATCATAAAGTCCTTCAATTACGCGCATTGCCACTTTCACAGCATCAACCAAATCATTCAAACCATAACATAATTTTTTAATTCTGTCAGTGATTTTGTCGAACATTACAGGCTCTTTGTGCCCATCTCTTTTAACTACATACATACGCTTAATTGTTTTAAAAAACAGAAAATCCCTTTCCCGTTTTTGAGTATTTGTTTCATTTTTTTGGGAAGCTAATCCCGCTGTCATTCCAATCTTTCTAGTCCTGAAAAAAGTTCAGGACTAGAAAGGATATTCCCTTCCATCGGGGCTAAAACAGCCCGTGATGCGATAACGACTTTCTAAAAATCAGCGTCAAAACTAATTTTCTGAGCATCTTCATCGGTATTCATAACACCTGCTTTTTGATATTCGGCAACTTTCTTTTCAAAGAAGTTTGTTTTCCCTTGAAGCGAAATCATGTCCATAAAATCAAAAGGATTTGAAGTGTTGTATTCTCTCTCGCAACCTAATTCAACTAATAATCTGTCCGCAACAAATTCTAAATATTGTGTCATTAACGCTGCATTCATTCCTATTAAACTCACAGGAAGGGATTCAGTAATAAATTCTCTTTCAATATTCAAAGCATCCACAATAATACTTCTGATTCTTTCTTTTGGAACTTTATTTACTAAATGGTGGTTGTGCAAGTGTACTGCAAAATCACAGTGCACTCCTTCGTCGCGAGAAATCAATTCGTTAGAAAACGTCAATCCTGGCATTAATCCACGTTTTTTCAACCAATAAATAGAACAAAATGCTCCCGAAAAGAAGATTCCTTCCACAGCTGCAAAAGCAATTAGTCGCTCAGCAAATGAATCAGATTCAATCCATTTCAAAGCCCAATCCGCTTTTTTCTTAATCGCAGGAAAAACTTCTAAAGCATTGAACAATTCATCTTTCTCCGCTTCGTCTTTCACATAGGTATCAATCAATAATGAATACGTTTCACTGTGAATGTTTTCCATCATGATTTGAAAACCGTAAAAGAATTTTGCTTCAGCATATTGCACTTCGTTCACAAAATTTTCAGCTAAATTCTCATTTACAATTCCGTCAGAAGCAGCAAAAAAAGCAAGAATGTGTTTTACAAAATAACGTTCCTCATCAGAAAGTTTGTTATTCCAGTCATTTAAATCTTGTGACAAATCGATTTCTTCAGCAGTCCAGAAACTAGCTTCCATACTTTTATAAAATTCCCAAATATCATGGTGTTTAATTGGAAAAATCACGAAACGATTTTTATTTTCTTGTAAAATTGGTTCAAGTTGTGCCATTATAGTAGTTTGTTTTTTTGAGATTTTAACGAAATTTTATGCTTTCTGTGGATTACAAAGATTGTGAAATATTGCCGAAATTAAAAGTCAAACTTATTCACAATCGGCCATAGTTTTTAACAAACGAAAAAAATTGAGGCATTTTTCATGTGGATTTTAAACGCTTAAAAATCAGTATTTTAAAATTTAAAAAAAGAGTTGAAGCACCGTAAAATATAGGATTTTAAAAACAGCAAACAAGAAAATTTGCATTTATTTTAGATTTATTTTTTGAGTTCCTGTGCGACAATCTCAAGCTCCGCATACCAGTCTTCACCAAACTTTCTAACCAAAGCTTCTTTGACAAATTTATACACTGGCACTTCAAGTTCCTGACCTAAGGAACAGGCCGGATCACAAATATCCCATTTGTCATAATTAACGGCAGCAAACTCCGTGAAATCCTTCACACGAATAGGATATAAATGACAAGAAACAGGTTTTTTCCAGTCAATCACACCTTGATTATACGCTTGCTCGATACCGCACAAAGCCGTTTTACCGTCAAACATTACGTAAGCACAATCTTTATTATCAATCAGTGGCGTTTCAAGATCACCATCAGTTCCTTTTGTCCAAGTTCCTTGCGCTTCAATAGCCGCAATTCCTTGTTTACGTAAAAATGGTTTTACTTTGGGATAGATTTCTTCTAATATCTTAGTTTCCTCAACGCTCAATGGAGCTCCCGCATCGCCATCAACACAACAAGCCCCTTTACAGGCTGACAAATTGCAAACAAAATCTTTTTCGAGTATGTCTTCTGAGACGATGGTTTTTCCTAATTGAAACATTATTTTGGGGTACTGAGATTATAAAGCGCAAAGGTAGTCAAAGTAAATTGTAATTTTTTAGATAAAAACCAACTTTAACTTTTCGGAAAACCAACGAAACAACTGACTCTTTGAACACCCTAACAAACTAACATTAAACAATATAGAATTAAAACAAACAAGAAATCAATTGAAAACCAGTATATAAAAAAATGAATCAGAATTGTTGTAATAAAATTTAATTTTAATCAAAAATCTACCGAAAAGTTTAACTTTGCAAACAAAAAAATTATGTTTGAAATCGATTTTAGAGAAATAATTACGGTTGGAATGGTCCTTTTTGCCGTAATTGATATCGTGGGAACCATTCCTATTATTGTTGATTTAAGATCAAAACATGGACACATAGAATCTGAAAAAGCTTCAATAGTAGCTGGTATAATCATGATTGTTTTCCTTTTTGTGGGGGAAGAATTATTGAATTTAATTGGGATTGATGTAAACTCTTTTGCGGTTGCAGGTTCATTTGTATTATTCTTTTTAGCATTAGAAATGATTTTAGGGATTCGGATTTATCGCGATGAAGAAGCGAGTTCAGCATCTATTGTTCCTTTGGCGTTTCCTTTGATAGCCGGAGCCGGAACAATGACTACTTTACTATCTTTACGTTCCCAGTTTTCTACTATAAAT
Source organism: Flavobacterium sp. 11 (assembly GCF_002754315.1). Classification (GTDB taxonomy): domain Bacteria; phylum Bacteroidota; class Bacteroidia; order Flavobacteriales; family Flavobacteriaceae; genus Flavobacterium; species Flavobacterium algoritolerans. The sequence goes on along the minus strand of NZ_PEFE01000001.1, from coordinate 1,315,054 downwards.
ATTGTTATCGCAATAATTTTGAATATTATTCTGGTATATATCGTTTTGAAATCATCGTCTAAAATTGAAAAAATACTAGGAGAAAATGGGCTTGGCGTCATTCGAAAGACTTTTGGCGTTGTACTTCTTGCGATTGCTGTTAAATTATTCGCTGCGAATGTTAAAGGTTTGTTCGTCTAAAATAAATTTTCATAAATTTACCCCCTAAGATAATTTTAAAAGATAATCTGATTTTAAGCTGACATGTGTTTCTAAAATAAAAAATCTGTTTCTTTTATATCAAAAACAAAAACGTATTATGAAAATTTTCACTAACATCTTGGTGTTTTTAGCAATAGCGCTAATCATATTTAATGTTACTTTGTTGGATTTTAGAAATCCATTTCAAGGAGATAGCGTAGTTGCTTTTATTGGAATTGCCGCTTCTTTCTGTGCCGTTTTGATTCTTCTGATTTTTAAAATGGCAAAAAAGATTGAAGAGAAATCAAATGACCAACTGTAATAATGTTTGATGTTCTCATCGTTGGCGGTGGCGTTTCTGGAATTTCATGCGCACTCGTTTTGGGTTCTGCAAAAAACAAATCATTTGTCAGTGACAAAAGAATTGGCATTTTCACCCATCAAAAAACATCATCTCTTCAAGAAGCCCTGTTTAATAATGCTTACGGAATCCCTCCAGGGAAATTAGGTTCTGAATTATTAGAGGAAAGCACCGAACATCTTTCGAAAGCGTATCCCCATATCACTCAAATTCCAGGGGAAAAAGTACTTAAAATTGAAGGACAATTTCCTGAATTTACAGTCATCACAAACAAGAATTCCTACCAAACAAAAACAATTGTCATAGGCATAGGATCCGCAAATTCTTTTGCAATAGATGGATTGATGCATTATGTGGAACCCCATCAAAAATCCCTTCCCGAAAAACAACGAATTCAACTCAAGAACAGCGACCACAAAGTGGCTGAAGGAATTTATGCCATAGGAACTTTAGCGGGTTGGAGAAGCCAACTGGCCATTGCTGCCGGTAGTGGCGCTGCCGTTGCAACGGATATTCTTACGTTATGGAATGATGGCGTACAGACTCATGCACACGACAGTATCAGGTAAATAGATTTTCATTCTGGAAAATCTCAAGAAAAATAGTGGTAGGTTTACATTTTCAATATACTTTTTATGTTATCACTATTATTGGGCTTGACCAGGCTAATTGTTTTTATAGTATTCGTTTCCTTTTTTTCGATTCTTTTCTATTTGACGAGTTTCTTTTGCAGCGAAGAAATTAATTCCAAAAGAGCACTTCATCTACGCGATTTTTTAATTCGGGTGTCCAATCACATTTTAGGTATTCGCACCATTATTTATGGAGAAAAACCCACGATACAAGGACTGATTGTAGCCAATCACCGTTCTTATTTCGACCCAATTGTTATTGTAAATCAAATGCATGCTTTTCCTGTAGGGAAGAAAGAAGTTGCGTCATGGCCTATGATTGGCTATATCTGTAAAATATCGGGTGTTTTATTTGTAGATAGAAAATGCCAAAAGAGCAGACAAGAAACTGCCGAAAATATTCGTGAAGTTCTGGCCAAAGGATATTCTATCATTAATTTTCCGGAAGGTACTACCGATGTTTTGCCAACGACTGTAGATTTCAATTATGGCTCGTTTGTGATGGCCACGAAGATTAAATCTGCCGTTATTCCTATTGCCATTGATTATAAAGAAAAAACGGATGCTTTTGTTGGAGACGACACTTTCATTCCGCATTTTTTAAAGTGCTTTGGAAAATGGACTACTGAAATTAAAATGACTTTTTTTCCTCCTATTTATTCTGAAGATGCAACCTATTTATTAAACACGTCTAAGAAAATGATAGACGATGAACTCATTCGGTACAGGAAAGATTGGGACAATGAAAATTAGTTATTTTTAAACAATATTTCTCTTCACAATTACTTCTTGGAAATTGCCTTAATCATTGCATCTTCTTTCAATACTATCTCATAATAATAGCTTTCCCCATACAATTGTCGGGCAAATTCAGCAGCCAAGTATCTTTTTACCAATGACTTGCTTTTCCCAAAATTCAAATCCAATCCGTTTTCGAAAATAAATTTTTGAAACGAATTAAAATACAAATCCGTTTCATTCATTTTAGTTTTGAATTGTTCAAAGTTAATTCCTTTAAAAGCACTTCGATTTTTATCTAATTGTTCGAAAACAAAATTGCCCACGATTCCGGATTGCAATAAATAAGCCGTACTTTCATTTCCATGCTCTACTTCTAGCGGTACAAAAACGTCAGGGACAATTCCGCCGCCACCGTATACAATTTTACCTTTTTTAGTTTTGAATTTTAAAGTATCCGAAACTTTTATACTGTCTTTTTCATACAATTCTCCATTTCCAAAACGAGCTTCTGATTCTTTAAAATACGCCTCATTTCCTTTCGAATATGGTTTTTGAATCGAGCGACCCGTAGGCGTGTAATATCTGGCAATAGTCAATCGAACGGCCGAACCATCGGCAAAATCCATTTCACGTTGCACCAATCCTTTTCCAAAAGAACGACGCCCCACAATAGTTCCTCTGTCATTATCCTGAATGGCGCCCGCTAGAATCTCACTGGCAGAAGCGCTGTTTTCATTGATTAAAACAAATACATTTCCGTTTTCGAAACTCCCTTTTTTGGTTGCAAATGTCTTGTCTATATTCCCATTTTTATTTTTGGTAAAAACAATAAGTTGCTTGTCTGTCAATAATTCATCGGCAATAGCAATGGCTTCTTCCATATAACCGCCACCATTATCGCGAACATCAATTACAAGTGATTTTGCACCTTGCTGTTTCAGTTTAGTTAAACCCGCCATAAACTCTCTGTAAGTAGTTTCGGCAAATCTATTTATTTTTATATAACCGGTTTTATCACTCAAAAGTAAAGCGGCATCGACACTTTTTAGAGGAATAACATCCCGTTTTATTTTTACTTTAAGTTTTTTACCTTCCGATTTTCTGTATATAGTAAGCTCAATATCAGAACCTACTGTTCCTTTTAATTTAGAATACAAACTGTCACTTGGTAATTTTCGACCAAATAATTTTGTTTTATCAGCATACAAAATTCGGTCGCCAGCCTTTATTCCAGCTTTTGCCGAAGGGCCATTTTCAACCGGTCTTATAACTGCAACTGAATCATTATACATATAGAAATTCACGCCTATTCCTACGAAATTACCTTTCATGCTTTCTACCACTTCCAGCTGATCGCTTGGCGGAATATAAACTGAATGTGGATCGAGTTGCGCCAGAATATTATCTACGGTAAGATTTACAATAGAATCCGTGTTGATATCATCGACATATTCATTGTCAATAAAATCAATCAGTTTATTGAGTTTGCTCCTGGAATTATTTCTGTCTGAAAAATCAGCTGCGTTAGGAAAATTCAACATTCCGCCCAGCACAACACCCAAAGCAAGTGTTGAGAAAATAAGAATGGGCAAATATTTTACGTTATATTTCATACGAAGACAATAATTATTCTTCTAATACTGGGATGTGTTCTACTTCTACTCCTGCTTTTATAAGGAACTGGATTCCTGAATCATCGCGATATCCATTATGATACACTACTCTTTTTATTCCGGATTGATGAATCAATTTGCTGCACTCTTTACATGGCGAAAGCGTAATATACAAGGTTGCGCCTTCACACGATTGTGTAGATCGTGCCACTTTCAGAATCGCATTTGCTTCGGCATGTAAAACATCCCAACGCGTTAGTCCTTCATCATCTTCACAACAATTTTCAAAACCAGTTGGAGTTCCGTTATAACCATCAGAGATTATCATTCTATCTCGCACAATAATCGCACCAACTTGTTTGCGTTTACAATAGGACAGCAAACTCCATTCTTTGGCAATTCTAAGATACGCTTTATCGTATTTATTTAATTTTTTTTCGTTCATTTTTTATCTAATCCAGATTTCACTTTCAACAATCAATGGTATCACTACCCCAATAATAAATGCCGACATCACTAAGGTCCAATCGCGTTTCGAGAATCTAAAAACGGCTTGAACAATATACGACAAAATCAAAACCACAAAAACCACTACAATCTGGGCCGCTTCTATTCCTAATGCAAATTCTGACAACGGCAATATTTTAGAGGTGGCATCACCTCCAAGAATCGATTTGAAATAATTTGAAAAGCCCAATCCATGAATTATCCCAAAGAAAAGTGTGATGAAAAACACCAAATTTATACTTTCTTTTTTGCTTGATTTTCCCGCCGTAAAAAGATTAAACAATGCCGTTATTAATATCGTTATTGGAATTAATAATTCGACAACATTCACTTTAATCGCAATTATACCAAAAACGGAAAGCAATAAAGCCATCGTGTGCCCAATGGTAAAAAGCGTCACCAAAAGCACAATTCGCTTCCAATCCTTAAAAGAGAAAGGAATTGCTAATGCTATTAAAAATAAAACATGATCATAAGCATGAATATCTAAAACGTGTTTTAATCCTATTTGAAAGTAAATCCAAAATTCTGACATAGGTAATTTATTAGGTTGATAAAGGGGTTGTAAACTTACGATTAATTTTGAAAATGATTGATTTGATTATTTAAATAAATGCAATTCAAAAGAGATCAAATTCAAAGAAAAAATATAAAAAAATTAAAATCATTAATTTAAAAATAGATTTATCTTTGTAAGATAAAAAAACAATAATTATGTCATTTTCAGATTTATTTGATAGCGAATTCAAACAAAGAAATAAAGGTCATTTTTCAGCTATTGTTCGTGTAGCACTTGCTGACGATAAGTTTGCTCCGGAAGAAAAACTATTTTTAGACAAACTGGCTGTTCGATTAGAAATTTCTCAAGCAGAATATGAAGAAATTTTAGAAAACCCACTAAAATATCCTATAAACCCTCCTTATTTACATGAGCAAAGACTGGAGCGTTTGTTTGATTTAGCAAGAATGGTTCACGTTGATCATCAGTTAGGTGACACACAAGAATTATTATTAAGAAAAATTGGAGTAGCACTAGGCTTTAATGCTGAAAATGTAGATTATATTATACATAAAGCACTTAAATTAGTAGATAGAAAAGTAGATTTAGATACTTTCCTTTTCGAAATGCAAAACATGAACAAGTAATTGTAAAGTATAAAAAAAGCTCCCAGAAATCTGGGAGCTTTTTTTATTAAACCTATATTTTAGTATTTGCTTAATTTCGCTTTATGCATAAATTCTTCCGCTTTTTCTACCATGTTATAGCTTCCGCAAAAGAACGGCACCCTTTCATGTAATTCTGTTGGTTCAATTTCCATGATTCTATTAAATCCGTCTGAAGCTTTTCCTCCGGCTTGTTCAGCAATAAAAGCTAACGGATTGCATTCGTAAAGCAAACGTAATTTCCCTTTTGGTGCTTTGGAACTTGTAGGATACAAATAAATTCCGCCTTTAATCATATTTCTATGAATATCAGAAACCAGACTTCCTATATATCTTGAAGTATACGGTCTGTCTCCTTCTTCTAACTGGCAATATTTTATATAATCTTTTACTCCTTGCGGAAAATGAACATAATTCCCTTCGTTGATGGAATAAATATGACCGTCTGTTGGGAATTGCATTTTTGGATGCGATAAATAAAAAGTTCCAATGGCCGGATTCAATGTAAATCCGTTTACTCCATGTCCCGTAGTGTAAACCAACATCGTCGATGTTCCGTAAATAACATAACCTGCCGCAACCTGATTGATTCCCGGCTGTAAAAAATCTTCTATGGTAACTGGAGTTCCTATTGGAGTAACTCTTCTATAAACCGAAAATATAGTCCCTACGGAAACATTTACATCAATATTTGATGAGCCGTCAAGCGGATCCATTAAAACCACATATTTGTTATTATGGCTGTTGTCACTTCCTTCTACGGTGATAAAATCATCATTCTCTTCAGAGGCAATACCACAAACAATTTCACGATTGATTAAAGTTTGAATGAAAATTTCATTGGCATAAACGTCGAGTTTTTGCTGATCTTCACCTTGTATGTTTTGTTCTCCGGCAGCCCCAACAATATCAACTAATCCTGCTTTGTTTACTTTATAATTGACTACTTTGGCAGCCAATCGGATGGAGTTAATGATTCGGGATAATTCGCCTGACGAATATTGAAAAGCATTTTGGTTTTCAATGATAAATTCTCCTAGTGTTTTGTTGCGTTCTTCCATTACGAAATCGATGTAGTTATTTTGAAGTCACAAATATCGTTTTTTTTGTGAAAACAATTTGAATACTATTTATTTACTTTGACAGTATTGTATATTTGCTGAATAAAACACAAAATTAGTACGTAAAAATGCTATTTTATTGCATTTTTGAATCATTAAAATAAAAATTTATGAATATTAGAAAAGGAAAACCTGAAGACATGCAGGCTGTTTTAGGCCTTATTCAAGAATTAGCTGATTTTGAAAAGGAGCCGGATGCAGTTCTTGTAACTGTTGACGATTTAGTTCGTGATGGTTTTGGTGCTGTTCCTCTATTTCATGTTTTTGTTGCCGAAGTTGATGACGAAATCGTTGGTATTGCTTTGTGGTATTACCGCTATTCTACCTGGAAAGGAAAAATAATTCATCTGGAAGATTTAGTAGTAAAAGATAAAATGAGAGGCACAGGATTAGGTTATGCTTTGTATTCTGAAATTATAAAACAGGGTAAAAGAGATAATGTTCGAAGAATTGACTGGCATGTTCTGGACTGGAACGCTCCTGCTATTGAATTTTACGAAAAATCAGGTGCAAAAGTGTTAAAAGATTGGTATGTAGTGCAAATGGATGAAATAGGAATCAACCATTTTGTAGAGAATAAATTGAAATAAAGTATAAAGAACAATTTTTGTTTAAAAGTATGAGAGTATTCAAATTTGGAGGAGCTTCTGTAAAAGATGCCGCAGGAATTAAAAACGTATATGACGTTTTACAAAAAGTGGGTTACGAAGATGTATTGTTAGTTGTTTCTGCAATGGGAAAAACGACGAATGCATTGGAAATTGTCATAAAAAACTATTTCGACAAATCGGCTGAGTTGAATTCATCAGTCCAAGAAGTAAAAAAATACCACAATCAAATTTTGATGGATTTATTTGAAGATGACAAAAACGAAGTTTTTGCTGCTGTAAATACTCAATTTGCTGATTTAGAATATTTCTTGACACATAATAAATCTCCTAATTATAATTTTGTTTACGACCAAATTGTAAGTTATGGCGAATTAATTTCGACAACTATTCTTAGTCATTTCATGAATTTCATGGAAATAAAAACGCAATGGCTGGATGTTCGTAATTTCATAAAAACAGACGCAAATTACAGAGATGCGGAAGTAGATTGGGAATTGACACAGAAAAACATTGCCAAGAACGTAAAACGAAAAATCTTAAATATTACACAAGGGTTCTTAGGTTCTGATGAGAATAATTTCACCACTACTCTAGGTCGTGAAGGTTCAGATTATACTGCTGCAATTTTTGCCTATTGCCTAAATGCCGAAAGCGTAACCATCTGGAAAGATGTTCCCGGAGTAATGAATGCCGACCCAAGATATTTTGAAAACGCAAGTTTATTAAATCAAATTTCGTATCGCGAAGCCATTGAATTAGCTTTTTACGGTGCAACGGTTATTCACCCAAAAACGCTGCAACCATTACAAAAAAAGGAAATCCCTTTGTATGTAAAATCATTTATAAACCCATTATTAAAAGGGACAAGTGTTTCTAAAGGTGTCGATTTAGAACCGTATTTACCTTGTTTTATTGTCAAAAGAAACCAACTTTTAATTTCTCTTTCATCAATAGATTTCTCTTTCATCATGGAAGAAAACATCAGTGAGATTTTTGCGTTGTTTCACCAATTCAAAATAAAAGTAAACTTAATTCAGAATTCTGCCATTAGTTTCTCTGTATGTGTGGAAGATAAATTTGATAATTTTAAAGCGCTGAATGCCATTTTATCTAAAAAATTCAAAGTTGAATTTGACGAAAATGTAACCTTATATACGATCCGACATTTCAATGACAAGGCAGCACAAACTGTCGAAGAAAATAAAGTAGTTTTATTGAAACAAGTCAGCCGTGAAACCATGCAAGTGATCACTAAAGAAGTTTAAAACTGTTTCAGCAATATTAAAATGGGAATCGAAATTTAATTTTGGTTCCCATTTTTTTGTTATTCCAAAGCATAAAATCAAGCACTCTAAACCAGAATATGTCGATTTGTCTATTCATCAATTTTCTGATTGGCACATTTTCTAATTATCGAATTATAAATACTACTTTTGGTACTTTCGAGTTATAGTATTTATGTTGAAAAAATTACTTTTTTGGATTGTAATAGGCTGTTTTTCTGGGCTCCATGCTCAGGAAATTAATTCGCTGTACAAAACCAAAAAAATCCTTCCTTCCCGCGACACTATTTACATTGAAAAAGAAAGTATTAATTCCAGTTTTTTCAAATTGCTTGACGCCAATGGCAAACTTATCGATAGTACTTTATTTAAAATAAATTTCAAAAAGGGAACTTTGATTTTAAAGGAAAACAGTTCTTTTTCCTCCGATTCACTTACAGTACAGTATCTTAAATTCCCTGAAATACTAACCCAGGAATACCGCATTTACGATCCCAGCAGGGTCGTCAGCAATGAAGCAGGTAATGGAAATTTATATAAAATTGAAGCGAAAAACCTAAAGAAAAACGTGCCTTTTGACGGCTTGAATACTTCCGGAAGCATTACCCGTGGCATTACTATAGGAAACAATCAAAATGCTGTTTTGAATTCTAATTTAGATTTACAAATTACTGGTAAAATTTCCGAAAAAGTAAGTTTAAGAGCTTCCATTCAAGACAGTAATATTCCATTGCAGGATGGCGGCTATTCTCAAAAACTGGATCAGTTTGATAATGTTTTCATGGAATTATTCAGTGACCAATGGAACATTCGAGCAGGAGATATTTTTCTAGAAAACAAGAAAACCCAATTCTTGAATTTTAACAAAAAAGTACAGGGACTGTCGACTAATTTCAACTTTGGAACCGAAGAAAACAAAACGAATGTATTTGCATCAGCGGCATTAGTTCGAGGGCAATATGCCAAAAGTAATTTTGTGGGACAGGAAGGCAATCAAGGACCTTACAAATTAAAGGGACAAAATGGAGAATTGTATGTTCTGGTGGTTTCGGGCTCAGAGCGGGTTTATGTAAATGGTGTTTTACTGAAACGAGGCGAAAACAATGATTATACGATAGATTACAATGCCGGTGAAATTGTATTTACGCCACTTTTTACAATCACTTCCGAAATGCGAATTGCCATAGAATATCAATATTCCGACAGGAATTACACCCGTTTTGTAACCTATGCCGGTGCCACGCATGAAAATGAAAAATGGAGTTTTGGAGGCTATTTATATTCGGAAAACGACTTGAAAAATCAGCCGCTACAACAAAATTTATCACAAGAACAAGCCCAGATATTAGTCAATTCAGGAGACAATCCTGATTTAATGACAGCACCTTCTGCCTATGCTGATTCCTATTCCGAAAACAAAGTACTGTATCGAAAAACGATAGTTAATGCCATTGAAATTTTTGAATATTCAAATGATGCTCAACAGGAATTATTCAACGTCCGTTTCACTTTAGTCGGAACCAATAATGGGAATTATATCGTGACAAATTCGGCTACCATTACTCGGGTTTATGAATATATTGAACCCATAAACGGTATTCCTCAAGGAAATTATGAACCCATAATTCAGCTCATTGCACCAACAAAAATTCAAGTTGCCACCTTTTTAGGAAAATACAAACCCAGCGAAAAAACGGCTGTGGATTTTGAAATTGGCCTGAGTAACAATGATCAAAATTTATTTTCATCCATTGATGACCGCAATAATCAAGGCTTAGCAGGAAAAATCAATGCCAAGCAAAGGCTTTTTTCTAGAAAATGGCAGGTTGATGCTTTTGCCAATTATCAATTTATACAGAAAGATTTCAGATCCGTGGAACGACTGTACAATATAGAATTTGACAGAGACTGGAATTTAGGAACCGCTGCCATTGGAAATCAAAGTTTATTGGTTTCCGGTTTGCAATTGGACTTAAATCCAGAACCAAAATCTACTACTAAAGGACTGTTGTTGTATCAGTTTGAAAAACTGGATTTCTCTGAAAATTTTTCGGGTAGCAGACATATTTTAAATGGTTTGTTTCGAATAAAAAAATGGACTTTTCAAAACCAAGGCAGTTTCCTGAAAAGTGATGGCAGTGTTTTATCGTCGAAATTTTTACGAAACCAATCTCAAATGCGTTTTCATTTCGATAAAAATTGGGTTGGCTCCAGCTTGCGTTTAGAAGACAATCAAGAAAAAGACAAAGCAACAAATCAGTTTTCGGCTCTAAGCCAAAAATTTACGGAGTATGGTTTTTTTACCGGTCGTGGCGACAGCACAAAAGTTTTTGTAGAATTGGGCTATTTAAGAAGAACCAATGACAGCCTTCAATCCCAAAGTGTCGGGGGGCTGCTGCAGCGGGTAAATTCCTCCCAGACTTTCATGTTAAAATCTAAATTGATACAAACCAACAGAAGTGATTTATCTATTTATGCCAATTATAGAATCTTGGATTTTGTGGATGCAACGAGAAAAAGAGAACCTACATTAAATTCCAGAATAGTGTACACGGATCGTTTTTTCAATCAATTAATCCAAAGCACAACCATTTATGAAACGAATTCAGGAACCATTCCGCAACAGGAATTTACGTATCTGGAAGTTTCCGCAGGTCAGGGCGTTTATACCTGGAATGATTATAACGGCAATGGAATTCAGGAATTACAGGAGTTTGAAGTCGCTCCGTTTATCGATCAGGCAAAATTCATCAGAGTGTTTTTGCCCAATCGGATTTATATAAAAACACATCAAAATAAGTTCTCACAATCCGTGACCTTAAACCCGAATCAATGGCAAAATGAAAAAGGATTAAAAAAATTACTTTCCTATTTCTATAATCAAACCGCATTTATAATTGACCGAAAAACGAGAAGTGACGGGGCTAATTTTGAATTAAACCCGTTTAGCGGTTCTAATGAAAATGTCCTCGGATTGAATTCCAGCTTGAGAAATAGCTTGTTCTACAATCGGGGAAAGCAAAACCATTCGGTTACCTATTCTTATCTTCAGAATAAAACGAAAAACTTGTTATCGATAGGTTCACAAGAAGCCACCAACAGTTCGCATCAATTGCAGTATGGACATTTATACCAAAAAAGTTGGCTGTTCGGTTTTTTTGCCAAAACAATCCAGACAACTATTCAATCCGAGAATTTCCCAGAAAAAAATTATGACATAAACGGATATCAATTGGCACCAAAAATCAGTTATTTATTTTCTAAAAATACCAGCTGGGATCTCTTTTATGAATTGCAAATCAAAGAAAACCAAATTGGAGTTTTCGAAACGTTGTTACAAAACCGCTTTGGAACTTCCTTTTCCTACGCCAGCGATAAAAAAATAACGCTGAATGGAGAAGTCTCTTTTTACCAAAATAAATTTGAAGGAAATGAATTTTCTTCGGTTGGATTTCAAATGCTGGAAGGATTACAAACTGGACAGAACCTCACTTGGAGATTGCTTTTACAAAAAAACATCACACAGTTTTTAGACATTAATTTCAATTATCAAGGGCGAAAAAGCGAATCAAGCCAAACCATTCATACTGGAAATGTTCAATTGAGAGCTTATTTTTAATGCTGGAATTTGGAATAATTTCATTGATTGAATTTATAAACTATGATTATTTTTTATTATTTTTATTATATAAAATTTAAAATCAAATTATTATGAAAAAATTACTGTTGTTATGTTTTGTAATTATTTTGTCAGCAAACTTGCAAGCACAAGAAACTGCAGCCGAAAAGAAAGCAGCAAAAGCTAAAACTGAAAAATTGGCTAAAGCCAAAAAAGAAAAAGCGGAAGCGGCTAAAGATAAAGCGGCTATAGCCAAAGAAAAAGCAGCCACGGCTAAAAAAACAGCTAAGGACAAAGCAGAAGCTGCCAAAGACAAAGCAACTACAGCTAAAGAAAAAACAACAAAAGACAAAGCCGAAACTGCAAAAGATAAAGCTGCTACTTCTAAAAAAATAGCAAAAGACAAAGCGGAAGCTGCCAAAGACAAAGCGACTACAGCTAAAGAAAAAGCGGAAACTGCTAAAGACAAAGTAGTCAAAGATAAAGCTGAAACCGCAAAAGATAAAGCTGCCATAGCTAAAGAAAAAGCAACAGCATCTAAAAAGACAGCTACAAAAAAAGCAGAAACTGCCAAAGATAAAGCAGCGACGGCTAAAACTGCGATAAAAGAAAAAGCTACAAGCAGCAAATCAGTAAAAAAAATCAAGGAAACCAATGAAAAAGCACCTAAAGTAGCCGACAAAATAACAGGTGAGTACAATGGTAAAAAAGTATATACTGGTCCTCGTGGCGGAAAATATTACATTAACTCAAACGGAAATAAAACCTACATACAAGAATAATCTTTTTATAGAAAATATATTGGAAAGGCTGTCTGTAAAAGATAGCCTTTCTTTATTTTAGTCTAAAAAAAGGAGAAAAACAATCTGAAATACTATTCAATAATTGGATAATTTAATAGTTTAGTAATATTTTGCAAATACAAAAAAGGGCTTAACTTATGTATCTTTCAACTATAAAAAACATTTGATACAATTAGAAATGGATATAAAAACCGCCCCTAAAACTATTTTGATTGCGCCTTTAAACTGGGGTTTAGGTCATGCCACCCGTTGCATTCCAATTATTAGAGCTTTACAAGAGAACAACTATATTCCCATAATTGCCTCTGATGGTATTGCTCTTGAATTACTCCGAAAAGAGTTTCCCAACGTACAAACTTTGGAACTCCCATCCTATCAAATTGAATATGCTAAAAATGGTGCCAATTTTAAATGGAAACTAATAAAGAATGGCCCAAAAATGATTAGAGCCATTCTGGAAGAAAAAAAAATAATTCAAAATTGGATTGAAAAACATGCAATAGACGGCATTATTTCAGACAACAGATTAGGTGTTTTCAGCAAAAAAGTACCCTCTGTATTTATTACCCATCAATTGAATGTGATGACTGGAAATACCACTTGGATAACCAGTAAAATTCATCAATCAATTATAAAAAAATATACGGAATGCTGGGTTCCCGATCTATCCGGAACTCCAAATTTAACCGGCAAACTAGGTCATGTTGACAATCCAAATCTCAAAACAAAATACATTGGTCCTTTGAGCAGACTCCAAAAGAAATTGTTACCAAAAAAATATGATTTACTGGTAATTCTCTCTGGTCCTGAACCTCAACGTGGCATGTTAGAAAAACATTTAAAAGAAGAAATTGTTAACTACAGTGGTAATGCAATTTTCATTGAGGGAAATATAGAAAAGGAGCAAAAAACAAGAATAATTGGAAATGTCACCTATTACAACTTCATGAATTCAACTGAACTGGAGCAGGCTTTTAACGAAAGTGAAATGGTTCTTTGCCGTTCGGGTTATACTACAATCATGGATTTAGCGCAACTGAGAAAAAAAGCTTTTTTTATTCCAACACCAGGGCAATATGAACAAGAATATTTAGCCAAAAAATTGAAGAAAGAAGGTCTGGTTCCTTATGCAACACAAGATGATTTTAGAATGGAAAATATTCTAGAGATTGAGGAATATAAAGGATTGCCTCGATTAGACTCTAAAATTGAATGGGCAAATTTGTTCCAAGTTTTTCAAAAATAATGAACCTTTGATACATAAAAATAAAAAAACCGATTCTTATGAATCGGTTTTTTATAAATATTATTAATCGTAGGTTTTATGTTGTTTTCTTACTTGTTTTTGTTTTTTCAAGTGTAAAAGAAAATTCAGAACCCACGCCATACGTACTGTCTACATAAATTTTCTCATCATGCGCTTCAATAATATGTTTTACAATAGATAAACCTAAACCTGAACCGCCTTCGGTTCTTGCTCCGCTCTTATCAACTCTGTAAAAACGCTCAAAAAGTCTTGGGATATTTTTTTTCTCTATTCCTTCTCCGTTATCCGTGATTCGAACAATGACTTTTTCATCTGTCAAATCTTCAATACTTACCTCGGTAGAACCTTTTACTTTTCCGTATTTGATTGAGTTTACAACAAGATTCATCACTACTTGTTGTATTTTTTCCTGATCCCCAACCACCATGACCGGTTTGTTGTATTTCATGTCAAACATCAACAGGATATCTTTCTTGGAAGCTTTCATTTCGAGCAAATCAAAGACATTTTGAACTAATTTCACAATGTCAAATTCGGCAATTTCCAAGTTCAAATCTCCAATTTCCAGTTTAGAAATCATGTCTAAATCTTGTACGATATAAATCAATCGTTCTACTCCTTTTTCGGCGCGTTCTAAATATTTTTTTCGGATTGTTTTATCGCTCATTGCTCCGTCGAGCAAGGTTGACAAATATCCTTGAACCATAAAAAGTGGCGTTTTGAGCTCATGAGAAACATTCCCAAGAAACTCTCTTCTATATTCTTCACGAACTTTTAAAGTTTCGATTTCTAACTTTTTATCGGTGGCAAACTTTTTCACTTCGCGTGTAAGCGTCGCCATATCAGTTGTAATGGGCTGGTTTCTAAAAGTACTTGACTCTAATAAAGAAACGTCATCGTATATTTTTTTAACTTTTTTATAGATAAATCGCTCTACTCGATACTGTATGACAAGAAATGAAAATGCAGCAATCGCAATGGCAAAAATCAAACAAAAGCGATACGAGAAAGTGAAAAATAAATACGTGAGGAAACCAACTAATCCTGTAGAAAAAAGAGTGATGTAAAGCGCTGACTTTACGGCAAAACGATATGTTTTTTTAAAATTTATTGTCATTTACACTTCAAACTTATAGCCTACTCCTTTTATTGTTTTAAACAATTCTTCTCCTATTTTCTCTCTTAGTTTTCTGATGTGAACATCAATTGTTCTTCCACCAACAACTACTTCATTTCCCCAGACTTTGTCGAGAATCTCGTCACGTTTGAATACTTTTCCAGGTTTTGAAGCAAGCAGGTAGAATAATTCAAACTCTTTTCTAGGCAATGCAATTTCAATATTATCCTTAACGATTTTATATTCTTCGCGATTTATTTCTATTCCGCCTACATTAAGTGTTTCGCTGTTTTGCTCCTTTTCTTTTAATCGGCGTAATAGTGCTTTTACTTTACTGACTAATAATTTAGGTTTAATAGGCTTTGTGATGTAATCATCTGCACCGGCATCAAAACCTGCAACTTGAGAATAGTCTTCACTTCTGGCTGTCAAAAAAGTGATGATTACATTACTGAGTTCAGGAATCTTTCTAATGTTTTCGCAAGCTTCCATTCCATCCATTTCCGGCATCATTACATCCATTATAATAAGGTCTGGCATTTCTTTTTTAGCTTTCGCTATTGCCTCTCTACCATTTGCTGCCGTAACGATTTGATACCCCTCTTGAGAGAGGTTATACCCTACTATTTCCAGGATATCCGGTTCATCATCTACTAATAAAATCTTCGTGTTTTTCTTCTTCATAAAGCGCCAAAAATTGTTTTTGAATTGTAAATGTAATAATAAATGGGATATTCAAATGGTGTTAACCATAATTTAATATTGGGGTGATTTTAGGACCCAAAACAAAACATAACCATAACAAGCCAGTAACTTACATTTTACATTTCAGGCGTTACTTTGCAAAAAAATTAAAACCAAATGAAATTCAAGTTACTATTTTTCACGTTATTAATAACAGTTATTTCTTTTTCACAGAATAAAGGAACGATTTCTGGAATCTTAACAGACAAAGATGCTAATAATCAGTCTTTACCTTTTGCTAACGTTCTTATTAAAGGAACAAATATAGGAACTAATACTGATATTGATGGTAAATATACCATAACTATACTACCTGGAAGCTATACTTTACAACTTAGTTTTGTAGGGTATGAATCTGTAGAAATTCCTGTGACAGTGGTTGCTGATGAAACAGTAACTATTAACAGAGCACTAGGTTCTGGTAGCTATACCCTGAAAGATGTTGTTGTAAGAAACACAGCAAGCAGAGAAAAGGAAACAGCTCTTTTATTAGACCAAAAACAAGCGGTCGTAATTAAACAAAGTATCGGTGCCCAAGAAATGGCTCGTAAAGGAGTTAGCGATGTTGAGGAAGGTTTGACAAAAATTACCGGAATCACTAAAGTTGACGGAAGAGGTTTATTCATCAGAGGATTAGAAGACCGTTACAATAACTTATTGATAAACGACTTACAATCACCATCAAACAGTCCTTTCAAAAAAATTATTCCATTAGATTTATTTCCTACTGATGTTGTGGGAGTATTAAATATCTACAAAACTTTCAATACTAACATTTCTGGAGATTTTGCCGGAGCAACCGTTAATATCGAAACACCTCAACCAAAAAATATCACTAAATTGAATATTGGTTTTGGATATACGACTAACAATAATCTTCAAGACTTTTTACTTTCTGATGATGCAAATTCTACAAAGGGAACTTTAGGACTGATTGGTAATGACAGAGCGCTTCCTGGTATTTTTGGATCAGTTCCAAGTGGACAAAAACTTTCTCCTGCTGAATACGAAAATGGATTTGGTAAAAAATCATGGGATGTTAACAATACAAAAAGTCCTTTGAATTCTAGTATTGGATTTTTACATGCACAAAAATTCAATCTTAAAAACGAAAGAAACATTAGCTACATCATGTCTTTCAACTTTGACAACAAATACTCTTATAGAGAAGGTGTTGACAGAACTTTCAATCTTGGACAAGGGAACTACGACAATAATTTATACAATACGCAATACAGCTACCAAACTACTTTTTCTGGTTTAGCAGGATTGAAGTACAAGACAGATCGTTTTAATTTAAGCTTCAATACGTTCTTGATTAAAGCGACTGAAAGCAAAATTCAAGACCAAGTAGGTTACACAAACAGTTTGGCAAATCAGACAAACAACCTTATTAGATTAAATCAATACGAAGAATCTAACTATTGGAACTCACAATTGTACGGTGATTATAAATTAACCGAAGACGGAAAACACAGCATAAAAGCTGGAGGTTCTTATGTGAAAACTTCTTTTCAACAACCTGACAGAAAATTTATCACTGGTGTAAAAGTAAGTGATAGCCAAATAAATATGTCTTATGGTGGTAATAACTTGAACCGTCAATTTCTTGATGTAAAAGGAAACTTCTATTACTCTTCACTTTTAGAATATAATTTAAAATTTGGAGACAAGGAAGATTCTAATAAATTATCTATTGGATACAACAGTTCGCTGAACGACATGGAATCTTCTTACCGTTTCTTCTCAGGAAGAAGAAATTTGGAGAAAAACTATACTGCTGATTTAAGTACTATAAGCCAAAACATCAACGAAGATATCAACAACGGAATTGTTTATGTTCAGGAAGAATCTAACGGAGATTATAAAGTAAAATTGAATCAGTTTGTTAATGCAGGTTACTTCAATTTGTTCATGAATCTTGGAGAAAAATGGGATTTGAATGCTGGTATTAGAGGTGAAAGTTCAACTCGTACCATAAAATACAGACAACAAGGTGATCCTTTTGGAAGCGCTTACCGCAAAAAGACAGATGACAAACTTGATATCTTACCATCTATAAATGCGAAACGTATTTTGAATGAAAACAGTAATTTGAGAGTATCATTGGCAAAAACAATAACTCGTCCAGTTGCGATGGAGTTGTTACCAATAAATTACATCAATGCCGATGGAACTTCAGAAAGTGGAAACCCAGATTTGAAAGACAGTGAAAACTATAATGTTGATTTCAAATATGAATTGTTTCCTAACAATAAAGAATTATTTGCTGTAGGAGTATTTGGAAAAATGATTAACGATCCTATTGAAAGAGTTTTCAAACCAACTGCAAATAGCGGTGGACAAATCACAACTTTCAAAAATTCAGAGCAAGCGGTTATTTATGGTGCCGAAATAGAAATGCTTTTCCAATTGAGCAGAATCAGCAAATCTCTTTCTAATTTCTCTTTAGGTTTCAATACGTCATTGATGAGTACTGATGTTAAAATTGACATTAAGAAACAAGGGAATGAATTAGAAAACAGTACAAATCGTAAGCTGCAAGGTGCTTCAAACTGGTTAATCAATTCTGATTTAAAGTATGACTTCATCCTTAATAAAGATTGGAAAAACTCTATGACCTTAGTATATAATGTTTATGGAGATCGTATTTTCGCTGTAGGTTCTTCAGGAATTGATCATATCTACGAGAAATCTTTCAGTAAATTAGATTTTGTTTGGACTAACTCAATTTCAAAAAGTATCGAACTTAAATTTGGAGTAGACAACATCTTAAATCCAAGTTATAAAAAAGAGTTGGGAAGCAAAAGCACTTTAAACATTACTGAAGACTCGCTAATTTTAAGAGAATTCAAAAAAGGTGTCGGGTTCTCCTTTAACATAGGATACACGTTTTAAAAACAACAAAAAAAAAGAGCTTTAACAGCTCTTTTTTTGTTTACATAAGTAACATAAACTTTACATCAAATTCATTGTTATATAATACTTTAATAACAATTACATAACTAAATTTCAGAAGCTCGGAAGTACTTTTGAAATAAATAATTAACAAAAAAACTTATAATTTTAAAATCATTAAAAATGAAAAAATTAGTATTCAGTCTTGCATTATTGAGCTTGGTTTTTACAAGTTGTACTTCAAGTGATGACGATGTAGTAACAACTCCACCAACTGCAACGGGTGAAATCACAGGAGATATCACAGCAACAAAAACCTACACAAAAGGTGTTTATACTATTAAAGGTACAGTAAGAGTAAAAAGCGATGTTACATTAACTTTTGAAGCTGGTTCAGTAATTACTGCTGATGTAGCTGACGGTACAGATGCTTTATTAGTAGAAAAAGGCGGAAAATTAAATATTTCAGGAACTGCAGCAGAACCTGTTGTATTTACTGAAAAATCTAAAACTGCAGGTTCTTGGGGAGGTATAATCATGTTTGGTGATGCTCCTATCGTTTCTGCAAAAGCAGCTGACGGAAGTGCTATTACAACTGCAACTTCTGAAGACGGAACAAATATTGTTTATGGTGGTACAAATGCTGCTCATAATGGTGGTTCTTTGAAATATGTACGAGTAGAATATGCAGGTAAAAAAATCCTTGACGGAAATTCTGAGATGAATGGTTTCTCATTCTATTCAGTAGGTTCTGGAACAGTATTAGAAAATCTTGTTGCTTACAAAGGAGCTGATGACGGTTTTGAATTTTACGGAGGAACTGTAAGTGCTAAAAACCTTATTTCTTACGGAAACACAGATGATTCTTTTGACTGGCAAGATGGATGGCAAGGTCAAGCAAACACTAACTGGTATGCTTATCAAACTGGAGCTGGAAATTTTGGAATGGAAATCGAAGCAAAAAGTGTGAACAATACTTTCTTCCCAAAAGTATCTAACATTACTTTAAGAAGAGCTGCCGGTACAGCAACTGAAGCAGGTAACCCACTTGAAATAGATGCAATCCAATTCAAAAAAGAAGGAAATGGAGAATATTCTAATGTAGTAATTTCAGGATACACAAATACTGCAGTTTCAGGAACTACAACAGTAAATGCGGTTGCCGTTAGAATACAAGATGCTGCTACAAACACGAATCAAGTTCTTACTGGTAAAATAAAAATGTTAAATGTAAAAATTTCAGACACTAATACAGCTCAATGGGGCGCTGGTGCAGCTTTTACAGTTTCATTCTTACCTGCAAACTTCACAACAAGCACAACAGCATCTGGAGCAGTATTGACTCCTGGAGCATGGGCTATTGTAGATGGTGTTAATTTACTATCGAATTTATAAAAAACACCCGCATATATTTATATCAAACATCCTGAGTTTTCAGGATGTTTTTTTTTGGTACGCTTTTTGAATTATTTTTTGTATATTTACTATTCAATCTAATCCGATGGCAAAAAACTACTTTTATACTACCCTTTTATTGGTTTTTTTATTTTCTATGAGCACTAATGCTCAGGAAACTAAGCAACAACCAAAAACACAAGAAACCGCCGTTATCGAAGGTTTAAACTTGTACCCGAACCCTGTGAGTAATGGAAAAGTCTACATTACTTCAAAAAATGACTTAGATAAAGAAATCATTATCTTTGATGTTTTAGGAAAAAAAGTGCTTCAAACAATGCTTAGTTCCAGAGAGCTTAATGTCTCTAATCTAACTTCCGGTGTTTACATCATAAAGATTAATGAAAAAGAGGCATCTGCGACCAGAAAACTAATTATAAGATAATACGTCAACATTTAAATACAAAAGCTCCAATTCCTATTGGGGCTTTTTTTATACAGAATTCTAATATAAGAGATTCCAAAAACAGACTATTGCACTTTTGTAAATGAGCTTCCCTTAAAATTTTTGATTACTTTTGCAAAAAAAATTCTTGATTACATCCTCCGATATATTTGCTATTTCCAGTCAAAAACAGTTTGAGAAAATCGCCTTGAAAGTGTTTCGTTTCCAATACGAAAACAACTTGGTCTATCAAGAATTTTGCAATTTTTTAAAAACAGATCCTCATAAAGTAAAATCATTACAGCAGATTCCCTTTTTACCGATTCAGTTCTTTAAGAGTCATGAAGTAGTTTCCAATACCAATCCAATTCAGGAAACCTTTACCAGCAGCGGAACAACCGG
Source organism: Flavobacterium sp. 11 (assembly GCF_002754315.1). Lineage (GTDB taxonomy): Bacteria > Bacteroidota > Bacteroidia > Flavobacteriales > Flavobacteriaceae > Flavobacterium > Flavobacterium algoritolerans. Next base: position 1,294,151 of record NZ_PEFE01000001.1, on the reverse strand, counting down.
AATGATTACCAGCAAACATCTGGTTACTGATGTTACCTTATATGAAGAAAGCTACCGCAAAGGATTTTCAGAATTCTATGGCAATATCGAAGATTATGTCGTTTTAGCCTTGCTTCCATCCTATCTAGAACGAGAAGGTTCTTCCTTAATTTACATGGTCAAGGATTTAATTGAACTGTCCAATCATCCTGATAGTGGTTTTTACCTGCACAATCATGACGAACTGATTGCCAAACTCATAGCTTTAGACCAAGCCGGTCAAAATGTCATTCTGATTGGTGTTACTTTTGCTTTATTGGATTTAATAGAAAAACACCAGTTTCAACTGCAGCATACCATAATCATGGAAACCGGCGGTATGAAAGGCAAACGCAAAGAAATGATTCGCGAAGAATTACACGAACAATTGTGCAAAGGATTTGGTGTTTCTGCCATACATTCTGAATATGGAATGACCGAATTGCTTTCGCAAGCCTATTCTTTAGGAAACGGCGTATTTGAATGCCCTTCCTGGATACAAATCCTTGTTCGCGACACTGAAGATGCTTTAACCTATATTCAAGACGGAAAAACAGGCGGAATCAACGTTATTGATTTGGCCAACATTAATTCTTGTTCGTTTATTGCTACGCAGGATTTGGGCAAAAAAAATCCCAACAACTCTTTCGAGGTATTGGGACGTTTTGATAATTCTGATATTAGAGGTTGTAACTTGATGGTTATTTAAAGTTTATTTGGTAATTTGTTGATTCGGTTAACCAAATCAACGAATAAACAAATAAGCTATTACACCACTCTCACCACAAAATAATTTTTCTTTCCACTTTGCAACAATACAAATTGATTATTGATTAAATCTTTTGTTGAAAGCACAAAATCCTCAGCAACTTTTTCTTTATTTACTGAAATAGAATTAGCTGTCAAAGCGCGTCTTGCTTCTCCATTGGATTTCATAAAACCTGTTTTTTCATTCAAAACAGTAACGATATCAATTCCTGCTTCGATTTCGGTTCTGCTGATTTCCGCTTGAGGAACACCATCAAAAACATCTAAGAAAGTTGCTTCACCCAATTGTTTCAAATCATCTGAAGTCGAATTCCCAAACAAAATATTTGATGCTTTTATCGCATTTTCTAAATCTTCTTTTGAATGAACAAAAACCGTAAGCTCTTCGGCCAATTTTCTTTGTAAAGCTCTTAAATGTGGGGCCGTTTTATGCTCTTCTATTAACGCATCTATTGTTGCCGCATCTAAGAAAGTAAAAATCTTAATGTATTTTTCTGCATCAACATCGGTCGTATTCAACCAAAACTGGTAAAATTTATAAACCGAAGTTTTATCAGCAGTCAACCAAACATTTCCTCCTTCAGATTTTCCAAATTTAGAACCATCCGCTTTTGTTATCAAAGGACAAGTCATCGCGTATGCTTTAGCCTCTTCACCTACATTCATACGACGAACTAATTCAGTTCCTGTTGTAATATTTCCCCATTGGTCAGAACCTCCCATTTGCAACAAACAATTGTATTCTTTGTGCAAATGGTAAAAATCATACCCTTGAATTAATTGGTACGTAAACTCAGTAAAAGACATTCCTTCGCCTTCACCAGACAATCTTTTCTTTACAGAATCTTTGGCCATCATATAATTCACGGTGATTCGTTTACCCACATCACGAGCAAAATTAATGAATGACAAATTCTTCATCCAATCGTAATTATTTACCAAAACTGGCGCATTTATTTCATTCGAATTAAAATCTAAAAAACGAGATAAAACACTTTTTATTCCCTCTACATTATGATTCAAAGTCGCTTCATCCAAGAGATTTCTCTCATCCGATTTCCCAGATGGATCACCAATCATTCCTGTAGCTCCACCAACCAATGCGATAGGCTTATGTCCAAAATTTTTCAAGTGGACCAAAAGAATTATAGGCACTAAGCTTCCAATATGTAAGGAATCCGATGTTGGATCAAATCCTATATAAGTCGTTGTCATTTCTTTTAGAAGTTGCTCTTCAGTTCCAGGCATAATGTCGTAAACTAGACCGCGCCATTGTAATTCGGAAATAATATTTTTCATTTTATAAAAATCAATTTTCACAAAGATAGCTTTAATTGCATAATTTGAAAATCTATCGGTCTAAAAATCGAACAATCTAATTATCTTTACAAAATGATTTTAGTCACAGGAGGAACCGGTTTAGTAGGCGCACATTTATTACTTCATTTAATTGAATCCCAAAGTATCGGGAGTGAAAAAGTACGCGCTATTTATCGAAGTATCGCTTCGATGGAGAAAACTAAGTCCCTATTCGCTACCTATAAAAAGGAATCGTTGTTCGACCAAATTGAATGGATTCCCGCAGATATTACCGAAGTTCCTTCATTAGAAATCGCTTTTCAAAATATTGACACCGTGTATCATTGTGCCGCTTTGATTTCTTTTGACCCAAAAGATGAAGATGCATTGCGAAAAACAAACATTGAAGGCACCGCGAATATTGTGAATTTCTGCATTGCTTATGAAATAAAAAAACTGTGTTTTGTAAGTTCTATTGCTACTTTGGGCGATTTACTGCCTCATGAAAAATTCATCACGGAAGAAACCGAATGGAATCCAGAAAAACCACATAATGATTATGCCATTTCTAAATATGGTGCCGAAATGGAAATTTGGCGTGGGCAACAAGAAGGTTTAGATGTAATAATTATAAATCCAGGCGTTATTCTTGGTCCCGGTTTTAGAGAGCAAGGAAGTGGACAACTTTTTACGAAAGTAAAAAACGGATTAAAATTTTACACACTGGGTTCAACAGGATTTGTTGCCGTTACTGATGTTATTCGGATAGCGCATCAATTAATGCAAAGCGAAATTAAAAATGAACGCTTCACCTTGATTGCCGAAAATAGTATTTTCCGTGACATTCTGAATTCTATGGCTGATGCATTGGGTGTTAAAAAACCTGAAATTCACGCAAAACCCTTTTTTATGGAAATGCTTTGGAGATTGGATTGGTTTGTTTCGAATGTGTTGCAACAAAAGAGAAAACTGTCTCAAACAACTGCTAAAGCTTCGTACTCGACAACCATATTTTCGAACCAAAAGATTAAAAATACCTTGAAAACTGATTTTATAAATATTCACCAATACATCAAAGAAATCTCTAATCTATAAGTTCTTTTCTTAGTCTAATTTTGTAGTATCTCTGCTGATTGCAACTTGTTTTTGCTTTTTGTCAACAATGGGATTCTTTTTCTTTTTTTTCAATTTGACCAAAGAATCCACACTCTTTGTATTTGCTTCCAATCGCTTTCTGATTTGTTCAAACATGCTCTTGTATTCATTATAATCAGAGGCATAATAAACATTGCTTTTAGCAAATTGAACACTGTCAATTTTATATTTTTTAAAAATATAGTCTCTCGAATTTATTTTAAAGGTATCCAAAGACGCCGGATTCTGATTTCTTATGGCTTCCAAAATAGATAAATCATACATAATATCCACCATAACGTCTTTCTCTATAAGTCGTTCCGGCTTGTTCACCACTTCTTCTTTACAGCTTACAAACAGTGTTACAATCGTTAAAAATGTTATGATTTTTCTCATTTATGAAATTTTATCTATCAAATAATAAACGTTTTCCTGCACGAATATCTTTTACTTTAAAAGCGGTATAAACCAATTGCCCGTTTACAAAAGTATGAGTAATTCTGGATTTAAAAGTAAACCCTTCAAATGGAGACCAACCACATTTAGCCAAAATATTTTCTTTTTTTACACTCCAAGGCAAACCTGAATTTACAATTACCAAATCCGCATAGTAGCCTTCTTTGATAAAACCACGTTTTTCTATTTTGAAAATTTTCGCTGGATTGTGGCACATCTTCTCCACAATTTTTTCAATGCTTATTTTTCCTTGGTGGTGCGCTTCAAACATAGCCACAACAGCATGTTGCACTAATGGTCCACCGGAAGGCGCATTCAAATACGATTGTTTTTTTTCTTCTAAAGTATGTGGCGCGTGATCCGTAGCCACGACATCAATTCTATCATCCAGTAATGCTTCCCAAAGTGCTTTTCTGTCATTCGCCGTTTTTACAGCTGGATTCCATTTTATAAGATTGCCTTTAGTAGCATAATCATCATTGGTAAACCATAAATGATGCACGCAAACTTCGGCAGTGATTTTCTTATCTTCCAAAGGAATTTTGTTTGTAAACAAATCCATTTCTTTGGCGGTCGAAAGATGAAAAATATGCAAGCGAGCCCCTGTTTTTTTAGCCAGCGCAACCGCTTTGGAAGACGAAATATAACACGCTTCCTCGCTTCGGATAAGGTGATGAACCGTAACGGGAACGTCCTCTCCAAACTCTGCTTTGTATTTCTCTAAATTATTTTTGATAGTAGCTTCATCTTCACAATGTACCGCAATAAGCATGGGTGTACTCGAAAATATTTTCTCTAAAGTAGCTTCATTATCCACCAACATATTCCCTGTTGAGGAACCTAAAAATATTTTTATTCCGGCAACATTCTTTGGATTTGTTTTTAAAACTTCTTCCAAGTTATCGTTGGTTGCGCCCATCATAAAAGAATAATTCGCATACGATTTTTCGGCAGCCAACTCGTATTTTTGCTCTAATATTTCTTGGGTAACCGCATTAGGAACCGTATTCGGTTGTTCGATATATGAAGTAATTCCTCCTGCAACGGCCGCTCTGGATTCTGATTCGATGTCTCCTTTGTGTGTCAGCCCTGGTTCTCTAAAATGCACTTGATCATCAATTGCACCTGGAATCAAATAATTCCCTTCGGCATCAATGATTTTACATTGAGAGGATTTTGCACTAATACTTTCTGAAATCTCAACAATTAAGTCATTTTCAATTAATACATCGCCCTCAAAAATCACCCCTTCATTTACTATTTTGGCATTCTTAATTAAAACCCTGTTCATCCTGTCTTTTTCTTATAATGTGTTGACTAATCTTTTTAATCTAAGTGCAATAACTCCAAAAACGGCTTCAATAATTATCGAATTACTCATTTTGGATTGCCCTTTTGTTCTATCGGTAAAAATGATGGGAACCTCAGCAATTTGAAATTTTTTACAATACGTTCTGTATTTCATTTCAATTTGAAAAGCATATCCAACAAATTTTATTTTATCTAAATTAATCTCTTCGAGCACTCTTCTTTTGTAACAAACAAAACCTGCTGTGGCATCATGGATTTTCATTCCGGTAATCATTCGTACATAAACTGATGCAAAATAGGACATCAATACACGGCTCAACGGCCAGTTTACCACATTTACTCCGGTAACATAACGCGAACCAATCGCTAAATCAGCATCGCCAAAATGACACGCATTGTATAATTTCTCTAAATCATTTGGATTATGGGAGAAATCAGCGTCCATTTCAAAAATAAAATCATATTGATGCGCTAATGCCCACCTAAATCCATGAACATAAGCCGTTCCCAGACCCGATTTTTTTTCTCTTTTTTCCAAAAACAATTTCCCTCCAAATTCAGACTGAAGTAAAACAACCTTATCAGCAGTATGATCCGGTGAATTATCATCAATAATAAGAACATGAAAAGATTTATGCTGCGAAAACACCGATCGAATAATGCTTTCTATATTTTCAATTTCGTTATAGGTAGGAATTATAACAATACAATCATTCATATTTTTGACTAATTTCACCGCAAAAGTAAACTTTTTATGCCATTTCATCCTTAATAAAATTATAATAAAAAGAATGATATAAAAATTAGTAATTTTGCAGCGTTATGATCGAAAATATACTTCATCCAAGAATAACTGAGAGCAAAGACTGGGCAACCGTGCTTTTTGTTCTGTCATTTGCTATTATTGCTGTTACAAAATCTGTTTTCGAAAACAGATTTGGTGATTTTGCCAATTTAATTTTTTCCAATAAATACAACAAAGTGTACAGAGACAGCAGCCACCTAAAAAGCGGTTTTACCATCTCCTTGTTTTTTGTCCAAGTCATTTCACTTGCTTTCTTTATCCAAATTTCACTAAGTTATTTTGGCCATGCTTCAAAGACAGATTGGATCCTTTACATTCAAATTTTTACTTTCCTAACTTTCTTTGTTTTATCTAAATATTTGATTGAGAAAATAATAGCCACATCCTTCAATATTGAAGAATTTATGGAGCAGTTTAACCTCCAAAAGGTGACTTATAGAACCTATATTGGACTAATCATACTGCCGTTGAATATTATTTTGTTTTATTACGACTCATTTTCAAGAAATATTCCATTGCTAATTATTACTATAATATTGATAATGAATATTTTAACTTATTTGATTTCAATAAAAAATTATCAAAATATAATATTCGGTAAGTTGTTTTATTTTATTTTATATCTTTGCGCTCTTGAAATAGCACCCTATTATTTTATGTATTATTGGTTTACAAAAGGGAGTGCTTAGAAACCGTTAAATATGAAAGTGAAAACAATTTTGGTGTCACAGCCTGAGCCTAAAGTGGAGAATTCCCCTTACTTTGAACTTCAACAAAAGCATAAAGTAAAAATTGATTTCAGACCTTTTATTCATGTAGAAGGAGTTAATGCAAAAGAGATTAGACTTCAAAAAATCGATCTTAATCATTACACCGCAATTATTTTAACGAGTAAAAATGCCGTAGATCATTTTTTCAGAGTGGCTGATGAAATGCGTTATAAAGTTCCAGAAGGATTAAAATATTTCTGCCAATCAGAAGCTATTGCTTTTTACCTGCAAAAATACGTAGTGTATAGAAAACGTAAAATCTACGTTGGACCAAAAGATTTTGCTGATTTATCTCCGCTGATAAAAAAATACAAAGACGAAAAATTCTTATTGCCTGCTTCAGACCAACTAAATGCCGATGCGCCAATAACGCTGAACGCACTAAAAGTAGACTGGACTCCAGCTGTTTTTTACAGAACGGTAATGAGTGATTTATCTGATTTAGCCGATGTATATTATGATGTTTTGGCTTTCTTTAGCCCAACCGGAATAAAATCATTGTTTATGAATTTCCCAGATTTCGAACAAAACAATACTCGAATTGCAGTTTTTGGAAGCACTACTCAAAAAGAAGCGTTGGATCATGGATTAAGAGTAGATATTCTTGCACCAACACCAGCAACACCTTCTATGACAATGGCTTTGGAAAAATACATTATTGAAGCTAATAAAGGAAAATAAAAAATTACTTTTCAAAATAAAATCAAAAAGCCATTCGCAATCCGAATGGCTTTTTTTATGGCAAAATTATAAAAACAACTTCGTGTGCTTTTTACTAATCGTTTTTTACTTAAATTTGGTTTTCAATTCAAACTAAATTTCACATTTTAGTTTAAAACAACAACTCATGAAAATCAATTCCCTAATAGTAGAAATTGACGGTATCGATAAAGAGATTTTACGCGACCTGATGGAAGATGCCCGAAAACCAATTCTTCAAATCGCCAATAAAATAGGAATTTCAGGAGCGGCAATTCACCAACGTTTGCGAAAACTGGAGCAATCCGGAGTTATTTCGGGATCAAAGTTTACGGTAAACAATAAAATTCTAGGTTATAACACAATGGCTTTTGTTGGAATCTATTTGGACAAAGCCGCCCGAAATCCAGAAGCCGTAAGGGATTTAAAGAAAATACCTGAAGTATTGGAATGCCATTACACTACGGGAAACTGGTCGATTCTAATCAAAATTATTTGTCGCGATAACGAACATTTAATGCATTTACTCAACACCAAAATCCAAGCGATAGAAGGCGTTTCCAGAACAGAAACCTTCATTTCTTTAGACCAACAAATCGATAGGCAGATACAACTATAGATTGTTAGAAGGTTAGAAGGTTAGATTTATATGAACACAAAAAAGCCGTTTATACTACAAACGGCTTTTTTCTAATTATCTAAAAATCTAACAATCTAATTATTTAGTCTCTTCTACTTCCTCCCATATAAATGGAAACGTAATACAACAGCGTTGCGATAGATCCCAAAGCAGCTACGACATACGTTCTGGCAGCCCATTTCAAGGAATCTTTGGCTCCAGCCTGTTCTTGTTGCGTCAGCATTCTTTTGTTTTCTAACCAAGCCAATGCACGATTACTTGCATCATATTCGACCGGCAAAGTAACAATCGAAAATAAAGTGGTTGCCGCAAAAATGATAATCCCTACCAATAATAATTGTGGAAAAGTCTTCATCATCAAGATTCCGGCAAGCAAAATCCATTGCATGTACGTTGACGCCACATTTACCACTGGTACTAATTTAGAACGCATCGTCAGCCATTGATATCCTACAGCATGTTGTACGGCGTGACCACATTCGTGCGCAGCAACAGCAGCCGCAGCGGCATTGCGCTGGTTGTAAACCGCTTCACTTAGATTCACGGTTTTATCTACCGGATTGTAATGATCCGTCAAACGTCCTGGCGTAGAGATAACTCTCACATCACGAATTCCATTATCGGCAAGCATTTTCTCGGCTATTTCAGCGCCTGACATTCCGTTTTGTAATTGTAATTTAGAATAATGTTCAAATTTGCTTTTTAGTCTTGAACTAACTAACCAGCTGAAAAGCATAATTGCTCCGGCAAGAATCAAATAACCCATTCCCATATTTTTGTTTTTTAATTGTATTGTTAAAGTTATAAAAGAATCATCAAAATCTGAACCATTTTTTTACAATGTCAATTTGGCATTCTTGAAATGAAACACTGATCACACCGATTAAACTGATTGGCACGGATTTTAATAAATTTTAAAAAAAAATCCAAATCCCAAAAATGATTTTGGAATTTGGATTTTAGAATATTTGTAAATTCGGTTTTACCCCACCAAATTAATAATTTTTCCTGGAACAATAATCACCTTGTTTGGTGTTTTTCCTTCTAATTGTTTGATAGTTCTTTCATCTTTCATTACAATTTCCTCGATTTGTTCCTTGGTTAAATCCAAAGGTAAAACCATTGTGAAACGCATTTTTCCGTTGAAAGAAACCGGATATTCTTTGCTGCTTTCTACCAAATGTGCAGGTTCGAATATTGGAAAAGCTACTGTCGCAATGGAACCTGTATTTCCTAATAACGACCATAATTCTTCGGCGATATGTGGCGCGTAAGGAGAAATTACAATAGCTAATGGTTCCAAAATTGCACGAGAATGACAGTTTTGAGTAGACAATTCATTCACACAAATCATAAACTGAGAAACCGATGTATTGAAAGAGAAACCTTCAATATCTTCCGCCACTTTTTTGATGGTTTTGTGCAATGATTTCAAGTTGTCTTTGGTTGGTTCGTCATTGGTAACGATCAAACCATTATCATCAAAATACAAACGACACAGTTTTTTCAAGAAACCAAAAACTCCAGAAATTCCTGCCGTATTCCAAGGTTTCGCTTGTTCCAATGGCCCTAAGAACATTTCATACAAACGCAACGTATCCGCACCGTATTCGTTACAAATATCATCCGGCGTTACGACATTGTATTTGGATTTCGACATTTTTTCGATTTCTCGACCTACAATGTATTTCCCGTTTTCTTCAGTTATAAAGACAGCATCAGCATAATCCTCTCTCCAGTTTTTGAATCTTTCGACATCCAATTCGTCAGAAGAATTAACCATGGAAACATCAACGTGTATTTTTGAGATGTTAAATTCAATTCCATGAATAATATCTTTAAGTTCTTCAAATTTAAACGCTAAAGATTTTTTTATTTCAGGAAAATATGAAGAAAAGTTATTTTCACCACCTTTAAAGAAAACATCCGATAAAGGATTTTTACTTATAAATTGATGAGAAACATATATTCTATTTTTAAAAGTATTTATAAAATCTTCAATCCTCTTAATTTGATTAGCATCAAATGTGACTCCTCCAATTAAATTACCAATACCATCATTATAATTAGTTAAATTTAATCTATAAACAAACGCACTCATTCCTAAAATCATTCCCTGATTAATCAGTTTTTTGAATGGTTCTTCGGTTGGCGCAAAACCTTTGTCTTTTAGGAATTTGTTCCAAAAACGAGAATACAATAAATGTCCGGTTGCGTGTTCGCTTCCGCCAATGTATAAATCCACGCTTTCCCAATACGCAAGTGCGTCTTTGCTTGCAAATTCATTCTCATTGTGTGCATCCATATAACGCATCCAATACCAAGAACTTCCCGCCCAACCTGGCATCGTGTTCAATTCTAATGGGAAAATCGTCACATTATCTACTAACTGAGTACTAACCACTGAACACTGAACACTGTCCCAAGCCCAAACCGTAGCATTTCCTAAAGGCGGCAAACCTTCTTCGGTTGGTAAATATTTCTCTACTTCCGGCAAGATGATTGGCAAATGTTGCGCATCAATCATTTGCGGCAAACCATTCACATAATACACAGGAAAAGGTTCTCCCCAATAACGCTGGCGAGAGAAAACGGCATCACGCAAACGGTAATTCGTTTTTCCTTTTCCTTGGTTTAATTTCTCTAATTCGGTAATTACTTTTTGAGTTCCTTTTTTATAATCTAATCCATTTAGAAAATCAGAATCTACCAATTGGAAACCTTCTTTGGCTCCAAAAGCAGCTTCAGATATATCTTTATCAAAAATGTTTTTAATGGCTGACATACCTTGTTGACCTTTGAAGAAATTCGCAAAAGCATAATCTCTTTCGTCACCACAAGGAACCGCCATAACTGCGCCTGTTCCGTAACCCGCCAAAACATAATCCCCAATCCAAACCGGAATTGGCTCTTTCGTAAACGGATGTTCCGCATACGCTCCCGTAAACACACCCGAAATGGTTTTTACATCAGCCATACGTTCTCTTTCGGAACGTTTTGACGTTTTTTCTATATAAGCATCTACTTCTGCTTTTTGTTCTGCAGTTGTAATTTGAGAAACTAATTCGTGTTCCGGAGCCAATGTCATAAACGTAACTCCAAAAATGGTATCGGGACGCGTTGTGAAAACCGCAATTTTAGCTTCTGAATTCTGAACATTGAATTCCACCGTTGCTCCAACGGATTTTCCAATCCAGTTTCTTTGACTTTCTTTGATACTTTCACTCCAATCGATATCGTTTAATCCTTGTAACAAACGTTCTGCATAAGCCGAAATCCGCATGCTCCATTGCGTCATTTTTTTACGAACAACCGTAAAACCACCACGCTCAGAAACACCATTTACGATTTCATCATTCGCCAAAACGGTTCCTAATCCAGGACACCAGTTCACCTCAGTCTCGGCTAAATAAGTCAATCTGTATTGCAGCAAAATTTTCTCCTGCTGTTCTTTTGCGAAAGCGTTCCATTCATTTGCTGAAAAAGCTTCTATATTTTCATCGCAAACCGCATTGACATTAGCATTTCCTTCTGTTGAAAAAATGGAAACCAAAGTCGAAATATCTTCGGCTTTATCGCTGTTTTTATTGTACCAAGAATTGAATAATTGGATAAAAATCCATTGGGTATGTTTGTAATAATCGGGATTTGAAGTACGCACTTCTCTACTCCAATCAAAAGAAAATCCAATTTTGTCCAATTGCTTTCTATAACCGGCAATTTTATTTCCTTCTTTATCTGTTCCACCGTCAATATTTACCGAAGTAGTATCTTCAGGACGTTGCCCTGTTTGAATGGCGTATTGTTCCGCAGGCAATCCAAAACTGTCATAGCCCATTGGGTGCAACACATTAAAACCTTGGTGCCTTTTGTATCTTGAATACACATCAGAGGCGATATATCCCAGCGGATGTCCTACGTGTAATCCCGCTCCAGATGGATAAGGAAACATATCAAGTACGTAATATTTAGGTTTTTCTGAGTTATTTTCGGCTTTAAACGTTGCGTTGTCTAACCAATATTTCTGCCATTTGGCCTCTATTTCGTTCGGATTGTATTTCATTCCTTTTTTTATTATTTTTTTAATGGAGTCATGCTGTCGCACACTCAAGTCATATTGTTAGATTCAAAGTAACTCGGTTACTAAGTTGCTGTATTATATTTGGAGAAATGATTATTTCAAGGTGCCAAATTTACGTTTATTGTACGAAAGTTGAAACTTTGAGCGTTATTAACTTTAAATAAAGAAATTCTTTATTATTTTTACCCAATAATTTCAGTAAACTATGAGTTCTTCCTTTGATAAATTTCAAAAACGCAGATTAATTTCCTCTTATTTTTCAGTAGTGCTAAGTGTATTCTTAGTTTTATTTTTATTGGGTGTATTGGGTCTTTTTATCATAAATTCTAAAAAACTGGCTGACGATTTCAAAGAAAATATTGCCATGACCGTTTTTTTCAAGAACGAAGCGAATGACAGTATTTTAAAGGCTTTTGGAACTGAATTAAAATCGAGCCGTTTTGCAAAATCATACGATTATGTAACTAAAGAAGCTGCCGCAAAACAACATACGGATATTATTGGAGAAGATTTCATGGAATTTCTTGGTGAAAATCCACTTCAAAACTCTTACGATATTCACCTGAAAGCCGATTATGTAATCAAGGACAGTATTGCAAAAATAGAAACCCGCTTGCGCAAAAATGCTATGGTTTCGGATATTGTGTATGACAAGCAATTAGTGAATCTAGTAAATGACAACATCAAAAAAGTAAGTATGTGGATTCTTGTAATCAGCGGATTCTTGGCCGTGATTGCTGTATTGTTAATTAATAGTTCATTGCGTTTATCGATACACTCCAACCGATTTATCATTAAAACCATGCAAATGGTAGGCGCAACCAAAGCTTTTATCAGAAAACCATTTGTGGTAAGAAGTATAAAACTGGGAATGATTGGCGCAGGACTTGCAATTATTGCATTAATTGGCGTTTTGATTTACGTTCAAACTAATTTTCCAAATCTTGGCATACTTGACGATAAAGCTTTAATTGCATTGGTATTATTAGCTGTTTTAGGAATTGGAATATTGATTACCTGGTTAAGCACGTATTTTGCAACACAACGTTTCTTGAATTTAAGAACGGACGACCTTTATTAATTGAAGATAAAAAAAAGCATTATCATTCAGCATTTTTAGATGCTGAAATAAATTCAGCATCAATGAAAAATAACGAACAGCAACCAGAATTTCTTTTTGACAAAATAAATTATAAAATTCTATTACTTGGAATTGGAGTAATTGCCTTAGGATTTATTCTAATGGCTGGCGGAGGAAGTGATGACCCAAATGTTTTCAATGAAGACATCTTCAATTTCAGAAGAATTCGATTGGCGCCAACTACCGTTTTAATCGGTTTTGGAATTACCGTTTATGCCATCCTTAAGAATCCAAAAAAATAGTAAACAGTGACTAGTAATAAGTTGCAGTATAAAGCAAACTATATCAACTGAACACTAAAAACTGAACACCGATCACTATATAATGAATACATTACAAGCATTTTTAATTGCTGTTATCGAAGGATTAACAGAATACCTTCCTGTTTCTTCAACAGCTCACATGGTTTTTCTAAGTTCATATTTTGGAATCCAAGAAGATGATTTTGTGAAACTATTCCAGGTTTCGATTCAATTTGGAGCCATTCTGGCTGTTGTCGCTTTGTATTGGAAGAAATTTTTCGATTTCTCTTCAAAAAGTGTTGCCATCAATTTTTATATAAAACTTATTTGCGCCGTAATTCCAGCTTTGGTTTTAGGGAAATTATTCGATGATAAAATCGAAGCGGTTCTTGGAGACCCTATTCCTATTGCGATTGTATTAATTTTAGGCGGAATCATTTTATTATTTATAGACAGTCGTTTTCAAAGTCCAACGGTTCTTCAGGAAGAGGACATTACCATTAAAAAAGCAGTAACTATTGGTTTTTGGCAATGTTTAGCGATGATGCCCGGAACAAGTCGTTCTGCTGCTTCCATAATTGGCGGCATGCAACAAGGGTTAACGCGTCACGCTGCAGCAGAATTCTCCTTCTTTTTAGCGGTTCCAACGATGATGGCAGTAACATGCTACTCTGTATTCTTGAAAACCTACGAAACGTCACAAATGAAAGGCTACGAATTAATTTTAAAGTCAAACGAAAACATTCAATTGTTCTTAATAGGAAATGTTGTTGCTTTTATTGTTGCCGTTATTGCCATTAAATTCTTCATTGAAATCATCAAAAAATACGGTTTCAAACCTTGGGGATGGTACCGAATAATAGTAGGTGTTTTTTTATTGATCTACTTTTCATACTTAAAATAATTCCCATTGAAGACAGCCGAAGATTTCCAAAACGGACAAATTTTACTCATTGACAAACCCTTGAATTGGACTTCTTTTCAGGCGGTAAATAAAATGAAATGGGCTTTAATCAGTAAAGTTAATCTTCCAAAAAAATTCAAGATTGGTCATGCTGGAACTTTGGATCCTTTGGCAAGCGGATTATTGTTAGTTTGTACCGGAAAATTCACCAAAAGAATCACCGAGCTTCAAGGTCAAGCCAAAGAATATACAGGAACGTTCTATATTGGAGCCACAACGCCTTCCTATGATTTAGAAACCGAAATCGACCAAACTTTCCCAACAGAACATATTGACGAAGCTTTAATTCAAGAAACCGTAAAACAATTTTTAGGAGAAATAGACCAGAAACCACCCATTTTTTCGGCTATAAAAAAAGATGGCGTACGCTTATACGAACATGCTCGCGCTGGAGAAACAATAGAAATTGCGAGTAGAAAAACAACCATTCACGAATTTGAAATCACTCGAATTGCACTTCCGGAAATAGATTTCAGAGTCGTTTGCAGCAAAGGAACTTACATTCGTTCCCTGGCTTTTGATTTTGGAAAAGCCATGAATTCAGGTTCTCATTTAACCGTTTTGCGCCGAACAAAAATTGGAGATTATAATGTGGCCGATGCAATGGACGTTACTTTATTTGAGGATAGTCTTACTTCAGAATAATACCAAAAGCAAAAACACATGACAAATCCAATATTAAAATTGAATTTGCGATGTGTTTTTTCTAAAGTTAAAGTAGTTTTAATCCATACTCTTTTGTCTAGGCTCACGCCGATTGTTTAATAATTAGTTGCTTTTTTACCCCCAAATAGTAAATGTGACAAATAATCATAAAACTTTTCAAATCGATTTTTCATGATGATGTTTTTTAAGTTGTGAAACAATATTTAAACACCATTAAAAAAGTAAATTAACAATAGACCTGGTTGGCAGTCACCAATTTACAAATTTTTTTTCGATACACAAAAAAATTAACAAAAAATAAACTTAATTATTTTACCCCAATAAATACTGAACCTCAGGTGACTTTGCATTGAAAATTTTACTTCAAAACAATGATTTCTTGCTCTATACTAAAGCATTTTTCGGCAATTATAATGCATCCAAAGTTATGAATATTGCCGCTTTTTAAAATTCTATTGTTCCAAATCAAGCATCAAGTTAACCAACTCATTTTGGGTACTGATTCCTTTATCATGCAAATACCACAATTGCAAGTTGGTTTTTGCCGTTTCATCAATAACCCCAAATTCTTTTTTATAATCAGTAATTAAATTGGTTGCGCCTATGGGCCTTGGGCCCCACTTTCCAAGAACACTTCCTGTTGCTTTCTCTACGACAATCACTATTGGAATTGATTTCTTTTTATTGGTCAAAAACAACTTCATCAACTCCTCATTTTCATCACGCAGAACAATCTTCAATTCTATTTTACCGGAATCGATTGCCATTTTATTGATAATTGGCAGGAGTTGGGCAGCATCACCACACCAACCTTCGGAAATTACTAACCAAATATATTCGTTTTTTAAGCTCTTTAATTTCAGACTATTTTCATCGGTAATTTTCATCGTTTTGTCCAAACGATTCATTCGGGTTTCATTCAACTCACTGTAATGGGTTAAATTTTCCGATTGTTCATTACCTGTTGATTTTCCTTCAAGTAATAAATCTGAAACTAGCTTTCTATACTCCGCATAAGAGTGACTATTAAACAACGCTTTAGCTACTGGAATTTTCATAATGAATTATTTGTTTTTACAAAGTTACCATAAAATTGGAGCATAAATATGACATATGTCACTTTCAATTCCACAAAAAGAGTAATTTTATCACAAATAAAAAAGATGGATTTAAAAACAAAATCGATAGGATTAGTACTTTCCGGTGGAGGTTCTAAAGGTATAGCCCATGCTGGTGTGATTAAATTTTTAGAAGAGAAAAACATTCGTCCGTCTCAAATGGCAGGAACAAGCGCAGGCTCAATTGTTGGTGCCATGTATGCTTGGGGAAAAACTCCCGAAGAAATTCTGGAATTTTTCAAATCGATATACCTTTTTCACTGGAAGCATTTAACGTTCAAAAAAGCCGGATTAATTGATTCTGAATCCTTCAAATCCTATTTTCACAGTATTTTTAAGGATGCTACATTAGGTGATTTGAAAATCCCGATTCAAATCACGGCTACTGATATGGTTCGTGGAAAATTAAAAATATTTGGCCCGGAAACAAAGATCATCGATGCCATTTTAGCTTCTTCTGCATTTCCCGGGATTTTGTCTCCGTATGAAATTAAAGGAAAAATATACAGTGACGGCGGGATATTGAATCATTTTCCCACTGATATTTTACAAGGACAATGCGACACATTAATAGGTGTTTATGTGAGTCCGATTCAAAAAATTGAAGCCAAAGATTTAAGTTCAATCAAAGCAGTAACTACACGAGCCTTTGATATCCTTTCGGCAAATTCAAATCTGCATAAATTCAATATTTGTGATTGGGTTATTGAACCAAAGGATTTGTGTCTTTACAGCACCTTTGAAACCAATAAAGTGAAGATGAATGCTGTTTTCAACATTGGCTACGAAGCCGCCAAAAAATCGTACGAAAAACTTAATTTATAAAATTTCAGCAACATTATTTTAAAAAAAAAGAATATTCTATATTTGCACCAATCAACTCAACACACACATGAAATACAAAAGAATTCTTCTAAAACTAAGTGGAGAAGCTTTAATGGGCGACTTACAATACGGAATTGACCCAAAAAGATTAGCTGAATATGCCGATGAGATCAAGCAAATTCATGAAAAAGGAGTAGAAATAGCCATTGTAATAGGTGGTGGAAATATTTTTAGAGGAGTTGCCGGAGCGAGCGCAGGAATGGACAGAGTGCAAGGTGATTATATGGGAATGCTGGCTACAATTATCAACGGAATGGCTCTACAAGGCGCACTGGAAGATAAAGGGATGCTTACCCGCTTACAAACTGCCTTAAAAATTGAAGCGATTGCTGAGCCATATATCAAGAGAAGAGCAGTACGTCACCTTGAAAAAGGAAGAATTGTGATTTTTGGAGCTGGAACTGGAAACCCATATTTTACAACTGATACAGCTGCCGTTTTGCGTGGAGTGGAAATCAATGCCGATGTAATCCTAAAAGGAACCCGTGTTGATGGTATCTATGATTCTGATCCGGAGAAAAATGCTTCAGCAGTGAAATTTGATCATATTACTTTTGAAGATGTCCTTAAAAAAGGATTGAATGTAATGGACACGACTGCATTTACATTAAGCCAAGAAAACAAATTACCAATCGTAGTTTTCGACATGAACAAAGTAGGAAACTTATTGAAAATCTGCGATGGAGAAAATATAGGAACCGTAGTAAATATATAAATAGACAAATTAGATTGTTAGACTTTTAGATTGTCAGACAGTCTAAAGATCTAAAAATCTAAAAATCCAAAGATCTAAATTATGACTGAAGAAATTGAATTTATATTAGATAGTACTAAAGAATCTATGACAGGTTCTATTGCGCATTTAGAAAAAGAATTTTTGAATATTCGTGCAGGAAAAGCATCTCCCGCAATGTTAGGAAGTGTTTTTGTGGATTATTACGGATCTGCGACACCGCTTTCTCAAGTATCAAAAATTAGTGTTCCTGATGCCAGAACAATCACATTGCAACCTTTTGAAAAAAATATGCTGCAAGTAATTGAAAAAGCAATTATGGTGGCAAACATTGGTTTTAATCCAATGAATAACGGTGATGTAATTATCATTAGCGTTCCCGCACTAACTGAGGAAAGAAGACGCGATCTTGCCAAACAAGCCAAAGTGGAAGCTGAAGATGCTAAAGTTGGAATTCGAAATGCTCGTAAAGATGCGAATACAGATATCAAAAAATTAGAAAAAGAAGGAACTTCCGAGGACATTTGTAAAAGTGCCGAAGAAGAAGTTCAAAACTTAACCAATAGTTATATCCGTAAAATTGATGAACTTTTAGTGGTGAAAGAAGCTGAAATTATGAAGGTGTAAAACCATCTCTACTTATATCAAAACCGTCTTGTTGATTTACGAGACGGTTTTTTTATGCTTAAATATCACTAAAAATGGGTATTGTGGCTTGTGAAATATTTCCTATTTTTATGAAATATAAACGAACTAAACATTTTATGAAAACAAACAAACAAACAAACAAACGTTTGAATTAAAGCGGAAAGTCCATGTCCTTTTTATTGGGTTAGTCCTATGCTTTTTGCAATCCTGCACTACGGAAGAGGTAGTACTTGAACGTGAAGCAAATAAAAAAAACTATATTACTTCTGAGAAAGTGAGTATAGAAAATGTACTTTCGGTACTTAAGAACCCTGCAATACTTAGCCGAACGGAAACTTTCAAAACCAGCACCCCAGAAGGCATCACCCAGAAAAGCGGTGAAAAACCAAATGTATATTTCACTAAAATAGTAAAAGGTAATGAATATACCACTTATCTCTTGTTACTAAACAATTACTCTACTAAAAATCCTTATTTCATGTATTATGTGATAACACAAGACGCCACTACTGAAAAAGTAGGATACTTAAAATACATCCCTGATACTGCCATACCTTTCATTGACATAAACACCTTTTCAGGAAAAATCCAGATACTGGACCTCAAAAAAAATATTAGAACAGAAAGTAGCTTTCTAAACGGCCAACCTAAAAAACAAGCTAATACTGTAACAGCAAAAACAGCAGAAAATTGTACTATAAAAGTAATGTACATAGCACATTATTGTACTAACGGAGGCGATCACAGTCTCGGGGAATCATGTGGCGGGAATTTAATTAACGACGCATACAATGAATATACCTCAATAAGCGAAATTTGTACCTCTAGCGGATACGACAACAGCGCACCAGTACCAAATGAATTAATGAATCTTTCAAATGG
Organism: Flavobacterium sp. 11; assembly: GCF_002754315.1. Classification (GTDB taxonomy): domain Bacteria; phylum Bacteroidota; class Bacteroidia; order Flavobacteriales; family Flavobacteriaceae; genus Flavobacterium; species Flavobacterium algoritolerans. The sequence goes on along the minus strand of NZ_PEFE01000001.1, from coordinate 1,274,891 downwards.
TATTGGAGGTGGTGGTGCTAATGTTGATATTGCACTACTTGAGTTTGAGCAATACCTTGACCTAAATCAACAAAACTGGTGGAATAGCAGCAGGAATTCTGATAAAAAAGCTGAAATAAGTAATTTTTTAATTGCATATCCTGATGAAATAGAATTTGCTAGAGAGATGCTATTACAAATGATTGATGATCCATCATTAAAGCTTGATGTAGAATCATCTTTTAAGTCACCATTTAATATTGATAAATCATCAATAAAAGATGTTACCGAAGAGGATAAAAAGTTTAATTCAGTATATAAATCTTTAACTGATTCCCCCGCATTTAAAAACTTATTTTTAGCTTTATTTGATAATAACAACAAGCGATTCAATGTGAAATTTGAAATCATTGAAAATCTAGATAACATCACAAGGAAAATAGATGGATTTACAACGCCTCCAGTACTTGAAGGCAGACCAACTCTGATTCAAATTAACAAACAAATATTGACCTCTACGGGATTAAGGCCTATGACAAATATTGAAATTGCTAAAACCATATTACACGAGTGTATACATGCTTATTTAGCAATCAAAGGCAAATATCCTGATGCTGGCGGCAGCACTATACCAGGTATAGAAAACATGACATTTGCAGAGGTATTGAAAGCCACAAGACCTGGCACTGGCGCTCAACACGATTTTATGTACAAAAACATGGTGCCAACTATGCAAAAAATTCTTGCTGAAATTAGAGATTCAGTTACTTCTAGTACGACAAGAGCAACTGTAGAATCTATAAGGCTACAACCTAATTTTTACTCTAACCCAATAAAAACAACACTTTGGAATTGGAATGATTATTTCTATTATCTAAGTTTAAACGGTCTGCAAGATACCGAAGCTTTTAAAATAAGCTTTCCTGCTAATACCGATCAATTTGAATTACTTCTTGAATACAACTTTTTTGGCCACAAACACCTTAAAAATTAATTATGAAAGTCACATTATTATTCTTCTATTTATTTGTAAATTTATTACAAGCGCAAGAAATTGCAGAAGTCAGAAAACTAGATACGATATATATACTGTTTAAAGCAGACAAAAATCAAACAAAATATTTTGAAAATGAATGTATCACATGCCGAGGATACTATTTTTTGCAGGGTTTTTTTCTACAAAAAGACACTTTGGGAATTTTTACGTATGATAAGGATTTTAACAGAATCTATAGGCCTGCTAATGACCGATATGAAAAGAAGTCTTTTTTAAAAAAGCATAAAAAAGAAATTATCGATATTAATTTTTTTCTAAAATTAGAAAAAAATATGGAGGAATTCGGGGAGTGGTCCAAACCTCAAATTTACTACATTATTGACATGGCTGATTTCAGAAAAAATAAGATTAAATTAACCGAGGTTAATTCTTTAGTGTATGTAATGGAATAAATTATTAAAAATGTACCTTTTGACAAGAGCTTCATGCAAGCTCTTGCTGGGTATATAAAAATTGCCCCCGCTAGCGCTAGCGTCCCCTGCTGGCGCGAGCGTCCCGCTCGTGATAATTCTTAATGAATAATAGTATTGAGGTTTGTGCTAGTATTTAGCTTTCTTTTGAAGTATGTTTCGGTATAAATTGTGTTGACGAGTGGGACGCTCGCGCCAGCTTGGGGACATTTGTAAAAGTGCCGAAGAAGAAGTTAAAAACTTAACTAATACGTTTATTCGTAAAATTGATGAACTTTTAGTGGTGAAAGAAGCTGAAATCATGAAGGTGTAATTCCTTTTCAAATTATATTAAAAATCCGCCTCGTTAGTTTTGCGAGACGGATTTTTTTATTGTTATTTTTGCGATACCAAAACGAGATTATACCCGTTTTGCAGTAAACCCTATTTATGAAGCAATTGTGTTTGTTCTTCTTTTTTTTAACGCTTTCGCTACAGGCGCAATTTCAGGTAAATGGAATTGTGAAAGAATCTAACACCAACAAACCGTTGCCGTTTGCCACCATTACTACAAATAATGGCCTAAATACCATCTCTGATGTAGATGGAAAGTTTAGTATCGCAACAGCAATTCCCTTTACAGCTTTTGATATTTCTTATATTGGTTTCACCAAGGCTAGGATTGCCATTGAAAAAAACAAAAATTATTATGTGGTTGTTCTTTCCCAAAAAACGGATAATTTGAATGAAGTGAGAATTTCAAATGAAAACCCGGCTTTGGCAATTATCAGGAAGACAATCAAAAATAAGAATAACAATAATCCACAGAAAAAGCTCCGCAGTTTTGAATTTAAATCCTACAATAAACTCATTGTAACCGCAAATCCTGACTCTATTGACGGAAGAATCGATTCTGTTTTTGTCCAAAAATCTATTGGGAAACAATTCTCAAAAATTGACTCTTCCGATTATAAATTTAAAGACGTCATACGCCAACAGCATCTTTTTCAAACCGAAAAAGTGTCACAATATCAATTTGCCAATAGTACATTAAAAGAAACGATATTAGGTACCAAAATGGCTGGTTTCAAGCAACCTGTTTATGAAATCATTGCTTTCAATTTACAGTCATTCTCTATTTACGATTCCAGTTACGAACTTTTTGAAACCAAATACAACAGTCCTATTGCCAATGATGCGCTAAACGATTACAACTATAAACTCTTGGATTCACTTATCATTGACGGCAGAAACACCTATATGATTTACTTCAAAAACAAGAAAAAAAGAAAAGCATCAGGACTGGAAGGTGTACTTTATATTGACCAAAATAATTTTGCTGTTGCCAAAGCGGTAATGCGCATAAAAGGCGTTCTTGACATTAGCGGAATTCATGATTTCAAGTACATTCCCAATGAAAAATTATGGTTTCCAACAGACAAAACGTTTAAAATTGTAAAGGGCAAGAATGATGACGATATAAAAATTCTTGGCGGAACGATTCAATTTGATGGCGATGTAGAACAAGATTTTAAAGAAAGAAAAAAGGTTGCTTCAGATTTTACTTATTTGCTTTCGCACACGAATAATTTTGAAATTCAATATAACATTCCGATACAAATTAAAAAATCGGCGATTTACATCGAAATCAAAGACGATGCAATTAACAAACCAGAACATTTTTGGAACACTTACAGAAAAGACAGCTTAGACAGTCGAAGCCAAAAAACGTATTTGGCATTGGACAGTATTTCTTCCAAAAAACGAATTGAAAGCCGCATCCGTTTTGGTCGAAAAATCATCAACGGATATTTACCAATAGGAAAATTCGATTTAGACTTACGTAAATTATTCAGTTATAATAATTACGAAGGATTCAGATTGGGAATTGGCGGAGTCACCAATGAACAATTTTCAAAAAAATTCAGAATCGAAGGCTACACCGCTTATGGAACTAAGGATGGGAATTTCAAATACAATTTGGGAATGGCGACTCGGGTTGGCAAATTTTCCAATTCCTGGATTGGCGTTTCCTATACCGATGATGTTCGGGAAATTGCAAGCACCGTGTTTACAATTGATAAAAAAGCGTTCAAAATCTATGATCCAAGACCGATAAACATCAGTACATTTTACAATTATGTGAGTTGGAAAACATTTATAGAAACCAAAATTATTCCGAAAACAGAAAGTTTCTGGGAACTTTCCCGTGCCGCAATAGAACCAAAATTCAATTATATATTCAACCTAAACGAGAAATTATACTCGAGTTATGTAATGACAACCGCAATGGTTTCTTTACGATGGAATCCATTCAGCGATTACATGCAAACGCCTACGGGACGAATTGAAGTAGAAAAACGTTTCCCGAAATTCACTTTTCAATACACACAATCCCTGCCTAAGGTTATGCAAAATGATTTTGAATTCAGCAAATTTGATTTCAAAACAGAGTATGAAAAGAAATATTTAAACGGGCAAAAAACAAGTCTACTTTTCGAAGCCGGTTATGCTCTTGGTGATGTACCGCTGACACATTTATACAATACGTCTCCTAATAATATTACCAAAGAAACCATCATGCAGAGAATCACTTTTGCAGGAAAAAACAGTTTTGAAACCATGTTTTTCAATGAATTTTTCTCCAGTGAATACGCTTATTTTCAATTCAAACATGGTTTTAGCCGCGTAACATTATTCAAAAAAGTAAAACCTTCCTTAGTTCTTGTTTCCAGAATGGCTTGGGGAAATTTACGCAAACCGGAACAACATGTCGGATTGGATTACAAAACCTTGGACAAAGGTTATTTCGAATCTGGAATAGAGTTAAACCAAATTTATAATGGCTTGGGATTAGGCGGATTTTACCGATACGGTCCAAACCAGCTGAGTAAATTTCAAGATAATATTGCGGTAAAAATAAGTTTCGTCCTTAATCTGGGACTTTAATGGCTCGAAACAAATTTCAAACCAATAATAGAACTGATCAAAGTGGTAATGAAAAATATTCGCCAGAAATCGGCCGGTTCTTTAAATACAAAAATTCCAACAAGAACTGTTCCTACTGCCCCAATTCCTGTCCAAACCGCATAAGCCGTTCCAATAGGCAATGTTTGTGTGGCTTTGTAAAGCAACACCATACTTATTGTCAAACATATTAAGAATCCGCCCAACCATAATGTTGATGTCGTTCCTGAACTTTCTTTGGCTTTGCCCAAACAAGTCGCGAAACCTACTTCAAAAAGACCGCCGATAATCAATAAAATCCAGTTCATGTTAATGCTTTATAATTAATACCGAAGGAACGCCGCTCAACCAAGTACTTCTGGAATCAACGAGTTCTTTCCAGCTTTCAAGACTGATTAACATTAAATCCTGTTGATCCAAAAATTCCTTTTTAATTATTTTATTGGTTATCAAACTAATATTGTTTGGATGTTTTTGTTCCAAAGAATCTATAGCGCTGTTCATCACAAAATTAGTTGTAAGATGCCCATTTACATCTAACAGAATAATTTTAGAATTGTTGTTGTAAATTAATTTTTGCACATAATCAATCAAAAAAGAATCCTCAGGGCTGAAAATTGGAATAAAAACATGGTTTACTTGCTGTAAATCTTTATCGATCAAAATCCCTATTGGCATCTTGGTTTTAGAAATAATCTGTCTGGTTCTTTCGTCAAAAGGGGAATTTTCAAACAACCCTTCTTTTCCGGTGAACTTATCAATCAATCGATCCGGATTGATTATTCTTGTGGTAAAACCAATTACTTTTCCAAGAATGGTTCCTTCAAATATTGATTTTCCCAAACCTATCAGCAGTAAATCATAATCCCCTTGATTGGCAACATCGGCAATCTCGGTTTCAATATCCATCGTTGCTTTAAAAATGGTGGTAATATCCTGTTTAAGTAGGTGAGATTCTTCAACAATAGGGTAAAAACTATTTTTTTCTTTGTCTTCCATGTTAAAAGTATGCACCTCATCACTTAAAGATAGATGCATCACGGTAATACTGGAAGTGTTTTTTTGCCTTTTTATTAAACTATTGGCCAATCGCAACAAGGATTTTCCTTTTTCGTTGTTCCCGAATGAAATTAAAATTCGATATTTATTATGGTTTGTTTGTTCAATAATTTCAACACCATCTTTAGTTTTAAAAATATAATTGATTAAATCCAAAGCAGGTCCCGTCATAAAAGTAGTAACCAAAGCCATGATTACCATCATTGTAAACACTTCGGGAGTTAAAACTTTAAGTTCTAAACCGATGTTTAAAACAATCAATTCCATCAGTCCTCTGGTGTTCATCAAGGCGCCAATAGTCAAACTGTCTCGCCAATTCTGTCCTACGAATTTGGCTGCTAAAGCACTTCCTAAAAATTTTCCCACTACGGCTACCAAAATAATAAAACCGGTAACTTTCCATAAGTAAGGATCATTAATAAGGCCAATTTCTGTTTTCAAACCCGTGAAAACAAAAAACAAAGGCAGTAAAAGTATCAACGCAACATCCTCTACTTTTTCTATGAATATCGTTCTGAATTTTGGAACATCCGGCATAATAGCTCCCGCCATAAACGCTCCAAAAAGTGCATGAATCCCAATAACTTCAGTAGCATAGGACGAAAGAATCAGTACCAGGAAAAAGATAGCTACAACCGGTTTGATTATAGTGTCTTTTGAACCATACAAATCCCCAATTCTTTTCAAAAATGGTTTTACAATAAAAATCATGGCAACAACATAAAGTACTGCCAACATAATAATGTATAATGAACTGACGAAAGTTCCCGCTTTTACAATAGCAATTACCACGGCCAGAATACACCAAGCGGTAATATCATCGGCAGCGGCGCACGTAATGACAATAGCTCCTAATTTTGTTTTATGAATTCCTCGTTCCTGAACAATTCTTGCTAAAACCGGGAAAGCAGTAATACTCAAGGCTATTCCCATAAACAAACTGAAAGCAAGGAATTTCACTCCTTCGGGAGCAAATCGATTGTAAACAAAATAAGCCAATCCAATCCCAAGTGCAAAAGGGATAACGATACTGGCATGACTGATTACCACCGCTTCATTAGCTTTGTTTTTCAGCACTTTCAAATCGAGTTCCATTCCTATGACGAACATAAAAAGTATCAATCCTATCTGACTCAAAAATTTTAAATTTCCTAAGGATTCAGCCGGGAATAATGCCCCGGAAAATTCAGGAAAATACAATCCCAATAAGGACGGTCCAAGAACAATTCCCGCAATAATCTCCCCGATTACTGATGGTTGTCCAATTTTCTTGAAAATCCAACCAAAAACTCGGGCAACAAGTATTATCGTTATAATTTGTGCCAAAAGGATGGCTAAAGGATCCTGAAAATTATGTTGCATAGAAGCTATAAAATCACCCCAAGAACCGTTTCCGCTTTCAGGCGTTACAATAACTTCACTTGCTTCTAATTTTTTTCCTTTACTAATAATCCAATACATTAATGCAGTGAAACCACCTGTTACACCTAAATAAAACAATGTATTTTTATAATTCTTCATATCCATTTTTATGTATTCATGCTCAACTCTAAAAAAACAAAGATGAGAAATTCAAATGTATAATTTATATCCCACAAAATTATTTAATTGTAAAATAAAAAACCGGCATAATCAGTCCCATACAACAACAAAAAGTTTTAGTTAAAACAAATGATTTATAGCGGTTTTGACTACCTTTACCGCCGTTAAATATGAATTATGATTAAGTGGTTTAGTTTAGGATTTTGGGAATTAATAGCCCGAATTGTCCTTAGAAATAGAATTTTGATGTTATCCATTATTGTAGCGATAACAGCTCTTTTAGCAATGCAATGGAAGAATATCCACTTCACCTTTACCGAAGCCAATTTATTACCGGATGACAATATTGTAAACATTCAGTACAATGCCTTTTTAAATAAATTTGGTGAAGAAGGAAATCTAGTCATCATAGGTGTAAAAGACAATGCCATATTTACCCCAAAAGCTTATGCTTCCTGGAGTAAACTGATGAATACCCTGAAAGGAGACCAAGCGGTAGATTTAGTAATTTCATTAAATGACTTAAAGAAATTACAAAAAAATGATTCGTTGGCAACCTTTGAATTGGTTCCTTTTGTGGACCAAAGCAAAACCGTTGATCCAGCCTATCTTCAAAAAATAAGGAAAGAACTTTTCAATGATTTACCGTTTTACGAAGGATTGCTTTTCAACAAAAGATCGGGAAGCATACGTTCAGCCGTTTACATGGATAAAAAAATTGTAAACACGGCGGCCCGAAAAGATTTTGTTCTTGATAAATTAGTTCCTGCAGTCGAAACATTCGAAAAAGAAACCGGAATCGACCTGCGTGTTTCGGGAATGCCTTACATCCGAACGCTGAATGCAAAAACCATTACAGATGAAATAAGCATCTTCATTGGCGCCTCATTATTAGTCACTTCATTGCTTTTCTTCTTCTTTTTTAGAAGTTTTAGAGCCACCTTAATATCAATGGTAATTGTTATTATCGGCGTGATGTGGTCCTTTGGATTTTTAGGATTATTGAATTACGAAATCACGGTTTTAACGGCTTTAGTTCCTTCATTAATCATCGTAATCGGAATTCCGAATTGTATTTTCCTGACCAATAAATACCATCAGGAATACAAAGTTCACCACAATAAAGCCAAAGCCTTACAGCGTGTTACTACCAAAGTGGGAATGGCAACACTAATGACAAATCTTACCACAGCTATTGGTTTTGCTACGTTTGTCGCTTCAAATAATCAATTGTTATTAGAATTTGGGGTGGTGACTTCCATCAATATTATGGCACTTTTCTTTTTGTGTATCATTGTTATCCCTATTTTTCACAGTTATATTCCAGCGCCAAAAGAGCGCCACATTGAGCATTTAGACCGAAATTATGTTAAGGTTTTCATGGATTGGATTCTGAGAAACGTAAAATACAATCGCTTTTCGATTTACGTCGTTGCAATTCTACTTTTAGTAATTAGTATTATCGGAATCTATGAAATGCGTATTTCCGGCAGTTTGATTGAAGACATGCCTAAAAAAGAAGCCTTTTTTGAAGATATTGTTTTCTTCGAAAAAGAATTTGATGGTGTTATGCCGCTGGAAATCATGATTGACACCAAACGTAAAAAAGGAGTCATGAGATTGTCTACGCTGAGGCGAATGGAAGAACTCGAGGAAACCATTGACGAAATCCCGGAACTATCAAAACCCATTTCCATTGTCAATTTGGTTAAATATTCCAAGCAAGCATACTACAACGGAAATCCGGAATATTATGAATTGCCGACGTCACAGGAACAGTCGTTTATTTTGTCATATGCTAAAAATGCCACAAAAAACTCGAAAGACAATCTGATGAAAAGTTATGTGGATTCTACTGGACAATTTGCCCGAATCACAACTTTTATGCGCGATGAAAACGGCGATAATATTGCCAAAATTGAAGCTGAAATTCGTAAAAAAGCAGATAAGCTTTTTCCACCAAGTCAATACAACGTTAGCATTACCGGAAAAGCATTGGTTTTCCAAAAAGGAACCGGTTACCTGCTGGATAATTTGCTTTCCTCTTTGGTTTTTGCCTTTTTCCTAACCTCACTTTTGGTGGCGTTTATGTTCCGTTCGTTCAAAATGGTACTGGTTTCTATTATCCCGAATTTATTGCCGTTGTTGCTAACGGCAGGAATTATGGGCTTTCTGGATATTCCGCTGAAACCATCAACGATTTTGGTTTTCGGGATTGCGTTTGGACTTTCGGTAGATGATACGATTCGATTTTTGGCGCAATACCGCGAGGAATTAAAGAAAAACAACTGGAAAATCCGCAAGTCTGTTTACGCCACATTTACAGATGCCGGTTTGAGCATGTTTTATACTTCTATCGTGTTATTTTTCGGGTTTTCGGTATTTATGTTGTCCAGTTTTGGAGGAACAATTGCTCTTGGCGGATTGATTTCGTTGACATTATTGTTCGGAATGCTGTCGAATTTGATGTTATTGCCGGCTTTGGTATTGACGTTGAATAAAACATTGGCAAACGAACAGGAATTCATCGAACCAAAAATTGACATCATCGAACATACCGATGAGGAGATTGACAATTTCGAAAAAAATAAATAAGAAAATTAGACGCTGTTTACTTCGTTCGTTCCCGCTTTACACTACAATCTTTTTCAATCCTGTCAGGGTTCAAAACCCTGACAGAATTAGTTGTAAAGTAGATATAAAATAAGACATAAAAACAGCTTTTTTTATGATCTGGGTTTATTAAGTCCTCGATCGTAAAGGACAATGCTGCCTGCAACAGATACATTTAAACTTTTTTCGGATTTGAATTTTACGAGGTAATGACATTTGGCAATGGCTGCTTTTGATAGTCCGTTATCCTCAGCGCCCAATAGATATACGCATCGTCTTGGATGTTCAAAAGTTTCTAAATCAGTTGCGTTTTCATCTAATTCGACACCTACTAATCGGGCACCTTTTGGCAAGTTTTTATAAAAGTCTTCGAACGACTCATAATGAAAATAAGGAATTGACTTTACAGCATTGTGCGTATCGCAAGCCTGTTTAGCGTAGCGATTGCCTATGGTAAATATATAACTTGCCCCTAAGTTTTGTGCCGTACGCCATAATACACCCAAGTTCTCAGGAGTTTTACCGTTTTGAATTCCAATACCAAAATACTCTGTTACAAAATTGTCGTTCATAGGGCAAAAATACAAACTGTTACTAGGTTTGTCAAGTTTTTAAAATATTTATGCAGCTTGTAGTTGGGGAAGCATCTACTTTTACTTAAAAAACCCAAAATTGACATCGAACCAAGCGATACCGAAATTGACGCTTTGACGAAAGAGTAAATTGTCTAATCCAATTTGTCAGGGTTACATTTTTATTACACTAAAATTGAAAATTCCGTCTAGTAAGGCGGGATTTTTTTATGTTTTAAAAACAAAATATTACAAATTTCTTCAAAATGTTCTATTTGCTAAATCTTCTATTAATTGCGATTACTACATCATTCAACCAATTACTTTTATTATCTTTTATTTCATCCTCATCTATTAAAAATTCTGAAAGATCATTTTTTCTACATTGTAAATTAACAAAGTTGGTGTCCCAACTAGAAACAGGAGAATAATTAATCAAAAAAATAATGTATAGATAAAAACCCAAAACACGAAAAAAAATTGACACCTTTATAAAAGCTCTAATTGTTTGATGTTTTTTGTTTTCTTTAATTGCTTTTCGAACAAAATAAAACAGCTGAATTACAAAAAACAATATAAGAACACTAGACACAAATTTTGTATTATACCTGTCTTCAAAACTTAACGAAAAGAAAACTACAGCAAATAAAGCTACTACATTTGAAACTATTACATTAACTATAACAAAATAGCTCGCCCATTTTACATCTATTTCAAATTTTTCCAAAGTCAGTTTTATTTTTAATATCCGCAAATATAGCTAAAAACTCACATAAATGATTCTAGAGAATATTTTCAACATTACCTAGCTTGATTATTGTGCCTAAAAAACTTGCATGAGTAATAAATCCGTTTAAAAAATATAATTCCACTATTCCCTAGCCCCGATAATAGCGACATCCTTTTACTTTTTCCTTTAAAAAGTAAAAGATATAGCGAATAGCGGGAAATAGCTCCTGATTACCCTATTTCTTACAATGACTTTTCAAACAAATCATTTATATTTGCAGTTCAGTCACGAGACAATTTTTAATATCAATTATATACATAAAATGAGACATACAAAAGTTAAAGACTTACTAAACAGCACAACAACGCTTCATGAAGTGAATGCAAAAGGATGGGTGAGAACTTTTAGAAACAATCAATTTATTGCCTTAAACGATGGTTCAACCATTGATAATATACAATGTGTTGTCGATTTTGAGAACACGCCAGACGAAACCTTGAAGAGAATTACAACTGGAGCTGCGATTTCAGTAACAGGAACTTTGGTAGAAAGTAAAGGTGCCGGACAAAAATTTGAAATTCAGGTAGCTAAACTAGAAATCCTTGGAGATTCAGATGCAGAGAAATTCCCGATACAACCAAAAAATAAACCGAGCTTGGATTTCTTGCGTGAAAATGCGCATTTAAGAGTTCGTACCAATATGTTTGGAGCAATTATGAGAGTACGTTCGGTATTGTCGTATGCGGTTCACAGTTATTTTCAAGAGAAAGGTTTTGTGTATGTGAATACGCCAATCATCACGGGTTCGGATGCTGAAGGTGCTGGTGAAATGTTTAAAGTTACCGCTTTGCCATTTGACGGAACGCCAAGAACAGAAGACGGAAAAGTGAATTACAAAGAAGATTTCTTTGGGAAAGAAACGAACCTTACGGTTTCGGGACAATTAGAAGGAGAAACTTTCGCCATGGCTTTGGGTCAGATTTATACTTTTGGGCCAACCTTTAGAGCGGAAAACTCGAATACTTCGCGCCACCTTGCGGAATTTTGGATGATTGAGCCAGAAGTGGCTTTCAATGATTTGAATGACAACATGGATTTGGCCGAAGATTTTATTCAGTATGTAATCAAATATACGATGGACAAATGTCCGGAAGATTTGAAATTCTTAGAAACGCGATTATTGGACGAAGAGAAATCAAAACCAGTTGCTGAAAGAAGCGAAATGGCTTTGCTTGACAAATTAAACTTTGTTTTGGAAAACAATTTCAAGCGTGTTTCATACACCGAAGCAATTGATATTTTAAGAGATTGTACGCCAAATAAAAAGAAAAAATTCAACTATATCATTAACGAATGGGGTGCTGATTTACAATCAGAACACGAACGTTATTTGGTGGAGAAACACTTTAAATGTCCAGTAATCTTGTTTGATTACCCGGCAAATATCAAAGCATTTTACATGCGTTTGAACGAAGACGGAAAAACGGTTCGTGCGATGGATATCCTTTTCCCAGGAATTGGAGAAATCGTGGGAGGATCTCAAAGAGAAGAGCGTTTTGATGTTTTGGTTGAAAAAATGAAAGCCTTAGGAATTGATGAAGAAGAATTGTGGTGGTATCTTGATACTCGACGATTCGGTTCAGCGGTTCACTCAGGATTTGGACTTGGATTCGAAAGATTGGTATTATTTGTAACAGGAATGACAAACATTCGTGACGTAATTCCTTTCCCTAGAACACCAATGAATGCGGAATTCTAAAAAGGTTTATTCGGTTAATCGTTTATTTGTTTAACCGATCATCCCGAATAAACGATTAAACAAATAAACGATTAAACTTAATGCTAAAGCAATTTCTAAATTTAAAATTATCACAGAAATTATCTCCTCAACAAATTCAGTTGATGAAGTTAATTCAATTGCCTACGCAAGCTTTCGAACAACGTTTATTGGAAGAAATGAACGAGAATCCAGCTTTGGAAGCCGGAAAAGAAGAAGATGAGTATGAAAAGGACGAGTTCGAAAACGAAGATTATGACGATTATGATGATTCGGAATCAGATAGAATTGAAGCCGAAGACATCAACATTGACGAATATTTAAGCAACGACGAAACTCCAGATTATAAAACACAGGCCAACAATTACAGTGACGACGATGAAGATCGCGAAACGCCTTTTGCTGCGCCAGTAAGTTTTCATCAGGATTTAATCAATCAGTTGAATACTTTTATCCTGAATGATGAAGAGCGGGAAATTGCCGAATTTCTGGTAGGAAGTATTGATGACATGGGCTATATCCGCAGAAGCGTTCCAGATATGGTAGACGACATGGCGTTTACACAAGGCATTTACACCGATGAAAAAATGGTGGAGAAAATGCTGCAGGTGATTCATGAACTGGAACCATCCGGTGTGGGAGCGCGTGATTTGCAAGAATGTTTATTGTTGCAATTGAAACACAAAACACCAACGGAATACGTAGAGCTAGCCACTGATATTATCGAAAATCAGTTTGATGCGTTTACCAAAAAACATTACGACAAGCTGTTACAAAAATACAATGTTTCGAATGAGCAACTTAAAAAAGCGATTCACGAAATAGAAAAACTGAATCCAAAACCAGGCGGGTCGTTTACCGGAAACAACAAAGTAACGGAAAATGTAGTTCCTGATTTTGCCATCAGAATTGTGGACGGCGAACTGGAACTTACCTTAAACGGGCGAAATGCTCCTTCCCTGCACGTTTCCAAAGATTATCAGGAAATGATGCAAACCTATAAGGATTCCAGAGATAAATCAGCGCAGCAAAAAGATGCGGTGCAGTTTATCAAACAAAAACTGGATTCGGCTAAATGGTTTATCGATGCGATTCGCCAACGTCAGGAAACACTTTATGTAACCATGAATGCGATTATGCATTATCAGGAAGAATATTTTCTGGATGGTGATGAAACCAAGTTGAAACCGATGATTCTGAAAGACATTGCCGATATGGTGGGTCTTGATATTTCGACAATTTCACGTGTTGCGAACAGCAAATATGTAGAAACGCCTTATGGCACGAAACTGATTAAAGAATTCTTCTCGGAAGCGATGAAAAATGACCAAGGTGAAGATGTTTCGACATTGGAAATCAAAAAAATTCTCCAGAACACTATTGAGGAAGAAGACAAGAAAAAACCACTTCCAGACGATCAACTAGCCGAAATTCTTAAAGAAAAAGGCTATCCAATCGCGAGAAGAACCATTGCAAAATACAGGGAACAACTCGATATTCCGGTAGCGAGAATGAGGAAGAAAATGTAAGAATGTTGATTTTAGAATGCTGATTAACGATTTAAGATTTAGTGTTGCTAAAAAATGATTTTATAAAAAGACAAACCCTTTCGGAGTTCTAAACTCTGAAAGGGTTTTTAATTTTCAAAACTTTAATATTTCAATCCTGTCTCAGCTCCCTTTCCTTCGGAGAGTCCCGAAGCGTCGGGAGAGGAGAGGATTTCTATTTTTTCTCCTGATCCTTCTTCATCGCATGATAATAAGCGGCACGGCTTAACGGCTCGTATTCTTCGGTTTCGCCTAACATGACCAGTTTATCATTGTCAGTTTTTCGGAAACTGTAATTCGCCAAATTTCCGGTGCGGGTACACACGGCATGTACTTTGGTAACATATTCGGCAGTTGCCATTAATGCGGGCATCGGACCAAAAGGATTTCCTTTGAAATCCATATCTAATCCGGCAACAATTACTCGTATTCCCTGATTGGCCAAATCATTACAAATTTTGACAATTTCGTCATCAAAAAATTGTGCTTCGTCAATTCCTACGACATCACAACCTTGCGCCAAAATAGCAATATTTGCGGCAGCAGGAACGGGCGTAGAACGGATTTCATTGGCATCGTGCGATACGACCATTTCATCATCATAGCGCGTATCGATTGCCGGTTTGAAAATTTCTACTTTTTGCTTGGCAAACTGCGCTCTTTTCAAACGACGGATCAATTCCTCGGTTTTACCCGAAAACATGGAGCCACAAATGACTTCGATCCAACCAAATTGTTCTTTATGATTTACTGTATTTTCGAGAAACATTTTGTATTTTTCTGACTTAAAAAATGAATAGTTTTTATTACTTTGTAATGGATAAAACCGACTTAAAAATTTTATACTTTTACGTCGTTTCAAAAGTATAACATTTTTATTGAATCGGAGATTCGCGAGCTCTTATTTAAAAAATAAAATCATGCGAGCAAAGGTTCCTTCTTCCTTATGCTAAATAAAAATAGGAAGATATTTATTAAAAAGACCCGCCTAACACACTATAATTTCAAAAGTTATGAAAAAAAAATTGGAAGCCGATTTAATCAGCATTGCACACAGAATATTACAATTAAAAAATAAATCTGACATCAATCAATTATATCTGGAAACGCAGAAATTATATGAAAAACTTTCTGTCTTACGATTTGTAGACGAGCACTTTAGTGAGGCGAAACCAACTATTGGCGCTGCTGAAATAGAGCAGAAAATTGAATCCATTTTTGATAAAACAGAATCGGTTCAACCGGAAGCTAAAGCAGTAATCGAAGAAACTGTTGTCGAAGAAATTGCTGAAACGCCTTTGGAACAAGCAACAACAACTGCTGATGAATCTGAATCTGAAACAAATATTGTGGAAGAAGAAACTGTTGAAGTTCCTTTGGAAGAGACAATTTCTAATGAAGAAGTAACTCCGGAAGAAGAAAAAGAAGAAGCCATTATTGAGGAAGAAATAGTTGTGGAGGAAAAAGAAACTTCAGCACCTGAAACGACAGCGTTCACTCCGGCTTTTGAATTATCTCAAGAGGAGGAAGTAGAAACGGAAGTGGAAGCTCCAAAGAAAATGGAACCGGTACAAATTTCTTTCGAAGATTTATTGGGCGGAAATTACCATGACACCCAGTTTGTAAAAGTGCAACAAATTGAAAATATTCCCACTGCAGTAGTAATCGAAACTCCAAAAGAAATCGTTGCGGAGGAAGAAAAAGTATTACCTGTCAAAGAAGAAGCTGTTGAACCAAAAACAGTTTCGCTGAACGAAAAATTAGCCAAAGGAATCAACATCGATTTGAATGATCGCATTGCTTTTATAAAACACCTTTTTGGAAACAGCAGCGAAGATTACAACCGCGTTTTAAATCAATTAATCACGTTTGATACGTTCTACGAAACCAGAGATTTTATTCAGGAAATGGTAAAACCGGACTACAATAACTGGGAAGGAAAACAAGAATATGAGGAACGTTTTATGGATATTATAGAGAAGAAATTCTTGTAAACTTCCTTAAACTTTCTGAATATACATTTGAACAAATACAGATTTTCTATAGAATTTGTATTTAATTATTTTATCTATGTCAAAATTATACATCGTTCCTACGCCTATCGGCAATCTCGAAGATATGACTTTTCGAGCGATTCGGATTCTTAAGGAAGTCGATTTGATTCTCGCCGAAGACACGCGTACGAGCGGAAAATTGTTGAAGCATTTCGAGATTGGCACACACATGTACAGCCATCACATGCACAACGAACACAAAACCATCGAGAATTTAATTTCGAGATTGAAAGCCGGAGAAAATATCGCCTTGATATCCGATGCGGGAACGCCTGCCATTTCGGATCCGGGTTTTTTATTGACTCGCGCTTGCGTTGAAAACGGAATTGACGTAGAATGTTTGCCTGGTGCAACAGCATTTGTTCCGGCATTAGTCAACAGCGGCTTACCTAATGACAAATTTGTTTTCGAAGGATTTTTGCCTGACAAAAAAGGACGTCAAACCCGATATTTAGCATTAGCGGAAGAAACAAGAACGATGATTTTATATGTTTCTCCCCATAAATTAGTGAAAACTTTAGCGGAATTCATCACCTATTTTGGCGAAGACCGTCAAATATCGGTTTCCAGAGAATTATCCAAACTGCACGAAGAAAATGTTCGCGGAACAGTTAAAGAAGTGGTCGCTCATTTTGATAAAATAGCGCCAAGAGGAGAAATTGTCGTCGTAGTCAGCGGAAAAACAATCACTAAAGAACCTAAAAAAAGTAAATTTTCGGAAGAAGAATAACCTATAAAAACACCATGAATTTAGAATCCTTTTTAGAGAAATTAAAGCAGACACCAGAATCCATCGCTTTTGCAGAAACCATTGCAACAATTGAAGAAAACTACGACTTTACTCCAACGGCATTTGAGAACGGTTTGCAACACAATGCAGCTGGAGAAAATTCAGGTTCCTGTAAACTATTTGCTTTCGCCGAAATTCAAAACCTATCAGAAGCAGAAACATTAGCTTGTTTTGGAGCATATTATTACGAAGATGTTTTAAAAAATCCAAACGGAACTGATCATCAAAACATTCGCAATTTCATGAAAACCGGTTGGGATGGAATCGCATTTTACGGTAGTGCTTTAGTATTGAAATAAAAAAGTTAAAACGCTAATTCGTAAATTAAATCGACAGACATAATTAACGGAATTAGCGGTAGTTACTTTTTCGAATTCCTAATTTTTATAATCCCAAACCAATATGCGTTGGACCCTTAAATCAAAACCTTCCGAAGATACCGTGAAAAATTTGGCGAAAGCTTTGAATGTGGAGGATTTTGTGGCCACTTTATTAGTGCAACGCGGCATCGAAACTTTTGAAGATGCCAAACGGTTTTTTCGCCCAAGTTTAGAAGATTTGCATGATCCATATTTGATGAAAGATATGGAAAAAGCCGTCGCCCGAATCGAAAAAGCAATTGAAAACGAGGAAAATATTCTTGTTTTTGGCGATTATGATGTAGATGGAACCACCGCAGTTTCACTCGTTTCTTCCTATTTAAAAACCTATTATCCAAACGTGGCGACCTACATTCCCGATCGTTATGACGAAGGTTATGGAATATCTTTTAAGGGAATTGACTTTGCTGATGACAATGGATTTTCACTCATCATTGCTTTAGATTGCGGTATAAAGTCTATCGATCATGTGGCTTACGCCAAAGAGCGAAACATCGATTTTATCATTTGTGATCACCACAGACCGGGAGATTTTTTACCTGAAGCCGTTGCCGTTCTCGACCCAAAACGAGACGATTGCACTTATCCTTATGATGAATTATGCGGTTGCGGAATAGGCTTCAAGTTGATTCAGGCATTGGGGAAAAATAGAAACCAGACAATCGATGATTTGATTCCGTATCTGGATTTAGTTTCGGTTGCAATTGCTGCTGATATCGTCCCGATGACCGGAGAGAATCGAGTGTTGGCTTATTTTGGATTGCAAGTCATCAATTCTGACCCAAGACCAGGAATCAAAGCCATCATTCACCAAATAAAAAAACAAACCTTAGATATTACCGATGTTGTTTTCATCATCGCACCCAGAATAAACGCTGCCGGACGCATCAAACACGGGAATCATGCAGTGGAATTATTAACCGAATTTGATTTTGAGCAAGCCCAACAATTTGCTTCAGAAATCGAGGCGTATAATTCGGAGCGAAAAGATTTAGACAAATTAATCACCAAAGAAGCGTTAAAACAAATTGAGGAAAACAATGAAAAAGAGCGTTTTACTTCCGTAGTTTTTCAAGAAGATTGGCACAAAGGAGTGATTGGAATTGTCGCTTCAAGATTGATTGAAACCTATTATCGTCCGACACTTGTTTTTACCAAAAGCGGGGACAAATATGCTGCTTCGGCACGTTCCGTAAAAGGATTTGATGTCTATAATGCACTCGAAGCCTGTACCGAACATTTGGAACAATTTGGTGGTCACATGTATGCTGCGGGAATGACGTTGAAGGAAGAAAACTATCAAATCTTCAAAGATGCTTTCGAAAAAGAAGTCGAAAGAACCATTCATCCGGATATGTTGACTCCAGAAATTGCGGTTGATGCCGAAATTGATTTTGTGGATATTACCCCAAAATTAATTAGAATCCTGAAACAATTTGAACCGTACGGCCCACAAAATATGACTCCAATTTTCCTGACCAAAAACATCAAAGATACCGGTTATGGAAAACCGCTTGGACAAGAAGACGAACATTTAAAACTTTTTGTTAAACAATCCCGAAGCCTCGGGACCGAAGGCATCGCTGCAATTGGTTTTAATTTGGGAAACAAAATCGAACTGACTACCCATCAAAAACCTTTTCAAGCCGTGTATTGCATTGATGAAAACGAATGGAAAGGTAAATTAAGTTTGCAATTGCGATTGCGAGATATTAAACAATGATTCTGTTGCTATGAAAAAAAATGACCCATACTCGGCCCTGCGCTATAAAGAATTCAACATTTTTTTATTATTGCGTTTTGCCATGGTTTTTGGCTGGTCGATGCAGTTTATCGTGATTGAATGGGAAGTATACAGTTTGACCAAAAATCCGTTATCGTTAGGAATCATTGGATTAATGGAAGTCATTCCAGCTATTTCGATGGCATTATTTGCCGGACACATTGTTGATCAAAAGGAGAAAAAAGGATTGCTTTTCAAATGCATTTTAGGGTTTTCAATCATTAGTTTGGGCTTGTTTTTATTTACGTGGCCACCGTTTATCAAAGATTTTTCTACCCAAACTATTTTATACTCCATTTACTTTTTCGTGTTTCTAGGAGGATTGGTCCGTGCTTTTCTTGGCCCGACGATATTTTCTCTTTTGGCATTGATTGTTCCTAAAAAAATATATCCCAATGCTGCCACATGGAGCAGTTCCGTATGGCAAATAAGTTCGGTTTTAGGACCTGCAGTAGCCGGTTTTTCCATCAATTGGATTGGCGTTCACTGGTCAATGTCCATCGTTTTGGGATGTTCACTTTTTGCGTTAATCGCTTTAACCCAAATTGCAACGAAGCCTATTTTGAATCCAAAAATTGGGGAACCTATTATGGAAAGTTTGAAAGAAGGTGTAAAATTTGTTTTCAACAATAAGACGATTTTAGGCGCTTTATCATTGGATATGATTGCCGTTCTTTTTGGTGGAGCCGTTGCTTTGTTACCCATTTTTGCACAAGATATTTTAAAAGTGGGACCGCAGGGATTTGGTGTTTTGAGAGCCGCTCCTGCTGTTGGAGCTTTTTTAATGCTGATAATCTCCGCTTATATTCCTTTTACTAAAAATGCGGGTATGAAACTGCTGTCGGCAATTTTTGCGTTTGGGATTTGTATTATCGTTTTTGGACTTTCGTCGATTTTTTGGTTATCAGTTATTGCTTTATTTTTAAGCGGTGTTTTCGACGGAATTTCGGTGGTGATACGCCAAACTATTTTGCAATTGAAAACTCCCGATCATATGCGAGGCCGAGTTGCCGCTGTAAATTCTATATTTGTAGGTTCCTCTAATGAATTAGGTGCTTTTGAAAGCGGATTAACTGCAAAGCTGATGGGAACTGTTAGCGCAGTGGTCTTTGGCGGCAGCATGACACTGATAACCGTATTTCTAACCGGAGCCGTATCGCCTACTTTTAGAAAACTGGACTTACAAAAAGATATTGAAGAACACGAAAAGAGCGAGTAATAAATAGATTTTTTAGAAAAAAACACTTCCTATAGCCCGTCGGTAAAATAATCTCAGGATTACATACCGACTTTTTTTTATGTCTTTTTTATGTTTTATTATTTAGAATAAATATAAATAATACTTATATTTGTTTCAAACTGATGACAGATGCAAGAAATAAAACAAATATATCATAACAATTTAGGTACTTCTTTTTACTGGAGAAAGGATAATGGCATTGTATTGGACAAAGTCCAACTGGTTTTTAGAGAAATGGGTTTTTATTTTACCCAACAGGAACTGCAACTATTTAAGCGCTGTATTGAGGACAGCTATTCCCAAAATAAATGTTGCGAGGATTGTGAACTGAAAAACAAATGTCACAAATTTTTACTAAAAACGCCTTGTTCCCAAATTGATTTAGCTGTTTCCATGGAAGAATTAGATGCCGTAAAAGACTTGGTGGAAGGGACTTTGTTTAAAATAAATCTGGATGAATATTTGTATGGAGAGGGAATGAATTGAGGCTTAATACTTTTTAATCTCAAAATTCTCGCCATCAAAAACGCCATAGGTAAAATACGTAATCCAGTCACCAAGATTGACGTATTCGGCATTATCACCTACAGTTACTTTCATAGGCAAATGGCGGTGTCCGAAAATAAGGTAATTGTAGTGCTTGGTTTCCAGTTTCCTTTTGGAATACAAAATCAGCCATTCGTTGTCTTCGCCAAGAAAAGTGACATCCTCATCGCCAGAAATCAATTTGTTTTTTACGGAAAGGTATTGCGCCAGTTTTACGCCAATATCCGGATGAAGCCATCTAAAAAGCCATTTGAAAAACGGATTTGTAAATATCTTTTTCATGCGTTTGTATCCTAAATCTCCGGGACCTTTTCCGTCTCCGTGGCCAATAAGGAATGTTTTATCTCCAAAAGTATATTCTTGATTGTCATGAAACACGGGAATATTCAGTTCTTTCTGAAAATAATCCTCCATCCATAAATCATGGTTCCCTACGAAAAAATAAATAGGGATTCCGCTGTCTCGGATTTCGGCGAGTTTGCCTAAAATACGAATAAATCCTTTTGGAACTACGGTTTTGTATTCGAACCAAAAATCAAATAAATCGCCCAATAGAAAGATAGCTTCGGCATCGCCTTTTACCTCATCGAGCCAAGCCACAAATTTTTGTTCTCTCGGAAAACTCAATTCAGGTGTTGGTGCGCCAAAATGCTGGTCGGAGGCGAAATATATTTTTTTGTTATTGGGTAATTGCATGAAGTTACAGTATGGATTTCATATTATCACTGGCAAACCATTCTGCAAAAGAAGATTCGGTTTCTTGTAATTTCAAAGAGAAAAGAGTGATTCCTTCCGGTAATCGGCTGATGATTCTTTGAGAAAAATCGACTACCATATTTTCGCTTGTTGGTTGGTAATCTACCAAAATAACGTGGTGTCCTCGGCTCATTAATTCATTTGCCAATTCTATATGCGGAGTCGTTCCGTTGAAAACAGTTGCATGGTCAAATTGATCTACAATTTCTTCTTTTACAATTTTCTTTAAATCCGTAAAGTCAATCACCATTCCAAATTTTACATTGGAACGATCCGTAATTGGAGTTCCAATTACCGTTACTGACAATTTATAACTATGTCCGTGAACATTTTTACATTTCCCGTCATAACCGTATAAAGCATGTCCGGTTTCGAAACTAAATTGTTTTGTAATTCTGATATTGCTCATCGGAGTTTAATTTTGATGCAAATTTAGCAAATTGATATGAGAAATGAGATGTAAATGTAGGGCAAACGATTTTAAGGAATTATTACACGAAGTTTTACAAAGAATCATAAAAAATATAATAATTAAACCATTAAGAAATTAAGAAAAATTAAGTTAAGATCTTGATGAAACTTAATTTCTTAATGGTAAACAAAACGAAAATTAGTCAAAAAAATATTCGGATTCCACTGAGACCTAGCCCTGATAGGAGTGAAAATCCTTTTGTTACCCTGTCAGGGTTTCGAACCCTGACAGGGTAACAAAAGATTGCAACGGATAGCAGGAAATAGCTCCTTAAATATCCCGAAGCGTCGGGACAGAATAAATCCTGAAAAAATTACTTTTTGAATTGGGACAACGCTTTTCTGGTAAAATCAGACAATACCAATTTTCCTGAAATCGCGGCGCGTTCCAGCAACAATGTATCCCAATGTTGCGTTCCTTCCCACAAAACTTTTTTCATTTCCAGCAAAGCTTCGGGATTATAACTGGATAATTTAGCGCTGAAATCAGCTATTGCGGCATCCAGTTCTTCGACGGTTTCAAAAGTATTGGCGTACAATCCTTTGGCTGCAGCCCAATCAGCGGTTTTCCATTCGTGGGCTGCAAGCGTCATTTCGGCCATTGCCGTCTTTCCGATTTTCTTGGAAACTACAGGTTCTATTACAAAGGGACCAATTCCGATTGCCAATTCTGATAGTTTTATTGATGCATTTTTTGTGGCCAAAGTATAATCACAAGCGGACGCAATTCCTACGCCGCCACCAACTGCTTTTCCGTGAACGCGGCCCACAATAAGCTTGGAACACGAACGCATCGCATTGATTAAATGCGCAAATCCAGAGAAAAACTGGGTTCCTGCGGCTTCATCAGAAACGGCCAAAAGTTCATCAAAAGAAGCGCCTGCACAAAAAGCTCCCGAGCCTTCACTTTCTATAACAATCACCGAAACGGCTGGATTTGTGCTTAAAATAGCGAACTCATTTGTTAAACGATTCAATAATTCTCTTGGAAAAGAATTGCTCGAAGGATGACCAAATGAAACGGTTGCGATTTTATTTTCGATTGTTGTGAAGAGCGAACCTGTTGGGTTTTCTGATACCATAGCGGGGATTTTGATGTAAAGTTAAAAAAAGTAAAGGAGGATTTGGCTTTTTTTCAAATAGAATAGATTTGTATTTTGAAATTTGCTTTTTGGAAAATTTATATGTTATATTTGCGAACACGTTTGGGGGATTAGCTCATTTGGCTAGAGTGCTTGCCTGGCAGGCAAGAGGTGACCGGTTCGAATCCGGTATTCTCCACCAGTAAAATCAAGCCTTACAGAGATGTGAGGCTTTTTTATTTTAAATCCTATGTTTTATACTTATATCATTTTCTCTAAAACTTTAGACAAATATTACACTGGTTCCTGTGAAAATATTGAAAATAGACTTAATGACCATTTAAATAGCAGAAGTACTTACACAAAAGTGGCTAAAGATTGGATAATGGTTTATTTTGAAAGTTTTGATTCACGCTCATTGGCTGTACAAAGAGAAATGGAAATCAAAAAGAAGAAAAGTAGAAAATATATTGAATTTTTAATATCAAAAGAATCATCTGAATAGAGTGTCCCGAAAGCATTCGGGAAGGTGATCGGTTCGAATCCGATATTCTCCACAAAACAAAACCGTAAAATCTTTTAATTAAGAGTTTACGGTTTTTTATTTTTAGAAATTGTTTGATTACTTTTTAAGACTGCTACAAACTATTTAGAATAATCTATTTTCCCTACTTGTCGCATCACACGTACAATTTTAGCTTTTCGTCTGTTGATATAAGAAGAAGAACTGGTTGCCGAATATTTTCTTGGATTGGGTAATATTGCGGCTATTCCTGCTGCTTGCATCGGCGTGAGACTGGAAGCTCCTTTTCTATACCAATGTTCTGCGGCTGCTTGTGCTCCATAAACACCATTTCCCATTTCGATACTATTCAAGTACACTTCCATGATGCGTTCTTTTCCCCAAATGATTTCAATTAAAACAGTGAAATACGCTTCGAGTCCTTTTCTCAAATAACTTCGCCCTTGCCAAAGAAATACATTTTTGGCTGTTTGTTGCGATATAGTGCTTCCTCCTTTAATTCTTCGACCTCTTTCATTGCTTTTATATGCTTTTTGCATCGCGACAAAATCAAAACCATTGTGTTTCAGGAACGTTCCATCTTCACTGGCAATTACGGCTTTTTGAAGATTCATGGAGATATTTTCAATTGGTTCCCAGTCGTGACTGAAAAAAACTTCTTTTCCAGCTGTTTTGTTTTCAATCGCGCGAATCACCATTAAAGGCGTAAACGGAACCGGAACAAATTTAAATAGTACCACAAAAAACAAAGAGAGTCCAAAGAACCATAGCAATGCTTTGAATAAAAAACGAGTTATTTTGCTCATAAGAGAGGTAGGTTCTTTTTTAACGGGTTGTCTTGATTTTTTTGGTGTTATTTTCGTTGCCATTATACTAAATCTGCTAATTCTGTTCCAATTAAACTTCCTATTGCTACTCCCATTCCGCCCAATCGTACACCACAATAGACATTATCAGATAATTGTGAAACAATGGGACTTTTGCTGTTACCAATACCCATGATGCCGCTCCAACGGTGTGCAATTTGGAAATCCTGATTAGGCAAAATTACTTCTTTTAATAATTGTTCCAATTTTTTTTGGACGATTTCTGTTTGTCCAAATTCGGTTGTGTTCTCCGTCTCAAAATCCAGGTTTCTTCCACCACCCAATAATATTCTGTCGCCAATATTCCTGAAATAGTAATACCCTCTATCCAAGTGAAAAGTTCCTTTTATATCTAAGTTTTTAATGGGTTCCGTGATTAAAACTTGCGCTCTGGCCGGCTTAACAGCTCCAGTTGTCAATGTATTTGCAAAACCGTTAGTCGCAAACAATATTTTTTTGGTACTAAAACTGAAATCACCAAGTGCCACTTCTACTCCATTTCCCTTATCGAAATAAGAAGTAACGGTTTGTTGGTTTAGAATTAAAATATTTTTAGAAACTGCTTCTTTCAACAAGGCCTGCATCATATTTCCGGTATCTATCTGTGCTTCAAAAGGATTGAAAACCAAATATTCCTGTATCCCGTAGAACCCAAAACGGTCTACTTCCTTGGCAAAAACATCCGCTTTAAAAAGTGGTCTTAAAATTTCATTGATGAAGGGCAATTTCCCAACACACTCACTGTAACAACTTTCGTCGTCTTTTAAAAACAACTCATAACCACCATATGGTTTGAAATCTATGGTGTCGTCACCGAGTCTTTTTCGCAATAATTGTAAACCTTTCCAACGTTTTTGGATTAGATGAATCACTTCTTCCTCTGAATGGGATTTTAAATCATCTATAATTTCTGAAAGGCTTCCAAAACAGGCAAAGCCAGCATTTTTCGTACTCGCTCCCTGCGGTAACATTCCTTTTTCCAACACTAGAATTTTGCTTTCGGGGAATCTTTCGCGCAAGCGTAATGCAGCATGCAAGCCCACAATACCGCTTCCTACGATGGTATAATCTACATCAGTAAACCAGTTTTTTAATTCCCAATAGCTCAAATCCATGTTCAATTTTTTTCATAAAAATAATAATTTTTTGGATTTATTCTGAATTTATTTCAGGAGCTAATCCCGCTATCCGTTATAAATAAATTCACTGAACTCCAATTAAAATAAACATTAAATGACGTAATCAGGGCTAAAAAGCAAGTGTTAAAAACGAAAAAACATCAAATTAAATTGGCTAATTTTATAGCTTGAAAAATCAATTATTAAAATGAAAAAAATACTGCTTATACCCTTATTAATGATGAGTTTAAATGCTATAGCACAAAATGTAATGACTCCAGAACTACTTTGGAAACTAGGAAGAGTAACTCCTTTAGGTATTTCCAAAGATGGAAAAAATATAGTTTATAAAGTCGCAACTCCTTCTGTTCAAGAAAACAAATCGGAAACAAAATTCTACATTTTACCCGTAAATGGTGGAAATCCAACCGAAGTAAAAGAGACTAAAGATCTATTAAAAGACAAGAACATTTCTCCAGACGGGAAATATATCGTTTACAATGAAGAAGTAAAAATCGA
Organism: Flavobacterium sp. 11; assembly: GCF_002754315.1. Taxonomy (GTDB): domain Bacteria; phylum Bacteroidota; class Bacteroidia; order Flavobacteriales; family Flavobacteriaceae; genus Flavobacterium; species Flavobacterium algoritolerans. The sequence goes on along the minus strand of NZ_PEFE01000001.1, from coordinate 1,248,531 downwards.
AAAAGTTCACGGAAAAGATTTTTATCCGGAACTGGAAAAATCGGACGTTCAAATCTATGACGGCTTGAATTATCGACATTGGGACACTTGGAACGAAGGCAAATACAACCATGTTTTTTACAAAGAAAACAAAGAAGGCGCAACGGGAATTGACATTCTGAAAGGCGAAAATTTCGACAGCCCACAAAAACCTTTTGGTGGAGATGAAGATTACATTTGGTCACCAGACAGCAAAAGCATTCTTTACGTAAGTAAGAAAAAAGCAGGAACGGATTATGCTGTTTCTACCAACACCAATATTTTCGAATACAATCTGGAAACTGGAAAAACTAGCAATAGAACCGAAGAAAATCTAGGATATGATACAGCTCTACAATTTTCTCCTACAGGAAATTTGACTTGGTTACAAATGAAACGAGACGGTTATGAAGCCGATAAAAACGACCTCATTGTTAGTTTCAAAGGAATGAAAATGAACTTAACGGCAAATTGGGACGGTACTGTCGATCATTTTATCTGGAGTAGTGACGGAAAAAAAGTCTTTTTTGTTGCGCCAATAGACGGAACAAAACAGTTATTTGAAGTTAATTTTCCGGCTCTGACCAATCCCGAAGCTTCGGGAGCAATCAAAGTTCGCCAAATCACCACTGGAGAATTTGATGTCAATGATTTAGTTGGTTTTTCTGGTGACAACATTATTGTAACGAGAACCGACATGAATCATGCGGCGGAAATTTATTCGTATAATTTAAAGAAAAGCACTTGGAAACAATTGTCCAATGTCAATACAGCTACCTATAATTCTTTGGCGTTAAGCAAAACAGAAAGACGATATGTAACGACTACGGATGGTAAAAAAATGTTAGTTTGGGTGGTACTTCCGCCTAATTTTGACGCCACAAAAAAATATCCAACACTTTTGTATTGTCAAGGTGGGCCACAGTCTCCATTGACACAATTTTATTCTTACCGATGGAATTTACAGTTGATGGCTGCCAATGGGTATATTGTTGTTGCTCCAAACCGTCGCGGTATGCAAGGTCATGGCGTGGAATGGAATGAGCAAATCAGTAAAGACTGGGGAGGACAAGTAATTAATGATTACCTATCGGCAATTGATGATGTGGCGAAGGAAAAATATGTTGATGCAACACGTTTAGGATGTGTTGGCGCCAGTTACGGTGGGTATTCTGTTTTCTATTTAGCCGGAATCCACAACAACCGATTCAAAACTTTTATTGCCCATGACGGTATTTTTAATACCCAAAGTATGTATGGAACTACTGAAGAAGTTTTCTTTACCAACTGGGATTTTGGCGGTGCGTATTGGGAAAAAGATAATGCTGTTGCGCAAAAAGCTTACACAACATTCAATCCAATGACGCTGGTAGAAAAATGGAATACACCTATTTTAATTATTCAAGGCGGAAAAGATTTTCGTGTACCAACTGGACAAGGACAAGAAGCTTTTCAAGCGGCACAATTGCGAGGAGTAAAAAGTAGATTCTTGTATTTCCCAGAAGAAAATCATTGGGTATTAAAACCTCAGAATGCTCAGGTTTGGCAAAGTGAATTTTTCAAATGGTTGAAAGAAACTTTGTAGATTTATATATCGATGAAAAACAAAAAACCTCACTTTTCAGTGAGGTTTTTTTATATTTTGAATATTTTACTATTCCGGATCGTTCATTTTGAAAGTATCCATAAATGCAGTTGTGTACTCTCCTGCTATGTAACGAGGATCGTCCATCAATTGTCTATGAAACGGAATTGTCGTTTTTATTCCTTCGATTACAAATTCATCCAATGCTCTTCTCATTTTACTAATGGCTTCCTCACGAGATTGAGCAGTAGTAATAAGTTTTGCAATCATTGAATCGTAATTTGGCGGAATAGTATACCCTGAATACACGTGAGTATCTAAACGAACTCCATGTCCACCTGGCATGTGTAATGTTGTGATTTTCCCCGGAGACGGACGGAAATCATTATAAGGATCTTCTGCATTAATTCTGCATTCGATCGCGTGTAATTGTGGCAAGTAATTTTTACCCGAAATAGGTATTCCAGCAGCAACCATAATTTGCTCACGAATCAAGTCATAATCAATAACCTGCTCTGTAATTGGGTGCTCCACTTGAATACGGGTATTCATTTCCATAAAGTAGAAATTACGGTGTTTGTCCACCAAAAATTCTACTGTTCCAGCACCTTCGTATTTAATGTATTCGGCTGCTTTTACAGCTGCTTCACCCATTTTTGCACGCAACTCATCTGTCATAAATGGAGATGGAGTCTCTTCGGTTAATTTTTGATGACGTCTTTGAACGGAACAATCTCTTTCAGAAAGATGACAGGCTTTTCCGTAAGAATCACCTACTACTTGAATTTCAATGTGGCGTGGCTCTTCGATTAATTTCTCAAGATACATTCCGTCATTTCCAAAAGCTGCCGCAGATTCCTGACGTGCACCTTCCCAAGCTTTCAACAATTCATCTTCTTTCCAAACGGCTCTCATTCCTTTTCCACCACCACCAGCAGTTGCTTTAAGCATTACTGGGTAGCCAAAATCTCTTGATAATTGTAAGGCTTGCTCATACGATTCTAAAATTCCCACTGAACCTGGAACACAAGGAACACCTGCTTCAATCATCGTAGCTTTTGCGGAAGCTTTATCTCCCATTCTATCAATCATCTCAGGAGAAGCTCCAATGAATTTGATACCATGCTCTTGACAAATTTTAGAAAATTTAGAATTTTCAGAAAGGAATCCGTATCCTGGGTGTATTGCATCTGCATTTGTAATTTCGGCAGCGGCAATAATATTTGACATTTTTAAATAGGACAAGTTGCTTGGAGGTGGTCCAATACAAACCGCTTCATCAGCAAACTTTACATGTAGACTTTCGGCATCTGCAGTAGAATAAACGGCTACTGTTTTTATACCCATTTCCTTGCATGTTCTAATTACGCGTAACGCAATTTCCCCTCTATTGGCAATCAATATTTTTTTAAACATCTTTATTTGAAATTTTAAATGTTGAATTTTAAATTTTAAATTACTTCAAATAACGAAAACTCATCATTCAAAATTTATAATTTATAATTTATAATTTCTTATGATGGATCTACTAAGAATAACGGTTGGTCAAATTCTACTGGAGACATATCGTCAACCAATATTTTTACAATTTTACCAGAAACTTCAGATTCAATTTCATTAAATAATTTCATGGCTTCAATTACACAAAGTACGTCACCTTTAGAAATTGTTTTACCTACTTCAACAAACATTGGTTTATCTGGAGATGGTTTTCTGTAAAAAGTTCCAATAATTGGAGATTTTATGGTGATATAATGCGCATTTTCTACTACTGGAACTTCTGGAGCTGCTGCAACCGGAGCAATTTGTTGCGGTGCTGCTGCTTGTGGAAGTGTAGCTTGAGCTGGCATTTGTTGAACATACGTGGTCTCAGTTACATTCCCTTCTAAAGTTGTTCTGATGGTAATTTTTACATCATCCATCTCTAATTTAACTTCTGCAACTCCTGAATTTGCTACAAACTTGATTAGATTTTGAATTTCTTTTAAATCCATAATTATTTGTTTTTAGTTTAAATTTATTTTTTATCGTATGCCCATTTTAGATATATAGATCCCCAAGTGAATCCACCTCCAAAAGCAGCCAAAATTATCGTATCTCCTTTTTTGAATAAATGTTCAAAATCATTAAGGACTAATGGTAAAGTCGCAGAAGTTGTGTTTCCGTATTTTTCAATATTCATCAGCACTTTAGAATCTTCTAAATTCATTCTATTTGCTGTTGCATCGATAATACGTTTATTGGCTTGATGAGGAACTAACCAATCAACATTTTCATTGGTTAAATTATTTCTTTTCAGAATTAATTCACTTGAATCAGCCATGTTAGTTACAGCATATTTAAATACTGTTTTTCCGTCTTGAATAATATTGTGTTTATTATCTCTTACCGTTTCGTAAGAGGCAGGAAGTAGAGAACCACCGGCATCAATTTTCAAAAAATCTCTTCCGATTCCATCACTGCGTAAGTATTCGTCTTGCAATCCTAATCCTTCATAATTAGGTTCAAACAATACTGCTCCAGCTCCGTCTCCAAAAATGATACAAGTTGATCTATCTGTATAATCTACGATAGAAGACATTTTATCAGCACCAATTAATAGCACTTTCTTGTATCTTCCGGACTGTATGTAAGCTGCTGCAGTTGACATCCCAAATAAGAAACTGGAACATGCAGCTTGCAAATCATATGCAAAAGCATTTAAAGCTCCTATTTCGGTTGCTACATATACACCTGTTGAAGCAACTGGCATATCTGGCGTTGCAGTTGCCATTATCAACAAGTCTATTTCTAGAGGGTCGATATTGGCTTTAGCTAATAAATCTTGTGCAGCTTTTATTGCTAAAAAAGAAGTTCCTTTACCCTCTTCTTTGAGGATTCTTCTTTCCTTTATTCCTGTACGAGAGGTTATCCACTCGTCATTGGTGTCAACCATGGTCTCAAGAGCTTTGTTAGTTAAAACAAAGTCTGGAACATAGGCTCCAACAGCGGTTATTGCGGCTGTAATTGTATTCATTGTATGCGATTATTTTTTGTCAAATGTTGCCATTTGAAAAATTTTTAAAAGACTTGAAAATTACAAAAAAAATTCCATTCTCATTTGATTTGGAACTTCTTATTTAATGAAAATTATAAACAACAAAAAAACTCTCACGATGTGAGAGTTCGAATATCATTTACAAAAATGTATTAAGCAACAGCTACAGATTTATCTATAACAACTTGCCCTCTGTAATACATTTTACCTTCGTGCCAGTAAGCTCTATGGTATAAATGCGCTTCTCCTGTAATAGGACAAGTAGCAATCTGTGCTACAGTAGCTTTGTAATGTGTTCTTCTTTTATCTCTTCTTGTTTTGGAGATTTTTCTCTTAGGATGCGCCATTTTACTATATTATTTATCCGTTAATAGTTGCTTTAATTTGTCCCAACGCGGGTCAATATTTTCTTCTTGTTTATTCTCTTTTTTTTCTTCTTTTACTATCAGTTCATTAAGTTTAGTCAAAGCTTCGGTTTTTAAACTTCCATCTTTAACTCCTGGATGAACTCGTCTTAGAGGCACTGACAACACTATCATTTCATAGATATATTGTGCAATATCTACTTCAAACTCTCCATGAGGTAAAATCAACAATTCTTCATTGTCATTATTATATTCCTCGCCAAAACGAACTATTAATTTCATTTTGCCTTTAACCGGTAAGTCAAAATCTTCGCTTGTCAAATCACAAGGTACATTTACGACTCCTTTATGCTTAAAACTTAACTCTAACAGCGTACTTTTTTTCTCTAAAACTACATTTACTTTGATATTTGAATCTTGATATTCATTATAATCAAAGATTTCAAAGAACGAATTATTTATTTGATACTCAAAATGATGTTTTCCTAGCTTTAATCCTATAAAAGGTATTAAAAAATCTTTTGTCTTCTTCATTTCAACAACAATTTGACCCTAAACTTCGGGAGTGCAAAGATATAAAATTATTGCAAATCTAATAATGTTATTCACTTTTTTTTGTTCACAACTGTTTTTCTTTTGTTTTCAATGGCTTCACACTGATTTCGGCATATTGATTTCTCGAATGATAAATATCAATTGCAAGATATACAGCCTCTTTGAATGAGTTAAAATCAGCCACTCCTTTTCCAGCAATATCGTATGCAGTACCATGATCCGGCGAGGTTCTTATTTTATTCAAACCCGCAGTATAATTCACGCCATTACCAAAAGATAATGTTTTAAAAGGAATTAATCCTTGATCGTGATAGGCCGCTATAATAGCATCATACTTCTCATATTGACTACTTCCAAAAAAACCATCCGCAGCAAAAGGACCAAAAACCAAGGTTCCTTTGTCAAATATCTTTTTCAATGTTGGCTTTATAACCAAATCATCTTCGGTACCAATAACACCTCCATCACCACAATGCGGATTCAATCCCAAAACAGCTATCTTAGGCTTATTAATACTAAAATCCTGTATCAATGATTGCTTTACCGTTTCGATTTTTCTTTTAATCAATTCTTCCGTAAGATGAGAAGCCACTTCACTTAACGGAATATGATCCGTCAAGAGCCCTACTCTTAAATTATCCTGAACCATCAACATAAGTGCATTTCCCTCAAGCTCTTGGTCTAAATAATCCGTATGCCCAGGAAATTTAAAATCCTCTGACTGGATATTATACTTATTTATAGGCGCAGTAACCAATACATCTACAAGACCATCCTTTAAAGCTTTGGTAGCCGCAACAAATGATTTTATAGCATATTCACCTGCCTTAGGATCATTTACTCCAAGATTCAAATCAACTCCTTCTCTCCAAACATTTAAAACATTAATCTTTCCAGGAACAATTTGATCCAGTTTATCAATTCCATGTAATAAAGAAGCCGATTGAAAACTTTTCTTTACAAAAGACAACAACTTAACATTAGCAAAGATAACAGGAGTACACAACTCTAACATACGAGAATCCTCGAATGTTTTTAAAACAACTTCGCTTCCAATACCGTTTAAATCTCCTATAGAAATCCCAACGATTATATTTTCTGCTTTTTTCATCATGACCTAACGTTATTTATTGCTAATTTTGAAGTGCAAATTTAGTAAAATAAAACAAGAAATGTTTACAGGAATCATAGAAACCCTTGGCACCATCCAAGAAATAAAAAAAGAGAACAGTAATGTTCACATAACGATGAATTCATCGATTACGAGCGAACTACAAATTGACCAAAGCGTTGCTCATAACGGAATTTGCCTTACTGTTGTCGCTATCAATGATACTTTCTATACCGTGACCGCCATAGACGAAACGATAAAAAAAACAAATCTAGCGGATTGGAAAGTTGGAGACAGCGTTAACTTAGAAAGAGCAATGAAACTTGGCGACAGACTTGACGGACACATTGTTCAAGGACACGTAGACCAAACGGGAACCTGCACTACTGCAGAACAAACCGATGGTAGCTGGCTTTACACCTTTGAATACGACGAAAAATTAAACAACATTACCATCGAAAAAGGTTCAATTACCGTAAATGGTGTAAGCTTAACCGTGGTGAATTCTAAAAAAAATGAATTTAGCGTAGCCATAATCCCTTACACGTATGAGCACACTAATTTCAAAACCTTTGAAGTTGGCACAAAAATAAATCTTGAATTCGATGTAATTGGCAAATACGTTTCCAGACTATACGCTAACAAATAACTCGTAACCATACTAAAAACAAAAACCCCAATTTAAATTGGGGTTTTTGTTTTTAATATATTGGTGTAAATGATATAAATTCCAAATAATAATGAAATTGCAATTATTATAACACTATTTTCATCAATAGACAATCCAGGTGGTGGTGGCGGTTTTTTAGCCGTCGGCGCAGGAGGACCAGAACCTCCAGGGCCAGCAAAAACATCCATAATCCCAAAAAGGAAAATGATTAAAAAATAAAATTTGTTTGACTCAATTTTCATCGGCTTCAAAAATAGTAAATTTACTGAAATAAAAAAATCTATAAAATCACAAATAAGAAAGTCTTATCCCTAACATCATAACAAAGATACGTGTTTTAGTCCAACTTGGTTTTTAGTAAAAAAGAAAACCCTTTAAAACAAATGTTTTAAAGGGTTTTGTGGTCCCACCTGGGCTCGAACCAGGGACCACCTGATTATGAGTCAGGTGCTCTAACCAGCTGAGCTATAGGACCGGTTAAGAGTGTGCAATATTACTACTATTTTTCATTTGCTCCAAATATTTTTGACTTAGATTTTAATATAGTTCAATTATTAACTTATTTCAAACAGAAACCAACTGAATATTAGAATACTACTCATTTATATGGACTTAAATTATTTTATTTCCTGACACAATTCAATCAAAACACCATTAGTGCTTTTTGGGTGCAAAAATGCAACTAACTTATTATCAGCTCCTTTTTTAGGAATTTCATTCAAGACTACAAACCCTTCCTTTTTCAAACGCGCTATTTCTGAAACAATATCTTCAACATCAAAAGCAATATGATGAATCCCTTCTCCTTTTTTTTCTATAAACTTGGCAATGGGACTTTCTGGATTGGTTGCAGCAAGGAGTTCAATTTTATTGGGTCCGTTCATAAAAAAAGAAGTTGTCACCCCTTCGGTTTCTACATCTTCAAATTTATAAGCCGGAGCACCGAAGAGCTTTTCGAAAACTAAATTTGATACTTCTAAATCTTTAACAGCAATCCCTATATGTTCTATTTTTCTCATTATTTATACTATCAATTCAACGTTGGTTTTAAATTTAAGCAGTAAGCCAGCCGTAACAAAACTTATTTGATGTAAAATTAAACATTAAAAACAAAAAAAGGGAAGCATTCTAAAAAGTAAGCGGAATTAAATCGCTCATAATAATTCTATAAAAAATTTCGATTGCATGAATTATAATTGTTATTTTGTAGATTCTAATTATGATTTGATATGTTGAAAAACAATTTAAAATACTCCTTCTTTTTATTGCTTTTAATTATTGTTGGATGCGCAAAAAGAGGCTCCATCACTGGCGGTTTGAAAGATACCATTGCCCCTGTTTTAAAAGTAAGTTTTCCTGAAAATTTCAACAAAAATTTCAAAGGAAACGAGATCAAACTAGTTTTTGACGAGAACATTAAACTCAAAAATCTTAACAAGCAATTGATTATTTCACCACCAATGAAATACGAACCGTCAATTCTGCCTACCACTCCAAGCAAAATGATTACTATAAAAATCAAAGATACATTACACCCTAATACCACTTACAGCTTTAATTTTGGCCAAAGTATCGCTGACAATAACGAAGGAAATCCGTTAAATCAATTCAAATATGTGTTTTCAACTGGCGATTATATTGACTCTTTAAGCCTTGGCGGAACTGTAAAAAGCGCTTATGATAAAGAAGTAGAATCATTCGTTTCGGTTATGCTTTATGACGTGAATGATACTTTTAAAGATTCAGTAGTCTATAATGAGAACCCAAGATATGTGACCAATACTTTAGACAGCTTGAAGACCTTTCGTTTTGAGAATCTAAAAGCCGGAAAGTATCTTCTTGTGGCTATGAAAGACTACAACAGCAACAACAAATACAATCCAAAAACGGATAAAATTGGATTCAGCAAAGCGTTTATCACTATTCCAAACGACACCCTTTACGAGTTAGAATTATTCAAGGAAATATTGCCTTTCAAAACGTTCAAACCAACTCAAGCATCTGGAAACAGATTGTTTTTAGGATATGAAGGCGTTGTAAATTCTGCTGCTGCCCGACCAAAATTAATCTTAAAAAACAACACGGAAGTCCTTTCCAATATCATTACTAAATTACCAAAAAAGGATTCCCTTCAAGTTTGGTACAAACCCATCAAAGTAGATTCGCTAAATTTGGCTGTAGCCAAAGACAAATACGAAGCCAATTTCACCTTTAAAATAAAAGACCAGAAAAAAGACACTTTGAGTATTTCTGCCTTACAAATCGGGAACTTAAAATCCCGAGAGCGTTTTACTTTAGAAAGCTCAACTCCATTAATTCGCATTGAGAATTCTAAAATAAATTTAATCAATAATGCAAAAACCGCAGTGCCTTTTACCACTGAATATGACGAATTTAATCAAAAATTGTATTTTGACTTTAAAAAGGAACCCTCAGAAAATTACACTTTTGAAATTTTGCCTGGAGCGTTAACTGATTTTTTCGAAAAATCGAATGATACGTTGACCTATAAACTAAATACGAGAAACAACTCCGATTATGGAAATCTAACAGTGGTATTGGAAAATGTAAAACAATTTCCTGTCATTGTAGAACTGACGAATCTAAAAGGCGATGTTTTAGCGACTGAATACAGCGAAAAAAACACCACATTAGAATTTAATTTAATCGAACCTGCGCTTTATACATTACGTGCTATTTATGACACCAATAAAAATAAGGAATGGGATTCCGGTAATTTTTTAGAAAAACGCCAAGCCGAAGAAGTGATTTATTTTTCCAAGGAAATTGATGTTCGTGCTAATTGGGATGTAAATCAAGTTTTTGATTTGAGCATTCCTTACATTCCTGAACCTAAAAAGAAAACAGACAAGAAAACCGATAAGCGAAACTAAAATTACCTGTTTTTTATTTCAAAAGCATCTCTGTCGTTCAAAAAACCTAATTTTTGTCTAGTTTCCAGCATTTTTTCTTTGTCTAAAACCACTGAAAATAAACCTTCAGATTCTTCTGGTGCCAAGACATAGTTTCCAAGAAAATCGACTGCTTGCGAGTGACCAATATATTCATAATCATTCGCATCAGTTCCTATTCTATTCACACCAATCGCATAACTCATGTTCTCTATCGCTCGGGCTTTCAATAAAGCATCCCAAGCATTCGTTCTGATTTTTGGCCAACTTGCCACATAAATCAACACGTCATAATCCTCTGAATTTCTTGAAAAAGCAGGAAATCGTAAATCATAACAAATCAATGGGCAAATTTTCCAACCCAAATAATCCACCACTATTTTTTGGTCCCCACTTGTATAGACTTTGTCTTCGCCAGCCAAAGTAAACAAATGCCTTTTATCATAAAATTGCATTTCTCCGGAAGGAAATACAAACACTAATCGATTGTAGAAATTTCCGTTTTCCACTATAACTAAGCTTCCTGTAATGGCACAGTTTCTGGCTTTCGCCAATCCTTTAAGCCAAGTTATTGTTTCCCCTTCCATTGTTTCAGCTACATTTTCAGGACTCATTGTAAAACCGCTCGTAAACATTTCCGGTAATACAATTAAATCAACTGCCGAAGCAATTTCATTTATTTTGGTCTCAAAATAATCGCGATTTAACTTTGGATTCTCCCAAATTAAAGGAGCTTGGATAAGGATGACTTGCATTGTTTTATTTTTTATAAAAATAAGAAATATCACAATACCATAAGTTCATTATATTAGCAAAAAACAACTTTATGAAAAAAATACTTCTTGTCTGCTCACTGTTATGTTCTATTCTGATTTTTGGACAAGAAAAATCAGGAGCTAAACAATTTTGGGAAAATTTACAAAAACAATGCGGCAAATCATTTGAAGGTGAAGTAAAAGAAGGCGCTGCCAATGACACTTTTCGAGATAAAAAACTAATAATGCACATTCGCAATTGTGACGAAAACACGATTCGGATTCCGTTTTTTGTAGGAGAGGATAAATCCAGAACTTGGGTATTATCATACAAAAATGACCGTATTCAATTGAAACACGACCACCGCCACGAAGATGGTTCCGAGGATAAAGTCACACAATACGGCGGAACAACTTCTAATTCTGGTTCATCTACACTTCAGTTTTTCCCCGCAGATCAACAAACTTGTGATTTAATCCCAAATGCCGCTGCAAATGTCTGGTGGATTACTTTAGACGAAACTTCTTTTACTTATAACCTAAGACGTATCGGTTCAGACCGATTGTTTACCGTAAAATTTGACATTACAAAAACAGTTCCAACACCTTCCGCACCTTGGGGATGGAAAGACTAAAAAAATGCTGAAACCTAACATTTAGTCATAAAAAAACGCATTCAACTTAATGAATGCGTTTTTTTTTTTAATCTTTCGGCCTTAGAGTTTGGACCTTAAGACTAGCTTATTATCCTTTCAAACTTGCTGACATATACTCTCTGTTCATACGAGCAATATTTTCAAGAGAAATTCCTTTTGGACATTCTACTTCACAAGCTCCAGTATTGGTACAGTTACCAAAACCTTCGGCATCCATTTGACTAACCATATTTAAAACCCTGTCGGTAGCTTCAATTCGTCCTTGTGGTAATAAAGCATATTGAGATACTTTTGCAGCAACAAATAACATTGCCGATGAGTTTTTACAACTCGCTACACAAGCTCCACAACCGATACAAGCAGCTGAATCAAAAGCAGTATCAGCATCTTTCTTGTTAATTGGAATTGTGTTTGCATCAATTGTATTTCCAGATGTATTTACAGATATAAATCCTCCCGCATGTTGAATTCTGTCAAAAGAACTTCTGTCAACAACTAAATCTTTAATTACAGGAAAAGCTTTAGCTCTGAATGGCTCGATAAAAATAGTATCACCATCCTTGAACATTCTCATGTGCAATTGACACGTTGTAACACCTCTGTCCGGTCCGTGAGCTTCACCATTGATGTACAAAGAACACATTCCGCAAATTCCTTCGCGACAATCGTGATCAAATGCAACTGGCTCATCCCCTTTCATGATTAGTTCGTCATTCAAAATGTCAAGCATTTCAAGAAACGACATGTCTGGTTCAATATGATCTATCGGATATTCAACTATTTTTCCTTCTGCAGCGGCATTTTTCTGACGCCATATTTTTAATGTAAGTTTCATATTTTTAGTTTGAAAATCATAAAGTCGAAAGTCGAAAGTCGATTGACATTGAGCCATTTGACTTTTAGACGTTAGACAATAGACTATTATTTATAACTTCTTTGAACTAATTTCACGTTATCAAATACCAACGGCTCTTTATGCAAAACAGCTTCACTTGGTTTTCCTGTGTATTCCCATGCTGCCACGTAAGCGAAATTTTCATCGTCACGTTGCGCTTCACCTTCTTCGGTTTGGTATTCTTCACGGAAATGTCCTCCACAAGATTCGTTACGATGTAAGGCATCTTTAGCGAACAATTCACCCAATTCAAGGAAATCGGCAACACGAGTCGCTTTTTCCAATTCTTGATTGAAACCTTTATCCGTTCCAGGAACTTTAACATCTTTGTAAAACTCTTCACGTAAAGCAGCAATTTCTACAATTGCTTCATTAAGTCCTTTTTCATTACGAGCCATTCCAACTTTGTCCCACATAATTTTTCCTAATTTCTTATGAAAATAGTCAACTGAATGTGTTCCGTTATTGTTCATGAATTTATCAATCTGGTCTTTAACCGCTTTCTCAGCAGCTACGAACTCAGGTAAATCTGTAGAAATTGTTCCCATTTTAATATCTGGAGCTAAATAATCACCTATTGTATAAGGCAATACAAAATAGCCATCAGCTAAACCTTGCATCAAAGCCGAAGCTCCTAAACGGTTAGCTCCGTGATCTGAGAAGTTTGATTCCCCAATAGAGAAACAACCCGGAATTGTAGTTTGTAAGTTATAATCAACCCAAGTACCTCCCATTGTATAATGTACCGCAGGGTAAATCATCATTGGAGAAGTATAAGGATCCTCATCTACAATTTTATAATACATTTGGAACAAGTTCCCGTATTTACTTTTTACAAGTTCAGTACCTAATTTAGTTACTAATTTAGTGTCCTTAGTATCCAATCCTTTTACATAAGCTTGCTCATTTCCGTAACGTTGAATAGCTGCGGCAAAATCCAAATAAACTGCTTCTCCTGTTTTGTTTACTCCAAAACCAGCATCACATCTTTCTTTGGCAGCACGAGAAGCTACATCACGAGGCACTAAGTTACCAAAAGCAGGATACCTTCTTTCTAAGAAATAATCTCTTTCCGCTTCTGATAAATCGGTTGCTTTTTTCTTTCCTTCACGAATAGCTTGCGCATCTTCTAATTTTGCAGGAACCCAGATACGCCCATCATTACGCAATGATTCTGACATTAATGTCAATTTCGATTGGTGTTCTCCAGAGACTGGAATACAAGTTGGGTGAATTTGTGTGTAGCAAGGATTTGCGAAGAAAGCCCCTTTTTTGTGGATTTTCCAAGCTGCAGTAGCATTAGATCCCATTGCATTGGTTGACAAGAAGAAAACGTTTCCGTATCCTCCAGAAGCAATAACAACAGCATGAGCAGAGTGTCTTTCTATTTCTCCGGTAACTAAGTTACGAGCGATAATTCCTCTTGCTTTTCCGTTTACGACTACTAAATCCAACATTTCGTGACGGTTGTACATTTTTACTTTTCCACGACCTATTTGACGGTTCATTGCTGAGTAAGCACCCAAAAGCAATTGTTGGCCTGTTTGTCCCTGTGCATAAAAAGTACGAGAAACCAAAGTTCCTCCAAAAGAACGATTGTCTAACAATCCTCCATATTCACGAGCCAATGGAACACCTTGTGCCACACATTGGTCAATAATATTAGACGAAACTTCAGCCAAACGGTGTACGTTAGCCTCACGAGCACGGTAATCTCCACCTTTTACAGTATCATAAAACAATCTGTGAACAGAGTCTCCGTCTCCTTTATAATTTTTTGCAGCGTTAATTCCCCCTTGTGCAGCAATTGAGTGTGCACGACGTGGTGAATCTTGAAAGCAAAAAGCTTTTACGTTATATCCTAATTCTGCTAAAGTTGCAGCAGCAGAACCTCCAGCAAGACCTGTACCAACTATAATTACATCTAAATTACGTTTGTTAGCAGGGTTTACTAAATTAATATGATCTTTATAATTTGTCCATTTGTCCGCAATTGGACCATTCGGAATTTTTGAATCTAATGCCATTATAATTGAATATTAATGATTGAAATGATGAAAAAGCGCAATAAAAATAAATCCGAAAGGAACCACATAAGCAAATCCTAATCCGAAATTTTTCAATCCTTTAGAATATTTATTATTAAATCCTACTGATTGAAAAGAAGAACTAAATCCATGGTTTAAGTGTACCGCTAACAATACAAAAGACAAGATATACAATCCTGTACGAACTGGACTTTCAAATTTGGCCACTAGCTCATGAAAATACCTTGTTTCATCCAATGGACTAACATCTACATATTTGTACACCATTTCAGGAACCCAAAAATCGTAAAAATGCAATGCCAAAAATGCTAAAATAACTGAACCGGAAATAATCATGTTTCTTGATGCCCAAGAAGAATTTGCCGCTCCGTTGTTCTTTGCATATGCAATTGGTCTGGCACTTCTGTTTTTGAAATCCAAAACAAAACCCATGATAAAGTGAAAAACCACTCCTACAATCAAAATAGGTTGTATTACGAATTGAACTAATGGATTATTTCCCATAAAATGAGAAATCGAATTAAAAGTATCGGAACTAAAAACCGATGTCATATTGATAAAAAAATGCTGTGCTAGAAACAACATCAAAAAAAGTCCTGAAAGTGCCATAGCTACTTTTTTTGCTATTGACGATTTCAATAATGCAGATTTTGCCATAAGATTTATATAATTTGTTTTAAAAAATTCTACAAAAATAAAGCAATTAGACAGTAACTACAACCTTTTCGCTGTTATTTATAATGATTTTAAAGTGTTTTACACAAAATATCAAGAAATCCTTAAATATCAAACATAAATCCAAAAACAGCCCGAAAAACAGTTAAACAAAAAAGAAAAAAATCTTAAATAATACGCCACGAAATTGACCGAAAACCAGTCCTCAAACAGCTCGAAATTACTAATTCAATAATTTTTATTGTTCTTTATTTCCAAATCAATAAAAACACCCAGCACGATGATTTTATGTCCCTAAAATAATTGTATCGAGACAATGCGTTTTTAACTTTACACGTTAAAAATTGAAGAATGAAAACAGGAATTGACGCCATCTCTTTTGATGTTGCAAAAATACATTTACCTATAAACACTTTGGCAAAAGCCAGAAATATCGAACCCGAAAAACTAGAAAAAGGACTGGGTTTAATCAAAATGACATTGCCGGACACACATCAAGATACAGTTGTTTTTGGCGCCAATGCATTAACAAAATTAATCTCAGACAACAACATCAACCTCAATGAAATCACCCGAATTTATATAGGAACAGAAAGCGCTATTGACAGCTCAAAACCAATAAGCTCATTTTTGATTGCATTGATGGAACAAAAATTTGGAGAAGACACTTTATCAGAATGCGATGTGGTTGATTTTACATTTGCCTGTATTGGCGGAGTTGATGCCATGCAAAACTGTATTGATTTTATACAATTGAATCCAACAAAAAAAGCAATTGTTGTCACAACTGATTTTGCAAAATACGATTTAAACTCTACCGGAGAATACACGCAAGGCGCCGGAGCTTTGGCAATGTTGATTACTGCAAATCCAAGAATCATTGCTTTCGAAAACAATTGGGCAACCAGCACAAAAGGAGTTTTTGACTTTTTCAAACCGTACCGAACGATTTCGAAAACAGCAATTACTGGAAATTCAACTAACGAACCATGGTTTGAAAACTTAGAAAGTGAAGTTGAAATTCACAAAGACCAACCTGTTTTTGACGGACAATATTCGAATCAATGTTACATGGACAGAACCAGAGATGCGTATTTTTCATTCAAAAAATTAAAAAACACCACCGAAACTGTTTACGATTCCTGGAAAAGCATCGTCATGCATTTGCCTTATGCTTTTCAGGGACGCCGAATGCTATCTGAAATATATGCTTTGGACGCATCCAATACAATTGTTTCCGGTGATGAAGACGCATCAGAATACCAAAATAAACTAAAAGAAATTAGTAAATCAGAAGCCTACAAGGAATTTGTAAACGAAAAATTAATGCCCGCAGAAATTGCTTCTTCATTAATTGGAAATTTATACACAGGTTCTATTTTCATGGGATTACTATCAACTTTGGCTCATTTTTACGATACTGAAAAAGAAATAAGCGGCAGTAAATTTGGCTTTCTGGCCTACGGAAGTGGTTCAAAATCGAAAGTTTTTGAAGGAACGATTCAACCGGACTGGAAATTAGCAATTGCTGGTGTCAATCTTTTTGAAACAATAGAAAAAAGCTTCGAAATTGATTTTGACACCTACAACAAACTACATAAAAAGGAGCAAAAAACCAGCATTCAAACGCCTAAAAACGAATGGACTTTGGACCGAATTGAAAATGAAATTCCAAATTTAATTGGCGCTCGTTATTACAAATGGGTTGATTAATTTTTACTTAAACAAAAAAGCACCGATAATTCATAGTTGAACTTTCGGTGCTTTTTTATTTAAATACAGAATATGTTTAACTGAATTTTGTCATGTATTGCTGCACAATTAAATCTGTGTTTTCATTGCGCATTTTTTGTTCTAAATGAATTGGAGGTGAAGCTCTTTCCAAACAATTTTTAACAGCACAAGTTTCGCAGGTAACCCCAACAACCTGTCTCTTGATCGAATCACTTTCGATAAACTTGAATTTTTTCTTCATTCCCGGTGTAATCAATATCCCTACCGAAATACTACGAATACAATCTATTTTAAACGGATCCGGCGTTGCCGATGAAAAAACAAGATATTCATTTTTACTATTTTCATAACTGGAAATTTGCGCATCAAAAAAATGATTTTTCTTTTGCCTCAAAGACTCCTCAATAGTACGTATAGAAACCCATCTTCGGCAGTAATGTTCATTCATTTCATTCGCATGCGGTTCCTGCTGATTGGTAATGTGTAATTCCTTTTTTATTTGATACGTATCCGTTCCTATCTGATGAGACAATCGCAGGAAAAAGAGATTCTTCAACTGAAAATCTTTTGGTAAAATATTAGTCAATCTTTGATAGAACGATTCAGGCGAAACATTAAATCCGCTCATCAAAGCAATCATTTCCTGAGGCTTCGGGTCAGTTTTTGACAAAAATAAATTCAGTTCGTCTATCAGTTTTTGCCTTGGAATAAGCAACGCTCCGGCAAAATAGGAAGCATAAAAATTATTCAGGACTTGGTCAAAATTATCAAACTTAATCCAACTGAACGTATATAACCTTTCGGTAATCTCAAGGTAATTATACGCAATTTCTTTAGCTAGAATAAATGCCTTTTGAGGCTCGTCAATATCTAATGAAAGCAATAGCGTCTTGCTTTTTGGTACAAATATCGATCTCAAATCCCCCAATTGTTCTTGCTCAGAAAAAACGAGTTCTTTTATCGTATACCCGTATTCCTCAATTAATATCGCTGTGAGTTCTTCAATCGAAATCTTGGTGTCAATATTTACATGAAACGCTTTGGAAAACTGCAACACTCTCTGCTCTAAATCTTCAAAATAGTTTGTATGCGCTTCTTGATACGAACGCAACGAAGCCAAAAAGAAACTCTCTCTTGTCAAATTATAATGTTGCGCAATCTCAATAATCGTGCTGATAAACGCATTGACTTTTGCAGGAGCATTGGCAATAATATCGATAAGATCATTTTCCTGAATCCCGAAAATCTCCAGAGGAATCTCTTTTAGAATACCAGATTTCAGGATTTCTCCAATAGGTGCCAAATTATTATCCAGTTTCAACGAAACCATATTGTCATAAGAAACATCCAGTTTTTCAGACAACAGAATGATTTTATCCGTTTTAGGATATTTTTTTCCTTTTTCTATTTCGTTCAAATACGATTTTGAAAGGTCTGTGATTTTTGCCAAACCAAATAATGACAGATTCTTATTGGTACGAGCCTGCTTCAGTTTTAATCCAAAAATTAACTTGATATAATCCTTTTCTATGTTCATATCTCAAAGATATACTAAAAAAATATTTTCGCCAAAAAAAATATTTTTCATTTTTAGCGTACGTTCGCTTGTTTTGTAAAAAACTTTTTGTAACATTGTCGTGTAAAACATTTTAACCATGAAAGATATTATTGAAACAACCGAAAAATCGTTACAGTTTTCACCTGAAACGAAAGAGCATTATCCAGCAATTTTGACGGATAACGCTATTGATTTAATAACGGAATTGCATCACAGATTCAATGACAAAAGACTTTTGCTATTAGCCGAAAGAAAAAATCAACAGCATTTATTTGATGCAGGAGCGTTACCAACATTTCCTTCTGAAACAAAAAGCATCAGAGAAAGTAATTGGGAAGCTGCAAAAACTCCAGAGGATTTATTAGACCGAAGAGTCGAAATAACCGGACCGGTCGATAGAAAAATGGTTATCAATGCATTGAATTCAGGAGCAAAAACGTTCATGGCTGATTTTGAAGACAGCACTTCTCCTACTTGGAGCAACTTAATGACAGGCCAGCAAAACCTGAAAGATGCGGTGAATAAAACCATCACTCTTCAAGACACTGTGAAAAATAAAAAATACAGTCTGAACAACGAAACTGCCGTATTGATTGTTCGACCAAGAGGCTTGCATTTACCTGAGAAAAATATTTTGATTGATGGAGAACAAGCTTCAGGTTCCTTAATTGACTTTGGTTTGTATGCTTTTCACAATCACAAACAACTTATTGAGGATGGAACGGCACCGTATTTTTACATTCCAAAACTGGAACATTATCTGGAAGCAAGATGGTGGAATGAAGTTTTCGAATTCACGCAGGAATATTTAGGCGTGAAAAACGGAACATTCAAAGCCACGGTTTTAATCGAAACCATAACTGCCAGTTTTCAATTGGACGAAATCATTTTTGAATTGAAAGATCATATTGTTGGTCTTAATTGCGGACGATGGGATTACATCTTTTCATACATCAAGAAACTAAGAAAAAATCCGGCTTTCCTAGTTCCAAACAGAGATCAAGTAACGATGACTTCGCCATTTATGAGTGCGTATTCCCAATTGGTTATTCAAAGATGTCATAAACGAAATATTCATGCAATTGGCGGAATGGCAGCACAAATTCCAATAAAAAACAACGAAGAAGCCAACAAAATAGCTTTCGACAAAGTAATTGCCGATAAAGAACGGGAGGTTAAAAATGGTCATGACGGCACTTGGGTCGCACATCCGGATTTGGTTTCGCTCGCCATGACGGTATTCGATAAAAACATGCCGACCAAAAATCAGATTCATGTAAAAAGAGAAGACGTACACGTTACCGAAAGTGATTTGCTGGAAACTCCAAAAGGAACAATTACAGAGGAAGGCGTTCGAAAAAACATCAGCATTTCAGTTTTATATATCGCTTCATGGCTCAACGGACAAGGCGCTGCCGCATTACACAATTTAATGGAAGACGCTGCTACTGCTGAGATTTCAAGATCACAATTGTGGCAATGGCTACAAAACGGAGTGGTATTGGACAATAAAAAAGTATTAAATACAAATTACTATCATCGATTAGCGATGGAAGAGTTTGAAAAAATCAGAAAACTCGTTGGAGACGAAAATCATGAAAAACAAAAATACAGACTGGCGGAACAATTATTAGACATTCTGGTCGTAAACGACAATTTTATCGAATTTTTGACAATTCCAGGATACAAATACATTTAAAAAATCAATTGCAATACCTATTAACAAACAACCAAAAAAAAGAAAAATGAAAACTACAGAAACAAGAATTCAAGAATTAGTTACCGACTGGATTACGAACCCAAGATGGAATGGCATTGAGCGACCTTACACTGCTGAAGAAGTGGTAAAATTGCAAGGTTCTTATCAAATAGAACACAGTGTAGCCAGAATTGGAGCGAATAACTTATGGAACAAACTAAATTCTCAGGATTTTGTAGCCGGACTTGGCGCACTTACCGGAAACCAAGCGATTCAAGAAGTAGAAGCAGGATTAGACGCTATTTATTTGAGCGGTTGGCAAGTTGCCGCTGACGCAAATGTAGCCGGCGAAATGTATCCTGACCAATCTTTATATCCTGCTAACAGTGTTCCATTGGTAGTAAAACGAATAAATAATGCCCTTTTGAGAGCAGACCAAATACAAGTAGTAAACGGAACAACCGATAAAAAACAATACTTAGTTCCTATTGTTGCTGATGCCGAAGCCGGTTTTGGAGGAAACCTTAATGCTTTCGAATTAATGAAATCGATGATTGAAGCGGGGGCTGCCGGAGTTCACTTTGAAGACCAATTGAGTTCTGCTAAAAAATGTGGACACTTAGGCGGGAAAGTTTTGGTTCCTACACAAGAAGCCATCAACAAATTGATTGCAGCACGTTTAGCAGCTGACGTAATGGGAACGCCAACGTTGATTGTTGCTCGTACAGATGCTGATGCGGCTAACTTATTAACTAGCGATATTGACCCTAGAGATGCTAAATTCATCACGGGTGAAAAAACTGGAGAAGGTTTTTTCTATGTAAATTGTGGTGTGGAGCAAGGAATTGACAGAGGATTGAGTTATGCGCCTTATGCTGATTTAATTTGGATGGAAACCAGCAACCCGGATCTTGATTACGCAAGAAAATTTGCCGAAGGAATTCACGCAAAATTCCCAGGAAAAATGTTGGCTTACAATTGTTCGCCATCTTTCAACTGGGCTGCAAAATTATCCGTTGCTGAAATGGAAACGTTCCGCGAAGATCTTGCCGCAATGGGATACAAATTCCAATTCATCACATTGGCCGGATTCCACGCGTTGAACACTAGCATGTTCGAATTGTCTAAAGCATACAAAGAAAGAGGAATGGCAGGTTATTCTGAATTGCAGGAAAGAGAATTTGCTTTACAAAAACACGGTTTCAAAGCCGTAAAACACCAAGGTTTCGTAGGGACATCCTATTTTGATGCAGTACAAAATACCGTAACAATAGGAAAATCTTCTACTACTGCGATGAAAGATTCTACAGAAGTAGCTCAATTTTAGAAAAACTGCAACCATAAAAAAACACGATTTCATCTGAAATCGTGTTTTTTGTTTTTAAAATAAAAGGACCGTTTATTTTGATTCTATAATTTCAAGATCAGTAACCACTTTCTCTTTTCCTTTTTGAATACTTATTTTATTGATTGAAATTGGAAGGTAATATTTACCGTTTTTGGCTGCTTCCAATTTTAGTTTTTTGTCTTTATTTTTCCAATTATCTGCTGCCGTTTTAGTCATTGAAAGATCATAAATGTGTTTATTCAGTCCTTTTACAGCTTTTACCTTCTGAGAATAAACCACTTCTTTCAAGCTGTTTTCAATTTGCAAAAGCACTTCTGCATTTTCATTCGAATAAAACCAAACCTCTGCTTTTGGTTCTGAAGCCTTAGCCCAAGAACTCCAACTGTTGCCCCATTCTCTTGATTTTTTTATCTTTTTAAGCTCAAAAACATGAAGATTTTCCGCTATTACTTTATCATTCAATTGTTCCACTTGTTCCAAATTAACTTTGTACACTGAACGACCGTGAGTTCCCACCACTAAATCTTTTGCTTTCTTTTGAATCACTGCATCGTGAACGGCCACGTTTGGAATTCCACTAGAAAAATCATCCCAGCTTGTTCCTTTGTTTAACGAAACATACAATCCGTTGTCCGTTCCCACGTACAAAACATTCTCGTTGACATTATCTTCCACAATTACATTCACTGGACTTGCAGGCAGATTATTGGCTATATTTTTCCAGGTTTGCCCAAAATCATCTGACACATACACATAACTGGTGAAATCATCATTTCGATATCCGTTTAAAGTCGCATACACTCTTTCTTTCTTGTGTGCCGAAGCCACTACTCTGGAAACCCATCGGTTTTGAGGTAAATCTCCCGAAATTTTATTCCAAGTCGCACCGCCGTCTTTCGAAACATGAATCAATCCATCATCACTTCCCGTGTAGAGCAAACCAAACTGCAATTGACTTTCGCTGATGGCGGCGATTGTTCCAAAAGCTACATTTCCTTCTTTAGCTCCTTGCGTCAAATCAGGCGAAATAGCAGTCCAAGTTTGTCCTTGATTCATCGAACGGTGCAAGAAATTAGATCCCATGTATAAAATATCTTGGTTGTGCGAAGACAATAAAATAGGCGTTTGCCAATTGAATCGAAATGGTTTTTCGTCCTTTTTTGGCTTTGGAGAAATATAATCACGTTTGTTTTTTGCACGATCAATTCTGTAATAATTTCCAAATTGGAAACCTGTGTAAACAATACTTGGATTTCTTTTGTCAATTTGAGTTTGCATTCCGTCTCCACCCATCAAATTTTCGTATGGATATTTTCCGGTTTGGTACCATTCTGATGAATATTTATAAGTACTTGGCCCAACCCAAACGCCATTATCCTGCATCCCACCATAGATATTATACGGTTCTTGCTCATCTACATTCACTGCATAAAACTGACTTACGGAATGTGAATTACTTTTCACCCAATGTGCTCCATCATCATACGAAATGTTCAAACCACCGTCATTTCCATTAATTAAATGCCCAGATTTATTTGGATTCACCCAAACCACGTGATGATCCGCGTGAACATTCTCTTCGCTTATGGAGGTGAATGTTTTCCCGCCATCAGTTGATTTTATAATGGGTACACCTGACAAATAAATTTTATTCACATCGTTTGGATCAACAGATATAACACTGAAATAATACCCGTACGAATAAAAGAAATCATCAATAAAATCTTGGTGTGTCTTTGTCCAATTTTTTCCTCCGTCACCTGATTTGTATACTTCGGCACCAATAACTTCTGTTTCGGCCAAACTATTTATTGCGTCCAGAACTACTTTTGCAGCTTCGTTTGGTTGCAAATACCCGTTTTCAACCCAATGCTTGATATTTTCGGCTCTGTATTTTTCGGTCAATCCGTAATTCTTTAAAATAGAATTCAGACTTTTATTTGGTAATTTCAAGAATTCGTCTCCCGGCATTGAAAACGCAATCGGTAACGAATTGCTTTTTTTGGATTGCAACGGTCTTTTGAATTGGTTATCTAAAATGGCATATACATTTGCATCATCATACACCGCTAAACCAATACGGCCAACGCCTTCGCCAACAGGAAATCCACTTTCAGCATTCGTGTAAAGTTTCCAAGTCAATCCAGCATCCTCACTTTTATAAATTCCTGAAGTGGCGCCACTCCCAATAAAATCCCAAGCTTTTCTATCTTTGCTCCAAGAAGCCGCAAATTGAACCTTGAAGTTTTTTGGCGAAACAGCCACATCAATAATCCCGGTTTCATCGTCGATATAAAGGGTTTTACTCCACGTTTTTCCGCCATTAGTCGTTTTATAAATTCCTCGTTCTTCATTTTTAGAATACAAATGACCCACTGCACCCACAACAACTTCATCTGGATTTGATGGATTGATAAGGATTCTGCTGATGTGATGGCTGTCGTACAAGCCCATATTTTGCCAAGTCTTTCCTTTATCTTCGGATTTCAAAATTCCAATTCCGGCATAAGAGGATCGGGACGAATTCACCTCACCAGTTCCTACCCAAATTGTTCCTCGTTTCCAGTCTACCGCGATATCACCCACATTTTGCGTAGGCGCCGCATCCATAACTGGCGAAAAACTCATCCCATTATTATTCGTGTACCAAAGTCCACCTGAAGCATAACCCACATAAAATTCGGTTGGATTTTCCGGATTTACATCCACATCCACCACTCTACCGCTCATCACCGTTGGACCTACATTTTCAAAAGCAACATTCTGAAAAAGCGATTGATTTTCCATTTGTTTTTTGGCTTCCAATGATTGCTGAATCGCTTCCGCAGAAACTTGTCCCCAAGAGACACTTTGGACTATGAAGGCAGAAAAGAGTACTATTTTTTTCATAAAAACTGATTTGAATTGGAAAATTAATCATAAAAATAGTTATCTGAAAATTTTATAGTGTAATTAACATCCGTTTCTCTCAAAGTTAGTATTTTTGAATATTCAATGTATAAAAACGAATTGTTATGAAATGAGCACAGAAAAAAATGGTATAAAAAACCAATTTTAGCTTTATGCGAATTCCATTTGACAAATAAAAAACAATAAAAATCAACAAATGAAATATCATCAAATTGACCGAGATTTATTTATAAAAAATAGAGAAAAATTCATGGCTCAGATGAAGCCAAAAAGCGTTGCCATCTTCAATTCTAATGATATTTATCCCGTTTCTGCCGATAGTACTTTGCCATTTGCACAACACCGCGATATCTTTTATTTAAGCGGAGTAGATCAGGAAGAAAGTATTTTATTGCTTTTCCCCGATGCGCCATACGAGCACCAAAGAGAAATGGTTTTCTTAAAAGAAACCAGCGAACACATTGCAATTTGGGAAGGTGAAAAACTGACTAAAGAGCGTGCTTTTGAAGTAACAGGAATCAGAACCGTACATTGGTTACAGGATTTCGAAAAAGTTTTATTCGAAATGATGACGCACGCTGAAACAATTTACATCAATACAAACGAGCATTACCGTGCCACTGTAGAAACTGAAACGCGTGAAGCCCGTTTTGTAAAATGGTGGAAAGAGAAATATCCGGCACATACTGTCGCAAAAAGTAATCCGATATTGCAACGTCTTCGCTCTGTAAAAGAAACCGAAGAATTGGACTTAATCCAAAAAGCCTGTAATATTACGGAACTTGGTTTTAGAAGATTATTGTCTTTCGTGAAACCAAACGTGACCGAATACGAAATCGAAGCCGAGCTGATTCACGAATTCATTCGCAACCGTTCCAGAGGTTTTGCTTACACGCCAATTATCGCTTCCGGAAACAATGCCAATGTGTTGCACTACATCGAAAATAACCAACAATGCAAAGCTGGCGATTTGATTTTACTGGATGTTGCAGCTGAATATGCTAATTATTCCAGTGATATGACGCGTACCATTCCGGTTTCAGGAAAGTACACCAAAAGACAAAAAGAAGTGTACAATGCCGTTTTAAATGTAAAAAACGAAGCGACCAAAATGCTGACTACAGGAACACTTTGGAAACAATACCATATCGAAGTGGGGAAATTAATGACTTCAGAACTACTAGGTTTAGGTCTTATTGACAAAGCCGATGTGCAAAACGAAAACCCGGAATGGCCCGCTTATAAAAAATATTTCATGCACGGAACTTCCCACCACATGGGATTGGACACGCACGATTACGGAATCTTGACCGAGCCAATGCAAGCCAATATGGTGTTCACCGTAGAGCCTGGAATTTACATTCCTGCCGAAGGTTTCGGAATCCGTCTGGAGGACAACATTATCGTTCAGGAAAGCGGTGAACCATTCAACATGATGCGCAACATCCCAATTGAAGTGGACGAAATCGAAGAATTAATGAACAGTTAATTCCTTAAATACATACAACTAAATCGGTTTACAGCAATGTGAACCGATTTTTTTTTGGGCGCAACCCAGCTTCCGTAAACTCCAGCTGCGTCGGGCTATCCGCTATAAGTCCTCGTCTCGTCCAAAAAGACAAGACTGTGGGCTTTCCGCTATTATCCCTTGCGCGCTACAACGAGAAAATCTATAATTCCAAAACACGAATTCCAAAATTCATGGTAAAACTGTAACTTTATAATCACCCTTCCGACTTATTTAAAACAACAACTATTTTTTAAAACATATTCAATATGTAATTTGAATCAAAAAGAAATTAAGAAAAATTAAGCTCTGATTCTTAATGAAACTTAATTTCTTAATGGTAAAAACTTTTAAATAAAAACTTAAAACACAGAAATCATGCAAGCACACGAAATAGACTACCACATTTACGGCGAGGAAATGCAATATGTGGAAATAGAATTAGACCCACAGGAAATAGTAATTGCCGAAGCGGGAAGTTTTATGATGATGGACAATAATATCCAAATGGAAACCATTTTTGGAGATGGTTCCGGACAGGAAAACGGACTGTTCGGCAAACTTTTAAGTGCCGGAAAAAGAGTTTTAACCGGTGAAAGTCTTTTTATGACGGCGTTCATCAATCAAAACAATACCAAAAGCAAAGTTTCCTTTGCATCGCCTTATCCAGGAAAAATAATCCCAATTGACTTAACACAATTTGGCGGTAAATTCATTTGCCAGAAAGATTCCTTCCTTTGTGCTGCCAAAGGCGTTTCTGTGGGAATTGAATTCTCTAAAAAACTCGGTCGCGGATTGTTTGGTGGCGAAGGTTTTATCATGCAAAAAATAGAAGGCGACGGAATGGCGTTTGTACATACCGGCGGAACATTGGCCAAAAAAGAATTAGCCGCAGGCGAAATCCTAAAAGTGGATACTGGTTGTATCGTAGGTTTTACCAAAGATGTTGATTATGATATTGAGTTTATTGGCGGAATCAAGAATTCTATTTTTGGAGGCGAAGGTTTGTTTTACGCCACGCTTCGCGGACCGGGAACAGTTTATGTACAATCTTTGCCTTTCAGCCGACTAGCCGACAGAATCATCGCATCTGCTCCAAGAGCCGGCGGGAACAGTCGCGACGAAGGCAGTTTGTTAGGCGGATTAGGAAGTTTGCTCGATGGAGATAAACGATTTTAAATAATTAAAATGGCTTTCAGAAATGGAGGCCGTTTTATTTTAAGGGAAGTTGAATTTGTGGTAAATGTTGACAAAGTGTTTTGTTTACAATCTTTTCTCTCATTAATTTCTTCTTGTTAAAATGTCTTGATATATTTTGAATTATTTCAGTGTAGTTATCAGTTCCATTCTCTTTTTGATGGTAAAAAACCTTTATTGATCTGCAATTATTATGTTCAAAAATAGTGTTTAATAAGGTTCTATCTGATAATCCACAAGAATGTCCAATTATGAAAACCTGAAATTTATCATTATCAATATATCGTAACAAATCATTATAATTTGAATTTTGAAGATATTGAAAAGATTTAAAATTCTTTAAATACTCATTATTATTCAAATTTTCAATCGACTTATATTCATCATCCATTTCATCCCCAAAACCAAAATTGATTTTATTTTCTGAAACATTTCCTAAACTTCCGTGAATAAAATTCATCCTTGTTTCTATTTTATCATCTTTACCTAATAATTCACGATAAATACTTGTAATTGGAGTATAATTAAAATTTAAAAAATACAAATTATTTACCAATTCTTCTTTTCGTTCTTTTTCAAAATGTTCTTTTATTTCATTAACATCATCAATACTTATAAATTCCTTTAAAATATTTTCTTCATTACTTAATAAAGAAATAGGCTTTAGAAAATTGTAAATTTTCAGCCAATTAGTATTTGGATTTTTTGTGAAATCTAAATTATATTTATTCACTACTTCATCCACTAAATATTTTTCAAGTAGAATTTTTACTTCTTCAAATTCTTTATTCAGTCTAGAAACATCCCAAGGATAATTATATTTAGATAAGCCTCCTTTAACACTTTCCTTTAAAATACAATAATAAGTATTTTCAATATCAACCCAATTTTCTACCATAGCAACATCACTTAAATAGAGGAAAAATTTATTCTTAAATTCTTTAATACAGTATTTTTTATTTCTTTCAGCAAACTGCTTTAACGTTTTATAACACTTAACATCTTTATAAAATTCGTTACGACCTTCAATTCCTATACTTACCATATTTAATTTTAATGAAAAAAGATTGTCCTCATAATTATCCTTATTTTCAAAAACTTGTATGACATTTCTCCAATAATCATTCATAAAATCTTTATAAGAAGTCGGCAATCCATGAGCCAAATCAAATCCGTTTCCAATAATCACAAGTCTGTTCATATTTATAAATGCTTTTCTCAAATATACTATTTTTAATACAAGTGCATTCATGAATTGCTTACATGACCTTATATTTCTTAAATGGTTAAAAAAATAAAATGTTACTTTTGTAGACTAAATTTTCATTTTGAAACAAATTCTCTTTAAAAATACCAACATCTCCTATTCCGATACCGGGAAAGGAACCGCTATTGTCTTACTTCATGGTTTCTTGGAAAACAAAGGCATGTGGGATTTTTATATTCCGGAGTTTGCTAAAAAAAACCGCGTTATCACGATTGATTTATTGGGACATGGAGAAACGGAATGTTTGAGTTACGTTCAAACGATGGAAGATAATGCCGATGCGGTTCACGCCGTTTTATCGGAATTACGCATCCGGAAAGCCATTTTTGTCGGACATTCTATGGGTGGTTATGTGGCTTTGGCTTTCGCCGAATTATATCCTGACACCATAAAAGGATTGGTTTTATTAAACTCGACCGCTAGAGCCGACAGCGAGGAACGAAAAACAAATCGGGATCGAGCTATTAAAGCGGTAAAACAATCTTTTATGAATTTTGTTTCACTTTCTATTGCAAACTTATTCAGTGAATCCAACAGAGAACGACTTTCATCCGAAATTGAAAGCGTAAAAAAAGAAGCTTTAAAAACACCGCTTCAAGGAATCGTTGCGTCACTGGAAGGAATGAAAATACGACAAGATCGGGAAGTGTTGTTGCATCTTACACCCTATCCTAAATTATTAATTCTTGGAGAAAAAGATCCTGTTTTAAATTACGAAGAAACCAAAGAA
Organism: Flavobacterium sp. 11; assembly: GCF_002754315.1. Taxonomy (GTDB): domain Bacteria; phylum Bacteroidota; class Bacteroidia; order Flavobacteriales; family Flavobacteriaceae; genus Flavobacterium; species Flavobacterium algoritolerans. Next base: position 1,219,299 of record NZ_PEFE01000001.1, on the reverse strand, counting down.
CAGATAGAAAACACTGCAGTAAAACTGGTGACTTTTCCGGACGGACACATGAGTCATATTGAAAACCAGGACCAATTATTGATTGTATTGTTGGCTTTTTTCAAAAGCATCTAAATCATTCCTGATTTCAAATACCCTTTTTCAACCAATTCGCTTTTGTCTTTCAAGTGGTGCATTTTTCCTTCTTTCATCAACGCTAGTTTTGTGGAAACCTTAATCACATTTTCATAATTATGATCCGTGATAATAATACCTTTTACACTGGACATTTCTGTAATTAATTCATTTATTTTTTCAATCATTATGGGCGATAAACCATTGTAAGGCTCGTCCAACAAAACAAATTTTGACGCATTATTCAGGATTAATTTAATCACTAAATACCGTAATTCTCCGCCGGATAAATGTTTTATTTTTTTATCTAACATCGATTGAATCATTTCATCAGCATAGAAATCCTGTAATTTCTCTTTGGCAATCGACAATAAGATTGTCTTTTTTATCGAAAATGAATTTGGAATAAAATTATCTTGAGGCAAATAACTAATTTCATTTAGTAAATCTCTAGTTTTTGATTTCACGACGCCATCAACTCGAACAAATTTAAAATCGGCAGTTACAATTCCGAAAATGATTTTCAACAAAGTAGATTTTCCGGAACCATTTCTTCCTAAAACACCAATGATATCAGCCGTTTCGCATTTCAAATACACATCGGAAACTATGATTTTTCCATCATATTGTTTTTGAACACTGTCTACTTCTAAAATATTTTTAGTCATACGAGTTTGATTACTAAATTAATGACTAAAATCAGCATCAACGAAAAAACAAAATTCATTAGAAAACCATAGATGAATAAATGCAGTTTTGAGATTCCGTTGTTGTAATAAAACAGGTATTCATTTTTAGCATTCACTTCTTTTATCAAAATACTGATGAAGAAACCAAAAATAATAAGCACGTATTTGAAGGTTTCAAACCCTCCAAAAACCCATGCCAAAACACTTATTGACACGTTTATCGTCAATGTACTTTTGTAAAACTCAAAGATGTTGGCTAATTTTCTGATTGGGAACTCTGTTTAAATTATTTTCTCTTCAAAAGGAATATTCTCGTCTAAAATTTCGCTCAATAAAAGAACCATTTGCTCTAAATAATTACTCAAAATTTCTTCATTTATAATCGAATTTATTTCTTTGTCTTCTTTAAAATTAAACGGAAGAAAACCTGCCTTTAAATTCTTAAAAGAAATAATTCCTGCTTCAATTGGCTTTCCTTTTGCCTCATGTTCATACATATAAGCATACGCGAGCACCTGAATGATTTTATCGCTTTTAATGTCTTCGGTTAATCCTTTCCAAGATTTCAATGTGACACTTGCTTTTTCTACTTTTCCTGTTTTATAATCAATGATTCGAATAATTCCGTTGCGCTCTTCAATTCGGTCCACATTTCCTTTTATCAATACCGGAAAAGGCAAATTAGGATGATGTAATGGTCGCTCGAAAGTTTGTTCTAACGCTAGAATTTTTATTGCATCTCCGTTCTTTATACTTTCCAGTTCTACTTTTAAGAAATTCGAAACATTTCGTTTAGCAACTTCAAACGCCAATAAATTTCGACCTTTTTTGATTTCGCCTTCTTTATACACCAATTTGAATTGCTTCAAAACCTCAGCGTCAATTTGTTTGAAACAATTTAAAATATCACTTTCCGAAATAAATTTGCCAATGAAAGGTTCATACAAAACTTTCAAAGTTTCGTGGATAATGGTTCCCAACGTATTCAAGGCAATATTTTCCTCGACTTCTTCGACTTCGCTGATGCGTAAAATCTTCTGGAAATAAAACTGAATTGGATTCCGGATATAACTCGTCAATGCCGATGGAGAAAACCCTTTTTCTGCAATTTCTTTCAATCGCAACATTACACTTTCCGATTTTGGAATCACCATCGGTTGATATGCTGTTTCGGGTAAAACAGCATTATAAATTTCGTGTGTCAATGTATGATTTTTTTGCTTTTCGACTTCGAGTTGGGTTATGAATCGACTTTTTTCACCCGCATCCAAACCTTCACTTTCAGTATTATACAGTAAATAAATATTTTTGGCACGTTGCAACAAATGATAAAAATGATAGGTATAAATGGCATCTTTTTCCTTGAAAGTTGGCAACCCCAATTCACGTTTCACATCATACGGAATAAACGAATTTTGTGATTTTCCCGCCGGAAATTTCCCTTCATTCATTGAAGTTACAATAACGGTGTCAAAATCCAAAACACGGCTTTCTAAGACTCCCATAATTTGCAAACCATTCAAAGGTTCTCCTTCAAAAGAAACTTCGGCTAAATCAATTACTTGTTTGTAAATGGCATAAAGCGTTTCTATTTTATCGATATGTTCGTGCTTGGAATAGTAATTAATCAGTTTATTGATGACTTTGAAAATGGCAAAAACAAAAGCCTTTGTGATTTTTTCTTCTTCGTTGTCGTTACTTAAATTTTCTTTTATGGTTTGCAATAATTTAGAAATAGTCTCTAATACCGGAATCGAACCATTTTCCCATTTTTGGAATAACAAGAGAAACAACTCGCTTGGAATTACATTCAATTCCATCAATTTATGATGCGTAATAAAAGTATAATTATTTTGATTGATAGTATGGACAAGCGCGCTGGCTTTCGCATACGGCTCCACCAAAGGATGCGTCAAAATATCCAATACATCTTTGTAATATAAGACATAGCTTTTAGCATTTCTGGACAACGCATTCGTGTGCATTTTGAATAATTTGGCGATCAAAATCTGGGCTGGATTGTTCTTGCTTGAATACCCCATCGTGATATTCAAAGCTCCAACGCTTGACGGTAACGAATATAAAAGCGGCACCAGAAGATTTTCCTCGCCTAAAACCACAGCCACTTTATCCAACTTCCCGTTGGGATTTTTATTAATGACATTCTCAATAATACTTCCGGCTATTTTGGCCTGACCAATTGTTTTTGGCGTTCCAATAACCTGTATGTTTTTAGTCTGCGAAAAATCATTTACAATCCATTCAAACGGATGTAGTTTATAATGTTTCCAACTTTCTTTGAAACGTCGCACAAACAGCCCTGCATCGTGATACGGATCATTGAGAAATGTTTGATCTACGTCCCAATATATTTTGGCCTGATCAGAAGCGATAAGGTGCTGGATTATTTTTTCTTCGGCTGCATTTAATGCATTAAAACCGGCAAACAGGAATTGTTTACCTTGTAACGAATTCGAAAAATGATTTAGATTATTAACTGCTTCACGATAAATCAAGCCTTGATATCCAATTCCTTTGTTTAGCAAATGTGTATAAAGTGATTGATAATAATTGGGTAGTAATTTCCAAAAATCGATATATTTCTCTAATAATACCGTTTTATTTTCGACTTCAATTCCCCATTTTTTAATATCCTCGATATCTTTCAAATACGAAAGAACATGTGATGGTTCTAATAAATAGCGGTCAATTTCATTAAAATCTTGTAACAGCGTTTTTGCCCAATTGGCAAACAATTCAAACGTTTGTTGGTTTGCTTTATCGGTAATGGATAAGTAGACTTCATAGAATTCAAATAATAGTTCAATGGGATCTATGGTGCGAATACCTGCAATATTTTGAACAAAATCTTCAATACTTATAATTTCGGGAGAAAGTATATTTGTGGTAACCTGATTTTTTAGCGCTTCAATCAGGAATATTTTGGCTCGTTTGTTTGGTAAAACAACAATTGTATTGGAAAGATTGCCTGAGTAATTTTCAATTAAAACTGCGGCTATTTTATCTAAAAAAGAAGTATTTGTCATTCTATAAAAATAAAAAAACGCCTCGATAAATCGAGGCGTTTTCCATAAATATTTTAGAAAGAAATTATTCTTTAATCAAAGATATTTCAACTCTTCTGTTCATTGCTTTTCCTTTTGCAGTTTTGTTAGTTGCAATTGGTTTAGTTTCACCAAAACCTGTAGATCTAAGTCTATCAGCAGCAATTCCGTTTTCAATTAAATAATTTTTAACTGCAGCAGCTCTGTTCTCAGATAAAGTTTGGTTAAGTTCATTACTACCATCACTATCACAGTGACCTTCGATCATGAATCTTGAATAAGGATATTCTTTTAAGATTGAAGTGATTGATTGTAAAACTGTGTAAGTTCCTTTTTGGAAAGTAGCTTTACCAGAATCAAACAAGATAATTTTACCATAGTTATTTAAAGTTTTCATAACTTCTTCAGAAACTTCTGGACAACCTTGATTAGCAACAGTACCTCTTACGTCTGGACATTTATCATCTTTGTCTAAAACACCATCTCCATCAGTATCTGGCCAAGGACAACCTGCGTTTTCTTTAGGACCTGCAACAGTTGGACATTTGTCATCTTTATCAGCTACTCCGTCTCCGTCAGTATCAGGACAACCTTTCAATGCAGCTAAACCAGCAACTTCTGGACAAGCATCATCTTTATCAGCAATTCCATCTCCATCAGTATCAGGACATCCGTTCAATGCAGCTAAACCAGCAACTTCTGGACAAGCATCAGCACTGTCTTGAATTCCATCTCCATCAGTATCAGGACATCCGTTGAATTCTTTTAAACCAGCAACTTCTGGACAAGCATCATCTTTGTCATAAATTCCATCTCCATCTGTATCTTTACCTCCGAATTTGAAGATAAGACCAGCTGAATGTTGAAAATGTGATGGAGCATCTGGAACACCAGCTGCATCTTCTCTATCACCAAAAGATTTTTTATATTTTGTAGCAAGTTCTAAACCAACATTTTCAGTAAACCAAAAAGTTAAACCAGCACCTGGATTTAAAGTTCCGAAACTACTATCCCCAAAGAAAGTATAACCTCCACCAACAGATAGAGACGGATCAATAACTTTAGAACTAATCAAATTCATGAAACTATATTTAATAGTTGCATCAACACCGTAATACATTAAGTCTCCAGGATTAGTCACCACATATCCACGAGAATCATGACCTACTGCAGTTGGAGCAAATCTCACAAATTTGTCAATTTTATTCACAGATCCAGAAAGTCCAAAAGAGAAATTATCTCCTACGTATCTAGATACAGTTAAATAAGACACAGAAGGAAGGATGTTCCAGTTGTCTTTAATTGCGAATGGTTGAGAGAAATGTTGATCTAGCCAATTATGTCCTCCACCAGCACTAGTTTTAGTGTCAACGGCATTAACTCCAAAAGAGAGTGCCCATGGATTGTTACTGTCTTGTGCTTGAGAACTTAATCCCATCACCATCATTACAGCAACTAAAAGTTTGTTAAGATGTTTCATACTTAATTTTTTTAATTACAATTTAGTTAATTATAAACAAAAGTAATGCGTAAATTTTTAACTACAAAACTAAATGTTAAAAAAAAACCATAAAAACTGTCAAAAGTGGAAATTATATAACTTCAAATCAAAATTCTATAACATTTAGCATTCTACCAACTTCAACAAAAGCACTGATAGCCTTATCTAGGTGTAATTTTGTGTGTGCTGCAGATAACTGTACTCTAATTCTCGCTTTATCTTTAGGAACTACTGGAAAAAAGAAACCAATAACGTAAATCCCTTTTTTCAAAAGCTCCTCTGCCATTTTTTGTGACAATTTTGCATCATATAGCATAACCGGAACTATAGCAGAGTCCCCATCAATAATATCAAAACCAGCTTTTTTCATTCCTTCTTTGAAATAGTTAGTATTCGATTCCAATCTATCACGCAATGAAGTATCCTTTTCTAATAATTCAAAAACTTTAATAGAAGCTCCAACAATTGCTGGCGCCAAAGAATTAGAAAACAAATACGGTCTGGAACGTTGACGCAATATTTCGATAATTTCTTTTTTGGCAGTCGTATAACCACCCATAGCGCCACCAAGTGCTTTGCCTAATGTTCCGGTAATAATATCTACTCTACCCATTACACCTTTTGCCTCGAGCGTTCCTTTTCCGGTTGCACCAATGAATCCGGCAGCATGACATTCATCTACCATAACCATCGCATCGTATTTATCTGCTAAATCACAGATTTTATCCAAAGGAGCTACGACACCATCCATAGAGAAAACACCATCTGTTACAATCAACTTGAAACGAGTTCCTGCATCAGTAGCCTTTATTAATTGTTGCTCCAAATCTTCCATATTGCTATTTTCATAACGATATCGAGCAGCTTTACACAAACGAACACCATCTATGATAGAAGCATGATTCAAACTATCTGAAATTATCGCATCGTTTTCCCCTAATAAAGGTTCGAAAACTCCGCCGTTAGCATCAAAAGCTGCCGCGTAAAGAATAGTATCTTCAGTACCATAAAATTCAGAAATCTTTCTTTCCAATGTTTTGTGAATATCCTGAGTTCCGCATATAAAACGCACCGATGACATTCCGAAACCATGTGTATCCAAAGCATCTTTTGCAGCCTGAATTACTTCTGGATGTGATGACAATCCAAGATAATTATTAGCACAAAAATTCAGAACAGTTTCTCCTGTAGAAATAGTGATTTCTGCTCCTTGAGGCGAAGTGATAATTCTTTCTTTTTTGAAAATTCCATTATCTTCAATAGTTTGTAATTCTGCTTGAAGATGTTCTTTTATTTTTCCGTACATTAGTTAGTGTTTATTAATTCGTTTTATGTTTATAAATATCTCAAGCTACAAATTTACTACATCGATTTCTTTTCCTATATATATAAGTGCTTTTTTTATCACTTTATATCCCATTAACTCAATTGCTGTTTGATAATTTTCCAATTGCTGTTGGTATTTCACATTATGTGTTCCTGTTTTATAATCCAGCAATAACACTTCTTTGTTTTTTGTTAAAACCATTCGGTCCGGTTTAATGGTTTTACCTTCTTTTTGAATAATAGTTTGTTCATTCAAAACTTCATTTCCTTCGGCAAAACAAATTCCTAATTCACTGTGATTGACAATTTCTTGAATCGTATTAAAAACTATTTCTTTTTGAGCAAAAGTGATCAATCCATTTTCAATAGACTTTGTAATTGCCAAATCAACATCATTTTTCGTTTTGACAAAAGATAAAATCTCATGAATCACATTTCCGTATTCTATAGCTTCCTGCTGATGCGTTCCCCACATTAATGCTTCTCGTTGCGCAATTTTTATATTCTTTGGATTCAGAATTTCAGAAACCAAAGGAATCGTTTTTGAAGTGTCGATGTGTTGTTTTACTGAAGATAATTTCGCTGGATTTCCAAATTCATATTCCAATTTATTTTCATCAAACCCAACTTTATTATCCAAATAATTAATAAAAAAACTACACATATTATTTTTTGGAATTTCTCCTTTACTGGATAAATTCATATTCGAAATCACATATAATTGCTCCTCAGCTCTTGTCAAAGCAACGTATAAAACATTGATGTTATCTAATAATTCTTCCTGCTTTTTTTGATTATAAACCTCCGCAGCTTCGACTCCAAATCCTTCCACCGCTTTACTATTGTCAATCAATACTTTTGGCAAACCAAAATCTTGTTCCTCCGCGTTGAGCCATAATTTATCTTTTGGCTTTAGACTATAATCTTCTTCTGCAAAAGGAAAAATAACAACCGGAAATTCCAATCCTTTCGATTTATGAATCGTCATAATCCGAACTGCATTAGTACCTTCTGGAGACGGAATACTGAATTTCTCCGCATTTTTATCCCAGAAATTCAAGAAATCCGAAATTCCTGCTTGATTGCGAATATCTCGCTCCAGAACAATATCCAGGAAATATTGAACGTAGGCATTACTAATTTTTGGGTTCAGGAACTTTGTTATTATTGTCTCCACCGCTTCATACAATGATTTTTTTCTAATGTTTTGAAACGAAAGCGAAACATCGAAACTCATCAACCAATTTTCGAAATCAGCTTCTTGAAACAACGCCATTCCTTGAGCGATAAAATCATGAATAGGTAATTTATCCTGACTGTTCTGCGCTAAATATTGAAGAAAATTTGCTTTGGATTCCAAATCAGAACTGTTTTTCAGGTATTTCAATAAATGAATAATCAATCGAACTTCGGTGGCATTTTGAATCATCAAAGTTTCCGATGACAAAAGTGGAATCCGTTGCTCGGTCAAATAATTCGCAATCGCAATTCCTTGACTTCGTTTCCGAGTAAGAATCACAATATCTTTGTATTGAAAGCCTTGTTGCAGTACTTTTTGAATCGTATTTAATGTCGCTAAAACATACAAATCGGTTTTGTCCAACGTTTCTTCATCTTCCGAAGTTTCTACTTTTGGAATGAAAGAAATATTTACGTATCCACCGGTTTTGTCATTCGTTTTTTGATGACTGTGATTTTCATACAAATCTTTATAATCCAAATGTTCGAATTCGTTCGAAATCAATTTGAAAAAATCATTGTTAAATTCGATTATTTGTGAATAAGAGCGGTAATTTTTATCTAAATGTTCGAGTCTTTTGTCTGGGTTATTGAACGGATTTTGGTCTTTACTCAACTCGATAAATTGTTCTGCTTTCCCGCCACGCCATCTGTAAATAGATTGTTTTGGATCGCCAACAATCATCAAAGTTCCTTTTACTCCAAAATCATCCTGACCCGAAAGCGCATTATCAATCAGCGGAATCAGGTTTTGCCATTGCATTTCGGAAGTATCCTGAAATTCATCAATAAAAAAATGACGGTAGCGCTCGCCCAATCGTTCATATATAAAAGGTGCCGGCTGATTTTGAATTTCGCGATGGATAATCGCATTAAATTCTGAAATAGAAAGTACATTTTGCTCTTCCTGAATTTTGGTTAATTCATTACTTACGGTATTTAGTAATGATAATGGCGTAATGTTTTTCAGGAACGCTTTATAGAAATTTATCTTTTCGAAAGCTGTGTAAACTTTAGTAAGAATTAACAAAAATTCAGGAATAAGATTTTCAATAATCGCTCGATCTTTTGCCGTTTTATTGATTGCAATATCATCAAACTCATGAAAAGTTTTATTCTTGGGATTGAATTTCCCTTGTTGAATACTAGTAATATGATTTGGAAAAGTCCCTCTGGAAAAAGATTTTACATCAATTCCGTTTTTATCAATTACCGTTAGCGCTTCTTCTGCAAAAATAATAGTTTGCTTTTCTAAGTGTTTGCAGGCTTCGGAAAGTTTGTTTTTTATTTCGACAAATTCAGTGATGGATTTATCTTGAAAATGGGTGATTTCGTTTCTGTTATTTTCGTTTAAAACCAATCGACCCGTTTCGAGAATTTCCCGAGAAATATCCCAAGATTTATCATCATCGGTTTTTTCCATCGTGAAATCAATTAACAATTTTGTTAATGTTTCATCTTCTCCAGCTTGAGCAATAATAGCATCGACGGCTTCTATCAATAAATTTTCGGTATCCAAAGTGACTTCAAAAGTCATGGGCAAATTCAAATCATGCGCAAAAGCCCGAATCACTTTATGCGTAAATTTATCAATGGTCGAAATATCAAAAGCGGCATAATTATGAATAATGTGCTTAATGATTTGTTGGGATTTCGTTTTGATTTCAATAATCGAAAGTCCTATTGGTTCTTCGCTCCATTCTTCAGGATTATTTTCTTTTCGTTTTCCATTCACCAAATCCTGCATTAAATTCTGCGCTTTCTCGCTGGGTTCGTCTTTAGCAAATTCGGATAAACTGCCTACGATTCGGCTTTTCATTTCGTGAACCGCTTTGTTGGTAAACGTAATGGCGAGAATGTTTCGGTAGGCATCATTTTTTGGCGCGACAAGGATAATTTTTAGGTATTCTTTGACAAGCGCATAGGTTTTTCCGGAGCCTGCCGATGCGTCGTATATGGAGAATGAAGGTCTTTGCATTAAGATTTTAGATTTCTGATTAACGATTTTAGATTTCTGATTTAGAATTAGCGTCCTAATTTCTCATATCTCCTAGCCCTGATGGAAACGGCATCCTTTTTATAAGGTGATTTTTCTTCACTTTATAAAAAGATATAGTGAACAGCAGGAAATAGCTTCTAAAAATACACGTATTAATAGGTTACTTTTAAAATTTGCCCCGAAACTTCGGGATAAAACTTAAAAGTAGTATTTTTGCAGCATGGAAACAAATAGACAGAAAAAAATAGGTGGGGTTATCCAAAAAGATTTGGTTGATATTCTGCAAGGTGAAGTGAGAAAAAACGGATTGGCTAATTTAATCATTTCGGTATCCAAGGTTACTGTGACTACAGATTTATCAGTAGCGACAGTGCATTTAAGCGTTTTCCCTCAGGACAAAGCAAAAGAGATTTTAGAGGCGGTGAAGTCCAATGCTAAAAACATTAAGCATGATTTATCACAACGTGTTCGCTTACAATTAAGAAAAGTTCCAAATTTGGTTTTCTTTATTGACGACTCTTTGGATTACATTGAAAAAATTGACAACGCCTTAGCCAACAGAGATAATCCTATCGAAAACAGAGATCTTTTGGACAAACGCAGATTTCAATAAAATTTGAATTTCCCCCTTTACATAGCCAAACGCTACATTCGTAGCAATAGTAAAAATAATGCTATCAATATTATCAATCGCATTGCCAGCATGGGAATTATTGTTGGCGCAATGGCTTTGTTTGTGGTTTTATCTGTTTTTAGCGGGTTGAAAGTTTTTAGTCTTTCGTTTACGAATGAGATTGACCCCGACCTAAAAATAAGCAGTACTCTGGGAAAATCCTTTTTGATTTCTCCAAATCAAGAAAGCCAAATCAAGAAAATTGACGGTTTGGTTTCGTATACTAAAATTATTGAAGAGCGTGTTTTATTCACTTTTGACGGAAAACAGGAAGTTACCTACTTGAAAGGTGTTGATTCTAATTTCAGTAAAGTAAATGCCATAGAAACAAAACTTTTCAATGGACAATGGTTGAAACCAAATACGTATCAAGTGGTTGTGGGCTACGGAATTTCCCAAAAATTCTCCATGGGATTACTGGATTTTAATCGTCAATTAGAAGTTTTAGTTCCAAAGCCAGGAAAAGGCGCTATCGAAAATCCAGAAGAAGCTTTTAACAAAACGGATCTAATTCCTGTTGGGATTTATGCCATTAGCGAAGATTTAGATTCGAAATATGTTTTTGCTGATTTAGGTTTAGCGCAGGAATTATTGGAATACAAAACCAATCAGGTTTCCGGGATTGAAATCAAGACAAAAACCGATGCTGACGAAAGTGTAATTACAGAACAACTTCAAACTATTTTCAACAATAAAATCACCGTAAAAAACAGGGCGCAACTCAACGAATCGCTCTATAAAATGTTGAATACCGAAAATATTGCCGTGTATTTAATCTTTACTTTGGTGATAGTTGTGGCACTTTTTAACTTGATTGGCGCGTTAATTATGATGATTTTAGACAAAAAAGGAAACCTAAAAACCCTTTTTAATCTTGGAACCGAAATCAAGGATTTACGAAAAATATTCCTGCTTCAAGGCACTTTATTGAGTGTTTTCGGCGGAATTATTGGCTTGGTTTTAGGAATTATTATTGTGTTATTACAAGAATATTTTCAGTTGGTCATGATTACTCCTACACTGGCGTATCCAGTAATTTTTTCTCTCGAAAACGTACTAATCGTCATGGGAACTATCGTTGCACTAGGCTTTATTGCTTCCTTAATTGCAAGTAGTCGCGTGAGCAAGAAGTTGTTGGATTAATTTTTTTAATTAAAAAGAATATTTACATTTACCTTTCTTAAAATCTAAACGCTATGATAGTTTCTGTCTAGTCCTTCTTTATTTCTAAATAATTAGGGCCACTTTATTTACTTTTAGGTCCAGCTAATACGTCTGGACTTTTCATCTTATTAATCCTAATTTATCATGACAGAAACAACAATAGAAAAAAACTTATTTTCTCGAATTTTTGCAACATTAAAACAAGCTATCAAAGGAGATGAATCTTTTGATTACACGTCTGGAAGCATCAAAAAAGGAGTAATTCTTCTAGCCATTCCGATGGTATTGGAAATGCTTATGGAATCCGTTTTTGCTTTAGTCGATTTATATTTTGTTGGTCATTTAGAGCAAAGCAGTTATGCTATTCAAGCGGTTGGTTTAACCGAATCGGTAATCACGATTGTTTATTCTATTGCTATCGGAATTAGTATGGCTGCTACTGCGGTTGTTGCTCGTAGAATTGGCGAAAAAGATCCTGTTGCTGCTGCAAAATCCGGAATGCAAGCCATTATTATTGCATTTGTTATCAACACAATAATCAGCATTTTTGGTTTTATTTATGCCAAAGATATTTTGTTATTTATGGGAGCCTCTATTGAAGCTGCTGAATATGGGCTAAACTTCACTCGAATTATGATGGGCGGAAGTTTATGCATCATGCTTTTATTTCTTATTAACGGAATATTCCGTGGTGCAGGAAATGCTGCCATTGCCATGAAAAGTCTTTGGTTGGCTAATATTTGCAACATTATTTTATGTCCCATATTAATTAATGGATTTGGACCTATTCCTGCTTTTGGATTAATGGGTGCAGCAATGGCAACAACTATAGGCAGAAGTATTGGTGTTTTGTACCAATTGTATCATTTATTTAATGGCAGGGGAATATTGAAAATTATACCTTCTTATTTCATTCCAGATTTGGAACAAATAAAAGCATTGGTAAAAATCGCTGCTCCTGGAGTATTACAATTTGTAATTGCTTCCTGCAGTTGGATATTTTTGGCTCAATTAGTCGCCACAACGGGTGGAGATCATGGTTCGGCGGGATATCAAACGGCATTGCGCATCATGATGTTTTTTATTCTTCCTGCTTGGGGATTAAGTAATGCTGCTGCAACTTTGGTGGGTCAAAATTTAGGTGCCAAAAAAATTGAACGTGCCGAAAAATCCGTTTTTACGACCGCAAAATACAATGTAATTTTTATGGCAATTATTACAGTTATCACATTGTTTTTTGCCAGTTCCCTGATTTCATTTTTTACAAATGATCTTATTATTCAAAAGATTGCCGTTGAAGCATTACAAACCATGTGTTTGGGATATGTTTTTTATGGAATAGGAATGGTGTTAATTAATACATTCAATGGAGCCGGTGATACCTGGACTCCAACAATGATTAATTTTTTCGGATTCTGGTTGTTCCAAATTCCATTGGCTTATTTATTATCCAAATATTATAAAATGGGACCAACAGGTGTTTTTATAGCGATTCCTATAGCCGAAACCGCAATTACTTTAGCAAGTATCGTTCTTTACAAAAGGGGGAAGTGGAAACGTATAGAAGTATAACAAAAAGGGCTTAACAAATTGTTAAGCCCTTTTTTATTTTAAACAACCTCGTATCCTGCATATGCCTCTTCAATCTCATTCAAAGCAGCAAATAATTCTTCAGGACGATCCAGCGTTACTAATTTTTGTTTGTAGGGTTTAAAAGAATGAATTCCTTTAAAATAATTGGTGTAATGAGGACGCGTTTCAACAATTCCTAGTCTTTCTCCTTTCCATTCCATTGCCCAAGTGAGGTGGTTGCGCACCGCTTCAACTCTATCGACAACGGTGGGTTTTGGCAAATGTTCTCCAGTTTTGAAGTAATGTTTGATTTCATTAAAAATCCAAGGGTAACCAATAGCTGCACGACCAATCATGATTCCGTCAATGCCATATTCATTTTTGTATTGTAATGCTTTTTCCGGAGAATCGATATCGCCGTTTCCAAAAATTGGCATTGTGATTCTAGGATTGTTTTTTACTCGGGCAATGTGCGACCAGTCGGAATGACCTTTATACATTTGGGCACGGGTTCTGGCGTGGATGCTTAAAGCGGCTACGCCAATGTCTTGCAAACGCTCAGCAACCTCATCAATATTAATGGAATTATCGTCCCAACCTAAACGCGTTTTTACCGTAACCGGCAAATGGGTACTATCTATAACAGCCTGAGTCAAACGAATCATTAAATCTACATCTTTCAAAACACCGGCACCAGCGCCTTTGCAAACGACTTTCTTAACGGGACAACCAAAATTAATATCTATTAAATCTGGGTTTACTGCGGAAACAATTTTGGAGGACATGGCCATTGCTTCTTCGTCACCACCAAAAATTTGGATTCCTACAGGGCGTTCGTAATCGAAGATGTCTAATTTCATTCGGCTTTTGATGGCGTCACGAATTAATCCTTCGGAAGAAATAAATTCCGAATACATCAAATCGGCACCATGAGCTTTACACAATCTGCGGAAAGGCGGATCGCTCACATCTTCCATAGGCGCGAGAAGTAAAGGGAATTCGGGTAATATTATGTTGCCAATCTTGACCATCTTCATTTATTTTGGTGCAAAATTACGTTTTTTAGATGAAAGGATAAAAGAAGAAAGAAGAAAGACTTAGTATTAAACCGATTAGTTTGCGAATTCGGGACTTTGAAACTGTTGAATTTAGCTTATATTTGCAGATTAATTGTCGCTGTTTGGCGATTGCGTGAGGGATAGCAGTGAAAATCCTTTTCCTTTTTTCTTTAAAAAGGAAAAGATTGTAGCGAAAAGCCCGACCCTTGTGGTCACGCCCTGAAATAAATTCAGGGTAAACCCAAATAAATTTGATATTATTTAGAACATGAAACATATTAGGAATTTTTGCATTATTGCACATATTGATCACGGAAAAAGTACGCTTGCTGACCGATTACTTGGCGCAACACAAACTGTTACCGCTCGTGAAGAAAAGGCGCAATTGCTTGACAACATGGACTTGGAACGTGAACGTGGGATTACGATTAAGAGTCACGCGATTCAGATGGAATACACATATAAAGGACAAGAATACATCCTGAATTTGATTGATACTCCGGGACACGTGGATTTTTCGTATGAAGTTTCTCGTTCGATTGCAGCTTGTGAAGGCGCGCTTTTGATTGTAGATGCAGCGCAAAGTATCCAGGCACAAACGATTTCGAATTTATATTTGGCTCTTGAAAATGACTTGGAAATTATTCCTGTTTTGAATAAAGTAGATTTACCAAGTGCCAATCCTGAAGAAGTAAGCGATGATATAGTGGACTTATTGGGATGCAAATTAGAGGAAATTATTCATGCATCAGGTAAAACTGGTTTGGGTGTAGAAAATATTTTGGCAGCCATTATTGAAAGAATTCCTCCTCCATCAGGAAATGTTGACGAGCCTTTACAAGCGTTGATTTTTGACTCGCACTACAATCCGTTTCGAGGAATCGAAGTTATTTTTCGTGTGAAAAATGGACAGATTAAAAAAGGTCAGAAGATAAAATTCATGGCTACCGGAAACGAATATTTTGCAGACGAAATTGGTACCTTGAAACTAAATCAAGTTCCGAAACAAGTAATTTCAGCTGGTGATGTTGGGTATTTAATTTCTGGAATTAAAGAAGCGAAAGAAGTAAAAGTAGGTGATACGCTAACAGATGCGAAAAACCCGACTACAAATATAATTACTGGTTTTGAAGATGTGAAACCAATGGTTTTTGCGGGAATTTATCCTGTGGATACTGAAGATTACGAAGAGTTGAGAAACTCTATGGAAAAACTGCAGTTGAATGATGCATCATTAGTGTTTTTACCGGAAAGTTCAGCAGCTTTGGGATTTGGTTTCCGTTGCGGATTTTTAGGAATGTTACACATGGAAATCATTCAAGAACGTTTGGAGAGAGAATTCAACATGACTGTAATCACTACAGTTCCAAACGTTTCGTATTTGGCTTACACCAAAAAAGATCCTACAACACCGCTTATCGTAAACAATCCTTCGGACTTGCCGGAGCCTTCTCGTTTAGACCATGTTGAAGAACCTTTTATCAAAGCAACAATCATTACTAAATCTGATTATGTTGGAAATGTAATGAGTTTGTGTATCGAAAAACGTGGATTGATTACCAATCAAACATATTTGACTACAGAACGTGTAGAGTTGACTTTTGACATGCCGTTGGCCGAGATTGTATTTGATTTTTACGACCGTTTGAAAACAGTTTCTAAAGGATATGCTTCCTTTGATTATACGCCTATTGGAATGCGAACTTCTAATTTGGTTAAAGTGGATATCTTATTGAACGCGACGATTGTTGATGCTTTGTCATCCTTAATGCATGCCGACAATGCGTATTCTATTGGAAAAAAAATGTGTGAGAAGTTGAAAGAATTAATACCACGTCAGCAATTTGATATTCCTGTACAAGCAGCAATTGGGGTAAAAGTAATCTCTCGTGAAACGATAAAAGCTTTGCGTAAAGACGTTACCGCAAAATGTTACGGTGGAGATATTTCGCGTAAACGTAAATTATTGGAAAAACAGAAAAAGGGTAAAAAACGTATGAGACTAGTTGGAAATGTTGAGATTCCACAAGAAGCGTTTATGGCTGTTTTGAAGTTGAATGATTAATTTTTTTAGAGAATAGAAGAAAGAATAAAGAGAAAACCTGACGATGTAAAAATTGTCAGGTTTTTTTGTTTTTATTTATTCTTCAACCATTCGAACAATCGTTCTGCATCTTCGGACTTAAACAATTGGGTTCCTTCATTCATTGTTGCTGCCGATCCACAGGCAACGCCCCAACGAATAACTTCTTTCAGGCTTTTATTTTGCGAAAGCGCCCAAACCATTCCGCCTACCATACTGTCACCGGCACCTACTGTGCTTTTTTTGGCAACGTTGGGAGCTGGTACAAAATCATAGGAGTCTTTGGTAACCAAAACTGCGCCTTGCGGACCAAGTGAAACAACTACGATTTCGGCTCCGCCTTTTGCAATGATTTGTTTTGCGGCTTCGTTTACCTCCTCCAGTTCCAATCGTTCCACACCTATTAATTTTGCCAATTCTCCAACATTGGGTTTGATCATATAAACACCAATTTCTAATGCTTTTTTTAATGATTCACCAGAGGTATCCACAATT
Organism: Flavobacterium sp. 11; assembly: GCF_002754315.1. Lineage (GTDB taxonomy): Bacteria > Bacteroidota > Bacteroidia > Flavobacteriales > Flavobacteriaceae > Flavobacterium > Flavobacterium algoritolerans. The sequence continues at coordinate 1,202,321 of NZ_PEFE01000001.1, read as the reverse complement.
AACTTAGCATTTGATTTTTTGGCTATTTCAGCAATTTTTTGATAAAAATCTATTGACAAACCGTCATTCAAACTTCCACTGGCTACTAGAAATTTTAGATCAAAATTAGCTATGGTTTCTAATATTCTTTTGCTTTCTTCTTCTGAAATTTTTCCGCCTGTAAATCCAAATCGGTATTGTGAATTGGTATTATCATCCACAGCGACAAAACTTTCTCTTGTCCAAGTTTTGACTTCGATTGCTTTAAATTCAACAGATTCTTTACTAACCAATTCCTCAAGCATTTTACCCATTGGTCCACCTGAAGTAAATACCGCTAAAGATGACCCTCCTAGACGGGAGATTGCCTTAGAAACATTGATTCCTCCTCCTCCCGCATCATAACGTGGTTCATCACATCGTATTTTTTGTTCCGGGACTAAGCCTTTAAAATGCGTGCTTTTATCTAAAGCAGGATTAACTGTAAGCGTAACTATATCAAATGATTTCATCTTTCACAAATTTTACTACTCTAAAGGTCGGATAAAATTCATAAAAATTGGTACAAATCAAGGCGAATATTTCTTCGTATATTTGCAACCTCAAAAACAATTAAAATAATGATTGAAGATAAAAACCCACAACGAACAAGTATTGCTCAATTAGGAGAATTTGGATTGATAGACCATTTGACAAAAAACTTTGAAATCAACCAACCTTCGACTTTAAAAGGAATTGGGGACGATGCTGCCGTTTTGGATTTCAAAGATAAAAAAGTAGTTGTTTCTACAGATTTGTTGATTGAAGGCGTACATTTTGATTTGGCTTACATGCCCTTAAAACATTTAGGCTATAAAGCAGTCGTAGTCAATGTTTCTGACATTTGTGCCATGAATGCCAAACCAACGCAAATCACGGTTTCTGTTGCTGTATCAAATCGTTTTCCTTTGGAAGCATTAGATGAATTATTTGCAGGAATTACGCATGCAGCGCGTGAATATAATGTAGATGTTATAGGTGGCGACACTACCTCATCACAAAAAGGATTAATCATCAGTATAACTGCTATTGGAGAAGCTGATGAAGAGGAAATCGTGTATAGAAATGGCGCTAAACAAACTGATTTATTAGTGGTTACTGGCGATATTGGAGCTGCTTATATGGGATTGCAAGTTTTAGAAAGAGAAAAGCAAGTTTTTCAGGTGAACCCAAATTCACAACCAGATTTAGACGCGTATACCTATTTAATTGAACGTCAATTGAAGCCGGAAGCACGCAAAGATGTCCGCACTTTATTACACGCTTTAGAAATAAAACCAACTTCAATGATTGATATTTCAGATGGATTGTCATCGGAAATTATGCATTTATGCAAGCAGTCTAAAGTGGGTTGTAATTTATATGAGGACAAATTACCAATCGATCCAACATTTATTAATGTTTGTGAAGAATTTAATATTGACAGTACAACGGTTGCCATAAATGGCGGAGAAGATTACGAGTTACTCTTCACTATTGCCATGGAAGATTTTGAAAAAATCAAAGCAAATCCAAATTTCACTATTATTGGTCACATGACACAAGAAAGTGAAGGCATTCATTTAGTAACTCGAGCTAACACAAAAATTGCTTTAAAAGCCCGTGGCTGGGATGCTTTGACACAATAAAATTTCTTTAAATAAAACAAAAAACGACACCAATTAAGTGTCGTTTTTTTGTTTAAGAAATTAAAAAAGTAATCCTTTGCTTTTAGCTTCTCGGACTAAGTCGATATCACTACCTTCTTCTATTTTTAATAATTCTTTTAATTTTATTTTTCGCCTCTCAATTGCTCCTAATGAAATTGGAATATATTGCGGGATATCACTCAGTTTCGTTCCCTTTGAAATATGAAATAAAATTTCTTTGTCAAATTGATCAATTTCTATACTATCTTCTTCCGATTGAGATAACATTTTTAGAACAGACTGACTATAATATTTTTCATTTTTTATAACTTTATCAAAAGCGAAAAGTAATTCATCAAATGTTAAATCATTTTTTATGACCAATCCATTAGGATTTATAGTTTTGATGATGGTTTTTATTTTTAATAATTCTGTATACATTGTAAGCAAAATTATTTTACAGTTTGGCATAAATTCCGATATTAATCTTGCCAAATCCTCCCCTGAATAAATATTTTTTTCTTCATAAGGAGGCATACTAATATCTAAAAAGGCAATGTCAAACAACAAAGCATCAGGATTTGTAATAATACCATAAGCCGATTCACAGTCTTTAGCTTGTGTTATGAAAAACTCAAACTCATCAGGATTATATCTAGTAATTGCATTTTTGTATCCTTCTATAATAAAAGGGTGGTCATCAACGATTAATATATTATTTTTTTTTGTTGATTGGTCAATTATCATTTCTGTATAAGTTTTTTATATTTATTCTATTGGGACTGTAATTGTTATAATTGTGCCTTCTCCTTTTTTTGATTTTATATCAACAACTCCGTCACATTCATTAGTTCGAAAAAGTATATTTTGCAAGCCAATTCCTTTTTTAGCTGTCTTAACATTGAAACCGACTCCATCATCACTCATCATTAAAATCAGATGATCTTCTTCTTTTTTAAGTTCAATTTTAATATTATCTGCTATAGCATATTTATTGACATTTTGAAGTACTTCCTGAAGAATTCGATATAAATTAATTTTGACTGAATTACTTACTAATTCCCATTTAATACCTGAATCAATAATTGAAACTAATTTTGATTTAAATGTCTTTTTTTGATCCTCAAACAAATTGTCAACAATAGCAACGAAGTTATTAATTAATTCTGATTTTTCTCTATTTAAATCATGAGAAATTTCACGAATATCCTGCTCAATACTTTTCAACTCTGTTAAGTAGTTATTTCTTTTTTCAACAGCAGTTCCATCATCAATTTTATTTAAGCTGTCTAAGTTAATTCGAACACCAAACATCCTTCCTAAAACTCCATCGTGTAATTCACGAGCGACTCTTTTTTTCTCCTTAATTCTAATCCCTTCAATAGTATTCTGTTGTGAAATCATTAAATTATAGATTTCCTCATTTGCTTTTTGCTGCTGTTGTTTGAATAACAACTCTCTATTTTTTGCTTTTTGAGTTTTGATTACAAAAGTAAACAACCCTAACATTGCTAATCCACTGAAGATAAAAACTAAATTCCTATTTTGGGTTGTTAAACTTGTATTCTCACTCTTTATTTCATCTGTTTCATATTCAATGCGGGTGAATTTATCCCTAATTTTTCGCTCTACCTTTTGGAGACTATCATTTATATGAATATACTCCTTCGTATAAGATGATGCTTTTTTGGGTTCTATAGCTGCTAATTGCTTTAGAGCTCCTAAAACATTTCTATAATTTTTAGTTTTACGAGATAGCATTAATGCTTCATCTGAATAACGGATTGCCTGTACGGTATCTTTTTTGGAAGCAAAATATTCCGATAAATGAATTTTATTCAAAATTACACCTGCGGTCAACTGTAAACTATCTCTTATTTTAAGTGATTTATAAAACAACTCAGGAAGTCCCTCAGATTCTTTCAATTTAAATTTTGAATATGCCAAATTATCTAACAATATAGCATATAAAGAAGGTTTGTCGGTAATTAAGTCCTTTTGTTCTAAGCCTTGAATAAAATATGCTTTTGCTTCTTTATGTTTATTCAAATTCTGATAAACAAACCCTATATTATTTAATGACGTAGCTTTTGACTGAAACACTAATGGGATAACTTTATTATCTATACTAGCCAATGCCTTATTTTGATAACCAATTGCTTTATCATAATCACCCTGCTCATTATATATTAATCCTAAAAGATTATAAGATTCATATATTAAATCATTAGCTTTTTCACCCTTTATAGCGCTTAAAGCTTTAAAAACTTCTATTTCTGTCCCTAAAAAATCACTTTCATTATACTTCAGTAATGCCTTATTCAAGCGAGTTCTAGCTAGATTATAATTATCTTGTCGATTTAAATAAATCTTTTCAGCTTTAAAATAATACATAAAAGCGGTATCTGATTCTCCTTGCGCCCCATAATAATCACCTAAATAGATGAAAGATTTTAAAATATTTACTGTGTCGTTTATAGTTTTTGATCTTTCTAAAACTACTTTCACTGTTTTTTTGTAATCTTCCCAATTATCCATATTATAATAGCGATTAGCTATTTTGAAAAGATTAGCTCTATTTATTGAATCGTTGGGTTTATCACTAATAATTAAAAATGCCTTTTGGTTATACTTTTGCCTTTCCATTTTAGGCAAATTAAAATCATTAGCTAAAGTTAGATAAATAGAAAGACTATCTTCAGATGAATTATCAGCTGGATTTAAACCATCTCTGTTAGTACAACTAAAAAAGGGAAACAGTATTAATAAAAATATGTTACGAAAAAATTTCAATAGTTCATTTTTACCAAAAATACTAAAACTATTGACATAAAAAAAGGCTGTCATAAAATGACAACCTTTTTTTTTATTTTAAAATATTTTATTAGTCAACTTTCTTGTTACCCCCTGCTGATCCTCCACCAACTAGGTCTACTTTTTTATTTCCTCCTGCTGATCCTCCACCAACTAAATCAACTTTTTTATTTCCTCCTGCTGATCCTCCACCAACTAGGTCTACTTTTTTATTTCCTCCTGCTGATCCTCCACCAACTAAATCAACTGTTGCGTTATTCTCTGCTTTGGACACATTAGTAGTCTCTGGTGTTGTAAAAGATGTTAATATCATTACTAAAGAGAATAATCCGATTGTTAAGATTGCTTTTTTCATAATTTGGGGTTTTTATGTTGTTGTTTTGTTTTGTCTTATCTTGGAACCACATTTACATTGGATTCTTTTGTAAAACTACAGAGACAACTTCAAAAATTCCTACAAAAAAAGGCGTTTATGGTAGAATGTAGCCGTTTGATAGTGAATGACTGTCAAATTAAAGTGAATGACTATTTTTTAAATTTCCAGATAATTTCCATTGGAAAAATCAGAAATAATTAGGTCGATATTTACTTTATATGATTTGGAGAAAGGAAGTTTCACAGCACTGTTCTTAATATAACACACTGAATTCCCACTATGAATCCTAGAAATATAATTACGATTGACTATATAACTGTTATGAATTCTAATAAAAGGAAACGATAAGACGCCTTCAAAATGCTTCAATGTTTTGAAAGCAGTTATCATCTCACCATTATTTAGATATATATCCGTAGAATTATTATCGGCTTGGAAATAACAAATATCTTTAGCATCAATATATCTGTAATCACCATAGGATTTGACACACAGGATTAGAGATTGATCTTGATTTGGTGTTTCTTGTCTGGGAAAAACTTCCGGTTCTCTATCAGCAACTGATGACTGCTCTAAAAAAATTTCTTTCGGAACAATTGATTTATTTAATTTTAAAACTGATTTTACAACATCGATTCGTGTCAGTGGTTTTATTAAATAATCGAAAACCTCATATTTTATAGCATCAAAAGCTAAATCTTTCCTAGCCGTTGTGATGATAATTTTAGGAATCACGTTCAAATACCTGTATAACTCATTAATTAGAGTCAACGACAAATTACTAGCCGGATTAACTGGGTCAATTTCCAGAAAAACTATTTGTGGAGTATGTTCTAATATTAGATTCAAACCCTCTTCATAATTATTAGCCGATGCTACAAAATCAAGTTCTGAAAAACTATCAGCTATGGCTTTAGTTTTCAAAACACTTTCTTGATCGTCGTCAATAATAATGTACGAATAATTCATCAATGGTTTTTTGTGGAATTGTTAGGCATTACATTATACGTCCAAAGTAAAACATACTTCAAATTATTAAGTAACAATGGTAGTTTTGGGAAACTAATTAAACAAAAAATGCTTATTTAACATTCTAAAAATAAGCATTTAACCTTTTTTCCATATATGTTGTTAATATGTTCTTAACAAATGTTGACATGTTAAGATGAAGTGCAAATAAATCCGATAAAGAGCGCAAATCTATAGCGCAAAAGAAACTAATAACTCCGTTTATTCTAATTAATTGCGTATCAAAAAAATCATTTGATACTATCCTAAAAACAAAAAGCCTTCCTATTCGGAAAGCTTTTCTTATATAAAAAATTTTTAATTACATTTTCATCAACCAATTTTTCATCGAAACTTCATTCTCTATTATTGATTTCAAATCACTAATATTTACACGATCTTGTTTCATCGTATCTCTATGACGAATTGTTACCGTTTGATCTTCTATTGTTTGATGATCGACTGTAATACAAAACGGAGTTCCTAGTGCATCTTGCCTTCTATAACGTCTTCCTACCGCATCTTTTTCATCATACGAAACATTGAAATCCCAACGCAAATCATCAATGATTTTATGTGCTATTTCTGGCAATCCATCTTTTTTTACCAATGGTAAAATTGCTGCTTTTGTTGGCGCTAAAACTGCTGGTAATTTCAGTACTGTTCTTGTAGATCCATCTTCTAAAGTTTCTTCTTTTAATGAAGTAGCAAAAACAGCCAAAAACATTCTATCCAATCCTACTGAAGTTTCCACTACATAAGGAACGTAATTCTGATTCAATTCGGCATCAAAATATTGTAATTTTCTACCTGAAAATTGTTCATGTGCTTTCAAATCAAAATCAGTTCTTGAGTGAATTCCTTCCAATTCTTTGAACCCAAAAGGGAAATTAAACTCAATATCAGCAGCTGCATTCGCATAATGTGCTAATTTTTCGTGATCGTGAAAACGGTAATTTTCTTTTCCTAAACCAAGTGACAAGTGCCAATTAAGTCTAGCTGTTTTCCAATGTTCGTACCATCTCATTTCATCGCCTGGACGTACAAAAAATTGCATTTCCATTTGTTCAAACTCACGCATTCGGAAAATAAATTGTCTCGCAACAATCTCATTTCTGAAGGCTTTTCCAGTTTGTGCAATTCCAAAAGGAACTTTCATTCTTCCTGATTTTTGAACATTCAAGAAGTTAACAAAAATACCTTGAGCTGTTTCCGGACGCAAATATAAATCCATTGCAGAATCCGCTGAAGCTCCAAGTTTTGTTCCAAACATCAAGTTGAATTGACGTACTTCGGTCCAGTTTCTTGAACCTGATTCCGGGCAAGCAATTTCTAATTCTTCGATTAATGCTTTTACATCTTCTAAATCTTCGTTACCAAGGGAGCGAGCCATTCTTTCGAGAATTTCTCTTTCTTTGGCTTTGTACTCCATCACACGGGCATTTGTTGTTACAAATTCCTGTTCGTTGAATGCATCTCCAAAACGAGCTTTGGCTTTTTCGATTTCTTTGATTGCTTTCTGATTTAGCTTTTCGGCATAATCTTCAATCAAAACATCGGCTCTATATCTTCTTTTTGAATCTTTGTTATCAATCAATGGATCATTGAAGGCATCTACGTGACCCGATGCTTTCCAAGTCGTTGGATGCATCAATATTGCCGCGTCAAGACCAACAATGTTATCGTTCATTTGAACCATTGCTTTCCACCAATATTCGCGTATGTTCTTTTTTAATTCTACTCCGTTTTGTGCATAATCATAGACTGCACTTAAACCATCGTATATTTCGCTTGACGGAAAAATAAATCCGTATTCTTTTGCGTGCGAAACTACATTCTTAAATAAATCTTCTTGTTTTGCCATAATGATGCAAAAATATAAAAAGTGAACTTAAAAAAAAGAAAATTGTTAAAGATTGAAGCATTGATTTGTCTATTTTTATAAATAAATCCCTGATTACATGTTTGAAAGCATTATTAATCTATTTTTTCCAAAAGTCTGTTCCGGTTGCAGCTCGTTTTTATTGTCTAATGAAAATGTGATTTGTACGGTTTGCAGACACGAAATTCCATTGACGAACCACCACTTGAATCCAGAAAATGATGCTTTCAAAAAGTTTTATGGACGAATTCCTGTAATCCATACTTCAGCATTATTTTATTTTCATAAAAAGGGAATTGTTCAAGAACTCATCCATAATTTAAAATACAAAGGGCATGAAGAAATAGGTGCAATTCTTGGTGAATGGTACGCAGAAGATTTAAAAACCATCGAATTATTACAATCTGCAGATGAAATTATTCCGGTTCCATTGCATCGAAGAAAACTAAAAGAAAGAGGATACAATCAAGTTACTGCTTTTGGAACAGCACTTTCATCGAGTTTAAATATCGATTATAATGATTCGCTTTTGATTCGGAATGTGTATTCAAAAACGCAATCCAAGAAAAACTTATTAGGAAGAACAGAAGGAATTGAAAGCACTTTTGATGTTTCCTTTACTGAAAAAGACCACAATAAACATTTCCTTTTAATTGACGACGTTATTACAACAGGATCAACATTGGAAGCTTGTTCCAGAGCTTTACTAAAAATTCCCGGTTCAAAAATTAGTATTGTTTGTATGGCAATGGCGCAATCATAATTTGGATATTTCGGCTACAAAACTGGTAATTAAAACAGAATGGTAATTTAAAGCACAGCCGTTTTTAGCCCTGATTAAAGTGGAAATCCTTTTTATGCGCCTTTTCGGCGGATAAAAAGATTATAACGGAAAGCAGGAAACAGCTCCTGAAAATAAGTCTGTTACAATCCCAAAGAGCGCACTATCAATTAATTTAATGAAATTATAACGAAATAGAATTTCCGTTTCCAAAGTTTAATGTTTAAATTTGAATAAATATTTATAAATCATTAAACAATCATATTATGGCTTTTGAATTACCACAATTACCTTATGCGTACGACGCATTAGAACCTTATATTGATGCGCGCACGATGGAAATTCATCACACGAAACATCACAACGCTTACATTACCAACGTTAATGCTGCTATTGCAGGGACGGATATGGAAGGTAAGACGATTGAAAATATTTTGATTAATCTTGATATGAAAAACATGCCAGTTCGTAACAACGGTGGTGGTTTTTACAATCACAACTTGTACTGGACTGTAATGACACCAAACGGTGGCGGACTTCCAACTGGAGATTTATTGGCTGCGATTGAAGCTGCTTTTGGAACTTTTGAAGAGTTTAAAGCTAGTTTCAGCAAAGCTGGAGCAACACAATTTGGTTCTGGATGGGCTTGGCTTTGTGTTCATAAAGGTGGAAAAGTAGATGTTTGCGGTACTCCAAACCAAGACAATCCATTAATGCCAGGTGTAGGTTGTGGCGGAACTCCAATTTTAGGAATGGATGTTTGGGAACATGCTTATTATTTAAATTATCAAAACAGAAGACCAGATTATATTGAAGCTTTTTTCAATGTAATTAACTGGACTGAAGTGGCAAGAAGATACGCTTTAGAGAAATAAAAAGAGAGTCAGATGAAAGAATAAAGACTTCAAGAATTACTGTTGTCTTTATTCTTATTTCTTTTATCTTAAAACAAAAAGCGTCGATTTCTACATTTAGAAATCGACGCTTTTTTTATGTCATTTTTTCACTTTATTCCAATAAAAAAGGTGGAATCTCTTCCACCCTTTTTGCCCCAAATCTACCATAAACTTAACCTACTAATGTTATGGTGATTCAAATTTATGTTAGTTCTTCGTTGCCACCAAATAAATTAGATGAACAACTTAGAAAACCGATTAAAAACCCATAGGCTCAATTATTAGTATGCCCTAGCATCTTTTCCTTCATAGAAATTCATAAATGCTCGGTTGACTACTCGGTTACCTCCAGGTGTTGGATAGTCTCCGGTAAAATACCAATCTCCTAGATTTTTAGGACAAGCAATATGCAAATCTTCTACCGTTTGAAAAATAATTTTCACTTCGGCTTTTATCTCCGGAGAACTCAACATTTGTGCTATTTTATCTGAAATCTCTTGTGGTTGAAAAGGTGCATATATTGCCGTTACGTAATTTACAACTTCGATGTCCTTGAAGTTTTCCTGTGCTTTACATTTAAGATATACTTCGTCAACAATATGATATAAATTTCTTTCTTTGAGCAATTCTAATGCCGCTTTAAAAGCCACTAAACCTTCCAGTTTAGCCATGTCAATTCCGTAACAATCCGGGTAGCGTATTTGTGGTGCCGATGAAACAATAACTATTCGCTTTGGATTCAAACGATCCATCATTTTGATAATACTCATTTTCAAGGTAGTACCTCGAACAATACTATCATCTATAATTACCAAATTATCCGTTGGCTTTATAACACCATACGTCACATCGTATACGTGAGCCACTAAATCATCACGGCTACTATCTTCTGTAATAAAGGTTCTTAATTTAGCATCTTTGATAGCTACTTTTTCGGTACGTATTTTCACCGAAAGCAATTCTTGCAATGATTCCTTTGTTAAGGTATTTCTATTCTGAAGAATGTAATTATTCTTTCTTTGATTCAAGAAATCTTGTGCCGCTTCTACCAATCCGTAAAATGAAGTTTCAGCTGTATTTGGAATATAAGAGAAAACCGTATTGTCAGTATCTTCGTCTATTGACTCTAAAACGGCAGGCAAAATAAGTTTTCCTAAATTTTTTCTTTCTTGATATATTTCGGCATCACTTCCTCTGGAGAAATAAATTCGTTCAAAAGAACATGCTTTTTTAACCGTTGGCGGAAGAATTTCCTGCATAGAAACCGTTCCGTTTTTCTTGATGATTAATGCATTTCCAGGTTCAATTTCTTGAACTTTTTCGAAAGGAACATTAAAAACAGTTTGGATTACCGGTCTTTCTGAAGCCACTACCACTATTTCATCATCTTGATAAAAATAAGCGGGACGAATTCCTGCCGGATCTCTAAATACAAATGAATCACCATGACCTAGAAGTCCTGCCATAGCATAACCTCCATCTAAATTTTTAGACGCACGAGTCAAAATCTTAGCAACATCTAGCTTTTCAGCAATTACTGGCGAAGCTTCTCTTTTTGTCAACCCATTAATTTTACATTCTTGGTACAAATCAGTTACTGCACCATCCAGAAAATGACCAATTTTTTCCATTACGGTAACTGTATCCGCCATTTCTTTTGGATGCTGACCTAGTTCCACTAAACTTTGAAAAAGTTCTTTAACATTCGTCATGTTAAAGTTTCCTGCCAAAATCAAGTTTCTGTGCATCCAGTTATTTTGACGTAAAAAAGGATGAACACTTTCAATGCTGTTTTTACCAAAAGTTCCATAACGAACGTGTCCCAAAAACAATTCTCCTAAATAAGGAATCTTCTGTTTTTGTAAAGCAACATTGTCAGCATATTCTGGATGAGAAGCCATTTCCTCATTTATTCTGTCGTTTATTTGGGCAAAAACATCTTGAATAGGTTGTGCATGATTCGAACGTACTCTACTGATGTAACGTTCTCCTGGCTCTACATCTAATTTTATGCTTGCAAAACCTGCTCCGTCCTGCCCGCGATTGTGCTGCTTTTCCATAAGAAGATACATTTTTTGTATTCCGTAGAAAGCAGTTCCGTATTTCTCTTTATAAAATTCAAGCGGTTTGAGTAGTCTAATTAAGGCTATACCACACTCGTGTTTTAAAGCATCGCTCATTGTAAGGTTGTTTGTGTTGTTGTGTTATTCTAAAAATAAATTGAACTGATTTAAAAAAATCGATAAATCAGATGTAATTCCCTGCTAATTTTATTTAACAAAAAAACCTCGTTTCCGAGGTTTCAGTGCATTATAATTCTATGTCGAATTGTGTCAGTGATTTGAATTGTTGTAATCTGGACACAACTTCCTCTTTATCTAAATTAACCATCCTTTCTGTTCCAAATTTTTCCACACTAAATGAAGCTAAATTAGAACCGTATATAACGGCATTTTTCATATTCTCAAAAGAGATGTTTTCACTCTGCGTTATAAATCCGGCAAATCCGCCTGCAAAAGTATCTCCAGCTCCTGTTGGATCAAAAACTTCTTCTAATGGTAATGCTGGCGCAAAAAACACTTCTTTTTTATGAAACAAAAGTGCACCGTGCTCTCCTTTTTTTATCACTACATATTCTGGTCCCATTTCATGAATTTTAGCAGCTGCTTTTACTAAAGAATACTCTCCAGAAAGCTGTCTTGCTTCTTCATCATTAATCGTGATTACATCAATACGTTTCATTACATCAAGTAATTCCGGTAAAGCGCAATCCATCCAAAAATTCATAGTGTCTAAAACTACTAATTTTGGTTTGCTTTCCATTTGATCCAAAACACTGCTTTGTACCAATGGATGCAAGTTTCCTAACATCACTACATCAGCATTTTTAAAATTTTGAGGAACTTTTGGTTGAAAATCACCCAAAACATTAAGTTCTGTAGCCAATGTATCTCTTGAATTCAAATCATTATGGTAAAGACCGCTCCAGAAAAACGTTTTCCCACCTTTAACAACTTCAAGTCCTGAAATGTCTATATTTCTTGCTGTTAATAAATCTAAATATTCTTGTGGAAAATCATCGCCAACTACAGAAACTATGGCAGATTGTAAATTAAAAAAAGAAGCCGAAAGTCCTATATAAGGTGCAGCTCCACCTAAAATTTTATCAGTTTTGCCAAAAGGCGTTTCTATGGCATCAAAAGCAACGCTTCCAACAATCAATAATTTATTCATTTTCTGAGTTTCGAATTAAGGCGCAAAGATAGTTTATAACTTGTAAAGTTGCAAAGGGTCTTTATTGTAAAGTTTTGCCAATTTATTTCACTGAATTACATCGTTTTACAACAATTTTTCTTCTTCCTTTTCGTAAAAAGCATCAACTGAAAGTTGCTTTTGCATCGAAGCCATAACGGCTAATTCATCACATCTTTCATTTTGGACATGATTGTTATGTCCTTTTATCCATTTAAAATTAACTTTATGTTTTCTATACACCACTAAAAAACGTTTCCACAAGTCGGAATTTTTCCTATCAACAAATCCTTTTTTCTCCCAACCTAAAACCCATTTTTTCTCTACTGAATCTACCACATATTTAGAATCAGAAACAACCAGAACTCTAGTGTTTGGATTTTTTAATTTTTCGAGACCTACAATAACCGCCAACAGTTCCATTCTATTATTAGTCGTACGACGAAACCCCTCATAGAATTCTTTCTTATACGGTTTTCCTACCCATTCCATAACAACGCCATAACCACCGTTCCCAGGATTCCCCTTAGCAGCACCATCAGTATATATATGTACGTCGTGTTCCATTTTAGATATCTTAGATTTTTGGATATTTTAGACTGGTTAGAGAGATAAACTATAATTGATTTAGGCTTTTCTAAAATTTTAAGTATTGAACATATTTTATTTTATGTACAACAGAAAAATCTAACTCATCTTACCTTCTAATAATCTCTCAATTACTTCCGGGAAATATTTTTGTTCTAATTCATGTATTTTACCGGCCACTTCTTCTGGAGTTTCATCACCCGATAAGGCTACCTTTTTTTGAAAAATAATATTCCCTTCATCATAATTTTCATTAACGAAATGAATGGTAATTCCAGTTTCTACTTCTTTATTCCCAACAATTGCTCTATGAATATACATACCATACATTCCTTTTCCACCGTATTTTGGCAATAATGCCGGATGAATATTTATGATCTTATGAGGGTAGACTGCAATGATATTTTCAGGAAATTTTAATAAAAATCCTGCCAAAACAATCATATCAGGTTGGATTTCATTTATTTTTTGTAATACAATTCCCTCAATTAATTCTTCTTTTGAGAAAATAACCGATGGAACTCCATAGTTTTTTGCTCTTTCAATCACTTGAGCACTTTGGTTATTTGTAAACACCGCTTCGACAGTTCCGATTTCTGTTTTTGCAAAATACTTTATGATATTTTCAGCATTAGTCCCCGATCCAGAAGCAAAAACCACAATTTTTTTCATAACCTATCCTATTTTAATTGCACAAAAAAAGGCATAAAAATTGAAAATAAATAACATTGCGACAGCTTTGTTAAAATAAATTTCATAAATTAGATGTCACATTTATTAACTTATTCGTTGTTTTAAAATAAAGTTTTTTATTTTTGCCAACAAATTAAATTCTAAAATTAAAGATTATGTCAGACATTGCATCAAGAGTAAAAGCGATTATCGTAGACAAATTAGGTGTTGACGAAAACGAAGTTGTAACAGAAGCAAGCTTCACTAATGATTTAGGAGCTGACTCATTAGACACTGTTGAGCTTATTATGGAATTCGAAAAAGAATTTGACATTCAAATTCCAGACGATCAAGCAGAAAACATCGCTACTGTAGGTCAAGCAATCTCTTACATCGAGGAAGCTAAAAAATAATAAATTACACACCCGTTTGCAATCTTGCTCACGGGTGTTATTATTTTTTTTTAAAATTAAATTCGAGATTGAATTTCAATCAAAACTATATTTATTGTAATACCCATGGCTCTTTCGTAATAGTAATACAGTAAAGAAAGCATGGGTTTTATTTGTTTAAAGATAACAAAAATAAAGAATTTATGGTATTAAGACGAGTTGTTGTAACAGGTTTAGGCGCTCTTACACCCATTGGAAATAACATTGAAGAGTATTGGAACGGACTTATTAACGGCGTTAGTGGAGCTGCTCCAATCACTTATTTTGACGCTTCAAAATTTAAAACTCAATTTGCATGCGAATTGAAAAATTTTAATGCTGAAGATTTCTTAGACAGAAAAGAGGCTAGAAAAATGGACCGCTATGCACAATACGCAATGGTATCATCAGACGAAGCTGTAAATGATGCCGGTTTCAATTTTGAAAAACTAGATAAAGACAGAGTTGGTGTAATATGGGGATCTGGAATTGGAGGATTAGAAACTTTTCAAATAGAGGTTCTTAATTTTGCTGCTGGTGACGGTACCCCAAAATTTAATCCTTTCTTCATTCCTAAAATGATTGCCGATATAGCTGGTGGTCATATTTCAATAAAATATGGCTTTAGAGGTCCAAATTTTACAACTGTTTCAGCTTGTGCTTCTTCTACAAATGCTATTATTGATGCTTTCAATTACATTCGATTAGGTCATGCAGATGCTATGGTAACCGGAGGTTCTGAAGCCGCTGTAACTATAGCAGGTATGGGTGGATTTAATGCCATGCATGCTTTATCAACAAGAAATGACGACCCAAAAACAGCTTCCAGACCTATGGACAAAGACCGTGATGGATTTGTTTTAGGAGAAGGTGCTGGTGCTCTTGTTCTTGAAGAATACGAACATGCAATTGCTCGTGGCGCAAAAATATATTGCGAAATTGGCGGTGGTGGTATGTCAGCAGATGCTCATCATATAACCGCTCCACATCCTGATGGATTGGGTGCTAAAAACGTAATGTTGAACTGTTTAAGAGACGCTGGTTTAAAACCTACTGATGTAGACGGAGTAAATATGCACGGAACGTCAACACCACTTGGTGATATGGCAGAATCTAAAGCTATACTTCATGTTTTTGGCGAACATGCTTATACAATGAATCTAAATTCAACTAAATCAATGACGGGTCATTTACTTGGCGCAGCAGGTGCTGTTGAAACAATTTCTTCTATTCTTTCCATGAAACATGGAATTGTACCTCCTACAATAAATCATTTTACAAATGATGAAAGCATTGATGCAAAATTAAATTTTACTTTCAACAAAGCTCAAAAAAGAGAAATGAATGTTGTTATGAGTAATACTTTTGGTTTTGGCGGTCACAATGCTTGTGTATTGGTAAAAAAATTAGAAATCTAATACTTATATATGCGTATAATCAGAAAAATATTTTCAAAATCCCGTTCTCCAGAAGACGGGATTTTTTTTGATTCTATTCAGAAAATATTGGGTTTCAACCCAATAAACTTAGATTATTACAAGAAAGCCTTTACGCATCGCTCCTCAAATCGCTTGGATGTTTTAGGAAATCCAATTAATTACGAACGATTAGAGTTTTTAGGTGACGCCATGTTAAGCTCCGTAATTGCAGCACATTTATTTAGCAAAGCACCTGCTGGAGATGAAGGTTACCTAACCAAAATGCGTTCAAAAATTGTAAGTAGAGAACATTTGAACGAATTAGGGAAAGACCTAAATTTAGTACAATATATTGAAAGCAAAGTGCCCATACAGCATTTTGGAGAAAACATACATGGCAATATCTTTGAATCACTCGTAGGAGCAATTTACCTGGATAGAGGCTATATCTATTGTGAAAAATTCATTCAAAAAAGAGTTATTGTTCCTTACGTAGATATCGCAAGACTCGAAGGAAAGGTAATAAGTTATAAAAGTTTGGTAATAGAATGGTGCCAAAAAGAAAAGAAAATATTTCATTATGATATTTTCGAAGACAACGCAATTGACGGGCAACGTTTGTTTGGCGTAAAACTAAGTATTGATGACAAAGTGATTGCAAGAGCAAGAGCAACCTCAAAGAAGAAGGCGGAAGAAAAAGCGTCCCAACGCGCTTATTTTGCATTTCAAGAAAAAATGGACCGAAAATAATATCAATTTTCATAAAACTATAACGTTTTCGTTCATAAATTAACAAAAACATCTTATTTTGAGAGGTCTACGCTTCAATAGAAATACTATATTTACATCTTATTTTTTCATGAAATGGCAATTCATAAATTGGATCTTGGCGAATTTGACGAAATAGATTACTATCTCATCGCAATTCATACTTCATTAGAAGACTATAGATTGGCTTATTTTATTAATCAAAGGCTGCCTATAAATTTGAGTAAAAGCAAAAATGAAATTCAAATTAATATAAAAGAAGGAGAAACAAATTTTTCGAGATTCTATTATAATGACGCCGAAAAAGAGGTCTCTTGGAATTTGATTCAAAATAAAAATGAAGTAATTCAATATAAAAAAGGAAGTACTCAAAATTTATTTTCAAATGTAACAATGGAAGTTTCAACAAAAGTTTTTTTGCTTCCAGAATTTAAAAAAGTAGATTACTTTTTAAAAATAGAAAATAATGAGGATACTATGAATGTATCAAAAATACAGATACTATTAAATACCATAGATAACGTATCAACAGTTTATACCGTAGATACAAATCAAATAAAATCAAAAAACAATTTAATTTTTTAATACAAATGCTTACAAACAAAAAAACAAAAATTGTAGCCACACTTGGGCCCGCATGTAGTACAAGAGAAATCATAAAAGACATGATTGATGCTGGTGTAAATGTATTTAGAGTGAATTTTTCACATGCTGACTACAATGATGTAAAAGAAAAAATTAATATCATACGAGGTCTTAATGAAGAATTTGGCTATACAACTGCAATCCTAGGTGATTTACAAGGACCTAAACTTCGCGTAGGAGTTATGGAAGAAGGTGTAGTAGTACATGATGGTGATTTAATTACATTTACGACTGCCGAAGACATTCTTGGGACAGCAAAGAAAGTATTCATGAAATACCAAAACTTTCCAAATGATGTAAATCCTGGAGAAAGAATTTTGCTTGATGATGGAAAACTTATCTTTGAAATCGTTGAAACTGATAAAA
The DNA here is from genome assembly GCF_002754315.1 of Flavobacterium sp. 11. Lineage (GTDB taxonomy): Bacteria > Bacteroidota > Bacteroidia > Flavobacteriales > Flavobacteriaceae > Flavobacterium > Flavobacterium algoritolerans. The sequence goes on along the minus strand of NZ_PEFE01000001.1, from coordinate 1,184,778 downwards.
AATCAGAAGTTATAGCAAGAGTAATTCAAGGTGGTGAATTGAAATCTAAAAAAGGAGTAAATCTGCCTAACACAAAAATTTCTCTTCCTGCAATGACTGAGAAAGATATAGCAGATGCAATTTTTGCCATTGGACAAAACGTTGATTGGATTGCGTTATCTTTTGTAAAAACACCAAGAGACTTACAAGATTTACAGGAATTAATTGCACAACATTCTGAATATAAAATTCCAATTGTTGCCAAAATAGAAATGCCGGAAGCATTAGAAAATATTGACAAAATTGTTGCGTATTGTGATGCGTTAATGGTTGCCCGTGGAGATTTAGGAGTTGAACTTCCTGCACACGAAGTACCTTTAGTTCAAAAAGAATTGATTCGTAGAGCTAAAACAGCTCGTATTCCTGTTATCGTTGCTACGCAAATGATGGAAACAATGATCACAAGCTTGACGCCAACTCGTGCAGAAGTAAATGATGTTGCGAACTCAGTTATGGATGGTGCAGATGCTGTAATGCTTTCTGGAGAAACTGCTACTGGAAATTATCCTGTTCAAGTTATCCAAAAAATGACTCAAATCATTGAAGCAGTAGAAGATTCTCCGCTAATTCAAGTACCACAAAACACACCACAAATTAAAACAAAACGTTTTATCACTAAAACAATTTGTCACCATGCTGCAACTATGGCTAACGTTATCAAAGCAAAAGCTATCTGTACATTGACAAATAGTGGTTATACTGCTTTCCAAATTTCGGCTTGGAGACCTAATGCACATATTTTAGTTTTTACCTCTAATAAAAGAATCCTTACACAGCTTAATTTATTATGGGGTGTAAAATCTTTCATGTACACTAAAGATGTAAGCACAGATGATACTGTAACTGACATAAACGAAATTGTAAAACAAAAAGGTTTTGTACAAAAAGGAGATTTCCTTATCAATTTAGCAGCAATGCCAATTAAAGATAAAGGAATGGTTAACACCTTGAGAGTATCCGAAATAGAATAGTTTAAAACTACCTAAAATACTTATCCGTCTTGTCTCGTTTTTAAAACGAAATAAGACGGATTTTTTTATGCATCAATCAATGGTAATAGGATTTTCCTTTGAAAAAATTTTAAGACTATTTAAACAATCTTCTGCAAAATAAAATTTATATTTGAACAACAAATAACCCTACAAATTATGAGTTTCAATTCTAAAAATCCATTTTTAAACAACAAAACTTTTTCAACTGCAGTTTCAAAAAATGACGAAGTACATCAAGCTACTATCATTGACTATAACGATGAGATGACTTTGTCTGGCACCATCAATAAAAGTTTAATCTTGTTTTTACTCCTTACCGCTTCTGCAACAGTAATCTGGTGGTTGGCTTTCAACGGAATGAATCCGATGGTTCCTGCAATTGGCGGTGCTATTGTTGGATTAGTTTTAGTGCTTATTTCTGCTTTCAAACCACAATACTCTCCATATTTAGCTCCTGGATATGCTTTGTTCGAAGGACTATTTATCGGTGGAATTTCAGCAATATTTGAAGCAATGTATCCTGGAATCGTGATTCAGGCAGTAGGTGCAACTTTTGTTACTTTTATGGTTTGCTTGGGATTGTATAAATATAAAATTGTAAAAGTAACAGAGCAATTCAAATCGGTTATTGTGGCAGCGACACTTGCTATAGCAACGTATTATCTTATATCTTGGGTGTTTTCTATGTTTACAAGCTTTGTTCCCGTGCATTATGGAAACTCAATGATGAGCATTGGAATCAGTATTTTTGTTATTGTAGTTGCCGCTTTAAATTTATTTTTAGATTTTGACCGAATAGAAAAAGGAGCCGAACAGAAAATGCCAAAATACATGGAATGGTATGGCGCAATGGGATTAATGATTACACTGGTTTGGTTGTATATCGAGTTTTTAAGATTGCTGTCTAAATTAAACAGTAAAAATTAAAACCATCTAAGTTTTATAAAAGAGAAAACCTTTCCAAATTGGAAAGGTTTTCTCTTTTATGCAGCTTTCTCAAAAGCTATGTAGTGGCTTAATTGCCCTTTTGTATTGAAGACTGGAAATCCTTTTATCAAACAGGCATAAACATCTCCATTTTTTTTATAATTCATTACCGTTTTTTCAAAAGGTTGTTGAAGCGATATAGCAGTACGTATTTCGCTCGAAACTGTTAAATCGGTTGCATCACCTTGAAAAATTTTTGGGTTTCTACCTAAAACTTCTGCTTCGACATAACCATTCATCTTTATCATATTATGCGATGCAAAAACAATATTCAATTTAGTGTCTGTCAAAATTATTACCTCTTCCCTCAATCGAGTTTTTAAATCCCAATTATTTTGAATCCATTTATTTTGAGAAGATAACGCATGCAACTTGCTTAAATCCACAAAGATATTCTTCATCAATCCTAAAAAATCATTATGGAAATTCCAAGATGAAACGGGAACTGTCTTTACGCTTAAACCGTTGTGATACTTGGTAATAGCCTCTTCATATTGTCTAAAATTATTCATGCCCTTTTGTATTTAAAACCAAATATAATTTTATTTCTAAAAAGAAAACAACATATTCTAGACTTTAACCATTGTTGAACGAGTGAATTAGCCCATCAAAAATCAAATTTTAACTGCACAACAACAAACTTTTTCTCTTCAGTGTTTAAATTACTGAGTGAAATTCCAAGCAATCGCACAGAATCCTTCATGCGTTCTTGATACAACAACTCCTTTACAATTTCTACAATCAAACCTTTATCTGAAATAAAATAAGGTAACGTCTTACTTCGAGTTTGTTGTGTAAAATCACTGTATTTTATTTTTAAAGTAATTGTTTTACCGGCTACATTGTATCTTTTTAATCTTTTTTCCAATGCAGCGGCAATAACCTCTAATTTCTCAATCATGAAAATTTCTGAAGACAGATTGACGTCAAAAGTATGTTCGGCAGCAACTGATTTTGTAATTCGGTTTGATTTCACTTCGCTGTTATGAATTCCTCTTACAACATTGTAATAAAAGTTTCCCGATTTCCCGAAATGTTTCTCCAGGAATTCCAATGTTTTGCTTTTCAATTCCACTCCCGTAAAAATCCCCAGTTGGTACATTTTTTCGGTGGTTACTTTTCCAACACCATGAAATTTCCGAATAGGCAATTCTTCCAAGAACGAAATAACTTCATCCGGATTCACGGTTTTCTGACCATTGGGTTTGTTGTAATCACTGGCAATTTTAGCGACAAACTTATTCACTGATATTCCTGCTGAGGCCGTCAAGCCCACTTCGTCAAAAATACGCTGTCTTATTTCCTGTGCCAATAACGTAGCACTGGGATTCCCTTTTTTATTATTGGTTACGTCTAAATACGCTTCATCAAGGGACAATGGCTCAACTAAATCCGTATATTCATAAAAAATCTTTTGAATTTTACTCGAAATTTCCTTGTATCTGTCAAAACGTGGTCGTACAAAAATAAGTTCCGGACAATTTTTTTTGGCCATAACGCCACTAATAGCGCTTCGAACTCCAAATTTTCTGGCTTCATAACTTGCCGCAGCAACAACACCTCGGTTTTCTGAGCCACCTACAGCAATAGGCTTCCCACGCAATAATGGATTATCCATTTGCTCTACTGAAGCATAGAAAGCGTCCATGTCTACATGTATGATTTTTCTATTTGGAATTAATTCCTGCATCTAAACTGGTTGAATATGCACTGTTTTTTTCGAATGATTTAGTAACGCTAAAAATTATTTTTGATCTTCCACATGTAAATAGTTTTCTACAACTTCCGATTTATTTTTCTTTTCTGTTGGAAAAAAGAAACTAATGGGCCTCGACTTGAAATGATTCCAAATGGAAACTGTGACAAATCGCAATTCGAATAATGAGATAGCTCTAGAACGGAATGCAAGCCCTAGTGAAAGACTAAAACTTACTATAAAGTTAACCAATCCTATAATACCAATCCCAAAAACACCCCAGAATAACATCGAGTCACTTACCGCATAATTAGCACCGTATAAAGCCAAAGCCAAGTTTCCGCTACCAAAAGTGATGTGTCGAATATCAAGATTCAATCCTAGGAACAAACCAATAGATGCTGTACTTCCCATGAATATTCCAAACCAGAAATTTGAAATAATTCCAGCCCATCTTTTTCTATATAATTTGGCTAATTTAACCGTTCTTTCTTTTCCAAAACTCCTTTTCAGCAAAGGATGTTCTGTAATTCGGAAATACACTTGATTGTGTTTGTCCCTGTTTGCAATACTTCCGGAGATGATTCCTGATAAAAATAAAAACACTCCGGCAATAGCTGCATGAAGTATGGCTAACGAATGAATAGGACTCAAATCAATAAGCAACCCTTCCCATTTAGTTGCAGCAATATTGTATTGTAATGTGTAATCAATAGCCCAGATTCCAAGTAGCGAAACCGGAAAAGCCATGATTACATTCCCCACAAAAGCGATAAACTGAGAACGAAATACACGTGCAAAAAGAATAGCAAAAGCTTTATACTTTTCAGCATCTTTCCCTTTTTTTATAACACCTTCCTCCAGTGCTTTTATTAAAGCCGAGGCTGTCATGGCCGGTTGTTTTGTCGCCAGCGTAAAACCTAAAAGATAAATAGCAATGAATCCAAAAGCATAATTCATACTGTAAAGAAAAGCATGCCCAAAAAAACTGGTGTCAGCTTTAGAAAGCAAAACTTTAATAATGCATAAAATCCCCACTATAAATCCTCCTCCTAAAGCAGTTCTAAACATTTTGAAATACTCCTTACGGCTTTCAGTAATATAATGTTCACCGGTTTTAGCGGTATGTTGCGTTATTTCATAGGAAATAAGCTGAGTGCTTTCGCCAATGAATTTCCTGACATTATTTTTATAGCAATTGTACTTAATTAAGTGGAGAGCCAATGCAATTCCATTGTTTTTTTTATCAGTCCCTTTTTCTATAATCAATAATGAAATTAAAAACTTAAGCCGAACTAATTGCTGTCTAATTTTTAATAAATTCTGATTTACACGAAGCGAAATGCCATATTTTGAACTGTTATGAAATGCTTTCTCCACAAAGTCTTCACATTGCTTATGCAAAACCAATACCTGAGCATAGGACAAATCATCAGACTTAATAAAATGGTTTTCGGAATTTCTGATTCTGTCTTCAATTAGGAATAATTCCTTTTCAAAAGCCGTAAAAGGACTTTCATAATCATCAAATTCTGGCACCATTTTGATAACATCCGTTTCCAAGGCCCGACCACTAATGCGTTGCGTGATTAAATCCATTGCAACTAATACTTCCGACAAAACAGAATTAGGTTCAACACTTTCATAAATTGATTTAAATTTTAAAAGTCCATATAATTCTTCCAATTGACTTGATGGAATTTTGTTAATCCAAATGGTATCATTGGCTAAATGGAAAACCTGATTCAGTATGTATTCTAAAGTATCTTTTTGGGGCTGGTAGGGTAAAAATTTAGCGAATATTCTTTTTTTTACTTCAAAAATAAAGTCCACATCCTGCAGAATAGCTGCGTCAGAAAGTATTTTATTGAATTTTTTGTCTTTTACTATTTCTTTCAGATAGATTGAAAATTGTTCTCTGCAAGAATCATTTTCATTAAAAAAGGAAATGATTTCCTGTAAATCAACCGTTTCCAGATTTTTAATTTTCAAAGGTCTAATCAGCCTGATTAATTCGATTAAAGGTTCTAAGTTATCCTCTGTTTCACGCCAGGATTGGCTTTCTCCGAAAAACTTAATCAGTAGTGTTGCAGGTGTTGGCTTAGATTTTACTTTGAAAATTGGCATATTAAAATTCATTCGGTTTTTGTAAAAATACAAATCGACGCAATAACATCCATTAACTTATTCATAAAATAACTGTTAAACTAAATGCAAACTATCCTTTACACTCAATTAATGTTCTAAAATGTATTCGCTCAAGAACTAATTCATGGTATAATTAAGACTATTGTTTTTGATTATACAATCTTAACGGAAGATATTAAAGCATGAGAAATAGAAATATTTGATACCTTTGAGTTTCTGGATTAGCCCAGATAGAAGTGAAAATCTTCGATTGAAAAAAACTATTTTTTCTTTTTAAAAAAGAGCGACCCAAGAAGCTCCTTTTTTAAAAATAGAAAAAAAGTTTTATGATTGAGAAATTGAAACGAATAGCTGGATAAAGCTCCAAAATATTTATAAAAAATGATTGAAATAGAAAGAAAATTTTTGGTTTTAAACGATTCATTCAAAGCTGAAGCTTTCGCACAAAATCATATTGCGCAAGGGTATTTGAGTTCTGCACCAGAACGCACGGTGCGTATACGCATAAAAGGCGACAAGGGGTATTTGACCATAAAAGGAATTTCGAATGATTCCGGCATGTCCCGTTTTGAGTGGGAAAAAGAAATTCCTGTTGCTGAAGCAAAGGAATTACTATTGTTATGCGAGAAAGGTGTTATTGATAAAACCCGTTTTGAGATAAAACGAGGCGAACATATTTTTGAGGTTGATGAATTTTATGGCGAAAATGATGGCTTGATTGTCGCTGAAATTGAGCTTGATTCTGAAACAGAAACTTTTGAGAAACCAAGTTGGCTAGGTGAAGAAGTGACAAATATCAATCGCTATTATAATGCTTATTTAAGCACCAATCCATACAAAAATTGGTGATTTAATTACTTAATACCGCTATTGTCACTTGCATTCCTCCACTACTTTTATTAGAGGCTATATCCATAAATGCTCGTTTTGAAAGATCAATTTCTCTAGATTTTACAAATGGTCCTCTATCAGTAATTTCCACAATTACGGATTTTCCATTCTTTTCATTGGTCACTTTTACTTTTGTGCCAAAAGGAAGTTTTTTGTGTGCTGCAGTATATTTGTTATTATCAAATTTCCTCCCGCTAGTAGTCCGCCTTCCATTAAATTTATCTGCATAATAGGATGCATGTGCTTCTTTTTTATAGATTTTAAATTTTCCTAATGAAGTTATTAAAGAATCTATTTTGTTTTCTTCCAATTCAATAGTTGCTTTACCTTTCTTGAGCGTATCTTTTTGGGTTGCTGCTTTTTGTTTTTCTAAGATTGAACTTTGGCTGCTGACTAAGCTAATAATTGCAAGTAAAAAAAATAATGTTATTGATTTTTTCATATATATCGTATTAGTTAAATCTATTTTACAAAAACCATACCTAGATAAAAAAAGCCCTATTTCTAGAGCTTTAATTGGTTTTTAAAACCAAATTTTCCATGGAATCCTACTTAAAATAAGTACTAATCCTAAACCATAAAAAATAGAGAAAGTTTTGAATTTTGATTCACTAGCTATTAATTTTTTATGTTTTGACCAACCTATAGTGATTAAAAAAATTGCAATAATATTTATTAAAGGGTGCTCTAAAGCCAGTAACCTGCTCTCAGTTGTCAATCCACCCATGCCTACTGCTTTTATCATATCTAATCCGTTAGGAGAGACGAAATATAAAATAAAACCAACTAGTAATTGAGTGTGTATGGCTATTAAAGCAAACAATGCAATTTTCCTGTCTTTTGAAGTAAAATCTTTTTTAGAAGACATTCCAATAAAGGAATTAACCACTGCAATCACTAATACTAAAAGTGCTAAATAAGCCCAACCTGAATGGAATTTTTGAATAAAATTGTACATAAATAATGTTTTTGTTTTAACAAATATAAGAAAAAAAAGGCATAAAAAAACCACGCTTAAAAGCGTGGTTTTTCATTTTTTTTATTTTTTTAGACTATTTACCAAAAATATATCTAAGTGTAAATTGTGCTTGCCAAACATCAAAAGTTGACGCATTTTTCTGGAAAGTATCTTTAATTAAAACTCTGCTTCCATTAGGCTCTACTTGAGTTGCCAATTGATAAAAAGGAACATTTGCAGTAGTAGTTCTATAATTTAAAACGTTTGCATTAGTAACTCTTTGAGAAATACCCCAATCTTTATTAATAAAATTAGTAAAGTTTAAGATGTCAGCTCTGAACTGGAAATTGTTCTTTTTACCAGCAATAGTAATATAAAAATCTTGAGTTGCTGATAAATCTAGTCTATGCAACATAGGTAATACTCCTCCGTTTCTCTGAGCATATTGTCCTCTTCTTGTAGAAAGGTACTTGTCTTGATTAATGTAAGCATCGAAAGCAGCTTGTTGTTGAGCTTCAGTGTATGTAGTCACAACAGTTCCATTAGTAACAGAAAGTGACTGAAAACGAATTTCACTTGCTCTATTAGGAACATATATCAAATCATTATTATTTACTCTGTCTCCATTCATATCACCTCCATAAGAGTAAGAAAATGGTCCAGCTTGCTCACCAATATATCCTAAGTTGATTGAAGTTGCAGCTCCTACATTTTTACCGTATTCGATTTTGTAGCCTAAAATACCAACTAATCTGTGTGGCGTATTATTGTTAGACAATGCTAGCGGTAAGTCATTATTTCCATTTATAGATCTAGCACCGGTCCAAGAACCAGATGCAATAGAGCCTGGAGATAATAAATCATTAGCGCTAGAGTGTGTGTATGCAAAAGATCCCCAAAGACCTTTTTTGTAAGGATACTCTAATTTAAAAGTTGTAGAATAAAAAGTTCCTTTATCAGTATTAGTTAAAACAACTGCACTAGAAACATTATCATTTACACGAACACCTGCATCTGTACGAGCATATCTTGGTCTGTTATCTGGACCACTGAAAGTCCCTACTGGAGCATCAAAATTAGCATTATAATAATCGATAGCGTTTATGTTTCTTTGAAAAATACCTTCAACAGTTGCTACAAAACCAAAAGGAAGTTTTTGATCAACTGCAATGTTAGTTTTCCACACTTGCGGGAACTTAAATTTTTTGTCTGAGAAAGCCAATTCAAAAGTAGTAGGAAGAGTTGGAGTATCAGGAATAAAATAATCATTAGGATTAGGAGTAAATCCATATCCTCCATTAGCTAAAGCCGTACCACTAACATCAACAAAGCCAGTAAGAACTCCATTGTTTCCAATAGCATTAGACAAGTAAACAGATGGTGCTCTTCCTGTAAATACACCACTACCTCCACGAAGAAGCGTAGATGAATCTCCATTTAAGTCTAAGTTAAAACCAACTCTAGGCTCAAATAAATATTGTGTATCAGGCATATCCCCTGTATTGAATTTTTCTCCTTGAGCAAACGTTAATGCAGTAACTGCCGGGTTTTCAAGAGCGGTATCAGCAAACCATACTGATGTTGCTCGAAGACCTACAGTCAATTTAAATCTATCACTCAATTTCATTTCATCTTGCACATATAAATCAAGTTTATTAGACTTGAATATTTGCAAAGGTTCTTGAGCACCCGGTAAAGCTGAATATCTAAATTGTAATCTTGCCGGGAGTGCCGTTGTAGAAGGAATTCCTCCTGTGTTAGCTGATTGATTAGCAGCAGCGTAAAAATCATTCAATGAATTAAAAGTATAAACGCCATTAGATCCAGAGAAAAACAAATTACTTGATTTAAAATACTCAAAATTAGCTCCAAACAATAAAGAGTGTTTTCCTATTGTTTTTGTTAAATTATTTGTAAAGTGCAATGTAGAATAAGAAAGTTTATTCCCTTGTGTAAATGGATCTAAACCAGCTGATATAGCTGTTGTAGCCCCATCTAATATATCAATAGTTGGGAACAACCCACCACCTTGTAAAGCTCTGTCCTCTATTTGTTTATCATAACCTGCGATGAAGTTATTATACCAAGAATTACTTAATTTACTATTTAATTCTAAAACAGCGGATCTAGTGTTGTCTAGTATCACATAACCACTATTCTTGAAAGACATTGCTAATGGACTAGTTCTTCTGTTACCAAAACCTAAAGAATTAGAATTAGAAGTCAATTCATCAGAATTAGAATCATGATGTACATAACGAACTGTTAATTGATGATTATCATTAATATTCCAGTCAACTCTTCCTAAGAATTTTTTAGAAATCCTTTCAGCATCAAAATTCTCCCAAGGTCCAGTTGTATAATTAAACTTGTCTTGTAAAAAATTAGAAAGGGTTTGCATCTGTTCAAAAGTAGGTCTAGAAACCTGAGCACTAGGCTGTGGCGACCCTGTAGAAGTCCAAGTGGTTGCTGGGCTTATGTTCTCTAAAGTTTCAAAATTTCCAAAGAAAAACAATTTGTCTTTAATGATTGGCGCTCCTATTCTAGCTCCCCAAATTTTTTCTTCAAATTTCCCAGGAACGATTACATTATCTCCAGCTTTAGTTCCAATAAAATCTTTTTTATTACTACGGAATGAATTATAAACCGATCCCTCAACTTCATTTGTTCCACTTTTAGTAACTGCATTTATTCCAGATCCTAAAAACCCTGACTGACGTACATCATAAGGAGCAATACTTACTTGCAATTGTTCGATAGCATCTAAAGAAATAGCTGTTGAGCCTGTTCTACCTCCTGCTTGTGAATCACTTCCTAAACCAAAACCATTATTGAAAACAGATCCATCAATAGTAAAATTGTTTAATCTTGAATCCTGACCTCCAAAAGTACCATTACTACCCGCATTGGCATTGTACTTTGTAATAGCATTTATTGAACGTGCTCCAGTTACAGGAACAGCTGTGATTTCTCTGTTAGAAAACTGTTGAGAAGCTCCAGTTCTTCCTTTATTGAATGCTCCATTAGATTTTGTTGAAACTACAACAACTTCTTTAAGTAGATTAGATTCTTCTTCAACAACAACATTTACTGTTAAGCTGTTTCCAAGAGGCGCATTTATTTCTGTAATTTCTGTAGTTTTATAGCCAACATAAGTTACTTTAACTGTATAAGGACCACCTGGTCTAATTCCTTGAACTGCATATCCTCCATTACCATCTGTAGTAGAAAAATATTTAGTCCCAGTTGGATTGTGTCTAACCTCCACTGAAGCACCTGGAAGGGTCTCTCCAGAATTTGATTTAACAGTACCAGACATAGCAGAACTAGTAACCTGCGAATGTCCTAGAGCTGATAAAAAAATAATCAAAATAAAAATAATTCTTTTCATTTTTGTTTTTTGTTTAGTTTAAAAATATTTGGCAAAAATATAACATTTTTACTTTAAAAAGTTAACACAACGTTAAGAAAAGTAACTTTTCAAGTAGGATTTTTATCTTAAATTTTTTTTGGGTATTTTTTTAATAAAAAATGTAATTATCATTTATTTTATTAGTTTTTTGTCAATATTTTAACAAAAAAAGCAGGAATAAATTTGAGCAAAAAATAAGGCTATTTTTTAAAAAATTACTAAAACAGAGTAACTTATAAACAAAAAGCCCTGATTTAGATAAAATCAGGGCTTTTGACTTCTTTTAAATATTAAAAAAAGCAATAAAATTTCAAATTATAAAAAATATTATAAAATCGTAAAAACAAACAACATAAATCACCTTATTTATTCATCAGAAAATGATTCAATAAAAAGGTTGTAGAACTGTCATGATTTTCGACTGTTTTGGTATTAATTTCATCCAAAATAGAATTAGCCAATTGTTTTCCTAATTCTACTCCCCATTGATCAAAACTAAAAATATTCCAGATAATTCCTTGTACAAAAATCTTATGTTCATACAAAGCAATCAAAGAACCCAACGTTTTTGGAGATAGCTTCTGGATTAAAATGGTATTTGTAGGCTTATTGCCTGTAAAAACTTTAAACGGCAAAAGAAATTTAGCTTTCTCCTCTGAAATTCCTTGTTTATCAAACTCAGCCTGAACTTGTTCTCCAGATTTTCCATGCATTAACGCTTCCGTTTGTGCAAAAAAGTTAGACATTAGCTTATCATGATGATCATTATCTCCATATAAAGGAGTTATAAATCCAATAAAATCTGCAGGAATTAATTTTGTTCCTTGGTGAATTAACTGAAAAAAGGCGTGTTGCGCATTAGTTCCTGGCTCACCCCAAATAATAGTTCCCGTTTGATAATTTACAGGTTTTCCATCACGACCTACACTTTTACCATTGCTTTCCATAGTCCCTTGCTGTAAATAAGGAGCTAATTTTTGTAAATATTGTGTGTAAGGAATTAAAGCTTCACTTTCGGCACCAAAAAAGTTATTATACCAAACACTCAATAAAGCCAATGTTACCGGCATATTTTTGTCGAAATCAGCTGTTTTGAAATGTTCGTCCATTTCATTTGCCCCTTGCAACAATTCATCAAAATTATCGTATCCAACAGCTAAACTTATTGTAAGTCCAACAGCACTCCACAAAGAGAATCTTCCGCCAACCCAATCCCACATAGGAAATACATTGTTGGGGTTTATCCCAAACTCTGTTACTTTTTGGATATTGGTAGAAACCGCAACAAAATGTTTAGCAATATCTTCTTGGGTAGCTGATTCTAAAAACCATTTTCTGATAGTTTCAGAATTAGTCAATGTTTCTTGTGTGGTAAACGTTTTAGAAACAATTACAAAGAGAGTCGTTTCTGGATTTAGTTTTTTTATAATCTCATTTACATGATCGCCATCCACATTCGAAACAAAATGAACGTTTAGATGGTTTTTATAAAATTGTAATGCTTCAACTGCCATCGCAGGACCTAAATCAGAACCTCCAATACCTATATTAACAACATCTGTGAACGGTTTTCCCGTGTAACCAGTTCTTTCACCCGAAGTAACTTCATTAGTAAATGCTTTTATTTTACTTTTTACTTCATAAACTTCAGAAACCACATTATCTCCATCAACATTAATAACTGCTGATTCTTTGGCTCGCAATGCGGTATGAAGCACCGCTCTATTTTCGGTTTGATTGATTATTGCACCATCAAAATAATCAGCAATAGCACTTTTTAGTCCCACCTCATCCGCTAATTCTAATAATAACTGAAGCGTTTCTTGAGTGATAATATTTTTTGAATAGTCAATTAAAAAATCATTCCATTTCAAATTGAATTTTTCAGTTCTGGTTGCGTCCAATTGAAATAATTCTTGCATTGAAGCTTTTTGCATTTCGTTGTAATGCATTTCAAGTTTCTTCCAAGCGCTCGTTTCTGTTGGGTTTATTGTATTTAAAGCCATTTATTAGGTAGTTTGTAGTATTATTTGAATTTGGCAAAAATACTGAAATTAGTTTTAATGCTAAATGAGTTTACGATTATATAACAATTTAGCAGGAAAAACACTAAATAGTGACCATCCCACAATCACCTAAGTGTTACTATTTTGCTGTCAAATAAGTCTTTTCAACTTATTTATAGTTGCAGAATTATAAATTAGCAACACTATCCAATTGAAATTTTAACGGAGTTATCGTTTTAATGTATCGCTCTTTATTTCTTCCGCTCATGGGTTCGCCGGTAGGCAATTTTAATCGCAAAGCATCAACCTGAACACCATTTTTCCAAAATCGATAACATACATGCGGGCCAGATGCCAAACCTGTGCTTCCCACTAAACCGATAACCTGTCCTTGACTTACACGTTGCCCGCGCCTCACTAATATTTTAGACATGTGCAAGTATTGTGTCGAATAGGTTCCGTTGTGTTTCACTTTTACAAAATTCCCGTTTCCGGCAGTAAAACCACTTTGCTCTACAACTCCGCCAGCCGTTGCAGAAATTGGCGTACCGCGTGGCGCTGCATAATCCGTTCCTTTATGCGCTTTCCATCTGTGTTGAACAGGATGAAATCTACTGGTTGAAAATCGAGAGGATATTCTGCTGAATTTTATTGGAGACTTAAGAAAGAAATTTTTCAACGTTTTCCCATCTTCATCGTAATACTCTATTTTATCTGAGTCTGGATTTTGGGCAAAAGGAAATGCATAAATAATTTTCCCCTTGTATTCAAAAAAGGAAGCTTCCAGTTCTTCCACACCGTCATAAACAGTGTCATTTATGAATCGCTCTGTAAAAGTTATCGCAAAACGATCTCCTTTTTTGAGTTTCATAAAATCGATGGAATAGGCGTAAATTTTAGAAATTTTACTTGCCAAAGCTCCTTCAATCTTAGCATTACCTAAGGTTTCTGACAATGATTCTTTCAAAACTCCACCAATGGTGCGTCGTTTAATCGTAATGGGTTTTGTTTTTTTATAAGCAACAACAGCCGTGTCGCGTAAATCAACTACATAATAGTTTAACGCATCCGGCTGATAGATAAACACCTGTAAATCATTCTTCTTATTTTTTGACCGAAGCATTGTAAAAGGCTTATCTATTCTGATGGTTCTCACATCAAAAGTATCTTTTACTTTAGCGATAATATCATATACTTCTCGCTCTCCAATATTTTGTCCTTCTAGTAAAGTCCCAAAAGTGTCTCCCTTTTTTATAGTATCCTGAACAACATTAAAATCAGAATATTTAAACCCAAACTCTATCTTTTTAACTGCTGGTTTAATAATTTCTTTTTCTAGAATCTCATCAGATTTATTACAAGAAATCAAAGAAAATAATACTATAATTGCTAATAATACTTGTTTCAAACTATGTTTTTTTATTCAAATTATTTTTCTTCTCCCCAATGCGCCAGTTCTTCTGCCGACCATAATTCCGGAAAAAATATCCTGCGTTGGTATTTTGGATGCATGTACTTTTTCCAGTCACTTCCTCCTGTCGCTTCTCCATCACCTTTACCGCTCTGATCTATATATTTCTTTGCAGTATTCAAATGTTGCATTACCCAAGTAATATTTACCGTATGGTCATAATGACGCATCGCTAAAATTAACTCTGGATTTTTTTGATCTAAATCTGGAAGTTGTTTGAATTTTTGCCAAATGTTTATGGTATTATATTCTTCCATATGATTCAGGAACATCTTCTTATATTTTCTTTCGAATTCCTCCAGTAGAAAAGACTTTTTACCCGTATGATAATCTTTTCCGGCTGCTTGCCAATACAAATGCTCTAAGGCAAATTCATAAGGCGTATTCCTGTCTATTGACTCTCTATAACGGTGATCGATAAGATTTATTAGGTCTGTAGAAGAAAATTCTATTAAACGGTATTGCGCACTTTGAAAACCACTGGCAGGAGTTAGCGTATTTCTAAATTTCATATATTGATCTACTTCCATTCCGTCTCCCATAATGCTGAAAGAAGTCGTTAGCATATCAAAATATCGGCTAATTCTCATTAATCTTTCAGTGAAAAAATCAGTTTGAATATTTTCACAGTAGGAAATTTGGCGCATTTCCCAAAGTATCATCTTAAATATCAATTCATTCACCTGATGGTACATAATAAAAACCATTTCATCAGGAAGCGTTGTTCTTTGAACTTGAAGATTTAACAATGCATCTGTTTGTATATAATCCCAATACGTAATTGGTTTTGACCATAATAATCCTTCCAGTTGCGTCTCTGTTTTTTGATTTATTGCTTGGTATTTTATTTCAATTTCCTTTAAAATCGCTTCTGAACTATCAATATTATTCATTATTTATTTGTTTTAAAAGGATACTTCAATCCTCTATATGCATCTATATCTGCTTTTATAGAACCTACTGCCAAGCTGGCTTTTATTCTGATTGGTAATTTATTATCGTCATCTGAAATCCAGACCGTAAGACTTTCTTGTTCTTTAAAAACGCGTCCCGATTGTACCAAAGGTCTAAAAACCATCGTTGACACTACCCCAAATTTAGTGGTAATATTTTCACGGCCCATAAACTTTAGCTTGAATTTAGTAGTTTCATCATCAAAAAACATATCAATCGCAACTGACTCTCCTATTTTTAACTTATCAATTCCAGGATAATTCCTTAGATAATAGAAAGTAGACAAAATGTCTTGTGTGTTTTTAGGAACGTAAAGTGTTTTCTCTGTTTTATGCTTGTAATCTTTGACAAGGACTTTATTTGTAGACTGATTAAAAAAGCCTTCTTGGTTTTTAGTATACCCGCCTTCATTAATTTTTCGGACAAACTGGTATGGATTTCTGGTATCCTTATCAATATAGCTTTCGTATAAGTCATCTACTTTAAAGAAAAATCGAGACATTCCGGTAGTATATCCTCTACCTACGACATGAAAAGTCTTTCTGTTATTTACTGTAGCGTCTTTTACTTCCAATGTGGCGTAGCCGGCATTTACTATTCCATAATGAATTCGAAATTTAAACCACTCCCCCACATCATAAGCATCCTCTTTTGGAGAATCAAAACTTACGGTCAATATCACTACAAAGAATAGTATTATTTTTTTCATCATTACTTTATTCGTCAATTTATTGACTCTAATAGCAAATTTTGTTCCAAATATATTAAAACAAAAAAACTCAGTCAAATAATGACTGAGTTTTTATGCTATTAACTAACCAAAAAACTATAAACTATGAAATTTATATGAAATCAGGAAGGAAACCACCCCTTCCCTTTTTGCGAGTGCAAAGGTAGCTAACAAATTCAGTTATTTTAGTGAAAAATAAAGTTTAACACAACATTTACAAAAAAACACGCTGTTCATCGGTTATTTTTTCACAATATGTAAAAATAATGCTTTTTTACAACGTTCCTCGTAATTGCTGTTCTCTCTCGATTGATTCAAATAGCGCTTTAAAGTTACCTGCACCAAATCCTTTGGCTCCCATTCTTTGTATAATTTCAAAAAACAAGGTTGGTCTGTCTTGTACCGGTTTTGTAAATATTTGCAGTAAATATCCTTCTTCATCGGCATCAACCATAATGGCCAGTTTTTCGATTTCGTTCAAATCCTCTTTCATCATTTTCATGTGGTCTCCCAATCGTTCCGGAATTGCTTCGTAATAGGTATGCGGAGGAGCAGATAAAAATTCGATTCCTCTTGCTTTCAATTGCGATACGGTTTTGATAATATCATCCGTTGCAATAGCGATATGCTGAATTCCAGGTCCGCCATAAAAGTCCAAATATTCCTCTATTTGTGATTTTTTCTTTCCTTCGGCAGGTTCATTGATTGGAAATTTGATTCTTCCGTTTCCATTAGACATCACTTTACTCATCAACGCTGAATATTCGGTATTGATTTGTTTGTCATCAAAAGAAAGGAAATTCACAAATCCCATGACGTCTTCATAGAACTTAACCCAAGTATTCATTTCGTTCCAACCCACATTTCCTACCATGTGGTCTATGTATTTTAAGCCAGTTGGTTCTGGATTGTAATCAGATTTCCACTCCTTATAACCAGGCAAGAAAACACCAGTATAGTTTTTGCGCTCTACAAAAATGTGAACTGTTTCGCCGTAAGTATAAATCCCCGAACGTATCACTTCTCCAAATTCATCTTTCTCCACTGTAGGTTCCATGAAAGAACGGGCGCCACGTTTCATTGTTTCTTCGTACGCACTTGTGGCATCTTCTACCCAAAGTGCCGCTACTTTTACTCCATCACCATGTTTTCTCAAATGATCGTGTATAGGAGAATCTTGTGTTAATGGCGTGGTTAATACAATGCGGATCTTATCTTGTTTTAGCACATAAGATGTTCTGTCTTTTACTCCTGTTTCTAATCCGGCATACGCCAATGACTGGTAACCAAAAGCAGTTTTATAATAATGTGCCGATTGTTTTGCGTTTCCTACGTAGAATTCTACATAATCGGTTCCTAATAACGGAAGGAAATCTTGTGCTCCTTCAAATATTTTTTCTAGTCCGTATTCTACTGATTTTACTTCTTTTGACATGGTATTTATTTTTTGATTCGGTAACTCTAATTCTGTAACGCCGTTGATGGTACTACATTAGATTTACGCGGATTTATTAATTTTAAAAAATGTTGTTATTTACTCTAAAGTCCTAGCCCTGATGGAAGCGGCATCCTTTTTCTGGTCTCGTTTTTTAACGAGACCAGAAAAAGATAAAGCGTACAGCAGGAAATAGCTCCTAATTACTCTACCCAAGATTTGTAATACTGACCATCGTCTAATCCCATAGCTTCTTCGGTTACCATTAATGGGCGAAATGTATCCACCATTACGGCTAATTCATGTGTTATGGTTTGACCAATACTACGCTCCATTGCTCCTGGCGCGGGTCCGTGCGGAATCCCTTTTGGATGCAATGTAATGTGTCCTTGCTCGATATTGTTGCGGCTCATAAAATCGCCATCTACGTAATACAAAACCTCATCACTATCAATATTACTGTGATTGTAAGGCGCCGGAATTGCTTTTGGGTGGTAATCGTATAATCGTGGACAGAACGAACAAACTACAAATGTTGACGTTTCAAATGTTTGATGAACCGGCGGCGGCTGGTGCACGCGGCCTGTTATAGGCTCAAAATTGTGAATGCTGAATCCATAAGGAAAATTATATCCGTCCCAACCTACTACATCAAAGGGATGCGTGGCGTAAACAAATTCATGAATCATTCCTTCTTTTTTGATTTTGATTAGAAAATCTCCTTTTTCATCGTGGGTTTCTAATTCTGTTGGCAAAATAAAGTCGCGCTCGCAAAATGGTGAATGCTCTAAATGCTGACCTGATTCATTCTTATAACGTTTTGGCGTATAAAATGGCGCAAATGATTCTACATAGAAAAGTCTATTTTCGGCTGTTTCAAAATCAATTTGATAAATCATTCCGCGAGGAATAATCAAGTAATCACCATATTCGAAAGGAATATTTCCCATCATGGTGCGCAATTTTCCTTTTCCTTTGTGAATGAAAATCATTTCATCGGCATCGGCATTTTTATAGAAATAGTTGCGCAACGATTGTCTTGGCGCAGCCAATCCTATCGTACAATCTTTATTGACTAACATCGGTTTGCGACTGTCCAGAAAATCATCTTCAGGTTTTAACTCAAATCCTTTTAATAACAATGATTTTATGTTTTTTCCAATAGCAATTTTCGGCTCAACCGAATAGGATTTTAGAATTTCCTTTACCTGTGTTGGTCTGTGAACATGATATAATAATGAGGAATGGCCGTGAAAACCTTCTGTTCCAAAAAGCTGTTCGTAGTATAAACCGCCATTTGGTTTTTCAAATTGTGTGTGTCTTTTTTGGGGGAAATTCCCCAATTTATGGTATAAAGGCATGATTTTTTTGCTTAAAAGTTAAAGTTTAAAAGTTTAAAGTTGTATTGAACTAAACTTATTTAATTAAATCAAAAAAATGCAATTTATTCAGGATTCCTCTTGATGAGAAATTGCAGATATCCTAATAAACCGCTCCAAGTTGTTTTCATGATAACAAATATCGGAATTATTATTGAATTAAATTACAATTAAAACATAAACCCGATACTAAACCAAGTATATCCTTTTGCATTTTCCGGAGACCAGGAATGTTTTACTTCTATAGGTCCAATTACCGTTTCCAGACCATAACCTACTGCATAACCTGAATATTTTGGGATTGAAATCCAATCTACCGTTTCGAAAATCCTGTCTCCAACATTAGCAAAGTTTGCCGAAAAATTGAAATGATTGTTCTTATAAAATTCATAATCAATAGTTCCTGTTGATTTTATGTAGCTGTTCGCCGCAATGCTCAAATAATCATACCCATAAAAATATTTGAAATTATTTATAGGATTGTATCCGTAACCTCCCAAAATAAAATTGAAAAAAGAAACGCTTTCATTCCCAAAGGAGAAACCAGCATCTGTATTCAATTTTACCGTAGCATTTTTAAAAAGTGTCGCAGCTACTCCAAAATCAGCTTTTGCAATAGAAAAAGGTTGAAAATCTCCTGTGTAATTTGAAGACACCAAATACGATTGTATATCTCCTGAGAAATACCATCCTTTTTTGGGAAAATATTTATTATCAAAAGAGTCAAATTTCATATAACCAAAAAGACTTAAGTAATTACTGTTGTCAATTACCGGATCCGTATTGGCCAATGTCTCGGACTTTATTTTCAGATATTTCAATTCAATTCCTCCACCAATTAAAAATTTCTGAACAAACAGCGATTGAAAATAAGCCTGATTTGTCAAGTCGTGAAAATCTACATTAATCGCATTTATACCCAAAGCGCCTAAATCTAAACTGCTAATTTCTTTGGCAACATTTCTATTAAATTGATTGAACTGTGATTTGAAACCAAAACTCAAATTAAATCCATTCTCTATATAATAATCTAAATTATACCTGATATTATCTCCCAAAACGATATCCAGCGAAGTTCTGTCATTCTTAAAAAACGTTTTTTTATGGGTTAGATTAATCAAAACGGCACTCTTGAATAAATTGTCATAATGCAATCCAAATTTCAAATATGTCTTTGAAGGGTTTTCTTTTAACGTTAAATTTAAATCATCCCCATTTTTATTTTCATCTAATGAATAAGATATAGCACTGAAGTTTTGAGTTGCGTTTATATTATTTATTCCCTTCAGCAAATCATCGTAACAGGTTTTTACTCCTGGCTTAAACCTTAATTTACCAATCACATATTCTTTGGTATAATTATCTAATTCATTGCTATTGATATCCACAATTTGCAAGCTGTCTGATGCTAATTTTAGATTCGGTTTCCTGTACGGATTGGAATCATCAACCAATAATTTAATTTTTTCATAAACAGAGAACGTAGCTTCTTCTCCTTTCCTGATGATTTCCTTTCCTTTATCAAAAGATACTACGCCATAATTTTTAATATCCGGTTTTATATAGACATCGGTTTGTTTTACATTTTTCTTCATCCTTTCAATGGATTGAAGATTTGTAATTTGAACCAAAATTCTCGTTGCATCTTTAAGCTGGTTTCTGTCTAATAAATCATCCTGAACATCAACTCCTATGATAATTTCTGCGCCTAATTTACGAACCTCCTCAATTGGATAATTATTAATGACACCTCCATCTACAAGCAATTTCCCGTCAATTTCTACAGGAGAAAACAAAGATGGAAATGCAGAACTCGCAATCATAGCCTGCGCCAGATTTCCTTTATTCAGTAAAACCTGTTCTCCAGTTTCTATATTAGTTCCAATGCATAAAAACGGAATTGGAAGTTTATTAAAATCCCTTATGTGCCTGACATTTCTGGTAATTCTACTCAATAAATTATAATTATACATCCCTTTTGACAATGCTTCCGGAATACCTATTTTGAGTTTGTTAAACGGCAAAACGAGCGCGTATAATTCGTCATTTCTTTTTTCGTAAAAATTTTTAGAAGATCTAGGAATGAAATCGTTTAGTAATTCATTAAAATTTGTGGCTTGAAAAATAGAATCAATTTGGCTGGCATTATAACCTGATGCGTAAAGACCGCCAATAACTGCTCCCATACTTGTTCCACCAATGTAATCGATCTTGACACCCGCTTCTTCCAATACTTTCAAAACGCCAATATGAGCAAATCCTTTTGCTCCGCCGCCACTTAAAACTAAACCAATTTTTGGTTTCTTTTGCTCTTGCGAAAACACAGTCAAACTAGCAAAAACAATCAGTAACAGCATGATTTTCTTCATAAATAGCAATTTGGTGGTAATAGAATTTAGCAAGATCAAATATCATTTGCCCAAATATCAATAATCTAAATTAATCATTCATTTGTAGCCTTGTAAAATTCGGTAATTTTTTTGGCTTTAGACATACCTATAACGTCCGAAATTTCTTTTTCTGACGCTAATTTCAATCTTTTAACACTTTTAAAATGCTGAATTAAAGTCAGCATCGTTTTTTCTCCAATGCCAGGAATGCTTTCTATCGAAGAATTCAGTGCTGCTTTACTCCTTTTATCTCTGTGATGTGTAATCCCAAAACGGTGTGCTTCGTTTCGCAATTGCTGGATTACTTTCAAGGTTTCTGATTTTTTGTCTAAATACAACGGAATAGAATCCCCTGGATAAAACAGCTCCTCCAGTCTTTTGGCAATTCCAATTATAGCAATCTTTCCTCGTAATCCCAATTCATCAATACTTTTCAACGCCGATGACAATTGCCCTTTCCCACCGTCAATAATTATCAAATTGGGCAAAGGTTCGTTTTCATCCAGCAATCGTTTGTATCTTCTGTAAACTACTTCGGTCATCGAAGCGAAATCATCCGGTCCTTCGACCGTTTTTATATTAAAATGGCGGTAATCTTTTTTGCTTGGTTTTCCATCTTTAAAAACTACGCAGGCCGCAACAGGATTTGTTCCTTGAATATTTGAGTTATCAAAACATTCTATGTGTCTAGGCTCCACCGGCAATCGCAAATCTTTTTGCATTTGCGCCATAATCCTTTTCGTATGTCGATCCGGATCTACAATTTGCAGTTGTTTCAACTGTTCGATTCGGTAAAATTTAGCATTTCGAATGGACAAATCCAAAATTTGCTTTTTATCTCCCAATTGTGGAACGGTAATTTTTATGTTTTCACCCAAGTCAACGTGAAACGGAACAATCACTTCTCGTGACAACAATTGAAAACGTTCTCTCAATTCGACAATAGCCAATTCTAATAATTCTTCGTCGGTTTCGTCGAGTTTCTTTTTGATTTCCATCGTGTGCGAACGAATAATCGAACCGTGAGAAATTTGCAGGAAATTCACATACGCCGCACTTTCATCCGAAACTATCGAAAAGACATCAATATTGGTGATTTTTGGATTTACTATTGTAGAACGCGATTGGTAGTTTTCAAGAACTTCTATTTTCTCTTTTATTTTTTGGGCTTCCTCAAAATGCATATCGGCGGCCAGATTGGTCATGACGCGCTTGAAATCCTTCATGCTTTCTTTGAAATTTCCTTTCAAAATTTCGCGAATCGCATCAACTTGCTTTTGGTAATTTTCTAAGGTTTCGTGACCTTCACAAGGCCCCATGCAATTCCCAATATGGTATTCGAGACAAACCTTGAATTTTCCGCTTTCGATATTGCTTTTACTCAAATCATAGTTACAAGTTCGCAGCGGATACAATTCTTTTATCAGCTCCAAAATAGTGCTTACCGTTTTGAAACTGGTATACGGTCCAAAATATTCCGACCCGTCTTTGACCATTCTTCGGGTTGCGAAAATGCGCGAAAAAGGTTCTTTCTTGATACACAACCACGGGTAGCTTTTATCATCTCGCAACAAAACGTTATAACGCGGCTGCAAGGTTTTTATCAAGTTGTTTTCCAATAAAAGGGCATCGGTCTCCGTAGGAACCACAATGTGTTTTATGGTGACAATTTTCTTTACGAGCACATTGGTTTTGGCCGTATCATGAATTTTATTAAAATACGAAGCAACTCTTTTTTTTATGTTTTTGGCTTTGCCCACATACAAAATCTTCCCTTCCTTATCGTAATATTGATATACGCCGGGACCGTCCGGCAAGGTTTGGATTTGTAAGGCTAAAGTTGTTGGATTCATGTAACAAAGTTAATCTCTAAAATCCCGAAATACAAATCAATATTCTTGAAATCTTTCTTGCTAAATTTTTATCAGAATTTTAGTTTCTAATTCGTTATTATCGTTATTTTTATCTTTTCAAGAATCTATGATAAAAACCAATACCACACCAATCGTAATTTTCGGCGAAAGCATTATTCCCGGAGAGAGCAAAACTATCAATGTCGAAATTGCCAGACTACACACCACAACAAAACTGAACATCCCCGTTATTGTTAGACGGTCTAAAATTGATGGTCCCGTGGTACTTTTCTCAGCAGGAATTCATGGAGATGAAATTAACGGCGTCGAGATCGTAAGACAACTCATTCACAAAAAAATAAACCGACCAAAAAAAGGTACAATCATTTGTATTCCAATAATCAACGTGTACGGATTTGTCAACAAATCGAGAGAATTTCCAGACGGAAGGGATTTAAACCGAGTTTTTCCAGGAAGTAAAACCGGTTCATTGGCCAGTCGATTTGCGTTCCATATTTTAGCCGAAATCATGCCAATTGTGGAATATGCCGTTGACTTTCACGCCGGTGGCGCAAGCCGTTTCAACGCACCACAAATTAGAATAGCTCATAGCAATGCCGAATTAAAAATACTGGCAGATGTATTTAATGCTCCATTTACCTTATATTCCAGAAATATAATCGGGTCATTTAGAAGTTCAAGCGAAAGAATGGATGTCAAAATGTTACTTTTTGAAGGCGGAAAATCACTTGACATTAATAATTCCGTTGCCGATGAAGGAGTTAATGGCGCAAAACGCCTATTGTCACACCTTGGTATGTTAGATCCAAAACATACTGTAATCAAACCAAAATCGCCTTCCATCTATATTGAAAAATCAGGCTGGATCAGAGCCAAATGTTCCGGATTGTTGCACGATTATAACACTATTGGTAATTTTGTAAAAAAGGGAACAATTCTAGCCACCATAACTGATCCGTACGGAAAGTTTGAGCGAAAAGTTAAAGCACCAAATGATGGTTACGTAATCAACGCCAATCATTCCCCTATTGTTTACGAAGGCGATGCTATTTACCACATGTCAAACACTAATGAAGAGGATGAAGAATAAAAAAGAATTGCGACTCAAATCCAAAACCTTACGAAATGCACTTTCCGAAAATGAAATTGAGGAAATGAGTTTGGCTGTAGCCAATAAAATACTGACACTACCTATTTGGGAGAAAACTTATTTTCATATTTTCTTACCTATTACAGAACAAAAAGAAGTCAATACCGAATTCATTCTTCACTTATTATCCGGAAAAGACAAAGAGATTATTGTTTCCAAAGCTGATTTTGAAACCCGAAACATGACTCATTTTCTATTGACTGACAACACCCGAATCAAGAAAAATGCATACAATATCCCAGAACCCGTAGATGGCATTGAAGTTCCTTCTCATAAAATTGATGTGGTTTTTGTACCGCTTTTGGCTTTCGACAAAAAAGGACATCGCGTGGGGTACGGCAAAGGATTTTACGATAAATTTTTATCAGAATGCAAACCGGATGTAATCAAAATTGGCCTTTCCTTTTTTGACCCCGAAGAACTGATTACCGATGTTTTTGAAGGTGATGTAAAACTGGATTATTGTGTGACCCCGAATGAAGTTCACTCATTTTAATTTTTAATCCGTACTTTAGCAACAGATAAAATCTAATCAAGTTATGAGAACATTTAAAAATTCAAGATTTGCCGTAAGCGTTATGGTTATTCTATTTGCAGTTTCATTTTCAAACTGTAGCATTCACACCGGAACCAGCAGATCTACTTATAAAGCTAAAAAACTTCCTCCGGGTCAAGCTAAAAAAATATACGGCGGAAAAAGCGCTAAACGTTATGCTCCTGGGCAAAACAAATAAATCCAATAAAAGAAAAAGACCTGTTCAAATTATGAACAGGTCTTTTTTTTATATTGTGAATAATTTTGAATCTAATTGTGATGAAATGCTTTTTTGTTGAAAAAAATTAAGATTCCAACTCCTGTAGAAATTGCCATATCGGCAACATTGAAGATAGCGTTGAAGAAAGTAAATTCTTTTCCGCCCCAAATAGGCAACCAACTTGGTAAAGTTCCATGCCAAAAAGGGAAATAAAGCATATCAACTACTTTTCCGTGAAACCAAGTCCCATAAGGTTGATCCGAAAACAAAGTAGCTAATTGTTGTTGACTGTCATCAAAAATAACTCCGTAAAAAACAGAATCGATGATGTTCCCGAAAGCTCCTACGAGAATTAAAGAAATAGCAACAATTAAATAATCTGAACTCTTCTTTTTCACTGAATCCCACAACCAATATCCAATTCCACCAACAGCGGCGATTCTAAATAGAGTTAAAAACAACTTTCCATAAGCTCCCGGGATTTGAACCCCCCAAGCCATTCCCTCATTTTCAATGAACAGAATTTTGAACCATTTGAATACTTCAACTTCTTCTCCTAAAATAAAGTTAGTTTTAATGTAAATTTTAGAAACTTGATCAACAAGCAATAAGATAAAAATAAGGAGATAGGCTTTTCGTAATGACATTTTATAAATTTTAATGGCGCAAAAATAACAATTTAATCAAAAAAAACGCTCCCAATGGAGCGTTAAATCTTGTTTAACAAGAGGTTTATCGTTGCAAGTTCTTTGCTTCGATACTCATTGTTGCATGAGGAACGATTTTTAATCTTTCTTTCCCAATTAATTTGCCTGTAACTTTACAAACTCCGTAAGTTTTATTTTCTACACGGAAGAGTGCATTTTTCAAATCACGGATAAACTTCTCCTGACGAATCGCCAGTTGTGAGTTTGCTTCTTTAGACATTGTTTCGCTTCCTTCTTCAAAAGCTTTGAATGTTGGCGAAGTATCGTCAGTTCCGTTATTTAAATCATTCATATACGCACTTTTTATCAAATCTAAATCTAATTGTGCTTTTTGAATTTTGTTAAGGATTATCTCTTTGAACTCTGCTAAATCAGCTTCAGAGTATTTTGTAGCTTCATCTACCATCTTTGTATTATTTTGAAATTAATATCATTGTTTTTATATCGTCAAACTCAATTTCTGTACCGTTTTCTATTTCATCTACAAAAACCAAATCGCTGGTTAATGTTTCTGATTTTATATACGCTTCATTTTTAAGAATCGCCTCTTCTAGAATTCCATTTCTTTTCAATTGAACTTTAATTTTATCAGTAACTTCAAATCCGGAATCTTTACGGATATTCTGAATTCTGTTTACTAATTCTCTGGAAATTCCTTCTTGTTTTAATTCTTCAGAAATTGTAATGTCAAGCGCAACCGTTATTCCGTTTGAATTGGCTACTAACCAACCTTCAATATCCTGTGATGTTATTTCTACATCTTCTAAAGTTAAAATTACGTTATTTCCTGCAATAACAATATTCAGACTTCCTTCCTTATCCAACTGACTGATTTGCTCTTTCGAAAACCCTTGTATTTCCTTAGAAATCAAGCCCATATCCTTTCCAAAACGGGGTCCTAGTGTCTTAAAATTAGGCTTAATCTGTTTCACCAAAACACCCGAAGCATCGTCCAAAAGTACGATTTCTTTCACGTTTACCTCTGCTTTTATAAGTTCAGAAATAGCCTCAATTTCAGCTCTTTGATTGTCGTCAAGTACTGGAATCATTACCTTTTGCAACGGTTGGCGTACCTTTATCATTTCCTTTTTTCGGAGTGATAAAACCAATGATGAAATGGTTTGTGCTTTCTGCATTTTGCTCTCTAACATTTTATTAACATAGTTTTCAACCGAAATTGGAAACTCCGCCAAATGTACACTGTCGTATTTTTCCGACTGTGTTGCTAAAGTTAAGTCTCTGTAAAGTTTGTCCATAAAGAACGGAGCGATTGGCGCACCTAGTTTACTTATGGTTAACAAACAGGTATATAAAGTTTGATATGCCGCGATTTTGTCTTGTGCATATTCCCCTTTCCAGAAGCGTCTTCGGCACAAACGAACGTACCAGTTACTCAAGTTTTCCTGTACAAATTCAGAGATTGCACGAGCCGCTTTTGTTGGTTCGTAATCCGCGTAATAACTGTCAACGTCTTTTATCAAAGTGTTCAGTTCTGACATGATCCATTGATCAATTTCTGGTCTTTCATTTAAAGGAATCTCCGCTTCTTCAAATTTGAAACCATCAATATTAGCATACAAACTAAAGAACGAATACGTGTTGTATAAGGTTCCAAAGAATTTCCTGCGTACCTCAGCGATACCTTCTAAGTCAAATTTCAAGTTGTCCCAAGGATTCGCATTGGAAATCATATACCAGCGCGTCGCATCTGGACCGTATTCTTTTAATGTTTCGAATGGATCTGCGGCATTCCCTAAACGTTTGGACATTTTTTGTCCGTTTTTGTCCAAAACCAGTCCATTAGAAACTACATTTTTATAGGCTACTTTATCAAAAACTAATGTTCCAATAGCGTGCAAGGTATAAAACCAACCACGTGTTTGATCTACTCCTTCTGCGATGAAATCAGCAGGGAAATCTTTATTTTGGTCAATTTTATCTTTGTTTTCAAAAGGATAATGCCATTGTGCATACGGCATGGAACCTGAATCAAACCAAACGTCAATCAAGTCCGCTTCACGTGTCATTGGCTTTCCAGAAGCCGAAACCAAGGTGATTTCATCAACTACATTTTTATGTAAATCAACTAAATCATAATTGGATTCTGCCATATTTCCAATTTCAAAACCTTTAAAAGGATTTTCTTTTTGGAAACCTGCAGCGATTGATTTTTCAATTTCGTTGTATAATTCTTCTACTGAACCAATCAGAATCTCTTCAGTTCCTTCTTCGGTTCTCCAAATTGGCAATGGAATTCCCCAATATCTTGAACGCGATAAATTCCAGTCATTGGCATTTTTCAACCAATTCCCAAAACGTCCTTCTCCAGTCGCTTTTGGCTTCCAGTTGATGGTTTCGTTCAAGTCGAACATTCTATCTTTAACTTCTGAGATTTTTATAAACCACGAATCTAAAGGATAGTATAAAATAGGTTTGTCTGTTCTCCAGCAATGCGGATAACTGTGGACATATTTCTCTACTTTAAATGCTCTATTTTCTTCTTTTAATCGAATGGCGATTTCAACATCTACAGAACGCTCGGGTGCTTCACCTTCGTTATAATATTCGTTTTTTACATATTTACCGGCATATTCCCCTACATGCGAAGTGAATTTTCCTTGCAAATCTACTAACGGAACCGGAGTTCCATTTTCATCAAGAACTAACATTGGCGGGACTTCTGGTGTAGCTTCTTTAGCTACTTTTGCATCATCAGCACCAAAAGTAGGTGAAGTATGCACGATTCCAGTTCCATCTTCCGTAGTTACAAAATCTCCTGAAATTACTCTAAAAGCATTTTCAGCATTTTGATAGGGAAGCACTAAAGGCATTAATTGTTCGTAACGAATGTCAACCAAATCAGCTCCTTTACATTCAGCCAAAACCTGAAACGGTATTTTTTTATCGCCTTCTTTGAAATTTTCAAAATCAGCAGGTTCTGTACTTTCAAAGAATCCTTTCCCGAATTGTTTTCCAACTAAATTCTTAGCTAAAATCAATGTTGCCGGACGAAATGTATATTGATTGAATGTTCTTACTAAAGCATATTCGATTTTTGGACCTACTGTCAAAGCCGTATTACTTGGCAATGTCCAAGGTGTTGTTGTCCAAGCCAAGATAAAAACTTCGTCTAAATCTAAAGCTTCTAACTTATAATGCAGTAAATTATTAGAACTGATGTAATCATAAAACTTTGAGAACAACAATTCTTTGTGCGCATCAATCACTTTAAATTGTGCCACAACCGTCGTGTCCGTTACATCTCTATAACTTCCCGGTTGGTTTACTTCATGGGACGATAATCCTGTTCCTGCTTTTGGAGAATACGGCTGAATCGTGTAGCCTTTGTACATCAAATCCTTGTTGTAGATTTGTTTCAAAATCCACCAAACCGTTTCCATATATTTGGATTTGTAAGTCACATACGGATCTTCCATATCTACCCAATACCCCATTTTTTCGGTCAAATCATTCCATACGTCAGTATAACGCATTACGGTTTTTTTACACGCTTCGTTATATTCTTCGATAGAAATTGATTTTCCAATATCTTCTTTGGTAATTCCTAATTCTTTCTCGGTACCTAATTCCACAGGCAAACCATGAGTGTCCCAGCCCGCTTTACGCTTTACTTGAAACCCTTTTTGAGTTTTATATCTGCAAAAAATATCTTTAATCGCACGCGCCATTACGTGGTGAATTCCAGGCAATCCATTTGCCGAAGGCGGACCTTCAAAAAACACGAATGGTTGGTTTCCTTCGCGAGTGGTTACGCTTTTCTCAAATATATTTTCTTTCTTCCAAAAATCAAGTACTTCTGACGCTACAGTTGGTAAGTCAAGTCCTTTGTATTCAGTAAATTTTGTGCTCATTTTATCCTTTTCTAAATCGAGGTGCGAAAGTAAGGAATTTTGAATAAAAGAAAGAAAAGAAGAGAAAAAATAGACGAAATTGGGCAGATAATTCGATAAAACGGAATCAAAATATCCTTTTATTGCTTTCTAAGAGAAAACTTCTTTCAAAACGTCTAATGATTTTGGTTTTTTAAAGCCGTCCAAGTGAAAACTATAGTAATCAATCAGTATTCTTAAAACAATTTGTCTTTCAATGACATAGAATATTTTTTGATTGTTATCGAATTTCAAATCGATCAGTTTTTTGAATAAATTACTTTCATGTTCCGTTAGTGAACTGATGGCATGAAAGGGTGTAAAAATACCTTCAGTCATTTCAAAAAAAGGCATATCCATATCAGAAATATCAGGATAAAAACCCAAATATTTTGTGGTTTCCAATAATAAAATCAAATGAAAATTAGCAATTTCATCGTGATTGTCCAACCAATGCAAAGCGGTTTCCAGAAAGGTAAAAAGCGGTTCGTTTTCTTCCTCTTCATGGATGGAATGGTGCAACATTTCTGAAATGAACATCACAATTGTACTTTTATAAATATCCGAATGTATCGAATGAAAAGCCGAGGCAATTTTTATTTCCTTGAAATTTTCTAAAGTACCTTTGTTTTTGTGAACCGCTTCAATTTCGAGAATGGTCAACGGCTGAAAATAGGCGATTTTTTGATTGGCTTTTCGGCTCGAAAAAGCATCGCGAACAAAATACGATTTCAAACCATGAGAAAGCGTAAAGCATTTCACAATCAAGCTTTTTTCCTGAAATTTTAAGGATGAAAGGACAATGGCTTTTGTTTTTACTAACAAGTTTAGATTTTTAGATTTTTAGACTTCTTAGATAATTAGACTTCAGAGAACTGACCACTATCTGATTATCATTACTTTTTTAACTTTGGTTTCCACTCCGTCTTGTGCCGAAATAAAAATCATATACACGCCCGAAGCGACTTTATATTTCCCAAAAGCGGTGGTATCCCATTCTATTGTTCCTCCTTCGGAAATGGTTTCATATACCAGATTTCCTTCGATATCGGTAATTTTAATATTGGCTTTATCCAGTAATCCGGCAATTTTAACCGTTCCTTGGTATTCCGGCCGCACTGGATTTGGATATACATACGCGTTACTTAAATCATCATTTGGCGCAGTCGCAGTTCCTTTGAAAGAAACCAAACCTTTGGCCGTAGCTATAAAAACTTCGCCCGTAGCGCTATTAATACCAATATCATTTATAACATTGCTGGGCAACGGCGAATTATTTATCGTAAAATGATATTTGGTTTCCTGACCGTTTGGCGAGACCAAAAACAAACCTGAATCGGCAGTACCAATCCATTTATTGTTTGCTCCATCAACAGCAATATCAGTAATAAATTGTTCGTACAAGAGCTCTTGCGCCAGATTATCCTCTAAAATAATGATGGGATTCGTTGTCATTTGGTCTTCTGTTTGAAAACTGCCTACATTCGGCAAAACACGCAATCCTTTTGTGGTTCCTATCCAAAGCTGGTTTCTATTATCCACCGCAACTACTTTTACATTTGAAACAGGCAAATTCCCGGCATCAGAACCAGTTGTTATTTTCTTGAATACATTGGTACTTTCATTAAAACCAACAACCCCATCTTCACTTGTAGAAAGCCATTTCGTTCCATTTTTATCAATGGCAATTGTTCCAAAATTATTATCAATAGCCGAATCCAGTATATTTTCCATAGCATAACTTTGCCATTGACCATTGGATTTAAACACTTTCAGTCCATTTTTTATTCGGCTGGTGGTAACCCAAAGATTTCCTGATTTATCAAATGCCGTTCCGTTAACCCTTATGTCTATATAAGTAGGACCCACAAAGGTCAAAGACTCTAAGCCACTATTGGTCTGATTGTATAAAATTGTAGGGATGTCATTTTCAATTTTTAGTAAACCCGAAAAAAAAGAACTCGCATATACTTCGTTTTCATTGCTTGGATTTACCGTAATTCTGGTCATCGATTGTGCTCCTAAAACTTCTTCATACGGAATATTCAGCCATCCTGTTTCACTAAATTTACTGATACCATAATTGTCTAACGGATATGGATTATAATCTGCTGTATAATCCCCATAAACTGTCCAAAGTACACTTGTCGTGGCTTGAAGCGCAAATATATTGTTGCGCGAAGGACCAATAGGCGTTATGTTTTCGAAAGTTACTGTCGAAGAAAGCGAAGCAGTAATCAATCCATTTTCTTTTGTTCCAATAAAAATTGCATCCCCTATTATTGTGGCACACGTAAAACTTGGGTTACTGTCCGGGATTTGATTTGTATTTATTTGGCGCACCAATGCCATTTGATTGTTGTAAATATAAATGCTGCTTGAAGTCGTTACAATTACATAATCCGCTGTTGCCCTCATATCCAATGAAGGCTGAGAAAGCTGGATAAATCCTGTAAAGGAATTAGACCCAGAATTAAATTTATGAATGTATCCCGCAGCATTAATGGCATACAAATCTGTACCAAAAGTCACTACACTTGACCAGTTTCCCGTAGCAATTGTTCCCCATTGATTGTAATCGATTAGGTTTTTATTAGAAATATCGGCTCTTCTTATCCCGTTATTTGTAGCGGCATAAATAAATCCGTTAAAAAGTGCTGTTTGGTTCACTCTGATTTCGGCTCCATTGTCCCCAATAAAATAAGTGTCCCCAAATTGCATGGTAGCCAGATTAAATTGAACAATCCCAAAATCACAGGAGACATAGGCAATACCTTCAAACTCCATGAAGTCATTGACTTTTTTTATATTAGGAGGAAGTTGTTTATTAATAATATCGACTACATTCAAGATGCTTCCATCGGCTTCGTTAATCACGATTATCAGTCCGTTTTCGTATCCTACAATTGTTTTATTGAATGTTGTACTATAGTATAGCGCCGAAATTGTTTGTCCGGAAAGCCCGTCAATAGTATTCGTTGTTTTAATTACGTTTGTCGCTAAATTTTTTGAAAACAATGCATTTTCGGAAGCGGCAAAAACAGCCGTTCCAGATTCTGATACATCTTTAATTTCATTGTAAGAGAAATAACCTTGCCACGACAAGTTGCTTTGGGCAAAACCCATTTGGATAAAAAGTAAAAGCAAAAAATATAAAACGCTCTTTTTCATTATTTGCATTAATATTGGTTTACAAATATAGAACAAACGAAAGTCTTAGCATTTTGTTACGCAAAAAAAAGCCTTTCATCCAATCCCGAACTTCGGAATGGTGAAAGGCTTTTAAGTAAGAGATTTTTGAGTGATGATTAACGATTTTTGATTTCAGATTTATTTTAAAATTAACGACCCATTTTATTATAAAAATTAAATTTTTAAATAATTTCATCTTTTTGCAAATCTGAAATCAAAAATCGTTAATCAAAAATCTTAAATAAAGTATCAAAATTCCTTAATCAAAACAATATTATACCACTCCTTGAGCAAGCATAGCATCAGCTACTTTTACAAATCCGGCAATGTTTGCACCTTTTACATAGTTCACATAACCTTCTTCGTCAGTACCGTATCTTTTACATTGATTGTGTATTCCAACCATGATTTCTTTTAATCTGGAATCCACTTCTTCACTGGTCCAGTTTAAACGAATAGAGTTTTGTGTCATTTCTAATCCTGAAGCTGCAACACCACCTGCATTTGCTGCTTTACCAGGAGCAAAAAGTACTTTCGCTTTCAAGAATAATTTGATTGCTTCTAAAGTACATGGCATATTTGCCGCCTCAGTTACACAAATAACACCATTAGCAATTAAATGTTTAGCATCTTCCTCGTTTAACTCATTTTGAGTAGCACAAGGTATTGCAACATCAACTTTTACTTCCCATACGCTTTTCCCTTTGTGGAAAACTGCGTTTGGATATTTTTCTAAATAAGCTTCGGCTCTATTATCTCCTCTTGCTCTTAATTCAAGCATAAAGTCAATTTTATCTCCTGAGATTCCTTCTTCATCATAAATATAACCATCAGGACCAGAAATAGTAACTACTTTCCCTCCAAGATCATTTACTTTCAAGGCTACACCCCAAGCAACGTTTCCAAAACCAGAAATAGATACTCTTTTTCCTTTGATGTTTTGACCAATAGTATTCAGCATTTGTTCTGCAAAATAAACTACTCCGTAACCTGTTGCTTCCGGTCTGATTAAAGAACCACCATAAGCCAATCCTTTTCCAGTTAAAACTCCGGTAAATTCATTTCTTATTCTCTTGTATTGACCAAATAAATATCCAATTTCTCTGGCTCCAACTCCAATATCTCCAGCAGGAACGTCTAATTGTGGACCGATGTGTCTGCACAATTCAGTCATGAAAGACTGGCAAAAACGCATCACTTCCCCATCAGATTTTCCTTGTGGATCAAAATCAGATCCTCCTTTTCCTCCACCCATTGGCAAAGTAGTCAAACTGTTTTTGAATACTTGTTCAAAGGCTAAAAATTTAAGTACTGATAAGTTTACAGTATGATGAAAACGAATTCCACCTTTGTAAGGTCCAATTGCTGAATTCATCTGAATTCTGAAACCTCTATTTACCTGAATTTCCCCTTTATCATCTACCCAAGGAACACGAAAAATAATAGAACGCTCCGGCTCGGCTATTCTAAGAAGCAAATTTTTTCCGTCGTATTTTTTTTGCTCTGCAATAAATGGAATTACAGTCTCTGCAAATTCCCTAACAGCTTGAATAAATTCAGGTTCATTTGGATTCTTGGCCTCAACTTGAGCCATAAAATCATTTATTTTTAGTAACATAGATTATAAATAATTAATTAAGAAAACGATTTCGTTATAATTTACAAAGATACATTTTATAAAAATATTCGGACTCTGTTTTTTCTAATTTCTAAATAGAATTATCTTTTTATTAAGCATTTTTAGACAATAGTGTTTATGATATCCTCATTTAAACCAAATGGCTACCACTTTCGTAAGTAAATAAGAATTTGTCTGATTATTTTTAATTTTCATTTTATTTTTATATGTGTATGATGTTTTTATATATTTGTCAAGATTAGAAAAACAACCCTAATGGTCAAACAAACAATCCTCTTTTTATTAATCTGTTTTGGATTTTCACCTGATTCTAATGCGCAATTCGGTGGGTTTTCGCATGAAATAGGGGTAATAGCGGGACCTGTTGCTTTTCAATCTGATTATGGGGAACGTCATGATCTTTCTACAAACTCAGGGAATACGGGAATTGGAATTGGAATTATTCATTATCTCAACTTTTCTTACAAAGCAGAATGTAACTGTTACACCCCTGAAACTTATTTTAACGACCATTTTAAATTAAGATCGGAACTCTCTTATAATAAAACCGAATTAGAACATTTTGGACAATGGACTGAAGGCAAACCTTCGCTAGGAAAAGAGCAATTGAAAGCAATGACGGGGAGTACAGCCGTAACTAATATCGGGATGCAACTTGAATTTTTCCCTTGGAGTATTCGTGATTTCACTGCAAGAACAGGAAGTCTTGGGCCCTTTGTCAGTCTAGGCGGACAGTTCAGTTATTACAATGCCGAAGCTTCATCAACACTAGGTCCATTAGGAACTCCTTTGACTACCTTCCCGAAATATTTAACTCCTACGGACGGGCGTCCTTATGGTTTTTCTACCGAAAGCGGAACCGTTTGGTCTGTAATAACCAGTGTGGGAACTCGCTATAAATTAAGTCCATTACGCGATTTAATGGTTGATTTAAGATTTCAATACTTTTTCTCCAATTGGGTAGATGGTTTAAATCCTAATCCGGAACTTTACAAAGAAAACAAAGCAAACGATTGGTTGGTTTGGTTCAATGTGGGTTATATTTATTACTTGCAATAGCATTTAAACAACCGTTATGAAAATAAAAAAACCCCAATTCTAATCCCGACACTTCGGGATAGAATTGGGGATTTTATTTTTATATTAATTTATGCTAATGCTTGTTTCAAATCTTCAATCAAATCATCAGCATCTTCTATACCTACGCTTAATCGAACCAAATCATCAGTGATTCCAACTTCTTTTCGTTTGTCTTCCGGAATAGATGCATGTGTCATCAAAGCCGGATGATTCGCTAATGACTCCACTCCGCCTAAAGATTCAGCCAAAGTGAAAACTTTTAGTTTTTCCAGAAAATCAATTGCATCTTCTTTTTTGCCCGAAACAAAAGTAAAGGAAACCATTCCTCCAAAACCGCTCATTTGCTTTTTGGCAATTTCATGATACGGATGGCTTGGTAATCCCGGATAATATACTGTTTTAACTTTTGGGTGGTTATTCAAAAACTCCACCACTTTTCCTCCATTCTCACAATGTCTTTCCACGCGAAGATGCAAGGTTTTAATCCCTCTTAACACCAAGAAACTGTCCATTGGTCCCAATGTTGCTCCTGTCGCAAATTGTTGAAAATGCAATTGCTCTCCCAGCGCTTCATCTTTTACAATCAAAGCACCGGCAATAACATCAGAATGACCTCCCAAATATTTCGTCGCCGAATGCATCACAATATCAGCTCCTAAGTCTAATGGTTTTTGTAAATAAGGCGTTGCAAAAGTATTATCAACTGCAAAAAGGATTTTATTTTCCTTTGTAATTTTGGCAATTTCTTGAATATCTGCCAATTTCATCAAAGGATTCGTTGGTGTTTCTACCCAAACCAGTTTCGTGTTTTCATTAATTAATGACCTGAATTTCTCGATGTCATTCATATCCACAAAATGGAATTTTATTCCTGAATTTTTATAAATACGGGTAAACATTCGATACGTTCCACCATACAAATCATCCATAGCAATGATCTCGTCACCCGCTTTAAAAGAACGCAAAACACAATCTGTAGCTGCTAATCCTGATGAAAAAGCCAATCCTCGCGTTCCATTTTCAATACTTGCTAATGCATTTTCAAGCGCGCTTCTGGTAGGATTTGCAGCTCTACTGTACTCATAATCTGGATTTATAGGTTGTCCCGGGCTGGTTTGTACAAATGTTGACGTTTGATATACTGGTGGCATAACTGCTCCCGTACTTGGGTCATGATGCTGACCTCCGTGAATAACCTTCGTATTGAATTTCATATCTTTTTAATTTTAAATGCTAAATAACTTCACAAATTTACCCTTTAATTTATTTTAACCAAGCCACAAGTTGATACCTTTGTATATAATTAACAATTTTGAGATGAAACACTTTATAATTTTTGCAGCATTCCTTTTTTTAATAACGGGTTGTTCAAACGAATTGGCTTTTAAAGACCAATCTTTTCAGAAAAAAACAACGTTACCCTGCAAAGAAAATTGTCCTGAAATAACCGTAAAAATTCCTGTTGCAAAAAACGATCCTATTGTAGCGGACAGCATCAATAAAAAAGTGTTTTCAGTATTGAAAGAGATTATTTATTTTGGCGAAAAACCATATACATCAACAGATTATAATGGATTATTAACCTCTTTTATTGATTCCTACGAGAAACTCCAAAAAGAATTTCCGAATGACACCTTTGGCTGGGAAGCGAAAATCAAAGGAAGCATAAAATACCAGTCCGAAAGTGTTTTGAATATAGAAATCAACCATTACACCTATACCGGTGGCGCTCACGGATACCAAGGATTGCGTTCACTACTTTTTGACCCAACTACCGGAAAATCTATTCCGAATACCGAATTATTCAATGATAAAGAAGCTTTCAAGGCTTTCGCCGAAAAAAAATTCAGAGCCAAATATAAAATCCCTGCAAACAAATCGATCAATGCAACCGGATTAATGTTTGAAGATGAGAAATTCAATCTGCCTCAAAATATTTTCTATACCGATAAAGGATTACTGCTTTATTACAATTCCTATGAAGCCGCATCGTATGCTGACGGACCTAAAGAATTGTTATTGCCTTATACTGAAGTGAACGAATATTTGGCGGTTAAATAAATTAATTTAGATGAATAAAGATTGTAAAAACCTCTTTTGTTAGAACATGATTAGTTGTGAGGCATTTTTAATATTTCTGCTTTTGACTTCCTATAAATTGTATCTAAAGAACTGCTTTTTAAATTAATTTTATAAATTTTAGTGAAAATTGTGTCAGTTTTAGCATCTGGTTCCATTGCATATTCACTAAATTTTTTTTCTGTAATTGTCAAAATATCAAATTTTTTACTCAGATTACTTGAAATTTCATAGTTAAATCCATCATAATCTTGATAATAAATCATTTTAGTATCAATTATTTTACAATTATCTACAACATGTAGTAAAAGATAATTTATTGGATGGTCACATTCAAACGAAGTATTGTAGCTTATAATACCAACTCGATTATTTGATATTTTAAATTGCCCAACTAAATAACAAGTATCTATTTCTGACATTTCTCGTTCAAAAAATAACTTAAATGCATTTTTATCTAAAGCTATTGATTGACTTGTTTCGAAACCAAATTTAACCTCTGAATTGTAATTATGTCCAACTGATTTGTTTACATACTTTAAAATCTCACAAACATCTAAATTTTGAGTTTTCATTGAACATAAAATTATCAATGTCGTTAGTGCTATTATATTCAAAGTCATGTTTTTCATATAATTCCCTAACTTTATAATTTGAGATTTACTTAAGATTGAATGTAATGAGATTCTAAATAAATTTTCGGATACTCATCATCATTCCGGCGTGAAGCGCTTCGTGATAGACATTAAAAGCCATCGCATCTTCTGCAGTTTTTATTGTAAAACCAGTCATGGTGGTAAATTCCTGGAAATCTTTGAATACTTTTTTCTCTAAATCCGCTTTGGTTTGATTGATGGTTTCAAAAAGAAAGGATTGAATTTCATCTACATCAGCTTGCGTTGCGTCTTGTTCCGGCTTGGTCCCTCTTTTATATTTTTCGACCATCTCATCTGAAATCATCATAGGCAAACCTGACAATTTGTAAACCAACATTTGCTGAACAACAACAATATGTCCAATATTCCAAATCAAATTATTGCTAAATCCTTCCGGAATCGTGTTGAGTTGGTCAAGATTGTATCCCGATAGAAATTTTGAAACCATATTTCTGCTTGTAGTGCTAACGTCGAATAATTGATTCATTTTTTTATTTTTTTTGATAAAAATAATCATTTTCCGTATCAAATGGATTTTCTTTGCACAAAGAAATTGCTATTTACATGGACAAAATATACTATCTCGCTTCTTGCGATACCTGCAGAAAAATCATAAAATCATTACCAAAAGATCATAACTTGAAGTTTCACGACATCAAACAAGATCCAATTACAGTAGAAGAACTGGAACAAATGCGTGAACTTTCCGGAAGTTACGAAGCGCTTTTCAGCAAAAAAGCACAGTTGTATAAATCGATGGATTTAAAGAATAAATCGTTAACCGAAGACGATTACAAAAAATACATTTTGGAACATTACACGTTCTTAAGTCGTCCCGTTTTTATTATTAAAGGCAAAATTTACATTGGCAACACACAACAAAACATGCATCAGGTAATGCTTGCTTTTGCAAATGTCTAGAAGGAATCTCGCACTTATTGCCGCCACAATTGTCTCCATAATTTACGGAGTTACGTTTACCATTGCCAAAGATGTCATGCCATTGTACATTGACGCCTATGGCTTTATCTTGTTGCGCGCCGGCGGTTCGATGATTTTGTTTTGGTTGGTTTGGTTGTTTACACCGAAAGAAAAAATTGCGCTGAATGATTTCCCCCGAATTGTTGCCGCAGCTTTCTTTGGTGTGGCGTTTAATATGCTTACGTTTTTCAAAGGATTAAGCCTTACTTCTCCCATTAGCGCTGCGGTAATCATGGTTTCAACACCAATGATTGTTTTGACACTTTCGGCATTAATCATGAAGGAACGCATGCAAAAACGAATGGTTTTTGGGATTATCCTTGGATTAATCGGGACTGCTTTTCTCATTCTGTATGGAAAATCCATTGGCAGCGCCACAAACGCCGGATTAGGAAATTTTCTGGTTTTGGTCAACGCCATTTCCTATGGATTTTACCTGATTATCGTCAAGAAATTAATGGACAAATACAATGCGTTTACGTTTGTAAAATGGATTTATTTGTTCGGTTTTATTATGGTTTTACCTTTTGGCTGGAGCCAATTTCAAGCTGTTGAATGGGCTTTGGTTCCCATCGATATTTGCTGGAAAATAGGATTTGTGGTCGTTTTTTCGACCTTTCTGACGTATTTGCTGAATTTGCTTTCGATGAAAGAATTAAAACCAACCACGGTTGCCGTTTTTATTTATTTACAACCGCTATTCGCCACTATTTTTGCGATAAGCTTAGGAAAAGACGAATTGAGTTTGGTGAAAATTGGTTCGGCAGTTTTGATATTTGTCGGCGTTTATTTGGTGACACAGAAGAAGAGTGTTCGGTAATCAACTAGTAGTGTTCAGCGCACAAATCGTAGCTTATAGTATTCATTAAACTTATTATTAGGAATGCAAAAATTAAAATCTGATTACTAAACATTTACTTATACCGAGTCACTGAATACTAAAAACGGACCACTGACCACTTTTTTATTATCTTTGACCTCTTTTAGAAAATTATATGATACAATCAATGACAGGTTTTGGTAAAGCGACTTTGCAATTACCAACCAAAAAAATCACGGTAGAAGTAAAATCTTTAAACAGTAAAGGTTTAGATTTAAATGTGAGAATGCCTTCGCTGTACCGCGAAATGGAATTGGGTTTACGCAACCAAATTGCACTGAAACTGGAAAGAGGAAAAGTAGATTTTTCTATTTTTATCGAAAGTACTGCCGAACAAACTTCTACGAAAGTGAATGTGCCGAT
This sequence comes from Flavobacterium sp. 11, assembly GCF_002754315.1. Lineage (GTDB taxonomy): Bacteria > Bacteroidota > Bacteroidia > Flavobacteriales > Flavobacteriaceae > Flavobacterium > Flavobacterium algoritolerans. The sequence goes on along the minus strand of NZ_PEFE01000001.1, from coordinate 1,144,044 downwards.
TGTGAAAGCGTATATGAATCAACTTAAAGAAATTTGTAACGAAGGATACGAAACCGAATTAATGAAAATGGCAATTAGAATGCCAGACGCATTAAAAATAGAACGAGAAGAAATCGATGAAAACGACTGGGTACAAATCCAAACTATTATCGAGGAAGCGTTGCAAAACATCCTGAACTTCAGAAAAGATGAAGGAATGTCTCTTGAAAAAGAATTTCAATTGCGAATTGGTAATATTCGTCAATACATGACCGAAGCTTTGGCACTTGATCCAGAACGCGTTCAAGCGATAAAAGACCGTTTGCAAACTGCAATTTCAGAATTGAAAGTGAATGTAGATGAAAATCGTTTTGAGCAGGAATTGATTTATTATTTAGAAAAATTAGACATCACCGAAGAAAAAGTACGTTTAACCAATCACTTGGATTATTTCTTGGAAACCATCAACGGAACCGAAGCTAACGGTAGAAAATTAGGTTTTATTACCCAAGAAATGGGACGTGAAATCAACACGATGGGTTCTAAATCCAATCACGCACAAATGCAAAAATTAGTCGTTCAAATGAAAGACGAATTGGAAAAAATCAAGGAACAAGTATTAAACGTATTGTAATTATCAACCTGCACTGTTTTTAACTTTGCAGGTTTATTAATTTTACAATATACCTAAAGGTTTATGAACCTTGCAGGAAAACATAAACAGATACTGAAATAAATTCAGCATAAAATGAGCACAGGAGGAAAATTAATCGTTTTTTCGGCACCATCAGGATCAGGGAAAACTACTATCGTTAGACATTTATTAAGCAAAGAAGATTTGAATCTTGAATTCTCAATTTCAGCAGCTTCCCGCGCACCAAGAGGCGAGGAAGTAAACGGAAAAGACTATTATTTCATGTCTACCGAAGAATTCAAAAAACACATTAAGAACGAAGACTTTTTGGAATGGGAAGAAGTATACCGCGACAATTTTTACGGAACTCTGAAAAGTGAAGTGGAACGTATTTGGGCCAAAGGCAAAAATGTGATTTTTGATATTGATGTATCTGGCGGATTGCGTATCAAACATAAATTTCCTGAAGAAACTTTAGCCGTTTTCGTGAAACCACCAAGCGTGGATGAACTAAAAAGAAGATTAAAGGAACGCTCTACCGAAAGTGATGACAAAATCAATATGCGTATTGCAAAAGCTTCTGTAGAACTGGCAACAGCACCACAATTTGATGTGATTATAAAAAACTACGATTTAGATATTGCCTTGGAAGAAGCGTATCAATTGGTAAAGAATTATGTGAAAAAATAGTAATTAGTAAAAAGTTACTAGTAATTAGCTTAAAAATGGGTGAGATAAAATCATACAAAGATTTATTGATTTGGCAAAAAGGGATTAAAATAGTCTGTTTAGTTTATCAATTAGTAAAATCATTTCCTCAAGAAGAATTATATGCTCTATCAAGTCAGTTAAAAAGAGCTTCAGTATCTATTCCTTCGAATATTGCTGAAGGCTATGGAAGAAATACGGATAAATCATTCAGTCATTTTTTAGATATTTCAAGAGGCTCATTATTCGAAATTGAAACTCAGTTATTAATTGCTAATGAACTTGGCTTTATAACAAGCAAGACTTTGTATACAGAAATTTTAAGTCAAATTGAGGAAGAATCCAAAATGATTAATGCTTTCTCTAAAACCCTCAAAAACTAATTACTTTTTACTAATCACTAGTCACTAAGTCAATGAAAATAGGTCTGTATTTCGGAACGTTTAATCCCATACATGTTGGGCATCTCATCATTGCCAATCATATGGCGGAGCATGCCGATTTAGACCAAGTTTGGATGGTGGTCACGCCTCACAATCCTTTAAAGAAAAAAAGCACGTTGCTCGATGATTACCATCGCTTGCAAATGGTACATCTTGCCTCAGAAGATTTTCCAAAAATCAAACCTTCGGATATTGAGTTTAAATTGTCGCAGCCCAATTACACCGTGAATACTTTAGTTCACTTACAGGAAAAATATCCAAATTACGAATTCTCCTTAATCATGGGCGAAGACAATCTCAGGTCGTTGCACAAATGGAAAAACTACGAAGCTATTCTGGCGCATCATGAAATTTATGTCTATCCACGACTCGAGACCAAAGGCCGAACAGGTGAAGCAACTGCTTTGGAAACAGAAAATACAACTTTCAATAATCACCCAAAAATCCATATGATTGACGCTCCAGTTGTAGAAATATCGTCGACATTTATTCGGGACAATATAAAAAAAGGAAAAAATGTGCAACCGTTATTGCCTGCAAAAGTTTGGGAATACATTGATCACAATAACTTTTATAAGAAGTAATTACGCCAAAATTCTTTTCAATTCTACTTCAATATTCTCAAAAATAGTATTCAAATTATCGTTTTTACCAGATAATAAAAACACTTCGGTACTTGGCATTTGCTTGCTATTCCACAACAACTGAATTTTATTTTCTGCTATTAAACTTTTCGCATTGCAATCCCAAACGACAGCGATTCCGGTGTTTTTCGAAATTATTTCGAGCATTTCATATTCAGATGGAATGATATAATTCGGAATCATCGAAGGTCGTTTTTTATTAAAAACATGCAGCCAGAACAATTTAATATGCGGAATTTGCGCATTGTGGCTGAACCATTTTTGGTCGTTCAACCAATGCTCAATTGCTGGGAAATCTTTTATTTTGATATTGGATTTTAATTCAGAAGCATCAATAGTGTTTGAACCAACAATCACTTGTTTAATTTCTCCTACCTTTTTCTGAATGGTGTCAAACGTATCATATTGCTTGGTGACAACTGCAAAATCTAATTTTTTAGAATCCACCAATTCAAAAAGTGTGTCATTTTCATGAAAACTAAAATCGATAAATTCAAATTTTGAAACTAGGGCACTTCCCAAACTGCTCATCAAATGTTTGGAGATTCCAATTGAAATTAATCGATTGGCATTGAACGCCTTGGCACGAAAACCATTCTCCACATTTTCCAATCGGTCTAAAGCCTCAATGATTAAATTATTGAGTAACTTAGCGTATTCCGTTGGCTCCACGCCTTTTGACTTTCGATTGAAAAGCTTATACCCTACATGCGCTTCCAACATGGATATTTGCTGACTAACAGCAGGTTGACTGATAAATAATTCTTTGGCAGCCAAAGAAAAATTACCATTTTTATAAACGGATTTAAACGTTCGGTACCATTCGAGATTGACCATGATATAAATATATTTATCACAAACATAATTTAAATTATTTTTACTAATAGCATATTCGCCCTAAATTTGTACAAACAAAATTAGAAATGAAAAAAACAGCACTATTTGCCATTATAGCATTAACCGCAAGTTGCATTACTGCAACTGCACAAAATAAAAAAAACATGAAAAAGGTATTATTTGTTGTTACCAGTCACGATAAATTAGGTAACACGGGAGAAAAAACAGGATTTTGGACAGAAGAATTTGCTGCACCTTATTACGAATTATTAGATAAAGGAGTAACTATTGACGTTGCTACTCCGCTAGGTGGACAACCGCCTATTGACCCAAAAAGTGAAGATCCATCAGCTGCAACGGAGGATACTAAAAGATTTGATGCCGATACTGAGTTATTGGCAAAACTGAAAAACACAAAAAAATTAGTGGATGTAAAAGAGTCTGATTATGACGCGGTTTTTTATCCTGGAGGTCACGGTCCGTTATGGGATTTGACCACTGATGCAACTTCAATTGCTTTAATCGAAGCATTTTATACAAACAAAAAACCCGTTGCTTTTGTTTGTCATGCGCCTGCCGTTCTTAAAAGTGTGAAAGCAAATGGAGAATTTCTAGTGAAAGGTAAAAAAGTAACTGGTTTTTCTAATACCGAAGAAGCCGCTGTAGGTTTAACTGATGTCGTTCCATTTTTATTGGAAGATGCTTTACAGGCAAATGGCGCAACCTATTCAAAAGGTGCAGACTGGCAGCCGTACGCAGTGGAGGATGGTTTATTGATTACAGGGCAAAACCCGGCTTCGTCCAAATTAGTTGCCGAAAAATTATTAAACCAATTGAATTCAAAAAAATAAAAACATGTTAAATTTCGAATTATACAATCCTACCAATTTAGTTTTTGGAAAAGGACAAATTGAAAAACTTTCCACACTGGTTCCACAAGGAGCAAAAATTCTTCTCGCGTATGGTGGTGGAAGTATTTTTAAAAATGGAATTCACGAACAAGTAATCAATAATTTAAAAGGTTTTGAAATCGTGGAATTTAGTGGAATTGAACCAAATCCACATTTTGAAACATTGATGAAAGCAGTTGCGGTTATCAAAGAACAAAAAATAGATTTTATCCTTGCCGTAGGTGGTGGTTCCGTAATTGATGGGGTAAAATTCATTTCGGCTGCCGTACATTTTGACGGAAACCCAATTGACATTCTTCAAAAAAGAGTATTGACCAAAGATGTCTCTAAAATTATTCCTTTTGGAACTGTTCTGACATTACCGGCAACTGGGAGTGAAATGAATTCCGGTGGAGTTGTTACTATTGAATCTACGCAAGAAAAATTATCATTTGGCGGTAGCGCTTTGTTTCCAAAATTTTCTATTTGTGATCCAACCGTAATTGAATCTTTGCCAAAAAGACAATTGCAAAACGGAGTTGTAGATGCCTACACCCACGTTTTAGAACAATATTTAACGTATCCGCACGAAGGATATCTTCAAGATAGAATTGCCGAAAGTATTCTACAAACCTTGATTCAAGTAGGTCCTGATGTTGTTGAAAAACCTACTGATTATGCTTTGGCGTCTAACTTTATGTGGAGTTGTACCATGGCTTTGAATGGATTAATCCAAAAAGGAGTTCCTTCGGATTGGGCAACGCACATGATTGGTCACGAATTAACGGCTTTGTACGGAATTGATCATGCCAGAACTTTAGCAGTTGTGGGTCCAAATTTATACCGAGTGATGTTTGAAACTAAAAAGGGAAAATTGGCACAATACGGAAAACGTATTTTCAATTTAACTGGAACTGAGGACGAAATTGCAAATGAAGCTATCAACAAAACGGTAGAATTTTTCCATACGATGGGGATGGAAACCAAATTATCCGATTACACTAAAGAGTTTGACAAAACGGCTGATTTCATTGTAAATCGTTTTGAAGAAAGAGGTTGGTTAGGATTGGGAGAAAAACAAAATATTACTTTAGAAAAGGTGAAATCTATTGTTGAAATGAGTTATTAATTCAAATCACCCGATAACTGATAGAGTCAGTATAAAATAAAAGGCGTTCTCATTTTATTGGGAACGCCTTTTAAAATTCTAAATTATAACTAACTAACTCAATTCGCATTATTTTGTTAAATTATTAAACAATAAGTAACAAGAACGAAATAGCGATACTTATATTGTGTTAAAAAACAAAAATAATTAAAATTATTTTTTACTTGTTAGAATTGTAATATTTCCAACACGTTTAAAAATCGACCTTCTTGTTCTAATTTTATTTGTATAATCAGTACTTTTTTAAGTACTTTTGATTAAATTCAATAAAAAAATGGCTGAAAATATAAAATTCGCAGTAATAGGTGGTGGAAGTTGGGCGACAGCGATAGCAAAAATGTTATGCGTAAATCTTACCGAAATTTCATGGTATATGCGCAATGAAGCTGCTATAGAACACATTAAAGCATACAAACACAATCCAAACTATTTGAGTTCTGTAGAATTCGACATCAATAAACTGAAACTGACCAGCGATATCAATGAAGCTGTAGCATATGCAGATTACATCATTTTTGCAATTCCATCTGCTTTTTTGGATGGTGAGTTAGAAAAATTAACGGTTTCATTAAAAGATAAAATCATTTTTTCAGCGATTAAAGGAATTGTTCCGGAAACGAGTTTAATTGTAGGAGAACATTTTCATGTAAAATATGATATTCCTTATTACAACATCGGTGTAATCACTGGTCCTTGTCACGCAGAAGAAGTAGCTATGGAGCGTCTTTCTTACCTTACCATTGCGTGTGGCGATCCCGATAAAGCAAAAACTGTAGCTAAAAATTTATCCGGAAATTATATCAAGACTAAAATTACAGATGATATTATAGGAACGGAATATGCAGCCATGCTTAAAAACATTTACGCTATTGCAGCGGGAATTGCCCATGGTTTAGGCTATGGTGATAATTTCCAGTCGGTATTGATGAGTAATGGGATTCGAGAAATGAAAAAATTCATCAAGAAAGTTCATAGAATGAAACGCAACATCAATGATTCTGCTTATTTAGGCGATTTATTGGTTACGGGTTATTCTATATTCTCCAGAAATAGAATGTTTGGAAATATGATTGGTAAAGGCTACACCGTTAAATCAGCAATGATGGAAATGAGTATGGTTGCCGAAGGATATTATGCTGCAAAAAGCGCATATAAACTCAACCAGGCTTATGGTGCCAAAACACCAATTATAGATGCCGTTTACAGTATTTTATACGAAGGACAGGATGCCAAGTCCGTGTTTAAGAAACTTACTGATAAACTGGATTAATTATCTACAGATTTAATAACCAAACACAATCACTTCATGAGCGAAAGATGGAAATACCAGATTAAAACTGGTGGGATTTGGGGTCTATTTATGACGGTCTTCAATGTATTATTCGACATTAAAGAAATTCCTTTTTCAGAACAGGTTGCTACACCTAATTTTTATATTCGCGCAGCTGCTTATATCCTTGTAGGGATATTTGTTTTAGGGTATTTTACCTGGAAATCCAGAGTTAAACAACAAGCCGCTAAATAATTTTATGAGTGAAAGATGGAAATTCCAACTTAAAAATGGGCTGATTTGGGGATTTATCGTTTCTTTTATCATGGCCGCATTTGACCTATCTGAACTGTCTTTCAAAGATGCTTTTTTGTCCAAAGAAAATCTATTCCGAACACTTTATTTTGTTTTGGCGGGAATATTTATTGTTGGATATTCGAATTGGAAGAAAAAAATAAAAAGAGAAAATAGTGTTGAATTATCTCACGATAACCCCGTCAACAAATAGGATAGGCACTTCTTCAACAAAATCCTCATGGATGGAATGTGCTTTAAAAATGAACTTTTTATCGTATAATTTGTCTCCAATAAAAAACGTTAGCATGAACTCATTGTTAAGTGCCAAAACACTTTTTTCAATCATTTCAATTTTCACCACTGAAACCGCTGGCACTTCTACAAAAGCGTGACGCAAAAGCGATGTTTTCTTCATTTCGCCGTCAATAGTTCCAAAAGCTTTGGAAACCACCATAACACTTTCGATTAAGTAATCGCTATCATTTACTAAATAAGCATACCACACTTTTTCCATGAAATCGTCACTCCATTCTTGAACTACAGCAAGAAATACGTTTTCTACTTCGGGGATGATGATGTCGGCTTTCATTTATTTGATTATTGATTGATGATTAACGATTTTTGATTGCAGATTTAAACTTCTAAAATGCTTCGCCAGTTCGCTTTCGCTTGGGTCAAAAATCGCTAATCTTAATTTTTTATATGCTTGATTTGAATTGCTCTAAGAAACGAACGTCATTTTCGTAGAACATACGGATATCGCCGATTTGATACAACAACATGGCAATTCTTTCGATTCCCATCCCGAATGCAAAACCGTTGTATTCGTCAGGATTAATGCCACAGTTTTTCAAAACATTAGGATCTACCATTCCGCAACCCATAATTTCTAACCAACCAGTTCCTTTGGTAATTCTATAATCGGTTTCTGTTTTCAGACCCCAATAAATATCAACCTCAGCACTTGGCTCAGTAAATGGGAAATAGGACGGACGCAAACGGATTTTTGATTTTCCGAACATCTCTTTGGTGAAATATAAAAGCGTTTGTTTTAAGTCGGCAAAAGAAACGTCTTTGTCAATATACAAACCTTCCACTTGGTGAAAAATACAGTGTGAACGTGACGAAACAGCCTCGTTACGGAATACTCTTCCCGGAGAAATGGTACGAATAGGCGGTTTGTTGTTTTCCATGTAACGTACTTGCACTGATGATGTGTGCGTACGCAACAAAATATCAGGATTTGTTTGAATGAAAAACGTGTCTTGCATGTCACGTGCCGGATGGTATTCCGGTAAGTTTAATGCGGTGAAATTATGCCAGTCATCTTCGATTTCCGGACCTTCAGAAACGTTGAAACCAATGTTTGAAAAGATGTCAATAATTTGGTTTTTTACCAATGAAATAGGGTGACGAGAGCCAATAGTTATTGGTTCAGCCGAACGCGTCAAATCACCATAAAAACCTTTAATTTCTTCTTTACTTTCTAAAGCTTCCTGTATGGTTTTTACTTTGTCTTCGGCAGAAGTTTTAAGCAAATTGATTACTTGTCCAAATTCCTTTTTTTGGTCGTTAGGAACGTTTTTAAATTCAGCGAAAAGGTCTTTTAAAAGTCCTTTGCTTCCCAGAAATTTAATTCGGAATGTTTCTAATTCTGCTGCATTTTGCGTTGAGAAAGCTTGTGCTTCACCAATATATTCTTTTATCTTATCTATCATTTTCATCCAATAATTGAGAGTGCAAATTTAGGAAATTTGTTCCAAGTATACTCTTTAAAGTTTAAAGTTTCCATTCTAAATTGTTAGATTCCTTTTTACTGCTGTTATGCTTCTTTTTAAATCCTAAAAGTTCGTTTAAGCCGAGTATTTTTACTGAACACTATTCAATAAGTTCTCTTTCGAGGAAATAATTCACAATGGCTTCTTTCATTAAAACCGACTGTTCTCCAGCTTTTAAAGGTGGTAATTCCTCTTTTACTTTGTAATGTGGCCAGCCTTCTTCGTCAAAAAACTCAAATTCATAGAAACCATAAGGTTCTAATAACCTGCAAATCGCAATGTGCATCAGGTTTAATTTTTCGTCTTTTTTGTATTCACTGTGTACTTTTCCAAGTTCTTGTACGCCAATTAGATAAATAATAGCGTCAAGATCTAAATCCTCACCTTGAGAAAATTGATTGGAAAGTATATTTACAAGCTGTTCCCAGCGTTCTTTAAGTTGTGTGTCTCTTGACATTTCTTTAATTATGAGTGACAAATTATGAACTATGAGTCCATAATCTATGAAATTATTTTGAGCAAAGATAAGAACTTGAAAATTGGCAATGGTAAAGAACAATTCTTTTATATTTGCACTTTTATTTTTCTTAATTAAGTATCATGGGATTTTTGGATATTGTTTTGGGCGTATTACTTGCTTTTGCTTTATATAAAGGCATTAGAAATGGTCTTTTTGTGGAATTAGCTTCTTTGGTTTCGCTATTGGCAGGAATTTATTTTGCCATAAAATTTTCGTCATTTATCAAAGAAATCTTAGCCGGATTTGTCAAATGGAATCCCAATACAATCCAAGTAATTGCTTTTATACTCACGTTTATACTGGTAGTAATTGGAATATCCCTTTTGGGTAAATTCCTCACCGGAATTGCTGATTTTGCCTTTTTAGGATGGTTGAATAAGATTGGTGGCGGATTCTTCCGGGTGCTAAAAACAATTTTGATAATAGGAATTGTTTTCAAGGTTTTCGAAAAAATAAACTACCATAATTTTTTAGCCAAAAAAGAAACCTTAGACAAGTCTCTTTTTTATAATCCAATCCAAAAAACAGCAGGATTCATGTATCCTTCGATAGAAAATTGGTATGATGATTTGAAGAAGAAGTAATCAGTGGTCAATTGAACACTATTATTTCACTTCTTTAATTGCACTGCTTTCAATCCAGCCTTCGGTTCCATCCGTTAGTTGTACTTTTTTCCATTTTCCAATGGTTTCCCCCACATAGACTTTTGTTCCTTCGTGCAACACAAATATTGGCTGACCGCCATTTCGGGGTTCGCTCTTTACATTGGCCATTTCGGCAAAAACAATAGCTGGTTTTTCAGTATCAAAGTGACTTTTCTCAAAAATGGTAGACGAAACACTGATTAGAATTAGAAAAAAAAGCACAAACATTCCAAAAAAGAAAATCCTTTTAGAAAGTGTAATTTGTGAAAAATAATACCCAATAAAAAACAACAGGAACGCCGTTGCCAGTCCAACAGAAATCCATGCCCACGTATTGTAATGATAGATTCCCGTAAAATCACGAATCAGCTTTGCAAAACCTACTTTTGGGATTACTTTAATTTCATCGATAGTTCGTTTTTGAGCGAATTTCAAGTTGTTAATCGCATCGGTATTATTTGGATTTAAAACCAATGCTTTTTCATAATTATAAATAGAAGGTGCTACTTTATTCAATTTATAATACGCATTCCCTAAATTAAAATACAATTCAGAAGAGTGTTTGCTCTCTGTCAAAACACTTTCATAAGCCGCAACCGCTTCATTATATTTCCCTTTTTGATAATACTCGTTTCCTTTTTCAAAGCCACTTTGGGCAAAGAAAACTTGGGTTGTCAATAATAATATATAAAGTATGTTTTTCATTTTAATGTTATAAGTTGTCGATTAACCATTCTTGCAAATCTACATGAGATTGCTTCGTTCCTCGCAATGACATCGTTGGTTAAGCAATTTGTTTTTCTAAATCTGAAATAATCACTACCGCTTTATCAAAATCCTTTTGTATCGTAACACTTGATGATGGTGCATATCGAGCGATTTCACAGTTTTCCGTAAGTGCAATAAAATCAGTCACCGCTTCAGGATTAGCATTTCTTGACAATAACAATTCTTGAATATTATCTTTACTCATTTCTGAAGTTTCAATATGCAACTTGGCTTTCAAGAAATTATGCATCGCTTTCTCCAACGCAATGTAAAACAGTTCTTTGTTATTGATTTGTTTCTTGGCTTCCGATAAATATTTCTTTGCCAATCTATTATTCATTCGGATTCTGTTTCCTGTAATATCACCATCAATAGCTTCTTTTTTCTTTTTGAATAATACAATTAAAGGCAACATTAAAAATGGAAAAAAGAACAATCCGTAAAATAAATTAGACCCAAAGAAGTCTTTCTTATTCATTGTCAAAAGATTGCTTTTTAACTTTATGAATTTGAATTGCTCTACTTTGTCTATTTTATTCTTATTTGTATCCGTGCCAGAAGCTACTGTTGCATCAGTAGGCGAAGGACCGTCAAGAACATTAATCATGATCTCTTGAGAACTTAGCGTTTTATAGGTTTTGGAACCCAAATCAAAATACGTAAATTTTAATGGTTTTATCGGATAATTCCCTTTGTATTGCGGAACGATGGTGTAGCTGTCCGAAATTTTTCCGGTCATTCCTGAAAGTGGCGTGTTTACTTGTTCGCTATGAACAGCTTCATACATTTCCAGCGCATTGGGAGCTATCGGTTTTGGTAAACTGAATAATTTCAGATTTCCTTTTCCGGTTACACTTACTACTAAGTCCAGGCTTTCTCCGTTTTTTAAATTGGTTTTGGTTGGTGTTACTTTGAAATCAAAATTCCCAACAGCACCCGAGAAATCTTCCGGTTTCCCAGCTTCGGGAAGAGCTTTTACATTTATGGTTTTAGCTCCTGCAGAAACTCTCTTGCTGCCCTCGGTGACAACCATTCGACCAAACATATCCCTGCGATTCGACGGCAATTGAACATCAATATCTAATGACAATGGTTCAATGACCAACTTTCCTGATTTTTGAGGGTACAAAACTATTTTTTTAAGCACAATAAAACGGTATTTCTCCCCTTTAAACATACCTTCTTCAACAACAAATCGTTTTATATCAATGTTCTGACTCCAGAAATCATTGTATTTTGGCTTACTAACTTCGTTAGAATTTGTGACTCCAATATTATAACTGAAATACATTTTATAAACTACCGTAATGGGTTCGTTTACATATGGATTTGTTTTAGAAATATCAGCAACAAGATAAATATTATCATCTGCCGAAACACTGGTATCATTTGGATCTCTGGGCTGTTCCGTTGCAGCGGTAACATTTATTTTTATAGGAGCTGTTTTATAGATTTGCCCGTTGTATTCTATAGCGGCTTGCTTGATAACCAACGTCCCTTTTTGATTTGGCAAAAGAAAATAAGAATATATTTTCTCAAAAGAACTTCTTCCGTTCACCCAAGATTGACTCACTTGCTGGCTTGGTCCGGCAATAATTCTAAATCCTTCAAAAGACGGTTGGACAAAATTATCTCCGTCTACATTCATCATAAAATCGATACGAAGTCTCTCGTTTATACCTAGCGTAGCTTTACTCACTCTAGCCTCAAATTGTACTTGAGCACTAAGTAAATTGCACACCATTAAAACTAGTACTGCTATAAATTTTTTCATTTTCAAATTATCTAATTCAACTACCAATCTTTCTCCGTCTTAACTGGTTTTCCTTGTACTTTTTTGGCGTTTACTTTATCCTGTACCTTCTTTTCTTCTTTATTCACTGCATTCAACAGGTTTTCCAGACGTTCTTTAGAAATTCCTCCGGGAGCTGGTTTTGGCTCTCCATTTTCATTTGGCTTAGGATCTTTATTTTGCTTGTCTTTATCTCCCTTATCGTCTTTCTTTTCTTTATCCTTATTGTCTTTTTTATCTTTTTCTCCGTCTTTCTTATCGTCCTTCTTGTCTTTATCGCTCTTTTTGTCGTCTTTTTTATTGTCATCCTTTGGAGGATTTTCTTTCAGCATTTTTTTTGCCAAAGCATAATTATAACGCGTTTCCTCATCTGTTGGATCGTTCCTTAAGGCATTTTTATAGGCTTCAACTGCTTGCGTATAATCCTTTTCATTCATGAAAACATTTCCTAGATTATGAAAGGCTCTATGTTTTTGTGGTCTTGTTTTTGAATTTTTTAAAGATTTAGCGTATGCAAATTTTGCTTCCGAAGATTGTTTTTGTTTATAAATAGTATTTCCAAGATTGAAAGGTGCAGTTGCTTTATTAGGAAATTTTGAATCCGAAATTCTATAATTAGCTTCGGCATCTACAAATTTATTTTCGGCATATTCCTCGTTTGCTTTAGGCAATATTCTATCTTTCTGTTGTGCGTTTGCAACAAAAGAAAAAAGCAATAACAGATATAAAATTATGTTTTTCATTGTGTTTTTAAATGTAATTGTCAAAGTATACTTAGTGTTTTTGTTCCAATAATGGAGCGCAACTTTATACTTTAAACTTTTTTATTCTCGTTAAATAAATTCAATTTGTTTACCCAACTTGTTTTTCGTTCCAAAAGGAAAATATCCAGAAATAAGAAAACAAAAGCAAAACCTAAAAACCATTGAAATTGCGATTGAAAATCAGCCATTTCTGTCGCTTCAAATTCTGTTTTTTGAATATTATTCAATGCATTCTTAATATATTCAAGGACTTCTTTAGTGTTGTTTCCGTTTACATAACCGCCTTTTGTCGCTTTAGCAATCGCCGTCAGGCTTTCTGGAACTCGTTTCGTTATAACAACCTCATTGTTATTATCTCTTTTGAAACCTTCGACAATTCCATTTCTTTTCAATGGAATCGTGCCTCCTTTTTCAGTTCCTACACCAATTGTAATGATTTTAATTCCTAGTTTATTGGCCTCTTCCGCTGCTTCTTCTGCACCTTCATTATGGTCTTCACCATCAGAAATCATAATCAAGAGCTTGCTCGTTTTTTTATCATCAAAATACGTTGATGATAATTTGATGGCCTCGTTGAATGACGTTCCTACCGAAGAAACCATATCCGTATTCATGCTTTGCAAAAACATTTTTGCAACACTATAATCCGTAGTAATTGGCAATACCGGGAAAGCGCTTCCGGCATACGCCACAATTCCTATTCTGTCGCTTCCCAATTGATTGATAATTTGCGAAACAATTTGCTTGCTTTTATCCAAACGGTTTGGCGCTACATCTTCGGCCAGCATACTTTTGGACACATCCACTGCAAAAACAATGTCGATTCCTTCCCTTTTTACGGTTTCCATTTTGGTACCAATTTTTGGATTTACCAATCCAAAAATTAATCCGGTCAATGCCAAAAGCAATACTCCTAATTTCAAAACCGGTTTAAAAACAGAACTTTCCGGGCTCAGTCTTTTCACCATTTCTAAATCCCCAAATTCGCGCTGTTTTTTTCTTTTCCAATATAAATTGGCCAAAAAAACCAACACCAAAAGTGGCAGTATAAAAAGGAGGTATAAATATTTTTTTTCGTCTAATTCCATAATTTTTTTTAACCGCTAAGTTCACAAAGAAGGCGCAAAGTTTACTAACTATCTAAACTCATTCCCTTAAAGACTTCTAGTCTTTTGTGTTTTTAAATATTATATAAAGCTTTTAAAAACTGTATTTCGCAATCCTAATTCAAACAATAATAAAAAACCGGCTAACCATACAAATGGCCTGAATTTTTCATCATAATCATAAAATTTCAATTCTTCGATTTCAGTGGTTTCTAACTTGTTTATTGTTGCATAAATTTCGGCTAATTTGCTGTTGCTCGTTGCTCTAAAATATTTTCCACCAGTATTATTAGCAATTTTTCTCATCATTTGCTCATCAATCTCCACTTTCATCATTTGGAAAAGAAATTTTCCATTTGGCGCAATAGCATAAGGAAACATCGCCATTCCGTTTGTCCCAATTCCTATTGTATATACTTTTATTCCGTATTGTTTTGCAATGTCAGAAGCTGTATCCGGTTCAATAAATCCGGCATTATTTACCCCGTCAGTCATCAAAATAACCACTTTACTCTTTGCTTTACTGTCTTTTAATCGGTTTACGGCAGTGGCCAATCCCATTCCTATTCCCGTTCCGTCCACTAAAACATTATCGTATTTTATACTTCTGATAGCATCCAGAATAACCGCTTTATCGCTGGTTACCGGTGTTTTTGTATACGCTTCCGAAGCATACACCACAAGCCCAATTCTATCGTTTGGTCTTTCTTCAACAAAGTCTGACGCCAGTTTTTTAAGTGCTTGCATTCGATCCGGTTTCAAATCTTTGGCAAGCATACTTCCAGAAACGTCAATTGCCATAACAATATCAATTCCTTTGGTCGTTTTTGTTTTATTACTTACATCAACTGTTCTTGGTCTCGCCATAGCAATAATTAAAGAGCACAAAGCCAGAATTCTAAGTACATTCAACATCGGCTTTAGCTTTGTTAAATACGACTTGGAACCTTTAAATCCTTGTAACGAACTTATCTTTAATGTGGCTGATTGATGGTTCTTTTTCCGTAACAACCATACAATTGCTACTGGAATCAGAAGAAACAACCAAAAAAACTCTGGGTTTAAAAAAGTTACTTTAGTCATTATTTACTTGCTTGTTTTAATTCGACAGAGTTCAAAACTCGTTCTGATATTTCATTTGCATAGGTATCTCCTTCTTCATGAAAAAGTAAAATCTGTTGTAATCCACCTTCCTGACTAAACAGTAATGCTTCATAATACATTTTTGCACTTGACTTATCATCTCCATTAATTTGCGAAAAAGTACCATAGGCTTTAATTCCTTTAACCCCTTCTTTGGTTTCAAATTCCTCTTGCTTCACAATCATATTTTGTGCGCCTTGAGCTTCCATTGATTGCAATATTCCATCCATAGATTTAGCCAAATCTATTTGTGTCTCCTGTTTAAATTTTAAAGTAGAAACCATCAGATAAAAAGGATCCAAAGCACTTCCATACGCAAAAGACTGCATTTCTTTGATCAAAGCCATTCCATCTTTAGGAAGTGTTTTTGTCAAATCTACTCTCTTAAGCACTTTTGGTGTTTCTATAATAACTCCTGGATTTCCATAATCACTTTTTACCCACTCTCCTTCCAATAATTCTTTGGTAGGATGACCAATGATATTGTCTTTTACATAACTAAATCCTTTGGTTACAATGAAAAAAGTTGTGGTCGCTGCCAATAAAAATACAACAGATGCTACGGCAGTAACAATACGTTTATTTCTTTGTTTACGCAATTGAATTTGTATCTGCTTTTGTCTTTGCGCTTCATTCAACAACACATCTTCTTCAACTGGTACTTCCACAGGAATTGAATTGTCTAATGTCAGAATTGCTTTTTGAATCTTATTTCGATCCTCGGTAATTTCAAAATCCAGTGGTTTTGACTTGGCAAATTTTACTAAATCGGCTTGTTTCAAAACACGCTCCAGATTTTCGATGATTTCCTGTGAAAGCGTCATTTTCTTTTTGACAGAAGCCGCTCTAAGTCCTTGAATCAATTCTGAAGTCGTACTTTCCATTGCTGGAATTTCTATCGCTTCTTCGATATAATTTCTGGCTATATCCGTCAATTCACTATAATATGCTTTGACTTCCCCTTTTTGCCAAAGTTCTTTTTTCTCTAAAGTATCCAGCAAACTAGTCGCTTTCTCGATTGGCGTTTTATAGATTTCTTCCTGTAGTTTCTTTTCTTGGCGTTTTTTAATGAACCAATAAATAAACGCTCCAATACCAATAATCAAAGCAAAAATTAACAGGTATTTCCACCAGTCGCCTATTGGATTATCTGCTGGTGCAATGTCCTTAATGTCGAACATTTTTTGTTTCAAAGTATCCACTTGAACATTTGCCACTTCAACCAAAAGCGAATCCGTCATAAACGGTTTGCTGTCGATAAAAATCTTTATACTTGGAACAACATATCTACCGGAATCAAATTGGGTTAAACCGTATTTTTTGATTAATTCATAACGGCCATCCATTTTCACAGTATCAATAGGATATGACTGAATCACCTCTAAAGCACCAAAGTTTTTTAGTTTTGGAAAAATCACTTTTGAAGCGGTATCTACCGTTGTTTTTATAGACAGTTTAAACTCGGCACCAATTTTATTTTTAGTTGTATCAATGCTCGTAACTACTTGTTTTTGTTGTGCAAAAACAGCTGTAGAAAGCAGTAATAGTAGTAGGTATAATTGTTTTTTCATCTTTTATTATTGAACCTCTTTCGATTTTTGACTGAGGATTAACGATTTTTGATTTCAGATTTGATCCCGAAACTTCGATTCGCTTTTCATCAAAAATCTAAATTTATTTCAGATTTGTTTTAGCTGTTTTAATACTTGATACGAAAATAGAAATTAGCTCATTAGCCTCAGTTTTTGCAATAGTTAGATTTGTTAAATCGGACGTTAAATTTGATTTTTCAATAATTTTTAAACAAACAAAGCTTTCTTTTAATTCTTTTAAACAAATGCCCATTTTATGAATAAAATCTTTACTGCTTTCTGCACTTTGTGCCTCTCCATAATTTAAAGCAGGAGAAGTTCCAGATCTAATTATTTGCCCAGCAAGATGATTCCCAGCATAGTTTTTTTCAAATTTGCTTGCAACGATTATTATTGTTGCTGCAAAATCTATCAATCTATTTTCTAATTCTTGCTTATTCACTTATTAAGTTTATATTTTTATTTTACCCGTTTAAAATCTATTTCCCACTTCTACAAAATCTGAAATCAAAAATCGTTAATCAAAAATCTGAAATCATCATCTCGATTTAAAGTAACTCAGCAATTTCGTCACATAACTTTCGTCAACTCTAGTATTTACAACACCTGAACCTGATTTGCTGAATGTTTCTTTAAAATAGTTAACTTTATCGTGGTACTGTTTTTCATAATTCATTCGCACTGCTTTCGAACCGGTATTTATCAATTCGATTGCTCCGGTTTCGGCGTCAAGCATAGAAACCATTCCTAAATCCGGCATTTTTTCTTCTCGAATGTCGTATACGCGAATCCCTGTTATATCATGTTTTTTAGAGGCTATTTTTAATGTTTGCTCGTAATCTTCCGACATGAAATCAGAAATTACAAACACAATCGCTTTCTTTTTTTGAGTTCCCGATAAAAATTTCAAGGCTTGGGCAATATCTGTCTTACGACTTTTAGGCTGAAATTCTATCAATTCTCGAATGATTCGAAGTACGTGTGATCTTCCTTTTTTTGGCGGAATGTATAATTCGATTTCATCCGAAAACAAAATCAAACCTATTTTATCATTGTTTTGAGTTGCCGAAAAAGCCATCGTTGCAGCAATCTCCGTAACAATATCTTTCTTGAATTGATTTTTTGAACCAAAACTTTCTGAACCTGAAATATCAACCATTAACATCATGGTCAATTCACGTTCTTCCTCAAAAACTTTTACGTGCGCTTCGTTGTAACGTGCGGTTACATTCCAATCAATCGCACGAATATCATCTCCGTACTGGTATTGACGCACTTCACTGAACGTCATTCCACGTCCTTTGAAAGACGTATGATACTCTCCCGAAAAGATGTGATCGCTCAATCTTCGGGTTTTGATTTCTATTTTCCGTACTTTTTTTAAGAGGTCTTTTGTATCCATTTCTTTAGTAATTAGTAATTAGTGAATAGTGAATAGTAACCAACCAAGGCTAATTACTATTCACTTATTACTATTCACTTTTAGGGTACTTCTACTTCGTTTACGATTTTGTTTATGATGTCTACTGAAGTAATATTTTCGGCTTCGGCTTCGTAGGTAACTCCAATTCTGTGACGCAACACATCATGAACTACAGCACGAACATCTTCTGGAATTACATAGCCACGACGTTTGATAAAAGCGTAGCATTTTGCGGCATTCGCCAAATTGATACTTCCACGTGGCGACGCTCCAAAACTGATTAATGGTTTCAAATCAGCCAATTTATATTTCTCTGGGTAACGTGTGGCGAAAATGATATCAAGTATGTATTTTTCTATTTTTTCATCCATATAAACCTCACGAACCGCTTCTTGAGCACGTAAAATTTGTTCTACTGAAACCACAGGATTTACTTTTTCGTAACTCCCTTTTAGGTTTTGACGAATCACTAAACGCTCGTCTTCCATTTTTGGATAATCAATAACTGTTTTCAACATGAAACGATCGACTTGAGCTTCAGGCAGTTGGTATGTTCCTTCTTGTTCAATTGGATTTTGAGTCGCCAAAACCAAGAATGGTCGGTCTAATTTGAAAGTAGTATCACCAATAGTCACTTGCTTTTCCTGCATGGCTTCCAGTAATGCCGATTGTACTTTGGCAGGCGCACGGTTAATCTCATCGGCAAGGACGAAATTAGCGAAAATTGGTCCTTTTTTTATCGAAAATTCATTGGCTTTAATATTATAAATCATAGTCCCCACAACATCGGCTGGCAATAAATCCGGGGTAAACTGTATTCTGCTGAAAGATCCTTGTACCGCTTGTGAAAGAGTGTTTATCGCTAATGTTTTTGCTAATCCGGGAACTCCTTCCAGCAAAATGTGCCCCTGACCCAAAAGTCCAATTAACAAACGCTCCACCATATGCTTTTGACCCACGATAACCTTGTTCATTTCCATTGTGAGAAGGTCTATAAAAGCACTCTCTCTTTCTATTTTTTCATTGATTGCTCTGATGTCTAAAGTCGCTGTATTTTCTTCCATTTTATTATTTTTAAAACCTTGAATTTAATGCCCTCGTTTTGATGGTGCAAATTGAATTTTTTTTTAGAAGTAAGATGTTAAAAAATGGTTAAAACTTCGACAAAAGCCCTAATTTTAAGGACGAATTATGATACAATTTTTATATTTTTAAGAACTTTGAAAAATATACCTTGAAATAGCAGATTAATGAATTTCAATAAAAAATAAAAACCATGAATAAAACAAAATTATCACCTATTGTAGCGGGTGTCATGAATTGGGGAATATGGGATAAAAATCTCAATACCAAAGAAATGGAAAACATGATTAATGTATGTTTGGAAAACAAAATTACTACTTTCGATCATGCCGATATATATGGTGATTATACCACCGAATCTGATTTTGGAAAAGCCTTTGCATCTAGTAAAATTGCCAGAGAAAAAATACAATTAATCTCCAAATGTGGTATTCAAATGGTGACGGAAAACCGCATCAACACTATAAAACATTATGAATATTCCAAAGATTATATTATCTGGTCCGTTGAAAATTCATTAAAAAATCTACACACTGATTATCTGGATGTTCTTTTACTCCATAGACCCAGCCCGTTAATGCAAGCGGATGAAATTGCCGAAGCAGTTTTGAAACTAAAATCAGATGGTAAAATCATTGATTTTGGTCTTTCTAATTTCACGGCTTCACAAACCGAATTGATCCGTCAAAAAACAGAAATTTTGTACAATCAAGTGCAGTTTTCGGCCACTAATTTTGAGCCTATGGTGGATGGAAGTTTTGATTATATGCAAGCAAACAACATTCGCCCGATGTCTTGGAATCCGCTTGGATCCGTTTTTAGAGAAGACATTCCACAAACCAGACGTTTGAAAAAATTACTGGCGACCTTAGTTTCAAAATACCATTTTGGCTCCGATACTATTTTGCTTTCCTGGATTTTAAAACACCCTGCTAATGTGATTCCTATTGCCGGAACAGTAAATGTGGCCCGAATTCAATCGCTGATGAAAGCGGTCGAATTAGAACTAGACAAAGAAGATTGGTTTGCTATTTGGGCAGCAAGCATGGGAAATGATGTAGCCTAGAATTAGTGTTCATTTCAGCAACTTTAGAATCTAAAATAGAAAAAAACTCATGACTAAAACAGCCTTAGTGACTGGAGCAACCAGCGGAATTGGTAAAGCAACAGCACAAATATTAGCTAAAAATAATTATAAAATTATTCTTTGCGGACGCCGTGAAGATCGTTTAATTACTCTTGAAAAAGAACTTTCAGCATTTACTGAAGTACATACTTTGACCTTTGATGTTCGGGATAAAAAAGCGGTTTTTGAGAGTATCAATTCCATTCCGGAAGCTTTTTCTAAAATTGATGTTTTAATTAATAATGCCGGAAATGCCCATGGTTTAGATCCTATTCAAAACGGAGATTTAGACGATTGGGACGCCATGATTGACATCAATGTAAAAGGGCTTTTATATGTTTCAAAAGCTATAATTCCACAAATGATTGAACGAAAATCAGGTCATATTATCAACATTGGTTCCATCGCCGGAAAAGAAGTATACCCAAACGGAAACGTTTATTGCGCCTCCAAACATGCTGTTGATGCCTTGAACCAAGCCATGCGCATGGACTTAAATCCTTATGGAATTCGGGTGGGAGCAATTCATCCTGGCGCAGTAGAAACCGAATTTAGCGAAGTGCGTTTCAAAGGCGATACAGACAGAGCGGCCAATGTTTATAAAGGTTTTGAGCCATTACATCCAGAAGATATCGCTGATATTATTCATTTTGTAGTTTCCAGACCGTATCATGTAAATATTGCCGATTTGATGGTCTTGCCAACAGCACAAGCCGCTGCTACAATTTTAAAAAGAGATATTTAAAATTGATTTTTAGATTGTTGGATTTTTAGATTATTTAGAGAGTCTAAGAATCCAACGGTCTAAGAAATCTAAAAATCTAATTGTATGATCAACAAACGCATTCTTATTAAAAACCTGCTCGCTCACAATGATGAGAGTAGTTTTTATGATAAAAAGCGCCAGTTGAATTTGCATACACGGGAAGGAAAAGCAAAGTTTTTAAAACACATTTGCGCGCTGTCCAATTCAAATCCCACGAACAATTCCTATATCGTTGTGGGTGTTGAAGATCAAGACAACACTATCGTGGGCGATGACTTTTTTGACGATAGTAGGATTCAGAATTTAGTGAATGCCTACCTGGAAAATCCTCCGAAAATTCAGTACGAAAACGTGCCTTTCCCAAACTTGCCGAAAGATAAAGTTATTGGGTTGGTAACGGTCAAGCCAAAAAGCAAAACTTCCCATTTCAAAAAAGGAATTCACACGATTCCTGCCAACAGTATTTTCATACGGCGAGGCAGTAACACGATGCCTATTGAAGGCGAAATTGAAAAGAATTACCAGAATACGGAAACCGTAATTGGCATCGAAAACAACTCTCGAAACAGCATCGAATACACACTAGATGGCGTGATTGATTTTATGAATTTTCGCCACAAGGATATGGCGCCAAAGTATAAAGTATTCAAAGAATTATTTGTGATTTGCTGGGCAGGAATTGCAAAAAAATCGCGGGAAAAAACCTATTTATCACGTGTGGATATCGAACTGATCAATGAACAAATCAAGCTGTTTTATTCGGCTCAGGATGTGGTCGAAATTGTTTATAATGAAGATACTTTCACTATTATTGAATATGTTCCTTTGGGTTTGAATGACAAAACAAGCTATTATCCTTTAGAAAAACAAACGATTCATTTTCATGATAATGGCTATTATAAAATAGAAAGAGAGATGCTTTTTCAGCCGCCGGAATTCAACAAAAAAATGTTATTTCATATTTACAATGCCAATATTACTTTGCTGAACAAACTCCAAAAAGGACTTTCATTATCTGAGCGGGAACACAAAGATTTAGAAAACTTGCCCTCAACATTTATGATTTGTTACCTCAACGGTTTTGAAGAAGCCAAACAAAAACTGATAGATGCAAAAACACTGATAAAACCTTTCAACCAAGTGTATTTATCGTTTAAAGAAGCATTACGGATTTTGAGAAAGATGAAATATGATGTACAGTAACTACACTTATTTTATAGGTTCTACACGGCAAGAAAATCCAATATATAAGCATTAATTTCTTTTTTCTGCCTTTTATTTCCTCTGTCATTCATGTCATTATGAATGGTATTGGAGAGTTTAATAATTTTAATTCCGAACTTTTTCTGCTCTTCAACAGTAGGTAAAACTCCCTCGTCAGCAGGCTGGTCGCTGGAACGAAGCGAGTAGATTTTAGGCTGAAAAGTTCTGGGTAATTCCATTCTGCGGTTATCTAATGAAATTATTTTATTGGCCAAATTCGGGTATTTATGAGCAAATAAAACCGTCATATCACCTCCATTGGAATGTCCAACTAGGTTTACATGATTGAAATCTAATTCTGGTTTTATTCTTTTCAGTTCATTAAGAACAAACAGGATATTCTCTGCTCCTCTTTCCCAATTTGATCGTCGTACCACTTGAGGAATTCCTGTCAAAGGCAACAAATCATCGGTTGGTAATTCATGCTGGATACTCACTACAAAATAGCCTTTGGACGCTAACTTCTTCGTCAGATAGGAATACGATTTATTTGCGCCCGGTTTATTTTCTCCATAACCGTGACTCACAATTACCAATTGTTGATTTGAAATTTTATCCTCTACAATTGGGGAATAAAACGCAACCGGAATCAACCTGTTTCTGGAACTGTCCAACCAACTGGCACTATCTGATTTGACCTCAAATGCTTGGTTATTGACTTTAGCATTGGTTGTGTTTTTATGGGATGTACAACTTAACAAAAAGAAACAAAACAGTATTTGCAGGTATATTTTCATATGAATTTGGAGCATTTATCTGATTGAAAATGGTTTTTAAAATGACAGTATTGATTTATTATTCTAAATCAAAGCCAATAATTCTTTTAAAACCTGACAGATCATTTTAGCCAAAAGTAACGATAACGCAAGAAGTGCACTCATTTTATAGTGGTTTATTTTTTGTAAAGTTAATCTTAAAAAATAAAAAAAACATCACCTAAAACAGTGATATTTTGTTCCCTGATTAAAACAGCATTCTGAAGAAATTCCTATTCTGTTTTTCATAAAAATTACAATCTTTAAAATACCGTTCCTTTTAATTTATTTAAAAAAATAAGTTAAAGTAGCATACTTCATCACTCTTTTACTTAATTTTATGACTTGGAAACAGCGTTATTTTTTGGCTGTTTTTACACTAATAAAGAACATTCAGTACATGAGAACACTTGTTATAGGCGATATCCACGGTGGTTTACGAGCATTGCACCAAATTATGGAAAGAGCCAACGTTACTAAAAATGACACTCTGATTTTTCTGGGAGATTATGTTGATGGCTGGAGCCAATCCCCTCAGGTACTCGATTTTATAATTGATTTAAAAACCAAACAAAACTGCGTTTGCATTAGAGGGAATCATGATGATTTATTGCTGGAATGGCTTGACGAAAGTAAAGACAATCTGTTGTGGTACAAACATGGTGGTGAAGCGACTGTTTTGGCCTACGAATCCGTTAGCGCAGAAACAAAGCAAAAACATATTGAATTCTTGAAATCATTAGAAAATTTTTATCTGGACGAGCAACGCCGTTTGTTTGTTCATGCTGGTTTTACCAATATGAACGGTGTCGATTTTGAATATTTTCCCGGGCTTTTTTATTGGGACAGAACCTTATGGGAAACAGCTTTGGCATTAGACAAAACCCTGAAAACGAATGACATTTTCTACCCAAAACGTCTTACGCTATACAACGAAATTTATATTGGTCACACGCCCGTTACGCGAATAGGCGAAACAACCCCAATTCAAAAGGCAAATATTTGGAATGTGGATACTGGCGCTGCCTTCAAAGGTCCATTAACCATTATGGATGTTGACACTAAGGAATTTTGGCAAAGCGAACCCTTGAATCAATTGTATTTTGACGAAAAAGGAAGAAATTAGGTTTTATTGCGCTACTTTTGCACCCACTTAAAAAATTAAAAGTATGAAAAAGATTACCACATTAGTATTGCTATTGACAGTTGGTTTGATCAATGCACAGGCTTTCAAAGGAAAAGGAGATGTTAAATTTGATGTTGGAGGTAACTTTCAAAACGGAGGATCTGGAATTCGTGTTTCTTCTGATTTTGGAGTTGGAGAAAACATGTCATTCGGATTCGTTACTTCTTATTTGTTATCCGTTTCTAATGATGATTTAGGAAACAAACCTGATTTTGGAGACAGAGTAGATATTAAAGGACGATTCAATGCAAACTTGGGGAATGTTTTTCAATTTGATCCAAAGATGGATATTTACCCGGGATTGGATTTAGGGCTACGAAATTTTGGTGCGCATTTAGGATTCCGTTATTTCTTTACCGAAGGTTTTGGTATTTTCTCCGAAGCTGGAATTCCAATCGCAACTTATAAAACGGATGCCGTAGGTTTTGATAAATTAAACAACCAGTTTACGTTTAATATTGGCGCTTCTTTCAATCTGTAAAAAGATTATTTGCAACGTTTACGAAGCAATTTGAATAAAAAAAGGCAATTTGAACTATTCAAATTGCCTTTTTTAGTTTGTTTTATTTTGTTTCTACAAATCAAATTTGATTCCTTGTGCCAATGGCAATTGGGTTCCGTAATTGATCGTATTAGTTTGTCTTCTCATGTAGGCTTTCCAAGCATCAGAACCAGATTCGCGTCCGCCACCGGTTTCTTTTTCACCACCAAAAGCACCACCAATTTCTGCTCCTGAAGTACCAATATTTACATTGGCAATTCCACAATCAGAACCCGATTGAGAAAGGAATAATTCCATTTCTCTCATGCTGTTTGTAAAAATAGAAGAAGAAAGTCCTTGTGGAACTCCGTTTTGCAATGCAATCGCTTCTTCAATTGTGCTGTATTTCATTACATATAAAATAGGGGCAAAAGTTTCTGTTTGAACGATGTCAAAGTGATTCTCAGCTTCAATGATACATGGTCTTACATAACAACCACTTTCATATCCTTCGCCTTCAACCAATCCGCCTTCAACGATGATTTTTCCGCCTTCTTTTTTGGCACTTTCAATCGCATCCAAATAATCCTTAACAGCTCCTTTATCGATAAGTGGCCCAACGTGATTATTCTCATCTAATGGATTTCCTATTTGCAATTGACCGTACGCGTTTTTCAATACGCTGATGGTTTTGTCATACACACTTTCGTGAATGATTAAACGTCTGGTCGATGTACAACGTTGTCCTGCTGTTCCTACCGCTCCAAAAACGGCTCCAACCAATACCATACTGATATCCGCATGTTCCGAAACAATAATCGCATTGTTTCCTCCTAATTCAAGGATGGTATTTCCAAAACGTTCTGCAACGGTTTTTGATACGTGACGTCCTATTCTGGTTGATCCTGTAAAAGAAACCAACGAAATTCTTTTGTCATTATTGATTAAATCTCCTGATTCGTTACCTGTTACTAAACAACTAACACCTTCGGGAACGTTATTTCTTTTTAAAACTGTTTTGATAATATTTTGACAAGCCACTCCACATAAAGGTACTTTTGAACTTGGTTTCCAAATCGCAACATCACCACAAACCCAAGCAATCATTGCGTTCCAACTCCAAACTGCTACCGGAAAGTTAAACGCCGAAATAATTCCAACCGTTCCTATTGGATGGTATTGCTCATACATTCTGTGCAAAGGTCTTTCAGAATGCATGGTTAATCCGTACAATTGACGGGATAATCCCACCGCAAAATCACAGATATCAATCATTTCTTGTACTTCACCATATCCTTCCTGAAGACTTTTTCCCATTTCATAAGAAACCAGTTTCCCAAGAGGCTCTTTGAATTTTCTTAATTCATCTCCCATCTGACGAACGATATCACCTCTTTTAGGAGCTGGAACCATACGCCATTCTAAAAACGCTTCCGAAGCTTTTTGCATTGCTTTTTCATAATCTTCTTTAGAAGACGTTTTTACTTTTCCAATTAAAGTCCCATCTGCTGGCGAATAACTTTCGATGATTTTTCCGTTGGCAAAATTAGCTGCTCCAGTTGATGTTCCTTCATTTATCTCCTCAATCCCTAATTGCTTAAGGGCTTCTTTGATTCCGAATTGATCTGCTATTGTTATCATTGTAACTTTTTTATTAAAAATTGTTATATTTTTTACAAATATATTGATTTAAGGTGAAAAACTAAACATTGCTACTTTTATTTTACGCTTTTTAGTCCCGATAAAAGTTGCGTCCTTTTGTAGTCTCATTTTTTTTACAAGACCACAAAAGATAGAACGAATAGCGGGGCACGAGCGAAGCGAACTAACGAAGTAAATAGCTCCTAAAACTGAAATAAATTCAGCATTAAATTATTTCTTGGCAACAAATCTTGGATCTGTTTCCATTACACTGCCACATTTTTCGCAGGTTCTCAACTTTTCTGAATTGTAAAAATGTTCAAAATGAGGCAAGAAATCATTCTCGATATTATGCAATTCAAAATAAACCTCATGTAGCTTGTGATTGCAGGTATCACAAAACCACAATAAACCATCCGTATATCCTTTTCCAGCTCTTTTTCGTTCGATGACAAGTCCTATAGAACCTTCGGAACGTACCGGAGAATGCGGAATTTTAGCAGGATTAAGGTACATATCACCGGCACGCAATTCCATTTCTTTGCGCACACCATCTTCTTGAATAATCACTTTGATGGTGCCTTCAAGTTGGTAAAATAGTTCTTCGGTTTCGTTGTAATGGTAGTCTTTTCGGGCGTTTGGACCCGCAACAATCATAACGATATAATCACCGGATTCCCTGTACAAGTTTCTATTACCAACGGGTGGTTTTAGGAGATGACGGTTTTCGTTAATCCATTTATTGAGGTTGAAAGGTTTTGCAATTGCCATGATTTTTATTTTAAATGTAAAGTTATGAAATAATAAATCGTTATTTTTTTTCCTTAATCAAATAAATATACACCGGAAAATGGTCGCTAAACCCTATTTCGGTGTTAGAATGTCGCAACGGATACCCTTTATATTGTCCGCTGGTTTGTATCAAAAATGACTTATTATAAATTCCGGCTTTCCAATATCGAAAGCTCGAATAATCTGATTGCAGTAAGGTTTCGGAAACCATTATTTGGTCAAAAACATCCCATGCATCCCGAAATGCGATAGTTCCAAATCCTTTTTTGGCCATTTCTTCGAATGGATTATAAATCCCAAAAGGAAGTACTTCTGCCTTTTTTGCTTTGGCGCCAAGCCCAATTTTGACACTTTTATTATACGGACCGTCATTTAAATCGCCCAAAGTAATCACTTTTGCATTTGGATTTATCCGTTGCAACGAATCGATTATTTTTCGGTTTAATGCTCCGGCGGCTTCCCGAAACGGACTTGATTTTTTCTCTCCGCCAGAACGGGACGGCCAGTGATTGACAATAATATTGATTTCCTCGCCGTCCAGGAATCCGGTTACCAACAATTGATCTCGTGTATAAACCCGATAATTTTTGGTGCTTATTTGCAATTCATCATCTGTTTTTTCTTCAAAACTGGCTTTACTTTCACTTGTATTTCCGCTTTCTTTATAAATATACAACGGAATATTGCTGTAGCTCGTGGGCTGAAATTTCTTTTTTTGAAACAACAGCGCCACATCAATTCCTCTTTTGTCGGGCGAATCAAAATGGATGATGCCGTAGTCTTTCTCTATTAATTTGGGTTGCTTGACTAAATCTTCCAAAACGCTTCTGTTTTCTATTTCGCACCCGCCAATAAAAGTGGGCGAATCAGTATTTTCAGCAGAACCTATTTCAGATAAAACGCGGGCTAAATTCCCCAGTTTCTTTTCGTATTTATCAAATGTCCAACGTTGCAAACCGGTTGGCGTCCATTCTTCATCAAAAGTGGCAGGGTCATTTATAGTGTCAAAAAGGTTCTCGAAATTATAAAATGCAACGGTATGAATGACGTATTTTTTCTGTTGTGCAGTAGATTTTACTATTGGAAAAAATAAAAAAAGAACAGGAATCCAGTACGTAATTCTCATAGGCATCATTTATTTCCAGTCGTTGATTAGATTCCTTTTTGAATCTGTTTATTGTAAAAATAGTCATTTGGTCGTGAACTTAAAATTATTTTCTAATTGTCTATCTTTGTTTTTGTCTTTTAAGACTCCATGATTCCAAATATTTTAGAAAAACAATAAAACATGAATGCAAACCGATTTACTTTTACACTACACCATTCTGTTTTATATAAATTTCTATTCCTTATTTTTGTTTTACAATCTTTCAACAGTCAAGCCCAATACAAAATGATTACACCACCAAGTTTACAAAAAGGAGATACCGTAGCAATTTTGGCAACAGCCAGAAAAAATATAGATGACAACCTGAAACCCGCTATCGATTTGTTGCACAGTTGGGGACTGGAAGTTGTTATTGGCAGCACCATAGGTTTAGACAACGATCAATTAGCCGGAACTGACGAACAACGCGCTGCCGATTTTCAGCAACAACTGGACAACCCAAATATCAAAGCCATTTGGTGTGTAAAAGGCGGATATGGAACTGTACGAATGATTGATTTATTGGATTTTACTGCGTTCAAAAAAAATCCAAAATGGATTGTTGGATTTAGCGATGTCACTGTTTTACACAATCATTTGAATACTATGGGTTACAAATCCATTCACGGAATCATGCCAATAACCGCTCCTAGAGCCACTCCTCAAGCCATAGAAACCTTACGAATTGCGTTATTTGGTGAAAAATTGTCGTATGAAATAGATCCTTTCCTGATGAACAGACCCGGAAAAGCTACCGGAGAATTAGTAGGCGGAAACTTATCGATTCTATACAGTTTGTTTGGCTCACCATCAGCGATTGACTGCGCTGATAAAATCTTGTTTATAGAAGATTTAGACGAATATTTGTATCACATTGACCGCATGATGATGAATTTAAAACGAAACGGTTGTCTCGAAAGCATCAAAGGAATTGTTGTGGGTTCCATGACAAAAATGAAGGATAATGATATTCCATGGGGGAAAAATGCCATTGAAATTATCGAGGATGTTACCAAAAAATACAATATTCCTATCTTGTATAATTTTCCAGCCGGTCATATTCAAGACAATAGAGCTTTAATTTTAGGGAATAATGTCACTATTAATGTCAATGAAAAATGCAGTACGCTGGTTTTTGAATAATGGCAATTTGATTTTTGATTGCAGAAGTTTATAAACTGAATACTGCAACTGAACACTGAAAACTTTTTTATGGCGGAACACAACGAGCTCGGAAAACTTGGAGAAGAAATGGCAGTTGAATTTCTTAGGAAAGACGGCTATACTATTTTAGAAACCAATTGGACCTTTCAAAAAGCCGAAATAGACATTCTCGCCCAAAAAGAAAATACACTCGCCGTTGTCGAAGTCAAAACGCGTTCCTCTTTGGAATTTGGTTTGCCTCAGGATTTTGTAAAACCAAAAAAAATTCAGCTACTTGTAAAGGCCGTAGACGCTTTTGTAAACGAAAGAAATTTAGATGTTGAAGTCCGTTTTGACATAATTGCCATCCATAAAGAAGGTAAATCTTTTGTAATTGAGCACCTTATAGATGCTTTTTTTCATTTTTAAGTAATTTTTTGAATGTTATATTTGTAACAAATTGTTTTTTTATTTACATTTGCCATGTTTTTAACACACAACTAACTAAACTTACAAATCTAACTAACTAAAAAAACTTAGAAATTATGAAAACTGTTTCTTCTATTGTAGAAAATTACATCAAAACAAAGCCTTTCTTGTTGAATGCGTTATCACTTGGAATTATCAATTTAACGTCATTATCCCGAAATATAATGACCGAATTAGAAAGTGAATTTGGCAAAGAAGTAAAACAAGGCGCTGTTGTAATGGCTTTAAAAAGATTAACGGAAGAATTAGACTTCAGGTTAAACCATAAAATTAACAAAGTCATCAAGAATATTGGGGAAATCACCGTTCGTTCTGCTTTGACTGATTATACTTATGCTGCATCAGAAACCGTTTTGAACAAGCAAGCCGACTTAATTACTGACATCAATGCTTTTCCGGATATTTTTTACACTTCCTCCAGAGGTGTGAATGAAACTAATATCGTGGTAAGCAATAGCATCAATCACTTAGTTGACAAGCATTTTGCCAATGAAAAATTGATTCAAAAACTAGACAATCTGGCTTCGATTACGGTAAAATTACCTAAAGAAAATATTGTCGTTCCAGGGATTTACTATTTTATTTTTCAACGTTTGGCTTGGGAAGGAATCATCATCAATGAAGTAATTTCGACTTCTAATGAGTTCACCATTTTAGTGAGCGAAGAACAAGTGGATGTAGCTTTCAAAGTTATTAAGGATTTGAAGAATTAGAAATCTCATATTCTATAATTTTAAAGCTTCCATCCTACTAGGACTGGAAGCTTTTTTATAAAATAATATTCTGTTATTGTATTTCTAAACAGCAGTTTAAAATTACAAATTCGTTCCTCCCGAAACTTCTAAGCGTTGTCCATTCACCCATTTAGCATCGTCTGTACACAAAAATGCTACAACGCTTCCAATGTCATCCGGCAAACCTACACGTCCTAAAGCTGTTAATGAAGCTATCAATTGGTTTAATTGTTCGTTATCACGAACGGCTCCTCCACCAAAATCAGTTTCTATTGCACCCGGAGCCACAATATTGACTCTGATTTTTCTTTCGCCCAATTCCTTCGCTTGGTATTTGGTCAATGTTTCCATTGCTCCTTTCATACTCGCATAAGTTGAATATCCCGGAAATGAAAAACGGGTCAATCCTGACGAAATATTTACAATTCCACCACCATCATTCAGTACTTCCAAAGCTTTTTGAGTCAGAAAAAAGGGTCCTTTGAATTGAATATTAACCATATCATCAAATTGAGCTGTACTTGTTGTCGCAAAACTTTCGTGAAGTCCAACACCTGCATTGTTGATTAAAAAATCAATTTTTTCGGCACCAAAAGTGCTTTTCAAAGCGCTCGCTACATTTTGAAAAAACAAATCAAAACTACTCACATCAGCAACATTCAATTGAATGGCTGCTGCTTTTTGCCCCAGTTTTTCGATTTCAGCAACAACATCATCCGCTTCGGTTTTTTTGCTGTTGTACGTTAGGATTACATCAAGCCCTTTTTTGGCAAGATTCAAAGCCATATCTTTTCCTAATCCACGGCTTCCTCCGGTAACTAATGCTATTTTATTGTTCTTGATTTCCATGTTTATTATTGTTTTAAATTAATACCACAAAATTAATTCAGATGTAAAGCTTACCAATTGTAAATATCAATCCAGAGTTTGCGAAATTCAAATCAATCTCTTTATACTCGAAAAGCGATAGGTGTCAACGTTGTTTGTTTTTTGAAAAAATTAGAAAAATGTGCCAACTCTTCAAAACCGAGTGAATACGCAATTTCCGAAATATTCCAATCGGTTTCTTTTAAAAGAATCTTGGCTTCATGTATTAATCGGTCACTGATTAATTCAGTAGTCGTTTTACCTGTGTTCTCTTTTAAAACTTTATTCAAATGGTTGACATGAATGGACAATCGAGTGGCAAAATCTTTGGCAGATTTCAATTCAAACCGTTGTCGAGGCGACTCTATCGGGAATTGTCTTTCGAGTAGTTCCACAAATAAGGAAGAGACTCTGGCTGCCGAATTGTGTTTTGAATATAAAGCAGTTACCGGTTGTAGTTTCTGTCCAAAGTGTATTAACTCCGCTACATAATTCCGAATCAAATCGTATTTATAAACATAATCAGAATTGATTTCTTTATGTATCTTTTTGAATATCAAATCAATTTCTATTGCCTCTTCATCAGAAAGCTCAAAAACAGGATAGCCGTCTGATTTAAAAATAGGAAGTTCGTCAAGTACAATTCCGCTTTTATCTTTTGTTAAAAACTCGCTCGTAAAAACACAAAAATTTCCCGATTGCTGCGTGTCTTGCGGTACATAATGATACGGAATTTTTGGCGTAGCAAATAAAAGAGCATTCTTTTCAATGTCAATTACTTTATCTGCGTATTCCGCTCTGTTTTTCCCTCGTATCAAGCTTATTTTATAATACGCTCTCCGGTCATAAGGCATAAAAGACTTGTCCTTTAGCCTTTCATAAAGTTCTTTGATATTAAAAACATTGAAATGACCAATCTCTTTTTGGATGCCTTTAGGTAATAATGTATTTGGTTCTGTACCCGAGTCTCCAGAGATTTCCTGGTAAAACTCGTCTATTGATTTTAATTTCATTGAGAATGAATTTGTAAAAATCAAATATACAAATTAAAACCAAAGCCTTCATCCTTTAAAAGGTTAAACGCTTTCGCCAAAATAATTTAGTATATACTCTGCCCAAAAGTCAGCAGATTATTGTCTGGATCAAGTAATGAAAATTCTTTTTGTCCCCAAGGTTTAATCTCTAAAGGTCCATTTGGGTGGATGCTTGTTTTTTTGTCCAATAATGATTGGTACAATTTGTCAATATCGTCCGTTCTGATATAAACTTGTCCGTAATTTTCTTTTGGATCAAGTTCTTTAAATTCAAAAAAATGAATTTGAATACTGTCTTTTTGCACCATAAGGTAGCCGTCAAAATCAGCACTCCCATATTCCTCAAAACCCAATTCGTTCAAATAGTAGTCTCGCGTAATCGCTTTATTACGCATCGGCAGTTTGGGATTAATATCTGTAAGCATATCATTTGGATTTAATTTGTTCAATGCAAGTCAAATTTAAAAATAACTCTTCTTTTAATTTCAGTCACTGTCAAATTGAATATTTATCCTCTATTTTCCCAATAACTCCATCAATTCCAAAGCAGTTCTGGTATTCTTTACATTGTCAAAAGTCAATAGCAATCGTAACCCTGCTGGCGTTTGTTTTTCTTTCATTTTACAAATAGAACTGTGTTTTTGCACAAATTGTAGCACCTGATAAAAACGATTGGACTGGTAATAATCTGATTGTTGATCAGATACAAAATAACCAATCATCTTGCCTTGTTTCATCACTAATTTCTCGATTCCAATGCGAGTCGCAATCCATTTGATACGAATGCTATTCATCAAAGCATTGGCTCGTGGTGGCATTGGACCAAAGCGGTCAATCAATTTATTTTGGAAAATGATGAGTTCTTCTTCATTTTTTACAGCACCTAATTCATTGTACAAACTCAATCGTTCCGAAACGTTATTGATGTATTCATCCGAAAACAACAACTCAAAATCGGTATCAATTTGCAGGTCTTTTACGTATTCTTTGGTTTCCAAATTATTTTCTTCCGGATATAAATCCTTGAATTCATTTTCTTTCAATTCGTCGATGGCTTCGTTCATGATTTTTTGGTACGTATCAAAACCAATTTCGTTGATGAAACCACTTTGTTCGCCTCCCAATAAATCTCCGGCACCACGAATCTCCAAATCTTTCATCGCAATATTGAATCCACTTCCCAGTTCACTAAACTGTTCCAAAGCCTGAATTCTTTTTCTGGCATCATCGGTCATGGCAGAATACGGCGGACAAATAAAATAGCAAAACGCTTTCTTGTTGCTACGCCCTACTCGACCCCGCATTTGATGTAAATCAGACAATCCAAAATTATTCGCATTGTTGATAAAAATCGTATTTGCATTAGGAACGTCTAAACCGCTTTCGATAATTGTGGTTGCCACCAAAACATCAAATTCTCCGTTCATGAAAGCCAACATTAATTCTTCGAGCTTTTTTCCGTCCATTTGACCGTGACCAATTCCAACTCTGGCATTTGGGACCAAACGCTGAATCATTCCAGCAACTTCCTTGATATTTTCAATTCGATTATTAATAAAGAAAACCTGTCCGTTACGCTGAATTTCATACGAAATCGCATCCCGAATCAACTCTTCACTAAAACCTACTACATTCGTTTCAATAGGATATCTGTTAGGCGGAGGCGTTGTAATTACTGATAAATCGCGCGCTGCCATCAACGAAAACTGCAACGTTCTCGGAATTGGAGTTGCTGTCAATGTCAAAGTATCGACATTCGCCGCAATGGTTTTGAGTTTGTCTTTTACGTTGACACCAAATTTTTGTTCCTCATCCACAATCAGCAATCCAAGGTCTTTGAAAACTACATTTTTGTTGACTAATTGATGTGTTCCAATCACAATATCTAGTTTTCCTTCGGCTAATTGTTTTAGCGTTTCTGCTTTTTGTTTGGCCGTTCTGAAACGGTTTAAATACCCAATAGAAACTGGCATATCTTTCAATCGTTCCGTGAAAGTGCGGTAATGTTGGTACGCCAAAATCGTCGTAGGAACCAAAATTGCCACTTGCTTACTGTTGTCTACCGCCTTGAAAGCGGCGCGAATGGCAACTTCCGTTTTACCGAAACCTACATCACCACAAACCAAACGATCCATCGGGCGGTCGCTTTCCATATCGGCTTTTACTTCTGCAGTTGATTTGGTTTGGTCCGGCGTATCTTCATAAATAAACGAGCTTTCTAGTTCGTTTTGCAAATAACTATCAGGTGCAAACTGAAATCCTTTCTCCAGTCTTCTTTTGGCATACAGTTGAATCAAATTGAATGCAATATGTTTGACACGCGCCTTGGTTTTTTGTTTTAAAATCTTCCAAGCATTCGAACCCAATTTGTAAATTTTGGGCGGCGTTCCGTCTTTTCCGTTGTATTTTGAAATTTTGTGCAGCGAATGAATACTCACATACACAATATCATTATCGGCATAGACCAACTTAATTGCTTCCTGTGTTTTGCCTTCGACTTGTATTTTTTGTAATCCTCCAAAACGTCCAATTCCGTGATCGATGTGTGTCACATAATCACCAACAGACAAAGTTGTGAGTTCTTTTAAAGTGATATTCTGTTTTTTCGAATAGCCATTTTTGATGCTGAATTTATGGTAGCGTTCAAAAATTTGATGGTCGGTGTAACAGGTTATTTGGTTTTCCTCGTCGATAAATCCTTGGTACAAAGGCAAAACAACGGTATGATATTGTTTTCTGATATTCTCCGAATTGGCCTCATCCAAGGTTTCGAAAATATCATGAAATCGTTTGGCTTGTGCATCATTGGAACAAAACAAATAATTTTTGTAGCCGTTGAAATGATTTTCATTCAGATTATTCAACAACAAATCAAATTGTTTGTTGAACGACGGTTGCGGCTGAATGTGAAATTCGAATTTTTTGTTAGTTCTAAAAATAGGTTTCGAACTCAATTCCACAATGGAAAAATCCAACGCTCTTTTTATAAATTCGGTTTGATTCAAGAACAATTTTTCTGGAGATGACCGTTTTATTTCCTGCGACAATTTTGCGAAAGCTTCTTCGGCTTTGCCAAATTGTTTGTCTAATTGTGCTAAAAAATCTTCGGTGTTCTGAATAAAAATTACCGTTTTCTCCGAAATATAATCTAAGAAACTTTCGCGGTTTTCCTGAAAAACTTTATTCTCCACATTGGGAATTATAGTAATCTTTTTTTGCGTTTCAATGGACAATTGTGTGGCTACATCGAAGGTACGAATGCTCTCCACCTCGTCTCCAAAAAACTCAATTCGGTACGGATTATCATTCGAAAAAGAAAACACATCGACAATTCCTCCACGAACCGAAAATTCTCCGGGTTCTGTAATGAAATCAACTCTTTTAAATTCATATTCGAACAAAACTTCGTTGATAAAATCGATGGAAATCTTGTCACCAACAGCAACTTTCAACGTGTTTTTATCCAATTCTTTTCGGGTAACCACTTTCTCGAATAAGGCTTCGGGATAGGTGACAATAACGGCTGGTTTTTTACGGGAATTGATTCGGTTTAACACTTCGGCGCGAAGCAAAACATTAGCATTATCAGTTTCTTCAATTTCGTAAGGGCGACGAAATGAACCGGGATAAAAAAGTACATCTTGCTCCCCAATCATTTGTTCCAAATCATTCAAATAATACGCCGCTTCTTCTTTATTGTTTAAAACAATCAAAAAAGGAAGTTCGGCTTTCTTGAAAACAGATCGAATTACAAACGAAAGTGCAGAACCCAAAAGTCCCGACAGTTGCATTTTGACTTGGTTGTTTTCCAATAAACGAGCAACAATTTGCTGGGTTTTTGGCGAATTATCGTAGGTATTGTATAAGGCTGTTTTACTCAACGCGTGGCAGATTTGGGTCGATAACTGGTGTATTAGGAATGGCTCTTGTGGTGTCCATCATTTTCAATAAATCAGATTCCCCTTCTTCAAGCGGAATTCTACTTTTCTCCACAATTTTGTCCATTTGTCTTTGTAACGAAACCAATTCCAAGTTGATTTCTGATACTAATAATGTCACTTTTTTATCCGGAATATTATCCAAATGAATGAATAAATCCAACAAACGTACTTTAGTAATTAAAGTCGAAATCCTACTTTTTATTTGAGGTTTATTGTATTCATACGGAATATTAGTGTTCAAAGCCATTACTTTTTTAGAAAGTGCTTTCGATTTTTGCTGAAAAGCGCCAATGGTTTTTTTAGGTTTCAAGGCTAGTTCAGCCAAAAAAATGCGCCATTCATTCCAAGATGCGATGCTTTTTTCAGAAGCTTCCGTTACAGGTGTGTCATAAAAAACCCAACCTTTCTCTATGTTTTTGAAAATGACTTCTCTTTTTTGCATCTCTTTTTTATTTTCGGCAATGCGTTTTTGATTGTCATTTTTACAGGACAACAAAAGAAAAACCAGAGAAAAGAAAACTGCTATTTTATATTTCATGTGTGGCTATTTATCGTTTTTTTAATGGCTGAATGTAATTCACATACGCTCTTAATTTTATAAATTAGAACGAGTTATGCTCCTTTAAAAATTTCCATTAATTAAGCTACAAAGTTACAAAGTAAATTTACAATTACGAATTACCGCATAGGAATAACAATCTAATATTCTTGAAGCAGTTTTTGTGTTTAAAAAGTCATAAATTAAGAAATAAAACTCCTTTTTAAATACTATTTTAAGAAATTCACATTGTTTTTAATCAAAATTATGTTATTTGCGAAAACGTTATCTTTGTTTTTCAAAACAGACAAAAATGAGTACTAAAATATTGATTATTGGAGCTTGCGGACAAATTGGAACGGAGCTTACCCAAAAGCTGCGGCAACTACACGGAACAGAAAACGTAATTGCTTCGGATATCCGAAAGTTAAATATTGATGTTGTCAATTCTGGTCCATTTGAAGTGGTGAATGCTTTAGATTTCAATCAAATTGAACATTTGGTAGAATTGCACCAAATTGATGAAGTGTATTTGATGGCGGCATTATTATCGGCTACAGCCGAGAAAAACCCGGCATTTGCTTGGGACTTAAATATGAATTCGTTGTTTCATGTTTTGAATTTGGCGAAAGCCGGAAAAATAAAAAAAATATTCTGGCCTTCGAGTATTGCGGTTTTTGGACCAACAACTCCTAAAGAAAATACGCCACAATATACCATTATGGAACCTTCAACGGTGTACGGAATCAGCAAACAAGCAGGCGAAAGATGGTGCGAATACTACCATAATATCTTTGGTGTAGATGTAAGAAGCATCCGTTATCCGGGTTTAATCAGCTGGTCATCGCCTCCTGGTGGCGGAACTACGGATTATGCGGTAGATATTTTTCACAAAGCACTTTCGGATAAAACATACGAATGCTTTTTATCTTCAGAAACTAAAATGCCGATGATGTATATGGACGATGCCATTGCTGCGACCATTCAAATTATGCAAGCGCCGGTCGACCAAATAAAAATTCATTCTTCGTATAATCTAGCTGCAATGAGCTTTACGCCAACGGAGATTGCTGCCGAAATCAAGAAACACATTCCTGAATTTACCGTTACTTACAAACCGGATTTCCGTCAAAAAATAGCCGACAGCTGGCCAGCGAGTATTGATGACGCTGAAGCCAGAAAAGACTGGGGATGGAAACATGAATTTGATTTGGAAAGCATGACGATTGATATGCTGGAGCATTTGAAATAGTTTCCTTAAAAATAAAACCAAAAAAAAGTCTAGTTAAAGAACTAGACTTTTTTTATGGAGTTTAGATAAATTTTACTTTATCTCATAAGTGTTATTTTCCATTTTTAAATCGGCCATTAACCCACTTGGATCAATCGTTATTTTCTTGATGGAAGCTTTTGATTTCGTAATGTTGAATTCAAAAGTTGGATACGCCCAAGCCCAATCATTCAAAACCGTTCTTTTTACTGCAGGATTTGGGTTTTCTTTTTCAAAACTCATCATGCGCAACGGGATGTAGAAACTTTCTGTTGTTCCGTCTGTATATTCCACTGTCAAATCTATCGGCATTGGCATTCTTCCAATTCTTTCTAGAGTAACGGTTGTTTTATCCGCATTTTCCTTTACTTCTTTGATACCATAATCAATAGTATTGGTGGTTTCAGTCCAATCCACTAAATACCAATCCAGATTTGCTCCAGAAACTCTTTCGGCAGATCTTTTAATATCATTTGGCGTAGGATGTTTGAATTTGAAATCGCTGTAATATTTTTTCAACGTTTTAAATAGATTTTCTTTACCTATTAAATATATCAATTGTGCTAAGAAAATTTCACCTTTACTGTAGGAAGTAACGCTGTAGACTCTGTTTTCATCAAAACGATCCGCATGAGTTCCCTGTGGCAATTCTTTTCCTGAATTTACCATTGCAAAATACCCTTTATAAGCTGCTGCAAATGGGTTTTCTACTTTTTTATCGGCAATTTCATTAAGTCCAAAATCTTCCAGGAATGAGGTAAATCCTTCATCCATCCATCCGTGTTTTGATTCATTGGAAGCCAAAATATGCTGGAACCAAGAATGTGCCATTTCATGTGCGGTTACTCCTAGCAACCCATCAAACGTACCTTGACCTAAAATCAACGTACACATGGCATATTCCATTCCACCATCGCCACCTTGAATCACAGAATATTGTTTGTACGGATAATCTCCAACCGTTTTGTTGTAAATTTCCATTAACTGAACCGTTTTTGGTTGCAGGTTTTTCCAGTTTTGAATGTATTTTGGATTGTTTTTATACAAGAAATGCAAGTCAACACCATTAGGTGCTTTTACTACATCATGAATGTAATTCTTATCAGCAGCCCAAGTAAAATCATGAACCATTGGCGCATTAAAATGCCAAGTCAATGTTTTTGTTTTCTTTGGAACAGACACAACAACACCTTGGTCTTGATAACCGTGACCAATTTCGTTTTTATTTTGCAAATAACCGGTACCTCCTAAAACATAATCTTTATCAATAGTAATGTTTACGTCAAAATTTCCCCAAACGCCATGAAACTCTCTGGCGATATAAGGATCAGCATGCCAACCTTCAAAATCAAATTCAGCCAGTTTTGGATACCACTGAGCCATTGATAATTCTACGCCTTCGGCATTATTTCTTCCGGAACGACGAATCTGAATGGGAACCTGACCATCAAAATCTAATGTAAACGTAGTTTTTGAATTTGGTAGAATTGGCTTAGCCAAAGTCACTTCAAGGATAGTTCCAATCTCTTTTGCACTAGCAACTGCTCCGTCTTGCTTGAAATTAGAAATTCGCAAGTAACCAATTTCATTTGGTTTCAAATTTTTAATGCGGCTTTCTTTGACTTCTTTATCACCAACTTTTACTTTGGTGACCATTCTGCCGTCTGGATCTTTGATGCTTTGGATTCTGGCATCCATTTCGCTTCCAGGCTGAAAGGCATTATTAAATAGGTGATAATATACTTTTCTCAAAGTATCAGGAGAATTGTTGGTGTAAACCAATTCCTGTTTTCCTTTGTATTGGTATGTTTTTACATCCATGGACACATCCATTTTGTAATCGACATGCTGCTGCCAATACGTACCGTTTTGAGCCAAAAGACTTCCAAAACTTAAGGATAAAATAGAAACTAAAAGTAATTTTTTCATGTAGGTTAAAATAAAAATGGAAGGGCAAATTGCCCTTCCAAAAGTAATGAATTCTTAAAATATTATTTAGACATTTTTTCTGCCATCAGTAAAGCGTTGTATGCATTTACTATTTTTCCTGATTTAGACAGAGCACTAAAAGAACGTGTGTCATTTGCTTTTCCTCCTACAATAACATCCGTTGTAATCGCAACTCCTGAATCCATCAAAATATGCTTCACTTGTTGAGCAGATAATTTTGGATAATACGAACGAATTAAAGCGGCAACTCCGGCAGCATTTGGCGCAGCCATTGATGTTCCTTGTAAATATTTATAAGTATTATTTGGAGTTGTAGCGTAGATTTTTACTCCAGGAGCAAAAACGTCAACATTAATTTTTCCAATGTTAGAAAAACGAGCCACCACTTTATTTCCGTATTCAAAATTCAACGCACCAATTGTGATTAAATTATCCGCAAACTCTGTTACTTTATCTTCAGAATCGTTAGGGAAATTTTCTGCATAATCAATGTCTTTTGCATCATTCCCTGCTGCATGAACAATCAATACATCTTTTTTCTCAGCATATTTTATCGCATCATAAACCCATTGCCTGTGTGGAGAAAAGCTTTTTCCAAAACTTCCGTTGATTACTTTGGCACCATTATCTACTGCATAACGAATTCCAAGTGCAATATCTTTATCATACTCGTCACCGTCTGGCACTGCACGAACGGTAAGAATCTGAACATTATTAGCAACACCATCACCACCTAATACGTTGTTTCTAGTTTGAGCAACAATTCCGGCAACGTGCGTTCCATGAAGAATTTCGTTCTTGTCTGGTCCCATCACATTATTGTTTCCGTATTTTGTATCAGTGATATCATTTGGATTATCTCCTACTACTTTACGGTAATCTGTTTTCAGATTGTCTCCGTTTATAAGTGCAACCTGATCCTCTAGTTGTTTTTGAACAGCAACTTTTAGTTCCGCTATTGGCAATCCATAAGAAAGCATTTGCTGCATAGCTGCTTTGCTCTTTTGTGTTGCCGGTTCTTGCGAAACAATCGCATTTACCTCCTCAATTGTGTAAACTGGTTTACCAAAATGTTTTGCCAAAACAGCATCACTTGCAGCAATAGTCTCTAACATTTGCTCTGAGCGTGTTTTTCCTGTAACTGCATCAGCAATTTTTTTATCATTCAATGCTTTAGCCTCTTGAAACGTAGCACCATCAACTAAGGTTTTATCTTTAATGATTCTTTCATATTCCAGATTCTCTTTGGTACTATCTCCAAGAAAATTCCATCCATGAATATCATCGATATATCCGTTTTTGTCATCGTCAATTCCGTTTCCGGCGATTTCTTTTGTATTGGTCCAAAGTACCGATTTCAAATCTTCGTGTTCGATATCTACACCAGAATCTACAATTCCAACAATAACTGGAACGCCTTTTTTGCCTTTCAATAATTCAGCATAAGCCTTGTCAACACTCATTCCAGGAATAGTATCAGTTACGATATCCAGATGACTCCAACGTTTCAAGTCATTTTCAGCAATTGGTGCCTTTTTTTTAATGTTTAAAGGTGCGCTTATGGCAACTAGTCCAGAATTAGTGGTATTTGAAACTTGTTTTGAAGCGCCACATCCTACTAATGCTAAAAGAGCAAAAGCAGAAATGTAAATAGGTTTAATGGTATTCATCGAAAATGTTTTTGTTAATTTTGAAATATTTGTCTAAAATAATTTTTTTTGTTACAAAAGGAGTTATGATTAACACTATGTTAAGATTTGTTCGCAAGTAAAAACTTCTGCCAACCGAACGCCTTTTTCTGTTTTTTGTACGGTTATTATTTCATTATGCGCGTCGTGCTCCAAGAACAAATAATAATTATTATCAGCCGCCGTATTCATGAATTTTTCTTTTTCTGGCATGGTCAATAAAGGTCGTGTGTCATATCCCATCACATACGGAATTGGAATATGTCCGGCTGTTGCCAATAAATCAGCGCAAAAAACGATGGTCTTATCCTTATATTGAATGTGCGGAATCATTTGCTTCTCGGTATGTCCATCTGCAAAGAAGATGCCAAAACCAAGTTCTGATGTTGCCAAAAAATCTCCTTCCGGTTTTTGGATAAAATGCAGCTGCCCACTTTCCTGCATCGGCAAAATATTTTCGGATAGAAAAGATGCTTTTTCTCTGACATTGGGTTTTGTTGCCCATTCCCAGTGATTTTCATTAGACCAGAATTTAGCATTTTTAAACGCCGGTTCATAACCGGTTTTATCAGCGTTCCATTGAACACTTCCGCCGCAATGGTCAAAATGCAAATGCGTCATAAAAACATCGGTGATATCATCACGGTGAAAACCATATTTAGCCAACGATTTATCCATCGAATGTGTTCCCCAAAGCGAATAATAACCAAAAAACTTCTCTGATTGTTTGTTTCCCATTCCGGTATCAATCAAAATCAATCGGTTGCCATCTTCAATCAATAAACAGCGTGCCGCAATATCAATCAGGTTATTTTCATCGGCTGGATTGGTTTTATTCCAAATAGTCTTTGGCACTACGCCAAACATTGCGCCACCATCAAGTTTAAAATTTCCGGTTTCTATAGGGTATAGTTTCATTTTTTTTATTTTTTTCGAGAGGAACCAAAGTTAAGAAATTCAAACGCTTTTACTGGTCGCAAATAGCTTTTTTCTATTTTTGCATTAGTTATAATAATGTTATCAATTATGGAAAAAGCTTTTTATACACTATCTTTGTGCTTAATTTAGACAAAATCAATATAAGCTATGATAAAAGTTTCTGACACAGCAAGAAAAAAAATCATCGATTTAATGAAAGATGATGGTTTTGACGCTGCAATTGACTACGTAAGAGTGGGTGTAAAAAGCGGCGGATGTTCTGGATTGTCTTATGATTTAAAATTTGATAAAACAAAAAGCGACGACGATAAAATTTTTGTAGACAACGATATCACTATCGCTGTTGAGAAAAAATCATTCCTTTATTTAGCCGGGACAATTTTAGAATTTTCAGGAGGAATAAACGGAAAAGGATTTGTTTTCAATAACCCAAACGCAAACAGAACTTGTGGTTGCGGAGAGAGTTTCTCTTTATAACCAAATAAAAAAGATTTAAACCATTAAGAAATTAAGGTAATTAAGCCTTAATAAACCTTAATTTCTTAATGGTTTTAAAAAATAAAATTATGTCAAAATACACAGAAGACGACTTAAAAATCGAACTCGAAAATAAAGAATACGAATACGGATTTTACACCGAATTAGAATCAGAAACGTTTCCTATTGGTTTAAATGAAGATATCGTTCGCGCTATTTCGCACAAAAAAGGAGAACCTCAATGGATGACTGATTGGCGTCTGGAGGCTTTTCGTGCTTGGGAGCAAATGACAGAGCCAGAATGGGCAAATGTGCATTACACCAAACCTGATTTTCAGGCTATTTCCTATTATTCTGCTCCAAAAGCGGTAGATCCTAATAAAACATTGGACGATGTAGATCCTGAACTTTTAGAAATGTATAAAAAGTTAGGTATCTCTGTC
Source organism: Flavobacterium sp. 11 (assembly GCF_002754315.1). Classification (GTDB taxonomy): domain Bacteria; phylum Bacteroidota; class Bacteroidia; order Flavobacteriales; family Flavobacteriaceae; genus Flavobacterium; species Flavobacterium algoritolerans. Next base: position 1,099,891 of record NZ_PEFE01000001.1, on the reverse strand, counting down.
GATGAGCAAAAGATGATGAATAATGTGGCTATGGACATCGTTGTTGATTCGGTTTCAGTAGCGACTACTTTCAAGAAAACATTAGGAGAAAAAGGAATTATCTTCATGAGTATTTCTGAAGCCATCAAAGAGCATCCAGAATTAGTTCGTAAATATTTAGGAACGGTTGTACCACAAAAAGATAATTTTTATGCTGCTCTGAATTCGGCAGTTTTCTCTGATGGTTCTTTCTGTTATATTCCAAAAGGTGTTCGTTGCCCAATGGAACTTTCGACATATTTTAGAATCAATCAGGCAGGAACAGGGCAATTCGAAAGAACATTATTAGTTGCTGACGAAGGTAGTTATGTTTCTTACCTTGAAGGTTGTACTGCTCCAAGTCGTGATGAAAATCAATTGCACGCTGCTGTAGTGGAACTAATCGCTTTGGACGATGCCGAAATCAAATATTCAACCGTACAAAACTGGTATCCTGGAAACAAAGAAGGAAAAGGTGGGGTTTATAATTTTGTGACCAAAAGAGGAATCTGCGAGAAAAACGCAAAAATTTCTTGGACACAAGTTGAAACCGGTTCAGCGATAACTTGGAAATATCCTTCTGTTATTTTAAAAGGAGATAATTCAACAGGAGAATTTTATTCAATTGCTGTTACCAATAATTTCCAACAAGCCGATACAGGAACCAAAATGATCCATTTAGGTAAAAACACTAAATCGACTATTATTTCTAAAGGAATTTCGGCCGGAAGATCACAAAACAGTTATAGAGGTTTGGTACGAATTTCACCAAATGCAGATAACGCCAGAAACTTTTCACAATGTGACTCGTTGTTAATGGGGAACAATTGTGGAGCACATACTTTCCCTTATATCGAAAGTAAAAATCCATCGGCAAAAATAGAACATGAGGCTACGACAAGTAAAATTGGCGAAGACCAAGTTTTCTATTGCAATCAACGTGGAATTCCAACCGAAAAAGCTATTGCTTTAATCGTAAACGGTTTCAGTAAAGATGTATTGAATAAGTTACCAATGGAATTCGCCGTAGAAGCACAAAAATTATTAGAAATTTCGTTAGAAGGTTCAGTAGGATAAAAATTTGTTTAAAGTTTAAGGTTTAAAGTTGAGCAACTTATGATTAACTTTAAACCTTAAACAAAAATGAATGGCGACAATAACTAGGTTTGAAGATTTAGAAATTTGGAAAGAGGCTAGACGACTGGCTAAAGAAATTCATATTATTTCTGTAGAATCAGATTTAAAAAATGATTTCAGATTTAAAGATCAAATAAAAGCATCATCAGGCTCAGTAATGGATAATATTGCTGAAGGTTTTGAGAGAAACGGAAATTTAGAGTTTAGACAGTTTTTGTCTATCGCAAAAGGATCCGCTGGAGAAACCAGGTCGCAATTATACCGAGTTTTGGATTATAAATACATCAATGAAGAAAAGTTTGAAATTTTAAAAACTGACTTCGAAAATTTAAGTGGAAAAATAAACAATTTTATATCATATTTAAACAAGAAAGATTTTAAAGGCACCAAGTTTCAGTAACTACGAGAACTTTAAACTTTAAACTTTAAACAAAGAAAACATGTTAAGTATAAAAAATTTACACGCCTCAATTGGGGATAAAGAAATATTAAAAGGGATTAACCTTGAAGTAAAAGCGGGAGAAATTCACGCAATAATGGGACCAAACGGTGCCGGAAAAAGTACCCTTGCGTCAATCATTGCAGGAAACGAAAACTACGAAGTAACCGAAGGTGAAATCTCTTTAGACGGAGAAGACCTTTCTGAATTGGCACCAGAAGAAAGAGCACATAAAGGTGTTTTTCTTTCGTTCCAATATCCCGTGGAGATTCCGGGAGTTTCAGTTACTAACTTCATGAGAACCGCTATCAACGAAACACGTAAAGCAAACGGTCAGGAAGAAATGCCTGCAAACGAAATGCTAAAAGTGATTCGTGAGAAATCAGAATTATTAGAAATTGACCGTAAATTTCTTTCTCGTTCTCTAAACGAAGGTTTTTCTGGTGGAGAGAAAAAACGTAACGAAATTTTCCAAATGGCAATGCTAGAACCAAAATTGGCTATTCTTGACGAAACCGATTCTGGATTGGATATTGATGCGTTACGAATTGTTGCAAATGGTGTTAACAAACTAAAAAGCGACAAAAATGCCATCGTAGTTATCACGCACTACCAAAGATTATTAGATTATATCGTTCCTGATTTTGTTCACGTACTCTACAACGGAAAAATTGTAAAATCCGGTGGAAAAGAACTAGCGCACGAACTGGAAGAAAAAGGATACGACTGGATTAAACAAGAACAAGAAGCTTAAAAATTTGTTTGAAGTTTAAAGTTTAAAGTTGCCTCGAGATAACTTTAAACATTTAAACCTTAAACTTTAAACAATCAAAAAATGGAATTGAAAGAAAAATTACTATCGTCTTTTATGGCTTTCGAAGAGCGTATTGATGTTCACTCCGAACTTCATGATGTGAGAACTGCCGCCATAAAAAACTTTGAAGATAAAGGTTTCCCAACCAAAAAAGACGAAGCTTGGAAATACACTTCGCTAAACGCCATCTTAAAAAATGACTTTACCGTTTTTCCAAAGCAAGAAAATGCAGTTGAATTCAACCACGTAAAAAAATACTTTTTACACGAAATAGATACCTATAAAGTGGTGTTTATTGATGGTGTTTTCAGTTCGCATTTGTCGTCAACAACACATGAGGGTATTGATGTTTGCTTGATGTCATCGGCATTGACCAAACCAAAATACAAAATGATCATTGATACGTATTTTAATCAAATTGCCAGCAAAGACGAAAGTTTAACTTCATTGAATACGGCTTTCGCCAATGAAGGAGCCTATATCAACATTCCAAAAAGTAAAGTGGCTGACAAGCCTATTGAGATTATGTATTTCTCAACAGGAAATGAAGCGGCGCTTTTGGTTCAACCAAGAAACTTGGTGATTGTGGGTGAAAATTCACATGTTCAAATTATTGAGCGTCATCAAAGTTTAAACGAAAATCCAGTGCTAACGAATTCCGTTACAGAGATTTTTGCTCAAAAACGTGCTATCGTTGATTATTACAAAATTCAAAACGATACCCTTGAAGCGAATTTAATTGACAATACGTACGTTTCGCAACAAAAAGAAAGTCACGTTTCCGTTCATACCTTCTCTTTTGGAGGAAACTTAACGAGAAACAACTTGAATTTTTATCACTTTGGGGAACGATTGACAAGTACCTTAAACGGAATCACGATTATTGGCGAAAAGCAACACGTAGATCATTATACTTTGGTGAAACATTCGACTCCAAATTGCGAAAGTTTCCAAGATTATAAAGGAATCTATGCTGATCGTTCTACAGGCGTTTTCAACGGAAAAGTATATGTGGAAAAAGATGCTCAAAAAACGAATGCATTCCAAAAAAGCAATAACATTTTATTGAGCGACAAAGCGACTATAAATGCTAAACCGCAATTGGAAATTTTTGCCGATGACGTAAAATGTTCTCACGGTTGTACTGTTGGACAATTAGACGAAACGGCAATGTTCTACATGCAACAACGCGGAATCCCTAAAAAAGAAGCCAAAGCATTATTGATGTATGCATTCTCGAATGCCGTTATCGAAAACATCAAAATACCGGAACTTAAAAAACGAATTACCACCATCATCGCCACAAAATTAGGTGTGAAATTGGGATTTGATTTATAATTTTTAAACACAAGGTTCACTAAGATTTACACAAAGGGCGCAAGGTTTTTACTAAACTTTCCGCCCTTGGTTTTTTTTATTTGAGCTTAAATTTATTTTTTTATTGATGATATTATCCCTTTCAACATTCCGTTAAAATCAAAATTAGATTCTTCCTTTAAACCCATTCTTACAATCACTAAATCAAGAGACGGAATAATCGCTACCATTTGCCCCTGAAAACCGCTGCAGTAGTACATATCTCTTGGAACATCTGGGAAATGTCCGCCAGCATTGAGCCAAAAGTGTCCGCCATATCTTCCATTGGAAGTATTTGTTGGAGTTGCAGTGTATTTCGCCCAGCTTTCGTTGAAAATTTGCTCCCCGTTCCAATTGCCTTTGTGCAAATACAACAAACCAAATTTTGACCAATCGCGTGTTGTAGCCCAACCGTACGATGACCCAACGTAATTCCCCGCCATATCCGTTTCGATCACCATAGAATTCATTCCTATTTTATCAATCAAAGCCGAATACCAAAAATCTAAATATTCCTGATGCGTTTTGAACTGCTTCCGCAAAATTCCGGAAAGTAAATTTGTCGTTCCAGATGAATAATTCCATCGCGTGTTCGGTCTATGCTCTGCAGGTTTTTCTAATTGCGCGCTGGTCATATCTTCGGCCTGAAAAAGCATTTTGGTAGCATCAGAAATAGTCGCGTAATCCTCTACCCATTGTAAACCGGAATTCATGTGCAGCAAATCGCTTGTGGTAATCAACTTTCGGTTGTCATTCGCCCATTCTGGAATTGGCGCAGGATCATCAATGTCAAATTTTCTTTGTTTCTCCAAAATTCCAAACATAGCACTAGTGATGCTTTTGGTCATAGACCAACCCAGAATTTTGCTGTTTTTATCGAAACCAGTATCATATTTTTCAGCAATGATTTTGTCTTTATAAATTACCAAAAGGGAGCGCGTTCTTTTATCAATAATGCCTTTTTTATCAAAAGCATTGGCAACAGCCGCATTCAATTTAGTATAATCAACATTTGTAAAAACCGTGTCTTTTGGTTCATTAATTCCATAAGGAAAAGGTAAATCATTCTTTAACTTTGTTCTTTTTGGAACCAAATACGGTTTAGTCACATCAAAATCATCGTTGATTAAAGTCGCTCCCAAACCTTCGCGGTAAATTGCTTTTCGTTCTTTCAAACCATAAACTGACGCAACAGCAAACTTTCCGGCATCTTCAATTTTGTTTTTGGCCAAATCAATCATGTCGATGTCATTGTCACCTTTCTCAATCATTTCCTGCGAACGATTATCAATAAAATGTCCCGAAGCAATACTTTTGGCTGAAAAGCCAGAAATTAAATCCAGTTTTGGATAAGTGGTGAAACCAAAATAAGAAACACCAATGAAAGAAACGAAACCAAATAATCTGAAAACTTTTTTCATAGAGAATTAATTTGAAGCAATTTAATAAAAAAGAAGCATACATTTTTTGAACTGTTACCACATTGATTATTATTAACAAGTGTTTGCCGAAAATTAATTTCAATTTCATTACTTTTGTATTTAGAAAAATTCTAAATAATGAAGCCCAAACAACAAATTGGGTTATCTAAAAAATGTTACTTATTGGCGTTCTATCTAACCAATAAAAAAACAATAAAAACAGGCAGATTACATGTTAGATATCAATAAAATTAGAGCCGACTTCCCTATTCTTTCCCAGAAAGTAAACGGAAAACCATTGGTTTATTTCGACAACGGAGCTACTTCGCAAAAACCACAAGTGGTGATTGATGCGATTTCAAAATATTATCAGGAAATCAACGCTAATATTCATCGTGGCGTTCACACGTTGAGTCAACTGGCAACTGATGCGTATGAAATTTCACGCGGTAAACTTCAAAATCACATCAATGCAAAATTTGCCCACGAAGTACTTTTCACTTCGGGAACAACGCATGGAATTAATTTAGTTGCCAATGGATTTGCTTCGATTTTGAAACCAGGCGATGAAGTTTTAGTTTCGGCATTGGAACACCACAGCAATATTGTGCCTTGGCAAATGTTATGCGAGAAAACGGGAGCGACTTTGCGCGTAATTCCTATGAATGAAGATGGTGAATTGATCATGTCAGAATATGACAAATTGCTTTCGGATAAAACGAAGATTGTAACCGTAAATCATATTTCGAATGCTCTTGGAACTGTCAATCCAATTAAATACATGATTGACAAAGCGCATGAAGTTGGCGCGGCGATTTTGATTGACGGAGCGCAAGCCGTACCGCATTTGAAACCAGATGTTCAAGAGCTAGATTGTGATTTTTATGTTTTTTCAGGACATAAAATGTGTGGTCCTACAGGAACTGGGATTTTATACGGAAAAGAAGTGTGGTTGAATAAATTACCGCCGTATCAAGGTGGAGGCGAAATGATTAAGGAAGTGACTTTCGAGAAAACTACTTATGCGGAATTGCCTCATAAATTTGAAGCTGGAACACCAAATATTGCCGGAGGAATTGTTCTGGGAACTGCGGTTGATTATATGAATGAAGTTGGGTTTGAAAACATTCAACAACAGGAAAAAGAATTATTAGAGCACGCAACTTCACGTTTATTAGAAATTGAGGGTTTGAAAATTTTTGGTACAGCCAAGGAAAAAACTTCTGTAGTTTCGTTTAATATTGAAGGCATTCATCCGTACGATATTGGTACGATAATTGACAAATTAGGAATAGCCGTAAGAACCGGTCACCATTGCACCCAGCCTATCATGACTTTCTTTTGTATTCCGGGAACAATACGAGCATCGTTTGCTTTTTATAATACCAAAGAAGAAATTGATATTATGGTTGAAGCCATTAAAAAAGCGCAACTCATGTTGTCGTAAAAATTTAAAATTATGACATCGCCATGATTCAAAATCGTAAATGGTACTATCGAATGGCGATACCATGTTCCTATAAAAAACAAATATTATCTACACATGAAAATACTATCTTTATTGTTTCTGACCATTTTTCTTGGAAAAGGGTGTAACAGTGCTCAAGCGCAAGAAATCAGCAATGCTGTAATTGAATATGAAGCCAACACCAGAGGTTTTTATCAAAAAATAACGGTGAAGAATCAGATGGTTACTATTTCTAAGGATAGGGATGGAAATGACAAACCGACACCAACAAAAATATCGGATGCCGACTGGAAAGAACTCGTAGACTGTTTTGAAACGATGGAATTGGATAGTTTGCCCAAATTAAAAGCACCTACCGAAAAACGTTTTCATGACGGTGCGGCTATTGCCAATTTGAAAATCACCTTCAAAGACAAAACCTATGAAACGACTAGTTTTGATCATGGTTTTCCACCAAAAGAGATTAAGAAATTCGTAAATAAAATAAATTCATTTGCTAAAAAAGAATAAATGAAAATTAAGGATATACAAGAAGAAATTGTTGATGAGTTTTCTATGTTTGACGACTGGATGGAACGTTATGAATACATCATCGAATTAGGAAAAAAGCTTCCTATGATTAAAGAAGAATTCAAAACAGAAAACAATCTGATCAAAGGCTGCCAATCAAAAGTGTGGTTGCAGGGAGAAAAAAAAGACGATACAATTGTTTTCACTGCCGATAGTGATGCCATTTTAACCAAAGGAATTATTGCGATATTAATTCGTACTTTTTCCAATCAAAGTGCCAAAGATATTTTGGATGCCGATATGGATTTTATTGATAAAATTGGTCTGAAAGAACATTTATCACCAACGCGTGCCAACGGATTAGTATCGATGATAAAAAATATAAAAATGTATGCTTTGGCATTCAACACACAGAATTAATTTATAAACCGAGTTTTTTTAACCATATAAGGCATTTAAGGTCATATAAGCCAGAATAAAACGAAAATTTATGACAAAAACATATCTAAAAGATTTAATTTATCAAGTTAATGGTTGTGCAATAGAAGTACATAAGCATCTTGGTCCTGGTCTTTTAGAAAGTGTTTATCATACTTGTTTGAAAAAAGAATTAACAATTAGAGGTTTTGAATTCCAGACTGAACTTAAAATACCTGTTAATTATAAAGGTTTAGAACTTGAAACAGGATTAAGATGTGACTTATTGGTCGAAGAAAGTTTAGTTGTTGAACTGAAAGCAATAGAAAAAGTTCTCCCCATTCACGAAGCTCAAATTTTAACCTATATGAAACTATTGGAAGTTCCGATAGGGTTAATGCTAAATTTTAATGTAACTCATATTTTTAAAGAGGGACAAAAAACCTATGTCAATGAAAGATATAGATATCTAGAAGATTAAACGAATAACTTAAATGACCTTATATTCCTTATATGGTTCAAAAAAATAATAAAAAATAAATTGTTAAAAAATGACACAAGAAATAGACACCACTGAATTAGGAGAATCAATCGTAAAAATATTAAAGACTATTTACGATCCGGAGATTCCTGTAGATATTTACGAATTAGGATTGATTTATGACGTAATGGTCAATACCGATTATGAAGTAAAAATCCTGATGACACTTACTTCTCCAAACTGTCCCGTTGCAGAAAGCCTGCCAAGAGAAGTGGAAGAAAAAGTAAAATCGATTACTAATGTAAAAGATGCTGAAGTAGAAATTACTTTTGATCCACCTTGGAGCAAAGATTTAATGAGCGAAGAAGCAAAATTAGAATTGGGAATGTTATAAAATTTGTTTCAGATTTAAAGTTTAAGGTTAAGCAACTTTAAACTTTAAATCTTTTAAACTTGTTCAAATGGAAGAAATAATAAATAAAGTTGCGAATAGTGTTTTGGAAGTTTTCGATCTCGAAGATTATTATCCAAAAGGAATTCGTACGCAAATCGATATTTCGCAATGGCTTTTGGAAGGTTTTTTATTGAAAGAAAAAGACTTTAGAGAAGAGCTGAAAAATCAGGATTGGTCACAATACCAAGATCAGTATGTTGCTATTCATTGCAGTACAGATGCTATTGTTCCGGCTTGGGCTTCTATTCTGGTTGCGATTCAATTAGCGCCATTTGCAAAGAAAATCATCAATGGAACATTAGAAGATTTAGACGCTTCGCTTTACGAAGAATTATTGCCTAAAATTGATTATTCCGTTTATAAAAATAAGCCCATTATCATAAAAGGGTGCTCCAGAAAACCGGTTCCGATGCGGGCCTATGTATTAGCTGCGCATTACTTGCAACCTTTTGCACGAAGTATTATGTATGGCGAAGCATGCTCTGCCGTTCCATTGTACAAAGCGCCTAAAAAGGAGTAATATATTGCATTTATTTTATACTTTAATGGTGGAATTTAAAATATAAAGTCATGAAAAAAATAGCTTTTTCTATCGTATTACTTTTTGCGATAATCTCTATACATGCGCAAGAAACTTCAAAAGACACTACAAAACTTTGGACCAAAAAAGGAAATATCTCCTTGCTTTTTAGTCAATCTGCTTACAATAAACAATGGCTGGGCGGAGGGACTTCAAACGTTGCCGGGAATTTTAGCCTTAATTATGATTTCAATTATAAAAAAGGAGATGTGGTCTGGGATAACAAATTCATTCTAGGCTACGGTTTAAGCAAAATAAAAGGAGACGAAAAAACGGCAAAGACGGATGACCGTTTAGAATTGAATTCCCTTTGGGGTAAAAAAGCCAAAGGCGATTGGTACTATTCTGTTTTTTTTAATTTAAAAACACAAATGGATTCTGGTTTTGACAAAAATGGAGTCAGAATTTCTCATTTCTTTTCACCTTCCTATTTTCAATTTGGACCCGGAATGTTATGGAAAAAAAGCAACAACCTAAGTGTTAACTTTTCTCCAGCTACAGCAAAATTAATTTTGGTTGACGATCATTTTACTGAATTTGGCCCTTCTTTTGGAGTCTTGCAAGGCGATACTTCCAGATTTGAATTTGGTGCCAGTATTCAGGGATATTACAAATTAAATATCATGACAAATGTATCTGTAGAAAACCGATTGAATTTATATTCTAATTATTTAGATAATCCGCAAAATATAGATGTCGATTATCAAATGAATGTCATCATGAAAATCAATAAATACTTGTCGGCAAATGTAGCGGTACAAGCCATTTATGATGACAATTCCGTAAAAGCCGTTCAGGTGAGAGAAGTATTTGGTTTAGGCGTTACTTACGGTTTCTAGAAAATACATTTTTAATCATTTTGTATTGACAATCAGATACTTGTAAAAAATATTTATCAGCAAAAATCATAAACGCACTATCTTTTTTAGTACATTTATTCTCCTATTTAACCTACTAAGACATAATGGTAAGCATTTTAAACTAACACTAATTGTTTTAAAACTTCACCTTATGAAAAAATTACTTTTATTCGTCCTGTGTGCGACCCTTTTTGTAGCATGCAAAAAAGAAGCTACACCAAAAGCAGTATCAACTTCTGAAACACCTGATACACCAACATCTCCAACAGAATTTGCCGATAGCAAATATTCCGATATCGGGAAAAAAATGTTAGCAGATTTATCGAAAAACGACATGGATTCCTGGACAGACAGCTTTGCCGAGGATGCCAAGTATTACTGGAATAGCGGAGACAGTCTGGTAGGAAAACCAGCCATAGAAAAATACTGGAGAGACCGAAGAGGTAACGTTATTGAAACCATCACTTTTGAAAAAGAAATTTGGTTGCCAGTCAAAGTAAACGAGAAAGGCAACATTCCGATGGATGGCATCTGGCTTCTTAGTTGGTACAAAACCACCGCAAAATACAAAGGAGGCAAGAGCATGACACAATGGATTCATTCCACGTATCATTTTAATTCGGAGGATAAAATTGATATGGTCAACCAATATCTGGATCGAGTGCCTATCATGGAAGCAATGCCACCGAAGAAATAAATTTTTAAGTCCCAGTTTGCAGAACTCCGAATGTATCTCATAAAAAAACGGCACTCATTTAGGGGTGCCGTTTTTTATGGTTTTTATTTAAGTAGATATTTGTCGCAGACTAACGCCCGAAAACGTGGACAAATGAGAGCTAGTTTCAATTTATTTTAATGTCCATTTAATAAATTCGTTCATTACTTCTTTCCAATGTTCTTTTTCATAGTTTGCCCTTCCATTTTCTTTTACTTCAAAAAAATTATGTTCTAAATTTAAATATCTTTTATAAGTCAAATTTGTTTTTGAATTTTGAATATAAAATAATGGAACTAAATCACATAAATCTGAAGCAATATCATTTGTTCCGTAAGCTAAGTAAGTTGGAATTTTGATTTTCAGCCAATCATTTATTAATGGTCTTGAAAATGATTTCCATGCTAATAAATTTGGATTCTCAATTAATACTCTTTCATCGTAAGAATCTTTAAACATTTTATATGTTTGCTCTATACGTTCATCAGCTTCTTCCCAAGTTATTTGTTTACTTTCTGCACTTTTTCTATAATCACGAATATTTTGGTCAATTCTACCGAACGGATTTGCACCAAATAATCCCAAATTTGTGACTTGTTTATTATTTAAAGCTATTAAAGTTGCAACTTTTGAACCTTGTGAATGTCCTGCAACTATTAATTTGGAATTATCTACCCAATTTTGTTTTCGCAAGAATTTTAAAACTATTTCCGCCCTATTTTCATAATTTTCTAAATAATCCGACTTCACATAATCCTTATCAAATTCATTCGGTTCTTTTGGATTTGGAATATAGCAATAGGATTTATTTAAGTTTTTTTCATTTACAATAACAGGTGTTTTTGGCATTGAAATTACAATTAAATGATAATTTTTTTTAATCTCTTTAAGATCAAAATTTGTAATTCCACCGCCAATCATCCACATTTTTTCTTTTTCTGGTTTTACAAATAGTGGCAATGGTAAAGAACCTTGACAAAATAAAAAAATCGGTTTTATTTCATCTAATTTTGTGTCAATTAATATAAAATCAATTGTATCTTTTTTTTGCTTTAGACTAAATTGAATTGCTTGATTATTTATTATGTTTAGACTCTGTCCAAAACTTATTTGAACTAAAAATAATAAAACTATAGTACTCGTATTTTTCATATAATGCTTTAAGTTGTATCCACATAGCAAACGCTATAATTTGTATCTTAATTTAAGTAGGAATTCGTCGCAGACGGGCACCTGTGTGTTAATCTCCTATTATCATTAAATATATAATTGGAATATAAATCAAAATACAAATAACAGAAGGAATTAGTATAGACTTTTTTTGGTAACTAATTTCTCTTCCAATATAGCTCTCCCAAAACAGATAGTGAAGAATTGCTGCTCCAATACCAGAAAAGATCAATGTTAGATTTTTAATTTCAAAATTTATTTCATCAAGATAATTTATTGCAAAAACTTGAAAAATTGTATAAAAAACACCAAAGACAATAACTATTATTGAGAGTTTGTTTTTATTTAATTTTTTGAAATTCAATGCTAATAATACACTCCCGAAAATTACTCCGAAAACAATGCTAAAACACCAAATATTTAATTGTGAAAATAATTCGAGTGCATTGCTGTCTTCTACTGAGTTTTTATCCCAAATGTTTTCTTGAATTATTTCTTGGCTCTCTTTTAATTTTTTATCCTCAATCAACTTTAATACACGATTGGTTTCTTCATCAGAAAAAATTTCTCCTCTTTCTTTTAAAATATCAAATGAATATTTTACAGCCTGAGCTACAAATCTACTCTCTGGTTGAATATAAAAATATAATTCATTATTATTTTTTTCTTCTAAAATACTTTTCTTTACAGACATTTTATACGATAAGTTTTTAAAAAATAGCAGTTAACTTGTTTATAGATTTGACAGAATCTTACAATATTTATTTTCAAATATATTCAATTTTTCTTACAAAATTACAATGAATAACATAAAAGGAAATAGTACCACCAGAGCCAGAGAGTTCAATAGAATTCCTGATTTTGAACCTAGCACTAATGTTTGATAAAAGTACCAAACCCGCCATATTACCAGCCGAGCGATAGCGAATAGGCTAAGCAAATCATCCCAAATACAAAACCACCTTTCCATTAAGCCAATTGCCCAAATCCGTTGTGGTGCTATTCTAGGCAGTGCTTTATTTTGATGCTTTAGACTTCTTAATGTTCAAAGCTTTCTGTTTTATCCATTGAATTGAAATATCAACAGGTGCTGTAATATTGTCAGAAACAGTATTGTGTCCTAATGTTGAAAACATGGCATATTCGAAAGGTTTGCCTTGAGCTTTCAATGTATTTAATTGCTCCATGCACAACTTTACTGGAATCTGTATATCTTTCTCACCAAAAAGCCAAATTCCTGGAATTGAAAGAGTACTCAAGAAAATTTTTGGGTCAGTAGCTGTAAATTGATACCTGTCAGAATCATTTTTGATATGTTCACGAGCTTCTGATTCTGTATGATTTTCCCAAAAATTATTGTTTCCATTAGTATAAAACTGAAATCGAAGTTGTTCTAGGGTTGTAATTGTAGGGCAACTAAATAAAACCATAAATTCAATTTGTGGATTTTTACTTGCAGCAATTGGGATTATCCATCCTGCTTGACTGAAGCCAACTAATCCTACAGGTGTTTTTTTATCTTTCAAATAGGTTCGAAATGTATTTACTGCTGCACTTGCATCATGAGATAATAAATTAAGATTAGTAGTGTCAATATTATTGGTGCCAACAGATGGCCCTACATATACACCACCAGATTCTCCAACTCCACGTTTATCATATGTCAATACAGCAATACCTTCTTTGGCAAGACGTTTAGCGAAATCCATTTCTCTTTTTACAGGATCAGACCCATGAACAATTACAACTGCTGCCAATGTTTTTTTAGGTGTTAAAATTGAGCCTGCAAGAGTGATGCCCTGACTTTCAAACTTTACCTCTTGAATGGTAAAGTCGGTTGATTGAGAAAATACTATTTCTGGTAAAATTATTAATAATAACCAAAGAAGTGAATTAGAAAAAAAGTTAATATTCATATTAGTATAATATAAAAATTTGTTTTGAATGGTCATCGTTAGCATTGTCTACAACGTCCTGGTACTACAGCGGGTTTGGGGCTAAATTAATCCTTATTTTCGGATTTGCCACCCGAGCCTTTACTTTGTGTTAGAGTAAAAAACATTAAATTTATTCAAAGGAAAGCAGAGGTGAACTTTCACCCGAGCTAAGCTTAAGACTTAACTATCGCATTAGTCCTCTGCCTTCTCCTTGAACCCGTTGAATTGCTTCAAATAGAATGATAGACATCAAGGTCTAATAAAGGCTCTAAAGAAGTTCAACATTTTTGTTTATCCTAAATCCAAAGTTATGAAAAACTATTTATTTTATGTGGGTATTGATATTTCAAAACTAAAATTAGATATCACTATTCTTGATGTTTCTTCTTTGAAATCGGAACATTTTGTTGTTGAAAACAACATAAAAAGCATTAGTCTGTTTGTCAAAAATCTAAGCAAGAAGATTGACATAAATCAAACTCTTTTTTGTTGTGAAAACACAGGGGTTTATACCAATCATCTTTCGTCTGCTTCAATGGATTTAAAGTTAGATTTATGGATTGTCCCAGCCGTTGAAATAAAAAGATCAAAGGGGATTTCAAGAGGAAAAACCGATAAATCAGACGCTAAAGATATTGCCTATTACAGCTATAGAAATATTGACAAACTCAAACTTTTTACTTTGACAGCTATAGACATTCAAAAACTAAAAATTCTGTATACCGAAAGAGAAAAAATGCTTAAATCATTATTGCTTTTAGAAACAACTAAGGAAAATAAGGGTTTTGCAAGTAAAGAAGTTTTCAAGGAAGTATCATCAATCAATCAAAGTTTAACCAAAACCATTAGAAATGCTATCCGCAAAATAGAAACCAAGATGAAAGAAATCATCAAAGCAAATGCTCAGTTGAACAAACAGACTCAACTCATCAGAACCATTCCTGGAATAGGGGAACAAACCAGCATATATTTAATCATTGCCACAAAAGGATTTACGGCTTTTAAAAATTGGAGACAATTTGCCTGTTATTCTGGAGTTGCCCCATTTGAATGCAGCTCCGGCTCTAGTATAAAAGGCAGGACTAAAGTAAATCATATGGCTGATAAAAAAATAAAATCCTTGCTGCAAATGTGCGCTATGACCACATTGAAGTATGATCCTCAATTAAAAGAATATTACAATAAGAAAAAGGCTGAAGGAAAAAATTCTATGCTTGTTTTAAACAATATTAGATGCAAACTTATAAGCAGGGTTTTTGCTGTCATTAACAGAGAAACTTCATATATAAACACGTATAAATTTGCATCGTAGTTTTAACAATTTTTACTTGTTTTTCATCATAGAATGCGATAGCGAACAGGCGAAGCAAATTATCCCAAATACAAAACCAATTTCAAATTAAGCCTAATACCCAAATTGCTTGTAGCGTGTGTTATAGGCAGTGGTTTTACATTCCTAATTCTATTGATTTAATATCGAATAAGTTAATTTGACCAATTTTATCTTTATGAATAACAATTGTTAATTTAGCAGGATGTTTAAATTTCATTTCACTTAATTTAAATGTCCATAACATTATCTTTAGTAAATCTTCATCGCTTATATTTTTGTGTTCTTTTATTCGTGTGATACCAGAACCGAAAACAGGAACGGAAACAGTTTTTTGAGCGTAAACACGGTTGACTCTGTCCCAAAAATTAATCAAAAATTCTATGTATTCAGGCATTGTCAGAGTTGCTTTATTATGCTCATCAAATTTAGAAAATGCAGTTAGTATAAATTCGTCATAAACAAAAATTGTACTTAATTTAAATTGTACTGTTTTACCCCCCAATCTTCTATTAACTTGATTATTAATCACGTCTAATTCATCTGATTTTTCTACTATAAAATTATCAAGTTCCTGTATCTTCCCGCTAAAATATTTATTAATAAAAATACCATTAAGTGATTTATTAGATATTATTTTATCATCAACTATAGTGTCAAAATACTCATTAAATGCAATTGTTTTAAGACCGTCTTCGGAAAATAAATCACCACATTTTATATTTACATTACTACCATCAATATCAATATCTATATTAGTAAGCTTATTAGCTCTACGCCAAATAATTAAATATATAATTATCAAAATAAAAAAAGATGCATAACCAAAATATTTTAAAAATTCTTTATACTCTTCGGGTACAATATTAAAAAGTAGTATGAATGATAAAACACCAGATATTGCTGAAAAATAAACCCAGAATTTGTTTCTAACACCTTTGTCAAAAAAGTTAACTTTCATAATTAGTTATTTATAAAAATAATCACTCGGATTTTTTCCGGAATCTATTCTAAAATCTGAATTATTTAAAGCCATTTTTATAGTGTCTTTACTCATAGGAACGTGTAATACAGGTACTTTTGATTTGGAATCTTTGAACGCTGGTAATTTATTCCATAAATTTTTTACAACATTGTTTAAGTTATTTTTATCAGAAGTAAGTAAATCATCCTTTGTTTTTAAATCAGGATATATTACAATAACAGGTAGGCCAAGACTATTTACTCCATACTCAATTTCTTCTCTTACTGCTCTTGAATTTAAAGTGTCGTTGCTTAGAAATAAGACAATGTTTTTAGAATTTCTAAGTCTCTCTCTAAGTCGGGGTTTAAGTGTCGTTTCCCAATCACTATTATCTCGAACATTATAAGTAGTATCGTGTGCATTGTTAAATGGAAAAGAACTATCTGATCCTTTCCACGCTTTGAGCATATTATAATAACAAAAATCTTTAGTTGCATGAGCGCCAAGAGATGACTCATTGAATGGTTCACTTACATAAAATGCACAATAATTATAAATTTTACTCATAATTTATCTTGGTTAATTGGTTATTAAATTTAGGTTTTGTTCTGCTGTAAGCTTGCCACTAACTTATATATATGTATGACATAATCATACAAAGCCACCCAATTTTAGGTAGATAGGTATGACAAAAAGCATACTTTATTTATTCTCAAATATATTTAATTTTTCTTACAAAGCGACAATGAATAACAGAAAAGGAATTAATACCACCAGAGCTCACATGATGGATAGCAGTGAAAATCCTTTTATGTAGTCCCGAAGCCTCGGGATCCTGACGCAGCTGTAACGCATAGGAAGCTGGGACATGCCCAAAAAAAATCCCTCTTGAGGATATCAAAAGGGATTGTCTATTTTATGTTTTAGAGAAATTATTCGTTTTCTTCGTCGTCTTTGTCTTCTTTTTCCACTGCGTCTTTATAATCCGGATATAAAAACTTATTGTACGGAAAACGGGTGATGTGAATGTGTCGTACGGCTTCGTAAACGCGTTCTCTGAATTCCTCGAAATTTTCTTTGTTGGTAGCCGAAATAAACAACGCATTTTGCTCTCCTACTCGACTCATCCAAGTCGATTTCCATTCTTCCAACGTGTAATGTCTTGGCGTTTTTTCGGTCATTAAATCATCTTCATCAATAGTCAAATGCTTATACGCATCGATTTTATTGAAAACCATAATAACGGGTTTGTCATTAGCCTTAATGTCCAATAACGTTTGGTTTACGGATGCAATATGATCTTCAAATTCAGGATGCGAAATATCGACTACGTGCAATAACAAATCAGCTTCGCGAACCTCATCCAGCGTACTTTTGAAAGAATCAACCAGTTGCGTTGGCAATTTCCTGATAAATCCTACGGTATCTGAAAGCAAGAAAGGCAGGTTTTTAATCACTACTTTTCGAACGGTCGTATCCAAAGTTGCAAAAAGTTTGTTCTCTACAAAAACATCACTTTTCCCTACGGCATTCATCAAAGTCGATTTCCCCACATTTGTATATCCCACCAAAGCCACACGTACCATAGCGCCACGATTCCCGCGTTGCACGCCCATTTGCTTGTCGATGGTTTTTATTTTTTCTTTCAATAAGGCAATTCGGTCACGAACAATACGTCTGTCGGTTTCAATCTCCGTTTCCCCTGGTCCACGCATTCCAATTCCCCCTTTTTGACGTTCCAAGTGTGTCCACATTCCAGAAAGTCTTGGTAGTAAATATTGGCATTGTGCTAATTCTACTTGCGTTCTTGCATACGAAGTTTCGGCACGTTGTGCAAAAATATCCAGAATAAGGTGCGTTCTGTCCAGAATTTTACATTCCGTAATGATTTTAGATATATTTTTTTGCTGTGAAGGCGATAATTCATCATCAAATACCAAAGTTGAGATATCATTCTCTTTTACAAAAAGATGAATCTCTTCAATTTTTCCCGTTCCAACAAAAGTCTTGGGATTAGGGCGTTCCATTTTTTGCGAAAAACGTTTCACCACTTCTCCACCTGCGGTAAAAGTCAAAAACTCCAATTCGTCAAGATATTCGTTAAGTTTCTCTTCACTTTGGTTTTGAGTTACAATACCAACAATAGCCGTTTTTTCGAAATTTATTACTTCTTTTTCTAACATGTCTTTGAATAAGCTACAAATTTAATGATTTGTCAGGGACTTATTGAGTTCTGGGTTTATAAAAAATTAGAAGCCGTGAATAATGATAGTTTTGGGGTCGAGACGGAAATAAGACCAAAGAAAACTTTTGCCACGGTTTAATCTTTACTTTTTTAAAAAAATTAGTCAAAATTTGGGTAATTCATGGCTAGAAAATTTATACAACAGAAATCAGCGAATTTGCGGTTATTTTGAAAACTGTTGCTTTTGCACGAACGACTTTAGGAGTTCCAGTGGATTTTTAATTATTTTTACACCAATATAATCCCATTTGAATGAATCGCTTTTTGACATTTCTCATTGCATTCTTGCTTCCCGTTTTTCTTTTTGCCCAAAATAATTCTGAGGAATTATTGGAGGAATTGGATCAAACGGTAGCTGATTATGCTGTTTATTCCAATAAAAAAGAAGGCGAGATAAACAAACTCAAGGAACTGCTTTCCTACACTTCTGCCGATATTCAAAAATACGACATCTATGGAAAGTTGTATGCGGAATATAAATCGTACCAGTCGGATTCTGCGTTGATTTACGCCCGAAAAAGTTTTCAAATCGCCGAAAAACTAAATGATGTCCGAAAGCTAAATCACGCCCGATTAAATCTAGCTTCCATCATGGGAACATTAGGGATGTACAAGGAAGCAACCGATATTCTTAATCAAATCAACATCACTACTTCGCCCGAACTAAAAGGTTATTATTTTACGGTAAACAGTGTCGTTTATGGGTATATGTCAGATTATGCGGCTTCGCTTCAGGAAAAAGAAAAGTATATTGTACTGACCAAAAAGTACCGTGATTCCTCCTTAAATTGCTACAAACCGCAATCCAGTGCTTATATTATGGCGAAGTCCAGCACGCTTCTTGATGCCGGAAAACACGATGAAACACTGGCTTTGTTGCTGAACTATTTTCCGAATATTGCTCAGAACAGTGATGATCGAGCGGTGATTGCCTATATTATTTCGCAGGCATATCGCCAAAAAAAAGACCTTGAACAGGAGAAAAAATGGCTGACTATTTCTGCTATTTCTGATTTGCAATTGGCCAAAAAAGAATATATTTCGTTGCGTTCGTTGGCTTTTCTAATGTATGAAAGCGGAGATATCGACCGCGCTTATACCTACATAAAACGCTCGCTGGAAGACGCCCTTTTTTGTAATGCGCGCTTACGAACCTATGAAATATCCAAGATGCTGCCCATTATCAACGAAGCGTATCAAAAACAAAATGAAACCAATCGATTTCAGTTAATTCTGTTTTTGATAAGTGCCAGTATATTATCCGTGTTCTTATTGACGGTGCTTTTTTTACTTTTTAAGCAAATGAAAAAATTGTCTAAAGCAAAGCAGGATTTAAGTTTGGCTAACGGCAAGCTTTCGGAACTGAATACCGAATTAAATACTTTCAATGAAAAATTGAATGAGACCAATTATACGCTGACCGAAGCCAATCTTCTGAAAGAAATATACATTGGTCGTTACATGGATCAGTGTTCCGATTATTTAGGCAAGTTAGACGAATACCGCCGAAAACTGAATGTCATGGCAACGACAGGAAAAATGAACGACCTCATCAGTGCCGTAAAATCGAAACAATTTGTCGAAAATGAGCTTAAGGAATTCTATACTAATTTCGACAAAACATTCTTGCAACTCTTCCCTAACTTCATACCGGAATTCAGGGCTTTGTTGCTTGATGACGAAGCAACACAATTGAAGGAAGGCGAACTGCTGAATACGGAACTAAGAATCTTTGCACTCATCCGTTTGGGCATCAAGGACAGCGCAAAAATTTCGACTTTTCTTCGGTACTCGGTATCTACAATTTACAATTACCGCTCACAACTCAAAAATAAAGCAGCAGGTCCACGAGAAGATTTTGAAGCTAAAGTAATGCGGATTGGAACCAATTTAAAATAGAAAAATTCTGTTTTTAAAGGAGGTGTTCGGGATTAAAACAATCTCGAACACCTCTTTTTTATTATAAATTCACCACTTTTTTTAAACGATAAATTTACACAATACACAGTTATTCAGTATCTTGCATATAAAAAAGAGAAACACAATCTACTTTTTTAGAATGATAAAAATATGTAGCGTGTAAAGCGTTTACTTTTACTTCCTCGAAATCTGGAAAACTTTGGGTTTTTCAATAAATCGATTTCGTGAAAATCATGTTTATCACACTCTATTACCAAACCTGAAAAATTAATTTATCAAATTCTATTTAAAAAATGAAGCAATTTCTTTTCACAGCCCTAATGTGGCTCGCGTTTTTTAGCCCTGCAAAATCGCAGCAGTTAAAATCACCAAATGGAAAATTTGTAATGGAGTTTACATTACAAAATGATGGAACTCCAAGTTACAGTTTAAATTACAAAAATAAAGCAGTTGTAAAACCAAGTAAATTGGGTCTTGAGTTAAAAAATGATAAAAAATCGTTGTTAAATGACTTTACGGTTGTTGACTCGAAAGCGACAACTTTTGATGAAAACTGGCAACCCGTTTGGGGAGAAGTAGCCTCAATCCGCAATCATTATAACGAACTCGCAGTAACCTTAAATCAAAAAGAAACTGATAGAAAAATTCTTATACGCTTTCGTTTATTTGACGATGGTTTAGGATTTCGCTATGAATTCCCTTCGCAAAAAAACCTTACTTATTTTGTAATCAAAGAAGAAAGAACCCAGTTTGCAATGACTGGCGATCATACTGCGTTTTGGATTCCGGGTGATTATGATACCCAAGAATACGATTATACTACCTCAAAATTATCAGAAATTAGAGGGTTATCAGAAAAAGCAACTACTGCAAATGTTTCTCAAAAGTCATTCTCTACAACAGGAGTTCAGACTTCGCTAATGCTAAAAACAGTGGATGGATTGTATATCAATTTGCATGAAGCGGCATTAATTAATTATTCCTGCATGCATTTGAATCTGGATGATACAACCATGGTATTCGAATCTTGGTTGACACCAGATGCAAAAGGAGACAAAGGATATATGCAGGCTCCAAATCATTCGCCTTGGCGTACCATAATTGTCAGTGATGATGCAAGAGAAATTTTGGCTTCAAAAATGACCTTAAACTTGAATGACCCGTGTAAAATTGAAGATACTTCATGGATAAAACCGGTTAAATATGTAGGTGTTTGGTGGGAAATGATTACTGGAAAAAGCTCATGGGCGTACACGGATGAATTTCCTACAGTTCAACTTGGCGTTACTGATTTTTCAAAAGCGAAGCCTAATGGAAAACATGGTGCAAATAACACTAATGTGAAAAAATACATTGATTTTGCAGCTAAACACGGTTTTGATGCCGTTTTGGTCGAAGGCTGGAATGAAGGCTGGGAAGACTGGTTTGGTCACTCCAAAGATTATGTTTTTGATTTTCTGACTCCTTATCCTGATTTTGATGTCAAAGGATTGCATGAATATGCTAAATCAAAAGGCGTAAAAATGATTATGCACCATGAAACTTCGGGTTCTGTGCGTAACTACGAACGTCACATGGACAAAGCGTATCAGTTTATGAAAGACAATGGTTATGATGCCGTGAAAAGTGGTTATGTAGGAGATATTATGCCAAGAGGTGAAAACCACTACAGCCAATGGATTGTCAATCATTATCAATATGCTTTAGAAAAAGCTGCTGATTATAAAATTATGCTGAATGCGCACGAGGCGGTTCGTCCAACAGGAATTTCCAGAACGTATCCGAATTTAATTGGTAACGAAGCAGCAAGAGGAACAGAATATCAAGCTTTTGGAGGTTCTAAACCAAATCACGTAACGGTATTGCCTTTTACACGTTTAGTAGGTGGACCGATGGATTACACGCCGGGTATTTTTGAAATGGATTTAAGCAAATTGAATCCTGATAATAATTCTCATGTGAACAGCACAATTGCGAATCAACTGGCATTGTATGTAACGATGTACAGCCCGTTACAAATGGCTGCTGATTTAACGGAGAACTATGATCGCTTTCCGGATGCTTTTCAGTTCATCAAAGATGTAGCAGTAGATTGGTCTGACAGCAAATACCTTGAAGCAGAACCTGGTCAATATGTTACCGTTGCGCGTAAAGCAAAAGTGACGAATAACTGGTTTATTGGTAATGTAAACGGAGACAATTCTCGTACCTCAACAATCAAATTTGATTTCTTGGAAAAAGGAAAAAAATATGTAGCCACGATTTATGCTGATGCCAAGGATGCACATTATAAAACCAATCCGCAAGCCTATACGATTCGCAAAATGACAGTGACTAACAAATCCAAACTGGCACAGCTGAGTGTTCCGGGAGGAGGTTATGCCATTAGCATAGTTGAAATCAAAAAGTAAATAACTAAGAAAAGGCTGTCCAAATAGACAGCCTTTCTTGATTTTATCATAGCCTTAAACTAATTCACTGAAATAAGTTTTACCTCAAAAATAAGTACAGAACCTCCGGGAATACTACTGTAATCATTACTCCCATAACCAAGATGAGAAGGTACCAAAAGGATTCCGCTTCCGCCTTCTTTAAAATAAGGGATTCCTTCCGTCCATCCTTTTATCACTTGGTTCAAACCAAATGAAATTCCTGAAGCATTACTTTGATCAAAAACATTTCCATTAGTAAAATACCCTTTGTACGCAACTGTTACATTAGAGGTTGCGGTAGGTTGTTCTCCATCACCAGCTTCATTAATCACATAATACAATCCTGAATCGGTTTTTGTGGCAGTCAATTTATTTTTGGCAACGTAATCCACGATTTCTTTTTCGTTTTGAACGGTGTAATCAACAGGTTTAGATGCTTCATTATCTGATAAACAAGAAACAAATAATAAAGAAATTAGGGCTAATAAAGTAGATTTCATAATTTAATTTAAATGTTAAGGCTGCAAATATAGTAATTCAAGTAAAGCCTTTAATAAAAATTATTTGTCTCCAAAAACCTGAACATCATCTACTTGAAAAGCACCATCCAAAGCCAGATTTTTACCGGAACCCGTATATTTAAAAGCAATGTTGATTTTACCTTTATACGAAGACAAATCTACTGCGCCGCTTCCTACAAATTGATACCAAGGCGTAGCTTGTTTCGGTAAATTAACAACTAACGGAGTCCAAGTTGCGGTAGTAATATTCAACCCGTCAAAATTACTGGAAACATAAACTTCCAAAGAATTTAACTGGGAATCAACATCTAAGTGATGCTGAGCAGTTCTAAAAGTCAAGACTTCTTTCGTATGAACCTCCATATCTATTTTTGGCGAAATCAACCAAGCCACATTCGAAACGACTTTGGTTCCTGTGATATTAAATTCGGCATAACCGTTTCCGGAATAAACAGTGCCTTTCCAGAAAAGCGTTCCCTTTTGGACAATATTCGCCCAGCCGGGAAGATTTAGTTTAACATTGTTTTCAACCGTTTCAAAATCTTGGGAGAAAAAAGGAGTCGCTCTGCTTCCGGACATCACCACATCCTTTTCGGAACGCGGTAATAATTGGTAATCACTTCCATATTTCGTCAAAATTCCTCTTACTTTTCCACTTCCATTAGGGACTAATTTAGTCGCAAAATCAGAAAAACTGCTTGTTCTAAAATACACTTGATTCCCTAGTTTATCCACCAAACTCCAATTTGTAGCACCGCCAACATTATTCGTTTCTTCAAAATAATGGCGCCCTATTGCGGCAGCTGAAAACTGAACATCAGACAACTCAACCAACGTATTCAAGTTAGAATCATTCAGTAATTCTGACATGGTCAGAGACCGAACCAAAAGCTCTTCCTTTACATTCGTGCAAGACGCATTCAGCACTTTTTTATACTCATTTTGAGAAAGTCGCCCTACTCCGCCTTCATTATAGGAATTCACAAAAATGCTTCCTATGCGCATCCCTCCAAACGAAATATCCGTGTATTGGTCTTTCAACTTTATGTATACTTTATTGCCCAGTCGGTAATCAATGTACAAATTTGTAGCATCCACGGGAACACTAAATCCTATGGCAGGTGTTGTGGCTGTTGCCAAAGTCTGAAAGGAAATCGACTTGAAAAAATTCCCCGATTCATCACTGGAAACCACATACGCCTCGATAATGTCATCGTATTTATACTGGGTTACAATCGCATTTGCAACCGCATGAACTTCGCTTACCGTTGTATTAGTAATTAAATCCGGTTGCGTACAAATGAGTTTTGGAGCGGCAACCTCATCCGTTACGCAACTGCTGAAAGTAATTGTCAACAGTAAAAATAATTTACAAAATGTTGATTTCATATGCTTTAATTTAAAGATTGATATAAAGATTGACGAAATACGTTCTTCCGTATCCGTAGAAATATTTTGGTCCAAAAGAAGGCGTACCACTGGAAACATCCTGATTGATTTGTCTGAAATTAGCATTTCGAGCTTGTTCATAACCACCCGTTTTATAGGTAACATCCAGCACATTATTGATGCTGGCAAAAATTCCAGCATTCTTTCCATAAATGCGCCATGATTTTCCACCAACAAGATTGAGCAACATCGTTGGGTCAAATTCTTCTTGTTTTAATAGTGTTGCTGCACGTTCCTCGGTTGCCTCCGGGAAATTAAAACCGCTTGCAGGATTTTTATAAAATATTTCAGTTCTGGAAATAGGCGAAATATCAATGTAACTATTGGTGAGGTAATTCATATTGGCGCTAATCCACCAATATTTTGGATCTCGATATTCAATTCCCATTGAATACGCTCGCTGTGGCATTCCTGCTTGTTTGTAATTTTTGAGTGAGGCTGTTCCAAAATCAAAAACCGGACTGGTATTTTCCAATGACGCTTCGGCATCGTTTGTCAACGTCACATGTGGATTACTGTCATACGTATATTCCCCAAAAGCCGCTGAAAAAGTAGTTTTAAACGTTTGGCTTACTTGGTATTCCAAACTGAATTCTGCACCCATATTCTTCTTGTTCAATTGCGTTAACGTCTGACTCACAAAAGCATCGGTATTTAAATAACCCGCGCCATCATCAAAAATCCCTTCGGCATAAAAGAAGGAAATTTGAGTCGCATTTTTAATTAGGGAATAATAGGCTGTCAGTCGGGCTTTTAGTTTTGGAGAGCGATAGACATAACTGGCATCCAAACTGCTGATGTTCTCACTTTCGAGTCCGTCAACAATTGAATTATTCAATCGGGAATTTGCAAAAGTATTTCTCAGAGAAGGTGCTTTGGTCAAATGCGCCGCATTGAAAGTCACCAACTGTTTGCCGGAAATTTTCAAATTGAATCCGGCTTTAAAGCCAAAGTTTTCAGACGCAACTTTCTCACTTTTCCCGAAGGAATTCGTTTCGTAGATTCCGTTTTTATACAAACCTTCCCTCTGATAATTGGCAGTGGAGAAATTTTGAGCCAGATAAAAATCTACTTTATTGTACGTGAATTTAAATTGCGTGAAAGCCTCTAAAGTATTGGCTAAATAATTATAATTGTACCCGTACGTATCCCCAACTACTACTTGTCGGTCTGGATGATTCAAATCAGACTGGGATTGATTTCCGCTGTAAAAAGCGTCGATATCTTCAAAATAGGAACCGCCAAGCAAGTCCAAAAGCTTTTGAGAATTATGTGATTTCAATTTTTTGAATGATGCTCCGGCATTCAAAAAAATATTTTCTGACAGTTGCGCACTCAAATTTGTTGTGGCTACCGCCATTTGGTCTTCTACTTGATCTTCATACAAAACGTACTTGCTTTTTGTGGGTTCATAACCTGAAATTGTACCGTTGGAATCCAAAACTGGATTTTGATTGGCTTGGTACAAAGCCGTCCAATCGATTTGCGAATGGGCTAAAAATTCTGCTTTGCTTTTCTCCGCATTTTCATAATCTGGAGTAAATGCTCCCGAAAATTCTCCGTTATCCGGCGCATAAAGTGAGCTGTAATAACTGGGCATTTTTCTGTAATACGTGGGGTCTGGACTATTGGTATTTTGATAATCGATGTTGCTGTTGGCAATTTTTCCAAATTGATACATCACACTCGAATTCAGATTGGTTTTATCGTTGATTTTAAAATAATGATTCAGCATAATTGTCGGCTCTTCAATGGTTTTTATGCGCGCATTCCTTTTTTCACCGTCCTGATAACCCCAATAGGAATTGTATTTTACGTTCGTCAATTGCGTAACTTCGGCAGTATTTGGAGAGTTTTTTGCTCTGGAATTGGGAGTATACATTGCCGTCAGATTCAACGAATGATTCTCGTTTAATTTTTTTTCGAGACTTATAAAAAAGGAATTCGCATCATAATTTGTCCCTTCAAAATAGCCTTCTTGCGCCCAGCGCTTTCCTGCCGAAACTACAAAAGCCCAACCGCGGGAATTCATTCCGGAAGCATGCGTTGCCATGGTACGCCAACTGTAATTCGTATTGGTTGATGAAAATGAAATTCGGGAACCCGGTCTGTAAATAGAGGCTCGTGTGTTAATTTCCTGTGTTCCTAAAATACCGCCAAAAGTATAATCCGAAGGTGCTGTTCCCAGTGTGAATTCCTGATTGCGGAGCGCATCATTCAATCCGCCCCATTCTCCCCATTGCGGTCTTCCATCATAGATTTTATTCATGGAAACACCATTAATCATCATCGTGGAATGCTCGCTGTCTAATCCACGAACTCTAAAACGGGCTTGTCCCCAATTGAAAGCGGCGGCTTGCAGAAAAGCGTCTCGGGAGGATTGTAGTAATCCGGAAGTGCTCTCGGAACTGCTGTTGTCATCGCTAAAATCGCTTTCGATAAGTGTTATGATACTATTTTGTTGTTCTGTGGATTGATCCTCTTCTAAAGTTATGGTTCCTAAATCCAACATTTTCCCTTCGATAATTTCTATAGGATACAAGCCATCTTTGAAACCTTGACTGTGAATAAGAAGCAATATATTTCCTGTGGGAACCGTATTAAAACTGAAATTACCATCGGCTTTGGTGAGTTGCATTAAAGTAGTGTTTTGAACACTAACGACTACAAACCCTAACGGATTTTGCGTTTTGGACTCGATAACTTTACCGAAAAATCCCGTATTATGTTGTGCCATAACGCATCCTACTTGAACGATAAAGAAAAAACCCATGTAAAATTTATTCATATATTCAAATGTATGGTGATGGTATATAGTCACTAAAATTGCGGTCGAGAGGATTTTCTTTTTATTATTCCTAGCAAGAAGTTCAACCGTTAAAAACAAATTTCAACGGTTGAACAAAAAGCATAGAAAGCGTCATCCAAAATGGGACAACAGCTTAAAATAATTAAAAATGGATTTTGGAAATATGGGACGTAAATCCCAATGGGTATACTTATAAAGAGTGGTATTTGAAATTTCTTATTGAAAGAATTATAATGTTAAATATACAAAAAAATAATATACAATTGAATTTTAAATAAAATTTTTCTTATAAAAACAAAAAAGCAGTAATTAGCCCCGATGGAAGCAAGTATCCTTTTTTATAAACGCTTGGAATTTATTCATCGTTTGGAATGCGAATGGGTTGCGTTTAAAAAAAGATGCTGCGCACAGCGGGAGGATGTGTTGTTATGGAAACAAAATGTAGTGCTCCTAATACTTCTATTTACTCAATTGCTTTGATTCTCGATACCATAATTGCGATGAGAATCCCAAAAATACCGATAAAAGCAAATGAAAATCGTAGGCTTGATAACTCAGCGATGTAACCGATAATAGGCGGTCCCATAAGAAAACCCAAGAAACTGACACTGGAAACTGTCGTTAACGCTACGCTGGGAGAAACGTTCGGGTTTTTTCCGGCAACGCTGTAAACGGTAGGCACAATCGTGGAAACTCCCAAACCAACAAACATAAATGCAATGGTTGCGGGGATGACAAACGGGAAAAATACTGCTGTAAAAAGTCCTGCGGAAATCATGATTCCGCTGATTTGCAAGACAGTTTTTCGGCCAAATTTATGAATAAGACCATCTCCCAGGAATCGTCCGCCCGCCATCATAATCATAAAGGAAGTGTATCCCAAAATCACCAATGGTCCAGGTGCTTTGATGACATCTTTGAAATATACACCGCTCCAGTCAAACATAACTCCTTCACTTGCCATGCAACAAAAACCAATGATACCAAGCCAAATTAAGGCACTATCCGGTTTTGAAAAGAGTTTTTTCTTTTCGGTTTTGACGGTTTCTTTCGCTTTTATTAAAAATTTATAATTGAAAGCAATCATCAAAAGCACGATTCCCGCAACGATTAAAAAATGTTGGTATGGATTAAGTTCCAAAGCCAGCATTCCTAAACCTACTAAAGCTCCCGTGAATCCGGCAAAACTCCACATTCCATGAAAAGAGGACATTATGGTTTTTTTGAAAAGGACTTCGGTGTAAACACCTTGTGTATTGACAGCGATATTCGATAAATTACCAAAAATACCAAATAAAAACAAGCCCAATGACAGTTGCCAAGCCTGAGCAGCCAAGCCTAAATTAGTCAAACATAAAACATAAAAAAGCAGGGATGCTATAAGAATACGGTGGCTCCCAAAACGAGTGACCAATTTACCGGAAAAAGGCATAGCAACCAGTTGTCCTAATGGTAATGCAAATAAAATACTTCCTAAATCTCCTTCGCTTAACTGTAATGCTGTTTTAATATCCGGAATGCGGCTTGCCCAAGTGGCAAAACACAAACCCATTGCAAAATAAAACATGGAAACTGCCCAACGCGTTCTTTTCAAATAGGAAATCTTAGCGTCTTTATATGTTTTTTTAAATTTTGCTTTGGTTCTAAATCGGGATATAAAATTTAAGTCTATCAAGATAATTGGATTTTGAAATTTGATTTATCAAAATTACAAAATCCAATCATTGGTTGTGTCAAAACAACACATAAGAAAAAAAATACATCGTTATTGTTTATAAAAATACAGATTACTGCTATAAAAAGTGATGGCCACGAATTCGCGAATTCCTTTTATACTTGGTAATTGATAGTTGATTTTACAAATCAATCCCTTTTTTCTGGGCACTGCTTTGAATGGCTGCTTCAATAATTTGCATTACATGAACGCCATCTTGTGCCGTTACCGGTTCTATAGCATCTTGTGTAATTGAATTGTAAACGCCGTCAAAAAAGGCATAATAATTCCCCTGAAGAGTTGGGATATATTCTTTTACAATTGCACCATTTATTTCTGTGTGTAAAAGTCCTTTTTTATCTGAAGATTCCGTTCCCCAAGTATCCAAGTTCGGTTTCATTCCTAATTTTAATTCGTCTTCTTGTACATCGCCACGCGCTTTTAGGAAAGAACCTTTCTTGCCATGAACCACAAAAGACGGAATGGCTTCACGAACAAAAAAACCAGCTTTTAATCGGACACGGAAATGGGAATAATACAATAAAATATCAATATAATCATCTACCAAAGAATGTTCCCGTGTGATGCGAATATCCGCAAAAACCGATTGAGGCAAACCAAACAAACACAACGCCTGATCAATTAAATGTGGTCCTAAATCCTTCAGAATTCCAGCACCGGAATTCGCCGTTTCTTTGTGTTGTTTTGGACTTAAAATCGGATTGTAGCGATCAAAATGGAATTCGGCTTCCACAATTTCGCCAAGGACATTATCTGAAATAACTTTTTGTACGGTTTTGAAATCACTGTCCCATCTCCTATTTTGAAAAACAGCCAGTTTCAATCCTTTTTCTTTGGCCAAAGCCGCTAATTCCTGCGCTTGAGCAACAGTTGTGGTAAATGCTTTTTCGACTAAAGCATGTTTTCCTGCCAGTAAAACTTTTTTGGCATATTCATAATGTGTATCTACAGGCGTATTGACTACCACTAAATCAACATCATCTTGCAATAACTCTTCAATCGTGGCGTAACTTTTAACCGAAGGATAATCCTGATGAATTAATTTTTTACTTCGTTCCCAAGAACCTAGTAGTTCAAATCCGGGATGAAAATTTAAAAAAGGAGCATGAAATACTTTTCCAGACATTCCGTAGGAAAGCAAAGCAGTTTTTATTTTTTGCATGGTATTATTTTATAAAATACGAATTTATACTTTTTAATCTTAAGACTTATACTCAAATTTTAACCACATAAGGAATATAAGTTCATCGAAAAGATGGGTTTTGTTATTTAATTTTAGCTCTTTCGTATTGTTTAGGCCATTGAATATCCGCCTGAAGTTCCTCGGCAAATTTCAATCCTAAATTTGGGTTTCTAAGGGATTCTCTGGCGAACAAGACCAAATCTGCTTTTCCAGAAGCAATAATTTCCTCGGCTTGAGTGGCTTCGGTGATTAAACCAACTGCACCAGTCCCGATTCCAGTTTCTCTTTTTATGCTTTCGGCAAAAGGAACTTGGTAGTTTGGGCCCAACGGAATTTGTTGGTGTGAGACTAATCCTCCCGAAGAAACATCGATTAAATCCACTCCTTTTTCTTTTAATATTTTCGAAAGTTGCACTGATTCTTCAGCATTCCATCCGCCTTCTGCCCAGTCTGTTGCCGAAATTCTAACAAATAAAGGTAAGTTCTCCGGCCATTCCGATTGAACTGCATCCACAACTTCGAGTGTCAAACGGATTCGGTTTTCAAAACTTCCACCGTAAGTATCCGTTCTAAAATTGGACAAAGGCGAAAGAAACTGATGCAACAAATAGCCGTGAGCTGCATGAATTTCCAGCACTTGAAAACCGGCTTGAACCGCTCTTTTAGTAGATGATTTAAAGTCGGAAATTACTTTTTCAATTCCCGTTTTATCTAATGCTATAGGTGTTTTTTCGTTATCATGATAAGCAACAGCACTTGGCGCAACAGTATTCCAACCACCTTGTGAATCATCTAGTTTTCTTCCGCCTTCCCAAGGAGCTGCCGCACTTGCTTTTCTTCCGGCATGCGCCAATTGGATTCCGGGAACGGATTTCTGACTGATAATAAATTGATTAATCTGCTGCATTTTTTCGATTTGTTCGTCTTTCCAAAGTCCTAAATCACCCGGAGAAATTCGACCTTCGGGAGAAACTGCAGTCGCTTCCTGAATAATTAATCCTGCTCCACCGGTAGCACGACTTCCCAGATGTACAAGATGCCAATCATTGGCAAAGCCATCTTGAGCAGAATATTGACACATGGGAGAAATTGTAATTCTATTTTTGAGCGTAATGCTCTTTATTTGGAGTGGTGAAAACAATTGAGATGACATACCTTTTATTTTAATATAATTTAAGTGAAGATAAAGGAAATTTCCTTTTTGGAAAAGTAAAGTTAAGGGACAACGACGAAACTAGGAATTGAATTTCTATTAATTAACAAACATTTAAAATGGTATGGAACAATTATTGTAAAATAAACAAATAGAAAACCTTACTTTTGTGAGTTGTAAAAGAACTAAAATTAAAAAATGGACATAGTTATCAAGCTTTCTCAATTTTTATTGAGCTTATCATTACTTATTATACTTCACGAATTAGGACATTTTATTCCTGCTAAACTGTTTAAAACCAGAGTCGAAAAATTCTACTTGTTTTTTGACGTTAAATATTCCCTTATAAAAAAGAAAATTGGCGAAACTGAATACGGTATCGGTTGGTTGCCTTTGGGCGGTTATGTGAAAATTTCCGGAATGATTGACGAGAGTATGGACAAGGAGCAAATGGCTTTACCTCCGCAACCATGGGAATTTCGTTCTAAACCGGCTTGGCAACGTTTGATTATTATGTTGGGTGGTGTTACCGTCAATTTTATTTTGGCTTTCATTATATATATCGGAATGGCATTTGCTTATGGCGATACTTATATTGCTAATGAAGATTTGAAAGACGGACTTTTGATTGAGAATCCAGCAATGAATAAAGTAGGTTTCCAAACTGGAGATAGAATTATTGCTATTGATGGTGAAAAAATAATCAAGTATGACAATGAGATGAATATCAAAATCATCATGGCTAAACAAGTCTTGATTGAAAGAAACGGAATAGAACAAACTATAAAAATACCGGTTGATTTTGTGGATCAATTGTCTAAGTTAGAAAAAGGTACTTTGGTTTCGATTAGAAAACCATTTGCCATAACTTCAATTTCTGAAGGATCATTGAATACTAATTTACAACCAAAAGATATTATTTTGTCTTTAAATGGACAATCGACCAAATATTATGATCAGGTAACTTCGGTTTTGGAAAAGAATAAAAACAAAACTATTTCGGCTGTTGTTTTAAGAGATGAAAAACAAGTTCCGTTGCAAGTTATTGTTTCTAAAGATGCAACATTAGGCATTGGCATCGGAAGCTTAGGAATGGAATCATTAAAGAAACTGGGATACTATAAAATCAGCAAACAGGAATTTAGTTTCATGGAATCTATTCCGGTTGGTATTACTAAAGGAAAAGATCAATTAGTAGGATATGGAAAACAATTGAAAATGATTTTCAGTCCAAGTACGGGTGCTTACAAACAAGTAGGTGGTTTTAAAGCGATATTTGATATTTTTCCTAATACTTGGAGCTGGGAAGTTTTCTGGAACATCACCGCTTTATTATCCATTATGCTTGGTGTAATGAACTTATTACCTATTCCGGCACTTGATGGTGGGCATGTAATGTTTTTATTATATGAAATCATCAGCGGTAAAAAACCAAGTGATAAATTCTTAGAGAATGCGCAAATGGTTGGTTTCGTATTACTTATAACACTGTTGTTATTCGCTAACGGAAACGACATTTACAAGTCAATTGTAGGGAAGTAAAAAAAATTAATTTTTTTTTAATTTTTGCTTGCGAAAATCAAATTAAGCCCTATCTTTGCACCGCTTTACAAGTGAAACACACTTCACCAATAAGCAACAAAAAAACGTTCATTCATTATCAGAATAAAAATATACAGTTTCCTTCTTAGCTCAGTTGGTTAGAGCATCTGACTGTTAATCAGAGGGTCCTTGGTTCGAGCCCAAGAGAGGGAGCTTTTTAAAAAGACTTTACAGTGATGTAAGGTCTTTTTTGTTTTAAGGCGGTAGTGAAATCAGTACTTTACGGCGATTCAGTAGTGAATAGAGATTTTTGGAATTTTGCCAACTTGCCAACTTATCTTGTAAAAAAAGGCAACATATTAGGCATCATCTCTTTTTCTAAAAGGCATCACTTTTTTTATCGTAACCAATTGCATGTCTGACTAAAACAAAAAGTTATGACAACAGACAATTTCAAAATTCTATTTATTGAAGGAAAGAATAGAAAAAACAAGAAGAATCAATCTCCATTATTTTGCCGACTAACCCTAAATGGCAAGAGAAAACAAATTAGCACAGGTATTAACATTGAGTCCGAGCATTGGGACACCAAGAACCAAGTAATTCTAAAATCCCATAAATCTGCAATTCTATACAACTCTCAACTTGAAAAAATAAAATCTAAGATCAATAGCATCTACATGATTTTACAATTACAGGAAAGTATCTTTTCTATTGAAGACATTCATGGCAAATACTTAGGGAAAGAACTAAAGAAAAGTGAATTCATTCTCTCCTACTACAAACAGTATCTCTCCAAAATCGAAAAACTAGTAGGACGAGAAATCAAAGACAAAACCTATAGCAAGTTCGTTTATGTAGGCAACCATTTAGAAGCTTTCCTAAAATGGAAATATAAGAAAACAGATTACCCACTAAAAGAACTAAGTCTACAGTTTCTAAGTGATTTTGACTACTATTTAAAGACCGAGAAGAAGCAAGAACAAATTACTATCAACAAAACCATTCAAAGGCTAAGAACGCCAATAAAACAGGCTATTTCAGAAGGCTATTTGGATAGAGATCCATTTATACTTCACAAGTCCAAAACAGTCCGTAAAACGGTTATATTCCTTACTACTGAAGAACTCAAAACCCTTGAAGAAGCAGTATTGCAACAAAAAAGATTAAGCACGATTCAAGACTTATTCATTTTCTGTTGTTATACAGGACTAGCCTATAATGAAATGGCAAATCTTGAAAAGCAGAACATCCAAATAGGTTTTGACAACATTAACTGGATTCAGATGAAACGTGAAAAAACACAACGTCAAATCTCCATTCCAATACTTCCTAAAGCTCAAGAAATCATTGAGAAATACTCAACCGATAGTAACCGCATATTCCCTCCAATAAGTAATCAAAGATTCAATTCTTATCTCAAGGAAATTTCAGCTATAACAGGAATTGAAAAAAGATTGACGCACCACATTGCCAGGAAAACATTTGCTTCTACAGTTTTACTGTACAATGATGTTCCAATGGAAATTGTATCAGAACTACTTGGTCATTCTAACATGGTTATTACACAGGAAAGTTACGGGAAGGTAGTGCAGAAGAAAGTAAGTGAAGCGATGTCTAATCTAAAGGACAAATTGAAATAGTATCTCATCCTGATTTACAAGAGTTTTTGTTAGTCAGGATATTTCTATTAGAAATTTATCGACTATTTGAAAAGTTCTATTACATCAACTTCTAATGCTTTGGAAACTGTTTCTAAGGTTGAAAGAGTTGCATTAGCTCTTCCAGCTTCTAATCTAGACATATTACTCTTCTCAAAGTTACACTTTGCAGCCAAATCTTGTTGAGATATATTTTTCTCAATTCTGATTTCCTGAATACGTTTACCAACCTTTATTTGTAAAGAATTTCCCAAATCTCAATTATCTTTTATGATAAGTCAAAATTTGTTCTATATTTGATTAAAGTGGTTATCACAAAAGATAACTGTGCTTTTTTACAAAATGTGGAAACCCGTAATGAAATTACTTTGAAAAGAAATTACTTTATGAAATCACCATTTCTTTTCTAATTTAAATGGCATATTCGAAGTAATTGATAAAAAATATGATTGATATGAAGATTTTATAAAAACTGATACTATGAGCCAAACGGTTAACTTTAAGATTTACATAATTGCAAATCTGCAAACAACGAAATTGAATAAATTTTTTTAAAATAATATAAAAACTTAAAACAAAATAATATGATAAAACTTGAAAATAGATATCCAAATTTCATGGAGGCAATGCAAACCATGAAGCAAGGCACTGACATGAGGCTACATTCAAGCAGTGTTTCCAAAATTGAATATAGAATGACATTTCAAATCTTAAATAATAAACTGGGAGATATTTCACTTGAATTAAATGAAGTTTTTAGCAATGAAGTTTCGATAACTTTTACCACAATAAAGAATTTTATGAAACAAGCACAAACTACAAGTAGATTAGTTAAAAATGATTTGTCGGTTGAAGAATGGATAGAACTTATTTCTACAACAATGATTGAGCACAATTCTAATACCGATCATCAAAAGCTTTTGTTAGATTTCAGTAGTAAAAGACTTGGTATTAATAGTCACAGAGAATCCGGTTGTTTATCTACAGTTCTATCTTTAGTTTTTTTAATTTCTCTATTTTTTTCACTATTAATAAAATAAATTTATGGTATACTTTATTCTTTCAATCGTTATAATTGTATTTGGTAAATTCATTTACGATTCTTTTTTAACTAATAATACTGAAAAAAACTGGGAAAAGTACAAATATGCGAATCCACACGAAGCTGTAGCAGTAGAAAATAGCAAAGGTTTAAACATGAACCCACATGCAGCAATTAGAACCGATGGCTATTATTTGGGAAGACACACTGGAAATGATTTTAACAATAATCCCTTTACACTTTATTTTTTACTTATTTTCACTAAAAAAGGTTTTGTAGGTTTTGATAATATTGAGGACATAGTTGAATGGAGGAGAGACAACACGAATGAAATAATGAAAGAAACAATTTTTGAAATTAATGATATTGAAAAAATTGAAATTTCCTCTAGTTTAACTAATTATAACATCTTAAATGGAGGCATCTCTATGAAGTTTTTTGACTCTGAAGCTTATGAAAATAAAAGTGATATACAAAACCCAAGTTCATATGATGAATGGCACGGAAGTATAATTCATAATGGATTAATACTATCCTTTGAAAGAGTATATTTCAATCTTGAATTGATGAAATATACTAAAGACAATATAATTAAGAATCTAAAATTTGAATTCGTTCAAATTAAATTCTAAAATAATGTATGGCAATGAATTTTTCAAAAAGGACATTAAAATGTAACGGGAAAAAATATGGGACAGATATTAAATGCAAATTGTAGAATTTGCAATTTTGAAAAAGATTTTAGATATGGTGGAGGACGATTTAATTATCATGAAAACTGCCCTGTTCCGGCTATAAACAAAGAAACTGGACACTTTGAAAGCGTGAACTACATTACAGAAAAAAACAATCCACTCTATAAATTCTATACTGATAAGCAATTAAAGAGTAATAATGACAACAATAATGTCTACCAAAATTTTAATTTAGAACTAAATCAAACCAATAATTTATGCCCAAATTGCAATCAGTATTCTTTAGACTTTGCAATTAGAATGTTCTATTAATCAGTGAATACTAAATTAGCATTAAATTAATCCAAGAGCAACTATAACGGTTGCTCTTTTGCTTTAATAAACTCGAAATCTTCACAAAATTTTTTTTTCAAATTTTTTTTTCAAAGCATGTGTAACTTAAGTAAGAGTCATACCCCGACTTCCATTATGTTTTGGGGATATACCCGCACTAAAACACGTTGGAATTAGATTCATCACTCCACCTTGTTCAAGTTTTGCGGGTTTCCCGTTTTGTCTAATCTTATAAATTATAAAAACTATGGTTACAATTTCAGATTACAAGTCTATTGAAAAAGAAGACGGAGAAAGCTTCTTAGTATTGGTATTACAAGGAGGAGTTGAGCCTGTTAAAAGCAAAGCAACTGGAAAGATTTATTTTACAGCTAGAACTGCAAATGTTCCAGCAACATTTGATGAAATAACTTGTAGAAGTCTAGTTGGTTCTCAATTTGAAGGAATTATTAGAAAAGTTAAAAGCGAACCTTATCAATACACGATTAAGGAAACTGGCGAGATTGTTAAACTAGATTATCGTTATGAGTATGTAATAGATACTGACGAAATAATCAAAGATCAAGTCATTGAAGAAGAGTTTGTCGCTTAAACATTATTGAAAAACACAGATAAAGGTCTCCTAACAAGGGGATTTTTTTGTTTAACACAATCTGGATTCACCAGATTACCTATTAACAACATTTAAATTTAAAATTATGAAATTATCTAAGGCGGAACGCCATCAAGTAAAATTACGCATCGGACTTTCAGGACCTAGTGGATTTGGCAAAACCTATTCCGCATTATTATTAGCATTTGGAATAACAAACGATTGGAGCAAAATCGCTTTGATTGATACTGAAAACAAATCAGCAAGTTTGTACTCACATTTAGGAGATTTTAATGTGCTATCACTAGAAGAACCATTCAGTCCAGAACGCTATATTAAAGCGATTAAGGTATGTGAGGAATCAGATATAGAAGTTATCATCATTGACAGTATCAGCCACGAATGGCAAGGAAAATCTGGTTGTTTGGAGATTCACGAACAGCTTGGAGGAAGATTTCAGGATTGGGCAAAAGTGACTCCTCGTCATAATTCTTTTATAGATGCAATCATTCAATCAAAGTGTCACGTTATCACAACTACAAGAAGCAAGGTTGATTACAGTCTCGATAAAGATAGTAATGGTAAAACGAAAGTGATGAAATTGGGTGTAAAGGAAATTACTCGCGAAGGTTATCTGTATGAATTGACAACTCACTTTGAGCTTTTAAATGATAATCATCTCGTGTCAGCATCTAAAGATAGAACTGGCTTGTTTATGGGAAAACCTGAATTTATAATTAACTCATCGACAGGTAAAAAACTGATCGACTGGTGCAATCAAGGAGTATCGATTGATAGAATAAAGGAAGAAATCAACGCCTGTGAAACACCTGATGCTTTAAAACAAGTTTACGGAAAATATCCAAATTTAAGCACGGAACTGTATCCCATTGTAGTAGCAAGAAAAGAAGTGCTTGATAATCTTTCAGCACAATTAATCCACGACGAAGAAATTATTCAAAACTTAAATCCACAAGAAAATGAACTTAGTATTAAATAATCAGGAACATCAAATTATTGAAGAAACAGAAGTTATTGTATTTCCTAAACGTAATTTCATTGAGGCTAATACGTCTGAAGTGTCATTACACCATTTAAAAAATGAATGTACAATTCCTGTTTTTGCAAAAGATAATGAGTGCACGATTAGCCACTATGAATTTATCAACAGCACTAAAGAGGTGGTTGAAGATGTCTTGAATTACAAAGGGATTTTAAAGCCCGACATACGTGTTTCTCATGTAATCAAGGGCAGAATTCCAACTGCTATTGGGAAGCCCGCAAAAGAGCTACTAGAGCATGAAAAGACCATTTATTACGAGCGAATGGCATTCGTTATTGAAGTGCCTGAAATTAGTGAAGTTATCAATGGAAACAAACTCAATTTGACTATTGGCGGAGTGAGAAGTTACAATCAAGAGAACCTCTTCAGTAAAAAGTCTATGGAGAAATTCAAGGTTTTTGTAGGGTTTCAGAATTCTGTGTGTACTAACCTTTGTATAAGCACTGATGGACTACAAGACGATTTGAGAATCAGCTCAGTTTTAGAATTAAAAGCTAAAGTGTATGAGTTAATCAACAACTACAAAAAGAAAGAGCATTTGATCAATATGGAGCGTATGTTCAGGCACTCCTTAACTGAAGTACAATTTGCTCACCTGATTGGCAAGATGAAACTATTCCCCTATTTGAGCAAAGAAGAGAAACAAATACTTTTCCCTCTGGCTATGAATGACACGCAATTAAATATTGTCGTCAGGGATTATCACACAGATGCTCACTTTTCGAAATCAGAGAATAATACGATTAGCTTTTGGAACCTTTACAACCTGTTCACCGAAGCCAATAAGAGCACTTACATTGATAGCAACTTAGAAAGGAATGTTAATGCGTATGCTTATGTGAATTACCTATTAAATGCCATTGAAAATGAGGAATCCAACTATTTCATCCATTAATATAATATAGCATTTTTTGTGATAATTGGTAACAAGCTTACCCGCTAAAAACAATAATATATTCCATAAAAATGACAAAAAAAGAGTTGGCAGAGCTATTAAAATACAGCAATTCACAAGAACTGTACGTTATAACGCACTACGGAGTCCTAATACGGTTGTTTTGTCCATTTAAAGTCAGAGTCCTACAAGATATTGGCATCCTAAAAAGAGGGCAAATTGTTTTAGTACAAGAAATAAAAGTTACGTATGAGTTAAAAACCGTTTATATAATTAATAATGCCGCTTATTTTTACTTCCACTTTAGTATTGATGCAAATTCCAGTGATATTGACCACCCAATTCCAATTTAAAGTGAGCACCTGATTCCAATTCAAAATGACCACCTAATTCCGGAGCAAAATGACCACCTACATTTTACATCAAAAACTACTTTTTTTCATCTGTTAATTAGTGTTCAAATATACTTAAAATATTACCCTTTGTTTATTCCTCTTTTCTTTCTCATAGATTCTCCATGTAATTCGAGTCGGTGAGATTGATGTATGAGTCTATCCAGAATTGCATCAGCTATGGTTTTTTCTCCAATGATGTCATACCAGCCTTGTACCGGGATTTGTGATGTTACAATTATAGAACCATTATTATGCCTGTCTTCAATGATCTCTAAAAGGGTAATTCTGTTATGACTGTCTAGTGCTTGGAGTCCAAAATCGTCTAATATAATGACATCTTGCCGTTCTATTTTGGCCAATTCTCGTAGGTAAGAACCATCTGCTTTGGCCATTTTTAATTTAGCAAACAACTTCGAGGTATTAAAATAACTTACTTTAAAACCTTGTATGCAGGCTTGGTAACCCAATGCGGTACCTAAATAACTTTTACCTACACCGGTACTTCCCGTGATTAAAATGTTTTCGTTTTTCTCTACAAATTCACATTCTGCCAGACGCAGTACTACGTTTCGGTCAAGATTACGGGTTTGGTCAAAATTGATACTTTCAATATTTGATTTGTAATGGAATCGGGCATTGGTGATACTGCGCTGAATACGACGATTGTGCCTTTCGTCCCATTCGGCATCAATAATCATCGATACAAACTGATCGAGCGTGTAATGGTCTGTTTTTCCGCTTTCAATGGCTGTTTTAAAAGCATTGAACATGCCATAAAGCTTCATTTGTTTCATTTTTGTTACTGTGGATTCATTCATGATTACTTGGTTTTAATTTAATTATAATACTGTTTTCCTCTTATGTTACCGTGACTCGGGAGTTCCTGCTCGGGTTCCTGTTCAAAATCAATATGGTCTAGGTTGTTTTCTAAAATATTTTGAATGGTCTTAAAATTGTAAATTTTAAAATCAAGTGCCCGCCTGCAGGCATTTATTAATCGCTCTTTCCCTACCTTTTTCTCGAAGCTTAGTATTCCTAAACAACTTTTATAGGCCTGTTCAGGATGGTTTCTACTTTCGATTATCTGCATAATATATTCTCCTACTGACTCATCAATACTATTAGCCCAATCAATGAAGCGAGCAGCGCTCCACTGAGCTACAAATTGATGCGTACTGGCTAAATGTTCCGGGGTGGTGGTATAGACATAAGGTTTGTAATTTCGTGCATGGACAGCTACCCGATTGTATTTGTGATAGATCTCTACGGTTGATTTGGTATACAATAGTTTCGCTTTTTTCTTTACGTATTGATACGGAACGCTGTAGTAATTTTTGTCTTGACTTAATTGAACATGCCCGTTTTGCATTACTGTTGCAAAGGATTGGTATTTGATTTCAAAACGTTCTTGTGGTAGTGGACGTAGTTTTTGTTTCTCATCTTCTAAAAATAATTCCAGGCGAGAATAAGGACGTCCTGTGAGTTTTCTACCATTATGAGAGTCAAGTAAATCCCATACCTGCTGGTTTAGTTCTTCCA
Source organism: Flavobacterium sp. 11 (assembly GCF_002754315.1). Classification (GTDB taxonomy): domain Bacteria; phylum Bacteroidota; class Bacteroidia; order Flavobacteriales; family Flavobacteriaceae; genus Flavobacterium; species Flavobacterium algoritolerans. Next base: position 1,058,616 of record NZ_PEFE01000001.1, on the reverse strand, counting down.
GAGAAAAGAATTTAGTTTCTTTTAGATTTACATAAATCCTTCGGTACAATATCTTGACAGCTCCTTCAACCAATGATTTATCTCTTGGTTTATAAGCCCTGGCAGGCAAGATAGTAGTTTCGTAATGTTCGGCTAAATCAGCCAAGGTTTCATTAATTGTTGGTTCAAAACGACTGCTTTTTATCACTGCAGATTTTAAATTATCGGGGACAATTGCCGCAGGAGTGCCTTCAAAAAAACGCATGGCATTTTCTACCGATGTAACAAAATCTTCCTTTTGTTGGCTCATAGAAGCTTCGGCATAGGTGTATTGACTGGCTCCCAATATGGCTACAAAAAATTGTACTTCTTTGATTTCTCCCGTGTCTTTATCAATAAGGGAGAGTGTTTTTCCTGCATAATCCACATACATTTTATCACCAGCTTTGTGATTCATGTGCATCACTGGATTGACTCGTTTACCCCATGTTTTGTAATGATGACCAAATTGTGAACTCCTGTAACCATCAGGGTTTACGGCAATATATTGCTCCCACATATGTTGTACGGTAACACCAACTTTTTTTAGTTCGCGTTCCATTTTAGGAAAAAAATCATGAAGTATCTGCAATTTGGGACTAATTGATTCCACGGTAGTGTGTGAAAACAAAAGTTCCAGTTCTGCATCTGTTTTTTCATTAATCACTTCAATACTTAATCCTAGGACTTCAAATAAAGAAATATACTTCTTTACCGTATTCCTAGAAAGGGATAAGTAGCTACTTATAAACAACTTACTCTTGCCGTTACAATAGAATTTAATTGCTTTTCTAATTTTACTCATGTCTGTTATTTTGTTTGCCATAATCCGTATTTTTTTAACGAATGTATGGTGCTAACAACATGAAAAAGTTAGTAGTTTTTAATGGTCAATTGTACCCCAAAATCAGGTGGTCAATTTGCACTGGAAAGTGGTGGTCAGTTTGCTCCGAAACTGGTGGTCAATTTACACTGGAATAGGGTGGTCAATTTGACCGGTTTTTCCAACTCACTCCTGTATTCTCGCTTAACTCTTCAATTAAATCCAAAGGGGTAAAAAAGGATTTTTGTTTTATATTTTCTGAGCCTTGAAAAGAATCTTCTTTTCCGTCTTCTGTTATCGCATTAATCAAGAAACTAGAAGCTTCAATTACAAAATCAGGGATTGTAATTTTTGAAATTAATTCAGATGCTTGAGTAATTAAATCATCTTCATTAAAAGAAATGGTGTATTCTGTTTTCCTTGCTAATGCCATCCAATATTTACGGAAAGCTTTGTCCATTTCAACTGAAGGGTTTCTTTTAAATTTAACTTCATCAGCCGGAACACCTTTATGAGTATGAGTCATTCCTGCACCTGCATTCTCAGTACCATAAACTGATTTTATTTCTTCCTGATATTGTGTCACAAATGTTTCATAAGTTTCATTGGGAATAACGGTTAACTGGTTAATACGTTCTTCATCTGAAACATCTAGAGCATCATAAACCCTCTTCCCTTCTTGATTGACGCATATACGCAAACCACGACCTATTTCCTGACGCTTCTTAATCTCTGAATAGGAATTGTTCAAAGTGGCGATATTAAACACATTTGGATTATCCCAACCTACACCTAGAGCGGAATGAGAGAATACAAATTGTACTGGATTTGATAACGTAAGCAGTTCTTCTTTTCCTTTTAATATCAATTCGTAAATTTTGCTCTGTTCCTTTACACCACCCTCATTGTCTGCAAATTCACCACTTGCTTTTTGTGCAAAATAATATCCTTGAATACTTTGAATATGTTCATTAGTGGGTAATCTGCCTTCATTGTAATCAGGATAAATGGCTTTGTATTTGTCAACGAATAGGTTTTTTATAATAGGAGTTTCACCCATATAATTAGACACTCGGTCAATAAAAACGAGAGACAAACATTTGATTCCTTTAGATTCTAATTTTTGAGATTTAGTAAAATGCCTGTGAATCAACCATTCTATTTGTAATGCCCAAATGTTTTCTAAACTTCCTGCAATTTGTTTTTCAAGTATTTCAGTTCCATTTGAAAATTTCACAGTCCACTTACCCGTTTTTAAACTCTTGTTAATGTTGGAAATAGTATAATTCAAATAACTGGGATTGTTTGTTTTTATCCCTAAATTATCATTCTGATTCAACCAACCGGTAACTTTAAATTCAATTTTGTTAGTAGAATTATTTAAATGCCACGCTTTCAATTTCACTTTAGGATCTCCCTTACCAAATTGAATGTCTGACAACTCAATTTTAAGGGTTGCTTCGTCATTCTTTTCAGTAACAGTCAATACTTCTATTTTCTTTACTAAACCATCTTTATAGCTGTCGTATGGTGTTAAGCGATACAGCAAGTTCTTTACTACTTTGTGAGTTGCAGAATACCTGATTTTAAACAAGGGATTAAGCTTAGCAATCTGTTTGATAGAATTTTCAGTATCCATTCCTTCCTGTGGCTCATCCATTATAATAATTGGATTGCATTTACCGATTGCCTCTATAAAAGGAATATTGTTGAATAAATCCTCTCTCTGTGCTTGATTAAGGATTTTATCTTCTGAATTGAATGAAGCCAAAGTCATTATCATCACTTGTGGATGCTGGTCTTCTATAAATTGCGTTACTTTCTGAAGTTTTTTACTATCATATTCAAAAGCATTTGGCTTAAAACCATAGATACTCTCTAATTGTTTATCAAATGATTTGAAGGTTCCAATAATGTTTTGACGAATGGCTACCGACGGCACTAAAATTATAAACTTGGTAAAGCCGTGATGTTTGAATAATTCATAAATGGTTTTAACGTAAACAAGCGTTTTACCTGTTCCAGTTTCCATTTCCACACAAATATCTTTATCATTTGAAAGTTTGGCTACAACTTCATTTATACCATTTTCAGTCAATATGTTTTTAATGTTCGTTTCAATTTCATCTCGAGTAAGTTTGCTAAAATTAGAACGAATACCTTCAAAACAAGCATTATCAAATGTGTTTTTTTCTGTTCCCTCAAAAAGTTTTACTACGGATTGAACGGCTAAGTCTTGGTATTTAAGGCTTTCTAATTGTAACTCCATTGACAGAAAAATATTATTTTATTATAATTAAATCAAATATACAGTTTATCCAAATATTAAATTGTAAAAAACTTAAATTCAATTATGATTCCTAAAAAGTAACAGCCCAAAAGGTTTGGGGATATATTAAAAATCACAACCCATAATAAATCTAAAGATATATTTTATCAGAGGCCCCTTTATTTAGTTTTTGAGGCTTTATTTATAATTTCTGCAATAGCTGACTTTCCAATTTTAAGATCTGTTTCTTTAAGAACATCTTCAATTTTTCTATAAGATAAGCCTTGACTTTTTAATTCTAATATTTTATCTTTTAATAGAGGGTTAGCTGATTTAGAAGTTTGAGTCTTTTCACTTCTTAGTCCAGTTGCTTCGAAAATAAGATTTTCATTCATTTCTATAACATGGCTTTTTGCTTTTTGAGTAGCATCTAGAAAGTTAGCTTTTAACACCCATAAATCTTTATGATTAATTTTGAATCGATTGGGTCTTAACTCAAGTACCACCCTCATCTTTGCTTCGAATGCTTGGCTTCCTATAATACTATCCTTACTAGGAGCTGACCGTAAAGTATTTTTACCTATGTGGTGAAGAAATAATATCAAACAATCGTGTTTCTTTGCTAATTTATCGTAATCATTCAAAAACTGTCTAACTTGTATGTTAGCATTTAATTCTTTGCTAAAAACGTCTGTAAATGCGTCTACAACTATCAAGTCAACAGATTCATTTTCTAATTCTTTACTTAACTTCTCTAAGAGGTTGTCAGTTTCAAAAATAAATTGAAGATTATTCAATAGATTCAAATCGATTGATTTGTTTTCTTTTAGTAAATAGTCCACCTGTTTTCTAATAGAAAAGCTTATTGCATTCGAATCATCTTCCGTACTCACATAAATAACTTTATTGCTTTTACTCTCTAGACTGAAGCCTAAAAAAGTTTTAAGATTTAAAGCAACAGACAGGCTTAATTGTCTTAGAAATGTTGATTTACCAGAATCTGAAGTTCCTACTAAAGATGCTAAGCCTACTTTTTGCAAAAATGGATGCAATAACTTTGGGATAACTTCAACTTTCTGCTCGTATAGTTCAAATGCGTTTGAAAAAGTTGTATCAATTTTTTTTAGTTCTATTTTAGGCTCAGGTGATATGCATTTAGTTGTTGTAATTGATGTATCATCATACTCAGTAAAGTCATGCACTTCATGCAAATTAAACAATTCAGTTAATTCATCTTGACTTAAACCACTACCAGTTCCTTCTAAATCTAAATCATCATCCATAATAAAAAAATATTGTCCATTTTATTAAATACATATACGGACAGGACAAAAATATTCATTCTTTCCAAATTGCAACTATAATAAATATATTATTAATGGGTAATCGACTACTCAATTATAATCTACATAAAAAATAATGAATGAATAATAAATTATCAAGGAAGAACATTATTACATTTGTATAAAAACATTAAAATTAATTATTAATAGGCATCAAATTGGCCATCATAATAAAAGTAAAACAACGTCAAGTCTTGATTTAACTGCTAATCTGTCCCGAGGGGCGAGCCCAAGAGAGGGAGCTTTAAAAGCCTGACAGCAATGTCGGGCTTTTTTTATGTACAGAAATTAGTGATTCCTGATTTTTAAATTTCTAAAAAAGACATCCATTTTATATAAAATAATTTTTATTACCAAATAATTGATAAATTAGAGGTTCTAAATTATTTACTATGAAACGTCGTCAATTTCTTCAAAGTACTGCCCTGTTTTCTGTGGCCTCTTTAGTAAACGCAAATGAACTGTTTGCCAAAACTCCATTAATCAATAAAGCAGGCTTAGGTTTATTCTCTATCCCAAAAATGTTAGAGAATGACTTTGATGGTGCTTTTGCTATGTTAGCTAAAATGGGATACAAAGAAGTGGAATGTTTCGGTCCTTATGAATTCAGTACTGAAAAAGCAAAAGCTTCATGGAATGCTGTTACACCTCAACTAGGGTTCAAAGGGAGCGGCTTCTTCAACAAAACTGCTGCTGATTTTTTTAAAGCAGCGAAATCAAATGGCATTAGTATTCCTGCCATGCATACTGATTTAGATACACTATCAAATAATATGGGCCCATTGGCGGAAGCCGCTAATTTAATCGGTGCAAAATATGTGGTACTACCTTCCATTCCAGATGCTGAAAGAAAAAACTTGGACGATTATAAACGAGTAGCAGAAAAATTCAACTCGATTGGTGCTGAAGCCAAGAAAGAAGGAATTCGTTTTGCCTATCACAATCATGGTTATGGTTTAAACAATGTGAATGGCGTAATACCGTTAAATATTATTTTTGACCAAACTGACCCTAGCTTGGTTTATTTTGAAATGGATCTTTATTGGACAATAGCCGGCGGAGCAGATCCTGTTGAATTATTCAAAAAGCACAAAGACAGGTATAAAATGGTCCATATAAAAGACATGAAAGAAGCTAAAAGATTTGCAGGAGATGGTGGCGATGCATCACAATGGATCAGTCTTTTTCCATATATGACTTCGTGTGGTGAAGGTGTGCTAGATTTGCCTACAATACTTACTGCTGCTAAACAAAATGGTGTGGAGCATTTCTTCGTGGAACAAGATATGGTACAATCACCTGAAATAGCATTGAAAAAAAGTATCGATTATTTAAAGTCGCTTTAAATTTATATAGGCTTTTTTCTTAGAAAGGGAGCTGTAAAGCCTGACAGCAATGTCGGGCTTTTTTATGCACAGAAATTAGGGATTCCTGATTTTTCAGGGATTGAAATTTTAAAGAATTTGTTTAACGTAATTTATAGATGAGATTTTCTACTTAACCATTTCCGTAACAATCTTTTTTGCTTCATTCGAATTACCCCAGCTTGCGATTTCATGCAAAACAGGCATCAAACTTTTCCCCGAATCGGACAATGTATATTCTACTCTTTGCGGGCTTTCTTTAAACTCTTTTCGTTCAATTAATCCTAAAGTCTCTAATTCTTTTAATTCATTAGAAAGCACTTTGTTAGAAATAGCAGGCATTAATTGGTTCAATTTCCCGAACCGCAATGAACTTTCACCAATACAATTCAATATTATAGGCTTCCATTTACCGCCAAAAATGGACATGGCTCTTGTTACAGGACAATCATAAGGGTTTTCTATATATCTCATATAATTTGTAGTAACCTACTGGTTACCGGTATTTAATTTGTTGGTTACAAATATACACTAATGATTGTAAATTTGTAAAAAACTATAAAAACAAGAAACATGAAAAAGATTGTATTACTTCTGACCGTATTTTTATCTATGAGCAATTTAAATGCACAAACAACAACAGCTGATATCGTTAAAGACTGGGAAAGAGCCAAAGCCTATACTAAAGAATATCTGGATGCAATGCCTGAAAGCGGCTATTCCTTTAAACCAACAAAAGAAATGCGTTCTTTCTCAGGTCAAGTTTTACACTTGAGCGATGCAATATATGGTTTTGTGGGTTCCGCAACCGATGAGAAACCCCCAGTAGGTTTTGGGGATTTAGAAAAATCCGGTGATGAGGACAAAGCAAGCGTTACCGCCAAAGTAATGGCTTCCTATGATTTTGCTATTAATGCTATCAAAAAATATCCTAATGCAAAACTTTCGGAGCCTATTAAATTGTTCGGACAATTTGATATGAACAGAGAGCAGGTTTTAAACAAGTGTTTTGAACATCAAACCCATCATAGAGCACAAACTACTGTTTATTTGAGATTAGTGGGCGCTACACCTCCCGCTGAAAAATTATTTTAATTTATTTATAAAATGAAAAAATTAATACTGGTATTTTTAGTAAATGTAGTTTTTTGTTGTGACGCGTTTGCACAAAAACCGTTACGACATTTTATGCAGCCACCAAATGTAATTAATACCATTCCCTATGGTAATAATCCACAGGCAGGGCATTATGTACAATCTAAAAATGCCAAAATTTACTATGAAGTATACGGCAAAGGGCAACCCATTGTAGTATTACATGGCGGATTGTTTGGTTCAAACGTAGAAATGGCAAAATTCATAGATAGTCTTTCAGTTGATTTTCAGATAATCGCTGTTTCTACCCGTGGGCATGGGAAATCGGAAATAGGAACCGAACCATTGACATTAGAACAAAGAGCGAATGATGTACTGGCAGTAATCCAAAAAGCAACTTCAGAAAAAGTAATGATTCTTGGATTTAGTGATGGCGGATTTACCGCTTATAAATTTGGCTCGATGTATCCTGATAAAGTTAAAAAAATGATTGTTATAGGTGCCGGTATTTTATATCCCGGATTAAGGGATTTTAGTTTTAACTTCAATCAAGCGATGGAAATGGATGCGGAATTTTGGGCACAACAACGCGACTTAATGCCCGAACCGAATCGACTGAAAGAGGTGTTTCAGCAAATTGCGACTTGTTATAGCCAACTTACCGTAGGCACCGAATTACTAAGCACCATTCAATGTCCCGTTTTAGTGATGGCGGGCGACCGAGATGAGGGCAACTCCGTACAAAATGTTTTAAATGCCGCATTGCTAATTCCCAATCATCAGTTAGCGATTATTCCAAATGCTGGTCATCCTGCTTTTATAGTAAATTTTAACGCCACTTGGGCAAGTATCGCTCCGTTTATAAAAGAAAACTAAATCCGTTCAAAATGAAAAAAGCACTTTTATTGAGTACCCTTATTTTACAAATCACGGGACTATTTGCTCAAAAATTCACCTGGGATAAACATGAATTTGAAGCTGTAAATACCAAAGCAGAAATCGTAAATATGGACGGTGTTAAAGTCTTAAAAGTGGAGCGTGATTTAATTGCCTTTCCTTTTGACGAAAAAAACATAGACACTTCAACGGATGGTCCTACATACGTTAAATTAACGAATGTTGCTATGGAGAACGGGACGATTGAAGTTAAAATGTTAAGCCGAATCATGGAAAATTCTCCTTTTCCTGCTGCGCGCGGATTTATTGGCGTAGCATACCGCGTAAATCAAGAGAATAAAAATTTTGATGCTATTTATCTTCGTCCAAGTAATGGGAGAGCCGATGATCAATTGAGGCGCAACCACACCATTCAGTATTTTTCCTATCCGGGAAATACCTTTGGCCGCTTGAGAAAAGAAGCGAACGGTTTATATGAAACCTATGCTGATATTGGTTTAAACGAATGGATTGATGTGCGTATTGAGTTTCAAGATGAAAAGGCAGTTTTATACATCAATAACCAAAAATCGCCTTCATTTATCGTTACTAAAATGCTGGGGACTTCTAAAACTGGCAGTATTGCACTTTGGGTTGAAATAGGAACAGTAGGATATTTTAAAGATTTGAAAGTAACGAAGAAATGATTGATTCATAAATTCGATGATTCTTGGATAAAAAACCCGACAGTAATGTCGGGTTTTTTTATGGCTGAAAATTTGCAATTGCTTTTTATGTTTTCCACAAATTCGTTGACCAGATTAAATTTGTACTTTTCAACTATTTATCTCAATACATTTATTTTTTCTCAGATGAACTAAGGCTATCTGTCGATATTCTATAGGAAACTGCCGATTCTCATTTTGGGACTTAATTTATTGCGTATATTTATTTTTAAATTGTACCGGATGAAACCATTTTCAGTCAAAGACATTTCGATTTTTTCAAAAGCTTTACTCTTTCTTGGGTTGCTTATAGTTCAAAGTATGCCGCTATACATGAATATTAGTTTTCCAATGGAATTTTGGATCAAACAAATCTTCATGTATATTTTATGGATTTCCGTATTTTATCTTACCTATAAAATAATCATCCCTACTCTTTTATTTCAAGGCAAGAACGGCTTTTTCTTTATTGCAATATGCATTCTTATAGTGTCGGTTCTGTATATTAGTGACACTTTCAACTCACTCATAAACCTTGATACTATTTTAAATCAGCATTTTAAAATTTCGAAAAAAGATAACTTGCAAGGTGCTTTGATATCAAATTTAAGCGAAATCATAATAACCTTATTAATTGTAGGAGCCAGCACAGTCATAAGTGTTGCCAAAAAACTGCAAGTGGAAACCCAAGTGCGACAAAATCTTGAAAAAGAAAAAGTCACTTCGGAATTATCATTCCTGAAATCCCAAATCAATCCTCACTTTTTTTTCAATATTCTAAACAGTATTTATGCTTTGGCGGGAACCGAAAACCAACCGGCACGGGAAGCAATATATACGTTGTCACACATGATGCGCTATGTGCTTTATGATACTAAAAACAACCTGACAACGCTAAGCAAAGAAATAGGTTTTGTAACCGATTATCTTAAATTGATGGAACTCAGAATAACAGATAAAGTGCAGGTAATATTTGAAAAACCTACCAATGTAAAGGATGTCGAAGTAGCGCCAATGCTATTTTTACCTTTTGTCGAAAATGCCTATAAACACGGAATAAGCGGTATTTATCCAAGCTATATTTACATCGGAATTGAACAGTCCGAAAAATTTCTCCAAATTGAAGTCCGCAATTCTATATTTGAAAATCAAACCCTAAGCAAAGAAGAAAGCAACGGAATTGGTTTAATCAATACCCGCCGAAGACTCGATTTGATTTATCCGGGCAAGTATGAATTGTCTACTAATGAAGATACCCTTCAAATGGAATACACGGTAATCTTAAAATTACAAATCTCATGATATTAAAATGTATCGCGGTTGATGACGAGCCGCTGGCGTTACAAATTCTAGTTTCTTATATAGAACAAACGCCATCCTTAGCATTAGTGGGACAGTTTTCGAATGCAATCGAAGCATTAAAAGCGATCCATGAACAGGATATTGACCTGATTTTTCTTGATATTCGAATGCCGGACATAAACGGAATTGAACTGGCAAAAATTGTCGAACAATACCGTGTAAAAGGTAATTTAAGAATCATATTTACAACGGCTTTTGACCAGTACGCGCTTGATGGTTACAAGGTTGATGCGCTTGATTACCTTCTTAAACCTTTTAGTTTTGTTGATTTCAGTAAATCCGTTGCAAAGGCGCTGGGTTATTTTGAGCTCATCCGAAACCCGGAACAGGAAGTACAAAAACTGAGTCCGCCAATTCCCGAAACTGAAGTTGCTTATATTTATCTAAAATTTGAATACCAGCTCGTTAGAATCGCAGTCGATGATATCATTTATGTAGAAAGCATGAAAGATTATGTAAAAGTATTCCGCCTCAGCGAAGACAAGCCTTTATTGTCACTGACAAGTATGAAATCATTAGAGGAAAAGCTTCCTGAAAATAAATTTATGCGCATTCACAGGTCTTATATTGTATCGCTTGATAAAATAAAATCTGCTACAAAAAACTCCGTCCAAATTGACAAAATCACCATTGCTGTCACTGACCAATACAAAGATAATTTCATGAAATTTTTCCAAGACTGGGCTTAAAAATTTGAATTGTTAAAATTCCGTCGACGTTCTCCGCCTCTCTGTCGAATGTGCTGGCATATGTTCCTCTTAAGATGTTGCTTTGTACCGTAATCCAAATGAATTTATTGAAATAATTCTAGTGGATTTGGAACTTAAAATATCTTGAAATGAAAAAAATCATCCTTATTACCGTAATGCTTTTTGCTATTTTATCTGTAAAATCCCAAAATTTTACTGGAACGAACAGCTTAAAAGGAAAAATTTCTGGTACCGTAATTGATTCGATAACTCAGGCACCGGTAGATTATGCTTCGGTAAGCCTTTTCAAAATTAACTCAACGAAACCAGTGACAGGCGTTTTGACCGATGCTACCGGAAATTTCAAATTGAGTGAAGTTGAAGCTGGAACCTATACTGTCACCATTTCGTTTATTGGCTACAATGACAAAACTATTACATCCATAATTACAACAGATGCAAAACTGGATCTTGAGATTGGGAAAGTAATTCTAAGTCCGGAAACAAACACGTTGAAAGAAGTTGTCGTGGTTGGAAAAACGCAACAAGTAACAAACAAGATTGATAAAATTGTTTATAACGTAGAAAAAGATTTGACGGCAGGTGGCGGTAATGCTACAGATGTTTTGCAAAAAGTTCCTATGGTAAATGTAGATATTGACGGCAATGTATCCATTCGTGGAGATGCAAATGTACGTGTGCTTATCAACGGAAAACCATCGGGAGCAACTTCTGCCAACCTTGCGGATGTTTTGAAAACAATACCGGCTGACCAAATCAAAAATATCGAAGTGGTTACTTCGCCATCTGCAAAATATGATGCCGAAGGATCTGCCGGAATCATAAACATTATCACCAAACAAAAAAGTGTTTCAGGAGTGAGTGGATCCGTAAGTGGTGGTATTGGGACGAGACAAAATAACCTTAATGCCAACATTAATTATAACAAAAATCGTTTTAGCCTTTCGGCAAATGTTGGATTCAACAACGGCTGGCCACAAGAATCCGATTCCGAATCGAATCAAATTTTGAACAATAGTACTGCCAACAGTTTACAAACGACCAAAGGTACCAATGAAGTGCAACGTAGTGGCGTAGTAGCATCTGTAACGGCAGGATATGACTTTAATGCTTTCAACAGTTTAAGCACAACCTTTAGATATAATGACGGAGGATTTGAACGAACAGGTACGAATGAAAATCAGTTTACTGATTATATGAATCCTTCAAACAGTACTGTTTATACGGGACAAAGCAGCGCAAAAAACTCTTTTGGAGGATTTGACTGGAACCTGAATTATGCACATAAATTTGCAAAGGAAGGACACGAACTTACCTTTTCATCACAATGGAGTCACAATATAGTGGAGACTAATTATCAAAATATCTACTCCGGTTTTTATACCAATCAAAAAGCAAATAATGACGGAAATAATGATGAATACACGCTTCAATTGGATTACACCTTGCCGGTAACTGAAAAATTTAAACTGGAAGCTGGCGGTAAAACCATCATCAGAAAGATTTCGAGTGATTTTCAAAATTATGTTCCTGATGCACAAAATGCATTTGTGTTTGACCCAATCAGTTCTAATTTATACAATTACGATCAGGATGTTGCGTCGCTTTATACAGTAGGAACGGTTAATTTGCCTAAAGGTTTTACTGTAATGGCAGGTGCGCGTTTTGAAAACACAGCTATCAAAGGTGATCCTACAAATGCATTGCAAACCGATTTAAGTCCATTCAAAATTGACTATGGGACATTTATCCCAAGTTTTACAGTACAGAAAGCATTATCAGAATCATCCTCTTTAAAATTAACGTACAGCAAACGTATTTCGAGACCAAGCTTTACGTACCTCAACCCATTTATTAATAAATCAAATATTCAAGCACAAACTCAAGGAAATCCAACCCTTGATCCTGAAGTTTCACAAACTGTAGAATTTGGATATTCCACATTTTCGCAAAAGCGCACGCTGAATATTTCGGCCTATTATAAATATACATCAGACTTAATTGAAGGTATTGCAACACCTTTGTCAGACGAGACAGGAACAATCACTAATTATCAAAATATTGGAAACAATAAATCGTTTGGAATGAGTCTTTTCGGTTCTGTAAATCCATTTAAAATATTGACTTTACGTGGAAATTTTAATGCCTTTACCTACAAACCAGATCCAACAGGATTATACAACCTGGAACAATCTTCGAATGGTACATCGATACAATATTCTGCGTTCGTGAGTGGGACACTTCAATTTAAAAATGACATTTCTGCGGAAGCTTTTGTAATCCAAAATTCTTCTAAGAAAACGCTGCAAGGCACCAGTCCAGCTTTTAATTTAATGGTTTTTGGAGTTAAAAAACAATTGTGGAAAAAAACAGCATCCTTTGGATTGAACATGGTATCGCCATTCAAAAAGGATTTAGAATTTAAACAAAATTCAAGTGGACAAGGCTTCAGCCAAAGCAGTACTTTTAAATTTCCAATTCGTTCTTTTGGAGTTACATTCAGTTATAATTTTGGTTCAATGAATTTCACTGGCGCTAAAAAGAAAGGGGTTAATAATGATGACCTTAAAGAAGGAGATCAAAACAATCAAGGTGGTATGCCTGCCATAAAATAAGACTGTAGAAATAGAATACTATTCCAAAAGGTTTCAAGAGAGTATCTTGAAACCTTTTTTTATGCAAGGCTATTCAAACAAATAAAAAGAGTTATTTTTCTTTTATATTTTTAAAATTTCGATATTTACCTTATTAAAAATAAATTAATGATGATACGAAGAAGATTTATAGGTTCCGCAGCTTTATTTGGAGTTGCAGGTATTATGGGCTTTGCAATGCGTCCAAAGAAAAAATTCTTGTTGCACCATGTATTTTTTTGGTTAAAGAACCCACAATCAGAAGCTGATAGACAACAATTGATTACTGGTTTGAAAACTTTGGCGGGAATTCCAACGATTCGTCAAATTCACGTGGGCGTTTTAGCTTCGACCGAGAAACGGGAAGTTGTAGACACTTCTTGGGATGTTTCAGAGCTGATGTTTTTTGATGATGAAGCCGGACAAAAAATATATCAGGACCATCCTATTCATCAGGATTTTATAAAGAACTGTTCTCATTTATGGGAAAAAGTAGTGGTTTATGATGCTATAGATGTATAAATATTGAAGGTGTTGGCTGTTGCCAACACAAGAAAAACAAAACTAAAAAGGGTTTCAAGAAATAAATATTGAAACCCTTTTTTATGCGCACTACTTTAGTTTCGACAACTACGGAATTAATCGGTCCATACGAAGCTGTTCAAACAAATCGTAAAAGGAATCTTCCGTTCTTTGAAAAACAGGAAATCCGAGTTTACGACTTTTAGACATATCCGTCATGACTTCAATTGGTCGCCCTAAGTCAAGATCAGTATGCCACGGAGAAGCCAACTTGTTTAAATCAGACTCTTCAAGCGCATATTGAACGGCAATGTTTTTCCAAACCGGAGCTTCATTTTTCATTTGTTCTTCTAGTGGATGAATCGTGCCATCGTACCCTATTGCTTCAATCCCGAATGATGCTGCTATTTTTTTCCAAAGCCATTTCCAACGAAAAAAATCTCCATTTACTACATTGAATGCTTCGTTACGAGCCGCTTCTGTAGTGGAAGCCCATATTAAATGTTCTGCCAATACTCTGGCATCCGTAACATCTGAAAGTCCATTCCACTGTGCTGCCGAACCCGGCCACTGAAATGGCTTTCCTGTTTCTTTACAAATGCTGGCATATACTGCAAGCGTAGTGCCCAGATTCATTAAGTTGCCTACCGCTTTTCCTATAACCGTATGCGGGCGGTGAATGCTCCATGTAAAACTATCTCGCGCTGCAGCGGCATACACTTCATCTTCTTGAGCATAATAAAAATTCTCTATTTCAAGACGCGGTTGCTCTTCCCTAAGTGGAGTTTCAGGCAAAAATCCTTCTTTGGCGTAAGCCTCAAACGGCCCAAGATAATGTTTCAGTCCTGTAACAAGCGCTACGTGTTGCACTGAATTTTTAGACGATAATGCTTCAAGAAGATTTCTGACCATTAAGCTGTTCACGCGTATGTTTTCGGCTTCAGAGTCCTGACGCATCCAACTTGTGATGTAAATGTGTGTGGGAGAAATATCTTTTAAAGCTATTTTTAAATTCTCCAAATCCAAAAGATCTGCAGCAACTGGCTGAAGGTTTTCTATGTCTTTTCTTGGGTTTCTGGCTAAACCGAAAGTCGTCCAGCCTTTGGCAATAAGTTTTTCTGCGAGATTGCTACCCGTTATTCCGGTCGCTCCAACGACTAACGCTATATTTTCCATAATTCTATTTTAAAATTTTATGAAGTACAAAATTCGAAAACATTCTATGGATTATAAAGGACATACCTCACAGAAAACTTGTGACCTATATCACATCAATGCGACAAGCGACTCAATGTTTCTCTTGAAATACCAAGATAAGATGCTATCAAAGTTTTAGGAATGCGGTGAATCAAATCTGGATATAACTGGATAAATTGCGTGTATCGTTCCTCTGAATTCTTACTCATCAGTGATAGAATTCGGTTTTGAAGCGCAATATTACCAGCTGTCATTTTTTGCAAAAAGAAGAATTCCATTTTCTGCAACTCGGCACACAGCTTTTCTCTATCATCAAGAGTAATGTAATAGGTTTGTGCATCTTCTAAGCAGTCAATATTGAGTGTGGCATTCTGGTTATTATAAAAACCCTGATTATCCGTTATCCACCAATCTTCCATGGCGAATTGCAAAATATGGCTTTTACCTGATTTGTCTATATAAAAAGATTTCAACAGCCCTTTTACAACAAAATGAACATACGGAACAGGATTTTCCTGTTGGACAATGTATTGATGTTTTTTATACTTACCAACAGAAAAGTGAGAGAGCACCAATTGAAATTCATCATCTGTTAATGGTACAATTTTCTCAATTTGTCTTCTTAAAATTTCTTCCATACCGCCTTTTATTATTACACGGATAAAAATACGATTAAAAAAGAATGATTTAAAGGCTTCCTTTTAATTCGGCATAATTCGAAAACCATCAGATTTCATTAAAAAGTAAAATCTACCTTTAAAAGGTTTGTTTTTAATGAGTTCTAAAAAAACTTATACTGTTTTAAATATTCTTTGTGTTTTAACGAAGCATTATTTTTTTATATTTGGAAATGGTTTTTTTAAGTTGTTTTTCCAAAAAGCAGTTTTGAAAAGAGAATATCAATTTTATAAATAAATTTTAAGGTAAAAGAATGAAACAAAACAATCTCTCCGTTTGGTCTGCTATTTTATTGTGTTCAATAAGTTTGCTGTCCCATTCCCAGAAAATAGAAAATCAAAATACGCTGACAGAAGAAGAAAGCAAAGAGGGTTGGGCACTGCTTTTTGACGGAAAAACAACCAAAGGATGGCACCTTTACAATGAAGGAAATATCCAATCGGCTTGGTCAGCTGCAGGAGGAGAATTGGTATGTGACCCAAATACAGAAAAAGTTGTTCGTGGAGATCTGGTTTCAGATAAAGCCTATGATAATTATGATTTGACTTTTGAGTGGAAGATTACCAAAGGGGGAAATAGCGGTGTATTTATCAATGTTCAGGAAGCAGCCGAGTTTCCAACAGCCTGGACAACTGGTCCTGAATACCAACTATTGGATAATGCAAATGCCTCAAGCCATAATTTGAAAGATGGAAAGCGCTTATCCGGTTGTATTTATAGTTTGTCTCCATTAAAAAATAAAGTACAGTCAAAAAAATTTGGTGAATGGAATACTTCTCGAATCCTTCAACAAAATGGCCAAATTACATTTTGGTTAAATGGTGTTTTAACGGGTCAGGAAGATATGAAGAGCAGTCGTTGGAAGGAGTTAGTTGCAGAAAGTAATTTGGGAAAATTTCCGTCTTTTGGAAAAGCAACTAGCGGTAAAATTGCATTTCAGGATTGGGCAAATGGAGTATCTTTAAGAAATATCAAAATAAAAGAGTTGGAGTAAGCATTCATAATTATAGAAAATAATACGTAAAAGACTATCGGTATTGATGGTCTTTTTTGTTTTTGTCTCATAATCAAAATGCCTTTTACTTATTATAACCATCGTAAAACCTATATTTTGAGTCAGTTATAGCTGTATTTTAACAATGTTTTTTTATATCATTGTGTTGATGTGACACATTATTTATTATATTTGAAATCGTTTTCGTAAATTTAACGGAAACAAAAAAGAGTGTCAATTACAATTTTGCCTTTTAAAAACAAGATTACAAAATATAAACCACTATAATTTAGCTATTTAATTACCAAAAACAAGAATCAAGATATGAAAAAAAGAATTGTATTACCTGCGTTACTTTTACTTGTTGGAACGCAAACGTATGCCCAAAAAAAATGGACAGAAACACCTAAAAACTCCCATAACATTGTTCAAAACCAAGGAGGACAAACATTAGGATATTCTCCAAAATCAGGAATTAAAATTATACAAGCAGACGGCTTGGCTTTTAAAGACCTCAACAAAAATGGGAAGTTAGATATTTATGAAGATTGGAGAAAACCGGTAGCAGAACGTGCCAAAGATCTTGCCTCTAAAATGACGGTAGAACAAATGGCCGGGTTAATGTTATACAGCAGGCATCAAGCTATTCCAGCTCAGGAAGCAGGAATGTTTACTGGAACCTATAATGAAAAACCATTTTCTAAAAGTGGTGCAAAATCATCTGATTTGTCTGATCAGCAAATTGCATTTTTAACAAAAGACAATTTACGCCATGTACTAATGACATCTGTTGAAAGTCCAGTAGTTGCTGCAACATGGAATAATAATATACAAGCATTAGTGGAAGGTATTGGAATGGGCATCCCTTCCAACAACAGTTCTGATCCAAGAAATGGAGCTAATAAAGATGCCGAATACAATGCAGGTTCCGGTGGAGCTATATCACAATGGCCGGAAGAACTAGGATTAGCTGCTACTTTTGATGCCGCTATCACGGAACAATTTGGTGCAATTGCTGCCAAAGAATACAGAGCCATGGGAATCACCACAGCGCTATCGCCACAGATTGATTTAGCAACAGAACCAAGGTGGAATCGTTTTGTGGGTACTTTTGGCGAAGACCCAAAACTTGCGACTGATATGGCAAGAGCGTATGTAGATGGGTTTCAAACATCACCAAAATCGATTAATGCGTATGAAGGATGGGGAAATCAAAGTGTCAATGCGATGATTAAGCACTGGCCAAGTGGTGGTCCGGAAGAAGGAGGTCGTGATGGACATTTTGCATATGGAAAATTTGCAGTATATCCGGGAAATAATTTCGAAACCCACTTAAAACCCTTTACCGATGGTGCTTTTCAGTTAAAAGGAGCTACTAAAAAAGCCTCAGCAGTCATGCCGTATTACACTATTTCGTATGGTCAGGATAAAAAATACGGTGAGAATGTGGGTAACGGATTCAGTAAATACATTATTACAGATTTGTTAAGAGACAAATACGGGTATGATGGAGTCGTTTGCACCGATTGGTTAATTACTGCAGATGAAGGCGCTAAGCCAGATATCTTTTCAGGAAAATCTTGGGGTGTTGAAAAATTAAGTGTTGCCGAAAGACATTATAAAGTCCTAATGGCGGGTGTGGATCAATTTGGCGGAAATAATGATATCAATCCAGTGCTGGAAGCATATCAAATGGGTATAAAAGAACACGGAGAATCATTTATGCGCAAGCGTTTTGAGCAATCAGCAGTTCGTTTGCTTTTGAATATTTTCAGAGTGGGATTGTTCGAAAACTCCTATTTAGATCCTAACGAGACCAAAGCTATTGTGGGAAAACCTGATTTTATGAAAGCAGGTTATGACGCGCAATTGAAGTCGGTTGTGATGATTAAAAACCAAAATAAAACGTTGCCAATTGCAAAAGGTAAGACGGTATACATCCCAAAAAGAGTTACTCCGGCAGGAATCAACTTTTTTGGACAACCATCACCAGAAAAAATTGAATATCCAGTTAATCTAGAATTGATTAAAAAATATTATACGGTAACCGATGACCCAAATAAAGCGGATTTTGCCATCGTATTTATCAAAAGTCCGATAAGTGGCGGATACAGCAGAGCCGATAGAGAAGCTGGTGGAAATGGATATGTGCCCATTAGTTTGCAATTAAAAGATTATACCGCAGTCGATGCCAGAGCACAAAGTATTGCTGCCGGAGATCCTGTAATTGACCCAACGATTACCAACCGTTCGTATTTGAATAAAACGTCAAAATCAAATTCGTACCCAGATTTAAACACCATTCTGGAAACGAAGAAAGCGATGAATGGAAAACCGGTATTGGTATCTGTGAATATTTCTAATCCGATGGTTTTTGGAGAATTTGAAAAAGAAGTCGATGCAATCGTGGGAGAATTTGGCGTACAAGTAGAAGCTTTATTGGATATTGTTTCGGGTAAAACAGAACCTTCCGGATTGTTGCCTTTACAAATGCCGTTGAATATGACTACCGTTGAAAAACAAATGGAAGACGTTCCTCACGACATGACACCCTATAAAGATGCTACTGGAAATGTGTATGATTTTGGTTTTGGATTAAACTGGAAAGGGGTAATCAAAGATGCCAGAACTGCAAAATACAGCGTCAAGAAATAAACAAATTATATTTAAACCACCTAGCTATTTAGGTGGTTTTTTTATGTCCAATTCCAAATTTGAATTTGAATTCTGACGATAAAAAAGAGATCCAATCGCTTTGTTTTGTTAATTCTACGCAAAATTAAAGACTTATTTGTCTTTTTAAATCCGCTTTTACTACCTTTAAAAAAGATTTCTTTCTTTAAAAGATTAAAAATTATACTCATGAAAAAAATAATAATAGTCTCCCTCTCGATTCTTTCATTTCTCTCTTTCAGTTGCGAAGCACAAGTAAAGCCAAATGATATTTCTATAAAAGACGAGGTGAAAAATTATACCATTGAAACCGTAGCTTCAGATATTGCAATTCCGTGGGGAATGACTTGGTTGCCAGACGGAACAATGTTAGTTACGGAAAAAAGTGGTATTCTGTATCATATCAAAAACGGTATAAAAACCGAAATCAAAAATGTTCCCAAAGTATATTCTCGTGGACAAGGCGGATTGTTAGATATCGTTTTACATCCTGATTATGCTAAAAATGGTTGGATTTATATGACGTATGCTTCCGATGAAGGTGAAGGTACCGGCGGTAACACTAAACTTATTCGAGCAAAATTATTGGACGGAAGTCTGACACAAATCGAATCGCTTTATAAAGCTACGCCCAACACTACAAAAGGACAGCATTTTGGTTCCCGAATTGTATTTGACAACGATGGTTATTTGTATTTCTCTGTTGGTGAGCGTGGCGAACATTTTGTAAATCCGCAAGACATTAAACGCGATGGTGGAAAAATATACCGTTTAAATGACGACGGAAGCATTCCTAAAGACAATCCGTTTGTCGGTCAGCCCGGAGCCAAAGAAGCTATTTACACTTATGGGAATCGCAACCCGCAAGGAATGGCAAAAAACCCCGTAACAGGAGCAATTTGGGCACATGAACACGGTCCTCAGGGTGGCGATGAAATCAACATCATAAAAAAAGGAGTCAATTACGGATGGCCTATTGTTACTTATGGAATCGATTATGACGGAACAACCATTAGTAAAGAAAACGAAAAACCAGGTATTGAAAAACCTATTTATTATTGGTTGCCTTCTATCGCTCCAAGTGGAATGACTTTTGTGACCGGTGATAAGTATCCAGACTGGAAAGGACATTTATTGGTTGGTTCTTTAAAATTCCAATATCTTGAATTGCTAAAATTGAAAGGCAATGAAGTTATAGGCAGACAAAAAATTGCAACCGATATTGGTCGTGTGCGTAATGTGGTGCAAGGTCCGGATGGCTATATTTATATGGGCGTTGAAGGAAAAGGAATACTCAAAATTATACCAAATTAAATTATGTTGACAACGAAATTATTTTTAGGATTTGGAGTGTTTATATTGGGAAGCTTCTCTTTTGAAAACCCATTTTCCCAAGACAACTATATTGAATTGAATAAAGAAACCGCTGTTGTTTCAAAATTTCAGTCACCCGGAAAGGAAATCTATGCTGATTTTTGCATGCAATGTCATGGCGCAAATGGCAAAGGAGATACTAAGAACTTCCCTCCTCTTGATGGTTCTGACTGGTTGAAAACCAAAAGAAATCAAAGTATTGCTGCTGTGAAATTTGGACAAAGTGGCGAAATTGTTGTCAATAAAATCAAGTACAATAGCAGCATGCCAGCCATGGGACTTACGGATCAGGAAGTTGCTGATGTCATGAATTACATCATGACTTCTTGGAGCAATAAACAAACCAAAATCGTTACTGAGAAAGAAGTCGCAGCCATTAAAAAATAAAATTCAGGCTTAGGATTTCTATCTAAAAAACATACGATACCGAAAAACCACCATAAAAATTTACGGGATTTCCGGGGTAAAAATAACGTGGAGCAGCATTTCCAAAACCAACTGCGTTAGGCAAAATATTAGCCGCATATTTGGTGTCCAATGCGTTATTGACTCCGGCATTCAGCTCTGTTTTTAGGATTTTAAGAATCGTAAAAACATACGTCGTTTTAATATCGAGCAACGAATACCGCTCACTGTATTTTGTATTGGAATCATTTAACGGAATTTTACCCATCGTTCGGAAAGACGTGTTTACACTAAATCCATTTTTGGTGTTCAAATCCACTCCAAAATTAAATTGCTTTTCGGGAACGCCCGTAAGTTGGTTTCCCGAATAATCAGCATCACCATCCAAGAATTCTTTAAATTTAAAATTATTCACCGCACCTGAAAAATAAGGCTTAATTTGAAGTTGGGTCAGTTCTAAAAGTGTATAATTAACCAAGAATTCTAAACCCGTATGCGAACTGCTACCCGCATTAATCCCTACAAATTGATCATTGTCAGTACGACGTGCCACCAATAAATTTTGAATTTGTGTGGTATAAAAAGTTACTTCGGTGTATACTTTATTTTTAAGCCAATTCCCTTTGAATCCCAATTCATAATTCCAACCTATTTCTGGTTTCAAATCGGTGTTTATTTGACCTTCGGGAGTTAATGTTTCTGCAACTGATGGAACCGAAAATCCTTTGCTGACGGATGTAAATATGTTTTTTCCATTGCTTATTTTATACGAGAAACCAACTCTTGGCGACCAAACATTTCCAAATGTAAACGGCATCTTTTTACCGCCAGAATTATTTTCGAAAACATCTTCTAACGAATATTTGGTTGTGTTTAATGCCACTCCGGTTTCCATATGTAGCTTTTCTGAAATCCAAAGTTCCATTTGTAAAAAGTAGTTGGTGTAATTCCGATTTTGTTTGATAGCGCTGAACTCGTCGCCTTTTATACTTCCTTGCCCCGGTTGCGATTGGTACAAATTTTCAAAAAGCGAATACGCATACTTTTCCGTTAATAATTCGGTTCCCAAACTCAGTTCAAACGGCAAAGAAAACAATCGGTCTTTATAATTCACATTGGAACGAAAACCTGCAGCACTTGTTTTTTCATCCAAAATATCAAAAGGTCTGGGCTCATAAGCGTCTTTAAAATTAGAAAAAACACTGGTTTGCATGGACCATTTTTCAGAAAATTGATGGTCGTACCCTAATCCGAGCATGAATTTATCATACGACTCAAAACCTTGTGCCGCAGCCCAAGTAGCAGCTGCTTTTTCAGGATTGTTTTTTAAATCCGTTTCATTGATAGAACTCGGAATAAAAGCTTTCAATCGAGTGAATGTTCCCAAAAATGACAAACTGCCCTTGGAACCCATTTTTTGTTTGCCGTGGAGATTAAATGATTTTCTGTTGTAGGAACTATTGGCTCTAAATCCGTCACTTTGTAAATTAGTATAACTTGTGAATACATTCGTTTTGGAATCACTGTATCCTGCAGAAAGACGTTGTTGCAACAACCCAAAACTCCCAAAAGTGACCGTAGATTTTCCAAACGACTCCAGCAAAGGCGTCTCTCTTGAAAACAGCTGAATCACTCCACCCAAACCGGAACCAAAACTGGTGGAATTTGGTCCTTTTATAATTTCTATTTTTTCGATTGAAGCCAAATCAATATCATCAATAGTAGTTTCGCCTTCACCGGAACTCAATGGAATCCCATCAAAATAGGCTTTTATTTTATTGGTTCCGTATTGAGATCGCGCGCCAATACCACGAATAGTAATCCTGTTGGTATTGAAAGCGCCTTGTTGCATCGTAACGCCAGGGATTTTGTTTAAAATTGGAGTCAATATAATTCCGTCACTTTTATTAATGTCAGCTGTAGTAATCACTGAAACGGAGGAAGCAACATTTTGAAGCACATTTTTGATAGGCGAACCTTTCAAAGTGATTTCTGAAAGTGCAATAGTATCTTTTTTTATTTGTCCAAAAATAGCAGTGGCACTGCATAAAAAAAGAAGAAAAGAAAGGAATTTTTTGAACAATTGTTTGGTATTTAGATGAGTAAAAACTTTTATAAAGTTAGCCTTTTCTTTGTATTTCCCAAAAGCTATTCTGAAATTATGATAAAAGTAAACTGCCTTTTTATAAAAATTAAAAGCCAAACAATTAACTGATGTACATTCCGTTTGAATATTAAATTGAAAGAAGCTTGAAGATCGAATTCGGGTAGTTTGAAAAAAATTAAAATCCGTGAATTATATAAAAAATAGCCCGTTGAAACACTATTATAATTGATATCACACTTCTAAAATACTTTATCTTTACATTGAAAATAAATAGAATTAATTTATGAAAAAATCAGCTATTGCATTTATTACACTTCCTTTACTGCTTTTAAATATTTCTTGTGAAAAAGGAAAAGCGGCTGATGCTGTAAATGGTACAGAGAAATCAGATACCGTAAAAACGGATACTACAGAAAAAACGACAACCCTTACCATTGATACTGTTGACTATAACAAAAGAATGGTGGCATTAAGCAATAATGACACTACCGGGAGATGGCCTGTAAAAGCGCCCTATCCTTTGCCCGGCGCATTATTACCGTACAATAGAATTATTGCGTATTACGGAAATCTATATTCTACCAGAATGGGAATATTGGGTGAACTTCCCCGAAAAGAAATGCTGGCAAAACTACAAGGCGAAGTCGCCAAATGGCAAGCAGCTGACTCTACTGTGAAAGCAATTCCTGCTTTGCATTACATTGCTGTAACCGCTCAAGGCGCTCCGGGAAAAAATAATATGCACCGCATGCGAATGCCGTTTAAACAAATAGACACTATTATAAGTTGGGCTAAACCAATCAATGCCTTGGTTTTTTTAGATGTACAAGTAGGACACAGTACCGTTAAGGACGAAGTGGAACAACTGGAACAATATCTTGCTTTGCCAAATGTTCATCTAGGAATTGACCCTGAATTTTCGATGAAAAATGGAGAGCGTCCAGGATCCAAAATTGGTAGTTTTAATGCTGAAGATATTAATGATGCAATTGATATTTTGGCAAACATTGTGCGCAAAAACAAATTGACTCCAAAAGTGCTCGTAATACACCGCTTTACTCAAGGAATGGTTAAAAATTACAAAGCGATTAAAACCGTTCCTGAAGTTCAAATTGTAATGGATATGGATGGTTTTGGTAGTAAAATTCTAAAAAAATCCACTTACCTGAGTTATATTTATAGAGAGCCCGTACAGTTTACCGGTTTTAAATTGTTCTATAAAAATGACAACAAAAAGGATTGGAAAATGTACAGCCCGGAAGAGTTAGTGAAATTCACTCCGAAACCAATTTACATTCAGTACCAATAATTACTATTTGATTTATGAAAAATATCTTATGTCTTATTTTTGGTGCATTTATAATATTAGTTGGCTGTCAATCAGAACCTCGTAAAATAGTCCCGGAAACACCACTTATTGCAGTACCCGTAAAAAAAGTTGTGACCAAAAAAGTCATGGCGGATGCAGCGACTATTCTTTCAAAAAAAGAAGTACCCATTTTATGTTATCATAACATCAGGGATTTTAGCGCCAGTGCGAGCGGAAACATAAAAGTGTACACCGTAAAACCTCCCGCTTTTGCAGAACAAATGAAAGCTTTGGCCGATGCAGGTTACGAAACTATTTTGCCGGAACAATTGTATGACTATTTAGTCTATGACGGTCCATTGCCTGCAAAACCTATTATGATAACCTTTGATGACACGAGAGAAGAACAATTCAGCATTGGTGCTGCCGAAATGAAAAAATACGGTTTCAAAGGCGTGTTTTTTATCATGACCGTTTCTATTAACCGTCCCGGATATATGAGCAAAGAGCAAATTAAAAGCTTATCTGACAACGGGCATGTTGTAGGCGCGCACACTTGGGATCATCATATGGTTACAAAATATGCAGGAGATGACTGGAATACGCAATTGGTAAAACCAAAAGCAAAATTGGAAGATATAATAGGAAAACCGGTTAAAGATTTTGCCTATCCGTTTGGTTTATGGAATACAGCGGCAATTCCTGAAATAAAAAAGAGCGATTATAAAATGGCCTATATCTTGTCTACCAAAAGGGATTCTGTAGATCCATTGTACACCATCAGACGCATCATCGTTTCTGGAACTTGGTCTACTGAAGGAATGATGAAGGCTGTTAATTCTTCCTTTAATAAAAATCCATAAAACACTATTTGTTTAAAAACACAAACAATCTCAATTATTAAATCATCTTAATAATTGAGATTTTTTTTGTTCAAAAAATAAATTGAATCTTTTTTATTTTTAATTCTACACCCCTGCTTTAATCTCTATTTTGATTTATTTTTTACAACAATTGACACCAATACTCCTTTATTAACAGGGTTTTTTATTTCAATAAATATTTTTCACTGCGAAATCACAAAAAACAACATTGCAAAAAATAAGAATTATCAAAAAAGAATTATCAAAAAAAGAATGCTGTAAAAATTATTAAATAGTCACATAATCATCATTTACATCGCTTTAAAATTGGTATTTTAGCTACTATAATGCGTTTTAAATAACAAAATGCTGTTAAGTTTAATTATTTAATAATGGTGTAAAATATGATGAAGTCGATACCTAATTTAAACCCGAACGGCTGGGACGAAATGTTTTCTAATGAAGGTGTTCGGGAATCTTACCGTCAGGTACTACAAACATTACAAAACCTAAACCACGATAATCTGAACGACAAACACCGACAGGCTTCTGATTTTTTTATGAATCAAGGAATCACTTTTACGGTTTACAGTGACGACAATCAAGGTATCGAAAGAATTTTTCCTTTTGATATAATCCCAAGAATTATTACCCAAAGTGACTGGAACGAAGTAGAATCTGGAATAAAACAAAGGCTGAAAGCACTCAATTTATTCTTGGAAGATATCTATAACGAGCAGCATATTATAAAAGACGGTATAATTCCCGGAGCATTAATCGCCTCTTGTCCTCATTACATTCAAGAAGTTCACGGGATTAAAGTTCCTCACAACATTCATGTACACATTGCAGGAATTGATTTAATTAGAGGTGCCAAAGGAGAATTTTATGTACTCGAAGATAATCTGAGGTGTCCAAGCGGTGTAAGTTACATGCTTGAAAACAGAGAAATAACCAAACGGATTTTTCCTGAAATGCTTACTTCAAACCATGTCAGTATGGTGAGCAATTATCCGATGATTTTTCATAATATTCTGGTTTCACTTTCTCCAAGAAGCATTTCCAACCCAAATGTAGTTTTACTAACACCGGGAGTGTACAACTCGGCGTATTACGAGCATACTTTTTTAGCAAGGCAAATGGGAATCCCTTTGGTCGAAGGAAGAGATTTAGTCGTGAATAACAATAAAGTTTATATGAAAACCACTTCGGGACTTCATCAGGTAGATGTTATTTACAGACGACTGGATGATGAATATCTTGATCCTTTGGTTTTTAAACCAGACAGTACTTTGGGTGTTCCCGGACTTATAAGTGCCTACCGACAAGGAAATGTAGCACTTGTGAATGCTGTGGGAAATGGCGTTGCCGATGACAAAGCTGTATATGCTTACGTGCCTGACATGATAAAATATTACATGAACGAAGAGCCGATTCTAAAAAATGTTCCTACGTACAGAATGGAAAATCTGGACGAAAGAGAAATGGTTTTTGCCAATATGGAAAACATGGTAATCAAGGAAACCAATCAAAGTGGTGGTTATGGAATGATAATGGGAAACAAAGCAACCCAACAAGAATTAGAAGACGCAAAAATTGCCATTGTCGACAATCCACGAAATTTCATTGCACAACCCATCATTCAACTCAGCACAGTTCCTTGCCTTATCGACGGCGAACTAAAACTGCGTCATGTGGATTTGAGACCTTATGCTTTGTGCGGTCCGAATGGTGTAAAGATAGTTCCGGGCGGACTAACCCGAGTGGCGCTTACCGAGGGTTCATTAGTCGTTAATTCTTCCCAAGGAGGAGGAAGTAAAGACACGTGGATTGTAAAATAAATCACAGAATTAACTCTACACTCTCTTAAAAAAAATAACAGAATGAAAGTAAATATGCTCAGCCGGGTTGCAGACGGAATGTTTTGGCTTAACCGATATATGGAAAGAACAGATGGAATGTTACTTACCCTAAATACTTTTTATATCTTATCTTTTGATAAGGAAATGAACGATTCTCAGGGTTACAAACCGTTATTGGAATACTATACTGATTTGCCTATGGAACAAATAAATCAAGTGCAATACGACACTAATTTTGTTCTAAAGTATATTATTTGCGACAGCCCAAATTATAATTCAGTGAAAAATCTAGTTATCAAAGCACGAGAAAATGCGAGAGGTTCACAGGATAAAATTACAAAAGAACTTTGGGAACATATCAATTCTTTATACCACTTCATGAATTCACCTGATTTGCCAAAAAAATTGGAAACTTCTGATGCGAGTAATATTATTTCTAAGCTCAATAAAGATTTTTTGCTGTATAATGGTATTTTGCAAGTTACAATGCCCAGAGGATTGGGTTGGTGTTTTTCCAGCATTGGCAAACACATTGAGAGATGTTTACAAACTATTTCTTTAACCCAAGCGTACTATGCTCCTATTGATTATAATCTGGACGGCGAAGAAGATTTATTGTATTGGAGACGATTATTACTATCACTTTCGGGCTATGAGCTATATTTAAAAAGCTACAGTAATATTCCGCACAATCGTAAAGTGGTGCAACAAGTCATCTTCAACAGAGATTTTGCACACTCAGTGATTTACACTTTAGAATTAATAGACACCTATTTAAACAGCTTATTTAAAGACAATAATCTGAGCGAAGCGAGAACATTGCACAATCAATTTGGAAGACTCAAAAGTTATGTTGAATTTACAGATTATCATCATCTTACCAACAAAGAACTGGAAGACATACTTAACAACACAAGAACGCAACTGATTCAATTTTCGACGGATTTTTCAAAATTATTTTTCTCTTACACCTAATAAAAATGGCGATTTTCAAAATAGTACACATCACAAAATACCAATACAACTGGCCTATAAAAGAAAGCATTAATGAAATTCGTTTATTTCCACATCATTTTGACAACCAAGATGTGCTTCAATACCAGCTATTGATAACAAACAATCCCGAAGTTGAGATTTCGCAGGATTACTACGGCAATCGCGTGGGGAATTTCAATACTTTGGAATCCCATACCGAAATGACTATAGAATCCAGAATGTTGGTACGTGTCAATCATTCGCTAAAAATTCCCGAAATAGATCACACAACGGTAAAAGATTTAGTCAAGGAAAAAGAAAAAAGTATTTCTTTACTCCGACTTTGTTATCCCGAAACGATTAGAAAACAAGACGAAATCAATGCGATTCTCAATGAAATAAATTGTTTCGATAAACCCATTATAGAAATTGCCCAACAATGCAATCAATATATTTTTACAAATTTTAAGTACACCAAAGGAATCACTAATATTGAAACCACAGTAGACGAGATTTTAGAAATTAGAAAAGGAGTTTGCCAAGACTTTGCACATGTGTTATTACAACTTTTACGCACGGCAGGAATTCCTTCCCGATATGTGAGCGGTTATATTTGCCCTAACGAAAGTGGTCTTCGAGGCGAAGGTGCCACACACGCTTGGGTTGAGATTTACACTCCAAAACAAGGTTGGCTTGGCTTAGATCCCACCAATAATATCTGGACGATGGACAATCATGTGAAACTTTCCGTTGGGCGTAATTTCTATGATTGCACTCCTGTAAAAGGAACTTTCAAAGGTCTTTCCAGGCAAACGCTTTCCGTTTGTGTTTCGATTGGCTATGAGGATGGACGACAATTTGAAGACATAAATGATGTACAACTCGAAGAAGTTTCAATAGAAATTCAACAACAATTGGATTATATTGAACAACTCCAACAACAGCAGAAGCAACAGCAACAACAGCAGCAGCAATAATTAATGCCACTTAGTTAGTTCTAAAATTTCATAACAAAAAAAAAGCACTATTTATTCGAATGAATTAATAGTGCTTTTTTTTATGTAAAATAACCGTTTTATCTTGGTGACAACCAACCTTCGGGATTATTGTAAGTTGTATTTTGAAGAATTAGGAATTTAATTACTGTTTTTCCGGTCTCGCCATTGGTTCTTACTTTTCCAATGCTTTGTTTAATGCTTACTTTATCACCTTTACTTACGCTTACGGAACTTAAATTTTGATATACGGTGAAGAAATCCCCGTGTTGTATCATTACGGCTTTGTTTACAGGTGACAAAACAATAACACTAGTTACTTCTCCTCCAAAAACAGCTCTTGCATTTGCACCACGGTCTGTTGTAATTTCAACACCACTATTGTGAACCGTTATAGTATTGAATAATGGATGCGTTTGATTTCCATAACCAAGTGATATAAATCCTTTTTCCACAGGATAAGGCAACCTTCCTCTATTGGCTCTGAAATTATCCGCAATTATTTTAGCCTCTGGTGTTAATTCTATTTTTGATGATGAAACCGCAGCTTTTGAAACTGGAGCACTTGGATTTGCTTTTGCTTTTTCTAAAGCTGCTTTTCTATTGGCAGCCGCAATAGCTTCACGTATTAATTTATTGATCTGCCTGTCGATTGTTCTGTATTCCTGTTGTCTTTGCTTAATTTCTCGGGCAATCTTATTTTTGTCTTTTTTTATGGAATTGACTAGCTTTTGTTGCTCTTGCTTCTCTTTTTCTAATGTTAATCGCTCTTTTTCGTTCTCAGCTATCAGTTTTTGTTTCGCTTTTTTCTGAACATTTAATTTCTCGTTATAATCCGTAAGCTGATTAGATTTCGATTTTATTTCTTCACCTTGCATTTTTCTGAAACCAGTATATTGTTTCATGTACTGCGCTCTTTTATACGCTTGTAAAAAATTCTCGGAAGACAATAAGAACATCGCACGACTTTCTTCGGAACGGCTTTTATATGATTTCACAATCATTTCAGCATAATCTTCCTTGAGTAAAGCCAATTCTTTTTTTAGCTTATTAATTTGCATTTGATTGATATACATATCATTTCCAAGCAATTTAGTTTGCTTTTCGGTAGTGTTTATCAATTTTTCTTTAAGCTTTATTTTAGTGCTTTGAATCACTATTACATTCACAGCAGATTTTTCTTTTTTCTTAACGGTTTGTAATAACCTTTCATTTTCTCTAATTTCTTTTTGAATTTGAGCTTTACGTTCTTCTAATTTTTCTTGTTGGGATTCCTGACTCCATAGTAATGAAGTCATACAGATAAAGATTAGGCTAAGGAGAAATTTTGGCATATTAAAAAAATATTTTTGCTAATTTACTTAATTATAATTCTTTTGTACCCATTTGGAACACTATATGGAAAAGAAAGTTCTTCATTGAAAGTTACCGTGTTGTAATCCAGATTAATTTCGGTATTGCCTTTCTTCTGAAAAGTATTGATCAGAACACTTGTAGGCAACGTTGCCTCATTGTACACTTTACTGTCAGCATAAGCCACTTTAATCATTCGTTCTTCGGCAGTTTGTGTGATTTCTTGTTTTTGAACCAAAAAATTATCGGCATCTAAAAAGAACGATTTTTTCGTATTTGAATTTGAAACATCATCTAATCGATACGTTTGTTCCAATAATGATTCAAGATATTTCCCTTTTGTCAAATCATCAATTGCTTGTCCCAATAACATATTTTGAATTTTATTGTAATCCAAATCAGTTCCCAGCCATTGACTTAAACTGCTAAAATCACCTTCAAAATAACTACCGTTTATCTTTTCATAATAGTTCACTGATTTTGGCGTAATCAATGCTTTCGCCATTGTAATTCCAAGAAAACGAATGCTTACCAAAATTTGTTCGTCCTTCTTAATCCTAATTTCGGCCGTAACATTTTGAGTTTGTTTGTTGTCAGCATAACGGGCGCTTGACTTAATATATAATGTAGAAAATTGATTTTTATTGTTGTAGTGATTTTCTATTATTTTTTTGGACGTCATATAACCCGCCGCCTCCGTTGTTGGCGCATTACTGGCCGCAACCGCAATGGCTTTGGATTTACAGGAAACCACAAAAAGAGCGAGTACTATTATTATTGCTATTTTTTTCATTATTTTTTTTCTTTTAATAATTGATTGGCTTTAGAAAAATACATTTCTTTTTTCTTGAAATCTCCTAAACCGTTGTATGCTTCTCCCAACTGAATGTTGAAATTTATTTCTAATGCTCTGTCCTCTACTAAATAATCCAAGCCCATTTCCAGCATATCCTTGGCTTTTTTAAATTGTTGCAATTGATTATTTGCCATCCCTGAATAGTAGTAAAACTGAGGCTGTGTTGGAAAAGTATCCACCATTGCGGAGGCTTTTTTGGCAACTAATTCAAATTGCTTTGTCTCTGTATAGGTTTGAAGCAAAAGCAAATTAGTTTCGATATCATCTCCTGAACCGTTTTTTAATGCTTGCTCATAATACTTTGTCGCTTTTGCCCATTGCTTTTTAGCGTGGTAAAACTTTCCTATTTCCTTAGCGACATTAACCGCTGCGTCATTATCAAAATACGAAATCGCTTTTTCTAAATCAGCTGTGTATTGCGGATTTTTATCTGCAAAAATCAAAAACTCATTCAGTATTCGGTGCTTTATTTTAGCATCTATTTTGGTACTGGCCAAAACCACATTCATGGCGTTTATTGCTTTTGGAGCGTCATTACTATCCAAATAATTTTTGAATAATGTTACTTGAGCCCATTCGGAATTTGGTAAAGCTTTTTCCAGTTTTTTGACAATTTCAAACGCTTTTTCTTCCTCATTATTTTTAGAATACAAAACAATCAAACTGATATAATTAGATTCTTCTTTGGGATTCTTTTCAATTTGCTCTAACAAATTTGAAGCTTCCATATTCTGAAATTTCCCTTCCGATAAAATCTGGCTTTTGTATAAATCCCTTCTGTCCGTTTTTCCAAATGTTTCGTTTAACTCGTTGATTAAATCCAACGCTTTGTCAAATTGTTTGGTTCCCATATAAAGCGATGTCAAATCCTCTTTATACTTCTCATCAAATTCTATCAATTTATTGATAACCATTATTGCCTGGTTATAATCGCTCGTTTCATAACTCACATCATACATTCCCACCCAAAACCATTTGTTTTTTGGATCAATTTGTGTGGCTTTTTCAAATGAAGAATAGGCATTTTTATATTCCTTTAATGCTAAATAATTTTTCCCTAATTCATAATACACAGCGGCATCATTCGGTTTAATCTTGATACATTTATCCAAAGCCACTACTGCTTTGTCATAATTTTCGATTCCTTTTTGAAGCAATGATTCATAAAAAAATTCCTGAAACTGATCTGCATCGAGCTTAATTTCTTCGGGTTCCGTTTGTGCCAATAGCAAAGCTGAATTGCATTGCAAAACCAGAAATAAAACTATTAAAGCGCTTTTTTTCATTCTATTTTTTAATCTTGAATCTTTCTTATACATACAAGAATTGAACCATTTTTTATTCTAAAACCGAATAGTCTCCAATACTGATGCTTGTAAAGTTACCATCAAAACTGGCATGATTCCCAATCATCGCATTATCTAAATTCGCGTTTTTTATGTTAGAGTGCGTTTGTACCAAACTGTTTTTAATACTGCTGTTTATTACATGACATCCTTTTCCTAAGGAAACATTAGGACCAACCGTTGCATTTATCAACACTACATCTTCCCCAATATAACATGGCGGAATAATTGTGGAGTTCTCTAATTTGACATCAAAATCTACCAAATGTGTCCCGTCATTATGCAAGAAACCTAACATCCTGGAATTTGTTTCTACCGTAACGTCTTTGTTTCCACAATCCATCCACTCATCGACTGTTCCTGGTACAAATTTCATGCCTTTTGCCATCATTTGCTTGATTCCGTCGTTAATTTGATATTCTCCACCGTGAATAATATTATTATCTAATACTAATTGAAGTTCGCTTTTTAAAACGGCAACATCCTTAAAATAGTAAATTCCAATAACGGCAAGGTCCGAAACAAACGCCGCAGGTTTTTCTACCAGTTCTACAATTTCATTCGCTTCGTTTAGGTTTATCACACCAAAAGCCTCTGGATGATCCACTTGTTTTACCCAAATAACACTATCGGCATTTTGATCTAAATCGAAATCGGCACGAATTAAAGTATCGGCATAAGCAATAACAGCGGGTCCGCTCAAAGAATCTTTGGCACACATAATCGCGTGACCGGTTCCTAAAGCTTCATTTTGATAATAAATAGTGCCTTTGGCGCCTAATTTTTGTGCGATCGCAAGTAATTCTTCTTCTACTTTTTTACCAAAACTTTCGTGAATAATAAAGGCTACTTCTTCAATATCTTGATTCAACACGCCAGCAATATCTTCGACCAGACGGTGAACGATTGGTTTTCCAGCGATAGGAATTAATGGTTTAGGAATGGTTAATGTATGCGGGCGAAGACGTGAACCACGACCTGCCATTGGGACAATTATTTTCATTTTTATTGGTTATTTAACCGCAAAGTCGCGAAGTTTTTCGCAAAGTTCACGAAGATATTACTGTTCTATTTTAGCCACAGATTAAACGGATTAAACCGATTCCCACAGACTTTTAATTAATTTATTACATGTTTCTTGACCGCTACACTAGGACTGAACACTAAAAACTGAGTACTGAATACTTACTTCACTCCTGTACTTCCAAAACCACCTTCACCTCTGGAAGTTTCTGTTAGTTCCTGTACTTCAATCCACTCAGCACGTTCGTGTTTTGCTATGATAAGTTGTGCGATACGTTCCCCGTTTTCAATGACAAAATCTTCATTGGATAAATTTACTAAAATCACACCAATTTCACCACGATAATCTGCATCTACTGTTCCTGGAGAATTCAGGACTGTAATTCCTTTTTTGGCAGCCAGACCGCTTCTTGGACGCACTTGTGCTTCGTAACCTATGGGTAATTCTATGAAAAGACCTGTTTTTACAATGGTTCTTTCCAATGGTTTTAGGGTTATCGATTCCGTTAAGTTTGCTCTTAAGTCCATTCCTGCCGATGCTATGGTTTCATAGTTTGGCAAGGCGTGTTGTGATTTGTTGATTATGTTTATTGTCATTGTTTTTTTATTTTAAATATGTAGGGACAAATCGCGACTTGTCCCTTCTTGTCTGTAACTATGTTTCGATTATTTTGAGTTATAGCCCTGATAATAGTGAAAATCCTTTTCCTTTTTTCTTTAAAAAGGAAAAGATTGCAACGAATAGCAGGAAATAGCTCCTAAAAATTTAAATTTAAGCTCTAATTCTTTTTTCGGTTCAAAATTTTGATTAATAATTCTTTTTCGTTGTGGTATATGAAATACATGAACGCGAGTAATAATGTGATTCCTACATAATAATTTTCCCTGAAGCCATAAAATGAAACTGCCGAAAATCCTATTGAAATAAATAGATACATGGCAATTTTGTTCGTATCATAC
Source organism: Flavobacterium sp. 11 (assembly GCF_002754315.1). GTDB lineage: Bacteria > Bacteroidota > Bacteroidia > Flavobacteriales > Flavobacteriaceae > Flavobacterium > Flavobacterium algoritolerans. The sequence goes on along the minus strand of NZ_PEFE01000001.1, from coordinate 1,023,906 downwards.
GGAATGGGGTAATATTTATTTCCAAAATAGTAGGAGATAAACATCATGCTTCCATAAGCCGCAATCGTGGCAATTGCTGAGCCGTAATAGCTCATTGTTGGGATTAGCAGGTAATTTAACGCCAGTGTAATTATTGCGCCAATAATAGAAATATAAGCGCCAATATGGGTTTTGTCTATCAGTTTGTACCAAACGGAAAGATTGGTGTAAATGCCCAGGAAAAAGTTAGCCAAAATGATTAACGGCACCACTTTCATCGCTTCCCAATACGACTCATCTTGAATCATAATGTATTTTAAAACATCGGCAAAAACGATTACTGACAACAGAATAAAAGAACCAAAAATGACAAAATATTTGGTAATCGTAGCATAGGTTTGAGGCGCATCCTCCTTATCAGCGTGGCTAAAAAAGAAAGGTTCGATTCCTAATGTGTAGGCCGTACGGTACAAAACCATAAATAATCCCAGTTTATAACACGCCGAATATACTCCTACTTCGGCATCTGCAATATTTGCAGGCAGTAATTTACCCAATAAAATTTTGTCGAATTGTTCGTTGATCGCAAATGCGATTCCGGCCACCATAATAGGCAAACCATACCCCATCATTCGTTTCCAAAGCTTGTAATCAAAATGCCATTTCAGCAAAAGGTAATTAGGGGAAAGTATTAAGAATGTAACTAAGCTCGCAACGATATTAGACACAAAAATATAGCCTATTTGAAAATCTTCTAAGTAAAAAGAACTTAAAAAACTATCTGGGTTGGATTGTGCAATTACTGGCAAATAACTTAAAAAGAAAAGGTTTAAAACCAGATTGATTGCAACATTTCCAATTTTGATTATAGCATATTTTATGGGTTGCTGATTGACCCTTAATTTAGAAAAAGGAACAATCACCAAGGCATCCAGGACTAAAATCCAGATGGTGTACGTAATGTACTGCGCATCAATTCCAGACCAAATGGCTAATTTATTTCGGAATAATAAGGCTAGGAATAAAAACGAAAGTGAAGTCCAAAAAAGGGAAACAGATGTCGTTTCCACCACTGATTTCTTATCTGTTTCTTTATTGTAAAACCTAAAGAAAGCAGTCTCAAATCCGTAAGCTAGAATTACATTAAAAAAGATCATCCAGGCAAAAATGATGGAAACCTTACCATATTCGGCTTTTGGAAGCAAATCTGTGTATAATGGAACCAGTATAAAACTGAACATTCTTGGTATGACCGTAGCCAATCCATAAATGGCAGTCTGTTTAAAAAGATTTTTATATAATCCCAAAATGATGTGTCTATTACTATTTATAAAAACAAAAATAACGAATTCTTTGGTTTAATCATCTGAAGTGAATATTTGTTTTAGAACAGAAATACCACGACAAGAACTGATTCATTTTCACCAAAATTACCTTAATGGCTTTTCTATGGGATTAATTATTTTGAAAAAATAGGTTTTATCATCTTTCTTGTATTCTAACACCGCTTCATTAGGTTTCAAATCAAATTTAGTTTTTTGAATTACCGGCGCTTTATTCCCATATTCTTTTGAAGGGTCTTTGTGCAGAATGAAATCTTCCTTTTTATTTTCTTTGTAAAAATGGGCTGTAAAAGTATTTTTGACAATTCCTTTTATAACTAATTCCTGATTTTGAAAATAGATTTTCTCCAGCTTAATGTTTGCCGCAAGCGATTTTTTGAATTCAATATAAAAATCAATTCCGCTACTTTGCTTGCCGTCTACCCATTTCTGGTAAAAAGCAGATTGTATTTCTTGAGGAAATTCCGTTTGAAATTCTGGTTTCATGGCACAAAAAGTCAGGCTGATTGCAATAATAAATAAGGCAACGATTCTTTTATATCCTTTCATATTGTTCTATTTAACTTAATCCTTCTTCGTTTAAAATCTTAAGAAAGTGGAATCCTTTTGGGACATAACCTTGATTGTAATAGAAACGATGTGCCGTAAAATTCCCGGTAAAAGCGTCCAAAACAATCATTGTACAGCCGGTTTCTTTAGCCAAAACATCAACATAATCGGTCATCATTTTGCCCAAACCTTTGGAACGATGCTCTGGATGAACAATAAAATTATCAATCTCGATGTATTTTCCCGACCAAAGTTTTGTTCCTGACCAAAATCCGGAAACCGCCACACAAACCTCATTTTCAAAAACGGCTACCTGCTTGTAATTATACGGAATCATTTCTACTAAATACGATTCATACTTTTCTACCGTAAATGTGGGATATAAAAACCGCATTACTTCAATGTTACTAAGCATTTCTTCTACTGTAGTCAGTTCTCTAATTTCTAATTTCATTCTTCCTAGTATTGTTTTAAACTATAAAATTAAACAAAAAAAGAGCCAACATCTGTTGGCTCTTAGAATATATTTTGAATCAATAATTATTACCCATTCAATGCTTCCGCTCCACCAACAATCTCTAAGATTTCATTAGTAATGGCCGCTTGACGTGCTTTATTATAAGTCAGTTTCAATTGATTTCTCAACTCAGTTGCGTTATCAGTTGCTTTGTGCATGGCAGTCATACGCGCTCCGTGCTCTGAAGCAAATGAATCACGAATTCCTTTATACAATTGTGTTTTTAAAGATTTTGGAATCAAAGTCAACACGATTTCTTCTTTTGAAGGTTCAAAAATATAATCTCCAGTCGAAACTGTAAGATCAGATTTTATAGGTGCTAATGGCAAAAATTGTTCTGTTTGAACGATTTGTGTCGCAGCATTTTTAAATTGATTATAAATCAACTCAATTTTATCGTATTCACCAGAAACAAATTTCTCCGTTAACAGGTCAGCAATTTTAGCTACATTATCAAAAGTCAAATCGTCAAAAACAGTACTTTGATTATCTACTACTGACAATGTTTTGCTCAAAACATCATTTCCTTTTTTACCAATAGCAAAAATATCAACTTGTTTTCCGGCATAAACTTCCGAACGGCTTTTAGCTTCTTTGATAACATTTGTATTAAATGCACCACATAAACCTCTATTTGAAGTTATGGCTACCACTAAAACTTTTTTAATCTCACGTTGTGTTGTAAACTCTCCACCTGCATCACCTTCAAGTGTAGCAGAAAGATTTTGCAATAATTCCGTTAATTTTTCGGCATAAGGGCGCATTGCTGTGATTGCATCTTGTGCTTTCTTTAGCTTTGCTGCAGAAACCATTTTCATTGCCGATGTAATTTGCATCGTAGATGAAACGGAAGTAATTCTATTACGGATTTCCTTTAAATTTGCCATTGTTTTCTAGTAATTAGTAATAAGTAAATAGTAATTAGTTCTTCACTAATCACTATTCACTATTCACTTATATTAATTATATTTTGCTGATAATTCTTTTGCTACAGTTTCGATTACATCTGTAATTTCGTCTGTTAATTTTCCTGCTTTCAAAGCATCAAGAGTTGCTCTGTGTTTGTTGTTCAAGAATTCCAAGAAATCTTTCTCAAATTCTCTTACTTTATTCACAGGAACATTTCTCAATAAGTTTTTAGAACCAGCATAGATAATTGCAACTTGATCTTCAACAGTATAAGGATCGTTCAAACCTTGTTTCAAGATTTCAACGTTTCTTTTTCCTTTTTCAATTACGTTTAAAGTAACAGCATCTAAATCAGAACCAAATTTAGCAAACGCTTCCAATTCACGGAATTGTGCTTGATCCAGTTTCAAAGTACCCGCTACTTTTTTCATCGATTTAATTTGTGCATTTCCTCCAACACGAGATACCGAAATACCTACGTTAATTGCTGGACGAACCCCAGAGTTAAACAAATCTCCATCTAAGAAAATTTGACCATCAGTAATCGAAATTACGTTTGTTGGGATATATGCAGAAACGTCACCCGCTTGAGTTTCAATAATTGGCAAAGCAGTCAATGAACCACCACCTTTTACAATTGATTTGATAGAATCTGGTAAATCGTTCATGTTTTTAGCAATTCCATCATCTGCAATTACTTTACAAGCACGCTCTAATAATCTACTGTGTAAGTAGAAAACGTCTCCAGGATATGCTTCACGTCCCGGTGGTCTTCTTAATAAAAGAGAAACCTCACGATACGCAACAGCTTGTTTAGATAAATCATCATAAACAATTAAAGCCGGACGACCTGAATCTCTAAAATATTCTCCAATTGCAGCACCTGCGAAAGGAGCATAAACTTGCATCGGAGCTGGATCAGAAGCATTAGCTGCAACAATAATCGTATACGCCATTGCCCCTTTTTCTTCTAACATTTTAGCAATTCCTGCTACAGTTGACGCTTTTTGTCCAATTGCAACATATATACAGAATACTGGTTTCCCAGCATCATAAAATTCTTTTTGATTTAAGATAGTATCGATACAAACAGTTGATTTACCTGTTTGACGGTCACCAATAACTAGCTCACGTTGTCCACGACCAACTGGAATCATAGCATCTACTGCTTTAATACCTGTTTGTAATGGTTCAGTAACTGGTTGACGGAAGATAACTCCAGGAGCTTTTCTTTCCAAAGGCATCTCGTATAAATCTCCACCGATTGGTCCTTTTCCATCAATTGGAAAACCAAGAGTGTTTACTACACGACCTACCATTTGTTCTCCTACTTTAAGAGAAGCAATACGTTGTGTTCTTTTAGCAGTTGAACCTTCTTTGATTCCTGTTGATGGTCCTAAAAGTACCACACCAACATTGTCTTCTTCAAGATTCAAAACAATAGCTTCTAATCCATTGTCAAATTCAACTAACTCTCCATATTGAACATTAGAAAGCCCGTAAACACGAGCAATACCATCTCCAACTTGAAGTACTGTTCCTACTTCTTCTAGTGTAGCACCAGATTCAAAACCTTCTACTTGCTTTCTTAATATTGCTGAAATTTCAGCAGGTTTGATTTCCGCCATCTTAATTTATAATTTAGACACTTAAATGTGCAATAAAACTAATTACTTAACTCTCTTTTTAATACTTGTAATCTGTTGGCTACCGAAGCGTTGTATTGCTTGTCGCCTATTCTTAGAATAAATCCTCCAATGATTGAAGCATCTACTATATTTTCTATTGTGATTTTTTTATCCGAAAGGGTTGCAATTTTAGCCAAAACTTGTGCTTCTAATGCTGCATCCATAGGAATAGCTGTAGTAACCTGAGCTACTTCAACGCCATTCATAATATCAGATAATTTACTGTACTCTATTGCAATTGCTTCTAGAATTTCGAATCTTTTGTTTTCAAATAACAAATGAAACAACCCTTGAGTTACGCCATTGATACCTGCAAAAACTTCTAACAGTGCTTTCTCTTTTACTTCAACTTTAGTAGTTGGATTTTGAATAAAAGTACTCAATTCCAAATTACTGCTAATTGTTGAAGCAATCAATTTCATGTCGTTATTTACAACTTCGGCAACACCTTTTGAGTTTGCTAAGTCTAGAATTGCTTTTGCATAACGAATTGCTGCTCTTGTACTTGCCATAATTGTTAGTTTAACTTTACGTCACCTAACATTTTCTCAACTAATTTAGTTTGAGCTTCTTTGTTAGATAATTCGTCTTTCAATATTTTTTCTGCGATACTCAATGATAAAGTTGAAACTTGTAATTTCAATTCTGCCATAGCTGCATTTTTTTCGCTTTCAATTGCTGCTTTCGCTTGCTCAATCATCTTCAATCCTTGAGCTTGCGCTTCATTTTTAGCATCAGCAACCATTTTCTCTTTCATTTCACGAGCATCTTTAAGCATGTTGTCACGCTCTAATCTTGCTTCTTGTAAAATACGTTGGTTGTCAGCTTGAAGATTTTGCATTTCTTTTCTAGCATTTTCAGCAGAAAGTAATGCATTTTTAATTCCTTCTTCTCTATCATTAACTGCATCAAGAATTGGTTTCCAAGCGAATTTTTTTAACAAGAGTATTAATCCAACAAATATTGCTATTTGCCAAATAAACAAACCAAACGAAAAATCATTTATTAACTTATCCATTATATCTAATTATAAATTTTAAAGTATGAATTGCTTTTAATCGCAATTTGTAATGTTTTAATTTTAAAAACAATAGTTACAACCAACCGTTGTAACTATCGTTTTTTTAAGTTTTAATTACGATGCGAATAACGCAGCGAAACCAATACCTTCAATAAGTGCAGCTGCGATAAGCATAGCTGTTTGGATTTTTCCAGAAGCTTCTGGCTGACGAGCAATAGCGTCCATTGCTGAACCACCAATTCTACCAATACCTAAACCTGCTCCGATAACAATCAATCCTGCTCCTACAATAGTTGGAATTTCCATAATATATATATTAAAAATTAAACATTCTTTTTTATGGTTTAATCGATGATTTGTTTATTCGTTGAAACGGTTAAACAAATTAACGGCTAAACGGTTAACCTATTAATGATGAGCTTCGTCGTGATGATGCTCTTCGTTTCCTGCTCCAAAATAAAGTGCAGATAACATGGTGAAAATATACGCTTGTAAAAACGCAACTAATATTTCAAGGATAGAAAGTGCGAATGCCAATCCAAATGACAAAGTACTTCCAATCCAGCTTTTAAAGATAAACATTAAACCAATAATACTCATCAATACAACGTGTCCTGCTAAAATGTTAGCGTACAAACGTATCATTAATGAAAATGGTTTGATGATTGTTCCCAATAATTCAATTGGAGCCAAAATAAATTTCATTGGAGTTGGCACACCTGGCATCCAGAAAATGTGTCCCCAGTAATTTTTATTAGCTGTAAAAGTTGTGATTAAATACGTCAACAAAGCTAGTGATGCTGTAATAGCAATATTTCCAGTTACGTTAAATCCTAGCGGAGTTAATCCTAATATATTTAAAAAGAAAATAAAGAAAAATATAGTCAATAAATAACTCATGTATTTTTTATATCCTTTTTCTCCAATGTTTGGAATGGCAATTTCGTCTCTTACATAAAGAACAAGCGGCTCAAAGAAACGACCAGCTCCAGAAGCTATACCGCCATTTTTAGCATACGATTTTGCTAAACTTGTAAACAATACAAACATTAAGATTGCTATTCCTAAAATACCGATTACACTTTTTGTAATAGATAAATCTAGTGGAGTTGCATTTGTAGGGTGACCGTGCTCTTCTGTTAAAGTTCCAGAAGCATCCGTTTTGTATATTTTTTCGTGGTGTAATACGTAGAAGTTTCCATTGTGTTCAGCAACTTCTTCACCATGGTGAAATTTTGAAGAAGAAAATACTTGCAAACCATTGTCCCAAAGAATAATTGGCAATGAAAAACCATAATGCGCGCCTGTTTCTTCATTTGCTGAAAAGGTAAAATCATGCGCATCCAAAAGGTGATGATTAATAAATGCCTTAATTTTAGATTTTACATCTGTTGGTTCAGCATGAGCTCCTTCGGCTGCCTCATGGGCAACTTCTGTTTTTACTTTTACAGTATCCTGTTCAGGATTTGCAAAACTAATTAAAGGAAGACACGCTACTAAAGTCGCTAATATAAATCTAAGTGGTTTGTTTGAAATCACCATAACAGTTAATTATCTTAATTTATTACGTTTCTGAAATTTGGTGCAAATGTACATCTTTTATTAATATTCAAAAGAATATAAAAAATTATTTTTGATGGATTTGTTCCTTGAATAACATATTTATTGCTTTTCGTTTAATATACGTATTGTTAATATGGTTTCAATTGCTAAAAAGAGAATAAACATCATAAAAAAATTCTTTTTCTCTATTGCATTGTTTTGTGCTGTAACCTGCAATATAGGCTTTAAAATCAGATAACAAACAATCATTTTAATACTGGTACTCAAAAGAAATGACATACCCACATTATCAAAACTGCGTTCTTTGACTTTTAACAAAACTACAAATACCATAATAGACAAAACCAGAAATACCATATAAAGGGTTTCTATCGAATAATAAAAAGTCGCATCATTTATATCTAATAGATAAAAAGCAACTCGATGAACCACATAAGCCAATCCCGCAAGTGCCAATAAAGACAGAAGCGGTTTGTAATTTTTTAAATTCATTGTATTTATTTTTTGCCGCAACGGCACTAAGGCGCAAAGTTATTTTAATTTATTCGACCATCCGGACGTTTACAGCTCGTTTGTATTCCTTTTCCCTCTTGAAAAATTACTGCATTTTATTGATTTCGTTTACCTGTCGTATCACATTATACAAAGCCAGTGCAACGCCTACCATTACTAAAATTTTACTGTAATATACTTTTGGATGCGGATGATTTTCGTCTAACCAGTCTCCCAGATAGGAAAACAGAAAGATGATGGCCCCCATTTGAATCGGAATGTTAATCAGCGCAAGCCATTTATTCGCTCTTTTTTTGGGATTGTTGTCCATCGTTCTGGATTAGATTTTTTACATTAGTCTTCATTGTACAAGAAGCGCTAAAATCAGCTCCCGGCTCTACTGATAGTTTTCCAGTGGTAACTTCTCCATGGATACTGGCTTTTGATTTTACATTCAGCACTTCGGTTACTTGAATTTTTCCGTCAAATTTTCCTTCAATATCTGCATTTTTACATACAATATCTCCAGTAACGCTTCCGGCCGGACCAATAACAATTTTCCCGCCAGACTGGAAATTACCTATCAAGTTTCCATCTAATCTAAAATCAGCATGCGAAATAATATCGCCTTTTATAGTAGTACCTTCAACAATTCTATTGGTTTTACCCAAAAGATCAGTGTATGATTTTTGCTTTTTATCAAACATATTTATGGATTTTTTGGTGCTAAATAAGTGTCCATATTTTTCTTGATTTGAATCACTTTGTAGTTCTCACCCGAAACCACAATAGCAGGATCGACCAATTTATATTTTACATTATCCTTCAATACAAATACAATGTCTTTAGCATAAAGTTCTGATTTTATTCCGTGAATGGTGATGAAATTTTCTTTTTCAGTATAAATATCATAGGAATAATATAGTTTCTGAGGGCTTTCTGCAGCAACTAACATTTTGATTTTTTCCTCTATTGCTTTTGTATTTTTATCCTCTCGTGAACCTACTCGATATAAAATTTTCCAATTATTTGAATCCGTTGTACTCAACTCCATTTTCTCTAAAAACGGAATCTGACTCGTCAGGATTTCTTGTGAGTTTTTGCCTTCTTCGCTATTTGGATAATTATCCGCTACTCCTTGCAATGCATTTTTGTAAGCCGTTAGTCCTTTCAGTTTTCCAATAGCATTTGCTTTAAGCAGTTCGAATTTTGATACAATTTCATCTCCCGAAAACTGATTAATCAAAGCGTCTGAGTTCTCCAAAACCGAAACAAATTGTTCTTGTTGGTATAATTTATACCATTTAGTATAGGCACTTTCCGGTGTTTCATTTACTGAAGCCGCATTAGAGCTTGTGTTGTTCATAATTTGTGCATAACGAGAATCCGGATATTGAGCCGATATTCTTTTTCTCATCGCTTCCGCTTTGCTTACATCTGTAATTTGATATAGTTTATACAAATTATACATCGATGGCAGCACCAGTTTTTCCTCTGGATTATTGTTTAATAATTGTTCCAGTTTAGCGATGGCCAAATTATTTTCTTTGAATTTTTCTTTATAAATAATCCCTAATTGGTAATAGGCAAAATTACGTTCTTTACCTATGCTGTCTATCTCCGTTTGTACTATGGGAAGTTGTTTCAAATAAAAATCTGTGGTGTATTGCTCCACGATTTTCTCCGCTGTTGATGCCTCTTCAACAGTTTCTTTATCATCATTCAACGGATCTGCTGAAGTTGGATTTACAGCACTGGATGATATTCTCCAATTACCATTCAGGGTTCTGTCGCCCCACGTTTTTTTGAATTCTATTTTTCCAAAAGCTACGGTTGTAGGATTATAAAAATAGAAAATACTTCCTGCTTGTTGTGAGGAAACATTTGGAATAGCCGGCGGCATCAACGCCGATTTTTTGGCCGGTTTTCCCGGTTCCTGACTAGAAGCCGGATCAATAGAACTGGTTGTACTATTCCTTTCTATGTTTTCTTGTTTTTCTTTTCGTTTTTCTTCTAAAACTCTCTTGATTTCATCCTCTTCTTTTAATTTGACGATGTACTTTTCAAAATAAGCTATTTTATCGCTCTCATTTAATGAAACAACATTCAAAATACTGTCATTTCTTTTGGCAAGAGCCTCATACAAAATCACCTCATCCAGATTAGTTCTAATTTTTTTAATTTTATTATGCTCTCTCGTTTTGTCATTGAGTTTTACCAATGTACTGTCATAATATTTTGCAGCAGCAGGATATTCTGCATTTCTAAAATACATATTTCCTAAATTTCGGTAATTTGAAGCTACTAAATACGAGTCTTTAGAATCTGTTCTTAAGGATAAGTTGTAAAAATCTAACGCTTTCTTCTGATCGTTTTTCTGATCATAAAACACTGCCATGTGATGAAAAATTAAATCTTTATATGGTCTATTTTCTCTATCTTTTGCCAGCTTATCAAATGTTTTTGTAAAGGAATTGAAATCCCCGTTTTGATAATCAAACAATTCTGCTTTTTTAGCATGCGCCTGAATAACAAATTTCCTGTCCGCTTTTCGGTTCATGTCAATCACTGATTGATACGAAGCTACAGCACTGTCCTTGTATCCCAATTGCTGATACAATTGTCCCAAAACAAAACGATATCGTGCTCTTTCCTGATTTACTTTGGTAAACTCAATGGCTAATTTTAGTTTAGCAACTGCGCTGTCTTTTTCTTCTAAGTTCAAAAAAGACTCTGATAAAAGCGCATTTGCATCCGCAAAAACTTGTTTTTTTACTTCGTGGTCTTCTAATAATTTACTTATGTTTTTTATTACCAAAGCGTCATTTCCTAAACGCATATTTGTTTTTTCGCGCCAAATTTTAGCCTCATAAATCTTGCTGCTGTTGGGATATTTGTACAAAATATAATTGAATGCATCAAGTGCAGGAACAAATCGTTGGTCGTAATAACGGGATTTACCAAGCATCAGATACGCTTCGTCAATTTGAGTGTTTTTCTCTCTTCCGCCAATGTTCATGGAATGTTTCTGGATGGCTTTGGTCGCTTTAGCTTCAGCCAATTCAAAATTTGTGTTTTTAGGTTTTGTTGTGGAAGTCAAGTCTTCTACAATTTGCATTTTTTCTATTGGCAGACGTTTCCAGAAATCGTCATCGCTGTTGGATTTTATTTCCTTGACTCCTTTGTCCAAACCTACTTGACCGTTGTATAAAATATTATATTTTGTACTTAAGGCGTGGGAATTTCTGGCCATAAAAGTATCTCTCTTAGTAGAACAGGCTACTAAAAAACCGAAGAATAAGAAGAAAAATAACTGTTTAAATCTATTGACTTTCAATGGAAAACGTTTTTATCAATTAACTTTTAAATATGCTTTTTAGTATACTGACTGGTAAAAATACGTTTCTTTTTGATATCGTGAAAATTATCGGGGTTTATTTGAGTCTGTTGTGCGCGTGAGGGATGTAACGGAAATCCTTTTTTATTCTTTTTTTCAAGAATAAAAAAGATTGGGAGTGAAAGCCCGACCCGGATTTTTTTCCGGGTCACGCCCAAATTAAACTCTTATTGGCATTTGACAAACTAAAAATAAACTGCGAATTAGCGGTTGAGTTATATTCTGTTTAAACCGCAAAAAATGCTTCTAATTCCTTTAATGTTTCCTCAGAAGTTTGAATATCTTTGACCACTTCGCCTTTATGTAAAGCGACAATCCTGTCACTTACCTCAACGGTATGCAACAAATCGTGGCTGGAAACCAGTACGGTAACATCTGGATTATCAGCTAAATCCTTGATGATTTTCTTTAATCTAAATTGTGTCGTTGGATCTAAATTAGCAAACGGTTCGTCCAGAATAATAACTTCCGGATTCCCGATTAATGTGGCGATGATGCCCACTTTTTTCTGATTTCCTTTGGATAAATCGCGTAAATATTTTTTGTTTTTAAGGATTTCGCCGTTGAAAAATTCTTCGTGTGTGGCCAATAAAGCATCGACATCGGCTTTATTTTGTCCGCGTAAATCGCCTATGAAATAAAAATATTCTTCGGGCGTTAAGTAGCCAATCAAGAAGCTTTCGTCCAGAAAGGAAGCCGTGAATGGTTTCCAGTTTTCGCTGGTGTTTACTTGTACCTCGTTGTTGACAATATTCCCTGTTGAAGGCTGGATTAAATCCAATAAAAGGCTGAAAAAAGTGGTTTTTCCGGCTCCGTTATTCCCCACTAATCCAAAGCTTTCGCCTTTTTTTATTTCTAAAGTATCTATTTTTAATACGGTTGTTCCGTTGTATGTTTTCGAAAGGTTGTTTACTTGTATCATTTTTGAAAAAGTTTATTCGGTTATTTGTTGATTTCGTTAATCGCTTGATTATCCTTTTTGTTTGTATGCAGCAATGGTCGCGTATTTCTCTGATTTGTAAATTTTCTCAATCAAGGAGAAAACTTTGTTTTTTAATGCAAATCCGATCACTCCCATCGACGCCACTAACGCTAATCCTACATTGGGATTGCCTAATTTAGCACCTAACCAATACATTAAAACGGGCAATCCTAATTGCGGCAGTGAAATTAGCATGGTTTTTACGTTGAATGCTTTTTTATCTCCAAAAGCGCCTTTACCTGAACTCAAATCGATTGGCGTTTTGGTATACGCGCCACCCAATAAAACCAAATGGGAATTGACTCCAATATTATAAATCGCACCTACAACAATGGTTAAATACACCTGCCATCCAAAATAGAGGTAGAAAGAAGCAATTGTTGTGGTGACTATTGTAGCTATTACCATCAACCACCATTTAGAACTCAAATAGCCTTTGTAAGGAATATTTTGCGTCATCATTAAGGGATAATAGGCGCTGTCCCAGCTCGGTACAAATTGTCCGAAAGTGATTAAGAATCCTCCCGAAACGAAAATCCCGGCAAAAATGTGCATTACAGGATTGTTGTACACTTCAATTGCATTGGTAAAGAAAAGAAAACCATAAAAAAGGAACATTATGCTCAGTCCTACAGTGGTTTTTGAACGCTTGTTTCTTTTGATTAATTTAATGTCATTTTTCAAGAAAGTTCCAATGGTTCCAAATTGATTCAACCAAGTCAACTCCTCCGTTTTGGCAACATCGTGTTTGTTTGACAATCCCGCATCCAGGTATAAATTCTTTTTGAAATATTGGAACGTGACATAATATAAAGCGATTAAAGCCACTACCGGAATGGCAAAAGCCCAATACGTATTGAAAATAGCATCAAAAAATGGCGCTGTATACTCCGTGATATTGAACAATCCATAATACTGTAATCCTCCTAAAACGGCTGCTATTGCCAAGAAAATAGCAAATAAATTGTCTTTATTACTCAGTAGAATATTTAGAAAATTGTTGATGTATATCAAAGATGACAACGCAGTATACCAAAGTACCACAGAGACTGGATCATAACCTTCAATAATCAAAACAACACTAAACGGAATCAGGAAAAAACCATGCACCAAATTGAAGAAGGACAAAACCGTCTTTCCTAAAGAGAAATGAACAATTGTGGCTTTTTTTATGGGGAAAATCAACATGGGACGAATGTTCATCACGGGGATTTTTTGCAACAGCAATCGGATGATTAAATCCATCAATACATAATAAATCATGAATTTGTTTACCGTTACAATTGGGTCTAAATTCATTTTCTTCAGAATATAAAATGCCCCGACTCCTAATGCTAAGAAAATTAAAATGAAATAAGCGGCCACGAAACCCATCAGGATTTTTAAAGCCAAATTAGTTGCGAAGGAAGCCGATCTAAAAAATGCTTTCCATTCGAGATAAAGAAATTTTTGAATCATAGTTTGGTTATTTTGGTTATTTTGGTTTTATAGTATGTAGTCAAAATAAGAAAACGTTACATCAAATATAAAAAAACACTTATTTATAATCTTCATTTATTTGCCATTTCCTACTTTTGTAAAAAAATAATCACATGCCATCTTTTTTAAAACTAATAATAAAAGAAGTAAAACGCGAAACCAAAGACGCTGTTTCCATACTTTTTAACGTACCTGAGGAATTAAAAGCAAATTATACTTTTGTTGCAGGTCAATATATCAATTTAAGATTAACCTTGGACGGCGAGGAAATTCGTCGTGCGTATTCTATTTGTTCGGCTCCTGACAGCGGAGAATTGCGTATTGCAGTGAAAGCAGTGAAAAACGGTGCTTTCTCTCAGTTTGCTAACACAAAACTAAAAGCTGGAGATGTTCTTGAAGTAGGAAAACCGGAAGGAAAATTTACTTTCGAACCACAAGTTGGCCGACAAAAAAACTACGTCGCTTTTGTAGCCGGAAGCGGAATTACACCAGTACTTTCCATCTTAAAATCAATACTAAAAAATGAACCTAAAAGTTCTTTTGTATTGGTTTACGGAAACAAATCTCCCGAAGAAACCATCTTTCATCAAGAATTACACGATTTGCAATTGCAATATGTGGGTCGCCTTTTTGTACATTATGTTTTCAGTCAAGCCAAAGCAGAAAATGCTTTGTTTGGGCGAATTGAAAAATCGACTGTGAATTTTGTTTTGAATAACAAACACAAAGAATTAGAATTTGATAAGTTCTATTTATGTGGACCGGAAGAAATGATCAATACTGTTTCTGGCGTTTTGAAAGAGCATAATATTAAAGAATCAGCCATAAAATTTGAATTATTTTCTTCTTCTACCAAAGAAAACAAAATAGAAAAATCATTAGAAGGACATTCTAAAATCACTATAATGGTAGATGATGAGGAAACGACTTTCGAAATGTCACAAAAACAAACTGTTCTTGATGCTGCTTTAAAACAAGGCATTGATGCTCCGTATTCTTGCCAAGGCGGAATCTGTAGCAGCTGTCTGGCTCGCGTTACCTCCGGAACTGCCGAAATGACTAAAAACTCTATTCTTACCGATAAAGAAATAGCAGATGGTTTGATTCTTACCTGTCAAGCGCATCCAACATCAGAAACTATTTATGTAGATTATGATGACGTATAGAAAACTGTTTCATTTTTAGCGGTGTTCAATTAAAAAAAAGAGTTTGCAATGTGCAAACTCTTTTTTTTAACTAAATGTTGTAAAAACATCTTGTGATATATAATTTAAGACTTAATTTTTCTAAATTCCTTAATGGTTCAAAACACTTTAAATTTTTTAAACAATCACTTCAACAGCAATCCTTCGCATCACATCTTAATTACTGATGAGTTGTAGTACCAAATTTAAAATCAACTTATTAACCCATTATAGAAAAGCATTCCACAAGAAAAGATTTTTTTGTCTTTTGTTTTCTTCTTTATCCTCGCCATATTTGAACCAATCCTTTGTTTTTTCTTCTATCATCGATTTCAGACCCACTAAATCATAGGTTTTTTTGGCTGTGATTGGTTTTATGTCAGATGGGTTAATGATTTTTAAATCTATTTTGGTAGCTATAAACGAAGTATATAATCTTGGTATTGAAAGCCCCAAAATCATACCCGGTAAACCATTTATAGAACATGGACCGCCAGAAATGGTGATGTCATCCGTGTAAAAAGCAAACACATATACGTCATCCATTATTTTTCCAACGGCTTTTCGGCAATTATAACCTGCAATTTCTCTATGCTCATTGGTGATTTTCCATTGTATATTTGGTATGCTGTCATCTATTACAAAATTAGTTCCCACTATTTGCTTTTGCATATTCATTTTTCTTGTCGCAAAATCAGAATACCAGATGTTTTCTTCATCCGCATCTTTTTCGTGTTTTGGTATTCTTGTTTTTGGACTCCATCTGTCAAATTTGTAGATGCTTTTGTTATCCGCAAAAGTATAGGTGAAATAGGATATTTTTAGGTCGGACAGGTTCTCTTTCATCATCTCATCCCAACTGTCATTGCTCATCGTTTTTTTGAGATTAGTATTTACTTCATATTCAATTACAGCTTCATCTATAAATTGCTGTGCTTTTGATGTAGTTGTAAAAAGTAGTGCTGCTATAAAAAAAAGTATTGATTTCATATGTTGATAATTAGATTTTTTGAATGCTCATTATTGCAATTCCTTGAACTTCGTTCAGGACAGTTGCTAATTTATTTCTTTACTGTTTCTCCTTTTCTCCTTTGTTTTTAAAATTCCAGGTAAAGCCTATCATAGCATATCTTTTTAGCCTGTCGTTTCGTTCCTCACCTATTATGTTTTCATAAACATATCTATTGATGCCTACATTTTGATTCAAAATATCCCTTACGAGAATATAAGCCGTAAACTCATCGTTTTTGAAAGTGCGTTGCAACCTTGCATTCCACAATTGATTGGTAAGATTGGTTTGGAAGTCGGTCGTTTTTTGACGAGAATTTAAATTGTAGTCGGTGGACAATTTCCATTTTTCTCTAAAATAAACCCCTATATTCAGATCCAAATTATTAGTGTTAAATGATTTTACTTCATCGTTTTGAGAAGTACTGTTTCTGTTATTTGAAAATCTATTACTTAAACTAAATTCGTATTTCTTATCTTTTGATTTATTTAAATAAATTGAAAATCCTGAATTTAAAGTACTGGAATTATTGATTTTGCTATTAATACTAAGTACCGATTTGTTGTAGCTAACAGATGGATTAAGATTAACCTGTAAATCTATTTTTTTTACCTTAAACCCATATCCAAAATAAAAATTACCAGAAAAATTACCGTTTGTGTTTATAGGTGTGGTAATCGTTTTAGCACTTTCCGGATCTATATCTTTATTGTAAGAAATTAAATTGGAAGTCGTTCTAAAAAAATATTTTGGTAAAAATGCGATTCTGTCAAAATACTATAAGTATTGTGTGATATGCTTATACTATTGGTAAAGGATTGCTTTAAATCCGGATTCCCTAAAGTTTGATTAAAAAAATCTTGATTATTCCTCAAAGGCTGTAATTGATCTATAGTAGGCTGTTTGGTTGCCCCTTGATAATTGAAACGTAAATTACTGTTGCTTTTGTACTTATAGGAGAAATTTGCAGTTGGGAAAAAGTTGGTATAGCTGCGCTTGTATTCTTTGTTTAAGGTTTGATCTTGCAAATCAAACGAAGTAAAACCAAAGCCACTTCCTAAGCTATAATTTATTTTTTTGGCATTATAACTCAATTTTATATTGGGCTTGTTCGTTGTTATTGTCTGTTTGAACTGGTTTGATAGAGAATCTACAATCACATCATACTTGCCTGTAACATCTGAATAATCGTAGGTTAAATAATTGCTTTCGCCAGTGTTATGAGTAATTTGATAGGCAAATTGCAATGCAAATTTCTTACCAATAGGCTCTGTATAATTAACGTTTACAGCAAGATTTTGATTTGTTTTTTCTCCTATTTTGTTTTGGTCCACATCATCTCTGGAGGAAAAAACACCTCCTTCATAACTTTCGTTGGAAGACTTTAAAAAATTATTTGCATCTGTATTCAACGTGTTCCAACTACCGTTTGCGGAAAATGTACGACGGGCTTTGGTAAATTTATGTTTGAACAAAACACTGGCAAACAACGATTCCTTATCCGATTTTGTAATGAATGTTTTTTCCTGTTTGTTTTTTAACAATCCGTCACCTCCTGTGGTACTTCCGTTTGTAAATTCATCGCTTTCCGTATCATAAAAATTGGTTTTGGCGGTAAATTTTATCGAGTTAACAGAATCTAATTTTACGTCGTAAGTAGCATTTAATTTAAAATTACTTCTGTTTACATTGCTTACCGTGGATGTAGAATTGTTTAACTGGGTTTCTCCCACTTGTGTTTGAGTAATCCTGCTATTATTGTTGGTGTAAATTTGCTTATTATATTTTGGCGATAGATTCAATGTTTGCTTATCATTCCACTTGTTGCTGTATTGCAATCCTGCGTTGGTGTTTTTGATAAAACCATTTTGAGTGTCAACATACGGTTCTTCATCAGTATTGCCGCCCGTCCATTCATAACTTACATTTCCATCGTCATCCATGTTCATGCTTATATCATCCCGTGCTCCAAATTTTTCACTGTCTTGCCAATCAAGTCCATCCTGACCTGTATTCCCATTTAATAAAAAAGCGGATAGTTTTCTTTTGCCTTTAAAAGAGCTAAACATAAGATTGCTATTGTATCTGGAATCCATATTTGCTAATGGTCCGTTTGCAGCATCTACTTTACCAAAATAGCCTTTCTTTTTATCCTCCTTTAATTTTAGGTTAATTGTTTTTTTTGTGTCGCCATCATCAATTCCTGTAAACTCGGCTTGATCACTTTTCTTATTAAAAACTTGTACTTCTTTTACCGCATCTGCTCGTAAGTTTTTTACCGCCATGCCAGGGTCGTCACCAAAAAATTCTTCGCCATCTACCAATACTTTTTCTACCGTTTCGCCCATGGCTTTTATGGTCCCATTTTTATCTACTTGTATTCCTGGTAGTTTTTTTAGTAATTCTTCTACATTGGCATTGGCATCTACTTTAAAATCACTTGCCCTATAACTGGTCGTATCTCCTTTAATTTTAATAGAACCCGTCTTTATAATTACTTCTCTTAGCGCATTAATTTTGCTTATCAATGCAATTGTCCCCATTTTTTTTTCGCCTTCTTCAACAGTTATGGCATCTACATAATCAGCATATTGGCTATGAGCTGTCATCAGTATATAATTTCCTGCTTTTACATTTTTGAGATTAAAGTTTCCGTCTTTATCCGATCGGGTAAACTTATATAAAATAGAGTCTTTGGGGGTTAATAAAGCAACAACCGAATTGTAAATGGGGGTTTTTTCGCTTCCTTCCTTTAAAACACCCGAAAGGTTTGCTTTTTGAGAAAACGCCGATAAAGAGAATAAGAACAAAATTGCAGTTGTTACAGTAATTTTTAGCATAAATAGTTTCTATTTTTATTGTATTAGCATTTCAGGATTTCTAAAAGCAACTTGATTAAAAAAGCGCCTCTTTCTCCTAATTGAAACTTGATTTGTAAGGTCTAACTCACAGCAAGCCAAAGTAGTATTTTTAATACTAATAATTTAAAACCTATTTGTTAAATAATTTATAAAATTATTCCTTCAAATAAATAGCTAAAAAAACAATAAACCTAACTATGAATTTGATTAAACTCACTTGTTTACACTAATTTAAAACCTTTATAATAGAGTCGACAGTAATCGTTCGCATGACATCTTCATATCCTTCTACTTTTTTATTTCCATAAACTGAAGTGGGTAGTTTTGGAAACTGATTTCTATCCGAAACCAACGCATTTTCTAAAGGCTGATTAAACGGTGAAAATCCCGCATACGGATGCGTCGCGCCCCAAAGTGAAATGACTTTAACCCCAAGCATAGCTGCTATATGGGCATTTCCGGAATCCATGGAAAGCATTACATCCAGATTACTGATGAGTTGCAATTCCTGTTGGAATTTAATTTTGCCCGCCATATTGATGACGTTTTCTTTATTAGCAGAAAACGAATCCAGGATTTCGATTTCCTTTTTTCCACCACCAAAAAGTAAAATTTTATAGTCTAAATTTTTCGATAATTGATTGATGACTTCCTGCATCAAATCCAGCGGATATACTTTAGAATCGTATTGTGCAAAAGGAGCTATTCCTATTAGTTTTTTACTTTTTTCTCCAATTACCGCTAGAATTTCCGGACTCAAAACTGCTTTTTCAGGAAAAACTGTCCCGACACTTCGGGATGATAAATCAACCGTAAAACCGAGTTGTTCAAAAACTTTTACGTGTCTTTCAAACATTGTTGGCAGTTGCTGGAACACTTTATTTTCGGGTTGTGTTAATGCTTTTTTTTCTGCTCTTCCCTTATCAACCGAAGCTGTTTTTTTTTCGCTTAAAGCAAAAAGGTTTCGGATAATTTTAGAGCGCAACACGTTGTGTAAATCGGCAAAAGCATCAATATTTAAACCTTTTAAATCTTGGAACAAACGCAACAACCCCAAAAATCCTTTGTGTCGTTCTTTTTCATCGAAAGCAAAAAAAGTAATATTAGGAATCCCTTCAAAAAAAGGTTTGAAAAAAGGTCTGGAAATCATTGTGATTTTAATTTCCGGATGCTGGTTTACAAAAGTGCGTAAAACAGGAACCGTCATGGCGACATCTCCCATTGCGGAAAGTCTCATGACGGCTATATGCTTTATTTTATTTGACAATTTTGAGGTTGTCAAAAATTACTTCTTGTTTTGATACAAAACAGGATTCAAATCATCATCGTTGTACATTTTCATTTGCTTGTACACTTTCATGAATTTATCTCCATTTTCAATGTCTGTCAATAAATCATCGATAGCCAAAGACAAATCTGTTCTTTGTTCCAATAAAATATTCAACTTTGCTTGACATTTATCTCTATGATCTTGTGAAGCTTCGGCACGAGTAGCTTCTTCTTGCATGTGATAAATTTTCAATGCCAAAATAGACAATCTGTCAAAAGCCCAAGCCGGACTTTCTGAGTTGATTTTTGCATTCTCTTTTACTTTTACATGACTGTATTTTTGAAGAAAATAACTGTCAATATATTCCACCATATCAGTGCGTTCTTGATTAGAAGCATCGATTCTTCTTTTCAAAGTCAAAGCAGCAACAGGATCAATGTTTGGATCACGAATAATGTCCTCAAAATGCCATTGAACGGTATCAATCCAGTTTTTGTGATACAACAAATGCTCAAATTTATCTTTTGGGAAAGGGTTATTAATCGGTTGGTCTACATTATCAAACTGATGATAATCTTTAATACTTTGTTCGAATACTGAATAAGCTAATTTTGAAAACATATCTTTATATTTTAAAGGACAAAGATACTTTTTTATACTTTTATAGATTATAAAAATATTTATAAGTTTAATAGCAAAAATAAAAACATGCAAATCCATTATTTATCAGAAGACAATAGCATCCTAAATCATTTTTTAGGACAAATACGAAATGTAAATGTTCACAATGACAGCATGCGTTTCCGAAGAAATATTGAACGTATTGGTGAAATAATGGCGTATGAATTAAGTAAAAAATTACACTACAAAAGTGTCGAAATCCAAACTCCTTTAGGTATAAAAACAACAACTGAGATTAAGGATCAATTGGTTTTATGTTCCATTTTACGCGCTGGTTTACCCTTACATTTAGGGTTTCTGAATTATTTTGATAATGCCGAAAATGGTTTCATTTCCGCCTTTAGACACCATCCAAACAATGACGATTATTTTGATATTTTAGTGCAATACCAAGCCATTGCTGCTATAAATGAAAAAAACCTAGTATTAGTAGATCCCATGCTTGCAACCGGTCAATCTATTGTTGCCGTTTTCAATAAATTAATGGAGAGAGGGACGCCAAAAGAAATTCACATTGCTGTTGTGATTGCCGCTCCGGAAGGTATTGCTTATCTTGAAGAACATTTGCCGGAAAACTGTCATCTTTGGGTTGCTGCTTTGGATGAAAAACTAAACGAGCACAGTTATATTGTACCAGGATTGGGAGATGCTGGAGATTTAGCGTACGGTGAAAAATTATAATTGGGAGAAAAAAGCAAAAAAACTGCAGGCAGTCAGCACATACATCACTAATTCCTGATTTAATTTTTCTTGAGGAATTTCAATATGGCTGGTTGCCATCATGGCCAAAGGCGCAAATGTAAACAGCAACAAATCATTACTTTTATTTGCCGAAATCAGAAAAATCACAACTCCGATGAAGAAAGAGGCGATGATTTTTTTGAAAGAAGTATGTAACAATTGTGGTCTGTTTGATAATGTGGCAAACATGGAAACCAAGAAAAACAAAGCTACAGTCGCGTAAATTGATAAAGCCCCGTTTTGATAATTATTCGTGAAATAGTCGATTTCAAAATTGATTTGTACACTTTTAATGATGTATTCAAGAACATCCAAATCGAAAACTGTTGCATAAATCATGAACAGAATTCCAACAATAAAAAAAGCGATAAAAGGCAATATCCAGTTTCTATAATCTCTGGAAACATGGAAAATTATGGATATAAAAACCAGCACTATGAAAATTATACTCCAAAAATGAAATAGTGCCGCTAAAAAAACCCATAAAGAGGCATCAAATATTTTTTCTTTGGAAGCTTTCAGGGATTGCAATGAAATCAATCGGCGAAGCGCCAAAAGAATAAAGAAATTAGACAAAATCAGATTTAAATTATCTAATACTGAAGGAAAAAAAAGTAGAAACAAAAAGTAAAAAAAAACTGTGTAGCTGCTGTCTTTACTCAATCCGTTTTTCTTAACAACAAAATTCGTGATAAAAACAGATGCCAATAAAACACAAAACAACATTCCCTTTTTTGAAATTAATACAAAGGAATTCATCCAGGATAAATCTTGAAATTGGTATATAGAAAAGAAAACCAGCATTAAAATTACGACCAATGAAAAATTTAATGGTGTAGATTTTCTAAAAACACTTGTTATCATAAGGATATTTTATACTTTTGTGTTCGTAAATATAATACTTGTTTAAAAAGTAAGCCCTGCAAGTTCAAAAAGATTCTTCAAATAAGAACTTTTAACACCCAGAGTTCCTCAAAAACAATTAATAAAATTAATTTTATACATTATGAAAGCATTTTTCGAAGGAATACAATACTTATTTGTAAATATTTTATTTGCTCCTCTAGACTTTTTACGCTCATTAGAGTTGTCATCTTGGTTTGCGGCTAATACAATCAATTGGATTTTCATGATTATTTGTGCTTCGGCAATGGTATACTGGATCAAGCAATTGAAAATTTTTGAAGACGCCGGAACAGAGAAGCAAGATACTACCGCTCACTCTTTCTTAAAATAAGAATTAAAAAAAAGTGAACGATAATTGGAAACTATTTTAAGTCGTTTCCAATATCTTTTCTAAAATACATCTTATCAAAATTTAGTTTATCTATGTTTTGGTAAGATTTTTTTATGGCCTCTTCAAAATCATTTCCATAGGAAGTTACGGTTAAAACCCTTCCTCCGTTTGAGACTACGTTTCCGTTATCAAGTTTAGTTCCTGCGTGAAAAACAATTGAATCTTCAATATTTTCTAATCCTGAAATTACTTTTCCTTTTTCGAAATCTTCAGGGTATCCACCAGAAACTACCATAATTGTAGTGGCGCTTCTTTCGTCAATTTCCAGATTGATTTCGTCCAGTTTTTCATTGGCTACAGCCAAAAACAATTCGACTAAATCTGTTTTCAATCTTGGGATAACGACTTCGGTTTCCGGATCACCCATTCTCACATTGTATTCAATTACGATTGGCTCGTTTTTCACATTAATCAATCCTATGAAAACAAAACCTTTGTATGGAATTCCGTCTTTTTGAAAACCATCAATAGTAGGTTTTACAATGCGTGTTTCGATTTTTTCCATCAAAACAGCATCAACATAAGGAACTGGAGAAACCGCTCCCATTCCGCCTGTATTTAATCCTGTATCGCCTTCACCAATACGTTTGTAATCTTTGGCAGTTGGTAATATTTTGTAGTTTTTTCCATCTGTAAGAACGAAACAGCTTAATTCTATACCGTCCAAGAATTCTTCGATAACGACTTTAGAACTTGCATCTCCAAATTTTTGATGCACTAACATGTTTCTTAATTCTTCTTTGGCTTCTGCCAAATCCTGAATAATTAAAACTCCTTTTCCTGCGGCTAAACCATCTGCTTTCAAAACATATGGCGGTTGCAATGTTTCCAGAAATTCACATCCTTTTTCTACCGTTTCAGCAGTAAAACTATCGTACGCAGCAGTTGGGATTTTATGTTTGATTAGAAATTCTTTGGCAAATTCTTTACTTCCTTCCAGTTGCGCACCAATTTTTGATGGACCGATAACCGGAATATGACTTAATGCAGCATCGTTTAAAAAGAAATCATAAATTCCTTTTACCAAAGGATCTTCTGGTCCTACGACAACCATTGCTACTTTTTCCTGAATAACAAACGTTTTTATAGCTTCAAAATCGGTTGGGCTGATAGCAACATTCGTAGCTATTGAAGCTGTTCCAGCATTTCCCGGAGCTACAAAAAGTGTGTCACAAAGCGGACTTTGAATCATTTTCCATGCAAAAGCATGTTCTCTTCCGCCCGATCCCAGTAGTAAAATTGTCATGTGTAGTTGTGTTTAGTTGTGGTGCAAAAATAATTGCTTTTGAACTTAAAAAATAATTAATTTTCAAAAAGTTGTTGGTTCTCCGTCATTAGTTGTTGCTAAATATTATTTTTGGTGAAATATACCTTTAAAATGTTTCCACTATTCGACTTATCGTTGCAGATAAATGGCTTCCAAATGAAGGAGGCTAAAGCCGAATTGCGGAAAATCGTAGCGTTTTCTGAAAAAGAACATGGCGTTTTTGTTGAAAATAAAAAGTTAGAAATTGTCCATTTTCATTTACAAAATAATGCTTTTTATAAAGATTTAGCGGGAATGACATCTTTTACAAACTGGGAAGATTTACCCGTTTTGAATAAGAAAAACTTACAAAAACCATTATTGGATAGGCTTTCGAAAGGTTATTTTCCTAAAAATAGTTACGTAAACAAAACGTCCGGATCGAGCGGGACTCCTTTTATTTTTGCCAAAGATAAATACTGTCATGCGTTGACTTGGGCTTCAAACATATACCGTTTTGGTTGGTATGGAATTGATTTTAATACCTCCTATCAAGCACGTTTTTATGGTATTCCGATGGATTTTATCGGAAACAAAAAAGAACGTTTCAAGGATTTTTTGAGCCATCGGTTTCGGTTCTCCATTTTTGATTTATCGGATGAAATTTTAGAAGGTTTTTTGAATCATTTTCGAACCAAAAAATTTGATTACATCAATGGTTATACGAGTTCGATTGTTTTGTTTGCTAAATTTTTACAAAAGAAAAATATCATATTAAACGCAATTTGTCCCACTTTGAAAGTATGTATGGTAACTTCAGAAATGCTTTTTGAAGAAGACAAACTCCTTTTAGAAAAACAATTTGGCATTCCTATTGTCAATGAATATGGTGCTTCGGAACTGGATTTGATTGCTTTTGAAAATCCTCAAGACGAATGGCAAGTCAATTCGGAAACGTTGTTTGTAGAGATTTTGGATGATAATAATAAAGCCGTTCCAAATGGTACCGCAGGCCGGATTGTAATCACTTCCTTGTTCAATAAAGCACATCCGTTCATACGATATGATATTGGCGATATTGGAATTCTAGACGAAAAAAGTACGTTACAAAAACCGATTCTCAAAAAATTAATAGGCCGGACCAATGATGTTGCCACTTTACCCAGCGGGAAAAAATCACCTGGACTTACCTTTTATTATGTGACAAAAAGCATCATTGAAGATGACGGAAATGTAAAAGAATTTGTGATAAAACAAACTAAAATAGATACTTTTGAAATTGAATATGTGAGCGAAATCGAATTAAATTTGGCACAAATTGAAAAAATTGAAAAGGCGATAGCACTTTATTTAGAAAATGATTTGGTGTTCATCTTCCATAAAAAAGAAAAATTAGAACGAAACAACAGAGGAAAATTAAAACAATTTATTTCATTTGTAAAATAACACTATGAAAATTACAATAGTTGCTGGCGCAAGACCCAATTTTATAAAAATCGCCCCTATCATAAAAGCGATAGAGAAAAAACAAGCTGAAGGAGCGAAAATCTCGTATCGATTGGTTCACACTGGACAACATTATGACAAAAACCTCAGCAATACATTTTTTGAAGAATTAAATATTCCTGAGCCCAATGCAAACTTAGAAGTAAAAAGCGGCACACAATCGGTACAAACTGCCACAATAATGGTTGCTTTTGAACAAGAATTACTGCAAAATCCATGTGATTTAATTTTGGTGGTTGGCGATGTCAACTCGACTATGGCCTGTGCGATTGTTGCTAAAAAATTAAATATTAAAGTAACTCATGTAGAGGCTGGTATTCGTTCAGGTGATATGACAATGCCAGAGGAAATCAATCGAATTGTTACGGATAGTATAACCGATTATTTTTTCACAACCTCAACTTGGGCAGGAGAAAATTTGTTGAAATATGGAGCAGATTCTTCGAATATTCATTTTGTTGGAAACGTAATGATAGACACTTTGTATCAAAACATAAATCGAATTTCAGCACCGGTTTTTTGGAATGAATTCAATTTAGAAACCAAAAATTACATCATTTTGACTTTACACCGTCCCTCAAATGTTGATGAAGAGCAATCATTGATTCAACTTTTGCAAGGAATTGATAAAATGGTT
The DNA here is from genome assembly GCF_002754315.1 of Flavobacterium sp. 11. Classification (GTDB taxonomy): domain Bacteria; phylum Bacteroidota; class Bacteroidia; order Flavobacteriales; family Flavobacteriaceae; genus Flavobacterium; species Flavobacterium algoritolerans. The sequence goes on along the minus strand of NZ_PEFE01000001.1, from coordinate 997,555 downwards.
GGTGATAAAAAAGTGATTTTTCCTATTCATCCGAGAACAAAAGCGATTTTAGGAGAAACAAATTTGAACTTAAAAAACATTCTATTTGTTGAACCACAAGGGTATTTAAATTTTATGTTTTTAATTAAAAACAGTTTTGCTGTAGTTACAGATTCTGGCGGAATTTCAGAAGAAACAACGGTTTTAGGGATTCCTTGTTTCACCATGCGAAACAATACCGAAAGACCCGAAACACAAACCATAGGCACTAATACTTTAGTTGGTACATCGATTGAGAATCTAAAGAAAATGTTTAGCGATTTTGTTCAAAATGGTAGTCGAAAAGCAGGAATTCCTGAACTTTGGGATGGAAAAGCTTCTGAACGAATAATTGATATTTTACTTTCAAAAAAACAATGAAAGAAATCCTCATCATATCTAATTATTATCCACCGGAGAAAGGTGCGGCAGCGAATCGAATCGAGCAGCTGGCTTTAAAATTACATCAAAATAATTATACAGTTTCTGTAATTTGTCCCTTGGCGAATTATCCAAAAGGCGAACTATTTCCGGAATACAAAGGCAAATTTTCTGTTACTGAAAATCTACAAAATATTATTGTAAAACGTCTTTGGATTTATCCGAGCAACAGTAAAAATATAATCAAGAGACTATTATCGGTTTTATCCTTTTCTTTTGGATTGTTTTTTTACTTATTATTTCAAAAAACACCTCAAAAAGTAGTGGTTCAATCACCTCCATTATTACTTTCTTTTATTTCAGTTTTAGTTCTTTCGCTGAAGCGGAAAAAAATTATTCTGAATGTTTCTGATTTATGGCCATTGGCTGCAGTTGAATTAAATGCTTTAAAAGCCAATTCATTTTCGCATCGTGTTTCTTTATTTTTAGAACGTTTTATCTACAAAAAAGCAAGTTTAATTTTAGGCCAATCCAACGAAATTATTACTCATGTCCACTCTATTTTTCCTGAAAAAAAGTGTTTTTTATATCGCAATTTTCCTGACCATAAAACCATTGAAATGGATTTAGAAACCCGAGAAAATGAGCCTGTTAAAATTTTCTATGCCGGTCTTTTTGGGGTGGCACAAGGTGTTTTAGAATTGTGCGAAAAAATCAACTTAGAAGGATTAAATATCGAGTTACACCTATTTGGTGATGGCGCTGAAAAAAAACAAATAGAAGCCCTAATTCAGTCCAGAACAGATAAGAAAATTATTTTTTACGGAATGATGGACCGCAACACTTTGCATAAAATGTTAAAAACGTTTGATATCACAATAGTACCATTAAAAACAAGAATTTATGGTTCAGTTCCTTCTAAAATTTTCGAGTATGGCGCATTAGGATTTCCTGTTTTATACTTTGGTGGTGGTGAAGGAGAAATCATAACAGAAAAGCATAATTTAGGCTGGGTAGCCAAAGTAGGAAACTATGATGATTTGAACGAAAAACTGCAAACTATTTCAAATATTCAAAAAGCAGAATTAGATTTAATGAAAAAACGAATTTTTAATGACGTTCAAACTTCGTTTAATCTTGATATACAAATAGAAGATTTGATTCAACAAAATGTTTTCTAATACGCTTTTTCTTCTCCTTTAAAAATATTGACAACTGTTTGAGAAATTATTTTTAAATCTAAAATTAAGGACCAATTTTCAATATAAAAAACATCAAATTTTATTCTATTAATCATATCGGCTTCTGTCTCGATTTCACCTCGAAAACCACTCACCTGTGCTAATCCGGTAATCCCTGGTTTAACATAATGGCGTACCATGTATTTTTTAACTTTATTTCCATAGGCTTTATTTTGAGCCCAAAGATGTGGCCGCGGACCTACAACTGACATGTCTCCGAGTAAAACATTTAAGAATTGAGGCATTTCGTCTAAACTTGTTTTCCTCATAAACTTCCCTATTTTGGTAACACGCGGATCGTTTTTTGAAGCTTCTTTTTCTGTTGTTTTATTGATTTTCATCGAGCGAAATTTATAACAGAAAAATTCATTTTCATCAATTCCTGGTCTTCCTTGTTTGAAAAAAACCGGACCTCTGGATTCTAACTTTATTAAAATTGCCAATAATGGAATTAACCACGATAAGAGAAATACAATAATTATACTAGAGAAAACAATGTCAAAAATCCTTTTAAAGATCATTGTAGCAGGCTCATGAAGCATGGTTTTTTTTAAAGAGAGTACCGGGAAAAATTCGTAGTAGTCAATTTTCAAATTTTTTGAAAAAATCTCTTTTGTATCCGGTATGAATTTTATCGCTTTATTGTTTTCATCTGCAAAATCAATTAAATCTTTCAAATGCTCATTGGAAATTTCGTTTAATGAGCAATAAATTTCATCTACACAATTTTCAATTACAAAGGGTTTCAAATCTGCTAATTTCCCTTTAATATTTTGATTTGATTTTTTATCTGAAAAATAGCCTAAAAAGCGATACCCATAATCATTTCTGGTTTCAAAAAGATTTTTTAATTCTATCGCCTCAGGAGTATATCCAATAATGACAGCACTTCTATAATTACTTCCGGTTATAATCCTATATTCTTTTAAATAGTAAAACAACAAAAATTTTGAAATAGTAATTAGTAACATCACAGAGGATATAAATAGGGCAATCACTACTCCGTTAAACACGACTTGTTTTGAAAACGGAAAAAAAGCAATGGTTATTAAAAGAAACAAAACGCCCTGTTTTACTAGTTTTGATATTATTTCAAGCGGAGTTGTAAAGCGATATATTCCGTAGAACCTTACAAAAAAAGCAACTGTACCCCATCCAAGTATCTGATAAATAAGAAAGTGCTCAATCTTAAAATTAAGGTCTTTGAAAAAGAAAAAACCAAGAGTCAAAATAACCATTAGATCTATTGAGATACTAATGGGTCTAATGTACTTTGAATATCTTCCTGTTCGAGATGCACTCATAATTAACGAATATAACCTGGTTGGTTTTTTATCGGTTTAAAAAAATTCCTGTTACTTTATATAACTGGAAAAATCTTTATGTTCCTCTTTAGAAAGTTCCTCTTTAGATAACGATTTGAAATAATCATAGGTGATTTTCATTCCTTCAGCACGACCTATTTTGGCTTCCCATCCAAGCAATTCTTTTGCCTTCGTGATATCTGGCTGACGCTGTAAAGGGTCATTTACCGGTAATGGATGATATACAACTTTTTGATTAGTTCCTGTCAATTTTATAATTTCTTCCGCAAAATCCTTGATGGTGATTTCATCTGGATTTCCAATATTTACCGGATAAACATAATCGGAATGCAGTAATCTGAAAATACCTTCGACTTGGTCATCCACATAACAAAACGAACGGGTTTGCATTCCGTCCCCAAAAATAGTTAAGTCTTCCCCACGAATTGCCTGACCAATAAAAGCAGGAATTACGCGGCCATCATTAAGACGCATTCTAGGTCCATAGGTATTAAAAATTCTAACAATTCGGGTTTCTACGCCATGAAATGTATGGTACGCCATCGTTATAGATTCCTGAAAACGTTTTGCTTCGTCATAAACACCTCTTGGTCCGATTGTGTTTACATTTCCATAATATTCTTCCGTTTGTGGATGAACCAATGGATCTCCGTACACTTCAGACGTAGATGCAATAAGAATTCTGGCATTTTTTACTCTTGCCAAACCTAAAAGATTGTGCGTCCCAAGAGAGCCTACTTTTAAGGTTTGTATCGGGATTTTTAAATAATCTATTGGACTTGCAGGCGAAGCAAAATGAAGAATATAATCTAGTTGACCCGGAACATGAACAAATTTTGTAATATCATGATGATAAAATTCAAAATTCTCCAGTTTGAACAAATGTTCTATATTTTTTAAATCTCCCGTAATGAGATTATCCATTCCAATAACAAAATAGCCTTCTTTAATAAAACGGTCACAAAGATGTGATCCTAAAAATCCAGCTGCTCCGGTGATAAGTATTCTTTTCATATAGATTTTATAGTTTAGAACTATTCTTGACCTCATAAAGAGGTTTCTGTCAAAAATAAACTTATCATTAGGATTGTGAAAGAAATAAGGCAAAATATTTTTTTAATAACCTTTTATTTATGTCCCGTTATTGGTGAAACATTTCAAATTATCCTATTTTTTCTAAAACAAACACGTTGTTGAAATAAGCTGTTTTATCAATTGGCAATACAAAACTGAAAAGCATTCCAAAAAAATTAAAAAAGACAATGAAAGGAATTAGGAAAACCTGTCTTACGTTTTTATTGTTTGGCAGTATATTCTTTATATAATTTAAATTGAATTGAAAAATAACTTCTATATAATTTCCTGTTTTAAAATTGTCAACCACCTTGAAACCATTTTTTTGATACAAATGTTGTAAAGCTGGTGTTGTATACCTTGCAAAATCATATGGCATTTCATGTTCTTCCCACATAAATGGAGTCGTTATTAAAGCCGTCCCATTTTTCTTTAATACTCTATTAAATTCCTTTAATAATTCATCAATATTAAAAACATGTTCTAAAACTTCGGTACACAAAAGAGAATCAAACCGTTCATTTTCAAATGGAATTTCTTTTCCATCATAAAATTTATCTACTTCATTATAGTTTTGTTCTCTCCCTTCAATCTTATAATCCACACCAATATATTCCTTTACATTTACAAATAGATTTTTATAAGGCTTTGTTCCACAACCAAAATCCAACAAAGAACCATTGAGTTTATGAGCATTATTTTTTATGGCGCTTCGAATTGATTTTCGGATAAGAAAATTATAATTAATGAAAAAACCTATAATCCCGGGATGAAATTTTTCTTTCTTAATCTTTTGTTTGATGAACTCTTTATGCATTAAAATTCTTTTTTTCAATATTAAATAAACAGCATTTATTCCAAATAAATAGATTCTAGTTCGAAAATATTTTTTTTAATATCATAGTTTTCGGAATAAGAAGTAAACGCATTTTTTGACAATTTATCCAATAATTCTTTATCACTCAATAGCTTCAAAATTTTATTTTTAAAACCTTTTAAATCCTCATTTTCAATAACAAATCCATTATAATTATCAATAATTAAATCTTTATTTCCATCGCAGTTAGTAACTACACAAGCTTTAGATAATGCCAAACTTTCAATAATAGAATATGGCATTCCCTCATATCTGGACGTTGAAATATAGAATTTAGATTGATTAATTATATTAAAAACATCGGTTCTTTCTGTCCACTTTATAAGAGTGACATCATTAGTCATGTCTAATTCCTGAATCAACTTTTTAACGGATTCTAACTGTCCAGATACTGGGCCAACTCCCATTACGATTAAATGAATTTTAGCTTCTTTATTAACTTCATACATTACCCGTATCATTTGTTCAATGTTTTTTTGATACGATGGACGCCCAACGGTACAAATATAATCTTCAGGCCAAGTTTTAGTAATAAGTAAGGGTTGAGTTTTAGTTATTGGCTCAATACAATTATTGAATACCATTACACTTTTAGGTTTATAACCAACGACTTCAATCGCTCGCTTTTTTTCGGATGCTGATGTGGCCAAAAGTAGACTATTCCCATTGGCAAGAACCTTTTCAATACTCAAAAAAAGGTTTTTTTTCACTCTATTTTGTGTGCTTAAATACGAAAAAGCATGTGGCGTATAAATGACTTTTATTCCTAATAATCTGCCAGTGATTCTACCTATAATACCACCTTTAGCACTGTGAGCATGTATTAAATTTGGTTTTTCTTTTTTTAGAATTTTATAGGTTTGAAATAATGATTTAATATCATTCAGTATTGAAATGTCCCTAAAAATAGAAACTTTATATTCTTTTACCTCATGGCCATTTTTATCAAAAAAAGGCTTGTTTGTGTCTTTGGTCCCATGAACAACAATGTTTTCAAACAAATCAGTATCCATATTTTCTAAAACAAGTCTCAAATATACATCCACTCCACCTATAGAATGTAATACATGAACTATCTTTTTTTTTGCCATTTTTATGATGTAAAAGAATAATAATCTTCACTTATTCCTTGTGAATTTAGTATCACAAATCAAATGTATCACAAATTTAATGATTACAAAGTATTGATTTAAATTATCTCATGAGCACCTATTTTAAAAAATAATCCTACCTATATATAACATCTATTAAGTTTCTCCGATTAAAAAAAATAACGATATTTACGGAAATTTTTATTTCTATCATTTAAAATAAATTCAAATGAAAAATACGTTTATGATTGCGACTCTAGTTGCTTTATTTTCATTGTCTTGTGGAAACAAGAAAGAAGAAACGACACAACAAGATGCCATTCAAGAGGTTGATTCTAAAGCGTCTAATGAAGTAAAAGTTGAAGTTACTGACTTTGATCGTTACGAAGGTAAAATTGTTTTGGGAACTAATGGTCAATGGTATTTAATAAAAGAAGGAGTTCGCTGGAGAACTAATTCTATAGCCGCAACAGATGATTATATTAAAACACTACCTCCCGGAAAAGATTATGTTGTAAAAAATGTACCTATTGAAACATTACAACAATTTTCAGAAGTTGGAGAAATTTATCCAAATTTAGAATTCAAAAAAGATGTAATTAAAACCGCTAAATAAGCGGTTTTTTTTATGTCATTTTAAAATAATTATGCAACAGGCCGCTTACTTTTTTGTTGAAGCCAATAACTGGCAAATATAGAAATCCATAATCCGCTGAAAACAATTCCATCAAAGCGAAGCAGGAAATCATCTGTAAAGTTTGAAGTGAAAAACAAAAAAAAGAAAGAAATTATAACTGCATTTTTTGTCTTAATTCCTAAATAAGCAATAAATCCAATATAGAATAAGGCTGTAATAGGTCCCAATATTCCAAATTTTAATAAATAATCTAAAAATTGATTGTGTGTTGGGAACTCATATTTTGCCAAAAATATTTGATTCGTTTCTTTAAAATACTTTACTAATTCTGTCTTTCCGTCCGATGCTCCCACTCCAAAAGGAAGATTTTTAAGGGACAATTCCCATGCTGATTTCCAGATGGATAATCGGGTTACAAAAGAACTGTAAACCGCTATTTCGGGATGATCTATCTCATCTAATTTCCCCACTTTATCCATATTCGAAAAAATTTGAGTCGAATACTTTTCCTTCATGAAAGGATTCTTTTGTATGAATAAAAATAAAACAGAACCAATTAAAAGCAACATAATAATTGCTCTTTTGAAGATAACCTTAGAACTATATCTTTTGGAAATTTGAAAATAACCCACCGTCATAAAACCAAACAAAGTGCCTAATAATGCCATCCTGGTATTCACGTATAAAACAAAAAAGAAAGAGCTGATAAAAAGCATTAAATCTCCTATTTTATACCATTTAGTATAATGTGCTTTAGAAGTTTCAAGCAAAAAATAAAGATTAGAAAACGCTACAAAAGCCAAGTGCATATTGAGTGCCGGTGCATGAATACCAATACTTTCAGAAAACACATAACCCATTTCCCAAAGATGAATCCCATTCAGATATTTAAAAAAATGTTCCGGATACAATAGTATAAAACGCCCAAAAAAGAATGCCATAATAAAGGTTGTTCCAATGCAATAGGCTTTTAAAATTTTAAGAAATTGAATTCGTTGATAATTTCCAATTATAAATATTGGAAAAAAAAGTAATGAAAGACTTTTCTCCAATGATTTTAAACCCAACACATAAGAGTCATTATTTACAAAAAACAACATTTCCATCAAAAATGGAGCTGCTATTACCAACATAATTGGCAATTGGCTTTTTGAAAATTTTATTTTTTTTAAAAACAACAAATTGAAAACAACAAAAACGATCAAAAAAACAGTGCATAGTTTTCTGAAAATTAAAGTGATAGCAATTAAAAATAAAAATAAATTAAATACTTTGTTGAATGTCTTTTCTGAAATGTTCATAATACAATGCAAAATATATTAAAGGGAAAAGGCCTATTTTATGTCTAATGGAAGTCCCTAAATCAGGCTCAAATATACCTTGAACTATGAAATAAGCAAATAAAATTAGTAATATCCACAACTCAAATTGATATTGTTTTCTGTTTTTTAAACATCTGGAAAACCGAACAAATAAAATATAAAAAATCAATAATTGCCATAGCACAAAGGCCAATACTTGAGGAGATAAAATATGCTTAATTGCTTCAACTATAGGCACATTTACTGCCATAAAACCATAGACAATACCAAATGCTTCACCATACCAGGTGTCTTGTGATATTGGTGATACTATGGCCGTATTTATATTGTTTTTATTGATATTATTAATCACATAATTCTCCCTTGTTAGTTTAGAAATATACTCTCCTCTTACAACTCCATGACTCAGTGATAAAAAAATGGCAATCAGTAATCCATAAAAAATAGTAGAAAATGTTTTGTTCTCAAATTTGATAAATGACAATACATACATCCCTATTGCAAATATTGGCAGCAATATATAATAGGGTCTGAAAAACGAAAAACAAGCAATTAAAATAAGTGAAAAAATGATTTTAAATCTTGGCTTTTTATTGGATTGGAATATAAAAGGAATTGTACAAAACATTAAAAAAGTTATAAATTCCTTAGTAGGCATAGACATGTATATTCCCGTGAGAAGTAAAGCAACATAGACCAAACCATTTTTTACATTTAACTTATGGAAGTTAGATGGCACACCAATTTTATAATATATATATGTTACTATAGGAAATTGAATTAAGGCAATAAGAAAAAAAGGAAGATGTCGCAGGCCTGTAAGCTTATAAAACATAATGGCAAACGGGTAACTGCCAAACCAGCCTATTTCATGGAACTTGTCAAATACTATGATTACAGTATCGTTAAAATATCTTTCCGGTAAAATATAAGGCGTCAGAAAGGCTACTATTAAATTACAAAAAAACAACCCTATAAATACCGCCTTATTTCTTTTAATTTTTATTTTCATGTAAATGATGGTTCGATTTAAATGTAAATCATAATTTCGTTTTTTTATAAAACAAATTCATCTTTGCATATATACTCATAAATTTTGGTAACACAGAAAACGGTAAAATTTTATAAAATGAATTTACTTTATCTACTGTGATGTTTCTTCCTGAAGAAATTAAATTTTTCCATGAAGATAATTCCTTAATAAGCACTTTTTTATTGTTTAAGGAAAGTTTATCAAAATGCATTAATATTACAACATAATAAAAAGACCAATAATTTTTCATGGCCAGCTGCAGTGTCTCTTTTTCGTTTTGAATTTCAATTAATCCCTTTTTTACCGACTTATGAATGTCTAAAACAGCTTGCTCATTCATAGAGTAAACCTCTGATCCCACTCTTAATTGCCTATACATATAAAATGATTTAGGATAAATACAATAGGTATTTATGTGGTTCATCAATTTGGCACACCATTCCATATCTTCATATTTTAGGTTCAGAGGAAAAAACAAATCATTGTCGATTAAAATAGATCGTTTAATTATTTTATCCCAAGGACTTGATGCATATAAATGATAATAAACCAAGTCTAGGGCATCGTCTTCAAAGTTTCCTGAATTATGCTTTAGTTTATTTTGATTGTATTTGCATTTTATGTTGTTAGTAGAAAAATATCGGCTTTCTTCATGAATAATTATATCAAAATCATTGTTCTTTATTAAAATAGCCATTTCATTTAATACAAAGTCTCCACTCCAAAAATCATCACCATCCACAAATATCACATATTGTCCACGAGCTTTTGACAGTCCATAATTTCTAGAATCCGCTGCCCCACCATTTTGTTTATCCAGTAATTGTATTCTTTCATCTCTACTTTTATATTCCGAACAAATGGCTAATGAAGTGTCCATCGAACCGTCATTAACTAAAATTAATTCAAAATTAGAAAATGATTGCTCTAAAATACTATCTATACATTGATTCAAATACTCTTCAACATTATAAACCGGTACAATTATACTAAAAAGAATATTTTTATTTACCTTATTCATTTAATGCATTATAATTAATAGTTTGTCTTTTTTATAAACAATAAATGCAGTAATAATATTCCAAAAAAGTAAGCTAGACACAAAAGCAATTGCCGCACCAGTAAGAGAATATATTGGAATTAATATAAAATTAAGAATAAAATTCAGGAATACTGCTGAAATTAATACCACTTGAAAAATACGCTGTCTTCCAGTCATGTTCAAATAAATAGTCGTTATCCCAAATAAAGAAGCTAATAATTGACCCGCCATCAATATTAAAAGTGCTTGTTTGGCTTGTACATAATTAGGTCCAAAGAAATGGAGGATACTTTCAGAATAAAAACAAACGACCACAACAATAGGCAGTGTAAGAAAAAAAATTATTCTGGAACTTTGTTTCATTGTGTTTAAAAGAGCAGTCTTATTATTATCTGTAAATTGTTTTGCAATCTTTAAAGAAACCGATATAAAAACAGAGTTATTAATCAAAAATAAAATAGAGACCAACTTCATCGCAATTGAATAATAAGCAACTATTTCGTCTCCTTTGAATTTTTTTAAAAAAACAACGTCTAAAGTCAGCATCAAAAAAATGGCTAAATTACTTACCGCCATTGGGTACGATTTTGACGCAATAAATGAATAGGAAAAACGACTGCTGTCACTTTTATTAGAGGAAACAAATCCTTCTTTTTTTAAAATCCAAATAACAATTCCTGTTGTTATAATTGCCAGCGCTATAAATCCTATTAAAAAAGTATCGATAAGATACATTTCCTGATGAAAATAAAGTAAAACTATAGCTCCAAATATGACTGACAAATATTTGAATAGGTTTCTAAACAGTTCTGCCATATATACCCTTCCTAATGCCCTTATTGTTTCTGTATTAAATAGAGTCAAGGAATAAAAGAACAATACTACCACCGCTTTTAAGACTAATCTATAAGTATTATTATCATTAAAAAAAAAGATTATGATGCTTTTTCCAAAAAAGAAAAAAAGGACTAATACTACAACGGACAATATTAAAATAAGCGAAATAATTCTCAGATATATTGTCTTTAATTTTTCTGTTTCATTTGTACTTTTTAAAATACCTGTAAAATATAAGATGGACTGATCCGAACCCAGAATACATATACTGCTTAAAACCAAAAGGATTTTTTGTATAAAGTCGAATTGACCAATGATTTTTGGGTCGTAATTATGCGTTAAAAACAATGAAAATCCAAAAAGGGTAACTACACCTATAATTCTTAAAAACATCGTTTTTAAACTCTGTAAAACAAATGGATTTTTTTTTATTTTATTGAAACCCATATTGATTTTTTCAAAATTTAAGGAAATGATAGTATCTGATTAATTAAAACCCTATTCGTCTGTATTTAGTTTTAAAAAGAAAGTGAAAAACAATTAAATCATTTTTGATTTTTCCAACTGACTTTTATAATACGCTAAAAATAAACGAATTAAAATAAATGATAGTAAAAATAAAACTGGCAAAACCAATTTTAACTTTCCATTGACTGAGTTTGTATTTTCAATATTTAAGGTTGAACTATTGTCTTTTATAATTTTATCCAATCCAACTAAATCTACTCTATGATTTCCTTGTTCATTAATTAAAGTCTCTTTCGTTTTAATAACATCGTTAAGCTGTGTATTCTCATTATAGTAAACAAGTTTATCGCTTTTTTGAGCCCCATTTACCATATTAGAAAACCCATTCAAAACACCATTTATTTGTGAAATAATAGTGTCATTTTGAATCATTTTTATTTGAATATTATTTACTGTCTCTTTTTGGACTTTTTTATAGTAATCCGTTTCGTTTAAATAGATTAAAATAGGTTGAACAGTTTCCGTATTATTTGTTTGGTTTTTAGTTTTGAAAGTAATCGTATGTAAGCTGTAATTCTTACTGGTCAAATTATCTTCAAGGATTTTTTTTATATCTCCACCCTCAGCCATCAACTTGATTAATTCAAAGTTCTCTGTCTTGTTTTCAATGAATTTATAAACGTCCGTTATGGGTTTGATTTCAATTTTAATTATTTCTTTAGGATTTTTAATCCCTACAATTTCTTTCAGAAAAACGGTATCCCGCTCTTTGATTTTAGATTCAATCAAGTCAATTTTTGAATATAAATAATCCGTGCTTTCAAAATTTGGGGTAACTATAATTTGATGATCATAGGTTTTTTTTGTCACATCCAAATAAAATCCTAATCCAACTCCAATTACCAACAAAATCAAAATTACAATAGCATTTTTTACAAAAAACTGAATACATCTAAACAAAAAGGTATTAATCCATTCAAATAATCTTCCTATTTTTTTAGAAATTTGTGTTAAATCAATCTCCTGATCTTCTTGGTTATTGGGTTGGTTTTTGTTCATCCTATATTTTTATTTTACGTTGAAAATTTGTTCCAATATCTTTATTGTAATCAAATAAGTAGGTTTTACTCCCGTAGTACCTAGTCCGCCTGAAGCCAATGTGCTTCCGGTTTCCAGAGGATTATCTGATGCATAATATGCGTATCTCACTTTGATATCATGAGGAACACTCTTTCTGATTTTTGAAGCAGATTGGATGGCTTTTTGGTAATATGAACCTTCCATTTCCAATCCTATAACTCCCCAAGTTGATTCATGGAAAAATTTCAATAAATCTCTGTTTTGTAATGAAGTCCCCAAAACGGTGACCATTGGTCCGGCAAAAACAGCAATATCATTTCCTTCAAACATATCAGCAGTCAATTCATTTTCGAAAAAATAATTATCCGCTGTTCCTTCATTGATGTGTGCATTCGGAATCATAATATCTCCTTTTCCACCTTCCAGAATTCCCGCTTTTCCCATGATAGAAACTGATTCCACATTAAGCAAAGTCGCTTTTTTATACGGCTTCAATAACTCATCAATGGTTTCATAAGCTTGCTCCCCAAAAGCATAATCCATAACAATAAGCACCGGTTTTTTATCTCCGGTATTTGCTTTTGGAAATGATGTTTTGGACCAATCAATTTTAGCGGTATCAAAAATCTGTACATCTATATTTGTTCCGGAAGTATCCAGTAACGAAATCATTCCGTGTTTCAAAGCTACTGCTGAAACCTGATTGCGAACTTCGTTCGCACCCGATTTGCTTAATTCTTCATAAATAAAGAAATCCGATTTGTCTTTAAACCTCGTTTTTAAAACCTCTGTGGCAAAAATAGAGTTCATCACACTGTGCATGTTCGCGCTAATCACGTGAATCGGTCGGTCCAAAAGTTGGTTTTCTTTCAAAACCTCCTTAATGTTTGTGGCCCAAATTTCGCCGTGAATATGATGTCCCAAACGTTCCCTTAAGATAGGGCTAAACGTTATGGTTCTCTTATTATCGTCAACTATTTCTTCAATCGCCAGTTTTCCTAACCAAAAAATAACGTGCAAAAATCGATCTGGCGCCGCTGTTGAACCGAATGCATCATAAATATCCAATACTTCCTCAAATGTTCTTCCCAGGATATTTGCAGCATGTGAAATGGCTTTTTCTTTTTCTATCTGTGTCAGCTTTTTCTTTTGAGAAACGGCTTGTTCCAGTTTGAACCAATCGCGGGAAACTTCGCCTGCGTCATCTAGTAAAACTCTATTTCTAATTTTGTGGGATTCGATGAAAATAAACGTCAAATGCGTCAAAATATCATAAATATCTGAACGTCCGCGGGTGATTTCCACGTTCATTTGTTCTTCGTCTATACGGTAACAATTGCGTCGTCTTTTTGGTGGAACAATCGCTTGAAAATGAGATTTTGAATACCCTTCTTCCGAAGTTAAATTGATGAATCTACATTCTTCAATTCCTACCGGAAGACGCTCTATAACATACAAAAGTCCATTTAATTCTACTTTTTCATCTGCAATATTTCCATATATTTCTGGGCTTAATGCCAATAATGCTTCTCTCAATGTATCTCCGGAAACTCCCATTGGCTTATAAAATCCTCTATTGAAAAGATGACGCATGGTGATGTACATTTTTTCAATTGCTGCCGATGATTCTTGCGCTCTGGAGCGTGATATATTTTTAGTCTCTTTCATTTTCTAATTATTTTCTAACCTTCAAAGGTAACTCTTTTATTTATTTTTTAATAAATCTACTATATTTCTGTCATTAGAGAGTCTCGGAATTTTATTTTGTCCTCCCAGTTTGCCTATCGATTTCATATAATCCTGAAACCCATTCTTAGCCACTTTGGTGACAACCACTTTACGCAACACTTTGCCCACAATCAAATCGTCATAATACACATTTTGTTTGCGCATGGCGGTATCTATCGCTTCCGCAAAAGATACGCTGTCTTCCGGTTCGTTCTCAAATTCGATGAACCATTCGTGGTACGGCAATCCTTCTACCGGCGTGATTTGTGGCGCAACGGTAAATTCATTGATGCGAATATCTGTTCCAATAATTGCTTCCTGCAACGCACTTTCCACTTCCTTGCCAATCACATGTTCTCCAAAAGCCGAAATATAATGTTTGATTCTTCCGGATACTATAACTCTGTAAGGTTTTAAACTGGTAAACTGAACGGTATCTCCAATATTGTAGCCCCAAAGTCCCGCATTGGTAGAAATAATCAGGACATAATTCACACCCAGTTCTACTTCGCCGATGGTGTATCGTTTTGGATTTTCAGTATAGAATTCGTCACTTTTTATAAATTCATAGAAAATTCCGGAGTCCAAAAGCAGTAACATTCCCTTTTCTTTTTGCGAATCCTGATAGGCAAAAAAGCCTTCCGAAGCCGGAAATAGCTCAATACTGTCTACTTTTCGTCCAATAAGATTCTCAAATTTGGCGCGATACGGTTCATAATTCACACCACCGTAAATAAACAAATTGAAGTTTTTGAAAATGTCTCCTACGGGCTTCCCTCCTTTTTGATTTAGTTTTTCAAAATACATTTGAACCCAAGACGGAATTCCAGAAATAACTCTCATGTCTTTATTAAAAGTTTCCTCTACAATCGCATTTACTTTGGTTTCCCAATCTTCAATACAATTGGTTTCCCAAGAAGGCATTCTGTTTTTTTGAAGGTATTTTGGAACAAAATGAGCGACAATTCCAGACAATCTGCCTAATTTAACTCCGTTTTTTTCTTCTAATATTGGGCTTCCTTGCAAGAAAATCATTTTCCCATCCACAAAATCAGCGTTTCCGGTTTCATGAATGTAATGTAGAATTGCATTTCGAGCCGCTTCAATATGAAACGGCATGGATTCCTTAGTCAACGGAATGTATTTTGCCCCAGAAGTAGTTCCGGAAGTCTTGGCAAAATAAAGCGGTTTTCCTTTCCAAAGTATATTCTCCTGGCCTTTTACCACCTTATCAACATAAGGTTTCAATCCTTCATAATCTCTTACTGGAACTTGTTTCGCAAAATCCTGTTGAGTTTTTATTTGGTCAAAATGATGGTCAATACCAAATTGTGTTTTCTTCGCTTCTTTGATTAATTTTTGCAAAACCTTCTTTTGAGTTTCAATAGGATTATTGGCCCAAAGTTGTGTTTTCTTGTATATTTTTTGTGCAAATAATTTTGCAGCCGTAGATTTTATTGACATTTTTATTTTTGTTCTTTAAAAGATAAAAGTTGGTTTTTTTACTCTTTTTTTGATTTTTTAGAAAGTGCTTTTTTTTCTTCTTTCGCCACTTGTTCTCTCAGTTCCAGTTCTTGTTTTGATGCAGCTAAATCAGCTTGAGAAGGCACTTCATCCGCAGCCGAAAGTATCGAATCTTTATTGAATTTTGCATATTCTAACTCTCCTGTCAACACTTTTTGAATCGACTGGATGTACGCTTCATTTTTCTTTAAAGCTCGTGTCAAAGAATCTGATTTCAAAGCCAGTTCCATTGCGTCCTTCTTTAATTTTGAGGAAGAATAACCGGGTATAAATTCTCGTAATGGGGTAAAAGCAATAATAAAAGTAGTAACAAATGTAATTATTATCGCTCCTAAAGTCGCTACCACAAAAACATTCATTAAAGTAAGTTTCAAAGAAAATGTCTCTTCAAAAGTATCTTCGTTAAGTATTATTAAACGTCGTTTATTGAATAAATTTTCCTTGAGTTTGCGCCGTTTTAGTCGTTTTTTTGACATACTTTTTTATTATTGAACAAATATAACAATTATTGTCGTTGATTGTATTCGCTTGTTTTTGTTCACTTTTTTTCATCTAAATTTATTTTTAATAAATTTTTAACGCTTTTGAAACCAAATAAATGTACCAAAATGAGTTTCCGTTAACTAATTCTATATACCTTTGCCATTAGAGTTATTACAAATTTGCTTAAGCAATAAATTATTCAATCATGGGAAGATTAGGTGTTACAGAAATCCTTGTTATATTGGCGATTGTTTTATTACTTTTTGGAGGTAAAAAAATTCCAGAATTAATGAAAGGTCTAGGAAGCGGAATTAAAGAATTCAAAAACGCAGCCAAAGACAATCAGCCAGCTGATAAAAAAGAAGAAGAAGAAACAAAATAAAAAAAAGGCTTTTCAATTGAAAAGCCTTTTTTTTATTTTAAAGTATCATACTCAACTGAATCCGTTTTCTATCCTCATCGACTTCAGTCACTTTTACCTGAACATGTTGGTGTAATTTTACCACTTCATTCACATCGCTTACGAAACCTGCTTTGAGTTGTGAAATGTGAACCAAACCACTTTCTTTCACTCCAATATCCACAAAACAACCAAAATTGGTAATATTATTTACAATTCCAGGTAAGACCATTCCCGTTTTTACATCTTTTATCGTTTTTACATTCGGGTCAAATTCAAATACTTTCGCAGATTTTCTTGGGTCTAATCCCGGTTTTTCGAGTTCTTTAATAATGTCTTTCAATCCCAATAAACCTATTTCTGGAGTAATATAATTTTCTGGTTTTATCAAAGCGGTTTTCTCTTTGTTAGCAATCAAATCATTTACTGTCAATTTCAAATCTTTTGCCATTTTCTCCACAATTCCATACGCTTCCGGATGCACAGCCGAATTATCCAACGGATTTTTCGCATTCGAAATTCGGATAAAAGCAACGCCTTGTTGGTACGCTTTCTCGCCCAAACGCGGCACTTTTTTGAGTTGTTTCCTGTCTTGAAAAGGACCGTTTTCGGAACGGTATTGCACGATGTTTTCGGCCAGCTTCTCTCCTATTCCACTCACATAACTCAACAAATGTTTACTTGCTGTGTTGATATTTACACCAACCGAATTCACGCAACGAATCACCGTACTGTCTAATTCTTCTTTCAACTTGTTTTGATCCACGTCATGTTGATATTGGCCTACGCCAATGGCTTTTGGATCAATTTTTACTAACTCCGCCAATGGATCACTCAATCGTCGTCCGATAGAAACCGAACCACGAACCGTCACATCAAAATTAGGAAATTCGTCTCGAGCGATTTTTGAAGCTGAATACACCGATGCTCCGGCTTCGGAAACAATAAAAACCTGAACCGGTTTATCGAAAGCTATTTTCTTGATAAAAAATTCGGTTTCACGTGAAGCCGTTCCATTTCCTATTGAAATAGCATCAATTTTATACGAATTCACCATTGAACGAATTTTTTTCATCGCCATCGCTTCCTCTTTTTGAGGCGCATGCGGATAAATTGTTTCGTTGTATAACAAATCCCCTTTTTCGTCCAGACAAACAATTTTACAACCACTTCTAAATCCTGGATCAATCGCCAGAATTCGTTTTTCACCCAAAGGCGGAGCTAATAATAACTGTCCAAGATTATTCGCAAAAACCTGAATCGAATTAGCATCAGCCTTCGCTTTTGCTTCTTGCAAGGCTTCATTTGAAATGGCTGGATTTAGCAATCGTTTGTAACTGTCTTCGATGGCTAATTGTACGTGTGGCGTGGTTTTATTTTGACCTTTTAAAACTAACGCATCAATAATATCATACGCTTCATCAATATCAACTTCTACTTTAAACTTGATAAAGCCTTCATTTTCGGCACGAAGCATCGCTAATAACCGATGCGATGGTGCTTTAGTCAACGGTTCTGACCAATCGAAATACTGATTGAATTTCTGCGCCGCTTCGTCGTCTTTCTTCGTTTTTACTACTTTGGTGGTAATGGTTGCTTTGCGTTCGTACAATCTTCGGAGTTGCTTTCGAACATAAATATTTTCATTAATCCATTCGGCAATAATGTCTCTTGCTCCTTGCAAAGCTGCTTCTTCATTGATTACATTTTCATTCAAATATTGTGTTGAAATGAAATCGACATCATCATTATTTTGCGCCATGATGATTTTTGCCAACGGTTCTAATCCGTTTTCACGGGCAACATCGGCTTTCGTTTTTTTCTTCTTTTTGAATGGCAGATAAAAATCTTCCAATTCTTGTAAATCGAAGCTCTGTTGGATTTTTTTTTCTAATTCTGGACTAAGTGAATTTTGTTCCTGAATCGATTTTAAAATCGCTTCTTTACGTTTTACAATAACCTCGTATTCTTTTTGGAGCTTTGCAATTTGTTCTATTTGTACTTCATCCAGATTTCCTGTTGTATCTTTTCTATACCTCGAAATAAACGGAATCGTACAATCTTCTTGTAATAATTGAACGGTTTTTTCAATGTTTATTGCTGCTGTAGCAACGATTTTTGATATGAATTGTATATTAGTCATTTTAAATTTAAGATTATAAAATCATGTTGCTAAAATAGTATCTTTGAGTCAAAACTCCTTATTTATGTCTTTTTTATTCTGGTATTTTCCACTTATTAATTTAGTTGCTTTTTCAATAATAGGAGTTGACAAACGGCTGGCCATACAGCAAAAAAGGCGCATTTCTGAACGTAATTTATTGCTTACGAGTCTAATCGGCGGAACAATTGGTTCCGGTTTAGCGATGCTTTTTTTTCGACACAAAACTTCTAAAATGTCTTTTTTATGGAAGTTTTTTTTAATTGGGATATTGCAACTTTTTATAGTGTATTTCTATGTTATAAAATCTAAATAATTACTCTTGTTGATTACTTCAAAAGTAGCTTCCGGATAGGCTTTTGCGAAAGCAGCAGGAATTTTGACTTTTTTGGTTTCACTCCACTTAAACTCAAATCCAGCCAGTTCTTCGCCTTTTTCCTCAAGCCAGTCTAGTTCTTGCTGATCATAAGTCCGCCAGAAATAATTATTCGTTTTTATTTTTAGGTAATTTTGCTTTTTAACGCGTTCTACCGCCAAGTAATTTTCCCATAAATCACCCACATCTGTTCTAGAATCCAATCGGTTGAAATTATTAATGATGCCGTTTCTAATGCCATTGTCATAAAAATACCAACGGCTGGATTTCACAATTTCTTTTCGAAGATTGCGACTAAACCCTTCTACTTTGAAAATAATAAACACTTTAGAAAGCAAATCTAAATAGTTAGCAACTGTGTTTTTAGACATTTGCAACTGATTTGCTAATTCCTGCAACGAAACTTCTTTTCCTAATTGATAGGCTATCAAACGCAGCAAATCATATATTTTATCGGCGTGTTTTATTCCTTCAAAAACTAAAATATCTTTCAGTAAATACGAATTGATGATTTCATATAAATACTCTTTTTTATCCTCCCAATCTGAATATTGAATCAGTTCCGGATAACTTCCAAAGAGTAATCTTTCCTCTAATTTTTCTGTAGTTTGTTTGTAATTTTCGTATTGGGAATATTCCATTTGTGCCAATGGAAAAAGATACAACGTGTTTTTTCGTCCTACTAATGGTTCACCAAGATTGTTGTTTAAATCAAATATTGAGGAACCTGTAGCAATGATTTTGATTCCATCAATAGCATCCACAATCAATTTTAGAATAAGTCCAATATCAGGAATCGTTTGGGCTTCGTCTATAACCAGTAAATCAATATTGAGTAATAATCGCTTGTAATTTGCTACAGAACGTTCTTTGAGCAGATTAGCGTCATTAATATCTTCCCCGTTCAGTTGCAAATAACTTCCATCAGGAATAGTTTGAAGGTAATTTTTTATTAGTTCGGTTTTTCCAACACGACGAGCACCTAGTAAAATCAATACTTTATTAGGAAGTACTTTGTTACCAAAATCTTGAAACACTGCTCTTTTTAAATAATTTTCCATTCTATTTGATTTAGAAATCTAAACCAAATATAATCAAAAAATAGTAATTCAGTCAGTACGTTGACTAAATTAATGTAAATTCAGTCAACGTACTGACTGAATTAATGTAAATTCAGTCAATAAAAATTTCTAACAAGAAATTTTATCTACTCTATTTTGGTGTCTTCCACCTTCAAATTCGGTGTTTAAGAACGCTTCTACCATTTCTACTGCTTGTGGAATTGAAGTAAAACGAGCGGGAATACTAATAATATTCGCATCATTGTGTTGACGCGCCAAAACTGCAATTTCTTTCATCCAACATAAAGCAGCGCGAACTTTAGACTGTTTATTCACTGTCATAGAAATTCCGTTTCCGCTTCCGCAAATAACAATTCCAAAATCAGCTTTTCCCTCAGCAACATCGGTCGCAACCGGATGACCAAAATCAGGATAGTCCACACTGTCTGCTGAATCTGTTCCGTAATTAGTTACCTCATGTCCTTTTGCTTTAAGCATTTCAACAATTGCTTTTTTGTAATCTGGTCCTGCGTGATCGTTTCCTATGGAGATTTTCATCTTATATGTATTAAGTTGTGTGGTGCAAATTTAAATAAAGAAATCTAGTTTTGCAGAATTTAAATTTCGCTTCTTTATTCGCTTCTTTAATTGATTATTACAATTGATATAAGTCAGGAAAAATATAAGTTAACAGGATATTTTATAACTATCAGATTTCTATTATATTAGCGGTTATCAACAATTCCAATAAATCTATAAATAGCTGTAAATCAATGTGGATTTTATATTTAAAATGTTAAAAATTTACATTGTTAATAGCAAAACGCAATTGCCTGATATTCAGTTAACTTTAAATTAACATACAATGTTCATAACTTTAGATAGAATATTAGAAGTTTTTTATGGTTGTATCCAAAAAATAAGTAATCCAAAACCCACATTAGAAATCCAAATTAAGTTCGTTGAATTTTTAGAATAGTTATCAATATTAAAAAGTAGTTTATCAACAAATTTTAGAAAAGTACTTATTTACAAAATCAATTCTTTTTAGATTATTAACCATTGTTAATTAAAATTAGAAAAGACTTTAAAACGAATACTTTAGTATAAAATAACTATGTTGATAAGTCCGTATAACATCTTTTAACTTGATTTCAATACATTTTAAAATAAATTTATTGCCACTATTAACACACTATAATAACAACCAAGAAAGAATTTAAATTTAATTTTTCTTTTTGTTTATTTAAATATATGTTGACAACTTTGAAAAAATTAAAATTTAAAAAATAGATTTTACTGTTCTAATTTCCTTTAAACGATTTTTAGATTGTTATTCAAGTCATCAAGAAATTCTTGCACTTTTTCAAAATCATTGATGTGAATTTTAAGCTTGATTCCACCGTAGGCAAAACTCCCAAATGGATCAACTGAAACTAAGGTTTCGTTTTCAAAAAAATAATTAATTTTTTCTTGTTCCAATAAATGCTTCAGCACTACAATTTCATGTGAATAATTAAAAATCGCAATTGTTTGAAAGTCTTCCATTTTAATTGTTTTTATAAAGATACAACTATTCTTTAAAGTTATATTTTCTTTAAAACTGTTAGCTCTTTACCGAAAACAGTTAAGTATTTTGTAATTTTAAACTTTTAAGAAAAGATATATGAGTAAAAGATTAAGAAAGCCGATAAAAAAAGAGAAAGACTACTCTGATAAAATATTAAAAATATTATCGCAAAGTGCTAATAAAGCATTCAATTATAAACAAATAGGAGCAAAGCTGGAACTCGATGATACCCAAAGCAGAAATCAAATTATAAAAGATTTGAAGATTCTGGCTTCTCAAAATAAAATTATAGAATCTGAACCTGGTAAATATTTAGTAAAAGCAATAAGCAAAGACTATTACGAAGGTAAAATTGACATGACGGGACGTAAAACAGCTTATTTTGTTTGCCCAGATTTAGAAGAAGATGTTTTTATTCCTACCAATAATTTGAACCATGCTTTAGACAAAGATATTGTCAAAGTGTATGTTTACAATCGAAGAAAAGGAAAAAGACCTGAAGGTGAAGTCATTGAAGTGATTGAAAGAAATAAAACTGACTTTGTTGGTGTAATTGACATTCAAGCTAATTTTGCTTTTGTTTCTACTGCAAATCCAAAAATGTATACTGATATTTTTATTCCAAAGGATAAAATAGGCGAGGCAGAGCAAGGTGATGTAGTTTTGGTTCATATCGAAGATTGGCCAGCCAGAGCTGATAGTCCTTTTGGTTCCGTAATAAAAGTTTTAGGGAAACCAGGAGAACACGATACAGAAATTCATGCTATTCTTGCTGAATACGGATTACCATCAGAGTTTCCTATTGAAGTAGAAACGTTTGCACAAAAAATTGATACTTCAATAGAAGAAAGTGAGATTGCCAAACGTCGCGATATGCGTGATACATTGACTTTTACCATTGATCCAAAAGATGCAAAGGATTTTGATGATGCTTTATCATTTAAAAAATTGGAGAATGGTAATTACGAAATTGGTATTCACATTGCCGATGTTTCCCATTATCTTCAAGAAGGAACAATCCTAGATGATGAAGCCTATCAAAGAGCAACATCAGTTTATTTAGTAGATAGAGTAGTACCAATGTTACCGGAAGTATTATCAAATTTTGCTTGTTCATTGCGTCCAAATGAAGAAAAATATACGTTTTCGGCTATATTCGAAATTACCGAAAAATCTCAAGTGGTCAATCAATGGTTTGGTAGAACAGTAATTTATTCAGATCAAAGATTCTCTTACGAGGAAGCGCAATACATCATAGAAACCAAGGATGATGTTATTCCGGAAGAAATTTCTATAACTGGAAGTTCGTATCAAGTTTCAGAAGCAATTGTTGCAGCGACGCTAAAAATGGATGAATTAGCTAAAATTTTCAGAAAAAGAAGAATGGCTGACGGAGCGATTTCTTTTGATAAAGTAGAAGTGAAATTCAATTTAGATGAAGCTGGAGAACCTCAAGGTGTTTATTTTAAAATATCAAAAGATGCGAATCATTTGATTGAAGAATTCATGCTTTTGGCCAATAAAAAAGTAGCAGAATATATTGGAAAACAAAAGAAAACCTTCATTTACAGGATTCATGATGAACCAAATGAAGATAAATTAATTGCCATGCAAACGGTAATTGCCAAGTTTGGTTACAAAATTGATTTCCGAAACAAAGGTGATATTTCTAAATCATTGAATGCGTTGATGGAAGAAGTGAATGGTAAAAAAGAGCAGAATTTAATTGATACGCTTGCGATTAGAAGTATGAGTAAAGCCAAATATTCTACGGATAACATAGGACATTATGGTTTGGCTTTTGAATATTATTCTCATTTTACCTCGCCAATTCGTCGTTATCCGGATGTAATGGTGCATCGATTATTACAACATTATCTTGATGGAGGAAAATCAGCTGATGAAGAAACGTATGAAACAAAATGTTTGCATTCATCTACAATGGAAGGTTTAGCAACCAATGCCGAGCGTGATTCTATCAAATACATGCAGGTAAAATACATGCAGGATCATCAGGATCAGGAATTTTTAGGTGTAATTTCTGGTGTGACAGAATGGGGAATTTATGTAGAAATCATCGAAAATAAATGTGAAGGAATGTGTAGAATACGTGATATAAAAGACGATTATTACACTTTTGATGAAAAACAATATGCACTAACTGGCGCAACTTCTGGCAGATTATTACAATTAGGAGATGAAATTTACGTTAAAGTAAAAAATGCCGATTTAGTTAAAAAACAACTGGATTTTAATTTTTTAAGAAGAATTGAAGAACCAATTAAATAAAAAAAATGAAATCAAAGATTCACGAATACCAAAAAAGCAATATTAGAAATATGAGTAAAAAATTAGTGATTATTGCCTTTGTATTGTTAACTCAAATTACAAATGCTCAGGTAAGCAGAAACTTAGGAGATTTTGATGAAGTAAAAGTATTTGATAAAATTAATGTAAAATTAATTCCAGCTTCAGAAAATAAAATAGTTATCACTGGAGATCGAGCAGATGAAGTTGAAACAGTAAATAAAAATGGCGAATTGAAAATCAGAATGCCATTTCCACAATTGTTATCTGGAGATGATATTACAATAAAATTATATTTCAAAAATATTGAAAGTATCAGCGCCAGTGAGGGAAGTTATGTATCAAGTGAAACTGATTTCAAACAAACTATGTTAGATTTAAATGCAAAATCAGGAGCAGAGATTAACATTGAAATTGATGTTGATAAAGTGAATATAAAAGCAAGTGCCGGCGGAATAATTGATGTTTCTGGTAAAGCAACAAATCAAGATGTTGTTATTACTTCAGGCGGAATTCTAAAAGCAATTGATTTATATACAAAACAAACAACAATAAGCGTTGCTGCCGGAGGAAAATCTGAAATTCATGCAACTACATTAGTTGATGCAAAAGTGAAAGCAGGAGGCTCTATTTTTATCTACGGTAAACCAAAACAGATTAATAAGGAAGTTTTCATTGGCGGTACTATTTTAGAAAAAAATTAGTACTTTGGTTTAGATTTTATGGTAATAAATTTAAATTTTTAATGATAAACGATATTTTATCTGGTATTCCTTGGGGAATTTTCTTGAGTTTTATGATTGGTCCTGTTTTTTTTATTTTACTGGAAACAAGTATTATAAAAGGGTTTAGAGCTGCTTTAGTATTTGATTTAGGAGTAGTTTCAGGAGATATTGTTTTTATTGGAATTGCTTATTTAGGAAGTTACAGGTTGATTCAAAGTTTAAAAGATCAACCGGCACTTTTTATTTTTGGAGGTGTATTGATGCTGGTTTATGGTATAATTTCCTTCATACAATTAAAAAAAGAAGAAAAAATAAATACTGATATTATTGACAGGGAAATAGTCAAAAAAAACTATTTAAGTCTTTTTATAAAAGGGTTTTTGTTAAACATTATTAATATTGGTGTTCTTGGTTTTTGGTTGGCTATTATTATTTCAGTAGGACCAAAACTAGAAATGCAAACCTCCAGAATGATAACTTTTTTTACATCAGTGGTGGTTTCATATTTACTTATTGATTGTATTAAAATATTATTAGCCAAGCAATTAAAAACAAAACTAACACCGGTAAACATTCTTAAAATCAAAAAAGGAATCAGTATTGTGATGATGGTTTTTGGGATGGTTTTAATAACTCAAGGTTGGTTCCCAGAAGAAAAAGCAATGGTTAAAAAAGCATTTGATAAAATAGATAATTAAAAGAATATAATTTCTATAATAATAAAAAAAGCCTTGATTCTAATTAATTTAGAGTCAGGGCTTTTTTTATTTAAAAAGTTAAGTCATTTTTTTTTAACCATTAAGAAATTAAGAAAAATTAAGTCTAAATCTTAATGAAACTTAATTTCTTAATGATTAATAATTTAGACATAAAAAACCTCCAAATTGCTTTGAAGGTTTTAGATTTTTCTGCGGATTCGAACTATATCTTTTATTTAATTTTTCTTAAAAATTAGACATAAAAAAACCTCCAAATTACTTTGAAGGTTTTAGATTTTTCTGCGGATTCGAACTATATCTTTATTTAATTTTTCTTAAAAATTAGACATAAAAAAACCTCCAAATTACTTTGAAAGTTTTAGATTTTTCTGCGGATTCGAACTATATTTTTTATTTAATTTTTCTTAAAAATTAGACATAAAAAAACCTCCAAGTTTCCTTGAAGGTTTTAGCGGCATCTCCCGAAGCTTCAGGACGGATTCGAACTATATCTTTTTTTAATTTTTCTTAAAAATTAGACATAAAAAAACCTCCAAATTACTTTGAAGGTTTTAGAGGCATCGTCCGGATTCGAACCGGAGTAGGAGCTTTTGCAGAGCCCAGCCTAGCCGCTCGGCCACGACGCCATGGTTAAACGGATGGCAAAAGTACTTAAAAAGTTTAAAGTTTAAAAGCTTAAAGTTTAAAAGTTTCAAAAAATATTTTTTTATCCTTTTCAAACATTTCTTATTTAACTTCTATATTCTTCCATTTCTATAGTAACTGCTTCAACATCACCACCAATAGGAGGATTGAGTTTAGAAACTGCAACAATAATTCTGGAAACCTCAGGAATTTCCTCAAAAATTCGAGTTATGATTCGGTGTGCCACATGTTCTAATAAGTCCGAACGAATAGCCATTTCTTCTACAACAATGCGATTTAAAAGCACGTAATCCACGGTATCCTTCAAATCATCCGTGATACTAGATTTTCTCAAATCAGTCTTAACTTCTAAATTTACGGTATAGTCAGACCCTATTTTTCCTTCCTCGATTAAACAACCGTGGTAGGAGTAGGTTCTTATATTTTTAAGTTTTATGATTCCCATTATTTTATTTTTTTGTTTAAAGCGTAAAGTTTAAAGCTGAATTGCTAACTTTTCATAGGTTTCTATGGAAACAGTAAACATTAAACCTTAAACTTTTTTACCTTTGCTAAAATAAAACAAAAAAATGTCAACTGAAGAAAAATCACTCCATTTTATAGAACAAATCATAGAAGACAGTTTATCAAACGGTTTTCCCCAAGATAAATTACGTTTCCGTTTTCCACCAGAACCTAATGGGTATTTACACATAGGTCATGCCAAATCGATTTGCTTGAATTTTGGATTGGGATTAAAGTACAATGCGCCAGTTAACTTACGTTTTGACGATACAAATCCTGCCAAAGAAGAGCAGGAATATGTAGATGCCATAAAAGAAGATTTGCAATGGTTGGGCTTCAATTGGGCCGAAGAACGATATGCTTCTGATTACTTCCAACAATTATATGATTGGGCTGTAAAAATGATTAAAAACGGTAAAGCTTATATTGACAGTCAATCTTCAGAGGATATGGCTGCGCAAAAAGGAACACCCACACAACCTGGAGTTGATGGACCTTACAGAAACCGTTCTATCGAAGAAAATCTTACTTTGTTCGAAGGAATGAAAAATGGAGATTTTGAGGAAGGAAGCCATGTTTTACGTGCTAAAATTGATATGACTTCGACTAATATGTTGATGCGTGATCCATTAATGTATCGTGTTTTACACCGTCATCACCACAGAACAGGAAACGATTGGAAAATCTATCCAATGTATGATTTCGCACACGGAGAAAGTGATTATATAGAACAAATTTCGCATTCTATCTGTACGTTAGAATTTGTTATGCACAGAGAATTATACAACTGGTTTTTGGACCAAATTTATGATGACTCAAAAGTAAAACCACATCAATATGAATTTGCGCGTTTGAACTTGAATTACACTGTAATGAGCAAGCGAAAACTGTTGCAATTGGTACAGGAAAATATAGTTAATGGTTGGGATGATCCAAGAATGCCAACGATTTCCGGATTAAGAAGAAGAGGCTATACAGCTAATTCTATTCGTAAGTTTTGTGATATTATTGGTGTTGCCAAAAGAGAAAATATAATCGATTTTTCACTTTTGGAATTTTGCTTGCGCGAAGATTTGAATAAAACTGCTCCAAGAGTTATGGCGGTTTTAGATCCGATAAAATTAGTAATTACTAATTATCCGGAAGATAAAGAAGAATGGCTGGAAGCCGAAAATAATCAGGAAGATGAAAGTGCAGGATTTAGAAAAGTTCCTTTTTCAAAAGAATTATTTATTGAAAGAGAAGACTTTTTAGAAGATGCTCCCGCGAAGTTTTTCCGATTGAGTTTAGGCCGAGAAGTACGTCTTAAAAATGCGTATATCATTAAAGGAGAAAGTGTTATAAAAGATGCAGCTGGAACTATTACGGAGATTCATGTAACGTATGATGAAGACAGCAGAAGCGGAAGTGGGAGTGAAGCCAGTCAAAGGAAAGTGGCTGGAACCTTGCACTGGGTTTCTATTCAACATGCTTTAGAAACAGAAGTTCGTCTCTATGATCGCTTGTTTATTGATGAAGCACCAGACAGTCATAAAGAGAAAAATTTCTTAGAATTTATGAATCCAAGTTCGTTACAAATTGTAAAAGGATTTGTAGAACCAAGTTTAGCAACGGTTCAATCTGGAGAGAAATTCCAGTTTCAACGTTTGGGTTATTTCAATGTGGATAAAGATACAACCGAAGGTAAAATTGTCTTTAATAAAACCGTTGGATTGAAAGATGCTTGGGAAGAAAAAGGCAAAAAAGAGGAAAATTTATTGATGAACACTCAAAAAGAAATCAATAAATATGTAAAAGAAAAGGATGAAAACAACGCGATTTTGATTTTAAACAGCATTGTTGAAAACATAAAAAGTATTGATAATTACAGTTTAATTATTCAGACTATTGTCAAAAATATCAAGAATGACAATAACTCCTTGTTGTTTTCTAATTTGATTTTACATCATTCAGATAAAGTTCAAGTAAAAGATATTGAAGAAGAAGCTTTGACAAAATTATACACAATGTCGTTAAAAAGTCAAATGGCAGCCGTTAGAATTTTAGCTGTTGAAAATTTGCAAAATGATTTGAATAATTTCAGCCTTTTCGAAACGCAACTTTCAGAATTAAAAACGAACGAGAAAAACGAAAAAGTGTTACAATTATTAAATGACCTTAAATTTTAAGATTTATTTTTAAATAGATTTTATCAATTAAAAGCTCTCTTCTTAGAGGGCTTTTATTATTATTGTAATTTCTTATAAAAAAAGTGTTTTTAATAATTATTTCCAATTAAAAACGAGGTTCATAAATTGATTTTAAGGCAGTTTTTTAAAACAAATAATAATCAATATAGAATTCAAATAAACATTAAACAGCTCGCTTTTATTTGCTTTTTGCCTTGTAAAATTACACTTTAACGAGTTGTTAACGGGTTGTTGTTAATAAATCCGTATCTTTATGAAACAAACTTTTAAAATTAAGAATCATGTCGAATAATACGGGAAATACATTATTGGCTCTTTTGACAGGAGCAGCTATCGGAGCTGGAATCGGAATTTTATTTGCTCCGGATAAAGGTTCTAAAACAAGAGGAAAAATTAAAGATGGTTTTGATGATGTTAAATGTGAATTAAAAAATAAATTGGACAATGCATCTTTAGAATTGAAAGATAAATTCACAAGTGCAAAATTTGATTTAGAAGAAACTTATGAAGAACTAGTTTCAAATATGAGTCACAAGACCGAAGATGTAATTTCATTCTTAGAAGAAAAATTAGCGGAGCTAAAGAGGCAGAACGCAAAACTTCAAAAATAATTTTGATTTACCTATTGTATCAAATCCTAAAAACAAATCCATGGCCTTTGAAGAACTAAAAGAAAATACAGAAAACATTCAAGAACAAGCCAAAGCTTATTTAGAAAGTACTGTGGCGTATTATAAATTGTGGGGTTTCAAGGTTGCAATGAAATCAACAACGATGATCATAAAATTTTCATTGATTTTATTGTGTTTCAGTATGGTTTTATTGTTTTGTTCTGTTGCCGCTGCGTTAGCTATAGGTATCGCTTTAGATAGTTACGCTTTGGGATTTTTAATCGTTGGAGGAGTTTATCTTGTGATTACAGGAATTTTATTTTCTATAAAAGATAAAATCGTTGAAGGACCAATTTTAGAGAAATTTTCAGAAATATTTTTTAACGACTAACTTATGGAAACCAAAAAATATTCTTCGTATGCTCAAATTGAAAGGGAACTTGAAATTTTAAAGATTGAACAAGAAATCAGTTATCAGAAATTGGCTTATGGTTTTCAAAAAACAAAAGAAAGCATAACACCAATGAATCTAGTAAGTGGAGTTGTTGGTTCTTCTTTATCGGCCTTTTCAGGGTCTTACGGAACAATCTTAAACATTGCATTACCGTACGTAATCAAATGGATTAAAAAAATAAAAAGAGGCAATTAAGCCTCTTTTTTTATGAATTCTAGTAAATTATTCTTCTGTTTCCGGGCTTTCTGGAGTTTCTGGTTTTTCAGGAATTTCTATATTTTTTTCTCTTCTTGAAGTTCCTTTTTCACCTCTTTTTTTCATCAATTCACCCACTTGATTGGAAGCACTGAACGAAGCAATCATATTGTTGAGCATGTCACTTCCAGCTTGTGGAGAATTAGGCAATAAAATCAGATTAGAATTTGCGTCAGCGCCAATAGCTTGCAGTGTATCATAATGTTGTGTCACTACAATCAATGCTGAAGCTTCCTGAGAATTTATCCCAACTCTGTTCAAAACATCTACACTTTCCACTAAACCTTTGGCAATTTCTCTTCTTTGGTTCGCAATACCTTGTCCTTGTAATCTTTTGCTTTCGGCTTCAGCTTCGGCTTTGGCTACAATTCTAATTCTTGATGCTTCAGCTTCAAATTCAGCTACCGTTTTTTCTCTATCAGCAGCATTAATTCTATTCATGGCATTTTTCACTTGAATATCCGGATCAATATCTGTTACCAAAGTATTGATAATCGTGTATCCGTAAGTAGTCATGGCTTCATTCAATTCTCTTTTTACAGCAATGGCAATATCATCTTTTCTTTCAAAAACATCGTCCAATTTTAATTTTGGAACTTCGGCACGAACGACATCAAATACATAAGAAGTAATTTGATCGTGTGGATATTCCAGTTTATAAAAAGCATCATAAACGGTCTCTTTAATAACCATAAATTGAACTGAAACTTTAAGCTTAACAAAAACGTTATCTTTAGTTTTTGTTTCAATGATAACGTCTAATTGTTGAATTTTTAGATTCACACGTCCTGCAATTCTATCTATCAAAGGAATCTTTAAATGCAAACCGGATTGTCTGATACTTAAAAATTTTCCAAATCGTTCTACAACAACAGCTGTTTGTTGTTTTACCGTAAAAAAAGAAGACAGTAAAATAAAGAACCCAAAGACTAGTAGGATAATTAACGCAATATTCATAATATTTTTTGTTTTTAGTTAAAAATTATCTCACAATTTACAAAAAAACTTTAGGTTTGTCTTTGTAAATTTCAATTATATGAGAAAGATATCGTTTACTTTATTTTTTGTTTTCATTTCCATAACAGCCTTTTCCCAATATAAATACAGGGATTCAAATAGGATAGGAATCAGTTTTGGAGTCAATCAATTTACCTTGAACACTGATAATTTCCAAACTAAACCTGAATTGGGTTGGAATGCCGGACTTTCTATGCGGGGAAATTTCTATAATAATTGGGACATGGTGTATAACATTCAATTTAGCGAGAATAATTTTTCTGTTGCAACAAACACTTTTACTTTGGCTAAGGAAGATGTTAACTATAAATTGGCGTCAGCTCAAGTGTCTTTACAAGTGAGTTATAAACTTGTTGAAAATCATTTGAGTATTGAGTTTGGACCCATTGTTCAAGTAAATGGAAAATTAAATATTGATAATACAGATGAAAATAATGTTATATCTGGTACAACGTTGTTAGCCAAAGATATTAGAGAGATTTCTAATTTTAATTTTTATCCAACAGTTGGAATCACGTTTGGTGTTCGTCATTTCAGAGCCAATGTTTCCTATCAATATGGTGTCAATAACATGCTTGAAAACTTGAACAACAAGAATTTAGGAGTAAATTTCAAAGGCAATCCAGGAATACTAAACGGGAATTTGATTATTTATTTGTAGCTAATCACATAAGAGTATTAAGTAGAAGGCTCAAAGTTCACTAGGTTTATTTAGTGAACTTTGAGCCTTTCTTGGATAACTTTGTGTTTAAAAACTACAAAGTCGCTATCGCTTTTTGAATTCTTTTTATCGTTTCGTCTTTTCCAATTACTTCAACGATATCAAATAGGTGAGGACCTTTCAGCGCTCCAACCAAACTCAAACGAAATGGTTGCATTACTTTTCCCATTCCAATTTCATTTTTAGTCATCCAGTCTTTCACAATCGTTTCGATATTCATAGAAGTGAAATCAGTGATTTCTTCCACAACAGAAATTAATTCCTGCATCAATACCGGAGTTGCTGAATTCCAGTTTTTGCTGGCTTTTTCATCATACGCTGTTGGAGCCACAAAAAAGAAATCACTCATTTCCCAAAATTCAGAAACAAAATGTGCACGTTCTTTGATTAAAGAAACCACTTTTGTTAGAACAGTATCAGCTACAGAAAACCCTTTTTCAGCCAAAATAGGAGCATAGGCTTTCGCCAAAGTTGCATCTTCTTGCTTGATTAAATATTGGTGATTGAACCATTTGTTTTTTTCCGGATCAAATTTAGCCCCAGCTTTATGAACTCTGTTCAAGTCAAATGCTGCAACTAATTCTTCCAGCGAGAATAATTCTTTATCGGTTCCGTCATTCCAACCCAATAACGCTAAAAAGTTGATTACTGCTTCCGGGAAAAATCCTTTTTCTCTGTAACCTGATGAAACGCCTTCTGCGGTTTTCCAATCCAATGGAAATACAGGAAATCCCATTTTGTCACCATCACGTTTGGATAATTTTCCGTTTCCAACAGGTTTCATAATCAAAGGTAAATGTGCAAATTCTGGTGCTTCCCAACCAAATGCTCTGTACAATAAAACGTGCAATGGCATTGATGGCAACCATTCTTCACCACGAATTACGTGAGACGTTTCCATTAAATGATCATCCACAATATTAGCCAAATGATAGGTTGGCATTCCGTCACTTTTGAACAATACTTTATCATCCAAAAGATTCGTTTCAAATTTCACATCACCACGAATAATGTCATGCAAATGCAACGTTTCGTTCACCGGAGTTTTAAAACGGATGACATAATGTTCTCCAGCAGCAATTCTTTTAGCAGTTTCGTCTGCAGAAATCACTAACGAAGTGTCCAGTTTTTCTCTGTTAGTATGATTGTATATAAAGGTTTTTCCTTGTTCTTCTTCTAGTTTTCTTGCTGCATCCAAAGCTTCTGCTGTATCAAAAGCATAATACGCATTCCCGGAATTGATTAATTCAGCAGCATATTGTTGGTACAAATCTTTTCTTTCGCTTTGACGGTATGGACCAAATTTTTCATTTTTACCAATGGTCTCATCTGGTGCAATTCCTAACCATTCCAGTGCTTCCATGATATATTCTTCGGCTCCTGGAACAAAACGATTTTGATCCGTATCTTCAATTCTCAGGAAGAAAACCCCATTGTTTTTTTTGGCAAACAAATAATTGAATAATGCGGTACGAACTCCGCCAATATGTAAAGGTCCAGTTGGACTTGGTGCAAAACGCACCCGAACTTGTTTAGACATTGCTGTAAATTTTTTGCGAAGATACAAATTCGATTACTCAATTGGATTATCTGAAAATGAGATAATGTAAGATTAATGAGTTTGATGATTTTTAACATTTCTTTGTTCATATAAATTGTTACTTTTATTGGTTATAAAAAACAAAGTATAAATTTTGGAAAATCAGCAATTTATTTATCAAAAACTAGAAGCTTTCATCAGGAAGTTTTATACCAACGAATTGATACGGGGAACAATTTTCTTTATCGGTTTAGGATTGTTGTATTTTCTATTTACGCTTTTTGTCGAATATTTTCTTTGGCTCAAGCCAATGGGAAGAACCATTTTGTTTTGGACTTTTGTTGGAGTAGAAGTGTATTTGTTGTTTCGTTTTATTTTGTTTCCAATTTTTAAATTATTCAAACTTCAAAAAGGAATCGATTACAATCTGGCTTCGGCAATTATTGGAAATCATTTTACAGAAGTGAGCGACAAGCTGACTAACTTTTTGCAATTATCAAATCCCAGCGAACATCAAATCAAATCGGAATTATTGGCCGCATCGATTGAACAAAAAGCGAATGCGTTGCAACCAATTCCTTTTGGGAATGCCATTAATTATAACCGAAACAGAAAGTATTTTCCTTTGGCTTTAATTCCAATATTATTGTTTGCTTTCTTTTATGTCTCGGGTAACAGCAACATGATTTCTCAAAGTTTGAATAGAGTAGTACATTTCAATTCGGCTTTTCTGCCGCCGGCTCCTTTTAAATTTGTAGTTCTTAATTCGAATTTACAAACGGAGCAAGGAAAGGATTTTATCCTTCGAATAAAAACCGAAGGAAAAATTGTTCCTGAGAATGCGATAATTTTTATTGACGACGAAAGTTATTTTATGGAATCTACTAAAGCTGGAGAATTCCAATTTAAGATGGCGAAGCCTTCAGAAAACATTTTGTTCCACGTGGAGGGAAATGCTATTTCTTCTCCAGATTATGAATTGAAAGTGATTACCGTTCCATCGATTGCTAATTTTGAAATGCAGTTGAACTTTCCTTCTTATTTGAATAAAAAATCAGAAACTATAAAAGGAACAGGAAATGCTCTTATTCCGGAAGGAACGCGTGTGACTTGGAAAATGAATACGCAAGCCACAGAAAATGTAGCGTGGATGGATGGAATTTCAAAAGCTACTTTTTCGAAAACTGAAAACACCTTTGTTTTATCTAAAAATATAATTCAAAACACAGATTATCAAATATTTACTTCAAATGATAAGGTAAAAAACTACGAAAAACTCAATTATCAGCTTACTATTGTAAAAGATCAGTTCCCAACGATTAATGTGAACAACGCACCGGACAGTTTGAAGGTGGCTAAGAACTATGTTTTAGGTCAAATCTCAGATGATTATGGTTTGTCTAGACTTCAGATTGTGTATTACGAAAGAGAGAAACCACAAACTGCCAAACGTGGAACAATTGCTATTAAGAAAAGTGCTTTTGACCAATTCGTATTTTCGTTTCCAAGTAATCTTCCGGTGGAGCAAGGTGTGTCTTATGATTATTATTTCGAAGTTTTTGATAACGATGCCATCCATAATTTTAAAAGTACAAAGTCTTCCGTTTTCTCTAATCGTGTTTCCACAAATGAAGAAAAGGAAGATCAAATTTTGCAGCAGCAAAATGATAACATTAACAGTTTAGAGAAGTCTTTAAAAAACCAGGATAAGCAAATTTCTGAAATGGAGAAGTTGCAAAAAACTGGAAAAGAAAAAGAAAATCTGGATTTCAAAGATCAGCAAAAAGTAAATGATTTCATCAAGCGTCAAATGAAACAGGATGAGATGATGAAAGAATTCACAAAAAAAATGAACGATAATTTGGAGCAATTCAAAACCGATAAAAAGGATGAGTTGAAAGAAGAGCTTCAAAAGCGAATGGACAAAGCCGAAAAAGAATTGGAAAAAAACCAGAAGCTTTTGGATGAATTGAAAGAACTAAACGATAAAATTCAGAATGAAGAGTTGTTGTCTAAGTTGGATAAATTCAAACAAAACAGTAAAAACCAAACTAAGAATTTAGAACAGTTGGTGGAGTTGACAAAGAGGTTTTATGTAGAAAAGAAAGCAGAACAATTAGGTGACAAATTGGACAAGCTTTCTGATAAGCAAGATAAATTATCTAATGATGAAAAGGAAAACAAACTGGATAAACAAGAAGACATCAATACTGAGTTTGACAAAATCCAAGAAGATTTAAACGATCTTGAAAAAGAAAATAAGGAATTGAAATCACCTTTGGACTTGCCTAAAGACGATGCTAAAGAAAAAAGTATAGACGAAGATTTAAAGAAAGCGTCTGAGGAATTGAAGAAAGACAAAAAGGACAAAGCAAAGCCTAATCAAAAAAGCGCTTCCAAAAAGATGAAAGAGATGGCGCAAAAAATGGCACAAACTTTGGAGCAAGGTGAGATGGAACAGTTGCAGGAAGATGTGGCAATGTTGCGACAAATCTTGGATAACTTATTAGCATTTTCTTTGTCACAAGAAGACTTGATGAATCAGTTCAAAAAGCACAAATCAGGGTCTCCGGCTTTTAATAAAAACATTAAAATCCAACAGGATTTAAAGCAACAGTTTAAGCATGTTGATGACAGTTTGTTTGCAATGTCGTTGCGTAATCCAAAAATTGCTGAAGACATAACCAAAGAAATTGGTAATGTAGTTTACAATGTAGATAAGTCTTTATCCAGTTTAACCGATGCTCAAGTTCCAAAAGGTTTGTCACACCAACAATATACTGTTTCTGCAGCTAATAAACTTGCAGATTTTTTAAGTGATATGCTTAACAATATGCAAATGCAGATGTCAGGAATGGGTTCTGGGAAACCGAAGCCAGGTCAAGGCCAAGGAATGCAATTACCAGATATTATTAAAAAGCAAGAAGGTCTTGGTGAGAAAATGAAAGACGGAATTAAAAAAGGGGATAAACCTGGCGAAGGTCAAAAAGGACAAAACGGCAAACAAGGTAAACCTGGAGAATCGGGTGAAGAAGGTGAGGGTGGCGAAGGCGATGCACAAGCTATAATGGAAATTTATAAAGAGCAAAAGCAATTGCGCGAAGCATTGCAAAACGAATTGAATAAACATGGATTGGGAGGTAATGGACAAAGCGCTTTGGAACAGATGAAGCAAATTGAAAAGCAATTATTGAACAAAGGTTTTAAGAACGAAACACTTCAAAAGATACTGAATGTAAAACAGGAATTATTGAAATTGAATTCTGCCATACAACAACAAGGAGAGGAAAATAAACGCCAATCTGAAACTAATAAAAAGGAGTTTAGTAATCAATCTAATGCGCTGCCAGCTGCTTTATTAGATTATTTGAATAGCATAGAAATATTAAATAGACAATCCTTACCTTTGCGATCGAATTTTAATCAAAAGGTTCAAGAATATTTTAATAAAAAATGATCAATTTTAATTACGAAACCGACTTTAATTTAGACAACGAAGAAGCCATTGAGGCTTGGTTGGGAAATGTTATTACTTCGGAAAACAAGAAAGAAGGAGAGATAAATTATATCTTTTGTGATGATGAATATCTACACAAAATCAATGTAGAATATCTGGATCACGATACGCTAACGGACATCATAAGCTTTGATTATTCTATGGGTAATGAATTGCACGGAGATATTTTTGTTTCTGTTGAAAGAGTAAAAGACAATGCGGCTGATTTCAATGTTTCTTTTGAGGAAGAATTAAAGCGCGTTTTAGTTCACGGTATTTTACATTACTGCGGTTATAAAGATAAAGGGGAAGCTGAAGAGCTTTTGATGAGGAGTAAAGAAGACGAAAAAATAGCTATGTTTCACGTGGAACAATAGTGCTGTTTTGTTTTTAAATCAAAAGTGTTTCACGTGGAACATTTAAAGTTGGTTTAAAAATAGGTTTGCAATGTTTCACGTGGAACAAAATATAGATTTCAAAATTACAATCCTGAACAAGGATTAAATTATAAAAGAAGATGTTTCTAAATGAATATGATGTAATCGTTGTGGGCGCAGGGCATGCAGGTTCAGAAGCTGCCGCCGCTGCCGCAAATTTGGGTTCAAAAACCTTATTGGTTACAATGAGTTTGCAGAATATTGCGCAGATGTCATGTAATCCAGCGATGGGTGGAATTGCCAAAGGACAAATTGTGCGTGAGATTGATGCGCTTGGAGGATACTCAGGAATTGTTTCGGACAGGACTGCAATCCAGTTCAAGATGCTGAACAAGTCCAAAGGTCCTGCAATGTGGTCGCCGCGCGTTCAAAGTGACCGTATGCGTTTTGCTGAGGAGTGGAGAATGATGTTGGAAGGAACTCCAAATCTTGATTTTTATCAAGAAATGGTGAAAGGTTTGATTATTGAAAACGGAAAAATAAAAGGAATCCGAACTTCGCTTGGAGTAGAGATTCGGTCTAAATCGGTTGTGTTGACCAATGGAACTTTCCTAAATGGTTTGATTCATATTGGTGAGAAACAATTTGGTGGTGGAAGAGCAGGCGAGAGTGCCGCGTATGGAATTACCGAAGATTTAGTTGCGGCTGGTTTTCAATCAGGACGAATGAAAACGGGAACGCCTCCAAGAGTTGATGGACGTTCTTTGGATTATTCAAAAATGAACGAAGAAAAGGGAGATGCTAAACCGGATAAGTTTTCCTATTCCGATGTGACTTCTCCGTTGATTCATCAAAAATCGTGTCATATGACGTATACGTCTCTTGATGTTCATGATATTTTGAGAGAAGGTTTTGATCGTTCACCAATGTTTAACGGAAGAATAAAAAGTCTTGGACCAAGATATTGTCCATCGATCGAAGATAAAATTAATCGCTTTGCTGATAAGGAAAGACATCAGTTGTTTGTGGAGCCGGAAGGATGGAATACGTGCGAGGTTTATGTAAATGGATTTTCCACATCGCTTCCTGAGGATATTCAATTCAAAGCATTGAGTTCTGTTGCGGGATTTGAGAAAGTAAAATTCTTTCGTCCGGGTTACGCAATCGAATATGATTATTTCCCGCCGACACAATTGAAACACACTTTGGAAACAAAACTTGTTGAAGGTTTATATTTTGCCGGACAAATAAACGGAACTACAGGATATGAAGAAGCGGCTTCTCAAGGATTAATGGCAGGAATTAATGCGCATTTAAAAGTGCATGAAAAAGCACCATTAATTTTAAAAAGAGACGAAGCCTACATTGGGGTTTTAATTGATGATTTAATTACAAAAGGAACTGAAGAGCCATACAGAATGTTTACGTCTCGTGCAGAATACAGAACGTTGTTGCGTCAGGATAATGCCGATTTCAGATTAACACCAATGTCACATGAAATAGGTTTGGCTTCTGAAGCGCGTTTGCGCAGAATGGAGCACAAATTAAAAGAATCTGAAAAAATGGTGGCTTTCTTCAAAGAAACGAGTGTTTCGATTGCGGAAGCAAATCCAATTTTAGAGTCAAAAGATACGGCGTTGATTACGCAAGGAGATAAAATGTTTAAAGTATTCTCTCGTCCGCAAATTGATTTGGAAGACATCATGAAATTTGAAAAGGTTGCAGCTTATGTTGCAGAAAACGATTTGGACCAAGAAATTTTGGAACAAGCCGAAATTCAAGTGAAGTATTCGGGTTATATCGAGAAAGAAAGAAACAACGCGGATAAATTGACAAGATTGGAAGATGTAAAGATTCCAGAGAACTTTGACTATGAAAAAATCAAATCGATGTCAATTGAAGCCAAGCAAAAATTAAGCAAGATTCGTCCGGTAACCATTTCTCAAGCATCAAGAATCAGTGGTGTGTCGCCAAGTGATGTTTCGGTGTTGTTGATTTATATGGGACGATAAGATTTAAGATTGTTGATATAGGATTAACGATTTTTGATTTAAATCTGCAATCACAAATCGTTAATCAAAAATCTTAAATCAACTGTTCCACGTGAAACTACGTTGTGAAGCCTTGTTATAATTGAAGAATCACAAAAATAAATAATTCAGCCCTGAAAGCATCCGTTGGTGTTTTCAGGGTTTAGTTTAAAATTAAAATATAAAAGCACTATTAATTAATGGACATTTCAAACCAACAGCCTTTTTTAACCGTTAAAGATTATTCTGTTTCTCAGGAAATTTTCGAATTGTATCATGATGATAAATTGGATATGCTGATTACGTCTCCGCAACCCAGCTTAGAAAATTTAGGAAAGTATTACGAAAGCGTGGATTATATTTCGCATACTGACAGCAAAAGGTCTCTGTTTGAAAAAGCATATCATTTTGTAAAAACTATTGCGCTGAAAAACAAATTGAATTTAATCAATTCACTGCAATCGAATAAAGGAAGCATTTTAGATATTGGTGCCGGAACAGGTGATTTTTTATCTGTGGCCAAAGAAAACGGATGGCATACGATAGGAGTAGAGCCAAGCGAAAAAGCAAAAGCGATTGCAAAAAAGAAAGGCGTTTCATTTGTTGAAAAAACCAGCGAATTAGACAATCATTCTTTTGATGTGATTTCGATGTGGCATGTTTTGGAACACGTTCCTAATTTAGAAAACCAAATCAAAGAACTGAAACGATTATTAAAACCAAATGGAACTTTAATTATTGCTGTTCCAAATTTCAAATCTTTCGATGCAAAACATTACGGAAAGTTTTGGGCTGCTTATGATGTGCCAATTCATTTTTGGCATTTTTCTAAAACTGCAATAAAAATGCTTTTCGAAAAAGAAGAAATGAAATTGGTAAAAGTGCTTCCAATGAAATTTGACTCTTTTTATGTGAGTTTACTTTCGGAAAAATACAAAACCGGTAAAATGAATTATATAAAAGCCTTTTTTGTAGGATTGCAATCAAATTGGGAAGCGAAAAAGAATTTTGAGTATTCTTCACACATTTACATCCTAAAAAACAACTAAAAATCATTTTAAGCGCATTTAAGCGCATTTTTTGATGAAATCGAGGGTGATTATCGGATTTTTAGACTGATTAGTTTATTTAAAAGATATGAACGTCACTTTTGATAGTCATAAATTATACGTTCATTAATCGCAATAATAAAATCTTATATCATAAATATGTAGCATTTTTTAAACTTTATGTCAATGCTGTCTATTTTTTTATATTTTTGTCACCAATACTTAAAATTAGAAATTAACCGAAATGAAATCGAATATTCAAGAATACCAAAAAAGTAATATTAAAAATATGAGTAAAAAAGCATTAGTAATTATCGCACTTTCAATTTCACTTGTTGCTTGTAATAAACCTGCAGAAGTTAAAGAAGTAAAAACAGCTTACGTAGACACTTCTGAATTAATGAAAGAATATACAGAGGCAAAAGACCTTGAAGCAAAATATAAATCAAAAGCAGAAGAAAAAGGAAGACAATTAGAAGCTGAAATTGCAAGATTTAAGCAAGAAGCAGCAAGTTTTCAATCTCAAGCACAAGCAAACGGTCAAGCTTGGGCACAACAAAAAGGTGCTGAATTGCAAAAAAGAGAGCAACAATTAGGTTATGCACAACAAGCATTGTCTCAAGAATTGCAACAAGAAAGCGGAAAAGAAATGGATTCTTTAGTAAGCGGAGTGAAAAAATTCATCAAAGCATACGGTAAAGAAAAAGGATACGCATACATCTATGGTACAGGTGACGCAGCTTCAATTTTATACGCTGAAGACAAATTTGATATCACAAAAGAAATTATCAAAGCCTTGAACGACAAGTATAAAGCTCCTGCTAAAACAGAAGAAAAAGCAGAAGCTAAAAAATAATTTTTTTATATTAATTCAAAAAATTGCCTTCGTCTACAATTAGATTGAAGGCATTTTTTTTGAAGCTATCTGGGCTAAAAAATAGTTGAATTACAATCCTAAAATATTTTCCAAAATTAAAATAGTATTCCTAATTTTCAATACTTTAGCTTTACACATACACGCCTAATGCAAACCATTTCAGAAGCCGCAGCTTACACTTTACGATTCATCAATCAAACCCATCGATCCGTTTTCCTGACAGGGAAAGCAGGAACGGGAAAAACTACCCTTTTACGGGAAATTATTCAAACTACGCACAAGAACACTGTAGTTGTGGCACCAACAGGAATTGCTGCGCTAAATGCTGGCGGTGTAACGATTCACTCTATGTTTCAGTTGCCGTTTGGAGGATTTATTCCGGATAATTCATCGCCTCAATTTTCTGAAAGCACTAAATTTGAAACCAAAGCAACGCTGCGCAGGCATTTCAAAATGAGCGGTTTGAAAAAATCAGTAATTCGCAATATGGAATTGCTGATTATTGATGAAGTGAGTATGCTTCGTGCTGATTTACTGGACGCTATGGATTATATGATGCAAACGGTACGTAAAAAAAACAGTGCTTTTGGTGGCGTTCAGGTCTTGTATATTGGCGATTTATTGCAATTGCCGCCAGTAATTCGGGACGAAGAATGGCGTACGCTGAAAACCTATTACAAAGGAAAATTCTTTTTCCATTCGCATGTCGTGCAGCAACATCCGCCTTTATACATTGAATTGTCCAAGATTTTTCGTCAAACTGATGATACGTTTATTTCGGTTTTGAATAATCTGCGCAACAACCAGATTTCCCAGCAAGACATTCAAACTTTAAATCAATATGTAAAACCAGATTTTGATTTAAAAGCAAACAAAGGATACATCACGTTAACCACGCACAACAACAAAGCCGATTCTATGAATGCGCAGGCTTTGGAAGATCTGGAAGGAAAGTTAGTGGTTTATAAACCTGAAATAACAGGAGATTTTCCAGATAAGATATTTCCCGTGGAACAACAACTGCAGTTGAAAGTAGGCGCGCAAATCATGTTTGTAAAAAACGATTTATCATTTGATAAGCATTATTTCAACGGAAAGATGGGCATTATCAAATCGCTTTCGAGTCAGGAAATCCTGGTTCATTTTCCGGAAGAAAACAAAACCATAGAAGTCGAAAAATACGAATGGCAAAATATTCGCTACAAAGTAGACGAAACCACCAAAGAAATTGAAGAAGAGGTTTTAGGGACTTTTGTGCATTATCCCATCAAATTGGCGTGGGCGATTACGGTTCATAAAAGCCAGGGATTGACATTTGATAAAGCTGCGCTTGATGTTTCGCAAGTTTTTCTTCCTGGACAGGCATATGTCGCGTTATCGCGTTTACGCTCCTTAGAAGGGCTTATTTTGCTTTCTCCGCTGCGCATGAACGGTATTTCAAACGATCAGGATGTGATGGATTATTCGTTAAACAAAGCTTCGGATTCGTTTTTAGAGAATGCCCTGCATTTTGAAACCAAAAATTTCATTCATAACTATCTGATAAACACGTTCGATTGGAGTGATTTGGCTCAGGAATGGCGCAATCATAAATTCAGTTACAACGAAAAATCAGAAATATCAGAGAAATCCAAGCATGCCGTTTGGGCCAAAAAGCAAACGGAAGTCATCGAACAGCTTTTGGATCCATCCAAAAAATTCATTTCGCAATTGAATAAACTTTTTGGTCAGGAAACAGTCGATATGAATCATGTTTCAGAACGCATTCAAGCCGCTTTCAGTTATTTCCTAAAACCAATGGACGATTTGGTTTTTGAAATCCTTTGGAAAATAGAAGAAGTAAAACGCATCAAAAAAGTAAAAGCTTTTTACGATGAATTAATCGTGCTGGAAGAATTGCAAACCAAGGCCGTTCTGCGCTTAATGAAGGCTAAATTATTGATTGAAACCGTTGTTGCAGGAGAAACCATTTCGAAAGAGAAATTGACTTCCTCAGAAATAAAAAAATACATCAGCCGAAAAACGGAAGCCATACAAAATCAATTCAAGGAAGTAAATATAACACTGATTGAAGACGAAAAAGACGTGGAACGTTATACTTCGAAAAAATCAAAAACAGTAGCGCCTAAAAAATCAACTGTTCAGGAAACCTATGAATTATGGGTAGAAAAGAAATCAATTGAAGATATTGCTACAATCAGGGTGTTGACGAAACAAACGATTTACTCGCATTTTGTGAAGTTGATACAAACCAAAGCGGTATCCATTTCAGAAGTTTTACCGGAGGATAAAATGCAGGATTTGGCAGCTGCTTTTGCCGGATATAAAGAAGAATCACTGAATACCATGATGGAAAAACACGGTCATAAATTCTCTTGGGAAGAAGCGAGGATGTATAAAGCGAGTTTGAATTAAAGCAATAAAGCGCTAAAAATAAAAAACCCTATTCGGTAAGAATAGGGTTTTTGTTTTTATAGTGATTGAATTAATATCCAAGCCTCTGGGTTGTGCTTTTCATTAATTTCTTTTTTTGCTTTTTCTGCTTCAGCAAATGTGGCGTAACTGCCATATAAAACTGGAAAATAACCATTTTTATTAGGAGCGATTCGTTTGGCATCATATCCTAAACGATTTAAAATTCGCAACGTTTTGTCTGCATTTTTTTCTTCTCTGTAGACTCCAGCCATAATGTGATACGGCATTTTTATTTCGGCAGTCGATTTTACGGAAAGTGTAACAGCAGGAACCGGACTTTCGATGAAGAAAGTGGCTTGCTGAATTTTATTTTGAACTTGTTTTTGAACGGCAGTTTCAACAAGAATCGTTTCTGAGGCGATTTGGTTTTGATACATTGGATAACCAACGCTTCCTGCAAGTCCTAATCCTAACACAAAAATAGCAGCGTATTTTAAATATGGATTTGCTGTTCTGGTATGTTCAGGAACCATTGTGATGGTTGCTTTTTCTTCGATTGCTTCTACTTCTTTTTCGAAGATTGCTCTTTTTACAAGTGGTGAAACAAAAGGAGCCAATCCAAAAGAACTGGTTAAATAATTCGTTTGATCATAAGGCGTGAAAACGATATTATGATCCGCGTTCAAACGAAGGTCACCTACATTTTTTATAGAAAAAAGTTCGTTTTCTTCTAATGCTTTTTTCCAATTAAAAACCTCATATTGAATTGCGCTTACCGCATACTCATAAGACGTTTTCTCTGCTAAAGCGATATGACTGGCCAATAAACCATCATTGTTTTTTAGATTAGCATTGAAAGCAATCATTTTTTTGGGTGGAGAAAATGAATTTGTACTTTCGTTTAGTTTAGCCGATTGAATTTCGGTCAAAAAAGCTCCGAAACCAGGAACGGTAACACATTGATAACGGTATAAAAGCTGCGCGATGTATAGTTCGATTTTCATACTTACAAAGTTATACAACCAAAATAGTTATCAAAATTTTATTCACAATTTTTATTAACAATCCGCATAAAAATTTATACATTTCACTCTCAAATAATTAGCATGAAATAGCTATGTTTAATCGTTATACAAACATAAATAAAGATTTCTTTTAAACTGGCGTATTCCATATTCTAATAAAAAACAAGTATTATCTACATATGAAAGAGCAGGATTTATTTTATTTATTGGCATTGCAAAGAATAGAGGGTGTGGGCGACATAATGGCCAAA
Organism: Flavobacterium sp. 11; assembly: GCF_002754315.1. Taxonomy (GTDB): domain Bacteria; phylum Bacteroidota; class Bacteroidia; order Flavobacteriales; family Flavobacteriaceae; genus Flavobacterium; species Flavobacterium algoritolerans. The sequence goes on along the minus strand of NZ_PEFE01000001.1, from coordinate 952,619 downwards.
AAACTGCTTACCCATTTTGGAACTGCAGAAGCGGTTTTTAATACAAAGGCTTCGCAACTTGCTGCTATTGATGGAGTAGGCTCTGTTTTGCTGAAAAATTTAAAAGATAAATCGGTTTTCGAAAAAGCAACTCAAGAACTGGAGTTTATAAAAGCGAATGAAATCAATGCTGTTTATTTTCAGGACGAGGATTATCCGGAACGCTTGAAACATTGTATTGACGGACCACTTTTATTATTCACCTCTGGAAACATCAATTTAAAAAACAGAAAAATAATCAGTATTGTAGGAACGCGCCAAATTACCTCGTACGGAACGGAATTTTGCAGAAAATTGATTGAAGATTTGGCTCCGCTAGATCCTATAATCGTCAGTGGTTTTGCGTATGGCGTTGATATTGTGGCGCATCAACTGGCAATGGAACATAATTTACAAACAATAGGAGTAGTAGCGCACGGTTTAAACCAAATTTACCCGAAAACCCATAAAAAATATGTGTCGAAAGTAGAACAGAACGGTGGTTTCATGACTGAGTTTTGGAGTTCCTCCAATCCCGATAAAGAAAATTTCGTTCGAAGAAACAGAATAGTCGCAGGAATGTCTGAAGCGACAATCGTAATTGAATCAGCTGATAGAGGTGGTTCATTGATTACGGCAAATATGGCGAATGATTACAACCGTGATGTTTTTGCGGTTCCGGGACGTGTTACGGATAAGTACAGCCAAGGTTGTAACAACCTGATAAAAACCCAAAAAGCAAATGTCTTGACGAGCGCTGCGGATTTGATTTATATCCTGAATTGGGATATCCAAAAAGAATCAAAACCCGTACAAAAACAATTGTTTGTAAGCTTAGATGATGACGAGCAAAAAGTATACGATTACCTCCTTAAGACAGGGAAAGAACTAATGGATATTATTGCTTTGCGCTGTGATTTTCCTATTCATAAAATCTCAGGAATGCTGTTGAATATGGAGCTGAAAGGCGTGATACGACCTTTGCCGGGGAAATTGTTTGAGGCGATATAAAAAAGTAGTTTCAAAATCTTGAAACTACTTTTTTATATTTTTTTATTCTTTAGGTTTATTAATTACTTTTATTCTGGTTATAATAAGTTTTCCATATTTTTTAGCATCTTCTCTAGTCCAAACAGTTTCTTTTCCTTTAGGTCTTTTTTCATATTGCCAATCTATTGGGTCTTTTACATATACATATAGTGCCACACGATCTTCCCAGACTCCCTCATTCTTTTTCCATTGTTCAGGCGTTCTAAATCTAAAAGCGAAATATTGTAATCCTTCTTCATTGGTTCCATAACCCGTTTTTATTTCGGGTTTGATTTCCTTCAGCAAATCATTTAACGGTTTATTAATAAATTGTTGCTCATTTGTTTTTAATAAATAAGCATCTTTAGTTGTTTGCACCATTTGTGGTTTGCAACTGCTGTTTATTAAAATGAATAATAATGCAAAAAATTTAAGTGTGTTTTTCATCTGATTTATATGATTTTACTCAAATCCCAATTTTTCTCTTACTCTGTTCAAAACACCATTGGCAACAACGGTCGCTTTTTCGGCTCCTTTCTTGAGTAAAGCATCTACTTCAGGAAGGTTATTGATGTAGTAATTGTATTTTTCTCTTTCGGTTTTGAAAGTTTCTGTAATCAATTCAAATAACGCTTGTTTGGCGTGACCATAACCGTAATTTCCGCCAAGGTAATTGGCTTTCATGGCTGCGATTTGTTCTTCATTTGCCAATAAAGAATAAATAGCAAAAGCATTGCACGTATCTGGATTTTTAGGATCTTCCAGCGGTGTGCTGTCGGTTTCAATGCTCATCACCTGTTTGCGTAATGCTTTGTCGTCTAAAAAGATATTGATAATATTATTGGCTGATTTACTCATCTTTCCGCCATTGGTTCCTGGAATAAGCATACTGTCTTCCTGAATTTTGGCTTCGGGAATTACGAACGTTTCTCCCATTTGATGGTTGAAACGAGATGCTACATCACGTGTGATTTCAAGGTGTTGCAATTGGTCTTTTCCTACGGGAACAAACTCTGCATCGTATAATAAAATATCGGCAGCCATCAGCATTGGATACGAAAATAAACCAGCGTTTACATCTTCGAGTCTGTCGGCTTTGTCTTTGAAAGAATGTGCTAATGTCAAGCGTTGAAAAGGGAAAAAACAACTCAAATACCAAGATAATTCCGCTGTTTGCGGCACATCCGATTGTCTGTAGAAAACTACTTTGTCCACATTCAAACCACACGCCAACCAAGCAGCAGCAGTACTGTAGGTATTAGTTCGTAGGGTTTCGCCGTTTTTTATTTGTGTTATCGAATGTAAATCGGCAATGAAAAGAAAGGATTCGTTTTCAGGTTTATTTGATAATGCTATTGCGGGAATGATTGCGCCAAGTAAGTTTCCTAAATGTGGTGTTCCTGTACTTTGAACGCCTGTAAGTATTTTTGCCATTATTTCTTTTTTCTTAACCGCAAAGTTCGCAAAGATTTTCGCAAAGTTTGCAACGATTGTAAAGTTTTTCTAATACTTAGCTTTCCAAAGCAAATTCTTTTATTATTATTCGCCTACGATTTCTTACTTTTGAACTTATGAGAGGATTAAAAATTGTTTTTTGGGTTTTGTGGCGCGTATGGTTTTATATTTTGATGGCCATTCCCATATTGGTGATGTTTCCTTTTCTGGTATTGTCAATCCTGACAGAAAGCGGTTATCCTTATTTTTTTAAGATGGCTCGTATTTGGGCAAAATTTATTCTTTTCGGTATGGGATTCTATTATAAAATAGATAAAAACCAAGAAATGGAATACCAAAAAAGTTATATGATTGTTGCCAATCATACTTCCATGGCCGATATTATGCTGATGCTTGCATTGACTAGAAATCCGTTTGTTTTTGTGGGTAAAAAAGAACTTTCAAAAATTCCTTTGTTTGGATTTTTCTATAAAAGAACCTGTATTTTGGTAGACAGAAGTTCTTCAAAAAGCAGAATGGAAGTCTTTAATCGCGCTCAAAAAAGAATCAATCAAGGATTGAGTATTTGTATTTTTCCTGAAGGCGGCGTTCCGGATGATGAATCTATTTTGTTAGATACTTTCAAAGACGGTGCTTTCCGATTGGCGATAGAACACGAAATTCCTATAGTTCCCATTACTTTTGCTGATAACAAGAAGAGATTTTCGTATACTTTTTTCAGCGGAAGCCCAGGAATTATGCGTGTAAAAATGCATTCACACATAGAAACTTTAGGAAAAACCGGCGTTGATCGAAAAGAAATTCGTGAAGAAGTACGCGAGATAATATACAATCAACTAGTAGCTTTCGATTCTGATCCAATTAAAAGCTATAGCTAATACCAGAATATAATCCGATAAATAGCGGTTTAAAGTCGCCCGAGTTGTTTGAAAATGTATTCAATTGATATTTTACCATTGGTTCCACATTAATTTGGAATGATTTTATAATCTGGTACTTAAATCCTAAACCCACATTAGTACTGAAATGGACTTGATTCAAATTTTTTGCTTCGCCTAATTTCACATTGGTTTCAGATGAAACTAACGATATTTTATTTTGGCTGAGAAACAAAGTACTTACACCTCCAATAACGTTAATTCCAAATTTTTTATCCAAAACAGCATAGGAAACCTCCAAAGGAACTTCATAATAACCCATTTTTTGATTGATGGCGCCTGTATTGGTTTTTTGTAGGTCTTTTTCAAAAGTGATTAAGCCGTTCAGAGCTGATTGGTTTTTAATCTCAATTAATGCATTTGAGGAATAATTAATATTTGCCAGATTATTATTTGCCAAACCTGTCGAGTAGACTACGTTATTCGTGTTGTATCCTAACGAGAGCTTGTTAATTCCGCTTCGTAAGGCTACTTTTTTAGAAACAGCATAATTTACCCCAACACCAAAACTTAAGCTGTTATCGCCTGTTTTTTGATTTTCTGAAAATTGAGGGTCAATGGCAGAACCGCCTGAATTCGAATTCAGATATACAGCCGCAATATTTGGCGTAATTTGCCACTTGTTTTTTTGATTGAGAACCACAGCCTCTTTTTCTTCTCCTTTTTTCTTTTTAAGGATTTCTTCTAATTCATTTGGAGTTTCAGCAGGACTTGAAGGCTCTTTTTTAGTGTCTATTGCTGCAATTTTAGCGTTTTCATTCTCTTTTAAATTGCTTTTTTCCAGTGTTTGATTTTGTTGAATGTTTTCAAACGGATTATGGGTTTTTGTATTGTTTTTTTCAGCAGTAACAACCGTAGCGTTTTGGTTGTCATTATTTGCTGTTGTTTGTTTTAGCGGTGAATTATTTTTTTGGAAATAAACAACAGAACCGTTCTGATTCTTCTCTTTGTTCGAATTGATTTTAAATCTATCAGAAGATATAATTTCTTTTTCATCTGTTTTTCCTGTTTTAATTTTGTTAACTACGACCTGAGGAATTGTTTTCACTTCTAAAGGATTACGCGCTCTTTTTGTTTTATCAAGAGTAGAATCCTTTCCTTCAAACGAATTTTTTAAAACTTTCGTGTCTATAACGACACCATTTTTTATTTCAAATTTATTGTTTACAATGGTGTTCAATGCAAAAAAACCTAAAAGGAAAGCGGCGGCTATCCCAGAAGATTTCATCCAAAAAGGAATTACTTTTCGGTCCTCCTCTTTTTCTTTTAAAGAGGCCTGGATATTTATCCAAACTTGTTTACTGGGCTCTGATTCAAAATCTTTGAATCGCTCTTGAAACAATCGGTCTATATTTTTTTTATCGTTCATTTTGCCAATGAATTTATTTTAGTTTTTGTATGATGATCAATTTTTTCTTTCAAAATCCCTCTTGCTCGCGCCAGATTTGATTTTGTGGTTCCGGTACTGATTTTAAGCATCTCAGAAACTTCTTTATGAGAATATCCATCAAGTACATAGAGACTAAAAACTAATCTATACTGGTCTGGTAACTCTTGAATGATTTGCATTAGATACTCGATAGAAATATTTTCGTCTTCAATTTCGACCTCTTCCTCAGGAATATTGTCGTTTATAACTTCCATATATCTTACGCCTCTGAATTTTTGAAGGGCATTGTTAATTAATATTCTCTTTGCCCATCCTTCAAAAGAACCTTTAAAATTATACTGCTCAATTTTATCAAAAATGATCAAAAACCCATCCTGTAGATTGTCTTCGGCATCTGCATAATCAGTGGAGTATTTTAAACACACCCCAAAGAATTTTTTAGAAAACAATTGGTACAATTGCTCTTGTGCCTTGGGGCAGTTTTTTTTACATTGATTAATTATTTGATCTAATACCACAGTTTTTAAGGACATTAATTAATTAGTCACTTGAATTTCAACCTCTTCAAATATATTTTGACCATTGGCGTCCTCACCTTTGTAAAACTTAAAAATATAGGAACCGGTATTGGTTACATAAAAATTGAAAGAAACCTCAATTGGCTCCGAAGTTAAAGGTGTGCAATTTGTAGTTTCAAGAACGGAGGTTTGTATACCAATTGTTCTTACGTTCAAATTTTTATCGTAATAGATTCCTTGAAAAGAATGGCAATCAGAAGGTTTTTTGTACTTCAATTTTATCTCATAGGTTTGCCCTAAGGTGAAAGATTGAGGCACTGTGTAACTGTCTACCGGAAGTACTTCATAGCTGTAATTGGGTTGATCATCGTCAATACTACAGCCCGTCAGGGTCAATAAAAACAGGGTGAGTAAAACAATTTTTTTCATCTTTACTAATTTAAAAGTTAATACTATTCCGTCAGTTTAAAAGTTTTTATTGACGGTTTTCTTAATAGATGAAATTTTTTAAAAAGGTTGCGTTGTAAATTAAAAAAACCCGATATTCTCGGGTTTTTAGTTTTTTATGCTTCAGCTAGTTCTTTTATTCTGGCTTTAATTTTTTCTTCAAGTTCATCCGCTAATTCCGGATTGTCTTTTATTAAAGACTTAACAGCATCACGACCTTGTCCTAATTTGGTTTCACCATAACTGAACCAAGATCCCGCTTTTTTGATGATTTCAAATTCTACAGCTAAATCTAAAATTTCTCCTGTTTTTGAAATTCCTTCACCATACATGATGTCAAATTCAGCAATTTTAAAAGGCGGAGCAACTTTGTTTTTCACCACTTTTACTTTGGTTCTGTTTCCAAGGACGTTATCACCATCTTTAATTTGTGTAGAACGACGAATGTCTAAACGAACCGAAGCGTAAAATTTCAAGGCATTTCCTCCAGTTGTTGTTTCTGGATTTCCAAACATTACACCAATTTTCTCTCTTAATTGGTTAATAAAGAAAACAGTACAATTTGTTTTGCTGATGGTTCCTGTTAATTTACGCAATGCTTGAGACATTAAACGAGCGTGAAGACCCATTTTAGAATCTCCCATTTCTCCTTCAATTTCACTTTTTGGAGTCAAAGCGGCAACCGAGTCAATTACTACTATGTCAATCGCTCCTGAACGAATTAAGTTTTCAGCAATTTCTAAAGCTTGTTCTCCGTTGTCTGGTTGCGAGATGATCAAGTTTTCGATATCTACACCTAATTTCTCTGCGTAATTTCTGTCGAAAGCGTGTTCAGCATCAATAAAAGCAGCAATTCCACCCGCTTTTTGAGCTTCGGCAATAGCATGAAGTGTTAAGGTTGTTTTTCCAGAAGATTCCGGACCGTATATTTCAATGATTCTACCTCTTGGATACCCGCCAACGCCTAACGCTAAATCAATTCCTAAAGATCCTGATGAGATAGTTTCCACTTCTTCAATGGCTTTATCCCCCATTTTCATCACTGTTCCTTTTCCGTACGTTTTGTCTAGTTTGTCAAGCGTAAGTTGTAGCGCTTTTAATTTGGATTCTTTCTCTGTACTCATCTTCTCTTTTACCTTTTCTTTCATCTATTTGTATTATTTTATAACTCTAAGAAACTGACAGAATGACTAATTATCCTGAAAATTTCATTTATATGCAAAGATTTATTTTCGTAAAAATACTTCTTTTTTTAATGTAAATTTTCTCTTTCAAGAATATTTTAAATCTAAATTTCAATAAAAAATAAGTTGCTTATACGTGTTACTGAAACAATGCCTTCAATTCAGTAGCTTCATGAGGATTTAATTTTCCTGCTAAAACTAAACTGAGTTGTTTGCGTCTCAATGCGGCATCAAAACGTTGTTTTTCCAGCTCTGTTTCTGGAATTAATTGAGGTACTTCTACCGGTCTTCCAGTATCATCAACCGCTACAAAAGTATAAATTGCCTCATTAGCTTTGGTACGGTTTCCGGATTGTCTGTCTTCAACCCAAACGTCAATATATATTTCCATTGAACTTCTAAACGATCGGGAAACTTTGGCCTCTATAATAACCACGCTTCCAAGAGGGATAGCTTTATTGAAAGCTACGTGATTTACTGATGCGGTCACACCAATTCTTCTAGAATGCCTTCCTGCGGAGATGCTGGCTGCGCGATCCATTCGTGCTAATAATTCACCACCAAAAAGATTGTTCAAAGGATTGGTCTCACTTGGTAAAACCAAATCAGTTAATATTGTCAGGGATTCTGAAGGATGTTTTGGAGTCATGTTTTTTTATGTAAAAAGGAATCGTTGTTTTTAAATAATAATTGGGTTTTAGTTTAACCAATAAACCGCCAATATAGCTGGGATAAAATAGATAACAATTGTTCTGGCACCATCGTAATCTTTCGCCAATCGCTGTCCGAAAAGCAACATTAACAAGGTGATACAAGAGAAAACCGCTCCATAAAAACCGAATATTCTACCATTATTTACGAATAATTCAATGCAGCCCACTACGCATAAAATACCAGAGATTAATTCTAATATTAAAATGTTAAGTAATGCTAATGGCACATGGTTTTTTAATGGTGTTTTAGAAAAATGACCTTTCAACCAGTCCACATTATCTTTCCAATAAAACAGTTTATCGTAACCGGATTGCAGGAAAGTAATGGCCAGAAAAATTAAAATTAAAATCGAAGTAATGTTGTTCATTTTTTTATTTTTTGTGAATTAAACGGGTGAGTTTTATAGATAAATCGGTTAAAATAATTTTAGCATTTCCGTTGCGCTCAATGTGATACATGGCATCCGAAAGTTCTTTGAAAATATCATTTATGTTGTTGCCATTTACGAAAGGGGCAAAATTCTCCAGTTTGAATTTTTCCACTTTTGGCTCCATATAAACCAAGCTTTCCGTTTGGTAATTGAGCAACAAAGCCTGACGGAACATATCGATACAAAAATGTAAAAACTTCTTTTGGGTTTCCCTTCCTAAACTGGCAATTTGCTCGCTCCATTGAATCAAATCCTGAATGGCAGCTGCATTTCCTTTGGCTCTAAAAGCAGCACGAACCCAATCAACAAACCACTTTTCAAAAAAAACCGATTCGCTGTCCGGCTGTAATAATTGCAATGCTTTGTTATAATTTCCCTGTGCTTGATGTGCTATTTTCAAAGCTTCTTTAGGCTCTGTGTTTTCTCTTGAAACCAAAGCTTCAGCAATTACGGTTTCGTTTAATCCGTTAAAATGTAGGACTTGACATCGGGAACGAATGGTTTGGATTATATCTTCTTCGTTTTCTGAAATCAGGATAAAAACGGTTCTATCCGTAGGTTCCTCGAGCAATTTCAATAGTTTATTGGAAGCGGCAATATTCAATTTATCAGCCATCCAAATAATCATGACTTTGTAACCGCCTTCATAAGATTTTAATGCGAGAGATTTTAAGATTTCCTGGGCATCATCAACCCTAATTTCTCCTTGTTTGTTTTTAACGCCAAGAGTTAAATACCAGTCAAACAAACTTCCGTACGGATTTTGAGTCAAAAAGGCTCTCCATTCCGTGATAAAATCAATACTTTTCGGTTTTGTTTTTACATCTTCGGTACTTACGGTTGGGTAAATAAAATGCAAATCGGGATGCGAAGTTTTCTGGAATTTGATATTGCAGGCTTCGTTTGAACCGGAGTTTTCGGCGTTTTGATTGCTGCAAATAATGTATTGTGCATAAGCAATTGCCATGGGTAAAGTACCACTTCCTTCAGGGCCAACAAACAGTTGCGCATGTGGAATTCTTCCCAAATCAGCACTTCTTGTCAAATGACTTTTAATGTGTTCTTGTCCTAAAATTTCTGAAAATTGCATAAAGCAAAGATAGAAGAAAATGGTTTAGTCTAAAATTTTCAGAAGCAAACTTTCAGGAAAAGTAACGGTATAAATGATATGGAGCGCGTGCCTTTTTTAAGATGAAAATTTAACTTTTTTTAGGGAAAAATAGGCTTTAAATAGATAAAAAACGTCATTATTTATGATAATTTAACATTTTGAGTTTACTGAACTGTAGGTTTAATATTAATAAACGAATTTTTTTTTGGTGAGAATTAAATTTTCTTTTCAGAAGCGATGTCCATTAGAATGAAACAGTGTTAAACCCAATAATATCACTTGTATAGTGAAAAATCAAAGCACTCGATAAAGTGCACATATGTTCGTTATAATACGTTTTTTTTTACAATTTGTAATCTTTTGTAGTCAAAAAAAATATTGACAAAGTTGCATTTTGAGTTTTATTGTATATTTTTGTTAGATAAACTAATTGGTAAATTCAAATTATGAAAGGGAAAATTATTTTTTTCAGTGTGTTTTTTTTGTTAGCGACAGGCGTGGTTTCAGCACAGGATAAAAATGCTCCTAAAAGTATTATTAGTACAAATGCGATAATAAAAAAATACCACGTTAAGGAAGAGTTGGAAGGAATGAAAAAAGGGGAATTATTAGAACTTTATATTGAACGTATAAAAGTTTTGGTAAAAACATTACCCTACATTGCCTTGGCTACAAAACCAGGAGTTACTATGAATGATCTAGGAATTCCTAATGATGCCGATAATAGAAAAATATTAGCGGGACAAGATGAAAGTACTACAAATTTCCTGGATGTAACTGTTGCGTTTCAAAGAAGAATGGTGCCTTATTCAGATACAGACAATTTAGTAAAAGCAATTTTATTTTATGAAAACACATTGAAATCATTACATGAGTTCAATGACATGTAATAATTTGTGAGGCTTAGTTTAATTTCTTTTCTAATTTTTATTAACAAGTAATTTTATAAGAGTATTGTAGCGATAATCGAATATTAATTTAGAAAAAACTCGTTATCGATACATTCTGAAATAATTCAGAAAAATCGTAATGAGTTTTTTTATTAGTACCAAAGCATTTTTAATATAAATTTTATATCTTTTTATCTCATGAAAACAATTACTCAAATTGTATGGATTCTCTTTTTTGGAGTTTTCAGTGTAAATGCACAGCAAGAAAAAGGAATAACAGGTTCAAACAACTGGCTAAACAACTGGACGGAATTTAAACCTAATAAAGTTGATTATGGTCAAGCCAATCAAATATTGGCGGGAAATATTACCGTAAACACAAAATTGTTCAAGAAAAATGTCTACATATTGCAAGGCAGTGTTTTTGTTACTAATAATGCAACGCTGACCATTGAACCCGGAACAGTAATAATAGGCGATTATGAATCCAGTGCTTCTCTTGTAATCACAAAAGGTGCTACGATAATAGCCGAAGGTTTAGAGACTGACCCTATCGTTTTTACTTCAAACAGAAGCTCCAGAAAAGCGGGAGATTGGGGAGGAATTGTAATACTGGGCGATGCACCTACGAATAAATTTGGGAATGCTTCCTCTGTAAATTTTGATTTGGATACTTCGTTAACATCGTATGGAGGTAATAATGTAAGCAGCAATTCAGGTATTTTAAAATTTGTAAGAATAGAATTTGCAGGAAAAAAAATTAAAGGTTTAGGGAATTTCAATGCATTGTTACTGGCAGGTGTTGGAAACAAAACAGTTTTAGAAAACATAATGATCAGTTATGCTGCAGGTGATTCTTTTGAAATATATGGCGGAGAACTTACTTTGAATAAACTGGTTTCTTTTAAGTCAAGCAGCGATGATTTTAAATTCAACTTTGGGACGCAATGTCGAATTGATAATTCTCTTGCCATTCGATCTTCTTATTTAACCAGCAATTTAGGTTCAAGATGTATAGATGTGGCTTCTTATGACAAAAAAGAAGAGGTTGATTTCACTAAAAAACAAACCTCAGTGATTGCAACAAATCTAACGTTGATTAATAATAGCGAAAACATAAATGTTGATATTCAATCAGGTTTAGTAAAAGAGGCAGTATATGTCTCTCAGAATACGTCTCTCGATCTTAAAAGAACGGTAATTTCTGGTTTTAATCCCGCAGTTTTATTGGATAATAAGATTGAAATTAATGGTGAAAATCTTAAGAAAATAAAATTCGAACAGATGTATTTCAATTTCTGTAAGGGAAATATTTTTACGGAACATAACTCAGACAATGAGGATTTAGAAAATTGGTATGGGAATAGTGCCTTTTCTAATGTGTATTCTCAAAGTGATAATAAGGAAACATTCATAGACCTTTTCAATGAAAAAAAACCTGATTTTAGATTGCGAATAGCTAAAATTACAGCATCAAATGATCACTAAAAGAATCATTTGTTGTAACTGATTTTGATTTCAGGTGTGAAAATGTAACGATATACAATTGTAAATTATTTTTATGAATTGGATAAATAAAGATTGAATGCGGAATGACTACTATTATAAATAAATATTTTTATTTTCTTTTATTACTGGTTTTTCCTTTAACTAATAGTGTTTATGCTCAAATAGTTATAGGAACACCTACATTATCTTTTAGTCAAATTTGCGCGAATCCATCTTTTAATACTTTTAATGTAACGTTTCCCTTTTCACCGGTTTCCGGCTTAAATGCCACCAATCAGTTCATTGTAGAATTATCAGATCCAAATGGAAGTTTTGCTACTCCAACCACAGTTTTTACTTCTACTGCAGGAGCTATAACAGTCTCACCGGCAACAGTAACTTTTTCAGTGCCTGTTACCACTGCGGGAGAACAATACAGGTTAAGGGTAAAAAGTACAAGTCCATCAGCGACAAGTCCTAATTCTATCGCTTTTGCTGCTTATTATAAAGTGCAAGACACTCCGTTTTCAATCAATAATTTTATCCCAACGGCTACCTATTGTACTGGCGGAAGTTATGTTTTAAACATAGATAATCCCGGAGCGGCAACTAATGATTCTCCTTTAAAATATCCTTCGTTAACCTACAAATGGTTTAAAGAACCAAGTTTAACTCCTATTGCTACCGGAAAAAGTTTAACGGTAAATCAACCTGGAAAATACTATGTAGAGACAAATTATGGTACTTGTACCTCAAATTCATACTCTAACCGAGTTACAGTAAGTGAGTCTAATTCTTCGGCTGCTACGACAATCACATCCAGCCTTGGAAATCCTTTTTGTTCGAGCGCCAGTGCAACAACTTTAAGTACAGTGGCGGGTAATAGTTATCAATGGTCTAAGGATAATGTTGCTATAGCCGGAGCTACGAGCCAAACTTACGTTACTAACCAACCCGGACAATATTCAGTAACTGTAAGCTTTGGAAGTTGTGTGGCCAATGCCTCTATCAACTTACAAGGATATCAATTTGCAAGCACTATCAATGTCCCGGATACTAACACCATTGCTCCAGATGAAACTCTGGAAGTAATTGTAACAACAGCGGCTTCGAGTCCGGAATACAAATGGTATTTAAACGGAACAATTATTTCGGGCGCTACAACAAGTACGTATGATATACAAACAAAAGGGAATTATAAAGTTGTAATCACTCAAACTACAGGTTGTGTCGCATCAAAAGAATATTCTTTTGTAGTTAATTCGTCAATTGATCCCAATCCATTTCCTAATGTTACAAACATACCTAATTTAGTAAGCCCTAACGGTGACGGTATCAATGATACTTGGATTATTCCGCAAGAATATGTAAGCGGAACAAATACAAAAGTACAATTGATAAGTTCCTTGGGGGAAATAGTGCTCGACACAAATGACTATCAAAATAACTGGCCCGAAAACGGAAACGATTTCAAGAATATAAACCCGGTTTATTATTATATTATCACTACTCAGGATCAAAAAGTGAATAAGGGATCGATAACTATAGTGAAATAACATGAAAAATATTTTTATAGTTATAGCTCTTTTTTTCGGTACACAACACCTGCTTTATGCTCAAGAAGATGGAGTGGTTTCATTTAATCTACCCGTCCGAAATTCCTTAAAGTTTAATAGATTCCTGATCAATCCTACCTTTAGTTTTGTTAGAGAACAAAGCACTATTGTCAGTTTTTATAACAAAAGGCAATGGGTTCAATTTGACAATGCGCCTCAGACCTACTTAGTGAGCTATTCTGGAAGATTCAGAGAAAATGAAGGGATTTCTGTTGGATTATTCCAGCAGAATTATGGTGTGCTTACCACCTTTGGGGCTGTGGCAAACTTTGCTCATAATGTCATGCTTCAAGAGGATAGTAATCTAACTTTTGGAATGAATGTAGGATTTTATAAAAGTGGCTTAGATAAAGGCAAGGTTATTACAAACTATCCTGATCCATCATTAGAAAGTATACCTTCAAATGCTTTAATAACGGTAAATCCGGGTATCAACTATGGAACTGCCTTTCTTGATTTTGGACTTTCTGTAAATAATCTGATTTTATACAATCTTAAAACTTCTAAAGTAGTCGAAGACGATCCTGAACAAAGCATTCAAGCTCACATTATGCACACGGGATATTTAGATACTTATGGTTTTTTTGACAAAAGTAAATTTTCGGCTTTGCTTAAAACAGAGGTTAAAAAAGATAAAACTATTGTTTCAGGATTAATGATGTTTGCTATTCCCAAAGGAATTTGGGCTCAAGCGGGTTATAATAGCGTATACGGGATGTCCGGCGGAATAGGGTTGAATATTACTCCAAAAATTTCTTTAGAGTACAATTATGAAAAAGGTATAGGGAATTTATCCAATTTTGGCTCTTCCCACGAAGTTGTTTTTGCTTATAAATTTAAGAGTAATTCATACTATTATGGCGACGATGAGGAAGAAGGAGCTATTATTCCTCCCGCAGAGGTAAGAAAATCAGTTCCGGCACAACCAAAAGAATCTAGCATTTTATCTCCTGAGGATGCTCAAAAGTTAAAGGAACTTAAACTTGCTTTGGCAGCTCAAAAAGAGGAAAGAAGATTGCAAAAATTAAAAGAAATTGCTGATGCTGCAGCTAAAGCCAAAGCGGATTCACTTAACCAAACCAAATTGGCAGCAGATGCCAAGGCTAAAGCGGATGCACTTGCTCAAGCAAAACTTGCTGCTGATGCCAAGGCTAAAGCAGATGCGCTTGCTAAAGCAAAAATAGCAACAGATACTAAACCTAAACCTGATGCAGTTGCTCAAGCGAAACTCGCCGCAGATGCAAAAGCCAAAGCAGATGCACTAACTCAGGCAAAAATCGCTGCTGATGCAAAAGCTAAAGCTGATGCTCTTGCTCTTGCTCAAGCAAAACTTGCTGCTGATGCAAAAGCCAAAGCCGATGCACTAGCTCAGGCAAAACTGGATACTGATAATAAAGCCAAAGCAGACGCACTTGCTCAAGCAAAACTTACTGCGGATGCTAAAGCTAAAGCTGATGCCCTTGCTCAAGCGAAACTTGCTGCGGATAATAAAGCTAAAGCTGATGCTCTTGCTCAAGCAAAACTTGCTGCCGATGCAAAAGTCAAAGCTGATGCACTTGCTCAGGCAAAACTTGATGCAGATAATAAAGCTAAAGCTGATGCACTCGCTCAGGCAAAACTTGCTGCCGATGCAAAAGTCAAAGCTGATGCCCTTGCTCAGGCAAAACTCGATGCAGATAATAAAGCTAAAGCTGATGCACTTGCTCAAGCAAAACTTGCTGTAGATAATAAAGCCAAAGCAGACGCAATTGCCCAAGCGAAACTAGATGCGGATAATAAAGCCAAAGCTGATGCCCTTGCTCAGGCAAAACTTGCTGCGGATACTAAAGCCAAAGACGATGCACTAGCGCAGGCAAAATTGGATACTGATAATAAAGCTAAAGCAGATGCACTTGCGCAGGCAAAACTGGATACTGATAATAAAGCTAAAGCCGATGCACTTGCACAGGCAAAACTTGCTGCTGATGCTAAAGCCAAAGCCGATGCACTAGCTCAAGCAAAACTCGATGCTGATAATAAAGCGAAAGCAGACGCTCTTGCTCAAGCGAAACTCGATGCGGAGAATAAAGCTAAATTAGCAGCAACACCAAAGGATGCCACTACAAAATCGATGGATGATTTAAGCAAATTAGTAGAAGAATCTAAAAACACACAGCAACAATTATTAATGCGATTAGGTGAAACGGTTGCCAATAAAGAAAAAGACCTTAAAGAATTAAAAGAAGAGAATGATTTAAGTGAGAAAGGTATTTTCAAAGAGCCGAAGCCTTTCAAAAGCGTGTCTGCGGAAAATAATGCATTAGAAGCTTTAAAATTAGAATTAGTTGAGGTGAATAAAACTCAAACCGTAAAAATTAGAGAGTTAGAGAATTTATACAAAGAAAGGCTGAAAAAAGTGCCGAATAAAGAGGATGAAACGAATCAATATTATTTGAAAGCCATAGAAACATTAAAACAAGAACAATTAAAAGTATTGCAGTCAAATACGAATCTGATTGCATCATTAGAAAAAATTAAAACAGATACTGAAATTGAGAAAAAAAGAAGAATTAAACGCGCTGGTTTTGAGAATGATCAAAGTAGGTATTTGAAAGATAAAGCGACATTAAGCTTAATAAAAGAGAAGACTGCTTTCAGTTCAGTTCCTTTAAAAGCAGAAGATTTTGACTCAGGTGATGAGCAGTCTAATATGCAAATTTTGAAAAATATTAAAAATGTGGAAAGTGGTTATTATTTAGTGGTTGCAGTACATGATAATGTTGCTAAAAGAGATGAATTTTTAACAAAAGCAGTTGCTGCAGGACAAACAAACATAGATTTCTTCTACGATATTAATACCAGTAAATATTTCATTTACTATAACAAATTTGATAACATAGAAGAAGCCAAAAAAGCATTAGAGTCAAAAGGCAGTAAACCTTATAACGGTAAAATGTCTCTTGCTAAAATTGAAAATTAATTAATAAAATCAGTTATGGAAAAACAGTAATAATTTGTTCTAAATATTAAATTCAGTTTTGCACATTTTTGGATTAATTCCCAAGGCCCCTAAGAGTTAATCCGGAAAAATAAAAACCATCAGGCAATGTTGCCTGGTACAATAATTTTACCCCAATGAAATTAAAAAACTACCTACTAATTGCTGCATTATTTGTGGCAAATAATTATATTGTATTAAGGCAATCTGCCCTTTCTTTTGCGTCTCTATTTTTCACTCATACGATTAAATCAGAAAGGATTTCATTATTGAATGTGTTCAAAAAGTCTGTTGTTTTAAAAACAGGTTTTGTACTGCTAATGTTTTTGCTGAGTGAGGCATCCTATGCTCAAACCTACAAGACATTTGCTATACGAAAAAAGATAGATATCAGAGGAAGTATGGTTGTGGCGGGAAATAATATTTTGGGCCAAGACAATCTTCCTTTTAACGATAATACAAAATCCAATCAGGATATATCGATGAAGTATATCGATATTGATTCTGATACCAGTACTTTCAGTTCCAGTAGTGCAGACCTTTCAGTTCCTACACAAATAAACGGGACGTTAAGCACCTGTTATAGGGTTTCCTATGCTGCTTTGTATTGGGGAGCAATGCTTCAAAGTGGTAGTAGGACAGACATCAATAAGGTAAAGCTAAAATTGCCGGGGGCTTCCACATATAGCGATATTAATGGGACACTCATTTATGATGCCAACAGTTCTCCCATAATTCCAGATGCGAATAAACCGTATGCCTGTTATGCTGATGTGACCAGTTTATTGAGTGGTTTGTCAAGTGCAGGGGGAACGTATACGGTGGCTAATGTAATTGCCGGTGAGGGTTCTAATGGCTCCACCGGATTATCAGCCGGATGGACTCTTTTTGTGGTTTATGAAGACCCAAGCCTTCACATGAAATCATTTAATGTTTTTGATGGATTTAGCCATATTTATGATTCACATTTTGAAAAAATTCCGGTTACAGGTTTTATAACTCCTCCATCAGGTCCTGTAGATTTACAGTTTGCCTATGCTGCTTTGGATGGAGATAAACCTAAAGGGGGAACAAAACTGGAGTTTGGCACTAAGGAAGTTACGACTCCCTTAAGATCTGCCAATAAGTTTTTTAGCTCTACGATTGAAAATACCAATGGAGTTCAAACGCCAAGAAATCCTTCCGGATCCAATACCTTGGGATATGATACCGGTGTATTGGAAGTGGTAGGAGCAAATCCGGAGTATATAAAAAATAACCAAACATCAACCGATTTTACATTGCAAGTGGCCAGAGGTCAAGCGGATCCGGTATTTCTATTTTTCTCTGCTTATGCTGTAGATATCATTGCGCCAAAAATAGACCTGACTAAACTGGTAAAGAATACTTCGGGAGTTGACATTGGTGGAACCAATGTTACTTTAGGACAGTCTTTAACGTATGAAATTAGTTATCAAAATGTTGGTAATGATAATGTGAATAATTTCACGATAAAAGATGTACTGCCAGAGAATATAGTCTTTAATCCTCTAACCAATATCGATTATACTAATTCAGGAGGAGCAACATTACAATCCTATGATCCAGCTACAAGGACCATTATTTTTACAATCCCAAACAGTTCCGTATTAGTCAATGGAGCCCTTTATACCATACGCTTAAACATACAGGTCGTACCCAATTGTAACATGTTGAGTGATGCTTGTTCGAATGTGATCATGAACCAGGCGTTTGCAACTTATAGCGGTATTATTAATACCAATACATTTGAAGAAGAGGGGAGTTTTGCTTCGACCGCTTGTAAATTAGGTTCGCCTGAATCAACTAATTTTTTAGTAGATATTTCCAATTGTACCTTTGAGAGAACCGAAGTCTTGTGTGGAGCCAGTGTAGTATTATCCGCCTCAGATGGATATGCCAGCTATTCTTGGTCAACAAGTCCAACAGGAATACCGGTTATTGGAACCGCTCAAACCTATACAGCCACTCAAACCGGGGTTTATTATGTAAAAAACACCCCTTCGGGTACCTGTTTGCCAATTAATGAAAAGATTACCGTTGTTCCTTATGGTAATACCATTACGAATCCAGTTATCCCTTTTGCAGATTTATTGCCTATTTGTCCGAACAACGGAAAAGTACTGCCTAATATTTTCCTGTGTGGTGCCAATGCTACCCGTGCAATTACTACTGGGATTAGTGATGCGGCATCGATTGTTTGGCAAAAATTAAACGAGGCAAGCTGTCCAGCCGTTACTGTTGATAATTGTGCGAATGAAAGTTCAGCATGTACCTGGAACCAAGTTGGTACGGGTCCGGATTATACGGCAAATACTGCCGGACAATATAGGGTTACCATAAATTATGTAGGAGGCTGTTACAGTGTTTTTTATTTTAATGTGTATCAAAACCTTTTAAGCCCAACAGTTACCACCAGAGATATTATCTGTAGCACCCTTGGAGAAATAACCGTTGGAGGTGTTCCTGCAGGATATGAATATAGTTTGAATGCTGCCGGTCCTTATCAAACCTCAAACGTGTTTTCTATTGCTACGCCCAATTCCTATACGGTATATATTAAACAAGTTGGGGTAGTTACCAATCCATGTATTTTTACTGTTCCTGATATTCTTATCCGAAATAGAGTTTTTACGGTTTCAAAATTTGTCAGTCAGCCACTTTGTAATGGAGATAAAGGAGCGATAAAATTGGCGGCTAATGACGCACGTCCACAATATTATTTTAGCATTCACCAAGGGGGAACATTGGTCAACAGTGTAGGTCCAATAATGGCTAGTGAATATGAATTTTCGGGTTTAAATCCGGGAATCTATACTGTGAGGGTTCGGACTGAAGATGGTTGTGATTATTCGGAAAATATTGAAATAATAGAACCACCTTTATTAACAGCAACTTCGGCACTGACTAAACCATTGACTTGTACAGATGGGCAAATTACAGTATATCCTGTTGGAGGAACGCCACCATATACGTATTATGTAAATAGCACAACCGATTTCCAAAACACGCCACAAATTACGGTTACAAATCCATTGCCTCCGGGAGGTATTTATACTATAGACATTTTTGACAGTAAAAACTGCAAGACCACAACTACAATTACGGTAGCTGCTATTCCGCCGCCAGTTTATACGGTTAGTCAAACTAATATTCTATGTTACAATGACACTACGGGAGAAATTAAATTTAATGTTACAAATGCCAATGGGTATACTTTAGCCTATAGTATTGATAATGGCGTTACCTATGTGGCAAATCCAACTTTTTCTAACCTTAGTGCAGGAACTTATACGGCGATTCTTAAATATTCATTGTTGGGTGCAGACTGTTTTTCTACAGCTGAAGTTATCACGATAACACAACCAACAACAGCTTTAACGGCTTCTGCGGGAGTTTCTGAATTAGCCGGTTGCGGACCTTTGGGGGAAGGGAAAATAAGAATCACCAACCCACAAGGCGGGACACCTTTTCCAGCACCAAATTATTATTTATATAGTTTTGACAATCAAGCTACTTGGATAACCACTAATGAAGCGTACTTGGCTCCGGGAACGTACACGGTGTATATAAAAGATGCTAATGGTTGTATTTATGCCATGCCAAATATCATCATTGACCCAAAACCGGTTGAACCAACTATTGAGGTTGAAGATGCTGTTTTCAATTGTGATGGTACTGCAACCAGTACCGTGACTGTAACAAATAATGGAGGAGCCAATTATAGTTATCAATATCTGTTGGATGGTACTCTGAATGCGAACATACCGTCAAATGTTTTTACAAATGTGCCTTCTGGAACGCATACAGTAAGTGTTTCCTATACATTATTAAGTGTTCCAACTTATAGTAATTTATTGAAAGAAGATTTTGGATCTGGAGCACCAACTACAACTTCGGGGATTGCTAGTGCTTATTGTTTTAATGATCAACATGTGTTAGCACCTTATGCTTGTGGTACTAGATCAGTCGAAGACAATCAGTATTCTGTAGCCAGCTTTTTTTGGAGATCTGATGACCCAACAAGTAATAATACAGGGGCTTGGTATCACTTTAAAGATCATACAAGTAATGGAACGAATGTAAATGGAAGGTATTTATTGGTTAATATCGGCTCTGCTGCAGGACCTTATGGGGTTCTATACAGTAAACCTATTGTTGATATTATTCCAAATCAAGACGTAAAAGTTGATTTGTATCTTGCTAACTTAATAAGGACTTCTAGAACTGGAGCTAAACCGGATTTCATTATAGAGTTAGTCGATGGTTCAGGAGCAGTAGTAGCTTCACAAGCAACTGGTGAAATTGCTAATAATGAGATTTGGAATCTAAAATCGTTGTCTCTAAATCCGGGTAATAATACTAATTTGACATTTAAAATACGTTCTGGAAGTATACTATATTCCGGGAATGATGCTTTAATTGATGATATCACGGTATATCAATTACCAAAATCATGTATTACTACCAAAGATTTTACTGTAATAATTCCTACTGATGAAGCTTTTACTGCTTCAATCACAGGATTTAAGAATGTAACTTGTGCCGGTGCTAATAATGGAGAAATCACAATCGCTGCCCAAAATTTTGATACTACAAAAGGGTTTCAATATTCTATTAATAATGGCGTGACTTGGTTTACCCAAATGACCTCTCCTTATACAATCACAGGATTAGCAGATGCCACATATAATTTACAAATTCGTTATGATGCTACCTCAACTGGAACGTGTGTAAAACCATTTACACAAATTATAACTGCGCCAACGGCATTAATCACTACAGCAACTGTAACTAAAGTTGCAACCTGTATTTCGGGTGCAACCATTACGGCCAGTTCGACAGGAGGAACTTTAGCATATAGATATGAATTATGGGATGCAACAGGAAGCAATAATGTTCAACCATCTCAGAATACCGGTATTTTTACAAATGTTGCACCGGGAACCTACATTGTTCGTGGGTATGATGCTAATAATTGTACCGATGATGCTGATGCACTTGTTGTTTTGGCTCCGCCAACTTTAACCGCATCACTGGACGCAAGCTCCGATTTATGTTTTGATAGTTTAAATCAGGCTTCATTAGTAGTAAATGCTTTAGGAGGAACTGCACCATATACCTATAGTTTAGATGGTGCTCCGGCTCAAAACAGCAATACATTCAATACTGTAAGTGCAGGGAATCATTCGGTATTGGTAACAGACAGTTTTGGTTGTACTGCGCCGGCTATTACTGTTAGTATTGCACCTCAACTGACTACTGTAGCTACCACTACTAAGACATTAGATTGTACAGGTAATCCAAATGCTGTAATATCAGGAACCATTTCTGGAGGGAATGCTCCATTTGTAATAACGGTACTTTCAGGAACTGGACCAGGAACAATAGCCCAACCAACAGCAACTACTTTTACATACACAACAGCAGTTGCAAGCACGTATCAATTTCAAATACAAGATGCTCAAGGATGTATTACTACTGCTACTGCAACGGTAAATTCTTTAACTCCGATAACAGCGACAACTACAAATAGTAACCCTTCTTGTAATGGTGCATTTGATGGTTCAGTACAAATAGTTCCATCAGGAGGAGTAGGTCCTTATACTTACAGCAGCGATGGAATTACGTATGTTTCGAGTTCATTATTCTCAGGTTTAGGCAACGGAACACATACTTTTTATATCAAAGACAGTAAAGAATGTTTTATTACAAAAACGGTTACTTTAACACAACCTACTGCTTTAGTAACGTCAGCAAGTGCAACCGCATTTAGTTGTAGTGCGACCAATACGAAACAATCAGCAACAATAACCATAGCGGTTCCTACTTCAGGAACAGCTCCATATCAATACAGTTTTAATGGTGGCGGTTATACCAATGTCAATACCTTAACGATAAATGATAACGGAACAGATCAAGTAATTTCGTATTCCGTAAAAGATGCAAAAGGGTGTGTGTACTCAAACACGATTACAGTTTTAAAGTTAAATCCACCAACTGATTTAAGTTTTGCGGCTGCACCAATAACATGTACGGCGCCAACAACGACAGTTAAAGTTACAGCCACAAATGGAGTAGGAATATTGACTTATGCCATTACTTCGCCGGCAGCTTCAGTAGCTTCAAATACTACTGGTGTTTTTGCTGGATTATTGCCGGGAACTTATATTTTTAAAGTTACCGATGCAAATGGATGTTATTTCTCAGAATCTTATGTTGTAAATTCAGTTACGCCAATCACTGTTATTGGAAGTAAATTGAGCGATGTATTGTGTAATGCTGGAAATACAGGATCAGTTCGATATACTGTCTCTGGATTTTCAGGAACGTATAGTTATAGTATTAATGGAGGTTCAACTATTACGGGACAAACGGCAACAACGATTAATTTGACCAATCAATTTGCAGGAACATACGCAATTTTGATAACCGATGAGGTTACGGGTTGTACGGCGAATGCTTCTGTTACAATACTAGAACCGACAGTTCTAACCATACCTTCAACAAGTGCCACTAATGTGCATTGTAACAATGACAATTCACAAATTACGGTAATGGTCTCAGGAGGTACCGCTAATTATTTATACGCAGCGGTAATTGCAGGCTCTACGGCTCCAATAGCTTCAGTGTACAACAGCAGTAATATCATAACTGTTGACACGAACTCAGCGACAAATTTAAGCTGGGATGTTTATGTAAAAGACGCTAAAGGCTGTATCGTAATCACTACAGTAGATGTGATTACAGATGATTTACCAATTGTTACGGCCAGTGTAAACAATCAGTGTACAAGTTCAGGAAGTAATTTTACAATTACTGCTTCGGGCACTGGATTAGCACCTTTAACATATAGTATCAATGGAACTACTTTCCAAACCGGTTCAACTTTTACAGTTACTCCAGGTTCATATACGGTTACTGTTAAAGATAAGAATGGTTGTACCGCTCAAGCAGCTGCACCTACTGTTGTTTATCCGGCTATGATTGTAACGGCTGTTTTAACCAAAGACAACACTTGTTTTCCTGCGCCTACGGATGCTAGTATGACTATTTCGGTAACTGGAGGAGAAGCTCCATTTGGATATCGTGTAAAAGTTGGAGCGGGTTCTTATATTGGTTCGCCAATTCCTTTTGGAGGAACCTCGTTTACATTTAGCACATCAACCGCAAATACATATCAATTTGAAATTACGGATGCTAATGGATGTACCAAAGAAAGTAATGTAATTTCAACAACAGCCATTGTACCTGTAACGGCCTCTTTTGTAAAAGTAGACCCAACATGTAATGGGTTTTCAGATGGTTCTATTCGATTAACAGCCCTAACCGGTGAAGCGCCTTTTACGTATAGTATTGACGGAGGAACTACTTTTGTTGCTACTAATGTATTTGGAGGACTAGCTTCGGGAAGTTATCCTTATGTTGTCAGAGATAAAAAAGGTTGCGATGCGACAGGAACAATTATACTTGATAATCCAGCACCAATTGATGTTTCGATTGCAATAACAGACATACTTTGTAACGCAAATACTCCGGGTAGCTTACTTGCAACAATTAATTCAGGTGGGATCGCTCCATTTACATATACTCTGTATAGTAATACTTTTACACAATTAGCAACATCTGGAACAACAGCAGCGACAAGTTATAATTTCGCCGGATTAACTTTTGGGGATTACTATATTACAATAGTCGATGCTAAAGGATGCGAATATGAAAGCTTAAAACAAAGAATTAAAACACCACCATTTCTTAGCTTGGCTGCGCCTGTAATTGTAGGTAGTGATTGTGTTAATGGTGCCACGGTTCAACTGGAAGTTATTTCTGGAGGAGTTGCTCCTTATAAATTTTCAATTTTTGGACAACCGACAACAACCTCACCAGCCATAAATACTCCTCCGTATCAATGGACGTTTACTAATTTATTACAAGGAACCACTTATTATTTTCAAGTTGAAGATGCTAATCTTTGTACATCAATATTAGAGGTTATTATACCGCCAATATCTACTATTGCAGTAAATATAGATAGCATAAAAAATGTTACTTGTAAAGGTTCCAATAATGGTATTTTAGATTTCACAGTTAGTAGTTTTGATACTTCAGTAACAACTATAAATTACGAAATATTAGACGCATTGACTAATGCTCCGGTTTCCCCAGTTATTAGTGGGGCTATAACAGGAACTGCGGGAGGACCAATATCAGGGACTATTACTTCGTTACCTCCAGGGGATTATTTGTTGAAAGTAACAGAATCCACCGGTACACTTTGTTCTGCAATTATACCATTTAGCATAACTCAGCCTCTTCAAGTACTTGCTTCAAGCATTACGGCTCAAGTAAATGCTAATTGTGATTTGGGTTCTCAAATAACGCTAACTACAACAGGAGGAACCGGGCCTTATGAATATGCTGCTGGTGCGCCTGGATTTACACCAATAGCAGGTGATTTTGGAACAAGTAATGTGTTGACTTTAAATTATGTTGCTCCCGGAAATTGGGATATAGTAGTAAGGGATGCCAATGATTGTAGGGTTACAATTCCTGTAACAATCTCTAAAGATGATGATCCAACCATAAATACACCAGCTGCTATTTGTTATGATGGGAATCCGTTTACAATTACTATTTCAGGAACTGTTGATCTGGATTTAGCCGGTACAGAAATGTATAGCGTAAACGGTAGCGCTTTCCAAGTAAGTCCTAGTTTTACTTTTAATGCATCTGGAACTTATAATTTAGTAATTAAAGATGGAAATGGTTGTACGGCTACAGTACCGTATGAAGTAAAAGACCAATTGGAGTTAAGTGCAACTCTTACCAAAGAATTGGATTGTACAGCAACACCAAATGCACAAATTACTTTGACTACAACAGGTGGATATACAACGCCGTCTGCAAATTATACTTATGAAGTTTCTACAAATGGCGGTGGAACATGGACAGCTATGGCTACCAATGTATATCCTGCAGTAATAGCGGGAACGTATGATTTCAGAGTTACGGATGCGAATAATTCAATAATTTGTCAAACAACTACAACTTTTATTTTAGATCCAATACCAACCACAGTATTTAACACTACAGTAACTAATGTAAGTTGTAACGGTGGGAATGACGGATCGATTACGGTGAATGTAACTTCTGGAGTTGGGCCTTTTGAATACCAATTGGGTGCAGGAATCTTTCAATCTTCGAATTCATTTACAGGTTTAACAGCTGGTACAGCTTATGTTATTACCGTCCGTAACGCTAAGAATTGTACGCTGGCTTCATTGCCAATCACCATTACAGAGCCAGACGATTTAACGGCAACTTCATCCATTACTACAGCATTAGTATGCGGTGCGGGGAATGCAGCACAACCAGCAACAGTGACTGTAAGTGGAATTGATGGTACTGCTCCGTATACTTATAGTTTTGATGGAGGTGCAAATTATACAGCAACACCTACCTATCAATCATATACAGGAATCACATTTGATGTTTATGTAAAAGATGCTAACGGTTGTATTTTTATTTTAGATAATGGTGTTGATATTCCGGCTTTGGATGCTCCAAGAGATTTAAATTTTGCAGCACCTGCTGTTACTTGTTCTGTACTAACAACTACGGTAACAGTAACAGTTCCTGCGGGACAAGGAGGGATAGCACCTTTTACATATAATAACCTAACATCAGGTACATCAAGTGGTACTGGAGTATTTGCGGGACTTTTACCGGGAACCTATTTATTCCAGATAACGGATGCTAATTTCTGTACCTACCAAGAGTCACACACTGTTAATCCGGTAACGAATATCACTGTTTCGGGTCAATTAATTAGTGATGTGACTTGTAATCCGGGAGCCAATGGAGAAGTATTGTTTACAGTAGGAAACTTTGCAGGAATGTACAGTTATTCATTAGACGGAGGAACGACAGTTATTACCGGACAAACAAATCCAACGATAACAGTATCAGGATTAAGTGCTGCAAGTACACAAACGATTATCGTAACTGATGAAACAACAGGATGTACGGCTACAACTTTTATTGATGTTTCGCAACCTGCTCCATTAGCTTTGACAGCAAACCCATTTATTAATGCCAATTGTAATTTTGGCGCTCAAGTAAGTGTGACTGCTTCAGGAGGTGTTGCTCCATACAGTTATTCGTATGTAATAAGCGGAGATCCGGCAGGAACTTATTCTGCTTCGGCTTCAGCTGTTTTAAACCCGGCTACAGCAACATCATGGGATGTGTATGTGAAAGATGCTAATAATTGTGTAATTACAACGCCATTAACAATCGCTATTGCAACTGATCCACTTCCAACAGGAATAACGGTTACTGGTTTAAGTCAATGTCCAAGCGTAACAGGCGATTATACTTTTACCGTAAATGTAGCAACAGGTGTAGGTCCGTATGAATTTAGTATAGGAAGCGGATTCCAAACGAGTCCAACCTTTATCGTAAATATACCAGGAACCTATGATGTAATTGTAAAAGATGCTAATGGCTGTTCGACAACAGCGACAGGTTTAGTTGTTATCTTGCCTGCTTTACAATTACAGGCTACTATTACGGCTTTACCAACTTGTATTGATGGCGATGGAACAGCAACGCTTTTAGCTACTGGAGGTTCGGGTAATTATGAATACAGTATAGACTCAGGAACATATCAAGCTTCCGCAAACTTTACTAACATTTTTGCAGGAACACATACAGTAACCGTTAGAGATATTACAACAAATTGTACCAAGTCTATTTCGGTAATTTTGGCAGCGGCAACTCCAATCACTGGTTTTGCGCTTTCAAAAGTTGATGTGACTTGTAACGGAGGAAACGATGGAAGTATAACTGCTTCTATGACTACTCCTGCGGTAGGAGTAAATGACAATCCAACATACACATATAGTATTGATGGAGGTGCTACCACTCAAACTTCAACTGTTTTTAGTGGTTTGATTGCCGGAACATATACAATTGATGTGACTTCAGGAAGAGGTTGTGAGGCCACTCAAACCATAACTGTTGACGAGCCGGCTATTATAACAGTTCCTGCTCCAACGGTTTCTCAATATGGTTGTAATACAGGCTCAGATGCAACTAATTATGCTACGATTACTGTAACTGGGGTAACTGGAGGTTCTGGGACTTACGCCAATTATGAATTTATAAAAGGCGGAATAGTAGTTCAGTTTGGTGCGAACAATACGTATACCGAATCTGATTTATTGGGCGGTAGTTACACCGTAAATGTTTACGATAATAAAGGTTGTATTGGCACTGCGCCATCTGTAATTACGATTGCGCCATTTATTGCTTTAGACAAAGCGAATGTAGCGGTTAACAATGCAATTACTTGTACCAATTTAGAAGACATTACGGTTACGGTAAGCAGCATCGGAGGAACACCAACGAATCTGCAATATACTGTAGCTGATTCTAATGCGACAACAGGAGTAATTGGAGCTAATTATAATTTCACCAATGCGACTGGAATTTTCACTGGACTAAATATTGGGAATTACCTGATTATAGTTGAAAATTTAGATACAGGATGTAGCATACAAAGTGTGCATTATGTAAATGATCCAAATACTTTCGAACTTACAATAGACACTATTGTTGATGTGACTTGTTTCAATGGAAATAACGGTAGTGTTAATGTCACTTTTGTGGACAGAGTAATTACAGCCACTAATCCGAATCAATCCGGGCCTTTCAATTATACGATAGTTGATGCCCTTGGTAATTCGGTTACTGCAGGGACAGCAGCAACTGCGGGACCAATAACCATTAATACTTTGGCAGCTGGCACATACACTATTACAGCTACATTGACGAATAGTCCGTTTTGTACAGTAAGTAAAAACTTTACCATTATGCAACCTACAGCAGCTTTGGCCATAGCCGAAACCCATACTGCAATAACATGTGTTACAGGTAATAATGATGGAAGTATTTCCGCATCAGCTGTTGGCGGATGGCCGGGAGGTTATCAGTTTGAATTAACAGGACCAATGACTGTAGCGTATTCTTCTCAAAGTAATTTTGCCAATTTAACAGCAGGAACGTATACAGTAAATGTCAGAGATAGTAAAGGATGTGTGGCTACAACAACTGTAACACTTGTGGTTCCAACACCAATTACCGTAACAGCAAGTTCAGATATTACTATACTAAACTGTAAAGGAGATAAAAATGCTACGATTACTGTTGATTTGCCTACAGGCGGTCAAGGATCTAATTATTTATACACCTTGAATACGACATCTGTTACTCCGCCAACGGCATCAGGACCACAAATTTCTCCTGTGTTTAGTGGCTTAGGAGCAGGAACGTACACGATTACGGTAACAGATGGATACAGTTGTTCAGCAACTTCAGCTGCTATTGTTATCACTGAGCCAACAGAGGTGAAATCTAATTTAGTAGTGGCAACAACACAAACGTGTTTAACACAAACAACACTTACCTTGAGTGCAACGGGTGGAACAGGACTTTATACCTATAGCGACTCTGCGGCGTTTACCACAATTTTAGGTTCGTTTGTGTCATCGGTAACCTTTCCGGTGCCAGTAGGAACGTATGTTTATTATGTTAGGGATGCCAATGGTTGTGTTGCTACTGTTTCTAATCAAATCAAGATTGATCCATTGCCAGCATTAATAATCAATTTAGATAAGACAAATGCGGTTATTAATTGTGCAGGAGACAATACGGGTGTTATTGTTGCAACTGCGCAAGGAGGACTTGGAAATTATATCTATACACTACAGGACGCATCTGGAAACACTCTTACTGCTGTTCAAGCCAGTCCAGGTGTTTTCACCCAGCTTTTTGCTGGAAATTATCAAGTAAAAGTAGATAGTGGTGATTGTACAACAACGTCATCTATTATTACGATTACCCAGCCGTTGGCACCATTAGCTGCACCTTTCACAGTTAGTGATGTAACCTGTAATGGAGCAAATAACGGATCAATTGAAATCAATGCTTCTGGAGGAACCGGTATTATCAAATATGCTATATCTCCAAATTTAAACCAGTTTGTTGACGATACTATTTTTGATAAACTGGCGCCAGGTACTTATGATGTAATTGTCCAAGATGTATTAGGATGTTATATAAAAATTAATTTCACTATAAATGAACCAGACCTAATAAGTGTGGTAACCGATCCATCGTCTATAATTCCTGAAGTTTGTGAAGAGGATAAAGACGGAGAATTCAGCATTACAATTTCAGGTGGAACGGCTCCGTATAGTGTAAGCTTAGACAATCCAAGCGGAACTTATACAACGGGTACAGCTACTCAGACCGACTTTGATTTTACAGGATTAACAGGAGGTGCTCATACCGTTTATATTCGTGACAACTTAGGTTGTAATACAGAATGGACTGAAGTGTTGCCGGAATCAATACGAATAAATCCAATTGCTGTCATTGATTACAGTTGTGTAAATAATGCGGCAAGCAATACGGTTACCGTAACGGTAGATGCTAGTATAACAGACCTAACGGATGTAGATTACTCACTGGATGGAGCATCTTATCAAACGAGCAATGTATTTACAAATGTGGCTCCAGGAACAGGTCATTATGTTGATGTAAGACATACAAATGGATGTATAAAAAGAACAGCCAGCTTTGATATTGTACAAGTTGATCCGTTGGCATTAGTTTTAAACGATGGAGGATTAAACGAAATTGTAGCTACGGCAACTGGCGGTGGTGGCGGATATCAGTATACGCTTAACGGGGAATCCTATGGAATCAAGAATACTTTTATCATCTATAAATCGGGAGATTATACCGTTGAGGTAACAGATTCAAATGGTTGTGTGGTTTCAGCTACCCGATATTTTGAGTACATCGATGTCTGTATCCCGAATTACTTTACGCCAAACGGTGACGGAGTAATGGATGGATGGGCTCCCGGATGTACAATCAATTATAAAGACTTGACATTCGATATTTTTGACAGATACGGTCGAAAAATAGCAACCTATCGCCTTGGCCAATATTGGGATGGTAAATACAATGGTAACGAACTTCCTTCCGGAGATTACTGGTATGTTTTAAAATTGAATGATTTGAAAGATGCTCGAGAGTTTGTAGGTCATTTTACCCTTTACAGATAATAAATAAACACTGATGATCAAGTTGTCCCAAATTAAAATGATCCAAATGAAAAAAATAATAGTACTCCTTCTCTTGACTGTAACTTCGGGCTACAGTCAGGAGTTAAATTTGCCTGTTTTTACACAATATTTAGCAGACAATCATTTTGTAATATCACCAACATTCGCAGGTATTGGTGATAACCTGAAAATTAGAGCCAATGGACTTACGCAATGGGTTGGCATAAAAGACGCTCCGGATAATCAGTCCGTTTATGCTGATTTTAGAATTGCGGATCAATCAGGAGTAGGGATATCGTTGTACAATGACAGCAATGGAAACACCAGACAAACTGGACTTAAACTATCCTTTGCACATCACTTAATACTAGATTATTATTCAAAACAATACTTGTCTTTTGGGATGTCATATAACATTAATAACTTTAAAATAGACATTAATAATTTCAATACAACATACGAAGCTCCTGTTCTGGATCCAAGCATCACGGACAACCGATTTGTATCCAATAACAACTTTGATATTGGTGCATTGTACAGAAATAAATCATTTTATTTGAGTCTTAATGCCAGTAATATTTTAAATAAAAATGCCGATAAGTTTTCAGGAGTTGAGCCGGTATTACTAAGAAATTATCAGGTTTACTCCGGATATGTTTTTAAAAGTCCCACGAATAACAGGATTGAATATGAGCCATCCGTTTTCTATCAATATTTTGCCAGTGACCAACGTTCCAGTACGGATGTGAATATAAAATACAGACAATTCAACAAGTATGAGGATTATTATTGGGCTGGAATTTCCTATCGTTTTTTGAATGATCAGTTTTTCAAACCGTTAAATTTAGGGCCAATGGTTGGTTTCAAGAAGTCTAATTTTTATTTTGGATATTCTTATCAACTTACCCTGAATCAGTTGATGGCATACAACTCAGGAACCCATGTTGTTACAATTGGACTTGATTTTCTGGCAGGAATCAGCAACTGTCCTTGTACGCAAAGTCCGGTTCACGATTGATTATTCTTATTTATTTTCTTAGTTTTTGATATAAAAAATTGCATTAACTATTAATTTACAACGATTTCGTTGGTAAAAGCTATATTTTTCTAAGTTTTTCAAATTTAATAATAATTTAAAAGTTCTATATTTGTTATTCTTTCAAAAAAAACAAACTAAAAATATACTTAATGAAAACTTTAAACGATTTTGATTTTGCAACTAAAAAAGCAATAATACGTGTTGATTTTAATGTGCCTTTGGACGAAAACTTCAATGTAACAGATGCAACCCGTATCGAAGCCGCAAAACCTACAATTGATGCTATTCTTGCTCAAGGCGGAAGCGTAATTTTGATGTCACATTTAGGCAGACCAAAAGGTGTTGAAGAAAAATATTCATTGAAACATATCCTGAAAACAACTTCAGAAGTACTTGGAGTACCTGTTCAGTTTGCTTCAAACTGTATTGGTGAGGAAGCTAAAACTGCTGCAGAAAAATTACAAGCTGGAGAAGTTTTATTATTAGAAAATCTACGTTTTCATGACGAGGAAGAAGCTGGTGATGTTGCTTTCGCAAAAGAATTAGCGTCACTTGGTGATATTTATGTAAACGACGCTTTTGGAACTGCACACAGAGCACACGCTTCGACTACAATTATAGCTCAGTTTTTCCCAACAGAGAAATGTTTCGGATTATTATTGGCTAAAGAAATTGAAAGCTTGAACAAAGTTTTGAAAAACAGCGAAAAACCGGTAACAGCAGTTCTTGGTGGATCTAAAGTTTCTTCTAAAATTACGGTTATCGAGAATATTTTGGACAAAGTGGACCACATGATTATTGGTGGTGGAATGACATTTACTTTTGTGAAAGCATTAGGAGGTAAAATTGGAGATTCTATTTGTGAAGATGACAAACAAGAATTGGCATTGGAAATATTAAGATTGGCTAAGGAAAAAGGAGTTCAAATTCACATTCCGGTTGATGTTGTAGCAGCAAATGATTTCTCTAATACTGCCGATACTCAAATAGTTGATGTAAAAGAAATTCCTGATGGATGGCAGGGACTTGATGCAGGACCAAAATCTTTGGAAAACTTCAAAAAAGTAATTATGGATTCTAAAACAATCCTTTGGAACGGACCATTAGGTGTTTTTGAAATGGAAAGTTTTGCTAACGGAACAATAGCTTTAGGGAACTTTATTGCTGAATCTACTGCAAACGGAGCGTTCTCACTTGTAGGTGGAGGAGATTCTGTAGCAGCTGTAAAACAATTTGGTCTGGAAGACAAAATGAGTTATGTGTCAACTGGTGGAGGTGCTATGCTTGAAATGCTTGAAGGTAGAACATTGCCAGGAATAGCAGCTATTCTTGACTAATACAAAGAAATAAAAACCGTTAGAATTGAATGATTTCAAATTGATAAACGGTATCAGAATTCAATGAAAACCTTAGCGGTAAATAATACCGCTAAGGTTTTTTTGCATTAAATTTCAAGAATTGATTTTTTAAAGGGTTTTTTGCCTCTAAAACCGGTCAAAATTCTTTACAAATGAACGAAAGATTGCATTTTTAACAATATTTATAGAATTTTTTAGTTTAAACCTGTTAAGTTTGTAAAAACAAGCTTTGTAATCATTTGAAATATAGGTCTTTGATCGTAAAAATATGAATATAAAAAATACCACCTTATCGTTTTTTCTATTAGCATCCGTGCATTTATTTTCGCAAGAAACAGTTGTAAATAAAGACGTTGTAAAAGTAGAAACAAAATTATCCTATTTAGATTCCATCAAGAAAACCTTCATAAAAGATGACTTAGCATCTTGTGTTGACAGTTTGTGGATGAAAGAATTAACAAACCTAGATTTATACAACAACTTATCCGAGGATATTAAGAACATTAATATTGACCAAATAGTGGATTATGAATTGCCTACAGCCCTTTTGAAAGAAAGATTGGCGGCAATGGATGCCAAATCACCTTTCAATATTGAGTACAATCAAGGTCTGGAAAATATCATTAAATCATTTTTAAAGAACAGAAAGAAATCTTTTGAGCGCTTGATGGGCACATCAGAATATTATTTTCCGCTTTTTGAAGAAGCTTTGGCGAAACAAAATGTTCCTTTGGAGATAAAATATTTGGCGATTGTAGAATCAGCTTTGAATCCAAAAGCAGTTTCTAAAATGGGTGCTACAGGACTTTGGCAGTTTATGTATCAAACCGGAAAACAATATGGGTTGAAAATTGATTCCTATGTTGATGAACGCAGCGATCCCTTGAAAGCCAGTGAAGCCGCGGCGCAATACATGACAAATATGTATAAAATATTTGGCGATTGGGATTTGGTTTTGGCCTCTTATAATTCTGGTCCGGGGAATGTTGCTAAAGCCATTAGACGTTCTGGAGGACAGCAAAACTATTGGAATATCAGAAAAAATCTTCCTAAAGAAACACAAGGATATGTACCTGCTTTTCTTGCTACAATGTACATTTATGAATACCATAAAGAACACGGAATTGTTCCTAACAGAGCCGCAGTAAAGCATTTTGCCACAGATACGATTATGATCAAGAAGCAAATGACGTTCAAGCAAATCTCAGATTTATTAGATGTTCCAGTGGCGCAATTGCAGGTTTTGAATCCGTCATACAAGCTAAATGTGATTCCGTTTTATCATGATCAAAATCATTATTTGAGATTACCACAAGAAAAAATAGCCGTTTTTGCGTCTAATGAAGCTCAGATTTATGCCTACACTCAATATGAATCAGACAAACGTGAAAAGCCATTTCAGATTGAAAAAGCCCTTGCTGTAAAGGATACTGCGAATTACACGATTCAGAAGATTGCACTGCCCAAAACAACCTATTATAAAGTAAGACGCGGAGATAATCTGAGTATGATTGCCAGTAAATATGACGTTGATGTTTCAGACATAAAAAAATGGAATAAACTTAAAAGTAATGCTTTGGCTTATGGAAAAAGTTTAAAAATAGTTATTGGTGCTGATTTGACAACTCTAAAGAAGGAACCTAAAACAGAATTGGTATCATCAGAGAAAATTTCGAGCAATGAAAGAATAGTTGCTTCTGAAATGAAAGCCAATAAGGAAGAAAAAACTAAAAAAACTACCCAACCAGAAACAGTAGTATCGAATGCATCTGCACTTTATGTGGTTCAAAAAGGAGATAATTTAGGAAGTATTGCCAAGAAATATGATGTTACTATTGCCGAAATCCAAGAATGGAATCACCTTTCCAATGATAATGTGCAATTAGGAGCTTCATTGCAGGTTGCAAAAAAAGTGTCAGACAGTAAAGAAGAATTAGTTTCAGGTCCCGAACGAAAAGACATTGAGTATGTTGTTTTGCAAGGAGATAATTTAGGGAATATCGCTAAAAAATTCGGTGCTTCATTAGCAGATTTAAAACAATGGAATAATTTGCAGGATAATACGATTGGCATAGGCGCCACTTTAATTGTAGCCAAAGATGAAATAGTTATCAATACCAATAAAGCAACGGTAAGTTCATTCAAGAAAAAAACGAATATCACTGATTCTTCTAAGAAAGAGGCGATTGATTATTATGTGAAAAAAGGAGATTCCTTGTATAGCATTTCTAAAAAATATCCAGGAGTAACCATTTCTGACTTAAAAAAATGGAACGGTATTCGCAGTGAAGAACTCAAGCCCGGAATGAAGTTAAAAATAAACGGATAATACGATAAACTTCTATAAATTTGGGTTTTATTTTATAATTGAATAGCAATGAATAAAGCCCATTTTTTACTTCTTCTGATTTCTTTGATGTTGTTTTCCTGTAAAAAGGAAAATGAATCTTTGCCACGAAAAACATCGGGTAAAATCAATACTATTTCAGTTATTATTGACGATCAGTTATGGAATGGTGATGTAGGGGACAGCATTCGAAACAAGTTTGCATCTCCGGTAATTGGATTGCCACAGGAAGAACCACTGTTCAACATCAATCAATATCCAGTTAAGCTTTTGGAAGGTTTCATGACGGATACCAGGGCGATTATAGTGGTAAAAAAAGGAGAAGTAAATAAATTTGAGATTGCTAAAGATCAATATGCATCTCCTCAGAATGTATTTCACATCTCCGGCAAAACAAGTGCAGATATTATAGCAGGCATTGAAAAAAATGCGCCCAAAATGATTCAGCTGATCAAGGAGGCAGAAATAGCCGAAAGCCAGAGAATCAATGGTCAATCCCATATTGACCCAAAAGTAATTTCGAATAAATTCCACATCACATTACAGGCTCCTTCCGGTTACGCATACGTGCTTCACAAAAGCAATTTTATGTGGTTAAAAAAGGAAATCATTGGAGGAAACACCAGTCTTTTAATTTATCAGGTTCCTTTAAGCACCATAAAAAAAGAGGCTGATTTAATCACCAGTATTATTAAAATGCGAGATTCAATCGGGAAATTATACATCAGTGGAACTGAGCCCAACACTATTATGATTACTGAAGAGGCTTACGCGCCGTATCTTTCCAAGATAACTCTTGATGATAAGGAAACTTATGAAACTAAGGGAACTTGGGAGTTAAATAATGATTTCATGTCGGGTCCATTTATCAATTATGCCATTGTCGATAAGGAATACAATCGGATTCTGGTTTTAGAAGGTTTTTGTTATGCACCGTCTAAAGAAAAACGCGATCTCATGCATGAATTGGAATCTATCATAAAATCAGTAGATGTATTGAAAAGATAATCTTATTTTCTTTTATTTGTACGATACAAAAAACATAAAAACAGGCACGATGTTACAATGGAAAATTAAGGCGTTTGACGCACTAACGGTTCACGAACTATATGATTTATTACAATTAAGAAGTGAGATCTTTGTAGTGGAGCAAAATTGCGTTTATCTTGATCTTGACGGGAAAGATAAAGTAGCATTACATCTTATTGGCGAATTTGAAGGTAAAATTGTGGCTCATTCCAGATTATTCAAACCCGGAATCAGTTTTGACAATGCTTCTATCGGAAGAGTAACTGTTGATGCTAATTATCGTGACAGAAAATGGGGGCATGACTTAATGCGAGAATCAATTGCAGGTATTGCGCATCATTTTGGCGAAAGCAAAATCACTATAGGAGCGCAGTTGTATCTAAAAAAATTCTACGAAAACCACGGATTTGTGCAAACCAGCGAAATGTATCTGGAAGATGATATTCCGCATATTGAGATGAAAAGAGAATAATTAAATTTTCACAATAAGGAATTCGACTCTTCGGTCTAACGCTTCTCCTAAACCCGTAGGGAATTTGTTTCCACATCCTATATATTTCATTCTAAGGCTGTTTATACCTTTAGACATGAGGTACTTGTATACGCTTTTGGCCCGATTCAAAGAAAGTTTTCTTTCGCGGCTGTCTTTGTCTATGGCGTCATCGTAATAGTTTGGAGTACAACATACGTGTCCTTTAATTTCGAATTGTAAGTTTTTCTGTTTTTGTAAAATTTTTGAAATTTTGTCTAATTCCAATTTAGATTGTGCGGTTAATTTGCTGCTTCCCAAAGGGAATAGAATATTGTCTAAGTAGACTCGGTCACCAACTTTGTGGTTGTCCTGAAAGGAGTTATAAATTCCTTTTCCAAAACTGTTTTTCTTTACAAGGAGTAAATCAACGCGTCTGTTTTTGGAACGGGTTTCATTTAAATTTTCAAAAGCATCAGTTGTTAAAATCACCCGACCTTTCCCTTCGATAATAACAATTTTGTTTTTATTAAAACCATTGGAAGTCAGGATATCTTGAACGGTTTTTACTCTGTTGTCTGATAATTTATAATTGTAATCATTATCGCCTCTATCGTCACAATAGCCATAAATCTGTATGGACTCGACTTTTGTAGTATCGACTCTTTTTATAAAATTGACTATAGTTTGTACTTGGTCGGTATAAAGATTGTATTTATCAAATTCAAAATATACGGTTTCTGAGGTTTTAATTTGAGCGGATAAATAACTATAAGTAAGCAAAAAGAGTAGACTAAATAAGTTCTTCATTATATTTTTAAAATAGTCTTATACTCAGAGTTGTTGTTTAAAATGCTCACTGCTTTCTTAATTTCTGAATTGTTTTTGATGTAATATTGATACAATCCTTCTTGGTATTGATAGCGTTTAATGATTTCATCCAAAATCAGATTTTTAATTTCTTTTTGGTTTTTATCCAATAATGCATTCTCGCTTTTTTGAAGTGCAGTAAGCAATTGTTGGTATTCTGTAAGGATGGATTCCTCTATTTTTTCTTTTTTGGCTACTGCCAAAGTGTTTTTCAAAGCGAGTTCTGTTTCAGTGTCAAAAGAGAATTTTTGCACTTTTAAAAACTGTTTGAAATCCAAGAAATCAGTATCGGTAATGGTAGGAATACGGTTTCCTAAATCGGGATTTTTATAATAATAATTAGTTACGTAATTAAAAATTCCGTCATTTTTTATCAAAGCATCCGTAATTGGACTTGATTTTGCTTCTTCCAGTTCTACATCGGGCTGAATACCGCCACCATCATAAACGGTTCTCCCTTTTCGGGTTTTAAAAGCATTGTAGTTTTTCTCTTCGGTCTTTATGGCTTTCCCATTTGTATCTTTTCGGGTATAATCCAAAGCTTGAATGCATCTTCCTGACGGCGTGTAATAGCGTGAAATGGTTACTTTTAGTTGTGTTCCGAAGGTCAAATCCACCGGTCTTTGAACTAATCCTTTCCCAAAACTACGGCTTCCTACCACCACAGCACGATCCAAATCCTGCAAAGCGCCAGCCACAATTTCTGATGCCGAAGCACTTCTGCCGTTCACAATAATAATCAAAGGAATTTCAGTGTCTACAGGATCTTTGGTTGTTTTATAGGTGCTGTTGTGTTTTTCTATTTTTGATTTTGTAGTAACAATAATCTCGTTTTTTGGAACAAATAAATTACAAATATTCACTGCTTCATTCAAAAGTCCTCCCGGATTATCTCTCAAATCCAATATAATTCGTTCCGCACCGTCTTTTTTTAATTGTTCCAATGCTTCTTTAGTTTCGAATGACGCTTTTTTATTAAAATGTGACAATACAATATATCCGGTTTTGTCGTCTATTTTTGCAAAAAAGGGAACCGATTTGATTTCGACTTCGTCAAGGACAATTTGAGTGGTGCTCATTTTTCCTTGTCGGATGTATTTGATGTCGATTTTTGTATTTTTCGCACCTTTAAAAAGCTGTGAAGCATCTTCTTTGAAATCAGATAATAATACATCACCTATTTGAGTAATTTCGTCACCCGCTTTAAGACCCGCTTTATCCGCAGGGAAGTTTTTATAGGCTTCCTTGACGATTAATTTATCTTCTTTCCGAGTCAATAAAGCACCTATTCCAGTATATTCTCCAGTGTTGTTTATCTTGAATCTCACCACATCTTGTTCGTTGAAATAAACGGTGTAAGGGTCTAAATTAGCTAACATGCCTTTGATGGCTTTATCCATTAAGTCACCAGGATTCGTTTCATCGACATAATTTCGGTTCAATTCCTTGAAAAGGGTCGTGAATATCTCGATTTGCTTGGCGATTTCAAAAAAATCGTCTTTGAAACTAGCACCAATAAACAGAAATGCCGAAGCGACAACGGGGATTATGAATTTTTTTTTGAAGAAGTTCATAGGTTTAATTAACTAAATTTGAGGCCACTAAAATAAGAATAAATCACCAAATAATTATGTAGGACTAAATCTAAACGCAACTTTGTTTAATTAGAACATGTCAAATGTTTAAATTTCAGAAATAGAATCGCTTTCTGACTCTGGTTTTTTAATATTTTGAGCAATAAACTTCTCAAACAATTGAATGGTTTTGGTATTAATTTCCTCGTACGTTAATCGGTCCTTCGTTTGATAAAAAAACATAAATGAATACGGTTGGTCCAGATTATCAATCAATAAGTGTTTGTTCAGGCGATAGGTTTCGCGCAACACACGCTTGAAATAATTGCGGTCTACGGCTTTCTTAAAATTCTTTTTTGAAACTGAAACGCCCATTTTTATTTTTTCTCCCAACACTTCGGGATTGCCAAAAGAACCGGCTTTATACACCAATCGCAACGGATATTTAGATACTGATTTCCCTTCGGTAAACAATAATCCAATGGTTATTTTACTTTTTAGCTTTTCGTTTTTTGGGTAAGTGAAGTTCATTTTAATAGAAAAAAGACATAGATTTTAACGTGCAAAGTTACGATTAAACGTTGAGCCTGTATATTGTTTCGGATTTAAATACCGCTAAAAATATATTTCTTACTTTTGTGGCAAATTTTTAAAGCATGCAAAAACTAATTTCGTATCCCATTTCCGTAATTTATTATTTATGTTTCGGTCTTACATTGGT
Organism: Flavobacterium sp. 11; assembly: GCF_002754315.1. GTDB lineage: Bacteria > Bacteroidota > Bacteroidia > Flavobacteriales > Flavobacteriaceae > Flavobacterium > Flavobacterium algoritolerans. The sequence continues at coordinate 912,851 of NZ_PEFE01000001.1, read as the reverse complement.
TATTTTTCATCCAATTCAGTGGGTTTGCTTCAATGTTTTTGGTTATCAAGCCCATAAAAAAAGTGTCGACTATTTGAATTTTTTCTTATTGCGATGCACGAATCTTTTGGGAACAACGTACAAATTTGAAAACATAGAAAGCATTCCAAAAAATGTTCCTCTGATTTTTGTGTCTAATCATCAAAGTATGTACGATATTATTGCTATGATTTGGTTTTTCCGCCGATTTCATTGTAAATTTGTCAGTAAGAAAGAATTAGGAAAAGGCATCCCAAGTGTGTCGTTTAATTTACGTCATGGAGGCTCTGTTCTTATCGATCGTAAAGATCCCAAACAAGCCATTCCAGCAATTAAAGGATTGTCTGAATATATTGAAAAAAACAACCGTTCTGCAGTTATTTTTCCGGAAGGAACACGAAGCAAGACGGGTAAGCCAAAAGAGTTTGCACAAAGCGGGTTGAAAATTTTATGTAAGTATGCGCCTTCGGCATACGTAGTTCCGGTAAGCATAAACAATTCTTGGAAAATAGTTAAATACGGGTTTTTCCCTTTAGGTTTAGGAAATCGCCTTACCTTTGTAGTACATAAACCGTTAGCGGTTAAAGATTATGATTTTGCTGAGTTGATGGAGAAAACAGAAGCAGCAGTTGTTCAAGGAATAAAAATTTAATTTATATATAATGTCAATAAAAAACATTCGATTAGAAGTAATGCAGTTTTTGGAAAAAAACGTAGACAGCTTTGTCGATCAGTATCTAATTCCAGTGGAAAAAATATGGCAACCAACAGATTTTTTGCCTAATTCCCAAAGTGATACTTTTTTTGATGAGGTCAAAGAATTACGTGAAATTGCAAAAGAATTACCTTATGATTTCTGGGTGACTTTAGTAGGTGATACCATTACTGAGGAAGCTTTACCAACTTACGAATCCTGGTTAATGGACGTAGATGGAATTGATAATGTAGAGCGTAACGGTTGGTCTAAATGGATCAGACAATGGACTGGAGAGGAAAATCGTCATGGTGATTTACTGAACAAATATTTGTATTTATCAGGTCGTGTGAACATGCGTGAAGTAGAAATGACTACGCAACACTTGATTAACGACGGTTTTGATATTGGAACCGGAAGAGATCCATACAAAAACTTTGTGTACACCAGTTTTCAAGAATTAGCAACCTATGTTTCTCACAACAGAGTAGCTCAAATGGCTAAGAAATATGGGGACAACAAATTGTCTAAAATGTGTAAAATGATTGCTGGTGACGAGATGCGTCATCATCATGCGTACAGCGAATTTGTAAACCGTATTTTTCAAGTTGATCCAAGTGAAATGATGCTTGCGTTTCAATACATGATGAAAGCAAAAATCGTTATGCCAGCGCATTTCTTGAGAGAATCCGGTGAAAAAATCAGTACTGCATTCGAACAGTTTTCTGATTCGGCACAAAGAATTGGTGTTTACACTGCAGCAGATTATGTAGATATCATGCAAAAATTAATTGACAAATGGGAAATTGACAAAATTTCCGGTTTGACTGATGAAGCAGAAAAAGCCCGTGATTACTTGATGAAATTACCGGCAAGAATGGCAAAAATTTCAGAAAGATTAGTGATTCCACAAGAATCACATATTTTCAAATGGGTGGAGCCAGCTTTAGTAAGATAGATTTTTGAGTTCTAAATAAAGAATAAAAATGTTGGATTTTGAAGTTGGAGAACTTTGAAATTCAACATTTTTTTTAAAATAAAATAAACAATGACAAACCCTGATTTAATAAGCAAAACGATTCTTTTTGTAAAAGAAAAACTAGAAAATGCCGAAGGCGGACACGACTGGTTCCATATCGAAAGAGTGTTTAAAAATGCTGTTCTGATTTCAAAAAATGAAGTTTGTGATGCCACTGTTGTAAAACTTGGGGCTTTGCTTCATGATGTTGCCGATAGTAAGTTTCATGATGGTGATGAAACCGTTGGACCAAGAATAGCGCGTGAATTTTTAGAATCAGAAAATGTTGACGAAGAAATCATCGCTCATGTGGTAAATATCATTGAAAACATCTCATACAAAGGAGGTAATTTCGAAAAGAAATTCTTATCCATAGAATTAGATGTGGTTCAGGATGCAGATCGTTTAGACGCGATTGGCGCCATTGGAATCGCCAGAACGTTCAATTATGGCGGATTTAAAAATAGAGCGCTTTACGACCCTAAAATCGCTCCAAATTCCAGTATGACAAAGGAAGAATACAAGAAGAATGATTCTCCAACGCTCAATCATTTTTACGAGAAGTTATTGCTTTTGAAAGACAAGATGAATACCGAGGCCGGAAAACAAATTGCGCAAGAAAGACACCGTTATATGGAAGGATTTCTGGCGCAGTTTTATGCGGAATGGGAAGGGGAAAAGTAAGTAAGCAGTGTTCAGTTTTTAGTATTCAGTTTGTTGATGTTGAAATTGTACCGCTTTACTTCAAAAAAATCGATTTCAGTCTTGTTTTACACACAAACCACTAAATTCTGTTCACTGACCACTAATTTTAAATTCCTTTTTCTTTCATTTCCAGAATCACATCTGAAGCGTTTTTAAAAGTGGGTGCTTGCTCAATAATACTTCCCACTCTTTTTTTATTGAGTTTAAAGGTGATGTCATTTTCCGTTGTAAACAACAAAGCGGTCAAAAACGGGTTATTCATATACGGAGCCAATATAATAAAGGCTTCGTCAAGCGAATGGAAACTTTCTATTTCTTCGGTTTTGTAACGCGCCGTAACCGAAAGACTGAATACGTCATTCTCCAGTAAAACGGGACGCACATAAATATTTTTAAGTTCCGTATCACCAATGGTTTTAGCAAGCGTTAGTTTGGCATACGTATGGTTTTCGATACTTTCTTTTACCTTTTCCCAGAAAAGTACAAATACAGGTTGGAAGGACATAAGTTTGATTTTAGATGGTGTTATATTCCGAAACGGGTCTGTAAAATTAAGTGTTGTAAGCCAAACAATCTCTTTTTAAGGAAAGATTATTTTAAAGGATAATCACTTATAAACTAAAAAGAGAACCAATGTGGTTCTCTTTTGTAATTATTTCCCAGTAAATACTGCTTTTCTTTTCTCTAAAAAGGCGGTTGTTCCTTCTTTAAAATCTTCGGTTCCAAAACATTTTCCAAAGGCTTTTATTTCGGCTTCATAGCCATTTTTTCCTTCTTTGAAATTAGCATTGACTGCTTTTATGGCTTTGCCAATGGCGTAAGGAGAATTCTTGATTATTTTGTTTGCAAGGTTCACGCAGTAGTCTAAAAGTTCTGCTTCAGGAACAACGTGATTCACTAATCCGGTTCTGTACGCGTCTTGTGCCGTTACCATTCCTGCGGTCATAATCATTTCCATTGCGCGTCCTTTTCCTATCAATTGTGGCAAACGTTGTGTTCCTCCGTAACCCGGAATTACACCCAGTGAAACTTCAGGCAATCCCATTTTTGCATTTTCCGAAGCGATTCTAAAATGACACGCCATCGCCAGTTCTAATCCGCCACCCAATGCAAAACCATTGACCGCTGCAATTACCGGAGTTTTTAAATTCTCTATAAAATCAAATAATTTCTCTTGTCCTTCTGCCGCCAATTGCGTTCCTTCTTCAATCGAAAAATTAGCAAATTCAGAAATATCAGCTCCGGCCACAAACGCTTTTTCACCACTTCCAGTTAGAATAATAGCACGAATTTCATCATTTTTCCCTAATGTTTTGAAGGCTTTGTTCAAATCAGAAATGGTTGCAACATTCAAAGCGTTTAGTTTTGTAGGACGATTAATAGTAATCGTTGCGATGTTGTTTTCAGTTGCAATTAAAATGTTTTCGTAATTCATAATTGTAATTTTAAGAGTTAATTATTGGGAGTGAAACAATAAAAGTAGTTCCTTTTCCAAATTCAGTTTCAAAGGTAATCGTTCCTTTATAATTTTCGATAATGTTTTTTATAATACCGAGACCAAGACCCATTCCGCTGCTTTTGGTGGTGAATTTTGGTTCGAATATACGGTCGATGTCCTTGGGCTGAATGCCAATTCCGTTATCGGCAACGGTAATTAAAACGTTGTTTAGTTCTTTTTTTACCGATACGACAATAGACTTATTTTCCTGCTGTTCCGGAATGGACTGAATGGCATTCTTTGCTAAATTTGTGATGATTCGAATGAGTTGTGTTCGGTCAATTTTCGAAATAATTTCGGGAGAATCACTTTGGAATTGAATGTATTCTTCGTTGAAAATATCCATGGCAAGTTCTACTACTTCGACCACGTTTAAGGTTTCATTTTGCTGTGCCGGCATCGATGCAAAATTCGAAAAAGCCGAAGCCACCGCGCTCATTGTATCAATTTGCTGGATTAAAGTTTCGGAGTAGTCATTCATTTTCTGCTTTACATTAGGATCAGTCGGGTCAAATTTTCGCTGAAAACTCTGCACTGTTAGTCGCATTGGCGTAAGAGGATTCTTGATTTCATGCGCCACCTGTTTCGCCATTTCGCGCCAAGCTTCTTCACGTTCGCTTTGTGCTAGTTTGATGGCACTTTTCTCGAGTTCATCCACCATTCCGTTGTACGCTTTTATCAAAAGATTAATCTCTTTGCTGCTGGCTTCCAAAACAATTTTCTCGTTTTTTTGATTCAAACTCGTTTCGCTTAACTTATCTGAGATTGTTTTCAACGATTTAGTGATGTATGAAGAAAGGAAATAGGCCAATGCAAATGCGACGATAAGCATAAAGGAATACACTTGTCCCAGGCGGATTAGAAAGCTTTTTAATTCGTTTTCATAGTAACCGTCGTCTTCTACGTATGGAAGATTTAAGATTCCCAACGGTTTAAATTTATCGTCTTTGATTTGACTGAAAGCAGAGCGGTTCTTTTTGCCATCAATAGTTTTAATGTCTACGTATCTTTTTTCAATCGAAGAGCGAACCAGTTTTAAAATGTATTTGGGAATTGGCGGAGCGACTTTATCTACAGAAAATGATTCTTTGGAGGATTTTAGCAATTTTCCGTCTAAACTGTAAATGTTAATTTCAATACTGTGAATTTGTGCCAGTTCGTGAATTTTATCTTTAAAAATCAAACCTAAATTCTCCGTTGTCAAAGGATATGTAGTAGTCGAAAGCACATAATTTATATGTTCTTTTATTGCGTCTTCTTTTCGTTCTAAGCGCTCTTGGTGGTATTCTTTGGCTTCGTTTTTAAACTGAATGATTGAAATTGAAGCTAACAAAACGGACGCCATAATTATCAATACAATCATCGAAAGGAAAATCCTGATTCGTAACGAAAGCATTGATATTTTGAAGCTTTTAAACATATTAAGATTGATTTCTTTCTCTGATTTTTTTATAAAATTTAAATCCAAGCATAATTAAAATGGAAAAGAGAAAGATTCCAATTACACCATAAATCCAGTTGACTGCATTTTTTAAAATTACTAAAAAAACCACTGCAAAAAGGATAATCGTTGCGCCTTCGTTCCACAATCTCATGAAATTTGTGGAATATTTCACTTCGTCATTTTGCAATTGCTTGAATATTTGATGGCATTTTGCATGGTATAAATACAACACAAATACAAAGCCAAGTTTTACATGCATCCAAGGCATTTTTAACCAAGCTTGTCCTAAATCTGTAAAAAACAGCATCCAAAAAGCAAAAATACTGGCTAAAACTGCTGATGGCCAAGTGATAATGTACCACAAGCGATAGGTCATTATTTTGTATTGTTTTTGCAATATTTCTTTTTCTGGCGAAGGTTTTTGCACTGCTTCAATTTGGTAAACGAATAAGCGAACAATGTAAAATAATCCTGCAAACCATGTGATTACAAAGATGAGGTGCAGGGATTTAAGGTAATTATAGTATTCCATCGTTAGTTTGAATCAGTTTTGTGTTCATTTCTTTTTTTAGAAAATAGCCAGTTAGTAGCGTTGATAAAATATCAGCAATTGGGAATGCAATCCACACTCCAAAAATACCTAAAAAATTTGGTAGAATCAGCACTAACGGAATCAGGAAAAACCCTTGTTTGCTTAAGGTCAAAAGCAATGCTTTTTTTGCCTTTCCCGCCGCTTGAAAATAAGCCGCACCAATAAGTTGTACCGCTATGATTGGCGAAGCCGCAAAAACCCAGCGCAACGCTTCTGGAGTTTGGGCAATCACGAGTGGATCTGTAGTAAAAATAGCGACTATCGGTTTGGCAAAAATCAGAATTACCACAAAAATAACGGTGGCTAAAAAGGCGGCGTATTTTATTGAAAGCAGCACACTTTCTTTGACTCTTTCATAATTTCCCGCACCGTAATTAAAACCGGCGATAGGCAGAAATCCTTGTGTGATTCCCAGAATTGGAAACAAAGCAAACATCAACATTCGGCTGATAATTCCATAAATAGCAACGGAATGTTCGCCGCCATAAGTATATAAAGTATGATTCAGGATTATGGCTAAAATACTCACGACTCCTTGTCTCGAAAAAGTCACAAAACTCAATTCGGTTATTTCTTTTACAATAGGAATGTTGAATTTGAAATGTCTGGCTTTTAGTTGTAGTTCACTTTTAAAATAAAAAAACCAAAACACAAATAAGAAGCAGGTAAAATAGGATATGGCTGTAGCCAAAGCAGCACCAAACATTCCTAAATTCAGGTATTTTATAAAAATAATGTCTAGTAAAATGTTTATAAATGCAGGGATTATCATGGCGACCATTGCAAACTTTGCTTTGCCTTCGGCCCGAATCACGTTGTTCCCCATCATGCAAAGTGCCAAGAACGGAACGCTTATAATTATAGGTATAAAAAATTCTTTGGCGGGTTCCATTATGGCTCCTTTCGCGCCAAAAAGCATCAGCATTTCGTCGCTGAAAAAAAGACCAAATAGCACAAAAACAGATGCTAATAAAAAAGTCATCATAATTTGATTGCCAAAGGTATGCAAAGCTTTTTCCTTATGATTGGCTCCCAATGCTCTGGAAAGTACAGAGCCTCCGCCCACACCAATCGCCATTCCCAAAGAAGAAATCAAAAAGGTGATGGGCAAAACTACGGTTACCGCCGCAATGGCCAAAGAACCAATCCATTGCCCAACAAAAATGGTGTCAATTAAAATATTAACCGACATGAATAAAATTCCAATAGAAGAGGGAACGGCTTGTTTTATCAAGAGTTTTTTGATGTCCTGAGTTCCTAACTCATCGGCGGTAACAGCCATTTAAGCGTTAATTTTTTCAGAGTCAACTTTAACGGATGAAGAAGCGTTGGACCAATTTGAAATCCAATTGCTTACTGTTTTGCACCAATCGTCGCTGTCGTTCAAACACGGAATGGCTAAAAATTCTTCACCACCATGAGCTTTGAATTCATGATTGGCTTCCATGGCAATTTCTTCTAAAGTCTCCAAGCAATCGGATACGAACGCAGGTGTTACAACGGCAAGTTTTTTAATTCCTTTTTCGGGCATTTTGTTTACTTCAACATCCGTGTACGGTGTCAACCATTTGTCTCCCGCTAAGCGCGATTGAAAGGTCTGGCTGTATTTTCCTTCTGGGATTCCCAATAATTTTACCACTTGTTTTGTGGTTTCGTAACATTGGTGACGGTAGCAAAATTCATGTGCCGGCGAAGGCGTGTTGCAACAAGAACCGTCTATTTTACAATGTGATTTGGTAATATCTGTCTTGCGAATGTGACGCTCTGGAATTCCGTGGTAGGAGAATAATAAATGATCGTAATCAAAACCTTCTAAATGACCTTTGATAGAATCAGCCAGATTTTTTAAGTAATCAGGTTTGTTATAAAATGCAGGAACAATCGTAAATTTCATTTCCGGAAAGTGCTTTTTACGCAATTCTTCGGCTAGTTCTAATATTGTAGTTGTAGATGCCATCGCATGTTGTGGATACAATGGAAAAAGAAGTACTTCATTCACGCCTTTGTCATGCAATTCTTGTAAACCGGACAATAAAGATGGATTTCCATAACGCATCGCTAAGGAAACGGGAACATCAACTAATTGCTTTACTTTGGCGTGCATTCTTTTGGAAATAACGACAAGCGGAGAACCTTCGTCCCACCATATTTTTGCGTAAGCAGCAGCCGATTTTTTAGGTCTTGTTTGTAAAATTATCCCACGAACTAATAATGCTCGCAACAAAAACGGAACGTCAATTACGTATTTGTCCATTAAAAATTCATCTAAATATGGTTTTACATCTTTTGGAGTTGGACTTTCCGGAGAACCTAAATTAACTAATAATACACCTTTCATGTTATCTTTTTTTGTTGGCACAAAAGTAAATAAACTTACTTTTTTATAAATTGCGATTAACTATTTTTTATTTATTGTTTAATATAAGAAATCAATTGGTTACTGCATATTTGGGTTGATTGACATTAAATATTTCTTTGGCGTGGTGGCAAATTTCTTCTTGAACGCCGCTATGAAATGACTTCCGGTGCTGTATCCAATTTTCAATCCTACTTCGTTTACATTGTAAGAGCCGCTGTCGAGTAATTTTCGGGCAAAATCCATTTTGTAGTCAAATAGAAATCCATAAACTGTATCGCCATAAATTTGTTTGAAACCCATTTTTAGTTTCTTTAGATTCAAACCTATTTCATCGGCTAATTCCTGTAATCCAGGCGGTTCGGCCATGTTGGCAATGATAATTTCTTTAGCTTTTCTAATCTTCATTACATTGTCCTCATCGATTAAAAACGGACATTGTTCTGCGTTTGGATCTTCGGTTCGATTGAAATACAAACTCAATAATTCGTATCCTTTCCCTTTGTAATAGAGGTTTTTTATAGACGGGTGTAAGCTGTAATGGAATAGTTGCGACAAAACAATTGCCATCGATGGACTGATATTTCCTTCGTTATAATATTTTTTGTCCTTATTATCAGCACTCAAAAAAGTAATATAATCGGCTTCTGTAGAAAACAAAGCATGAAATTTTTTGATGGAAATAATCACGGAAATCACCCAAGAATTTGGTGCTAATTCCAAATTTAAGGGCAACTCTTTTTGTGGATTGTACAAAAGCAATGATTTTTCCTCTTTCAGTTCCAAAGCATAATTACCTTGGTTAAAAATAAATTTGGCTTTTCCTTTGATTCCAAAGTGAAACTGAATCAGTCCGCTATCTACTTCGCGTTGTGCATTAAAGGCATCAACACTGTCATTTTGAAAGCGAATGAGCGTAAAATCATCCTCAATTTTTATAATTTCCTGAGAACCCATAGCGATATTTTTTTAATATGAAAATGATATTTATCAGACTCTTTTATTTAGAATAGCTCTAAATAGGATGATTCAAACAACTTGATTTCACTACAAAAATAGAATTTTTTACAATAAAATAAGCAATTGGAACTAAAAAATCACTTAGCGATACAAAAAGAACTTCTAGCGTTACTTTTATAAATACTATAGTGATAATTTTGTTCCACTTTCTGGAAAAGTGCAAATATGGAAAACAATAACACATCAAAGCATCACTATTTTTACGCAGTTGGATTAAGCTATAAAAAAGCAGATGCTGAGATTAGAGGTAAGTTTAGTTTAGACGCTGCTGCAAAAACGCGTTTGCTGGAACAAGCTAAGAATGAAGGAATAGAGAGTTTAATAGTCACTTCTACCTGCAACCGTACTGAAATTTACGGTTATGCGGAACATCCGTTTCAATTAATCAAATTAATTTGTGAGAATAGTCAAGGCTCTGTTGAATCATTTCAAAAGGTAGGTTTTGTCTATAAAAATCAAGAAGCGATTAGTCACTTGTTTCGTGTAGGAACGGGTTTAGACAGTCAGATTCTGGGTGATTTCGAAATTATAGCACAAATAAGAAATTCTTTTTCCCAATCAAAATCATTGGGTTTAGCCAATGCTTTTATGGAACGATTGGTGAATGCCGTTATCCAAGCCAGTAAAAAAATAAAAACCGATACAGAGATTAGCTCAGGCGCTACTTCGGTTTCTTTTGCCGCGGTTCAATATATTTTCAAGAATGTAGAAGACATTGGAAACAAAAACATTCTCTTGTTTGGTACCGGAAAAATTGGTAGAAATACGTGTGAAAATTTAGTAAAACATACTAAAAACGAACATATTACGCTAATTAACAGAACCAAAGAGAAAGCAGAAAAATTAGCTGGGAAATTGAATTTAATCGTAAAAGATTATTCTGAACTGCATTTGGAACTACAAAAAGCAGATGTTGTTGTGGTAGCAACCGGCGCACAAAACCCTACTATTGACAAAGCGATTCTGAATTTGAAAAAACCAATGTTGATTTTGGATTTATCAATTCCGAAAAATGTCCATGAAAATGTGGAAGAAATAGAAGGTGTTACGCTGATTCACATGGATTATTTGTCACAACTAACAGATGAAACTTTAGAAAATAGAAAAAAACACATTCCTGCTGCTGAAGCAATCATCGAAGAAATAAAAGAGGAATTTATTACGTGGACCAAAGGCAGAAAATTTGCGCCGACAATCAATGCTTTAAAAGCAAAATTGAATGCGATAAAAACATCCGAATTGGATTTTCAAAGCAAGAAAATTTCAAATTTTAATGAAGAGCAAGCCGAAATAATCAGCAACAGAATTATCCAAAAAATAACAACTCATTTCGCTAATCATTTGAAAGATGATGATACTATGGTGGATGAAAGTATTGAATGGATTGAGAAAGTTTTCAAAATAGGAGCGACTACAAAATAATGAGCAAAATTATACGCATAGGAACCCGCGATAGTGAACTCGCGCTTTGGCAAGCCCATACTGTCGAAAAAAAACTAAATGATTTAGGCTATAAAACCGAAATTATAGCGGTAAAATCGCAAGGAGATATCATTCTTGATAAACCACTTTACGAATTAGGAATCACAGGAATTTTTACTAAAACACTGGATATCGCTATGATAAATGGCGATGTTGATATTGCGGTGCATTCCATGAAAGATGTCCCTACGGCTTTGCCAATAGGAATTGTACAAGCGGCTGTTCTGGAAAGAGCGAATACTTTGGATATTTTAGTACACAAAGGAAACCTTGATTTTCTTAATGGGGAAGGTACAATTGCCACAGGAAGTTTGCGTCGTCAAGCTCAATGGTTAAATAAATATCCCAATCACAAAGTAGTGGATTTGCGTGGAAACGTCAACACGAGAATGCAAAAATTGCAGGACAGCGATTGGAACGGAGCTGTTTTTGCAGCAGCAGGATTAGAAAGAATTAACTTGAAACCGTCTAATTATATCGATTTGGATTGGATGATTCCAGCGCCGGCTCAAGGTGCTATGGTTGTTGTTGCGATGGCAAATGATGAATTTTGCAGACAAGCGCTAAACGAACTTAACGATATTGATACTGAAGTTTGCACACATATCGAAAGACAGTTTTTAAAAACCCTCGAAGGCGGTTGTACGGCACCAATTGGCGCTTTAGCAGTTTTTGTAGAAGATGATATTTTGTTTAAAGGCGTTCTGTTTTCTATCGATGGGAAGCAAAAAATCGAAATCGAAAAAACCGTTCCTATGCAAGAATGGAAGAAATTAGGCTTTTATTGTGCCAAAGAAATTTTAGAAAATGGCGGAGCAGAATTGATGACAGCAATTAAAATTAATTTGAAAAAATAATGAGTCAAACAAGCATTTTATCCACCAAAACATTGTCAGCAGAACAAAGACAAGTATTTCTTGATGCTAATTTTGATCTTTTAGAACAAGATTTCATCGAAATCAAAAACAACCTTTTTGAACTGAAAACAATCAACAACAACTTGATTTTTAGTAGCCAAAATGCTGTTTTAAGTTTGATAGAACAAAACGGTTGGGAAGTTTTAAAGAGTAAACATGTTTTTTGTGTCGGTATTAAAACCAAGGAATTACTCGAATTGCATGGCTTTACAGTCGATGTTTATTTGGATTACGCCTCTGAATTAGCTGAAATAATCACTTTGATTTACAATAAGGAAAGCTATACTTTTTTGAGCGGAAATTTGCGTAAAGAAACGTTGCCAGAAGCATTAAAAAGCGCAGGAATAACTTTTAATGAAATTGAAGTGTATCAAACAGCGCTTGCGCCTTTTAAAATATCAGACCAAGAAAAATTTGACGGAATTCTATTTTTTAGTCCATCTGGCGTTGAAAGTTATTTGACAAATAATAAAATCAAGAATGAAGTTTGTTTTTGCATAGGCACTACTACAGCATCAGCATTAGAAATAAAGAAAATTAAAAACATCGTAATTGCCGAAACACCAACTATCGAAGAGGTGATTGAGGAAGTTATTGAATATTATAAAATGGAAAGCATCTAGCAATCTGCTAAAATTTAAATACATGATTAAGAACGACCTATTTTTAAGAGCACTAAAAGGAGAAACAGTACAACGTCCACCAGTTTGGATGATGCGTCAAGCCGGAAGATATTTGCCGGAATTCATCGCTTTGCGTGATAAATATGATTTCTTCACCCGTTGTCAAACTCCAGAATTAGCTGCTGAAATTACTGTACAACCAATAAGAAGAATTGCACCGGATGCTGCGATTTTGTTTTCGGATATTTTGGTAATTCCGCAAGCAATGGGAATTGAAGTGTTGATGAAAGAAAATTTTGGTCCGTTTTTACCAAATCCTATTCGTACGATTCAGGATGTGGAAAAGGTAATTGTTCCAGACGTTCACGAAACTTTGGGGTATGTTTTTGAAGCTATAAAATTGACTAAGGAAATGTTGAATGATGAGGTGCCGTTAATTGGTTTTGCAGGTTCTCCTTGGACAATTATGTGTTATGCAGTAGAAGGGAAAGGTTCTAAAAGTTTTGATATGGCCAAGGGATTTTGTTTCCAACATCCAGAAGCAGCGCATGTTTTATTGCAAAAAATCACCGATACCACTATTTTATATTTAAAAGAAAAAGTAAAAGCGGGAGTAAATGCCGTTCAAATTTTTGACTCTTGGGGCGGAATGTTGTCTCCAGTTGATTATCAGGAATTCTCTTGGAAATACATCAACCAAATCATTGAGGCTTTGGCTGATGATGCACCGGTTATCGTTTTCGGAAAAGGATGTTGGTTCGCATTAGGCGAAATGGGGAAAAGTAGAGCATCAGCGTTAGGTGTTGATTGGACTTGTTCTCCAAGAAATGCAAGATACTTGTCTGGTGGAAATATCACATTACAAGGAAATTTTGATCCTTCCAGATTGTTGTCTCCAATTCCGGTGATTAAGAAAATGGTACACGAAATGATTGACGAATTCGGAAAAGACAAATACATCGTGAATTTAGGTCACGGAATTTTACCAAATATTCCTGTGGATCACGCAAAAGCATTTATTGATGCCGTGAAGGAATACAATCAGTAGTCAGTCACAGTCAAAGTTTTCAGTTTCCATTTTTGTAGCTGAAAATCATTACTGAAAACTAATTTATAATGAAAGAACAATTTTATTCTTACATACAAAACCTTCAAGACCAAATCTGTAAAGGATTGGAAGCAGTTGAAGGTCAAGCCAAATTCCGTGAAGACCTTTGGGAACGTCCGGAAGGTGGAGGAGGAAGAACCCGCGTGATTGAAAACGGTCCCGAAGGGTCGGGAGTTTTCGAAAAAGGCGGCGTTAATATTTCGGCAGTACACGGGAAATTACCCGAAGCCATGCAAAAGATGTTCAATGTAGGTGAAGCTGATTTTTTTGCCTGCGGACTGAGTTTGGTATTGCATCCAAAAAACCCAATGACACCAACCGTTCATGCGAACTGGCGTTATTTCGAAATGTACGATGAGAACGGAAACGTAATTCAACAATGGTTTGGTGGTGGGCAGGATTTAACACCGTATTATCTGTTTGAAGAAGATGCGATTCATTTTCATCAAACCTGTAAAACCGCCTGCGACAAACATAATCCGGAGTTTTATCCAAAATACAAGAAACAATGCGATGCCTATTTCTGGAATGCGCACCGAAATGAAGCCCGCGGAATTGGCGGATTGTTTTTCGATTATTGCAAAGCAACCGATGACATGAGTATGCAAAACTGGTTTGATTTCGTTTCAGAAGTGGGGAATAGCTTCCTCCAAGCGTATGTTCCAATTGTAGAAAAGAGAAAAGATTTACTGTATACTCCAGAACAAAGAACGTGGCAGGAAATTCGTCGTGGTCGTTATGTGGAGTTTAATTTGGTGCATGACAAAGGCACTTTATTTGGTCTAAAAACCAACGGAAGAATCGAAAGTATTCTGATGAGTTTGCCGCCACATGTGCAATGGGTATACGACCATCATGCAGAAGCTGGAAGCGAAGAAGAAAAATTAATAAACGTATTAGAGAATCCAAGAGATTGGCTTTAGGTTTATTTTAAATTCTGAATTTTAAATTTTAAATGGGTTTAACTTTAAACTTTTAAACCTGAAACTTTAAACGAAAATATATGTTCCCATTACACAGAGGCAGAAGATTAAGAACAAACGAATCCATAAGAAGTTTGGTTCGTGAAACCAGTTTAAGTCCAGCGGATTTTATGTTTCCTATGTTTATTGCTGAGGGAGAAAATTATCAAGTAGAAATTGCGTCCATGCCAGGCATATTTCGTCGTTCGATTGATTTAACGGTAAAAGAAATCCATGAATTATTCGATTTAGGCATTCGTGCGGTGAATATTTATGTAAAAGTCAGTGAAAATTTAAAAGACAATACAGGGAAAGAAGCTTGGAATCCAAACGGATTAATGCAAAATGCCATTCGTGCCATCAAAGTCGCTTGTCCGGAAATGATTGTAATGCCTGATGTAGCTTTAGACCCCTATTCTATTTATGGACATGACGGAATCATTGCAAATGGAGATGTAGAAAATGATTCGACGAATGCAGCTTTGGTGAAAATGGCTGTTTCTCATGCGCAAGCGGGTGCCGATTTTGTAGCGCCATCGGACATGATGGACGGACGCGTGTTGCGTTTGCGTGAAGGTCTTGACGCTGCTGGTTTTCATAATGTGGGCATCATGAGTTATTCTGCTAAATACGCTTCTGCATTTTACGGACCATTTCGTGATGCGTTAGACAGCGCTCCTGTTGATGCCATTGAAATTCCAAAAGACAAGAAAACCTATCAAATGGATTATGCGAATCGTATCGAAGCCATCAAAGAAGCGTTGTGGGACGTGGAAGAAGGCGCTGATATGGTTATGGTAAAACCCGGAATTGCGTATTTAGACATCGTTCGCGAAGTCAAAAACGCCGTAAATGTTCCGGTAACGGTATACCATGTTTCGGGAGAATATGCGATGATCAAGGCCGCAGCCGAAAGAGGTTGGCTGGATCACGATAAAATTATGATGGAACAATTAATGTGTATCAAACGGGCTGGAGCCAGTTTAATTTCGACTTATTTTGCTAAAGAAGCTGCAATACTTTTAAATAAATAGAAATGAAAAAATATTTAATAATAGCGGTTTTATTGCTGTCCAATAACATTTTTGCACAAGTTGAGGTGGTTTCCACTTTCATCGAAAAATGGGATAATTCCAAAGATTATTTAGTAGCCGTTGCAGAAGCTATGCCGGAAGATAAATATGATTACAAGCCAGCTGAACGTGAAATGTCGTTTAGAGAACAATTATTTCACATACAAGACAACATGAATTGGTTGGGCACAACGCATTTTTCGGGCGAGAAATATGTGAAAAAAGAAGCGGTAAAAGGACTTTCAAAAGCGCAAATGATCCAAGAAATAAAAGCCTCTTTTGATAAAGCAAAGGCATTTGTACAAAAAACTAATGATATTGAACTGTCGCAAAAAGTAGATTTTTTTGCTGGCCCAAAATCAAAATTACAAATACTCAACTTGATGCAAGATCATGTTACCCATCACAGAGCGCAAATTTTAGTATATTTGAACCTGAATGGAATTCAACCACCCAAGTATGTTGGTTGGTAATTTTGCAATTTAGATACTTACAATTAAAGAAATTAACATGAGAAAGACGTTGTTTTTATTTGCCGTTTTAGCCCTTGCTTCTTGTAAAAAAGAAGAAGTCAAAAAAGAACCTTTATACCCAACCACTACCGAAGAAGTTGCGCAAACTCCAGAGGAATTAGGAGAAGAAATTTTCAAAGGTAAAGGAAATTGTGTTGCCTGTCATCAAGTAGACAAGAAAGTGATAGGACCAAGTCTGCAGGATATTGCTAAGATTTATAAAGATAAAAACGCAAGCATCGTAACGTTTTTAAAAGGTGAAGGTGAGCCTATTGTTGACCCAAGCCAGTATGAAGTTATGAAAACAAACTTCGCCGTTACAAAAGCTATGTCTGATGGCGAATTGAAAGCCTTAGAAGCTTACGTATATTCAAATTTGAAATAATTTATACTGAACTTGTTTCAGTATCTGGAGCTAATCCCGCTCTACGCTGTATTCCCGATAAATAAAAACTACGGCTAAAAAGTCTTGTTTTTCTAAATCGGGAGATGTCGCTGCTATCGGGGCTAAAATACAAGAACCATTCGTCTCTGCGAATGGTTTTTTTTTATGTCTAAAACTGTTTGAGCGTATTTATTTCTGAACTTTCTTGCTTCTTTAGAAACAATGTGGTTAATTTTTTTATCTTTAAAATATGGAAACAGCATACATCAAAACACCTTTAGGAATCGCTACAATCATTGGTGATGAAAATGGAATATCTGTAATTTCAGTTTCGGATGAAGGTGAAATTTCAACTACAATTCCTGCTGTTGTGCAAGAAGCCGTTACGCAACTCAACGATTATTTTGAAGGGAAACGAACCGATTTTGACTTTGCAATGAATCCAAAAGGTACTGAATTCCAACAAAAAGTCTGGAAAGGATTGCTCGAAATTCCATTTGGGAAAACCTGTAGCTATATGGATTTATCCAAAAAACTGGGCGATGTCAAAGCTATTCGAGCTGTGGCTTCTGCTAATGGGAAAAACCCGCTTTGGATTGTCGTTCCATGTCACAGGGTCATTGGTACAGATGGTTCCTTAACAGGATATGCGGGTGGTTTATGGCGCAAAAAATGGTTGTTGGAACATGAGAATCCAACCACACAACAAAGTCTTTTTTAAAAATAGACTTCTTAGATTTTTAGAAGGTTAGACACATTAGATTTCTTTGATTTTTAGAAATTTAGATTGTCTCAGATTCAAAAAAATCAATCAAGTTTACTAATTTAGGTTTTTGTATTTAATCTAAAAATCTAAGAAGTCAAAAAATCTAACCAATCTAGCTGATGATAGAAAAAATAAACCTCAATAACATTCTGTTCCTCGATATAGAAACCGTTCCGGAAGCCGAAGATTTTAATGCATTAGATGCTGAAATGAAAGACCTTTGGGAGCACAAAACCCAATACCAGCGCAAAGACGAATACACGCCTGAAGATTTCTATGACCGTGCGGGAATTTGGGCCGAGTTTGGTAAAATTGTTTGTATTTCAGTGGGTTATTTTACCATCAAAGGGGATATTCGGAATTTTAGGGTGACTTCTTTTTTTGGAGAAGAAAAGAAAATATTGCTCGATTTCAATAATTTGCTGAACAATCATTTCAATCAGCCACAACATGTTTTGTGTGGGCACAATGCCAAGGAATTCGATATTCCATTCCTTGCCCGACGCATGATTATCAATCAAATTGCCATTCCTAACAAGTTGAATTTATTTGGAAAAAAACCATGGGAAATTCCGCATTTGGACACTTTGGAATTATGGAAATTTGGAGATTACAAACATTTTACTTCTTTAAAATTGATGTGTAAAGTCCTTGGAATCCCTTCTCCAAAAGGCGACATCGACGGCAGTCAAGTAGGGCATGTGTTTTATGTAGACAAGGATATTGATAGAATCGTAACCTATTGCGAGAAAGATACCATTGCCGTGGCACAGATTTTCTTGAGATTACGCAGGGAAGAATTGTTAATTGAGGACGAGATTATTCATGTGTAAGCATTCTGTCATTGTCATTGCAATTGATTTATTACATTTACAAAAATTATAAATTATGGTATTGAGTAGATTTTGGTTGGTCATTTTTATTTCAGCAATTGTATTTGTAGTGTTTAGTTTGTTTTCTGGAGACAGTTATACCATTGACCACGTTTTGAACGGAAAGAAAGATGATCCAATTCTGGTTTCGGAGAAATTCGCAGAGCAACTTCCTGCCTTTATTAAAGACAGCATCAAGAAAGCACCTGAACAAACCATGATTATCAATCGTGATACGCTAAATGCTGACACAACTTATGTTTATAAGAACAAAACCGTAAAAATATATAGTGGTGTTCAAAAATCAGATGGTTTATTGCCAACGTGTAAAAGTACTTTACTGGAATTAATCCTTCCGCTGATGGCTTATTTGGCTTTTTTCTGTGGATTGATGGAGCTTTTAATCATTTCCGGAGCCTCTGGAAAATTAGCTAAAGCATTGAGTCCCGTTTTTGTAAAAGTGTTTCCGAGCATTCCGAAAAACCATCCTTCCATTTCGTATATGACCTTAAATTTTGCTGCTAATTTTCTGGGGTTAGATTCTGCTGCAACTCCTTTTGGTTTAAAAGCCATGGAGAGTTTACAAGAAATAAATCCAGAGAAAGACAAAGCAAGTGATGCACAAATTATGTTCATGTGTTTGCACGCATCAGGTCTTACTTTAATAGCTACTTCTATTATAGGATATCGTGCTGCTGCAAATGCGAGTAATCCCGCTGATGTGATGTTGCCATGTATTATCACTTCTTTTATTGGTACAATTGCTGCCTTTTTAATTGTTGGAATCAAACAAAAAATCAATTTCAAAAGTGCTTCTTTGGTAATTGTATTGATGACATTAATAGCTGCCATTGTAGGTTTGTTGATGTATGTAAATCATTTGGATTTAATTGGAAAAAACTATTTCACCTCTAATCTTTCTGCTTTAATATTAATCGGAATAATTGCCTTTACCTTGATCTTTTCGTTTATTCATGAGAAAAAATTTACTGAAGCATCTACTACAGTTTTTGAAAGTTTTGTAGTGGGAGCTAATAATGGTGTGAAAACCGGAGTGACTATTTTTCCTTATGTATTGGGAATGCTGGTAGCTATTTCTTTATTCAGAAATAGTGGTTTGTTTGAAATTATTAGCGATTGGATTGCTTTCATTTTTTCAAATATGGGAGTAAGTAAGGAAATTACAGATGCTTTACCGGTTGCGTTGCTTCGTCCTTTTAGTTCTGCCGGATCAAGAGGATTTTTGATTGATTCTATGAATACTTTTGGTGCCGATTCCTTAACGGCTAGATTGGCAAGTATTTTTCAATGCAGTGCCGAGAGTACTTTTTATGTGATAGCCGTTTATTTTGGCTCTGTAAACATTAAAAACACCCGCTATGCATTAGGAACGATGCTTATAGTAGATGTAATTTGTGTGATTACAGCAATTTTTGTGGCGACTTGGTTTTTTTAAAAAGAAAAATTTAAGATATAAAATAAAAAAGCCTCACAACATTGTGAGGCTTTTTTTTAGACTTAATCTGGAAGGATTACTTCTTGATGAATGTTTTTACGATGGTTTCTTGACCATTGTTCAATTCGAAGAAATAAATTCCTTTAGTCAGTGTGCTTACATTAATTTCTCCACCTGATGTTTTTCCGTTTTGAAGTTCAAATCCAAAAGAGTTATAGATTTTATAAGAACCACTTTTGTTTTCTTTGATTGAAATGCTTAAAACGTCAGTTGCCGGATTTGGATACAATACAAACGCTTCATTTGTAGTTTCGGTACTCGCAACTTTAGCAGCGCTGGTTTTAGCAGTTGATCCTGAATAAGCAGCTCCAACACCTACTGCATAAAATGCATTTGTAGTCGCTATCACCTCAGGAGAACCTGCTCCATAAAGGTCAGTTGCAGCTTGTATTCCGAATGTTCGTGCATTTGCATAGGTTGAGTTAGCAGACAAATAAACGCTTTCTAAACGATACGTAATTTTAGCCGCTTTATCAATTCCAATGCCCGTAATGCTATACGAGCTTCCTTTGTCGTTTGTTCCAGTTTTACCTTGAGTCAGGATATAAAACCAATGGTTTAAAACTCCGCTGTTTGTGTGAACGCCACAATAGTCATTTCTAGAACTTGGTCTACATTTTGTTTGGCTGATCCAATTTGTTCCGCCATAAGTATCCGGTTGTCCTTCACTTTTAGGATTGCTCATAGAACGTAAAGCTAAATGTCCTGATCTTCTTTCGATGTCTTCTCCAATTAACCAAAGTTGTTTGTTTGGTGCAGCATAATATTCGATACAAGCTCCCCAAATATCAGAGAATGCTTCATTCATTGCACCAGATTCTTGTTGGTATGCTAAGTTTGCAGTGTTCGTACAAACTGCATGTCCTATTTCGTGTCCGGCTACATCTATTGAGGTTAAGATGTCAAAACCACCTGTTCCAGAACCGTCACCATACGTCATTACACTTCCGTTCCAATAAGCATTGTTATAATTGCTACTGTAATGAACATAGCTTTTTATGGCTGCTCCAGCATTATTATAACTGTTTCTTCCGTGAACAGCCGAAAAATAGTCATACGTCTTTTCAGCTCCCCAATGTGCGTCTAACGCTCCATTATCTTTGTTTACATTATTGAATTCAGCTGCCGTCCAGTTATTGTCTACATCTGTAAAATTTACGGCTGCCGTATAGCTGGTTCCTTTTTTCATATTGTAGGTCATAACTCCATTACCACGTGTGGCATCTGCTAATATGTATGATGCTCCGCTCAATGTTGTTTGGATTGATTGGGAACCACTATAGCGAGTGTCAGCATTGGCAATTACAAATGACGTTGCGGCATTGTTTTCAGATTTTTTATTTACGGAATTATGCTTTCCACCATTGCTAAATTCATCCAGATGTTTGATGGTTGCATTGTAAAATAAAGTAGTACCAGTTATTGCATCAATATAGACGTCACCGCGGCTTATCGGATTTGTGGCATAAATGTCAAATTTGTAAGCTAAGCGAATTTGTTCTATTTTTTTACCTTTAGAATCTTCATCCAAAAGAGGAAGTAAGACTAATTCGCCAGTAGGTTTTTGATAGTCATTAATCTTTGCTTCTGCTGGAGATTCCCAAAGGTAGGTAGCTGCTCCAATTTGTTTTAAAGCACTGTTTAAAGCTTGTTGTTTTGATAAAACCGGACGCGTGTTTACGTTTTCTAATTGATAAAACTCTCCGCTCATGGATTCTAATTTTCCAGATTTTGAGTGCAAGGTGTACGTAGAGAATTCAACTTTTATTCCTTGGTGAAACAATTGAAATTTTTCATGAGAAAACCCTAGTTTGTCAGTTTCTGATTTAGTTTTTGCGAAACTGGAATTGTCTTTTAATTCTAATTGCTCTCTGAATGCCTTTTCAGAATCGGTGTTTTTGTACGTTGACTTTTCGTTAAAAACAATTAGTGAAGGTTTTCCTCTTTCGTCAGTAAATTTTTCTTTTACATTTTTAGTTGCGTCTTGAGCATTTGTTTCTAAAGCAAAAAAAGAAACGGAGGCAAAAAGCGCAATTTTTCCAAGTAATTTTGTTTTCATTTAATAGGGTGTTTTGGTTAGTTAAACAATGAATCAAATTTAACAAAAAAACAATATAATGTTAGTTTTATGTTAAATTAATTGATTTTTATTTGTTGTGAAATATAAAACCTGTCAAAATAGATGTTTTTATAAGAGGCAAGAAAATGTAAAATTAATGTCAAAAAAAAAATGCATCCCTTTATAGGATGCATTTTCTATAGTCGATTTTGAACCGAAAATGTTAGTCGATAATCATTTCCGGAATTTCACCTTCAATAATTAAATCAGCTTCAGTAGAAGCGACGATATGTTCTACGGTTACACCAGGTGCGCGCTCCAATAGTTTGAAACCTTGCGGTGTTATTTCCATTACGGCCAGTTCAGTAACCACTTTTTTAACGCAACCTACACCCGTTAATGGCAAGGTACATTTTTTAAGTATTTTAGATTCTCCAGCTTTGTTTACATGCATCATGGCTACAATAATATTCTCGGCAGAAGCCACTAAATCCATTGCGCCACCCATTCCTTTGACCATTTTACCTGGGATTTTCCAGTTGGCAATATCACCGTTTTCGGCAACTTCCATAGCGCCAAGGATTGTTAAGTCAACATGTTGTCCACGAATCATTCCAAAACTGAATGCGGAGTCAAAGAAACTTGCTCCGGGCAAAGTAGTGATGGTTTGTTTTCCTGCGTTGATTAAATCAGCATCTTCATCGCCTTCAAAAGGAAATGGACCCATACCTAGAATTCCGTTTTCACTTTGAAATTCAACGTCAATTCCTTCGGGGATATAATTAGCCACTAATGTTGGAATTCCGATTCCGAGATTCACGTAATAGTTGTGTTTTAACTCTTTTGCAATGCGTTTTGCGATTTGATTTTTATCTAAAGCCATAATTAGAAAATTTTTCTCACGGTTCTTTGTTCAATTCTTTTTTCATATTTCCCACCTTGAAAAATTCTATTTACAAGTATACCTGGAATATGAATTTCATTTGGATCTAAACTTCCTGCAGGCAATAATTCTTCTACTTCGGCGATGGTTATTTTTGCCGCTCCAGCCATACAAGGGTTGAAGTTTCTTGCGGTTCCTTTGAAAATTAAGTTTCCGGCTTCGTCACCTTTCCACGCTTTTACGATGGCAAAATCAGCTTTGAAAGCGTGTTCCATAACATGCATTTTTCCATTGAATTCGCGAACTTCCTTCCCTTCAGCTACTTCAGTTCCATAACCGGCTGGTGTGAAAAAAGCAGGAATTCCTGCTTGTGCCGCACGACAACGTTCTGCTAAAGTTCCTTGAGGAATAAGATCCACTTCAAGTTCTCCAGAAAGCATTTGGCGTTCAAATTCAACATTTTCACCTACGTAAGAAGAGATCATTTTTTTGATTTGACGCTTTTGCAAAAGCAATCCAAGACCAAAATCATCAACACCTGCATTGTTTGAAATACAAGTTAAATCCGTAGTTTCTTTTTTTACTAATTCGGCGATGGAATTTTCTGGGATACCACATAATCCGAAACCGCCAAGCATAATAGTCATCCCGTTTTCAATTCCTTGAAGGGCATCCTGAACGTTGTTTACTTTTTTGTTAATCATAAAAATGAGTTGCTATTTGTCGAATTTTATTTAAAGAAGAATCAAATCTGTTTACAATACTAAGAACAACAGAATTTAATTTTGAGAACCAAAGCCCTAGCCCAGATAAAAGCGACATCCTTTCTGGTCCTGATTTTTTTTCAGGACCAGAAAGATATAGCGGTTAGCTGGATTAGCTCCAGATGAAAATTTTACAATTCAAATTCTTCGGTATCTTGTTCTACGGCCGTCGTGTCTATTACCTTTTTAGGAACGTAACAGTCTACTTTTATAGAAAGATTTGCAGGTCTTTCAAAGCCTTCCTTAGAAACTTTAAGAGCAGGATCAGCATAACAAAGTTTCATGAAATAACCCCAAACCGGCAATGCGGCTGTGGCTCCCTGACCATAAGTGATGCTTTTGAAACGTGCCGAACGATCCTCACAACCTACCCAAACTCCAGTTACAAGATTAGGAACCATTCCCATGAACCAACCATCGGATTGGTTTTGAGTAGTACCTGTTTTTCCTGCAATAGGGTTTCTAAACGAATACGGATAACCCGTCCAGCGGTTGTCTCCATTACCACCGCCAGTGGTGCGCAAACGGTCTCCAGAACCACCTTCGGTTACACCTTCCAGTAATTTGATAACTGCATAAGCGATGTCTTTGTTTAAAACATCATGCGATTCAGGTATTGGTTCGTAGATGATAACGCCACTTTTATCTTCAATTTTAGATATAAATTGAGGTTTCATATAAACGCCTTGATTGGCAAAAGTGCTGTAAGCGGCAACCATGTCTTCAACTGTAATTTCAACTGCTCCTAAGGCAATGGAAGGTTGGTTTACAATTTCGGATTTCACCCCTAATTTATGGGTTAAATCGATTACTGCTTCCGGACCAACTTTGTCAATTAATTTTGCTGATACTGTATTTATGGAATTCGCTAAACCTCTTTTTAAGGTAACCATCCCGCGGTATTTATTGTCGGAGTTTTTAGGTTCCCAATCTTCGGTAACATGATGGCGTCCTTTTCTGATTACGAATGGTCCATCAACAATCGAGTCACAAGGAGACATGTTCAATTGCTCAATAGCAGTGGCATAAACAAATGGTTTGAAAGTAGAACCTACTTGTCTGGCGCCTTGCCCTACGTGATCGTATTGAAAATATTTGTAGTTGATACCACCAACCCAAGCTTTTATATTACCGGTTTGTGGTTCCATTGCCATCAATCCGGATTGTAAAAAGTGTTTGTAATAACGGATAGAATCCAATGGCGTCATGATCGTATCTTTTTCTCCTTTCCAAGAAAAGACAGTCATTTTTGCTTTTTCGCTGAACGATTTTATAATTTCTTCATCGCTTTTATCCATTGATTTCATCACAGCCCATCGGTTAGATGATTTCATTGCTTGATTCAAAATTCGTTGTGTTTCTACCGAAGAAATATTAACAAAAGGAGCGTTTTTATTATCCTTGGACTGATTGAAAAACTCTTCTTGAAGGTTTGCCATGTGAGCAGTAACCGCTTCTTCAGCATGCAATTGCATTCTGGAATCAATCGTGGTATAAATTTTCAGACCGTCTTTGTAGATGTCATAATCAGAACCATCCGGTTTTTTATTTTCCTCGGCCCATTTCTTCATGTAATCGCGAAGATATTCTCTAAAATAAGTTGCCGTTCCGTCTTTATGAGTTTCTAATTTGAAATTTAATTTGATCGGTAAACTTTGAAGTCTTTCCTTCTCTTCTTTTGAAATGATTTTTCCTTTTTCCATTTGCAAAAGCACCACATTTCTACGGTTTTTTACCCCTTGCGGGTTTCTGATAGGATTGTATAAACCGGAATTTTTAAACATCCCAACTAATATTGCCGATTCACTGATGGTTAAATCCTTTGGCTCTTTGGAGAAATAGGTTTTTGCCGCTGAACTTACTCCAACAGAATTATTTCCAAAATCATACACATTACAATACATGGCAATGATTTCATTTTTAGTGTATTGTCTTTCTAATCGAATAGCGATAATCCATTCTTTTATTTTTTGTACAATTCTAAAAGGCAGGAATTTAGATCCTTCTCCGTGAAATAATTGTTTGGCTAATTGCTGTGTCAATGTACTTGCACCACCGCTGGTTCCTAAACTGGAAATAGCTCTTAAAGTTCCTCTTCCATCAATACCTGAATGCTCATAAAAACGGGCGTCTTCAGTGGCGATTAATGCTTGTACGAGGTTTTTTGGTAAGTCTGAATAGCGTAATTGAGACCTGTTTTTTTCGAAATACTTACCCAAAACCACTCCGTCAGCCGATATGATTTCGGTAGCTAAGTTAGAATCTGGATTTTCTAAATCTTCAAAAGAAGGCATCGAGCCGAAAAGTCCCCATGAAGCAAATAAGAAAAACAAACCGACAGCACCCATTCCATAAAAGAAGATTTTCCAAAATTTCTTTTTGTAGTAAGTGACGTCCTTATCAATGTTTTTTGTCTGATTGTTATTTTTTTTGATAGCCATAATACTATTTTATTCTTTTTTTTCTATTCTAAAACCTACCTCTGTAATTCCGTCTAAAGCTGTTACGCCAGGAACTTTGCCGTTTTCTCTAACAGCTTGTTTGATGTAGACTTTGTATTTTGATTTGAACCGCACATTTTCCTTGTAAAAGAGTTTGCTTTCTTTTATATCCGAAAAACCATCACCTAATAATGTTCCGTCCGGATCTGCCATTTGGTATTCAAGTGTGTCTACTTTTGTAAAACCATTTGGCAATTCCAATGCCACAATTAAAAACAGATTATTGTATTGATAATTGTTATTGGCTCTCAAATTCACAAATAAATTGTATCGTTTTGTTGAGTCTAATTCCGGTAAATTGAACGTTACAATGCTGTCTTTGTGCCACGCACTGCCAACAGATTTATATTCATCAAAAACTCTTTTTTTATCACATGAAGAAAAGAGAATCACCACTAAAAGAAGTAAAGCGCTATTTTTTATCCACATTTTTAGTAATAATTATAGGTTTTCTTGGTTCCGCAGGCTTTTTGTCATTTGGATTCTGACGGTTATTATTGTTATTGTTTGCGGGCTTGTTGTTATTTGCTACAATTGCATTTTCACCGGCCGGTTTGCGTTTTTTATGCTGTTTTTTCTTTGGTTTTGGCTGATCAAAACGAGTCAAACTTTCTTGACCCATTGCATTATTGAAGTTTTTCTCCGGTTCAGCAACAATCTCGATAGCATAATCTTCTAACGAAGAAACTTTGTTTTTTAGTTTGTTTTCGGCAACAATTTCTTTGACTTGTTCAATTTTCAGCACATGCCAATTAGCAAAATTATTGGTGTACGCAAACCACATCAATCCTTTGAAAATATCTTGTTTCTGGCAAATGGCATCTCCTTTTTCAGTCACCAATTTTGTTTCGAAATCCGGAAAATCTTTCAACGCATCCATGTACGTATCTAACTCATAGTTCAAGCAGCATTTCAATTTTCCGCATTGTCCAGCCAGTTTTTGTGGATTCAAAGACAGTTGTTGGTAACGTGCCGCTGAGGTGTTTACACTTCTAAAATCTGTCAACCAAGTAGAACAACACAATTCTCTTCCGCAAGAACCAATTCCGCCTAAACGAGCTGCTTCCTGACGGAAACCTACTTGTTTCATCTCGATACGAGTACTGAATTCTTTAGCGAAATCTTTAATCAACGCACGAAAGTCGATACGGTCATTTGCCGTATAATAAAATGTAGCTTTTGATCCGTCCCCTTGAAATTCAATATCCGAAATTTTCATTTCCAGTTTTTGAGCAATCGCCAGTTCACGTGCGCGAACCTTCATTGGCTCTTCACGATCTCTTGCAGTAGACCAAATATCAATGTCTTTTTGGGAGGCTTTTCTATAAATTTTTGGAATTTCATTACCCAAGTAATTCGCTCCTTTTTTCTTCATTTGAATTTTAACCAATTCTCCAGTCAAAGTAACAATTCCTATATCATGACCCGGAGAAGCAACAGTAGCAACGATATCGCCAATGCTTAACGTTAATTTCTCGGTATTGCGGTAAAATTCTTTTCTTCCATTTTTGAAACGTACTTCAACACAGTCAAAAGGTGCGTCGCCATTAGGCAAACTCATATTAGAAAGCCAATCGAATACCGTTAATTTATTGCAGCTATCGGTGCCGCAAGTCCCATTATTTTTACAACCCTTAGGTGCGCCACCATCAGAAGTTGAACAACTTGTACATGCCATAATCTTATATGTAGTGTTGCGACGAGCACAACTTAAGTTCTTAAAACGTTTAATGTGTAAAGATAGTATTTTTTAATTTTATGGAACAATGCCTATTTGCGCCAATAAATCATAAATTTTTAATAAAAAAACCCATTACAAATCAAATTGTAATGGGTTAATTTCATAGGATTTTATCCTAAATATTTAATCTATAATTTTGTATAGTTTATCAGATAATCGGATTCGGAATGGCAATTTGAATGTACAAGTGTCTCCAGAAACTGCTTTTTCTTGTGCTAAATCGTTAACAAGCATTTCTTCGATTACTACTTTTTGTTCTCCAGTTGTGGAACCTTTTATTAAAATGGTATCGCCAATTTTGATTTCGTTTTCTTCAATTAAAAACTGACCAATACTTGGTTTTGGAAAAAAATGCGTTCCTTTTCCGATATAGACTTTCTTAACTTTAGGTTCTTTTTTGATGGCAGTCCCGGCGCTTCGGGATGGTTTTTCTGCAACAAAAACACCGTGCGTTTCTTCGTTGTTTTTGAAAGTCAAAACGTCTGATTTTCCTTTTTTGAAAATCTTATTTCCGTTTTTAATTCCTCTTCGAATGGCTTTTTGTTCTTCTTCCGGCATGTGAATGACAGTTACACATTCAGCAGAACAGCAACCTTCCATTTTTTCCTTGCAAGAGTCACATTGGATAAAAAGTAAATGACAGCCTTCGTTCACGCAATTCGTATGCACGTCACAAGGTTCGCCACATTGATGGCATTGGGAAACAATATCGTCCGTGATTCTTTCGCCCAAGCGGTGATCAAATACAAAGTTTTTTCCAATGAATTTACTTTCTAATCCTTCGGCTTTTACCTGACGCGTGTATTCAATAATTCCGCCTTCCAGTTGGTACACGTTTTCAAAACCTTTGTGTTTGAAATAAGCACTGGCTTTCTCGCAACGAATTCCTCCGGTGCAATACATCAATAGTTTTTTGTCTTGTTTGTGTTCAGAAAGTTGCTCTTCGATAATGGGTAATGATTCTCGAAAAGTATCAACATCTGGTTTTATGGCTTTGGTAAAATGTCCAATTTCACTTTCGTAATGATTTCGCATATCGACCACAATGGTGTTTGGATCTTCCAAAAGTTCATTGAATTCCTTGGCTTTTAGGTGAATTCCAATATTCGTCACATCAAAAGTCTCATCAACCAAACCATCAGCCACAATCTTGTCGCGCACTTTTACCGTCAGTTTCAGGAACGAGTGATCGTCTTGTTCTACGGCAATATTCAAACGGATTCCTTTCATGAAATCATAGACTTCAATCGAATCTTTGAACGCATAGAAATTATCGGCAGGCAATGATAATTGGGCGTTAATTCCCTCACTGGCGACATA
Source organism: Flavobacterium sp. 11 (assembly GCF_002754315.1). Classification (GTDB taxonomy): domain Bacteria; phylum Bacteroidota; class Bacteroidia; order Flavobacteriales; family Flavobacteriaceae; genus Flavobacterium; species Flavobacterium algoritolerans. The sequence goes on along the minus strand of NZ_PEFE01000001.1, from coordinate 884,022 downwards.
AATTCTGCCCAGAACTTCAAGAGAGTTCCATGCCAGAAATAATTCGTTACGAAATTGTGTTGGATTTGAGATTTGCGCATAAGCATAGAAAGACAGCGTAAGACGTTGTTTTCCGGCATCATCAATCATGATGGCTCTTTCCTCTGCGCTTAATGTGTTATACAGTTGCATGCTATAAACAGTTTTAAGTTGAGAAATATATTTTTTGCAAAAGTAAATAATTTAACCACAATGTTCACAAAGTTTATACATAAAAAAACCCTTTCAGAATTCTAAACTCTGAAAGGGTTAATACATTCTAAAATGTAAATTTTAGCAATACTCGTTGAAAGCGTCTTTTAAGTTTTCAGCAATTAGTTCTGCTGGGCGACCTTCAATGTGGTGACGCTCTAGCATGTGCACTAATTCTCCGTTTTTGAACAAAGCCATACTTGGTGATGATGGAGGAAAAGGGAACATGTGTTGTCTTGCAGCATCAACTGCATCTTTGTCAACTCCTGCAAAAACAGTGATTAAATGGTCTGGTTTTTTAGCGCCATCTAAACTCATTTTTGCTCCCGGACGTGCATTTCTAGCAGCACAACCACAAACCGAATTTACAACTACAAGCGTTGTTCCTTCTAATTTCATTGCGTTTTCTACCGCTTCAGCACTATGTAAATCTTGAAAACCTGCAGCTGTTAATTCCGCTTGCATTGGTTTTACCATTTCTTCTGGATACATATCTTTTTTATTTTAAATCAATAATAAATTCTAGTTGCAAAGTTACAAAGTTTACAATCAAGAATTGGAGTTCAATTATAAAGTTTTGTTATAGTTTGATTGTTATTTCATTGTTTTGAAACCAACATGAAACAGGGCTTTAATAAATAGCATTTTTGGACATTTTAAAATCACCTGAATGTCTTCAATAAAAGAGGTTTCCTCGTCTAAGAATTTAAAAATCAAACTTGGATTTCCTTTTTTGAACATCGAAGAAAAAATGTGGGAACCCAATTCGTTTTTTCGATCCAAAATGTCTAACAAAAGCAAATCGTAAAACCAGAATTTGGTTCTTTTATGAAATTTGGTGAAGTCGGTTTCCCTTTGCAGAAACGCAACTAATTCACTTGATTTTTTATCAGAATTTTTGAAAGTATAACCCGTACTGGCTTTCGTCCAACCACCGGAAGTCCCTATGTTTAGTACGTTTTTAGTATTCGATTTCCAAAAAGGATAACACGTCATAGGAATACTGCCTTGCTCTTTTTCGACGATTTCATAGTTCGTAATTCCAAGTTTTTCGATGTATTGCTGGATTTCGTTTTCGTATTCCTCAGTTTTTAAATGCTGGTGCGAGAACAAAGTGTATTCCAGTAAAGCTTCAGTTTTTGATGTGGGTAACACATACATAAAACGGGTGTTTCCTTTTTGTTCCACCGAAAAATCCATGAAAGTTGCTTGCTCGGAATTGAAAACAGGCTGCTCGCTTCTGATAAACCAACCAATAAAATGCTGTTGTAAAACAGGATATTTCGCCTGACTTTCTGCTTTGTGATTGTTGTAAATACTGTTGAATAATTTCGAGCAGGAAAAGGATTCACTTTCGGTTTGTACCAAAATTATAGTTTCGGATTCTTCAATTTCCAATACTTTGTGGGGAAGGAAAGTGATATTTTCTTGTTTCGAAAGCAAATCAAATACTTGAGTGTAAAAATCCAGTCCTTTCACCATATTGTAGTCGTACGGTTGCAAGTCTAAATCCCTGCGAAAGTTTTCATTGGCAAACAAAGCCGAGTCCCATTTCTTGGAAATAGATTTTTCCCAAACCGAATCGTTGGTTTTCCAAAAACACCACGTTCTGTCGTTGGTTTTTTTAGTATTTTCATCCAATAACAAAATACTTGTATTCTTAAATTTTCCGGATTGCACCATTTTGTACACGGTCATCAAAGCCGATAATCCTGCGCCGGTAAAAATATAATCGTAGTGTTTCATTTGAGAATTTGACATTTCCCCCAAAAATAGACAATTTTATTCTTTTAGTTTGGCTAAAATCAGCTTTAATTCTTTTGGTTTTAAGTACCCGCTGTGCTGAAAAATAATCTCGTTTTCACTGTTCAAAATACATAAAACGGGAAAATTAAGTTGCTTATTTATTGTTCCTAAAGCAATCGCCAGTTCGTGCGTTCCAGAGTTGTTTCCTGTGGGTTTGAATTGAAAAGTGGTTTTATTGAAAACTACCGCTCGTTTTTCTTCGGCATTGAAATCAACAAAATAAAAAGTGTTGTTGAGTTCTTTGATGATTTCCTCGTTTTTGAAAGTGGTGTTTTTCATCGCATGGCAAAATTGGCACCAATCGGTTTGAATGAAAACTATCGTTTTTCTCTTTTCGATACGTTGTAAACTTTCGATTTCTTCGAATGCAACCGAATGCAGCTGCGCGAATCCAGCAGGAATCACACAGCATAAAAGCAACAGTAAATAAAGATTCTTTTTCATTATCTTAAGGTATAGCGAAGTCCGAAAAAGCTTCTGATTCCTTGGTTCGGTCCATAGACATAAGTCGTATCAAACGTTAATCCATAGGGATTTTCAGGTGTTGCCAATACTTGTCCGTTCGTATCGTATGTTACATTTTTATCAAAAGGATCATTGGTTCTTGCAATTAAAAATGGGTTATTTTGTTTAGGCAAAAAGTTCAATAGGTTTTTAATTCCAGCATAGAACTCAAAGTTTTTCAAGCCAGAATAGGTGAATTGAATGTTTTGCAAACTGTACCATGGCGATTCCGGAGCACGAGGATCCAAAGCGCTTAAAAGAGGCAATTGCATCGGGCTGTACACATTTCCGGTATAATCTACATTCAAATCAATAGCTTGAAATTTATACGAAATGCTCCAGGTTGCTGTGAATTTCTCGGTTAGAAAAGGGGTTTCTTTTCGGCCATTTTCAACATTTTTATTGTCTAGCAAGGAAGCGCCAGTGATGATTTTTAATCCATTCGGAAAATTGAAATCGATGTTCGTACTGATTCCTTGGCTTATCGCATAACCGTTGATGTTGTCATAAATGATTTGATTTGGATCAGTATCATAATCCGAAACAATTTTATTACTGAATCGGGTATGGAAAAAGGAAGTTTCAATGCCGATAAAAGTTCCGTTATCGAAATTTATTTTCTTGATATAATTCAAATTGGCATTTATGGATTGTTCCGGTTTCAGGTTATTTGCGATGACAATTTCACGAGCGCCGGTCAAAGCAGCGTGATCTTCGGTAAATAAATTCACCACTCTAAAACCTGTTCCGGCATTCAAACGAATGATGTTGTTATCGTCCAATTTCCATTTATAAGCAATTCTTGGCGTTAAGATGCTTCCGTGAAACGAGTTGTAATCGTAACGCATTCCCAGTAACAGCTTGTGTTTTTCAGTGAATGTAATTTCGTCTTGAACAAAAATTCCCGGTAGCCACGTTTTTTCTGGGTTGTTATTTCCCAGTTTTGAAGTTGCTGGCGTATTATCATCGTAATAATTGTATCGGGTGGCAATTCCGGTAAGCAAATCATTTTTTCCTATTTTTTTATCCCAAGTCAATTGTAGAAAACCAATTTTTTGATTGGCAATATAACTCGTTGTGCCGTAGCGACTGTCTTGAAAATGTACATTTCCTGAAAAGGAAAGCATCAGTTTTTCCTGAAACGGCAGTTGGTAACTTCCAATCAATTCTGCACGTTTGGTATAAATGCTTTCGCCGTAAATTTCGTCACCGCCTCGGTATTTTTTCTCCCAACGCACATCGCCACCAAAACGGTCCTCATAAACACCACGCGCCGCAATGGTGAACAATCGATTTTCTTTTCTGTCGAAAGTCCATTTTTGAAAAAGAGAAATTCGGTCAGAAAGAGTAACATCGGTAAAATTGTCGTTATCGTTATCTATTTTTTGATTGTATCTGAAATAATTTAATCCTAAAAGTGCGGTTGCTTTTTTACCAACATTGAGTTTTACTCCTAAATCAACATTAGTTTCCAACCAAGAAGTAGAAAATACATCGGCGGAAAATAGGGGAGCGTTTGTTGGATTTTTAGTAATGATATTGATTAAACCGCCCACGGCTTCACTGCCATATAAAGAAGAAGCGGGACCTTTTACGATTTCAATTCGTTCCACCAATGAGTTTGGAATTCCGGATAATCCATACACTGTGGATAAACTGCTCACGATGGGCATTCCGTCTATCAGAACCAAAGTATACGGACCTTCCAGTCCGTTGATGTGGATGTCGCCTGTATTACAAACCCCACAATTAAGTTGCGGACGTACGCCGTTTACATTCTGTAAGGCTTCATAAATACTGGCTGTTGGGTTTTTTTTGAAAAATATTGGAGAAAAAACCTCGACTGGAACAGCACTTTCTAATCTTTTTACTGCTTTTAAAGTTCCCGAAACAACGACTTCATTGAGTTGGTTTTCGGTACTTGAAAGTTCAAAATCCAAAATGTTGTTCTCATTAATTTTGACCGTTATGTTCTTTTTTAAAGTTTGAAAACCGCTTGCCGTAATCTGAATTCTATAATTTCCTTCAGCAATATTTTCGATGCTGTAGTTTCCTAAACTATCCGTTTGGGTGGCGTATTTTGTTCCAATTAAAAAAATACGGGCATCCGAAACCCCTTTTTTCTCTGATGAAGCAAATCCCGAAAGGCTTGTTTTTTCTTGGCTGTAGCCAAAGTTAAACATCAGAATAATGGACAATATATATAAATTTTTCACTGTACTTAAATTAAATTTAGGCAAAGCTAAAAATTATATTTTGCAAAACAAATTTTTTAATTACATTTGTATCAATAACTTAATATCATGGCTAAATCTTTAGAAGAAGTAAACCAATCGGTTTCCACACAAAACAAAAAATCAGTATTCCGAAAAATCCTTGCTTTTTTTGGTCCGGCTTATTTAATTAGTGTTGGTTATATGGATCCGGGAAACTGGGCGACAGACATTGCTGGAGGAAGCCAGTTTGGTTATGCCTTACTTTGGGTTTTATTGATGAGTAATATTATGGCTCTGTTGTTGCAAAGCTTGAGTGCCCGACTGGGGATTGTTACCCAACGTGATTTGGCGCAAGCCTCCAGAGAAACCTATTCGCCATTTATCAATTATATATTGTACTTCCTTGCTGAAATTGCTATCGCTGCCTGTGATCTCGCCGAGGTTTTGGGAATGGCAATTGGTATCAATTTATTGTTTGACATTCCGTTGATTGAAGGCGTGTTAATTACGGTTTTAGATACTTTTTTGTTGTTATTCTTAATCAATAAAGGTATCCGTAAAATGGAAGCTTTTATCATTGTATTGGTCGCTATCATTGGATTTTCCTTCATTTTTGAAATGATATTTGCCCAGCCGGAACTGGATAAAGTGTTGTTCGGGTTAATTCCTTCGATGCCTAATGAAGCGGCATTGTATATTGCTATCGGAATTATTGGAGCTACGGTTATGCCACACAACTTATACTTGCATTCCTCATTGGTGCAAACCAGAAAATTCGAAAGAACAACTGCAGGAATTAAGCAGGCTTTAAAATATAATTTTATTGATTCTACGATTGCATTAAACTTAGCTTTTTTAGTGAATGCCGCAATTTTGATATTGGCTGCAGCCACATTTTATAAAAACGGAATGTTTGAAGTGGCCGAGATTCAAGATGCCCATCGCTTTTTGGAGCCGCTTTTAGGAAGCAAATTTGCACCTATATTATTTGCGGTTGCGTTGATTGCTGCCGGACAAAGTTCTACAATTACAGGAACTCTTGCCGGACAAATTGTGATGGAAGGCTATCTTAATTTGCGCATTCAGCCTTGGGTTCGAAGAATCATCACGCGATTAATCGCTATAGTTCCTGCGGTTATTGTAATTACGATATACGGGGAAAGTGTCACAGGAAAATTACTGATTTTGAGTCAGGTTATTTTGAGTTTACAACTGGGTTTTGCCATTATTCCGTTGATTCATTTTGTGAGTGATAAATCAAAAATGAAAGGATTTCATATTGGGAAAGTGACCCAAATCGCTTCTTGGATTATTGCAACTATCATTGTTTCATTAAATGCTAAATTGGTTTTTGATGAAATAACAGGTTGGCTTGAAACTTCCGAAAATCCACTTTTGTTATGGTTAACGGTAGTTCCCCTAGCGATAGGTTTCTTGATTTTGTTGCTTTATATTGTGTTCAAGCCTTTTATTGCCAAAGCCAAAATAGATATTCAAAATCATTCACCACACAGTTTAAAACTGCGATTTTCTAAATCAGGAAGCTACACAAAAAAGAATATTGCAGTCTCCGTAGATTTCTCCAGTGCCGATGAAGTGGCTTTAAATAACGCTTTTGAATTAGGCGGAATAGAAGCAAAATACACTTTGATTCACGTGGTAGAAACCGTAGGAGCCATGATTTACGGCGAAAATATTGATGATCACGAAACCTTAATCGACGAAAAATTATTAGAGGAATACAAAGTTATGCTTGCCGAAAAAGGATTTAAAGTTGAAACTAAATTAGGATTTGGAGAGCCTAATAAAGTGATTCCGGAGATTGTAAATAAAGGACAATTTGACATTTTGGTTATGGGAACGCACGGTCATACGGGATTCAAGGATTTAGTCTTTGGAACTACGGTTGATAAATTGCGCCACAAAATTTCTATTCCGTTACTTATTGTAAAAAATTAAATTCTTGTGCTGAATTTGTTTCAGTATCAGAAGCTATTCCCGTTATCCGTTGTAAATGAAATTCACTGAACAACAATGCAAATAAAAGGATTCCCACTGTTATCGAGACTAGGGAATCTGAAATCAAAAATCGTTAATCTGCAATCAAAAATCAAATGACATTTTCAGAAGAGAATTATCTTAAAACCATATACCACCTTACCATTATTTCAGATTCAGAAATAAGCACCAATGCTATTGCCGAAAAAATGGAAACCAAAGCTTCATCAGTGACTGATATGCTCAAGAAATTAGCCGAAAAAGACTTGGTTAATTATAAAAAATACCAAGGCGTTTCGTTGACAGAACACGGAAAAATAGCCGCAAAAATGATCGTGAGAAAACACCGTCTTTGGGAGGTTTTTTTAGTAGACAAATTAGATTTTTCCTGGGATGAGGTTCATGATATTGCAGAACAATTGGAACACATCAAATCAGAAAAACTCATCAACAAACTGGATGATTTTTTAGGAAATCCTACCGAAGATCCTCATGGAGATCCTATTCCTGATGCAAATGGTCAAATTGTTAAAATCGAAAAACAATTGCTATCAGAATTGCACGAAAACCAAGCAGGAATTTGTGTTGGCGTTAAAGATACCTCATCAGAATTTTTAAAATATTTAGATAAACAAGGAATCGCATTGGGTTCTAAAATTGAAATCATAGGAAAGGAAACTTTCGATTTGTCTTTGAAAATAAAAGTGGATAACAAGGATTTAACCATTTCCAATAAAATTGCCAGTAATCTTTTTGTGAAATTAACGTAGCTATTTGGCGTTATCTTTGGATAAACTATTTAAAATAAAGAACATGAAAAAATACTTGCTGTTGTTTCTTTTGATGCTTGGCACGATAACTTTCGCACAAAACACCAAAACAGAAAATGTTCAATCCTTAAAGATAACCCAAAAAAAGTGTCTTAAGAAAAAGGGATTCAATTTGGTTTTGAAAGAACTCGTTTCTGATTCCCGCTGCCCGGAAGGCGTGACTTGTATCTGGGCGGGAGAAGCTTCGGTAGTAGTTTCGGTTTACAAAGATTCAAAATTAGTGGAGGATCACACGATGGTTTTTTCGATGAAAAACGAAGAAGAAAATAAACAGTGGTTTTCTAAATATTTGCCTGAAAAGCAAAAAAACATAAAAAATTTTAGTGTTTTTCCTTATCCAAAAGAAGGAGTTCAAGTCAATCCGAAAAACTATTATGTAAAAATTGGGTATGTAAAATAACCCTTCTGGAATCAGTACAGTAAATGTTATTTTTTATCGCTTTTGAATCCTATTAATTTTCGATATTTCTGTTCGCTTTCTTCTAAAGCTACCTCAAGTTCTTTGTAATAGGTTATGTCTTTTATATTTGCAACAGCAGCAATTACATAATTGTTTTCATCGATTATCGGTCTTCCGCTGATGATAACCCGTTTTTTAGTTTTCGTTTCTGAATCTTCAATTATTATCTCGACATCATCTGTTGATTCGCCTTTTAATGCTTTTTCCAATGGAAGGTTTTGAGCCGGAAAAACAGTTTGCTCGTCAGGATAATACAAGTCGTATTTAGTGGACCAATCCAGTGTAGTTGGCATTGTAGAGTCTTGTTTTATACCTATGATTTCTTCGGCCATATGATTCGATAAAACGATTCTTTTCTGGCTGTCAGTTACAATAATTCCTTCGCCAATATTTTCTAAAATCAATTTCAATTTTAATTCATTAAGACGTACTAATTTATCGGCTTCTATTTTCTCGTCTTCTAGTTTTTTGCTTATTGAGATGTCTTTAATAAAAGCAATGAAGATGTATTTGCCTAAAATAGTAGCTTGCGACACGGTTAACTCAATATCAAATTCAACATTTTGTTTGTTAAGTGCTGTGGTTTCAAATGTTTTATTAAGAATAGGTCCTTCGCCAGTATCTATAAAGTGATGAAGTCCTTTTAAATGATTCTCTCTATGTTGTTCTGGCATAATTAATTCATGCATTCGTTTGCCTAAGGCTTCTATAATGGTCCAACCAAAGATTTTTTCGGCTTGCGGATTCCATCTCATGATGATTCCCTCGTCATTTATTACAATTAAAGCGTCAGGCGCCTCATTGAAAATGGTTTGCAATTGACCTTCGCTTTCTTTTAATTTCTGCTCGGCTGCTTTTCGTTCCGTGATGTCTCGCATGATCGATTTGTGACCGGTAATTCTATTTCCTTCCCTTAGTTGCATTACCGTTTGTTCTACCCATTTTAGTTCTCTGTTTTTGGTAATAATGGGAAATGAGAATAATGTTTCGTCTATTTTATGTTTAAATTGATTTAAGTAAAAATCGGCCACACGGTCTTTCCATTCTGGAGCGACCAGTTCTGAAAAATGTTTTCCTATAAGCTCATCTTGGGTATAACCCGTTAGTTTTTTACAGGCAGGATTGATGTAGGTGAAATAACCTTTGTAGTCAGATGTGTGGACAAGATCACTTATGTTTTCCACAATTTCACGATATTTCTCCTCGCTTTTGCGAAGTGTTTCTATGGCTTCTGCCAATTGAGCTGTGCGTTCTGTTACTTTTTGTTCCAGTTCTTCATTTAGTTTTTTAATCTCGGTTTCTGCATTTTTTCGTTCCGTGATATCATGAAAAACTGCCACCGCTCCGGTTATTTTACCCGCCGAATCTTTTAATGGTCTGGCGGATATTACGACAAAATTGCCTTCGGTTTTTTTGTAATTTTGTACAAATATTTCCATATCATCTACTTCTTCGCCATGTAATGCCTTAACGATAGGCAGGTCATCAGTAGCCAAAACAGCTTTAGTATCCGGCCACAATATGCCATACGTGTCAGCCCATTTTTCTTCGGGTATATCAAGAAGGCCAATTCCAATTATTTTTTCAGAAGCGGGATTCCAAATGATAAATTTCCCATTTTCATCAGCAACGACTAATCCATCACCCATGTTTTGAATCACGGATTGTAAAAGTGTATTTTGCTCATTTAACTGCTCTTTGGATTGAGCGACTTCATTGTCTCTTTTTTCGATTGTTGAAAGCATGTCATTAAGACCTATGGAAAGAATGCTGATTTCGTCTTTTCCTTCAACGGTCATTCGGGTGGTATAATCACTGGTGTCCTTTATCTGCTGAATTACGGTAACCAAGTTCAATAAGGGTTTTGAGATGTATTTTTTAATAATCATTGCAATCAAGAATGCCAGCCCAATTCCTACGACCAATAGTACAACTCCTAGACGGAGCACATCCATTTTTATTTTATTCAATTCTGATAATTCAAATCGGATACAAACCAATCCAATTGTTTTATTGTCTTTCTTGATTTTGCTGTAAACAAAAAGATTTTCATTGGTAAAATGAGAACTTTTTTCATTCATGGCCGGAACAGAAAATCGATAGTTAGGATCAGAGCCCGGTTTTGTATAGGAGGCAAAAACGTTGCCTTTTTTGTCCAATATGTTTGCATTCAAAATGTCGTTTTGCACGTTTAATTCCGATAGAATTTTATTGGCGGCAGCATTATCCAAAAACTCAAGGGCAGAAACATTATTGAAACCGACCACTTGTGCAATGGCTATTGAACTAATCACTTTTCGGTCTTTAAATCCTTGAATGTCGATCAGTACAAAAGCAGTAATACAAAGTCCCAATACAAATGCTGAGGTGAAAACCTGCATGAGCACCAGCTTATTTTTAATTGATATGTTGCGTAGATTCATCATGTATGTTTTGTTTTTTCAATATTTATAGCACCACTTCACACACTAAACGTTTTGTATTTTAAAGATTTTTAAATCACTCAAAGCTGTATTTTGATATTATTATTGCACAATAATGGCATGTTGCAATAAGAACGAACTGATTCCTATTCCGGCTTTATTTATTGCTTTTAGATTTACTTCAAATTTTAATTTATTGTCGACTTTGACAAAATTTACATGTGTTCCTTTTTTTCCAAAACCGTTTTGTTCTGTGACAATCAGTACCGGTTTCCCTGCATATTTAGAAAGAATGGTTTCAATAGGAATGGAACAATTGTAAGGAACAAACAGAATGTTGCAAAAACTTATATCATTCAAATTTTTATATTCTTTTACTTCAATTTTTTTGTCTTTACTAATGTCAAGCAGTGAATTGGTAATTGGACTTCCTTCCAAAATAGCAATCTTGAAAGTTTGTTTTTTAGAGTAATTTTTCCAGTAAACATAGTCTACAAAACGGTACAAGAAATCTGCTTTTAAAGCATATTCCTTTCCTCCGGAATTCTCTTGGGCCGAAATCGTATTTCCCCCCATTAGCATAATAATTATGCTTAAAATAAATAGGTGATTTCTAGTTTTCATCATTCTGTTTTTAACGAAGTTCTACCCTGATTTGAAAAATCTGTTTTAAAATTTATAGATAAGCGACAAGCTAAATAAAGTTCCTAATTGGCTAAAGTGATATCCTTGATAGGTCATTTGCGAGTAACGACCATTGAATGTAATCAGGTTAAATTGTGATTTCACTTGATTCGGGTTGTTCAGAATGGCTGTTCCGGCGGCATTTTCGGCTTTAAATTTCCATTCGGGCACTACATTTAACACATTATTCGCATTGAGCGTTACGGTTAATTTATCTGTTGCAGCGTAGTTAATTCCTAAATCAGTGACTATTTTAGGGATAAATTGTGTTCTTAAATTGGAATCTAAACCTTCTTGTTTGAAAGTTGTTTTTCCAAAATACGTGTTGCTAAGTGAGAAGTCAAATTTTCTGATTCTGTAATTTGCTCCCAAAATCCATTTGGTTTCGGGTCTGGACGTAAACATTAAAGCATCAAGTGTTGCACCAAAATTATTACTTGCAACGGGTGAAATTCTTTTGTTTTCAAGCGTTATATTTCCGGACAAATTGAATCCAATAACCCCGGCCCCTAATGTTAAAGTGCCGTAATTCATAACCACATCTAAGCCTGAAGTTCTCGTATCGAATGAGTTTTCAAACCAGGCAACGCTGCCAAACTGTGTGTCCACTTTATCCCCTAAAATGATTCGGTCTTTTACTTTAATGTTGTAATAATCTACAGTGAAATTTAAATCTTTCAGAGGATTGGAGCCTATTCCTACAGTTATATTGGTTGATTTTTCGGCATCTAATTTTGGAATACCCAAAATACGTGCATGTGCAGAAATATTATTAATTAAACCGTTGATTTGAATTCCCTGACCCGCTACGAAAGAATATTGTGATTTTTGAGTGTAGATTTGGTGTAATGTCGGTGCTCTAAATCCAGAAGAAATAGAACCTCTTACCGTAATTTTGTCTTTATAAAATTTATATCTGGAACTTAATTTCCAAACCGTTGCTGCCCCAAAATCACTGTAATCTTCATAACGAACGGTACCATTCACTGAAAAATCTTTTGTAAAGTCATACGCCAGATCGAAGTATCCTCCTAAATTGTAACGATTCCATTTTCCGGAATTCTCGGGTCGATTCCCCGCAAATGAGTCGGCGCCAAATCCATCCCAAGAAGCTTTATCGCCTTCATTGATCAGGAACGTTTCGGTTCTCACTTCGGAGCCAAAACCAATGCTTATTTTATCTGACAGCACTTTAGAAATATCTAAATTACCCACAACATGATTGAATGAAGCGCCTCCTGGTTTGAAAAAAATGGGACTGTTCTCACGATATAAATTCACTCCATTTGCATCCTGAATATCAGATCTGTTATGAGAGTTTTCTATAGCGTAAGTTTGTTTGTTTCCGCCTACTGTTATGCTGGCATCAGTATTCCATCCGTTTTTTATGGATTTGTAGCCTAAAGTGGCGTTGTAATCGTTTAATTCGCCAATAAATGTTGGAATATGGCCTTTGTATGAAGCGATAGTTCCGTCTCCAAAGAAGTTTAATAAATAGGGAAGGTCGTTTAAAGTAATTCCTCCTCCGTAGCCCCAGTATGGCGTTCTGTAATTGGCATAAGAATTCACTTTTTTATAGACATAAGCGGCGTTGTAATACATTTGTGTTTCATCGGATAGATTAAATCCACCGTTTACCAAAAATTTTGCAGCAGCAGTTTCTGGAGCTCCATTTATATTTTTGGCATCCGGATATTTTGTTAGAAAAGCGTTAATATCTGCTGAGGTGTTAATGCCAGAAATAGAACCTCCAAAATCAGCAAACTCTCCATCAGCATCTATTTTTCCGGGTCTGTTTGCCAATTTTACTTTCGAAAAATCTAACGTATAATTTACAAAACCATTATTGCCCACAGCAGAGCCATTGTTCAAGCTCACGCCCAGCATTTCGCCGTCACCTTCACCCGTCACGCCTGTTTTAATAGTTACGGAACCCTCATCAGTTCTCTTTTTTAAAATAATATTGAGTACTCCGGCAATGGCATCAGAACCGTATTGTGCCGATGCACCATCCCGAAGAATTTCCACCCGTTCTATGGCATCAATTGGTATTCCGGAAATATCAGCTCCTGTTTCCCCTTGACCGGGTGATGTTTGAACATACAGTAAAGCGCTTAAATTTTTCCGTTTTCCGTTGATGAGTATTAAAGTTCTGCTGGGTCCCATATTTCTAATTTCGTATGGGTCAAGTAAGGAAGTAGCATCATTTACGGGAGTTTGAGCCGTATTAAAAGAGGGAATTTTGTACTGTAATGCTTTGTCAAAGGTTATTTGTCCTGTTGAGGTCAGTTCTTCATAGGACACAATATCAATGGGAAGTGTTGTTGTAGTATTGCTTCTGGGCGTAGCTCTGGTTCCGGTAACGACAACTGCGTTAAGATTTTGTCCGCTTCCTTCAGATAAAACAACATTCAAAATAGATTCGGTTGTGTCATATTCTTGTTTGGAGAAACCAAAGTAACTAAAGACTAAAATAGCTCCTTCTTTGACGGTAATCTTGTATGCTCCGTTGAGATCAGTGGAAACGCTGTTACTTGTTCCTTTTTCGGTGACATTTACGCCTGACATGGCAACACCAGCATTATCTATCACAAAACCGGAGATTTCTTTTTGTGCAAAAAGAAAGGTGATGTTCAGCATAAATAATACGATGGTGACAAACTTTTTCATGATTAGTTGATATTGGTCCATTTTGGTTTGAAATCAATGGCAACGTAATAATTGTAAGAAGTTTTCAGGGAACTACTTGTTGTGTTTTTGAGAAAAAGTAATCCGTGAAAAAGATGAGTATGAAATCAAAAAGTAGTTTTGTTCAAGTTGTTAAAAAGAAGTTTATCCAAAAACGAATACTACTTTAGGTCTATAACAGAATTGGAAATATTTTTTGGGATTAAAAATATTTATACTTACGAATGAGATTTTTACTAAAAATTATGATGGTTTAATCCTATGCGAATTCCCCATTCATAATAGTTCTATAATTTCAAATCTTTGTAGGGATAGAGTTGAAATTATGTCCAAAAGGCAACTTAGATTCAGGTTGAATTTAAAAGCCACTTTTTTTAATCTAAAAAATGGAAAGAACTGATTTTGAATCTAAAAGCTCGTTTTTTCTATAGTAAATTTAATCAAAAAAAGGCATTTTCTTAAATAATAGAAAGCTTTTTTTTGTTTTTTTAAGTAAAGTTTAACCCAGTTGAGTTTTAAAGTAGTTCAGATTAAAAAACAGAAATGAGGAAAATTTTAATTGCAACCACAATCATCACCGCTGCCACAATTTTTATCTGATTTTTTCTTTTTGAAAAAGAATTTTTTGATTAAAAAGCAAGGGCAATTCCCAAGGCAATAAAAGCAATTATTTCTTGAATATCCATAATCGGTTATTTTAGAATTTGATAGGCAAGTAAAGCCACCACATAAGCAAATCCAGACATGAAGATCAATTGTCCAGCCGGCCATTTCCATGAATTGGTTTCTTTTTTAGTAACTGCAAGCGTACTGGCACATTGCATCGCAAAAGCATAAAACAAGAGCAACGATATTCCGGAGGCAAAGTTGAAAATCTTTTCTCCGGTTACCGGATTGATTTCGGCAGCCATTTTATTTTTAATTGTAGTCTCATTATCACTGCCACCTACGCTGTAAATGGTTGCCAATGTTCCTACGAATACTTCTCTGGCTGCAAAGGAACTGATGATTGCAATTCCTATTTTCCAGTCGTAACCAAGGGGTGAAATCGCCGGTTCAATAGTTTTTCCCATTAATCCAATATAGGAATTTTCCAGTTTTTGTGAAGCGACAGCATTCTCAAAATCTGTTTCTGACAACGGATTTTGCTGGGTGTTTTCAGTAACAATTGTTTCTGCATTATTGAATTTTTCGCCTGGTCCGTAAGAGGCTAAAAACCACAATACAATAGAAATCGCTAAAATGATTTTTCCGGCGCCAAAAATAAAAGCTTTCGTTTTTTCGATTACATTGATTCCCACGTTCTTGAAAAGCGGTAATTTGTAATTTGGCATTTCTACCACAAAGTATGTTTTTCCTTTTATTTTAAGGATTTTATTCAAAATGTAAGCGGAGAAAATAGCCATTCCAAAACCCAAAAGGTACAACAACATTAAGGTCATTCCCTGCATGTTCAGAAAACCAAAAACACGATTGTCCGGAATTACTAGCGCAATAATGATAGCGTAAACCGGTAATCTGGCAGAACAGGTTGTAAAAGGAGTTACCAGAATGGTGATTAATCTTTCTTTCCAGTTCTCTATATTTCGGGTAGCCATAATTGCTGGAATAGCGCAGGCGGTTCCTGAAATAAGCGGCACCACACTTTTGCCCGATAAACCAAATTTCCGCATGATTTTATCCATCAGGAAAACTACTCGGCTCATATAACCACTTTCTTCAAGAATCGAAATAAACATGAACAGGAAGGCAATTTGTGGAATAAATATCAAAATTCCGCCTATTCCGGGAATGATTCCCTGCGAAATTAAATTGGTCAAAACTCCTGCCGGTAATTCTTCGGCGGCAAGTGTACTCAATGAAGCAAAAGAAGCATCGATAAAATCCATCGGGATTTTAGACCATTCGAAAATAGATTGGAAAATAACAAACAAAATCAGGAAGAAAATTACATATCCCCAGACTTTGTGTGTCAGAACGCGATCCAGTTTACTGCGGAAATCTTTAGCAATAGTGGTGTCAATCTTTAATCCTTCTTTCAAAACATCATTGATGAATTGATAGCGTTTTATGGTTTCTTTTTGTTGCAAACGCTTTAAATCTGAATGCGATTTAGTAAACGAACTTCTAATTTCATTTCGATCTAAATTCAGGAAGTTTACGTCTTGCGTGATGACCAACCATAATTTATACAACAGCTGGTTAGGAAATGTTTTGCGAAGCGTATTGAAATATTCAGGATCAATACTGGACGCATTCAAACACGGTTCGCTTGAAATGGTTTTGTAACTGACAATCAATTTTTTCAATTCATCAATTCCAAAGCCTTTTCTGGAACTAATCAGTGCAATTTTTGTTTTTAAATGTTCCTCAAGATACGGAATGTCTAGTGTGATTCCCTTAAATTTCATTCTATCGGCCATGTTGATGACTAATATTGTGGGAATTTCAAGGTCTTTTATTTGGGTAAAAAGCAGTAAATTTCGTTTCAGATTTTCAACATCAGTAACGACAAGCGCTACGTCCGGATATAACTTGTCGTTTTTATTTAGTAATAATTCAATGACTACATTTTCATCAATCGAACTTGCATTTAAGCTGTAGGTTCCGGGTAAATCCAGAATATTTGCTTTGGCATTATTGGGTAATTTACAAAAACCAATCTTTTTTTCAACCGTAATTCCAGGGTAGTTCCCCACTTGTTGATTAAGTCCTGTCAACTGATTAAAAACGGAAGTTTTCCCCGTATTAGGATTCCCGATTAAAGCAACATTGATATTTTGATTGGTCATTATAAGTTGTTTTTTAGTATTTCAACTTCAATCTCACGGGCTGTTTCCACGCGGATAGCAACGTGTGAACCATTAATGTTAAGGTATAAAGGATCGCCAAAAGGAGCAATTTGAAGTAGTTCAACCATATTCCCCGGCAGACAACCCATTTCTAGTAATTTCAATGGAACAATGTCAATATCAAAATCTTTGATAATGGCTTTTTCACCTTTTTTTAGAGAATGTATCGTTGTTCGCAAGTCTTATTTAGATTGAATTAAGATTGCAAAAGTACATATTATAAAACTAAAAAAAATGATAATTGTCAATTTTGTAGTTTTTTTGGATAAATTTTAAGAATAGGGAATAGTTTGTTTTACTGGGTTTTTCAATCAGATTATAAGTGACTTATCTTCTGTTTAAAGTCTTTATTCGTTACTCAAAAAAGTAATATCTTCGATTAATCGCTTGATGTCTTCTTTATTGGTGCCGTCATAAAAGCCACGAACTCTTTTTTTGGCATCCACCAAAACAAAATTTTCGGTGTGAACCATATCATATAATTCACTTGGTTTACCCAGTTTCACGGCCAAATAGGATTTTCTGGCCATGGTGTAAATTTCTTTTTTATCTCCGGTGACTAAATTCCATTTGGCATCATCAACATGATGTTTTTTGGCGTAAGCCTTTAAAACGGGAACGCTGTCAGTCTCCGGAAAAACGGTATACGATAATAATTTCACCTTTGGATTATTGGCGAAAGCTTTTTGAATATCGGATAAATTGGTAGTCATCTTTGGACAGATGGAGCCACAAGTGGTAAAGAAAAAATCAGCAACGTATATTTTGCCTTCGTAATCTTTTTGGGTGATGGTTTTTCCGTTTTGGTTAACAAATGAAAAATCAGCAATCGTATGGTACTTGCTTTTGTATTGAATGGTGCTGTCCACTAATTCAGGATTTACATCCGCGGGATTATAAATGGGAAGTGTTTTTTTTGGCTTTAAAGCCGAATAAAATAAAGATAAAATGATTGCCGAAAGAACAATGAAGACCCCGAAAAAGAGTCGGTATTTTTTGAAAAATTCTAACATAACGCTATTTTGATGCAAAAATACGAAAACGAGATTTGTTTTTAATTCAAATTAACACAATCTTATTTTAGGTACATTCCTTTGAAATAAAGGATGTGAAATTAATACCTTTTAGGATTAAACCTTTTAGAAATTTTAAAGTCAAATAAAGATGTATTTGATTTTAACTAAAAATCAAATTATTTATTAATAGCTTTGTTAAGATAACTAAAAACCAAAAAAAAATGAAAAAAACCAGCAATAAGCAATTGCTTTTTGTGATTCCCGCAATCATGGGTTTTGCGGTGAGTCAAGCACAGAATGCTCCGGCAGCTAAAGAACCGGGGATCAATGTTAATTACATGGATAAGGCTGTAAAGCCTAGCAACGATTTCTTTCGTTATGTAAACGGAACTTGGTTGGATAATACGGAGATTCCTGCAGATAGAACCCGTTGGGGTAGTTTTGATGAATTGCGTCAAAAAACAGATGCTGATGCATTGGCAATTCTAAAAGAAGCGACAACAAATCCAAGCTACAAATCGAATACAGATCAAGGGAAAGCGATTAACTTATACAAATCTATTCTTGATACCGTAGGAAGAAATAAGTTAGGTATAGCGCCTTTGAAACCGTACTTAAAAAAAATAGACGCGGTTAAAAATGCCAAAGATTTAGAGGCTTTATTGATTGAAATGGAACCTATTGGCGGGATTGGATTTATGGGTGCCGGCGTAGGAACTGATGCAAAAAACAGCAGTAGAAACGTGATTAATTTAGGTCCGGGCGGTGTAGGCTTGCCAGACAGAGATTATTATGTTTCTGAAGATGCTGATTCCAAAGAGAAACGTGCGAAATATCTTTTACACGTTGCCAAAATGTTGCAATACCTTGGTGATAAACCAGCAGTTGCAAAAATGAATGCTGAAAAAATCCTGGCTCTTGAAATTGCCATGTCTAAACCAAGATTGGACAGAGTAGAACGCAGAGATCGCCGTAAGTCATACAATCCAATGACATTGGCTGATTTGAGTAAATTAATTCCATCAATCAACTGGAATAATTATTTTACAAAAATTGGATTGGCAAAAGTAGATACTGTTATTGTATCGCAACCAAAATACATGACTGCGCTAGAAACTATTTTTAAAGAAAATAAAGTAGAAGACTGGAAAGCATACATGCGTTGGAGTTTGTTGAATAGAGCTTCAAGCCAATTATCAACTGAAATTGAAAATGCAAACTGGGAGTTTTACGGAAGAACGTTAACGGGAGCTGTAAGTCAAAGACCACGTGACGAAAGAGCACTTCAAACCATCAATGGAGCGGTTGGAGAAGCGTTAGGAAAATTATATGTTGAGAAAAAATTTCCGGCTGAAGCCAAAGCCAAAGCGGAGAAAATGATCAAAAATATATTTTCAGCTTTCGAAAACAGAATCAATAATTTGTCTTGGATGTCTGCAGAAACAAAGGTGAGCGCGCTTGCTAAATTGCATAAATCAAGAATTAAAATTGGTTATCCTGATAAATGGAAAGATTATTCAGCCTTGACGATTAAAAGTCCAGAAGAAGGAGGAACGTATTTTGAAAACGCTAAAAGCATGGCGCAATGGCGTTTCAATGAGAATATAGCTGAGTTGAATAAACCTGTTGATAAAGACAGATGGGGAATGTCTCCACAAACGGTAAATGCGTATTACAATCCTTCAAATAACGAGATTGTATTCCCTGCAGCAATTTTACAACCGCCTTTTTACAATTACCAAGCGGATGAAGCAGTAAATTATGGTGGAATCGGAGGGGTTATTGGACACGAAATTTCACATGGTTTTGATGATTCAGGTTCCCGTTACAATGCTGACGGAAACTTAGTAGACTGGTGGACTGCCGAAGACTTGAAACAATTTTCAGCCTTAACAGGAGCACTTGCCGCTCAATACAGCGCTTTGCAACCTATTCCGGGAACTTTTGTAGATGGTAAATTTACTTTAGGAGAAAATATTGGAGATTTAGGTGGAGTAAACGCTGCTTATGATGGTTTACAATTGTATTTGAAAGAAAACGGAAATCCGGGATTAATCGACGGATATACTCCAGAACAACGTTTCTTTATTTCTTGGTCAACTATCTGGCGTTCAAAAATGCGTGATGAAGCCTTGAAAAACCAAGTAAAAACAGATCCGCATTCTCCAGGAATGTACCGTGCTTATGTTCCTTTGCAAAACATTGATACGTTCTATAAAGCGTTCGATATCAAAGCAACTGACGGAATGTATATTGCACCTGAAAAGCGTGTAAGAATCTGGTAGAAATACATAAAAGCATAAAAAAAGTCCCATTTGACACTGTCAGATGGGACTTTTTGATTTATCAGGGATTTATTTCCGGCCTTTCCTCAACGAATAATTCACCAGATACAATCCAAACAATGTAACGCCACCACCTATTGCAATGGCAGCATTGAGGACTTCACCAAAAATCACAGCACCTAGAATCACGGCTATAATTGGGTTGATGTAGGCGTAAATACTGCTTATTTCAGCAGGAAGATTTTGAAGCGCATAGATAAAGGCAATGAAAGTAAGCACCGAGCCAAAAACAACTAAATAAGCAATAGACCACCACGAAATAGCTGGAATAGCACTCAAGCTAACGGAAGTTCCGGTTGCTCCATTGTACGCAAAAATTAAAATGCTGGATATAAACATTTGCAGTCCCAAACTAAAATAAGGATTAAAACTAGCTGCTTTTTTCTTTGTATACAACGAGCCGAATGCCCAAGTTAACGTGGCTATCAATGACAGTATAATCCCAAATCTAAAATCAGGAATCATAAAATCACTTAAATGATCGTAAAAGATAACGCAAACGCCACCAAAACTGATAATTAAACCAATAACAGTAAGTCTTGCCAATCGTTCTCCCTTAAAAAAAGTAATAATTACAATCCATAAAGGAACAATAGCTCCAATGATTGCTCCCAGTCCGCTACTGATGTATTTCACGCCCCAAGTGCTTAATCCGTTACTCAAAACAAAATTAAGGATGCTTAAAATGACAATGGTTTTCCATTGTTTTCCTTTTGGCCAAGGTGTTTTTTTGAGCAGGAAAAAAGAAATATACAGCAATCCGCCAATGAATTGTCTAATGGCAGCAAGTTGTAAAGCCGGCATGTGTTTTACGCCTTCTTTTGAAGCAATCCAAGTAGTTCCCCAAAAAAAACTGACCCAGCACAAAGCCAAAATAGGTAATCCAATGGCATTAACTTTAGACGAAACAGCATTTTTAATTTTAGTTCTCACGTTATAAATTTGGTTTTGTAAAAGTATAATTTAAAACGGTTTCTATTTTAGTACTCAAAATTGTTTTTCCAATAGATGGATTTTTATGATTAAACTTTGGCAAAGCCAAATCTAAATCCACTGCTTTTTGTGTGTAGTACCTTTCTCGTGAGGGATGAGATGGAGCGACCGCATTGAAGGTTTCATTCCACACATCATTTTCAATGATTTTTAGAATTATACCCACACAATCTTCCTGATGAATCAAATTAATCGGTGCATCAGGATTATCCAAATTTTCACGGCCAGCCAGGAATTTTATTGGATTACGGTCTTCGCCAATTAAGCCGCCAAAACGCAATACCGTTGTTTTGAAGTTTATATTGCTTTGCAAAAGCTTTTCTGTTTCCAGTAATTGTTTGCCGCCTTCAGTATCCGGTTTCGGGATTGTTTCTTCAGTAACAAAAGCATCATCATCATTATAAACTGATGTCGAACTGATGAAAAGCACGTTTTCAATAGATGATTTTTCTATAAACGGAATTACATTTCTAATCTTGGAAACAAAACTTTCGGCCTCTGAACCTCTAAGCTTTGGCGGGACATCGATGATTAAAATTTTAGAATCCTCCAAAAAACCAGTTACGTTTCCAGAAGTTTTGTTTTCTGAAAGCGCAATTAAAAAAGGTTCAATACCTGCATTTTCCAATACTGCTAATTTCTCTGTCGAAGTCGTCGAGCCGTTTACTAAATAGTCCCTTTTTAATAAGGCTTTCGCCAAAGGAAAACCCAGCCAACCACAACCCAGAATACTAATTTTTGTCATTTTGTGTTTAAATTATTTGACTTTCAAACTGTCTTTTACAACTGTTAAACTATCTTTAGCCATAGGATTGATAGCTGTATCCAAAGCATTTGCAGCCACAACCGGTGTCGGTTTTATTTTTTGTTTGATTACTACCGCATCATTCAAAACAAAAGGTGTTGGCATCATCCAGTTTTCTCTTTTGGCTATTCCAAATAAAGGATTAGTCATTAAATCAAAAGAACTTTCCATCAATTCCATATCGAAAACCGTTGAGGAATTTACACTGAACTGCATTTCTAAAGGTGTATTTCCAACGACATAATAACTCAATATTTTCTTTCCTTTTCGTTGGTAAAGTGAATTTTTCTGGCCTAATGTGGTCACGCCATTCGCTTTGAAATTATGAATCACCATTTTTTCATTGGCAAAAATATCATAGCGGTTGACGTTTCGATTCGGGGAAATTTTTATTTTCAAATACCTTTGATTGCCTACAATTCTGTCTTCTAGAAACGTAATACTTGGTTTTAGAATGTCTTTTCTAGGAGCTTTGGCAGCATACGTAAAACCGGAATTGTATTTGCTGAACAATGGTGTTTCGTTCAAAATGGATGCGTCTTTTGGGTTTTCACCCAAATAGCTTTTGGTCCAGGAATCAAGATTGGTGTCATACGTAACCCAATTGGCTTTGTCAGTATCGGCATCATAGACATACAATAAGCTGTTTGATTTGGCTTTCCCATATTCGTAACCTGATTCAGAATGCGCTTTCGCAAAAAAGCCAATGGCAAGCATAAAAAATACTAAAGACCAGATTCCTTTTTTGGCGAAAGTCCCAAAAACAGGCAACAATAATGTGAATGTCAAAACGGTAAGGATTGCACTTCCAAACAACACTTTTAATCCCAAACCAATAGGAAACATCTGGATGAAAGGCGCTATGATTATCAAGGCCGGAATGCTAAAAATAAGACTTAGTATTTTACGTGATTTTTGGGTAATGATAAATGCAACGAATAAAAATAATCCAAAATAGACCGGAATAATCAGGAATCCAGCTCCTTGTAAACTGAAAGCTAGCCCTCCATTAATCACAATCCAAATAAATAATGGTGCTACATAATGATTCATAGTCACTTTCTTGGCAGAAAAACGGTTGTAAAATACTAGGCTTATCGCCAAAGCCAGAAGTACAAATGCTGCAATGTAAGCGTGTCCGTTATAGGTAAATCCGTTGAGTAAATCATTGTATTGCGGGTAAACTACTAATAACCCTTTCCATCCAAAAAAAGTAATTAATCCAGTAACAATCAATGAACCTAAAAATGGAATAAATCCTCTTCCAATTTCGCGGAATGATAAAATACGCTTGGCTATTCCTAAAAATAATAGGAAAATAAACAGTACCAATGCGATTACCACCATTGGTAAAACCCAGCTAAACGGATAACTTATAAACGTATACGGAATGGTAAAATAGACGTAATCTTCGCTGGCTTGTGTCGTATTTAAATCGGCATTTGAGAAGTAATTCAGCAATGGCATTAAATACGTTCCTTGATGCGCTAATGTATTTTTGTTCAAATGATTGATGTCATCCTGAGCGGTATGATAGTTAAAATGGTCATCAATAAAAGCAAAATTATACCCTTGAATATTGCCTTGTTCTCTGAAAACAGTCAAGTCAGTATCATTGGGTAACATCTTATAAATGCTGTACATCAAGGAATTTGAAACGGGAAAAGTCGCTTTTGCGGCAGCAAACTCTTTTACTAACCCTGCATTTCCCTTGTTGGTTTCCATCAACATATAGCTGGGTCCGGATGAACCACGCGCTTCAAAGTTTAGCACCAAACCTATTTCTTTTGCCCAATGGTGTTTGGTTACAAATAATGCTGCGCCATTTAATCCTAATTCTTCCGCATCTGAAAACAGAATAATAATATCGTTTTTATGTGGGGTTTTGGAATATAAAAAAGCACGAACACTCTCTAGAATTGTCGCGACTCCGGAACCTGCGTCACTTGCACCTTTAGAGTAGGAATGTGGTGCGCTGTCATAATGGGAAAGCAATAACAACGCTTTAGAATTAGAAGTTCCTTTTATTCGAGCCAATATGTTTTTTGATTGTACTAAATTTCCCCAATCGCTCAAGGTGTATCCTTCTTGAACAGAAGTTTCCAGTCCTAACTTGTTCAGCTCTTTTACGAGATAATTAGCAACCACTTCATGTTCTTTGGAACCTACATAATGAGGTTGTTTTGAAATGGCTTCTACTTGGTTTAAAGCTCTTTTGGTCGAAAATTCAGAAAGAGAGCCTTCTTCATCTGAAGTCCAATGTGGCATCATGGTAAAGTAAATCAATCCTAGTATCCCTAGGAGAAATAAACTGGCAAAAATTGAGGAATAATCTTTTTTCATTTTTGGTTAGATAGGTTTGGGGTTGTGGTATTTAAATGTCTTTTTTGACTAGCATATAAAAATCATTATCCAAAAGCATATAGCCTTGGTCATATAGGAAATAGTAGGTATTTCCAGTTTTGGTTTGTAAAATATTAGTAAAAAACTCAAAATCGAAACCTTTGCTCAGGAGTTTTGCCCGAGTGGTTTTTGATTTCCCTTCAACATTAAGCTCTGACAAAATACGGTAATTCTTGCGTAACTTATTGTTGATGTTGCGCATAAAATTAGTACTGTCTTTGTTTATTTTATTATTGTAGGCATTACGACAGCCGTCACTACAGAATTTCTTATCCTCGCGACCTACAATTTTCTCTCCACATTCTAGGCAGGTTTTCATGGATTTATTTTTTTAATTTCGTACAAATCTGTTCTACGATCTTTAAGAATTCGAACACTTCCATGCTCGTGAAGTTCCTTTAATAAATTCAAATCAACATCTACAATCAGGGTCATTTCAGTATTCGGAGTAGCTTCGGCTTTTATTCCGTTACTTGGAAAGGCAAAATCTGATGGTGTAAACACCGCAGATTGCGCATATTGAATGTCCATGTTGTTCACCTTTGGAAGATTTCCAACACAGCCGGCTATAGCCACGTAACATTCGTTTTCAATTGCTCTGGCCTGTGCACAATGTTTGACTCTGGTGTAAGCATTTTGAGTATCAGTCAAGAATGGTACAAATAAAATATTCATCCCTTCATCCGCCATTAATCGGGAAAGTTCTGGAAACTCTACATCATAACAAATCACGATACCTATTTTTCCGCAATCGGTATCAAAAGTCTTAATTTGTGATCCTCCGGTCATTCCCCAATGTTGTACTTCGTTTGGCGTGACATGAATTTTAGCATACATTTCTGAAGTTCCGTCTCTTTTACAAAGAAAACCAACATTGTATAACGTGCCGTTTTCTAAATACGGCATACTTCCTGTAATGATGTTTATGTTATAAGAAATGGCTAATTCTTGAAAGCGTTTGTGAATAGGTTCAGTATGTTTTGCTAATTCCCGTATGGCTTCGGCTTCAGATAAATGATTGTAATCCGCCATCAACGGCGCTGTAAACAGTTCCGGAAATAAAGCAAAATCACTTCCATAGCCAGAAACAACATCAACAAAAAATTCGCATTGTTCGAACAAAGCTTCCAGATTATTCAATTGACGCATCTGCCATTGTACTAATCCTAGTCGGATGACGCTTTTTTCTAGGTTTATTAATTTTGGACTTTCGTCGTAATAAATATTATTCCATTCCAGTAAAACAGCAAATTCTTTGGAGTCAGAGTCCCCTTCCAAGTAGTTTTTCATTACTCGGATCACGTGAAAATCATTACTCAACTGAAAAGAAAGTACGGGATCATGAAGTTCTTTTCTTTTTACTTTTTCGATATAATTTTTTGGAGTAAGTTTTTTTGCATGTTGTCCATAATTAGGAATTCTTCCTGCAAAAACAATTGCTTTTAAATTCAATTGTTCACATAATTCTTTTCGGGCATCATATAAACGTCTGCCAAGGCGTAATCCTCTATAATTTGGATGAATAAAAACATCTATTCCGTATAAAACATCTCCTTTCGGGTTGTGGGTAGAGAAGGTATATTTTCCGGTTATATCAGAATAATTATGGTTTTTGTCGACAAGACTTTCATCAACAATGAGTGATAATGCAGAACCTACTACTTTTCCATCAACTAAAATTACCAATTGACCTTCAGGAAAAATGCTTAATAATTTTTCAATATGATGTTCTCTCCAGTAAGAGCCAACCATTTCCGGATAAGATTCTACCATGGAGTTTTTTAACTCTTTGTAGTCGTCAAATTTCAGATTTCGTAACTCTACTTTGTTTATTTTGGCTTGCATAAGAATTTGATTTTCATCAAATATAGCTAAATTTTCCCATTTACAAACGTTTACAAATAGTTACAACCGAAAGTAAATAGTTAGTAACCGAATACTTTTTGGAAGTCACCGCATCTTTGCAATGTTGATTTGAAAGACCAATTCAACAAAACATACACTAACATTTAAATAGTATACGCCATGAGCACATTAAGAAACAAAGTACAGTTAATTGGACACGTAGGAAATGATCCGGAAATCAAAACTTTTGACGGAGGAAAAAAATTAGCCAATTTCACATTAGCAACCAACGAGAGCTACAAAAACGACAAAGGAGAAAAAGTAGAAGAAACCCAATGGCACAAGCTTGTAGCTTGGGGAAAAACAGCTGAAATCATTGAAAAATATGTTACTAAAGGCAAAGAAATTGCCATTGAAGGAAAATTAACTCATAGAAGTTATGATGATAAAAACGGGGAGAAACGCTATGTTACCGAGGTAGTGGTGAATGACGTCCTTCTTTTAGGGAAGTAATATTCAGTCTATAAGTATTGTAATGTTGTAAATTACGACTGAAACCAAACAAAAAAACCATCGATAACTATCGGTGGTTTTTTTATGGATTATTGAACGGTAAACGATAACTGATATTGTTTATTTGTCTTTTTTGCGTAAATCAAATTTTGGACAGTTTTTGCAACGTTTATGTTCTCCTTTTTTATATTTTTCGCAACACTCAGACTTGAGGTTTTCTTTAGCAGATCCATTTTTAAGGAACTTTTTTTTATCCTTTTTCGTATCCTTATTTTTCTTCTTTTTACTCAATTTCTAAAAAATTAAAATCAAGTTATTTGCTAAACAATATTTGATTATTTAGGTGTGCTGTTTAAAGTTAGTTGTTGCATATCTCTGTCAAATAAATACAAGCCACCTTTATCGTCACCAATCAGGTTTATTTTATCCAAAATAAGTTTTGCCTGAGCTTCTTCTTCAATTTGTTCAGCTACATACCACTGTAAAAAGTTGTGTGTGGCATAATCCTTTTCAGAAAATGAAATATCAACCAGTTTATTAATCGAATCAGAAACAAAAACTTCATGTTTATACAATTCTTCAAACATTTCCTTAAATGTTCCGTAGCTGATTTTTGGTGCCTTTAATTCGCTAACCTTAGCATGACCACCTCGTTCATTTACGTAGCGGACTAGTTTAAGCATGTGTACCCTCTCTTCTTCAGATTGAGCATACATAAATTTTGAAATTCCTTCCAAACCATGAGTTTCAGCCCATGAAGCCATAGAAAGATAGGTTTGGGATGATTCAGCTTCAATTCGAATCTGATTGTTCAGCGCTTGTTCTATATTTTTTGATAACATGGCAGTAAGTTTTAAGTAAAGTTACAAAAAAACTTAATCTATTGATTCATAATATCTTGGAAAAAATCTACAAATTGACCTAAATGTAAGCCATCAACTAATCCATGATGTACATGAATAGACATTGGCATGGTTCTTTTTCCGTTTTCAGCAATTTTCATTTTTCCAAAGGAAATTTTCGGACAACTATCCGGAAAAGTATAGCTTCGTGCATGCGATAATGAAGTGAAATCCAGCCATGGAATCGCCGAAAAATGGATTACATTATCATCTGTAAATGTTCGGGTAAAAAGGCCTGTCGTGTTTTGTATTCTTTCAATTTCAGTCAATGCATTTGTAGTGAAAATTTCAAAATCTGCGTTGTATTCGATTAAAGAAAATCCGAAACTACCGTCTTCACGACCAATAGTTGCAGAAGCATTAATTTGGTCACAAACATATATTTGGTCATCCGTAATCCTGTAGCGAAATGATTCGGTAGTATTGACTGCAACCAATGTTTTGTGTAAATAATAGATAAAAAAAGAAGTGTTCAATGATTTTGCTGTTGCGTAGGCTTTGGTGCAGTCGATTTCTACGGTTGCGCCAAAGAAGGGTTCTTCAAATTGTCTGAAAAAATGGAAATGTTCTTTTCTGGACCAGTTCTCTATATCTAAAAGTGTTTTCAAGATTTTGTAATTTTATTTAGGATTCAAAAGTACAGCTATTCTTTGAAATTTGGAATTCATTTCATCCAACTTTTGTTATGAACAAATTATAAAATGGATGTTTCGGATGCTGTAATGTTGATTTTTTGTTGGTGATAAAAAACGAAAATAACAGCCATAAAAAAAGCCCTAAAAGAAATTTCCTTTAGGGCTTTTTGATATAAAAAAGTAGCTTATTTTACTCTGAAAGTAACTCTTCTTACTAATCTTCTTGCGTTTTCTGAATCGATATCTACTGAAGTATCTTCACCAGCAGCAATTACATTTAATCTTGATGCATCAACATTAGCTTTCACTAAAGTGTTTTTCACATTGTTTGCTCTTGCATTAGATAATTTATCATTGTATGCAGATCTTCCAACTTCGTCAGCGTGACCTACAATATCAATTGTAGCAGTAGGATTGTTTCTTAAGTAAGTTAAGATAAAATCAGTACCTTCTGTAGAAACATTAGTTGGAGTAGATTTATTGAAGTCAAAATAAACTGCAACATAACCACCGTTAATTAAACTAGTAATCAACTCATTGTTTGTTAAAAGAGGAGAGTTGTTAGTAGTACTACCATAATTTTTTATGATAAAAGCTTCTGTTTCATCAGGAACATTATTGTTGTTCTTGTCAATTGATCTTCCTTTAGTATCAACCATTGCTCCTGCAGGAGTACTTAACTCTTCGTCTAAATAATCAGCTACACCATCTTTATCAGAATCTAGCATTTTATTTTCAATAGCCATAAATCTTGCATCAATTGCGTCAAATCTACCTTCATGGTCGATAACCCAGTCAGCATGTTTTTCGTTTTTACCTAAGTAAACAGTTAAACCTACTGTACCATTGAAAAGTACACCGCCGAAACCAGGAGATCCTATTGTACTTGCACCATCAAAAGTACGGTTTTGTTTAGCATTAAGAATTGTTGTAAAATCTCCAGTCAATGCAATTCTATTAGATAATTTAATTTGACCAGTAACACCAGCAATAAAATTACCCATTCTGTCAGTTCCTGAAAAGTTATCAGATTCACCAAAACCTAATCCAAAACCAGCGTGACCTAATAAACCAAGAGTGTTTGTCCAAGTTTCAAAGCTCATGATTCTTCCTAAGTTAGCAACTGCCTGTAAGTCAGCTCTGTAGTATTTAGAGTCAAATCCTATTGAATTTTCACCTTCTTTAAAGCTGTTATATCCAAAATCAACTTTTAAACCAAATTTGTTATTGAACATATAACGCACACCTAAATCAGCTACATAAGCACTAGTAACAGCAGTTCTATATCCAGCAGTCATAGGTCTCATCGGTTTGTTTAAACCACCAGCTAATTCAACAGACCATTTGTTAAATTCAGTTCCAGTACTTGCGCTTTCTACATTTTCTGTTTGAGCACTCAAAGTTGTCATTGCAGAAGCAAAAACTAACGTAAGTATGATTTTTTTCATAATTTTATTTTTTAAAAATTCTATGCAAAAATACGATATAATGTTAAATATTAAATTTTAAACAGTTAATTATGTAAGAATTAGTTTTAATTCTATAAACTAAGTTCTGATCGGCGATTTTAGCAATATTTTGTATTTTTTTTATAGATTATTCAAAGATATTAACTTTAAAACAGAGTTTTTTTTACTTGAAAAGACTTTTATTATTGATCAAAGAAGTTAAAAACAAGTTTTCTCATTCCAGTTTTTTCAGAACTTCTGTTATTTTTTCGAAAGCACTGAAGTTTTCATGTTCTACTTTGTGATCAATTTTTTCGTGTGCCCAAGTTGTATGAAACGGAATATGAACGGCGTGTCCGCCAATGGCTAAAACTGGTAAAACATCTGATTTTAAGGAATTGCCAATCATGAAAAATTCATCAGGTTGTATTTCGAGACGTTTTATTAAATCAGAATAATCAATTTCTTGTTTGTCAGACATCACTTCAATATGGTGAAAATAATGCCCCAAACCAGAATTATGTAATTTTCTGCGTTGGTCTAATAAATCACCTTTGGTGGCAACTACTAATTTGTATTTTCCGTGTAAAGCATCTAAAGTCTCTTCTACACCATCCAATAAAACAATCGGTTTCTCCAACAATTCTTTTCCATATTGAATGATTTTTTCGATTATTTCTATAGGTAGCGTGTTATTCGAAATAGTCATCGCCGCTTCAATCATCGAAAGAATGTAGCCTTTGATTCCGTAGCCGTACAATTTCAGATTGTCAATTTCGACCTTAAAAAGTTCTTTGGAAATTCCTTGATGCGATAAATAATCTTCCATCAAACCACAGAATTTCTTTTCCGTTTCATCAAAATAGGTTTCGTTGATCCATAAGGTATCATCGGCGTCGAAAGCAATTACTTTTAGTTTCATTTTTTTTGTAATGGTTGATTAATAAAATCCAAAAATTAATTATGTTCTATTTTTAATCATTAAATTTTTTGATAATATATTCCTTTGTTTTATTATCATAATAACCTAAATAATAAGCATCCGTTTTAAATAATGTTTGTGATGAAACATCTTTATATGTATCGAAAAAAGTACGGATTTTATCAAACGCTAAAGGTTGTAAATCGCCTTTAATATGACTGCCTTCCTTGTCAAATAATCCGTCTGTTTTGACCACTTTTCTATTTGAGTAGGAATTAAAACTCTCTATGCCAGGGTTGTGCACGGCGATTGAAACGAGTGCTCCAATTAAGCCAAATTGGCCCATACCAAATTGGCTGGCTGACTGTTGAACTGGAGAAACACCCCCAAAAGTAATTAGTGTGTTTTGGCCAATTGTATAGCAGCTAACACCAGGATATAAATTGTTTACTTTTCGAATAAACTGTGAAGAATTTTCTAAGGTTCTCTTTCCTCCAAAATCTCCTCCTTCCAGTTGAACTTCCGAATTTTTAAAATCGATTGGTTCGGATGACTTAGCAGTATATTCCTTCAATACTTTTCCGTCTAAATCTTTTACAGTAAGATAAAATAGATTGGATGCGCTTTTTAATTGATATAATTTGTTGTCAAAGTAAAATGAATTCGAATTTAAATACGTTCGGTCTTCTTCTATATCGTGGGTTTTTATTTTTTTTTCAGTAGCTTTAAAATCTGTTAAATCAACAGTGATAACTTGGGTAAACTCGATATTCGTGTCAAGGGTAATGATAATTCGATTGTTTTTGAAATAACATTTTCTCTTTTTGGCACTATCAGTTAGAGATGTTGGGTTGTCGGTATTTATAAGCTGCAACGAGAAAGGCGCTTCAAAAGGAAGTAAATTTTCTCCTAATACTTCATATAAGTTTGATTGTGTATAGTCTGATTTATAAAAAGTAAATCCGTTCAAATTGATTTTTTTTTCGATATAATCACCTTTTTTATCAAAAACATAGAGTTTTAAATCATTACTTTTTTTGATAACTGTTAGGATATAAAAAAAATCTATATCACTAAATTTTTGTAAAACTTTTTCGTCTTTTAATAATAAAGAATGTTGTTTTGTTGTCGTTTTACGGTTATTGAAATCGTATAATTCAGTAAAAATATCCTTGGAATCATTTGATGACCAAAAAAGTCTAGTGTTGTCATTGTTGATGTTGTAGCCAATCATCTTCGTGTAAATTTTAGTATTTGGCCTTTCGGATGAAATACTATCAACGATTTTCATTTTTTCATCGAGTTGAATTGCTTTTACTTTTATTTTATCACCAATAAATAAAGTAATTTCTTTTTTATCGTTATTTATAGTCTGAAAAACATCTCGATTTTTTTTTAGCTCAAGAGGTATAGAAGATACCAGTTCTTGTGAAAAAGAAATTAAACTACTTAAAATTAAAGACGCAAGAAGTGTTTTTTTTATCATTTTTAGATAGGTTTATTTTTTAGCTAATATCTTATTTTTTTTTAAAATATTATTAGTTAAAAAATGTTTTTTAAATGCAAATTGCGTGACTTAATTAAAATTTTAATTAAGTCACGCAATTTTATACTTTTTTAAAAAAGTCTTAATTTATAGTCTCTCCATTGGCAACGCCATCGGTATCCGGGTTTACAAATACCAATTTTCCTTCAGCATTCGTAGTCATCAAAATCATTCCTTGGCTTTCTACGCCGCGAAGGTTTCTTGGTGCCAAATTCACTAAAACAGTAACTTTTTTACCAATAATATCTTCTGGTTTAAAACTCTCTGCAATTCCTGAAACGATGGTGCGAACATCAATTCCGGTATCAACTTTTAAAATCAAAAGCTTGTTCGCTTTTGGCATTTTTTCTGCTTCTAAGATAGTTCCTGTACGGATATCCATTTTGGCAAAATCCTCAAATTGAATCGCTTCTTTCTGCGGTTCTGCTTTTTTGTTTTCGGCAGTATTGGCAGTTTTAGTCGCTTCCAGTTTGTCTATTTGTTTTTGGATTTCCTCGTCTTCAATTTTGGCAAACAATAATTCGGCTTCGCCAATTTGGTGTCCAGAGGGAATCAAATCAGAATTTTGAGCAATAGAATTCCAGTTCAACGGACTTTCTATTTTTAGAATTCTTGATAATTTTTTTGCTGTAAATGGTAGGAATGGTTCGCAAAGTGAACTCAACGCAGCAGTAATTTGCAATGCCACATACATTTGTGTTTGCACGCGTTCCGGATTGTCTTTGATGACTTTCCAAGGCTCTTCGTCAGCCAAATATTTATTTCCTAAACGAGCCACATTCATCAATTCGCTCAATGCTTCACGAAATCTGTAACGCTCTACGGAACTTGAAATCACAGCTGGATAGGCTTTCAATTCAGTTAAAGTCGCTTCATCCACTTCTGAAAGTTCGTTCGGTTGCGGAACAATTCCGTTGTAATATTTATTGGTTAAAACCACGACACGATTAATGAAATTCCCGTAAATCGCTACCAATTCATTATTATTTCTCGCCTGAAAATCTTTCCAGGTAAAATCATTATCCTTTGTTTCCGGCGCATTCGATGTCAAGGCATAACGCAAAACATCTTGCTGATTTGGGAATTCTTCCAAGTATTCGTGCAACCAAACCGCCCAGTTTTTAGACGTAGACAATTTATTTCCTTCCAAGTTCAAGAATTCATTTGCAGGCACATTGTCCGGTAAAATATAACTTCCTTCGGCTTTCAACATCGCAGGGAAAATAATACAATGAAAAACAATATTGTCTTTCCCAATGAAGTGAACCAGTTTTGTATCTTGGTCTTTCCAGTACGGTTCCCAATCTTTCCCTTCGCGCAAAGCCCATTCTTTGGTAGAAGAAATGTACCCAATCGGCGCATCAAACCACACGTATAATTTTTTTCCTTCGGCACCTTCAACGGGAACATCAATTCCCCAATCCAAGTCACGGGTTACGGCGCGAGGCTCTAATCCACCGTCAATCCATGATTTTACTTGCCCGTAAACATTCGGTTTCCAGTCATTTTTATGTCCAACGAGAATCCATTCTTTCAAGAAATCTTCGTAACGGTCCAAAGGCAAAAACCAGTGTTTCGTTGATTTTAAAATCGGAGTTTCTCCGGTTATTGTCGATTTTGGATTAATCAAATCTGTAGCATTCAATGTCGAACCACATTTTTCGCATTGATCACCATACGCTTCTTCATTGCCGCATTTTGGGCAAGTTCCCACCACAAAACGGTCTGCCAAGAACTGATCTGCTTTTGCATCATACAATTGCTCGGTCACTTCTTCAATAAAATCACCTTGTTCATACAGTTTTCTAAAAAATTCCGAAGCCGTATCATGATGGATTTTAGCTGAAGTTCTGGAATAATTATCAAACGAAATTCCAAAATCAGAGAACGATTTACGGATTATTCCATCATATTTATCGATTACTTCCTGTGGCGTAGTGCCTTCTTTTTTGGCTTTCATCGAAATCGCCACGCCGTGTTCGTCACTTCCGCAAACAAACAAAACGTCTCTTCCCTGCAATCTTAAATATCTGGAATATATATCCGAAGGTACGTAAACACCCGCCAAATGGCCAATGTGAATCGGTCCGTTCGTATAAGGCAATGCCGCTGTAATGGTATATCTTTTTGGATTCTGTATCATGATTCTATTTTATAGAGCGCAAAAATAAGCAATAGAATTTTTATTTGAAGCTATTTCCCGCTATACGTTACAATCTTATTGTTTTTAAAGAAAAAACAATAAGGATTTTCACTGCTATCGGGGCTATGGAATCATGATAAAAAGAATGATCGTATATAAACACAATTTGTTACCGTTGTGTTTATAATGCGGCTTTTTTTTATCTTTGTAACCGTAATTTACAAAGCTTCTACATTATGGCAAAAGGACCCGAAAAAAACACCAAAAATAAAGCTTTACATACCAAATTGCTAAACCGAAAAAAGGCTAAACTTCAAGAAGAAAAAAAAGAAAAAGCGTTGCGTTTGAAAGCTTTGGTTACAAAAATGAATCAGAAAAAGAGTAGTGACGAATCTGATGTCAGTTAAATGGTATCGCTAATTAATCTGTGCTAATCGGTGTAATCCGTGGCTAAAAAAATATTTCGATTCTTCACTATTTTACCCGAAATTTGCAGCATATATTCAAACACAAAACCTATGGAATTCGGTAGAATAATTATTTCAGAAACAGCCTTTAATAGTGAAAATCTCCAAGATGTAATTCACTCTAATATTTCGGTAATCAACTTAATGCGTGAGGAAGGCCTGAACGATGATTTGATTCACGAAGATGCTATAATGAGTTATTATTTAGATTATTATGCATCACAATATACCGAAGGAAATTTTGCTCAGTTTGTATACAATTCCGGTTGGGATAAAGAACTGAATGAATTAATCGAAGAAGGTTTGGCATTAATTGGTGCCGAAAAGCATTTGGAATTGTTCCAACAGCAATCCAAAAAAGTAAAATTAATGAGTAGTGTCAAGCTGAATAAATTCCTGAAAGGGAAACTGGAAGGCGTAAATCCTATCCGTGATTTACTCAACAACGACACTTTTTTTGAAATAGAAGAAAATCTAATTACTTTGAATGCTACTTTCTTAAAAACCCACCCAGATTTTGAAGTCCTTTCTATAGACGACATGTTTGCAACCTTAGAAGAATTTGTGGGTCATGAGATTAAAAGAGACTAAAGTAAGTCAAAAGTCCAATGTCATAAAGTTTTTAAAGTCCTGTTTTTATTTGTTTTTTTGAAGTTCTGTTGTCAATGTAAATTAAACATTAGGGCATTTGAATCATACATTAGTATTGGACTTTATGACTTTCGACTTTTGACGAATTTTTTCCCCCATTTCTATCAAACATTTCCTTAAATTTGCTTCCATTATTATAAAAGTTAGCGTTAAAAAAATCAAGCTATGTTACAAATCGCATTTATTAGAGAGAATCAAGAAAAAGTAATCAAGGCTTTGGCAAAGAGAAACATCGATGCTACAAGTGTTGTTGAAGAAGTGGTACAACTGGATGAAAAACGTCGCGCTACGCAAGTGGAGCTAGACAATATTTTATCCGAATCTAATAAATTATCCAAAGATATTGGCGAATTGATGAAAGGCGGAGAGAAAGCGAAAGCCGCAATTCTAAAAGAAAAAACCGTTTTAAATAAAGAAAAAAGCAAAAAATTAGCCGAAACTGCTGATACACTTGCCGCAGAACTTTTAGAAAAATTATATACCTTACCCAATCTTCCTGCTGATATTGTTCCTGTTGGAAAAACGCCGGAGGAAAACTTAAATGTTTTTGAAGAAGGGGAGATTCCTGTTTTGCACGAAGGAGCGCAACCGCATTGGGAATTGGTAAAAAAATACGACATCATTGATTTTGAGCTTGGAGTAAAAATCACTGGTGCAGGATTTCCGGTGTATAAAGGAAAAGGAGCACGATTACAACGCGCTTTGATCAATTATTTCTTGGATAAAAATACTGCTGCAGGATATAATGAAGTTCAGGTTCCACACATGGTAAACGAAGCATCTGCTTACGGAACGGGACAATTGCCGGACAAAGAGGGGCAAATGTATCATGATAAAACCGATGATTTGTACTTGATTCCAACGGCTGAAGTTCCAGTAACGAATTTGTTTCGTGATGTAATCTTAAACGAAAATGAACTGCCCGTTTTAACTACGGCTTACACGCCATGTTTCCGTCGTGAAGCAGGTTCTTATGGAGCGCACGTACGTGGATTGAACCGTTTGCACCAATTTGACAAAGTGGAAATTGTTCGTGTAGAACATCCAGATAAATCATACGAAGCTTTAGACGGAATGGTAGAACACGTTAAAAATATATTACAGGAATTGAAGTTACCATATAGAATATTACGTCTTTGTGGTGGCGATATGGGTTTCACGTCGGCTCTGACGTATGATTTCGAAGTTTTTTCTACGGCGCAAGATCGTTGGTTAGAAATCAGTTCAGTTTCTAACTTTGAGACTTTCCAAGCGAATCGTTTGAAATTGCGTTTCAAAGACAAAGATGGAAAAAACCAATTGGCACACACCTTAAACGGAAGCGCATTGGCTTTGCCAAGAGTTTTGGCTGGAATTTTAGAAAATTACCAAACTCCGGAAGGGATTGTAATTCCTGAGGTTTTACGTCCGTATTGCGGGTTTGATATTATAGATTAATTAGTGTTCAGTCCTCAGTGATCGGTGTTCAGTTAGCTTTTTGGACAATGCACCGTTTGGCAAACTGAACACTGAATACTGAACACTTTTAAGATGAAAAATATTTTTCTACATATTACACTGTTTTTTTCATTGCTTTGTTTTTCTCAAAACGAACAATTAGCGCAGTATTATTATGACAAAGGCGATTTTGAAAAAGCAAAAATCAGCTATGAAGAATTGCTGCAAGAGATTCCATTAAATTCCCAGTATTTCTTAAGAATAATAGATTGTTCTCAGCAATTGCAACAGTTTGAAAGTGCCGAAAAAGCCATTCAAGAACGATTTAACAAGTACAATCAAGGGAATCTTCTGGTAGAGTTAGGGTATAATTTTCAGTTGCAAAAAAATGATGTCAAAGCTAAGATGTACTACGATCAAGCATTAGACCGAATCAGAAAAAATCCAAATGAAGTCTACGGAATATCAAACGCTTTTGAGAAAAAAGTGTTGCTCGAATACGCACTGAAATCCTACCAAACCGCCACAGAATTAGAGCCTAATTTTAATTTCAATTATCAAATAGGATTGCTTTACGGTCAATTGTCTAATATGGAAATGATGATTTCCACTTTTCTAGACGAGGCGTTTGCGAATCCTCAAAATTCCATTAGAATCCAAAATCAATTGGTTCGTTTTATGGCTGACGAAGGTGATGCAAATTTCAATGAAATATTGCGCAAAGCATTAATTATAAGGACTCAGAAAAATCAAGATCTCTTTTGGAACCATTATTTGAGTTGGTTTTATGTACAACAAAAAGAATTCGAAAAAGCATTTATTCAGGAAAAAGCCATTTACAAACGCAATCCGGAATCGCTTGCCAATATTGTAAATTTAGGGCAACTGGCCATTGAAGAAGACAATCAGGAAGCAGCTAAAGAAATTTTGGGATTTGTATTGGAAAACACACAAGATTTAGAATTGTTGATCCAGGCGAATTCGTATTTGGTAACCATGAAAATTGAAAAAGCATCCGAAAATGACTTTGCAGCCATCAGCACAGAATTAGACGGTTTGTTGAAACAATTTGAAATAAGTCCTTTTACCTTATCTTTGCAGCTGATTCAGGCACATTTCACGGCATTTAATTTGAAAAAACCAGAGGAAGGAAAGGCAATTGTCAAGAGAGCGTTGGAATTAAAATTGAATGATTATGAAGTGGCTAATGCCAAAATGGAACTGGCAGATATTTTACTTTACGAAGAAAAATTCAATCAGGCTTTGATTTATTATTCGCAGATTGAATTGGATTTGAAGAATGATGTAATGGCACATGAAGCCAGTTTGAAAGCCGCTAAAACCAGTTATTTCAAAACCGATTTTGCTTGGGCATTGAAACAATTTAAGGAATTGAAATCAGCGAATACGCAGTTGATTGCCAATGATGCTTTGGAATATTTTCTGTTAATCAACGACAATACTGTTGCCGATTCGACACAAACGGCTTTGAAGCAATTTGCAAAAGGAGATTATCTGTTGTATCAAAACAGGAATCAGGAAGCGGTAACGCAGTTTCAGACGATTTTGAAAAACTATAAAGGACAGGAAATTGAGGCTGTGACCTTGTTGCGATTGGGGAAAATATATGAAAAGAAAGGTGATTTTGCTTTGGCTTTAAGCCAATACCAAACGATTATTGACCAACATAGCGACGGAATTTACATAGATGAAGCGTTGTATTTTTCGGCAGAAATTTATAACAAGCAATTGTTACCTGAAAAAGCGAAACCACTATATGAAAAGGTATTGTTCAATCATCAGGACAGTATTTATTTTGTGGAAGCCAGAAAGAAATTCAGACAATTGCGAGGAGATACTAATTTGTAAAAAAGTTTAACTGTCTAATTGTTGAGTCGATTAACCAGTTAAACAATTAACCAGTTAAACAAAAAAAATGATACTATACAACGTTACCACAAACATACATGAAAGCGTTCACGATCAATGGATGATTTGGATGCAATACAAACACATTCCTGAAATTTTGGCTACTGGAAAATTCTCTTCGGCTAGAATGGTTCGAGTTTTAATTGAAGAAGAAATGGGAGGAGTAACGTATTCTGTTCAATACGCAACAGACAGCAAAGAAACTTTGGAGAAATATTATCAGGAGGATGCGCCGGCTTTTCGCGAAGAAGGAGCAAAGTTGTTTGGAGACAAAATGCTTGCTTTTAGAACAGAATTAGAATTGATTGCAGATTTTTAGAGTCATTGCAAGGAACGAAGCGATCACATTCAGATTGTCGTTTTGAACCACAATCTTGAAGTCGCAATCTGCGATCTCCAATTTGAAATAAAATACACTTTGTGCCTTAGTGCCAAAATAAACTTAAAATAAAGCGAGATTGCTTCGTGCCTCGCAATGACAACATGGAAAAAGTAACAGCCAAAAAACACCTCGGACAACACTTCTTGAAAGACGAAAGCATTGCAAAAGACATTGTTGACACGTTGAACTTAGAAGGATATGATGATGTATTAGAGATAGGTCCGGGAATGGGAGTTTTGACAAAATATTTGTTGGATAAACCGGTGAATACGTACGTTATTGAAATCGATACGGAATCAGTGACGTATTTGGACCAAAATTATCCAAAATTAAAAGACAGAATCATTTCTAAAGATTTCTTGAAATACAATATCAACGATATTTTTGAAGGAAAACAATTCGCTATTATTGGGAATTTCCCGTATAATATTTCGACACAAATTGTTTTCAGAACTTTGGAATACCGCGATCAGATTCCGGAATTTGCAGGGATGTTCCAGAAAGAAGTGGCGCAGCGTATTTGTGAAAAAAAGGGAACAAAAGCGTATGGAATTCTGTCGGTTCTGGTTCAGGCTTTTTATGATGCCGAGTATTTATTTACGGTAGACGAAAATGTTTTTATTCCGCCACCAAAGGTAAAATCGGGAGTTTTACGTTTGCGTAGAAAGAAAGATTACAGCTTGCCTTGTGGCGAGAAATTGTTTTTTACGGTAGTGAAAACGGCTTTTCAACAACGACGTAAAACGTTACGAAATAGTTTAAAAACCTTAAATTTGTCGGATAGTTTGAGAGAAGATAAAATTTTTGACCTTCGACCAGAACAATTAAATGTAGAACAGTTCATAGAACTCACCCAAAAAATAGAAGCCGATGGAGTTTAAAATCAGCAAAGAATTAATTCAGGAATTAGAGCAACTCATTCAAAATAAAAACGACCAGCAACTGGAAGTCTTATTGAATGATATGCACCATGCTGATATTGCTGAAATTCTCGATGAGCTTGATTTTAATGAAGCGACCTATATTTTTAAAGTTTTAGACAGTGAAAAAACCGCCGAAATTCTTCTGGAACTGGAAGATGATTTGCGGGAAAATATATTAAGCAGGCTTTCACCAAAAGAGATTGCGGAAGAATTAGATGAGCTGGAAACAAATGATGCAGCCGATATTATTGCGGAGCTTTCGAAAGATTTGAAAGCCGAAGTAATATCAGAACTTCAGGATGTTGAGCACGCCAAAGATATTGTTGACTTATTGCGTTATGATGAGGATACCGCAGGTGGAATCATGCACAAGGAATTGGTTAAAGTCAATGAAAATTGGAATGTGCTGACGTGTGTAAAAGAAATGCGCATTCAGGCCGAAAATATCTCTAGAGTTCATTCGATTTATGTCGTGGATGATGAAGATAGATTGAAAGGGCGTTTGTCACTCAAGGATTTATTGACCACTTCTTCCAGAACACCGGTAAGTGATGTTTACATCCGAAAATTAAACTCTGTAAAAGTAGATACCGAAGATGTTGAGGTGGCCCGAATCATGCAAAAATACGATTTGGAAGCCATTCCTGTCGTAGATGAAATGGGACGATTAGTGGGAAGAATCACCATTGATGACATTGTAGACGTAATCAAGGATGAAGCTGATGAGGATTACCAGTTGGCAGCAGGTATCTCGCAAGACGTTGAAGCAGATGACAGCATATTTGAACATACAAAAGCACGATTGCCTTGGTTGGTTTTGGCTCTTTTGGGTGGTTTTATCTCCGTAAAAGTGCTCGGCTTGTTTGAAGGAGCGATGTTTGAGCATGGGAATTTGTTCTTTTTCACACCACTTATTGCCGCAATGGCAGGAAATGTAGGCGTACAGTCATCAGCAATTATAGTACAGGGTTTGGCAAACAATACGTTGAGCGGATCCTTGTTTAATAGATTGGTCAAAGAAGTGTCACTAAGTTTATTAAACGGACTGATTTTGGCTACGATATTGTTTTTAGGAAGTCATTTTCTGTTGAATGTAGAATTGATCATTGGCGTTATTGTTACTATAGCATTGATGTCGGTAATTATTATTGCATCGTTAATAGGGACTTTTGTTCCGTTGTTACTCGATAAATTTGGCATTGACCCCGCATTAGCAACCGGACCTTTTATCACAACGAGTAATGATATTTGCGGAATTCTGATTTATTTTTCGATAGCAAAAATGATTCTGGGATTTTAAGAAAGAATTGAACTAAGAGAATAGAGAGAAATTGAAAAATAACTAATACAACTATAACTACACAACCAACACTTTTCCCTAACGGCTTACTTTTCTTTGGAGAGTCCCGAAGCTTCGGGAGGGGAGAGGAAAAACCACAACCAGCATGAAAGTACACATTATTGGCGGCGGAAACTTAGGTGTTTCTATCGCATTAGGACTATCAAAATTTTCACCAGAAAACCAAGTTACCGTAACCAGAAGAAACACATCAAGCATTCTGTATCTTGAAAAATTGGGCGCTACGGTTTCTACGAATAATATCCATCAGATTCAGGAGGCCGATGTCATTATCTTGACCATAAAACCATATCAAGTAGATACCGTTTTAGCTGAAATCCTTCCAGTAATTTCGAATAAAATTATTGCGTCGGCAGTGAGTGGATTATCCATAGAAAATTTACAGAACAAAATCGGTGCTGCTAATAGTGCCATCCGAATCATGCCTAATATTGCGGCACAGTTTGGTGCATCAGCCACTTGTATTGCGTTTCACGAAAAAGACAAAGAGAAAGCACAAGATGTAGTTTCTCTTTTTCAGAGTTTGGGAACCGCTCCTATTATTGACGAAAAATTAATGGATGCAGCAACTGTTCTTGCGGCCAGCGGAACTGCTTTTGCGTTGCGATACATTCGCGCATCAATGCAAGCCGGAATCGAAATAGGATTTGACTGGCAAACCGCATTAGCCATCTCAGCACAAACCGTAAAAGGCGCTGCCGAAATGCTGCTGGAAGAAAAAGTACACCCGGAACAATTAATTGACCGCGTAACTACACCACAAGGTTGTACCATAGCCGGATTGAACGAAATGGAAATGCACGGATTCAGTTCGTCCTTGATACGCGGAATCAAAACTTCGTTGAAACAAATCAAGGGATAAGCGTTATTTGGGCGTGCCCTCAATAAAAAAAGGGTCTTCTCAGCGTAACCGTTGAGAAGACCCTTTTTTTATTGGCGTCGGGCTATCCGCGCTACTTCGGTAGCTTGCTTTTATCCCTCACGCGAAAAGAATTGATTTGTTTACATATTTCCACATCTGAAATCAAAAATCGTTAATCAAAAATCTGCAATCATTCGCCATAACTTTGTTTGTAAATATTTTTTAAGTAATTTAAAATCATAATCTTAGCATTGCTTCATTTTTAAAACATGCGTATATTTACAGTTACCTGCAATGTGCATACGAACCAAAACACAATATTGTGAAACCGAAAGTAAAATGAAATAGCATGAAAAAATCAATACTAATTCTCATCACATTTCTTTTGGGATTTTATAATGGTTACTCTCAAAAAGTGTTTGACACACATATCCACGGAGAGACAAATCCTGATATTCAAATGCAACAATTAGAAACTTCAGGTGTTTACAAAGCTGCAATCAGTTCTTCATGGGATTTGCAAAATACGTATCGAAATAAATTCAAAATGGAATTATTACATGGATTAATGTTACCATGTCCAAATGGAAAAGTACCATATAGTAATCAGCTTTGCTTTTCAAACGGAAAGGATTTACCTGACATTAAATGGGTAGAACAGCAAATTAATGATGGTAAAATTGATTTCATTGGAGAGATATTAAGCCAATATTATGGAATTTCACCATCGGATGAATTATTACATCCTTATTATGCATTGGCAGAAAAATACAATCTACCAGTTGGCATTCATACAGGATTAGCAGGCCCGAATCATGGATGTCCAAATTTTCGAGTTGGTTTAGGTAGTCCAATCTTAATGGAAGATCTAATACTAAAATTTCCGAAATTAAGAATTTGGATTATGCATTCTGGCTATCCTTTTATCGAGGAAACGGTTGGTATTATGAGTGTTTATTGGAATGTGTACACAGATATTTCAGTTATTGCAAATCCAGACAATATTCCTTACAAAGATTTTCACACCACAATGAAAAGATTGATAGATGCCGGTTTAGAGAACAGAGTAATGTTTGGATCCGATAATGGAAATATCAAACAAGTGATAGAGTCAGTAAATAAACTTGATTTTTTATCTTCGGAACAAAAGGAAAAAATATTTCATAAAAATGCAGAGCAATTTTTTGAAAAATCCAAAAAAAATTAAAAAATACAGTTCTGTAAAATCTTCGTAATATAAGCTGTGCAAATTTCTCAGACTTTGCGCAATTTTTTTACTTAAGCTTCGCAATTATTGGTATTTGTATACACACTCAAATAAATACTATATTTGAAAAAAAACTACCATGAAAAAACTACTTCTTTTAACTCTTATTTTAATTTCAAGTTATACTGTAAATGCTCAACAAAATAAACAAAAGCAAGTGCTTAGGCATGTGGTGATGTTTGGTTGGAAACCCGGAACCGATACGGCAGCAATTGACAAAGTGGTAACTGCTTTTGGAAATTTGGAACATAAAATCAAATTGATAAAAGCGTATGAATGGGGAATCAATAACAGTCCTGAAAACTTGAATAATGGTTTGACGCATTGTTTTACCTTAACATTCAACAGTGAAGCCGATAGAGATGCGTATTTGATTCATCCGGATCATAAAGCTTTTGTAGCTGTTTTGAGTCCGGCTCCTGAGAAAGTTACCGTAGTTGATTATTGGACTAATAAGTAAAGGATAGGGATAATAAATAAAACGGACTTAGCTTATAAATAGCCTAATCATAATCATAAGTTTCAATAAAAAGTGGTGTTTAGTTTTAAAACTAAACACCACTTTTTTTATTAGAGACATTAACTAATTCTATTGGTTAAATCTTCATTTTTTTTGCTCTAGCAGGGTTCAAACTAAATTTCAACCATAAAAAACCAATGGTTCCCGCAATAAAGGAAGCAATCAAAATCGCAATTTTTGAATAAGTAATGACTTCTTCTCCGTCGTTTTTGAAAGCAAGTAAGGTTATAAAAATAGACATCGTGAAACCTATTCCGCCCAGCATTCCTGCACCTAGAATACTGCTCCACTTTAGGTCTTTAGGCAAACTGCAAATTCCTAAACTAACAGCCAGGAATGAAAATAACCAGATCCCCAATGGTTTTCCTACCACAAGACCAAGTATAATTCCAATTGTGTTGGGATGATTCAATCCCTCATGCCAATCTGAATTTATGGCAATACAAGTGTTGGCTACGGCAAACAAAGGAAGAATAAAAAACGCCACCGGTTTGTGTAAAAAATGCTGTAATCGATACGAAGAAGTTTTCTTGCCTCCATCACCAAACGGAATTACAAAGGCCAATAATACTCCGGTTATCGTTGCGTGTACACCAGAATTTAACATAAAATACCACATGGCGGCACCACCAATCAAATAAGGAATGAGGCTGTGAACTTTTCTTCGGTTAAGGATAAATAGACCGCCCATAATGGCAAAAGCGATAAACAAATTCATAAAAGCAATAGTGTCCGTGTAAAATATTGCAATTACCATAATAGCACCTAAATCATCAATTACAGCAAGCGCAGTCAAGAATACTTTGAGTGATGTAGGAA
The DNA here is from genome assembly GCF_002754315.1 of Flavobacterium sp. 11. GTDB lineage: Bacteria > Bacteroidota > Bacteroidia > Flavobacteriales > Flavobacteriaceae > Flavobacterium > Flavobacterium algoritolerans. The sequence goes on along the minus strand of NZ_PEFE01000001.1, from coordinate 839,197 downwards.
CACGATTTCCTAGAAGTGACAGGATTCCAATAGCAAAAGCAATATCAGTCGCCATAGGAATTCCGGCTCCGTTTTGTGTGATGGTTCCAAAATTTAACAGTAAAAAGATTCCGGCCGGGACAACCATTCCGCCTAATGCGCCAAAAATAGGTAAAGCGGCATTTTTAATACTGGATAATTCTCCTTGGTACATTTCGCGTTCTAATTCTAAACCAATCAAAAGAAAAAAGATAGCCATTAAGCCGTCATTAATCCAATGTGTTATGGAATGACTTCCAATATTGGTTTCCCATAAAGCTATATATTCAGTTTGAATGGATGAATTGGCTAATAAAAGAGAGAGTATTGTTGCAAAAAGTAATAAGAGTCCACCGGCTTTTTCGCTTTCAAAAAAAGCGTTGAATGTTTTCGTTAATTTCATTTTTGTTTTTTCATTTATTATAAGCATGAGATTTATAATAAAAATTTAGAAAGCTAATTTACGATTTTATGAGCTAATTTCCTTCGATAAAACAATAAACCGTAAATTTTTTGTTAATTTGAAGTATCAAAAAATACTACTTTTATGGATATCAAAGTCCTTCATATCGATAGCAATAATTCTTTGCTTTGGGATCAATTGCAACAGTCCGGATTTATAAATCACAGCGATTTTACGTCGTCAAAAGAAGAAATTGAATCTAAAATTCAAGAATATCAGGGAATTGTCATTCGAAGCAGATTCAAAATTGACAAGACTTTCTTGGACAAAGCCACTAATTTGCAATTCATTGCACGCGTTGGAGCCGGACTAGAAAGCATCGATTGCGATTATGCAGCATCCAAAAACATTACGCTTATCGCTGCTCCCGAAGGAAATCGAAATGCTGTTGCCGAACATACATTAGGGATGATATTGTCGCTTTTTAATAAACTAAATGAAGCGGACAGAGAGATACGATCCGGACATTGGAACCGTGAAAGCAATCGTGGCCATGAACTTGACGGAAAAACAGTGGGGATTATTGGTTACGGAAACATGGGAAAATCATTCGCCAAGAAACTCCGTGGTTTTGATGTCGAAGTGTTGTGTTATGATATTCAAGAAAATGTAGGCGATGTAAATGCAAAGCAGGTTTCATTGGAAGAATTCCAGCAAAAAGTAGATGTAGTGAGTTTGCATATTCCGTGGACTCCAGAAACAGATAAAATGGTTGACAGTGATTTTATTAATGGATTCGCCAAACCTTTTTGGATTATAAATACGTCTCGTGGCAAGAATATTGCCACTGCCGATTTGGTTGCGGCCATGCAATCCGGAAAAATTCTAGGAGCTGGTTTGGATGTTTTGGAATATGAGAAGTTGTCATTCGAAACGCTGTTTCAAGATAAAAATACTCCCGAAGCTTTCCAGTATTTGTTGAACGCCAAGAATGTGATTTTGAGTCCGCATATTGCCGGTTGGACATTCGAAAGCCATGAACGATTGGCGCAAGTCATAGTTGATAAAATAAAAGCAAAGTATTTTGGTCAAGCCAAAGATGCGGAGCCGGAGAAACGCGTCACGGGAATTGGAGGTTTCTTTTTTAAATCAGAAAATCCTAAAGAACTGGTAGCTTGGTACGGAAAACACCTGGGTTTAAAAACGGATCAATATGGTTCCACTTTTTGGTGGAAAGATAAAGATGGGAATGATTGTTCTACCCAATGGTCGCCATTTGCAGATGATACCAATTATTTTGCGCCAAGCGAGAAACAGTTCATGCAAAACTTTAGAGTGGATGATTTAGAAAAATTATTACAAAAATTGTCAGAAGAAGGTGTAACAATTGTAGGTGATATGGAGTCTTATGAGTATGGAAAATTTGGATGGATTCTGGATGTCGAAGGGAATAAGATAGAACTTTGGGAACCAATCGATACAGCATTTCAATAAAATTTTTAATTTCAATATTTACTAACTTAAATTTAACCAAACCAAACCAAAATGGAAGAAATCGCACAAGAAACTTGGAACACTCCAAGGAAACCCATTCCAGTATTTAAAGTAGATCCAGTATTAGTATTAATTTTTGGGTTTTTAACCTGTGGATTGTATTTAATCTATTGGAATATTAAAGTTGCAGAAGTTTTTAATGCTGTTTCTGAGAGAGAAGTTATTTCACAACCCATTGCCATATTTGCGGGCTGTTGTTATCCTGTAAATATTTATTTCTTTTATTTAGCTGGCAGAGACGGACTTCCTGATGTATATCATAGATCTGGTTCAGCTCAAAAAGACGATACGGTTTTGCTGCTTATTTTAGGGCTTTTCTTTCCAATGATTGCCGCAATGATAGTTCAAAATGACATCAATAAATTATACAATTAATAGTAAAGATAAACGTAAAATTTACGGAATTATAGGCGCTGTTCTCACACTTATGGTTCCGTTTTTTTTAATGTTTTTTAATGATGATAATCATCTTGAGACCGATCAGTCTTTGTGTCCTTTCAAAATGATTACAGGCTTTCCATGCCCGGGTTGTGGAATTACAAAATCATTGGTTTATTTTTATCAGGGAGATTTTTACAAGAGCATAAGCTATCATATATTAGGTCCTTTTGTGATTGCATTTAGTATTGTCAGCATTGTTATACTGTCTATGGAATTAATTACTAAAAAAGAGTATTTTAATACTGTTATGTACAATAAAAGACTAGCCTGTAGTTTGGGTATTTTTCTTGTTGGATATCATATCATAAGATTGATTTTCTTTATAAAAAACAATTCTTTAGATTCTATTTTGAAAGAATCCATCTGGAGATAAACTAGAAATAAAAAATCCCGTCTTGTCTTTTTAGAACGAGACGGGATTTTTTTATATCTAATTGATATTAATCTTCTTTGTCATTTAATTTTCGTTCCAATTCTGCCTGAAACTCTTCCATTACGGGCTTCATGGTGCTTTCCGGAATATCTGCAATTCTGATGTACATTAATCCGTCAACAGCATTGTTAAACAGCGGGTCCACATTGAAAGCAACAACTTTTGCATTCTGTTTGATGTATTTTTTAATCAAAACCGGCAAACGCAAACTTCCTGGCTCCAGTTCATCTATAATTTTATCAAACTTGTTCAAATCAGATTCGGCTTCGTCAAATATGAAATCCTTATCGGCATCTTTCAGTTTTACTTTGTAAGCTTTCTTAGGGTGAACGTATTGTGCAATATAAGGATCGTAATAATTGGACTTCATGAATTCAATCATCAATGATTTTGAGAAATCAGAAAATTGATTGCTGATACTCACCCCACCAAGCAAATATTTATGTTCTGGAAAACGCAAAGTAGTATGCATAATTCCTTTCCAAAGCAAGAAAAGAGGCATTGGTTTTTGTTGGTATTCTTTGATGATGAAAGCTCTGCCCATTTCGATAGACTTGTGCATCATATCATTTAATTCCGGTTCAAATCGGAATAAGTCGTTGAGGTAGAAACCATTTATTCCGTATTTCGGATAAATTTCAGAACCTAAACCCATTCGATATGCGCCGGCAATTTTATGAGCTTCATTATCCCATAAAAAAAGATGATGGTAATATTGATCGTGCTTGTCTAAATCAATGGATTCGTTTGTTCCTTCTCCAACTTCGCGGAAAGTGATTTCTCGAAGACGGCCAATTTCGTGCAGAATATTTGGAATTTTAGCAGCTTCAGTAAAGAAAACTTCGTAGTTTTTACTTTGTAAAAGACGACAATCCGTGCTTCTTAAAGCATCTACTTCGGCAATCATTTTCTCACTATTGGCAGGAGTAACAATTTTCTTCGGACTTTTAGGAAGTTTCAAATTTGGAGGCGTCAGCAATTTACTTTCTTTCTCGAAAGGATTGGCGAGCATATAGGTTTTCTTTCTCAAAAACTCGGAATATTCCTCAATCGTTGCGTGTTCGTTTTGTTCACTTACCGAAATAGGTTTGCCAATACGTACTTTTATCACACGATGTTTTTGGCTGAACACTTCCGAAGGCAGTTTTGCCGTTCTAAAAGTGCCGCTTATTTTAGAAAGTAAATAAAATAATCGACTGTTTTTAGCATGAAAATAAATGGGAACAACAGGAACTTGGGCTTTTCTAATTACTTTAATAGCACCTTCTTCCCAAGGTTTATCCACCATTAATTTTCCGTCTTTATACGTAGAAACTTCTCCCGCAGGAAACATTCCTAACGGTTTTCCATCGCTTAAATGACGCAAGGTTTCTTTGATTCCCACTACGCTTGACTTAGCATCCCTGTGATTTTCAAAGGGATTCACAGGCATGATGTATTTTTTGAGAGGGGCAATGCGATGCAAAAGAAAATTGGCGATAATTTTGAAATTAGGTTCTCTTTCAAGCATTAATTTCAATAATAAAACACCGTCAATTCCTCCTAGAGGATGATTTGAAATGGTGATATAAGCACCGTCTTTTGGTAAACGTTTTAAATCCTCTTCCGGAATTTCGAATTTTATTTGTAGATCATCTAATACCCCATTTAAAAACGCAACGTCTTTTAAATGTTTATTTCTGTCGTATACTTTGTTTAAGGTAGAGATTTTTAGCACCTTCATTAGCATCCAGCCAGAAAAAGTCCCCAGAACTCCGTACTTGTCTGCATTTATTGCTTTTGCAACTTCTTTCGCGGTTACTAAACCCATGTATTTTTTTGTTTTTTTAGAGCAAGAAACAAAGATAGCAAAAAACTCCATTTTCTCTATTTTTCTGAATCAAACTTCTAGTTTTTTGTTACATTTGAAACCCACATCTAAACAATATAATTTTTTCCGAGAAAATAAAAAGTGGGTTCCTGACAACCGCAGGCAAAAAATAGTTTTTCGGAAGAAATTCAAAATTTTTTTTTAATGAGAATTATTTCATACAACGTAAACGGAATCAGAGCCGCCATTTCAAAAGGATTTATCGACTGGTTGCAACACGCAAATCCGGACATTATTTGTCTTCAGGAAATTAAGGCAACCGAAGACCAAATCCCAGTCGAAGATATTGCAAAAGCGGGTTATCCGTACCAATATTACTATTCGGCAACCAAAAAAGGATATAGTGGTGTAGCCATTCTATCGAAAATCAAACCCAATAATGTCGTTCACGGAACCGGAATTCACCACATGGATTTCGAAGGAAGAAACCTTCGCGCTGATTTTGATGGATTTTCAGTGATGAGTTTGTACTTGCCATCAGGGACAAATATCGATCGATTGGACCATAAATTCATGTTCATGGATGATTTTCAAACCTATATCAACGAACTTAAAAAAGAAACGCCAAACCTAATTATCTGCGGGGATTACAACATTTGCCACGAGGCAATTGACATTCACGATCCAATCCGAAACAAAAATGTTTCCGGGTTTTTACCGCAAGAAAGAGCTTGGCTCGATGGATTTATGAAGTCTGGATTTGTGGATAGTTTTCGTCATTTCAACAGTGAACCGCATCAATATTCGTGGTGGAGTTACCGCGCCGGAGCCAGAGGAAACAACAAAGGTTGGCGTATCGATTACAATTTAGTCAGCGATTCTTTAAAACATAAATTAAAAAGAGCCGTTATTTTATCAGATGCCGTGCATTCGGATCATTGCCCAATTTTGGTAGAGATTGAGTAAAAGTCTTTGCTAGGAATGAAGCAATCTGGAGCTATTTCCCGTCTCGTCTTAAAGACGAGAGAAAAGGATTTTCGTTTCAAACGAAGTTCACTGAACTCCTATGAAGGCAAAAGTATAGTGAAGTAATCAAGGCTAGGTCATTCGAATACAATTTGAATTTTTGCTTTCAAAACAACATTAGAAACAACATAAATACAAACAAAATGATTAAAAGAGTTTCCATCGGATTATTAGTATTGGCGCTTTCAACTTCTTGTGTATCTAAAAAAATATACAACGACTTAGAAAGTAAGTTCACCGATTTAAAAAAAGAAAATAGAAGTTTAGCAGATGAAAATGCCGATTTGCTAAAAGCTAAAAATCAATTAGAATTAGACCGTGACGGCTTAAAAACTGACTTGAGTAAATCCAAAGCCGAACTGGATAAATTGAAAGCAGATTACGCGGTGGCTCAAAATAAATTCAAAGTCCTGCAGGATTCTTATGCCGCTTTAGAAAAAAATAGCGGTGATGCTTTGCAAAGCAACATGAAGAAAAACCGTGATTTACTGGATCAATTAGACGAGAAAGGAAAAGCATTGGCATTAGAACAAGAGCGATTGAGCAAAAGCGCACAACGTTTGCAAGAATTAGAAGATTTGATTGCTGCCAAAGAAGCCAGCATGAAAAAACTAAAAGAAACCTTGTCTAAAGCCTTGAACAGTTTTGAAGGAAAAGGGTTGACAGTGGAACAAAAAAACGGAAAAGTGTACGTTTCTATGGAGAACAAACTACTTTTCAATTCGGGAAGTTGGGCTGTAGGTTCCGAAGGGAAAAAAGCAGTAATTGAAGTTGGAAAAGTTTTGGGTGACAACCCAGATATCTCAGTACTCATCGAAGGTCATACGGATGATGATGCTTTTACGGCTTCGGGACCAATTGCGGATAACTGGGATTTATCAACCAAAAGAGCGACAGCAATAGTTGCTATTTTGAGCGAAAACAAGAAAATCAACAAACAAAATCTGACGGCTGCCGGAAGAGGAGAATTCTCCCCATTAGCAAGCAATTCAACTGTTGACGGAAAAGCTAAAAACCGTAGAATCGAAATAATTTTAACGCCAAGATTAGACGAAATCGCAGAAATGTTGAATGAGATAAATTAAGGTTCAAAGTGTTAAAGACAGAAAGGTTCAGAGTTTTTTACTTTGAGCCTTTTTTGTTTTCTACGAGACGTATTGTAAAGCGTCTAGTGTTTTTAAGTTTCACCATTAAGAAATTAAGAAAATTAAGTTTTGATCCTTAATGAAACTTAATTTCTTAATGGTTAAAAAAAGAACCTTTCTTATTCGCAAATCTGCTAATTTCATCTTTCGATGGAAGGTTTCGATTGGCGAATTAGCGGTTATATTTTTTTAAATATCCCGTTTAGTTATAAATAAACGTTTCTCAATTTTCTGTTAACTGTAAATTTAAACCACAAACTAATTTTATCTTTGTTTTCGAAAAATAAAATACAATTTCCTTAAAAATGAAATACACTACTTTACCCAATACTGATATAAAAGTCAGCAAAATTTGCCTTGGAACCATGACTTTTGGGCAACAAAATACGGAAGCTGATGGTCATGCCCAAATGGATTATGTTTTAGAAAACGGAGTCAATTTCTTTGACACTGCCGAAATGTATTCGGTTCCAGCGCGTCAGGAAACTTATGGAAGTACAGAAAAAATCCTTGGAACCTGGTTTAAAAAAACAGGAAAAAGAGAAGAAATAGTTTTGGCTTCTAAAATTGCCGGACCCAGTCCTAATTTTGGCTACATGAGAGAGAAATTAGATTTCTCACCAGCCAGTATCAAGTTTGCATTGGATAATAGTTTAAAACGCTTGCAAACGGATTATATAGATGTATATCAATTGCATTGGCCGGAACGCAAAACCAATTGTTTTGGACAACGCGGTTTCAAAGTGCAGGATGATGCTTGGGAAGATAACATTCACAATGTATTGGAAACATTGGACGGTTTTATCAAAGAAGGAAAAATTAAACACATCGGACTTTCAAATGAAAATCCTTGGGGAATCATGCGTTTTCTGGAGGAAAGTAAATACAACAATCTGCCAAGAGTAAAAACGATTCAAAATCCATATTCGTTATTGAACAGACTTTTTGAAAACGGTTCGGCCGAAGTTTGCCTGAGAGAAAATGTGGGTTTATTGGCGTATTCGCCGATGGCTTTTGGGGTTTTGTCCGGTAAATTCCTTACTGGTGAAGCGCATCCAAATGCCAGAATTAAGTTGTTTCCGCAGTATTCCAGATACAACAGCGCACAATGTACTGAGGCTACAAGATTGTATCAGGAAATCGCCAAGAAAAACGGACTGACTTTAACGGAATTGTCTTTGGCATTTATAGAACAACAGCCGTTTGTAACCAGCACGATTATTGGTGCGACAACATTGGAACAATTAAAAGAAAATATTGATACGATTCAAGTGTCGCTTTCGGATGAAATTCTAAAAGCAATTGATGAAGTGCAAGCCGTGATTCCTGATCCGGCACCGTAAAGTAATAAACCCTATCAGAGTTCAAAACTCTGATAGGGTTGTTTTTAATTAAAGATCAAATTCCTCATCAAAGGATAAAGAATCCACTTTTATTTGCGTTGAATCTTGTACTTTGAATTTGATAAAAGATCGTGCAGGTCCTGAAATTAGTATGGGTAAGGATTTGTAAATAGTGTCTTCTGGCGTCAAAAGTCCTCTTCGAAACATAATATTTGTTAGAAAAGATTCTTGTTTTACAGCAAAATCTTTCAACATCCCTTGATCGTTGAACTGGTACATGAATTTCTTGGGACTTGGAATAATTCGGGCGAGATATAAGCATTCGTTAAGCGATAATTCCGAAGGTATTTTTTGGAAATAAAACTGACTTGCTTCACCAATTCCATATACATTTGGACCCCATTCGATAATATTAAAATACACTTCGAGCATGCGTTCCTTGCTCACAATTCGGTTATTTTCCAGAATGTAAACCAATAAAATTTCCTCCAGTTTGCGGGATACGGTTTTCTCTCGACTCAGAAAAGCATTCTTTACTAATTGCATGCTGATCGTGCTGGCGCCACGGGAGAATTTTTTGGTTCTTATGTTTTTGACGATGGATTGTTTGAAAGCTTCGCTGATAAAACCACGATGCGAAAAGAAAGAAGGATCTTCTGTAGTTAAAACGGATTTTCTTAAATACGGTGAAATTTGATCTAATGGCGTATAATTTGGATTGGCAGAACCAACCAAAATCGGACGTTGCAACACATTTTTTATAAGTGCGCGATACACAAATTCTCCATTGAGTTTGTTGAGATTGGCTTCTCCGTATTTTGTGATTTTCAGATTTTCTTTCTTCAATTTACTGTCAAAAACCAGTTGATTCGGTTTGTTTTGGTTGAAGGCAAAATCCAATTTGTAATCAAAAGTACCGCTCGCTTCCATTCCTTGAAAGTGGGTGAATAAACCGTCAGGTAGCGAGGTGATAAAGTCCTGCGCTTTCATTTTTGGAATGATTACCTTGAGTTTGTAAATCGTATCTTTCTCCGTTTCGTAAGCTACGTAAGGATTAAATTTTATCTTGTTCAACTGAACTGTTGAGCTGCTGTCAATCGAAATAAAATCAGAACCCAATAAGAATCGATAGTCAAATTTGGCATTCTTAAGAATAACATCTTTGCTGGCAATTTTCGGGTGGTTGAGTTTTAAATTGGCAATAGCCATAAAGCCATCAATATGCAATTCGTCGCCATCTCTATCTATGTTTTGAATATTTAATCGAATAGAGTCAAAGCTTGATTTCAGGTTGAAACGTTCGTCTAAATAGGGCATTTTGATGGCACCAGTATCAATATTGACGAAACGGATATCGGCTTTTTTATTTCTTGGATCGGCAAATCCTTTGATTCTCCATCGTTGTGAAATGGTATTGGTTTGAACTTTTATTGAAGTTTCGAGTTGTTTATTGACCAATCGCAGTTTTTGGAAATTAATGGTTGCTTTTTTTCCGTTATCATTGAGTCGAAAAGAAAGATTGTCCAAGATCATATCCGTAGGGACTAAATTCAGTGCTTTTGAGATTATTCTGTAGGCAAACTGTGCGTAATCTCTTTTCTCGTCGCTTATTTCCGTTTGGTTGTCTTTTTTTAGAAAAGCATCAAAATTCCTCAATTTTCCTTTTTTTACTAACTGGACAAAACCGTTCTGGACTTCTAAAGTTCCAAGTTGAACATCTCCCGTTATGAGATGCCATAAATTGACGCTGGTTTTTAGTTTTTGGATTTTAAAAAGCGTGTCTCTGTTTTTTGGAACCAGTATTATTTCGGTAAGATTCAAACCAGATAATCCGTCAAAGGAAGCTTTTTTTACCGTAAAAGAGCTGTTGTAATCCACTTCCATTTCATTGGAAACTTTTGCTATTGTTTGTTGTAAAACGGCATCTCGAAAGATATAAAAAGCAATAATTAAAGTGACAAATAACACAAAAAGTATTTTTGCTGCTAGAATTAATTTTTGTTTTCCGGTTTTCATAAACAGTTTAATAAGTAATACAATCTAAAATACAATGCGTTTGGAATCTCGGCCATAAAGAAAAGGAAAATAATACTAAGGGAAAGATTTTTATGGTTTTCTTTAGAATATTGATTGGGGAAAATGATTTTTTAAATAAAAAAACTACAACCATAAAGCGTTGTAGTTTTTAAATTATTGTGTAGCAGCTAAATTTGCTTTAGGGTTTTGGTTCTTTATATTCAAAAGGGTTGTAAAAGCGTCTTACTTTTTCCACAATCTGGTTTAAGGTCATTTTATCAGCTGTTTCTACGGCTTTTAGTTTTCCGGGTTCAATTAAATGATCCGTCATTAATTTTTGTTCCAGTTTAGTTTTGGTTTGCGCCGGACCAAAAACAATAAGTTCATCCGATTTTTTGACATAAGACAGCACTGATTTTATAAAATAATCCAGCTCTTGTTTTTTTCGGTCGTCAAATTTTTTGTCGCTATTGCCATGATGAACTCCTGAGAAAGTTCCTTTATTACCTTCGTCATTATGATGTACGCTGTTTTCAACCTCAGAATCTATTTCGGTAATTTTTTCTGTATCACCATCAAGAGCAACAATTATTGCTTTTGAGGAGTCTATCCAAATGCCAGTTTGTCTTTTCATGTCTTTGATATTTTAAATTAAAATAGATTGTTTTTTGCTGTTTTTATTGCAACAGAATCGCGCTTAGTTGACTTATTAGAACGTGTTCTGATTTATTTTTTCCTGAAAATGAAGAAGCTATAGCGTTGGCAGTTTTTAGAATTAAGGCATTAATTTCCTGAGTGAATAAGTGTGGGTGTTCTGCTCTGAAAATTTTAAAGTCGGGAAACACTTGTTCTAATTCCCATTCATTGGCGACAAGCCAGTCAAAAACAATCTCAATTTCATAAGCGGTATCGTCGCCAAATTCATTAAAACTGTTTTCCAGCGGAAGCCATTCGGTCTTTATTATTTGTTTCAGTTTGTTGATTTCTTCTGTACGAATGGTTTTGTCTATGGCCGCAATAGAATAGAACACTTTGCCTAAGTGTTCATATAAATGAGTCATAGTTTGGTGAGAAGGTTTCATTTTTATTTTCGTAAAGTATTGTTAAACATAAAGTTACGAAAAATAATGAATTCCTTTGCTGCTTTTTCTTTTTAATTGAAATAAACGTGAAATAAACAAAAATATAATTATTTGATTTCCAGTTTTTAACAAAAAAAGAGGAAGCCTTTTTTAGTGACTTCCTCTTTTTTGCAGCGGTAGAAAAATTATTTTTTCGAATATTCTTTGTCTAAAAATAAGTAACGGGCGTCGTTCTCTGCTCGTACTGATTTTGAGGCTAAATCGATAATCATGATTTCGGGTTTTTCTTCATTTTTTGCCATTGGCCAAACCGGAAGCTTATCACCATTTGGATTTCCAGTTTTAATAAAGTTGGCAAAATAATTCAGCATCGTTTCTGAAACTGCATAATCAGATTCTGTCCAGGCATAGTCTTTATTTCCGGCTAAATTACCCATTGCATATTCGATTTCGGCAGAGTGTACTGCTCCTTTTGGTATTGGTGCTTTTGGAGTGTTTGAATTCTTTTTGATGACACCGCCAGCAAGGCCAGCTTCAAGACTATTGTCTCGCATTTCTGGTCTGGGATGTGTGTAATAATAGCGGTATACTGGTTGTGTGCTGTTTTTTCGATGCAAATCAAACCATTTCCAGGTGCTGTAGGCGATAAAACGGTCACCCGATAAATCGGTGGCAGATTGCTCTGTTACTTCCAGAGTTCCTGTTGGATATAATTTCAATACTTCATCGGCTTTTTTGCCATACAATTCTTTTACTTTTTGAATATAGGTTTCATTACTGATGTCTTTTCCGGCTGTCAATGCTCTGTAAGTCATTTCTTCGGAGTTCCATCCTAATAATAAAGGAATCATAGCTTGTTGTTTGGCTTCAAAAGTTTCAGGTAGTGTTTTGGTTGAAAAATAACCGTCAATGGTAGTTTTAAAAACGCCTAAACTGCTTCCTAACGATTTTTGGTAAAGTTCTAACGTAGACATTTCACGAAGATTTTTTAAGGAAGTTGCTCCGATTTTTTGGGCATATTCAAGGCCTGTTTTTTCGGCTTCGGCCAAAGGAACGGGTGCTAATGTTGGGAATATAGAACCACCGCTTTCGCCAATAGCTCCTGCAATAAGTCCTTTTGATAAAGGAGAAGCCATTTGTGCACTTACGGCAATAGAACCCGCTGATTCTCCTGCAATAGTTACGCGTTTTGGGTCACCTCCGAATTTTGAAATATTAGCTTGAACCCATTTTAATGCGGCATTTTGATCTAATAATCCGTAGTTTCCAGATGCACGATTCGGTGATTCTTTGGTTAATTCCGGATGGGAGAAAAATCCCCAAATCCCTAATCTATAATTTACTGTTAGGGTTACTATTCCTTTTTTTGCCATATTCTCACCATCATAACGACTTTCTGAGCCATCGCCTGCAGCAAAACCACCACCGTAGAAATACACTAAAACCGGTAATTTTTCATTGGCAGATTTAGCAGGAGACCAAACGTTCAGGTACAAACAATCTTCGCTCATGCCATCACTTCTAAAACCCATATCGCCAAAAACATTAGATTGAATGGCTCGTGGTCCAAATTTTTTGGTTTGTTTTACTCCAGTCCAATTGGTTAAAGGTTGAGGCGCTTTCCATCGTAAATCACCTACTGGTGGTTGTGCAAACGGAATTCCTTTAAAACTTTGAATGTTTGTCTTTATGTCAAATTCTCCTTCAATAGTTCCGTTAGCAATAGTGAGTTGAACGGGGAAAGCATTTTGATTTTCGGCTTGTTGCGCTTCCGAAAAGAAAGGAATGAGCAACAGCAGTATTCCGATACAGTTTGTTTTTAGATTCATAGTGTATTATTTTATTTGTTTTTTTGATACTATATTTATCCAAATAGTTCACTCGCCACATCTTCAATTTTGGCTACCAATCGAATTTTGATTCCGGTATTTTTCAATGCAATTTTATTGTATTTGGATACAAAAATGGTCGAAAAACCTAGTTTCTCCGCTTCCTGAATGCGTTGGTCCACGCGGTTTACTGGACGTATTTCGCCTGAAAGTCCCACTTCGCCTGCAAAGCAAAAATCTTTATTGACTGCAATATCTTCATTCGAGGATAAAATGGCGGCTACAACAGCCAAATCTATCGCCGGATCATCTACTGAAATTCCTCCCGTCACGTTCAGGAAAACATCTTTGGCACCAAGCCTGAAACCGGCTCTTTTCTCTAAAACGGCCAGAATCATATTGAGCCTTTTCGCATTATAACCCGTTGTGCTGCGTTGCGGTGTTCCGTAAACGGCGGTGCTTACCAAGGCTTGGATTTCAATCATCAACGGGCGCATGCCTTCTAATGTTGACGCAATTGCAGTTCCGGATAATTCTTCATCTTTGTGTGAAATCAATATTTCGGATGGATTCGAAACTTCTCGCAAACCATTGCCTAGCATTTCATAAATACCAATTTCGGCAGTGGAACCAAAACGGTTTTTTAACGAACGTAAAATGCGGTATACGTGGTTTCTGTCGCCTTCAAACTGTAAAACCGTGTCCACCATGTGTTCCAGGATTTTTGGTCCTGCAATGTTTCCGTCTTTTGTAATATGACCAATCAGAATCACGGGAATATTGGTTTCTTTGGCAAACTTGATCAGTTCAGCGGTGGTTTCTCTAATTTGAGAAATACTGCCGGGAGTGGATTCAATATAATCCGTATGCAAGGTTTGAATGGAATCGATAATCACGATTTCCGGTTCAATGGCTTCAATTTGCTTGAAGATATTTTGGGTTTTGGTTTCGGTAAGAATATAGCAATTGTCACCGCTTGGCGTGATTCTTTCGGCACGCATTTTTATTTGTTTCTGACTTTCTTCGCCCGAAACATATAAAGTTTTGTAGGGTAACTTTAAGGATATTTGAAGTAAAAGCGTGCTTTTTCCAATGCCGGGCTCGCCACCCAAAAGAATCAAGGAACCAGGAACGATTCCGCCACCCAATACGCGATTAAGTTCCGCATCAGTGGTGTCCATTCGAATTTCCTGAGCCGAATCAATTTCGTCTATTCGTAACGGTTTCGGTGCTTTACTGTTGGTAGTAGTTTCGCTTTTCCAAGCTGTTTTTTCCTGTTTTTGGATAATTTCTTCCGCAATGGTATTCCATTCTTTACAAGAATTGCATTGTCCTTGCCATTTTGCATATTGTGCGCCACAGTTTTGGCAAAAAAAAGTTGTTTTTACTTTCGACATTATTTTTTTGGTGTTTGGCTTGTCATGTCATCGTATTTTTCCATCATCATGTTTTTTGTAAGGTCGCCAATTTCCTCTAATTGGGAAGCACTTTGATAGCGTTTTGCCGCTTTTTTCGGGTCGCCCATTTTTTCATACATTAAACCCAATTCATAATCGGCAAGCATTGACTTTGGATAATTTTTATTGGCAATTTCAGCTAATTTATCCAATTCAGGATAGGCTTTGTTTTTTAGAATTGCCGCTTCAATGGCTTTGAAATCGTTTACACGAATTGAGATTTTTAAACCTAAACTTTTGGACAAAGCAGCATATTTATTGGTCAAATAATCCACATAACCGGATTGCAACACAGCAATTTTTTCGCTGTATTCAGTAGATGAAATAGGCTTGTAAGCGTCAAAAAATTGGTATAAGGCATTTGGAATCGAGTATAGTACAAGCGAATAGTGTGATGCGCCTTTAAAATTATCGAACTTGTAATTTAATTCAGGATTAGTAACCTGTTTTATGTTTTCGTCCAGTTTTTTTATAGACTCTTGAATTTTTTTTATATCGCCATCTCCATTGGATTGATAATAAAAAATAGGTTGTTTTATATTCGAAAGTTTTTCTGGAATGATATTTTCCATTTCAGGAGCCAGTTCCGGGCTTAATGAAATATATCCATTGAATATAGGATTGTCTTTGTACAAGAAAAAGTTTAAAAATCCCGCCGTAGTGTCGTGTCCTGCAATGATTCGGAATGGCGCAACTGGGTATTTTTTTTCGATATAAGGAAGTAACTCGGCGCCAATAAACTCAAAGAATTTTGCTCCTTTTCCGGAAGGAACTCCATCTGCTTCATCATAAGTGCTGTCGTCAAAGCGTTCGTTATTTTTGTTTTGGCTTATGCCAACGACAATCATTTCGGGTAAATCATCCCAATAAGCACCGTAATTCAAAGCGCCATAAAATGGGTCAAATAAGTAATCGCCATCGAGTAAAATAAGTATAGGATACTTTTTATTTGGGTTTTTTTCGAAAGAAGGCGGAAGTCCAATTGTGATTTCACGGCTTTCGCCCAAAGCGTTTGAATCGAATGGTATGGTGGTTTTTTGTGAAAATGCTGTAATAGAGAAGAATAAGAATAGTAGTAGTTGTTTCATAATGTGGAGCGTTTAGAAATTAAAGTACACCTAAATAAGACAGCAATATAATACTTTATTTACTTTTATTTTAAAAACAAGAAAAGTTAAGGCGCCAGAATTGCACTTGCTTTTTAGAACAATAAATAGGATTTAGGGAGTTGAAAAATGCGCTAAACAAAAAACAACTGAATATCTGATTTTGAGTTAAGTAAATCAGATATTCAGTGTCTTGTGGAATTAAATACTTTTACTTTGAGTGATAAAATAAAGAATTTATCTTTTTCAAAAAGTATATCAGTACGTATTTGTTCTTTGAAGAATTAGGTCAAAGAATTGTCATTTTCGTTAGGGAAAATAATCCACGGTTTGAAGTCTTTTGCTTCTTCAAATTCTAGGATTGCATACGAAATAATGATAATAATATCATCTCTTTGTACTTTTCTGGCTGCTGGACCATTTAAGGTTATGATGCCTGAGTTTTTTTCGCCTTTGATAGCGTAGGTGTCAAAGCGTTCGCCATTGTTGATGTTTACGATGAATACTCTTTCTCCTTCAATGATATTGGAGGCTTCCAGTAAAGCTTCATCTATGGTAATGCTACCGATATAATTTAAATCAGCGCCAGTTACTTTTACTCGGTGTATTTTTGATTTTACGACTTGAATTTGCATGCTACAAAAGTAAATTAATTTAATGAAATGGTGTCAATCAATCGAATATTATTGACAAGTACCGCAATGAACGCACGGTATTTTTTATTTTTATTTTTTCGGGTACAAGGTAAAAGTGTTGCTTCATCGGCAATTACGAAATATTCCAA
This sequence comes from Flavobacterium sp. 11, assembly GCF_002754315.1. GTDB lineage: Bacteria > Bacteroidota > Bacteroidia > Flavobacteriales > Flavobacteriaceae > Flavobacterium > Flavobacterium algoritolerans. The sequence goes on along the minus strand of NZ_PEFE01000001.1, from coordinate 822,750 downwards.
TGTGAAGCGCGTGTTCTTGTTGAATGATTTTTGAACCCATTCTGAAATAGCGGTGGTGCTATTAGTCGCAAATTTTTCTTTTACAGCGGTTAGTGTTTTATGAATAATTGCCGCTTCGTTTCTTTCCTCTGTTGACAAGCGTTCGTTTCTGGAACTCATCGCAAGATTGTTGGATTCTCTGTATATAGGACAGCCAATTACGTTTACTTGTAAGTGGTTTTTGGCGACCATTTTTTTGACAATTTGTAATTGTTGAAAATCTTTTTCACCAAAATACGCGTTTGTTGGTTCTATTATTTCAAAAAGACGTTTTACAATGGTACCTACTCCATTAAAATGACCAGGTCTGAATTTGCCTTCCATTTGATTTTCAAGACCGTCAAAATCGAAAGATTGAGAAAGAGGTTTTCCATCATAAATGTCTTCAACAGATGGTGCGTATAGAATTATATTTGGATTTAAAGCCGTAAGTTTTTTTACGTCTTCTTCCAATGTTCTTGGGTATTTTGCTAAATCTTCGGGATTGTTAAATTGTGTTGGATTTACAAAAATACTTACGACAGTATTTTCATTCTCCAGCAATGATTTTTGCATTAATGCCAAATGACCTTGATGTAAAGCGCCCATGGTAGGAACAAATCCAATAGTGGATTGGACGGTTTTTATTGATTTCAAATAGTCGATTAAAGATGCTTTTCCGTAGAAAATATGCATGGCAGTATTATTAAAATTAAATGCAAACTTACTATTTTAGTTAATAACTGCATAAAATTTTGTAATTTTGCGTGGTTTTTATTGCCAATAAATTAAGTAAATTACAATATGAAAGATAAGAGGATATTATATGTATCATCTGAAGTGGTGCCTTATCTCGCTGAAAATGAGGTCTCTTTAATGTCTTACGACGTGCCGAAAATGATTAATGATCAAGGTGGACAGATAAGAATTTTTATGCCAAGGTATGGAAATATTAACGAGAGAAGACATCAATTGCACGAAGTAATTAGACTTTCGGGGATGAATTTGGTAGTGAACGACTTGGATATGCCCTTGATTATAAAAGTGGCTTCCATACCAAAAGAAAGAATACAAGTTTACTTTATTGATAATGATGAGTATTTCAAAAGGAAAGCCACATTTGCTGATGAAGAAGGGGTGATGTATCCTGATAATGATGAACGTGCCATTTTCTTTGCAAAAGGTGTAGTTGAAACGGTAAAAAAATTGAATTGGGTTCCTGATATTATTCACGTTCATGGATGGATGGCTGCTATGTTGCCCATTTATATGAAGCATTTTTACAAAAATGAAGCCTTGTTTTCTGAGACAAAGATTGTTACTTCGGTTTACAGTCAGTCTTTTGACGGTACTTTAGATGTTGAAATGATTAATAAAGTGAAATTTGACGGTATTCCTGATGATGCGATTTCGGATTTGGAAGTTCCAGACTACGAAAATATTATTAAGGCTACTATTAAGCATTCCGATGCTGTGATTATTGCATCAGAAAACCTGTCTCCAAGTTTAACAAAATATATAGAATCTTCAGGAAAACCTTTTTTACCTTTCGCACCGAAAGATGCATTCGCGGAAGCGTATACTAATTTCTATAGAAACGAGGTTCTTTAAATTAAACTTTTTTATTAAATATGTACAATAATTCTTTTTTTAAGAAAATTCTGGTAGTTGCGAGTGTTGTTTTTTTATATTCCTGTGATAAAGATTATAATGAAATTGGAGGTGATTTAATTGGTGAAAACAATTTTGATCTCAAAAAAGAAACGTACAATGTTTTAGCTTACAATCAAAAAACGGGTCCTATACAGTCGAATGATCTTGTGGTAAATCCTTTGGGAATTTATAACAATCCAAATTTTGGTGAAACAACGGCCAATTTTGGTACGCAATTGACTTTGCCAGCAACCATAACAACGATTAGTACAAGACCGTATATTGAAAGTGTAGTTTTGACAATCCCATATTATTATGATGCAACCAAAACAGTTACAAAAACTGATGGTAGTCATGAATATGTACTAGATTCTATATATGGACCTGATAAGGCTGAGATGAAACTAAGTGTTTACGAGTCTGGTTATTATATGAGAGATGCAGATCCTATTGGTGGATTTTTACAGCCTCAAAAATATTTTACAAATCAAAATGCAGAATTTGATAATGTTAAAATACCGAATCGTTTAAATGATGATTCCAGTTTGGCTCAAAACGATAAGTTTTTCTTTGACCCAGCGGAACATGTTGTGACTACGACAGATTCAATTACAAAAGTAGTTACAACTACAAGAACTCCTCCGGGAATGCAATTGAATTTGAATAAAGCTTTTTTCAAAGCAAAAATAATTGATGCTGTTGCAGCTGGAAAATTGGCAACAAATGATGTTTTCAAAGAGTACTTCAGAGGACTTTATTTTAAAATGGAAAAATCAGGAAGTAGTGCCGGAAATTTAGCAATGTTGAACTTTAAGGCGGGAAAAATTACTTTAAAATACAATGAAGATTTGTCAACAACAACTGCTGGTGTGACTACAATTACACGAGTTAAAAAAACCATAGTTCTTGATATGACCGGTAATTCAGTGAGTTTGTTGAATACAGATTTTGCAGGTAGCGGACTTTCTTATAATGCTTTGCCAAATACTGGAAATACAACTGAAGGGGATGATAAATTGTATCTAAAAGGTGGTGAAGGATCTGTAGCGGTGATAAGTCTTTTTAATACTCCGGGTGAGTTAGATGCTATTAGAAATAGTGGATGGCTGATTAATGAAGCTAATTTGGTTTTTCATATTGACGCTGCAACTATGGCTAATAATTATGAGCCACAAAGAATCTATCTATATGATTTTAATAATAACCGACCTATTGTTGATTATTATGCAGATGCAACAACAAATAGTGTTGATGTTAAAAAATCAAAAGCCATTTTTGATGGTAATATAAATAGAAATGCTACTAGTAAAAGAGGTGTTACTTATAAAATTAGGGTTACAAATCAAATAAGGAATCTTGTTAAATATAAAGATTCGACTAATGTTAAATTAGGATTGGTAGTTACAGAAGATATTGGTACAATAGCTTCTCATAAGTTAAGAACTCCAAATGCTTTTATTTCTGGAGCACCAAAAGCATCTGTAATGAATCCTTTAGGAACTATTTTATTTGGAGGTAAATCCACGGTTCCTGATGATAAGAGATTGAAGCTTGAAATTTATTATACAAAACCTAATTAAAGAAAAACTATGTGTGGAATCGTTGGTTATATCGGTTATAGAGAAGCTTATCCTATTGTAATAAAAGGATTAAGGAGACTTGAATATAGAGGTTATGATAGTGCCGGTGTGATGTTGTATGATGGTGAAGAGCTAAAACTTTGTAAAACAAAAGGGAAGGTTTCGGATCTTGAAGAGAAAGCTTCTACAGCAATTACAACAAATGGAACTATAGGAATAGGACATACGCGTTGGGCTACTCACGGTGTTCCAAATGACGTAAATTCTCATCCTCATCTTTCTAATTCAGGTGATTTGGCAATAATTCACAATGGAATTATTGAAAATTATGCGCCTTTAAAAGAAGAATTAATAAAACGTGGGTATGTTTTTCATTCGGATACTGATACTGAGGTGTTAGTAAATCTTATTGAAGAGGTACAAAAAAAAGAGAATTTAAAACTGGGGAAAGCAGTCCAGGTGGCATTGAATCAAGTAGTGGGAGCGTATGCAATTGCTGTTTTTGACAAAAAGACTCCGGACGAAATTGTTGCTGCCAGATTAGGAAGTCCATTGGCAATTGGAGTAGGAGAAGGAGAATATTTTATTGCTTCGGATGCTTCACCTTTTATAGAATATACTTCTAACGCAATCTATCTTGAAGATGGCGAAATGGCAAATATTAGATTGCATAAAGCCATGAAAATTAGAAAAATTAAAGATGATTCTTTAGTTGATCCTTATATTCAGGAGCTTCAAATGAACTTAGAGCAAATTGAAAAAGGTGGTTACGATCATTTTATGCTTAAGGAAATTTATGAGCAACCAAGTGTTATAAAAGATACCTATCGCGGAAGACTTCATGCTAATGAAGGTATTATTCAAATGGCTGGAGTTGAGGATAATTTAGAAAAATTCCTTAATGCTGATAGAATTATTATTGTGGCATGTGGAACTTCATGGCATGCAGGTTTAGTTGCTGAGTATGTTTTTGAAGAGTTTGCGCGTATTCCGGTAGAAGTAGAATATGCTTCGGAGTTTAGATATAGAAACCCAATAATAAATAGTAAAGATGTAGTTATTGCTATCTCACAATCAGGTGAAACAGCAGATACTATGGCTGCCATAAAACTGGCCAAAGAACATGGAGCATTTGTGTTTGGTGTTTGTAATGTAGTGGGTTCTTCTATTTCTAGGGAAACACATGCAGGAGCTTATACACATGCCGGACCTGAAATAGGTGTTGCATCGACTAAAGCTTTTACGACTCAAATTACAGTATTGACAATGATTGCTTTGCGTTTGGCAAAAGCTAAAGGGACTTTGTCGAATAGTGATTTTCATACCTATTTGCAAGAATTACAAATTATTCCTGAAAAAGTGAAAGAGGCTTTAGAGACAAATGAAAAGGCAAAAGAAATTGCTTCTGCTTTTAAAGATGCTCCTAACTGTCTTTATTTAGGAAGAGGATATAACTTTCCTGTAGCTCTTGAAGGTGCCTTGAAACTTAAAGAGATATCTTATATTCATGCTGAAGGATATCCTGCAGCTGAAATGAAACACGGACCTATTGCATTAATTGATGAACATATGCCAGTGGTTGTTATTGCACCTAAGCAAGGACACTATGACAAAATTGTAAGTAACATTCAGGAGATTAAATCAAGAAGTGGAAAAATTATTGCTGTTGTAACTAAGGGCGATACGCAAGTACGTGAATTAGCTGATTATGTTATTGAAATCCCTGAAACATCAGATGCTTTGTCACCATTGATTACGACAATCCCATTACAGCTTTTGTCTTATCATATTGCGGTTATGCGCGGTTGTAATGTTGATCAGCCTCGTAATTTAGCAAAATCAGTAACTGTAGAATAAGGTTTTATACAAAATAGATTTACATTATAATATTTAAAAAGCCTCGAAAGATTTTCTTTCGAGGCTTTTTTTTGAATAAGTGTTTTTAGGTTGGGACTTTTTTAAATGCCTGAAAAGCGTAAAGGAAACGTTAAATTTCCGCTGCTTTATCACTTTTATCAAATATCTAAAAATTAATAATTTTTTTGTGATAAATGTATTTTTTATATGCATGCATAATGATATTCTGTTATTATTACATAATTTTTAACATATAATAATAAAAAATAAATGTAGAATAAGTGCGAATGAGGTAAAATAACTGATAAATATGAAATTTTTTAGGCGCTTTTTTATTAATATCAAAAATATTTGTACTTTGGCGTCATAAACCAACAAATTTTAACCCAATGAGAGTGTATTTACTTTTTTTGTCATTGTTTTTTTGTAGCCTAACTTTTGCTCAAAATTCAATTTCAGGTATTGTTACAGACAGTAACAACCAACCTATTCCTGGAGCCAACATTAAAATTGTTGGAGACACTTCAGGTGCGATTACCGATTTCGATGGTTCTTTTATTTTAAAATCGTCCAGAAAGGCACCTTTTACAATTGAGGTGACGAGTGTAGGATATGTATCTAAAAAAATTAATGTTTCGTCTGATAATCAGAAGTTAGTTGTAAAGCTTGAAGATGAAGAGACTAAACTAAACGAAATAGTGGTATCTGCTTCAAGAACTCCAGAGAGAGTGATTGAGTCGCCGGTTACTATTGAGCGAATGGGTATTCAACAAATAAAAAGTACTACTGCGCCAACATTTTATGATGGTTTAGAAAATCTTAAAGAGGTGCATTTTAATACAAGTAGTATCTCATTTAAGTCTATCAATACAAGAGGTTTCTCAACGGTAGCAAATACTCGTTTCATGCAATTAGTGGATGGAATGGATAATTCTTCTCCTGCATTAAACTTTGTATTAGGAAACTTAATAGGTCTTTCGGATATTGATGTGGCTAATGTTGAGTTGCTTCCTGGAGCTTCTTCGGCTCTTTATGGAGCAAATGCTTTCAATGGTATTTTGTTCATGAATAGTAAAAATCCTTTTACAAATCAAGGGATTAGCACCTACGTGAAATATGGTCAAACAAGTCAAGATGTTGCGGGTACAAATGACTATTTTGATTTTGGATTAAGAGCAGCTACTGCTTTTAGCAAGCATTTTGCAGCCAAAGCAAATTTTAATTTCTTGAGAGCAACAGAATGGATTGCTGCTGATCAAAGAAGTATGACAGGTGGTTCAATTGGACATGCAAACAACCAAAACTATGATGGTTTGAATTTATATGGTGATGAGGTTACAACTTTTATTACTAATGTAGGTCAAGTTAGCAGAACGGGATATCGTGAGCAAGATTTAAATGACAATAAAGTAAAAAGTGTAAAAGCTGATTTCTCTTTGCATTTTAAACCATGGGAAGGTGAGACAGAAATTATATTGCAACATAAAATAGGTTTGGGAAGTACTATTTATCAAGGTGCAAATAGATATGCATTGGGAGATTTCTTCATGCAACAATCTAAATTGGAAATAAAAGGAAAAAATTTCTTTGTAAGAGGATATATTACAGATGAAGACGCTGGAAATTCATACGACATGCGTTTTGCTGCTTGGAATGTTAACAGAGCGGCAAAGTCTGATACAGAATGGTTTACAAACTACGCAACTGCTTATCAGCTTTCGGGAGCTGTTTTGGGTACTAACGCTCAACAATCAGCTACAAATGCAAGAAATTATGCTGATTATAATATCAAGCCAACAGGTTTAGCTTTTTTACCTACTCCAACAGGAAGTGCTAGATTTGAGCCGGGTTCTGCTCAATTCAAAAATGCTTTAGCTGTGGCGATATCTGAGCCAGATCTTACTAAAGGAGCTAAGTTTATTGATCAATCAAAGATTTACCATTCAGATGTGAATTATAATTTTAAAGATTTAGTGAAATTTGCTGAGATTCAATTAGGAGGTTCATTCAGACAGTATGAAATGAACTCTCAAGGAACAATCTTCACTGATTTTGACGGTCCATTAAGATATAATGAATATGGTGCTTACGGGCAATTGACAAAAAAATTCATGAATGACCGATTGAAATTTACAGGATCTGCGCGTTACGATAAAAGTCAAAATTTTGACGGAAACATTTCGCCTCGTGTATCTTTTGTTTATTCTGCCGGAGCAACTAAAAAACATAATTTCAGAGTTTCTTATCAAACAGGTTTCAGAAACCCAACTACACAAGATCAGTATATCGGTCTGGACTTAGGTCCGTTCGCTTTGATTGGTTCTGCTGCGGAGAATTTAGATCGTTTTACTGAAGTTAGAACTGTTAGTGCTGCAAGTCAGGCATTGGGAATTCCTGCAACTTTAACATTGACTGGTCAGAACGCATATAACAATTCATATACATTGACTTCTGTTCAGGCTTTTAGTGCTGCTATTGCGGCTAACCCAACCAATGTTCCAGCGGCGGCAGCTTTGTTGCAAGCGGCTAAGATTGGATTGGTAAAACCAGAAGAGGTTCAAGCTATCGAAGTTGGATACCGTTCGGTTGTTAATAATGATTTGTCGATTGATATAAATGGGTATTATAATTTATACAATGATTTCATGAATACTTCAAGAGTTATCAGTCCTTATTATGGGGATGTTAATACAACTTTTGATTTTGGTAATCCAGCAACTTTGGCTACACTTTCAGCTTTAAGCAATGGAGATAGAAGAGTATATCAAGTATATACAAATACTACAGCAAAAATTACATCTTTAGGTTTTGGTGTTGGTTTGTCTAAAAAAGTGTACAAGGATTTTGAATTGGGTGTAAATTATAATTATGCTGAATTTAATTTCAATCAAGAAGAAGATCCAAGTTTTGTTGCTGGTTTTAATACTCCAAAACATAGAGTTAAAGCATCTATTGGTAATACTAAATTGTTTAAAAACTTTGGTTTCAATGTTAATGCAAGATACAATACAGAGTATTTATGGCAGTCTTCTTTTGCTGACGGAATGGTACCTGAGAACACAGTTTTGGATGCTCAAATCAATTATGGTTTCCCTAAATTGAAATCAGTGCTTAAAGTTGGTGCTACTAATATTGGTGGGAAAGATTACATTCAAGTAATAGGAGCTGGTGCAATAGGACAACAATGGTTTGCTTCTTGGACAATCAACCCATAATTTAATAAGGTCAATAATTTTAAAAAATATATTATGATAAAAAATTTCAAATGGCTGTTGTTGATTTCGCTAACCTTCGCAGCATGTAATAATGATGATGAGGTAATCGTTGAAGAGCCACTAACGGCAGGTACGGCAGATTTCTCTAAATATGTGGCTTTAGGGGATTCATTTGCAGCAGGATATAGCGATGGTGCTCTTTTTAAAGCCGGTCAAAAAAATTCATATCCAAATATTCTGGCTGAGCAATTTGCTTTAGTTGGTGGAGGTGTTTTTACAAATCCATTTATGGCAGACGATAATAGAGGAGGTTTTTCAATTGGAGGGAATCAAGTTCCTCAATTTCCGACACGTTTGTATTTTAATGGAGCTGGACCTGTAAATGTTTCAGGGGTTTCAGGAACGGTTCTTGGTGCCAGTATTTCTGGTGCTTATAGCAATATGGGAGTTCCGGGAGCAAAAGCGATACATTTAGGAATTGCAGGTTACGGACAGGCTAATCCTTATTTTGGACGATTTGCAAAAACAGCAATGTCTAGTGTGGTTAAAGATGCTACGGATCAAAATCCAACTTTTTTCTCTTTGTTTATTGGTGGAAATGATGTTTTAGGATATGCTACTAATGGTGGTATACCTACTTCGCAAGATCCTGTTTCAGGAAATGATATTACACCGGCGGGTACTTTTAATGCTGCTTATAATGCTTTGGCAACTGCTCTTGCAACTGGAGGAAGAAAAGGTGTTGTTGCAAATTTACCATACATCAACAATCTTCCGTTTTTCACGACGGTTCCTTATAACCCAGTTCCTTTAGATGCTGCTACTGCAACGCAGTTAAATACACAGTTGTTGGGACCTGTAAAACAAATTCTTACTGCTTTGGGAGCTGGAAGTAGAATCAAAACGTTAGCTGCTTCTGCTACTAATCCTTTGTTGATAAGAGATGAGACTTTAGTAAACTATAGTGCTCAGATTACTGGTGCATTGACAGCGGCAGGTGTTCCTGCAGCTCAAGCGGGTTTAATGGGTAGTCTTTACGGACAGGCACGCCATGCTAATGGAGGTGCGAATGTTGCTGATAAAGATTTTATATTACTTACTACAAGAACTGTGATTGGAACACCACAAGCTGGAATTCCAGCTCCTTTTAATACTGTTGGGGTGACTTATCCTTTACAGGACAATAGAGTTTTGACAGCTTCAGAGGTTTCTGAGATAAAATTAGCTACTGATGCATACAATGTAACTATAAAAGCTGCTGCTGATTCAAACAGTTTGGCTTTTGTTGACACGGCATCAATATTGAATCAGTTGAATAACGGAGGAATTCGTTTTGGTAACTTTCATATGACGGCTGCTTATGTAACTGGTGGTACTTTTTCTTTAGACGGAGTTCATCCAAGTCCTAGAGGATATGCTTTGATTGCCAATAAATTCATTGAGGCGATAAATGCTAAATACGGCTCTAATTTGAAAGGTGTTGATTTAGGTTTATATGGGATTCAATATCCAGCAACGATACAATAATCAGAATTTACTTTTTTATAAAAAACCATCCGTTTTTTAACGTGATGGTTTTTTATTTTTGAGGATATTGCTATCTTTTGTCTGTTTCTAAGTCATTTCTCCATTATCTATTAAAAATATCCTTTTTTTATAAAAAAATAATTGATTTTATATTTTAAAAAATTATCTTTGCGCTCTGAAAAAAGCATTTAATCGATACGTTTCGGTTGGTACTAATTCATAAACCTAAATAGCTATTTAATAAATACATAAGTAATGTCAAAAGTAATAGGAAAAGTTGCCCAGATCATTGGACCAGTAGTTGATGTAGTTTTCAACGGTAAGGATGTTGAACTTCCAAAAATTTATGATTCGTTAGAAATCACAAAAAAAGATGGTACTTTATTAGTACTTGAAGTACAATCTCACATTGGTGAAAACACAGTACGTACCATTTCGATGGACTCAACAGATGGTTTGAGTAGAGGTTATGAAGTAGTTGGAACAGGGAATCCTATCCAAATGCCAATCGGTGCCGATGTTTACGGTCGTTTATTCAACGTAATTGGAGATGCAATTGACGGTTTAGGTAATTTACCAAAAACAGGAGAAAACGGTATGTCTATTCACAGACAAGCACCAAAATTCGAAGATTTATCTACTTCTTCTGAAGTTTTATTCACAGGTATTAAAGTAATCGATTTAATTGAGCCTTACTCAAAAGGGGGTAAAATTGGATTGTTCGGTGGTGCTGGTGTTGGTAAAACAGTATTGATTCAGGAGTTGATTAACAATATTGCAAAAGGTCACGGTGGACTTTCAGTATTCGCAGGAGTAGGAGAAAGAACACGTGAAGGAAATGACTTACTTCGTGAGATGTTAGAGTCAGGAATTATAAAATACGGTGATGAATTCATGCACTCTATGGAAAATGGAGGATGGGATTTATCTAAAGTTGATATGCCAGGAATGAGAGAGTCTAAAGCTACTTTCGTTTTCGGACAAATGAATGAGCCTCCAGGAGCTCGTGCTCGTGTAGCACTTTCTGGATTATCTATTGCAGAATATTTCCGTGATGGAGCAGGAACTGATCAAGGTAAAGATGTATTGTTCTTCGTGGATAATATCTTCCGTTTTACACAAGCAGGTTCTGAGGTTTCAGCACTTTTAGGTCGTATGCCATCTGCGGTAGGGTACCAACCAACATTGGCTACTGAAATGGGTGCGATGCAAGAGCGTATTACATCAACAAACAAAGGTTCTATTACATCTGTACAAGCGGTTTACGTTCCTGCGGATGATTTAACTGACCCGGCTCCGGCTACAACTTTTGCTCACCTTGATGCTACTACTGTATTATCTCGTAAAATTGCTGAGTTAGGTATTTATCCTGCGGTTGATCCATTGGATTCAACTTCAAGAATTCTTACTCCTCAAATTTTAGGTGATGAGCATTATGACTGTGCACAAAGAGTAAAAGAAATTTTACAAAAATACAAACAATTACAAGATATCATTGCGATCCTTGGTATGGAAGAATTATCAGAAGATGATAAATTAGCCGTTTCAAGAGCACGTCGTGTACAACGTTTCTTATCTCAACCTTTCCACGTTGCTGAGCAATTTACAGGATTAAAAGGAGTTTTAGTTGATATCAAAGATACTATCAAAGGATTTAATATGATTATTGACGGTGAATTAGATCACTTGCCAGAATCAGCTTTCAACCTTAAAGGTACTATTGAAGAAGCTATCGAAGCTGGAGAAAAAATGTTAGCGGAAGCTTAAAATTAGTTTAAAAGTTTAAAGTTTAAAGTTCACTTGTAACCTTAAACTTTAAACTTTTAAATTTTCAAACTACAAAAATATGTTATTAGAAATAGTATCACCAGAAGCAAAATTATTTTCAGCAGAAGTAACTTCGGTTACATTGCCAGGAGTTGATGGAAGCTTTCAGATTTTGAATAACCACGCGCCAATCGTTTCTATTTTAGGAAAAGGTGTTGTGAAAATTACAGCTTCTGATTTTGCTTTTGCAAAAGAAGTAGCAGGTAAATTCACGAAGTTAGATGCTCAAAATTATACACTGGCTATCAATTCAGGTACAATTGAAATGAAAGACAATAAAGTTATTATTTTAGCCGACTAAAGTAATCTTGATCATAAAAAATGAAAGCCTCACAAATATGTGAGGCTTTTTTTTATGTCCAATCCCAAAGTACAATATTCCAAACAATCCCATCTTCGTCATAAGTATCAATTATTTTGAATCCAATGGCCTCGTGTGCTTGCATAGAGCGAAGGTTTATAGCGGCAACTTCAGTGATTAAGTAATCAAATTGATGTTGCAGTTCCTCTCTGTAAAAATGATAAAGTCCTCTGAATATTCCTTGTTTGCGATAGTTTTTATCTACACAAATTTGCCCCATTACAACGTAGGTTTTATCCTTGGGTACTAATTCATCAATTCTTTCAAACATTGGAATAAGAGCCTTGATTTCATTCCTAAAGCCAGAAAGCATTACAAGTGCAAAACCTACTACTGCGTCATTGTCTTTAGCAATAATGTGTGCGCAAGCAGAATTCATTTGTTCTAGCAAAGCGACGGAATGTTGCACAGTAACAAATCCTTCTTGAAGTTTTTCTTCAGAACTTATATTCTGAGAGCTATTTTGTAATTGGAGCGCTCTAATTTGTTCCAATTCGTTTAAAGTTGACGCTCTTTTATAAAGTATAGGTTTCATTTGATTTTATCGATACGGATTGATGATTGGTATTTACTATCTGTAATTATAAAATTAGAAAATCTTCGATTACACGAAATGGATTTAGATTTTTATTTTTCGCTTAATTTCAAATTCATTTCGGCATAATATTTTTCATTGTATTTTCCTGCAACCACAAGGGCTCCAGAAATTAAAATAAGATTTTTGATTATGTATTGTCCCGCCAAAGTAGGGCAATAAGGAAACGCATCAAAACAAATAGTTTTTAGAATAAAAACAGGAAAAAATGTAGCCGCCATATGCATTAATAATAGCGGAATAGTATAAGGAATAAGCCGTTTTATGAGTAAACCAAGACCTATAAGAACTTCGCAAATACCAAGAATTGGAATAAATATTTCGGGTTTAAACCAATAAACGGTTTGTTCTACTAATTCGCCGGCAGGACTCATTCCGAAAATTTTTAAAGCACCAAACCATATGTAAACTATTGCCAAAGAAATTCGCATCATATTGACGCTGTGTTTTTCCATTTTTTTGCTTAAAATAAAATAAAAAGTATTGAATATTTTTTTCATTAGTAAGTGTATTTAATGGGTTGTCCCAGCTTTTTTTATAATCGAAGCATTATTCTGTTTCAAATTAGGTTGTGAAAAATAAAAAAAACCTAACAGGTTTCCAACGTCTGTTAGGTTTTAGTTGATAAATGAGATAGCAAACAAACCATTAAAACAAAGTATCAACTTAATTATCTTAAGTTATTCGGCGCCATCAGTAAGGGCTCTTGCTACAGCAAAACCGCCTACTTTTTCGCCTAATTCAAGTCCTTTTTCACAATCGCTTCTGTAGTGTATGCATCCAAACATTCTAGAATCCGAAGCTTCTTTTGCCATAGCCACAAAACTTTGTTTTTTTGCAGGAATTATGTGTGATAAAACTACGCAGGCTGCACCGCTAAACGTGGAGTGACCTGATACATAGGAAGGGAAATTAGGAGTGCCTGTCAATGTCTTTATAGAGGGGTCAACTTGAGAAGGTCTCGGGTTGAAGAAAGTATATTTTGCATCCCAACAGCTGATTGCTGCATCCATCATTGCAATATTTAATAATGCAAGATTTCTTGCCCATCGTACTTCACTATAATTTAGCTCTACAAATGACTCTGATGCAATTGCATTCCAGTGTCCTGGAGGCGTATAAGTTCCTACACCATCAGCCCAAAAAGTCACGATTTGCATGTTCTTTCTGGTGGCATTTTTTCCGTAGTTTTTTACTTCAGCTAATTCCTTTGCAAATTGTTCTGATTTTGTAGAAGGCGGAGGAACCGGACGGCTGGCAATAACCATTTCTGGAGTCATTAAGAATGATTTTACTTTTCCAAACAATGGTAACATTGGAGGTCTTGCAGGTACATCTAATGATTTCCAAGGAGTTTCTCCAGTGGCAGCAGTTTGAGTTTCCAGTTGTGTCCAAAGCGCTTGATTACCAATAGCTGCTCCAGTTCCATCAGAAGCTGCTCTGGCGATAAATTTGCCTGCAATTTTTCTGCCTAAAATAATTCCTGCATCAACATCACTTCGAACATTGGCACCACTAATAATGCGATATAATTTTTGTTCCTCTGCTTTTTCTTGTATGTAAGCGATTTCTGTTGGGAACAATAATTTTAATAATTCAACCGTAACTCCAGCTAAAACAGCATCTTCAGATGGATATGAAGGTAAGGCGCTTTTTGGGATTAAAACCGGTAAAGTTGCATCAACCGTAAAAGGTGCAGCTCTATTATACAGTTTTTTATAATGCCAAGTAGCAATCATCGCATCGTATTGCGCGGCACTCACATAAGCATAAGCTCTGGCTGCGTATGGAGGATTTGAAAATGGAAATTCAGGATTTGCAAATGGATTTGCTCCAGATGGTGCAGGATACGTTCCGTCTTCATTTTGATACGGCGGACGATTGTGTCTTGCAACTAAAGTTCGCATGATTTCATTCCAACGTAAAACACCTCCGGCACTCCAGTATTTTATTATTTTTTTCTGTTCCGGCGTTATGCTTGCTTGATAACTTTTTATTTCATTGATTTCTCTTGTAAATGCGGCTGCAGTACTAGCTATTGGTGCATCCAAAGAGAATTCATCCGGTGTAGTCAATAGGAATGTTTTCCAAGTTCCTGCTAATTCGTCTGTATTAGCCGGATTTAATTGAGGAAATTGTTCGTTGCGTTCTGTTAACTCATCACTACAAGAATAGTTCAACGTAAGAAACAAAACCAAAAGACTGTTATAGGCTATTTTTTGTATTTTATTTTTCATTTTCTTGAGTTGTTTTTTTTAAATTAAGGATATAAAATAAACCGCCATAAAAGGTATTCGATTGTCCAACATTTCTGCCTTCTGTAACAAAATTGCATCCTCCAATAAGAGATAATGCCGGTATTTTCTTGAGTGTATATTTAGTATTCACGCCAACTTTTAATGCATTCATAGTATTGCTCGGAAAAGGCATATTGTTTGTTGTAATGTCAAATCCTCCAGATTGTGTAACCCAGTTGTCTACCACTGCCTCGGCTATTAATCTGTTTGAGCGATACCCTATTCTGAAGTTTACAGAAATTGCGTCAGGCATATCAACTTCATTGGTGTAATGTATTTCGTTTGTGTAATAGGAATTTCTGTCAATGGTTATGTTCGCTCTTTTTACATACGCTCCGGAAATAGTGCTGAAAAAACGACCTCTTTGATAATCACCCATCAATCGTAAAGAAGCAGTTTTGCTTTTTAGACCAAGACTTAAAGGCAAATAATCAGCTGAATAATTAGAAACTGGAGCCGAAAGTCCTCCTAAAGCATATAAAGAGTAGGTTGCTTTTCCAATTGTTTTTTCAAAAGGCATGTATTTTATGGTTAACGATAGGTCCTGCAATCCTTTTTGACCTTCCATTGTTCCTGCAGAAGCCTTTGTCTCTACGTACGGAAGGCTGAAAATAATATTCAATTTATCAGAAACACCATAGTTTCCCATTAAGGCAACTGATTTTGTAGAAACGGTACCAAGATTAAGATTTTCTCTTTTAAAGGTTCCTTCCCAATACTCGTCCCAGCTGCTATATTGGTATACAGCTCCAAAACAAAAATTGTTTTTGCTCATCATAATACCGTCAATCTCTGTTTGAGCATTCATAAATAAAGGTGCCAACAGCAGGCAACTCAGATAAAATTTTTTCATTAAAAAATGGTTTTGGTTAGTAGTTTGGTATTTTACGATTTAAAATAATTGGTTTTTTTTGATATTATTTAAAAGCGTATTGTGTTATTGATATTCTTGTAAAATGCAACTAATTCTTAAATGGTATGTCTCTAAAATCTGGTTGATATACCGATGTTAATTGTGTAATCAGCAAATGCCGCATCACCCTGAACATGTGTACCTGTTGTTACAGAATTTTCTTTGTCAGTAACACTTTGTGTACGGTTACGAACTACTGCAAATGGCACTGATACAAACAAGACTACTTTTTTGTATTCATAGTTTACAGAAGGCTCTACTGACCAGATATAACCCGGACGACGGAAATCGCCACTGCCACCCACAAGATCATAAACAGGAATCCCTTCTAATCGTGCACCTGCCGCCACAGATAATCCTTTTACTTGATTCACGGAATAGTTAAAACCTGCTCTAAACATATATTGATCTGGTACGCTCATAATAGCTTCGTTAGCTAATCTTGATACAATTGTTTCTCTATAGGTTCTCGTGCCATTTTGCTCACGAGGATTAATTAAGTAATAGAAATTACCGTAAACTCCAAAGTTCTCAATGAAGTTGTAAAAGGTGTTTAATTCAAAAGTAAATCCAGTACCACCGTCTCCTAACTGGATGGATTGATCTACAGTGCGCAATTCTTTTGTCCCGTTTGGACCTACATTGTAAAAATAATCTTTGTAGTTGTAATCACCGGTTGGTAATTTTATCCCTAATCCTAATTGTATATTTCCTTTTGTGCTTTTTGCCGGATCTAACATCCATCTGTAAGCGGCAAATCTAATATCTCCTATTCCAAAAGAACTGGTTGAATGTCTTTCTCTTTTTACGTAAGTCCCATTTACCAATCCATGTTCGTACAATGAAGAACGAACGTTGTTTGAAATGGGTAGGTCGACCATAACGGACCAACGGTTGTTTAATATTCTGGTGAGTGAAAGATTGAAAACGGAAGTGTAATTGATAACTTCTGTTTTTTGAACTAATCTATCTTTGTTTTCTTCTGTTCCTGAAAAGTGTCTGAATGATCTAAAATAGCGACCACTGCTGGCAAATTGCCATCCGGAAACATTAGTACTGTCTGCGTGAATCGACATACAGCTTGTGGCATTACCCTTGATAGCGACGCAACCCTGAGCAGACATATTTTGGGTGTTAAAAGTAATTGTAAGGAATAGGATAAAAATACAAGCGGATTGTAAAGCGGATAAATTTTTCAAGTTTTTGGTTTTTTAAAATGGTTAATGGTATAAAACAGGCCAACAACTGCTTCTTTCTAAAAAGAAGTTTGGCATTAAAAACAGATAAGTTAGTGGATAGGTAGTATCACTGTAAAGCAAGATCTACTTTGGCTTTCGCCAAAAAGTCTCGTTGATTTTACAAGGCAAAAGGATAGATTGAAGGTTGCATTTGAAATAAAGAACTCTTTTAAAAATCCATTTTTTGAATTTGCAAATCCATTTAAATCATGATTCTTAAAGCTAGTAGTACAAAATATACCAGAATAGAAATACAAAATAGACCTTTGAATTCATTCGCAAAAAGCGAATTCGGATAAATACAAAAGACTATTTTGTATTTATAACGGGCATAATTTCTAATAAATGGATGTAATAAATGTACAGATTTAGCTAAAAAGCAATCGTGAATTATCTTGACTTTACAAATGCCAGATAAAAGCGAATGATTCCACTAAAATGAAAGGAGATTTAAACGAAATCGGGTGGTGAATACGATACGGAAATGTATCCGGAATCTAGCGCCTGGTTTGGCATAATGATAGGTTCACTTGAAAGTACAGCTGTTTTTGGAGAAAAATTTACGCAAACAGCAGTATTTGCTACATAATCTTTTAGGAAAGATTTTAGTAGTTTTTTTACTGGAGACTCTTTTGATGAGGATCCGTTGAATAATTGATTGTCAACAATGTCTTTTAAATCCTGACTTATTGCATCTTGATGTGAATTGCGCAGGTAATAAAGACTTAGTATGTTGTTTTGAATTCTTTTCTTGAAAATATGATAACTTTTATTGTTGATAACCACATCTTCATTTACATACTCAAAATCAGTGTCTTCGATAAAGGAGTATAAAGTGGCGTTCAATTTGATTACTTGAAACTCTGAATCATGTTTTTTCTCCATAGAAGACACCCACGCTTGCTCCTCTTGATAAGCAAACATCAGATAGTATCCCATCACGTTGTAGAACAACGTTACTATTAGAAAAAGTGATGCAATTCGTTTCATATTTGCCGAAAGTAGAAAACTATTTCATAGGTTAACATCTTCGATATTAATTTTAAGTTTTTTTTAACATAATTTTATGAAAGTTATAAATCGAAACCGTTTTCGGAAAAATTTATAGATTTTTTTTTCATTGCTATTTTTCAATTGTTAAATTTTAATGAATTATATTTTTATGATTTATGAAATGGGATTCTAAATTAGAATTTATATTTCAAATTTCATTAATTTGAAGAAATCAGCAAACAAAAATGGCGCAAAATCCATAAACCAAAAAAGATGCTTATTTTTGCTGACTATGAAACATTTTCCAGAAAATTTATCCGCTAAACTTGAAATTAGAAAGCAGAATAATGCTTTGCGAAAATTACCTTTGTCAAGTAAAAAGATTGATTTTTCTTCCAATGATTACTTGGGTTTTTCTCAGTCAGAAATTATTTTTAAGGAGACGCATCAGCATTTAATTACTAATAACATCATTCAAAACGGAGCAACCGGTTCTCGTTTATTATCTGGAAACCATAAACTGTATCAAGAAACAGAAGACTTTATTGCCAATTTCCACAAATCTGAATCGGCTTTGATTTTTAATTCGGGCTATGATGCCAATGTTGGTTTTTTTAGTGCTGTTCCGCAAAAAAACGACTTGATTTTATACGATGAATTGTGTCATGCTTCTATTCGGGACGGAATTCAACTGTCTAATGCCAAAGCCTATAAATTCAATCACAATGATTTTGAAGATTTAGAAAAATTGATTTTACGGAATCCAAATACCAATATTTATATCGTCACCGAATCTGTTTTTTCTATGGATGGAGATTGTCCAAATCTAGAAGAATTAGTTCAGCTTTCAGATAAATATAATTGTTATCTTGTTGTTGATGAAGCGCATGCTTTGGGCGTTTTTGGTACAGAAGGAGAAGGATTCGTACAAATGTTAGGTTTGCAAAATCATGTTTTTGCCCGCATTATGACTTTCGGAAAAGGGTTGGGTTGTCATGGAGCCGCGATTTTAAGTTCGATTGAATTAAGGGATTATTTAGTAAATTTTGCCCGAAGTTTTATTTATACCACAGGGCTTTCGCCACATTCCGTTGCCACGATTTTGGTTGCATACCAACATTTAAAAAAAGATTCGGCTTCAATTTTAAAATTAAGAGAAAACATTGTTTTTTTTAATCAGGAAAAAAATATATTGGGATTAAAGCCGCTTTTTGTTCGAAGCAAATCTGCGATACAATCCGCTATCATTCCAGGAAATGAAAAAGTAAAAGCAATCGCCAACTTACTGCAGGAAAAAGGATTTGATGTGAAAGCAATACTTTCGCCAACTGTTCCCGAAGGACAGGAACGCTTGCGTTTTTGTTTGCACAGTTATAATTCGCAACAGGAAATCTCGGAAGTGTTGCGTTTGTTGAGTACTTTTGTTTTTTAAATAAATTATGGAAGAAAGCACTTTTCAAAAAATAGCGACTTTTCAATATTCCTCTGAAGCAATAATCTTCAAAGGAAAATTAGAATCCGAGGGTATTGAAGTATTTATGCGCGATAATAATACAGTAGATTCAAATCCATTATACAGTAATGCTGTTGGAGGTGTCAAGCTTTTTGTTCAAAATAATGATTTTGAAAAAGCTACCGATATTTTTTCAAATATTAGTCAGTATTCATTAGATGATAATGAAAAATTGAGAAAATGTCCAAAATGTGGAGCGGAACAAATAGATATGGTTACTTCTATCCAAGATTTAAAATCTTTTTTAGTATTTCTTTTTTCCGTTTTTTTAGTTGCAATACCATTTTATTCTAAGCATAAATACAAATGTGATAATTGCAAATTTGAATTTAAATAAATTTTTAAAAATCAGTGACAATCAGTTAAATCTGTGTCATCCGTGTGCTATTTATATGAAACTATTTATAACAGGAATTGGAACCGATGTTGGTAAAACCATCGCGTCAGCTATTATTACAGAAGCTTTGCAGGCAGATTATTGGAAACCCATCCAAGCTGGCGATTTAGAAAATTCTGACAGTCATAAAATCAAATGTTTTTTATCTAATGAAAAGACGGTAATTCATCCGAACAGTTATGCTTTAAATACACCGGCTAGTCCACATCTCGCTGCTGAATTGGACGGAATTGTTATTGATTTAAAGAAAATCATTGAGCCCAAAACAGAGAATCATTTGGTTGTTGAAGGTGCTGGAGGTGTTTTTGTTCCGTTGAATTCAAATGATTGTGTGATTGATTTGATTCAACCGGATTATAAAGTGATTGTGGTTTCCCGACATTACTTGGGAAGTATCAATCATACGTTATTGACGATTGAAGCCTTGCAAAACAGAAAAATCGCAGTCGTGGGAATAGTTTTTTCTGGTAACGAAAATAAAGCAACCGAATCGATTATTTTATCTAAAACGAGAGTAAAATGCATTGGACGAATAGAACAAGAGCCGTATTTTGATAAAAATGTAATCAAAGAATACGCAGACCGATTTAGAGAAAATCTATTGAGTTTATAAAATTAAGAATCAAGAAGAAAGAATCAAGACTTGTTTTTTAGGTTTTTCTCGCTTCTTGTAGCTTGCTTATTTTATCTTTGCAAAATGAATTTAACAGAAAGAGACCGCCAATATCTTTGGCATCCGTATACCCAACATAAAACCGCAGCGTTACCAATTGCCATTAAAAAAGGAAAAGGCGCCTTGCTTTGGGATGAAAATGAGAAGGAATATATTGATGCAATCGCTTCGTGGTGGGTCAATCCTTATGGACATTCGAACACCTTTATTGCCGATGCGATTTACAAACAACTCACTACATTAGAGCATGTTTTGTTTGGTGGATTTACACACGAACCCGCTATTTTGGTAGCCGAGAAGTTGATGGAAATCTTACCAAAAAACCAACAGAAAATATTCTTTTCGGATAATGGATCTACAGCAGTTGAAGTGGCAATTAAAGTGGCGCTACAATTTTTTTTCAATAAAGGAGAAAAGAGAACTACGATAATCGCTTTCGAAAATGCTTTTCACGGCGATACTTTTGCAGCCATGGCAGCGAGCGGAATTTCATTTTATACACAAGCTTTTCAAGGAATGTTTATTGATGTGGTTCGGATACCGGTTCCAGTTAAAGGACAGGAGCAGGAAAGTTACAATGCTTTACAATCCGTTATAAAAAACAATACTTGTGCAGGTTTTATTTTTGAGCCATTGGTTCAAGGAGCTGCAGGAATGGTAATGTACGAACCGGAATCGTTAGATATGTTGATGCGAATTTGTCAGGAGAATAATGTGCTAACCATTGCTGACGAAGTGATGACGGGCTTTGGAAAAACTGGAAAAATTTTTGCAACAGATTATTTGGTGGAAAAACCAGCTATGATGTGTCTGTCCAAAGCGTTGACCGGAGGAACTATTCCCATGGCGATTACCACTTTTACTCAGGATTTATTCGATGCTTTTTATGATGACGATATCAATAAAGCGCTGTTTCATGGACACACATTTACAGCAAATCCTACAGGCTGTGCGGCGGCTTTGGCCAGTTTAGAATTGTTACAAACCAATGAAATGCAAGCGAATATAATTCGTGTTAATCAAAATCATTTGGATTTTCAGGAGCGAATTAAAAATCACCCAAAAGTTGTTACAACACGAGTGCTGGGAGTCATTTTTGCATTAGAAATAAAAACCGAAAGTTCAGCCAGTTATTATGGAACATTGCGTAATAAACTCTATGATTTTTTTATCGAAAACGGAATAATTCTGCGTCCTGTTGGTAATATTGTGTACATTTTGCCTCCTTACATTATTACCGATGAACAATTAGAAAAAGTATATCAAGTAGTCGAAAATGCTTTAGAAATTGTTTAATTTTTAAGTCACAGATTAAAAAAATCAGTTTTTATCTGTGAGAATTCGTGCCATCCGTGTGCTATTTTTTCACTGATAGAATGTAGAATGTAAATAACTTTGCGACCTTTGCCAAAAAAAATATCTTGTCAACAATAATCTCCATAACAGCCATAGCTTCCATTTCGCCTTTAGGAAATACTCCTGAGGCTATTTGGGAAAATTATCTTAATGAAAATCATTGTTTTACGGAACATATTTTAGACCATAAAAAAACCTTTGTAGCGACTTTAAACGCTAATTCAGAGCAAGTTGTTGGCGGTTTGCGAGAATCAGATAACAAATATAAATCCTTAGATAAATCGGTTTTGTATGCCATGGCGGCTTCGCGACAAGCGATGCAAAATGCGGGTTGGACACAAAAAGATATTTTTGGGATTAATATTGGTTCGTCACGTGGAGCAACAGATTTATTCGAAAAACACTATCAAGATTATTTACAAACCGGAAAAGCACAAACTCTAGCTTCTCCAACGACCACTTTGGGAAATATTTCCTCTTGGGTTGCCCATGATTTACAAAGCTCTGGTCCTGAAATATCTCATTCCATTACGTGTTCCACTGCTTTGCACGCAGTGTTAAATGGAGTGGCTTGGCTTCGAGCAGGAATGGCTGATAAATTTCTGGTTGGTGGCAGTGAAGCGCCATTGACTGATTTTACGATTGCCCAAATGCGGGCGTTAAAAATTTATTCGAATAGTACAGAAACATACCCGAATCGTGCGCTTGATTTAGAAAAGAAACAAAGCACCATGATTCTTGGCGAAGGTGCCGGTGTGTGTTGTCTCGAAATAGGGAAAAAAGAAAATGCCTTGGCTTATATAGAAGGAATCGGTTATGCTACGGAAATTCTAGAACATAATATTTCTATTTCGGCGGAAGCAACTTGTTTCCAAAAATCAATGAAAATGGCATTGGAAAACACTGATTTATCCGAAGTTGATGTTATTGTGATGCATGCTCCGGGAACTATAAAAGGCGATTTGACGGAGTATAAAGCGATAGAGAAAATCTTTGGCGAAAGCCTTCCTTTATTGACTACCAATAAATGGAAAATTGGTCACACTTTTGGTGCATCGGGGATTTTGAGTATGGAACTCGCTATTTTGATGATGCAACACAACAGATTTATCGGAGTTCCTTTTGCGGAAGCGCAATTACAAACCAAACCAATTAAAAAAGTACTGATTAATGCCGTTGGTTTTGGTGGAAATGCGGTGAGTGTTTTGATTCAAAAGGCATAAAAAAACCCAGCAGATTATTGACTGCCATGTTTTGTACTAGTTGAAATTAGCGGTGTTACAGCATCATTTTTTTTGTGATTTCTAAACCGTCTTCTGTTTTTATTTTAACGATAACAAGCTGTTTTTGAGTTTGGATTCCATTAGTTGTATGCTCCAAAGTGTTAATGTTTTTTTTCTGATAAATAGATTTACCCAATATGTTATAAATTGTAATGTCTTGAATGTTTTTCTCTTCCGAAACAAGTTGAATTTGACTTCCATTTTTAAACACAACTATTCCGTTTTGGACTAATTCAGGATTTTCTACTCCTAAGGTTTTGTCTTTAAATTTCAATTCAAAACGGTCGTTAAAAGTTCCTTTTTCGGTTGTAAAAGTGTAGCGACCTTGTTTTAAATTGACTGTAGCGTCATTTTTTTTGTCATGCAAAAACACTTCCTGATTGGTAAAGAATCCGTCAAAACTGTCAATTCCTACTGAGAATGTGCCGCCAATAGTGTTTTCAAAACCAAGAGGAATGCTGTCTTCTTCATCAAATGGTAAGCTTCTGCCTTGAATAGACAAATTTTCTTCACCTAAAATGGAATACATTGAAACAAAACTATCCGAAGAAAATGTTTTTCCGTCGTAGCCATTGTCGTAACCATTAGTGGCGCCAGTGATGTAGCCCAAAAGCATTTCGGAGTATGCTCCTTGCTCGTTTGTAATATTGACCCATACTCTGTTTTTTTCAAGAGTAGTGTTAGACGTACCTTTCGCAGCTTTTGTTTTAAAAAATTGCGTGTTGCCATTCTCTCCTTTGACTCTCATACTGTTATTGAAAACAAGTTTTTTTGTAGCTGGAGCAGTTTCTTTAATTTCTGCGAAAAAACCTTGCCCAGAAGCTATATTTCCTTGAGGCCTATTGTTGTTGTTATTAGTTTTTCCAGATAGTGCCGGACTTGTTGTTACAGTACTTCCCGTTAAATTGTATGATGCATAATCATCACCGGAATATGCAAAAACACCAGAACCTGGATTGGGAGTGTTTGCTGCTATAGCGGTGTTGTGTGTCCAGAAATACAGCGTCCCTTCCAAAATATCTTTGTTGTTTGCGTTTGTAAGAAATGCATCCGCATTTAAAGCACTAGGATATGGGTTTCCAATAAGCCCAAGAGAACCTGTTTCTGCTGTAGCAATTGGAAGTTCGATTAGACCTGTAAAAGGAACACCGGTAAAAGTTGTTGATACAATTTGTGTTGCCAAATCGTTTTCAGGCGCACGGGCAATATATCCTTTTCCGGGAGCCATTATGGTATTCTCTGATTCGAACTGCCAGTTGTCAACTGCATCATTAAAAGAATAATATAGATAGGATTCTTTGAAATTAGACAGTTTAATACCGGCAACTGGTGAAGACCAATACGTATAATCGTATTGCTTCATGAATGAGGAATTTCTAATTACATTTATAATTCCGGTACTTTTTGCATCATCATCATTTTGAATTAAACTACCGTTATTTTCAATGATTAAATTTCCTATCACAGTAACATCATTCTGTACTTCTACAAATTTTCCGGATGTTATAGTTAGTGTTTTTTCAGTGTTTATTGTCAGTTCACAAGTAGTAATGTTTCCGTGAATTTGTGTATTGTAGGTTCCGTTTATTATTGCTTTTATGGAAAGTGTAGGTGTTCCGTTTGACCAATTAGTGCCATTCCATGTGGATGAAATTTTACATCTGTTGTATTCATCGGCACCCATATCTGGAGCGACTGTACTTCTGGATTCTTCGTCAATATCAGTAGGAATAATAGCTAGCGGAGTTCCTTTGTCATCAAATGCTGCATTGGTTCCGCTTAAATGTAAATCGGCAATCGATACAAACGTTGGAATCACATTAATTGAATTTCGGTCTTTTGTAGTTGCCGTTTGCCAATTTGCTAATGTTGTTCTGTTGCCGCCCAAAAAACCGATATGTCTCGCAGAATAATAATCGTTATAATCGATGTTCAAGAATGATGAAGCAGCAACAGTTGAATAAACAGAATAAGCAGTTCCAGTAGTACTTGTATTTCCGAAAATGTTATTTATGATGTCTAATTCTGTTCCTGCATTTATATTCAATGCTGCAGAGATATTGTTTTGGTTTCCATTCAAGACAACTGAATTATGGTATAATTTGATATTTCTACCAGATTGTATCTGTATTCCTGAAGCACCATTTGTAGTTGTTCCGGTAGTTGTAATGTCACTAATAAAGTTGTTTGCAACAAGCATGTTTGCAGAAGTAGTGGCATTCATTTGTAAACTTAGCGTTCTAATAATACCATTTCCTGTGTTCTTTATGTTTGTTATTTTATTTTCAGAAATAACTCCATTTGTTTGTGTTCCACTTATGAAGATTGCATATTGAATAATGTGATTTGTGGTCAATATTACATCGGATATTGTATTTCTTTTGATATTATAATTACTCCCGTTTTCAATTGTAATTCCGCTTATGGATGGATTTCCAGTGTTGTCATTCAAAACCCCATTGATTACGTTATTTGTTATGGTGAAATCATTAGTATTAATCATGTAAATAGGCAAGGAAGGTTTTTCGGTGTTTATAGTACTTCCAAATATATTTGACTCCAAAGCCGTTTTACTCGTTTTTAATGTTGCGCTACTGTTGATGTAAACACCCTGTCTGACATTGATGAATTCATTATTTGTGATTTTGGTAGTAGCATTGTTTGCGGTTGCAGCATTGTTTATGTTTATGTTGTTGTTAAGGCCAAGTTCATTGCTACCGGAATAAATTCCTGAAAGTTGCCTTGCTTGCTGATTTCTGATGTTTGATTTTAATATTGTATTTCTTATATCAATATTTGTTGCTCCATTAGCACCATTACTGGCAACCCAAAGTACAGTTCTGTCTATGAAATTAACAGCGTCATTATTGATTAAAGTAAGATTTCGGGTTGTTCCCGTTGCATTGTTCCCGTCAATTATAATATTATCAGCTCCGTTAAACTCAATAACTGCAGGAACACCTGTAAAACCGTTTCTGTTTGTAGCGGTAATTGTTACTGTTTTTCCAATGTTGGGTTTAATGGTCAGCGTGTTTGTTGCGCTAGTACCCGTGAATTGAGTAATGATAATAGGAAACGTTTCCCCGGTTGTATTGCTGTAACTAGTATCGTCAAGTAAAAAAACAACTGGACCAGCTGCTCCGACACTATTTATTCTGGTAACTGCATTTGTCAATGTGTTAAAAGGCGCAGCATTTGTTGATTTAATGATGTAGTTTCCGGATAAGGCTTGTGAGATTCCAATAAAAGGTAATAGTAAAAATAAAAGTAAAATTTTCTTCATGAACTATTTTTTAAATTAATTCACATGCTTTTCTATTTTGAATAAAATTACAAGTGCAATTAGACTTACGAAAAACAGTTGCATTTGGATTTTAAATAATAAATATTTTGTGAAGAAATTTAAAAACGATAAAATTTTGCCTTTTGAGTATTTTGCTTTCTGATAAAAAAGTTTTAATATGAACTTCTAAAACAATCAGTACTGTTTGATTTATAGATTTTCTAATTCTTTTGCTTTTTCGAAAATCAAATTGCTTTCGAATCCTCTGCGCAGTAAATAGTCACAGAATTTTTTTCGTTTTTTTAATAGATTCGTTTCTTTTATAGATTCCCAATTTCTGTCGGCAAGGGTATGAAAAGTGGATAAATATTCCTCAGTAGAGATCTCTTTGAGGGCAATATTTATGAGAGTTTGTGTTATTTTTTTTGCTTTTAATTCATTGACAATCCTAATTTTCCCCCAATGTTTGATACGGTGTTTTCCTCTTGCAAAACTCTGGGCAAAACGTTCTTCATTAAGAAAATTATCACTTATAAGATGCACCATAATCGTGTCAATTTCATCAGTATCCATTTTCATACTTTTCAGTTTTTGTACTACTTCTTCGTGACAGCGTTCTTGATAGGCGCAATAATGCTCTATTTTATGGATGGCTTCTTTTATGGAAAAAACTGGGTTCATTCGTGGTGGTTTCTTGATTTTAGTAATTAAGCGAAATTAATTATAATGGTCGTTAATTGCGCATTAAAAATATAATTTTTTTGAGCAAGAGTATTACAATTAAAATGACAAAAGTTTGTCTTTGTGGCTATTGAAATTGAAAATGCTTTGTTTTTGATATTTTTCTTTCTTTATAAATGCAAACATGTATTACGTCGATTATTTTAACTGATGGTCGGTGAAATTTCATTTGATTTGAAAAAGTAATTGATATTGTACAAACTGATTTTTTCGATAAACACACACACTGAAATATGGTTCTTTAATGCCGTATTTAAAACAAATGAATTTACAAATAATACCATATGAATAAAAATTACTCAGACTCTAAAATAAGTTTATTATCGCTAATAAAATCCGTTGTCCCATTTCGTTTGCTATTGATAGTTCTAATTGTTTTCTTGTTCGGGAATAACATGATTGCTCAAGTTGCATCAAGTACTTGGGCTCTAACTGCTAATGGAAATTCTACAAATTCTGGAAATGTAACTGGAACCTCAGTAGCTATAGGTGCTGGGCTTAACAGTATTAATTATAATAACGGGATAGGTGTTAGTACTGTTAGTTGGTCAAATGATGCCAATAGTTTAAGAACAGATGAATACTACGAATTTGAAGTAACTCCTAATAGTAACACTATTTTTAATGTTACAGCAATTAATTTTGAACATAGTATATCAAATGGGAATTGGCAAGTGCAAGCCTATTATTCTACGGATGATTTTTTAACTTCAACTGCAATTGCAGTGCCTTTCAGCTCAAGTAGCACACTCCCAAACACAAATAACAATACAGTTAATATAAATGTTGATAATACAACTCTGTCAGTTAGAATTTACGGATGGGAATCCGATGCTGCTAATCGTGAATTAAGGATTAGAAATGTTGTTATTAGTGGAACTACTTGTATCAAACCAGTTGCAGCGAGTGCAATTAGTGGAGTGTCAGTTGTATGTCAAGGGCAAAATAATGTCGCTTATTCAGTTCCTGCTATAACAAATGCAACTGGATATGTTTGGACTTTGCCATTAGGTGCTTCGATAGTTTCTGGAATGAATACTAGGTCAATAATGGTTAATTTCTCTTCAATTTCAAGTTCTGGCGCTATTAACGTTCAGGGCACGAATACTTGTGGTAATGGAATGGTTTCTGTAAACTATCCTGTTATGGTCAATTTATCTCCTACTGTTACTGCTGCTGCTAGTTCTTCTTCAATTAATAGTGGCGATAATGTAAATTTAACGGCATCTTCATCTCCCACGGCTCAAAATGCCATTTTATTAAGTGAAGGCTTTAATGATACAACAAATTTTTGGACTAAAATTAATAATTCAACAGGAGGAACGGTTGCAGATGCCGCTTGGAAATTAAGACAGGATGGGTATGTTTACAATTACGGTGGGGGATATCCAGTAAGAACATTTCATTCAAACGATAACAGTCAGTTTTATTTATCTAATAGTGCTGATCAGAGTGGGGGAGTAACTGCTACTATATTGCAATCGCCTGCCATGAATTCATCAGGATATACTAGTCTTTCGTTAGAATTCTACCAATATAATCTTGATTTCGACAATACAGATTATGCTAGAGTAGAAGTTTCAACTAACGGTAGTTCTTGGGTAACTTTATCTAATACAACAACTACTCAAGGTGCTGAAAATAATTTTTTAAAGACAACAATTAATCTTGATGCCTATATCAATCAATCGAGTTTATATGTACGTTTTAAATATGATGCGCAATTTGATTGGTTTTGGGCAATTGATAATGTTACCATTTCGGGTAATAAAACAATTGCTTACACTTACAGTTGGACAGCTCTTCCATCTGGAACTGCAGGAATGCCATCTGGAGCAGGAACTTCTTCTGCGTCTAATGCTAGTATTATAGCCAATCCTACACAAACAACTAGTTACACAGCTACTGCTATAAATTCTATTACGGGTTGTTCAGGGACTTCTTCAGTAGTGACAGTAACAGTATTGCCAACTATAACCAATTTTACTCCTACCAGTTCTTGCGTTTCTTCTGGGGCTTCCATAGTGATAACTGGGACAAATTTTACCGGTGCTACTGCGGTGAGTTTTAATGGGGTTTTAGCAACTTATTCTATAAATAGCAATACACAAATCACTGCTATGTTGCCTTCAACTGCAACTACTGGTACAATTACTGTAGCTACACCTGTAGGGACTGCAACTAGCCCAACTTCTTTTACTGTAATTGAATTACCAACTGCGCCAACATTTTTGTCAGCGGATATTATTCCTCCTGATTGTGTTTCCGCTACGGGAAGCGTTACTTTGAATAGTTTGCCGTCAACTGGAATATGGACTTTAACAAGAAGCGGAACATCATCGGCAATAACTACAGGGACAGGGAGTTCAACTACAATTTCAGGATTGGCTCCTGGAACGTATACTTTTACGGTTTCAAATGCTACTTGCACATCTTTAGCTTCAGATAATGTGGTGATAAATCCCGTTTTAACTGATATATGGAATGGAACTACATGGTCAACTGGATTAGTTCCAACAAGCACACAAAAAATTGTTTTTGCAGGAAATTTTAATCAAGATGTAGATTTAGTAGGCTGTTCTTGTAAAGTTACCGGAAGCGCAACTGTTATCATCAGATCAAATCGTACACTCGCCATTACAAACGAAGTGGAAGTAGTAGGAGGAGGAACTTTGACTTTTGAGAATAAGGCTAGCTTGGTTCAAATTAATGATGCCGCTGTCAATGCGGGAAATATAATATACAAAAGACTCACAAATACGGGAGTACGCAATACCGATTACACGTATTGGTCTTCACCTGTATCGCCTTTAAATTTAGGAGGTACTGGAGGAATTTCGTATAATCCTTCTAGTCTTGTGGGTAGTATATTTTATTCTTACGAAGTTACTGCAGGCTCTGAAGATTGGAAAAGTGAGTCGGTGGCAAGTCCGATGATTGTGGGGAAAGGGTATAGTATTAGAGGTCCTGGGCCAATATCAGTAAGTCCTTTGACTCTGTTGGAAGTGACATTTGCTGGTAAGCCTAATAATGGACGCTATCCTATCACAGGAATATATCCTTTTAAATCATATCTTATCGGAAATCCATATCCCTCGGCATTAGATGCAGATAAATTTTTGACTGATAACGCAGGTGTCATAGATGGAACACTTTATTTCTGGACGCACAGCACAAAAATTGGAATTGGGGTTGTTAATCCCGGAACTGGTGTTTATGCTTATTCTGGAGATGATTATGCTTCCTATAACTTAACTGGAGGTGTTGGAACAGTTGCTGATAGCGACCCTGATAAGACACTAAGTAATCCTAACAAACCAACTGGTAAGATAGGGGCAGGACAAGGTTTTTTTGCTACAAGTAATACAACGATTTTAGGTACAAATGAAATTGTATTTAATAATAGTATGAGAGTTGGTGTTGGAGGAATTACAGGGAATAACTCTCAGATTTTCAAGACAAATAGCACCAAATCAAAAACGACAAGTGCCATTGAGAAAAACAGAGTATGGCTAAATCTAACTAATACAGAAGGTGCTTTCAAACAATTGTTAGTGGGATATATTACCGGAACTACTAATGACTACGATAATGGCTACGATGGTGAAACTTTTGATGGAAATGAATTTATGGATTTTTACAGCGTAAATCAAAATAAAAAATTTGTGATTCAAGGGAGGGCTTTACCATTTGATGAAAATGATGAAGTTTCTCTAGGATATAGATCTGTCGCGATAGGGAATTTTAGTATTGGCATTGATGAAGTAGATGGAATGATGCAATCTCAAAAGGTCTATATTGAAGACAAGCTGTTGAATGTGGTACATGATTTAAAAGCCTCATCGTATGATTTTACAACACAAGCGGGAACGTTTAATGATCGTTTTGTTTTGCGTTATATAGATAAAACTTTAGGGACAGGAGATTTTGAAGCAGCTGATGATAAAGTTGTAATTTCTGTCAAAAATAAACAGATAAAAATAGACTCTTCAGATGAAACAATTGATAAGGTTTTAATTTTTGACCTAATTGGAAAACAACTATATAAAAAGATAAACGTTGGGAATAGTGAACATGTAATACCCAATTTGTCTTCAAGTGAGCAAGCTTTAATTGTAAAAATTGTATTGCAAAATGGTCAAATGGTTTCTAAAAAAGTTATATTTTAAAATAGCTTAAAGTATAATTTTAAATAATTTGTTACAGTTGGTGGTTTTTAAGATTTTGTAAAACAGCTTTTTAACGAATATAAATGCATGTCGACGATTTTATTATGTGAAGTGGATTTGTTTTTTTTAATTTGAATTTAACGTAGGTTTTTTCTTTTGAAAAGAAGCAGATTTAAAATCGAATTTATAAAAAAAATATACAAAAGCATGATCAAAAAATTACTCTTGACTCTTTTTTTAGTTTTAGTTCAGACTGTTGTTTTTTCTCAAAATGTAGGTGATTATCGTTCGAATGTAACTAGCGGAAACTGGATTGTACTTGCAAGTTGGCAATATTACAATGGTGTTTCATGGGTCATTCCTTCAGGAACATCACCACAAGGATATCCTGGACAGTTTACGGGTACTGGTGCGGTTATTATTCAAGCTGGACATACCATAACTATGGGGACGAGTGATTTAGCAACAGCAACAATGGGCACATTAACGATTAGTGGTACATTAGTTTTGGATGGAGGAAGTGGGGGAAATGCAGGAGGTACTTTTACAATAAACACTCAAAACCTTATAATTACCCCAGGTCTTATCCCTTATGCTAATATTAATTTTGCAAATAAAGTCACTTTGAATTTACCTACAAATGTATCTATTCAAGTAGGGGAAGGTGGGCTACCAACACCCGGGAATGGAATATGTAATAATAATATTGAAATTTCAATTGGAGGTAATGTTTTAGCATATTGTTCTGGAACAGGAAGTCCGGCAGCAGCATATACTTTCACCGATGTTATAAACAATGGGGGTTATAATGCTGTAAAAGCATCAATGTCAAAAACATCTCTGTGTGGTTCAAGTAGTTTTTCTATAAGTGCTATTGCAACACCATCTATCGGAGCAACTATCAAATGGTATACAGTTCCAAGCGGTGGTTCTCCGATTTATACAGGTAGTGCTTACTCATCTACTATATCTTCAACAGCAACATATTACCTTGAAGCTTCTTATGGTACAGGAGCTGGTACATATACAACTTCTAGGACTGCAATAGAGGTAACTGTAAATAGTGTAGCTACTAAAACCTGGAATGGAAGTTCATGGTTACCGAATAATCCAACGAGTGCAGATAAAATTGTGTTTAATGGTAATTTTTCATCTACTGCCGATTTGGAGATTTGTTCTTGCGAAGTCACTACGGGGAATGTTATCATTAATAAAGGGCATACATTAAAAGTAAATAATGAAGTGAAAGTTTCTGGTGGGTCATTAAAATTTGAAAATAATGCTAGTTTGGTTCAAATTAATGATAATACTACTAATATAGGGAATATAACTTATATGAGAAGCAATTCTACAACTAGAGAGACAGATTATACTTATTGGTCTTCACCAGTTACAGGACAAATATTGAAAAATGTTTCTATTAAAACCCCTTCTGATTTTTTTTATTCATTTAACGCAGTTGTAGATGATTGGAATCAAGAGGATTCTGATAATACAATGACAATAGGTCTTGGGTACATCATTAGAGGTCCTCATTATGAGACAATACCACCTCCAGGGTTTTATGAAGCTCCTTTTCAAGGGGTGCCAAATAATGGCTCCGTTTATGTTACTATTCCATCTTTAGGAAGAGAAACATCGAATCTTATAGGTAATCCTTATCCGTCCGCTTTAAATGCAGATTTGTTTTTAACAACAAATAGCTCCGTTTTAGATGGAACCCTTTATTTCTGGACGCATAATACAGCAATGGGTATTGGGGTTAGCAACCCAGGGACTGGTGTTTATGCCTATTCATCAGATGATTATGCTACTTATAATCTAACTGGAGGGACTGCAACAAGAATTGGTAATTTTGTAGGAGGAGTAGAGCAAGAATCAAATAAACCTAATGGTAAGATTGCTGCTGGTCAAGGATTTTTTGCAACTGGTAAAGTAGCTGGTGGAGATATCATATTTAATAATAGTATGCGTATCTCTGGAGGTGCTTTAGGTGTAAATAATTCCCAATTTTTCAGGACTGCCAAAAGCTCAAAAACGAAGGATGCAATTGAGAAACACCGTGTTTGGCTTAATTTAACTAATTCAGAAGGTGCTTTCAAACAAATGTTAGTTGGGTATGTTACTGATGCTACTAACGATTATGATGATGCTTTTGATGGAGAAAGTTTTGATGGAAATCAGTTTGTTGATTTTTATAGTATCAATGATGATAAAAACTTAACCATACAGGGTAGAGCTTTGCCATTTGATAAAAATGATGAGGTAACATTAGGGTATAGTTCTACAATTGCAGGGACTTTCTCAATAAGTATTGATCAAGTGGATGGAATACTAACCTCTGAAGATGTTTTTATCGAAGATAAAATGACTAATAGTGTTAAAAATCTAAAAGAAGGAGCTTATAGTTTTTCAACTGGAGCAGGAGCTTTTAATGATCGTTTTGTATTACTTTTTACACAAAAAACGTTAGGAATAGAAAATGTTGGTGAATTTGATAATTCGGTTTTAATTTCTAAAGATAAAAATGAATTAAAAATAAAATCTGAACTTGAAAGTATAAAACGAATCACAGTCTTTGATTTACTTGGAAGAAAAATATTTGATAAAGAAGCTGTAAATAGTAATGAATTCCGCACGTCAAATATTACTTTGAATAAACAATTAGTAATAGTCAAAGTGATATTAGCCAATGGAAAAGAAATCTCTAAAAAAGTTATTTATTAGAACAATAGAATAATTTCATAGTCGTATATAAAAATCCCATTCTGTTTGTTCAGGATGGGATTTTTTTGCAGCAATAAAAGCAAAAATATTTCTTGATTTAGGCTAAATATCACTAAATGTGGGTATTGTGTAAGGGAGTCATAGTGTTTACATTTATAGATGTTATTAACCAAAGTTGAAATTATGAGTCGTATCAAGATTCATAATAGCGGCCTAA
Organism: Flavobacterium sp. 11; assembly: GCF_002754315.1. Classification (GTDB taxonomy): domain Bacteria; phylum Bacteroidota; class Bacteroidia; order Flavobacteriales; family Flavobacteriaceae; genus Flavobacterium; species Flavobacterium algoritolerans. The sequence goes on along the minus strand of NZ_PEFE01000001.1, from coordinate 788,317 downwards.
ATCCAATCTAAATTTGAAAACAATATTAGTTTACTTTGCTATAGTATTTGGTCTTTTGTTTCAAAATAAGGCATATTCTCAACAAGGAAAATCAGATGCAACATTTAATGTTTATGATGATGGTTTGCAAGGGGACGGTTTTGATAATACTGTTAGAACAGTCTCTTTGCAACCAGATAGTAAACTGATTGTAGGAGGTGATTATTTGAATTTTAACGGTGCAATAACTCCGTATTTATGTAGGTTGTTTCAAGACGGGTCTAAAGATACATCCTTTAATCTAGGTTCAAGTTTTAATGGTAAAGTGTATTGTTCTTTAATACAGCCTGATGGCAAGATAATTTTAGGAGGTTCCTTCACAACCTTTAATGGAATAAGTGCAAACCGATTAATACGATTGAATAGTGATGGCTCCATTGATGCTACATTCAATACTCTGGTAGCTGCAAGTAGTGGAATAGTGTATGGACTAGCTTTGCAAACTAATGGTAGCGTGGTTATTGTAGGTAGCTTTACTAAATACAATGGAATCACAGCTAATCGAGTAGCCAGAATTTTACCTAATGGGAATTTAGACGCTAGCTTTATCACTGGATCCGCGGCTAATGGAGTAGTGGAAGAAGTTCAAATTCAGCCTGATGGAAAGATAGTTTTAGCAGGTTCATTTGATTCTTTCAACGGAATTAGTAAAAATAAAATAATCAGATTAAATTCGGATGGGAGTCCTGATACTTCTTTTGTGATAGGCTCGGGTTTTAATGCTGGCGTGTCAGCTCTTGTCTTACAACCTGATGGGAAAATTATTGCTGGCGGGGATTTTGTAACCTATAACGGAATTATAGCAAATAAAATAGTTCGCTTGAATATAGATGGTTCTATTGATGTCAGCTTTGTTTCAGGCATAGGATTTAATGGTGGTGTTGTTGAGGTTATTAAACTAAATTCAGCTGGAGCCGTTATGGTTGGAGGTTCTTTCACGGGTACTTATAACGGAATAGATGTAAATCGATTGACGTTTTTAAGTTCTAATGGAATTTTAGATCCAATATTTGATATTGGAGCAGGTCCATTCTCGGCATCAGTTCTGGATGTCGCTAATGCTTCTGACGGTTCTTGGTATGTAGCAGGTTCTTTCTCCATTTTTGATTCACAAAATCAAGGGCGATTGGCTAAAGTTGATCCTGTCGGAGCTTTGGATATTGGGTATCTTACCGCTGGTGTAGGTTTTGATAATTCAGTTTTGAAAGTGCTTTCCTTATCAGATAACAAAACAATGGCATTTGGTAGTTTTACGAAATTCAACGGAACTATTTGTAACAGAGTTTCACGTTTGTCTGAAGACGGTGCAGTTGATTCTTCATTTAATACATCTGGTGCTGGTGCAAATAATACTATTAGAAGTGCAATCATACAAACGGATAATAAAATTGTTTTAGCAGGAGTTTTTACAACTTACAATGGTGTACTGGCAAACAGAATAACCAGAATTCTTCCTGACGGGCTTTTAGATCCCACTTTTATCACGGGATTAGGCTCAAATAATCAAATCTATGCGCTCGCATTGCAGGCAGACGGGAAAATAATTATTGCTGGGAATTTCACAAGTTATAATGGGGTTTTGGTGAATAGAATTGCCCGGTTATTGCCCAATGGAATTCTTGATCTCACTTTCAATACAGGTTTAGGTGCTGATGCTATAGTAGAAGCGGTCTTGTTGCAACCGGATGGAAAAATAGTTTTAGGGGGACGTTTTGCTACTTTTAATGGAGGTTCTTATAATCGAATGATTCGTTTGAATACTGACGGAAGTATTGATTCCGGTTTTTCTGTTGGCATTGGCTTTGATAAAAATGTATATGCAATTGCCTTACAGTCTGATGATAAATTGATTGTTGGTGGAACATTTTTAAGTTATGGAGGTGCTTCCGCAAAAAGAATTCTGAGGCTGAATAGCAACGGGAGTCTGGATACCACTTTTGCATCAGGAGCAGGTTTTAGTAATGGAGAGATTAGAACTATTTTGGTTCAGCCGGATGACCGGGTTTTACTTGGCGGAACTTTCTCGGGAACTTATAATGGAATAGCTGTAAAACGAATGCTGAGATTGCTTTCTTCGGGAGTTTATGACACTACTTTTTCCGTAAACTTAAACGGTACGCTGTTTAGCACTTGTTTTACGCCAAATAATAAAGTAATTATTGGAGGAAGTTTCAATTCTGTTTCTGGAATAACAAAGCATCGTGTAGCCCGAATTAAACTGTGTACAAATAGTTCTGTATGGAACGGGATTGCATGGAGTAATGGGCTGCCATCAGTTGAAAGAACATTAATTTTCAATGCTAATTACAGCTCACTTGCTTCCGTAAATTCCTGTTCTTGTTCAATTAGTTTGGGAAATACGGTTACTGTTCCAGACGGAAATACTCTGGGATTAGTTTTTGATTATTCGGGTTTAGGCACGTTGATTTTAGAAAACAATGCGGCACTTTATCAATCCGAGGATCAGGTCAGCAATACTGGAATTATTCAGTTAAAAAGAAAAACGACACCAATCCTGAAAACAGATTATACGTATTGGTCTTCTCCGGTTTTAAATCAAAAATTGATTGATGTGTCTCCAAATACACCTCCGGATAAGTTTTATTCTTTTGATGCTTCTTTAGATTCATGGTTTAATGAGCTTTCAACATCTGCAATGACGGTTGGTAAAGGATATATTATCCGTGGACCAGAATCTTTTTCGGGTGCAGTTAAAGGGTATCATGAAGCAGTGTTTGTTGGTGTTCCTAACAATGGATTGGTGTCAATTCCAATTGGTGCTACAGATACGTCGAATCTTATTGGAAACCCATATCCTTCAGCGATTGATGCCAATTTATTTATCAATGCAAATAATGGAATTTTAGAGGGAACCATTTACTTCTGGACGCATAATACTGCGATTAATAATAATATATATACTTCGGATGATTATGCAGTTTATAATTCATTGGGAGGTGTTGGTACGAGTGCGTCTTTGAGTTCAGGCGTTAATAATACAAAGCCAGATGGTAAAATTGCTTCTGCTCAAGCTTTTTTTGTCACTGCTATCAATGGTGGCGGAATTGTAAAATTCAATAATAGTATGCGAATAATTGGGCAGAATTCAAGTTTTTTTAAATTAAATACGACCAAGAAAGCAAAAACAAATGATATTGAAAGACATCGCATTTGGTTGGATTTATATAATAGTGAAGGCGCTTTCAAACAAATATTACTGGGTTATGCAACTGGGGCGACTGATGATTTTGATAATTCTTTTGATGGTGAAAGTTTTAATGGCAATGAATATTTAGACTTTTACAGTATTATTCAAGATAAGAATTTGGCAATTCAAGGTAGGGCTTTGCCATTTGAAGAAACTGACGAAGTTAAATTAGGGTTTACTACTACGATAGCGGGTGCTTTTACGATTAGAATCGATCAAGCGGATGAATTACTAGCGTGCCAAAATGTTTTTGTTGAGGATAAATTCAACAACAATATTATTAATTTAAAGAATGAGATTCTAACTTTTAATACTGCTGTGGGGATTTTTAATGATCGTTTTGTATTGCGTTTTACCGATAAGACTTTGGCTTTGAATGAACTTGAAAAAGATAAAGAATCAGTTTTAGTGTTCAATGATAATAAACAATTACAGGTGAATTCTACTAAAGAGTTCATCGATGAAATTTCAATATATGATTTGGCTGGAAGAAAAATATATCAAAGGAATAATATAAATGATATTGATTTCTCGTTACTTAATTTGGCGTCGAATCATCAGGCATTAGTGATAAATATAGTTTTACAAAATGGTCATTCAGTTGTAAGAAAGGTAGTTTATTAAAATATTGGCATAAAAAAACCATCTGTTCAAAACAGATGGTTTTTGTGTTATTTGAATCGATATTTATTTTTCTTTACCGGATGCTTCAAGATTTCTCTCAATAGTATGTCCTGGTCTTGACCATTTTGGTTTTTCTCCCAATGGTGCAAATTGAGAATCTTCAGCTTCAACGGTTTGTGGCTGAGAAACTTTTGTAAATGGTTTTTGTGGATTTAAACCTAACATCTCAAACATTTTCATGTCTTCATTTACATCAGGATTTGGTGTAGTAAGTAATTTATCTCCTGCAAAAATAGAATTGGCACCAGCAAAGAAACACATGGCTTGACCTTCGCGGCTCATATTCATTCTTCCGGCTGATAAACGTACTTGAGTTTCAGGCATGATAATTCTGGTAGTGGCTACCATTCGAATCATTTCCCATATTTCTACCGGTTTTTCTTCTTCCATCGGAGTTCCTTCAACAGCTACCAATGCATTGATTGGCACAGATTCAGGTTGTGGGTTCAATGTAGAAAGTGCTACAAGCATTCCTGCTCTGTCTTCGATGCTTTCCCCCATGCCAATTATTCCTCCGCTACAAACAGTAACATTCGTTTTACGAACATTCTCTATGGTTTGCAAACGGTCTTCAAATCCTCGTGTTGAAATTACTTCTTTATAATATTCTTCTGAAGTGTCTAAATTGTGGTTGTAGGCATATAAACCTGCTTCCGCCAGTCGGTGTGCTTGGTTTTCAGTAATCATTCCAAGGGTACAGCACACTTCCATATCCAGTTTGTTTATGGTACGGACCATTTCAAGTACTTGGTCAAATTCAGGGCCGTCTTTTACGTTTCTCCAAGCTGCTCCCATGCATACACGTGAAGATCCGCTTGATTTTGCGCGTAAAGCTTGCGCTTTCACTTGGCTAACTGACATTAAATCATTGCCTTCAATTTCAGTATGGTATCTTGCGGCTTGTGGACAATAGCCACAATCCTCAGGACATCCACCAGTTTTTATGGATAATAATGTTGAAACCTGAACCACATTAGGGTCGTGGTGTTCTCTATGTATAGAAGCTGCTTCAAAAAGCAAATCCATCATAGGTTTATTATATATTGCGATAATTTCGTCTTTCGTCCAATTGTGTTTTGTAATACTCATCGATGCGATTTTTTGATGGACCAAAAGTAGTTAAATTGTTCTAAAGAAGCAATGCAATAGCTAAGTTAATCAGTTATATGACGGTTGTTCCAATATAACATTAGCAACATAGTAACAATTACCGAAGAGGCTATTCCTTCAAAAAGTAAGCAAATCGAATAAGTATTTACCGAAGGGTTGCCGCCAAATAAAAAAGTCATTGGTAAGGATTTTACATAGGCGTCTCCTCCATTCATGTAACTGTAAGTCACTAATCCTATGATACTTAAAAAGACACCTATTAGTGAAGTAATCATTGCCGAAACTGCATTGTCAACAAAGTTTTTTTTACCTTCATTGATGTTCATTTCAATTGTTCTGTTGACACCGTAAAATACAAAAAACACATTCAAAAGACGCAAATAAAATAAATCAGCATAGCCGAGTGCATTCATGAGTAAAAAATATGCTCCAATTCCAATGAAAATAATTCCCCCGTTTAATAACTCTTTTGGTAGTTTCATACGATTCGTTTTTAAAAATTAAAAAACAAACTTCATTATGCAATAGAATAGCGATGTGAACTAAAAAGTAGTATTCTTTTTTGAAATCTATTGCTATATAATGGTGTTATTTATCGTTTTTCGATAAATACTTTTGGTGTGTTTTCAGTGGAATATTTGTTCTGTATTCTTTTATTACAGCTATGAATTATTTCTTCTTTAAAAGTCTAAAAGTAAAATAGATTCAATCAATTTTGGTGTTTGTCTGAAGCGTAACGGGTGTCCCAATACAGCATTAGCATGAATGTAACAATTACGGCCGATACGATTCCTTCAAATAACAGGGAAATAGAATAGGTCATCACGGATGGATCTCCTCCAAATAAAAAGGTTTTTGACAATGAGCTTACATAGGTATCACCTCCCTTTGAAAAGCTGTAAATTATCAGTCCAATGATACTTAAAAATATTCCTGTAAGTGAAGTGATTAATGCTGAAACAGCATTGGAAACCAATATAGTTTTACCTTCAGCAAAATTTGATTTTAAGGTTCTTTGAGTTCCGTAAAATACAAACAGCACGTTAATCAGACGTAAATAATATAAATCAGCAAGACCTAAAGCCTCCATTAATAAGAAATAAAGTCCAATTCCAATGAAAATAATAAATCCGTTCAATAATTCTTTCGGTAGTTTCATATGGCCAGTTTTAAAATTTAAAAATTACACCTTTATGATAAACAGTATATTACAATCAAATTTACAGAAAAAATAGCAATGTTTTATGAAAATATAAAAGATTTTTATTCAGAATTAAAATTTATTTAAGAACGCGAGTGCCGTTTTTTTGTCTTTCTCAAGTTGTTCTTTTAGGAGGTCAACAGATTCAAATTTTTGTTCTGAACGAATCCTTTGCAGTATCGAAACGCTGATTTTTTGATTGTATAAATCAGCATCAAAGTCAAAATAATGAATTTCAATAGATTGTTTTTGTCCGTCAACAGTAGGATTGAATCCAATGTTCATCATTCCAAAAACGTTTTGTCCATCAATTATGCTTTTTACAATATAAACTCCGTTTTGCGGAATCAGTTTGTAATTTTCTTCGATTTTTAAGTTGGCAGTAGGAAAACCGATTGTTCTTCCTAATTGTTTTCCTTGGATAATACTTCCGGTTAGAAAGTAATTGTATCCTAAATAATCATTGGCCAAAGCCATATCTCCTTCTAATAGCGCATTTCTGATTTTTGTAGAGCTTACCGAAATGTCATTGATTTCCTGAACTGATATTTGTTCTACTTCAAAACCATATTCTTTTCCATAAGCGATAAGATCATCAATGTTTGCCGTTCGATTTCTTCCAAATCGATGGTCATGACCTATAACTATTTTTTGAATATGAAATCGATCAACAAGAATGTTACTCACAAATTCTTCGGCGGTTAGTCTCGAAAAAGCTTCGTCAAAAGGATGGATAACAAGGTTTTCAATACCAATCTTTTCTAGCAAATCTATTTTTTCGTCTATGGTATTGAGTAGTTTTATGTCAGAATGCTCTTGTAAGACCATTCTGGGATGAGGAAAAAAAGTAAGAACTAAGCTTTCGTATTTTTGATTTTCAGTGTTTTGGGTTAATTTTTTCAGGATTTTTTTATGCCCAATGTGTACTCCGTCAAAAGTGCCTAAGGTTAGAATCGTTTTTTTTGTGGAGCTGAAATCGTTTATAGAATGGAAAATCTTCAAAGCAAGTGTTTTATAATAGTGCAAATTTAAGGTATCCAATTGATATAACTAAAAAAGGATTGAAAACTTCAATCCTTTTTTAGCTCATTTTATGTTTTTTATTTTTTAATAAACCGAATTGTATTGGTTTCGGATTGATTTTTCGATAATTTTAAAAAATAAATGCCTTGCGATAAGTTAGAAACATTTACACTAAGGTCTTCTGCTGATTCGATTTTTTTCGATTTTATTATTTGACCTAAGCTGTTAATAATAGTGTAAGCTTCGGGAGCGTCTAATTTATTTTCAACAACGATATTCAATAAGTTAGAGGTTGGATTTGGATAGAGATAAACTGAATTTAAGTTTTTAACGTCATTAGTTGCTAGTGAATTGATGCTGAACTTAGTTGTATCACCAGCTCCAAACTCATCTCCTGATGCAATAACCTCACCAGTCGGGGTATTTAAAACATAAGATCCCGCTCCGTATTCACAACAAATACCATCGTCTTGACTGTCAAAAATTGAAAAAGTATAACAGTCATTACTAGCAAGGTTAAAACTGGTGGTTATTAGTGCTGGCAATGGTCCAGTTTCATTATCGGTATCCGCGTACGGTCCGCCTTCATACAATATTACTCCTGCGGTGTTTGTTAGTTTCCATGTAGTTTCTGAGCCGTAATGGTCAAGTTGCAGGGAGAAGTTTATGGTGTTAGACGAGTAGTTTACATTGTCTGCAATTTCAAAATTAATTGTACTACTATTATTAGAAGCGTTTTGATCAGTCGTTCCATTTACACTAGTTATGGTGGAGCTAAAATTATGGTTCCCTACCGTTGTAGTTAAGCTGCTTAAAGTAATGTCTTGTGATTGATTATTGGCAAGATTGCCAGTCCAGTTATAAGTTTGTAAGTTTTGATTATCAATGCCATATTGTATGGACGCTTGGGTTAAAGGAGAGGTTCCTTTATTTGTGATTTTTACGACTGGCGAGAAATTTTTACTGCAGTTAATATTTAGAGTTACAATCATAGTTGAGGCATCATTGCTAAAAGTGACTCCTGGGACAAGTGCATCAGAAGTTTTTAACGAAACTCTTCTTGTGGAATTGTTCATAACGGTTATCATACGAGTTTTTTGGTCTGCTGTGAATATGTTCATGCAGGCATCATTCGTATAGTCCATATAATTTTCAATCATGTCAAACCCTGGCGATGTTGGGCAGGAATCAACTCCTACCGGACACCCTTGATTTTCTTGACCTGCATTTGGAGTGTCCGCGCAAAAATCATCTACGTCACAACCTCCATCTCCCCAAATATGTCTTAGTCCAAGCCAATGTCCTACTTCATGTGAGGTTGTTCTTCCTTTGTCATAATCAGTTACGTATGTTCCTCCTGGAAAGTAGCTTGATGAACCAAAAAAAGCATAACCTATTACAACTCCATCAGTGTTAGCTGGACCTTCATCTGGATTTATTCCCGGTAAGCCGGATGCGTTTGGAAATTGTGCATATCCTAAAAGATTATTCCCCGTGAATTTAACGACCCAAATATTAAGATATTTTTCAGGATTCCATTGTGTCTGAGGTTTTACAATAGCATCAATTTCATCAGTTGACCAGCTTTCTTTTCCTAAGTCTACACGGTTTATTCCATTTGATAAAATTCCCGAAGGATCTCGTTTTGCCAGAGCGAATTCAATTTCAACATCGGCTCCAACAGGATTGGTGTTAAAACCTGGAGTTCCTGATTTTTTTCTAAAATCTTCGTTTAGTACTTGAATTTGCGAGATTACTTGTTGGTCAAATATGTTTTCCTCGGAACCTATCAGGTTTCCATTATGAATAACGTGAACTACAACCGGAATTGTTATGACAGCGTTTTGTCTTAATCCTTTAGAGGTGTTTTTTATTTTTTCTTTTTCAATTGTAATTTTTGGAGTAATCCATTGTTCAAATTCAGAAGTAGATAATCTATTTGGATTTTTGGACTTCAAATACTCTTCGTATTCTGTAGTTGCACAACGAATGAAAGAACCTTGTTTGATAATTTTCTTTTTACCAAAAAGGATGACTTCAGTTGGATTATTTACTTGAGCAAACGAATAATTGGCTGAAAAAAAAAGGGAGAGTAGGAGTATAAAAGTAATTTTTTTCATGTTATAAGCTCGTTGATTTTTATCTAAAAAATTTTGATATAAGAGGTCAATTTTTCTGATAATTAATAAAGATGCATTAAAATTAATTATTATTATCGTGTAATACAAATTAATTCAAAATCCATTTGATTAATGGTCAGGAATGTACCGATTTTATTTCCCGTTAAATGTGGTCATGGTATTTTCCAGCCCTGCGGCTCCAAATGATTTAATAATCTCCGAGGCCAGTTCTAATCGTTCAGGAAGTGCCAGTTTTTCTGTGTCATCCCATTCGCCAAGAACATAGTCAACTTGTTTTCCTTTTTTGAATTCGTCGCTGATTCCAAAACGGAATCTAGTGTAGTTTTGCGTGTTCAGTACCAAATTGATGTTCTTTAACCCGTTGTGTCCGCCATCACTTCCTTTCGGTTTAATGCGGATGGTTCCAAAGGAAAGATTCAAATCATCGGTAATCACAAAAATATTTTCCAAAGGGATATTTTCTTTATCCATCCAATATTTCACTGCTTTTCCGCTCAAATTCATGTACGTGTTTGGTTTTAAAAGAAAAAAAGTTTTTCCTTTAAATTTGTATTGAGCAAGGGAACCCAGTTTTACAGTTTCGAAAGAAATTCCTTCTTTACGAGCCAAAAAATCCACTACTTTAAATCCTATGTTGTGACGTGTGTTTACATATTCGGCACCAATGTTACCGAGTCCAACTATTAAAAATTTATTACTCACGCTTTCTATATTGTTTTTTTGGTGTTTGTGAACCTCTGGTTTTATATAATCCGTATTGTCATCTGTGTTTGTTGATGAGAATAAATTTGAAATCCATTTTATCATGTTGCAAAAATAAACTTAATTAGAGTATTGGACTATTAGATTTTAGAAAATCGTTAAGGAGAGCATAATATTTCTGGATAGCCCTGATGGGAGTGGAAATCCTTTTTATCCTGAACTTGTTTCTGGATAAAAAGATTGTAACATACAGCAGGAGATGAGTTGTTGTGAAAATGGATAGCTGTGCTCCTGAATAGAATCTGAAACAGGTTTAGGAATAGAATCTGAAACGAGTTCAGATTAAATAAAAAAAGCACCAGTTTTACAACTGATGCTTTCTTGAATGATTGAAAAAATATTATTTTTTCTTTCCTTTTGCAGGAGCTTTTGCTGCTTTTGCTGCTTCTTGAGCTGCTTTCATAGCCGCACGAGAAATCTTCACTTGACAAATAACGGTATTGTCTGGGTGCATGATTTTGAAGTTTGGAGTAGGTACTTTAGTAACGTATAATTTGTTACCCATGTCAAGCGGTGTAATATCAGCTTCAACGAAATCTGGAAGATTTTTCGGTAATGCTTTTACTCTTAATTTACGGTTGTTCAAACGTAAATCTCCACCTGCCATAACTCCTTTAGAGTTACCAACGATTTTTACTGGAACTTCCATAGTGATTTCTTTGTCATCAAAAATTTGAAAGAAGTCAATATGTAAAATCTTGTCAGACACCGGGTGAACCTGAATGTCTTGTAAAATAGCGTTAAATGATTTTCCTTTTCCAAGATCGATCTCAACTGTGTGAGCGTTTGGAGTGTAAACCAAGTTTTTGAAAGCCATAACTTCTGCTGAGAAATGAACTGCCTGATTTCCTCCGTATAATACGCAAGGAACCAATCCAGCATTACGTAGGGCTTTAGTTGCTACTTTACCCACGCTTTCTCTTTCTGATCCTTTAATTGTAATCGATTTCATTGTAAAAAAAATATAGTTATTAATAATATTACTTGTTTGGCCTTTAGTTTTTGGCTATCGGCATGAATTTATAACTTTAAGACTTGTGTCTTACATTATAAACTTTCCACTAATGGAATTGTTGTGGTGCACCATGTGCATAACTTCAGCAAAAAGAGGCGCACAACTCAACACTCTTATTTTGTTTGATTCTTTCTTCAACGGAATAGAATCGGTAACTATTAATTCGCTCAATTTTGAGTTTTCAATTTTTTCGTAAGCCTCGCCAGATAAAATAGCGTGGGTACAAATTGCTCTTACGCTCAAAGCTCCTTTTTCTATCATTAAATCGGCGGCTTTCGCCAAAGTGCCTCCGGTATCAATCATGTCATCTACTAAGATTACATTTCTACCTTTAACCTCACCAATTAATTCCATCGTGTCAATCACATTGGCAGCTTTTCTCTGTTTGTAACAGATAACCACATCTGAATTTAAAAATTTAGAATAGGCGTAAGCTCTTTTAGAACCTCCCATATCAGGTGATGCAATAGTCAAATTGTCTAAACCTAAACTTTCTACATAAGGTAAAAAGATAGTTGAAGCAAAAAGATGATCCACCGGCTTTTCAAAGAATCCTTGAATTTGATCGGCATGCAAATCCATTGTCATTACTCGTGTTGCCCCAGCGCTTTCTAATAATTTCGCTGTCAATTTTGCCCCTATCGGAACTCTAGGCTTGTCTTTTCTGTCTTGTCTTGCCCATCCAAAATAAGGAATTACTGCAGTTATATGTCTTGCCGAAGCACGTTTTGCAGCGTCAATCATTAATAACAATTCCATCAAATTATCTGCATTTGGAAAAGTCGAACAAACAATAAAAACGCGTAATCCTCTGATAGACTCTTCGTATGAAGGCTGAAATTCACCGTCGCTGTATTTTGACATGGTGACTTTCCCTAATGGGATTCCGTATTGCTCTGCTATTTTTTCTGCAAGATAGACACTTTGTGAACAAGCAAAAATTTTAGCTTCTGGTTCTAGGTGTGACATTAATTTGTTGTTTTGTAGTTAGTTAGTGTGTTTCGTTTTACCGAGGTGCAAATTTATAAAATTTATTCAACTCTGAAAGGAAAAAATTAAGTATTTTTAGTAGAACATTTAATATTATTTTTTACATTTGCACCGTGTTAAAGGAATTGATGGTTGATTTAAACACAATCACATCTTTTATTGCGTTGAAATAACTGTTGTTATTTCATGTCTAGCTAAGCCCGGATGGCGGAATTGGTAGACGCGCTGGTCTCAAACACCTGTGGGAAACCGTGCCGGTTCGACTCCGGCTCCGGGTACTTAAAAAGTCTGTAATTGTATTGTAAATCAATACATTACAGGCTTTTTTTAATTAAAAAACCCGACCATTGCCCGACATTTTTATTTTATATGATTTATTTGTCAATTTAATATTTTAAATTTTTATGGATTTTTCTCTCTCAAATATTTTAAAAGGTAAGTTTAAGTGTTTTCACTATATTTGGAATTAATAAATAATATAAATGGATTTTGAAATATATTGTGACGAAAGTGGATTGGAAGCGCTAACTGAAAAGACAGCACATAAATATATGGCTATAGGGGGATTTGGATGCCCGCAAGTTATAGAGATGAATTTAAGGCATCTATAAATGAAATAAAACAAAAGCATAAAGTTTATGGAGAATTAAAGTGGAGTAAGGTTTCTCCATTTTATTTTGATTTATACATAGACCTGATTGATTATTTTTTTAGTACAGATTTATTGAGGTCTAGAGTATTGTTAGTTGAGTCTATAAAAGTTGATAATGTCAAATTTAACAATGCGGACGCCGAATTGGGTTTTTATAAATTTTATTATCAACTCTTGCATCATTGGATTTTTGATTTTAATAATTATGAAATCTTTGTTGATTTTAAAGTAAATAGGGATAAGGGAAGGATTCTGACTTTAGAAAGTAAACTGGATAATGCCAATTTGACTTCAGATATTACTCAGATTCAGGCGTTACCCTCTAATCAATCTTCAGGAATACAGTTGGCAGATTTTATTACTGGTTTAGTCGCAGCAAAATTTAATGGCGAGATTGTAAGTATTGCAAAATTAAATTTAATAAAACATATTGAAAATAAGTACATTAAGAAACAAATAACTCAAACTGGAAAATGGGAAGAAAAATTTAATGTTTTCAAAATTAATTTACAAGGGGGATGGTAATGGCGTATATAATCACAACACTACCGGACGAACAAGCATATAGACAATTATTTTTAAATACATATTGCAATATTGCAAGTCCTGTTTTTACAAATGATGGACTAAGAGTTAGTTTTAGCCCTAATAATTTTAACCATTCTTTTTTTGAAAGTTCAAACAGGAGAAATCCGACAAAAGATGTTTTTTCAATAGTAAGGGCTGAACGAATATTATGGATTAAAGAAACATTGGAAGATCCTACTTCAGATTTAAGAATTGGTTGGGATAATAAGACGAAATCATATGATAATTCACGCAGAGTTGCAATTGTAAAAAATGATTATGTAGTAATTATTTCAATAATAAATCCAACTAAAGCAATTTTTATTAGTGCTTATGTTGCCGACAATTCTATTGGAAAAATATTAATGAGTCCTGTTTGGACAGGTATATAAAATAGAAAAACGCTGATTATTGGTTCAGCGTTTGAGACCTCTGTAGATTCCAAGCCAAAGGCAAAGAACGATACAAATGTATATTACTTTAAATGATTTTACAAACATTTCTCTTGTTTTATAAACAATTTAACTTAAACAACTATCAAAGTTAATATCAGTAAACCTATCTAAACATCAATCTTTGTCAATAAATATAAGACTTTGCAAATTATTAGCAATCTATTTAACGCACCTGTTAAGTATTACAAATAACTAGCATTATTCTTACTTGTTATCCTAATTTTTTTTAAATTTACCGTTAAAGTTCTATAAAATAGAATTTAATTATTTGAGAAAAAAGAAACTTCTTTTTTAGATTATGGAAATACTTGATATATTAATCTCGATTGTGGTATTCGCTTTAGTAATAAAATTGGTTTGGGATAAATTCCAAAGTCATCCAAGTGACAAGTATCATAATGATAGTTGGAAAGAGGCTCGTAAAAGAAAAAACAAATAACACATACAAATCTATAATAATGAAACTTTACGAGTTTTGTCGTCTTACCGAAGTAGAACAATACAATGCGGTTTGGAATATTGGGAGGCTTATCGACCAGTGTTTTGAAGAGAGTGTTGTTATTAATCTTTATGCAATAAATGAATTCTTTGTAGAGGTTTATTATGATGTAAGTTCAAATAAAATCCTTTATAAAAAACACTTTAAACAAGGCGAGTTATTAGATAAATATTTGAATAAGAATAAAATTAATTTTGAATAGGTCAAAACTTAAGTGCGTTTAAGGCTGTAAATTGCGGATAATTATTATTATAAATGTATTTAAGATGAATTCTTCAAATTGGGTTTTTTTAATAATGGCTAATAGTTTATTGTTTTTTATTTTAAAATTTAATGATGACTTAAATAAGCATAGAATTATCAATTTTGTTTCCATTCAACAAATAAAATTATACCTAATTATTGCTTTAATTTTCTTAGTTGAGTATTGCTTTATTGATAGCGGATATTATAATATTTATGGTGGATCTATTAGGACATTTATAATTAGTTTGTATATTTTTATTATATGTAAAAACTATTTTAATAATTTATTTTTACTTAAAATTGATTTAAAAAAAGCATTTGTAATAGCACTTGTCTCATTAATTTTTGCGTTATTAATATCAAATTTTCAAGAGTATATTTTTAATTTGGTTAATCGTAAATTACCCAATGATTATGGGATTTATTTATCAGATTACAAAATCCTTTTTGGATTAATCTTTTACGCAACTCTGCCCGCCGTCTTCGAAGAAATATTTTTTAGAGGATTAATTTTTGATAAATTAAAACTTATTTATTCAGTTAAAAATACAATAATTATAAGTAGTATTTTATTTTATTTAATGCATCTAATTTATGGAACTTTCATTTCTATACTATATGTATTGCCTCTCGGGTTTTTCCTCGGTTATTTAAGAAATAGATACAATAATTTAATATATCCAATTGCCTCACATTTTTTCTATAATTTCATAGTATTTTTATATCCCATAATTAAATAATTTAAAAGATGACTACACCTGACTTAACTCAAAGATTTTTGCCCTATTTTATTTGGTTTTTAATTGTTGTTTTGACAAACTATTTTTTTTCAATTTTTTCAAAGAAAACTAAAAGTACTGGTAAAATATTAATTGCAGTATTTTTACCTGTTTGGTTAATAATTACTGTTGTTAAAATTGTGTGTGATATTATTTATTTAAATGAATTTAATATCTACCCCGTTGCATTTATCGGGCAACTTATTGAAAATATTCCTCAAGTAGTTATTTTTGGAGGAATTGCATTTTTTCTTAAATATAGAAAATTTAAAAAACCCATTTAGGAAAATTAAATTTTCAGATTTAAAAAACGTCATAAGTCGAAATAAGGAAACATATTAATCTGTTGGGGTTTGTAAATCCTCTCCTGTCTTATACTTCGATTGCTCTTTGCGTTCCTAATATTGTGCGCAATCTCCTTTATTTGTGTTTCAAAATCCGACGACGACCAACGATTTGACAAATAACGCCTTTTGATTTGCTCAAAAACTTTTTTGTCGTGTTTGTAGTAGTATTTTAAACCTGTATGACTTAATAAAATACTGTCGTTTTTCTGCATCGAAATATTAAAACCAGTCACATTGCAAATGGTGTTTTTGATATCTTGTTTTTTAGGGTAAAATACACCTCTTTTTTTGGGCTCTTTTTGTGTAGTACTTAACAGTATAGTCAAGGAGTTATTTATTACACATTTACTACTTTCAAAAAGGCGGTTATTTATTACACACTTTTCAATAATATTATTCCTTATTTGTTGGTGCAAATTTTCTGAATTATTTATAATTATTGATTTTAAATTTTTCTTGGGTCTATCCCTGTGATTTGATTTTAAATCATTAATCCAATAACCTTGATTTGAATAATTTTTAATGTTTTTTAAATCAGTTTTTGAGAGGCTTTTTTTATTGATAGTATAATCATAATACACAACTTCGTCAAACCTCTTTAAAAGTAGTTCTTTGGCTTTTTTAAGAGTGTTCTCGTTAACATCTGCAAATGTTTCTATACCTACATAATATTTATTTAGTAAACCTTTGTCGTCAAGATTACAATTAATGTCTTCCATTTTAACTATTTTGATTTCTACTCTTAAAACGTGGTGATTCATCTTGTAATGAAATGATTTGCTATATATTTTAAAGTTCCAACGTTGGTGTTCTGCTAGTGCGGTATTTCGGTCATACGTAAATTCAAACTCGCTATTTCTGTGATAAAGTAAACCTTTTACAAACAATTTAGGATTGAATGCCGGTGTTGTATTAACTCCAAACTCTACACCGTGAAATACCATTTGATTTGAACTACAATTAAACAAGTGTTCTAAATGTCTTCTAATTTCATAAATATTATCAATACTAAATTGATTACCGTTAAATCCCTTATATGGTTTATCAATTATGTAATTGGGTGCTTTTATTCCCTGTAATTCATTCCACATTTTGTGAATACTTCCTTGAAATGTAACATATTGTTTTATAGGGTCGTTGGGGTGTTTTTCATCTGGCTTTATCGTTTTAATTTCGATAGTGCAAAACATATATTTTGCAGTCGAAATACTTTCGTCTACCTCGCCAGTACTTGTTGAAGTTCTACAATTAAAATTTAATATTTTAGATTGTTTTAACTTTTCTATGTCTATGTTTTTTAATTCAATATTTACGTAATCCATTTTTCACTATCTTTGTAGAGGTTTTTTACATTGCCTGTTGGAAGCCGAACTTTTGAACAAAGTAAAAAAGCCCTTGAACAAGGCTTTTTTTTGTTTTTAAAGTGTTTGGTTTATTAATCTTAATACTTCGCTTAAATTGGCTGTATAGTAGCCCTTGAAGTAGTAAACCATCAAATCTCTTTCGTAATTAGAAAGCTTGACAATTAATAAATCTTCCTTTCGGTTGTTGATGCCTTTGTCAGCGAAGTAAAGACCAGGAATAGGAGTTTTAAAAAGTCCTGTAAAGTTTACCCATCGTTTGCCGTTTCTGATTTTTAGCCAAAAACTTGGTGCTGATTTTGCAAAACCTCTATCGACGACGATATTAATTAAGTCAGTAAGTTTTTGAGTTCCGTTTTCTACCTCAACAAGTTGGTAATGTTTTGTAGTTTTAAATTTGCCCTCATTAATTTCTTTGTAAATGTGGGTTGTTGGTTTTGGAATAAAGCCTGTTGAACTCATAATCTTAAACGTTTAGAGGTTTAAGACTTGCCTCAACTTCTGAACGGAGGAAATAAACACGTGCGCCAATCGCCAAAGGATTTAGACGTTTTGACTTGCACCAATTATGTATAGTACTGATGTCAACACTAAACATTTTCGCCACTTCTGAGCGGGTCAAATATTCTTTTGGTTGGATTGGTGCGAAATGTTTTAGAAAATCGTCTAAATGGCTTTTAACCTCGTTTGCGATTTCTTTTTTAAATTCATTTGGAGTGGTAATGATTTGAATTGATTCCATTTTACAAAGTGTTTTTATTGTTTGACTTTGTAAAATTCTATCAAATTGCACCCGTTAAAAGGTTAGTAACGGGTTAGTAACGTGTGTTATTTTTTCTTTTCACGTGTAATGTAGTTGAATAAGGATTTTTTTAATTGATCTAAAAATAATGTTTCGCTTTCAACATTTCGGATTTTAAGGTCTGCAATTAATTTGTTTGGATTCTTAATTGGGAAATTGAAAAAATTAGAAAATATCTCAATTGTTTTGCCTTGTTCCCCCTTTTTTATTTCTATGTTGCCGTTTTCTATTAATGCTTTAATTAGTTCCATTAAATCCGTTTGGTTTCCTATCCAGTTTAAGGTTTTATCTGTGTGCATTTCCTTTTGTCCATTTGATTCTAGTTCCAATAGTTTAGATTCTAAAAATGATTTTATTTTTAGAAAACTAGTGGTTAGTTGATTGCAAATTTCTAAATCGTATCCATCAGTTAGAAATTTACTTTCGTTTTTAATCAAATCTTTTACCGTATAATTTTCTCTCCCTGTTGATTCTTCATTGTTCATTTCGTCAAACTCAAAATCGTTTAGATAACAATTCCTATATCCGTCGTAATCCTCGTTATATTCCAATATTCTTCTTTCAATAACGTTTGCTGTAGAAAAACAGTTTTGATAAAGATATAGTTCATTATTTATGAAATGTACTTCATCATAGTCTTCATATTTTGAAATATGGTTTTCTAAACGCAATGAATATGTTTCTTTGTATTCTTTTAAAGTCGTGATTAATTTTTCTCTCATTTGCCTGTTAATTCGTATTTTGAACTTATTTAAAACCGTTAGGAATATTCAAATATTTTGATTTTTAAATATACCTAACGGGTTTAGTAAAATGTTAATTGATTGACGGATCAATATTAATCATTAAATTTTCCATTCTAAATATTTTTATTAATTTCTTTCTTGCACTATCTGTATAAACAGTATTGTCAAGGCAATAAATTTGGTCGTCAGTTAAACCGGCAATTTCGCTATTCACTTTTTCAAATGCTTTTTTAAGTGTTTGCCATTGCTTACCGTCTGTAACTGTTTCTAAAAACTCTTTTTGTGTTTGATTTAAATTGCTCATTTTCTATTGTTTATTAGGGTTAATTATTTGTACTTACAACTAGAGACCCAATGTTATATCCTGTTTTACGGGTGTTACTTTTTAAATGGAAAGTCTTTTTATAAAGGGTGGGGGGTCTTTTTTTTGGTTTTGTTTTTCAAATTCATTTTAAATTCTCTTCTGTTTTATCCGGATAACCTAATACTGCCCTTATTTCTGTAAATATAGAAAACTATCTTTTACCGTTGGTTGTATTTCGCCTAACTACTATTGTTTAATTCATTATTAATCAAGTAAGTTAAGCCGTTTTATTCCTCTATGCCGTATACAATACTTTTCTTCCTGCTGGTATTTTGTCTAGGTGCTTATTGTTCGTATCCGCCACCGTCGAATAATTGTTAATCTTTCGTTTTAGTCAGGGTGTTTAATATTTAATCGTTGGTTCCGTTTGGTAATAATACCATTTTGGGTTTTTTGTTGAGGTCTTCGTATAACTTCCTAAATAAGTCTGCGTTATCGTCTTTGTCTTCGGGTTCGTTTATGTATTTTAAAAAAACTGATTCTTTTTGATGTCCGCTGATAGCCATTAATATTGGGGTTGCTATCTTTTTATAATAGTTAGAGCAAAAACTTCTGCGAAAAGAGTGTGTTGTCATCAATTTATGTTTCTCATAAAACTTTAGTTCTTTACGTTTAGTTTTTGAGTCGTATATTTTGCCCTCTGTCATTACTTCAATTTTAGCAATCTCACAAACCTTTTTAATATACAAGTTTAGTTTTTGAGTACTGATTTTATAAGGGAAACTATTCTCTATTATATCCACAACGTGGGGCGCAATTATGGGTATTGTAACCGGTTTTTTTGTTTTCTGTTGTATGATGTCTAAATATAGAAAACCGCCTTTATATCGAACGTTTTCTTTTGTGATATTCATTAAATCCTGTCCTCTTTGTCCGAACTCACAGCCTAATAGTATCCATTTTCGGGCGTTGTTGTATGCCTCACTTGTTAACTCTGTGGTTCTAATAGTTTCTAATTCGTCAAAGGATAATGTTTGTATAAATCTGTCCTCGTCACTTTCGGTAAATATTACGATATGTTTTGCGTATGGATTAACTTGAATTTTGCCTTTTCTTTCGGCTTCGATACTAACTGTTTTTATATTGGCTATGTGTTTTGATGCGGTGTTTGTTGCATACTTTTTTGTTTTTAATAACCAATTAGTAAATTTGTCAATAAAGGTTTCGTCAATATCAATAAAGTGAATTTGTTTCTTTATTTTTTTGGTTTGATATTCTTTGAGAATGTTTTTTGTAGATTCAAAACTATTCTCTCGGCTTTTTGAAATACCTATTTTATAACCACCTTTTATTTTTACTTTGCGAGTACTTGCATTGTCTATAATGTCCTGTATGTAGTTTGTGAGTATTCCGGTGTCTGTTTTTTCAACACGATTAAAACATTCGATTATTTTTGATTTTAACCAAAACGAGTCAATCAAAACACTTTGCCCTAAATCTTTGTTTTGTTCTTTGAAAAGATAAGATTCTAATTTATCTAAATCCTCAAAAAGGTCTTGTTTGAATTTTTGATGTTCGTCAAATTTTTCTCCGGCTTCCTTAGTTTCTGTTGGGCGGTTTTTAGTACTGCTTAGTATTGGTCTTTGTTTATTGTCGTTCCAGTCATTTGGATTGATTGAAAACCCTGTATTTAATTCAAGGTCTGCTTTATCTCGACCTAATGTAATACGAACTTTTATAGATACGTGTTTGTTTGCATTACTTCTTAATCTAAAATTTACTGTTGCCATTTTTTGAACTTTTAAACGTTTTGAACAATTCAAAGATAACCTTTAAAATAATACGATTTACAAAGTTGCCCGACATTTGCCCGACATTTTTTCTATTCTATTGCATTTTATTAGATTTAATTCAATCGAGTCACTTTGTTCTTAAACCTTTGTATCAATTGATTTTGTTAGTGTTTATGTAGTTTTTAGTAGTGTTTTATGGGTTTCTTAAAATTGCCTTATTGAGGGGTTTCAATTCCGGCTCCGGGTACAAAAACCGCTTCGAAAGAAGCGGTTTTTTTGGTTTTAGATGGTTTTTTTCTCCTGAAATATCCATTAATATGGCGTTAATCACTTGATTATCGGTTCACTTGTAGCAGTTTTATACCCCAAAACGTTTTTTTTGTGATATTCTAAATAGAGTTTGAAAATTTTAACGATATCGTTATTTATACAATTTTATTTTTGTATTCTTGTAAGTGTAAATAAAACACTTAATTATGAAAAAAATAGTTTTGCTAGCTTTTTTGGCGCTGTCATTGTCTTCATTTGTGGGGAAACCAACCCGTTATTTTTTTGTCAACTCGGATAAAACAATAAAAATTGAATTTAGTCTAAACCTAAAGAAAACGCCTTCTTACAAGGTTTTCTTCAAAGATAAATTGGTTGTTAATACTTCTGATTTGGGGATTGTCAGAGAAGACGCTAATTTTTATACGGATTTAAAGATAGTGGCCGTTTCTAAATCGAAACCAATTCAATCCAACTATTCGATGCTGCAAGGGAAACGAAAAAAAATCGCTTATGCCGCAAATCAATACACGGTTAGCTTGCAAAACAATAAAGGGGAAAGAATGAATGTTATTTTTCAACTATCCCACGATGGAATTGCGTTGCGATACCATTTTCCAGAAACTTCGACAGCTATTAAAAAAATAGTTGAAGAGAAAACTACTTATAATTTTGACACCACCACAAAAGCGTGGTTGCAACCCATGTCCAAAGCCAAAACCGGATGGAAAGAAACCAATCCTTCCTATGAAGAGCATTATGCGATGGGCGTTCCCGTAAATACAAAACCTGCAATAGGAGAAGGTTGGGTGTATCCGGCTTTGTTTCATGCCAATGATACTTGGGTTTTGATTTCCGAAACAGGATTGCAAGCCAATTATTGCGGGAGCCGATTGGTATATAATGATACAGCCAAAGCAATGCAGGTAACTTTTCCGCAAAAAGAAGAAATTTTCCCTAACGGAGCATTGAATCCGGAATCTGTTTTGCCTTGGTACACGCCTTGGCGCATCATTACTATCGGGTCACTCAAAACCATTACCGAAAGTACGATGGGAACAGATTTAGCCGATCCGTCAACGGTTGCAGACACTTCGTTTATAAAAAGCGGAATTGCGTCTTGGAGCTGGGTTTTGCTGAAAGATGAATCGGTTAATTATGAAACTACCCATAAATTTATTGATTATGCCGCTGCTATGAATTGGCCGTATTGCTTGATAGATGCCGATTGGGATACCCGAATTGGCGATAAAAAAATGAAAGAATTGTCGGCTTACGCCAAAGGTAAAAACGTGAAATTACTCGTTTGGTACAATTCATCAGGATCCTGGAACAGTACGGAATACCATCCAAAAAGTAAATTGATTACCCATGCCGACAGAGTTCGGGAGTTTACCAGATTGAATGAAATGGGAATTGCGGGAATCAAAGTTGATTTTTTTGGTGGCGACGGACAATCGATGATTGCGTATTACCATGATATGCTGACCGATGCTGCGGCGCATAAATTAGTGATTAATTTACATGGAGCTACTTTACCCAGAGGTTGGCAACGCACGTATCCAAATTTGCTTACGACTGAAGCGGTAAAAGGATATGAATACATTACTTTTTTTCAAGATATTGCTGATTTAGCCCCAACACATTGTGCCATGCTCCCTTTTGCCCGAAATGTTTTTGACCCCATGGATTTTACACCAATGGTTTTGGATTCTATTCCAAATATTACCCGAAAAACAACTCCAGCATTTGAATTAGCCTTGCCCGTTTTATTCTTATCCGGAATTCAACACATGGCCGAAACGCCTGACGGAATGGCTAAAATGCCTGCTTATGTAGTCGATTATTTAAAAGACATTCCAACGAATTGGGATGATTCTAAATTTATTGATGGGTATCCGGGAAAGTACATTATCATGGCCAGAAAGAAAGACAATATATGGCATATCGTTGGGATTAACGGGGAAACCACTGCCAAAGAAATAGAAATTGATTTGTCTTTTGTAACTAATTCCAAAGGTTTTAGTATCGCCGAAGACGAGAACGGATTTCAGCAAAAAACAGTATCAAAAAGTACCAAATTAAAAGTAACTATGAAACCTCATGGAGGGTTTGTCGTGAAGATTTAGTTTTTTCAGGAGCTATTTCCCGCTTTACACTGCAATCTTTTCTTAATCCTGTCTGGGTAAACCCAGACAGGATTAAGAAAAGGATTTCCGTTGCAATCAGGGCTAGGGAATTCTGCATGTCCAATACCTTATTTCTAATCTAGATTTCAAGTAGTGTTAGCGTCAAATGACTCCAACACATGAAAAGGCTTTTTTATAATTTGTAAGAAAATTTTAATATATTTGAAAAGAGATAAAGCGAAACAAACCTTCGTGAATCTACCCATTTTTGGGTGTATATGCGAAGATTTGTTTCGTGTATATATTAGTTAGCAGCAAGCTAAATGCTAAAAGAAAAAATAATATTGAAATGAAACTAAAAATTATCCTGATACTATTACCAATATTTTTATTTGGTCAAAAAAAAATTGATAATCTAATTGAAATCAATTTTATTAAATCTCATGTAAAATATGTTGATAGTATTTCTAGTTTTACTCCTGAAGAAATTCAAAGTATTTATGAAATTCCTGGACACGCAAAAATTAATGGTGAACCTACAACATCAAGTAAAATTAATACTAGAATTTTAAAATACTCGAACGAAATTTTGAGAATTAATTATAACCAAACTGACTCAAAAGAATTTTGGATATATTATTACTATAATACAAAACCCATATACGTTGAGCTGTTTATATTGCGTGGAAAAAAAAACTTATTAAATAAAAAGAGATTTTATTTTCAAAATCAAAATATAACTCCTCTAACAAATTTAAAAAGTTATGACGATATAAGAGAAGAGGTGAAAGTCTTTATAAAAGCCAACGAATTACTAAAGTCCATAAATGAATAAGCCAACTGCTAACACACGCTACAAGCAAGCTGGGCATTTGGCTTAATTTGAAAATGGTTTTGTATTTGAAAAATTAGTTTTTAACAGAAAGTTTAGGCTTTCTTAATCCCAGCCTGTGTGTAGCGCGGGAACGTTATATGCAAGTTTAAAAAAAAATGAAAAAAGACAAAAACAACAGTAAAATTATACCTTTTAGCCAACTAATTATTGGAGTTATTATTATTTGGATTATCTCTGCAATTGTAAGTTGGTTTACTTTTTCAGATTGGTTAAAAAGTGGATCTTTTGGAGATACTTTTTGAGCGATTAATTCTCTATTTTCAGGATTAGCTTTATCGGGAATTATTTATACAATTTTTTTACAAAAAATTGAATTAAACCTTCAAAGGAAAGAACTTAAATATACAAGAAAAGAACTCAGAAGAACAGCAAATGCTCAAGAAGAGTCAGTGAAAATGTTTAATGAACAACTTAGATTATCGAATTTACCGTTTTTACAATATAACTCTAAAGTAATAAATGCTAAAAATTGTCTAATAATATCGAATGAAAGTGACCACCCTGCATTTGATATTGATATTTGGCTTTTTGTTACTGAAAGTGATGAAAATTATTCGTATGAAACATTTATTAAAGATTGGGTTAAAGATGATTATAAAAGTTTAGCTAAGTTAAAAAAATTAATTGATGATGAAATTTGGGGCATTTCAGAACGTGGAATTTATCACTCATTCCCAAAAAGTAAGAAAATAATAATTCCAATTGATTACGTAATTGGAGATAACTCTTTTGAAATATATATTCAATATCGAGATAATTTAAATAATAATTATTCCCAAAGTATATGGTTTCATAACCAAGGAAATAGTTTAAAGCCATTTCAAGAGGCTATTTACAAGCCAAATATACCAACAGTTACAAATAGAATTGATTTAATAGATGAAAATCTTACTGAAGAGGATTTACCTGAAATAGCAAAAGGATTAGTTGATATGTATAATTCCTCCATTTTTGGTTCACGTTTGAAAAATAGAAATTTTAGAGGTGTTGAATATCATTGGGAAATGAAGGACGCATAAAACCTGTATATAACAGCCACTAACAGCGGTTTTGCGCAATTGGCTTAATGGAAAGTTGGTTTTGTATTTGTGATGATTTGTCAAATCCTCTAACTACCGATAGCGTATCGCTCGCGAACACTCTCAAAAGTAAATAACTGTAAATTGTAATTGAATGAGCATCCCGCTCGCAATCAAGAAAGTTATCTAAAACTACACTAAAACAGCACTATTAAATTACCTGATACCATAAAAAAAACCCGAAAGTTTTACTTTCGGGGTTACTAACTAGTTCCATATTTAAACCAAACCATTCAACTTATTTATGGGAATAGAAACTAATCTATAATTAGTTAGTGTATTGTTATTTAACAGAGAATTTAAAGCTTGTTTTTGTTTTATAATTCTCACCTGGATTCAAGACCGTAGTTGGAAAATCTTTTTGATTTGGAGAATCTGGATAGTGTTGTGTTTCTAGACAAAAACCAGTTCTGCGAGCATACGTTCCGCCATTTCTCATGGGTAAAGTACCGTCTAAGAAGTTACCGGAATAGAACTGTATTCCCGGTTGGTCGGTGTACACTTCCAATAATCTTCCGCTTCCCGCATCATAAGCCGATGCTGCAAAACGCTCTCCTTTATCTTGATTGTTCAGTACCCAGCAATGGTCGTAACCCAATCCGTTTTTCAATTGTTCGTCTTTCCCTTCGATTTGTGCACCCACTTTTTTCGCTTTTCTGAAATCAAACGGCGTATTGGTTACATCGGTCAATTTTCCTGTTGGAATAAGTGTTGCTGCAACCGGAACTAATTTATCTGCATCGATAGTGATTTCATGATCTAAAATTGGTTTAGAAAAATCAGAAGACAAGTTGAAATACGAGTGTTGTGTTAAGTTTACCACCGTTTTCTTATCGGTAGTCGCTTCATAAACCACGTCCAATGAGTTGTCATTGTTCAAGGTGTAGGTTACAAAAACAGTTAGATTTCCAGGATATCCTTCTTCCATGTCTTTACTCACATACTTCAATTTTAGCGAAGCATTGTCCCCGGATTTTGCTTCTTCGGCAGTCCAAACCACTCTGTGAAAACCTTCAGGTCCTCCGTGCAAAGCATTAGGATCGTTGTTGATGGCCAAAGCATATTCTTTTCCGTCCAAGGTAAATTTTCCCTTTGCAATTCGGTTTCCGTATCTTCCGATAAGGGCTCCAAAATACGGATTTGGTTTCATGTATTGTTCCAATGAATTAAAACCAAGCACTACTTCTTCTGATTTCCCGGCTTTGTTAGGCACTTTCAAAGAAGAGATAATTCCACCATAAGTGATAATATCCACTTCCATTCCTTTTTGGTTTTTCAGTTTGTAACTGTCAATTTTTTCGCCTTTTGGAGTCGTTCCATAAGCTGATTTTTCGATAGTCACCACATCAGTAGCTTTTGCTTCTGTAACAGTTTCTTCCACTTTTTTATCGCTTTTGCATTGAATATTCATACTTGCCAAACTTACTATGGAAATTCCGTAAATGCAACGTTTTAATACATTCATAATGATTCGTTTTTTAGTTTTTAAAAGTCTTAAAGTCTAAAGTTTAAAAATTAACTAAAACTTTAATCCTCTGCATTGGACATTAAGACTTTATGACATTAGACTTAAATTATAGACCGTGCTGAAACAAATGATAATAGGCTTCGTTAGCATTAATTTTATCCTTAAAGTCCCTAACGGTTGTTTTCTCATCGATAACAAGCAATTCTATACCTGCAATATCGGCAAAATCTTCCATATATTCAGTTGTCAAAACTTGACTGTATACCGTATGATGTGCTCCACCTGCTAAAATCCATGTAGTTGCAGCAATATCAAGGTCTGGTTTACAATCCCACAAGACGCGAGCAACAGGAAGTTTAGGCAAATCAGCCATTGGCGCTACCGCTTCTACTTCGTTTACAATCAATCGGAAACGGTTCCCCATATCAATCAGGGAAGCGTTGATAGCATTTCCAGCAGCAACATTAAATACCAAACGAACCGGATCTTCTTTTCCTCCAATTCCTAATGGGTGAACTTCACAAGAAGGTTTTGCATCAGCAATAGAAGAGCAAATTTCCAACATGTGAGACCCTAAAACATACGATTTTTGAGGCGTGAAATGATACGTATAATCTTCCATGAAAGAAGTTCCTCCTTCAAGACCTACATTCATTACTTTCATCGCACGGAGTAAAGCGGCAGTTTTCCAGTCGCCTTCTCCACCAAAACCGTATCCATCTGCCATAAGACGTTGCACAGCAATTCCCGGAAGTTGTTTTAATGAACCCAGATTTTCGAAAGTATCAGTGAAAGCACCAAAACCTCCTTCTACAAGAAATGCTCTTAATCCTATTTCTATTCGGGCAGCTTCTAGCAATGAATCTCTTTTTTCTCCTCCTTTTTGAAGGGCTGGAGCCAAAGTATAAGACGCTTCATATACTGCAACTAATGCATTGGTGTCAGCATCAGAAACGTTGTCAATGTGTTTGGTAATATCTGAAGAGTCGAAACCATTTACCGAAAAACCAAAACGGATTTGGGCTTCGACTTTATCTCCTTCAGTTACTGCAACTTCGCGCATATTGTCTCCAAATCTTGCCACTTTTAAGTTTTGGAACTCATCCCAACCTAAAACGACTCTGGACCAAATGCCTAATTTCTTTTGAACGCGTTCGTCTTCCCAATGTCCAACAACCACTTTACGTTTTTTACGCATTCTGGACATGATAAAACCAAACTCTCTGTCTCCATGAGCCGATTGGTTTAAATTCATAAAATCCATATCCATAGAAGCCCATGGAATTTCAGCGTTGAATTGTGAATGCAAATGGCACAATGGTTTTTTAAGAATATTTAAACCGCCAATCCACATTTTAGCAGGCGAGAAGGTATGCATCCAAGCAATAATACCAATACAGTTTTTGTTCGAATTGGCCTCTAAGCATACATTTGTAATTTGTGCTGGAGATTTCACCACATCTTTATATACAATTTTCACTGGTATATGAGACGAAGCGTGTAACCCTTTTGCAATATGTTGGGAATGCTCTGCTACTTTTCTTAGCGTTTCTTCGCCATATAATTCTTGGCTGCCTACTACAAACCAAACTTCTTTTTGAGATATATCTATCATTATTTTATTATTTTATATAGTATTGAATAACATTGTTTTACCTATTCTGGAAAATAACATTGAGTTATAAAATGATTTAAGATTTTTGATTTCAGAAGTTTAGACTCGTGTAAAACGAGAAATCTAGTGCTATGAAATCTGAAATCAAAAATCGTTAATCATCATTCAAAAATCTATTATTGTCCGTAATACGAATCTTTTCCGTGTTTGCGTTCGTAATGTTTCTTTATTAAGGAATCTTTTAATCTTGGAGCATTTGGGTTTATTTGCAAAGTCAAGTGTGCCATTTCCGCAATTACCTCTAAAACTTTACTATTGTAAACTGCTTTTGCTGCGTTCTTTCCCCAAGCAAAAGGACCGTGATTTCCAATGAGAATCATTTCCACTTCTTCGTACGAAAGGTTTTTTTCTTTGAAACAATCCAAAATCTGAATTCCGGTATTGTGTTCATAATTGCCTTCGATAAGTGCGTCGGCCATTGGCGCAGCACAAGGAATATCAGTGGTTAAATGATCGGCGTGAGTCGTTCCAAAAATTGGAATGTCTCTTTGCGACTGTGCCCAAGCTACAGAATACGTGGCGTGAGTGTGTGCTACACCACCGATGTTTGGCCAGTTTTTATATAAATAAGCGTGCGTTTTTGTATCCGATGACGGACGCATGCTGCCTTCGATAATGTTATTGTCAAAATCTACAATAACAATGTCTTCGGGTTTCAAATCTTCGTAAGGAACACCGCTGGGTTTTATCGCAAAAACGCCATTTTTTCTATCTACGGCACTCACGTTTCCAAAAGTATAGACTACTAAATTCAATGCATTCAATTGCATGTTTGCGTCGTAGCATTCTTGTTTTAAAGCATTATACATACTGCTCATGGTGTAGTTTTTTAATAGATGGATCGGCAAAAGAACTTAGTTGTTCATACGCCAAAAGCAATTTATTATAAGCAGCAACTTTGTCTAATTGTGGAAAATATTCACCGTCAAAATCACTTCCCATTTTTTGGCTGGCTTCTATTACATTCGGATAAATTCCTGCTGCAACTGCTGCATAAATAGCTGCGCCCAACGCTGGTGTTTGGTCTGAAGCCGCAATCTTGATTGGTTTATTCAACACATTTGCCAAGGTTTGCATGATGTAAGGCGATTTTCTCGCTACACCACCTATCCCGATGACGCTGTTTATTTTCACCCCTTCTTCCTCAAAGCGATCTACTATTTTTTTAGAACCAAAACAGATGGCGTTTACTAAAGATTTGAATAAATGTGGTGCTTTGGTTCCTAAATTCAAATTAGAAATAGCGCTTTTAATTTCCTGGTTAGCGTCTGGAGTTCTTCTTCCGTTAATCCAGTCTAAAGCGATTGGTACACTTTCGGATAAAGGAATTTTTTCTGCTTCGGCGGTCAATTGAACGATTAAATTATCACTCATTTCCGCTTTTAACTGCTTTTTTTGTTCTTCAGTCAAAAGGGTAGAAGTAGCCAATAAATGTTCTGTTGGCCAAAGTAGTAATTCTTTGTACCAAGCCAATAAATCTCCAAAAGCAGATTGTCCCGCTTCCAGACCTATGAATCCTGGAATTACCGAGCCATCAACTTGTCCGCAGATACCACGAACGGTTTTTGTTCCGATTGACTCTTTTGAATCAATAATAATATCACAGGTTGAGGTTCCCATCACGCGAACCAAAGTGTTCTCTTCAATTTTTGCTCCTACCGCTCCAGAATGTGCGTCGAATGTTCCCACAGCAATTACAGTATCGGTTGTAAGTCCTAATCGTGTTGCCCATTCTTGACTTAAATTTCCGGCTACAAGGTCTGATGTATAGGTTTCATCGTATAATCTTCCGCGAAGTGCGGCAAGATATGGATGCAATTGACCTAAGAATTCTTCAGGTGGTAATCCATTCCAGTCTTCGTGCCACATGGCTTTATGACCGGCTGCACAACGACTTCTTTTGAATGTTTTTAAATCTTTATTGTCAATCAATAAATACGTCATCAAATCACAATGTTCCATCCAAGTATAAGCGGCATCTTTTACAGCTGTATCTACTTTTGCGATGTGTAAAATTTTTGCCCAAAACCATTCTGATGAATAAATCCCACCTACATATTTGGTGAAATTTTCTCCACCCCAATTTTCGGCAAGTTCATTGATTTCGTTTGCTTCGTTGATAGACGTATGATCTTTCCACAACACCATCATCGCATTCGGATTGTGTTCAAAACCTTCAGTCAAAGCCAAAGGAATTCCATCTTTAGTAACTGGTACTGGTGATGAACCGGTGGTGTCAATGCAAATGCTTCGTATTAGTGAAGGATCTATGTTGCTGTTTTGAACAACATATTTTATGGTCGTTTCTAATCCTTCGATATGATCTAAAGGATGCTGGCGAAACTGATTTGTGGATGCATTGCAATATTCTTTGGTTGCCCATCGCTTGTATTGACAAACATTTGATGCTAACTCTTGCCCATTTTCAGTGTCTATTAACATCGCTCGAACAGAATCTGTTCCGTAATCTAATCCTATAACATAATTTTTCATCCCAAAATCTTTTAAAGAATTACAAATATAATATATTTATTTTATAAGTGTATAAAAAACACTTAATTTAATTTGGTATTATAATTTTTATCAAAAACGCATTAAAACAGCGTTTTACGAGTAAAATAAAAAACAAACGTATGATATAAATTTATTCTGTTGCGATTATTTCATTTTTAACTTCAAAACAGTAACAGAATAGGGTGGAAGGCTCGTTTGTGCATTGTCCCCTTTTAAATTAAATCCCTTTTCTGTAGGGCTTATTTTCTTAGGATTTGCAAATGAATTCTCGTCTTGTAAGTTTGGACTTGTAAGGGTAATTATAGTTCCTTTAGCTTGTAATTTGGTTCCTTTTAAGTCTACATTTACTTCTTGTGCAGTCGCCGATGTGTTTACTAATTTTACAATTACTTCTTTAGAGTTGCTATCTTTCACTGCCGATGCAAACAGATTGTTTTGCCCAGTTACCGGTTTTCCGTCTTTGGTAATTGCTATTAAATCGGTTCCTCTATTGGTGGCAAATAATTTTTGCACATAATAGTTAGCAGACCCATACGCTTCCAGATTGTTGAACCAAAGTAAATCTGGTGTCCATTGCCACGCTTCTTCATGCGCCATCAATGGTGCGTAAGAAGTTAAATTAACGACCTCAGCATTTCTTTCTAAACCGGTCATAAAAGCAGCTTCAGAGAAGGCACATTCCCAATTGTTTCTATTATCAGGACTTGCAATAGCCACACTTTGAGCAGCATATTCTCCTGCGAAAATTTTAGGGCCTTTTCGATCATAACTGTCGTAACGAGTGGCATTTTCTCTAAACCATTGTGGGCTTTTATAATAATGCTCATCAACGATTTCAGCATTCAATTTTTTAAGTTCTTGCATGCCGTATTCAAAATAATCTCCTTCTGGAAATGGTCCGCTTCCGGAAACAATAATCATTTTTGGATATTTTGCTTTAATCGCTTTTTCAAATACTTTGTATCTTTCGATGTAATCTGGTCCCCATTGCTCATTTCCAACACCAATGTATTTTAGGTTAAACGGTTTTGGATGTCCCATTTCAGAACGAATTCTTCCCCAAGGGGTTTCTGTGCCGCCGTTTGCAAATTCAATTAAATCCAAAGCATCTTGAACGTAAGGATCTAATTCTTCCATTGGAACTAATTCTCCGGTATTGAACTGACACGCCATTCCACAGCTCAAAATAGGCAAAGGTTGCGCGCCTAAATCTTCGGAAAGTTGGAAATATTCAAAAAATCCCAATCCAAAAGTCTGGAAATAATCTGGTGCCGGTTTGTGAGTGAATTCAGTGTTCCAGCGGTTGATTAAAGTTTCTCTTTTTTCCACATCACCCACTGTTTTTTTCCATTGGTAGCGTTGTGCCAAAGTTCTTCCTTCAACAATACAACCTCCAGGGAATCTCAAAAATCCCGGTTTCATATCATGCAAAAGTTGCACAATGTCTTTACGCATTCCGTTTT
The DNA here is from genome assembly GCF_002754315.1 of Flavobacterium sp. 11. GTDB lineage: Bacteria > Bacteroidota > Bacteroidia > Flavobacteriales > Flavobacteriaceae > Flavobacterium > Flavobacterium algoritolerans. Next base: position 756,103 of record NZ_PEFE01000001.1, on the reverse strand, counting down.
TTCTGTTCATCCAAGTGTCTTCTGGAAACAAAGAAATCATGTCTAAATCGATGGTTCCATTTCCTTCAAAGGTGATTTTCAATTGTGCTTTTGCCTCGGTTTGAGTAGCAGTAAATTGTGCAGTATAGCTTTTCCAATCGTTTGATGTTGGGACAATACTGGTTTCGCCTAATACTTTTTTGTTTTTATCAATAAATTGAATGATGATTTTTTTGATAGCGCCGTTGTGATTTGCCGCTTTTAGCGAAAGATTGTATTTGGCATCTTTCTTAATTCCCATGCCACGGAATCCTTCATTAATGATCGAAAATCCTTTGGCATCATTGATTAATACTCTGCAAAAACTTGGATTGGTTTTGTTTTCCAATGCTTTGACAGTTGTAGCAATTCCGGATGTTGTATTGAAAGAATGTTTATCGCTATTCGGTTGTTCCCAACCCATAAGCGGCGCTTCAAATTCAAAAGAACGATTTTTAATCATTTCGGCATACAAACCACCATCGGCAGCAAAGTTGATGTCTTCAAAAAACACACCGTACATTGTTGGCTGAATTTTAGTAACCGTAGTAGTGGTATTAACTTCCAGATTCGTTTTTTGTGCATTGGCATAAAAGCCATTTAGTAAAAGCCCACAAAGGGTGATTTTGGTAATTAAATTTGGTTTCATTTTTTATTGGTTTAAGGTTTAAAGTTTAAAGTTGTGGGTGTACGCATTTAAACTTTAATGATTCGTCTATTATCTCTTTGTTTTTTTACTCTTTGTAATCAATCCAAACTTTCATTTTTCCAACGCCTCTGTTTGACCAGGAATAATACGGAATGGCTTTTAATTTTTGGGTTTGGATGGTATTTACACCTTCTAAAAGGTTTTCTTCTTTTTTAACTTTGAAAGTATCGTTTGCACCAATGGTTATCGCGTCGAAATTAGTAGCATTATCAGCTTCTTCAATTGCATACACAATAGGTCCGTATTCCAAAGCGACTTTCCCTTTGTTGCCTTCCACCTTCGCATTGGTTACCACTTGTTTTACTTCCATTGGGAAATCAAGGACAATTTTTTCACCTTTTTTCCATTTTCGGGTAATGGTGATGTATCCTTTGTCTTCTTGGTATGCAAATGCTTTTCCGTTTATAGTAACGGTTGTTTTTGCAGTTGAGGTAGTCGAATAACGGTATAAATCTCCCGGTAAAACCTGATTTCTCGCCCAACTTGGAATGCGTAATTTTATGGTAAATTCACTTTCTTTTTTTGGAGAAACAGTAAGAGCAACTTTTCCGTCCCAAGGATAATTGGTTTGCTGTGCAATTTCTAAATCAGTTTTGTCCAATGTTATTTTCGCTGTATTCGAAGCATATAAATTCACATAAAGTACATCTTTACTTTTAGAATAAATCAATCCCGGAATCGAAGGAATAAACCGAATCAAATTCGTTGGACAACAAGAACAGTCAAACCAAGATTGACGCGTACATTCGCCACGATTGAATTTATAAACACCATCCGATTCTAAAGCATTTGGATAAAAGAATTTTTTTCCGTCCAATGACAATCCAGAAATCAATCCGTTGTATAAAGAGCGTTCAATCACATCAAAATAATCTGAATTTCCAGAAATATTATGCAATCTATGGTTCCAATACACATTGCCAATTGCAGCACACGTTTCGTTGTAAGCGGTAAGATTAGGCAATTCGTAATTTTCGCCAAAGGCTTCTCCATCGTGTTTCGCACCAATACCTCCGGTGATGTATGTTTTTTTATTGACCATATTATTCCACAAATGATTCACCGCATTCCCGTAAGCAGCATCATTTTCTAAAGCAGCAATATCCGTCATTCCGGCATACATATACACGGCTCTTACAGCATGACCCACCGCTTCTTTTTGTTGAACAACAGGAATATCATCTTGGGAGTACGCACCGTATAAGGTGTGGTTTTTTGGATTTCCGCGGTTGTCCAAAAAGTATTTTGCCAAGTTCAAATAGGCTTTGTTATTGGTAACTTGGTATAATTTTACCAAGCCTGTTTCTACAATTTGATGTCCTGGAACACCATGAACTTGGTCTGCTCTGTCGCCAAAAGTGCTCACTAGCATATCCGCATTTTTGATGGCAATGTCTAAGAAGTTTTTCTTTCCGGTAGCTTCGTAATGTACTACAGCCGCTTCGATCAGATGACCGGAATTGTACAATTCATGACTGATTTGAAGTGATTCCCAACGCTTTCCTTCAATCACGGGAACCCAAGGAGCTGGCGGTTTCGCAGGATTTATGGTTCTCCAGGTTGTTAAATAACCGTCTTTTTCCTGACCAATTTTCACAATGCTAATTAGTGAATCTAATAGTATTTCGAGTTTTGGATTGGGTTCACTAATTAAAGTATTTGAAGCGCCTTCGATAATTTTATAGACATCGGTATCGTCAAAAGGCATTTGACCTTTTACGGTTCCTTCCATTTTACCACCTGCAATTAAAAAGTTGTCCATGCGTCCTTCTTCTTGACATTTTTGGATAGCGTATTCGATGGTTTTTTCCTGTACTTTCTTGATGATAGGCAACCAAAAAGCATCTGTAACCTTGACATTTTGAATGTTTACAGGAGTTATGCTGTAACCTGATTTTTTGGGTGAATTCGATTTTTTTAAACGTTGTTGTGCTTGTCCGCAAACGGTCATTAAAATCGAAACTGCTAGTATTGTTTTTTTTATAAAGGTCATTTCCCTACTATTAATCTGTTTTTAATTCAGTGGTGCTACAACAGGCCATAAATCAGCATCCCATTGCATTTGTTTTATTTTTAAAACAGGTCTCCCTTTTTGCTTGGAATCGTACGCATGAAAAATGATGTAATCTTTCCCGTCAAAAGTATAAGCGCTGTTGTGTCCTGCTCCGAACCAGTTTTCGTTTCCTTGAATAAGAAGTGTTCCGCCGCCTTCGTTTAATGATTTTCCGTCTTTATCCACATAAGGACCGGTAATAGTTTTAGATCTTCCTACGACTACTTTGTAGGTACTTTTTTCACCTCGGCAACACAAATCCCAAGAAAGAAATTGATAATAATATCCGTTCTTTTTGAAAATAAACGGAGCTTCAAGTGCGCCATCTCCCGGATCAGTATCTGCTAATTCGAAAGTTCTTTTGCGTTTTGAAATGGTGGACCATTCTTCTGGTTGTGCCACTGATTTTAAATCGGGATTTAATTTTACCATTTTCAAACCATTCCAAAACGAACCAAATGCCAACCAAGGCGTGTTGTTGTCATCAAAAGTTAAATTGGGATCTATGGCATTCCATAAATCACGATTTGGAACTGATTGAATAACAATTCCGTGATCGACCCATTTATATGCGGGGTCTTTTGGGTCCAAAGTTGTATTGGTTGCTAATGCGATTGCCGAAGTATTTTTTGCGAAAGCAGAAACCGAATAATACAAATAATAGGTATTGTTGTGAAAAGAAACATCCGGCGCCCAAATATGGTTGTCGAAATTAGGCACTACTTTATCTATCCAAACCGGTTTTTCTTTGAAAATAGCGGGTTCCGGCTGCCAGTTTTTTAAATCTTTGGAACTAAAAACGCTGATTCCTTTTCCGGTGCAGTATAAATAGTAGGTGTCTTTTTGCTTAATCATTACAGGGTCGTGAACGGTAATGTCTTGCGCCCAAGCGGAAGCCGTCATGATTAGTAAGAGAAGTAATGGTTGTATTTTTTGATATAATTTCATGCTTAATTTTTTTATTTTTTAAACCATATAAGTCATTTAAGAAAATATAAGTTTTCGATATTGTGTATTTTTTGAACTGTTTTTAATTTCATCTTATACGGTTCAAATTTTTAAACCACTTAAGAAAATATAAGTTTAAATGGTTTTATTAATCGTTTGTGTTTAAAGCTATTTCCTGTAATGTGCTTATTTTTGAATACCTTCCGTAGTCATAATTACACGTTTCAGCGTTCCATCTTCATTGTAATATAGACGGTCTATGCACACTGATCTTCTGAAACTACCACCGTTGGGTTGAGTTGCGCCATTGTGATAAATGAAATAATCTTTTCCCTTGAACTCAATAATCGATTGATGGTTGGTATTCGAGTTTCCAGCTATTTCATTCAGAATTCCTTTGTATTCCCATGGCCCGTTGATAGATTTACTCATAGCATAAGCGATTTTTTCAGGAAACTGATACGCATACGATAGATAATACCAATCCTTTTTTTTGTGAATCCAAGGCGCTTCGGTGAAATTTGGTAAGGAAATGGTTTGTATTGGTCCATCAAGTTCTACCATGTTTGCTTTTAATTTGGCGTAATGACAAACAGTATTTCCCCAGAATAAATAGGCCTGGCCGTCATTGTCTATCATAACAGTTGGGTCAATATCGTCCCAACTAATATTGGTTTTGGTTGTCATGTCATTAGTAATAATGGCTTTTCCTAACGCATCTTTGAAAGGACCTGTTGGACTGTCAGCGACAGCCACTCCAATTGATTTTCCTGGAATCGTTCCATGTTCAACAGTAACATACCAATAGAATTTTCCGTTGCGTTCAATGACTTGAGCAGCCCAAGCATCGGATTTAGCCCAAGTAAAATCGGTTACTTTTAGCGGAACCGGATGTTCTTGCCAGTTCACCATATCTGATGAGGAATATACCAGCCATTCATTCATTTTATAAAAATTGAAATCATTTGGCGCTTCATCATGACCGGCATAGAGATAGACTTTGTCTTTATACACCAAAGCTGCTGGATCTCCTGTGTATTTGTCTTTGATGATTGGGTTATTGATTTGAATGGATTGACTCGGATTTCCATCATTGGCGGAAGCCGTAACACTTTCTGTTTTTATAGTTTTACAAGAGGAAAGAAATGCCAGAAGCAATAGGGTTGTAATTGTATTTTTCATTTTGATTTTTCTGTAAAAGAATGAAAAGGGCGCTTTATTTGTAATAGCTGCCTTTTTGTATCATTAAAAAGACAGCTGTTTTTAGTGAAAATTAATTTATTTTTTTAGCCCAAACGGGTTGTCCACCGGTAGTAAATCCAGAATAGGTCAGGGTCACTTTTCTAGGAATGGCTTCCCAATCCCAAGCATCGCTGACTTTGCATTGATTGCCATTTACGGTAAGCACTTCTTTGGCGCTGTCATACGACCAAGTTCCTGTCACGCCGCCGCTTACTTTTTTATCTGCGGTTAAGAATATAGTAACCGATTTTTGAATCGTTTTGTATTGATAATTCATTGTGATTTGTTCCCAAGATCCTATAAATGAAGTTTCAGTAATAGCCGTTTTAGGTACTCCTGCATAACGCTCCGGAGCGATTACCGGCCAGCCGTCTTCCGTCCATTGAATGGCGCGAACATGTCCCATCATTAAAGCATTGGACGCATTAATCCCGGGTACATTTTCCGGTAAACGGGCTTGTGAGGAGTAAAACCATTCTTTGGTATCTGGATTTTGAAAAACAGAACAGTGAGAAAAACCAACCCATCCGGTATGGTTGTTAAAGGAATAAGGATGTGTCAGCATAGGCCAACAATCTGCTCCATTAGTGACATCCCCTCCGTTGATCCCTATGTAAGGACCCATTATGTTTTTGGAACGGGCAACGCGCGTGTTATATGCAACGGATAATTCGTCATAAGCTAGAAATAAATAATAATAGCCAGTCGTTTCATTATAAATGATTTCTGGACCTTCGGAAGCTTGCCAACGGCTATTTCCTCGTTTTGCAATGCGGGTTCCGTAATCACTTAATGTTTTTAATTGATCGGGTTTTCCGGTTGTTGGATTTAACTTTAATGCTGCAATACCAGAATGCCAAGAACCGTAGATTAAATAATGTTCTCCTTGTGGAGTAATGGTAAAAGTAGGATCGATAGCATTGAATTGAAAATATGCATTTTCCCAATTTCTAGTGCCTGTAAAGGAATACGGTTTTAAACCATCTGGCTCAGAGCAAACGACCATTCCTTTATCTACCCAAACATTAGTTGCTAAATCATCAGATTCTGCTAGTCCAATAAAGGCTCTTTCTGACCATGAATAGGTGAAATCGGCACCAATAATTGGTTCGTCTACTACAATACTGTAATACATTCTGTATTTAGACCCTACTTTTTTGATGTAAGGCGCCCAATAACCATAACGAGGATTTGTAATAGGCGGTAAAGCCGGAACCATTCGGGCTCTTTTGTTGTTCAAGGAATCTTTTACCCAAGCTGGCGCTTGTGTCATTGCTGATCCCATGTGTTCCCAAGTGATAAGATCTTTGGATCGTCTGTATGGGAAATGACCGTGTCCTTCATGCGCATTTCCATAGGAAGCATCGGTTTGATACATATAATAATATTCGCCACACTTTTCAACAGAAGGATCATGTACGTTTGCCAAATTCCATTGAGAACGACTATTCCAAGAGGAAATAGAGGTGTAATTGTCTGAATACGTTGGTCCGGCAAAAGCAGTCGGTGTTGGCGTCGGAGTCGGTGTTGGCGTCGGCGTTGCTACAGGATCTGAAGCTGGATCATCGCCAGAACAACTGCTAATAGAAGCAACGATTAAGAAAGGCGTCAGATACAAAACTAATGTTGAAAGGAATTTTGAATTTTTCATTATTATGTTTTTTTATTTGGTTTCTAAAACCACTACAGTAAATGCAGGGATTGTAATTTCCAGTTTACCCTTTTTTGTTTCAAAACCTTTGAAAACGGCAGGTTTGATTTTTGATGGGTTATCAAATGTGTTGTGGTCTTGTAATTTTGGTGATGCCAGAATAGTTCCGGTAACATTTTTAATTCCAAGTTCCTGCATGTCAATTTCTATTTTGTGGTCTTTTTTAGAATCTATATTTACCAATGAAATATGAATTAATCCGTTTTTATCTTTGGATGCCGAAGCGGATAAAGCAGGAAGTTTTTCACCGTTATAGGTGTATGACGGAGAATTAATTGTCATTGGCAATAATTGCGCATCGTGATGTACAGTGTACATTTTCATAACGTGATACGTTGGCGTAAGCAACATTTTTTCATTCTCTGTTAAAATAACAGCTTGCAAAACATTTACGGTTTGAGCAAGGTTTGCCATTTTCACTCTTTTAGAATGATTGTTAAAAATGTTTAATGTTGTACCGGCAATCATAGCATCTCTCATGGTGTTTTGTTGGTATAGAAACCCAGGATTTGTACCTTCTTCTACATCATACCATCCGCCCCATTCGTCAACAATAAGTGCCACTTTATTTTCTGGATCATATTTATCCATGATGTCAGAATGTTTAGTCACTAATTCTTCCATTTTAAGTGCAGTTTGCATAGTTGCAAAATATTGTTCCTCATTAAATTTAGTTGAAGAGCCTTTCTTTTCCCATTTTACAAAAGAGTAGGAGTGAAGCGCAACGCCTTCAATTAAACTTTTAGGAATATCACGCATTAAAACTTCGGTCCAGTGGTAATCAGCAACATTTGCTCCTGAAGCGATTCGGAAAAGTTTATCGTTATTAGACCAATCGGTCATGAACGTAGCATATTGTTTGTAAAGGTTCGCATAATATTCCGGAGTCATATTTCCACCACATCCCCACATTTCATTTCCTACTCCCCAAAAAGTAACACCCCATGGTTTTTCGCGATCATTCTTTTTTCTAAGCTCAGACATTGGACTACCGCCGTCATGGTTTACATATTGTACCCATTGCTCCAGTTCCTGAACGGTTCCACTACCAACATTGCTGGCCAAGTATGGTTCTGTACCCAATACTTCACATAAATTTAAAAAATCATGTGTTCCAAAACTGTTGTCTTCAGTAGTTCCTCCCCACCAACGGTTTACAATACTTGGTCGGTCTTCTTTGGGTCCAATACCATCTTTCCAGTGGTAAGTATCCGCAAAACAACCTCCAGGCCATCTTAAATTTGGTATTTTTAATTCTTTTAAGGCAGTAATAATATCGTTACGAACTCCTTTTGTATTTGGAATAGAACTTTTTTCACCAACAAAAAAACCACCGTAAATACATTTTCCTAAATGCTCAGCAAAATGTCCGTAGATATGTTTACTGATAGTTGGTCCATCATTACTATTTTTTAAAGTAAGTACTGTTGTTTCTTTTTGTGCAACAATAGCTTGACTACAAAAAGTAAAAATAAATAAGATTAATAGGGTTTTTTTCATGTTCTTTTTAAGTTATAAAATCACATGGTAAGCCTTTGTTAAGCTTACCACATGACATTAAAATTCTAACTAAATCAAATAAATATTAATAGCCACTGTTTTGAATTGTTCCTGGATTGTTATCCATTTCCAATTGTGGTATTGGGAAAAATTCTCTTCCTGCTGCGTAGGAGTTGAATTCTACATCTCGTGTTTTTAACCAAGCTAATTTTGCGGGATCTTGTAACCATCCCCAACGACGAATATCGTCAAAACGGTGTCCTTCCAGTGGGAATTCTAAGAATCTTTCGTGTCCAATTTGCTCTCTCATTGCAATTTGGCTTAGTCCTGGTTTTGCTGTAGCTAAATTAGGTAAACCAACTCTGCTTCTTACCATTTGAATATAAGTGTAAGCACCCGGAGTATCGCCAGTTTCATTTAAACATTCAGCATACATTAACAATACATCAGCATATCTCAATAAACGTTCGTTTATACCAGAACGCCAGTCGTATTCATTTGCATAATTTCCATCAGAATTTTGGTATTTTCTGCAAAACAAGTCATTCAAATCTCCCGGATTGGCTGCGTAAAAAGTAGCGAAGTTTTGTCCGTAAAGTTGCATTCCACCTGGTTTGTTATAGAAAATAGTAGCGTCTAAACGTGGGTCTGTCGTGTTTGCAGTAGTTTTTTCATCATGGTATTCATTGAATAATGCCCATGTTGGTTGTACGTCAGTCCATCCAAAAGCTCTAGGTCCGTAAGTAATAGCTCTTGCTGATGTTTTCCCCCATCCGGAAGCCGGAGCACCACCCCAACCTAAATCAACTCCACCTGCATCTCTGCTGAATTGTACTTCAAACAATGACTCTGAATTGTTTTCGTTTGTGTCTGTAAAGTTATCACGGTAATTAGGCACTAAAGCATAAACACCTAAATCGATAACTTGTTTGAAAGCGATTTTTGCATTTGGGAAATCTTTGGTAAACAAGTATGCTTTTCCTAAATATCCTAGAGCAGCTCCTTTCGTGGCTCGTCCTTTTTGACCTGCATCTAAACCAGAAATATTACTGTATGATGCCGGAAGCAATTCTGCGGCAGCTTTAAAATCTGCAATAACTTGTGCCCAACCTTCTTGGTTTGTTTTTTGTGGATAGAAAGCGGCAATTTCAGTAGGAAGCGGTACGTTTTGAAACATGTTTACGGCATGAAACAAATACAATCCTCTTAAAAAATAAGCCTGACCAAGAATTCTGTTTTTAAGAGCAGTATCAGTGATAGCGATATTAGGTACGTTGGTAAGTACTTGATTGGCGCGGTAAATACCTTGATAGTAGGTTTCATAAGCCCAACCATAAATTGCTGCATCCGACACATTTGAGTTAAAACGACCTACATTGTACATCGCTCCCCATGGACTGTTACTTCTGGTATCATCTCCTTTTAAATCTAACAATAAAGGAGTACTTCTCATGTATGTACCATCGGTCAATAAGCTGCCATAAGCTGCATTTACCCCTTTTATAGCGTCCTCATCTGTTTTCCAGAATGAATCTGCAGCGTCATTATTTGGGTCAAGTTGAATTAAATCTTCATCGTTGACACAGCTTGTTGTTACCACTGCAAGTGATAAGAAACCAGCCAGATAATTAAATATTTTATATTTCATTTTGATTCGTTTTAATTGGTTTGCTAATTTTAAAAATTCACTTCAAGTCCTAAAGAAATCGTTCTAGGATTAGGGAAAGAACCTCCGTCATATCCTCTTGAGAAGGATCCGTCGTTGCTATTAAAATCAGGATCGCTTCCTCTATATTTACTGATAATTAATAGGTTTTGCCCGTTTACAAACAATTTTGCTTTTTGAATAAAACTGGTAGTCGGAACTGGAATTTCATATCCAATTTCCATAGTTTGCAGTTTTATGTAATCTCCATCTTCTATGAATCGGTTTGAATCTCTTCCGTTGGCATTCGGGTCACCAATAATTGGACGAGGAACATTTGTATTCGTATTTGTAGGTGTCCAGTAGTTAAGCATATCAGTGCTGTGGTTACCATATTGTCCCGCCATTAAATTACGGTATATGCTATTGAAAACTTTGTTTCCTCCGGCACCTTGCCAAAACATAGAGATGTCCCAGTTTTTGTAAGAACCGCTAAGGTTCATTCCGTAACTGTATTTTGGAATTGTAACTCCTTGAAAGGTTCTGTCAAGATCACTAATCATTCCGTCACCATTGATATCTTTGAATTTAATATCTCCAACTCCAGCATTAGTTTGCGTTGGAGCAGCAGCAAGTTCAGCAGCGTTTTGGAAAATTCCATCTGTCTCGTAGGCATAAATTTCACCCATAGATCGACCAACTTCTGTTTTTGAAGCAGCACCATAGATTGGATTTCCGTTGATACCAATTTGCAATACTTCATTTTTCAACGTTCCTAAATTAGCAGATATGCTGTATTTGAAGGCGTTATTATTGTTGTTATAGGATGCAGAAAATTCAAATCCTTTGTTTCTCATTGCACCGGCATTAGTAGTAATACTTGCAGGGAAAGCTCCAGTAGAAAAAGGTAATGGAACACCAACTAATAAATTAGAAGAGTTTTTTACAAAATACTCTGCTGTAAACTGTAAAGCATTATTAAACAATCCAAGCTCAACTGCTACGTCTGTTGTTTTATTATCTTCCCATCGTACATTTGGATCTAAAGAAGCGACAACTGTTGTTCCTGGAGCCAATTCGTTATTAAAATTGTAACCAGCAAAGCTATTGATTGTTGTGGCAAAGAAATAGGCTGGAATTGTGTTGTTTCCTAATTTACCATAACTACCTCTTAGTTTGATTGTGTTTACCCATTCAGGTAAGTGAATGAATTTTTCGTTGCTTAATTTCCAAGCTCCTGAGAAAGAGTACGCATTTGTCGTGTTGTATTTTTCACTAAAAAGCGACGATTTATCTTGTCTAAAGTTGGCTTGAAACAAATAACGATCATCAAATGAGTAATTGATACGGCTTATGTATGATGTACCAGTAATAGTAGTGTTAGACTCGCCTGTACTGTTATCATCAGCATATTGCAATTTGCTGATTTCACCAAAATCATATCCTACACCTCTTGACCAGTGGTTGTAATAGTCTTTTCTTTCTTGTACCCAACCCGCTAAAGCATCAAATTTATGTTTGTTAATGTCTAATGAGTAGGTTAGTAGGTTGTTAAGAAACGTTTTAGTTTCATTACCAGTTGATACATCTAGAGATGCTTCTTCTTTGGTTGTAATATAATACCATCCTAAGTCACTTTGCGGAACAAATTTTCTGTTTTGATAATCTAATCTGTCAAAACTGGCGTCTAGTTTATATTTTAATCCTTTTACGATTTCATATTCTCCCCAAATGTTCCCAATGAAACGGTTTCTTTTTCCGTTGTTTTCGATTAAGTTGTTGAATCCTATAACGTTAAGCGAAATGGCTCTTTGAGTTAAATTATCAGTACCTCCGTAACCACCTAATCTATTTTCATCGTATACTGGCATCGTTGGAATAGCACCTAACAAAGCTGCAATAGCAGTTTCCCCTACATAACTGTTAAAGTTTTCTTTGTCAGATTGTGTGAATCCTATTTTTGTACCGTATTTGAATTTTCCTTTTTTACCATTCAAATTCAAATTCATGGATAGTCTTTCGTAATCTTGAGGAGATTTGATATAACTGCTGTTTTTGAAATAATCCATATTCATATTATAGGCTAAATCTTCTGTACCACCATTAAATGCTAACGAATGATTCTCGATAATTCCAGTTTCATAAGCGGCATCTTGCCAATCTGTATTTACATTACTGATGTAATTACTGTTGTTAGGGTCATTTCCTGGAGCAACGCTTAATCCAGCATTCAATTCTGCTGCACTGGTTATATTTTGATAGCCTAATCTATCAGTTACATCCCAAGTTTTAGCTACGTTTTGAAAACCGACAAGGGATTTATATTTGATATTCAGTTTTCCGGCTTTTCCTTTTTTGGTCGTAATAATTACTACACCATTAGCACCACGAACTCCGTAAATAGCAGCCGAAGAAGCATCTTTAAGTACTTGCATAGATTCGATATCTCCCGGAGCAAAATCAAACGGTGAGTCTACAATCATTCCGTCTATTACAAAAAGTGGGTTGTTATTGCTAAAAGAGTTCAAACCTCTAATTTTAATATTTACAAATCCGCCCGGTTCTCCAGAGGATTGCACGGTTACCCCTGCAACTTGTCCTTGAAGCATTTTTGCAGCATCATAGGTTACTGTTTTCTTAGCAGATTCCATGTTTACAACTCCAACTGATCCAGAAAGGTCTGATTTCTTTTGTGTTCCGTATCCAATTACAACAACTTCGTCAAGTGCAGTAAGATCATCTTTTAGAGCTACGTTAATTTGTGTTTTAGTACCCACTGCAATTTCTTGACTTGCATAACTTATATATGAAAATACAAGGATGTCACTTGGTGCAGCTTTTATGGAATATTGCCCGTCAAGATCACTTGTGGTTACTGTATTAGTTCCTTTGATTAAAATATTTACTCCTGGCGCAGGCATTTTGTCTTTTGCTGAGGTAACAATTCCGGTAACAATTTGAGTATTTTGAGCTGAAACATTAATAGTTGCCATTAGCATAACTATTACTGCTAGAAGCCATTCTTTTTTTGGTAATAAAAAATTACAATAAAGAAATAATCGGTGGTTTGTTTTCATTCGGTTATTATTTAGGTTAATTATAAGTGTGTGTTTTACATTTGTAAATTTAATTAAAAAAAAAGCACAAAAACAAATTAATATGATAAAAAAAAGAGGAAAAAAAAATGCATTTTTTAAATTAAGTGTAAAATCAACATTTTAAAATTATGTTTTTGTAAAAAATACATCTGTTTTTGGAGTTAATTTGTGTAAAATTTACACTTTATGTAAAAAAACAAACATTTCTACAATAAATTGCCCGTGAAAATTATTTTATAAAACAGCGGAATAATTGCCTTTTAAATCAGTTTTAATTTGAAAATCAGAGTGATATTGTAAAAAAAGTCTTCATTTTGGCGTATTGTTTTTTATGAAAAACTAATTTTCGGGTCAATAAATGGCGAATATTCTTCGCAATCGATTGAAATACAAGAAAAATAAATGGTTTAATCTGCAGTTTTGAAGTTTTGCTATTACTAATTAATGAAACCGTTCTTTGTGAAAATCAAATCTGCGAAATAGTATTGAGGAGTTTATTAAACGAATTTTTTTTGGGATTACAGGGTTTTAATAGACTAAGTGTAAAATCAACATTAATAAATTATGAAACCTTTAGAGAAGTTTATATATTTACCCTAAAAAACATATTATGTTAAATAGTTATAGTTCTGCTGATAAAGTTTTACTGGCAGTAGATTGTATCATTTTTGGTTTTGATAACGAAGGCTTAAAAATACTTTTGATTAAAAGAGATTTTGAACCTGAAAAAGGCAAATGGTCTTTAATTGGTGGATTTCTTAAGAAAGATGAAGTATTAGATAGCGCTGCCATCAGAATACTAGATTCCTACACCGGTCTTCAAGATATTTACATGGAACAATTGCATGCCTATAGTGAGATTGACCGTGATCCTGTAGAAAGAACTATTTCGGTTGCTTATTTTGCATTAATCAATATTGAAAACCATAATGCAGAATTAATTCAAAACTATCATGCACAATGGTTTAGCGTTGCGAATGCTCCAAAATTGATTTTTGACCACGACACGATGTTAAGACATGCCATAAGAAGATTGCGTTATAGAACGTCTATCAAGCCTGTTGGATTTGAACTTTTACCGGAGAAATTCACCATGCGCCAACTGTTGGAATTATACGAAGCGATTCTTAGTAAAGAATTGGATAAAAGAAACTTCATCAGCAAAATAAACTCACTGGATATTCTGATAAAACTCGAAGAGAAAGACATGATGTCCTCCAGAAAAGGATCTTATCTTTATACTTTTGATAAAGAAAAATACGATGCAAAACTCTTGAATGATTTTGTTTTAAACCTATAAGTCATTCTTTATAATCATAAACTAAAAAAGGAAGTCTCTTAATTGAGGCTTCCTTTTTTTATAATTAATCCTGAAAAAACTATTCTTTAATTCTTTGATTGACTACAACTTCAATGATTTCCAGAATAGTTTTATAAATGCAAACTACTCTTAGAATGGCAAAGTGCAGTCCCAAATAAAATTTAAATTCCTAACTGTTTCCTTTATTATAATCGGCTAAGAAAGTGGCTAAACCACTATCCGTAAGCGGATGTTTTAGTAAACCTTCAATAGCGCTTAATGGTCCGGTTATGACATCGGCGCCAATTTTAGCACAATTTAAAATGTGCATGACGTGACGAACGGATGCCGCCAAAATTTGTGTTTCATATCCGTAATTATCATAAATCAGCTTGATTTCGGCAATCAATGCCATTCCATCTGTAGAAATATCATCTAATCTTCCGATGAAGGGCGAAACATAAGTGGCGCCGGCTTTGGCGGCAAGTAAGGCTTGTCCTGCTGAAAATACCAAGGTGCAATTGGTTTTTATTCCTTTATTCGAAAAGTATTTTATCGCTTTTATTCCGTCTTTAATCATGGGAATTTTCACCACGATTTGAGGATGTAAAGCAGCCAGTTTTTCACCTTCGGCAACCATACCTGCAAAATCTGTCGAAATTACTTCGGCACTAACATCACCGTCAACTAATTCGCATATTTTCACATAATGAGCAATAATATTATCTGCACCAGTGATTCCTTCTTTCGCCATTAGCGAAGGATTTGTGGTTACACCATCCAGAATTCCTAAATCATTAGCTTCTTTTATGTCTTTTAAATTTGCTGTGTCTATAAAAAATTTCATGTCTTTATTTATTTAAATGTTTATTTATTTTCTTCAATGTAGTTTAGGATTTCTGTGCAAACGCTTTCACTTGTAAATCCAAATTTTTGATCCAATACACTTGCTGGTGCTGAATATCCAAAATGCTCTAATCCAACTATTTTTCCGCTGTCGCCAATTAAGCCTTCTAAGTTTACCGGCAGTCCGGCAGTAAGTCCGAACACTAATTTTCCTTTTGGAATAATGCTTTCCTGATACGCTTTTGGTTGTGATTTGAACAAACCTTCAGATATAATTGAGGCTACGTTTATAGTTAGATTTTTTTCTTTTTCTAAAATAATTGCAGCTTCCAAAAGGGTGGCCACTTCTGATCCATTTGCGATTAATGTAATGTCAGGATTTGGTGTAGATTTAACCAAATAACCTCCTTTTTTAGCTTCGGTTGCTTCTTCATATCTTGAAGTTCCTATTGCAGGAATGTCCTTGATGTTTTGTCTCGAAAGAATCAAAGCTGTTGGGGTAGTGGTGTTTTTCAAAGCCATATCCCATGCCACTGAAGTTTCAATAGCATCGGCAGGGCGGAGCGCTAATAAACTTTGATGCCCCGAATGGTTTTTTATTTTTTCCAACAAACGCATTTGTGCTTCCTGTTCAATAGGTTGGTGGGTTGGTCCGTCTTCGCCCACTCGGAAAGAATCGTGTGTTAAAACATATTTTACCGGTAATTCCTGAATTGCGGCTAATCGAATGGCAGGTTTCATGTAATCCGAGAATACAAAAAAGGTTGCTACTACTGGGATAACACCTCCGTGAAGGGCAATTCCGTTAGCAATAGAAGTCATGGTCAATTCTGCCACTCCGGCTTGTAAAAAGGCACCACTGAAGTCATTTTTTTGTAAAACAGAAGATTTTTTTAAGAAACCATCCGTCTTATCACTGTTGGATAAATCTGCCGAAGAAACAATCATGTTTTCCACGTGTTCCGCTAAGTAAGCTAATACTGCCGATGAGGCATCTCTTGTTGCGGCATTTGCTTTTTGGACTACATTACTCAAATCCAGTTCTGGAAGTTTTCCGGATAGAAATGAATCCATTTTTTGAGCCAATGCAGGGTTTTCTTTTTTCCAAGTGGCTACATGATGCTTTTTGTACGCGGCCTCTTCAGATTTTTTGGCTTTTATTTTATCATAATGTGTTGCCACATCTTCATAGATTGCAAAAGGATTTTCAGGATTTGCTCCAAGGTTTAGTAAGGTTTTTACATAATCGGCTTTGGTATCACCAATAGGTTTTCCGTGCAGTTCACATTCGCCTTCATATATATCGCCATTGGTGGTAACGCAACCTTTTCCCATAATCGTTTTTCCAATTATTAAGGTTGGTTTTTCTGATTCTTCATTGGCTTCGTTCAATGCTTTTCTGATTTGCTCGTGGTCGTGTCCGTCAATTGTGATGACTTTCCATCCCCAAGCTTCGTATTTCATAGCTGTATTCTCTGAAGTTACTTCATCTGTCATGGACGAAAGCTGTACATCATTCGAATCATAAAACATGATGAAATTGTTCAAACCTAAATGTCCGGCGATTCTACCCGCTCCCTGAGAAATTTCTTCCTGAACACCACCATCTGTGATGAAACCGTATATTTTGTGATTGAAAATTCCCTTGAATCTGGCCTCTAGAAATTTGGCGGCGATAGCAGCACCCACTCCCATTGCGTGTCCTTGTCCCAAAGGTCCGGAAGTGTTTTCTATTCCTCTAAGCACATCTACTTCCGGATGACCAGGAGTGACGGAACCCCATTGTCTGAAGCTTTGTAAATCCTCTTTTTTGTAATTGCCCAACAAATAATATTGGGAATACATCAAGGCTGAAAGGTGTCCTGCATCCATAAAGAAACGGTCCCTGAATGACCAATCCATTTCTGTCGGGTCAAATTTTAAGTACTCAGTATATAAAATGTGCAAAAAATCTGCGCCTCCCATGGCTCCTCCAGGATGGCCTGAATTCGCTTTTTCTACCATCGAAATAGCTAATGCTCTAATATTGTCAGCAGCTAAATTGTCAATTTTTTTATTCATGTTTAAATTGTAAAATTAAATGTTTTTTGAATAGTATAATATGATTCGTTTTATTATTTGTGTCCAAAGTTTTATAAGCGGTAGCAAATTTTACTTTTTCCTATATTAAAATTAGAGCTTAAAAAATTCATCCTGACTAACCGACAAAATCAGTGTCAGATAAAATATATTTTACATTTAAACCAAAATTTAATTAGTAACAGCTTCTTTTTTAGTAGCTCTGTGTGAAAAATAATAATAAGTGTAAAAAATACATTTACAAATGTAAACAAATTTTTTTAAGAATGACAAATAAATTTTTTTCTTGCAATTTTAAAATAAGAATCGCATTTTTTTTGCCAATAAAAAATGGCAATACTAATTTTTTAAAAATAGTATTGCCATAAGAAGATTGAATTGCTACAATGAATTTCGAATTATTAACGTGCTTTTGTTTTCTATTTGTTCTTTTTTACCTTGTAGAATCATCTCTGCCAAAATTTTCCCCATAGCTTCAAAATTGGTGGAAATGGTTGTAATTCCATTGGCAACTACTTTTTTTAGAGGGGTTTCGTTATAGGAAATAATGCCAAAATCGCGCCCTAATTGTAAGTTTTGAAGCTTTGATTTTTCGATAACACGAACTAAATCTCGGTCATTTGGAATCACATAAACTTCTCCTGCTTCTATAGCTCTATTGTTGAATTCAGTGATGGTTTCGTGGTCAAAAATAAAATTTTCACAAAAGTTTTCGAAACCAATTTTCATTCCTAGAGGTTCTCTAAATCCAGGAAATATCATGATTATTTTATTGTATTTGACTAAGCGGGATTTTGCTTTCATTAATCCTTCATAGATGTCTTTTTTATGATTTTGATATACCGCAGGAAAGGAATTTAGTCCAGGATTGGTTTGATCTAATATATAAACTTCGTTTACTGGTAGGGTTTCTATAACTGATGCCGCCTCAGCCAAATTGGTAGGCATAATGATGTATTTTGTATAATTTCCATTACTGTCATTTATTAGTTTTTGGAAAACTTGAATATTAAAATGATGAAAGAAAATATCAACCTGAACGTCATTCCCAATGTTTTCCAAGAATGAGTTGTAGATGTCTTCTTTGAAAATATTTAATTCATCAAAAAGTAAAAATATCCTTTGTTTTATGGTAACCGCGATACTTTTTACATAATATCCTTTTCCAGGAATTGCATAAATAATACCTCTTTTTTTTAATTCATCATAGGCCAGTAGAACCGTATCACGAGACAGTGAAAACTCTAAACTGACTTTGTTTACAGAGGGAAGTTTGTCTCCTTTTATTAATTTTCCTTCTTCAATTCCCTTCTCAACAGTAATGATAATTTGTTTGTATTTAGGAATTCCAAGATTATTTTGAATCGAAATAATTTTCATAAATGAATGAATTTTTTCGCAAGATACAAAAACTGGTGGGTACTGGTATGTAACTGATAATAATTATTTTACTTTTGGTTTTCACATTTCATAAATAAATCATGAAAATAAAACACATATCACATTTTAAAGCTAGTTCTGCAATGAAATTATTTGGTTTTACATCAGATGGCGAAGAGGTTTCTCTTTATGAATTGACAAACAAAAACGGAATGCAGCTTAAAGTTACTAATTATGGTGCAACTATTACCTCGTTGAAAATGCCACTGAAAAACGGTGAATTTGTAGATGTGGTTTTGGGTTTTGATACTTTAGAGGCTTACATCAAATCATTTGATTTGGAAAGCGCGCCTTACTTTGGAGCAACAGTAGGAAGATTTGCAGGAAGAATAAACGACAGCGAATTTGTATTAAATGGCGAATCAATTCGTTTAAAAAAGAATTATAAGGATCATTCCTTACATGGTGGAAATAGTGGTTTCAGTCAAAAAATATGGAAAGTCAAAAATATAAATAACGGTAAAAGTCCTTCTATAACGTTAGCTTATTTTAGCCCTCATCAAGAAGAAAATTTCCCTGGGGATTTAACGGTTGAATTGACGTATACTTTATCTGATGCAAATGAATTAATTATAAATTACACGGCATCAACTACAGAAGATACTGTTGTGAATTTAACGCATCACAGTTATTTTAATCTTGATGGTCACAAATCCAATGTTTCTGAACAAGAAATAATGGTCAACTCGCATAGATTGTTAGAAACAACCAATGAGAATATTCCAACTGGAAGGTTTTTGAACGTAGCAAATTGTCCGTTTGATTTTACATCACCAAGAAAGTGTCCTTCTAAAATTGACAATACCTTTATTTTGAATAAAGAAAATGAATTTGCAGCTTCACTTTTCAATAAAAGCAATAATTTAAAAATGTCAGTGTATACCAATCAGCCGGGTGTTCATATTTATGTTGGCGGTAATTGTTTTAATACTTTAAAAGGGAAAGAAAATGCGGATTACCATGCTTTGAGCGGTATTTGTTTTGAGACGCAAAATTTCCCTAATGCACCAAATTACAAGCATTTTCCCAACTCAGTTTTGAGAAAAGAAGAGCTGTATTATCACAAAACCATTTATAAATTTCAATCTTTTTAATATGAAAAAACACATTTTTGTTTTTGGAGTATTTGCACTCTTGGGAATGTTTTTTTCTTGTTCAGCCAATGATACAAATGAAACGCCAATAGTTGAACCGCCAGTTGCGGAAGATACTTTTATAAGAGCTGCGGATATTTCTTTTCTGCCGGAAATAGAAAGTTCTGGAACTATTTTATACAACAATACCAAAGCGGAAGATATGCTTACGACTTTAAAAACTGCAGGTTGTAATGCGGTACGAATTCGTCTTTGGAAAAACCCTTCAAACGGACATTCAGGAATGACTGAAGTAAAAGCTTTGGCGGCACGTGTGAAAAAAGCAGGAATGAAAGTTTGGTTAACCGTTCATTATTCAGACACATGGGCTGATCCTGCAGTGCAAACGATACCAGCTGAATGGAAAAATTTGTCTTTTACAGATTTAAAAACGGCGGTAGCTACTTATACTTCGACAATTATTACAGAAATTAATCCTGATATTATACAAATAGGGAATGAAATAAATAGTGGATTGCTTTGGCCACAAGGTCATTTAATTAATCAGGAAGTTCAATGCCTGGCCTTATTATCTGCGGCAAGTGCAACTATTCGTACCAAAGCGCCAAATACCAAGATAATGATTCATTATGCAGGTGTTAAAGCTTCGGATACTAATTGGTTTTTTAATAAAATTAAAAGTGTAGATTACGATTATATTGGTTTATCCTATTACCCGATTTGGCACGGAAAAGATTTAGAAGTTGTCAAAACGACCATTAATACGTTAGGAAAAACATACAATAAAAAAGTAATCATTGCTGAAACGGCTTATCCGTTTACGTTAGGATATAATGACTGGACCAATAATATTGTTGGTTTAGACACACAACTGGTTTCAGGTTATCCTGCAACTCCTGATGGGCAAAAAAGTTTTGTATTGGCAATAAAAACAGTCGTAAAAGAGTCTGAATACGGCTTGGGATTTGCGTATTGGGGAGGCGAATGGATTTCTTTTAAAGGGAATCAAGCCGCAAATGGCTCTACTTTTGAAAATCAGGCC
The DNA here is from genome assembly GCF_002754315.1 of Flavobacterium sp. 11. Taxonomy (GTDB): domain Bacteria; phylum Bacteroidota; class Bacteroidia; order Flavobacteriales; family Flavobacteriaceae; genus Flavobacterium; species Flavobacterium algoritolerans. The sequence goes on along the minus strand of NZ_PEFE01000001.1, from coordinate 735,378 downwards.
TTTTATGATTTTAATAATAAAGCATTACCTGTTTTGCAGGTGTTTAATAAATAAGTACACATGAAAAATTCACCAATGTATTTCCGATTCGTTTTGATGTCTTTAATGATTTCAGTGCTTTATTCTTGTAATACATCCAAAAATATTCAAACAACATCAAAGAGTTCTTTTGCAAAAGGAGCCGATGTGGGATGGTTGCCACAAATGGAAGCCACAGGATACAAATTTTACGATACTGATGGCTCTGAAAAAGATTGCTTGCAACTGCTGAAAGACAGAGGAATGAATACCATTCGCCTTCGCGTTTGGGTAAATCCAAATGACGATAAAGCCAGTGGACATTGCAGCAAGGAAGAAACCGTTGTCATGGCTTTGCGTGCTCAAAAAATGGGAATGCGTATCATGATTGATTTTCATTACAGTGATTCGTGGGCCGATCCAGGCAAACAATTCAAACCCAAAGCTTGGGAAAATCATACTTTTTCAGAGTTAATGACCGATGTGTATGACCATACTTTTGATGTTTTGAGCGCATTAAAATCAGCTGGAGTTACTCCGGAATGGGTTCAAGTAGGAAATGAAATTCCAGGAGGCATGATGTGGCCGGAAGGAAGTACTAAAAATTGGAGCCAATTGGCACAATTACTCAACAAAGGCTATGAAGCAACAAAGGCTATTGATGCTAAAATCAAAGTAATCGTTCATCTTGACGAAGGAAACAATAGTGAAAAATTCAGATGGTTTTTTGATAATGCTACGGCAAATAATGTAAAGTACGACGTGATTGGGCTATCCTATTACCCTTTTTGGATCAAGAAAGATTATACCGAAACCATTGCGGATTTAGCCAATAATCTTAACGATATGGCTACCAGATATAACAAAGAAGTGATGGTTGTAGAAGTTGGTGGTGAATATGACAAAGTGCAAAACACGTACGAAATGTTAGCGGCAACAATCAAAGCGGTCAAAGCAGTGCCAAATAACAAAGGACTTGGTGTTATTTATTGGGAACCACAGGGAGAAAAGAGTTGGAGTCACTATTCGTTAAGTGCTTGGCAATCTGATGGGAAACCTTCGCCGGCTTTGGATGCGTTCAAAGAATAATTTGGATTAATAAAATTTTAAAAAAGATTTGAAAATGAAGAAAGTAATACACGTTCTGTTTGTATGTTTCACTTTTACACAATTGGCTGTGTCTCAAACACGAGAAGTTAAAGTGTTAGATACCAATTGGAAATTTCAAAAAGGCGATTTTGAAGAGGCAATTAAAGTAAATTTTAATGATTCGAAATGGGAATCCGTAACTGTTCCGCATGACTGGGCAATTTATGGACCTTTTGATAAAAATGTAGACATACAAAAAGTTGCCATTGTTCAAAACGGAGAAAACATAGCTACTGAAAAGACAGGAAGAACTGGCGCTTTACCTCATATTGGGACAGCGTGGTATCGCAATACATTCACATTGCCTAAAGATGTAAAGGGGAAAAAAATAATTTTGCTTTTTGAAGGCGCAATGAGCGAACCTCAAGTGTATTTAAACGGAAAAAAAGTGGGAGAATGGGCGTATGGCTATAGTTATTTTTATTTTGATGTTTCCCAATTTATACAAGAAGGAGCGAACACATTGTCAGTAAAACTAACCAATAAAGAATTTGCTTCCCGCTGGTATCCTGGTGCCGGTTTATACCGAAAAGTAAGTGTTATTATAAAAAATAACGAAAGCATTGACCAATGGGGACAGTTTGTAACGACACCTTTTATAAGTTCAGAACTTGCTAAAGTTAATATTAAGACCAAAGCTTCTGGGGAGAATACTCGTTTAGTCACCACTATTTTTGATGCCGAAGGACAAAAACTTAGTTCAGAGGAGTCGACTATGGAATTCGGAAAGGAATTCGATCAAAATTTAAAAGTAGAAAACCCAAAATTATGGAGCCCCGAAACCCCTTATTTGTATAAAGCGGTTTCCCAATTGTATGTTGGAAAAGAATTGAAAGATGCCATTTCAACACGTTTTGGAATTCGCGAAATAAAATACGAGGCCAATAAAGGCTTTAGTCTTAATGGAAAGATAACCAAATTTAAAGGAGTTTGTTTGCATCACGATCTTGGTCCGCTTGGAGTTGCCGTAAATAAAGCCGCGTTGCGCAGGCAAATGGAGATTTTAAAAGATATGGGCTGTAATGCGATTCGCAGTTCGCACAATATGCCCTCTTTCGAGCAATTGGAGTTGGCGGATGAAATGGGATTTATGTTTCTAGCAGAGAGTTTTGATGAATGGGTATTGCCAAAAGTAGAAAATGGCTACCATCGTTTTTTTGAAGAATATGCTGAAAAAGATATCTTGAATTTAGTGCAGGCAACGAGAAATCATCCTTCTATTGTGATGTGGAGTTCTGGAAATGAAGTGCCTGATCAATGGGGAGAAGCTGGTGTAAAACGAGCCAAATGGTTGCAGGAACTATTTCATAGAGAAGATCCAACCCGTCCTGTAACTGTTGGTATGGATCAAGTAAAAGCGACTATGGAATCTGGTTTTGGAGCTTTGCTGGATGTTCCAGGGTTAAATTATCGGGTACATTTATATGATGAAGCATTTAAAAAATTTCCGCAAGGGTTTATTTTAGGTTCAGAAACAGCTTCAACGGTGAGCTCCAGAGGGATTTATAAATTCCCTGTGGTGCAGGAAAAAATGAAACAATATCCTGATTTTCAATCTTCCTCTTATGACTTGGAAGCCTGTAGCTGGTCTAATGTGCCGGATGAAGATTTTGTGCTTCAAGATGATAAACCTTGGGTAATTGGGGAGTTTGTTTGGACTGGTTTTGATTATTTAGGAGAGCCTACACCTTATGACGAAAGCTGGCCGTCTAGAAGTTCTTATTTTGGAATTAATGATTTAGCAGGTTTACCAAAAGACCGTTATTATTTATACCGAAGTCGTTGGAATACAAAAGAATCTACGCTTCATATCCTACCACATTGGAACTGGGAAGGTCGTGAAGGAGAGATAACTCCTGTTTTTGTATACACGAGTTACAACAGCGCTGAACTTTTTATAAATGGCAAAAGCATGGGAGTGCAGACAAAAAATAAAAACACACCACAGAATCGCTATCGCCTGATGTGGATGGATGTGAAATATGAGCCAGGAACGGTAAAAGTGGTGGCTTATGATGACAATGGTAAAGCTGTTGCTGAAGAAGAAGTACGTACTGCCGGCAAGCCTTATAAAATTGTTTTAGATGTGGACAGGAAAACAATCACTGCCGATGGCGAAGATATATCTTTCGTAACCGTATCTGTAGTGGATAAAAATGGAATTCTTTGTCCTACGGCGACTAATCAATTAAAATTTAAGGTTTCAGGAGCGGGTACTTACCGTGCTGCCTGTAATGGTGATGCTACTTCACTCGAGATGTTTCATAAAGATACCATGAAACTTTTTAGCGGAAAATTGGTAGTGCTTGTAAAATCGACAACAACTGCCGGTGATGTAAAACTTGAAGTAAATGGTGCTGGGCTCAAGAGCGGAAAATTGAACTTGGTATCTACAAAATAAATAGAAAAGTCAAGTAAGTATCGCAACAATACTTTTGAAAACAAATGATTTAAAAACAGCAATATAACTAAACGCTACAACTGAAATTTTTAAAAAAAGTAGCGTATCAATACTAAAATTATGAACGATATTCTAATTAAAAAAACGACCGCTTTCTTTGAAGATAGCTTTGGTTCAGCACCAAAAAAAATAGTGCTGTCTCCGGGAAGAATTAATATTATCGGGGAACATATTGACTACAATGATGGTTATGTTTTACCGGCAGCGATTGATAAAATTATATGTTTTGCTTTCGAAAAAAGTAATTCCAATACCTCGAAAATTATTGCGATTGACCTTGACGATTCGTTTGAAATCGACGTTACTGAATCAATGGAATTAACCGATAATGTTTGGACGAATTACATTCGAGGCGTTGTCAATCAATTGAAAATCAAAGGTTTTAAATTTGATGGATTCAACTGTGTTTTTAGCAGTAATATTCCTGTAGGTTCCGGTTTGTCTTCCTCGGCGGCATTGGAATGTGGATTTTTGTTTGGAATCAACGAGCTTTTTGAACTGAAAATAAAACCGGTTGATATTGCCTTAATGGGACAAAGTGCCGAACATTGGGTAGGAATCAATTGCGGGATAATGGATCAGTTTTCGAGTGTTATGGGTTTAGAAAATAAAGTCATAAAAATTGATTGTAAGACCTTAGAATATGAATACCATAATGCTGATTTTAATGATTATTCTTTGATTTTATTCGATTCGAATGTAAAGCATTCCTTGATGACTTCGGCTTATAATGAGAGAAGACAGCAATGTGAAGAAGGGATTGCGATTATAAAAAATAATTTTCCTGAGATAACGAGTTTTAGAGATTGCACGGAAGAACATGTTTTAGGATTGCAACATATAATGAGTGAAAATGTTTTCAAAAGGTGTCTTTTTGTGGTAAAAGAAATCAATCGGGTGAAACTTGCCTGTGAAGCATTAGATAATGGAAAGATTGAAGTTTTAGGGAAATTAATGTTCGAAACACACGAAGGATTATCGGTTGATTATGAAGTAAGTTGTGCTGAGTTAGACATGATTGTGGATACACTCAAAAAGGAAGAAGCCGTAGTTGGTTCCCGATTAATGGGCGGTGGCTTTGGTGGATGTACCATCAATTTAATCAAAAAAGGACATGAAGAGCGAATTAAACAGCAGCTTTCTGCACTTTATTTAGATACTTTTGGAATAGAATTAAAAATTTACGATGTAAAAATCGGAAATGGAACATCACTTTATATCGCGAAATAATGAAAAATTTTGATATCAACGAAGATCCGCACAGACGCTATAATCCGTTAATCAACGAATGGGTTTTGGTTTCTCCACACCGTTCGAAACGCCCTTGGCAAGGACAAAATGAAACAGTAACTTCGGATGCATTGCCGGAATATGACCCAACATGTTATTTGTGTCCGGGAAATGTTCGAGCAAATGGAATGGTCAATCCGGATTATGAAAATTCTTTTGTTTTCGAAAATGATTTTGCCGCTTTAAAGCAAGAAGAAATTGCATTTGAAGAAAACAAAAACGAAACTTTTTTTAGAGCTAAACCAGAAAGAGGAATTTCTCGAGTGGTTTGCTTTTCGCCAAAACATAATTTGACATTGCCTGAAATGCCAGCAACTGCGATTGAAAACATCATTCATACCTGGCAAAAAGAATATACTGATTTAGGTAATGTGGACTACATCAATCATGTTCAGATTTTTGAAAATAAAGGAAGCGTTATGGGTTGCAGTAATCCGCATCCTCACGGGCAAATATGGGCGCAATCGTCTTTGCCGACTGAGGTGGAGAAAACGCAAAATAACTTAAAAGCTTATTTTGAAAAACATAACAAAACACTTTTTCAAGATTATTTAAATGAAGAAATGAAACTCGACGAGCGTATTGTTATTGAGAATGATCATTTTGTGGCATTGGTTCCTTTTTGGGCAATTTGGCCGTATGAAACGATGATTGTCAGCAAGAGAAATGTGAGTAAAATTACGGATTTCACGGAAACGGAAGTAACCGATTTTGCAGTTATTTTAAAACAATTGACTACAAAATATGATAATCTTTTTGAAACATCTTTTCCATATTCATCAGGAATTCATCAGTCACCTACTGATGGGGAATTGCATCCGGAATGGCATTTTCACATGCATTTTTATCCACCATTGTTGCGATCTGCAACCGTAAAGAAATTTATGGTAGGATATGAAATGATGGGTGAATCACAGCGGGATATTACGCCAGAGAAAAGTGCCGCGGTTTTAAGAGAACAGTCTAACGTACATTACAAAAATAAGTCATGAAAATAGTTGTTACCGGAGGTTTGGGATTCATTGGTTCGCATACCGTAGTGGAATTACAAAATGAAAATTTTGAAGTAGTTGTTGTTGATAATTTGTCTAATTCCTCGATTGATGTTTTGGATGGCATAGAACGAATTACAGGTAAAAAACCGCTTTTTGAACAAATAGATTTAAGAGATAAAGAAGCTGTTCAAGCTTTCTTTCAGAAGCATGAGGATGTGGCCGGAGTGATTCATTTTGCTGCCTCCAAAGCAGTTGGTGAAAGTGTGAAAGAGCCTTTGTTGTATTATGAAAACAATGTTGCTTCGCTGGTTTACATTTTACAAGAGTTGCAGAAAAAGCCGGAAGCCAATTTTATCTTCAGTTCATCTTGTACCGTTTATGGTCAAGCCGAAGTGATGCCCATTGCCGAAACTACGCCTGTACAAACGGCAATGTCTCCATATGGAAATACCAAACAAATTGGGGAAGAAATTATTACCGATGTCACTAAAGTAGGTAACGTCAATGCTATTTTGTTGCGTTACTTTAATCCAATCGGTTCTCATCCATCAGCTGAAATTGGAGAACTGCCTATGGGTGTACCGCAAAATTTAGTTCCTTTTATTACTCAAACCGGAATGGGTTTGCGTGAATCATTATCCGTTTATGGGAATGATTACCCAACGGTTGATGGAACCTGTGTTCGCGATTATATTCACGTAGTCGATTTGGCGAAAGCCCATGTTATTGCTTTACAAAGATTAGTAAACAAAAAGAATGTAGAGAAATTAGAAGTTTTTAATTTGGGAACCGGAACCGGAAGCTCGGTGTTGGAAGTGATTAGCGCTTTCGAAAAAGTTAGCGGCCAAAAATTACCTTACACGATTGTTCCAAGAAGAGAAGGCGATGTGACTTCGGTTTATGCCAATACCGATAAAGCGAATACTGTGCTTGGATGGAAAACACAGTCAACTTTGGAAGAAGCGATTGCCAGTGCTTGGAAATGGGAACAAAAGGTCAGAAATAGCCGTTAAAAATTTATGGAATCCATTTTTTGTTGTGAAACACGTATAAAAATGGGATTTAGATAGTAGTTTAAGTGCTTTTTTTTAAGATTTAACCTATACAATAATAATAAATGTAAAAAATACATTTATAAATGATGTAAATAAATATTTTTATTTTACTTTTGACTTTCATAATTCATAAAAAAACAATAAAATTAAAATACATATCACATTTTATATTCAATTCTATAATGGAATTGTTTGGTTTTAAGCCAAGTTGTGTGTGATTTGTTTAAAAAAAAGCAGTATAATTACATTAATAAAAACATTACATATTACAAGACAATAATCTCATTCATTTATATTAATTTCTAAAAAACAAATTACTCATGAACCAGAACCTTGCTTTTGCTGATTACGCAGTATTTATTATCTATTTTATCGTGGTGTCCACTTACGGATATACCGTTTATCGCAAACGAGAGAAAAACGAACATGATGCCAAAGCCTATTTCCTGGCTGAGGGAACATTGACATGGTGGGCTATTGGGGCTTCTTTGATTGCTTCTAATATTTCTGCTGAACAGTTTATTGGAATGAGTGGGGAAGGATTCTTTTTAGGAATTGCAGTTGCCGCTTATGAGTGGATTGCCGCTATTGCTTTGATTATTGTAGCCGTTTGGTTTATTCCTGTTTATTTAAAAAACAAGATTTATACCATGCCTCAATTTTTAAAAACAAGGTATAACGAATCAACTGCTTTAATTATGGCCGTTTTCTGGTTGTTCTTATATGTATTTGTAAATCTTACCTCTATTTTATATTTAGGAGCTGTTGCCATTAATGGATTGGCCGGTGGTGAATATTTACACGCTATTATGATTGGGCTTGCCGTTTTTGCTTTAGTGATCTCTTTAGGAGGTATGAAAGTGGTGGCGTATACAGATGTAATTCAGGTTGCGGTTTTAATTATCGGTGGACTGGTTACGTCATATATTGCTTTGACTACAGTTGGACAATATTTTGGTGTTGGAGAAAATGCAATTGCAGGTTTCAAAGTATTGATGCGTGAAGCTCCGGATCATTTCAAAATGATTATCCCGGAACCAACAGCAACTTCTTCTCAAAACGATATTAATAAGTATCTTACTTTTCCAGGAATGATGTCCTATTTGGCGGGTATTTGGATTATTAATCTTAATTATTGGGGTTGTAACCAATACATTACGCAGAGAGCTTTGGGTGCCGATTTACAAACTGCCCGTACCGGTATTTTGTTTGCAGGTATTTTGAAATTATTAATGCCGCTTATTGTTATGTTACCAGGTATTGCTGCTTATGTTTTATATGAAAACGGACATTTACCTCAATTAGTAGGTGGTAAAGATGGTGCGTATTCTGCTGTGTTGACGTTCTTGCCTACGGGATTAAAAGGATTGTCTGTTGCTGCTTTAACGGCTGCAATTGTTGCTTCTTTGGCTGGAAAAGTGAATAGTATTTCTACTATTTATACCTTAGATGTGCATAAAAAATACATTCAAAAAGATGCAAGTGACAGAAGCCAGGTGAATATTGGAAGATATGCTGTTTTTGCGGCGATGCTTCTTGCTGTTTTGTTTACATGGAATGATATATTAGGAATTGGTGGTGTAGGTGGATTTACTTATATCCAAAAATATACAGGGTTTATCAGTCCTGGAGTTTTCGCCATGTTTTTCCTTGGTATGTTCTGGAAAAGAACTACTGGTACTGCTGCAATAATAGGGGTGATTTCAGGTTTCTTATTGTCGGTTTTGTTTAACGAATTTGCACCGGCATTATTTGGCACAGAAACATTACTTTACACGGCTTACGCCAATGGAAAAGGTGGATATGAAATACCATTCCACATTTGTATGGGATTGTCATTTATGTTTACAATGCTTATTATGATTGCAGTGAGTTTTGCCGGACCAAAAGTGAATCCAAAAGCTTTTGAGTTAGATACTGAGATGTTCAAGGTAAAACCGCAAACTACAGTATTAATCGTAATTACTTTATTGATTATTTTTGCATTGTACGCTAAGTTCTGGTAGTATATAACAACTAGTTTCAAGATACAGGAATAACTATCATTGCCGTTTAGTTAAGATCAGTTGGTAGTCCCAAATGAAAACTTAACTAAACGGCATTTGATTTTAAATGTATTTGGAGTACGTAACAATAGACTTTGAAAGCGTTTCCACAAAAGAATTTCTGTGTCGTTAAAGTAAATAATCTCTCTAAGACAATTTAAATATCAGAATTAGTACTGGTAAATCTTGCGAGATTAGCCGTGTTTCAGGCGGATTAATTGCTCTGTTTTGAGAATTTTCAACTAGTGATTGAAAGAGTTGTATTTATTGCTTATTTAGTAAATAGTAGGCATAAAAAAAGCTTCCGAAATTAACGGAAGCTTTTTTTATATTTTAAGTGATGCTTTTTAGTCTCTGTTGACCAATGCTTCTTGTTTCCATGTTTTTACGGAAGCAATTCTGCTGTTAGAATAGTCTACTTCGCTTAAGTTGTTACCATTCCAAAAAAGCCATTTTCCAGTTTTTTCTCCATTTTCATAATTAGCAACAGATAGTTTGTTACCATTTGTGTCATATGAAGTCCAAAGTCCTTCAAGTTTCCCGTTTTTAAAGAAACCTTCTTGTTGTACTTTTCCATTTTCAAAGTAGTAAGTTGTTTTTACTAATTCACCTACAGCTTCTAATTTTGGATTGTTTTCTTGAGCAAATGCTATACCTGAGAAGATTAATGCGGTTAAGATTATATATTTTTTCATGTCGTTTGGATTTTTAAATTCATATTAGCTTAACAAATATATAAAACATTTTACAATAAAAAAACTTTAAGTTAACAATTTAGTAACATTGGAGTAAAACTTAACATTGGAAATAAAATTTTCAGTAAAAATCTAACACTAAAAAATGGTATTTCTCAATTCATTATTCATAATTAGTCCTAAATTTGCACCCGAGCCTTAAGGGCGAAACAATTTAAAATTAGAATAATGTATAGAAGTCATAATTGTGGCGAGTTGAATGCCTCACATATTAATACAGAAGTTACACTTGCGGGATGGGTTCAAAAATCGCGTGATAAGGGATTTATGAACTGGGTTGATTTACGGGATCGTTATGGAATTACGCAATTAATTTTTGACGAAGGTCGTTCAGAGAAATCAGTTTTTGAATTGGCTAAAACTCTTGGTCGTGAATTTGTAATTCAGGTAAAAGGTACTGTTATTGAGCGTGAAGCTAAAAATAAAAATATTGCAACAGGTGAGATTGAAATTTTAGTTACTCAACTTACTATTCTTAACGCTTCTCTTACGCCTCCTTTTACAATTGAAGATGAAACGGACGGTGGAGAGGATATCAGAATGAAATACCGTTACCTTGACATTCGAAGAAATCCGGTGAAAAACAGTTTGATGTTTCGTCATAAAGTAGCAATGGAAGTGCGTAAATACCTTTCGGATTTAGACTTTTGTGAAGTGGAAACACCTTATTTAATTAAATCTACTCCAGAAGGAGCAAGAGATTTTGTGGTGCCTTCTCGAATGAATGAAGGGCAGTTTTATGCGTTACCACAATCACCGCAAACGTTCAAGCAATTATTGATGGTGGGTGGAATGGATAAATATTTCCAAATCGTGAAATGTTTCCGTGACGAAGATTTACGTGCAGACAGACAGCCGGAATTTACGCAAATCGATTGCGAGATGGCTTTTGTGGAGCAAGAAGATATCTTGAATGTTTTCGAAGGATTGACAAGACATTTATTAAAAGAAATAAAAGGCATTGAAGTAGAAAAATTCCCAAGAATTACCTACGAATACGCCATGAAAACATACGGGAATGACAAGCCGGACATCCGTTTCGGAATGGAGTTTGGCGAGTTGAATGAAGTGGCACAACACAAAGAATTTCCAGTTTTTAATGCTGCGGAATTAGTGGTGGGAATTGCGGTTCCGGGAGTTGGAAACTATACTCGTAAGGAAATAGATGGATTAATTGACTGGGTCAAACGTCCTCAAGTAGGTGCATCTGGAATGGTTTATGTGAAATGTAATGAAGACGGAACCTATAAATCATCAGTAGATAAATTCTACGATCAAGACGATTTAACGGAATGGGCAAAAATCACTGGCGCAAAAGCTGGAGATATGATTTTTGTGCTTTCTGGTCCAGCCGATAAAACGCGTGGACAATTAAGCGCATTGCGTATGGAATTAGCAACGCGATTAGGATTGAGAAACCCGGCTGAATTTGCACCTCTTTGGGTAGTTGATTTTCCTTTATTGGAATTTGACGAAGAAAGCGGTCGTTACCATGCTATGCACCATCCTTTTACTTCTCCCAAGCCAGAAGATATGCATTTATTGGAAACGAATCCAGGTAAAGTTCGTGCTAATGCGTATGATATGGTTTTGAATGGAAATGAAATTGGTGGTGGATCGATTCGTATTCATGATAAAGCGACACAACAATTGATGTTTAAATATTTAGGTTTTACAGAAGAAGAAGCTAAGGCTCAATTCGGATTCTTAATGGATGCTTTCCAGTTTGGTGCACCGCCACACGGAGGTTTGGCTTTTGGATTGGATAGATTGGTGGCAATTCTAGGTGGTCAGGAAACAATTCGTGACTTCATTGCTTTTCCAAAAAATAATTCAGGAAGAGATGTCATGATTGATGCTCCGTCAGCAATTGATGATTTGCAATTAAAAGAGTTGCATATAAAATTAGCGTAGTTGTACTTTATCGATTAAATTTGTTAGAAAACGTTGAATATCAATATTTTTACAAAATAAAAAGAGAAGAATGTCTTTCGTATTATATTAAATATTACATTTGCTCCATTATAAATTATTATTACTATTACAATGCGTACAGGTACAGTTAAATTTTTCAATGAATCTAAAGGTTACGGATTCATTACAGACGAAGAAACAGGAAAAGACATTTTTGTTCATGCATCAGGAATCAACGCGGAAGAATTACGCGAAGGTGACAGAGTTAGCTATGAAGAAGAAGAAGGAAGAAAAGGAAAAGTTGCTGCGAAAGTAGCAGTGATCTAAGCATAAAAAAATTAATTTTTTTTGCCTACGAATGTTTAAAAAACGTTCCGAATTATTTCGGGACGTTTTTTTTTATTCAAAATTGTTGTCATTTTCGGAATAAATGAACCTTCTTTTTAGAATTGTTAAATTTTTAAACGTTAAACACATCTTAAGATAAAAATCTTTTCTTATTTATAATTAATAAAAATTGTAAATTTACAACGTTGTAGTTGCGATGTATTTTTGAGTTTTTATTGTTATTTAATAATTTGAAAGTTATCTTTGTGGCTTATTTTTATTCAAAAAAATCGATAATATGCAATCCGATCAATTAAATTATATACCAATTTTAATGCAGTTTGTCCTAGCTGTAGGATTTGTTGTAGGAACTATAATAGTTTCAGGAAAATTAGGCCCTAAAAGATCTTCTGAAATCAAAGATAAGAACTTCGAATGTGGGATTGAATCTGTTGGAAATGCGAGAATTCCATTTTCAGTAAAATATTTCCTTGTGGCCATCTTATTTGTTTTGTTTGACGTTGAGGTAATTTTCTTGTATCCATGGGCAATCAATTTCAAGGAATTGGGAATGGAAGGAATGGTTAAAATGGTGATTTTTATGCTTTTGCTTTTGGTGGGATTTTTCTACATCATCAAAAAGAAAGCATTAGAGTGGGAATAAAAATTTATTTTAAATGCTGAATTTAAATGATGTCATTGTAATTCAGAATTTATAATTCAAAATAATAAAAAATGAGTGATTCAAATATAAATATGGTTGCCCCTCCGGAAGGCGTTGTTGGTGAAGGTTTCTTTGCTACAAAGTTGAATGATGTTGTGGGATTGGCTCGTGCAAATTCTTTGTGGCCTTTGCCTTTTGCAACATCTTGTTGTGGGATTGAATTTATGGCAACAATGGCTTCGCATTACGATTTGGCACGATTTGGTTCGGAGCGAGTGAGTTTTTCTCCTCGTCAAGCGGATATGCTAATGGTAATGGGGACGATTTCGAAAAAAATGGCGCCAATTTTACGTCAGGTTTATGAGCAAATGTCAGAACCTCGTTGGGTTATCGCAGTTGGAGCTTGTGCTTCATCTGGTGGAATTTTTGATACTTATTCTGTTTTACAAGGGATTGATAAAGTAATTCCGGTTGATGTTTATGTTCCGGGTTGCCCGCCAAGACCAGAGCAAATTGTTGACGGTGTTATGAAATTGCAAGAATTGGTTAAAACGGAATCGGTAAGAAGAAGAAGTTCTCCAGAATACCAAGAATTATTAGCTTCTTATAATATCAAATAAAATAATGGCGCTAGAAACGATACAAATCCAAGAAAAATTAGTTGAAACATTTGATTCAGCTGTTTTTGAATTCAATCAGGAAAGAGATATATTTTCATTTGAAGTCGCTGCTGATAAAATTACGGCAGTGATTCTTTTTTTGAAAAATGACCCAACATTACGTTTTCATTTTTTAACTGATTTGTGTGGGATTCACTATCCTGACAATGATGTTGATCATCAATTTGCAGTGGTATATCATTTGCATAATTGGTACGAAAACAAAAGGATTAAAATCAAAGCTTTTATCAACGGTGAAAACCCAGAAATAAAAACGATATCAAACATTTTCTTGAGTTCTAATTGGATGGAAAGAGAAACGTATGATTTTTATGGTATAAACTTCATTGGTCATCCGCAATTGAAACGTATTTTGAATATGGATGAAATGATTTCTTTTCCAATGCGAAAAGAATTTCCAATGGAAGATAGCGGTAGAACAGATAAAGATGACCGTTTCTTTGGAAGAACAACCGACAATTATTAAAAATACTCACTATTATAATTTTTCACATTAAATAAATGTCAGAACTATTATTACCACCAGAGCATCGCTATGCTAAAAGAATTGCAGCCCAACTAAACGATGACGGAAGCGAGCTTTCGATCTTAAATTTAGGGCCTACTCACCCAGCTACACACGGTATTTTTCAAAATATCTTGTTGATGGATGGAGAAAGAATTCTAGAAGCGGAACCAACTATTGGTTACATTCACAGAGCTTTCGAAAAAATCGCTGAAAATCGTCCTTTTTACCAAATCACACCTCTTACTGATAGAATGAACTATTGTTCATCGCCTATAAACAATATGGGTTGGTGGATGACATTAGAAAAATTGTTGGATATTGAAGTTCCTAAAAGAGCGCAATATTTAAGAGTAATTGTAATGGAATTGGCTAGAATCACGGATCATATCATCTGTAATTCAATCCTTGGTGTGGATACCGGAGCGTACACCGGATTTTTGTATGTGTTCCAATTTAGAGAAAAAGTCTATGAAATCTACGAAGAAATTTGCGGAGCTCGTTTGACTACTAATATGGGAAGAATTGGTGGTTTCGAAAGAGATTGGTCACCAGAAGCTTTTAGAAAATTAGATGTGTTTTTAGCGGAATTTCCTGCTGCCTGGAAAGAATTTGAAAACTTATTCGAAAGAAATAGAATTTTTATTGACAGAACTGTAAATGTTGGAGCTATAACGGCTGAACAAGCTATGGCTTACGGATTTACAGGTCCAAATTTACGTGCTGCAGGTGTCGATTATGACGTCCGTGTAGCGCAACCGTATTCTTCTTATGAGGATTTTGATTTTATTATTCCTGTTGGGAAATCTGGAGATACGTACGACCGTTTTTGCGTTCGTAATGCCGAAGTTTGGGAGAGTTTGAGTATCATTCGTCAAGCATTAGAAAAAATGCCGGAAGGAAATGACTTTCATGCCGATGTTCCGGATTATTATCTTCCTCCAAAAGAAGATGTTTACACCAGTATGGAATCGTTGATTTACCATTTCAAAATTGTGATGGGTGAAGTTCCTGTTCCAGTTGCCGAAATATATCATCCTGTTGAAGGTGGAAATGGAGAACTAGGTTTTTACTTGGTTACTGACGGAAGTCGAACTCCATATAGATTACATTTCCGCAGACCTTGTTTTATTTACTATCAAGCGTATCCAGAAATGATTAAAGGTTCATTACTATCGGATGCAATTGTTATTTTGTCAAGTTTAAATGTTATTGCCGGAGAATTAGACGCTTAATAAAATTATAAATGATGAATTGTAAATTAGGAATGGAAGTCAAAAAACATTTAAAATTTAGGATTCAAAATTTGAAATAATAAAAAATGGAACGTACGTATCACAAACAAGAAATAAATATGACTGAAGCATTGATGGCTCGCATCAATGAACTTATCAGTCATTATCCTGAAGACAAAAGAAAATCGGCTTTATTGCCTGTTTTACATGAAGTTCAAGATGCTCACGACAATTGGTTGAGTATTGAATTAATGAATAAAGTAGCCGAAATCCTTTTGATTAAACCAATTGAAGTTTATGAAGTAGTTTCGTTTTATACGATGTACAACCAAAGACCAGTTGGAAAATACATGTTTGAATTTTGTCAAACTTCTCCTTGTTGTTTGAATGGAGTAGAGGATTTAATGGATTATACTTGTGAAAAACTAGGTGTAAAAGTAGGTGAGCCTACTCCAGACGGTCTGTTTGAAGTTAGAGGTGTTGAATGTTTAGGTGCTTGTGGTTACGCTCCAATGATGCAATTAGGCGATTTTTACAAAGAACATTTGACGGCAGCAAAAATCGACGAGTTAATTGATGATTGCAAAAACGATACAATAATATTACACGATAAATAATATGTCACAAAAAATATTATTAGACAAAATAAATATTCCAGGAATTAAAACGTACGAAGTATACCGTCAAAACGGTGGTTATGCTTCAGTAGAAAAAGCCCTAAAAACATTAACGCCAGACGAAGTAGTTGAGGAAGTGAAAACTTCAGGATTGCGTGGTCGTGGTGGAGCAGGATTCCCAGCAGGAATGAAATGGAGTTTTATTGATAAAAAATCAGGAAAACCAAGACATTTAGTTTGTAATGCGGATGAATCAGAGCCAGGAACTTTCAAAGACCGTTATTTGATGGAATTTATTCCTCATTTATTGATTGAGGGAATGATTACTTCCAGCTATGCATTGGGTGCAAACCTATCTTACATCTACATTCGTGGAGAATATATGTGGGTTTATAAAATATTAGAAAGAGCCATTAATGAAGCAAAAGCCGCTGGATTTTTGGGTAAAAATATATTAGGTTCAGGGTACGATTTAGAACTTTATGTTCATTGTGGTGCCGGAGCTTACATTTGTGGTGAAGAAACTGCATTGATTGAATCATTGGAAGGAAAAAGAGGAAATCCTCGTATCAAACCACCATTTCCTGCTATTTCAGGACTTTGGGCAAATCCAACGGTTGTAAATAACGTAGAAACAATTGCCGCTGTGCCTTGGATTATCAATAATACAGGAGCGGAATATGCTAAAATTGGTATTGGACGTTCTACAGGAACCAAATTAATTTCGGCTTCAGGACATATCAAAAATCCTGGTGTTTACGAAATTGAATTGGGCTTAAGTGTTTACGAATTCATGAATTCAGATGAATATTTAGGCGGAATGAGTTCTGACAGACCTTTAAAAGCATTTGTACCGGGAGGAAGTTCTGTTCCCGTTTTACCTGCGAATTTAATTTACAAAACTGCAAACGGTGAAGATCGTTTGATGTCATACGAATCGTTAAGTGACGGTGGATTTGCTACAGGTTCTATGTTAGGATCAGGCGGATTTATTGTTTACAATGATACATCTTGTATTGTTCGTAATACTTGGAATTTCTCTCGTTTTTATCACCATGAAAGTTGTGGACAATGTTCCCCTTGTCGTGAAGGTACAGGCTGGATGGAAAAAGTATTGCACCGAATAGAAAATGGTCATGGACGTGAAGAAGATATCGATTTGCTTTTAAGCATTCAAAGTAAAATTGAAGGAAATACCATTTGTCCATTAGGTGATGCGGCGGCTTGGCCAGTGGCAGCAGCAATTCGTCACTTTAGAGAAGAGTTTGAATACCATATTCGTTTCCCGGAAAAAATAAAAAATAGAGATCATTTTGTTGCTGAACCTTTTGAAAAAGTAAAGCATTTAGTTTCTAAAGTAATCGTATAAAGTCAAGAATTTCAGAAAATGAAAGTAACCATAGACGGTCAAAGCATAGAAGTAGAACCAGGAACAACAATCCTGCAGGCAGCACGTATGATAGGTGGAGAAGTAGTTCCGCCAGCAATGTGCTATTATTCTAAACTAAAAGGTAGCGGTGGAAAATGCCGTTGTTGTTTAGTGGAAGTTTCCAAAGGAAGTGAAGCCGATCCAAGACCAATGCCTAAATTAATGGCATCTTGTGTAACCGGTTGTATGGACGGAATGGAAGTAAACAGTAAATCTTCGCCAAGAGTAACCGAAGCAAGAAAATCAGTAACGGAATTTTTATTGATTAATCACCCGTTAGATTGTCCGGTTTGTGATCAGGCAGGAGAATGTGATTTGCAAAATTTAAGCTTCGAACACGGGAAATCAGAAACTCGTTTTATCGAAGAAAAAAGAACGTTTGAGCCAGAAAATATTGGTCCAAATATTCAATTACACATGAACCGTTGTATTCTTTGTTACCGTTGCGTAATGGTGGCAGATCAATTGACTGACGATCGTGTTCACGGAGTAATGGATAGAGGAGACCATTCTAATATATCGACTTGTATTTCTAAAGCGGTAGATAATGAGTTCTCCGGAAATATGATTGATGTTTGCCCAGTAGGAGCTTTAACTGATAAAACATTTAGATTTAAATCCAGAGTTTGGTTCAGTAAGCCTTACAATGCACACAGAGATTGCCCTACTTGTTCTGGAAAAACTACCGTTTGGATGTTTGGTGACGAAATCCAACGTGTTACCGGAAGAAAAGACGAATACCATGAAGTAGATGAATTTATTTGTAATGGATGTCGTTTTGATCACAAAGATATTGCTGATTGGACTATTGAAGGACCAAGAGCATTCGAAAAAGATTCGGTTATCAACCAAAATAAATACAACAGAAAATTACAAAAAGTGGAAATCGCTACTGAAGAAAATATTCTTTTAGGTAGAGAAGAAGACCGTAAGAAAATAAGCATGGTCGAAATTCCATTGACTGAAGAAGACATTATTAATCAAAAAAGCTTGGGTAATAATGGATAGTACTATTATCATAGAAAAAAGTGTCATTATTATTGCAGTTTTTGCTTTGACAATGTTGATGGCAATGTATTCCACTTGGGCTGAACGAAAAGTTGCCGCTTGGCTTCAAGATCGTGTTGGACCAAATAGAGCCGGTCCTTTTGGATTGTTTCAACCGCTTGCCGATGGTTTAAAATTATTCTCGAAAGAAGAATTTGAGCCTAATACACCAAACAGATTTTTGTTTTTTGTAGGTCCGGCAATCGCAATGAGTACCGCTTTAATGACTAGTGCCGTAATTCCTTGGGGAGACAAATTGCATTTGTTTGGAAGAGATATTTTATTGCAGGCCACTGATTTAAACATTGGATTGTTATACTTTTTCGGAGTTGTTTCAGTAGGTGTTTACGGAATCATGATTGGTGGTTGGGCATCTAATAATAAGTTCTCTTTGATGGGTGCGGTTCGTGCTGCTTCGCAAATGGTATCTTATGAAGTTGCGATGGGGCTTTCGATGATTGCTTTGTTGATGATGACTGGAACGTTGAGTTTAAGAGAGATTTCGGCACAACAAGCAGGAATGAATTGGAATGTTTTTTACCAACCATTATCTTTTATTATATTTTTAATTTGTGCTTTTGCAGAAACGAACAGAACTCCTTTTGACTTAGCGGAATGCGAAAGTGAATTAATTGGAGGTTATCATACCGAATATTCATCGATGAAAATGGGATTCTATTTATTTGCTGAATATGCTAATATGTTTATTTCTTCTACAATTTTGGCGGTTTTATTCTTTGGAGGATATAATTATCCTGGAATGAGTTGGGCTGTTGAAAACTGGGGTGTAAATATTGCCAACATTATAGGATTTGGTGCTTTGTTTATCAAATTGTGCGGATTCATATTTTTCTATATGTGGGTTCGTTGGACTATTCCAAGATTCAGATACGATCAATTGATGCATTTGGGTTGGAGAATATTAATTCCATTGTCAATTATTAATATTATAATTACTGGAATTGTAATTTTGAGAAGTGAAATTGCAACTTATTTAGGATTTTAATTAGTACCGAAAAAGCCCTAGCCCTGATAGCAGTGGTAATCCTTTTATCCTGAACTTGTTTCAGGATCCTGAAACAAGTTCAGGATAAAAAGATTGAAACGAATAGCAGGATTAAGCTTCAAATAAAAATAAAAAATGTCAATAGAAAGTATATCCTTATCGGGAAGAAAAAAGCAAGTCTCTAACAAGGAGATGACTTTTTGGGAAAGAATGTATCTTGTTGCAATTGTCAAAGGTTTGATAATTACGATTCAGCATTTGTTCACCAGAAAAGTAACGATTCAATATCCGGAGCAAGTACGTGAAATGAGTC
The DNA here is from genome assembly GCF_002754315.1 of Flavobacterium sp. 11. GTDB lineage: Bacteria > Bacteroidota > Bacteroidia > Flavobacteriales > Flavobacteriaceae > Flavobacterium > Flavobacterium algoritolerans. Next base: position 715,873 of record NZ_PEFE01000001.1, on the reverse strand, counting down.
CGGTGTATCGCGGTCAGCATATGTTGAAGCGTGATGAGCAAGGTCGTGAGAATTGTACGGCTTGTGGTTTATGTGCGTTGTCTTGTCCTGCGGAAGCGATTACGATGAAGGCTGAAGAACGCAGAGCAGATGAAAAACATTTGTACAGAGAAGAAAAATATGCATCGATTTATGAAATCAATATGTTGCGTTGTATTTTTTGTGGATTGTGTGAAGAGGCTTGTCCGAAAGACGCTATTTACTTGACAACTTCTAAAGTTCTGGTTCCTTCAAGTTATGAAAGAGAAGATTTCATCTTTGGGAAAGACAAATTGGTCATGCCGCTTGAAATGGCAATGAAAAACGCTCAACTTAAAAACGCTAACTAATGTCTACGATACTTATAATTTTTTGTGTATTGGCTGCTATCACATTAGCAACCGCATTTTTGACAATTTTTAGCAAAAATCCGATTCACAGTGCTATTTATTTAGTCATTTGTTTCTTTTCGATTGCGGGTCATTATCTATTATTGAATTCTCAATTCTTGGCGATAGTGCATATTATTGTGTATTCTGGAGCGATTATGATTTTGTTTTTATTCACCATCATGTTGATGAATTTAAATGAGGAAAGAGAAGTTCACCGACCTAGAATTACGCGATTAGGAGCTATAGTTTCTTTTTGTTTAATCTGTTTGGTTTTGATAGCTATTTTTATCAATTCAAAACCTATTGTTGGAGAATACGTTACTACAGGAGAAGATTATCAGTCTATAAAAGTATTAGGTAAAATCCTGCTGAATGAATATATGGTTCCGTTTGAATTTGCTTCTATATTACTTTTGGTTGCTATGATTGGAACTGTGTTATTGTCTAAAAAAGAAAAATTGCAAAAATAAGATGAACAATATTTTAAACCACATTGGTATTGAAAATTATATATTCCTAAGCGTAATACTTTTTTGTATTGGCGTTTTTGGGGTGTTGTACAGACGAAATGCCATTATCGTATTTATGTCAATTGAAATTATGCTGAATGCAGTAAACTTATTGTTTGTAGCATTTTCGACCTATCATCAAGATGCGCAAGGACAAGTTTTTGTGTTCTTTTCGATGGCTGTTGCTGCGGCAGAAGTTGCGGTAGGATTGGCGATTCTGGTTTCTATCTTTAGAAATTTAGGTTCAATTACTATCGATAATTTAAAAAACTTAAAAGGATAAATGGAAATGAATACCAATATAGCTTTAGTTTTAGTTCTTGCTCCTTTTTTAGGATTTTTAATCAATGTTTTCTTTGGCAAAAGCCTTGGGAAATCACTTTCAGGAATAATCGGAACACTTTCAGTGATAGTTTCTTTTATTGCAACTGCTTATTTCTTCAGTGGAATAGCTGCGCAACCGGAAGGAATTCGAATTTCACTTTTTGATTGGATCCAAATCAGTAATTTCAATGTTGATTTTGGATTTCAATTGGACCAATTATCTATTTTATGGTTGCTTTTCGTAACTGGAATTGGGTCTTTGATTCATTTGTATTCGATCAGTTACATGCACGATGATGAAAATATGCACAAGTTTTTCGCGTATTTGAATCTGTTTATATTCTTCATGATTACTTTGGTAATAGGAAGTAACTTATTAGTGTTGTTCATCGGTTGGGAAGGCGTTGGTCTTTGTTCATATCTGTTAATTGGATTTTGGCATAAAAACCAAGAGTACAATGACGCTGCTAAGAAAGCATTCATCATGAACCGTATTGGTGATTTAGGGTTGTTAGTTGGGATTTTTATTCTAGGGAATTTATTCTCGACTTTAGATTACGCTACTTTAAAAACAGCGATGTCTGGTCCAATCTCAATATTTGATTATTGGATGATTAGTTTAGCTGCTTTCGCTTTATTTATTGGAGCTTGTGGTAAATCAGCACAAATACCATTATATACTTGGTTACCGGATGCGATGGCTGGTCCAACACCGGTTTCGGCATTGATTCACGCAGCTACAATGGTAACTGCAGGGATATTTATGATTACCAGATTGAATTTCTTATTTGATTTAACTCCAGATGTACAATCGATAATTGCTGTAGTTGGAGCTGTTACTGCTTTAGTTGCTGCAACCATTGGATTGGTTCAAAATGATATTAAGAAAGTATTGGCTTATTCTACCGTTTCTCAATTGGGATTAATGTTTTTGGCTTTAGGTTTAGGCGCTTATGAAGTGGCTGTTTTCCACGTAATCACGCACGCTTTCTTCAAAGCTTGTTTGTTCTTGGGTTCAGGTTCTGTAATTCATGCTTTGCACGGAGAACAAGACATGCGCAACATGGGTGGTTTGAAAAAAGCGATGCCAATTACTTTTGCAACAATGTTGATTGCTTCTTTAGCAATTTCCGGAGTTCCATTGTTCTCTGGGTTTTTCTCGAAAGACGAAATCTTATTAGTGGCTTTCCATCATAATATTCCGTTATGGGTAGTGGCTTCGGTTGCTTCTATAATGACTGCTTTCTATATGTTCCGTTTGATGTTCTTAACGTTTTTCCAAGAATTCAGAGGAACCGCAGAACAAAAACATCATTTGCACGAAAGTCCTTCTTTGATTACCATTCCTTTGATTGTTTTAGCAATTTTGGCAACTATCGGTGGTTTGATTAGTTTACCAGGAAACAGTTGGTTGAATCATTATCTGATTCCAATTTTACCAAAATTAGCAACTGCAGAACACCATTTAGGAATTACTGAATATATCTTGATGGCTATTGCTGTTGTGGGTGGATTAGTAGGAATTGGTATGGCTTACGCCAAATACATCAAACAAAATACAGTTCCGACTGAAGATGCTGAAATTACAGGATTTTCTAAAGTGCTTTACAATAAATATTATGTTGATGAAATTTATGACGCTATTTTTGTTAAACCAATTAATTTCTTGTCTCGTTTTTTCAGAGACACTGTAGAAACTGGTTTATCAGCTTTAGTTTTTGGATTCGGAAAAGTTACCAACGAAATAAGTTACCAAGGAAAGAAAATACAAAATGGAAGCATTGGTCTTTATCTTTTTGTTTTCGTATTAGGGCTTTGTGCCATTGTTTCTTATTTATTTTTAGCTCAATAATCTTATACTATGAATGTATCTCTAATATTAATTATACTTTTGGTTGGTGCGTTTGCAACTTTTCTTGCAGGCGATAAACTGGCTTCAAAAGTGGCTTTGTTCTTTGGATTAGCTGCTGCAGGCGCTTCTGTTGTATTATTAAATCACTATAATTTAGGTGAAAACATCAGTTTCATCAACCAGTGGATTACGCAGCCTAATATTTCTTTTGCTCTAAAAGCAGACGGATTATCAATGGCAATGCTATTATTGACCACAGTTTTGACTCCAATAATTATATTTTCCTCTTTTGGAAATGACTATAAAAATTCAAAATCATTTTATGCTTTAATCTTGTTTATGGCGTTTGCAATGGCAGGAACTTTCTTGGCATCAGATGGTTTGTTGTATTATATTTTCTGGGAATTAGCATTGATTCCTATTTACTTTATCGCCTTAATTTGGGGTAACGGAGATACAGAAGAACGCAAAAAAGCGGTAGTTAAATTCTTTATCTACACACTTGCCGGTTCTTTATTTATGTTGGTTGCTTTTGTTTATATGTATCAAAAAGCGGGAAGTCTTTTATTAGAAGATTTATACAAATTAAATTTATCAGCAACGGAACAATTGTGGATATTCTTGGCTTTCTTCTTGGCGTATGCCATTAAGATTCCATTAATTCCTTTCCACACTTGGCAAGCAAATGTGTATCAAAAAGCACCAACTGTTGGGACAATGCTTTTATCTGGTATCATGCTAAAAATGGGATTGTACAGTGTTATCCGTTGGCAATTGCCATTGGCGCCATTGGCAGCCAAAGAATACATGTATATTTTCATAGGACTTGGAATTGCAGGTGTGATTTACGGATCTATCGTAGCATTGAAACAAAAAGATTTAAAGAAATTATTAGCGTATTCTTCTTTGGCTCACGTTGGTTTGATTGCGGCAGGAACATACACTTTGACATTAGACGGATTGCGTGGAGCAGTTTTACAAATGATTGCACACGGATTTGTTGTTGTAGGATTGTTTTATGCCGCTGAAATTATTTTCAGAAGATATGAAACCAGAGCGATTGCTGAAATGGGTGGTATTCGTACGCAATCACCAAAATTCACTTCGATGTTTTTGATTTTGGTATTGGCATCTGTTGCTTTGCCTACTACTTTTAACTTTATTGGAGAATTCACCGTCTTATACAGTCTTTCACAAATTAATATTTGGTTTGCTATTTTAGGAGGAACTACCATAATTTTAGGAGCGTATTATATGTTGAAAATGTTTCAACATGCAATGTTGGGAGAAACCAATTCTAAAGTTTTTGCTGATGTAACGATCAATGAAGGAATAACTTTGGTACTAATAATTGGTGTTTTATTCTTTTTTGGGATGTATCCAAAGCCAATTACCGATTTGATTACGCCAAGTCTGGAAGAAATTTTAACTCAAATAAACCGAATTAACTAAGTCAAATAAAAAATGAATACATTAATAGCTATAATAGGATTAGGTGTTTTATGCCTTTTATTTGAAATTTTTAATTTAAGGAAAGCCATTGTTCCAATAACAATACTTGGATTATTGGGAGTGCTGGGTTTAACTATATCTGAATTTAATTCTACCGAGAGTTACTACAACAACATGATTGTTGTGAGTAAATTTTCAAGTACTTTTTCGTCTTTGTTTATTGTGCTTACCATTTTCTTAGTGGCTTTAGGACATAACTTTTACGAAAATCATCAATCTAAAATCTCTGATTATATTGCCATAAAAATATTTTTATTGGCAGGAGCAGTGGCGATGGTTTCTTTTGGGAACTTAGCAATGTTCTTTTTAGGAATAGAAGTATTATCAATTGCGCTTTATATTCTTGCGGCAAGTGATCGTATGAATTTAAAAAGTAACGAAGCTGGAATGAAATATTTCTTGATGGGATCTTTTGCTTCGGGAATTATTCTTTTTGGTATCTGTTTAATTTACGGAGCCATGGGAAGTTTTGATGTTACTGAAATCAGTGAATTATCACAATCAGCTGAATTGCCAATTTGGTTCCCAATAGGAATTGTATTGGTAACTATCGGAATGTTATTTAAAGTGGCTGCAGTTCCATTTCATTTCTGGGCACCGGACGTTTACGAAGGTTCTCCGGCGTTGACAACGGCATTAATGAGCACTTTAGCGAAAGTAGTTGCGATGGCGACTTTGTACAAATTATTATCTGTTATGAATGCAGATGTTTCAGAGTCATTCAAAATTATTGTAGTCGTGATTTCTATGGCTTCGATGACAGTTGGTAATATTATGGCCTTGAGACAAACGAATGTAAAACGTATGTTGGCTTTTTCAGGGGTTTCTCATGCTGGTTTTATGTTGATGACTTTATTGAGTTTGTCTACATCAGCTGGAAGTTTGTTGTATTATACCTCAGCGTATTCTTTATCTGGAATCGCAGCTTTTAGTGTAATTTTATACGTTTGTAAAAATAGAGACAACGAAGATGTGGTTAATTTTCACGGATTAGGAAAAACAAATCCATTATTAGCAGCCATTCTTACGGCAGCTTTACTTTCTATGGCTGGTATTCCAATTTTTGCAGGATTCTTTGCTAAGTTGGTTTTGTTCAATCAAACTATTCAAGCGGGTTACTTGGCTTTAGTAATTGTAGCAGTAGTAAATTCCATTATAAGCGTTGGTTACTACTTCAAATTAATTTTGGCGATGTACACTAAAGAACCAAATGAAGAAAGAAAAGGAACTCCGGTTATTATTTATGCTGTTGCTGTTATAGCGATTGTTTTGAATATTGCATTAGGTTTATTCCCTTCTTTTGTGTTGGATTTATTGGCATAAACCAAAGTTTTTTAAAAATATACAGAAAACCATCAAGAGCAATTTTGATGGTTTTTTTTATGAATTACTTCGAATAAAACCAATCTCTCAATTCCTAATAAAAGCTTAATATCGAATTGATTTCAAACTAGTTTTATTAAATTTGTATATACAAATGATTTAATCGTTTACTAAATAAAGAAAGATGGCAAATACATTAAAAATACAAATCTGGTCGGATATCATGTGTCCGTTTTGTTATATTGGAAAAAGAAGAATTGAAGGTGCGCTACAAAATTTCGAACATAAAGATGCAGTTGAAATTGAATGGAAAAGCTTTCAGCTAGACGCTGGCTTTGTTGCTTCTCCCGAGGACAATATGGTAGAGCATTTGGCAGAAAAATATAGAAAAGATACCGATTGGGCACAAGAGATGCTTGACAATATGACTCAGAATGCTAAAAATTCAGGTTTGGATTTTCATTTTGAAAAAGCGATTATGGCCAATTCATTGCATGCGCATCGCTTGTTGCATTTGGCGAAAAAGTATAATATGGCAAATGATTTAGAGGAATTACTGTTCAAAGCCTATTTGACCGATGGTAAGAATATTAATGATTTGAATACATTGAAGGCATTGGGACTGGAAGTAGGACTGAATGCTGAAGCGATTGATGAAGTATTGCATTCTGATGCTTATGCAAATGAAGTACAGCAGGACATTGCAGCAGCTCAATCTATAGGTGTTCAAGGGGTTCCTTTCTTTGTTTTCGATAATAAATATGCTATTTCGGGTGCGCAACATGTTGAAACATTTGTGAAAACACTAGAGAAAGTATGGGAAGAAGGAAAGTTTGATTCAAAAGTAACGCTATTAAATGCTACCGATGGAGACAGCTGCGGAATCGATGGTTGTGATTAAAACTATAAACCTTTTTATTCTAAATTCTCAGAAGCAATAAAAAATCAGTAATTATGAGTGAAAGTACAAAAGTAATCCGTTGGGGAATATTGGGATGTGGCGATGTCACCGAACTGAAAAGTGGTCCTGCATACCAGAAAACTGATGGCTTTGAAGTGGTCGCAGTAATGCGAAGAGATGCGGATAAAGCTGCAGATTATGCTAAAAGACACGGAATTAGTAAGTATTACACGAATGCTGATGATTTGATTAATGATGCTGAGATTGATGCGATTTACATTGCTACGCCTCCTGATGTTCATAAGTTTTACGGACTTAAGGTGGCTGCTGCCGGAAAGATATGTTGTATCGAAAAACCTTTGGCACCAAATTACCAAGAGAGTCTTGCAATTTATGAAGCCTTTGCCGCAAAAAACATTCCTTTGTTTGTGGCTTATTACAGGCGTACCTTACCTCGTTTTGAACAGATAAAAACATGGCTTGATACAGATTGCATCGGGGAAATCAGGCATATAAGATGGCATTTGAGTAAACCGGCAAATGCTAAGGATTTATCTGGGGAATACAATTGGCGAACCGATGCCAGTATTGCTACCGGCGGTTATTTTGATGATTTAGCGAGTCATGGCTTGGATTTATTCACGCATTTATTGGGAAATATAAAAGAGGTCTCTGGATTAAGTCTCAATCAACAGGGATTGTATTCGGCTAAAGATGCAGCGACTGCCTGTTGGTTGCATGAGTCTGGTATTACTGGTTCTGGAAGTTGGAACTTTGGTTGCTATAAACGGGAAGATAAAGTGGAAATTTTTGGAAGCAAAGGAAAAATAACATTTTCTGTATTTGAAAATGATCCTCTGGTACTTTCGAACGAAGACGGGCAAACTGAGGTATTCATTGAACATCCTGAAAACATACAGTTGTATCATGTTCAGCAAATGCGAGAAGACCTTTTGGGGAACAGTAAACACCCTTCTATAGGTTTAACAGGAGCTCATACGAGCTGGGTTATGGATAAGATTATTGGGAATCTTTAGTGTTTTTCAATTGTTTAAAACCCAAAAAAAAAAGGCTGTCTAATAAAGACAGCCTCATAATTACTACAATTTATTTAATTACTATTTGGTAGCAACTGTTTCGCTAAATGTTTTACCATTGTAGGTTATCTCAAACGTATATTTACTGTTGTGAGCGCTACTCAAGTCAAATATTTTACCAACATAAAGATCAGCAGCCAAAGTTTCTTTATACACTTCAGTTTGATCCGAGTTATAAACAGCTACAGTAACTGGAACTTTTTCAAGGTTTAAAACATTAACAGTAACGATTCCGTTTTTGTTTACCACAACTGGTTTGTATACTTCAGAAATGGCATTGGCAGACAATTTTGCTTTGTTACCTACTACCTCAATTTTATACTTTGAAATTTTAAGAGCACTTTCTGCTTTCAAGAAGTAGATTCCGTCTGGCAAAGCAGTCAAATCGTATGTTCTGTTGATGTTATCTTCAGAAGTTACTTTTTCCTGATAGATCAAACCGTCATTAGTGTCATAAATTGACAAATCAATTTTCTTAATCTCTTTCAAACTAAAACTTACAGTTTTTCCTTCTTCTTTTATTAAATCCAGTGAAAAATCTGCGTTTCCTGCATGTGCTTGTACGGCAGTCAAAACTACTGCGGCTAATACTAAACTAAATTTTAAAATCTTTTTCATAATCGTAAACTTTTTAGATTTATAATGATATTTATCTGTTGCTAAATTACCCTAACCTATTCAGTATGAGTAGTGCTGAATTTTCTATTTTGTGTGCTATTTTACCTTTTACGAAATCGATTAAGGTTAAAAAAGTTAATCGAGTGTCTATTTTCGATAATTTTGTGCTAATTCTAAATACGTATTCGTATGAAAATTATACCACCAGCTTTTGAAATTATTGCTCCATCCTTTGGGAGTTCTTTTTCTTTTTCGAAATATGTTGAAAATGCCAACAGCAAAGCACACTTGTGGCATTATCATCCTGAAATCGAACTGGTTTTTGTTAATGGGGGCTCTGGAAAACGCCAGATAGGAAGTCATATTTCATATTATACCGATGGTGATTTGATTCTGATAGGAAGTAATTTACCCCATTGTGGGTTTACAAATGAAGAAACCGGAAACAAAAACGAAACGGTCATACAGATGAAACCGGATTTCTTGGGGAATGGATTTTTTGATATTTCCGAAATGACCAATATTAGGAATCTTTTTAGTCAAGCCAAAGCCGGAATTGCTTTTGAAGGTGAAACTAAAAGAAATATAGGAAAGAAAATAGAATCGATGGAAGAACAGTCGCATTTTGAAAGACTGTTGACCATGTTGAGTATTCTGAATGAGTTGGAACTGTCCAAAGAATCTACCGTTTTGAATGCCGATGGATTTTCGATGGAAATGCAAATGCAGGATAATGACCGTATCAATGCTGTTTTTAATTATGTAAAAGATAATTTTCAGGAACATATTACGCTCGAACAAGTTTCGGAATTGGTGAGTATGACGGAACCTTCCTTTTGTAGGTATTTTAAAAAGATAACTAATAAAACCTTTACCAAATTTGTAAATGATTACCGTTTGGTTCACGCCTCAAAATTGCTGGCTGAAAAGCCCATCAGCATTTCTGAGATATGTTATGAAAGTGGTTTTAATAATTTCAGTTATTTCAATAAATCGTTCAAAGAATTTACAGGTAAAAGCGCTTCGCAATACCGTCAGGAACTGAAATCGGTGCTGAAGTAAACGCTGTAGAAAATACTTGGGGAGTATCAAAAAAAAAATTCCCGCTGATACAACTACCAGCAGGAATTTCAAACAAACCATTTATATAACTAACTAACTATCTTCTGTCTATTCTGATGGCTACACTTCCAGATACTCTAGTATCCTCGATTTTAGCTTTTGTACCATTTGTTCTGTAATAGTAGTAGTCATCATCATTCGAGTTTTGGTTGTTGCCATAATCGTTGCTTCCGTTGTTGTTTTGGCTATATTCATAACCTCTACCACCTTTTACGGCTCCAACAATATCAACAATTTGACCACGACGGTTGTAGATAATTTCTAAACCACCCACTCGTTCCAAAGCATAACGGTTGTATGTCATGTAAACTGAACCCACTCGTTTAACTCTATCATTTGAGTCATAGTTGATCATCACGTTTCCAATACGTCTTACTCTGCCCATGTTGTCGTGTTCTACTTTTACACCATAATTTCCGTTGCGAACATTTGCTGGTGCACCATACGTTTTATTCATGCCACCTTTTTTGCTTGCTTTATAATACATTCCGCCAGTTGAACCTGTTGAAGGGCGTGTATTAAAATCAAATTGTCCGTCAGCGAATATGAAGAATTCAATTCCTCTTTCTGTGAACACAATTGGGTCGGCGTCTCTAAAATCTACAGGAGATCTTCTTTCTACAGAGAAATCGATTTTCTCTGCTGCGTTTGCTACACTACCTCCAAATACGAAGATACTAGCTACTAAAAGGGTAATTTTTTTCATGATAATTATATTTTGAATTTTGCCTACTCTTGAGCTTTTCGGCTTTCGCTTTTTTTTACTTATTTGATTAGGTATATCCAAGTAGCGTGCCAAAAATTTGAATCGTGGTTTTGTGTTTTTAGATTAAGAATTGATTTTTTGGTTTTAAAATGCTTAAAATCAACTAGTTGATATTCTTGAATAAATATAAAATAATTTTATTCAGAAGCGAATATTAAGATTTTTTTAATACAATTCTTGTTGGACCCGATACGTTTTCTTGTGCTTTTGACGAAGAAATAATCCTAAGAAAAGAGAAATCACCTCATTTTTAAAAATCTTTTTATATAAAACTACTTATCAACATTACTTAAAATTAACTTTTGTTACGAACTCGCATCAATGGATATTGAGTAATTTTGTAACATGTATGCTTTAGTCGATTGTAACAATTTTTATGCTTCCTGCGAACGTGTTTTTCAACCGGAATTCGTTGGGAAACCCGTTGCAATATTGTCAAATAATGACGGCTGTGTGATTTCCAGAAGCAATGAAGCAAAGGAGGTTGGGGTTCCTATGGGCGCGCCAATATTCAAGATTAGGGAATTGGTAAAAGAGAAAAATGTAAAAGTGTTTTCTTCAAATTATCCGCTGTATGGAGATTTGAGTAATCGGGTGATGGCAATTTTAGGCCAATTTACACCTAATTTAGAAATTTACAGCATCGACGAAGCCTTCCTGAATTTTGATGGTTTGACTATTTTCGATTATCAGGATTATGGAATCCAAATGAAAACCCGTGTGCAAAAATGGGTAGGAATTCCCGTTTGCATTGGTTTTGCACCCACAAAAGCATTGTCAAAAGTAGCCAATAAAATTGCCAAGAAATTCCAAGGCAGAACGCAAGGTGTTTATGTTATTGACACCGAAGAAAAGCGTATTAAAGCCTTGAAATGGACAAAAATTGAAGATGTTTGGGGCATTGGCTATCGGATGAATAAAAAGATGAAAGCTAAAAACATTGTGACTGCTTTAGATTTTATAGCACCGCAACACGAGGCTTGGATAAGGAAAGAAATGGGCGTAACAGGACTGCGTTTAAAATACGAACTCGAGGGTAAATCCGTTTTGGATTTAGAACCCATTGTTGATCAAAAGAAAAGTATTGCAACTACCCGAAGTTTTCCAAAACAGATTGCTGATTTTGATTTACTGCGCGAACGTGTTGCTACTTTTGCTGCGGTTTGTGCAGAGAAATTGCGGAAGCAAAACTCCTGCTGTCATACTATTATCGTAATGTTAGTAGTTGATAAACATACGGTGGAAACCTCAAAATATTATTTTAACATGGCGATTACGTTGCCTTATGCATCAAATTCTACGTTGACGATTTCCAATGCAGCCATTGATATCTTGAAAAAACTGCACAAAGGAAATGAAGCTATAAAATTTAAGAAAGCGGGCGTTATCGTTACCGAATTGATTGATCAGGACAAGAAACAGTTGCAGTTATTTGACGAGGAAAACCCAAAACATTTGGTATTGATGAAAGTTATGGATGGTCTCAATAACAAAATTGGAGATAAAAAAGTAAAGTTGGCTACCCAAAATTTAAGTCTGACCTGGAACATGAATCAGAATCATTTGTCGCCCAGATACACCACTAATTTTAAAGATATTCTCGAAATAAAATGTCAATAAACAAAGAGCAAAAATTGAACTTTTTTCTGCCTGATTTTGAAAGTGAATTGCGAATTCCTTTCATAAATGAAGGTGTTTCGGCTGGATTTCCATCGCCGGCGGCTGATTTTATGGAAACGAATATTGATTTGAACAAGGAATTGAGTGAAAATCCGTTGGCGACTTTTTACATCAAAGTCAAAGGGAATTCCATGATTGATGCCGGAATCAATGACAAAGATGTTCTTGTTGTGGATAGAAGTTTAGAACCGCAAAACAATAAAATTGCGATTTGTTTTATCGATGGAGAGTTTACTGTAAAACGCATGCAACTCGAGAAAGACTGTTTGTATCTGATGCCAGAAAATCCAAGTTATTCTCCGATAAAAGTCACCGAAGAAAATCAATTAATCATTTGGGGAATTGTGACCTATGTGATTAAAAAGGTATAAAAAGCCAGTAGTTACCATTATTAAAATGGAATTCTTATTGGAATTTTTAACCATAAAAAAAACCTGTTCAAATAAATGAACAGGTTTTCTGTTTTAAAACAATTACGTTTTATACGGTATGTTTTGGATTAAATCCATCCTCGCTTAATTCGGTGTGTACGTAATCAGCAACCATTTCAGCTTCATAATCAACTTTTTCTCCTTTAGAAAGTCTATTGATGGCTTTTTCCATGATTTGGTAAATTACAGGAACTACGACCAAGGTTAAGAATAATGAGGAAATTAATCCCCCAATAATTACCCAAGCCAAACCGTTTTTCCATTCAGCTCCAGCTCCAGAGGCTAATGCAATTGGGAACATACCAAACACCATCGCGATAGTTGTCATCAAAATTGGACGAAGACGCGCATGATTCGCTTGGATTAATGCTGTTCTAACCGTTTCGCCAGCTTTACGCCTTTGGTTGGTATAATCTACAAGCATAATCGCGTTTTTACAAACTAGACCAATAAGCATGATGATACCTAAAATAGTAAATATATTCAGTGTATTATTGGTTAAAGCCAAAGCCAACATTGCTCCAATAAATGAAAGCGGAATCGCAAACAATACTACAAATGGATGTGCAAAACTATCGTATAACGAAACCATTACCAGGTAAACTAAGATAATCGCAGCTAATAATGCAATTCCTAATGTACCAAAACCTTCACTTTGGTTTTCCTGATCACCACCCCAAATGTAATTTACACCTGTTGGTTTTTTCAATTTTTCAATTTTTTCTTGCCATTTTGTTACAATTGTTCCTGAAGCTACACCCACATTTTGACCTTTTACAGTTACCGATGCCGATTTGTCTCTTCGTTCTAATTCACTTGGTCCAGAACCTTCGGTTACGGTTGCAAATTGATTCAGTTTTATTTGTTGACCACTATCGTTTATGAAAATTAAATTACTTACATCAGCGATACTTTTTCTGTCGAATGCATTGTACTTAATATTGATGTCATATTCGTATTCACCAGCTCTAAATCTACCATCAGTATTTCCGCTAAAAGCAGTTTGCATGGTAATACCTACTGTTTGCAAACTCAATCCCAGAGCTGCCATTTTATCTCTATCCACTTTTACGTTCACTTCCGGATTTCCATCTTCTACTGATAATTCGATTTCTGTTGCTCCTGGAATGGTACGTAATTCTTTTTCGGCTGCTTTTGCAAATTGCATGGCGCTTTCTACATTTGGACCAGTTACAATTAATCCTAAAGTCGCATCTTCTGCAGTTCCTAAAATACCAACTGGAACCGTTTTAACTTTTGCTCCAACTAATATTTTTTCTAATTTACGTTTTGTTTTTGCAGCATATACATTTGCAGGTTCATCACGTTTGTCTAATCCAACCATTTTAACGTTTATCTCAGACTTGTAAGCAGTTGCTTGCGAAGCACCAAGACCTTCACTGGTTTGCCCAATCGTTGTAATTTGACTAAAAACATACTCTTCGTTCTTCAAAAATGCTTCTGCTTTTTGCGTCATGAAATTGGTTTGCTCTAATGAAGCATCTTTTGGCATTTCTATTTGAACTAAAAACTCACCACTATCAGACGCTGCAAAGAATTCTCCACCAATAAATCCACCACCAAATAAACTAATCATAGAACCAAAAAAGATTACTAAAACGATAGCCAGTGTTTTAAAATAATGATCCAAACACCATTCTAATAATCCTGAAACCCAATTTGTAAAACGTGTTAAATAGCTTTCAAATCCAAGGATAATTTTTCCAAAAAGATTTTTGCCTTCAATGTGTTCTAATTTTCCGTATCGTGAAGACAACCACGGAATGATTGTAAATGAAGCTACTAAAGACAACAATGTTGAAATAATTACTGTTACACAGAATTGCGTAATAATGTTAGAAACCAATCCGGTACTCATTGCAATTGGTAAAAATACCACCACAATTACTAAGGTAATCGATACAACGGTTCCACCAATTTCTGCAGTTCCATCATAGGCTGCACGAACCTTGTTTTTACCCATTTCCATGTGCCTGTAAATATTCTCCAGAACCACAATGGCGTCATCCACAAGAATACCTACAACAAGAGACAGACCTAATAAACTCATTAAGTTTAAAGTATATCCCATCAAATAAATTCCGATGAAAGTAGCAATTAATGAAGCAGGAATAGAAACCATTACAATCAACGAGTTTCTAATACTGTGCAAGAAAAACAACATTACAAGTGCAACTAAAAGTACCGCAATAAGTAAATCGTGTACAACAGCATCAGCAGCTTCTAGGGTAAAAATGGTACTGTCTTTAGCGATTTCTAATTTTAAACCATTCGCTTTATAATCGGTTTCCAGTTTAGCAATTGTTTTAACTAATTCTTCACTTACCGCAACCGCATTAGCATCCGATTGTTTAATAATTTGTAAAATAATAGCGCTTTTTTGATTGACACGCGCTACTTTTTCAGTGATTTTTTGAGTATCCTGAACATCAGCAATATCACTTAAACGTACTTGAATTCCGTTTTTAGAGGATACAACCAAGTTTCTTAATTCATCAACATTTTTATATTTTCCGGCCAAACGAATTAATATTTTCTGCTCACGAGTTTGAATGTTTCCTGTTGGAAAATCCAAATTAGAAGATAAAATATTTTGTTGTACTTGCGGAACAGAAAGTCCGTAACCTTGCATTTTTACTGCATCAAGATTGACTTGAATTTCTCTTTCTTGACCACCAATAATATTTACTTGCGCCACACCTTCTACTCGAGAAATAACGGGTGCTAATTTTTTATCAATTAAGTCGTAAAAAGCAACTTCATCCATTTTTCCGTTGGCACCAATAGTCATAATTGGTAAATCGCTTAAGGAAAATTTACTCAACGAAGGCGTTTCAACATCATCCGGTAAATCACTAAGAATAGCGTTTATTTTACGTTGCGCATCGTTCATAGAGATATTAACATCAGCCGAAGAGGTCAATGTAATAGACACGGTAGACAAACTTTCGTATGACTTCGAGTCTATTTTTTTAATATTTTCTAAGGATGCAATCGCATCTTCAATTTTTTTAGTTACCGTATTTTCTACCTCACTTGGAGACGCTCCAGGATAAATAGTAGCAACAGTAATTACATTGGTTTCGAATTTTGGAATCAATTCGTAGCCCAATTGGCTGTAACTGAACAGTCCTCCTAATGTTAGAATCGTAAATAATACGATAACTAATGAGGGACGTTTTATGGATATTTCTGCTAATTTCATTTTTTTCTTTGCTTTAGGCTTTAAGCTTTAGGCTTTAAGCGGTTTCTTTATGACTTTAAGACTATCGACTTTAAGACTTATTTTATAACGTCCACTTTAGATCCGTCTTGAAGATTGATTTGACCTGTAACAATTACAGTTTCACCATCAGAAAGTCCATTTAAAATTTCTACTTTATCACCAAGGATTCTTCCTGCAGTAACCGTTTTCAGTTTAGCAGTTCCATTTTCGATTACAAATATTTCGTTGCTGCTCACACTTCCTACAAAAGCATTTCTAGGAACAATCATCAACGATTGTTTTTGTTGGTTTGAAGCAAATTCAGCAGTTCCGTACATTCCGGCTTTCAAATCATTTGAAGCGTTATTAGCAATTTCTATTTCTACCGGAAAGTTCAAACTTGCATCTGCTTTTGGTGCGATGAAGGTAATTTTTCCAGAGAATGTAGCGTCAGGATACACACTTGCTTTTACGGTAATTGTATTGCCTACTTTTAAACCTGCAACTTGATTTTCGTTAACGTTTACTTTCAATTTCAATTTTGAAACATTTACAATGTCAAACATTTGCGTAGCAGCGCCAAGAACTGATCCTGGTTCAATGTATTTTTTGTTTACGATTCCGTTAATTGTCGCTTTGATATTGGTATCGCCAATATTAACTTTTGCTTGTTGTAATCTTGATTTTGAAGTTACCAAATTCAATTTGGCCTGATCCAATTGTTGTTTCGTCACACCACCAGTTTTAAAAGCATTTTCAAAACGGCTGTAATCCGTCAATGCATTTTGATACGAAGCCTCTGCAGTTTGTAAATCAGCCGAAATTTGTTCGCTTCTTACAACTGCTAAAGTTTGACCTATTCTTACTCTGTCTCCTTCTTCAACTAAAACACGAACTACTCTTCCTGGTTTCTCAGCAGAAAAACTCAATTCTTGTAGTGGCGCAAAATTTCCATTGGCAGAAAAATCAAGAGAAACTTCTTCGATTTTTACGGTTGCAACTTTTACAGAAACACTGGCATTTTTCTCTGCAACAATAGCAGTTTTTGCTTCATTTTCTTCTTTGTTTTTCGTTAAAGTATATGCGATAACGCCTAAAGCTGCTAAAATTGCTACTATGATTATTATATTTTTTTTCATTTTTGTTAGTTATTTATAAGTGTTTTTAATTCGCCTTTTGATTTGATTAATTGTATTTCTGCCAGTTTGTAGTCTAATATTGCAGATGTATAGTTGTTTTGTGCTTCAGTCAATGAGTTTTCAGCATCCAGTAAATCAGTTAAAGAGGCTAATCCTTGTACATAATTGTTTCTGGTGTTGTCTAAAACTTCTTTAGCTAATTGCGCATTTTCTCTTTGATTGTTGATAGTGGTTAAGCTATTGTCAATTTGAGTTTTTGCATTGGCAAAAGCCAAATCAAGAGATAATTTTGTATCGTTGATGTCTTCTTTTATGGTTCTCAAATCAATATCGGCTTGTCTTACTTTGGAACGAGTACTAAATCCAGTAAAAATAGGCACTTTTAAATTCAATCCAATTGAAGAGAAATCAGACCAATACACGCCGTCAGATGGTTTTCCTCCAATAGGCATTTTTGGACCCTGACCAATATAATTGTAACCTGCGTTCAATGATAATGTTGGGTAATATCCTGCTTCAACAGCCTTTTTTTGATAAAATAAAAGTTGTTCTTGTTTTTTTAAAAGCAAATATTCTGTTCTGTTTGCCGTATTTGGAACTTCTGATAATGATTGTGGGCTCACTTCAAATGCCGTTTGTGGAATTTCGATTTGAGTTTCTATTGGCATTCCCATGTAAAATTTCAATGCATTTTCTTGAATTTGAACTGCATTCAAAACTTGTTGACGTTGCGTATTGATGTTTGAAATCCTTACTAAAGTTCGATCCAAATCAATTTTTTTGGCTAGACCATTATCATACTGACCTTTAATGATGTCTTTTACTTTAGTGGTGTTTTTATACATACTGTCAATAACAGTCAGTTTTTGTCTTTGAACATAAACCTGATAGTAATTATTGGCCACGCGTTCAATTACTTGCTCTTCAGTTAATTGTTCGTTGATTTGGTAAAACTCTCTAGTGGATTTTGCCGCTTTCAAACCTGTAAAAACCGTTTGGTCGAATATAGCTTGTGTCAAAGAAACACCGGCTGTTGAAACCCATTTTTGACCAAAAGCAGCCTGAATGGTTGTTCCCGGTGCGCCAAATCCTGCACCATCAATAACTGTTGTTTGTATTATAGGATTGTAAGTCAAATTACCGTTAGCAGAAATTTGAGGTAACGCTTGTGAACGCACTTCCTGAATTTGGTACTCACTATTTTCTACTTGTAGTTTTGCTTTTTTGGCTTCCGCTTTATTTTCTAAAGCGTAGTTAATCGCTTCTTTTAGCGTAAGTGATTTGACTTCTTGTGCATTGGCGCCAAGTGCAAATGTTAGGGTTAATAGTGTGATTATTTTTTTCATTGTTTATGTAATTGGATTAAGTAAGTTTTTTTCTAATTCGGTAATTCCTTTTTCTGTAGCCATTGCTCTTGTGTGGTATTCTAATGCATCAAATTCAAGGCTATAAGCTTCTCTTTCTGAAGGTGTGTTCTCGTTAATACTGAAAATTAAGTAATAGTAAAACTTTATATAAGATTCAATATTTAGGCTTTCTCTGTACAAACCTTGTGCAATTCCTTTTTCAATATTCTGTCTAAAACAAAATTCACATTCATCAACTTGAAACTTTAAGGCGTTTTTGTAAACTTCCGGGTAATGTTTTTTTAATTGATAAATAGGTGATGTTTCAGAGGATTTAAACATATCATCAAACATGCGTCTGATTTGAAAGTTTTCTTCAATGGCATTGTAGTTTTTAGAAGTTACTTCCTCAATAAGTTGACGTACTTCTTTGTGAATGATTTGAACACTTTCCTCTATCAATAATTCTTTATTGGCAAAATATTTATAAATCGTTTTCTTGGAAATGCACATTTCACCGGCAATATCATCCATAGTAATACTTTTGAAACCAAGTTTCAAAAACATCTCTTTTGCTTTGGATATAATTTTCTCTTTCATTTTCTTTATTCTTAATCAGTTGTGATTTATTTAAACTGTTAAATTTGGTGCAAATGTAATTTGGAAACTTTGAAAACCAAAATAGTTTCCTTAAATTTTATGTTTATTTAACATTTGCTTTCTTATTAAGCGGTTAATTCTAAGTTTGCCATAAACTTAATGTCTTGTCCTAAAGCTAAACCGCCAGTTTGATTAAATGAAGTAAAGTTCAAACCAAAGTCTTTGCGATTAATATGACCAGTTATTTCAAAAGCAGCTTTTTGATCGCCATCATACGTATTGAATCCAATGAATTCAGCATCAAGCTCCACTACTTTTGTGATGTTTTTTATGGTAAGATTTCCTTTCAAAAAATTGATGTTTTTATTGACTTTTTCGAATGAGGTCGACTTGAAACTAATAATTGGAAACTCCTTAATATCAAATAAGTCATTCAGCCCCAGATGAGTATCTATTTGTTCTAGTTTTGCATCTTTATTATTTACATCCAAAGAGAATTCAATCGAAGCATCTTCTATTTGATTATCCTCAATATCAATATGTCCGTTGAATTTATTTATGGAACCTGCCAGATAAGCAATTATTGAGTGTCTCATTTTTATCAGAACATCTGATTGATTCGAGTCAACTGTCCATTTTGTTTTCATAATTCGTTGCGTTGTATTTGGAATTTATTTTAAAACCGCTAAAGATTTCAAAACGTTAAATTTTCGTTGGCAAATGTAAGTAGGAAACTTTGAATACTAAAATAGTTTCCAATGTATTTTGATTTATTTAACATTTGATGACAAAAGGGAGTTTGTAATGCAAATTGAATACTGTAAATTAGCCAAAAAATTATTTTATGCATTCTATTTACCAGTATCAAGAGTTTCTTTCGGATTATTTGAAATCACAATATGAAACCAAAGAACCGAGAAATCTATACGAACCCATACATTATATATTAGATCTTGGTGGGAAAAGAATGCGTCCGGTGCTTACATTAATGAGTGCAGAGGTTTTTGATGCAGATTATAAAAAAGCGTTACCGGCGGCTTTGGCTGTTGAAGTTTTTCATAATTTCTCATTGGTTCATGATGATATTATGGATGATGCGCCATTGCGAAGAGGACAGGAAACGGTACACGAGAAATGGAATTTAAACACCGGAATCTTATCTGGTGATGCCATGCTGATTTTAGCGTACCAATATTTCGAACAATATGAACCGATTATTTTTCGGGATTTAGCGAAGTTATTTAGCAAAACCGCTCTTGAAGTTTGTGAAGGGCAACAGTGGGACGTTGATTTTGAAGAAAGAAACGACGTTACCATTCCTGAATACCTGAAAATGATTCAATATAAAACGGCTGTTTTGGTTGCTGCCGCCATGAAAATGGGAGCGATTATTGCAGAAACTTCAGAAGAAAACGCAAATTTGATTTATGATTTTGGACTGAATTTAGGCTTGGCTTTTCAATTACAGGATGATTTTCTGGACGCTTTTGGTGATCCTGAAACCTTTGGAAAACAAGTAGGTGGTGACATTATAGAAAATAAAAAAACGTATTTGTATCTTAAAGCGGTTGCTTTTTCAAATGAAACAGAAGCAGAAGAATTAAGACGATTGTTCTCCATTCAGCCTGAAGACAATACGGAGAAAATCAAAACGGTAAAAGAACTTTTTAACAGCTCAGGTGCTTCAAAAGCAACTCAAGATGCGATTCAGGATTTTACGTTTAAGGCTTTTCAAACGTTGGATAAAATGAATATCAGCGTAGATAAAAAAGAAATGTTGAAGGCTTTTGGTGAAAACTTAATGGGAAGAAAAGTTTAGATTTTTGATCGCAGAAGTTTTACTTCGGATAAATAATGGTCTATTTCAAAAATCAGTATAATTCAAAAAAAAATCAAACATTTTGAGCAGTTTCTTAAAATCAAAAATCTAAATTCGTTAATCAACAATCTGAAATTAAATGTTTATAGTTCCAAAAAATACCGATTTACTACTTACTGAAGCAGAAGGCGAAAACTTATATTTGAAATTAATCGAACAAATGAATAAGGATTTTAATTTGGCTAATGAAGCAATTGATTTTCCTTTGAGTATTTCTCCTAATGAATTGAAGTTACAATTACATGAGAAAATCTATCGACTCATTCAATACAAGTTTGCTGAATACCTCAATTTACTTTACATAATTGATGTTTCTGAGGAAGAAATAAAAAAACTAGACGGTTCTGATTTAGTAGTTCTTGCCGAGCAGGTCTCTTTTTTGATTCTAAAAAGAGAATGGCAAAAAGTCTGGTTCAGGAATAAGTATTAGTTATTATTCGTATCCAGGTCAGAGTACGTTTATGTTAAAAATAAACTCTGATAAATGGCATAAAGGCACTGCCGTAAATATTATTCTTATCGGTCAAAACATTGTAACGGGCACCAATTGTTGCGTTTCCGGATCTATAACCTGCACCAATAAACAATCCCGTATTCCAGTAATCTTGTGAATTACTATTGGATCCATCCAGATTTACATTAACTCTTAATTGTTCCAGTTCAGCGGAAAGTTGGATTTCTTGTATTGGATTAAAAAGACCTATAACACTGCCGCCATACAAATGGGAAGCGTAATAATCTCTTTGTTTTAAATATTTATATTGTAAGCCAACACCTAAAGCCACATAATCATTGAAATTGTAAATGGCACTTGGCGCCAATGAAATGTCCGTATAGCCAGAACCAAAGCCTAAACCTATTCCGCCTCCAAATTGTACGTTCCTCCAAAACTCATTTTGGGTTTTAGTAGAGGATGTGTTTTGTTGTGCAAACATGCAACTTGAAAAAAATAGGATAATAATCACCATTAATGATTTGGAATCGTCTAAAAAGCTATTCTTTGTCATAAGTTTTCAGTTTTTTAACATTTTTCAATGTAAAAGTATCTTAAAATAAATTATAAATTTATTCTATTATTGTACTTTTGCCAAACTATTTTAACAAAAAAGTATATTCACTAAATATTATGGATAGGTTTTCATTTTTAAACGCAGCACACACCGAATTTTTCGCACAATTATACGATCAATATTTAGAGAATCCAGATAGCGTTGAGCCAAGTTGGAGAGGTTTTTTTCAAGGTTTCGATTTTGGGATGACTACTTACAACGAGGAGAACAAGGTTGAACAAATCGCTAATTTTGCAGCTAATAATTCAGATATTAATTTAGTATCAGATAAGCTTCAAAAGGAATTTAATGTATTGAAATTAATAGATGGATACCGTTCTCGAGGGCATTTGTTTACCAAAACAAATCCGGTTCGTGAAAGAAGGACTTCATCACCTACACTTGAAATTTCGAATTTCGGACTTTCAGCAGCAGATTTAAATACTGTTTTTGACGCGGCAAAGGTTATCAATATACAACCGTGTACGCTTCAAGAAATTATAACTCACCTTGACACTATATATTGTCAGCATATTGGGGTGGAGTACATGTACATCCGTAATCCAGAAGTGGTGGAGTGGATTCAGAAAAAATTGGGGGTTAATGACAATCAGCCTAAATTTTCTTTGGACGAAAAGAAATCAATTCTGAATAAATTAAATCAAGCCGTTTCTTTTGAAAACTTTTTGCATACTAAATATGTAGGTCAAAAACGTTTTTCTCTTGAAGGTGGAGAATCAATCATTCCGGCTTTGGATGCTTTAATTGAAAAAGCAGCCGAAAAAGGAGTAGAGCAGTTTGTAATGGGAATGGCACACCGTGGTCGTTTGAATGTTTTGGCAAATATTTTTGGCAAATCAACCCAAGATATTTTTGGTGAATTTGACGGTAAAGATTACGATCAGGAATATTTTGATGGAGATGTAAAGTACCATTTAGGACTTACTGCTGACAAAGTTACAAGCACCGGAAAAAAAATCAATATCAATTTGGCTCCAAATCCTTCGCATCTTGAAACTGTTGGTGCAGTTATCGAAGGAATTACAAGAGCAAAGCAAGACAAATATTTCCCTAACGATTTCTCTAAAGTATTGCCAATCGCTGTTCACGGTGATGCTGCAATTGCAGGTCAGGGAATTTTGTATGAGATTGTACAAATGGCACAACTTGACGGTTATAAAACCGGAGGAACAATCCATATTGTAATCAATAATCAAGTAGGTTTTACGACTAATTACCTTGATGCACGTTCTTCTACGTATTGTACGGATGTTGCCAAAGTAACACTTTCGCCAGTATTACACGTAAATGCAGATGATGCTGAAGCGGTAGTTCATGCGATGTCATTTGCGTTGGATTTCAGAATGCAATTTGGTCGCGATGTATTTATCGATTTATTAGGATATAGAAAATACGGACATAACGAAGGTGATGAGCCTCGTTTTACCCAGCCGGTATTATACAAAATCATTGCAAAGCACAAAAATCCAAGAGATATCTACATGGACAAATTGCTTGCAGAAGGATTGATAGACAGTACTTTTGTAAAAGGATTAGAGCAAGAATACAAGTCAAACTTGGAAGTGAATTTAGAAGAATCGCGTAAAAAAGATTTGACTATTATTACTCCGTTCATGAAAAATGAATGGAAAGGTTTTGAGCAAGTTTCAGATGTTGAAATGCTTAAAAAAGTAGATACTACTTTCCCAAAAGAAGGACTTACTGAGGTTGCAAACGTGATTTGTAACTTACCGACAGATAAAAAATTTATCAGCAAAATACAAAAACTGATCAACGACAGAAAAACAATGTTTTTCGAAACGAATAAGCTGGATTGGGCTATGGCCGAACATTTAGCGTATGGTTCGCTTCTGAAAGAAGGATACGATGTTCGTATTTCCGGACAAGATGTGGAGCGTGGGACATTCTCTCACCGTCATGCTGTTGTAAAAGTAGAAGATTCAGAAGAAGAGGTGACTTTGTTAAGTAATTTAGAAGGAGCAACCGGAAAATTCAATATTTTCAATTCTCTTTTATCTGAATACGGTGTTTTAGGATTTGATTATGGATATGCTTTGGCAAATCCAAATACATTAACCATTTGGGAAGCACAGTTTGGAGATTTCAGTAATGGAGCCCAAATTATGATTGACCAATACATCTCTTGTGGAGAAGATAAATGGAACAACCAAAACGGAATTGTTTTATTATTGCCTCACGGATATGAAGGACAAGGAGCAGAGCATTCCTCTGCAAGAATGGAGCGTTATTTACAACTTTGCGCCAGACATAATATGTATGTTGCCGATTGTACAACGCCAGCCAACTTCTTTCACTTGTTGAGAAGACAAATGAAAACAACTTTCCGTAAACCACTTATTGTGTTTACACCAAAGAGTTTGTTGCGTGATCCAAGAGTAGTTTCTTCTGTTGAAGAATTTGCAACAGGAAATTTCCAGGAAACATTTGATGATGAAACAGTGAATAAAGCCGATGTGAAAACATTAGTTTTCTGTACTGGAAAATTCTATTACGACATCACTGCCGAAAGAGAAAACAATGGTCGTAAAGATGTAGCAGTTGTTAGAATCGAACAATTATTCCCATTGCCTGTTGAGCAATTAAAAGCGATTATTGCTAAATATCCAAACGCTGATGATTATGTTTGGGCACAAGAAGAGCCAAAAAACATGGGAGCTTACAGTTACATGTTGATGAATTTCGATTTAGTAAAATGGAGATTGGCTTCACTAAAAGCCTATGCAGCTCCAGCGGCTGGAAGTTACACTAGAGCAAAACGTCGTCAGGCCGATGCGATAAAAATGGTTTTTGATAAAAATTTATTTAGATAGAAAAAAGTTTAAAGTTTAAGGTTTAAAGTCCCATTTGTAGAACTTTAAACCTTAAACTTTAAATGATTTAACTTTAAACTTTAAACTAAAAGAAAGATGATTTTAGAAATGAAAGTCCCATCACCAGGGGAATCTATAAAAGAAGTTGAAATTGCAACTTGGTTGGTAAAAGACGGAGATTATGTAGAGAAAGACCAAGCAATTGCTGAGGTTGATTCTGATAAAGCAACATTAGAATTGCCAGCAGAAGCAAGCGGAATCATTACTTTAAAAGCAGAAGAAGGCGATGCAGTAGCAGTAGGAGCGGTAGTTTGTTTAATCGATACTAGTGCAGCAAAACCAGCAGGTGATGCACCAGCAGCAGCAGTTGAAGCACCAAAAGCTGAAGTTAAAGCAGAAGCACCAAAAGCGGCTCCGGTAGCAGCAGCTCCAGCAGCAACTTACGCTTCAGGAACTCCATCTCCAGCAGCAAGAAAAATATTAGACGAAAAAAATATAGCGCCAGCTTCCATAACAGGAACTGGAAAAGACGGAAGAATAACCAAAGATGATGCAGTAAATGCTGTGCCTTCAATGGGAACTCCTACAGGTGGTTCTCGTGGAACAGAGCGTACTAAATTATCTATGTTGCGTCGTAAAGTGGCTGAGAGATTAGTTGCCGCTAAAAACGAAACAGCAATGTTGACTACTTTTAACGAAGTAAATATGACGCCAATCAACTTGATTCGTAATGAATACAAAGATGCGTTCAAAGCAAAACATGGTGGAATTGGTTTAGGATATATGTCTTTCTTTACTAAAGCAGTAACCAGAGCATTAAAATTATTCCCGGATGTAAACTCAATGATGGATGGTGATCATAAGATTGCTTTCGATTTTTGCGATATTTCAATTGCGGTTTCAGGACCAAAAGGATTAATGGTTCCTGTAGTTCGTAATGCTGAAAACTTGACTTTCCGTGGAGTTGAAGCAGATATTAAAAGATTGGCATTAAAAGCGCGTGACGGGCAAATAACAGTTGATGATATGACTGGCGGAACGTTCACGATTACTAACGGTGGTGTTTTTGGAAGTATGTTGAGTACGCCAATTATCAATCCTCCACAATCTGGAATCCTTGGAATGCACAACATTATCGAGCGTCCAATTGCTGTAAACGGTAAAGTGGAAATTCACCCAATGATGTACGTAGCGTTGTCTTATGACCATAGAATTATTGATGGGCGTGAGTCTGTTGGATTCTTGGTAGCTGTAAAAGAAGCGTTAGAAAACCCAATGGAATTATTAATGGATAACAATCCTAAAAAAGCATTAGAACTATAGTTTTAAGGTTTTAGAATATAAAAAAATCCTGTTTAGTGTTTCTAAACAGGATTTTTTATTTATTTGTATTACTAACCAATACTATTTATGGCATCAAATAAAAAACAGGCCGCTATCAGCTTTATTTTCATCACAATGTTAATTGATATAACTGGTTGGGGAATTATCATTCCAGTTATTCCAAAATTGATTAAAGAATTAATTCACGGCGATGTTAGTGATGCAGCAAAATATGGTGGTTGGTTAACATTTGCTTATGCGATAACTCAATTTACGTTTGCACCTTTAATTGGTAATTTGAGTGATAAATTTGGTCGAAGACCCATAATTTTAATTTCGCTTTTTGCCTTTTCATTGGATTATATATTGTTGGCGTTTGCCCCAACGATTACATGGCTATTTATAGGAAGAGTAATTGCAGGATTAACAGGTGCGAGTATTTCAACCGCTTCAGCGTATATAGCCGATGTGAGCACGCCAGAAAACAGAGCCAAAAATTTCGGAATGATTGGGGTGGCTTTTGGGCTAGGATTTATAATTGGACCCGTAATAGGAGGAGTTTTGGGGCAGTACGGATCTAGAATTCCGTTTTATGCGGCAGCCGTCTTATGTATGCTAAATTTCTTGTACGGTTATTTTATTTTGCCTGAGTCATTATCAAAAGAAAACAGGAGACCCGTTAATTTAAAAAGAGCCAATCCAATTGGGGCTTTTTTGAATTTAAAAAAATACCCATCGTTATATGGATTATTGATTGCTTTGTTTTTGATTTATGTTGGATCACATGCTGTCGAAAGCAACTGGAGTTATTTCACTATGTACAAATTTAGTTGGGACGAAAAAATGGTAGGGATTTCGCTAGGCGTTGTTGGAGTTTTAGTAAGTCTTGTTCAAGGAGGCTTGATACGATGGACTAGCCGAAAATTAGGAAATGAAAAAAGTATTTATGTTGGAATGGTATTATATACTATTGGAATGTTTTTGTTTGCTTTTGCTTCAGAGGGCTGGATGATGTTTCTCTTCTTGGTTCCGTATTGTCTTGCCGGTATTGCTGGTCCAGCATTGCGAGCTATAATTTCAAATCATGTTTTGCCATCAGAGCAAGGTGAAATTCAAGGAACTATTGCCAGTTTAATGAGCGCCGCAACTATTATTGGCCCGCCAGTAATGTCAGGTCTCTTTTATTATTTTACACATAAAGGGGCACCATTTGAATTTGCAGGAATGCCATTTATTCTTGGGGGTTTATTGATGATGATAAGTGGTGTTGTTGCTTATTTTTCGTTGAAAAAGTATAGTGTTTCAAATACAAACAATGATTAAAGTAATCGACAATTGCTTTCCCTTTCATTAAAATATCAGCCCCTATAATGCCATGAACCGGTTTGGCCTTGTGTTGTGTTAGCGCTTCATTTACATGAGATAAATCAAAAATAACGAGTTCAAAATCAGAATCTTTCCAAGTACCAAGTTGCAATTGATTTTTTAAAGCCAGTTGGGTAAACATTCCTGTGGCTCCCGCACCAGCGGCTTTTGTCTTTGATTTTTTGGCTTCCAATAAAAACAAATCGACACTCTCAAATCCTACACAGCTGTTTGAAGCTCCTGTGTCTAGAATGAAGTTGCCTGTTACACCATTGATTTTTGCTTTTATTAAAAGATGCGGTGTTTTAGTTATCTTAAATTTTACTTTTCTGTAGTTTTCTTTTTTAAGGATATCGTGTAGGTTCTTCATTATGCTGAATTTATTTCAGTGATTTATTTCTGTTTTACAAAGATACATGGAGTTAGTGAAGGAATTGTGTGAATCTTTTTAAAACCATTTTTTCGACAACTTTTATTCTTGTAATTTTGTACCCTTAAACTTTACACTTGGAAGCAGCTATAACAATCACCGATACGCATACACATTTATATTCAGAGGAATTTGATCAAGATAGAAACGAAATGATTCAACGTGCGATTGATGCCGGCGTTTCCCGTTTTTTTATACCTGCAATCGATTCTACCTGTACCGAATCGATGTATGAATTGGAGAAAAATCATCCCAATACTGTTTTCTTAATGATGGGGTTACACCCAACGTATGTAAAAGAAAATTATCTGGAAGAATTGCAACATGTGGAAAACGAATTGGCGAAAAGAAAATTCTACGCAGTGGGCGAAATTGGGATTGATTTGTATTGGGATAAAACACATTTGCCTCAGCAACAAATCGCTTTCAAAAGGCAAATTCAATTGGCTAAGCAATACAAATTGCCTATTGTGATTCATTGTCGTGAAGCTTTTGATGAAATTTTTGAAATTCTGGAAGAAGAAAAATCAGAGGATTTATTTGGTATTTTTCACTGTTTTTCAGGAACTTATGAGCAGGCGTTACAGGCGATTTCGTATAATATGAAATTAGGAATTGGCGGAGTTGTGACTTTCAAAAATGGGAAAATTGACCAATTCTTGAATCAAATTGATTTGAAACACATTGTTCTAGAAACAGATTCTCCTTATTTAGCACCGATTCCTTTTAGAGGAAAAAGAAACGAAAGTAGTTATATTGTTAATGTAGTAGATAAGTTAGCGCAAATTTATAGCCTTTCGGCAAATGATATTGCGGCGATAACTACGGAAAATTCTAAAGCTATTTTTGGGATTTAAAGTAGAATTCACCTTATTTTGATATTTTTTTTGTTCATTTGTCCACACAAAAATTGAGAACCAAAATGCAGAAATTTGACGCTATTCGGCCTTTTTATGATTCCGAAATAAATGAGGCACTTCAAGATGTCATCCATCATCCAATGATGAAGGCATTAATGAATTTTACTTTTCCGGATGTTGCAGACGAAGTTTGGAAAGAACAACTCAAAAAAACGCATTCCATACGTGACTTTCAATGTAATTTTATTTATCAATCGGTTCAAAAAATACTAGAAAAAAGCTCGGAAGGTTTGACTACTTCTGGTTTTGAAAATTTAGAACCTAATACCTCGTATTTATTTATTTCGAATCATCGAGATATTCTTTTGGATACCACTTTATTAAATTCGGCCTTGTTTGAACATGGTTTAGTGATGACTGCGTCAGCTATTGGAGATAATTTAGTCAAAAAATCGTTTTTGAAGACATTAGCAAAACTGAATCGTAATTTTCTGGTACAACGTGGCTTGACGCCAAGAGAAATGCTGCAAAGTTCAAAGCTATTGTCTGAATATATTGGAAATTTATTGCTTCATGAAAACCGTTCCGTTTGGATAGCACAACGCGAAGGAAGAACAAAAGACGGTAATGATGCCACTAATCCAGGTGTTTTAAAAATGCTGGGAATGGCTTCTGATGAAAAGAATTTGATGGATTATTTTAAGAAAATCAAAATCGTACCGGTTTCCATTTCTTATGAATATGATCCAACAGATGCTTTAAAAATGCCTCAATTGATGGCTGAAGCCAATAATGAAATCTACGTTAAAGAAAAAAATGAAGATTTTATGACCATTCTTAGTGGAGCTTTGGGTCAGAAAAAAAGAATTCATATTCATGTAGGTAAAGTTTTGGACACTGAAATTGATTCAATTAGTGCAGAGAATGATAATTCAAACAAACAGATATTGGCATTGGCACAGGTTATTGATGATGCTATTCTGAGCAATTATAAATTATGGCCTACCAATTATATCGCCTATGACATTGCAAATGAAATTACTACCCATTCGCATCTTTATACAGAGAATGAGAAATCGCTTTTCGAACGTAGATTAGAAATGCGTATTGACGAGCAGAATCCAATTGCATTACAAGGATTTTTGGCAATGTACGCTAATCCGGTTATGAATAAATCTAAATATCACGATGTTATCTAAAGCTAAAATACTTTTAATTTATACTGGTGGAACCATTGGTATGAGAAAAGATTTTGAAACTGGAGCGCTCAAGGCATTCAATTTTAGTAAATTATTGCAGCGGATTCCGGAGTTGAAACAATTGGATTGTGAAATCGAAACTATTTCTTTCGAAAACCCAATTGATTCCTCGAATATGAATCCTGAAAAA
This sequence comes from Flavobacterium sp. 11, assembly GCF_002754315.1. GTDB lineage: Bacteria > Bacteroidota > Bacteroidia > Flavobacteriales > Flavobacteriaceae > Flavobacterium > Flavobacterium algoritolerans. The sequence goes on along the minus strand of NZ_PEFE01000001.1, from coordinate 685,870 downwards.
TGGGCTAAAATTGCGACGATTATTGAGGATAATTATGCTTTATTTGATGGATTTGTGGTGCTTCATGGTTCAGATACAATGTCCTATTCTGCATCGGCGTTGAGTTTTATGCTTGAAAATTTATCGAAACCCGTTATTTTTACGGGATCACAATTGCCAATTGGAGATCTACGTACTGATGCCAAAGAAAACTTAATCACTGCTATTCAAATTGCATCTTTACGAGACAATGATGAACCGGTTATCAGTGAAGTGTGTCTTTATTTTGAATACAAATTATACCGAGGAAATAGAACTACAAAGATTAATGCGGAACATTTCAAAGCATTTACATCTCCAAATTATCCTGAATTGGTTGAATCAGGTGTGCATTTAAAATTGAATCCGGAATTGTTCTTGGCTAAAAGCCAAAATAAAGAATTCAAGGTTCATAAAAACTTAGATAACAATGTAGCGATTATAAAAATGTTTCCTGGTATCAGCGAAGCAGTTTTGGCAGCTATTTTAGATATTCCAGATCTTAAAGGAATTGTTTTAGAAACGTACGGAGCAGGAAATGCACCTACTGAAGATTGGTTTTTGAACTTATTGAAAAAAGCAATTGCCAGAGGTTTGCACATCATCAATGTTACACAATGTTCCGGAGGAAGCGTGAGTATGGGGCAATATGAAACCAGTACGGGGATGAAAAAAATAGGTGTAATTTCTGGAAAAGACATCACAACTGAAGCTGCTATAACCAAATTAATGTATTTGTTAGGCCAAAAAATAGATCAAAAAGACTTCAAAACTATTTTTGAAACTGCTTTGCGAGGAGAAATAGCATAATAGTTAGATTTTACTTTTCTAACTCATTTTTTTTATTGTTATTTGCAACCTCAAATAAAATAGAGAGGTGTCCGAGTGGTTGAAGGAGCTAGCCTGGAAAGCTAGTATGTGGGTAACTGCATCGTGGGTTCGAATCCCATCCTCTCTGCAAAAAATTTAATGCTTCCCGAAAGGGGAGCATTTTTTGTTTTATGGCGTGGCAAACTTTTTAGTTTGTCTTAGCGTATAAAACAAAAAAGGATTAGCACGAAGTGCCGAGCATTAATTTTTTTGTGAGACGCCCTTCATGGGATCAACGGAGTTAATCTCTAGCTATAGCGTGGCAAACTTTTTGGTTTGTCTAAGCTATAAAACAAAAAAGGATCAGGCATGAAATGCCGAACATTAGTTTCTTCTTTTTAAATATCTTTCAACAAGGAATAAACCTTTTTAAATTTTTCAAAGCTTTGTTCGTAGATTTCTTTGGAATCTTTATTTGGTAAAAAAGTTTTTCCTATTTTATTTTCGGATGGAACGGCAATAGCAGTAGCTTTAAAACCAATCAAAACTGCTCCCCAAGCAGAAGCTTCGATAGTTTCAGCAACTATTACTTTCATTTGAAAAATATCAGCGACCATTTGCAGCCAAAGTTCACTTTTTCCAAAACCACCACTCGCCATTATAGTGATTTTATGTCTTTCTTCTGGATTTGGGAGTAAGATTTCGGTAATGCTCAATAGTCCAAATAATATGCCTTCCAGTGTCGCTCTAATTAAGTGTGCTTTGGTATGGATAATTTGGATTCCTAAAAGTGTCCCTTGAGCAGATGCATCCCAAATAGGCGCTCTTTCGCCCAATAAATAAGGAACAAAAAGCAAGCCTTCGGATGCTGCAGGAATTGTTTCAGCTTGTTTGAACAATTCTTCAAAAGATTCGTCTGTTTTTAAGATAGATTCTTTCAGCCATTGTAAAACAATTGCACCATTATTAACCGCTCCCAGTTTCAAATACTGATTGTCCATCAAATGGTAACATTGCGTTCGCATTTCCAGATCAATAAAAGGTTTTTCAGTTGGTAAACGTACCGCACCACTGGTCCCAATAGATAATGCCATTCGGCCGGCTTCCATAGCTCCGGTTCCTAAATTTGCCAATACACCGTCACCGCCACCAAGAATATAATCAAAACCATCAGATTGTCCTTTGTTTTTGTGAGTTGGACCAACAATAATGGAAAGTTGGGATTCATCTATTTTTAAATAATCTAAAATATCCGATTCCCACTGTAGGGTATGAATGTTCATTAAGCCAGTTCCAGATGCCATCGAGGAATCAATTACATATTCGTCGGTAAGATGATGCCAAATGTATTCTTTGATGCTAATGAATTTATACGTTTTAGAAAAATTGGGTGCATCGTGTTCCTTTAACCAAGCAATTTTGGTCATGGGTGAAAAGGTATGAATGGGAATTCCTGTTTTTTGATAGAAATTTTTTCCCTGTTCGGAATTTTTTAATACTTCGGCTAATGAATGCGCTCTATTATCGGCCCAAATGATAGCATCAGTTAGTGGTTTTCCGTTGCTGTCGATTGCTATTATACTTTGCATAGCCGAACTAAAACTGATGAATTGAGGCTGAATCCCGTTTGTAATTTCTTGGATGCATCCTAAAACTGCAGCTAGAACTTCATCGGGTTTTTGAATGCTCCAATCCGCTTTCGGGTGATACATTGGATAGAATTGGTTGCATTCCCGAATCACTTTTCCGGTTATGTCAAAACACACGGCTTTTGTTGCTGTGGTACCAATATCTATTCCGATGTAAAATTGCTCCATTTTTTCAGTTTAATTTGGGTTATCCTACCAGTAAATTAAGCAATAGTACACCAATCAATCCCATTATTCCAATGATTGTTTCCATGACTGTCCATGTTTTAAACGTATCCGAAATACTGATTCCGAAATACTCTTTAAACATCCAGAATCCCGTATCATTCACGTGAGAACACATTAAACTTCCGGCTCCAATTGATAATACCATCAATTCTGGGCTTATCCCGGAACTAACCACCAAAGGTTGCACAATCCCTGCCGCAGTTAATCCCGCAACAGTTGCTGAACCCAGAGCAATCCTGATAATAGTTGCTACAAGCCAGCCTAATACTAATGGAGAAAGTGTTGAGGTTTCGAAAAAAACAGCTAAATCAGTACCAATACCACTGTCAATCAGTACTTGTTTGAAAGCTCCGCCAGCCGCAATAATCATAATAATCATAGTTGCTGAACTCAATGCCGAACTGGATTTATCCATTATGTCCTGCATTTTTCGACCGCGATTAATGCCTAAAAAAACAATTGCAAACAATACCGCAAGAAGCATGGAAGTGGTTGGACTTCCAATAAATCCAAGAATGTGACGTAAAGAAGATGCTTCAGGCAAGGTTAATTCGCTTATGGTTGCCATCGCCATTAAGATAACAGGAATCAGAGCCGTTATAAAACTGATCATGAAAGAAGGCATTTCGTTTTCAGCGAATGTTTTACTTTCGAATAATCCTTTGGGTGGATTGGCGACAATCTTCTTAATGAATTCCGGGAACACAATTCCCGCAATCAATAAAGTTGGAATGGCAATTATCAATCCGAATAACAGCGTTTTGCCAATATCAGCTTTGAAAATCACTGCAATGGCTGTAGGTCCCGGATGAGGCGGCAAAAAACCGTGTGTCACCGAAAGTGCAGATGCCATGGCAATTCCAAGATAAATTATGGGCTGCTTTGTGCTTTTTGCGACAGCGAAAACCATTGGAATCAAAATCACAAAACCGGCATTGTAAAACATCGAAATTCCCACGGCAAAACCCGTAAGTAACATGGCCCATTTGATGTGTTTAATTCCAACAGATTTAATCATCACGGAACTTATTCGTTGTGCCGCGCCACTATCTGAAAGGATGTTTCCCAATATAACTCCAAGTGCAATAATCAAAATCAAAGAACCTAAAGTACTGCCAATTCCTTCCTGTAGGGAATTTAGAATGTCAGGAAACAGCATGCCTTTGGCAATTCCCACAAAGAAAGAAGCGATAATTAATGAGATGAACGCATTGAGTTTTATTGCGGATATCAAGACAAGTAATAAAAGGATACTTGTAATTAAGATCAATATTGACATGTACTTGAATTTGAAAAATTAAAAATTATCTTCGAATTGGTTCGTTTGTGTAATCAGTTATTCGTTTTTTTCGACAGCATGGCCGCCAAATTCATTGCGAAGTGCCGCTACCACTTTTCCGGAGAAAGTATCTTGCATTTGGGAACGGTAACGCATCATTATCGACAACGCAATAACTGGAGTAGGAACACCCAAATCTAAAGCGGTTTCCAATGTCCATTTTCCTTCGCCGGAGGAATGCATAATTCCTTTGATGCTGTCTAGTTTTGGGTCTTTTGAGAAGGCGTTTTCAGTGAGTTCCATTAACCAACTGCGCACCACAGAACCGTGATTGAACAGTTTGGCTGTTTTTTCGAAATCAATGTCAAATTCAGAATGCTCAAAAACTTCGAAACCTTCAGCAATAGATTGCATCATTCCGTATTCGATTCCGTTGTGTACCATTTTTGTGAAATGTCCGCTTCCGGCTGCGCCAGTATAAAGATGTCCGTTTTCTACAGAAATATCCTTGAAAACTTGTGCCACATAGTCAAATACGGCTGGTTCTCCGCCTATCATCGTACAAGCGCCATTCAAAGCTCCCGATGTTCCACCTGAAGTCCCGCAGTCCAAAAAGTCAATTCCTAGTTCCTTTAATTGAGTATAACGACGCTTGGAATCTTTATAATTTGAGTTTCCTCCGTCAATAATAATGTCGTTTTTTTCTAAAAAAGGAACCAATGAAGTGATCACTCCATCTACAATTTCTCCTGCAGGAACCATCAGCCAAATCACTTTTCGGTGGTTCAATTTTTGACATAACTCTTCAACAGAATGTGCCGTTGTAATTCCTTCCTGACCAATTTTTGTAACAAAGTCAGTATTGACATCTTGGGCTACTACGTCGTAACCATTTCGCTGTAAGTTAAGAGCAAGATTGAAGCCCATTTTCCCTAATCCTATAATTCCAATTTGCATGGTTGTATTGTTTTAAGTCTGATTTGAAGACGTTTTTGAGTAATTGTAAAAATATTTTAAAGTAAAAATATTGGTTTTAATTTTTTAACAAGCAATTTATTCGAAAAATATTAAACTTGTTGGAGTCAATATGTTAATTATTTTTTTGAGGTTTTGTATCGACTCATTTTTATGAAAGTTTATTTGTTGTCATAATCTATAAGAAAACCATCAAAATGGTATATTTGTAACGTTATAATGAGAATTGAAGCCTGAAATGTGTTTTAAGCAACCATTGAGCAATTTAAATCTAAAACAATATGCGAATTTTTCTTAGTTGTTTTCTTCTTTTATCGGTTTTGAATGTTTTTTCCCAAGAAAATACAGCAACTGAAAATGCTCCGGAAATAAAGGTTGATTCCTTGTATAGAGAGGATCAGTTTTATTTTGCAATAACATATAACACCTTGATGAATAAACCATCCGGAGTGTCGCAAAGTAAATTTTCTTCGGGTCTTTCGGCAGGTTTTCTGAGAGATATGCCTATTAATAAAAAAAGAACAGTAGCCATAGCATCTGGTATTGGTTTTTCATATAATAATTACAATCAGAATCTAGCCATTTCTTCGTCTGCAGGAACGCCTGTATATACTATTATCGATTCAGATATTACATACGATAAAAACAAATTTTCTTTGCTTTCGGTTGATGTTCCCATTGAGTTCAGATGGAGAACTTCTACTTATGAAAGTCATAAATTTTGGAGAATTTATGGGGGATTTAAAATGAGTTATTTGCTCTATGATAGATCTATTTTCAATAGTGCTGATGGGAAAGTGATAGTGACAGGAAATCAAGATTTTAATAAATTTCAGTATGGTGCTTACATTTCATCAGGCTACAATACGATTAATTTATATGCGTATTACGGTTTGAATTCGTTGTTTAAATCTGCAAAAGTAAATGACGAATCTATTGCTATGAAATCATTGAATATTGGAATTATATTCTACATTTTATAACCACAGGACTAATAATAGCAACTGAGGTATAGCTCCCAGCATAAAACCTATTATCAATTCTTTATTTGTGTGTGCTTTCATTTCTAATCGCGAAGAAGCTACAAAACCATTGAGTAGAATCAGGAAAGCAATTATAAATGTGTTTTGGATTTGAAGGTGTAAGCTTAATCCAATTATAAATACCGTTAAGGAACTGATAGCTATCATGTGAAGGCTGGCTTTTATATTGAGAAATAAAAGAATAAGCGCCAATATAGTGCTCAAAAGTGCACCCAAAAGAAAAAAATGTAACTCAGGATATCGGTCTATTGTAATGCTTTTTTTTACTAATAAAATAAGCAAAAAACAGTGAAGTATTAATGGAATTTTGCGTTGAGATACTTCGGCAAGCATTATGGAATCTATATTTCCTGCTGTGCGTAATAATAAAAAAACCAATGAAGGCAGAATTACCGTTACCACCAGAACTTGAAAAAAAATAAATAATTTTTCTTGACTCACAAAATCAGCACCGCTAAAATAAAGGTAAAACAACGTAGCCATTGCCGGTATGAATATCGGATGGAAAACATAGGAAAACAATGGGAGGATTTTTTTCAAAACTTCTGATTTTTATCTAAAAACAAATATAAGTAATCTGCTAAAATTAGTAAAGCTAATGCTATTGTTTCTTTTTCTTAAATAAACGAAATTGGTTATAATAATAGTATATCTAAGTCTTCTTTTTGAAAAGAAGTGTTATTTTTGAGAAAGTTTTACAAATAGCGAACTATTAAAAGAATAATTTCTATACCAGAAATCTACTTCAATCTCTTTCTAATTCCATGAGCCAAAAAATCCTAAAAAGTATTCAAAATATCCCTGCTAAATTTATTGGTGACAGTACTAATTTGGCAATAGAAACCATTTCTATAGACAGTCGTTCTTTGCAAAACGGATCACAGACTTTGTTTTTTGCATTGGTCGGAGCCAATAATGACGCGCATCAATACATCAAAGATTTAATTGCAACTGGCGTTCAAAATTTTGTAGTTACCCATATTCCGGAAGAATGTGAGGGTAAAGCTAATTTCTTTGTTGTTGACAATACACTGGCTGCTTTACAACAATTTGCGGCAAACTATCGCGGTCTTTTTGATTTTCCTATTATCGGATTGACTGGGAGTAACGGCAAAACGATAGTTAAGGAATGGCTTAATTTTTTATTGAGTCCTGATTATAATATCATTCGAAGCCCAAAGAGTTACAACTCACAAATTGGTGTTCCATTGTCAGTAATTGCAATCAATGAGCAACACAATCTGGGGATTTTTGAAGCCGGAATTTCTACCCATTCTGAAATGGAAAAACTGGAAAAAATAATCAAGCCAACGATTGGGATTCTTACCAGTATTGGTTCAGCACATGATGAAGGTTTTATAAGTTTAGAGAATAAAATAAGAGAGAAAATTACCCTTTTTGAAGATTCAGAAGTGGTTATTTACCAAAAAAACGAAATGGTTGATGCCATTATTTTTCCAAAAACAAATGTGTTTACTTGGAGTTTTGACTCACAAGAAGCGGATGTTTTTGTCTATAATGCAGCGATAAAAAACGACAGCACCACCATTCAATACCGATATAAAGTAGATTCATTCGAATTGATAATTCCTTTTCAGGATAAAGCATCTGTTGAAAATGCGATTTCCTGTTTGATGGTTTTATTGTATTTTAAATACGATGAAAAAACCATTCAAAATAGAATGGAATTGTTGTACCCGGTAGAAATGCGTTTGAAAGTCAAGAACGGAATCAACAACTGCAGTATTATTGATGACAGTTACAGTTCCGATTTTCAGTCGTTGAAAATAGCGTTGGATTTTCTCGAAAGTCAAAAGCAATACAAGAAGAAAACGGTGATTCTTTCGGATATTTTTCAAAGCGGTTTGTCTAATGACGAATTGTATGCTAAAGTTTCCCAGTTGATTGTTTCTAATAAAATTGACCGCGTTATCGGGATTGGAGAAACCATTTCAGCATTTGAAAAAAAGTTTGCCAATTGCATAACGTATAAAAATACAGCCGAGTTTATATCAAAATTTGATGATTTGAATTTTGCCAATGAAACCATTCTAATCAAAGGAGCGAGAACGTTTCAATTTGAGGAAATTGTCTCTTTGTTAGAAGAGAAAACTCATGAAACTGTTCTGGAAATCAACCTGAATGCGATTAGTCATAACCTGAATTTCTTTAAATCAAAATTGAAGCCGAATGTCAAAATTATGGTGATGGTGAAGGCTTTCGGATATGGAAATGGCGGTTTTGAAATTGCCAAATTACTGGAACATCACAAAGTGGATTATCTGGGTGTGGCTTTCGCCGATGAGGGAATTTCGCTGAAAAGCGCAGGGATTCATTTGCCTATTATGGTTTTAAATCCCGAAACAACCAGTTTTTCTGCGATTATTCAACACCAATTGGAACCTGAAATTTATAGTTTAAAAGGACTTCATGCGTTCCTTAAAATTGCCGAACAAAAGAATTTAAACCATTTTCCGATACACATTAAGCTCGACACGGGAATGCATCGTTTGGGTTTTGAGAACAATACGATTGATGATTTGATAGCGACTTTAAAAGGAAATCAAACCGTTAAAGTAAAAAGTATTTTGTCACACATGGCCACAAGTGATGACTTGGAATTCAAGGATTTTGCACATTCACAAATAGATTTATTCGAAAAATTATCGTCTAAATTGATGTCAGAATTACAAATAAAACCGTTGCTACATATTTTGAATACTTCCGGAATCAGTAATTATCCGGATTCACAATACGATATGGCGCGTTTGGGAATTGGTCTTTATGGAGTTTCGAATGATGCTGAAGAACAAAAACAGCTTGAAAATGTGGGAACACTCAAATCGGTGATTTCACAAATCAGAAGTATTGCTGCCGGCGAAAGCGTTGGTTATGGCAGGAGATTCATTGCCGAGAAACCTACAAAAATTGCCACAATTCCTATTGGGTATGCCGATGGTATTTCCAGAAGTTGGGGAAATAGTGTAGGTTTTGTAACGATTAAAAAATCAAAAGCAACCATTGTTGGCAGTATCTGTATGGATATGCTGATGGTTGACGTTACTGAAATTGAATGCGCAGAAGGAGATCAAGTAATTATTTTTGGCGAAAGCCCAACGGTAACGTATATGGCACAAAAATTAAACACAATACCCTATGAGATCCTTACCAGTATTTCCCAACGAGTAAAACGAGTTTTTTATAGAGAGTAATAAAATATTGTGTAAAAGACTGTTAATTATGTTAATTTTTTTATTACATTCGTTATTCAAGTATATTTTTAACCTAAAAAAATAAATTATGGGATTCTTTAGTGATTTTAAGGCTTCTTTAATGAAGGGAGACGTTTTAAGTTTGGCAACTGCTGTTGTTATTGGTGGCGCATTTGGTAAAATTGTTGGGTCTGCCGTTGATGATGTTATTATGCCAATTGTAGGTTTATTAACTGGTGGAATTGATTTTACCCAGAAATTCGTAACCCTGGACGGAAACAGTTATGCAGATTTAGCTGCTGCTAAAACTGCCGGTGCCGCTGTAATTACATACGGAAACTTGGTACAGGCAATTATTAATTTCATCATTATTGCTTTCTTTATTTTCGTTGTTTTAAGAGCTGCTGAAAAAGCTAAAAAGAAAGAAGAAGTTGCCCCTGCTGCTCCAGCCGGTCCAACTCAAGAAGAATTATTGACTCAGATTAGAGATTTATTGAAAAAATAATTTCCGCTACATTATATATTCTAATTTATCCTGAATTAATTTCAGGATTAAACCGCTTCGTAATTGAGGCGGTTTTTCTTTAAAAGTTTGTCTAAAACAGTAGCTGCTTTTTGACCATTAAGAAATTAAGATACATTGAGAAGCACTTTAAAACTTAATCTTCTTAATTTCTTAATGGTCAAAAATTATATAGAACGTTATTTCACAAGATTTACCATTCAAAAAAAAAATTAGTAATCGAAACAATTTTACTATCTTTTTTCATGTTTTTTAATCAAATGTTATAAATTTAACATTTTGTTATTTTTTGTTAACACCCTTGTTTTGATTTCAATATTACTTACTTTTGTATTTCAAATTTAATATTCAATAATAAAAATATAAGATGAGAATAGCAGTTGTAGGCGCTACCGGAATGGTTGGCGAGGTAATGTTGAAAGTTTTGGCAGAAAGAAATTTCCCTGTAACAGAATTAATTCCGGTTGCTTCTGAGCGATCAGTGGGTAAAGAAATTGAATACAAGGGTAAAAAATATAAAGTAGTTGGGATGCAAACGGCAGTAGATATGAAAGCAGATATTGCTTTGTTCTCTGCAGGTGGCGACACATCATTGGAGTGGGCTCCAAAATTTGCGGCAGCAGGAACAACTGTTATCGATAATTCATCGGCTTGGAGAATGGATCCAACCAAAAAATTAATCGTTCCGGAGATTAATGCAACTGAATTGACTGCAGCAGATAAAATCATTGCAAATCCTAACTGTTCTACGATACAAATGGTATTGGTTTTGGCTCCTTTGCACAAAAAATACAACATCAAACGTGTGATTGTTTCTACCTACCAATCCATCACTGGAACAGGTGTAAAAGCAGTACAACAATTGGAAAATGAATACGCAGGTGTTCAAGGTGAAATGGCGTACAAATACCCAATTCACAGAAATGCGATTCCACAATGTGATTCTTTCGAAGAGAATGGATACACTAAAGAAGAGATGAAACTGGTTCGTGAAACCAAAAAAATCTTAAGTGACAATACAATTGCTGTTACAGCTACTGCAGTTCGTGTGCCAATTGTAGGCGGACACAGTGAAGCGGTAAACGTAGAATTCTCGAATGATTTTGATGTAAATGAAGTGAGAAACATTTTGCATCATACCGATGGCGTGGTGGTTCAGGATAATAATGATACTTATACGTACCCAATGCCAATGTATGCACAAGGAAAAGATGAGGTTTTTGTAGGTAGAATTCGTCGTGACGAAAGCCAGGAAAACACATTGAATATGTGGATTGTTGCAGACAACTTGAGAAAAGGAGCAGCGACAAACACTATACAAATAGCAGAATATTTGATTGCAGCCAAATTGGTATAAATCAAATTTTATTTTAAAATGAAACCATTTGTTTCGCAAAAATATATTTTGTGAGACAAATGGTTTTCTTTTTTCCTGTTTTTGTTACCTTTGGCTCGAATGAAAAAGAATAAACTCATACTAAGTCTTTCTCTGGTTATTACAGTATTGTTTTCAATGCTGTTCCAGTCATTGCATACGTATGAGCATTTGGCAAAACAGCTTTCCCAAAAGCAATGCCACCATAAATACAATGTTACCGGTACGGAGATAACGCACCAACACCACAAATTAGAGCACTGTTTTGTTTGTGAATTTGCTTTAGGCAGTTACATAACTCCAAAAGATTTCTCCTATCAATTGTATTCCAGTATTGAAGAAATCCCTTATTTTTTTACTGCAACGGAAACTATTATTTCGTTTTCCGGCAGTTTGTATTCCCATCGCGGACCACCAGTAAATAGTTTAAGCTGAATTTATTTCAGCTTCTGTTGAATTTATTTTCCATGCAACGTCATTCATTTGATTTTGTTGGATATTTTTTATTTACTAAATAATTCCAGTCTCGGCTCCCTCTCCTTTGGAGAAAGCTGGCAGCAGGAATACTACAATCATTTTCAATGAAAAAATTTATCATAGCCCTAATTTTGGGGTTTTCGGCGATGCTTCAAGCACAAAATACCCTTTCGGGAACCGTAACTGATTTAAAAAACCAACCCCTAAAAGGCGTTTCAGTCTATGCATCAGAATTGCATAAAGGAACCACTACAGATGAAAACGGAAAATACACACTTTCCAATCTTCCAAATAGAAACTTAAAAATCAGCTTTACGTTCGTAGGATTTGCAACCCAAAATAAAACCATAAACAGTCTTCAAAAAGAAAACTCACTTGATGTTATTCTTGAAGAAGCAATTTTCGAAATGGATGAAGTAATCGTTTCTACCGCTTTCAATAAAATACAATCACAAAACGTGATGAAAGTGGAGCACGAAAGCATCAAAAATTTGCAACGAAAAGGAACCGCCACTTTGATTGAAGGATTGGCGACTATTCCCGGAGTTTCTCAGGTTTCTACCGGAACATCTATCGGGAAACCGGTGATTCGTGGTTTGAGCGGCAATCGTGTTTTGGTGTATTCTCAAGGTGTTCGAATAGAAAATCAACAGTTTGGTGACGAACACGGTTTGGGATTGAACGACTCAGGAATAGAAAGCGTTGAGGTTATCAAAGGACCGGCTTCGTTGTTGTACGGCTCCGATGCTTTGGGTGGTGTTTTGTATTTTAACCCCGAAAAATTTGCTGATGCGAATACATTTAAAGCGAACTTCAGTCAAAAATATTTCTCGAATACCGCCGGAAGCAGTTCTTCTTTGGGTTTGAAAACATCTACAGATAATTGGAAATTCATGGCTCGTGGAAGTTACAACACACATTCTGATTATAAAATTGCCGATGGTGACCGAGTGACAAATACCCGTTACAATGAAACCGATTTCAAAACAGGAATTGGCTACAGCAATGCTAAATTTTCAAGTGTATTGCGTTACAATTACAATGAATTGGATTTAGGAATTCCGGAAGATGGCATAGCAGACCAATCGACGAGCAAGAAAACTGGATTTCCAAAACAAGGCGTTTTCAATCATTTATTGAGTTTAAACAATGTTTTCTTTTTCGAAAAATCAAAACTAGATGTTGATTTGGGTTATGTTGCCAATGATCGAAGTGAGTTTGAAGATAGTAATGTGGCGGTTTTACACATGAAATTGAAGACTTTCAATTACAATGCAAAATACCATTTACCAAAAATGGGAAAAATAGAAACCATTGTGGGCGTTCAGGGAATGTATCAAACCAATACAAATTCAGGAGAAGAATATCTAATTCCGGATGCTGTTACGAATGATTTTGGTGTTTTTGGAACGGCAAATTATGAGTGGAATTCTAATGTGTTGCAAGCCGGATTGCGTTTCGATAATAGAAATATCACTACAGAAGCGCAAGGAATTGCAGGTGAGGAAGGTTCTTTTGAAGCAATCGATAAATCATACGACAGTTTTAATGCATCGTTGGGTTACAAAACCAATCTTGCCGATGATGTAACGTTGCGTTTGAACGTAGCTTCTGGATTTAGAGCGCCAAATCTTGCGGAATTAACCTCTAATGGAGTGCATGAAGGAACAAATCGCTATGAAGTAGGAAACAGCGATTTAGAAACCGAGCAAAACGTACAGACAGATTTAAATTTAGAATACAAAACAGATCATTTTGAGTTTTTTGTGAACGGATTTTACAATCACATCAACAATTATATCTACACTTCGCCAACAGGAGAAGTGATTGATGAGAATGCTGTTTTCGATTATATTCAGAATAACGCCAAATTATATGGAGGCGAAGTCGGACTGCATTTTCACCCACATCCATTGGATTGGTTGCATTTTGAAACGAGTTTTGAAACCGTAACTGGCGAGAAACAATCCCGAAGCGTCGGGAGAGATTACTTGCCGTTAATCCCTGCTAACAATTGGAACAATACCATTAGAACCGAATTCAAAATCAAAAACTGGTTGGAAGATGGTTTTGCAACTTTGAATGTTTCCAGTACCTTCAATCAAAAAAATGTAAGCGGATTTGAAACAGAATCGAATGGGTATAACTTAGTGAATTTAGGTTTTGGCGGAACTGTAAAACTGGGTAAAACTGCTTTTGACGTCAATATCAACGGGAATAATTTATTTGATAAAAGATACATTGCGCATCTTTCCCGTCTAAAAACGGATGGTATTCCAAACATTGGAAGAAACATCGTTTTGGGTGTGAATTTTAATTTGTAATTCATTTGCTTGAGCAAAAAAACAAAAACGCTATTCGAAAGAGTAGCGTTTTTTTTGGTTTTATTTAAGACTTTTCCTTATTTACAACACTAACTATTTCCCTATTTTTGTAACAACCTAAAACAGAATCTAATGAAATGAGCATGACGGTAATTGGGTAGCAAACACCAATGATGTTATGCAAATTACATAGGACCGATGAAAAACAATAAATACCAACATATGAAAAAAACTTTTTTAATAATGGCTGTATCTTCTGCAATGGCGACTTTTGGCCAAAACCAAAAACCTGTAATTTATCCCACAACAAGTAAAGGGGAAACCGTTGATGTGTATTTTGATACTAAACTTCCTGATCCGTACCGTTGGCTCGAAGACGACAAATCTGCGGAAACGGGTGCTTGGGTAAAAGCCCAAAACGAAGTGACCTATGGTTATTTGGCTCAAATTCCGTTTCGTGATGCGTTAAAAGCAAGAATGGAAAAATTGTGGAATTATGAGAAAATAGGCGCGCCTTTCAAAGAAGGAAATTTCACGTATTACTATAAAAATAACGGTTTACAAAACCAATCGGTGTTGTATAGAAAAGACGCCAAAGGAACTGAAACAGTGTTCTTGGATCCCAATACATTTTCTAAAGACGGAACCACTTCGCTTGGCGGATTGGATTTCTCTAAAGACGGTTCTAAAGTAGCCTATGCCATTTCAGAAGGAGGAAGCGACTGGAGAAAAGTCATTATCATGGATGCCATTTCCCAAAAAATTATTGAAGACACTATTGTCGATGTAAAATTCAGTGGCGTGTCTTGGAAAGGAAACGAAGGATTCTACTATTCCAGTTATGACAAACCAAAAGGAAGCGAATTATCGGCAAAAACCGACCAACATAAACTGTATTTCCACAAGTTAGGAACCGCACAAAAGGATGATAAAGTAATTTTTGGTGCCGACCAAAAACGCCGTTATGTAGGCGGTGGCGTGACCGAAGATGATCATTATTTGGTTATCACAGCATCCAATTCTACGTACGGAAACGAATTGTACATCAAAGATTTGACAAAACCGAACAGTCCTATTGTAACTATTGTAGATAATTTCAAGAGCGACAACAACATCATTGAAAACGAAGGCGGAAAATTATTCATAGAAACTGATTTGAATGCGCCCAACAAACGCATCGTTACCGTTGATGTTAATAATCCAAAACCGGAAAACTGGAAAGATTTCATTCCAGAGACGGAAAATGTGTTGTCTCCATCAACAGGAGGCGGGTATTTCTTTGCTAATTATATGAAAGATGCCGTTTCAGTAGTGAAACAATACGATTATTCTGGGAAACTAGTTCGTGAAATTAAATTGCCGGGCGTAGGAACTGCCGGTGGTTTTGGCGGAAAGAAAAAAGAGAAAACATTGTATTATTCGTTTACAAATTACATTACTCCGGGTTCTACGTTTTCATTTGAGCCACAAACAGGAACTTCGGCGGTGTATCAAAAACCAAAAGTAGATTTCGACAGCGAGCAATACGAGTCCAAACAAGTGTTTTATACTTCTAAAGACGGAACCAAAATCCCAATGATTATCACCCACAAAAAAGGATTAAAACTTGATGGGACAAATCCAACGATGCTGTATGGTTACGGAGGATTTAATGTGAGTTTGACACCAAGTTTCAGCATTGCCAATGCCGTTTGGATGGAAAACGGAGGCGTTTATGCCGTACCAAATTTACGTGGTGGTGGCGAATATGGGAAAAAATGGCACGATGCGGGAACCAAAATGCAAAAACAAAATGTATTTGATGATTTCATCGCAGCGGCAGAATATCTGATTGCTCAGAAATACACGTCTTCACAATACTTGGCCATTCGTGGTGGGTCAAACGGAGGATTGCTAGTAGGTGCTACCATGACGCAACGTCCGGAGTTGATGAAAGTCGCTTTGCCGGCGGTGGGCGTGATGGACATGTTGCGCTACCATACCTTTACCGCAGGAGCAGGTTGGGCGTATGATTACGGAACAGCGCAGGACAGCAAGGAAATGTTCAACTACATCAAAGGGTATTCTCCCGTACACAACATAAAAAAAGGAATTCAATATCCGGCAACGATGGTCACTACGGGCGATCACGATGATAGAGTAGTGCCGGCGCACAGCTTCAAGTTTGCTGCCGAATTACAGGAAAAACAAACAGGAACAAACCCAACCCTAATCCGTATTGACATCAATGCAGGACACGGCGCCGGAAAATCCGTAGCGGCAACCATTCAGGAAAATGTCGATATTCAGGCCTTTACCTTATTCAACATGGGAGTCGTGTTATTGCCATAGTTGGACTAACAGGATTCATTCTGTACCGACACTTCGGGATATTTCAGGATTTATTCTGTACCGACACTTCGGGATATTTCAGAAGCTTTTTCCTGCTATCCGTTACAATCTTTATATCCGCCGAAAAGGCGGAAGGAAAAGGATGTCTCCCGATACTTCGGGACTATCAGGGCTAGGGCATTCGATTCCCCAGACGATAGTCATTGCGAGGAGTTGCGAGGTACGTGGCAAAGCAATCACATCACAAATTGATAAGAAGTTCAAAAAACGCTATTCGAAAGAGTAGCGTTTTTTTGTGCTTAATAATTTATGAACAATAGCAATAAGTGACTCTTATACCGTTGCACCAAAGGCAACATTCGGATAGATTTGTTTCACTTCAATAATAAAAAATTAATGGATATCAATACCAAAATTGGCGATAGAATTAGAGAATTAAGAAAAGCTAAAGACTTGTCGCAAGAAGCATTAGCAAATATAGCAGAAGTCGACAGAACATATATGACTAAGGTAGAGACTGGAAAAAGAAATGTGACGGTTAAGATTTTAGATAAAATAATAATTGCGCTAGGAACTGATTTTATAACATTCTTCAACGATAATAGATTTAAAAAATGAAAAAGAAAGAATATATAGAAACAAATAAAATTGTTGAAATCGAAGTGAATGAACCTCAGTATAATGTTTTCTATGAATTAGAAAATTGGACAGAAAAAAAATTCAGTAATCCTAATGCTAAAATTCGATTAGCCACTATGTTTAGCGGTATTGGTTCTATTGAGCATGCTTTGGAAAGATTAGATTTAAAAAGTGAAATAATATTTGCATGCGATAATGATAAATATGTTAAGCAAAGTTATTTTGCTAATTATGAAGTATCTGAAAATAGCTGGTATGAAGATGTAGCTAAAATTGATGGTACAAAGTATGAAGGGAAAATAGATTTATTAGTTGGGGGAAGTCCTTGTCAATCTTTTTCTATGGTAGGAAAAAGAAAAGGTTTTGAAGATACCAGAGGTACGTTGTTTTATGAGTTTGCAAGAGTAGTTAAGGAAAGCCAACCAAAGGTATTTATTTTTGAAAATGTTAAAGGGTTAATCAATCACGATAAAGGAAATACTTTTGAAGTAATCAAAGAAACTTTTAAAGAATTAGGTTATAAAATTAAATATCAATTGTTGAATTCTAAAAATTTTGGAATTCCGCAGCATAGAGAAAGAATATTTGTTATTGGTTTTAAAGATATAGAAACTGAATTTGAATTTCCTGAACCCATTCATCTAGAATACAAAATGCAAGATTTTTTAGAAGATTATATTGACAGTAAGTATTATCTGAAAGAAAAGGGAGTGAAATTTGTAACGAGTACTAAAAATAGAAACAAAAGGTATACTCAAATTAATGGAGAAATAGCCATATGTCAAAAAGCAAATCAGCAGTTTAATTGGCATGGTGACTTTATATTTGAGGAAACTGAAAGTGATTTTAATGATTTTGTATTTGATGTAAATGAAGTTGAAGAAAAATATTATTTATCAGAAAAAACGAAAGCATATGTTTTAGCTACGGGAACTAAAACTTTTAAAACAACTGTAGGTACTGATTTAGAAATTGCAAGACCAATTTTGCAATCGATGCATAAAATGCATCGCTCAGGAGTTGATAATTATGTGACGCATAACAAAGGTAAAATCAGGAAATTAACTCCAAAAGAATGTTTGCGTTTGATGGGGTTTAAGGATGATTTCAAACAAGTAGTAAGTGATACACAAATGTATAGACAGGCTGGCAACAGTATTGTGGTAAATGTATTTATTGCATTAATGAAACAAATGGATATAACTAAATTTGCAAATAAATGAATCGAATAGAAATATTAGAAAAAGATTTTGAAGTTTTAGGAATTTTAGAAAATATCAATATTGCGGATTCGTTCGTAATGCCTCAAAATAAAATTGGTGATGGTAGTGGAGAGGCAAAGCTTTATGTAGGCCAAGATGTAGAAAAACTCGAAGATTTCTTTGGAGAAAGAGGATTTGAATCGAGCTGTTTTTTATTAAAAGAAGATTTAATTCAATATTTAGATCAGATTAGAATAGAACACGTTAAACCTACACAAGCATATCGAGAAAAAGATAGGTTTGAAATATTATGGGATGACAAATATGCAAAGGTTCTACAGTTAAATGAAATTATAGATTTTAAGATTAAAGATCAAAATAATTTACAAGGTCCAAGAGTATATATTAATTCTAATTCGGAAGGATATAAATTAATTCGAGAGATTTCTCTTCCGGTAATTTCACATCTTGAAATAATAAAAGTAAAAAGTATAGACAATAATGAAATCAAGTATTATTTTTATTTATTTTCAGATTATGTAGATGATATTCTTGAAGAAGAAGAAGAAACTATAGTTGATGATGCTGAATTTGAGCCATTTAACCCCGACTTAATATCCATTGATACAAAAAAAATAACGATGGATACACTCTTAAGGCGCTTAAAGCAAGGTACAATAAATCTAAATCCAGATTTTCAAAGAAATTATGTTTGGACGATGGATAAAAAGTGTCAACTTATAGAATCTTTAATGCTTAAAATTCCGCTTCCAATGTTTTATGTTTCAGCAGATGAAAAAGGGAATTACACAGTTGTAGATGGTTTGCAAAGGCTTTCAACAATTAGAGATTATATAATCGACAAAAAATTCAAACTGCAAAAATTAGAATTTTGGGGTGACCTATTCAATAATTTTACATTTGAAGATTTACCAACTTACATTGAAAACAGAGTTTTAGAAACAGAATTTTCATTTACAGTTATAAATCCTGGGACACCCGAAATAGTTAAAAGAAATATCTTCAAAAGAGTTAACAGAGGAGGAGCTCCTTTAACAGATCAAGAAATACGCAACGCATTATATAGTGGCCCTTCAACTGAACTATTAAAAGAGCTTGCTTCAATGGATGAGTTTTTAAAAGTTACAAATAGTTCAATAAAAGCAAACAGGATGCTTGATAGAGAATTTATTTTAAGGCTTTTATCATTCATGTTGCGCGATTATGTTTTATATCCCAAAAACGGGAATATGGACGGATTTTTAAGTGATACACTTAAAATAATAAATTCCATGCCTGAAATAAATTCGAAAGAAGTAATGAAAATTTCAGAGAATATAATTTTAGAAGTGAAAGAAAACAAAATAGAAAGTCTTAAAAACAAATTTGCTCTAGGTATGAAACGTTCATCCAATATCTTTGGTGAACATGCATTTAGAAAAAGTTATTCCGGAAAAAGAAAAACACCTATTAATAAAACACTATTTGAAGTTTGGGGAGTTCTCTTCTCTGAAATTTCGGAAGCGAGATTTGAAAATTTAAAAAGTAATAAGAGGGAGTTTCTTAATGATTACAAAGCTAATTTTTTGAAAGATTATAAATTTGATGAAATTATTTCAAGAAACGCCTTAAAACACAGTTCCGTAATCGAAAGATATACTAAAATGAGCGATTTATTAAACAAATACAGTATATGATAAACAATATTACTTTAAAAGCTTTCAAATCTTTTTTATACCGAGAATTGGATTTAGAAAATCTAACTATTCTTACAGGATTGAATAGTAGTGGAAAAAGCTCTATAATTCAGTCTCTCTTAATTCTTGATAAAGCATTTAAGAATGAGAAAAATCTATTATTAGATGGGCATGGTACAGAATCAGATTTAAAAAACAAAAACTCTAAAGAATCAATTGAGTTAAGTATTGAAATTGATAATGTCGAGTATTCTATAGAATTTCCTAATAATAAAGAAACATTCAAGGCAAACCTTTTTCCAAGAGTTTGGCATATATCAGCAAATAGATTTGGCCCGCAATTATCTATTCCAATTTCAAATGATGAAGGATCAAAAAATATGATTGGAAAGAATGGAGAAAATGTATTACAATGTATCAGATACTATGATTCAATAAATCCAGTTTCTTTAGATGAATCAATTAAACATCCTGACGCTACGTCTTTCACCTTATTAGAGAATATTCGCACTTGGTTAAAAGTAATCTCCCCAAATGTTGATTTTAATTATGAAGTAATAGATATCAGTGATTCTTCATATGCAACTTATGACGGATTTAGAGCCACTAATGTTGGTTTTGGGCTGAGCTATATATTACCAGTAATTACAACCTTACTGGTCTCAACATTCGAAAAGAACAATTTAGTCATTATTGAAAACCCTGAAGCGCATTTACATCCAAAAGGTCAAACTGAACTTGCAAAATTAATTTGTTTATGTGCTAAATTAGGTACACAAGTAGTTGTAGAAACTCATAGCGATCATGTTTTTACTGGGGTTAGATTATTCGCAAAAGAGAATGATTTTGCTGACAAAACATTAATACATTGGTTTGAATTAGACGAAAATCGAAATACAGATGTAACAACTATTTTTATTGACAATGATGGTCGTATAAATGAATGGCCTCTAGGTTTTTTTGACCAGTTTGAATTAAATCACTCCAAACTGATTTAATATGAAGCTATTTTTATTTAATGACATTATTCCAAATACAGTTTCTAATGAAGAAATTATTAATGGATTAAAAAAAACTGTAATAGAATATAAAACATTAAAAGCCGATTATCCAAATGAAATTAATGGTGTAATTTCCACGGCACAATTAAATAGCATTAAGCTTGCTGAAAATTTTACTTTAGCTGATTGTTTAGAATCAATAGATAACAAAGAAATAAAAGCTTATTCATTTAGTGTTTTTACAAAATACCCGATAGATAGTGAAATAGATGTTGAGTCCGTATTAGAAGAGGGAAATGATTTTAACTTTGAGTTAGATTCAGTTGAAAGAGACGCTTTATTTATTAAAATCATTTCTACAGCAAATGGTATTTTGTTCAGTTTAAATCTTCATTCTGATCTAGCTAAAGATTCCTTAGAGATTAATTCAAATGATAAAGAAACATCTTTTATAATAGATAATTTATACGGGTCAGCCCCTAATACAGATTATATAAAAAGTGTAATTGAAAAAGAAAAAATTTCTAAAGTGGGAAACTTAGAGAAACTAAAACGAAAATTAAGCGATCCAATATCTTCTTTGAAATTTGATAAAGCATTTAATAAAATATCTAAAGAAGTTCAAGACTCAATAATTGATGGATTTGAAACTGTAATTAACAGCAGATTATCAGGTATAAATATCCCGGAGACATTATTGAAAGATGTCACCCCTCAAAAAGAAAAAATTATTTCTGTCAAGGAATTAAAAATGAGAGATCCAATTGCAAAAAGATTATATTTCACAGAAATTGAGGAGAAATTTTATTTAGCTTCTTTGGAGGATAAACCATTAAAAGATAGACAGACTACTGAACAGGCTACACATATAAAAAGTGCTCTTTCTACACTAAAACAATTAATAAGTTTAAGATAACCTAAAATGTTATTATGGCAGAATATCAAAAAATAAAGATCGATAACTTAGAGTATTTTATAATTGATTCCATTCAAGATTTTCGTGCGGAAGATAGCTTTATTCATAGATCAAACAAACTTGCGCAATTTGCCGGAAATGGTGAATCTAAAAAACACGTAGGAACATATAAAGGTAAACTTGGACAAAGAATATCAAATTTTTTTGATTATTCAACTTGGGGTTTAGAACATTTTGACGCGGTAAAAAAACGTAAAACAATACAATCTGCAAGATCAAGTGGAGCTGTAATTCAAGATAATACCTGTTTTTTTAGTAAAGCAAACTTACTGAAATATTTAGATGATGCCAAAGCGGAATATTACACACAGGAACAAATTTATCATAACGATATAAGTGCATTTTACAATGAAAGATACCAAGAAGTTCAAAATCTAGAAACCGAACATATACCCTTTTCAATTTATGACGCTTCTGATAACCTATCTCAAAAACAACAAAGAGGTTACATTAGGTCAGACGATAAAATTTGGAAGCTTTGGAGAGAATTAATTTTGCCTAAAATAAGTTATCTTTCAATATTAAAATTATTTCCTGTTACTCCAACGGAACAAAATAACAAATCGATTTTTTATTTTAGAATTCTACTAGATTATCAATTTAGGACTTTTGTTCATCCAAGTGCTTTGCAACTAATTGATGAAATACAAGCTGACACTGTCGAAATTGAAGAGATTAAAAAATCATATAGAGTTGGGCAGGAAAAATATAGAAGAGCAGTGATTGAATATATGCCTCAATGTCCTTTCTCTAAAATAACAGATGAAAGACTTTTAATTGCAAGTCATATTAAACCCTATAGTATTTGTATTAAAGAAAAAAGAGAGGATCATGCCTTAGATTATCTCAATGGACTTGCACTTTCGCCAACTTACGATAGACTTTTTGACCAAGGTTATATAACATTTTCTGATAATGGAGAATTAATATGTGGCACTCAGCTAAGTTCTTACACTTGGGAAAAACTAAATATAAACCCAACGGCAAAAAATAAGATGAGAATATTTCCTGAAAATAGAGAAAGCTATTTAGATTATCATAGAAAACACGTGTTTCAAGATGATATAATTGATTTGACATAAAAGAAGGTAGATAATTTAGTTTAAAATTTGTGGCTGTAATCAGTTTAGAAAAATTACCTTCAAACAGCATCTAATAGAAAGTCCTTAACTTTGAATAGTAATTTACATTCTTTTATCATGGATCGAATCACATCTCAATAACGTTTCATATTTATGCTAGACATTAGTAATCCATTCCCTTCCTTAAATCCACAATTTCGCCCTTTTATTTTCACAATGTTTTATTAATTGGTTCGGTTTTTTATACTGCAATCGGTAAATTTGAGAATAGAACATTAAAAAAATAAAAACATGACAGTACAAATCAACACAGACAACAATGTAGAAGGACACGCACGTTTGAAAGCGTATATAGCGGAGGAATTAGGAACAGCTTTGGCGCGTTTTGAAGATAAAGTAACCCGTTTAGAAGTGCATCTTGCAGACGAGAACAGTGATAAATTTGGAATCAACGACAAACGATGCCTTATCGAAGCCCGTCCAGTAAATATGCAGCCTGTAGCGGTTACCAATCATGCCGATACTACCGAAAAAGCCTTTCACGGTGCCTTGGACAAAATCAAAAAAGTGTTGGACACTGCTTTCGAAAAACAGAAAGCGTATTAAATAGTTGCCTTTTGGGAAATACCAATAAAAAAATGACACTGTCTAAATAAGATAGTGTCATTTTTTTGTTAGTTATTCTCTGGAGAAACAGATAGTCTTTTATTTATCAAACAGTAAGGTTGCCAATGTTTCATCCCTTTTATATACATCTTCGTAGAAATGAATTACGCCGTCCGCATCTACCCAAGCGGTGAAATAACCTATATAGACCGGAATTTTGTTTTTAAGCGTGTACCAATATTCCTCTCCGCTGTTCATGGCGGTTTCTATCTTTTCAGGATTCCATTTTTTGTCATTTTTCATAATCATGGCGGCAAGTTCTTTTGGCTTGGCTACACGAATACAACCGTGGCTAAAAGCGCGGTCTTCTTTCCCAAATAAACTTTTGGATGGGGTATCGTGCAGATAAATCGCATTCGAATTGGGGAATAAAAATTTCACTAATCCCAATGAATTTTCAGGTCCGGGTCTTTGTCTTACATTGCTGTCTTTCCATTCCATGTTGTGCTCGGCGAGGTAATTTGGATTTTTTTCAATAGCAGGAAGAATCTCTTTCTTTAAAATACTGGTCGGCACATTCCAATACGGTCTGAACACGATATATTTCATTGGCGCACTAAAAATCACGGTTTTATGCATGGCTTTTCCCACCACAACCTTGGAGCGTAATTCGGGTTTTCCATCTCTGAAAAAGGTTAATTCATAGGCTGGAATATTGACTACAATTAATTCTTTGGATTTGGTGATGTCGTTCGAAATCCATCGGCAACGTTCCATATTGACCATGATGGTTTTGATGCGTTCTGCTACGGATACATTCATGTATTTGATATGTTCCGGCAGAATCGTTTTGTTGAGGAGATTGCCACTTCTCTTTTTGAATTTCAAAATTCCTTTGGCTAATTCGGTATCATAAATGGCACTTTTGGAATCTCGGGATAGATCATCCGTGATAAACAGGCGCGTTCTGATTTGTGCAATGGCTGCGGCACTGTCTCCGGGTTTATAGGATTTGACCGTTGTGTCTATAGCGATGGCTTTCCATCCGCCCTTTTTTTCTATTTTGCGGTATTCCTGCAAAACATCTTTAAGCAGGTAATACTGTTTCAATACACCTTTTTCTTCTTTGTTGATTAAAGAAGGATTGATTAACAATGAATCTAAATAATTGACATAAGATTGTCTTTTTCGAGGCAAAAACCATCCTAAATCCTTTGATTTTTGAGTGCTGATTCCATCGTATACTTTTTTCGTGTAAAAAAAGTACAGTGCGGAGCTCAATAACTCGGTATCAATACTTGCTTTTTGATTGTCCTCCGGATTATCATAAATATCATCTAGCTTTTCCTTGTACGGAATCTCAGTTTCAATTCCTTCCTGACTCAAATTATTGACTTTGTTGTATAGCAAACCTGCAAATTCATTGAGTCCGTCTTTGTCAAACCAGATGTAATGAAATTGATGTTTGCGGTATAATTTTTCTACATCAGCTTGGTAATTTTTCAGTTTTGGATATTTTTCAAAAAAAGTAGTAAGCTGTGTGCTGTCAAAAGCAATTTCAACGGTATTTAAACTGGTTTGATTCTTAGAGAAATCGGGATTATTTTTCTTTTTACAGGAAACAATAGTCAACAGCATTGTAAAAGCAATAATCAGTATTGGGGAACATAACTTTCTCATAGGTTGAATTTTAACGGGTAAAAGAATTCTTTTAAGGCATTACAAAAATACGTCAAATCCCGTATCGTACTACCAGTGCTGAACGGGCTGTGTTTTTTAAGGTTAAAACAGTATCTTTACTTTTAGAGTAAAATTCAATCTTTTACGATATTTAAATAGCTGTAAATTAGCTGTTTAATTTTTTTATTTTATTTTTAAACCAAATTTTTTTATCCAATAAATTTCTGAAAATCCAAAAATTATGAAAAAAATAATGTTGTTCTCTTTAAGTATTTTGCTGTTTTCCTCCTTTATTTCTGCAGATCAAGACAATACTAAAGAAAAAGCAAACATCAATTCCACACTTGATGCTTGGCATAAAGCCGCATCAGAAGCTAATTATAATGCTTATTTTAGTTTGATGACAGAGGATGCTATTTTCATTGGTACCGATGCGACCGAGAATTGGAATAAAAAGGATTTTCAGGCGTATGCAAAACCGCATTTTGATAAAGGGAAAGCGTGGAGTTTTACTGCTTTGGACCGCCACATTTATTTTGATAAAACGGGTAAAACTGCTTGGTTTGATGAATTGTTGAATACTCAAATGAAGATTTGTCGTGGCTCGGGTGTTTTGGTAAAAATAGGCAGGGAGTGGAAAATAAAGCACTACGTTTTGTCGATGACGATTCCAAATGACAACTCGAGTGAAGTCATAAAAGTTAAGGCTTCTATCGAAGATGCGATGATAAAAACATTGAAATCGAAACAATAAATCCGTTTAGCATTTTTGGTAGGATTGCTTTTTTTGCATAAAAAAACCTCCGCTTTTTAGCAGAGGTTTTTTATTATGAATACATCGTATAATTACCAGATTTTGACTCTTTTCTCTGGAGCCAGATACAAGGAATCGGTAGGTTGTATGTTGAAAGCGGTATAAAACTCAGGAATATTTCGCACTACACCATTAACTCTGAATTTTGCCGGCGAATGTGGATCAGTAGCGATTTGATTTCGCAAAGCTTCGTCACGAGTATTATCTAGCCAACATTGTCCCCAGCTTAATAACACGCGTTGTTCACCGGTGAAACCTTCTAAAACTGGCGATTCTTTTCCTTCCAGACTCATTTTGTAGGCTTTTATAGCAATGGATAATCCGCCTAAATCGCCTATGTTTTCCCCTTGGGTAAATTCCCCATTCACATTAAGATCTGGAAATACTTTAAAAGCATTGTACTGCGCAACTAATGCGCCTGTTTTTTGTTTGAAAGCAGTTAAATCTTCAGGTGTCCACCAATTGCGCAGCACTCCGTCACCATCAAAGGTACTTCCTTGATCATCAAAACCATGACCAATTTCATGCCCTATAACCGCGCCAATTCCGCCATAGTTTGCAGCACCTTCCACTTTTACATCAAAGAAAGGTGGCTGTAGTATGGCTGCAGGAAATACGATTTCATTAAGTGGCGGATTGTAATATGCGTTTACGGTTTGTGGAGTCATTCCCCATTCGGTTCTGTCAACAGGTTTTCCTAATTTATTAATTTGTCTGTTGTATTCAAAAGCGGTGGCTTTTTGTTGGTTGCCGTACAAGTCGCCTTTTACGACTTTCAAGGTAGAATAATCTCTCCATTTGTCAGGATAACCAATTTTTGGAGTGAATTTAGAGAGTTTGTCCAAGGCTTGTTTTTTGGTTTCCGGACTCATCCAATCCAGATTTTTTATGCTTTCACCGTACGCTTTAAGAAGATTTTTAACCAAAAGTGTTACTTGTTCTTTGGCTTCAGGAGAGAAGTGTTTTTTTACATAAACCTTTCCAACGATTTCACCAAGGCTGTTGTTTACTCTGTCAACACCTCTTCTCCATAACGGTTGTTTTACTTGTATCCCGTTAAGGGTTTTGCCATAGAAGTCAAAATTTTCATTGTCTAAAGCGGTGTTCAATGATGTTGCCGACCCATGAATGGCATTCCATTTCAGGTAGGCTTTCCAAGTGGTTAAAGGTGTTGTTTTTATGATTGTGTTGAGCGATTTGATGTAATCAACTTGTGCTACGACGATGTTTTGTTGGTTCAGGATTCCGGCATTCTGTAACATGCTGGCCCAATTAAAATCAGGCATAAGTTGGTTCAAATCTTTAATAGCATATTTGTTGTACAGTTTTACAATGTCACGGGTTTGTTCTTTTTTCATGTGTTGGGCTGCCAAAACAGTTTCTAATGCCATGATTTTTTTAGATAAATCAGGTGCATTGGCTATTCCACCAAGTTGTAACATCTTCTCGATATGGGTTACATATTTTTTTTGAATTTCTTTAGATTTGGCATCTTCAAGGGAGTAATATTCTCTATCGGGTAATCCTAAACCACCTTGCCAAGAAATAAGCATGTACTTGGTTGGATCTTTTAAATCTTCCATTACCGAAACGGAAAAAGGAATGTTGCTTCCGGATTTATTGGCATATCCAAAATAAGCAGCCAGATCAGTATAGTTGTTTATTGCATCAATTTTTTTGTATTCCGGAAGTAAGGGTGTAATTCCTTTTTGATCCCTCGTTTTAGTATCCATGAAGGCTTCATAAAAGTCCCCAATTTTTTGTTCATCGGAACCGGCTGCAAAATCACCTTTGGAAGAAGCTTCAATAATGGCTTTTACGTCTTCTTGTGATTTTTCATAAACCATATAGCCAGCACCATAAGAGGCTTTGTCATCTGGTATTTTAGTGTTTTTTTTCCAGGTTCCGTTGACATAGGCATCGAAATTATCACCTGGTTTAGCAGATGTGTCCATGTTTTCCTTGTTAATCCCGGAAAGGAGCAGATCTGATTTTTCAGAAGTGTTAAAAGCACCTAGCAACAAAATGGAAGATACCAACACGAGTTGTGTTTTAATTGGGTATGGTTTTAGTTTCATAAGTTGGATTTTAGAATATAAATGTAATTAAAAAAAGAAACGTTTTTATAATAAATTGATTATTAAATACTTAAAACTAAATTATTTTCAATCTAGAGACTTTAACCATTGGTTTTACTGATTTGTATCGTTTTGTAGATGAAATCGATAAATGTTAAAGCACTACAACATTGGCACTTTATAGAAGTAAAAGTGAATTGTGATGTCTATTTCATTGGAAGTAAAATAGGATGATAAAACGAGGCAGTCCAAACAATACATTTATTTAGAATCATCGGAGAAAAGGAGTTCTGCTAGACGTTCGTCTCTTATATAAATGTCGTTGTAAAAATTAATTTCTCCCGAATCGTTTACCCAAGCGGTGAAATAACCAATGTGAATTGGAATTTTCTTTTTCAGGATGTAAGGCGTTTCTTTTTCGCCTTTCATGGCCTCATTGATGCGTTCGATTGGCCAATCCGGATCGTCTTTTAAAATCAACAACGCTAGTTCTTTGGCTTTTTCAATGTTAATGCAGCCGTGACTGTAGGCTCGGTATTCGTATTGAAATAAATCTTTAGACGGTGTATCGTGTAAATAAATATCATCCGAGTTTGGAAAGACAAACTTAACGAGTCCCAAAGAGTTTCTAGGACCGGGTTTTTGTCTGGGATTCCCATTGTTCCATTCGATATTATGGATAGTCATATAGTCTTCGTTCAAAGTCATTAAGTCTTTTAATTCATTTTCGACGATGCTTTTGGGAATGTTCCAATAAGGACTGAATACTATTTTGGTTATGTTGCTGCTGAGAACAACTGTTTCGGTCATGTTTTTCCCTACAAGTATTTTTGATTCTAATATATTTACGCCATCTTTTTTGTAAAAGAGTTTATAGGAAGGGATGTTTATAATGATGTGTTCGTCTGCTATTGTGAGCTTTGGGTCAATCCATCGGCAGCGTTCCATATTTGCTATAATGGTCTTAATGTATTTCTCGATGGGGATATTCATGCGTTGAATGTGCTTGGATGCAATGAGATAATCTGTTTTGTAGCCATTTCGCTTTTTATAATTCAATATGCCCGCCATTAATTCGGTATCGTACACATTACTTTTAGAGTCCAGTTTTAAATCACCCGTAACGGCAAGTCGCTGTCTTATTTGTCCAATGGTTTTTGAGCTGTCTTTTGGTTTGAATACTCTTTCCAATGAATCTATTACTATGGGATTCCATTCGCCATTTTTCTCTATTTGGCGGTATCTTTTTAATACTTCGCGCAGTTTGTAATATTGTCCAAACAGTTGCTGTTCATTCTTGCTTAATAATTTGGGATCAACTAATAAAGAGTCTAAAAGATTTTCATAGGACAGATTCTTTCTGGGTAAAAACCATCCCATTTCATCTGTTTTTTCAATATCAATTCCTTTATATACTTTTTTAGCATAAAAAACATACATGGAAGACAGCATGAGTTCTGTTTCCATTTGGGGTAAATCATCTGAATTAGTATCATTAAAAACAGCATCAATTTTTTCTTTGTATGCAATTTGGGATTTTAAACCTTCTTCCTCCAGTTGATTTACTTTGGAGTATAACAAATTGGCAAACTCAATGAGCCCTTTTTTATCAAACCAAATAGAAGTGTAATTTCGTTTTTTGTACAAAGCATCAACGTCCGACTGGTGTTTTTTTAAATTGGGATATTTTTTGAAAAAACGGACAACAGCAGTGCTGTCAATGGATTTGTCATCAGTAGATTCCTGAAAGACATACAGGGCAAAAGCAATCATCTTAGCCGTCAGATTTTCATTTCTGTTGTGGTAAACAGTGACAAGCGAAAAGCCAAATAATATAACTGCTATGGATAAAACATATTTTCTCATGGCATAATTATTTATATAAAGGTAAAGAAATATATTCTTGGTGTAAAGTGAATTAACAATGTGTTTGCTTTCAAATCGCTTATTTATAGCGTATTATGTTAATTTTCTGATTTTATTTGTTTCAGGAAAATTGAGAAAATGATGAAAAAACAATTGTGTTTATGGAAGACTTTCTTATAAATACGATGCAACCGAAAAAATAATTTTATAATTGCGAAGATTTTCGGAATGATTTTCTTTATTTTTTCTCTGGCAAACCATTCGGTCTTATATATTTCCTTAATTTTGCCGAAATATTCTGAAAAAGTGGGAAGCAAAAATAAATTAAAAAGGTTCAAGGAAAACGAAACATTCAATAACGTTTTTCAACCAACGAGAGAAGAGGTAGTAGGAGATTTGTTTCCGCTTAAAGGCAAATGGAATTCGGAATTCTTCAAAAACGATAATCCATTAGTGCTGGAATTAGGCTGTGGAAAAGGAGAATATTCAGTAGGTCTTGCCGAAAGATATCCAAATAAAAATTTCGTAGGAATCGATATCAAAGGAGCACGTTTCTGGCGTGGTGCCAAAACTGCTGTTGAAACCGGATTGCATAATGTGGCTTTCATCAGAACTCAAATTGAATTAATCAACCACATTTTTGCCGAAAATGAAGTGGACGAAATCTGGATTACTTTTCCGGATCCACAAATCAAATACAAACGCACAAAACACAGAATGACCAATTCGGAGTTTTTGCAATTGTATAAAAAAATCCTTAAAAAAGAAGGTGTCGTAAACTTAAAAACCGACAGCGAGTTCATGCACGGATACACTCTTGGGTTATTGCACGGTGAAGGACATGAAGTTTTATATGCCAATCATAATGTGTATGTAAATGAGGGAAGTCCGGAAGAAGTGACTGCATTTCAAACTTTTTATGAAAAACAATATTTGGAAATTAACAAAGCAATTACGTATATTCGATTTAAAATTAAAGAATAATTTTGCTTTTTTGATCCTCGTATCTTGCCTATGAATTTAATTACTTCCTTGTTTTTGGGTTTTGTTACTGCTTTTGTAGGGATTACACCTCCTGGATTAATCAATATGACAGCCGCCAAAGTGAATCTGAGAGAAGGAAAGATAAGCGCTTATTGGTTTGTTTTAGGAGCGGTAATTGTAATTTTTTTCCAAGCGACACTGGCCATATTATTTGCCAGGTACATTGAAGGCAGACCGGATGTGATTGTTTTACTGCGAGAAGTGGGATTTGTTATCTTTTCAGTATTAACCATTTATTTCTTGCTGATTGCCAAAAAGCCAAAAGCGAAGAAAGGGAAAATCAAAAAGAAGAGCACCTCTACTCGTTTTTTTCTTGGAATGCTACTCTCTGCACTTAATTTTTTCCCCATTCCATATTATGTTTTTGTAAGTATCACTTTAGCTTCTTATAATTTGTTTGTGTTTGATATTTCACATGTTTTTATTTTTGTAACGGGTGTGGTATTGGGTTCTTTTCTAGTTTTTTATTTATATATCACTTTCTTCCAGAAAATAGAAGATAAAACGAATTATATGATGAAAAACATGAATACCATTATAGGAAGTATAACTGGATTGATAGCTTTAATCACCTTGATTAATATTATTCGATATTATTTGAGGTAGTTTTAAACAGCATAAAAATACCGTTTTATCTGATTTTATAAATATGTCAAACGACAACTTTTTTGAACGTGTGTACGCCATCGCCAGACAAATTCCTTACGGAAAAGTCACTTCTTATGGTGCTATTGCAAAAGCTTTAGGAACCGCTCGTTCTGCTCGAATGGTGGGCTGGGCAATGAATGCTTCGCATAATCTTGAAGATGTTCCAGCGCATCGCGTGGTCAATCGAAAAGGATTGCTCACGGGTAAACTTCATTTTGACGGAACCAATTTGATGCAGCAATTATTGGAAAACGAAGGCATAGAAGTTGTTGATAACCAAATTGTGGATTTCGAAAAACATTTCTGGCAACCAGAAGTTAGGATTGAGTAATCGGTAAGAGTGAATACATCAGGTTTGTTGTGGTCCAAAAGCGATATTTTCTCGAATAATCGCCCTCAATTTCTTCATCAATAAATGCAATACAAATTCTTTATAATAAGAACTTTTCATAGTATCTTTGTAATCTGAAATCAGTTTAAATAAAGATAATATTCTGGCGCTAAAATGCCAATAGAAAACAGTAAACTAAAAATGAAATTAGATAGAAAAGATATTCTTAAAGCTTTAGAAACGATTACTATAGCTGGAGAAGGGAAAAATATGGTTGAAAGTGGTGCAATAGCAAATGTGATTACTTTTGGGGATGAGGTTGTAGTGGATTTAGTATTGCACACGCCGGCGATGCACATTAAAAAACGTGCAGAAGACGATATCAAAAAAACAATTCTTGAATTAGTATCTCCGGAGGCAAAAATCAAAATCAATAGTAAAGTTGAGGTTCCGGACAAACCAGAAATCAAAGGAAAATCAATTCCAGGAATAAAAAATATTATCGGAGTTGCGTCTGGTAAAGGTGGAGTAGGAAAATCTACAGTTACTGCAAATTTAGCGGTATCATTAGCAAAAATGGGTTTTTCGGTAGGAATTCTGGATGCCGATATTTACGGGCCATCCATGCCAATCATGTTTGACGTAGAAAATGAAAAACCAATCTCTGTAACAGTTGATGGGAAATCAAAAATGAAACCGGTTGAAAGTTATGAAGTGAAAATTCTTTCAATTGGATTTTTTACGGCACCAAGTCAAGCGGTAATTTGGAGAGGACCAATGGCTTCTAAAGCGTTGAACCAAATGATATTTGATGCAGACTGGGGAGAACTGGATTTCATGTTAGTCGATTTGCCACCGGGAACAGGAGATATTCACCTTTCAATCGTGCAATCATTGCCAATTACGGGTGTTGTAATAGTAAGTACTCCACAAGCAGTAGCTTTGGCCGATGCTAAAAAAGGAGTTTCAATGTTCATGTCTGAAGCAATAAATGTTCCTGTTTTAGGAATTATTGAAAACATGGCGTACTTCACACCGGAAGAATTACCTGAAAATAAATACTATATCTTTGGAAAAGAAGGTGCCAGAAATCTTTCAGAAGACTTAGGCGTACCATTCCTTGGCGAAGTGCCAATTGTGCAATCTATTCGTGAAGCAGGAGATTACGGTCGTCCGGCAGCGATGCAAACAGGTTCGGTAATCGAAACTGTTTTCGAAGAAATCACTAGAAACGTAGTACAGGAAGTAGTAAGTAGAAACGAAAGTTTACCTGCGACTGAGGCTGTTAAAATTACAACTATGGCCGGTTGTTCCGCAGTAAAAAAATAGAAGTTAGAATGGTTGAAATGATTTTTAATCTTTCAATTTTCTAATCTTTCAATCTTTAAATAAAGAAAATGACAACAGAAGAATTATTAGTAGAAGTTCAAAAAGCACTCGAAGAAATCAGACCCTTTTTGAATTCTGACGGCGGTGATATCACACTGATTTCTATCGAAGACGACAAACATGTAAAAGTACGTCTCGAAGGAGCATGCACCAGTTGCAGTGTAAACCAAATGACATTGAGAGCCGGCGTGGAAACCACCATCAAAAAGTTTGCACCACAAATAGAAACTGTTGTAAATATTCTATAATATTTTTGGGCGTGACCCTTTTAAGAAAAAAGGCTACTCGATATAATGGGTAGTTGCCTCTTTTCTTAAAAGCGTCGGGCTATCCGCGCTACTTCGGTAGCTGGCTATTATCCCTCACGCACAAACAATTCCCATTCCAAAAGTATACAATTGATTAACAAACCAATTCCAAATTTAAAAAAATGGATGTATTAATAAAAATTAAAGATAGAGAAGGAGTAGTACATGAATTACAGGCTCCTACGGATATGGCCATGAACATCATGGAATTATGTAAAGCTTATGAGCTTCCTGTAGAAGGAACTTGTGGCGGAATGGCCATGTGTGCTTCTTGTCAATGTTATGTTCTTAATGATGTGCCTTTACCGGAAATGGGCGATGATGAAGAAGCGATGCTTTCAGAAGCATTTTACGTAAAATCAAACAGTCGTTTGGGCTGTCAAATACCAATCACCGAAAGCCTCGAAGGATTAGAACTGGAGCTGGCTCCGGAAAATTAAAAAAAATGCATCTCGTTTCTAAAACAAGATGCATTTTTTAGTTTTGCAAAATAGTAGTCGCTTTTGGTAAAATTCGTTCTACAAATAAAGAATACGCTAATTCCGAAGGATGTAATCCGTCTTGAGCTACTAGATTTTTATTGGTCAAACCTTGTCTGGTGATGTCAGTTATATTTATAAATAGTATCGTATTGTCATCGCAGTATTTTTTTGCAAAAGTATTATACTGATCTATTGCTGTAGAAATTGTTGTTTGATTTCCTGATGCTTGACTAAAAGGAGTATAAGCATAATCTGGAATAGAAACTACAATTACATTCGTTTTATCCCCTTTTGCAAGAGCAATAGCCTTGTTTACTAATTCAGGAAATTCTTTTTCATATAACGAAAAAGGCTTGTTTTGATATTGATTGTTTACACCTATAAGCAGTGTGACTAAATCATAATTAGAAGTTGGATTCTGAGTATTTATAGCCGAAATTAAGTTGGTGGTAGTCCAACCGGTTTGTGCAATAATTTTTAAAGAATAGGTATTGTTCGAATTTAAATTGCCTAAGCTTTTTGATAATTGTGCGGGGAATCTGCACGTTTCACAAACACTCTGTCCAATGGTGTAACTGTCTCCAATAGCTAAATAATTATAGGATTTGGCCTGTGTTTGTGGAGCTGTAATTACTGGTGTGGGAGTTGTTTCGGGAATTGGACTTTCAGTGCTGCAACTCACGATAAAAAGCAGTGAAAAGAACGCAACTATTACTTGGAATTGTTTTTTCATTATTTTGAAATTTGATATAATTCATTTCTAAATAATAGTTACGTTTATTTGAAAGTATTGGTTTTATGCCAATTCAACATTCATCATAATTGTTTCTTCGATAGCATCCCAAAGTCCGATGCGTTTCTCTAAGGCTAAAATGGAAATTTCTTCTACATCAGACCATTTTTGAGCATCCGTTCCACAAAGTTCTGTTATCATTTTCATTGCCATTGGACCGTGATCATCAGCATCTAACTCGATATGTCTTTCGAAATAATAAATGAGTTTGCTCAAATCAGTTTGCGGAAAATTTTCTTGAAAATTTTTCAAAATAGCGGTAAACATACTTGGGATTAAATCTTCTCTTCCAAAGGTAAAAGCAGCCGCAATTTCATGAGATTTCCCTTCGTCAATAACTCTGAAAGTAAAGTCTAAAAAGGCTTTAATGTTAGGATGTAAATTGCTTTTTTTGATGGCAACAAATATGTTTTTAAGCGAATTTACTTCGGATAAAAAATGTTCGATTCCAGAAGTATTTGCTCCACAGGCTTCCATCGCTTCAATATACATTTCATAATGACTTTGGCGACGACCGTCAATTGTCAAATCTGATTCTTCGGCAAGGACTATTTCGTTTATCAAATATCTGGTTTCAGGATTTTCAGTGGCGAACCAAGGAGTTGTTGTACACGTTAATTTAGATTGTAATGCTTTTAATAAAGACATGAAATCCCAAACTGCATACACGTGATTTTCTAGAAAACATTGTAAGTCCTCAATTGTTTTTACTTTTTTATATAAAGAATGTTGTAACAATAGTTCTTTTTGGGGCTGAATGCTATTGTTGATTGTTTCAATATTCATAAGTGGTATTTTTATGTAAATATAAAAAAGCTTCTCGTTTCCAAGAAGCTTTTTCTATCAATTTTATAAATACTTTAATAGTTGTTTATTACTATTTAAAAGCCGGAATTCCAGTGATATCCATTCCGGTAATTAACAAATGAATGTCATGGGTTCCTTCATAAGTAATCACAGATTCAAGATTCATCATGTGTCGCATGATAGAATACTCTCCTGTAATTCCCATTCCGCCTAGCATTTGTCTTGCTTCACGAGCAATATGGATTGCCATATCCACATTATTTCTTTTTGCCATTGAGATTTGAGCTGTTGTTGCTCTTCCTTCATTTCTTAAAACACCTAATCTCCAAGTCAATAATTGTGCTTTGGTGATTTCAGTAATCATTTCGGCTAATTTCTTTTGTTGTAATTGAGTTCCTGCAATAGGTTTGTCAAACTGGATTCTTTCTTTTGCGTAACGTAGTGCCGTATCGTAACAGTCCATAGCAGCACCAATAGCGCCCCAGGCAATTCC
The DNA here is from genome assembly GCF_002754315.1 of Flavobacterium sp. 11. Taxonomy (GTDB): domain Bacteria; phylum Bacteroidota; class Bacteroidia; order Flavobacteriales; family Flavobacteriaceae; genus Flavobacterium; species Flavobacterium algoritolerans. The sequence goes on along the minus strand of NZ_PEFE01000001.1, from coordinate 649,690 downwards.
GTAACGCGCTGAATCAAGACAGCCAAGTGGCGCTCCTAATCCAGATTTATTTGGCAATAAATTTTCTTTTGGTACTTTGACATTATCAAAAATTAACTCTCCGGTTGATGAAGCACGAAGAGACCATTTGTTGTGTGTTTCTGGAGTAGAAAAACCTTCCATTCCACGTTCTACGATTAAACCGTGAATCCTTCCTTCTTCATTTTTTGCCCAAACAATTGCAATATCAGCAAATGGTGCATTTGAAATCCACATTTTGGCACCATTCAATAGATAATGATCGCCCATGTCTTTAAAGTTGGTAATCATGCTTCCTGGATCTGAACCGTAATTAGGTTCCGTTAATCCAAAACATCCCATGTATTCACCCGTTGCTAACTTAGGCAAGTATTTTTGGCGTTGTTCTTCATTCCCATATTTCCAAATTGGATACATTACTAAAGAAGATTGTACAGATGAAGTGGAACGAACACCAGAATCACCGCGTTCAATTTCTTGCATAATTAAACCGTATGAAATCTGGTCTAAACCTGCACCACCATATTCTTCCGGAATGTAAGGTCCAAAACCACCAATTTCACCTAAACCTTTAATGATTTGTTTTGGAAATTCTGCTTTTTGAGCATATTCTTCTATAATAGGAGATACTTCACGTTTTACCCATGCACGAGCTGAATCACGTACTAATTTGTGTTCTTCTGTTAGTAAATCGTCTAAGTTATAGTAATCTGGAGCTTGAAATAAGTCTGGTCTCATGGTTAGGTAATTTTTATGTGATGCAAATTTACATAAAGAAATATAACAAAAGCATTAACAAATGTTATATTTTTTTAAAATTATTAAAAAAGATCGTTTCTTTTTTAGTAATGCCTTGTTAAATCTAATACTATTTTTGACGCAGTTGAATTAATTCTTAGGAAATTGTTGTAGTTCGAAAGATTTCTGTTTTCAGGAATAGAATAAAAAGGATACATTTTTTTAAAATAAACTATTTATACTGCCAATCTTTATAATACATAAGAGTTATAGAGATTATTTACGGGTTTTGATTTAAATATTCCTATATTCGATTTTGTAATAAATAAATTACAATCAAAACAGCCTTACTGCTTAATTTATTAGAGTTTCTTAACGTAAAAAATGATTTACTATGACTACAATTAAAAAAATTATAGTATTGTTTTTAATTTCAACGCTTTCGTTTTCACAAAAGATCACTATTAATTACATTGGTGATAGTGAGGATAATATTGTATTAACTTGTCAGTCAATAGAAATGTTAAGGACTCCTATGGTTGTTAATAGCAATAATAGGATTTTAAAAATGAAAATAGATTATCCCACAGTATTGCTGTGCAATCAGGTCTTTCGAAATACGTTAATTTTTGCAGCGCCAAATGAGACCATAGAATTCGATATAAATGAGAAAGGATTAATACGTTATTATTGTAATTTCAATAAATATCGAAAATCAGAATCTGAATTTATAAATGAGTGTTTCGAAAAATATGGAAAAAGTGAAAACATTTCAGATTATAATGGACTCAAGCAAATTCGGCTATTGTCAAATATGCCAAAATATTTTGATCATGAATATCGTAAAGAGCAGGAATTATTAGAAATTAATTATAAAAACGACAAAGTTTCAAAAGAGTTTTATCAATATTTTACTTTAATGTATTGGTGTATGATTAAATACAATGAATTAGAAAACAAAGTTATAAATCCGTCAACTTTTTCAGCAATAGAAAAAAGTTTTAGTGAAGCTGATGAGTTGTTAAAAAGTGAGGAATATAAAGTCCTACTAGATAATTATGTTGTAAAATCAATGAATAAATTAGGTTTGAAAAATGATTTATATACTAAGATGGAATTTGTATCTAAAAACTTTTCAAATCAAAAAATTATAGACTACTTACTGTATTCTAATATTGATAGTGCCTTAAATAATCGAGAAGTACAAATAGTTGTTACTAAAAAAACAGTTGATTTATTTAGAGAAAATTGCAAAAACCAAGCATTTCTAGATGCTATAAACAAAGATTTACAGCCAAAAGCAGCCCCCGTATTTTTGCAAAATATTATAAAAAAGCATTTAGGTAAATTAGTTTTAGTCGATTTTTGGGCATCCTGGTGTATGCCTTGTCGCGAAGAATTTCCGAGTGAAAAAAAGCTGATGCAAAAATACCCAAATGTAGGTTTTGTATTTCTGTCAATTGATAAAAGTAACACCGCTTGGCAAAAAGCAATGGCTGAATACGATGATATTCTTAATATAGAGAATAGTTTTCTACTTGTAAAATCAGATAAAGACGAATTGTTAAAACAAATAAATGTAGGTACTATTCCGCGTTTTGTGTTGTTTGGGAAAAATGGGAAAATCATCAGTGTTGATGCTCCAAGACCATCAAGTCCGGAAATTGAAACATTGATACAGAAACATATGTAGTATAATTAAAAAAATATTCCTGAAAACTTTATATCGCTTTTTTAATATTTGGAAAAGGAAGAAATTGTGATAAGAAAAAAAGAATTTGAATTCAAAATGTACATTACATTTTCAAATAAAAATCCTTTGTCAGTTGAATATATTCTGTTGTGTATTGGTGTCTTGAAGTTTCGATAATCAATTCACCAGGAGTAATGATGGCATTTTCATTTCGGCTAAAAGCCAATAAACTGCGCTTGATTTCGGTAGTTGGAGTTCCTTTTACACGAGTGATTTTCAAAGGATATAATTCGTATGCTGCGGCTAAAGCCAAGAAGTTTTCTTCTTCTTTAAAGGGAATTATGACGGAGAAAACACCGTTTTCAGAAAGTAGTAAAGCGGCCGCTTCGATTAAATCTTCAAAAGGCATTGCATCTGCAAAACGTGCTAAATCGCGTTGTTCATTTTCAGATTTGTAATCGTCAGTATAGAATGGAGGATTGGAAACAATTAAGTCGTATTCGTCTTCTGGTTCTTCTACAAATTCATCCAAACCGGCATGAAAACAAAATAAACGATCACTCCATGGAGAGTTTTCAAAATTATCTACGGATTGTTCGTAGGCTTCTTCGTCGATTTCCAAAGCGTCAATTTGTTCCGCGTTACTTCTTTGCGCAAGCATTAAAGCGATTACGCCTGTTCCAGCTCCAATGTCTAAAATACTAAATGGATTGTTTTCAATGGGTGTCCAAGCACCAAGTAAAACACCATCAGTTCCAATTTTCATGGCGCAACGGTCTTGTTGGATGGAGAATTGCTTGAATGAAAACATGATGATTTCAGATTGAGGATTAACGATTTTTGATTTCAGATTTTAGCAACTGAATACTTTGGTTTTAGAGTAACGATTTTTTCGATTAACCGAATAAACAAATAACCGAATTAACTTTTCTAAAGATACATTTCAATAAGTCCTTCCGGTAGATCCATGATAACTTTTTTGTTTTCCCTGTCAATTTTTACAAGAAAATGGTCAATCATAGGAATAAGAATTTCTACATCGCCGTTTAAGACTTCAAATAATGGCTGAGCAGTAGTGTCATTTATGGATTCAATTTTTCCAACAATGCCAAGGCGTTTATCTTCAACTTCAAAACCAATTACTTCATGGAAGTAGAATTTATTGCCAGTAAGTTTTGGCAACATATTTAAGGGAAGATATAAGTCGTTGCCTATGACAGCATCGGCATCTTCTTCTGTATTCATATCTTCAAAACGAATTCTAAGGAAGTCGTTTTTGTGCAGTGAACTGCTTTCAATAAAAAAAGGAACCAAGTGTTTGTTGCATTCAACAAACACTGATTCCAAGTTTTCGTATAACTCAGGTTCGTCTGTGTCTAAATAGGCAAGAACTTCCCCTTTGAAACTAAATTTTTTAGCGATTTTACCTAAGTAGAAACAATCTTCTTTACGCATCTTCGCCTTCTAAAATTATGCTTCAGTTGTTTCGTTATTTTCTTCTGCAGCTGGAGCTTCTTCAGCTTCAACTTCAGCAACTTCTTCTTCAACAGCTGGAGTTGCAGCAGCGATAGCGTCAGCTTCTGCTTGAGCAGCTGCAGCTAAACGTTTAGCATTAACATCTTGTTCTGCTTTGAAAGCTTTAGCTTTAACATCAGCTTGTGCTTTTGTCAAACCTTCTTTTTTAGCATCAACTTTTCCAGATTTAGCTTCTAACCAAGTAGCTAATTTTGCATCAGCTTGTTCTTGAGTTAAAGCTCCTTTACGGATACCACCATCAAGGTGATGTTTCAATAAAGCTCCTTTGTAAGAAAGAATTGCTTTTGCAGTATCAGTTGGTTGAGCACCATTGTGCAACCATTTTACTGCGCTATCAAGGTTTAACTCGATAGTTGCTGGGTTTGTGTTTGGATTGTAAGTACCGATTTTTTCTAAGTATTTACCATCTCTTTTTGAGCGAGCATCTGCTGCTACAACCCAGTAAAAAGGTTTTCCTTTTTTACCGTGTCTTTGTAATCTAATTTTTACTGACATAATCTTGTGATTAAATTTTGAGGTACTCGACCTCGATTAATTAAGGGTGCAAAGATACATTTTTTATCGATAAATACTAATTCGATTGGTATTTTAATGAACAGTAATGTTTTAGGTATGTCGATGTTTTTATTTTTTAGTGGATTTTTATTTTTTTAAGGTCTAATGTCATACTTTTGTTTCTCTAAAAGATGCATTTTATGAAAAAATATTTTTTGTTTATTGTCGTGCTTTTTTCTTTAATTTCTTGTGAAGAAGATGTTACTTTTAATAATCCTTCGCTTCAAGGCATGAAGGATAATGTGTTTTGGAGAGGAGTACAATCTAAAGCAACATTAGCTGCTGATGGATCTTTGCTTATAGAATCCTTTACTGCAAATGAAACGTTATCCTTAAAAACTACTTCTACCGCGGCCCAAATTTATTTTTTAGGAACCAGTGAGTCCAAAAAAGCGATTTATACAGTCACTGATGCTACAAATGGGTTGGTTACTTTTTCTACAGGCTTTGGAATTGGAGAAGGGCAAATTGTGATAACTCAATATGATGCCGTAAATAAAACGATTACCGGTACTTTTAAGTTTAATGCTAAAAATACAAATAGCAACTCGTTAGCCAATCCGGTTGTGAATTTTCAACATGGGGTTTTTTATAAGGTTCCTATAGTTAGTTCTCTTGTTCAGTAATATAGAGGAGTTGGTTTTCTAAAACTACTAAAGCATTTCCTTTTTTTGAAATTAAAATAAAAACATAAATAAGCTAATATATAGTAGATTAGAAAAAAATTAGAGTACATTTGTTCTATTATTTAAATAAGTACATATGAATATTTTTGTTGGAAGCCTTCCATTCAGTATTGAGGAAGCAGATTTAAGAGAGTCTTTCGAGGCTTACGGAGCAGTTGATTCAGTTAAAATTATTACTGATAAATTTACTGGAAGAAGTAAAGGATTTGGTTTTGTTGAGATGCCAAATGATGACGAAGCTCAAAAAGCAATTGATGAATTGAACGGTGCTACTGTTCAAGGACGTGCAATTGTAGTAAACAAATCTGAGCCTAAACCAGAAGGTGAAAGAAGAAGTTTTAACAATAACAGTCGTGGTGGAGATTCACGCGGTGGTTATGGTGGTGGAAACAGCCGTGGTGGAGATAACCGTGGTGGTGGAAACAGAGGAGGATATTAATATTTTTTTCTAGCTATAAAAAAAGGTGTCAATTTTATTGACACCTTTTTTGTTGTTTATTATTCTGTTTAAAGCTGAGTAAAAGCTAAAATGAGTGTTGTTTTTCAGGTTGTAATCTTAGCTATTACTCAATTTTTAAACAAATAAACTTTAAGAATTTATAGGTTAGCAACCAACCAGTCACCAACTTCACTTGTTTTGTATGCTTTTGAGTCTTTAGAAGCTAAATCCTCTGTTACAATTCCTTGTTCCAATGATCTGTTAACTACAGCTCTGATCGCTTCTGCTTCTTCTTTTAATCCAAAAGCGTCTTCAAACATCATAGCTGCAGATAATACTGTCGCTAATGGATTTGCAATATTTAAACCAGTCGCTTGTGGGTAAGATCCATGAATAGGTTCGTACAACGATGTATGTTCTCCTACTGATGCTGACGGCATTAATCCCATAGAGCCAGAAATTACCGAAGCTTCATCTGTTAAAATATCACCAAATAAGTTTTCTGTAATCAATACGTCATACGAATTCGGCCATTGTACCAAACGCATGGCAACAGCATCAACGAATTCATAACTTACAGTTACTTCAGGATAATCCTTTTCCATGGCTTGTACAGTTTCTCTCCATAAACGAGAAGTTTCCAATACATTGGCTTTGTCCACACAACACAATTTTTTAGAACGTGTCATCGCTAGTTCAAAACCTTTCTTAGCTAAACGTTGTACTTCTGCTCTTGTGTATACGCAATTGTCAAAAGCGGTTTCGCCATCGTCTCTTCTTCCTTTTTCTCCAAAATAAATTCCTCCGGTAAGTTCTCTCAAGAAAACCAAATCAGTTCCTTCGATACGTTCTCTTTTCAACGGAGAATTGTCAATCAAAGATGGGAATGTAAATGTTGGACGCACATTGGCAAACAAGCCTAATTTTTTGCGCATTAACAATAAACCTTGTTCTGGTCTTACAGGAGCACTTGGGTCATTGTCGTATTTTGGGTGTCCAATGGCTCCAAACAAAACAGCATCTGCTTTCATACAAATTTCATGCGTTTCGTCAGGATAAGGAACTCCAACGGCATCAATAGCACAAGCTCCTGTAAGAGCTGGCGTCCAAGTGATTTCATGATTGAATTTTTTTGCAATAGCATCCGAAACTTTTACAGCTTCATTGATTACTTCAGGTCCAATTCCGTCTCCGGCTAAAAGGGCTATGTTAAATTTCATTAGGTCTATTTTATATTAATGTATTTCTATTTATTATTGGGCAGCAACAACATTCAACATTTTTTGGGTTGCTATTATTGCGGCAACTGTTTGGTCTGAATCCAGTCCTCTGGTTTTGAATTCTTTTTCATTATTCGTCCAGGTAATTATGGTTTCGCATAATGCATCAGAACTACTTCCTGGTGGAATTCGTACTGCATAATCAATCAATTTTGGCAATTCTAAATTTTTGCTTTTATATATTTTTGCCAATGCATTCATGAAAGCATCAAATTGTCCGTCACCTTGTGCATGCTCTTCAATTACTTCTCCGTCTATTTTTAAACATAAAGTGGTCGAAGGGCGAAGTCCTTTTGCATGTGACAGTACATATGATTCAACAACAACTTTTTCTTGATAGGTTTGGCTGTCTAAAACATCAGAAATGATATAGGGTAAATCTTCTTTGGTAACGGTCTCTTTTTTATCACCCAATTCAATGATGCGTTGTGTAACTAATTTTAAGTCTTCGGGATTTAATTTTAAACCTAATTCCTGAAGGTTTTTTTCGATATTAGCTTTTCCGGATGTTTTTCCTAAGGCGTATTTTCGTTTTCTTCCAAAACGTTCCGGAAGTAAATCATTAAAATATAAATTGTTTTTATTGTCGCCATCAGCATGAATACCTGCCGTTTGCGTAAATACATTGTCACCAACGATAGGTTTGTTGGCAGGAATTCTATATCCGGTGAAAGTCTCGACTAATTTGCTCACAGAGTATAATGAAGATTCTTTTACACCGATTTCTATTTGCGGTAAAAAGTCATTAATTACGGCAACAGTACTTTCAAGAGGAGCATTTCCAGCACGTTCTCCCATTCCGTTTACGGTTACATGGAGTCCTTGAATGCCCGCTTTTACTGCTTCCATTACATTTGCGATGCTTAAATCGTAGTCGTTGTGTGCGTGAAAATCAAAATGAGTTTCAGGGTATCTTGTTATAATTTTCGAAATAAATTCAAAAGTTTCAGAAGGGATTAAAACGCCTAAAGTGTCTGGTAATAAAACTCTTTTGATGGGTTGTTTGGTCAAAAAATCTAAATATTGAAACACATATTCAGGTGAATTACGCATTCCGTTACTCCAGTCTTCTAAATATACATTGGTCTCAATATTATTTTCTTGAGCTAATGCTATTGTTTGCGCAATTTCGGCAAAATGCTGTTCAGGTGTTTTCTTTAACTGATGTGTTAAATGGTTAAGAGATCCTTTGGTTAGTAAATTCTGGACTTTAGCTCCAGTTTTTTTCATCCAATCTATTGAAAGTCCGCCATCAACAAAGGTTAAAACTTCTATTCTATTAGAATATTCTTTCTCATCAGCCCAAGTCATAATTCCTTTTACGCCCTGAAATTCTCCTTCGCTCACGCGTGCTGAAGCAATTTCGATTCTATCAATATTTAATTCTTCCAGTAATAATTGTGCAATGGTTAGTTTTTCTGCAGCAGAAAATGATACTCCCGAGGTTTGTTCCCCGTCACGGAGTGTCGTATCCATTATTTCAATTTTTCTTTTTTTCATTATAAATTTGATGCTAAAAGTGGTTTTGACTTCAGTGATTTGAAATCTTGCTGTTGCGTTTTATAAAAAGGTAAAAGCAGTTATCTGGCTTAACAATACTATTGAGCGTAAGATAACTGCTTTTTATTGTTTGTTTTTAGTAAGGAAGTGTATTGGCAAACCCAACAATCTCTTCTTTGATGTTTTGTAAATAGTCAATATCATCAAAACCATTCAACATATTATTCTTTTTGTATCCATTGATGTCAAAAGATTCTTTTGCGCCAGTTGCTAACAAAGTAATAGTTTGTTCTTGTAAATTGATTTCCAATTCTGTTTTCGGATCAGCTTCAATAGCGTTGAAGATTGTTTCGGCAAATTCCGGACTCACTTGTACCGGTAAAACACCAATGTTTAAGCAGTTTCCTTTGAAGATATCAGCAAAGAAACTTGAAACTACAGCGCGAAATCCATAATCGTAAACTGCCCAAGCTGCGTGCTCTCTTGAAGAACCCGAACCAAAGTTTTTTCCGCCAACTAATATTTTCCCGCTGTAAGTCGCATCATTCAATACGAAATCTGCTTTTGGAGTGTCATCTCCGTTGTATCTCCAGTCTCTAAAAAGGTTGTCTCCAAAAGCTTCACGTTTGGTAGCTTTCAAGAAACGTGCTGGGATGATTTGATCGGTATCCACATTTTCTATTGGTAGTGGCACTGCACTACTGGTAAGGATATTAAATTTATCGTATGCCATTTGATTTTTGATTTTTGATTAACGATTTCTGATTTTTGATTTACCGTGAGGAAAATGTAATCTTAAGCGCTAACTAATATTATTTTATATTCTATAATTTAAACTGAATGTTGTGTCGATTTTAACGAAATCTGAAATGCTACGCCAATTCGCTGAAGCTCCGGTCAAAAATTGTTAATCTACATTCTGAAATTTTTTAAAATAAATCTCTAGGATCTGTTAGTTTTCCGGTAACTGCTGCTGCAGCGGCCATAATTGGACTTGCCAATAATGTTCTTGAACCGGGACCTTGACGACCTTCGAAGTTTCTGTTGGAAGTACTTACTGCATATTTTCCGGCAGGAACTTTATCATCGTTCATCGCTAAACAAGCCGAACAACCTGGCTGACGTAATACAAAACCAGCTTCAGTAAGAATGTCTAATAATCCTTCTTCTTTAATTTGAGCTTCCACTACGTGAGAACCTGGAACTAACCAAGCGGTAACGTTATCTGCTTTTTTTCTTCCTTTTACAATTTCTGTAAAAGCTCTGAAATCTTCAATTCTACCATTGGTACAACTTCCCAAGAAAACAAAATCAATTGGTTTCCCAATCATTACGTCATTTTCTTCAAAGCCCATGTAGGCTAAAGATTTTTTATATGTTTCGGCGCCACCTTCTACTTGGTTGGCGTTTGGAATATTTTTTGAGATACCAATTCCCATTCCGGGGTTCGTACCATATGTAATCATTGGTTCAATATCTGCAGCATTGATGTTTAATTCTGCATCAAAAATAGCATCAGCATCCGTTTTTAACGTTTTCCAATATTCAACTGCTTTTGTCCAAGCTTCTCCTTTTGGAGCGTATAATCTTCCTTCAAGGAAATCAAATGTTTTTTGGTCAGGAGCAATCATACCACCACGAGCACCCATTTCGATACTCAAGTTACAAACCGTCATACGGCCTTCCATAGACATGTTTTCAAAAACATCTCCTGCATATTCTGCAAAATATCCTGTACCTCCAGAAGTAGTTAATTGAGAAATAATATAAAGTGCAACGTCTTTTGGACCCACACCTTTACTCAACTCACCATTTACGTTGATACGCATTTTCTTTGGTTTCGGTTGCATGATACATTGTGTAGCCATCACCATTTCAACCTCAGAAGTTCCAATACCAAAAGCAATTGCACCAAAAGCACCATGTGTAGAAGTATGGGAATCTCCACAAACAATAGTCGCACCAGGTAAAGTAATTCCGTTTTCAGGACCTACTACGTGTACAATTCCATTTTTTTGGTGACCTAATCCCCAGTGAGAAATACCATATTCAGCTGCGTTATCTTCTAATGCCTTAAGTTGATTGGCAGATAATGCATCTTGAACCGGTAAATGTTGATTTATAGTTGGGGTGTTGTGATCCGCAGTAGCAAAAGTGCGCTCTGGATATAATACTGAAATTCCTCTTTCTTTTAAACCTAAAAAAGCTACAGGACTAGTAACTTCATGGATGAAATGACGGTCAATAAAAAACACGTCTGGTCCATCTTCAATTTTACGCACCACGTGCGAATCCCATACTTTGTCAAATAATGTAGTACTCATTTTAATATGTTTTTAATGTATTTTTTTATAGCCAAGTTGGCTAAGATGATAACAATGAAAGCAAAACTAAAAAAAGAATCAAGTCTTTATTTTTTAATATTGCATTATATACGATACCCAAAATCGTATTAGTGAATTTCTTTACTGATTTTTATCTTTTGGGTTTCTTTTTTATAAGTGTGATTCTTTATTTAGATACAATAAAAAATCAATTTCTTGCTGTTTTTTATATTTGTAGAATCGATAAAAAAAGCTTTTAAAAAGCTATTATATTTATGAATATTTAATTAAACGGAACTAAAATCAACTATTTTTTAATTTTAAATCAACTATTTTACTTTTATTGAGACTGTTTTTCGATGTGATTTTCTTAGTTAATGGCATATTTTTTAGTTGTATTTCAGTATTTTTTTTTGATGAAATACTACGACATCCAAAAAATCATTACGGACTCTTTTTGTCTTTTTAACAAGATACTATCAAGCTGATTTGTTGAAAGTGATTGTAGTTTTAATAGGAGAATAGTACTGGAAAATAAATTTGTTTTTTGTTGATAACTTACTTCTATTCTACCCTAAAAAAAACTAAATTTGAAATTCATTTTTTGCGATTTTTTAAAATCACAAACACTTCAAATCCAGATATGTACTTAATATTCGATACCGAAACTACAGGATTACCAAAGCGTTGGGGCGCTCCAATTTCAGATACGGATAACTGGCCGCGTTGTATTCAAATCGCTTGGCAGTTGCACGATGATATGGGAAAACTCATCGAGCATCAAGATTATTTGGTAAAACCCGAAGGTTTTAATATTCCGTATGACGCGGAACGAATCCACGGTATTTCGACTGAATTGGCGGAAGCCGATGGTATTTCGCTAGCAGAAGTTTTGGAAAAATTCAATATTGCTTTAGGCAAAGCCAAATTTATTGTAGGTCAGAATTTAGGTTTTGACATCAATATTATGGGTTGTGAGTTTTATAGAATGGGTGTTGATAGCCAAATGAGTTCGATGCCTATTTTAGATACCTGTACAGAAGTAACCGCATCTTTATTGAAATTGCCGGGTGGTCGAGGAGGAAAATTCAAGTTGCCTACGTTGACGGAGTTGCACTCGTATCTTTTTAACAAACCTTTCGGCGAAGCGCACAACGCTACTGCCGATGTCGAGGCAACTACGCGTTGTTTCTTGGAGTTGATTCGTCGTGATGTTTTTACAAAAGAGGAACTGGATGTTCCAGCAAGTTATTTTCAAGACTTTCAAAGTAAGAATCCAAGCGAGATTAAGCTCATTGGTTTAAAACATATCAATCTCAAGGAAGCTTCGGATAAAATCCGTCAGCAGTTTGGCGAAAAACAAGCGCCAGCCGTTTCAAGAGCAGAACTTTCTGAGAATAAAAAGGTGCTTATTGATGCGCCTTTTGTGCATTTGCACAATCATACGCAGTTTTCGGTGTTACAATCTACGATTAGCATTGCGGCATTGGTAAAAGCGGCGGCACAACAAAAAATGCCTGCGGTTGCTATGACGGATCATGCGAATTTGATGGGTGCTTTTCATTTTGTCCGTGATATTTTATACCATAATAAAGCGGCTGAAGCCAAGAATAAAGCGGCAATCGAAAATGGTGAAGAGCCTACCGAAGTTCCGATGAAACCAATAGTAGGTTGTGAATTTTTTGTTTGTGAAGACCATAAAAACAAGTCGGTTAAGGACAATGGGTACCAAATAGTACTTTTGGCGAAGACCAAAAAAGGCTATCATAATTTGGCTAAAATGTCTTCCATCGCGTATACGGAAGGGTTTTATTATGTTCCCAGAATCGACAGGAAAGTCATTCAGGAATTCAAAGAAGATATTATTGTTTTGTCCGGAAATCTTTATGGCGAAATACCAAATAAGATTTTAAATATTGGTGAAAACCAAGCTGAAGAAGCCTTGCTTTGGTGGAAAAACGAGTTCAAGGAAGATTTTTACATTGAAGTGATGCGTCACAATCAGGAAGATGAAAATCGGGTGAATGCGTCTTTGATTTCATTAGCCAGAAAACATGATGTCAAGATTATTGCGACAAACAATACCTTTTATATAGACAAGGCAAATTCAAATGCACATGATATTTTGCTTTGTGTGCGTGATGGCGAAAAGCAGACAACACCAATAGGTCGTGGTCGTGGCTATCGTTATGGATTGCCTAATCAGGAATATTATTTTAAGTCGGGAGACGAAATGAAGCAGCTTTTTGCGGATTTACCGGAAGCGATTTCGAATCTTTCGGAGATTGTGGATAAAATTGAAATTTTCGATTTGGCTCGTGAAGTATTGCTTCCAAAATTTGAAATCCCAATAGAATTTAATGATCCTGAAGATGAAAAAGACGGTGGTGTACGAGGAGAAAATGCGTATTTGAGGCATCTTACTTTTGAAGGAGCCCGAAGACGATATCCTGTAATTACCGAAGAAATTCAAGAACGATTGGATTTTGAATTGTTGACGATATCCAATTCCGGTTATCCGGGTTATTTCCTGATTGTACAGGATTTAATTGCCGAGGCGAGAAGTATGGGAGTTTCTGTAGGGCCGGGAAGGGGTTCTGCGGCAGGATCGGTAGTGGCGTATTGTTTGAAAATAACCAATATTGACCCGTTGATGTACAACCTGCTTTTTGAGCGTTTCCTGAATCCGGATCGTGTGTCACTACCCGATATTGATATCGATTTTGATGATGAAGGGCGAAGCAGTGTAATGGACTATGTGATTCGGAAATACGGTTCGAAACAGGTGGCGCAGATTATCACCTATGGTAAAATGGCAACAAAATCAGCGATTCGTGATACTGCTCGTGTACTGGATTTACCATTGTTTGAAGCGGATAAAATTGCAAAATTGATTCCGGGAATGATGCCGTCCAAGTGGAATTTAGCGCGCTTTTTGAATGAAGATGAAAATCTGATTAAGAAGGCGGTTCGTCCCGAAGAATATGATAAAATAAAGGAATTAATAGGTCTTGCGAATGAAGGTGATTTGGGTGGAGAAACAATTCAGCAAGCCAAAGTTTTGGAAGGAAATCTGAGAAATACGGGAATTCACGCTTGTGGTGTGATTATTACGCCAAGCGACATTACCAATTTTGTTCCTGTGGCTACCGCCAAAGATTCGGATTTGTATGTGACTCAATTTGATAACTCGGTGGTGGAAAGTGCCGGTTTGTTGAAGATGGACTTCTTGGGTTTGAAAACCCTAACCCTGATAAAAGATACTGTTAAATTAGTAAAATATAGAACAGGAATTGACCTGAATCCCGATGAATTTCCAATTGATGATTTGAAGACGTATGAACTTTTCCAACGTGGAGAAACAGTAGGTATTTTCCAGTATGAGAGTCCGGGAATGCAGAAATACATGAAGGAATTGAAGCCGACAGTATTTCCGGATTTGATTGCCATGAATGCTTTGTATCGTCCAGGACCGATTGCCTATATCCCGAGTTTTATTAAACGAAAAAACGGGGAAGAGCCAATCGAATATGATTTGGATGACTGCGAAGAATTGCTGAAAGATACCTACGGAATTACCGTTTACCAAGAGCAGGTAATGCTTTTGTCCCAGAAACTGGCGGATTTCTCGAAAGGGGATGCCGATGTTTTGCGTAAAGCGATGGGAAAAAAAATGATTGATGTTTTGGCTAAAATGGAACCAAAATTCATTTCGCAAGCGATGGCAAAAGGTCATGCCAAAGACAAGTTAGAGAAGATTTGGAATGACTGGAAAGCTTTTGCTGAATATGCATTTAATAAATCGCACTCGACTTGTTATGCTTGGATTGCGTACCAAACGGCCTATTTGAAAGCGAATTATCCTGCGGAATATATGGCTGCGGTGCTTTCGAATAACATGAATGATATCAAGCAGGTTTCGTTTTTTATGGAAGAATGTAAGCGAATGGGACTGCAAGTTTTAGGACCTGATGTGAATGAGTCGTTTTATAAATTTACCGTAAATGATAATTACGCGGTACGTTTTGGAATGGGAGCGATAAAAGGAGTTGGTTCCGGAGCTGTGGCAACAATTGTTGAAAACAGAAAAGATGGAAAATACAAATCGATTTTTGATTTGACCAAACGTATTGATTTGCGTGCGGCGAATAAAAAAGCATTGGAAAATCTGGCTTTGGCCGGAGGATTTGATTCGTTTTTAGGAACCACGAGAGCGCAATATTTTCATGATGATGGTGATGGAATTACTTTTTATGAAAAAGCGATTCGGTATGGATCGAAGTTTCAGGAGAATGAAAATTCCTCTCAAGTAAGTTTGTTTGGAGATACCAGCGAAGTGCAAATTGCAGAACCTATTGTACCACCTTGCGAGGATTGGAGCACAATGGAAAAACTCGCAAAAGAAAAAGAGGTTGTTGGAATTTACATCTCGGGACATCCGCTGGATGATTACAAATTTGAAATGAAATATTTTTGTAATGCCAAGCTGGAAGCACTTAAAAATATGGAATTGCATGTCAGTAAAAACCTGGCATTTGGAGGAATTATCAATAATGTGCAACACCGTGTAGCTAAAAATGGAAAAGGCTGGGGTATGTTTACTCTGGAGGGTTATGACGAAAGTTATGAGTTTAGAATTTTTGGGGAGGAGTATCTAAAGTTTCGTCATTTCTTTATTCAAAATAATTTTACGTTTATGAAAGTGTTGGTAAAAGAAGGCTGGACTGACCGTGATACCGGTAAAAAAGGGGAGCCAAGATTGCAATTTGTAGAAGTAAAACAATTGCAGGATGTGTTAGAAACCTTTGCTAGAAAATTAGTTGTGCTTTTGAATATTGCAGATTTGGAAGCTGATTTTATTCATAGATTAAGCCATCTTTTTCAGGATAATAAAGGAGATAATACAGTGACTTTTGAAATCATGGAGTTAGAGAAAACAAAAAAACTCGTTGCTGTTGCTCCTGTTGAGATAGAAAATGAAGAAGTAGCTTTTGTCGATGAAAATGAAGATTCTGAAATGGAAACTCTCGAAATTCCGGAAACAAGTACTGAAGAAAAAGTAGAAGAAGTCGAAGAAATAAAAGTGGTGACCAAACTAACCATGGCCAGCAGAAAACTAAAAATCAAGATTTCGAATGAATTGTTAGTGGAACTGGAAAAAATGCAGATTAACTTTAAGTTGAATTAGAGCAGAATGCCTTAGCCCTGATGGAAGCGGCATCCTTTCCTTGTTTTCTTTAGACAAGGAAAGATACAGCGTACAGCGGGAAGTAGCTCCTGATTATTGCAATCCTAAATGGGTTGAAATGGAGTGATAAGAATTGACGATATATTAATAGTCAAAACTAATTTATGAATGGCGTTTGATTAGTTTTTAATTTCTAAATTTGTATCCGAGTTTGAGACTTAAAATATTCAAACGATAAACTTAAATAAAAATAAATATGGCATTAGCAATAACAGATGCTACTTTTGAAGAAGTAGTTTTGAAATCAGACAAACCGGTAATGGTGGATTTTTGGGCAGCATGGTGTGGACCTTGTAGAATGGTAGGGCCAATCATTGACGAATTAAGTGCTGAATACGATGGTAAAGTAGTCGTAGGTAAAGTAGACGTTGATGCAAACCAAGAATTTGCTGCAAAATACGGAGTGAGAAATATTCCAACAGTATTGGTTTTTCATAACGGAGAAGTAGTAGGGAAACAAGTAGGAGTTGCTCCTAAACAAACTTACGCTGATAGTTTAGACGCTTTGTTGTAATCGGTAGATTATGATTTATATAGAATCTGAAAAGATTCAAAAAAAAGGTTTGGCGAAAGTCAAGCCTTTTTTTGTGGGATTTACAGCGTTTCAATCAGGCATATAAAAAACAATGCAGATTAACAGATTAAAAAAAGATTTTGAAATCAGAGAATCAAAGGTGGTTATATTTTCTTTTCAATCTTTAAATTTTTAAATCGTTCAATCTTTTAATATATTTGGAATATGAAAATCGAATCGCAAATAGAGAAAATTTCCAGTTTTCAGCATCTTGAATTGCTGGCCAATCAGGTTGTGGAAGGTTTTATTTCAGGAATGCATAAAAGTCCGTTTCATGGATTTTCGGCAGAATTTGCTGAGCATAAAGTCTATAATGTTGGCGAAAGTACCAAGCACATTGATTGGAAATTGTTTGCCAAAACGGATCGTTTATACACCAAACGATTTGAGGAAGAAACTAATTTGCGGTGTCATCTTATTATCGATAATTCCTCTTCAATGCATTATCCGAAACTAAAAGGCGGTCAGCAATTTTTTGAGAATAAGATTGGCTTTTCTGTTTTGGCCTCGGCGGTTTTAATGAATCTTTTAAAGAAGCAACGCGATGCTGTGGGACTAAGTGTGTTTTCGGATACATATGAGTACTATGCTCCTGAAAAAGGCAGTGATCGCCATCATAGAATGATCTTAAATACACTTGAAGGGCTTTTAGAGAAACCTGCGACTAAAAAAAGTACTGATACAATTACATTTTTACATCAAATAGCCGAGAAGATTCACCGTCGTTCGATGATTGTCTTGTTTACGGATATGTTTCAGTCCGGAAATGAGGAAGCGCTGTTTAATGCCTTGCAGCATTTGAAACACAACAAGCATAAAGTGGTCTTGTTTCACGTTGTCGATAACAAAACAGAGTTAAATTTTGACTTTGATAATGCTCCAAGGAAGTTTATTGATGTAGAAACAGGAGAAGAAGTAGCAGTTTTTGCGGATAATGTCAAAGAAGAATACGAAAAACAGACAGAAAGTTACTTTAAGAAACTCGCTTTGACCTGCTCACAAAACCGAATAAAGTACATTCCGGTAAGTGTTGGAGAAAGTTTTGAAAAAATTTTAATGACATACTTGGTTGAAAAACAAAACTTTGGATAATAAGGTTAAAATTTATCAATTATTTTTTCAAAAAACGCTTGTGTAAACGGAAATCTATTGTATCTTTGCCACCGCAATAACGCAGAGGTTTGGTAGTTCAGTTGGTTAGAATACATGCCTGTCACGCATGGGGTCGCGGGTTCGAGTCCCGTCCAGACCGCAATATTGGGGAAAGCCTTTCGTAACAGAAAGGCTTTTTTGCCCCTATAAAGTATCTAAAGTTAGTTGTGTTGTTTGCTACGAATTTGTAACTCGTAGCGGGTTTAGTAGTTAGACCAATGAAAAGCTTTCCACTTTTGTGGATAGCTTTTTTGATTTAAAATGAAGCTGGTTTGGTAGTTCAGTTGGTTAGAATACATGCCTGTCATCTCGTCTTTTGGGACGAGACGGGTTCGATTCAAGAACTGTGTTTAAGAATTAGAATGGTATAGATTAAAATACTGGTTTGGTAGTTCAGTTGGTTAGAATACATGCCTGTCATCTCGTCTTTAGGACGAGACGGGTTCGATTCAAGAACTGTGTTTAAGAATTAGAATGTTATAGATTAAAATACTGGTTTGGTAGTTCAGTTGGTTAGAATACATGCCTGTCACGCATGGGGTCGCGGGTTCGAGTCCCGTCCAGACCGCCAGTAATAAAAAAGCTTTTCGTAATAGAAAAGCTTTTTTTGTTTTTGTAAAATTCAAATAGCAATCGATATGTATTTTGTTTACATCATAAAAAATCATCAAGGATTATTTTACAAAGGATTTACACAAGATCTTGGTAAGCGTATTTTAGAACACAATAATGATTTAAGCCGATACACTTCTGGAAAAAGTCCGTGGGTTTTGGTTTATTTCAAAGAATTTGAAACAAAAACAGAAGCATTAAAAGAAGAATTGCGATTGAAAAAGCTTAATGTTGCTTCGATAGAAAGATTATTAACGAGTTTTCAAGTTGAATAGAACGCATGCCTGTCATCTCGTCTTTTGGGACGAGACGGGTTCGAGTCCTCTCGTTCTAAAAACGAGACCAGTAACAAAAAGCTTTTCGTAATAGAAAAGCTTTTTTTGTTTTTGTAAAATTCAAATAGCAATCGATATGTGTTTTGTTTACATCATAAAAAATCATCAAGGATTATTTTACAAAGGATTTACACAAGATCTTGGTAAGCGTATTTTTGAACACAATAATGATTTAAGCCGATACACTTCTGGAAAAAGTCCATGGGTTTTGGTGTATTTCAAAGAATTTGAAACTAAAACAGAAGTATTAAAAGAAGAATTACGATTGAAAAAGCTTAATGTTGCTTCGATAGAAAGATTATTAACGAGTTTTCAAGTTGAATAGAACGCATGCCTGTCATCTCGTCTTTTGGGACGAGACGGGTTCGAGTCCTCTCGTTCTAAAAACGAGACCAGTAATAAGAAGCTTTTCATAACTGAAAAGCTTTTTCTTTTAAAAAGAATTCTTAAAACTAATGGTACATTAGAACAATTCCGATTTATAGTGCCAAACAGTCCATACAAACAATCCTAAATACATTACGCAAACCACAAATTTCATAAAGCTGGAAGCCAGAAAACCTATAAAGGAACCTGCGGCTGCTTTCAAAGCCCGATTGTGGTCTTTAAAATCATAAATAAGTTCTCCTATTAGCGCGCCAACAAAAGGACCGATAATGAACCCAAAAGGGATAGGAGCAAGGATTCCAATAATCAGACCGAGGTTAGTTCCCCAGACGCCATAAGAGCTTCCGCCAAATCTCTTGGTTCCTTTAGCCGGAATCACGTAATCTAAAACCGATATGATAACAGTGACTAACAATGCAATTCCTAAAATCCAATAATTTGCCGGAACAGCATTCGTAAAATAAAGTAATGCCAACCCAACCCAACTGATGCTGGGTCCGGGTAAAACGGGTAAAAAACTACCAAAAATGCCCAAAATAACACAC
The DNA here is from genome assembly GCF_002754315.1 of Flavobacterium sp. 11. GTDB lineage: Bacteria > Bacteroidota > Bacteroidia > Flavobacteriales > Flavobacteriaceae > Flavobacterium > Flavobacterium algoritolerans. Next base: position 630,068 of record NZ_PEFE01000001.1, on the reverse strand, counting down.
ATGAAACCAAGAACCAAAAGCAGTACATCCATAAATTTATTTTTAGTAATTTTGAAAACACAAAAGCAACACCTAACCAGCTTATGAAAGATATTAAATTAATAGTTTCATTTTCGATTATCTTCTTTTTTACTTTTTCTTTTTGTGCCGTAAATGCTCAGGAAAAAATTGTAAAAAGCAACGATATGATTTTAAAGGAGGCTATTTACAACGAGAATAGAGTAAAAGTATTAAATTTTTCGATGAAAGAGTTTGACAGACTTTTTTTTGAGTTTTCCGATAAAAAATCAAATCCAAATTTAGTATTGACAAAAGAGGAATTTTATAAATATACGATTCAGATTGCTATTTTTTCAGATAGATTGGCAGCTTTGTATCCGGATCAAAAAGAAGTCGCCGCCGAAAACAAAAAGAAATGGTTTGCTGAAAACTATGAAGATTATTTGCTTTCGAAAGCCTCTCCAAAAAAATAATTGTATTTTTATAGAATATTAGTCCAATTCAAAAACAAAACCTTGAAGCAGTATTACCTCTTTTTAGTATTTATATTTTTTAATTCCTGTCAATACTTTGACAAGCAAATTCCATCGGAAAAGGAATTGTTGCAAAAGGAACTGAAATCAATCAACTGGAAAGAAGTCGATGAATACCCATCGGTAGTGGATTGCGAAAAAATAGAAGATAAAAAACAGCGTCAACAGTGTTTTTTTGAAGTTTTAACGTTGCTGATTCAAGAGAAATTGAGCGTTGACACCCTCTCGATTCTCTATCCTGAACTGGATACGATTGAAGTAAAGGTTACTGTTTTTCCAAATGCGACCATCCAATTCGAGCCTCAATTTCCAAAAGATTCGGTTGCCTACGACAAAATCAAAATTGACAGTATTCTTAAAGCACGTTTGGTTGATTTCCCAAAAATTAACCCCGCCATAAAACGCGGAATTCCCGTAAAAACCCAATTTATACTTCCGGTTATTCTAAAAGTAGAGTAGTTTTTCTGGAGCTGCTTCCAGCTGTTCACTGTATCTTTTTCTTTTTTAAAGGAAAAAAGAAAAAGGATGCCGTTTCCATCTGGGCTAGGGCATTAGTGTAAGTTAAAATTTTCTGCCTTTCCATTCATATTTTCCAAACAAAGAATACAAAGCTACGCTCACACTAAAAAAAGGATAGAATAAACTGCCCAAAATCAAATACTGTATTTTGGTTTTGGTTAAAAATTCATTGGATTTGTAAATCAAAACGGTATCAACTGAAAACTTCAAAGTAAATAATAAAAAGACATTCTGAAAAGCAGTTAAACCGAAGACCCAAAAACCAAGAACGAAAAGCCAACTCAGATTTCCCGCAAATACTAATAGTCCCAATCCTTTTCCGAAAGTACTTTGATACGAACTTGTTTTGGATGCCCAACGAACGCGTTGGTAAAACAACGATTTCAAGTCATTCAGAGGTTTAGTAGTGACAATCGTATTTTGAGATTTTAGATAATGCACTTTTTCAGGGGATTTGGCAATCGCTTTTTGCAGCAGGAAAACATCATCGCCACTGGCAATTGCATCGTTTCCATTGAAACCATTCAGTTCTTGAAAAAAGGATTTGGTATACGCAAAGTTGGCGCCATTGCACATAAATCCTTTATCAATGCCAAAACTACCAATGGTTGCGCCTTGTAAACTCGCCAAATCCAATTGCTGGAAATGATGCAAAAACGAATTACCACAATTATACGTTACCGCTCCGGTAATCATAGCAACATCATGAAGCTGAATGTAATTATCCAATGTCAATAACCAGTTTTCATTGACTACACAATCGGCATCGGTGGTGATAATCCAGTCTGTATTTACAATTTGCATTGCGGTTACAATCGCATCTTTTTTGGGCGAATTCGTAACTCTGACGTTATTTATAACCGAAACTTTAAATTTTAAGCTTGGAATTTTAAACGCTTCTTCAGAAAAATCATCGACCAAAATCACTTCGAACAATTCCATCGGATAATTCAATTTCGACAAACTCTCCAATAGAATGGGTAAATTTTCGGCTTCATTCCGGAAAGGAACAATAATCGAGAATTTTGTTTTTGGCGTTAAGCCAATATAATCTATAGCATTTACTTTGGTGAAACCATAAATCAAGAAGGCAATCGCAACGCAATAGAGGACTATAACGAAGTACAAAACAAAAATCATATTGGATTTTTAGTTTTAAAATTCAAAACATAATAACTGCCAATTATTACCGGCAGAACTACATTCAGAAACCACATAAGTGTGGTTATAAAAATTACTATCCATTCGTTTACGCCAAGAATTCCGAAGAAATATACAGCCACACTTCCTTTTACTGCAAAGTCCAAAAACTGAAATGTAGGCAAAGAGGAAGCTAGGAAATAAACGCTTGTAATCGTGGCAATGGCTATTAAATAAGGTAAGTCAACATCAAAAGCCAGGAACAAAAAGTAATATTGGTGCGAAAAAACCAGAAAACGACAAATGCCTAAAAAGATATTTTTTTGATGAATAGGTTTTGGGATTTCGTTAATCTTATGAATCAGTTTTTCGATAGAATAGCCCTTAATGTTTATTTTTTTCAAAGAAAACAAGATTCCAAATGCCAAAAAACAAATGCCAAACAGAATCATAACGGTTTTCGTAGTAATTACATTGTATTGTGCATTGAAATACAACAACCCGAAAATTCCAAAAATAACAGTCAATATCATTTGGATTCCGTTGCAAATCAGATTCAAGAAAATCACTTTTTTAGTGTTTGATTTATCAAAAAACAATGCTTTTCCGGCATATTCGCCCACGCCGTTTGGCGTAAAAAGTCCCGCGGTTAATGCACCAAGAACTTGTTTTGTTGCTTCGCCCAAAGATATTTTATGGATAAACTCGACTAAGTTTTGCCATTTCAATATTTCAAAAAACCGATTCAAAACACTCAATAACAAAATAAACGCGATTCCGCCAATGGATTGGTTTTTCTGGAATAAAACAATGAATTTTTGCCAATCCAGTTTGTCGTTATTGGCCAATTGATTGTAAATAAAATAAAACGCGCCACCCACAATCAAAAGTTTGATTAGAAGTACGAGGAATTGCTTAGTTTTGTGTGGAATTGTAATCATTACTGCAAAATAACAAATTAAAATTGGCAAACGAACGCATCATATTAGGAATTGACCCGGGAACTACGATTATGGGTTTTGGATTGATAAAAATTGTCAATAAAAAAATGGAGTTTTTGCAATTGAATGAACTGCAATTGTCCAAATACGACAATCATTATCAAAAGCTGAAAATCATTTTTGAACGCACGATTGAGTTGATTGATACACACAATCCAGATGAAATTGCAATTGAAGCGCCTTTCTTTGGTAAAAACGTACAATCGATGCTAAAGTTGGGACGTGCGCAAGGTGTAGCAATGGCAGCGGGACTTTCAAGAGATATTCCTATAACTGAATATGAGCCTAAGAAAATAAAAATGGCGATTACCGGAAACGGAAACGCCAGTAAAGAGCAAGTTGCCAAAATGCTTCAACAACTTTTAGGACTGAAAGAATTGCCTAAAAATCTTGACAGTACCGATGGATTGGCAGCTGCAGTTTGTCATTTTTTCAATTCCGGAAAAGTGGTTGGCGCTAAAAGCTATACGGGTTGGGATGCTTTTGTAAAACAAAACGAAGAACGAGTTAAAAAATAGTAGTCGGTTATCAGTATTCAGTTTGTAGAACTGACCGCTCATCACTGATTACTGACCACTAATTATGTCAGGAATCTATATTCATATCCCTTTTTGCAAGCAGGCGTGTCATTACTGCGATTTCCATTTTTCGACTTCGATGAAGAAGAAAGAAGAAATGGTTTTGGCTATTGCCAAAGAAATTCAAATGCGTAAAAGTGAGTTTGAGAATGAAGATGTCGAAACCATTTATTTTGGTGGAGGTACGCCAAGTGTTTTAACTTCTGAAGAAATTAATTTTTTGATTGCTGCAGTTTATAGCAATTATTCTGTGATTGAAAATCCCGAAATCACACTGGAAGCCAATCCTGATGATTTGTCAAGCGAACGAATAATTGAATTGTCTAAAAGTAAAATCAACCGATTAAGCATTGGGATTCAGTCTTTCTTTGAAGAAGATTTACAATTGATGAACCGCGCTCATAATTCGGCGGAAGCCAAAAAATGTTTGGAAGAAGCTACCAAATATTTTGACAATATTTCCCTCGATTTGATTTATGGAATTCCGAGAATGAGTAACGAAAAATGGAAACAAAACATTGAAACAGCATTGTCCTTTGGGATTCCGCATATTTCGAGTTATGCGTTAACTGTGGAACCAAAAACCGCTTTGAATAAACTGATACAAACCGGAAAAATTGCGGCTCCTAAGGATGAAGTTGCCCAAGAGCATTTTGCTATTTTGGTAGAAACGCTTGAAGCAAATGGATTTATCCATTATGAATTGTCGAATTTTGGGAAGGAAAATTATTTTTCCAAGAACAATTCAGCGTATTGGTTGGGGAAAAAATACATTGGAATTGGTCCTTCGGCACATAGTTATGATGGCGTTTCAAGAAGTTGGAATGTATCGAATAATTCTCTTTATTTAAAATCTATTAAAGAAGACAAATTGCCCAATGAAATAGAAATTCTTTCGACAGCTGACCGATATAACGAATATGTTATGACGGGTTTGCGAACGATTTGGGGCGTTTCTTTGGATAGAATAAAAACGGAATTTGGGGATGAATATTTGGACTATCTAAATAAACAAGTACAGAAGTTTCTTAATGATGATTTAGTTTTTATCGAAAACAATATCTTGAAATCAACACCGAAAGGAAAGTTTTTGACAGATGGAATTGCATCAGATTTATTTTATTTAAATTTGGAATAATTATTTAACCGCAAGGTTCGCAAAGGTTTACGCAAAGTTCACAAAGATTTATTAGTATGACTGAAAATGAATTATCAAGAATTGTATTTGATTGTGCTTTGAGAGTCCATAAGGGACTTGGACCGGGATTATTAGAGAGCGCCTATGAAGAATGTCTATATTATGAACTAAAGAAATTGGGTTTGAATGTTGTAAAACAAAAATCCTTGCCTTTGGTATATGAAGAAGTAAAATTAGAGATTGGTTACCGAATTGACATTATTGTTGAGGATAAATTGATTTTAGAAATAAAATCGGTGGATGCTTTAAATGATATTCATTTTGCTCAATTATTAACGTATCTGAAATTGACTGATTGTAAGCTAGGTTTACTTATAAATTTTAATGTTGTTTTGATAAAAGATGGAATAAAACGAATTGTAAATAATCTTTAATCATGACTTTGTGAGCCTTACGCAAATCTTTGCGTCATTTGCAGTAAAAAAAATATGAAAGTAAAAATCAACAATTTCGTCGTCTATTTGTCAAAAGGCGTGGAAATTAATCTTTAAATTTGACTTTGCGAGCCTTGCGTAAACCTTTGCGACCTTTGCGGTAAAAAAACTATGAAAGCAAAAATCAACAATTTCGAAGTTAACCTATCAAAACCCATTGATATTTCGATTCCGTTGACAAATACAGACGAGAATCCAATTGCTTGGTATATTGACAAACCAGTAATTGAACCCGTTGTTTTTGGGGATTGGATAGGTAAAGTTTCTGAGGGAAAATCTTCTACTAATTTTAATAATATTTTCTTCAATCCACACGGACATGGAACGCACACCGAATGTCTGGGGCATATTACACGAGAGTTTTACAGCATTAATCAGTCGTTGAAACAGTTTTTCTTTTTGGCAGAATTGATTTCGGTTGTGCCGGAAATACAAGGAGAAGATTTGGTAATAACAAAAAATCAGATTGAAAACGGTTTGAGCGGAAAAACTCCTGAAGCCATAATTATTAGAACGCTTCCGAATTTTAAAATAAAAAAATCTTTAAAATATTCCAATACGAACCCGCCTTTTCTGGAGGAAGATGCTGCGCGTTTCATTCGCGAAAGCGGTATTAAACATTTATTGATTGATTTGCCAAGTGTCGATAAAGAAAAAGATGATGGAAAATTATTGGCACACAAAGCGTTTTGGAATGTAAAAGATGTTAACAATCTGAATACTGATGCACGATTGGATTGTACGATTACGGAAATGATTTTTGTTTCTGACAAAGTGAAAGACGGCAATTATTTGCTGAATTTACAAATCGCATCTTTTGAGAATGATGCGAGTCCCAGTAAACCGGTTTTGTATGCTATTTTAAATGATGAAAAAATAATTTCATAAATGAACTTAGAAACATATTACGAATATTGCTTGTCTAAAAAAGGAGTGACGGAACATTTTCCTTTTGATGAAGATACATTGGTATTTAAAGTGGGGGGTAAAATGTTTGCATTATCGTCTTTAAGTCAATGGGAAAAAGGACAGCCGTCAGTCAATTTAAAATGTGATCCGGAGCACGCCCAGGAATTACGCGCTGAATACGATGACATTCAGCCGGGTTTTCATATGAGTAAAACCCATTGGAATACAATTGCGATAAATGCGTCAGTTCAAGATGTGCTTGTCAAGGAGTTGATTGATCATTCCTATGAATTGGTTTTCAAAAGTTTAACAAAGAAATTGCAAAGTGAAATTCAAGAATTAGAAAATTAGGCATTACTTTTGCGAAAGAATTCAGAATAAAAATTACAAACACATACTGAAATAAATTCAGCATATCATATGAAAGAACAATTTAAGAAGTTTTTAAACGAAGAACAAGACCCAAAAGCTATTGAAAAAATCGCTTCAAAATTGAGTGATTTATTGATGAAAAATGAAGAAATCGGATATATTGCTGTTCAAAAAAAACCAGCGATTACCGTTTTGCCGGATAGTATTGTGATGACCAATAAAAGAATTATCATTTGTCAGCCCAAAAATCTGGGACTTTCAATGAATTTTATTGATTACACATGGGATGAGATTGAAGGCACTTTTGTGAAAGAAAATATCTTGGGTTCAGAGTTTTCTTTTACAACCAGAACAAATATGGAAGTTTCGATTGATTATATTCCTAAAATCCAAGCTAGAAAGATTTTTACGTATGCCAAAGAACAATTGGATATACTGAAAGTTGGTTCTGTATTAAACGCAACCATGATGGATGAAGTTCTGGCTGCTCCAATGGAAGAAGTGGAAATTATCGAAGAAATGGAAACGGAAGAGGTGACTAGTTTTGCTGAAATAATGCCGATTTCACAACCAAATTTCTCTGCTGAAAATCAGGAATTCGAAGCCGTTTCAACAAGTCCAAAAGACAAATCTTTAAATGATTTATCACAAGACGAACTTTTTGAAAAACTACAGAATTATAAAAAATTATTGGATAACGGATTGATTTTACAAGGCGAATATGATGCTTTCAAAAAAGAAATTTTAAGTTATATGTAGTTTAGAAAAGAATCAAAGAATGAATAATAAAAAACCCGACAACTCTTAAGTGTCGGGTTTTGTTGTTTTTATTATAAAGTTCTTTTCTGCTTTTCTACAAAATTATTGGATTGTAATTCTAATAAATCAGTAGCATTTTTTCGTTGCAAATCATATAATTTCTTATCATCAGCAATATCTCCGTAGACTTTATCGTGCATCGTTGCACTTGTTTTTACTAACAACGTGCGTTGGTATTTGTCTTGTTCGATTGTTGCTTTTAACGCTGTTTCTAAATCTTCTAATTTATAATCGTATTCACCTTTTGGAGAAAGTAATTTGGCAATAATTGGAGAAGTTTCAATGGCTAAAAACAAGAGCATAATAAAAAACGAAGGAAGCCAAGGTAATTTATCCAAGGCGTTGATTCGTGCCATTAAACCGTCAAATCCATCAATAATAGGCTGTGTTTCGGTAACTTTCTTGTCTAAATCGGTTTGCAGCGTTTTAGTGTTTTTCTCCATTTCAGCAATTTTAGCCAAGTTGGTTTTTTGTAAGGTGTCCAATTCTTTTTTGGCCAAATCATGTTTGGCAATTTTTTCTTTAAAAACCGGCCCTTTACCTAATTTTTTGGTTCCTGCAGTTCCTTCGGCCTCTGTGATATACGTTTCATAAAGTGTATTGACTTCTTTTTCTTTCTTGGTAATTTCCGATTTCAAACCTGCTATTTCAGCTTTGTTTTTGTCTAAATCGGACTTGAAATAATTCGCCACTTCCTTTTTGTTATTCAAAGCCATGGCATTTTTCTCTTTTAATAAAACGGTATTAATTTCCTTTTCGAAAATTTTAATTTCCAATGGTTTTGAAATCACTATTGCAATGATTATCGCTAAAATAATTCGAGGAGTTGCCTGCAGAAATTCACTTCCAAACTGGTCTCTTTTTCGAATAGTGGAAACAATAAAACGGTCCAAATTAAAAATAAGTAAACTCCAAACGATACCAAAAGCGATTGCGGGATATATACTGTCAAAAACGGTAAATAGTGCATAAGAACTGGCAAGAAAAGCCATGACGGCGGTGAAGAAAACAGTGGCGCCAATACCGACGTATTTGGTTTGTTCGCCTTCGGAACAGCCTTCAAGAAGGTCTTTGTCAGCTCCGGAACAAAGGATGAAAAATTGTTTTAACATGATTGATTTTTTTTGATTGATTGATGGTTGCAAATTTAACGCCAAAAAATGAATATTGGTATAAATAGTTGATATGTTTTTAATTAACGATTTTTATATATAAAAATAGAGCCGCTCTTTACGAACGGCTCTATTGGTTTTGAATTAATATTAACTTAAGCTAATGGTGCTCCTGCCATAATTTCGGCGTTGGCAAATTCTTCGAATTTGGCGAAGTTAGCTTTGAACTTTTGAGCTAATTCCACCGCTTTTTTATCGTATAGTTTAGGATTTTCCCAGGTATTTCTTGGATTTAATATTTCACTAGGAACATTTGGACAGGTTTGCGGTTTTGCAATTCCAAATACTTTGTGATTTTCGTAAGCCACATCGTCTAATTCTCCGTTTAATGCAGCGGTAATCATAGCACGTGTGTATTTTAATTTCATTCTGCTTCCTATTCCGTAAGGACCGCCTGTCCAACCCGTATTGATTAACCAAACTTTTACATTGGCATCTTTCATTTTTTTACTCAACATTTCAGCATATTTTGTTGGGTGCAAAGGCATAAATGGTGCGCCAAAACAAGCCGAAAAATTAGGCTGAGGTTCTGTAATTCCAGCTTCTGTTCCTGCAACTTTTGCCGTGTAACCAGAAATAAAGTGGTATGCAGCCTGCCCCGGAGTAAGTTTAGAGATTGGAGGCAATATTCCGAATGAATCGGCAGTTAAGAAAAATATATTCTTTGGATTTTTCCCAATAGAGCCAGGCTGAATGTTATCAATATGATAAATAGGATAGCTTACTCTGGTGTTTTGTGTGATTGAAATATCTTCAAAATCAACTTCATTAGTGTCTTTATTTAGGACTACATTTTCTAGGATTGCTCCTTTTTTTATAGCTCTAAAAATATCGGGTTCGTTTTCTTCAGAAAGGTTGATGACTTTTGCATAACAACCACCTTCAAAGTTGAAAACTGTATTTTCATTAGTCCAGCCATGCTCATCATCACCAATTAATTTTCTGTTTGGATCCGCAGATAAAGTTGTTTTTCCGGTTCCTGATAATCCAAAGAAAATAGCAGTATCTCCGTCTTTTCCAACATTGGCACTACAGTGCATTGGTAATGTGTTTTTGAAAACTGGTAAAATGAAATTCAATGCAGAGAAAATCCCTTTTTTCATTTCACCTGTGTAACCGGTTCCGCCTATCAAAACTACTTTTCGAGTAAAGTCAAGAATTGCAAAATTGCTTTGACGAGTTCCGTCTATAACAGGATCTGCCATAAAGCTAGGCACGCAAAGTAAAGTCCATTCTGGGTCGAAGTTTGATAATTCGTCCATTTCTGGTCTCAAAAACATATTGTAACAAAATAAATTTGCCCAAGGAGTTTCTGTGATTACGCGAATATTTAATCTGTAATTTGGATCAGAACATACGTATGAATCTCTTACATAAACTTCTTTGTTGGACAAATAGGAGGTTACTTTATTGTAAAGTGCTTCAAAAGCATCTGATTCAAAAGGGATATTTACTTTTCCCCACCAAACTTGATTTTCACTGATGCTGTCTTTTACTATATATCGGTCTTGAGGAGAACGGCCAGTATATTCGCCTGTATTTACTGCTAATGCACCGGTTGAGCTTTCAATTCCTTGACCTAATTTTATGGTTATGTCGTGTAATTCTTCAGGGGATAACTGGTAATGAATTTTTGCATTTTCAATTCCTAATTCTTTTAACGAAATCGATTGCGAGAAAAGCGTGTTATTGTCCATAAATTTATTGTTGTGTAGTTTCTTTTTTATAGACTGCAAAAGTAGAAATTATATTTTAGATAGCCTTTGATTCTTCTAATTTTGTGATTTTTTATTCATAATATTCATCAATAAAACGCCCCAGCCCAGTATTAATAGGAGTCCGCCAATAGGAGTAACGAATCCTATAATTTTAAAATCAAAAGAAGTAAGGTCGTTTGTCGCTAATAAATAAATAGACCCAGAGAATAAAATTACACCAAAAAGGACTAAAAAATAGATTACTTTTTTTGTTTTTTGAGGGATATCTTTCATTAGTCCAAAAAACAATAAAAATAGCGCATGGTACATTTGATAGCGTACTCCGGTTTCAAAAGTAGATAATTGTTCAATAGACAGTACTTTTTTTAGGGCATGTGCGCCAAAAGCACCAAGAATTATAGCAATCATTCCTAAAATAGCTCCTGTTGAAAGTATCCTTTTGTCCATGTTAGTGTTGTTTTTATTGCAAAAGTATCTCATATCTCTTTAAATTAAAAACGATTTATAAGATACTTTTTTAGTTGTTGATTGATTATAAATCAGGTTTTACAACTTACATAATTTTTTTTGCAACACTATTTGTTATAAATACAACAATTTTGTATGTTTGTGTTATAATTATAAAAAATGAAAACAATTTTAATCATCGGGGCAGGAAGATCAGCTTCATCTTTGATACATTATCTTTTAAGTAAATCAGAAAAAGAGAACTTGCATCTTATAATTGGTGATTTGTCATTGGCATTAGCTGAAAAAAAGACAAATAATCATCCCAATGCAACGGCGATTGCCTTAGATATTTTTGATGAAAATCAAAGAAAAGCAGCTATTGAGAAAGCCAATATTGTTATTTCGATGTTGCCGGCTCATTTGCATATTGAGGTAGCTAAGGATTGTATTGTTTACAAAAAGCATTTGGTTACCGCTTCCTACGTGAGTGATGCCATGCAGGAATTAGATGCTGCAGCCAAAGAGAACAATCTGATTTTCATGAATGAAATTGGACTTGATCCTGGGATTGACCACATGAGCGCAATGAAAGTGATTGATGAGATTAAAGAAAAAGGCGGAGAAATGCTTCTTTTTGAATCTTTTTGTGGCGGTCTTGTAGCTCCGGAATCCGATACGAATCTTTGGAATTACAAATTTACCTGGGCACCACGTAATGTAGTTCTTGCAGGTCAAGGTGGCGCTGCCAAGTTTATTCAGGAAGGTACTTATAAATACATTCCGTATTGTAATTTGTTTCGCAGAACGGAGTTTTTGGATGTTGAGGGTTATGGTCGATTTGAAGCGTATTCGAATCGGGATTCCTTGAAATATCGAAGTGTGTATGGTTTAGACAATGTGCTTACTTTATACAGAGGAACGATTCGGAGAGTTGGTTTCTCTAAAGCTTGGAATATGTTTGTTCAGTTAGGAATGACAGATGATAGTTACATCATGGAAGATTCTGAAAACATGAGCTACAGAGAATTTGTAAATTCTTTTTTACCATATCATCCCACGGATTCTGTAGAAATTAAAACGCGTTTGATTCTAAAAATTGACCAAGATGACATCATGTGGGATAAATTGTTAGAATTAGATTTGTTCAATCGTGATAAAAAAGTAGGGTTGAAGAATGCTACTCCGGCTCAAATTTTAGAGAAAATACTCAGTGATAGTTGGACACTTCAACCTAAAGATAAAGATATGATTGTCATGTATCACAAATTTGGATACGAATTAAATGGCAAGAAAGAACAAATAGATTCAAAAATGGTTTGTATTGGCGACGATCAAACCTATACTGCAATGGCAAAAACCGTGGGTTTGCCCGTTGCAATGGCAACTTTATTAATCTTGAATGGTAAAATCACGACTCCGGGAGTTCAATTGCCTATTAGTAAAGAAGTCTATGTGCCTATTTTGAAAGAGTTAGAGGAATATGGTGTTGTTTTCAAAGAACAATCCATGTCGTATTTAGGATATAATCCTGATAAAGAGTTTAGTTAGTAGTTTTTTTTAGATTTTTAGTTTGATAAATCCGCTCCTTTTGAAGCGGATTTGTTTTTTAAAATTCTTTATTTATGCTGAGCGTAGCCGAAGTATGGGCGTGACCCTGCAAATTGCTTCGTCGTTCCTCCTCGCAACTTCGGGTCGGGCTGTTCGCTGCAATCTTTATGTTTTTAAAGAAAAAACATAAAGGATTTTCGCTGCCATCCCTCACGCAACGCATTCCAATGACACGCCGTTTTTTTAATTAATTGTAAGAAAATTTTAATATATTTGGAAAACGCAAAGCAAAAAAAATCTACACTTATGTACTCATGTTTGGGTGTGTATACTAAGGTTTGTTTCGCTTATATACAAGTTATATGCAAGTTTAAAATGACACTAAATGACACGACAAGTAGAATTTGATATAGCACTATCCTTCGCAGGAGAAGACAGGAATTATGTTGACCAAGTAGCACATATTCTGAAGTCCAAGGGAATAAGTGTTTTTTATGACAAATTTGAAGAAGCTAATTTATGGGGTAAAAACCTTTATGACTATCTGAGCGACATTTACAGAAATAAAGCACTTTATACGATTATGTTTGTGTCTGACAACTATAATAAAAAGTTGTGGACAAACCACGAAAGACAGGCAATGCAGAGCCGAGCATTTCAAGAGAACCAAGAATATATATTACCTGCAAGATTTGACGAAACAGAAATTCCGGGTTTACTTCCAACAATCGGTTATATACCATTAAATGACAAAAGCCCTAGTGATTTTTGTGAAGTCATTTTCAAAAAACTTGTTTTAAGCGGACGGACAATTCCTAGTGAGCAGGTTAGGAAAAGCCTATCACCACTTGTCAAAATTCCCAAAATCGACCCGAGTAGTTTTTCTGTAACAGTAAAGAATGAAAAGGGGAACCATTTATTGGTGCTGACCTTTTTTTAATCGCTGATAATGATACGCACCTAAACAACAAGACAAATAATGAAGGCAAGGCAACATTTGTAATAAACACGAGAAGAAGTTATAAACTCTATTTTGCCAATGCCAACTATCCCGCTTATATGGTTGAAAAAATTGACCCAGATAGTGATTTTGAAATTTTAGTTCATTCTTCAGAAAATATTGGTTCGGTAATATGTAATAGTACAGGGTACATACCAGGGCTAAAAGGTCGACTAAACCCAATTTTAGACACAGCCAATAGGACTTACTTATACGCAGACAATATTGCAATCAATGGTGGGCTTTCGCAACCAGCGACATTTAAAGTAAATGTTCCTATGGACTTAGAAGATTGCGATGGTATGATTATGCAAGTAACAGTAAAGGACATTCAAGGGCGAGTTTCCCTATTAGAATTTGTAAGACCAATTATTGAAGAATGAAAAAACCTGCTTGTAACAGCACATTTGCAATAGGCGGGGTTTCGTGCACCGCAGACAGTTTAGTGGTAGCCGAAAGTTATGTGCCTCGAATAAAGTTCAGTGGTAAAAATCTCGCCCATCGCAAATCTGCAAAACGTTAGTTTAACAAATCCGCTCCTTTTGAAGCGGATTTGTTTTTTACAATTACGCCTTTCCAGATTGAATAGTTATTGGTAAGCTATACATTACTCTCACAGGGACACCGTTCATTTTTCCGGGAATCCATTTCGGGCATAATTTTAAAACACGAATGGCTTCTTCACCGGTTCCAAAACCAATATCTCGTATGTTTTTTATGTCGCTTAAACTGCCGTCTTTTTCTATTATAAAGGTGATGTATACTTTTCCTTTTAAATTAGGTTGTTCTGGAGTTTTAAAATTATTGGCGACAAATTGATAGAATTTCATCATTCCCCCTGGGAAATCTGGTTTTTCGGTTATTCCAGCAGTATTGTAGACTTCATTTTCCCCTTTTTGGACAAACTGATTTTCAGAATCGTAAGCATCAATTTCAATTACTTCAGGAGCTCCTTTGCTTAAAATCCCCAGAAGTTCCTCGTTTGTAGGCAATTCTTTTTGCTTGGATAGGATAGAAGGTATAGCTCTCTTTTCTACAGGAGTTAGTTCATTGTATTTTTTTTCGCTGGCAACCTTTCCTTTTTCATCTTTAATTTTAAAAGTGGTTTTGTCGTAATACGTTTTAATTAAATTTTCAGATTTTTTAGGAGTAGTTTCTTTTTTTACATTGGTTTCTTGTGCAACGACTTTCGTACACAATAAAAACAATAAGGCAGTTACTAAAGGAATTAGCATTGCTTTTTTTAATAAAGCTTCTGTTTTTGATGTGGTTTTTGTCATCATGAGCAATCGTTTTTTAGTTATTAAATAATTCAAATTACTGGCCAAGTAAAAAGTTTGGTTCTCGTTCGCTTTCGATAGTAATAAAGATTGGTAGAACGGAACGTTGTTATAGGAGGTCACGACTTTCTCATCGGCAAGAAATTCGTGATTGAGTTGTATGGCTTTTTTGTAAAAAATAAAAATGGGGTTGAACCAAAAAACAGTTTTCAATAGTTCGATGAATAAAATATCCAAAGTGTGTTTTTGGGTTACATGAGTGAGTTCGTGCGTGTACAATTCAGCTTCAATTTGACGGTTGTTGTATTCCGTCTCGTTGATGAAAATCGTATTCAAGAAAGTATGTGGCAACGTTTTTTCGGGAACTAAAATCAATTTGGCATTCTTATAATCAATTGGTGTATTCGACTTCATTTTAGAAGAAATCTTGATGATATTGCTGATGAAACGTATCGCCAGAACGAGTGTTACTACAGCATACAAACTCCATAATCCTATTGCCAGATAGTTAGTTTCCTCAATGATTACTGCGTTTCCTTGCAGTATTTGAATGTTTGCTGGATTGACTGTAGGTTCTGCTATTTCCTGAATCACTTCAATGGTTATAAATGGAAGTATCATCGAAAAAACAAGGCTGAACAACAAGTAAAACCTATTGAAAACGTGTATTTTTTCTTTTTCCAAAAATAGATAATACACTGCCAGTAATACGCATAAAGTAATTGTCGATTTGATTAGAAAGTCGCTCATTTTTTCTTTTTTTGAATTTCACTGTCTATTATTTTCTTAAGTTCTTCCAGCTCCGTTTGGGACAAATTGGTTTCGGTGGTAAAGAAAGAAGCAAATTGCGATGCCGAATTGTTAAAGAAATTACTAATCAATCCGTTTACGTGTTTCGAGAAATAATCGGTTTTCTTGACTAGAGGATAATATTCCCGAGAGTTCCCAAATTCATTGTAGGCTACAAATTGCTTGTCAATCATTCTTTTCAATAAAGTAGCAATGGTTGTGGTTGCGGGTTTTGGTTTTGGATAGGCTTCTAGCAAGTCTTTCATGAAGGCTTTTTCTAGTTTCCAAAGGTGTTCCATTACTTGTTCTTCGGCGTTCGTGAGTTGTTGCATGGTTATTTTTTATTTGGTGTAAATTTCTTGAGTGGGTATTCCTTTTTCATAGATTTTGGTTCCTAGCAAAACGCCTTCGGAGTCATAAAATGTCCATTCTCCTGTGGGTAGCCATTCTATTTTTGATTCTATTATGAATTTTTTTGAAAATCCTATTTGTTGAATTTTTCCAGTATTGTGATATTTGATAACGTGGCAACTATTTTTTTTATACTTTTCTTTTGAAAGTAGTCGATCGCTCATAAATTCTTTCCAAGTTCCTGTTTTATCTCCTTTTTTGTATCTTCCTGTTGCGACAGATTCGATGTTCATGTATTTTTCCGTTTGAATCCATTTACCAGTTTTTAATCCGTTTTTGGTTTGATTAATTTTGCAACTAGTGAGGCTTATGCATATTAAAAGAACGATAATTTTATATTGATTTTGGACTTTCATACTCTACATGTTAAAACATTGCTCTACAAATGTAGAATAAAAAAGCAAATAAACAAATTTTAAAGAAAAAATATTTTGATAGTCAGCGGTTTGCGTTAGGGATGGGAGTGGAAATCCTTTTTATTTTTTTGTTTTAAAAAATAAAAAGATTGAGAACGGACAGCCTGACCCGCTATTTTCAGCGGGAAACGCCCAAAAAAAATCCGCCCTGTTTAGTGCGGATTTAGTTTTTAATGAAAGGAATTTATTTTGATAACTCCACAAAATATTTATAAAACAACGGAATGGTTTCAATTCCTTTTAGGTAATTGAAGATTCCGAAGTGTTCGTTTGGCGAGTGAATGGCATCGCTGTCCAGACCAAATCCCATTAGAATAGTCTTGCTTTTCAGTTCTTTTTCGAATAGCGCTACGATGGGAATACTTCCTCCGGAACGCACCGGAATTGCGGGAACGCCAAAGGTTTCAGTATACGCCATGTTTGCGGCTTTGTAGCCAATGCTGTCTATTGGGGTTACGTAACCCTGTCCGCCATGATGCGGTTTTACCTTTACGGTAACGCCGGCAGGAGCAAGGCTTGTGAAGTGTTTGGTAAACAATTCGGTGATTTGTTCCCAATCTTGATTTGGTACTAAACGCATCGAGATTTTAGCGAAAGCTTTACTCGCAATAACTGTTTTGGCCCCTTCTCCGGTGTAACCACCCCAGATTCCGTTGACATCCAGCGTAGGACGAATGGAATTTCTTTCGTTCGTTACATAGCCGCTTTCGCCATAAACGTCATTAAGGTCTAATGCTTTTTTATAGTTTTCTAAATTGAATGGCGCTTTTGCCATTTCAGCTCTTTCTTCCAGCGATAATTCTACTACATTATCATAGAAACCGGGAATGGTAATGTGATTGTTTTCGTCATGAAGCGAAGCGATCATTTTAGACAACACATTGATAGGATTGGCTACTGCTCCACCGTATAGTCCAGAGTGTAAATCACGGTTTGGTCCAGTAACTTCTACTTCTACATAGCTTAAGCCACGCAAACCAGTTGTAATTGACGGTTGCTGATTAGAAATCATTCCGGTATCCGAAATTAAAATCACATCATTCTTTAATTTTTCCTGATTGCGTTCGACAAACCAACTCAAACTTTTGGAACCAATTTCCTCTTCGCCTTCAATCATGAATTTCACGTTGCAAGGCAAAGTATTGGATTGAACCATATATTCTAATGCTTTTACGTGCATGTACATTTGGCCTTTGTCATCACAAGATCCACGGGCAAAAATGGCGCCTTCGGGATGAATTTCGGTTTTCTTGATTACGGGTTCAAAGGGTGGAGAAGTCCATAATTCGATTGGATCTGGTGGTTGAACATCATAATGTCCGTACACTAAAACGGTAGGTAAGGACGGGTTTATGATTTTTTCTCCATAAACGATTGGATAACCTGGAGTATCACAAATTTCAACAAAATCACAACCTGCTTTTTCTAAACTTGCTTTTACGGCATCTGCTGTTTCAAAAACATCATGCGAATAAGCAGTGTCGGCACTTACGGATGGAATTTTTAATAATTCGACTAACTCGTTGATAAAGCGATCTTTGTGTTCTTGAACGTATGCTTTAATATTTTCCATTATTTGAATTTTGTTTATATTTCAAAAGTACAAAAAAGAGTATGAATATTTTTTGTCAAATTTACTTTGAAAATTGGAAGTTATGTTTATCTTTGCACCCACAATTACGCGGATATGGTGAAATTGGTAGACATGCCAGACTTAGGATCTGGTGCCGCAAGGCGTGTAGGTTCGAGTCCTATTATCCGCACAAAAAAAAGCTTCTCAATCGAGAAGCTTTTTTTGTATGTATTAGAAATTAGATATGAATTTTACCATTTCAATGATACTCTTTTCCTCTTTCAAAGAAAAATTATTCTTTTTTAGATACGTTGCAATCTCTTCTTTTTTCGATGGGAAAAGATCTTGAAGTTCTTTCTTGTTTTTTGGCATCATAACAGCCGTCTCATTTTTTAGACTCAAATAATACTCGTCATTTGTTTTAACATATCTTGCGGATGTGGCAGGAGAATATGAGTTGATAGCTTCTTTTCCTTTTTGAATGGCAATTTTATCTCTTCTGTATAAAGCAACATCATTCTTATTAAATAATTCTACTAAATATCCATTTACTTCTCCGTCTTTAGTTTTATAATTTAAAAGCTTGATCTTATCCGTGAATGGAATAATAGTTATGATATTAAAAGGCTCCTTTTTCATTAATGAAAAAACTTCCTTTTTTTCATTTTGAACTTCTATCATATCCGTCATCGCATTATAACGGACCATAATCTGTTGAGGAATCCCAGAAACCTCAGCTAACCTAAATTCGTCAACTAAGTATTCAGACCCTTCTATTTTTGTCATTTCTTTTTTATTCAAAACATCGTTTCTAAATAAAGCCCCTGAAGAGGTAGGATCCATGGTGTCCATAAGTCGTTGTGCATTAATGCTTAATACGGTAAAAAACAGCAATGATGTGTTTAGCAATAGTTTTTTCATGATTTGTTAGTTTTTATTGTTTAGCTTCATTTATCCACGTATTTACTTTCATCTCTAATAATGCTAAAGGCATCACTCCAGATTCCAATACTTTCTCGTGAAATTTTTTAATATCAAATTTTGTACCCATTTTAGCTTCGGCTTTTTTACGAAGCTCTATAATTTTTAACTGCCCTATTTTATAAGACAATGCTTGTCCCGGAATTGCCATATAACGCTCTATTTCCGGAATAATGCTGGCTTCACTTTCAGCCTCATTTTCTAATGAATATTTTATAGCTTGTTCTCTGGTCCAACCTTTAGAGTGTAATCCAGTATCCACTACTAATCGGATTGCTCGGTGCATTTCATTGCCTAACATTCCAAAATATTGATACGGATCTTGATACAATCCAAGTTCTTTACCTAAGCTTTCGGTGTACAAAGCCCAACCTTCGCCGTATGCGCCAAACCAATTGAATTTTCTAAAATCAGGAAGATTGGCATTTTCTTGTTGCAACGAAATTTGAAAGTGATGTCCAGGAATTGCTTCGTGTAAAAACAAGTCTTCGTCTCCATAAAGATTATAATTAGCTACGTCAGGTATTGGAACATAAAAGATACCGGGACGGGAACCATCAGCTGTTCCTTGCATATATTCGGCACTTGCGGTTTTTTCTCTAAAGGCTTCCGTTCTTCTGATTTCAAATTTTGTTTTAGGTTGTAATGCGAATAATTTGTCTACATTCGGTTTGATTCGGGTATAGATACTTTGAAAATTAGCAATCACTTCTTCAGGACTTTTAAAAGGTTTTAATTCCTTTTTGTTTCTAACTTCCTCAAAGAATGCTAATAAAGTGCCCTTGAAGCCTACTTGAGCTTTTACTTTTTCCATTTCGGCATTCAACCGAGCTACTTCTTTTAATCCCAATTCATGAATTTCCTCCGGAGTCATTTCGGTTGTAGTCCATTGTTTTACATATGTAGCATACAAATCCTTTCCGAAAGGGAAACTTCCTATTCCGCTGGTTGCTCTTGATGCAGGGAGGTATTCATTGGTCAGGAAATCAGCCATTTTTTTATATTGTGGAATCAATTTATCATTGATAGTAGCCGTATATTTTGTGGTTAAGTCTTTTTTTATTGCATCAGAAAAAGTAGCGGGCATCAATTTTATCGACGAGTAAAATAAATTATCTTCGATTTTTGGCGTGGCCATTTCAGCAAATTGTGGAATTAATTTTGTTGTTAATGATTTTGGCAACACAATTCCTTTTGCCATTCCTTTTTTCATATACACCATAGCCGAATCTATCCAAATGGAATATTTGTCCATCCTTTTTAGGAAATTAGTATAGTCTTTTTCGGTTTTAAAAGGTTGCGCGCTGGTTCCTCCCGCAAACTGCCCCATCGTTAGGTGTGTCCCCCAAAATTGATGTACAGGAAGAAGATTTGTTGGTTGTTTCAATAAATCTTTGCCAATCTCAACTTCCCATTTTATGATTTCATAACTGTTTTTTTCTTCTTCAGATAGGCTTTCTTTATCGATAGCTTTTAAGGCAGTTTGATATTTGTCAAAAAAAGCTTCTTGCGACTTTCTATAGCTGTCCGTCATTTCAAATTGCAGCTGATCGTTATACTCGTTTTGACCATTTTGCGTTGCGTCCAATGGACTCATAGCGTTTTTATCGTCAAAATAATTTTCTGTCAGACTACCAAAGTCTTCTTTTTTGTCTTCAGATTTACAGTTGACCAGCAATATAGAGGTTGTCAATGTGATGAAAAGTGCGGTTATTTTTCTCATAATGGATGATAGTTAAATAATTGTAGCTAATTTATTCAAAAAAAATTAATTATTTCCCAAATATGTTTCTATTTGTAATGCTTTAACATGGACTTTTTCTGTTTTTAGTTCTTATTCGCAAAAAAAATCCCATCCGCTTTAAAACGAATGGGATCTTAGGTTTCTATTTTTCTATATCTTTAAAAAAAAACAGATTTTAAAAAAATATGTTTTTATCCGTGATACACTCGGGAAGCAATTATTTTATCTTCTCTGATATCTAATACTTCCGCCACCAGTAAATCCTCTTCGCCGGTAACTGTTCTTATGTATTCCATGAAAACGCGGTCTCCATTTGCAGTTAGCGATTTCACCTTATAATTCAAGCTGGGCAAACGCTCAAAAGCATCTTTCCACCATTCTCGTAATGCTTCTTTGCCGGTAACAAAACCGTCGCTTTCCGGTTTGTACATTTTTAGTTTTGGACTAAAATGCACAGCATCTTCATCGTATAAAGACAATAATTTTTCTAATTCTTTATTGTTGAAAGTTTCAAACCATTTAAAAGCAATTGATTGTAGTTTTTCTGGTGTCATACTAATTTAGGATTGAATTTTTAATTAAAAAAATCCCATTCCGTGTAAACGGAAGGGGATTTCATTTTTATAATTTCAAAGAAATATTAAACGTTCTTCAAATTGATAATTTCTTGTTCAGTAAGCAATCTCCAGTTTCCTCTTGGCAAATTCTTTTTGGTTAAACCTGCAAAAGAAACTCTGTCAATACGCAATACATCATAACTAAAGTGTTCAAAAATAGAACGAACCACTTTTACGTTAGCAGATCTTAATTGCAAACCAATTTCACTTTTAGCCTCTCCGTCAATGTAACTTACATCTTCCACAAAAACGCGGTGTCCGTCAAGAGTCAACCCTTTGTTTATTTTTTCTAAATCCTCAAATTTCAAGTTTTTGTCTAATGAAACTTGGTAAATTTTAGATGATTTTTGACTTGGTAACGTAAATTTACGAATCATATCCGTGTCATTTGTGAACAATAACAATCCAGTTGTATTCTTGTCCATTCTTCCCACGGCACCAATTTTTGCAGTCGTAGAACCTTTTACCAGTTCCAATACATTACGATATTCCTGACCTTCGTCCATGGCAGTCGTAAAGTTTTTTGGTTTGTTTAGTAAGATATATACTTTTTTCTCCGGTGTCAAAGTAGCGCCGTCAAAATTCACAACATCTCCAGGTTTTACCATGTATCCCATTTCGGTAACAGGAATCCCGTTTACTTTTACAGTCCCGGATTGAATGTAAATATCAGCATCACGACGCGAGCACGCACCAGAATTTGCAATGTATTTATTCAAACGAATTTCGTCTTTTACTTTCGGTCTCTTTGGTGCTTGATTTGGTTTTTTCTCTACTTTATCAGTAGCGATATCGGCAACTTTAGTATTTACTTTAACTTTTTTCGGCCCTTGAGCGCGCTTCTGCATGGCAGGTTTTGGCTTATTCGAACTTGGTCTTGAGCTAGTTGCTCTTGGACCACTTTTCTTATTATTGCCTTCCTTGTTATTCATAATATTCCAATAATTTGTGCAAAGATACTATTTATATACTTGACAATCAATAACAGCCAATTATAAAAACGCTAACTATCTAGTTTATAAGCTAATTAATACGTTTTAGTTTCGTTTTTTGGAGCTATTCCCGCTATTCATTACAATCTTTTATTTTTTGGCAGCAAAAAATAAAAGGATTTCTCCCGAAGCTTCGGGACTATAGGGGCTAACCAAATGATGGTATTTGGGAATTCTTGAGAAAATGGTTTTCAACTTTTATAATCCCAAAGAAGAAAATGTTTAAACCGTCATCAACAATTTTTTTCCATGCCATAAAACACTCGGATTTATCAATACAATACAAAAAACACCCGCAACAATAAGGAATTTCAAAGTGTTGTGAAGCAATAAAAATTGTGCTTTTGTGCTTGATTTCCACAAGTAAACCAAGAAAAAAATTAGTACAATCAGACAAGAATAAAAATAAACATCCATGTAACCCACATCGTAAATTTCGATTAAAACATAAACAGGAACAACAGTCAGAATTGTCAAAACAGTAATGATTTTTTTCGATATTTCTTCGCCGTAAACAATAGGAATCGTTTTGTAATCATTGGCTAAATCACCTTTTAGGTTTTCTAAATCCTTAATCATTTCTCGAATCAACAGTAGCAAAAACAAAAAAGTGGCATGCGAAAAAATAACGCCAAGCTGTCTTTTATAATTTTCAATCTCTTCATATGGAATCCGAGTATAAAAATACAACAGTATGGCAAAAAAAGGTAAAACAGCCAGCAAAGCAGCCGTCAAGTTTCCTATTATTGGGTATTTTTTTATTTTGTGAGAATAAAACCAAATGAAAAATATGTACCCAGAAAAGAATAAAAATACACGCCAGGAAACAAACATAGCCATTAAAGCCACTATGAAATTGAGTGTAAAATAGACGTTTAGTTTTGTTTTTTGACTCACTAATCGATCCAGCATCGACTTATTGGGACGATTGATTAAATCTTTTCGACTGTCATAAAAATTATTGATAATATATCCGGAAGCAATTGTTAGCGAAGAAGCAAAAACCAATATAAATAAATTGAAATCGAGTAGAATATCCAACGCTCTTTTTTCGGGAGCCAAAATAAATATAGACGAAAGGTATTGTGCCAAAATTATTACCGGAATGTTATAGCCTCTAACGACAGAGAACAAACTGACAATTTTCATCACTAAAAGCTTCTGTTGCCTGCTTAACATTTTTTATTAGTAGTTTTTTGTCAAGTTTTTACATCGGTATAGCAAACTTGCCTATTTATGCTCAAATTTAGGATTTTGTTTTTAAAATCAACTTGATTTCTTTACAAAAACTCATAAACGGGAATTCTTTTAAGAGGATATTGTGAAATACTCCCTTTATTTCGGATAATTCTATTGAGATAAATCTGATTTCATTTGATTGAAAATTAATTGCTTATTAAAGGGAAGAATCAGGATAAATCATTTCACCAAATTTTTTAATTGGTAAAGGTTTACTCAAAAGAGTTTTGACGTATGTATTGTTTTTTGCCCGCGTAATATCGTTAGGATCTAATGTTGAGGAAAGCATGAAAATTTGAGTTTCCTTTTTCAATTCTTCAGAGAGCATTTCGTATTTTAAAAGGAACTCGAATCCATCCATTTCGGGCATTTTAATGTCTAACAGAATTATCAGAGATTCTTCAGCACTGATTTTGTAATTAGTAAGCCATTGAATTCCTTCTTTACCATTATTGGCAGTGCTTATTTCAGTTATACCCAGTGTTTTTCTTAGTAATTGTTTCGTGACAATTTGATCAATTATATTGTCGTCAATTATCAAAACTTTATAATTGGCCCTCATGTTGTATGGGTATCGTTACTATAAATTTACTTCCTATATTCATTTTTGAATCTACGGTTATGTTTCCATTGAGATTTTCAACAGCTTCTTTTACTAAGTAAAGACCTAAACCGGAACCTTTCTTGTTATTATTGGTTACAAAAAACATTTCAAAAATTTTGACTTGGTATTCTTTATTGATTCCAATACCATTATCTTCAATTTCTATTATGTAAAATTCCCCTTTGGTATACGTTTTAATAGCAATATAACGCTTCTCTTTTTTCTCGTCAGAATATTTGATAGCATTTGATAGTAAGTTATTCAAGATAATCTTTAAGCGCAAACCATCGCTTTGGACTTCATCAACGGATAAGTTTTTTTTGATGGCAATTTCATTCGTTCCTTTAATATAAAAATGTTGAGAAATAATTTCATCTATAATTTCATTTATACTAACAGAAGCTGTAGTTACTTTTTTTCTTTTATTTCTGGAATAATCAATTATATCTCTAATAAATTGGTCTTGCTTATCAAGACTTTGATGCATTAAGTCTAAATAATCTCTGATTTCATCCAAATCATCTTCTAATTTTACAATCTCTATTAATCCTTTCAAGGAAGAGATGGGTGACCTTAAATCATGAGAGGCACTGTATACAAACTTATCAAGCTCTTTATTGGCTATTATTAAATTCCTGTTTTTATCTTCTGTTTCTCGTTTTGAGCGTCTTAGCTTATTAATCATTACAGAATAATAAATACTGACACTTCCAATGATTATTAACGTAAAAAAGATATTGGTAAAAAGAAGGTAGGTTTTAATTAAGCGAGTGCCTTCTCCTAGTGCATCAGAGAAATTACGCTCATTTATAGTTAGTTTGTAGGTAATGCTATTTATCTGTTGGAAAATTTTTTCTTTTTCGTTTGGGCTTAAAGTTTTGGTACTTATTTTTTTATGGGCTTCATTTCCAATCAATGCCAATTGGTCAATTAATTGATCTCCTTTTTCCCATTCATTAATCGCTTTTGCTAAAAAAGGAACGGAGTGAAAATGTTGAAATAACCAAACTAAATCATCAAGATCTCTTTCGTCATTTCGGCCAGCTCTAAATCCATCTTTGATTATTTCAATATCGCTATTGTTAACTAAGCCAATTCGCGCAGTTTTATCTCCTATAGGAACACTTAACTCGTCGTTAAATAATTTCCATTGACTGGTGTCATTAGTAAATAAATACGTGATGAGGTGGCGTGTTGCATCTTTTTGTCCTTCGGAATAATGAGATTCTCCATTTACATACGCTCTGGATGCCGACAAGATTTTAATGGTTAGGTAGTTGATGATAGTCAACGAGGAGCAGGATATAATTACTATAATCAGAGGAATGAAAATATTGCTTCGCTTAAAATTTTCAAGAATTTTATTTTCAGTCATATAGTTTTTTTTGTAGGTAGTGGGGCAAAAAAAATCAGATGTTTAAAGATAGGATGTTTTTTATTGAAAATGTAAGATTTGGTTTAAATTTATTTGTATTGAATAATTTAATTTTTGTTTTTTAAGGTTTTGCCAAAAAAACATATTTTTTTTCAATAAACGAATTGCCACAAAAGCATAAAAAAAACACGATTTTACAAGGTTCTTTGAACCAGTAAATTCGTGTTTTTCTAATTTGAAATTAGTTGTTTTCCACAAAATTGTGCTATCAGCATAAATTTGTGTGAGTATGAAATTTTTTAAAACTGATATACTACTTCTAGTTTGTAATCTTTCAAAGAAGCTTTGGCTTTTTCTAAATCTTCAGTGAAACCTAAGATGTAACCGCCACCACCGGAACCGCATAATTTTAAATAATAATCATTGCTGTCAATTCCCTGTTGCCAAATTCCGTGAAATTGTTCCGGAATCATTGGTTTGAAGTTATTCAAAACTACTTTTGATAATTTCTTAGTATTCATGAACAATGATTTCATGTCTCCGCCAAGGAAATTTTCCACACAAGCATCCGTATATTTCACAAATTGATTTTTCAACATCGCACGGAAACCTTTGTCCTTCAGACTTTCCATGAAAATATTTACCATTGGAGCAGTTTCGCCCACAATCCCTGAATCTAATAAAAATACAGCGCCTTTTCCGTCAAAACTTTGTGTAGGAATTCCGGTTGCTTCAATATTGTCTTTAGAATTAATCAGAATCGGGATACTCAAATAACTGTTTAAAGGATCTAAACCAGAACTTTTTCCGTGGAAAAAACTCTCCATTTGAGAAAATATATTTTTTAACTGCAATAATTTTTCACGGGTCAAATTCTCCAGAACCGTGATTTTATTTTGTGCATATTTATCATAAATCGCTGCTACAAGTGCACCGCTGCTGCCTACGCCATATCCTTGTGGGATACTCGAATCAAAATACATTCCGGTTTCCACATCGTTTTTCAATGTAGTCAGGTCAAAAGTAACTAAGTCAGATTGTTCGTTTTGTAAAGTTTCTAAATACGTTACAAAACGTCTTAAGTGACCATTTGATTTGATGGCTTCTTCAGTTGGATTTTCATCTCTCTTAAGTGCACCATTGTAAAAATTATATGGGATTGAAAGCCCTTTTGAGTCACGAATGATTCCGTATTCTCCAAAGAGTAATATTTTTGAGTAAAATAAAGGTCCTTTCATATTATATTGTAAATTAACAATTTAAGCTTGATAATTATATGTTGTAACAAATAGTTTTTATAAATCAACTTGATCTCCGCGATTAGCCTCTAGAATTTCAAGATCAATTTCTTCTTGTTGTTCAGGAGATAGTTCTTTCCAGACATCTTTTTTTTGTGCTTTGAAAATGTTTTTTATAGCCTCGATTATCGTTTTGTCATCAGTTTCTAATAACATTTTTATCAATTCTAATTTCTCTGATTGAATATCCATGATTTCAGCTCTTTAAAAAATAAAGATAGGAAAAAAACAGATTAAATCAACGAAGCTCCATTTCCAATTTCGTCACAAATGTACTGACCATTTTGACAATAGCCAACTAATTCGTTCTTAATAAATTGTAAAACTGTTTCGGCCACATTTTCAGGGTATAAAACATGCACATTTGCACCGGCATCCAGCGTGAAACAAACCGGAATTTTAGTCTCATTTCTAAATCTCCAAATCGCATTTATAATCTCCAAGGTGTTCGGTTTCATTAGTATAAAATAAGGCATTGAGGTCATCATCATAGCATGTAAAGTCAAGGCTTCGCTTTCTACAATTTTGATAAATTCCTCTAAATTCCCACTTTCAAAAATGGTAATTAGTTGGTCCAAGTTTTCATGTGCTTGTGCAAATCGCCTTTCGGCAAAAGGATGATTGTGCATTAAATCATGACCAATGGTACTCGAAACCTGTTTTTCACCTTTGTCAACCAGTAAAATAGTATCTTGAAAATTCTTAAAATTTGCATGAATCGCATTAGGAAATTCTACCCCAAATAAATCAGAACTTCCGGAGATATTTGCATGATTACCCCAAACCACTACTTGGCCTTTTACACTTCTGCAAGCGCTTCCTGAACCCAATCGCGCTAATAATGACGCTTTTTGATAGAAATATTCCTCAGTCATTTCAGGGTTTAACGCTTTTTCTAAACTCATCAAGTTCATCGCCAAAGCGGCCATTCCAGATGCTGACGAAGCAATGCCGGAACTGTGCGGAAAGGTATTCTCTGTGTCAATTGTAAAATGGAAGTCTTTTAAAAACGGCAAATAGATTTCTATTCGCTCCAGAAATTTTTGAATTTTTGGTTTGAAATCTTCTTTTGGTTTCCCTTCAAAAAGTAAATCGAAGGAAAATGTACCGTCGTTTTCTTTTTTGACGAAAGCCAATTTCGTTATCGTTTTGCAATTATTCAACGTGAAACTCACCGAAGGATTGGCTGGAATTTGATTGTCCTTTTTTCCCCAATATTTTACAAGAGCAATGTTACTGGGCGCGCTCCATTGAAAATTTCCGCTTTCAATCGAATGTGTATATTTTGATGGAATAAAATCGTTTGCTGAAATCATGAATGTATAAATTTACGCAAAGATACTTTTTTGGGTTATTTGTTTATTCGTTTAGTTGGTTAATCGTTACAAAGATTTAAGTAAATTTGGACAATAAAAATAATCATATAAGTCCATCAAGGATTTTTTAACCATTAAGGAATTAAGCTTCATTAAGTATTGGGCTTAATTTTTCTTAATTCCTTAATGGTTAGAAATATAAAGTTTACGAGATAATCAGTACACTTATTGTTTCTTAAATAGCTCATATGTTTCAAGAAAAGAGTACATTTAAAAAATATAAAAATGAATAAAATTAGCCGAATATTAGCTGTTGTTGTTACGTGCCTTGCCATTGGATATTTCTCTGGAATTGTCACCCGTTCTGCTATCACTACTTGGTATCCAACTTTAGTAAAACCAAGTTTTAATCCGCCTAATTGGGTTTTTGCACCAGTTTGGAGTATGTTGTATGTGATGATGGGTGTTGCCGCAGGATTAGTTTGGGATAGAATTGAATCAGAAAAAGAGGTTGTAAAAAAAGCATTGGTTTTCTTTGCAATACAATTGGCACTAAATGCTTTGTGGTCGTATTTATTCTTTGGTTTACACAATCCAATGTTAGCCGGATTAGAAATTATTGTATTGTGGTTGATGATTTTTGAAACGTACGTTCAATTTGCCAAAATCAATAAAATTGCGGGCTATTTATTGCTTCCGTATTTGGCTTGGGTAAGTTTTGCCGCCGTTTTAAATGGAAGTATTTGGTGGTTGAATAGATAAGATCTCGTATTTCAGAAACTTACTTTTGTCTGGGTTGCAATGATATTTTAAAAGTTTATTTGCTTTTGAAATGTAATATTTTGAGACTCATAAATTCCTGAAGCGAAAGTACATTTTGTTGTTCAGCAATTATTTTTGACTTTGGGTCTTTGTTGCAGAAATCTAGAAATTTTCCAATTTCCTCGGGTTGAAGTTGTAATGTGTCGGTATAAAATTCTGGTTCGATTTGGGTTTTTGCAGCCTCTAGAAAAGGCAGAACAGGACCTTTTACCTCTGTATCAGTATTCTTTTTCTGGAACAACTTAGCTATCATTCCGCCAATTCTCATTAAATTCATGCCGTTTTCAATGGTACCAGTATAAACGCCAGGATTTTTTAATGATTTTGCATTTTTTTCAAGAGCGTATTGATCTAGTTTGGCTTGTTCCCATTTAGCATCTTTACCAAGCTTTATGGACGGCATGCTTTGAACAACCACTTCTTTAAGCTCTTCTACTTTAGAAGATAAAGTTACTTTAAGAGCACCTTGGTTTAAGATTGCTACTGAAATTTTTATTTCTTTAATATTATGATTTTTAGCAACAAAAACTAATACATCATTAATTTCAATGTTAATTGCAAACTTTCCATCAGTATCGGTCAAAATAACGGTTTTGGAGGTTGAATTGATTACTTCAACTTTGGTTGCAGCGGTTTTATCAAATAATACTTGTCCCTGAATGCGGTTGCTAACTTGTGCTAGACCACTATGGTGAAGAAATAAAATAAAAAAGGAGGCGAGTAGTTTTGTTTTCATAAGTTTCTGATAATACGATAGTAAAGTTATCAGAATCTTCTTAAATAAAACTTACTAAAGTTTTAAACTCTTGTTAATTAAATTTAAATTGCATTAGCCACAATAAATCCGCTCGTCCATGCATTCTGAAAATTGAATCCGCCTGTAATGGCATCAATATTGACAATTTCACCAGCAAAATAAAGGTTTTCATGTAATTTGCTTTCCATTGTTTTGAAGTTAATTTCTTTTAAATCAATTCCGCCGGCAGTTACAAATTCTTCCTTAAACGTGCTTTTTCCGTTGACCTGAAAATTCCCATTCGTCAATTGATTGGCTAGATTTTGCAATTGTATTTTAGATAAATCGGCCCATTTTGTCTCCATTTCAATTCCGGAAGCGAGTACTAAACTTTCCCATAATCTATTGGTTAATTCGAAAGGAGATTTCTTTGAAACTGATTTTTTAGCGTGTTCCTGTTTTAATTCTTTTAGCTTTTTCTCGACATCGGAAGTGTCTTCATCATTCAACCAATTAACGAAAATGGTGAACTGATAATTTTTGTCATGCAAGATGCGGGCACCCCAAGCCGAGAGTTTCAATATTGCGGGTCCGCTCATTCCCCAATGGGTAATTAACAATGGTCCTGTTGAAGTAAGTTTAGTGTCTTTTACTTTTACGGTAACTAGTGCCGCAACTCCAGGTAATTCTTTTATTCTGGAATCTTTGATGTTGAAAGTGAATAGGGAAGGAACGGGGCTGACAACTGCGTGACCAAAATTCTGTAACATTTCCCATACTTTAGGATTGCTCCCTGTGGCTAAAATTAGCTTTTCGGCAAGATAATTTTCGGTTTGGGTTTCAATTTTCCAAAAATTTTCTCCCGAAACTTCGGGATTGAAAATAGATTGTACACTTTGTCCCGTAAGCACTGCAATTCCTAGTTTTTGTGTCGCTTTTAGAAAACAATCAATAATTGTTTGAGACGAATTCGAAACAGGAAACATGCGTCCGTCCGCTTCAATTTTGAGTTCTACGCCATGCTTCTCGAACCATTCAATCGTATCGCCAGAACAAAACTGATGAAAAGGACCTCGTAATTCTTTTTCGCCACGCGGATAAAACTTTACCAATTCATTCGGTTCAAAACAAGCGTGCGTTACGTTGCATCTTCCGCCACCGGAAATTCTAACTTTTTGCAATACTTCAGCTCCGCGTTCCAGAATTGCAACTTTTAATTTTGGATTTTTTTCCACAATATTAATCGCTGTAAAAAAACCTGCTGCGCCGCCGCCTACTATTATTATATCGAAATTCTGGTTCATATTCTATTTGGGAAATCGGTGATGATACCGTTTACGTTGAATGTTTTTATTTTTTGAATGTCTTCTAATTCATTGATGGTCCAAGGGAAAACCTGCAATCCTTTTTCCTGTATTTTTGCCGTGTTTTCTTTTGTCAATAAATGAAAATGCGGATGAATGGATTTTGCCTGAATGAATTTGGCGAAAGCCAAAGCCAAGTCTAAATCGGTTTCCGTTAAAACGCCAATTGGAATTTTATCATTTAAAAACGCCACTTGTTGCAGTGCATTCCAATCAAAACTGGAAATTAAAAACCGGTCGTATTTCCATCCTTTTTTAGTGACGTATTTTTCAATAAGCGAAACTACTTTATTGATTGCCTCATAACTTTTGAGCTCAATATTGATAAAACAATCTTGGTTTATCAAATCAAAAACCTCCTTCAGAGTTGGGATTTGCTGCTCTCCATTTATTCTAAAGGCTTTCAATTCGCGCAAAGATAATGCATTTACAAAACCTTTTCCGTTGGTCGTTCGGTCAATAGATTCGTCATGAATAACCATTATTTCGCCATCAGCACTCAAATGCACGTCAAGTTCAATGCCGTCCACTTGCATGTCTAATGCTTTTTGGAACGAAATAAAGGTATTCTCGGGTTCATGTCCTTTTGCACCACGATGTCCAATTTTGAGCATTGTCTTTTATTTTTTGGTAAAGGTAAACATAAAAAAAACGCCTTCATTTCTAAAGGCGTTTCTATGAAATTATTTTCGAATTATTTTTTCAATTCCAATAAAACAATATCAAATTCAGTATTGATTGTCACTTTTCCATTGGAAACAATTGCTTCTTTTCCGGAATAGGCATCTTTTAATGATGTGCCGTCTGCGAAAGTTGAATCTACAGCAAGTTCTTTTGTACCAATTACCAAATCCAATCCAACAACTACTTTATCTGTAAAATCTCCTTTAGAGAAAGTTCTGCTAAAAATATACGGTTGACCCGAAATTTGTTTGTGAATTCCTGCTCCAATCGAAGGATGATTTCTTCTAAATTGACCTAATTTTTGCCAATGCAACAATGTTTTTTGGGTTTCAGGATTTGATTTGATAGCTTCCCAATTCATAAACGAACGCAAGGTAGCATCACCTTTTGTTCCTTCGATAACTAAAGAACGAGCGCTTTCATCACCATAATATACTTGAGAAAGTCCAGGACTCAGTAATAATTTTGTTCCGCTTTCTATAGTTTTGGTACGATTTGCATCAAATGGTCCGCCGTCATCGTGTGAAGACAAATAGTTCAAAACACTATATCCTTTTAAGTCATTGTTTAACTTATCAGAATATTTTGAGAATATAAATTCATAGTCTTTTTGTGCATCCCATTTGAACTCAAAATTGATCATATTGTTGAAACCATTTTTAAAATAGTTTATTTTTTTGTCTCCAAAATCAAAATCTTGTCCGCCGCTGATACCATAATTGTAAACTTCAGCAATGGTGTAAAAAGGATTGTTGTCTAAAACTTTTGTTGGATTGTTTTTCTTCCAAGTTGCAAAAGCATAATCACATTGGGTCTTGAAATCAGCCCAAACCGTTTCATCGGTATGTTTTACCGTGTCGCCACGATAACCGTCAATTCCATAATCTGCAATATAATCCGTCAGCCATTTGATGATGTAATATTTTGGGGCTCTTGGATATCCCGTACGAGCAAAAAACGCATCAAGTTCTTTCATTTCTTGTTCGTAACGTCCTTCTTTTTTCCATTTTTCGATTAAAAAAGGAGGTAACGCTACCGCTTGATTGTTTTCTGTTTTTATATCCGGAAGATTAGAAACCAGCGTACAAGCAGTTGTGTTTTCAAACGATTTGTAATCGCAATTGGGTCCTGTTCGCACCCAGTCATTTGGCCAAACCGTATCTTCGGGAGTTACGGGACCGGTATGATTGATTACGCCATCAAGAATGATTCGGATTCCGTGTGCGTGTGCTTTTTGAACTAATGCAGCCAAATCTTCTTTTGTTCCAAAGTTAGGATCTAAGTTTGTCCAGTCTTTTGCCCAATAGCCATGAAAGCCATAACTTAAACCTGTTCCTTCGTCAACACCATCGTGAATTTGCTCCACTATTGGTGTAAACCAAATGGCATTGATTCCTAATTTATCAAAATAACCTTCGTCAATTTTTTGAGAAATTCCTTTGATGTCGCCACCTTCAAAACCACGAAGTTTTCCCGTTGTTTTGGTTCTGTTGAAGTTTATATCATTTGAAGTGTCGCCATTATTAAAACGGTCTGTCATTAAGAAATAAACATTCGCTCCTTCCCAAACGAAAGGTGTTTTGTTACTCTCAGCAATTGTTTGTGTACTGGAGCAACTACTTATTATTGTCATGGTTAATAGTAAAAGTGGGATTGAATATTTTTTCATTTTTATAGCATTAAATGATTATTTTTTTTGAAACATATAAGGAATTATCAAATCGCTTAAATGCTTTACAAGGTTCAAATTACTTAAGTTCTAAAATCAAAACTGACTTAGGTTCTATTATAATTTCGTTTGTAACGTCAAATGTAAGTTCAGAAATTACATCTTTTCCGGTTTTAAAGTCTTTGATGTTTTCTTTGAAACGATGTGTATTGACAGTTTTGGTCTCATTACTGTTGTTCATTAAAATCATCACTGTTTCATCTTTGTTGTATCTAAAATAAACGTAGATGTTATTCTCCGGAATGTAATGTGTCATTTTTCCAAAATGAACCGCCGCTTTTGTTTTTCTCCAATTGAATAATTTAGAAGTAAAATTAAAATAATCGCTTTGTCCCGGAGTTCTTCCTTCTTTGATGAAAGCATTGTTTTGATCGCCTTCCCAACCGCCAGGGAAATCTTGACGAATATCAGCATCGCCTTTGTTCTTATCACCGGCCATACCTATTTCGCTTCCGTAATACAATTGAGGAATTCCACGAACGGTAGCCATCAAAGTCATTGCCATCTTGTATTTTCTGATGTCGTTTCCGTAGGTTTGATTGAAACGATTCGTGTCGTGATTTTCGACAAAAATCAACATATTATTGATGTTTGGATACAGAAAATCATTTGTAAAATTGTCATACATTTTTACCACTCCTTTGTCCCAAGTTCCTTCGTCTTCACTGAACGCTTTACTGGTTGCCTCATATAATGTAAAATCCATTACACTTGGTAAATACGAGTTGTAATTTTGTATTTCAGCAATTTTACTGTCTTTTTGCCAATACGCCATTTGCGCTTGACTTTGCATCCAAACTTCCCCTACAATATTAAAATTGGGATATTCATCGGTGATGGATTTTGTCCATTTTGCAATTCCTTTTGGGTCTGAATAATTATAAGTATCTACTCTAAATCCATCCAAATCG
The DNA here is from genome assembly GCF_002754315.1 of Flavobacterium sp. 11. GTDB lineage: Bacteria > Bacteroidota > Bacteroidia > Flavobacteriales > Flavobacteriaceae > Flavobacterium > Flavobacterium algoritolerans. The sequence continues at coordinate 595,796 of NZ_PEFE01000001.1, read as the reverse complement.
GCATATTCAATCCACCAAATCGCATTTTGAATCAGGTATTTTAAAGTCAAAGGATTCGTCAAATTTAAATCGGGCATCGATGGGACAAACCAACCGTCTATCGCGATTTTTTTATCAAATTTTGAAGCATTAGTGTCGTGGATAACCGTTCTTTTATGATTGGTTTGCGTGTAGGTTTCAAATTGATTGATCCATTCTTTCGTAGGTAAGTCTTTCATCATCCAGTGTTCAATTCCCCAGTGATTCGTCACATAATCCATTACCAGTTTCATGTCTCTTTTGTGCATTTCGGCTGCTAATCGAACATAATCAGCATTGGTTCCAAAACGTGGATCTATTTTATACACATCAGATTGTCCGTAGGTATGATAGGAATGTTTGGCATCGTTATCTTCACAAAGCGGCGTACTCCAAATGGTCGTTGCACCCAGTTCTGCTATATAATCTAAGTTTTTTATGATGCCTTCAATATCGCCACCGTGTCTTCCGCCCGGTAATTCTCTATTGTATTTTTCTTGGGTAGCATTTTCACTGTCGTTGTTTCTGTTTCCATTGGCAAAGCGATCCGGCATCAATAAATACATCATATCCGAAGAATCAAAGCTTTTGCGTTGCGCTGAATTTTCTCTTCTTTGGCGCAAGCTGTATTTTTGTGTAAACGTTTCTTTGTTGTTGTTTTTAAAAGTAAAAACGAAATCAGAAGCAGCTACTTTTTTGGTGTCAATGGTAACAAAAATGTAGTTGGAGTTTTCCGTTCTTTTAACGTTAGTTATTTTTATGCCATTAGAAACCGTGACTTGGTATTGAGAAATGTCTTTGCCATAAAAAAGAATTTGCAGTTCTGGATTTTGCATTCCTGCGTACCAAAAAGGCGGTTCAATTTTGTCGATTTGAGCGTTTAAAGTTAAAGACATAAAAAAAAGGAATAAGGTTATTTTTTTTAGAAAGCTCCTATTTATGAACGGAAACGAACCTGTTTTATGCATTGTGAAATATATTTTATTGACATTTAGATTTTTCGCTCACTTAAAATAAAGTCTTTTACTTTAAAATAGTCAGCCGATTTTATAAAAATTGGAATCCTCAAATTTGAATTAAGAACAGTTATCAATTAAACAATCCCAATGTTATTGGGATTGTTAGTAAGCCTAGCGAGGCTTGGGATCAAGTGATAGAATTAACTACAAGTTCTAGCAATTGTTTATTATACCGTAACTAAATTCTCAGACTTAACGATTACAGACTGACCATTTACTATGATTTTCAATTCTTTGTCGCCATCAATTGAAAAAGTTGTTTCCTTATGGTTAATTGCTACTTTCAAAATTTGATTTCTGAAATTAATTTTAAACGAGTAACCTTCCCATTCTTTTGGAATTTTTGGAGAAAAATGAAGCGTATCTTCTTTAATTCTCATTCCGCCAAATCCTTCCACGATACTCATCCAAGTTCCTGCCATTGAGGTAATATGACAGCCTTCTTCCACTTCTTTATTGTAATCATCTAAATCCAGACGTGAAGTTCTCAAATAGAATGTGTACGCCATATCCATTTTATCCAATAAAGCTGCTTGAATCGAATGCACGCAAGGCGAAAGTGAACTTTCATGAACGGTAAATGATTCGTAAAACTCAAAATTGTTTTTCAGTTCTTCTTTCGAAAAATGATCTTCAAAGAAATAGAAGCACTGCAAAACATCGGCTTGTTTGATGTACGGCGAACGTAAAATTCGGTCCCAAGACCATTTTTGATTGATTGGTCTTTGGCTTTTATCCAAATCAGCTACGCGAACTAATTCTTTGTCCAAGAAACCGTCTTGTTGCAAATACACGTTATGTTCTTCCGAAAAAGGGAAGTACATATTATCCGAAACTTTTTTCCAAGATTGTAATTCGGAATCCGAGATTTTTACTTTTTCCGTAATTCTTTTGTGATCTGAAGGATATTCCAGAGATACCTTTTGAATTTGTTCGTAGGTATATTCCAGACACCATTTTGCAATATAATTGGTGTAGAAATTATTGTTTACGTTGTTCTCATATTCATTTGGACCCGTAACTCCAAGAATTACATATTGGTTTAAATGAGTCGAAAAGTTGGCTCTTTGATGCCAAAAACGGGCAATTCCTATTAATACTTCCAGTCCTTTTTCAGGGATGTAACTGTAGTCGCCAGTGTATCTGTAAAAGTTATAAATGGCAAATGCAATGGCCCCGTTTCTATGAATTTCTTCAAAAGTAATTTCCCATTCGTTATGGCATTCTTCACCGTTCATAGTTACCATTGGATACAAAGCAGCACCATTAGTAAATCCTAATTTAGCAGCGTTTTCAATGGCTTTATCCAATTGATTGTAGCGGTAGGTCAATAAATTTCGAGCTACTTCCTGATCTTTGGTCGCCATGTAAAACGGAATGCAATACGCTTCGGTGTCCCAATAAGTCGATCCTCCGTATTTTTCTCCCGTGAAACCTTTTGGTCCAATGTTCAAACGAGAATCCTTTCCTAGATAGGTTTGGTTCAACTGAAAAATATTGAAACGAATTCCTTGTTGTGCTTTTACATCGCCATCAATTGTAATATCAGACATCTCCCAAATTTTTGCCCAAGCATCAATCTGGTCCTGCAACATTTTCTCGTATCCTAACGCTAATGCGGATTGAATCACTTTCTCCGCTGCAGTAACGGTGTTTTCATGGTTTAAAGAAACCGTGTAACCACCAATTTTTTGTATAGATGATTTTTGGCCTTGAGCCACAATTACATCATAACTAAATTGAATTTTATCGGAAGTTGCATCAATATTAGAGGGAGAAATAGCCGTTTTTTCACCATTAGACAAAATGCTATTTTGCATGAAAGTGGTTACTTTGAAATGTGTTTTGAACGTTTGTGCCGTTACAAAAGCTTCATTTACTGATTTTTTCACCTCAAGTGGTTCCCAGAATTTTTCTTCCCAGTTGGCATCTTCATTGGTTACACCAGCATCAATATATGGTTTGTACACTATTTTTGAATCTTTGTTCAAAGGTGTGATTTCGTAATTAATAACCCCAACTTCATCCAAAACGATAGAAAGAAAACGACGAATAGTAACTGCTATTTGAGTTCCGTTTTTCAATGTGGCTTCAAAAGAGCGATTGTACCAACCTTCTTTCATGTTCAACTCACGACGAAAATTTTTGACTTCGGTACAGGTATTCAAATCGAATTTTTCTCCGTTGATTTCGATGTCGATTCCAATCCAATTGGGAGCATTTAAAACTTTCGCAAAATATTCCGGATAACCGTTTTTCCACCAGCCCACTTTAGTTTTGTCCGGGTAATATATTCCTGCGATGTAACTTCCCTGGAATGTTTCTCCAGTATAATTTTCTTCAAAATTAGCACGTTGTCCCATTGCACCGTTCCCAATGCTGAACAAACTTTCAGATGATTTTACGCTCTCTACATCAAATCCTTCTTCTATGATTGACCAATTATCTGGTTTTATATAATCTTGATTCATTCTTTCCTTGTTGTTTAAAGTTTGAAAAATGTATGGTTTAAAGGTTCGATTTTATGGTTTTACCACAGTTTATGGAACCTCTTATTTTTTATTCTATCTTTTTATTAAGTCTTCTATGAAGTTAGTATCAATTGCTGTGAAATCTTTAAAGATGTATTTTGCTTCATGCAAAATACCAGCTTCACCGATTCCTATACTGGTCATGTTTCCAATATTGGCCGCTTGAACTCCCGCCACTGAATCTTCAAAAACAAAAGCATCTTCTGGTTTTGTTTCTAATAATTTAGCGGCAATCAGGAAAACTTCAGGATCAGGTTTTGCATTGGTCACATCATTTCCATCGACAATAACATCAAAATAAGATAGTATTCCTGTTTTCTCCAGAATAGGTCTGGCATTTTTACTCGCAGAACCCAATGCTATCGGTTGATTTTTTTCTTTTAGAAATTTTAAAATGGGATATACTCCAGGAAGAATCTCGCTTTCGTCCATGTCAACTAAATAGGATAAATACTCTTCATTTTTTTGAAGTAACCATCTGTCTTTATCTTCTTGTGAAGCTTCCACTTTTCCTAATTCTAATATAATATCCAAAGAGCGCACACGGCTTACTCCTTTTAATAATTCATTATGTTCCAGTGTAAATTCAATATTTAACTCATTTGCGATTTTTTGCCACGCTAAATAATGGTATTTTGCTGTGTCAACAATTACTCCGTCCAGGTCAAATATGAATGCTTTTCTATTATTCATGAATTTCAATTTTTGTTCTGTTGTTTACTCTAAGGGTAAGTAAACCGGCAAATATCATCGATACTCCGCCAATTAATAATGCGTAAATAGGTTCGTTTTGAAAAAATTGTTTGACAATAAAACCTAAGATTGTTGCGGCAACAATTTGAGGAATAACTACGAAAAAGTTGAAAACTCCCATGTAATAACCCATTTTTGCTGCTGGTAAAGCGCCAGATAACATCGCATAAGGCATTGATAAAATACTGGCCCATGCAATACCAACGCCTAACATTGGAATTAATAATAAATATTTGTCTCCAATAAAATAAATAGAAAGTAATCCTACACCACCAGAGCACAATGCCAGTAAATGTGTGGATCGAACCCCTACTTTTTTTGCTATTACAGGCAATAAAAAAGCAACTGCAGCAGCTACTCCATTGTAAACCGTGAAAAGAACTGATACCCAGTCAGCAGCATCATTGTATACTTTTGAAGTCGTATCTGTTGTTCCAAAAATATGTTGTGTAACGGCTTGTGTCGTGTAAATCCACATGGAAAAAAGTGCAAACCAAGAAAAGAATTGAACCCAAGCCAATTTTTTCATTGTGGTGGGCATGTTCAATAAATCGGTCATGATGATCGTGAAACCATTTTTTATTTGGACAACCCTAAGTCTGGAAGTAACCATAAATAAGATTCCAATCACAATTAAGCCTATAAATAAAATGTAGAGTTCTTTAGTAAGTTGGTTTTCGTAAATAATAAACGAAATGATGCTTCCTAACAAAGTCATTACAAGTCCTAGATTGAATTGTCTTTTGATATTCGCTTTGCTTTCGAACTCAGTTTCAATTGGAGCTATTTCTTTAGTGTCTTTGTCTTTTTGTTCAAAAGCTTCTAATTCTTTAGGAGAATATTCAGTAGATTTAAAAACAGTCCACAAAACCGCCAACAGAAAAACAACTCCTCCTATATAGAAGGACCATTTTACAGAATCTGGGATGATTCCTTCAGCTGCAGTATTGCTTACGCCAAAAACATTTGTGAAAATGTAAGGCAGTAAGGAACCGACAACGGCACCCAATCCAATGAAAAAACTTTGCATGGCAAAACCTAAAGTTCGCTGCTTTTCGGGTAGATTATCCCCAACAAAGGCGCGGAAAGGTTCCATCGAAATGTTGATTGAGGCATCCATCATCCATAATGTTCCAGCGGCAATCCACAACGAAGGTGAATTGGGCATTATAAACAATGCTATCGATGATAAAATAGCACCTATCAGAAAATAAGGTCTGCGTCGGCCTAATCTGGTCCAAGTTCTATCGCTAAAATAACCAATTATAGGTTGGATAATTAAACCGGTAACAGGAGCAGCAATCCATAAAATAGGGATTTCATCAACCTTTGCACCTAATGTTTCAAAAATTCTTGAAGTGTTTGCGTTTTGCAGTGCAAAACCAAATTGTATTCCTAGAAAACCGAAACTCATGTTCCAAATTTGCCAGAAACTTAATTTACGCTTTTCCATTATCGTAATTTAAAAAATTAATACGATAAGCGCTATGCTTATCAAAACTTATCTTATTTTCGAAGTAAAAGTTGAAGCTTTGAATGGGTAAATATAAAAATATATTTCAAACATTTGTTTCTCAGAAAAAAATTAAAGGAAACATTTTCAACTACAAGGTTGTAGTAATGAATAAACTAACAAATAAAAATTAATTAGTTGATTCTCTTTCTATCAAATGGGTTTCAATTACTTCAGTTTTATAGTTTTCGTCCTCTTCGTCTTCTTCAGATTCGAGTCTTTCAATTAGCATTTTTGCGGCTTTATTTCCCATTTTTATTCCACTCTGACTTACGGTAGTAATAGTAGGTGTAGAATATTTGGAAATTATACCATCTGTAAAAGCAATAACCGCTAAATCATTCGGCACATTCAATCCTATTTTATTAGCTGTTTTGATTATTGTAACTGCAAAAAGTTCATTTACAGCAAAAACGGCATCAATAGCTTTATCTTCCAATAGTTTTCCAATGGTGATTTCGCAGGTATCAATGTCTTCAATTTTGATGATTAGGTCTTCATTAAAAGGTATTCCGTTATCCAGAAGTGCTTTAGTGTAGCCATCAGTCCTTAGTTTTCCTACGCTTACATAATCAACGGTGGTAACCAGGGCGATTTTTTTTCGTCCTTTATCAATCAAGCTTTGAACAGCTTCATAAGCCGCATATTTATCGTCTATAATTACTTTGTCGCAAAGGATATCATTGGTAACTCTGTCAAACATCACAACGGGCATTCCTTGATTGATGACTTCGGTAATATGATGGAAATCGCCTCTGAATTGGGTTTCTTTAGAAAGCGACATGATAAAACCATCAATGCTGCCATTAGCCAGCATTTCCATATTTAAGACTTCTTTGTCAAAGGAATCGTCTGACAAACAGATGATAACGCTATATCCATTTTCATTTGCAACCTGTTCGATTCCGTTAATAACTGTTGAAAAGAAATGGTGGACTATTTCTGGAATAATGATTCCAATGGTTTTGGTTTTTCTGTTTTTTAAACTAAGTGCAATATTGTTTGGCTTGTAGTGGTAAAATTTAGCAAATGCTTGAACTTTTAGTCTGGTTTCTTCACCTATTTCGAGGCTATTTCTCAAAGATTTTGAAACGGTAGAAATGGATACATCTAATTCTTTTGCAATTTGTTTAAGCGTTATTTTCCTTTTCATGGTGAAGATATGGTAAAAAATTATTTCTTAATAAAGATAAAATTAAATTTTATAAATGGTAATTAAACTGATAAAAATTTATGTAAATCAGAAAGTTTTCAACACTATTACGTTTTCGTAAGTCAAATAAAAAGGGGCCTTGTCGAGCGTGACTAAATTTACATAAATTTAACATTCGAAGTAATAGTTAAGGTTGAAAACTCAACAAAAAATTAAATTAATTTAAACAAAAAGTATGAAAACAATTTATAAAAAGTTGTTAATTTTATTACTGCTACTCCCTTTTAGTATTCTGGCTCAGAATACTGTTGGCGGAACTGTTCTTGATAAAGTGTCAGGACAGCCAATTCCGGGGGTAAATGTAAATGTACAAGGTGCCGCTAATGGTGTTTCTACTGATTTTGATGGTAAATATCTGTTATCTAATGTTAAGAAAGGTGATAAAGTAGTATTTTCTTATATCGGATATAAAAATACTGTAGTGGATTATGTTGCCCAAAAATCATTAAACGTTTCTTTAGAAGAAGATGCGAATCAATTAAAAGAAGTTGTGATCCAAGTAGGATACGGAACAGTTAAGAAGAAAGATGCTACAGGAGCTGTAACGGTATTGACAACTAAAGATTTTAATAAAGGACCTGTAACTTCTGCGGATCAAATGATTCAAGGTAAAGTTGCTGGTTTGCAAATTATCAATGGAGGAGGTTCTCCAGGTGAAGGTGCTACAATTAGAATTAGAAGTGGGTCTTCTTTATCTGCAAACAACGATCCTTTATATGTAATTGATGGTGTGCCAGTTGCTGCTGGTGGAGTAGAAGGAAGTAGAAATCCATTGTCTACAATCAACCAAAACAACATCGAATCTATTTCGGTTTTGAAAGATGCTTCGGCGACTGCAATTTACGGTTCTCGAGCTTCTAATGGTGTAATTATCATTACTACCAAAAAAGGAAAAGCAGGTGATTTACAAATAAATTATAACGGAAATTTTCAAGTATCTGAAATCACAAATAAAGTGGATGCTTTGTCAAGTACTCAATTCAGAGATTTCGTAACGGCTAATGGTAATGCTGCACAAATAGCTTTGATGGGTGCTGCTGATACAGATTGGCAAGATGAGATTTACAGAACGGCTATCGGTACAGATCATAATATTTCATTAAGTGGTGGTTCTGATAATATAGTATACAGAGCGTCTGTAGGTTATGCTAATTTAAATGGTATCCTGAAAAGAGATAACATGGAGAGAACAACATTAGGTGTTGGTGTAACAGGTAATTTCTTGGACAATCATTTAAAAATTGAATTAAACAATAATACGTCTGTTATAAACAGTAATTATAGTGACCGAGGTGCTATTGGTTCAGCTATTCGTTTTGACCCAACTCAGGTTGTAAGAAATCCTGACGGTACCTTTTTTCAATGGTATACTTCTGCTACTGAAATCAATCAATTGGCTGGAAGAAATCCATTGTCTTTGATTGAACAACAAAATAATTATGGTACTTCATACAGAAGTATTGGAAACATTCAAACGGAATATAAAATGCATTTTTTACCAGAGTTGAAAGCGGTTGCTAACTTTGGTTACGATGAATTAAGTGGTAGATCTTTTGGTAATACCGACGCTAATTACCTAAATGGTTTGTCAGGTTCTGGATATAACAATAGCTATGAAAGAACACAATCTCGTTCGAATAAGTTGATGGATTTATTTTTAAATTACAATAAAAAAGTAGAAGCTATTAATACTATTTTTGATGTGACTGGAGGATATTCATATCAAGATTTTAGAGAGTTTTATAATTCTTCAAATTTTGAATTTCAGACTAAAAACACAACTTCACCACCATCTTTTCCATCACGAATCAACTTGCAATCTTTCTTTGCAAGAACAAATATTACTATCGCTGACAAGTATTTATTGACCTTGTCTTACAGACGTGATGGAACTTCAAGATTTACGGAAACTAATCGTTGGGCAAATTTCCCTGCAGTTGCTTTAGCTTGGAAATTGAATGAAGAAAACTTCTTGAAAGATGTAACAAGTATTTCTACATTGAAACTTCGTGGAGGTTGGGGTATTACAGGACAACAAGATATTGGAGTTAGTTATCCTTCTATTCCATTGTATTTAGCATCTAATACAGCTGCTCAATACCAGTTTGGAAGTGATTTTTACACTACATACAGACCACAACCGTATAACAGTAACTTGAAATGGGAACAAACTACCACTGTTAATGCAGGTTTAGATTTTGGATTTGTAAACAATAGAATTAACGGTAGTGTTGATTTATACAAAAGAACTACTGAAGATTTATTATTGTACACACAAAATCCTTCTTTCTTTGGATTTTCAAATTTTGATAACTACAACGTAGGAACAATCGAAAATGAGGGAATTGAAATTGCTGCAGAAGTTATTCCTGTTCGTAATGACGATTTTGAATGGAGAATTGGTGGAAACATAACATTCCAAGATTCTAAAATCACTAAGTTGACTACTACGCAACCGAATACTCCGGGTATTAATATTGGAGGGTATGAAGGTGCTACAGGAAACACGATTCAAAATCACCAAGTAGGATATGCGCCAAGTTCTTTTTACGTGTATGAGCAAGCGTATGGTGTAGATGGAAAACCTTTAGACGGAGTATACATCGACAGAAATAAAGACGGATTGATTACACAACAAGACAAATACCGTTTTCATAAACCAGCTGCTGATGTTTTTTACGGTTTCAATACCAGTGTAACCTACAAAAACTTTGATATGGGAATGAACTGGAGAGGATCTTGGGGTAACTATAATTACAACAACGTAGATTCTAGTAAAGGTTCTTTCAATAACATTTTGATCAGAAATACAGATTTATCAAACGGTGTTGAAAACCTTTTGGAAACAGGATTTAGATCAAATGATACTAAACGTTTCGAATCTGATTACTACATTCAAGATGCTTCTTTTATTAGATTGGACAACGTAAGTGTTGGATATACTTTCAATCAAAAAGAGAATTCAAATTCATTAGTTAAATTGACATTATCAGCACAAAATGTTTTGGTAATTACTAAATATGAAGGATTAGATCCAGAAATTTCTGGAGGTATAGACGGAAATTTATACCCACGACCAATAACTTTCACGTTAGGTTTAAACGTTAATTTCTAATACAAATAACAAGAAAAATGAAAAAGACACAAATAAAATTATTGGGTATTTCTTTGTTACTGTTGGTGATGTTATTCCCATCGTGTACAGATGATTTGAACCAAGTACCAGATAGCGCAAATGCTATTCCCGGTGAAGAATTTTTTAGTACGCCAGAATCATACAAACAATATTTAGCTAAACTATATGCAGGATTTGCTACATCAGGTCAAACTGCAGCTGGTTCTCCTGATATTTCTGGAATTGATGAAGGAGAAAGTCAGTATATCAGAGGTTTTTGGTTAATGCAGGAATTAACTACTGACGAGGCTGTGATTGGTTGGAATGACGGAACAATAAAAGATCTTCATTCTCAAACATGGACTTCTTTAGACCGTTTCATCACGGCTACATTTGCACGTTTCTCTTTTCAAATTGTAAACTGCAATGAGTTTTTAAGACAAACTACAGATGAGAAATTAGCTGCTAGAGGTCTTGATGCTGCTTTAGTAGCAGAGATTAAAACCTACAGAGCAGAAGCACGTTTCTTAAGAGCTTTGACGTATTGGCATTTAGTAGATATGTTTGGTGGTGGTTCTTTAGTTACTGAAAACTCTCCAAGCACATTCTTTTATCCTGAGTATGCTACTAGAGCAGAATTATACAAGTTTGTAGATGATGAATTAACTGCAATTACACCTGAGTTGAAAGCGCCAAAATCAAATGAAGCGTATCGTGTAGATCAAGCAGCAGCTTGGATGTTACAAGCTAAATTGTATATGAATGCTAAAGTATATATTGGTACTGATAACTATACAGGTGCATTACCATTAATTAATAAAGTAATTGCATCAGGATATGCATTGCATACTAATTACAACCAATTGTTTCTTGCTGACAATGATAGAAATGGAGCGCAAAACGAATTCATTTTTGCAATTGCTTTTGATGGTCTTAAAACTCAAACCTATGGAGGAACTACTTTCTTGACGCATGCACCAGTTGGTGGAACCATGAACGCTTCTGAATTTGGAATAAATGGTGGTTGGGCTGGAATCAGAACAACATCGGCATTTGTAGATAAGTTTAATGGAAACACTACTGATACAAGAGGGCAATTCTATACCGATGGACAAACCAAAGAAATCGTTGATATTAGCTCATTTACTGATGGATATGCTATTCAAAAATTTAGAAATGTAGATGTTAATGGAGTATCTGGTTCAGATAAAGCAGGAAATTTCTCTGATTCTGATTTTCCAATTTTCCGTTTGGCAGATGCTTATTTAATGTATGCTGAGTGTGCGGTAGTTGGTAAAGTGGGAGATCTTGTAACAGCCAGAGGGTATGTAAATGCTTTAAGAACTAGAGCTAATGCTTCAACAATAAGTTCTCTTACTGCTGATGTTGCAGGAGCAAACTTAATTCTTGACGAAAGAGCAAAAGAACTACACTGGGAAGGTCACAGAAGAACGGATTTAATTCGTTTTGGTAAATTTTCTGGCGGTAGTTATATATGGCCTTGGAAAGGAAATGTAGCTGGTGGAGCACCAACGCAAGCCTATAGAAATTTATTTCCTATTCCTGCGACTGCATTGTCATCAAACAGTAAATTACAACAAAACCCTGGATATTAATAATATTAAAAAATAAATAGAAAAATGAAAAATATAACTAAATCAGTAATTGCTTTATTCGCGATACTTGCCTTGTCTTGTAGCGTTGAAGATGTAGAAGATAGACCAGTAATTGAAGGAGTTGATACTCCGGAATTAGTTGCGCCTGAAAACGATAAATCATATGTATTACTTGAAGAAAATGCTGATGATGTTGCAGAGCGTTTTGTATGGACCAAAGCAACTTATGGCGGTGATGTTGAGATAGGATACAAACTTTTGATGGATGTTAAAGGTGGTGATTTTACAAAAGCAATTGAATTAGGAGGAACTGCCGGTGCAACTCAAATCGAAGTTACTGTAAAAACTTTAAATCAAGCAGTAATTGAATTAGGTGGTATACCTGACCAATTAGGATCTTATGATATTAAAGTAATGTCAAGCCTTGCAGGAGCTGAAAAAATGATGTCTGAAACTCCATTGACTATTTTAGTTAATGCATACACAGGATTGCTTCCTTATGAGTTTAAAGATTGGTATTTTGTAGGTGATGCAACTGCTTCAGGATGGAATAATAATAATAAAAACCAACCATTATTCAGAAGCGGAACAAATCCAAATTTATATAAATTTACAGGATTCTTTAAAGCGGGTGCATTCAAATTAATTTCTACACCTGGACAATGGGCTCCAATGTATGGTAAAGGTGATGGAGATGCTATTGTGGCTAGACCAACAGAAGCTGATCCAGATCCAGCATCTTTTACAATTGCAACTGATGGATATTATTCTTTCACAATGAATACTGAAACGTTAAAGTACACTTTAGTAGCTTATGATGCATCTGCTGCTGCAACTTTCTCTACAGTTGGTATTATTGGAGATAGTACTCCATTAGGATGGGATGCTTCTACTGCATTGACTCAATCAGCATTTAATTCACATGTTTGGTCATTGGATTTATTACCATTAAATGATGGGAAAGCTAAATTCAGAGCAAATAATGCATGGGATGTAAATTGGGGTGGTAATACTGCTTTCTCTGGATTTCCAAACAATGGAGCAAGCGGAGGTGATTTACCAGTTGCTAAATCAAAATACAAAATCTATTTCAACGATTTAGATGGTAGTTATTTAATGATTCCTAATCAAGAATAATTTATTTCCATAAAAAAAAGGGCTATCTATGGGATAGCCCTTTTTTTGTTTTCTAATTTAATTAACACTAAACCATGAAAAAAACTATACTTTTTTTATTGTTTTTCCTTTCAATTGTCGCTTCAGCACAGCAACAAGCAATTGCTTATACTATAAGCCCAGCTACTTTTGAAGAAACGACATCTATTACCATTACCATCAATGGGAATAATGTAAATGAAGCAACTTGGGGAGTTACCGGAAACGCATTATACATGTGGACTTGGTCATTTGATATCAATGATGCTAATAGCATTGATTGTCCTACTAACGGTACATGGACTTCGTCCAATGAAGCGAATAGGTTTGCTTACAACTCAGTTACCAATACCTATACTAAAACATTTACTCCAAATACCTTTTACAATAGAAATGGAATAGGGAAAATAGGCTTTCTTATTAAAGCTAAGGACGGAACAGGAGATAAAAAATCGCAAGATAATTATGTTGAAGTTGGTGCGTACCAAGTGACACTGACTACTCCGGCTGAGAACAGTTCAACAATTATTGCTTCAGGTGGAAGTTTGAATATTGCAGCTACTAATACCGGTGGAAATGCCAGTTATGTATTGAAAGCAAACGGTACAACTTTAAATACAAATGCTGCCACTTCCAGTTATTCCTATAATCATACGAATATTACAGGGAACCAAAATTACGAGTTGCAGGTTACTCAAGGAACAACTGTAATCACTAAAAAATTTGGTGCTGTAGTTAACCCGAATGTGGTTAGTGAGTCCATGCCGGCCGGTTTATTGGACGGAATTAATTACAATGCAGCTGATGCCTCAAAAGCAACGCTGGTTTTAGACGCTCCTTTCAAAGATTTTGTTTATGTAGCAGGAAGTTTCAACAGCTGGCAGCCTACGGCTTCTTATGCGATGAAAAAAGATCCTGCTTCGGGTAAATTTTGGTTAGAATTAACAGGATTGGTTTCAGGAACAAATTACACCTATCAGTATTGGGTAGTTGATGCAACACCTATTGCAGGAACGCCTTCTTTAGTGAAAACTGCCGATCCGTATTCGACACTTGTTTTGTCTCCTAATGATGATCCTTTTATTCCTGCTTCTACTTATCCAAATCTTCCGGTTTATCCAGTAGGTCAAGACAGAGAAGTGACAGTATTACAAACTGGGAAAACTCCCTACGCTTGGAGCAGCGCTACCACTAATTTTGTTAAACCAGAAAAAGAAAAACTGGTTGTTTATGAATTGTTGGTTCGCGATTTTGATGCTAATAGAAGTTATCAAGACTTGATTAATAAAATCGATTATTTCAAAAATTTGAAAATAAATGCGATTGAATTAATGCCAGTGATGGAATTTGAAGGCAATGAAAGTTGGGGATATAACACCTCTTTTCACATGGCTTTGGATAAATTCTACGGTACTTCGGATAAGTTAAAAGAGTTTGTGGATTTATGCCATCAAAACGGAATTGCGGTAATTCTTGATGTGGCATTGAATCATGCTTTTGGAAGAAATCCAATGCTTCGTATGTGGATGAATGATCCTGACGGAGATGGTTGGGGTTCTCCTTCAACTGAAAACCCTTATTTTAATACAACTGCAATGCATAGTTACAGTGTGGGTGAGGATTTCAATCATCAACAACCTAGAACGCAAAACTATGTACAACGTGTGATTAAACAATGGGTAGAAGAATATAAAATTGACGGATTTCGTTGGGATTTAACCAAAGGATTTACTCAAAATTGTCCTGCTAATGTTGCCGGTGGTCAAGAAGCTTGTACTGGTGTTAAACAACAAGATCGAGTGGATGTGTTGCGAAAATATGCCGATTATTCTTGGAGTTTAGACCCAACGCATTATACTATTTTTGAGCACTTAGGGAATGATGATGAAGAGCAACTTTGGGCAAATTACAGAATTAATGAAACGCCAAGCAAAGGAATTATGATGTGGGGAATAATGACTGGTCAATATAATGAATTGTCAATGGGGTTTGCTGGAAATATTTCTCGTATGAATAGTACGAGCAGAGGTTTTACCACAAATAGATTGATGGGTTATGCCGAAAGTCATGATGAAGAACGATTAATGTATAAAAATTTACAATTCGGGAATAGTACCAATGCTGCCCATAATGTAAAAACATTAAATATAGCCTTGTCTAGAATGTCAGCAATTGGAGCGGTTTCTTTATTGGTTCCTGGACCAAAGATGATTTGGCATTTTGGTGAGCTAGGTTGGGAAAATTCTATTTTTGCGTGTAATAATGGAACGGTAAATACCTCGTCAGATGCTACATCTGGGGATTGTAAATTAGACACCAAACAACAACCGCAATGGGTTAATAATTGGCTTGGAGATACTAATAGAAGTAAAATTTATAACGATTGGTCTAAAATGATTACGATGAAAACTGTAGAGCCTGTTTTTTCAGGAACTGCAACCATATCGAATACAAGTTCGTTGTATCCAAATATCAAAATTACCAATAGTGCTTTGGCGTCAAGCCAACTTAAAGATGTTTTGATTCTGGCTAATTTTAATGTTACCACACAAAATGTAGCAACTGGATTTCCTTACACTGGTGAGTGGTACAATTTGATGGATAATACAACAATCACAGTGAATAATGTAAGTGACCCGATAACTATTCCGCCTGGTGAATACCGAATCTATGGAAACAAAACGGCTTCTTTGGCAATAGTTGATTATGAAAAAACACCAACAGTTTTGTTGTATCCAAATCCGGCTTCCAGTTATTTTACTTTAAATGCTGCAACTTCTAAAGTTCAAGTTTTTTCTATAACAGGACAATTGGTAAAAACGTTTGATGCAAATCAATCCGAAGGACATCAATATATAATTAGTGATTTGAATCAAGGTTTTTATATAGTAAAAGCGTATGATGAGAATAATGGGGTTCAGGTATTGAAGTTCATTAAGGAATAATACGGTTTGTTTGTTTTGTTTTAAATGTTTAAAAAGGCTGTCTCTACAAAGACAGCCTTTTTTATATAAAAAAACTGCTCCATTCATGAAGCAGTTTTTAACAACAATTAAAACTAAAATCTAAATTTTACCTTCTTTGATTTCTTCCACAATTTCAGGATTCAATAATGTTGAGATGTCACCAAAATTAGAGTAATCTCCTTCGGCAATCTTACGCAAAATTCTACGCATGATTTTTCCCGAACGTGTTTTTGGTAAACCGGAAACAAACTGAATTTTGTCCAGTTTGGCAATGGGTCCAATGTGATCAGATATGTGTTGGTTAATCTCTTTGCTAAGGTTTTCTCTGTCGCGATATTCTCCTGTTTCTTTTAGGATTACAAAACCATACAAAGCATTTCCTTTGATGTCGTGTGGGAAACCTACAATTGCACTTTCCGCAACTGCAGGATGCTCATTGATGGCATCTTCTATTGGTGCAGTGCCCAGATTATGTCCGGAAACTATCACTACATCGTCTACGCGACCCGTAATTCTATAATATCCAACTTCGTCACGCAAAGCTCCGTCGCCAGTGAAATATTTGCCTGGAAAGGTAGAAAAATACGTGTCTTTATAACGCTGGTGATCACCCCAAATGGTTCTGGCAATTCCCGGCCAAGGAAATTTAATGCACAAACTTCCGGTAACCTGATTGCCTTCAATTTCGTTGCGTTTTTCATCCATCAAAACAGGTTGAATTCCCGGTAATGGTAAAGATGCATACGTAGGTTTTGTTGGGGTTACAAAAGCAATTGGCGAAATCATAATTCCTCCGGTTTCTGTTTGCCACCACGTATCTACAACAGGACATTTTTTATCTCCTACATGGTTGTTGTACCAGTGCCAAGCTTCCTCATTGATAGGTTCTCCCACAGATCCAATCACTTTCAAAGAAGTTAATTGGTAGCGTTGCACGTATTCAATGCTTTCTTTTGCCAAAGCTCTAATGGCTGTTGGAGCAGTATAGAACTGAGTGACTTTATGCTTTTCGATGGTTTGCCAAAAACGACTGAAATCAGGATAGGACGGAACCCCTTCGAAAATTACAGTTGTGGCTCCATTCAATAACGGTCCATAAAGAATATAGGAATGTCCGGTAATCCAACCGATATCAGCAGTACACCAGAAAATGTCATTTTCTTCGTAACTAAAAACATTCTTAAAAGTATACGCGGTATACACCATATAACCGGCTGTGGTATGTACCATTCCTTTTGGTTTTCCAGTTGAACCGGATGTGTAAAGGATGAATAAAGGATCTTCGGCATCCATGATTTCGGCTACATTATTGTCAGAAGCTTTGTCTAAAAGTGGTTGCAACCATTGGTCACGTCCTTCTTTCATATTGATAGTTGAATTTATTCTTTTGGCAACCAAAACGTTCTCCACACAAGGGCAATTCAATAAAGCTTCATCAACGATGCTTTTTAAATCAATGGTTTTGTTTCCACGATAGCCACCATCAGAAGTGATGACCATTTTACATTCGCTGTCATTTATTCTTGCAGCTACTGCCGAAGCGGAAAATCCTGCAAAAACAACTGAGTGAATGGCTCCAATTCTGGCGCAAGCCAAAGTGGTAATGGCTAATTCAGGAATCATTGGTAAATAAATACAAACGCGATCTCCTTTTTGGATACCTTGTTCTTTCAATACGTTCGCCATTTTACAAACGCGCTCGTACAATTCATTATACGAAATATGCAATGCTGCTTCATTTGGATCATTCGGTTCAAAAATGATAGCCGTTTTGTCTCCTTTTTTAGCAAGATGTCTGTCGATACAGTTTTTTGTAATGTTTACTTTAGCTTCTGTAAACCATTTTATTTCGGCTTCAGCCATATTAAAATCGACTACTTTATCCCATTGTTGGTACCAAGTAAAATTTTCGGAAGCAATTTTATCCCAAAATTTTCTTGGCTCGCGAATTGATTTTTTGTAGTGTTTGAAGTATTCTTCTAAAGTATTAATTTTATAGTAACTCATGATTATTGATAAATTTTATAAATTATAAACCCCTATTTTATATTTTTTTAATGTTGCAATGATTTCGTCCACAATCGATTCGTCATCTATAGTTGACGGAATTTGAAATGACTCGCCATCTGTAATACTGCGCATTAATTTTCGGAGGATTTTCCCCGAGCGCGTTTTTGGTAATCGCTGTACAATGACTACATTTCGTAACGAAGCTACAGCTCCAATTTGCTGGCGAACCAGTTTAATGATTTCTTGTTCCAATTGATAATGCTCAATTTCGGCGCCTAATTTGGTTACCACCAAAGCCAAAGGAACTTGCCCTTTTAACTCATCCTGAATTCCAATAACAGCGCATTCAGCAACGGATTGATGGGAAGCAACAACTTCTTCCATTTCCGCGGTTGATAAACGATGTCCAGCCACATTAATGACATCATCCGTTCTTCCGGTGATGAAGATATAACCGTCTTCATCCTTGTAACCACCGTCGCCCGATAGATAATATCCGTCAAATTTACTGAAATAACTGGCTTTAAAACGGGCTTCGTTCTCCCAAATTCCCAACATATTTCCTGGAGGTAAAGGTAGTTTTACGACAACCAATCCTTCTTCATTCGGTTTTAATTCTTCGCCGTTTTCATTAAAAATCCGAATGTCATATCCACAAACTGCTTTTGTTGCGGAACCGGATTTCACAGGCATTTTTTCAATTCCAAGAGAATTAGCAATCATTGGCCAGCCAGATTCTGTTTGCCACCAATGGTCAATTACAGGAATAGGAATGTGCTGTTGGTACCATTCTAATGTGGCGTTATCACAACGTTCTCCCGCCAGAAATTGATTTTTAAGATGGCTTAAATCATATTGTTTGATGAATTCTCCATCAGGATCTTCTTTCTTGATTGCTCTGATGGCAGTTGGAGCCGTAAACATGGTGCCCACTTTATGCTCTGAAATTATTCTCCAAAACGTACTCGCATCTGGAGTTTTGATAGGTTTCCCTTCAAAAATTATGGTGGTATTTCGATTCAATAACGGTCCGTAAAGAATGTAGCTGTGACCAACTGCCCAACCCATATCTGAAGCCGCCCAAAAAGTTTCGTCTTGGTTTACATTATAGATGTATTTCATGGAAAATTTCAATGCTACTGCATAACCACCGGTATCTCTTACGATTCCTTTGGGTTTTCCTGTAGTGCCGGAAGTGTATAAAATATACAGCGGATGATTGGAGTGTAAAGGAATGCAAGGCGTTTCTTCGGAGCCGTAAACCAAGGCGTCGTAATCCACATCATACTTCTTAAACGGAATTCTGGCGCCTAATTTCCTGTTGAAAACAATTACTTTTTTTGGTCGGTGAGAAGCAAGTTCAATAGCTTCATCTACCAAAGGTTTGTAGGCAATTAATCGGTCAATCTCTATTCCGGATGATGCCGTTATGATTGCTCTGGGTTTGCAATCATCGATTCTAATCGCCAATTCATGCGGTGCAAAACCTCCAAAAACAACCGAATGAATAACTCCAATTCTCGCACAAGCCAGCATGGCAAATGCAGTTTGAGGAATCATTGGCATGTAAATTATGGCAGTATCTCCTTTTTTTAATCCTAGTGATTGCATGCCTCCTGCGAGTTTTGCCACTTCGGTTTTTACTTCTGAATAGGTGTATTTTTTTACGGTTTGTGTTACCGGAGAATCATAAATAAAGGCGGTTTGATCGCCATATCCGTCTTGAATATGCTTGTCTAATGCGAGATAACAAATGTTCAACTCGCCATCTTTGTACCAAAGCGGATAGCCGTTCTCGTCTTTCGACAAAATTGTTTCCGGTTTACTGTACCACTCAATTTCATCTGCCTGCGCTGCCCAAAATGCTTCCGGTTGGTCGATGCTTCGGGCATAAATTTCTTCGTATTTCATGGTGTTGAATTTGTTTCTTATTGAATTAAATCCTGTACTTGTTCTATTAATTTTTTGACTGAGAAAGGTTTGACCACATATAAATTGGCACCTAATGAAAGTCCTTTTTCAATGTCTTTTTCTTTATTTTTTGCTGAAAGGAAAATGACTTTGCAATGCCGCAATCGCTCGTCTTTTTTTATTTGTTCCAATGTGGCAAAACCATCAACCATAGGCATCATCACATCCAGAATAATCACATCGGGAAGTTGTACTTCTAAAATATCCAAAGCCTCTTGTCCGTCACGTGCTATAAAAACTTCAAAATTGTTCTTCTTGAAAGTATATTCCAGTGCCATTACAATGTTTGGCTCGTCATCTACAATTAAAATCTTTTTCATTTTTAACTATTTTCTGTTGTATTATAATTGGGTAACGTAAAGATGAAAGTGGCTCCGTCAGTTACATTATTTTCACTCCAAATACTTCCTTTATGGTGTTCTATAATTTGTTTGCAAATGGCTAAACCTAAACCGCTTCCTATTGGTTTTTTAATATTCTGGTTTCTCGATTGATAGAATTTATCAAAAATGGCTTCAGCATCTTCTTCTTTAATTATTTTGCCGTTATTGTGAATTTTGACTTCTATATTGGTTTCATTTTCAAGAATCGAAAGTTCTATTTTCCCATTTGTTTCCGAACAAAATTTTATGGCATTCGATAATAAATTATGAATCACCTGAACAATTCGTTCTTCGTCATAAAAAGCTCTTATTTCTTTGTTGGAATCCTTGAATTCAACAGTTATGTTTTTGTTTTTAATTAATTGATTCAGGGAATCTAAAGTTTTTTTAATCGTTTTTGTGATGTTGTTTTTAGACAAATAAATCTTTTGCTTTCCAGTTTCAAATTTTTCTAAATCCAGAATTTTATCAATCAAACGATTCAAGCGATCGGACTCCGAAATGATGTTTTGTAAAAACTGTTTTCTCAATTCTTCCGGAATGTCATCATCGTCATGAAGAATCTCACTTGCGGCACGAATCGCTGTTATTGGCGTTCTCAATTCATGGGTAACCGTATCCAGAAATTCATCTTTTTGAATGTCTTTGTTGACCAATTCCTGATTGGCATTTTTTAATTGTTCTGATATTTTTTTTAATTCATTCGAAGTATCTGTCAGCTTTTTATTGATAATTATATTTTCTTTGGATTCCTCCAAAATTCGCAACACTTCGGGCAAACTGATTTTGTCTTCCTTAACTACACTTGATATTAATATTTTGGCGGAAGCCGTACCAATGTGTCCCGTCAATAAATTCTCGGCAAACTTTATAAATCGCGCATCGGCAGTCGTGATATTTTTATCGATGTTGTATTTTAAATTGAAGATAGTCAAAGCTCGTTTTGTTCGGTCTTCGCCAAGAAATCGCTGCAGCACTTTTTGAATGTCAGAGATGTAAGCGGTTCCTTTCCACACAAAAGCATTTTCGTGATTGGTGATGTATTTGTCAATATCCACAAACATTTCGGCATAATTACGCTCTCTGTAATTCCCTTTGAAACTCACCGATACAGCAGCATAACTCATGATATTAATGAGCAAGCTCCAAAAAACAGCATGTGGTATGGGTTCTAAATAATCCAAACCAAAAAGTTGAAAAGGCTTTAGCAATTCAATTCCCCAAGGCCCTTCCTGAATAAAAAGACTGGTTGATTTTGTGATTCCTATGGCGTACGGAATTAATAGCGTGTAGAAACAGGTTAAAAACCCAAGGATAATTCCTGTTACAGCGCCGTTTTTAGAACCTCTTTTCCAGAATATGGCACCAAAAAAAGAGGGAGCCAGTTGTGCTATAATGACAAATGAAACCAGTCCGATGGACACTAAGGAATAATCCAAAATGAAAATTCTATAGATGGCATACGCCAAAATAATAAGAGAAAAAATTCCTATTTTTCGACTGTTTACAATACGTTTGCTGTTCTTTTTCTGTGAAGAATTTTCCAGTGAACCAATGAAACCATACGGAATCAATAAGTTGTTGCTCAACATGGTGGCTAGAGCAATGGAAGATACAATAATCATCGAAATGGCTGCTGAGAACCCACCCAGAAATACTAAAACGGTCAGTACGTTATTATCAAAAAGCTGAGGTATCAACAAGGAATACGTGTCTGAATTATGACCTTTTCCTTCAAAAAGGATGTTGCCTCCCCAAGCAATTGGAAATACAAAAAGGTTGAAAAGTAACAGGTACAACGGAAAAAGCCAAATTGCTGTTCGGATATGGGTTTCTTTATTGTTTTCGACAATAGCAGTATGGAATTGTCTTGGTAATAGGAATATAGCAAACATGGATAAAACACAAAGAAAGAACCAGTTGATTCCGTTTGTAATGCCGCCTATGGTGTTTTTTTTATCAAAATCTTTAAGGACAGCAGCTTTTTGATAAATGTCATCAAACCCGTCAAAAACAAAATAGGTAACATAAATACCAACGATTAAGAAGAAAACTAACTTCAAAATGGATTCCATTGCTACAGCGGTTACAATACCGCGTCTTTTCTCGGAAGCATCTACATATTTTGTTCCGTAATAAGAAGCAAATAAAGCCAGTGCCATACAAACATAGGTTGTAGTATCTGTAAAAATATTGAAACTCGCCTGCGTTTTGGTAACAATATGAAAAGTGTCCGAAATTGATTTTAGCTGTAAGGAAATGTATGGTAAGATTCCGAAAATACAAATTATGGTTACCAGTGCTCCCAGAAATCTACTGTTTCCGTATCGTAAAGAAATAAAATCCGCAATACTGGAAATTTTATTTACTCTCGAAATTCGGATAATTCTCTTGAGGATAATCATCCATGTGGGAATAATTAATATGGGACCTAAATAAATGGGTAAATAACCTAAACCGGATTCTGCAGCAACGCCAATACTGCCGTAATAGGTCCAGGCTGTACAATATACGGCTAACGAAAAGGAATAGATGTAAGGATTATTTGTCCATTTAGAATGGCTTCTTTTTTCGGACCAATAGGCAATGTAAAAAAGAATCGACAAATAAAGCATTAATATTAATAAGAGTCCAATGCTATTCATAATATCTTTTTATGATTAAGTACGATATAGCAATTGAAAACAGCCATGCCGAGAAGATATAAATGTATATGATTGGGAATCCAAAAAGTGGTTTTGAACTGTCAAATAACAGCAAGAGTGGCACGTTCAAAGCTAATAGCATTAGCATTGAAAGGATAACCAACTTTTGTTCATGTCTCTTTTTCATAAGAAGATACGGTTTGCTTTGCAGCGGTATGTGCTTTCGCTTTTTAAAGATGATGTTTTTGAATCTGGGGTTTTTATTTTAAAAATAGACAATCTCTGCAAGTGCATGCAGAGACTGTCTATTATGGAATTCAGTTAGTTGTCTTTTTCGTCATAATCACCCATTAAGGAATAATACCCAAAAGTTCCTAATCCTAAAACGATTAATGGGGTGAGTATAAAAAGGATAATAATTCCGAATACTAAATCCTCTTGTTTTCCTGACATAAATTTTGGCAATCCAAAAGTGAAGATGCAAAAATACGCTGCAGCAGCAGCAAATGCAATCCAAACTAATCCTAATATTCTTTTTATTTGATTCATAGCTGTGTTTTTTATACGTGAGCGTTTTTATCTTTATTTTTGATGTAAATCATTCCAATTACAAAGCTGACTGCAGCAATAACAATTGGATACCAAAGTCCTTCGAGGTAAAACTCCGGATGACCTAAGTCTTTTGCATTGGTTACAAAATAGGTTGAAATAGCAGGAAGCAATCCTCCAAAAATTCCATTTCCTACGTGGTAAGGCAATGACATCGAAGTATATCTGATTTTTACCGGGAACATTTCTACTAAGAATGCTGCAATAGGACCATAAACCATAGTTACAAATATCACTTGTACAAATACTAAAAATATCAAAGCCCAATTGTCGCTGGAGTTAATTTTAATAGTTGTTTTGGTTTCTATTTTTGGTTTTCCGTCTACAACTTTAGCTGTACCGTTTTCTAAAGATACCGTTTTTACTTCTACTAATGTCGTTCCATCTGCATACTCTTTGTTGGTTGTATAGATAGAATCCATAGTTTGTTTCTTGTTCTCCTTTAATTCAGCAACAACTTTAGTGTTTGCCACAATTTCGGTTTTATTTTTTACCGAAGTGGTTTCGTACATTTGCTTGTAGATTGGTCTGTACAAGACAATAGCCAATAACATTCCGCCCATCATAATGTATTTTCTACCTACTTTATCACTTAACCAACCAAAGAAGATGAAAAATGGTGTACCCAGGATTAATGCAATTCCAAGTAATGTATCTACTTGAGAAGAGTCTATCGCCATTACCGTTTTTAAGAAACTCATCGCGTAAAATTGTCCGGTATACCAAACAACTCCTTGTCCCATGGTTGCACCAAATAAAGCCAACAATACAAATTTCAAGTTGTAACGATTTCCAAAACTTTCTTTCAATGGATTAGTACTGGTTTTTCCTTCGCTTTTCGCTTTGGCAAAAACTGGAGATTCATCCATGTTTTTTCGAATCAAATACGAAACTCCCACCATGATGATAGAAACCCAGAACGGAACTCTCCATCCCCATTCGTCAAATTGTTCTGGTGTAAGGATATTTCTGGTCGCTAAAATCACCATCAAAGAGATGAATAATCCAACCGTTGCTGTAGTCTGTATCCAAGAAGTCCAGTATCCTCTTTGCCCGACGGGAGCATGCTCGGCCACATAGGTTGCGGCTCCGCCATATTCACCACCCAAAGCAAGACCTTGAAGTAAACGAAGAATTAATACTAATAAAGGCGCCATGAATCCAATAGTTTCATAACTCGGGATACACCCAATCAAGAATGTGGCTCCACCCATTAATAATAATGTAACCATGAACGTGTATTTTCTTCCAATTAAATCTCCTAATCTACCAAAGAAAAGAGCTCCGAAAGGACGCACTACGAATCCGGCTGCAAATGTTGCCAAGGTAGATAAGAAGGCTGCTGTAGGATTATCTGAAGGGAAAAATTTAGTTGAAATTACAACGGCTAAACTTCCAAAGATGTAGAAATCATACCATTCGATCATTGTACCCATTGAGGATGCGGAAATGACTTTCCAAATTCCTTTTGTTGATTTAGTACTCATAAATTATATTTTTAAATTTGTTTATAGATAGATTTGAAGTTGTACTACGAATTCTCCTTTTGATCCTGAGATAGTAGATGGAGTCGTGTAAACGGGTCTTGTTGAATATTGTGCAGTGATTTTGGCATGTTGTCCATCCAAGAAAAAGTTGGTTCCAAGATCAAATTGGGTACTGGACTTGTCTAAAGCGTCAAAACTTTTATACGTAAATGCTCCAAAAGGTTGTACGCGTACTTTAGGTTTGTCTACTTTGCTTGGCAATAAAATTCCGGCTTGTGTGTACCAGATATTTCCAGATCCAATGGTAGCTTGTGCATTTCCTGGTCCTGCCAATGCTCTGTTTCCTGTGAAGTTTGGGTCAACAGAACCAATATTCATAATGGCTACATTACGTAAATAGTTTGGTCCAAAATCGTAATCATAGAAAACACTGTATCCGGTAACGGCCATTTTATTTTCTTTTTTTCCAACAGGCAAATCAAGGAAAACATCTGCAGCAAAAAGATTGATATTGTGTTTTTCAATAGTGTTGTTTACGGAAGTTCTGGTAGCATCTGGAGCAGTGTAAAAACCAGCACCAATATTGAATACTTTTTTAGTCCCTAAATAACTTCCTACTTTATAAGGCAGTAAATTAGCTTCTTGATCTAAAAATTGATATTCGAAATAACCTGCTTTAGACCATTTCGTATTTCCGCTGTTGTCAACGGCTACGGCATCACTTGCAGTGGTTACATTAGTGGGCGCTAAGTTTGTAGCGTATGGTTTATTGTAGCTCAAGCGGTATTCTAATTTACCATATTTACCTTTGGCGAATAAACCCATTTGTCTGGCAAACTGATCTGAATTTTCAATTAACGGCCAGTTGAAGATAGGTGCGTCAATGGTTAAAAAGTTCAATGTAGAAGCCATTGTTGCTCTGGATAATCCCATGTAATAATGCAATCCTCCACCAAGAGATAAGCTGAATTTTTTGTCTTTTTCAGGTAAAACTAATGCGTATTCATTCCAAGCATCGTGAAAAAATAGGCCTGGTTTTTTTCCGGCACCGTATCCTCCAGTTCCTGAAGTTCCCGCTGCACCACCATTAGTAAAAGTTTGATTGTTGATTCCAAAGTGCGTTACAATCATGTATCTTTTAGATAATTGAGAGTAGGCAAGAAAACGCAAACGTCTGTTTCCAATGTCGGTTCCGGTTGTTGCCGCTTCATTTCCAATCATTGTTCCGGGGTTCATTTGGCTGGAACGAAACCATATTTGGTTCCATGCAATAAATCGCATGTATTTTGAACCATCCTCGTTCAAATTGAATTTCATTCCGCTGCCGTAATCAACTGAGCCTTGTGAAAAACCTTTTAGGGACAATAAGAGTACTGCCGCTATAAAAAATATTTTTTTCATAAATAAAATTTTGGTTGTTAAATGGTTGGTTAATAAAGTACCAAATTCTATTATTTTATTCTGAAAAAAATTTAGATATATTTATGTGTAAAGGTATATGGTTAATCTTTGAATCTTTCCCATTTTATAAGCATAAACTTATCTCCAAGTTCCGTTATTATCATACCTGCACCGGAAAGTAATTGTTTGTTTTTTAAATATTCGATTAGTTCTAAGTGGCTAAAAATCTTATAAGTAGGATGGTAGTTGGCGTGAGATGGTTTTTTTATGTTAAATGTCTTTACCCAGTTGCTTACAGTTACGTGGGAAACCCCAATAATTCGCTCGATTTCACGAAAACTCAAGCCTTCGAGATAGAGCTGTAATGCTTTGGTTACATAGTAATCATCGATCTTTTTACCTATTTTATTTACCGTAAAAAAATAGTTGCATTTTTTGCATAAATACCTTTGTTTACTGTTGATTATGCCACTTTTTATAATGTGGTTGCTTTGGCATTTCGGACACGTTAAAAGTTCCATATATATAAATTTTGCATAAATATAGTAATTTAGCAACTATATAAAAGAGAATTATATAATAAAATCGTTTGAAATTTATTAAAGGCGCATTTTTATTGAAAAAAATGTGTGTGTTTGATAAATTTTATCCTTTTTGAAATAAAGCGATTGTTTAGAATCCCAAATGTGTTTTGAAATCGCTTTGTTTGCAATAGTATCTTTTGTTTTGTATTCAGTAACTCGATGGTATGAAATTTTTGCTGTAAAATTTTTTCATAAAAAACAATCTAACTAGATAAAAGTACTTATATTTGTAATAAGTATTTATACTTATTTTTTAAAAAGTGTTATGGTACAAGTCGAAGAAGCCTTATCGATAATTGCAAAGAATAGTTGCAAGATGCCCATCAGAAAAATTAAAGTGGCAAAATCACTTGGTTTTATCTTGGCAGAAACAATTTATTCGCCAATGGATATGCCGCCTTTCAGGCAATCAGCGATGGACGGTTACGCTTTTATACATAGTGAATTGCAGCAATTTGATGTGGTAAGCACTTCGCAGGCGGGTGACTTTTCGAATAAAAAAATAAAGGAAAATCAGGCGATTCGAATATTTACAGGGGCTTATGTTCCTGATGATTTGGATACGGTTGTCATGCAGGAACATACTGCGGTTAAAAATAAAACGGTTGAAATAACTAAAATGCCTGTTCGTTTTGCCAATGTCAGAAACAAAGGCGAGCAAATCAAAGAAAACGAACTCGTATTAGAAAAGAATACATTGATTACTCCTGCTGCTATTGGTTTTTTAGCTTGTTTGGGAATCACGGAAATTACAGTTTATGCCAAACCAAAAGTTGCCATTGTAGTCACGGGAAACGAATTGGTGAAAGCCGGAAGAAAATTAGCTCAAGGAAAGATTTACGAAAGTAATTCGATTATGCTGCAATCCGCTTTGCAGGGAATAGGGATTAAGAAAATAGAAATATTCCGTGTGAAGGATAATCTGAAAGCGACAAAAAGAGTGTTGAAAAGCTGTCTTTCTGCGTTTGATGTGGTCTTGGTTTCTGGCGGAATTTCGGTTGGGGATTATGATTTTGTAAAACAGGCACTTTTGTCAAATGGAGTAGAAGAGTTGTTTTATAAAATTAATCAGAAACCGGGAAAACCTTTGTTTTTTGGAAAAAAAGACAAAACGATAGTTTTTGCATTGCCAGGAAATCCAGCGTCAACATTGACCGGTTTTTATATTTACGTTCATCCGGCGCTAAAAATAAGTATGGGTTTTGAAGCTATTTATTTGCCAAAAATTAAACGAAAAATTACGGTTCCGTTTGAAAATACATCCGGAAAATCACTGTTCTTGAAAGGGTTGTATGACGATGAAAAAGTGACCATTCTGGAGAGTCAAAGTTCAGCGATGTTAAACACTTTTGCAACAGCAAATGCTTTAATTTATTTGCCTTATGATGTTGTAAATATTGCAAAAGATCAGGAAGTACAGGTTATACCGCTTTATTGATAGAAAATAATAATCCTAGTAAGGAGTGTAAAGTTGATTGATTAGGTTAAGAAGAATATAGTTTGAAGCAAGAAACAAGAGAAAAGATAGAAATAAATTAAGATTGATGGTTTAGTTTTAAAAGCAGCATCATAATCATGCTTCTTGTTTCTAAGTTTTTTCATCTCTTTAAAAATAAAAAAAAAATGCAAGTATCAATTCTTTGTGGAGGGAAAAGTAGCCGAATGCAGTCGGAGAAAGGATTGGTATTGTACCAAAACAAACCTTTTATCGAGCATATTATTGAAGCGGTTTTGCCAATATCGAGTAACATTCAATTGATTACCAATACAAACGATTATGATTATTTAGCATACAAGAAAATAAAAGATATAGTAGTTGATAAAGGACCTTTGGGCGGAATATATACCGCTCTGGTTCATTCAGAAACAGAGATGAGTTTGATGTTGAGTTGCGACATTCCATTGATTTCTAGTGAAATACTATTGGAGTTGATTGAAAAGCATGGTACAAATTTTGATGTTTCTGTTTTTGAAGATATAAATCGGATTCATCCTTTGATAGGAATATATTCAAAAAGAATACTACCTGTTTTAAAAGAGGCAATTGATGTAAATGATTTGAAAATGATGCGCTTCATTTCAAATGTAAAACATCAATTGATTCCGATTACGGATGCCAAAAGACACTTGTTTAAAAATATAAATTCTGTTGCCGAGTTGAACGAATTGAATACCAATTTATCCCAGTTAAAATGAAAAATTCAAATACACCAAAATTGACAATCGTGGGGGCGGGTCCCGGAGATGTAGAGTTGATTACTTTAAAAGCCATCAAAGCGCTGGAAAGAGCTGATGTTGTTTTGTATGACGCCCTTGTAAATGAAGAGTTATTGCAATATGCTACGCAGGCAGAAATCATTTTTGTGGGGAAACGTTTTGGGTGTCACGCGTACAGTCAGGATCAAATTAATGAATTGATTGTGTCGATGGCAAAACGTTTTGGTCATGTCGTTCGATTAAAAGGCGGCGATCCATTTGTTTTTGGAAGAGGAAGCGAAGAGATTGAATATGCTGAAAAATTTGATTTGGAAACAGCAATTGTTCCCGGAATTTCATCGGCTTTAGGCGTTCCTGCATCTAATGGAATCAGTTTGACACAACGAAAAATTGCCGAGAGTTTTTGGGTAATTACCGGAACTACCTCGGATCATAAGTTGTCTAAAGACGTGGCTTTGGCATCGCAATCCTCAGCAACGGTGGTGATATTGATGGGTATGAATAAATTGGACGAAATTATTTTGATTTATCAAAACAACAGGACCGATGATTTACCAGTTGCCATCATTCAAAACGGAACAAAAGACACGGAGAAAAAAGTGGTAGGAACCATAAGTTCGATTGCGAAATTAGTCGAAGAGCACCAACTTTCCTCTCCTGCAATTATCGTCATTGGTGAAGTGGTGCGAAATGCTTCAAAATTAACGGCTTATTTTCAAGAGGAGAATTTAGAAGATGAGTTTATTTTTCAAAATTTAAATGTAATGTCATGATAGCGGTTAAATATTTTGGCGCCATAGCCGAGAAAACAAAAAGTCAAGGAGAAGAATTTTCTTTTTCGAATATGCCTTTAAAGGATTTGTTGTCTGTATTGAAATATAAATACGAATTGGATTTACTTTCATTTAGCATCGCCATTAATCAAAAAATAATGCAAGATACTTCCAGTTATATTCTAAAAAGTAACGATATTGTAGCTTTATTACCGCCATTTGCCGGAGGATAGTACCCCTAACCCCTAAAGGGGAATTATAAAAGACTAAGATTATGGAAACAGCACGATACAACCGACAAATTATACTTCCTGAAGTAGGAATTGATGGGCAACAAAAACTGCAGCAAGCCAAAGTCTTAATTGTTGGCGCAGGTGGGTTGGGTGTGGCTGTTTTACCGTATTTGGCTGCAGCCGGAATAGGGGAAATTGGTATTATTGACGATGATAGAATCGAAGTGACCAACTTGCAACGCCAAGTGATTTACAAAAGCAGTTCCGTGGGGAAAAGTAAGGTTCTCGAAGCAAAAGCAATGGCTTTGGAACTCAATCCTTCGATAAAAATAAATGCATTCACTGAAAAATTAGATTCGAAAAATGCAATTTTGTTATTCGAACAATATGATATTATAGTCGATGCAACGGATAATCTGGATACTAAATATTTGATTAATGACGCGTGTGGTGTAACCAACAAACCTTTTGTTTACGGCTCTGTTTATAAATTTGAAGGGCAGGTTTCTGTTTTTAATTATGAAAACGGACCTACGTACCGCTGTTTATTTCCGGATGAATCCAATGAGGTTAAGAACTGTAATGATGCAGGTGTTATGGGAATATCGGTGGGAATCATCGGCATGTTTCAAGCAAATGAAGTATTGAAAATGGTTTTGGGAATAGGGGATTTGTTGTCTGGAAAATTATTGGTGTACAATATGTTGAATAACGAACAACAGAAGTTTGAGTTTTCAAAAAAAGCGATGCATGCTATTGATTTACTAGCTTTCGAAAATAAATATAGCTCAATAGAAACTGCAACTATTGAAATTAGTGCTGCACTTGCATTGGAACAAATGCATCATCCGGAAGTTCTTTTTCTGGATGTTCGGAATGCTGATGAATACCCAAAAATAACAATCAAAAATGGGATTCAAATACCGTTGGATCGTTTAGAGTCTGAATTGCATCAACTGGATGTCAATGCGACATTACTTGTTTTTTGCCAATCCGGAATTAGAAGCAAAAAGGCAGTGGAGATTCTTAGAAATAATAATTTTGCGAATGCCAAAAGTATTGCTGGTGGCGCTAAAGCATTAGATAAAATAGATGTCTACAAGGTTTTTGAAACTTTGTAAGTATTAATAAAATAAAATCATGAGTAAGAAAACTGTTTTCATTCAAGGACCCATTTCTTCGGAATTTATAGGGCAGTCGATAGCTAAACACCAATCGAAAACCACTATTGGAGCACATAATATTTTTTTGGGTCAAGTCAGAGCCGATGTTATTGACAGTCAAACCGTAGTAGCAATTGATTATACTGCTTACGAGGAAATGGCAGACGAAGCACTCAGTGTGATTAGAGAGAAAGCTTTTGCACAATTCGATTTGATTTGCATGCACATTTATCACAGTTTGGGTACGGTGAAAGCCGGAGAAATCTGTTTGTTTGTGTTTGTTTCGGCAACAAGAAGAAAGCAAGTGTATGATGCCACGGAAACAATTGTGAATTGGATAAAAACTGATGTGCCTATTTTTGGTAAAGAAATATTTGAAAATAGTACTTTTACCTGGAAGAAAAATAGTTTGTAGTAATAAAAGTCATAATTTCCGTTGTCGAAGGTCTTAAAGGCGAAAGTCATAATTTCCGTTGTCGATAGCGATTGTCTTTAATGATTGGCTTAAACATTTTAAAGTACAAAAAAATTAAAAAGTAGTTCGTAGTTTCTATAATTAGTCGTTATCAGATTTAACCTGAAACTTTAAACTTTAAACATTTTAAAAAAAATGGTTGATATCACACATAAAATAAGTACGCTCCGCACCGCAACAGCTCAAGCAACAGTTATAGTCAGCAAGCAAGAAACTATTGATGCCGTTGTGAATAATCTGGTGCCAAAAGGGAACGTGCTGGAAATGGCAAAAACTGCCGGGTTATTTGCGGTGAAAAACACGCATTTATCCATTCCGGATTGTCATCCTATTCCAATTGAATTTACTTCGGTAGCATATGAAATCAACGAATTGAGTATTGATATTATTTTCAATGTGAAAACGGTTTATAAAACCGGAGTTGAGGTCGAGGCGATGCACGGTGCTTCGATTGTGGCGCTTACGATGTATGATATGCTGAAACCAATTGATAAGAACATCGAGATTTCGACCATTAAACTAATTAGTAAGGAAGGCGGAAAATCATCTTTCAAAAATAGATTTCCATCCGCCATTACAGCGGCGGTTTTTGTTTGTTCCGATTCTATTTTTGCGGGAGATAAACAAGATCGTTCCGGTAAAATAATTGTCGAAAAACTGGAAATTAGCGGCGTGGAAACGACACATTACGAAATCATACCAGATGAAATGGATGTGATTAAAGAGCGAACTAAAGCTTTCGCAAAAGAAAATCAATTGATCATTTTTACAGGAGGAACCGGGCTTTCGCCAAGAGATGTTACGCCGCAAGCATTGGAACCGTTATTAGAAACCAGAATTCCGGGAATTGAGGAAGCCATACGCAATTACGGGCAACAGCGCATGCCGTATTCCATGCTTTCCAGAACCGTTGCGGGAACTTTAGGCAATTCGTTGGTACTGGCTTTACCGGGTTCAACCAATGGCGCAAAGGAATCTATGGACGCCATATTTCCTCATGTGCTGCATGTTTTTCATATTTTAAAAGGCAATAATCATGACACCAAATAATGCTGTTTTAACGGATGATTTTGGACGTAAACACAACTATTTGCGTATTTCTCTAATTGAGAAATGCAATTTGCGTTGTACCTATTGCATGCCAGCCGATGGAATTGTATTAAGTCCAAAAGCGAGCTTGATGACGGCTGACGAAATTCACGCCATCGCCCAAACATTCGTCAATAATGGTGTTGACAAAATAAGATTGACCGGCGGGGAACCCTTGTTACGAAAAGATTTTCCTGAAATAATCGCCAAACTGGGGTCGCTCAAAACCGAGATTTCCATTACTACAAACGGAATTCTGATTGACAAACATATTGACGTTCTAAAGCAGTTTAACGTCAAAAAAATCAACTTGAGTTTAGATACTTTGGTGGCTTCAAAATTCCATTCGATTACGCTTAGAAACCAGTTTCAGAGTGTAATTGATAATTTACATTTATTGCTGAACAATGATTTCAAAATCAAAGTCAATGTGGTTTTAATTAAAGGATTCAATGACGATGAAATCATTGATTTTATAAAACTCACCCAATTTTTACCCATTTCGATTCGGTTTATAGAATTCATGCCTTTTGCAGGAAATGAATGGGATAAGAGTAAAATGGTTTCTCAAAAGGAGATTCTGGATCAGATGCAACATCATTTCCGGGAATCGGATGTAGAGAAATTAGAAGACGATAAAAACTTCACCGCAAGGGAGTTCAAAATAAAAAACTACATGGGAAGTTTTGGGATTATCAGTTCGATAACCAATCCTTTTTGTGACGGTTGCAATAGAATTCGCCTTACGGCCAACGGAAAAATAAAAAACTGTCTGTTCTCCAACTCCGAAACAGATCTACTGACGCCTTTCAGAAATGGCGAAGCGATAGAAGACCTGATTGCTTTTGCCATTAAAAACAAAAAGAAAGTACGCGCAGGAATGACTACTATCGAGGATGTAAATAATCCCGCTTTGAATCAAGACAACCGCAGCATGATTGCTATTGGGGGTTAATACTTCATTATTATTATTATTGGGAGCTAATCCCGTTATTCGTTGCTACCCGCTTTTCACTGCTACCGGGGCTAGGGCTTTTGCGCAAAAAAGAAAGTGAATGCGGTTTCCCGTAAAGTTTACAAGTAAGAAGGAATTATTTTTGAAAATAAGCTAATTATCAAAGTTAATTTATCAGATTTTTCAGTAATTAATTTGCATGTTTGAAATGATAATGTCTTAGAATTATCAGAGCTATTTCTTCGCTACCGCACGAATCCTTTCGTGTGGTTCGTGTAAATTATAACTAAACTTAATCTTAAAACAGAATCTATGAGTAGGAATTATAAATTTCATAATCCAGAGGGTTTGTACTTTATAAGTTTTGCAGTGGTAGGTTGGTTAGATGTATTTACTCGTAATGAGTACAAGGATTTATTTCTTGAAAGTGTAGCATTTTGTCAAAAAAACAAAGGATTAGAAATTCATGCTTGGTGCATTATGAGTAATCATGTGCATTTAGTTTTTAGAAGTATAAAGGATCAGAAGCCTGAATTATTGATTGGTGATTTAAAACGGTTTACCAGTCAATCAATTGTAAAAAGTATACAAGAAAATCCAAGAGAGAGCAGAAAAGAATTCTTGTTGGATTTTTTTAAAAAAGAAGCTGAAAAAAGTTCAAATGTAAAACATTATCAATTTTGGCGTCATGATAATCAACCTATTGAGTTGTGGAGCAATGCCGTTATTCAACAAAAGATAGATTATGTACACAATAATCCTGTAGAAGGAGGCTTAGTTTATAAAGCAGAAGATTATGTATACAGTAGTGCTATTGATTATTCAGGTCAAAAAGGATTAATTGATGATGTAGTTGTTTTTAGAATGTTTACTATTTAATGATTACGAACCACACGAAAGGATTCGTGCGGTAGCGTTGATAATAAACAGATTGTGAAAATGTCATTATGAAAAAAGTTCGTGATTCCTAGCCCTGATGGAAGCGGCATCATCGTAATCCCGACGCTTCGGGACTACGAGATACAGCGGACAGCAGGAGGATTTGTTCTTGAAAAGGCAATCATTCTGTTCCAAATTATAAATAGGTCCAAACCTTTTTAGTAGTTTTACTGTAACACAATTTCAATACTGCACTCTTACTGTAGAATCTATTGTTATTAAAAGCTATACTTTATGAAAAAAATTGTTTTAAGTGCTGTTGTACTTTGCTCGGCATGTATGTTGCAGGCCCAGAACATCAATAAAATTATCAATACAAAAGACGTTACCAAGATAGAGAAAGTGCTTTCGGCGGATGATATGCAAGGCCGAAGAGCGTTTACTCCGGGTATTGATAAGGCTTCCTCTTATATTGAATCTGAATTTAAGAAAATAGGACTGCAAACATTTAACGGAGCGAAAGATTTCAAGCAGGAATTTTCCATGACGGAGTCTAAAAATGTTTCCCTAAAGGTGCTGATTGATGGTAAAGCGATAGATAAAGCGGATGTGGTTTCTTTTTCCTACCAACCGCAACTTGCTATGACTGAAAAAAGCGATGTTCAGGTTGTGAAAATAAATGCCGGAGATAAATTTGGTCCGAAGTTTTACGAATATTACCAGAGCGAAAAAAACCTTTTGGTTCTTGTGGATGCTTCTTTTAAACCCCGAATCGCAAATATGAGACACATTCCGCAAATGACTGCTAATCCAGGAGGAAATTCGGTGGTGTTTGTTTTTGGTCCAACTGATGCAACTCAATTTTCAATAGAAGGCACCAATACAATTACAAAAAATGCATTAAATAACGTAGTAGGCGTTTTGAAAGGCAAAAGCAAACCAAATGAATATGTTGTGTTTTCCGGCCATTATGACCATTTAGGTGTTGGTTCCCCTGCAGAAGGAGTGGAGCACGATGCTACCGATTCTATTTATAATGGTGCCAATGATGATGCCGCCGGTACTACAGCCGTAATCATGCTGGCCAAGTATTTCAAGAAACTAAACAATAATGAGCGTACGATATTGTTTACCACATTTGTAGCAGAAGAAATTGGCGGATACGGCGCACAATATTTTTCGAAACAATTAAATCCGGATCAAGTAATGGCTATGTTTAACTTGGAAATGATAGGAACGGAATCAAAATGGGGTAAAAATTCGGCTTACATTACTGGTTTTGAAAAATCTAGTATGGGAGAAATTCTTCAGAAAAACTTACAAGGATCAGCGTTTAAGTTTTATCCGGATCCTTATCCGGAACAACAATTATTCTATCGTTCCGATAATGCGACTCTGGCAAAACTAGGCGTTCCTGCACATACGATATCGACGTCTAAAATGGACAGCGAACCTAATTATCACAAAGTAAGTGATGAAATAGAAACTCTTGATATGGTGAATATGACACAAATCATTAAAGCCATTGCCATCAGTTCTGCTACTATCGTAAACGGAAAAGATACGCCATCAAGAGTGGACAGCAGTGCTTTGAGTAGAAAGTAGCATAGTTCTTCGGCTTTTTTTCTTGATAATTGAAGTCTATATAGTAGTAATGGGTAATTATTTTACAATCAGATTGTGAAATAATTACCCATTTTTTGTTTATCAAGAATTTAAAAATAAATTTTGAGAATAAAGATTATTTTTTATATTTGCATAACTAGTTATGTAATTAATTATACAACATGAAAATATTCGAAAAAACAGGAAAAATGGCTTTGGGTAGTCGGTTACGTTTACTGACCGCTACAGTAACCGAAAACGCAGCCCAAATTTATGAATTATACCAAGTGGAGTTTTCTCCAAAATGGTTTCCCGTGTTCTTTGTCCTTTCAGAAGAGGGCGAAAAGACCATTACCGAAATCGCTAATGAAATAGGACATTCTCAACCATCGGTTACTAAAATCATTCAAGAAATGACGGTTTCCGGATTGGTTCAGGAAAATCTAAAATCAAAGGATAAACGCAGGACTCTCGTGGGGTTAACCCAAAAAGGAACAGTGCTTTCGGAAAAAATCAAGGTGCAATGTACTGATGTAGATGCCGCAATTGAAGGCATTATAACGGAAGCCACACACAACCTTTGGGAAGCAATTGAAGAATGGGAATTTTTGTTTGAACAAAAGTCGTTGTTTAGACGAGTACAGGAGCAAAAAAAACTGCGTGAAAGTAAAAACGTCCAGATTGTGGAATACACTCCCCAATATCAGTCCGCTTTTAAATCGCTGAACGAAGAATGGATTTCCACTTACTTTGAAATGGAAGAAGCCGATTATAAAGCTTTGGATAATCCAAAAGAATATATTCTGGACAAAGGCGGGAAGATTTTCGTTGCGTTATACAATAATGAACCAGTTGGAGTTTGCGCACTCATTAAAATGAATGATGCCAACTATGATTTTGAAATGGCAAAAATGGCAGTTTCACCAAATGCACAAGGCAAAAACATCGGAGGATTGCTTGGTCAAGCTGTTGTTGATGCTGCGAAGCAATTGGGTGCTTCCAAATTATATTTGGAAAGTAATACCATTCTGAAACCCGCAATAAATCTATATCATAAGTTAGGCTTCCAGAAAGTAGCTGGGCTAGCCACACCTTACAAACGCTGTAATATCCAAATGGAATTAAATTTAAACAATCAATTGTAGAGAATATGAAAAATATAGTAAAAAAAGAAAATGCTACCCCAAAACAATTTTTAGGAGTTGATTTTGTCGTTCTTTCCATTGGTAAAGACTCCATGGTTACAAAAATGCTGTATAAGTCAACTGATTTTGTTCCTTTTCATAAACATCCTAACGAACAGAGCGGTTATGTTATTTCCGGGAAATACAAATTGAAATTCTCTGAAGAAGAATTTTTATTATCTGAAGGAGATACTTATTCGATTCCTGCCAATGTGGAACATTCTATTGAAATTATTGAAGCTGGTCAGGTAGTTGATGTTTTTACACCCATCCGACAGGATTATTTATAAATTGTATAGGATAACGATACCATACAACATTGAGGGAAGTTGCAGTTTTATTTTAATAATCATTAATTATTACTGCAATTCCACCTTCACATTATACTGATTTAAACTCAAAATAGTTTCAATAGATCCAAAAGTCGCAATGCTTCTTTGGTATTCTCTTTCTTTTTTCAAAGCGATTTGTTTCACGCAGTTTTGAAACCTGCTCACTTCTTTTAGATTGGTTAAAATTAATCCTGGAACAGGAGCATTTTTTCCTTCTTTGTCTTTGGAAACCATCGTGAAATAAGACGAATTACAATGTTTTACGACTCCGGTTTGAATATTCTCGGCTTCTACTCGAATGCCAATAATCATAGAACTCGTTCCCACATAATTTACGCTGGCTTTCATGGTCACCAATTCGCCCACTTCAATAGGTTTCAAGAAATTCACTGTATCTACAGAAGCCGTTACGCAATAATTCCCTGAAAATCTGGAAGCACAGGCAAAAGCAATTTGATCGAGTAAGGATAAAATGTAACCTCCGTGAATTTTACCACTAAAATTAGTGTGCGAAGGCAGCATTAATTCTGAAATGGTGATATGTGAGGAACTTACCGTTTTGAAAGTAGTGTTCATTAGATGCGTTATTTATTTTTACAAATGGCTTTTTACAAAGTGCCCAGTTTTTCTCCGGCTAATACGACAAAGTTTATTTTTGGAGATTCACATAAAGAACAGCAGTAATCCTCTGGTAAATCTTTGAATAAAACTCCTTTTTCAATGCCTTGAATAACATCGCCGTATTCTGAATTGTATAAAGTCAAGCACTCCGGACATTGATGAATGTCTTGTGTTGTTGTCTCTTTTTTAGTTGCTTTTGCAGGTACTTCGGCAATTTGATTTCCTAATTCATCAAAATATTTTCTGCTCAATTCAATCAAAATCGTTGGCAATTCCAGTTTGTCAACATCTTGGGCATGTACAATGTATTCTTTGGTATTTGGGTCAAAATTTTTGGCATACAAAACATTATACGTGTCTCTGATTTTGATGGATTCCAAGTCTTTTGGTAATTCGTTTTTTTCAACTACAATCGAAGTGAAATAATGTCCGTCCCGATTGTATTCTGATATTCCAAAAGTAAGTCCGTACGTACTGATGTCAAACTGATCCAGCGTTCGAACCAGAAAAGTTTTGAGATTCAACGCCCATTCCATCGCAACGGGTAAATGCCAGTTGAGTTCCAATAAGGAGTGACGCACATTAATTCCTTTTTTGCCCAGGAATTTTTCCCAGTCTAATTTTCGGTCTTTTGGAATCCCTTTTATGATAAAAGATTTCCAAGGCGTGATGCATATTTTACCAATTTTACAATCAAAACACAAATCGCACATTGCTGCTAAAAAGTCTAAATCATAAAGGTTATTTCTCCAATACAAACCCAGCCAATATTGATCAATTCCCAAACGGTTCATGCCTTCGTAATACGGAAAAGGATAAAAAGGAATGTTCAAAGGCTTGTCTATGGTTCTATTATTGGTGTCCAAAGCATCGCTGACCAATTGAAAAATCATCTCAACAGAATCCGGTTCTTCAATAAGTTTCTTTTCTATTTCATAATATATTTCAGCAATATTCCAGCTGTAAATCAGTACGGGATACATTTCCATTTTATCCCATTTTGGCAAACGAACGTATAGAAACCAGTAGTCCTCGTGATCCGAAGCAATGAAGTTGATGTGTCCCGTAAACAAAGGAACCAACTGTTGTTTTGGGTCGGTGATATTAACTTTTAGCTTGGGATGTTGCTTGAATTGTTCTAAAATGTATAAAAATTTATTTCCCGTAAGCCAAGGTGTATTTCTAAAAATATCGGTGGAAACATAGGATGAAACAATGTTGTTTCCGCTTTTTTCATTGGGATGAACAAAAAGATTTTTGCCTACTTTTTCTTTATCTACCGCCGTAAAATCTTTTGGAAATATAATGTCTTGCCGAGAACCAAAGGAGATGGAATCCAATCCTTGTTCTAAACCCATATTTACAATTTCTCGTAATTCACCTGGTGAAATCACGCCTCCTTTTACTATTAGTCTTGTCAATTCCATGTTTATTTAGTGTTCAGTATTCAGTAATTAGTGTTCAGTTACTGACTGTAAACTGACCACCGATCACTGACCACTATTATTTATTTTTTGCTAAAATTTCTTTTACTTCGGTTTTACAACTTCCACAGCCCAGTCCGGCACCGGTGGTTTTGCATAATTCGGTAAAATTAGTCACGCCGCTTTTTATGGCTTCTTCAATATTGCCGCTTCCCACTTGGCTGCAAGAACAAACGAGTTTTCCTAAAACGGGTTTCGCATTCGAACTTCCTCTCAGCAATGTATTTCTCTTGTCCGATAATTCGATTTTGCTTTCAATCATGGTTTTGAATTCGGCAAACTCATTTTTATCGCCCATCAAAATAGCGCCTACCAGCAAATCGTTTTTGACGATACACTTTTTATAGTATCTTTTTCCCAAATCAGAAAATACAATTTCTTCGTAGGAATCATCATTCTCTGGGATTTCAATTTCTCCAATGCTGCATAAATTGATGTCTTCGAGTTTCAGGATATTCATTAAAACCGAGCCTTTATAAAAACTGCTGATATCGCCGGCCATAAAATTTGCCAAAACATCTGCTTGTTCTTCAGCCGCTGAGGTGATTCCGAATAATTGATTGTTGAATTCAGCTATTTCGCCAATGGCAAAAATATTTGGATTCGACGATTGTAAATACTGATTTACTTTTACGCCACGTCCGCAGGAAATCCCTGATTCTTTGGCTAATTCTATATTTGGGATGGTTCCAATGGTGTACACGATGGCGTTTGCCGTAATAATTCGACCACTTTTCAGGGCAATTTCAATTTCGTTCGGATTTTCGGTTTCGAATACCGTGCTGACTTCATTATCAAAATAAATTTGAATGTCCCGAAGCTGTACTTCTTCGGCCAGTAATTTACTGGAGATTCGGTCTAATTGACGTTCCATTAATCGGGAAGCCCTTTGAATTATCGTAATTTTTACTTTTTTATGTTTCAAGGCTGCGGCCAATTCCAATCCTAATAAACCACCGCCTACAATAACAACATGTTGCTCTTCGGGAGGTAAATTAGTGTCATCCAGATAGTTTTTCAATCGGTCAGCATCTTCTTTTTTTCTGATGGTGAAGCGTCCTGGTAAGTGCAATTGCGCATTTTCAGGAATAAAAGGTCGGCTTCCGGTAGCCAATATCAAGGAATCAAAAGTATGAACGATGCCGTCACTGTCCAGAATTGTATTTTCTTTAGTGTTGATGGTATCAATTGAAACATTTGATTTCATCGTGATGTTGAGCTTGCTCAAGGCTTCGTCTTTGATTTTCAAAAGCTGTTCCCACGAAAGTTCTGCCGTTACATATTCCGGCAATAAAACGCGGTTATAGAAAGGATTTTCTTCATTCGAAAACACAATAATTTCATCCGAAGTATTGATTTCTCTATAGTTCTGAATGAATCGGAAAGCGGCTGCTCCAGCGCCAACGACTGCTATTTTCTCAAAAGGTTTCACATATTTGGCAACAGCAACGGTGGTGAACTTAAAATCGGGTTCTTTCGATGTTGGATCAACAACGGTATTGGTCAAATTATTGGTTCTGTTCAAATCATTTTCCAATTGTTTTCCCCAGTGCATCGGTAAGAAAAGCACGCCTTCCCTAATAGAATCAGATACTTTTGCTTTTACGCGAACAGTCCCATTTTTGCTCGTCACTACTACAATATCGCCGCTTTTTATGGTTGCTTTGTAGGCGTCAATAGGATTTATTTCCAGCATCGGACTTGGGATATGCGTCATCAATCGGGATACTTTTCCCGTTTTGGTCATCGTGTGCCATTGGTCTCGAATGCGTCCCGTTGTTAAAATAAACGGAAACTGATTGCTGGGTTGTTCCGAGGTGTTTTCAATCGCTGTCGGCAGATTAAAAATTGCTTTTTGCGAAGGCGTATAGAATTTTTTATCGGTAAATAAACGAGGCGTTCCGGGATGTCCATAATCTGGAACGGGCCATTGAAAAGTGCCTTCGTTTTTTAATCGATTGTAATTTAAAAAGGAAATATCAATATTGGTGTTTTTTGTCATCAGGCAATATTCCTTGTAAATGTCTTCGGTGGTGTTGAAATTAAACCCGCTAAAATTCATTTTTTTAGCAAAGCGAGTCAGGATTTCCACATCAGGAAGTGCTTCGCCCGGAGCATTGATGCCTTTTGGTAAATAGGAAATTCGTCTTTCCGAATTTGTCATCGTACCTTCTTTTTCTAACCAGCCCGCAGCGGGTAATAATAAATCGGCAAATTTTGACGTATCGGCATTATGGGAAATCTCTTGAACCACCACAAATTTGGCATTAGCCAATGCTTTTTCGACGCGTCGGGAATCGGGTAAACTCACCAACGGA
This sequence comes from Flavobacterium sp. 11, assembly GCF_002754315.1. Taxonomy (GTDB): domain Bacteria; phylum Bacteroidota; class Bacteroidia; order Flavobacteriales; family Flavobacteriaceae; genus Flavobacterium; species Flavobacterium algoritolerans. Next base: position 553,479 of record NZ_PEFE01000001.1, on the reverse strand, counting down.
TTGGTGCAAATAACCCAAATCGCTTTCATCTTTCCAGATTCTAAGGCATCAAACATTTCTGTTGCCGTTAATCCCGGTTTCTCGGAGATGTCTTCCACTCCCCAAAAATCAGCGACTTCTTTTCGATGAACGGGATTGTTCAATTCTTTATGAACTGCGAGTAAATTTGCCATTCCGCCCACTTCACGACCGCCCATAGCATTGGGTTGACCCGTCAATGAAAAAGGCCCAGAGCCCGGTTTTCCTACTTGTCCGGTCAGTAAAGAAAGGTTGAGTAAAGCGGTATTTTTGTCTACGCCAATAGCACTTTGGTTGAGTCCCATCGCCCAAAGCGAAAGAAATCCTTTGGCTTTACCAATGATATCAGCGGCTAATTTGATATCGTTTACGGGTATTCCGCAAAGTTTTGATGCTTTCTCTAGCGAGCTTGCAAGAACTAAATCTTTATATAGTTTGAAATTTTCAGTGTGGTTTTTGATGAAATCAGTATCAGCATATCCTTGTTCGATGAGCCTTTTGGCCAAAGCATGGTATAAAATAATATCAGTCCCCGGAATGATTTGTAAATGCAAGTCGGCGTTTAAGGCCGAGTCTGTTTTTCGGGGGTCAACTACAATGATTTTTACTTTTGGATTCTTCTCTTTGTGTTGTTCGATACGTCTAAAAAGAATTGGGTGACACCAAGCAGGATTGGCTCCTGTTATCAAAAAGGTATCGGCGAGTTCAATATCGTCGTAAGCGATGGGAACCGCATCTTCGCCAAATGTTTTTTTGTAACCCACCACTGCTGAACTCATGCACAAGCGAGAGTTGGTGTCGATATTATTGGTTTTCAGAAATCCTTTTACCAGTTTGTTTACCAAATAATATTCTTCGGTAAGGCATTGTCCGGAAATATAAAATCCAACGCTATCTGGACCGTGTTTTTTTATGATGGAGGTAAAAACTGCCGCTGCACGTTCCAATGCAGTATCCCAGCTCACACGTTCCATAGGATGTGATTTACTCCATCGCATTTCTGGATATAGGATTCGGTCAGAAGTATCATTGACTACATAATGCAGGTTCATCCCTTTGGAACATAACATTCCTTTATTGACAGGATGGTTTTTGTCGCCAGTTACCGTTACTCCATTTTTAGAATCATTGGTTACTATAATTCCGCATCCTACTCCACAATAGGAACACGTAGTTTTGATTTCTGAATTTTGCATTATAGAATTTCTTTATTAATAATGAAAGCCTGCATTTGAGCGCTAACTAAGATATTGAAATGTAAAAATAAGTATTTTTACGTATTAATACGTATTAAATGAATATTATTTTATATTTTTGGTTAAAATAAATGAATGCATCCCATCATTTTGTAAACGATTTTTAAATTTTAGCTACGTATGAAAGAAGAATTAGCCACTTGTACCAGTTGCGTAAATGAAAATTGTTTTATAAAAAAGCACCTTCATTTAGAACAAATGAAAAAGTACATTGATAAAAATAGAAGTTTCACTTGTAAAAAATCGCAACAATTTATAATTGAAGGGGCGCCTATTCAAGGCTTGTATTTTATTTACAAAGGAAAAGTAAAGACTGTAAAAACAGGCATTCACGGCAGAGAACAAATTGTGCGTTTGACCAAAGATGGCGATACAGTTGGTTTTAGAGGCTTTGGAACGAGCAAGCGCTATCACATTGGAGCGTACGCTTTAGAAGATACAATGTTGTGTAATTTTAGTAATGAAGATATGCTGGAAATACTTCATAATGTTCCCGAATTCACCTTTGATTTAATGTTGTTCTACGCAGAAGAATTGAATAAAAGCGAGAATAACATTCGAAAAATTGCCCAAATGAACGTAAGGGAAAGAGTCATTGATACCTTATTGTATATTCATAAAAAATTCGGTCAGTTGAACGGTGTTATCGATTTGGATTTATCCAGAAAAGAAATTGCCGATTTTGCAGGAACTACTGACGAGCAAGTAATTAGAGTGATTTCAAGTTTGAAGAAAGAAGTCCTTATAACAACCATCGGTAAGAAAATAGGATTGGTCAACACCGACAAATTAAAATCTGAAATAAAAGAACACAAATACCTTTAGTGCTCAATTTCAGATTAGATCCACCACCCATTTCCCATTTAATTGATATCGAAAGTCTTTAAAAGTCAATTATCAAAACGCCTTTCCAGAAAATTCCAGAAGTTTCTACTTCCTTTTCTACGTATTCAATTCAGCTAACCTGCTGCTATTGCTTGGTTTGCTGCTATTTACTGCTAAAAAGCAGAAAGTAAACTGACTTAACTACTTTTTTTCTGGTATTAAAAAGCTATTTACAACTGTTTTTTATATTATACGTAAGTATTTATACTTACGTAAATTTGCTTCATACTAATTAAAACAGATGATTATGCAAAAGATTAAAATCACATCATTACGTATTCAAGGATTAAGAAAACTAAAAACTTCAAGTGTTACTCTTTCGAAATCTATTTTCTTAGGCATCGCCTTAACATTTTTAAGTTATAACGAGACAAAAGCGCAATTAACGGCAACAGGACAAGTTAGAGAAAGAACGGAACTTAGAGCAGGACAAGGAACATTGCAAAAAGAAGAGGATAAAGCAGGTTTGTTTACTTCACAAAGAGCCAGATTAAATGTAGGATATACAGGCTATCGTTTTAAAGTATTTATGGCCTTGCAAGACGTACGCGTTTGGGGACAAGATGCTTCTTCTATAAACAGAACAACCACGGAGGCGAATAACGGAATTTTATTGCATGAAGCTTGGGGAGAGATTATGTTGAATGATACAATAAGTAAAATCCAAAATCTATCCGTAAAGTTTGGACGCCAGGAAATCTCTTATGATGACCAAAAAGTTTTGGGTGGTTTAGACTGGTTGCAACAAGGAAGAAGACACGATGCCGTTGTTTTTAAATTTGCGAATAAAGGTTGGATTGCTGATGTAGGAGCGGCATTTAACCAAAATAAAGAGCTAAATACAGGTACTGTTTACAACGGGACAAACCCTGCTTATGGTGCTGGAACAAATGGAATTGCGACGATGTATAAATCGTTTCAGTATGCGTATTTAGGTCGAAAATTCTTCTTTGGAGACGTATCTTTTCTATTCTTTAAAGATGATTTTAATAAATATACCAATGTAACTTCAGGAACTCCAGCGGTAACTACCAAGGTATTTGGAGAAGGTGTTTGGAGCCGCAATACCACCGGATTTTATTTTAATTCTACGATTACGAGAAAACTGAATCTTACGGGAAGTCTTTACCACCAAGGCGGAAAGGACAAAGACGGTCGCTCTATAAGTGCTAATCTTGCTTCGATTACTTCAACTTTACAAGTGGGAAGAAAATTATTTGTAGGTCCCGGAATCGATTATTTATCGGGTGATGACGGTACAAAAACAGTAACGGCAACGTCAGATAATAATCGTTTTGATCCGCTTTACGGAACACCACATAAATTCTGGGGAAGCATGGATTATTTCTATGCGGCGAATGGCTTTGGAAAACAAGGATTGCTAAACTATTTCTTCAAAGTGAAATACAATGTAAAAGATAATTTGAGTCTCTTTTTAGATGTTCATGGTTTTCAAGCTGCGGATAAATTATCTAACGGAGCCGGAGGAGAATTAAGTTATTATTTAGGAACCGAAGTGGATTTGTTAGTGAAATACAATTTAACCAAAATGATCAATATTGAAGCGGGTTATTCTATCATGAAAGCGACAAATTCTATGGCTTCTGCAGCGGTTAAAAATGTTACAACACCAGATTTAAGCCCGCAATTTGCGTATGTGATGGTCAATGTTAAACCTAATTTTTTAGCTAAAAAATAAAAAAATAACTTTTAAATCTTTTTAAAATGAAAAAATCAAATCAACAAATAAGAAGGACTTTCCAAACCATACTATTGATGGTTTTAGTAGTATTCAGCTCGGCTTTTACAACAATAACCGCCCAAAATGATCCGGTGCGATTAGGATTTATACCACTTACGGATTGCTCGCCAATAGTTATGGCAAAGGAATTGGGTTTGTTCAAGAAATACGGTGTTGAGGTTGTGGTAACCAAAGAATCGTCTTGGGCAAATGTTCGTGACAAAATCCTAACAGGAGAATTAGACGGAGCACATTGTTTGTATTCCATGCCATTTTCAGTATACACTGGAGTAGGTGGAAAAGCAGGTTCCGAAATGAAAATTGCAATGATGTTGAATGTAAACGGACAAGCGATTACACTTTCAAAAGATTTTTGTGGAAAAGTAGGATTCAAACAAATGAATAAAGTGACTCCGGTTGTTGCAGCCAAATTAAAAGCCGAAAAAGAAGTGACTTTTGCGATGACATTTCCTGGAGGAACACACGATTTATGGTTGCGCAACTGGATGTCAATTGCTGGTTTGAATCAAAAAGCAGTAAAAATCATTACAATTCCACCGCCTCAAATGGTTGCCAATATGAAAGTGGGTAATATGGATGGATTTTGTGTAGGTGAACCTTGGGGCGGTGTTGCGGTAAAACAAGGAATTGGATTTACACAAGTGGCTTCTCAGGATATTTGGAAAGATCACCCGGAAAAAGCTTTGGTGGTAAACAAAGATTTTAGTGCCAAACGCAAAGCCGATTTAGTTAAAGTAATGAAAGCCGTTATGGAAGCCTGCATTTGGTTAGACAATCCTGTAAATCGTAAAAAAGCAGCGGCGATTATCGGTAGAGCACCTTACGTGAACGCTCCGGCTGATGTAATCGAAAACAGATTGATGGGAAATTATGATTTGGGTTGCAACCAAGGAACACAAGTGTATGCCAAAGATTATATGTTGTTTCACAAAGGCGGAATGGTTAATTTTCCTCGTAAATCACACGCAATATGGGCAATGGCACAGTTTGTTAGATTCGGATATTTGAAAGAAGCACCAAATTATGCTGCCATTGCAGATAAATTGATTTTGGATGATTTGTATAAAGAAGTAGCGGCGAGCATGAAGATTAAAGTGCCAAATGACGATATGAAACCGTTTGCACTTACAATGGACAAAACAGTTTTTGACCCTGCAAATCCTGCGGCTTATTTGAAAGTTGTAAAAAGATAAATGAATTATTAAACTAAATTTTAGAACCATGTCTGATAAAAACACACTAACTATTGATGCATTAGATTCATCCATCAATGTGGCGACAGAAAGCAAAAAAAGTGTCGCAGCAGAAAATTATAAACTCAAATTAGCCGTAAATGCACTACTTGAAAAATCAAAATCAGGCTTTTTTGCTGGGATTGGTTTGGTGATTTTTGGAGGCTTTTGGAGCGTATTGAGTTATTTTACTCAAGACGCGCTTCCGGGACCATTGGCTACTTTGACCGTTTTAAAAGAAATGTTAAGCGATCCGTTTTATGATTACGGGCCAAATGACAAAGGAATTGGATTGCAATTGTTCAGCTCTATCAAAACGGTACTTTCCGGATTTTTGTTGGGTTCTTTAATTGCCATTCCAATCGGGATTTTAATGGGAGCAAGCACTATTTGCAAACAAATTTTTTATCCAATCGTACAATTGCTCAAACCAGTTTCGCCGCTGGCTTGGTTCCCAATTGGCTTGGTCGTTTTCAAAGATACCGGAATGGCAACCATATTTATCGTATTCATCACCTCATTATGGTCCACACTGATAAACACTTCTTTTGGAGTTGCTTCGATTCCGCAAGACCATAAAAATGTGGCCAAAGCTTTTGGTTTTTCCAAAATGAGATACTTGACTAAAATCTTAATTCCATACAGTTTACCACACATCATAACCGGATTGCGATTGAGTATCAGCGTTGCTTGGTTGGTAATTGTAGCGGGCGAAATGTTGTCTGGTGGCGCAGGAATCGGGTTTTTTGTATGGGACAGCTGGAATGCGCTAAGCCTCGAAAAAGTAATTTCGGCCATTATTATCATCGGGATTGTAGGATTGCTTTTTGACAGAATCTTCACTTTTATCGAAAATAAAGTAGCTTACAAAGCGTAGTTTTAAAATCAGGAAGTTTTTCTTTTGGGCGTGCCCCTTCAGATTGCTTCGTCTGTCGCCTCGCAACTTTGGGTCGTGCTGTACGTTCCCGCTTTTTTTAAGCCGAAAAAAATCGGCTCAAAAAAGAGCTCCACTGCCATCACTCACGCAAACCCGATACATAAAGAATTCACTATAAAATAACATCGATTTTTAGAGCCAATCTTCAAATCATTAAATAAAGAAATCATGAGTTATTTAGAAATCAAAGATTTGGAAATTTCGTTTCCAACACCAAAAGGAAAATATATTGCTGTAAGAGATATCAATCTGTCCATCAAAAAAGGGGAAATTATCTCCATCATTGGACATTCCGGTTGTGGAAAATCGACTATTATGAATGCGATAGGAGGAATGCTTACGCCAACTGGAGGAACAGTAGCATTAGACAATAAAAAAATAAAAGGACCGGGACCAGATCGCGGAATCGTTTTTCAAAATTATTCGCTTTTGCCTTGGATGACTGTCGAACAAAACATTTTTCAAGCCGTAGATTCCGTTATGGATTGCTCCAAAAAAGAGAAATTGGAAATCGTAGAAAAAAACCTAAAAATGGTCAATTTATACGAACATAAAGATAAATTACCGGGACAATTATCGGGTGGAATGAAGCAAAGAGTTGCTATTGCCAGAGCTTTTGCTATTAATCCTGGCGTGTTGTTATTAGATGAACCCTTTGGCGCTTTGGACGCCTTAACCAAAGGTTCGATGCAACTGGAAGTGTTGAAATTATGGAATTTAAACAACCGAGAGAAAACCATCGTTATGATTACGCACGATATCGAAGAAGCATTATTCCTATCCGATAGAATTGTAGTGTTGAATAACGGTCCGGCTTCAACTATCAGGGAAATTGTAGAAGTACATTTACCAAGACCCAGAAACAAAATCGAAATCGTAAAAATGCCCGAATATATTGAGCTAAGAGATAAATTATTACACCTCTTAACCGATAAATTCTCCATCGAAGATATGGGAATGGTGTATAAAAGTTAGTTTTATTTAATTTTTTTGAGTGAAAAATCCCTGTAATGTTAAAACGTTACGGGGATTTTTGTTGGGTATATATTTAAACAGGGGACATTGTAAAGACGTACGACATAACCGCATTGTAGAGACGCACCTAGAGACGCACTGCAGTGCGTCTCTACGATACGATAAACAGGTTAATTGGGTTTTTAGATCGTAGTATTTATCATCAATCTCAAATATACACTTAAATTTAAAATGTCTTGTAAATGCAATTAAATCAATGATCGTTAATTCGCCAAGTCGTGGTTGATTTGGCACATTTAATTAGAAACAAAAACCGCAAATCACAAACATAAAATCTGTGAATCTGCGGTTGAATACTTTTTTTAGCTTCTACACAAGACATAAACCGTAATAGGAAAATTAGTCTTATATCTGTGTATGAAGTAAAAACTTTCTAGAGGAATCGAAATGTAGAGACGCACTGCAGTGTGTCTCTACTGTATAATAGGGAATTAGTGTATGAATAACAATTTCTTTAACCCAAATAACCCATTCAAAAAAGTATATTTTTATTTTTTGCGCTCCATTTCTCGGGATAACGTAGGTTGTTTTTCATTCATGATTTTCGTTACGGTATAGTGCATCCAAATCAAACAAATAGCTGAAAAAAGCAAGATGAATATCCAAGAGCTGGACCAAATTCCGGTAGCTGTCAATAAATAACTGAAGATAATAGGTCCAAAGAAACCGCCTAATCCACCAATCATTCCTACCATTCCACCTACAACGCCAACTTCTGTCGGGAAATATTCCGGAATGTGTTTGTAAACGGCAGCTTTTCCAATTCCCCAAGAAATACCAATCAGAATCACTAAAACTAAGTACACCCACATATTGGCATCAAAACGAATATGGGTGATTCCTTTTGCGACCAATTCCTTTTTCTTGACGTCTTGATTCTGGCTTACAACTACTTGTTGCCATGATGTTCTAACAGGAAAAATAGAACTTTGCTGCGGTTGTTCTGTCTTTTGCGTAATGGCAAAGTCAGTATCGCCAATTTTCACCTTCGAATCAGAAATCATTGTGATGGTTCCTTTTTTGGTGGCCAAAACTCCGGGTCCTGTTGTGGTAATATCCATTTTTGGAATCATCAACAAAGCACTTAGGATTACGGAAGAACCCAATACCCAATACATTACTTTTCGAGCACCAAATTTATCTGATAAATAGCCTCCAAAAGCGCGAATCACTCCGGACGGCAAGCTGAACATGGTGGCGAATAATCCACCCATGACAAGACTCGTTTGGTATACATTCATGAAGTTAGGCAACAACCATTGTGAATAGGCAACGAAACATCCAAAAACCAAGAAGTAATAGGCTCCAAATCGCCAAACACGCACACTTTTTAAGGATTGCAGCATTTGAGAAACGGTTTTGGTGTGGTTCTCTATTTTTTTGTTTTTGGCAAAAATCAAGAAAAATATCCCAATAACGACTAAAGCAAAACCATATATAAGAGGTAATAATTTCCAACCATTTTGCGGGTCTTCAATTGAAAAATGATTCAATAACGAAGGTGCTAAAAAAGTAGTTATGGCGGCTCCTGCATTTCCTATTCCGAAAATCCCCAATGCTCTACCTTGCCATTCTTTTGGATACCAAATAGAAGTATAGCCAATACCAACGGCAAAGCTTGTTCCTACCATACCAAACAAAAAGCTTAAAAGGGCAAACATAAAAAAACTATCCGCTAATGGCAGTAGAAATAAGGGAATAGAGCAGAGAAGGAGTAGTATGGAGAAAACGTATTTTCCGCCAAATTTATCAGTCAAAATTCCAATTGGTAATCGCATAATGGAACCCGTAAGAATCGGGATTCCCAGAAGCCATCCCACTTGTACAACGCTCCACTTGAAGATACCGTTGTCTACCAAGAAAGTGACCAAAACACCATTTAAAGTCCAACAAGCAAAACATATCGTGAATGCCAGTGTATTTAAAAACAAAATTTTATGCGATTGGGATAAAGAGTTTGAAGTTTTCATCGTACCTATATTTTTTACAAATATAAGTACTATTACTTAATTTAAGTATATTATACGTAAAAATACGTATTTATGTGAATATTTTAAAATTCGATGCATTTATTTCTAAATAGCCATAATTGAATCTATATATTATGAAATCATCAAACAAGTCGTTCTTTTTAGGGTTAAAAACAGTTTAGATTGCCTCAGAAATAGTTTTTAAATATGGAGTTTGGATTGTTTTAAACAACAAATAAAGAAAATAGCATACGTATTCTTAAAAAATAAGTGTTTTTAGAATTGTACTTATATCAAGGAATACTCGTTGGCTTTATTGGAAAGTTCCATTAAATTTTTGACTTTTAATTTTTTCATCAAATTAAAACGATGTACTTCGGCAGTTCTTTTGCTGATATCTAAAGCTTCGGCAATTTCTTTGTTTCCTTTACCTGACAATAAAAGTTTAAGAATTTCTCGTTCTCTTTTGGTAATCAACTGGTCTTCGTCCTGCATTGGTTTTGATTCCTGAATAGAAGTGGAGTTGTTCAGTTGTCCAATTAATATGGATGAAATATCGCCGCTGAAATATTTTCCTCCATTAGCAATAGTCTGTAATGCCTTAAGGAATTCTTCTTTACTGGATCCTTTTAGTAAGTATCCGTCGGCTCCAGCTTTGATTGATTTTAATACGTATTCCTCTGATTCATGCATGGACAGCATAACAATTTTTACCAAATTGTTTTGACTTCGCAGTTTTTCGACAACTTCAATTCCTGTCATATTAGGCATGCGAATGTCTAAAATTAATAAATCAGGTTTGCAGCTTTCTACTATTTTCAAAGCTTCCAAGCCGTCAGTCGCTTCACCGACAACTTCTATATTTGCTTCGTTTTCCAATAATGATTTGATTCCGTCTCTCACAAATACATGGTCATCTGCCAATACAACTCGAATAGTATTACTCATAATTTACTTAATTTTAAAATCTAATTTTTACGTATAAAAACCTAAAAAGTAGGCTAAGATACGTAATTCTTAAAAATAAAGTCCAAATTCTAATATTTATCTTTTATATGGGAATATTGAAGGTGATTCGGGTTCCTTCACCGGGAATGGAGTTAAAGAAAACACGACCATTAATATATTGTATTCTTTCTTTCATAAAAAGTAATCCCATCCCAGACTCGCTGTTTCGCTTCTTTTCTGCCGTTTCAATGTCAAAACCTTTTCCGTTGTCGTCTATTGTAATGCTCAAAATGGAATTGCTATGCGAAAGCTGTACAATAATATGAGAAGAATCGGCATACTTAATTGCATTGTTTATGGCTTCCTGCGTAAGTCTGTAAATATTTATTTCAATTAAAGAATCCAGGCGTTTATCAAAATTAGTTTTGTTGTAAAAAAGAATATTCTTTCCGGTCAGTTTTGATAATTCTTGAGTAAGTTTTGCAAGCGCAGAGTTTATTCCGTGGTCGCTTAATTCCGGTGGCATTAAGTTGAATGTGGCGGTGCGAACGCCTTTTATAATATCTAAAGACAGTTTTTTGAGGTATTCAATTTTCTGGGCTGCTTTCTCTTTGTCGTCCAAATTAATGCTTTCCAAACTGAATTTTAATCCGGTGAGCATTTGTCCAATTCCGTCGTGGATTTCTCGTGCAATTCTGTTTTGTTCGTTTTCCTGATTTTCGACAATTTTACTCGAAATAACCTTCTGCTGATTGATTTTGTCGGTTACATTTTCAGTATTCAATCGCTCGACTTCCTGTTCCGCTTTTTTACGTTCAGTAATATCAAAACAGATAATCAATAATTCGGATTCTTCTTTTTTTATGGTTACCGGAACCAATGACATATCCAGCCAAAGTGATTCTCCTTTTCTATTGGTAATATTAATTTCACCTTGCCAGCCACTTCTTTGTTTTTCGGCAATAATCCTGTCAATAATAATCTGCTCTTTCTCTATTGGAGTTACGACTTGAGAGAAAGTTTTATCAGAAATAAAGGGATTGTATTGCAGTAGTTTAGAGAATTTTTCTCCAATGTGTATCAGTTTTCCATCCGGTGAAACGCGACAATAGAGCAAGGTGTTTTCCATCGCATAATTGAGTGATTTCAATTCTTTGACTGAGTTTTCTTTTATTTCGCTTATGATTTCGGTATCGTGGGCGAGTTTCAAAGCCTTTTTTTCGGAGAACAAAAGTTTAAAAATAAGTGTCTCTACTTTTTTGTTGGTTGGTTTGAAAATAAAAATGAATTCCAATAGCAAAACCAAGAGAGTAAAAAGTAAAATTGCATATTCCGTTTTGCTTTGCAACGTTACTTTTTCGAGGGCTTCTTTATCATATTCACCAACAATTTCATTCATTTTCGAAAGGAAGATACTTTCGTTTTCAAGAATAGTTTGAACTAATTTTTGATTCTCCTGTTCTTTTGTATGTGATTTTTTGTTTTCTAAAAGTCGGGTTGCAGCATTAAGTATAGTATCAAAATTGGGTTTGATAGCTACAAATAATTTAGTGAGTGCGGGGCTTTTTTCTTTTGGAAAACCAAGGCTGTCATTTCCTTTTTCCAACGCATTATGGTTGAATTTCCAGAGTGAGATTATTTCATTGATTCGGATGATTTCCTGCTTGTTTTTGGAAGTGTCCGTCACGAAATTCAGAATCAAAATCTCCTTTGTCAATTTCTGACTCAACATTCTTTGTTTTCCGGAAATGTTGATTATTCGAGAATCGCTTCGCTGACTGTTTAGGTTGTATTGTATCAAAAGCTGGCTCAATAGTACCGTTATTCCAATCGTCAATAAGGCGAATAAATACAATCGCCTTAAATTTTTGAATGAAACGGTGTCTATCGATGCTGCAGCTTTGTTTTTCATAAAGAAATCGAATTACAATCCTAGAGCCTCTTTTATCAATTGAAAGTTTGTTGTGCTGAAGTTGATTTTTAGTGCTTCCTGATGTCCTTTTTCGGACATTTTATTCCAAGTTTTCAGAATGATATTTTTCAGTTTTTCTCTATCGTGTTTGTGCACAAAAGGGTCTAAATAATATTCTAGAAATACCAGACAAATTACATCCTCGAGTAGTTGTGTTTCAGCGTCTTTTTTGAGTAATTTTTTTTCGATTAAAAAAGAAACCCGTGCAATAAATTCTTCGGAATAACCTGCTTTTTCTAAAATTGCAGCCGTAGTTTTAGCATGAAATTTTTTCAAATCTTCGCGCCATTTCAAATATCCCACACGATCCATTGGATAGGATTCCCGGGCTACTTTCCATCGGCAGATGTGTTGTGCTTTGGAAGCAATCTGAACAGCTTCGGATGCATTTGGATAAAAATCCATAAGCCTTTCGTACATTCTGTTAGAATACAATAGTTCCTTTGGATGAGAAACGGATTGATAGATTTCGTGATTTGGATCTTGTGCATTTTCTGCATCAATCCATGCGCTGGCGTTTTGAAATGGAGTTGTTGTCATTTGAAAAGTTAAAAATCAAAGATACATAATTATTCCAAAAAGCCTACGAAGACCTCATTTTCAACAATTTTTACCGGATAGGTGGCAATTTTTAAATCATCTCCATTCAAATTTGATCCGTCTACAAGAGAGAATGTTTTCTTGTGCATTGGACAGGCAATTTTAGGAATATCATCAGCGGAACCAATCATTCCTCTGGAAAGTACCATTTCCATTTTGTGAGGACATAAGTTTTGGCAAGCGTACCATTCGTTTCTTCGGTCAAATTTTATAATGGCGATTTGTTTGTTTTTGTATTTGATGCAACCACCACCATTGCTGGGAAAATCAGCAGTTTTTCCTGCCTTGAACCATACTTTTACTTCGTTTAAATTTACGGTTTCGTATTGATTTAGAATGTTTTCCATTTGAATAATCTTTTAATTTTCCTCACCCCAGCCCTCTCCAAAGGAGAGGAATCAAAGGCTAAAAACAGTTAATTAGTTGTGTATTATGTAGTAGTTGTTTTTATTTTAAAATGACTGATTACCAAGATTTAGGCATTTTTTGATCTCTTAACGGTACAAAAACAATGTTGTCATCGGCTTCGTCAGAATTAGTGAAATGGCTAAAACGTTTCATCATTTCGGGATCTTCAATGGCTTGTTTCCATTCACATTCGAAAGTATCTACCAAACCTTGCATTTCTGTTTCTAATGCTTCTACAATTCCCAGGCTGTCATCGATAACTACTTCTTTTAGATAATCTAATCCGCCTTCCAGTTTTTCCAGCCAAGTAGAAGTTCGCACTAATGGACCCGCTGTACGGATGTAAAACATCAAGAAACGATCTAAGTATTTGATGCAAGTCTCTCTGTCAATTTGTTCGGCCAATAATACGGCATGTTTAGGATTTGCACCACCGTTACCGCAGATGTATAAGTTCCAGCCACCTTCAACTGCGATTAATCCGAAATCTTTTCCTCTGGCTTCGGCGCATTCGCGAATACAAGCAGAAACGCCACCTTTTATTTTATGAGGCGAACGAAGTCCTTTGTATCTGTTTTCTAATTCGATAGCAAAACCGGCACTTTCATCCATTCCGTAGCGACACCAAGCGTTACCCACACAGCTTTTTACAGTACGCAGTGATTTTCCATACGCGTGACCGCTTTCGAAACCATTGTCAATTAGAGTTTTCCAAATTTTAGGTAAATCATTTAGTTGCGCCCCAAATAAATCGATGCGTTGCCCTCCGGTAATTTTAGTGTACAAATTGTATTCTTTGGCCACTTCACCGATAACAATAAGTTTGTCAGCAGTAATTTCTCCACCGGCAATTCTTGGTACTACAGAGTAGGTTCCGTTACGTTGAATATTCGCGAGGAATCTGTCATTAGAATCCTGTGCTGTGATGTGTTTATTGGCAGTATCATTGTAAATACTGGAAAATATTGAAGATAAAATAGGTTTGCAAACCTCACATCCATCTCCTTTTCCTACAACTCCTAACACTTCGTCGTGGTTCGTGAATTTATTGATTTTTACGATGTCGTATAATTCTTGTCTGTTGTATGCAAAGTGCTCGCAAATAACATCTTTGACTTCTTTTCCTAATGATTTTTGAGTTTCTTTTACAAGGTCAACAACCATCGGTTTGCATCCGCCACAGCCTGTTGTTGCTTTGGTGTGTTTTACAACATCTCCAAAAGTAGTACAAGTTTCATCAACGATAGAACAGCAAATAGCGCCTTTGGTTACATTTTCACAAGAGCAGATTACAGCAGTATCCGGTAAATCCATTGCACTTCCAAAAGAAGATGCTTCTCCACCTCTCGAACCAAGAATCAAATCTTCCGGGTTTTTAGGTAACGGCATGGCATTGCTGTAAATTTGGAACAATGCATTGTAATCACTTGAATCACCAACTAAAATCCCGCCCAATAAGGTTTTGGAATCTTTAGTAACGTTGATTCTTTTATAAATTCCGCTTAATTTGTTTTCGTAAACAATAGCTGTTACTTCTTCATTTTCTATAAATGGATCTCCAAAACTCGCCACTTCAACGCCAATTAATTTTAATTGTGTCGACATGTCGATGGTGTCTCTCATGGTTTTTGCTCCTTTCAGGATTTGTTCAGCGGCAACATCGGCCATTTCATATCCGGGAGCCACAAGACCATAAATCATATGGTTGTAAAGTGCCACTTCGCCTATCGCATAGATAAAAGGATCCGAAGATTGCATCTGGTTGTTTACTACAATTCCTCCTCGTACGCCCACTTCCAGCCCTGAAACTCTTCCTAGTTCATCACGTGGTTTTATTCCTGCGGAAATTACCAACATATCTACTTTAAGTAAATCGTCTCCTTCAAACATCATTCCTGTAATAGCATGCTCTCCAGCAATATATTGTGTTGATTTGTTAAGGTGAATGCTAATATTAAGTTCCTCGATTTTTGATTGCAGCATGTCACTAGCGCCTTTGTCCAATTGTCTTGGCATCAATCGAGGAGCAAATTCGACTACATGAGGATTCAGTCCTAAATCATATACTGCTTTTGCGGCTTCAAGTCCTAATAATCCACCACCCAAAACGGCAGCTTCGGTGGCGCCATTTCGTTTTATTTTTTTGGCGTAAGCCATAATTGCATCCAGATCTTCAATGGTTCTGTACACAAAAACACCTTCTTTGTCAACTCCTTCTATGGGTGGTACAAAAGCGGCTGAACCTGTTGCTAAAACTAAGTAGTCATAAGTATGTGTTTTCTCTAGATGTGTATGTATTGTTTTTTGCTCTCTATTAATATCAGTAATTAATTCGGAGGTGTTTAGGGTAATGTTATGCTCTTCATACCAATTTGATGTTGATAATGATAAGTCGTCAGCGCTTTTTCCTGCAAAGTATTCACTTAGGTGAACTCTGTCGTATGCGCGTCTTGGCTCTTCTCCAAATACGGTGATTTGGTATTCTTCATGTCCTGATTTTGCAATGAATTTTTCGCAAAATTTGTAACCTACCATGCCGTTTCCGACTACTATTACTTTAATCATAATCTAATTAATTAAGTATTATTACGCAAATATAAGTATTAATACTTATATTTAAATACTTAATTTAAAATTTTTTATTCTAAGTAATTTTAAAAAAGGGGATAGAGGTGGTTTTTGTCTAATTTTTTTCCTTTAAAAATAGAATATAAGTATAGTTTAAGCTTTTGTAGAAATTTTAAAAGCGTTAGATTTTATTGGAAAAGAATATAAATTGGAGAAGTAGATGAGTGACAGCTTAAAGAAATGTCATGTTGGGAATTGCTTGAAAACAAAAAACCCGAATCCCGAAGCGTCGGGACTATTCGGGTTTTGTGGTACCTCCAGTCCCGAGGCTTCGGGAGAACCAGGATGCATGGACTATTTTTTGGATAAAATGTCTTCAAGAATAGAAGGGTTTTTAATTATTTTTTCGATAAAAATTCTGCTTTTCATTTTCTTGATAAATCTTTCAAGAAAAATAGCCTCTTCTTTGTTTGAACAATTAAAAAGGAGGGTTAAATCCCAGTCATTAGCGATTTTTGTAAATGATCCAGAATAGGTGTGTTGATTATGTTTTATTAGTCTCTCTTCTATATTATGTGTTTCGCCAACATAATATTTAGTTGTGGATTTTGAATAAAGAATATAGAGATAATGCATCTTTAGAAATGATGTTAAACAAAAAACCCGAATCCCGAATCGTCGGGACTATTCGGGTTTTGTGGTACCTCCAGTCCCGAGGCTTCGGGAGAACCAGGGATGCATGGATTATTTTTTGGATAAAATGTCTTCAAGAATAGAAGGGTTTTTAATTATTTTTTCGATAAAAATTCTGCTTTTCATTTTCTTGATAAATCTTTCAAGAAAAATAGCATCTTCTTTGTTTGAACAATTAAAAAGGAGGGTTAAATCCCAATCATTAGCGATTTTTGTAAATGATCCTGAATAGGTGTGTTTATTGTGTTTTATTAGTCTCTCTTCTATATTATGTGTTTCGCCAACATAATATTTAGTTGTGGATTTTGAATAAAGAATATAGAGATAATGCATCTTTAGAAATGATGTTAAACAAAAAACCCGAATATTTCTATTCGGGTTTTGTGGTACCTCCAGGGATCGAACCAGGGACACATGGATTTTCAGTCCATTGCTCTACCATCTGAGCTAAGGTACCTCGCTATTGCGGGTGCAAATATAGAATGATTTTTAGTTTATCCAAAACATTTTTTAAAAAAAATCAATTCGTACCTTCGCAACATCAAAAACCAAATTATGATTTTAGTTATCGATGTTGGAAATACCAGAATTAAAGCGGCTGTCTTTGAGGATGCTACCCTTTTTGAAATTTTTGTTTTTTCTAAAATAGAACTTCAAAAAAATATTGAAAATATTTTAAAAAAATTCGAAAAAATAACTGATTTGGTCGTTTCCTCTGTTGGAGATGTCGAAAAACAGTCTTTTTTAGCCTATAACAATGTATTGAATGTGCATTTTCTATCCCATGAAGATCCTTTTCCGTTCCTGAATCGTTATGCGACTCCTAAAACTTTGGGAATTGACCGGATGGTTCTTGCTGCAGGAGCAACGCTTCAGTTTCCAAATCAGAATCGGTTGGTTATTGATGCCGGAACGTGTGTTACGTACGATTTTATTGATGAAGAGAATAATTATTTGGGCGGAGCCATTGCGCCAGGATTGCGATTGCGCTACGAAGCGTTGCATAATTTTACGGCCAAACTTCCTTTGTTATCATTAGAAAGTCCAAAAGATTTCATTGGAACTTCCACTTCTGAATCGATTCATTCTGGCGTGGTGAACGGTTTCGTCTATGAGATTGACGGTTTTATCGATGAATATAAAGCAAGGTATTCAAATTTTATAATAATTTTAACGGGTGGCGACACAGATTTTTTGGCTAAACGATTAAAAAATACCATATTTGCCAATTCAAATTTTCTTCTGGAAAGTTTGAATCAAACATTTCAATATAAAATCAAAAATGATTAAAAAAATTATAATAAGCGCCTGTTTGCTTTTATCATTAGTGTCTTTTGCTCAAGAAGGAACATCTTCTCCATATTCTTTCTACGGAATTGGGGATGTAAGATTCAAAGGAACGCTTGAAAACCGCTCTATGGCAGGTCTAGCTGTTGAACAGGATAGTATTCACATAAACTTACAAAACCCAGCCAGTTACGCAAATCTTAAACTGACAACTTTTACTTTAGGAGGAACTTACGGGACTACAACTTTAAAAAACAGTACTGAATCAGCTAATGCCAGAAGAACTACTTTGGATTACCTAGCAGTTGGTTTGCCTTTGGGTAAGTTTGGATTAGGTTTTGGATTGATTCCATATTCCTCAGTTGGGTATAAAATTGAATCTATTTCAGAAACTGGAACAGAAAACAACAAGCGTTTTAATGGAACAGGTGGTTTGAATAAAGCTTTTTTGGGTGTAGCATATAAAATTGCCCCTAATTTTAACATTGGTGCCGATGTGAATTATAATTTTGGAAAAATTGAAACCAATAGTCTTGAGTTTATTCAGGAAGTTCCAATTGGGACGCGCGAATTAAATTCAGCAGATTTATCTGGAGTAAATTTTAATCTTGGAATGATGTATCAAACCAAAATCTATAAAAAAATCACTCTTTTTAGTAGTTTAACGTATTCATTGGAAAGTTCTTTAACGTCTAAAAACACTAGAAATATTTCGACAGTAATCTATAATTCAAATTTTGATTTGGCTGTTGTTGATGTTCTTGGTGATGTTAAAACAGAGGCAAGTATAACAATGCCAAGTAAAATATCGTTAAGTGGAGGTATTGGTGAGGCTAAAAAATGGCTTGTTGGCGGTAATATTTCTTACGGTAAAACTTCGGGTCAGGCAAATGAATATAATGATGAAGCTAATGTAGGGTATGGAAAATATGGCAGCGTTAGTTTAGGAGGATATTACATTCCTAATTATAATTCGTTTTCTAGTTATACAAAAAGAATTGTATACAGAGCCGGTATTAAATATGAAAAAACAGGATTGGTAATCAACTCTGAATCGATAAATGATATGGGTGTGACTTTTGGTTTGGGACTTCCGATAACGGGTAGTTTCTCAAATGTGAACTTTGGTTTCGAATTAGGAAAAAAAGGAACTACAAAAGCAAATCTTGTTCAGGAGAACTATGCAAACTTAAGTGTGAGTTTTTCACTTAATGACAAATGGTTTGAAAAACGAAAATTTAACTAAAAACAAGAATTGGTACTATTGCCAAATTTCTTCGCCAAGTTCAGCGTATGACTGTAGTCAAAAAAAAGTATATTAAATCAGTTGTCACAGTTTTTGCTGTGACACTGTTTTTTGGTTGCGAAAGTAATTTTAAGGAAATTCAGAAGATTAATTTTTCAGAATTTATCCCAAATAGTGACGCAGATATGGTAAATTTGAAATACACTGATTCCGGGCGAATTACGGCAATTCTTGTAAGTACTAAAATGTTGGATTACTCCAGTGTTGACTTTCCTTTTACGGAATTTCCAAAAGGAATCGATGTTACTTTATTCGATAAAAAAGCGAAGAAAACCTTTATCAAGTCTAATTATGCTATTTCGTATAAAGGCACAAATATTATTGATTTGCAAGGGAAAGTGAAAATTTTCACCGAAGAGGGTCAGACCTTAGAAACGGAACAATTGTATTTTGATCAAAAAAACGAATGGTTCTTTACGGAAAGAAAGTTTAAATTATCGGATCCAAAAGGAACTTCAAATGGACAAGGAATCGATTTTAGCAAAGATTTCAAAGTGATTAATTCTCAAAAAATAACTGGCGAAATAGAATCCGCCGATTAATACAATACATTATGAATTACCTAAAATACACACAATACGTTTATCTAGTTTTTGGCGCTTATTTTATTTATGACGGTGTCACTAAATTAAATGATCCCGAAGGAACGTTTTGGTTGAGTTTTATGATTGCAGGATTGGCTATTTTTATGTTTTTCTTCAGGAGAAAATTTGCCAAAAAATTTGATGACCGAAACAAAAAATCCTAATTAATGGAAGTTAGTATTATCATATTGTGTCTAATACTAAGTGCTTTTTTTTCAGGAATGGAGATAGCTTTTGTCTCTTCAAATAAAATTTATCTTGAAATTGAAAAAAAGCAAGATAATTTCGTTTCAAAAATACTTACAAAGCTTACTGAAAAACCAACTAACTTTATAGTAACCATGCTTATTGGGAATACTATAGCGATGGTGGTGTATGGTTTTTTTATGGGCGAATTAGTGATGCGCTGGTTTGCTGTGTTTGGATATCATTTTTCAGATGGGCTAAGTTTAGTGCTTCAGATTCTGATTTCGACACTAATCATATTGATTACTGCCGAGTTTCTTCCAAAAGTTTTTTTTCAAATTTACGCCAACTCGTTAATTAAGATTTTTGCAGTTCCGGCGTATGTTTTTTATAAGTTTTTCTATTTTATTTCTACCTTTTTTATTGGAATTTCTGATTTTATTTTGAAGAAATTCTTCAAAACGGAAGGGGATAATATTCAGTTGTATTTCAGTAAAATAGAACTTGGGAATTACATTACCGAACAAATGAGTAGTGTTGAGGATAATGAAATGGTGGATTCTGAAATATTAATGTTTCAAAATGCATTAGAGTTTTCCGGTGTGAAGGCCAGAGATGTAATGAGCCCCCGAACGGAAATTATTGCGGTTGAAGTATTTGATTCAATTGAAAATCTCAAAGAATTATTTATAGAAACTGGGTATTCTAAGATTGTGGTGTATCAAAATTCTCTTGATGATATCATTGGTTATGTTCATTCGTTTGATTTGTTTAAAAAACCAAATAATATCAAGGAAATTGTAATTTCGGTTGAGTTTGTTCCGGAAACCATATTCATAAAAGACGCCATGAATTTGCTTACTAAAAAACGGAAAAGCGTCGCCGTTGTATTAGATGAATACGGAGGAACTTCGGGAATTATTACCATAGAAGATATTGTAGAAGAGCTTTTTGGTGAAATTGAAGATGAACACGATTCAGACGAAGAATTGATAGAAAAAGAATTAGGAGAAGGAGTCTTTATTTTTTCAACTCGATTTGATGTCCAATATTTGAATGACACTTATAAGTTAGACATTCCTGAAAGTGATTCTTACGGAACACTTGGCGGTTTTATAGTAGATTTCACAAAAGAAATTCCTCAAAAAGGCGATACAATTTCCATAGGCAGCTATCATTTTATAATTGAAGAAGCCACAAATAAGAAAATAGAATTAGTAAAAATGACCGTACAAGACTGATTTTTTTTAGGAAAATAAAATTTCTTGCAAAATAAAACGCTACTAGTATAATTATTAATTAGATAATTGTATTTTCGCAAACTGAATATAAAAATTAACAACAATAAAATGGCAGTTTTACAAAAAATTAGACAACGTTCACTTCTTCTGATACTCGTTATCGGGTTTTGTTTATTAGCATTTATCATAGGTGATATATTCAATAGCGGTGGTTTCAGCAGTACATCAAAAGATGTAGGAAGCATTGATGGAAAAGATATTTCATTCGAAGATTTTAGAGTTAAAGTAAGTAATGTTGAAAAAAGTGGTCAAGGGATTACGTCAACTGAAGCAGCAAACAGAGTTTGGGAACAAGAAGTTTCTATAGCTTTATTAACTTCTGAATTTGATAAATTAGGACTTAGAGTTGGTGAAAAACACTTATTAGAAGTTTTGAAAGCTGATCAAAATATTGGTGGAAATCCATTGTTTTTGAATGCTGCCGGTGTTTTTGATGTTGTAAAATTCAAAGAATACTTCAAAGCAAATCCTGCACAAGCTCAATTCTTGAAAGATAGAGAGAAAGATGCTGATTTGAATGCTAAATACCAAATGTATAACACTTTGATTAAAGCAGCAGTTTACACAACTGAAAGCGAAGGAAAGTTGAAATATGAAATGGAAGCAAACAAAGTAAACTTTGCTTACGTTGCAGGTTTGTATTCTACAATTAAAGACAGTGAAGTAAAAATTACTGATGCTGAGATTGTTGAATTCATGAAGAAAAATGAAAAAAAATACAAAGCTGACGAGTCTCGCGAAGTAGAATATGTTTTGATTGAAGACAAAGCTTCTGCTGAGGATGAATCTGAAGTAAAAACAAAAATAAATTCATTGTTGACAGGAAGTGTGGTTTACAACCAAGCTACTGGTAAAAACGATACATTGCCAGGATTTAGAACTACTACGAACACAATTGACTTTGTGAATTCAAATTCAGATGTTCCTTATGATTCAACTTACATTGCTAAAAAAGATTTACCGGCTGTAGATGCTGATAAATTATTCAACCTAGCTCCAGGTGCAGTTTATGGACCATACATGTTTGGAAAATACTACTGTATTTCAAAATCTATGGGAATGAAATCAGGAGTTAATACCAAAGCAAGTCATATTGTTATAGGTTATGAAGGTTCTCAAGCTCAAAATCAAAAAGAGAAAAGAACAAAAGAGCAAGCTAAAGCTAAAGCTGAATCTATTTTAGCTCAGGTTAATGCAAATCCGGATAGCTTCATTATGTTGGCTTTCACAAATTCTGAAGATCAGTCAGCGCAACAAGGTGGTGATTTAGGTTATTTTGGTCCAAACCAATTGCCAAAACCATTTAATGATTTTGTTTTTAATAATGGTATCGGTAAAGTTGGTTTAGTAGAAACTGATTTTGGTTTTCATATTGTTAAAATAACGGACAAGCAAGACGGAATTCGTTTGGCTACTGTAGCTCAAAAAATCGAAGCTTCGGAAGCAACTTCTGATAAGATATTTACTCAAGCAACTAAATTAGAAATGGATGCTGCTGATAAAGATTTTAATAAAGTTGCAAAAGATATGGGACTTAAAGTTACACCGGCTGTTTCTGTAAAAGGAATGGATGAGAACTTTGGAACATTAGGCAATCAAAGAACAATCGTAAGATGGGCTTTTGAAGATGGAGTTAAAGTAGGGTCTGTAAAAAGATTTGAAGTAGCTAATGTAGGTCACGTAATTGCAAAACTGAAAAGTATTGACGATTCTGGTTTAGTAGCCGTTTCAGTAGTTAGACCTTATGTGGAGCCAATTCTTAAAAACAAGAAAAAAGCGGAACTTATCAAAGCTAAAATGTCAGGTTCTTCTCTTGAAGCAATTGCAAAAGCAGTAGGAGGAACGGTACAACAAGCAACTGGTCTTACTATGGAAAACACCATGTTGCCAGGTGTTGGTCAAGAGCCAAAAGTAGTTGGAAATGCATTCGCATTAGCGGCTAATAAATTATCTGCTCCAATTGAAGGAAATACTGGAGTTTATGTAGTGAAAAACACAAGCACAGTAAAAGCACCAGCTTTAAAAAGCCACGCAGCTTATGTGACTAAATTAAAAGCACAAAGCGCTTCAGATGCAAGTAGAGTAATTCCTGCATTGAAAGCTAACGCTAAAATTGAAGACAACAGAATAGATTTCAATTACTAATTTTTGAAAAAGTAATTAATCAAAATAAAAAATCCCGATACATATTGAATGTATCGGGATTTTTTTTAATGAAGTTTTATTTGTAAGCGTGGATTAATTATGAAACATTAAGACAATATCATTTCATTATACGGAACGATAGTTTTATATCCTTTTGAAACAAAATAGTCAGTTGGATTTTCAGTTGCAATCGCCATAACAAAATCACCACCCCAAGCACCAAGACTTTTTATCACGCCATTAAAATCAGGAAATAAAGATTCTTTGATGGTATGTGTTTCCAGAATAATACTCATTTGTACTTCGTGTTTTTGTATTGCTGTAGCAAAAGATTGAATCGTAGTGGCATTCAAAACTTCTGAAGTTATGCTGTCATTTAAAGCAATGGTTTTTGCCAGATTGTTTTTTTTATTAATGTTGTATGCCGCTATTGCAGTTTTGCTGCTTTGCTTTTTGTTAAGGTATACAAAGTATAGGTTTTGTGTGAATTCTGGATTAAAGGTTACTTTTTCAGCAATGGGATTTCCTTGTTCCAGATGATATAGGATAGGAGTGTTGTTCTGTGCGCAGGAAATATCATAACCACTGCCTCCAAAACTGTTTTTAAGCAGTATAAAGGCGTCTATTTGGAGCCATTGGGCAATATTGTTTATCAAAGTCGATGACGTTCCCAGACCCCAGCTTTTAGGAAATCCAAGTTCAGTAGTAATACGGTATCCATTTGAATTTAAAATGAAATCAGGATTTAACTTAAAAGCTTCGTGTAAAATAGTCGTAAGTGTTGTTTTTACCGATTCATTTTCAGGATTAACTCCCTTTGAAATATCAGAAAATAAAATAGTGTCTTCAAACCAAATGCTTCCGTCCGCATCATAACTTTTCCAGATTATTTCCTTGTTGTTTCCCTCTTCTATATTGAGGTTTTGCCCCATTTTTGTGGGTAATGCAAATGCTTTTGCGCCATCAAGAACCAGGTATTCTCCTGTGATTAAAAGTTTTCCGTTACTGTAGAATGTTTTTTTCATTGTCTTTTCGAGGAACGAAGCAACCTTATTTTTTGTTGCTTCAAGATAAAATTATTTTCTTAAACTTTCAATATAGGTCACCACAGCGCTATGTGAAACGGTATTCTTTTTGAAATATTTTAGGATTAAAACGCGTTCTTCATCATTGGCTTCAAACTGGTTGATAATATTGTTCAAATGCATTTTCATGTGTCCTTCCTGAATTCCTGTTGTGGTCAAAGAGCGCAAAGCGGCAAAGTTTTGGGCCAAACCGGCTACGGCTACAAACTGCATTAATTCCTTGGCAGATGGTTTTTCCAGCATTTCCAATGATAATTTTACCAATGGATGTAAGGAAGTTAAACCACCAACAGTTCCTAATGCTAAAGGGATTTCCAACCAAAAAGTAAAAACACCATTTTCTATTTTGGCATGGGAAAGACTGGAATATTTTCCGTTTCGGGAAGCATAGGCATGAATTGCAGCTTCGACGGCACGGAAATCATTTCCTGTTGCCAGAACTACGGCATCCACTCCGTTCATGATTCCTTTATTGTGCGTTACGGCACGGTATGGTTCGACTTCAGCTATTTGAACAGCTTGCACAAATTTCTCTGCAAATTCTAGAGGATTAGGAATGTGTTTTTCTTCTAAATCAGCAATTGGGCAAGAAACTTCGGCTCTTACGATGCAATTTGGAACATAATTCGAAAGGATGCTCATCACGACTTCAATGTCTTTCTCCGTTTCCGTGAACAAGTCATAATTATGTGCTTCTTCTTTTAATGTTTTGGAAAATTGTTCCAGACACGAATTGATGAAATTAGCTCCCATGCTGTCTTTGGTTTCAAAAGTGGCATGCAGCTGAAAATAATTGGGCAATAAATCGGTTTTGTCTTTTAGGGTGATGTCTAAAATTCCGCCACCGCGTTTTTGCATATTTGTTGTAATCGATTCTGTTTCTGCGAAAAATTTGCTTTTGTTTTGGGCAAAAAATAAGTTCAATTTTGAAACATCTCCTTTATAGATAAAATGAACCTGACCAATTTTTTCGGTGTTGATTACGGTTGTTTTAAATCCGCCACGTGTGGACCAAAACTTAGCAGCTTTTGCGGCAGCGGCAACCACAGAACTTTCTTCAATTGCCATAGGAATCGTGCTGTATTTTCCATTAATCAGGAAATTAGGAGCAACTCCCAGCGGAATGTAGAAATTAGTTATCGTGTTTTCGATGAATTCATCATGTAATTTCTGTATTTTTTCATCAGAATTCCAGTAGTTTTTCAGCAAGGAAATGGCTTCTGAAGGTGTTGAAAAATATTGATTGGCAATCCATTTAATTTTTTCTTCTTTGGATAATTTAGAAAATCCGCTAATGGCCTTATTCATTCTCAATAGATTATAATATGTATACCTGCAAAGATACGCTTTTAGCTGTTTTGTTTACTATGATAATATCCTCAATAAATGGGTGTTTAGAATATTGTTTTTAACATTTAACACATCGAATGTGAAATTATTGTAAATTTTTCACTAAAATTGACGGTTTTTATATTTAAAGAAATATCATGTATTCGAAAAAAATTATTGCATTATTTTTATTCCTGTGTTTTACTGTTGTTGGCCAACAAAAAATCACAATTGATGAAATTTACAACGGCACTTTTCGTGCTCAAGGAATGGATGAATTACAGTCCATGAAAAATACAAATCAATACACTGTATTGAATTTAGACAACCAGTCCAGAAGTATGCAAATCGATTTGTATGATTTTGCAACTTTAAAAAAAGTAGCTACACTTATAGATACAAAATCCCACAAAGAACTTTCAAACGGGATTGACAGTTATACATTTGATGCTTCAGAAAAAATGATTTTATTGGCTTGCAATACGAATCAAATCTTCCGTCACTCCTTTACTGCTGATTATTATTTATACGATATAGCCAGTAAAAAATTAAAAAAGCTATTTGATTTTCAGGTTCAGGAACCTACTTTTTCACCTGATGGAAAAAAGATAGCATACGCCAAAGAAAATAATCTGTATGTATATGATTTAGCTTCTAATAAATCGACTCCAATTACTACAGACGGACAAAAAAACAGCATTATTAACGGTATTACGGATTGGGTTTACGAGGAAGAATTTGCTTTCGTAAAAGCTTTCGATTGGAGTGCTGACAGCAAAAAAGTGGCTTACATTCGTTTTGACGAAAGTCAAGTTCCGGAATTTTCGATGTCAATGTTTGGTAAAGAATTGTATCCAATGATGCAAACGTTTAAATATCCAAAGGCCGGTGAAAAGAATGCTCTAGTTTCTTTACATATTTATGATGTAAATTCCAATGGGGTAAAAAATGTAAACCTTGGTAATTACACTGATTTTTATATCGCCAGAATGAAATGGACGAATGATGCAAATACATTATCTGCGCAGGTATTGAATCGTCATCAAAATAATTTGGATTTGTTGTTTATCGATGGTAATTCAGGAACTTCAAAAGTAGTTTTGAACGAAAAAGACAAAGCGTATGTTGATGTTACGGATAACTTGACTTTCTTGAAAGACAACAGTTTTATTTGGACCAGCGAAAAAGACGGTTTCAATCATATTTATTTATATGATAAAAACGGAAAATTGAAAAACCAACTGACCAAAGGAAAATGGGAAGTGACTAATTATTATGGTTTAGACGAAAAGACAAATACGGTTTTCTATCAGTCTGTAGAAAATGGATCTATTAATAGAGATGTTTACAGAATAGGTCTTGACGGAAAAAATAAAGTGCGTTTGTCACAAAATACAGGAACGAATGCAGCGACATTCAGCCCGAATTTTCAATACTACATCAACACATTTTCTAGTGCGTCACAACCTACGACGTATACGTTGAACGAAGCTAAAGTTGGAAAACAAGTTCAGGTTATTGAAAACAATGAATCATTGGCTTCGAAACTAAAAAGCTATAATTTGCCTGCTAAAGAGTTTTTTGTTTTAAAAACGGCAAAAGGAAATGAACTAAATGCTTGGGTGATTAAACCTAAAGATTTTGATCCAACAAAAAAATATCCTGTTTTTATGTACCAATATTCTGGTCCGGGTTCGCAACAAGTGAATAACGAGTGGAACAGTACGGATGATTATTGGTTTATGATGTTGTCACAACAAGGTTACATTGTTGCTTGTGTTGACGGACGCGGAACTGGTTTTAAAGGCGCTGATTTCAAAAAAGTGACTCAATTGCAATTAGGAAAATACGAAGTGGAAGATCAAATTGATGCTGCCAAAGTAATAGGAAATTACGCATTTGTTGATAAATCTAGAATTGGTATATTTGGCTGGTCGTATGGTGGTTTTATGGCGTCTAATTGTATCATGAAAGGAAACGATGTTTTTAAAATGGCAATTGCTGTAGCTCCGGTTACAAACTGGAGATTCTACGACAGTGTGTACACGGAACGTTACATGACGACACCACAGGAAAATGCGAGCGGATATGATGATAATTCACCAATAAACCATGTGGATAAATTGAAAGGAAAATTTCTTTTGATTCACGGTTCAGGAGATGATAACGTTCATGTTCAAAACTCCATGCAAATGATGGAAGCTTTGATTCAGGCTAATAAACAATTTGATTCCCAAATTTACCCAGACAATAATCACGGGATTTATGGTGGAAAAACCAGAATTCAATTGTATACAAAAATGACTAATTTTATCAAAGAAAACTTATAACAGCGCTTTATGACAAACGACTCATTTAATAAGGAAGAATTTTTTGGACATCCAAAAGCGCTTTTTATATTGTTTTTTACCGAAATGTGGGAACGGTTTTCGTTCTACGGTATGAAAGCCTTGTTGATTTTTTATCTGACAAAGTACCATTTGTTTTCGGATACTTCTGGAAATTTACTCATTGGAAGCTATGCTGCTCTGGTATATGCTGTTCCGGTTTTAGGTGGTTTTATAGCGGATCGCTATCTGGGATTTAGAAAAGCCATTGTTTTTGGAGGTATTATGCTTGTGTTAGGTCATGTAGGAATGGCTTATGAAGGGAATGCCGCAACTGAATCTATTACTGGCGAAATTACACGGGACGAAACCGCCTTGCAAATATTTTACTTTTCATTATCCTTAATAATTGTCGGAGTTGGTTTTCTAAAAGCCAATATCTCTTCATTAGTGGGGGAATTATATGAAACAGGCGATAAAAGAAGAGATTCTGGATTCACTTTGTTTTACATGGGAATCAACTTAGGATCTTTTATGGCTACGCTAATATGTGTTTGGCTTGGAGAAACGTATGGTTGGAGTTATGGTTTTGGTGCAGCTGGAGTCGGAATGTTTTTTGGACTATTGACTTTTATTTCCGGAAGAAAATTATTGATGGGAAAAGGCGAATCAAACAACGCTTCTTTATTAGAAAAAAAATCGTTTGGACTTAAAAATGAATGGCTAATTTATATTGGAAGTGTATTGTCGACATTGTTGTTTTGGCAGATGGTTCAAAATCATAATGCGGTTTCATGGGCTTTAAAAATTGCGGGTGGTATTTCTTTTATTTATATTGTTTATTATGCCGTTACAAAGTTAGATGGAAAAGCACGTCACCAATTGATTGCTTTGACCATTCTGATTGTATTTACAATTGTATTCTGGGCATTGTTTGAACAGGCATATACGTCGATGAATTTATTTGCTGACAGGATTTTAGACCGAACTATATTTGGTTATGAAATTTCTGCTGGACAGTTCTTAAGTTTTAATGCCTTATTTATAATTTTGCTAGCTCCAGTTTTTGCTTGGATATGGCCAAATTTAGGAAAATACAATCCTAATACAGCCGTAAAATTTGCTTTAGCATTAGCTTTAGTCGGTTTAGGTTTTGGAGCATTAGTTATGGGAATAAATCTTTCTGGTACAGGAAAAGTAGCGGCAATTTGGCTAATATTAGCGTACCTTTTGCATACATGCGGAGAATTGAGTTTGTCACCGGTAGGACTTTCTGCAGTGACTAAATTATCTCCAGCAAAAATCGTGGGATTCATGATGGGCGTTTGGTTTTTGGCAACAGCCAGTTCAGAATTTATCGCTTCCATCTTAGCTAATATCGCTTCTGTAGATACTTCAAATGGTACAGCACCGGATTTAAATTTAGCAAAACAGAGTTACTTAGTGCTTTTTGAATATTTATTTTATACAGGACTTGGTTTCGGATTACTGTTATTGTTACTATCGCCAGTAATCAAAAAATTAATGCACGGAGTAGACAAAGAATTAAACAATTAATAACATGAGTGAAAATACTACAGATCAATTTTTTAAAAGTACCGTTCTAGGACATCCAGCGGGATTATTCGTTTTATTCTTCACAGAGATGTGGGAGCGATTCTCATTCTATGGAATGCGTTCTTTATTGATATTATTTTTAACCGCCTCCTTTACAGACGGTGGTTGGGAATGGACTCGTGAAAATGCTTCTGCATTATTTGGATCCTACGTTGGATTGGTTTATTTATCCACGATGTTAGGTGGTTATTTTGCCGATAAAGTGATAGGTTTTAGATGGGCAGTTGTTGTAGGTGCCAGTTTGATGACTTTAGGACACGCTTCTATGGCTGTTGAAACAGAATTTTCTATTTATTTAGGATTAGTATTGTTAGTTTTTGGAAATGGTTTTTTCAAGCCAAACATGACATCAATCGTATCTGAAATGTACAAAGACCGTCCTGAGAAGAAGGATGGTGCTTATACATTGTTCTACATGGGTGTAAATGCCGGGGCTTTCTTTGGTATTTTACTTTGTGGTTATTTAGGAGAAAAAGTAGGTTGGACGTATGGTTTTGGTCTTGCCGGAATTTTTATGTTCTTTGGAATGTTACAGTTTTGGTTGTCACAAAATATCTTTGGAGACATTGGTTTAAAACCAAACAAAGAAAGCAAAGCGAAAGCAGAAGCTTTGGATACGGATAAAAGAAATCCTTTTTCACCAATACAATTAGCGGCTATTGCATTTTCATCATTATTAGCTTTATTGTGGCTTTTAAATGATCCTGCTTCCAAAATATCCGGAGGGAAAGTAAATGTTTTTTCTTTCTTAGGACCAAATGGTAATTCGATTGCTATAGTTTCAGCATTGGTTGTGTTTATTATATTATTGATATACAGATTTACCCAATATTCTAAAATCACTAAAGAAAAATTAATAGCAGTTACATTCTTCGCATTCCTGACTATTTTCTTTTGGGCAATTTTCGAACAATCTCCAAACAGTTTAACCATTTTTGCGAATGATTATACGGATAGAGTTTTAACAGGTAATTGGAGTGTGGTATTTTTAGTGATGAATTCATTGATTACTATTTTACCTTTAGTTATTATTACTTGGGTATTGATTTTGTTGTTCAAACAAACATTCAAGTTGTATGCTATTGCAAATATTATTCTAAGTGTGAGTTTTATAATTATTTGGGCAATAGCAATATGGATGTTGGCTAAAGATTATTACACTGCAGGATATTTATCATTGTCTGATGAAACCTTACAAGCGTTGAAAATTGATAAAGTAACTACTGCATTGACCGAAGTTCCAGCTACTTGGTTTTCTACCTTAAACTCCTTGTTTATTATTTCATTAGCGCCATTGTTTTCAAAATGGTGGGAAAGTAAATACAATCCTGCGGCTAATTTAAAATACGGAATCGGAATGGGATTATTAGCGCTTGGTATGGCTTGTGTAGCTTTTGGCGCAAGCGGAATTGAAGCTGGTGCAAAAACAGCTTCTGTAAGTATGATTTGGCTTATTTTGGTGTATCTTTTCCATACTATGGCTGAATTGTGTATCTCGCCGGTAGGATTGTCTTATGTAAGTAAGTTAGTTCCTGCTAGAATGATTGCATTTATGTTTGGAGTTTGGTATCTTGCAGTTGCAATAGGAATGAAAGGAGCAGGGATGTTCGGAGAAAATATTGATAAAATTGCCAATGAACACGGATTGAGTTATTTTTTCTGGATGTTAGCAATAATATCTATTGTAGTGGCTTTGTTCTCAATTTTGATGGGGCCGGTAATTAAGAAATTAATGCATGGTGTTCGATAAATTTTAGGCATTGTTTTTGATTTGTCAATAATTAAAAATTATAAATATGAAGAAAATAATAGTTGCTTTGTTATTGTTTGCGGGATCATTTGCCGCTGAAGCACAAGAATTAGTTTGGGAAACCAATGTCATTAAGGCTATGGACGTTTCTAATAAAACTAAAAAACCAATGTTACTGTTTTTTACCGGTAGCGATTGGTGTGGTTGGTGTATCAGGTTACAAAAAGAGGTTTTGAAAACTCCTGAATTTGCAGCTTGGGCCAAAGAAAATGTGGTTCTGGTAGAATTAGATTATCCTAGAAAAGCACCACAGACTCCTGAGATTAAAAAACAAAATGACGAATTACAACAAGTTTTTGCTATTCAAGGATTCCCTACAGTACATTTTGCTAATGTTACAACTGTAGATGGCAAAGTGAATTTTCAAGGTCTGGGAAGTACCGGATATGTTGCTGGCGGACCATCTGCATGGTTGGCTGTTGCAAATGGATTTCTACAGAAGAAATAATTAGTCATTCAATTTATAATATCCCTTTTCACTCGTAGCGTGAAAAGGGATTTTTTGTTTCATACAAGTTGCCTTCCATTGTTTTTGAATGGTTTTATAATTGGAGGCATCTGCTACGACCATCTTTGGTTTTATAGTTTGCAACAAGCGTTCAAAATTTATTTTGGGAGATTGTGTCAGTACAATGATATCCGGATGTATGTTTTTTGGAAAAACACCCGAACTGTCTAAAATGAAAATCTTTTTTCCATTAAAATAAAAAAGGTTTTGCAGTACTTTTTTCTCTCTAAGACTGCTTAAATTCCCTATTCGATACGACTTTAATGTATTGTTTTTTTGAGCAGTTTTCAAAATACTGTCATTGGCATAGACCGTAATACTTTCCCCATTTCGTTCTGCAAGTAATGTATTTCTTTTGATATTGAAAACAATCCATTCCTGTTCGTTTTGAATGTTCCATTGAATATCCAGACATGATATTTGAAGAATGATGATTGAAACCAGTGCCATTACTAATCTGTTGAAACTTGGTTTTTTGAGCCAAATAATTGCAGTAAATAATAGCAAATAACTACTAAACAACAAATAAAAATGCAGTGGAATATCTTGTATTATAAATTGTTCTAAAGACGCAATTGTATTAATGATTTTATTCAAGTAATAAATGCTCCATTCCAGTAATTCTGAAAGGAATATTGGAATACTGTTAAGTGCCGCTAAAAGCATTACTAAAACGCCCAAAACCATTATGATGCTCAATACTGGGATGATAATTAAATTGGTCACAAAAAATAAACCCGGAAACTGATGGAAATAGTAAATACTCAATGGTAAAGTTCCTAATTGTGCAGCAAACGAAACCGTAAGAATATCCCAAATGTATTTTAAAACTTTATTTTTTGGTAACCAAATTGAGGCTAAAAGCGGTTGCAGCCAAATAATGAAAAACAACGCTAAATAGCTTAGCTGAAAACCAACATCAAATAGAAAAGATGGTTCAAAAAGCAAAATCAGTAATACGGAAACTAATAAAGTGTGGTAAATATTAACGCTTCTTCGTAAATGATTTCCAATGGCAACAAACGAAAACATGGTTGCGGAACGCACCACCGAAGGCGCTAATCCCGCGATGATTCCGAAACTGAATAAAGAGGCGAGAATGATGAGTAGTTTTATAAATGAACCCCGTTTAGTATTAGGAATAGGCTTTAGAATGAAAGTGACAAAAATTAAAATGAATCCAATGTGCAGTCCTGATACCGATAAAATATGTACCGCTCCGGCATATTGGTAATCCCGAATGATTTCCGGTGAAATATCCTGTTGTTGTCCCATTATTAATGCTATGGCAACATTTAATTCGGTTTTGTTGAAGTTGTTTTTTTCTAAATTATGAATAATTCGGGTTCTTAATTTAGAAGAATAATACCAGATGTTTTTCTCGATTTTCGTTCCAATTTTGATTTTATCAACATCAGCATACAGTTGCGCATAGATTTGTTTGTTTTCGAGGTATTTGCTGTAGTCAAATTGATTGGGATTATTAGGAGGTTTGTTTTTTGATAAAATCCCTTTAATAAGTAAAGGTGTCCCAATCTCAAATTCATGATGCAAACTGTCTTTTTGAATGTTTAGGATGATTCTTCCTGTTTGTTTTTTCTCATCTACACGGTTTATAATGGCAATGTAGCGGTCGCTAAACGGAGAGCTTTTTAGCTTTTCGCGGATAATTATGGAAATGGAATGCGGTTTTTCAAAAATAGTCGTATTGTGAATATAATTGCTTTTCTGAAAATGATCAATGTGAATTACTTGGGTCGAAATTCCGATAAGAAAAGACAGAAGATATGTTGTCAAACCAAAATAGAAAATCTTCTTGTTTTTGTTTTTGAATAAAAAATACAACACTCCAAAAACACCAATGGATATTGAAAGTAAGATAAACAGTAATGATAGCGGTAGATGAAAGTAGTAGGCGAAAAGGATTCCTGAAATAAATCCAATTGTTATTCTCGCTAAAGGAAAATGGAGTACTTTCATGTATCTAAAGTACACATTTTTAGCAAGAAAAAACTTTATTTTTAAAAGTTATATAGCTTTTTAGCTTGACTATAACACCCGATTTAATTGTACAAAGGTTTTTTTATAATAGGGTTCTTTGGTAGAGGAAATAATTACTCCTTTTGAAGTAGAAGAATGGATAAATTTTATCTCATCATCATTAACTTCAATGACGATTCCTACGTGATTTATCTGTGAATTTTTGTTGGTTTTAAAGAATATTAAGTCTCCTTTTTGCGCCTCTTCGCGTTCTGTATTGATAACCTCACCTATTTTTGACTGTTGATAAGAGTTGCGGGGAAGGGTTATATTATGTGAACTAAAAATGGTATACATCAAACCGGAACAATCAAAACCTGCTTTTGTCGTGCCTGCATATTTGTATTTTACGCCAAGATTTTCAGCTGCTGCATCAATCAATTCTTCTGCAAGACGATTTGTTTTTCTTTTATCGGATTTCGTTAATTTCTCTTTTTTGGTGTCTGATTTTTTAGAAGTAACTATTGGAGAAGTCGATTTACAAGCCGTAAAAAAAATAAGAATCAATAATAGAAATGCGAAATGTTTCAAAAGAATGTATTTTTGATGAATTTAAATAGTTGCAAATTAGTCGTAAACTATTGTAAATCAGAAACAATGAATTTAGCGGTTTTTTCACTGGCGCCAATGCCTCCTAATTTGTCTTCTAATAACGTATATTTTTCTAAAAGCGTATTGCGATGATTGGATTCCAGAATTTTTTTAAGTTCTTCTCGAATGCGTTTTGTGGTACATTCCTCTTGGATTAATTCGGTTACTACTTCTTCATCCATTATCAAGTTTACTAATGAAATGTATTTAAGCGTGATGATTCGTTTCGCAATTTGGTAGGAAGCCCAGCTGCCTTTGTAGCACACTACTTCCGGAACTTTAAAAAGTGCCGTTTCCAGAGTTGCAGTTCCTGAAGTCACTAATGCGGCAGTTGAATTTCGCAATAAATCATAGGTTTTATTGGAGATGAATTTTATGTTTTCATGAGAAATGAAATTTTTATAAAAAGAGAATTCCTGACTTGGAGCGCCGGCAATTACAAATTGATAGTCGGGAAAATCATTGACAACACTCAACATTACAGATAGCATTTTAGTGATTTCCTGTTTTCTGCTTCCTGGTAAAATAGCGATAATTGGTTTTTCGTCTAATTGATTTTCTTTTCTAAAAAGGACAGGGTCAACTGCGGGTTGGTTGTGAATAGCATCAATCAGCGGATGCCCAACAAACTCGACAGGGAAATGATGTTTGTCCTCGTAGAATTGTTTTTCGAAAGGTAAAATCACATACATTTTATCGATGTCGTGTTTGATGTCGGTAATTCTACTTTCTTTCCAAGCCCAGATTTGAGGGGAAATATAATAGTGTGTTTTCATGCCCAACGACTTGGCCCATTTTGCTATGCGCAAATTAAAACCTGGATAATCTATGAAAATAAGAATGTCGGGTTGAAACTCAAGAATGTCTTTTTTGCATATTTTGATGTTATTCAAAATAGTTTTTAAGTTAAAAATCACTTCGATGAAACCCATAAACGCTAATTCCCGATAGTGTTTCACTAAAGTACCGCCAACATTTTTCATCAAATCACCACCCCAAAATCGGATGTCAGCATTTGGATCTTTTTTATACAGTTCTTTCATCAAATTTGAACCATGCAAATCGCCTGAAGCTTCACCTGCTATAATATAATATTTCATGCTTTCTTGATTAAGAGTTTATAAATTTGGATTTCAAACGTATAAAATCATATTTATTTTTAATAATCTGTTTTTCAATTTGCAAAGATAAACTAATAACGTTTCTTAAATAAACATAGTGAGAATTGCCATAATTATTACGGCTAAAACCACTCCGCGAGCCATTGTTTCTTTGTTTATTTTGAGTAAAACACCAAATGCAACTAGTGTAAGAATAGAACCCAATGTTACGATTTTGCCTAAATTCCCCTGTGATTGCATAATTTGAATTCCAGCAATGAAATTAAATTCCGTAAAAAAAGTTATAAAAATATAACTCCCAAGCAGGGTAGTGGCAAATCCAATTAAAAATCCGATAAACAAGTCTGTTTTATTCATTCCATTTCCAGGTGTTAAGTTGTTGTACTGCATGATGCGCTGTCAAGTCAAATTGAACAGGAACAACGGATATGTATCCGTTTTGTAAAGCCCATTCATCAGTGTCTTCGCCTTTGTCTTGATTTACAAATTCTCCGGCAAGCCAGTAATAATCTCTTCCTTGAGGTGTTTTTCTTTTGTCAAATTTCTCTACCCAAAGTGCTTTCGCTTGACGACAAATTCGGATTCCTTTAATCTCTTTTTCTTCTAATTTTGGAAAGTTCACATTCAAAACAACTCCTTCCGGCAGTCCATTTTCTAAAACTTCTAAGGATATTTTTCGAATAAAAGATTTTATATTGTCAAAATTGGCATTCCAATCATAATCCAATAAAGAGAAACCAATGGCAGGAATTCCTTCAATACCTGCTTCAATTGCCGCACTCATTGTCCCGGAATAAATCACATTTATGGAAGAATTTGATCCGTGATTGACACCGGAAACACATAAATCCGGTTTTCGCTTCAAAATTTCATTTACTGCAAATTTCACACAATCTACAGGTGTTCCAGAGCAGCTGTATTCTTTAAATGGGTCATTTTCTTTAGAAATTTCATTCAAATATAAAGTGCTGTTTATGGTAATGGCATGACCCATGGCGCTTTGAGGATTGTCAGGCGCTACCACAACGATTTCGCCTATTTGTGCCATAACGGCAATTAATGCTCTAAGTCCGGGTGCCGAAATACCGTCATCATTGGTTATTAAAATTAAAGGTCTGTCTTTTTTCATTGTTTTATATTTCAAAAAGGGATTGATTATTGATAATTTTGAAGACAAATGTAATAACACAGAATGGAATGTGTAAACAAAAGATAAAAATATGTTATGTTGATTCATTTAACTTAAAACAAAAGAACATTTTTATATCTTTAACAAAAATTTATGGAGGCCTAGCCACTGTTGGCATAGTTTTTACCGTAACTTACATTAAAAGATTCATGAATACTATTATTAACTTTATGAAAAGAAATTATAAAATACTTCTTGTAGTTGTATGCCTTTCGGTGACATTATTTGCGTTCAAAATGAATGCGAAACAATCATCCGATCCCGAAAAAGATAAATTGCTTTTAGAGTTATTGACGTTTGTTATTGAGAAAGGGCATTATAGCCCAGCCACAATTGATGATACGTTCTCTAAAGGTATATATAAAGATTATATTGAAGCGTTAGATCCCTCTAAGCGATTCTTTTTGCAATCAGATATTGATGAATTTTCAAAATTTGAAACGCAATTAGACGATCAGCTATTGAATAAGGATTTGACTTTTTTCAATTTGACATACGAGCGTTTAATTAAGCGTATGGAAGAAAGCAAAAAGATTTACAAAGATGTTTTGAGCAAGCCTTTTGATTATTCAGTTGAAGAAAGTTTCAATATTGATTATGAAAAAGCACCTTATTCTAAAAATGTTGCTGAACTTAGTGACAAATGGCGTAAACAAATCAAATTATCTACCCTTTCATCTCTTGTTGACAAACAAAAATTAGAAGAAGATAAAAAGAAAAATGATGCCACTTATCAAGTTAAATCTTTTGAGGCTTTAGAAAAAGAAACTAGAGAAAGTTCTACAAAATCATTAGATGAATATTTTGGTTTCATTAAAGATTTAGATAGAAATGACTGGTTTTCAGTGTATGTAAATTCTATAACAGCGCGTTTTGATCCGCACACTAATTATTTAGCAGCAGAGGATAAAGAACGTTTTGATCAAAGCATCAGCGGTAAATTAGAAGGAATTGGGGCTCGTTTGCAAAAGAAAAATGATCTTACCGAGATTTCTGAACTTATTTCTGGAGGTCCAGCTTGGAGAGGAAAACAGTTAGAAGCAGGAGACTTGATCATGAAAGTAGCTCAAGGTAATGGTGAAGCGGTTGATGTTGTTGGGATGCGTTTGGATGATGTTGTGAAGAAAATTAAAGGACCTAAAGGTTCAGAAGTTCGTCTTACTGTGAAAAAAGTGGACGGAACCATTAAGATTATTTCTATCATCAGAGATATTGTTGAAATAGAAGAAACGTATGCAAAATCCAGTATTGTAAACAAAAATGGACTGAAATACGGAGTGATTTATTTACCAAAATTCTACATTGATTTTGAAAATAAAGATGGAAGAGATGCAGGAAAAGACATTGCCTTAGAAGTTGACCGATTAAAAAAATCTGGTGTAAACGGAATTATTCTTGATGTTCGAGATGATGGTGGTGGGTCTTTGTCAACTGTTGTTGACATCGCGGGATTGTTTATTGAACAAGGTCCAATTGTGCAAATTAAATCAGCAGGAAGACAAAAAGAAGTTCTTTATGACAGAGATAAAAAAATTGAATGGGATGGTCCTTTAGTAATTATGGTAAATAGTTTCTCGGCTTCGGCTTCAGAGATTCTGGCTGCAGCAATTCAGGATTATAAAAGAGGAATCATCATTGGAAGTAAGCAAACCTATGGTAAAGGAACGGTGCAAAATGTATATGACTTGAATACTTTTGTGCGCAATAGTGCAGTAGGGGATTTGGGTGCCATAAAGACCACCACACAAAAATTTTATAGAATAAATGGTGGGTCTACTCAACTAGAAGGTGTGCAAAGTGATATTGTTATGCCGGACAGATATGCTTATTTAAAAATGGGCGAACGTGACATTGACAATGCGATGCCTTGGGATAAAATTGATCAGGCTGATTATAGTGTTTGGAATAATAATGCCAACTTTAATCAAGCAATTGCCAATAGTAAAAACAGAATTAGTAAAAATCCACAGTTCCAATTAATTGAGGAAAATGCAAAATGGATTGATAGTAGAAGTGAAGAGAATGTTTATAGCTTGAATATTGACAAATTTAAGATTGCTCAAGCCGAAATTGAAGAGAAAGCTAAAAAATATAAGCCAATCGTAAATTACAAAAACACATTGACATTTACTTCTTTACCTTATGAAGCTGAAGTGATGAGTAAAGATGCTTCTTTGAAAGAAAAAAGAGAAATCTGGCATGAATCTTTAGCTAAAGATATTTATGTAGAAGAGGCAATTAATGTTTTGGATGATTTACAACCTAAATCAATTTCGAAAAAAGATATTCCTGTTAAAATGAAAAAAAATAAACTAGCGAAATCTTAATAAAGAATTTGTTAGTTCATAAAACATACAAGTATTAGTAACTATTACGCTCCAAAAATTCTCATTGAATTTTTGGAGCGTTTTTAGTTTGAGTAAATTATTGATATTTAAAATAGCTTTCAGATGACTTTTTTAGTCAATTTAGACTGCTTGTTTTGATTTTAAAAATAGAAGAGTTGGGAGAATCCTTATACATAGTTAGCAATGAAAAATAGAAAATTATTCGCGTTGATATTTATTATTCTTTACGGAATCCTTTTTTCTTCCTGTAAAAAGGATTTGGAAGTAGGTAATCCAGATGCATCTAATGGGAGAAAGGGAGGAGTCTTAATTCAGGTTGTTAGTGTTGAGAATAGTAGTGCAAGGTTAGTGGGAAATTTTGATTTTTTGCCGTCATCTACAACCAATCAAGTTGTGCAGCATAAGTATTACACTTTGTCCTATAATGAAGTTCATGAACAGGCAGAATGGGTGGCTTATGAGTTGAAGAAAAACTATATTAAGAATAATAACTTTAAGCGTCCTTTTTTTATTGAGGATGCCAAAGTAAAAACGGGTTCTGCTGATTGGAGAAATTATAAAAAGTCAATATATGATAAAGGTCATCTTTGTCCTGCAGGTGATATGGAGTTTGCTTTAGATGCTTATAACGAAACTTTTTTCACTTCAAATATTTCTCCTCAAGTGCGTAATTTTAATAACGGTGTCTGGAATAGATTAGAACAAAAAGTACGTTATTGGGCTGTAAAATATGAAGGAATTTATGTAATTACGGGTGGAGTTTTAGAATTCTCATTAATGACAATAGGTAAAGAGAAGGTTTCGGTTCCTAAGTTTTTTTATAAAATTTTATTGGATAATTCTGGTGGGAACTTTAAAATGATTGGTTTCCTTATTCCCAATTCAGAAAGTGATAAACCACTATATAGTTTTGTGGTTTCGGTTGATTATATCGAAAAAATGACCGGAATTAACTTCTTTCCAAAATTGAATGACAACATTGAGAATCAATTGGAAAAAAGGACAGATTATAAAAATTGGAGTTTTAATTAACTCTACTGGGAATAAGAATTTTTAAAGTTTCTGTTTTTGTAAAGTGGTAAACGTATAAATAATTGAAATAAAACTATATACAAGAATAAAATCTTAATAATTAAAACCTATTTAATTACCACTCGTTTACTTTATTGGCGTCCATTTTTATAAATATAAACAACAATATAGTAAAGCCCCAAAGTCCCGAACCTCCGTAAGAGAAGAAAGGAAGCGGAACCCCAATTGTTGGGAAAATACCAACTACCATCGCTATATTTACAAAGAAATGTGTAAATAAAACCCCTGCAACACAATATCCATATACCCTGCTGAATTTTGTTTTTTGTCTTTCTGCCAAGTATATTATTCTAAGAAATAAACCTGCAAAAAGAGCGATAACTACTAAGGAACCAACAAATCCCCATTCTTCACCCACTGTTGTGAATATATAATCTGTATGTTGCTCAGGAACAAATCCGCCTTTGGTTTGTGTTCCTTCAAGAAACCCTTTTCCAAACCAACCTCCAGAACCAATGGCTATTTCGGATTGATTGGTGTTATAACCGATTCCTTTCAGATCGACGGTTTTGCCTAAAAGTATATTAAAACGATCCCTGTGATGTTGTTTAAAGACATTTTCAAAAACATAGTTTACAGACAGTACAAATCCAGAAATAACCACTAAAAGGATGCTGCTCAGAACAATATTTCTATCGGCTAATCTTGATTTTAAATGAACTAATATTAATGTAACTAATGCTATAAGAATTACATATTGTGGCTCTAATATCAGTGTTAGCACAAATAATAGGATGGTAATAAATCCTGTCCAAACATACCATGACGGTAGCCCTTCGCGGTATAAAACTATGATGAATATGCTATATATTAAAGCACTTCCAGGGTCAGGTTGCGGAAGTATCAGGATGACAGGCAAAAGAATTATTGCAAGAGCTTGTACCTGCCTATTCACTTCTTTTAAATTAATCTGGGTGTCACTTAAATATTTGGCTAATGCCAAAGCCGTAGCCGCTTTTGCAAATTCAGAAGGTTGAATCGTGAAACTGCCTATTGCATACCAACAACGTTGACCCGCTATGGTTTTACCAAATAAAAATAATCCGGCTAATGTAAGTAAGGAAATTCCAAAAATGATACTTGCATATTTTTCATAAAACTTACCGTCAACAGAAAGCACAATAAAAATTAACGGAATAGTCAATATAATGAATATAAGCTGTTTCTCATGAGTGTCCTCCATTGATGAGAGCGAAGACGAATAGATATTTAGCCAACCCAAAATAACTAATGAAACATAGATTATTATGCTTATCCAGTCAATGTTATTTGTTATGCTTTGGTTTTTCATCTGAATTAAATAGCTTGTTTATTCGATTTTGTGGTATCTGTTTTTGCTTTCACTGTTGGAATAGTTGTTTTCTTTTTTAGAAGAGAGTCGCTAATTCTTAATTGTAATTTTACGGCTTCTGACAGTCCTCCTAATTTAGCATATCGACTTTGTAAACTTGTTGCAAGAATCCTTTTTTCTAAGTCAACTCTGGTGATTTTTTGTCTTAGGTATTTTTCTATCATCAAACTGGCAATTGGTCCAGCTATAGTTGCTCCATATCCACCATTTTCAACCATAACTGCAATTGCAATTTTGGGATTGTCTTTTGGTGCAAAAGCTACAAATATTGAATGGTCTTCCATTTTTACGCGTACTCCTCCAATTTTAGCAAAATTTTCTGCTGTTCCAGTCTTTCCACAAATATCAATTCCTTCCACTCGTAGGGATCTTGCTGTTCCTAAGTTGTAAACATCAAATAAACCGCTGATAATTGGTTTGAAATGTTTTTTATCAATTGTGGTTTCATGTTTGGTAGTGAATTTTTTGTCAATTTTGTGCCCTTCAATTTTTTTGATTATATGAGGCGTATAATAATGACCTTCGTTAGCTATTGTTGCCATCATATTCGCCAGCTGAATAGGAGTCATTAGAACTTCACCTTGTCCAATTGAATTAGAAACAATAGTAGTACTTCTCCAGCCACCGTTAGGATAAATGCGTTTGTATGTTTTTGAATCGGGTACGTTTCCTTTTTTACCAGTTGGTAAATCATATCCCATGAATTGTCCAAGACCAAAACTTTTCACGTGTTTGCTCCAAATATCAACCGCTTGTGCAGGTTTTGAATATTTATTTATGGTCTTCATGTAAGCCGTTGCAAAATAGGAGTTGCAAGATTCAAAGATACCTCGGTGTAATTGAAGTGCGCCTCCATGACAGTGGCATCCCATAAAACGTCCTCTTGCATAGCTAAAACCACGATTGCAAAAAACAGTAGTATTGTCATCAATTACTCCTTCTTGTAATGCTACTAGTCCAGTTAAAATCTTGAATGGAGATCCTGGTGGATATTCAGCCAGCAAACCTCTGTCATAAAGTGGTTTTGCTATGGAATCGCGGTATAATTCAGTATAATTCTTAGACCGTTGTCTTCCTACTAATATTCCAGGGTCATACGATGGAGCAGTTACAAGCGCCAATATTTCACCGGTACTAGGTTCAATTGCTACAATTCCACCTCGTTTATTAATCATTAATTCCTCCCCATATTTTTGAATTTCAGCATCTATGGTCAGATTTATGTCTTCTCCTTGAACAGCGATAGTGTCGTATTTCCCATCTTTATAAGAACCTATTTCCCTGTTGTATTTGTCTTTTTGAATGTATTTTACACCTTTCACTCCGCGTAAAAGATCTTCGTAGCTTTCTTCAACTCCTTGTCTCCCAATTAAGTCACCACTATTATAATACGGATTTTTGGCGACTAGTTTTTCATTTACCTGAGTGATGAATCCAAAAATATTGGCTCCAAAATCTACTTCATAATCACGAAGGGAACGTTTTTGAAAATAAAAACCTTCATATTTTCTTATTTTTTCTTGAAACGCAGCAAATTCACTTTTGTTTAACTGAGATAAAAAAACAGATGGCAAGCGCGGACTGTATACTGTAGCTTTTTCAATTTTTTTAATAAAATCTTCTTTTGTGATATTCAATAATTGACAAAATTCTAAAGTATCAGTATTTTTGACTTCTCTAGGAATGACCATGATGTCATAAGATGCTTGGTTTGCAACTAATAACTTTCCTTTTCTATCATACATATATCCTCTTTCAGGATATTCATACTTTTTTTTAATGGCATTGTTTTCAGACTTTAGTTTTAAAGTGTCGTCAACAATCTGCAAATAAAAGATACGCATTACAAGCAAAGATGTAGCTATAATGATTAAAGAAGGCAACAAGACTTTTCTCATCTTTTGTTCGGCTTAATAAGATATATTATGATAATGCAAATAATGATTGTGAATACAGTACTTAATAATGTTCTAATTAGTATATCAAAAATAAAGCTAAACTGGAATGCTTCCAGTAAAAATAACGTAAAATGGTGTATAACAACAGAAAGTAATATAAAAGAGAATCTTTCAGGTGTCAAAACGTCATTTAATTTTACAGTTTGATATTCATAACTTAGACCAAAAGCAAATTTAAAAATAGCGGGTCTAAAATAGGCTAGAACTAAACATGCAGTGGCATGTATTCCGCCTGAATTGCTAAACATATCCATAATAAGTCCAAGTATGAAACTCGCTACTACAAGACCAGATTTGTTTCCGTTTACAGGGTAAAGTATTATGAACAATATATAAGGGAAAGGGCTTATATAACCCAAAAAATTCATATTGTTGAATATGATAATTTGAACTGCCAATAACAGAATAAATCGAAAAATATTGACTAACAATGCGCTATTCATCCTTTTCTCTTTTTTCTAAATTAATGATTTCTTCACGATCTTTCCTTTTTATGATATAGACATGGCCTAAATTTGTCATATCGTTGAATAGTCTGACGTTTATTTTATAATAATTAGTTTCTTCTTCAGTATAGATATTTTCAATTGTACCTATTCCTATATTTTCTGGAAAAATTACAGATTGTCCGCCAGTTACGATTGTATCGCCTTTTCTAATGGCTGCTAATCTAGGTACATCAACCAGTTGAACAAATCCAGTACTTTTTCC
Organism: Flavobacterium sp. 11; assembly: GCF_002754315.1. Lineage (GTDB taxonomy): Bacteria > Bacteroidota > Bacteroidia > Flavobacteriales > Flavobacteriaceae > Flavobacterium > Flavobacterium algoritolerans. The sequence goes on along the minus strand of NZ_PEFE01000001.1, from coordinate 509,309 downwards.
GTCCCAAACAAGTGACCCAAAGTGATTTGACTTTTTGATTTTGGCATTGATTTGAGATTTTTTATTCAGAATACTGATTACAGTAGAATATTTTGGCGATGTATTTTCTATGATTCCAACAATTCCTAAACTGTTAATTACCCCCATATCTGGTTTTACACCTTGCAATTCTCCTGAATTCAAGGTTAAGTAATTTTCATGGACATTATAGGAGTTGTGTATTACTTTGGAAACAACAATATCGTCTGGTTTTACCCCTTTAATACTGTCTAGTTTTTTTATTGCAGTAGTATCTTTACGATTGAATAGAAGGCTTCTTAGCTTTGCATTTTCAAGAGCAAGTGCATCATTTTGAGTTTTTAAATTCAAGTATTCGTTAAGGTTATTCACTTTTTCGTACACTCCGCCACTTAAAAAGTTTGCGGAACTAATTATTTTGCTTCTGTGGAAAGAATGGGATTGAATTGTGAGTGATAACGAGATACCCAAAAGCAGCAAAAACAGTAATCTATTACTGTTTTTAAAAATAAAATTAAATATTTGCTGCATTTCTTAACGGTATAATGTAAATAACTGTATGTCTTTTTTTGTAATCTAATTGTTGTAAATTGACTTGTGCTTGAAGGCTTGCAAGTGTAACAAAAACGAATTACTTAATCAAAATGCTTTTAAATTTAGTAATGTTTTTAAGTGCCATACCAGTTCCTCTAACAACTGCTCTTAATGGATCTTCTGCAATGTAAACAGGTAAATCTGTTTTTTGCGAAATCCTTTTATCAAGCCCTCTTAACATAGATCCTCCACCTGCAAGATAAATTCCTGTGTTGTAAATATCGGCTGCTAATTCAGGAGGTGTTTGTGATAAAGTTTCCATTACTGCATCTTCAATTCGTTGGATTGATTTGTCTAATGCTTTCGCAATTTCTCTATAAGAAACTTCTACTTGTTTTGGTTTACCGGTAAGTAAATCTCTACCTTGAACTGACATGTCTTCTGGAGGAGTTTCTAAATCTTCGATAGCGGCACCAATTTGAATTTTGATTTTTTCAGCAGTACTTTCTCCAACAAAAAGATTGTGTTGTGTACGCATGTAATAAACGATGTCATTTGTAAATACATCACCAGCAATTTTTACTGATTTATCACATACAATTCCGCCTAATGCAATAACTGCAATTTCAGTTGTTCCACCACCTATATCAACAATCATGTTTCCTTTTGGTTGCATGATGTCTATTCCAATACCTATTGCTGCTGCCATAGGTTCATGTATCAAATAAACTTCTTTCCCATTTACTCTTTCGCATGATTCTTTTACGGCTCTCATTTCCACTTCAGTAATGCCTGAAGGAATACAAACAACCATTCTTAATGCGGGAGTAAACATTCTTTTTTTCAATGCCGGTATGCTTTTTATAAACATACTGATCATTTTTTCTGAAGCATCAAAATCAGCAATTACACCATCTTTCAAAGGTCTTATCGTTTTAATGTTTTCATGTGTTTTTCCCTGCATCATGTTGGCTTCTTTACCAACAGCGATGATTTTGCCTGAAACTCTATCACGAGCAACTATCGAAGGGCTGTCTATGACAACTTTATCATTATGGATGATTAAAGTGTTGGCGGTACCAAGGTCTATCGCAATATCCTCGGTCATGAAATCAAAAAATCCCATAAGTTTTTTAAGGGTTAAAAGTTATAAATTTGTGACGGGCAAAGTTAAACAAATTAATGTTTAAAATGACGAGTTCCTGTAAATACCATTGCAACTTTATTTTCATTACAATAATTAATACTCAATTCGTCTTTTATAGATCCTCCTGGCTGAATTACAGCAGTTATTCCGGCTTCTTTAGCGATTTCTACACAATCTGGAAAAGGGAAAAACGCGTCGCTTGCCATTACTGCACCATGCAAATCAAAGTGAAAATTATTCGCTTTTTCTATTGCTTGTTGCAAGGCATCAACTCTTGATGTCTGTCCTGTACCTGACGCAATAAGTGTACCGTTTTTTGCAAAAACAATCGTGTTTGATTTTGTGTTTTTACAAATTTTAGAAGCAAAAATTAGATCCTGAATTTCTTGTTCAGTAGGTTCAGTTATAGTAACGGTTCTTAAGTCTTGTTTATTGTCGGTTATGTTGTTTCTTTCCTGAACTAAAATTCCGTTTAAGCAAGTACGAACTTGTTTTTGTGGTAATTCTACTTCGTTTTGGATTAATATAATTCGGTTTTTCTTTTCTTGTAAAATTGCAATGGCTTCAGTATCATATTCTGGAGCAATTACAACTTCGCAAAACAATTTGTTTATTTCTGAAGCAGTAGCAACATCAATTTTTGTATTCGAAATTAAAACACCTCCAAAAGCTGAAGTAGGATCGCAGGCCAAAGCCGCAAGATACGCTTCACTAATCGTAGTTCTTGACGCTAAACCACAGGCATTATTGTGTTTTAATATAGCAAATGTAGGGCCGTCATTTTTGAATTCATTAATCAAATTTACGGCAGCATCTACATCTAATAAATTATTGTAAGACAATTCTTTTCCGTGAACTTTGTTGAACATTGCGTCAAAATCCCCGAAGAAAAATCCTTTTTGATGTGGGTTTTCACCGTATCTTAAAACTTGACCGTTAGCAATACTTTGTTTGAATATTGTTTCGTCAGTGTTGAAATAATTGAAAATTGCAGTGTCATAATGAGATGAAACATGAAATGCTTTTGTAGCCAATAATTTTCTGTCTTCCAATGTTGTAGCTCCATTTTGCTCTGTAATCAAGTCCAAAAGCAAACCATATTGGTCAACCGATGCTACAATTACAGTGTCCTTGAAGTTTTTTGCGGCAGCACGTATCAAAGAAATACCACCAATATCTATTTTTTCAATAATATCTGATTCACTAGCTCCGGAAGCCACTGTTTTTTCAAAAGGATATAAGTCAACAATTACTAAATCTATTTGTGGAATGTTGAACTCTATCATTTGTTGTACATCACTCTCGTTGTCTTGGCGGTTTAAGATTCCTCCAAAAACTTTTGGGTGTAATGTTTTTACTCTACCACCCAAAATAGAAGGGTAGGAAGTAACATCTTCAACAGGAATTACAGGTATTCCTAAATTTTTTATAAAATCCTCAGTCCCTCCAGTAGAATAAAGTGTAACATTTTGACTGTTTAGTTGTCTTACTATAGGTTCTAATCCTTCTTTTGAAAAGACAGAGATTAATGCAGATTGAATTGTTTTTGTTGTGTTCATTATGTAGTTATAGTTATAAAGTGCAAAAATAGTTTTTTAATGTGAAAATTAAGCCATTTGAAAATGAGATAATGTGTAATTTTTACTCCTATTTCATTGGCAAAGGTAAAATAATTGATTCACACGGCAACGAATACATTTTTCATTAGGTTTTTGATTAATATTTATGGAATTTTACTTTAATACAAAAAAGATTTTATGCTAGTTTACCTTCGATTATTAAAAGAGAGTTTGGGCTTTGCAATGAATGCATTGCGAAACAATAAGTTAAGAACGTTGCTTTCTTTGTTAGGAGTTACTATTGGAATTTTTTCGATTATTGCTGTGCTTGCTGCTGTTGACTCTTTGGACAGAAAAATTACAAAAGACTTGAGTAGTTTGGATAAAAATACGATTTATCTAATGAAATTTTCTTTTGGACCTTCAGAGATTCCACAATGGAAAAGAGAGCAATTTCCTAATGTGAAGTACGACGAGTACAATTTCATGAAAGGGGCTATGACTAATACGGACCAGATGGCATATCAAATATTTACTCGAAGAGAGACTATTAAATATGAATCGAAAACAGTAAGTGACATCAATATTGTTCCTGTTTCACATGAATTTATAGATATTCAAGGCCTTGAATTTGATAAAGGGAGGTTTTATAATGAATCTGAAGCTAATTCTGGTGCAACAGTTATTGTTTTGGGAAATGAAATTGCAAAATCCTTATTTGAAGAGTCTGAGCCTATCGGGAAAAATGTTCGTTTGTATGGCAAGCGTTTTACGGTTATTGGTGTCATCAAAAAAGAAGGTTCAGGTTTGTTTGGAGACAGTAATGATACATCAGCCTATATTCCAGTAAATTTTGTTCGTCAGTTGTATGGAGACAACAATACTTCCTTGACTAATGTTATTATTTTTAAACCAGAAAAAGGCGTGGATATGGATGCCTATAAAAGCGAAATATCTCAAAAACTAAGAAGTTTTAGAGGTTTGAAAGCAGGTGAAATTGACAATTTTTTTATTAATGTATTTTCTGGTTTTACGGATCTTATAGATGGAATTTTAGGACAAATGAATGTTGTAGGCTGGATAATTAGTGGTTTTTCGTTACTGGTAGGAGGTTTTGGGATTGCCAATATTATGTTTGTTTCGGTAAAAGAACGAACTAATTTGATTGGAATTCAGAAATCATTAGGAGCCAAAAACAGATTTATACTATTTCAATTTTTGTTTGAAGCCATAATACTTTCAGTGATTGGCGGAATGATTGGACTTTTTCTGGTTTGGATAATTTCTGTAATCTTGACAAAAGCATTAGATTTCGAATTTGTTTTAAGCGCGGGTAATATTATTCTGGGAACTGGATTAGCTGCTGTAATTGGATTGATATCTGGAATACTTCCTGCTATTTCTGCTTCAAAACTAGATCCTGTGGAAGCGATTAGAACAGGAATGTAAATTATATGAACTTTATTAAAGAAATAAAAAAAACAGCTTTCAGATAATTTTGAAAGCTGTTTTTATTTGTAGTGAAATAGTTAAAAAATAAAAAATCCCGATTGCTCGGGATTTTCATTTATCTAATAGTATTGTTTTGAATCAAATCGATATACAAGTTAATCTTGTCTTTCAATTCTTTTCTAGGTGTAATAAAGTCTAAGAAACCATGTTCAAGTAAGAACTCAGCAGTTTGGAAACCTTCCGGTAAATCTTTACCTGTTGTGTCTCTTACAACTCTTGGTCCGGCAAAGCCAATTAATGCGCCTGGTTCAGAAATGTTAATATCTCCCAACATGGCGTAAGAAGCAGTTGTTCCTCCAGTTGTTGGATCCGTACATAACGAAATGTAAGGCAATTTTGCTTCGGCAAGTTGAGCCAGTTTTACTGATGTTTTTGCTAATTGCATTAATGAATATGCAGCTTCCATCATTCTTGCTCCACCTGATTTTGAAATCATTACAAAAGGCAGTTTGTTTTTGATGGCGTGATCGATTCCTCTTGCGATTTTTTCTCCCACTACAGCTCCCATAGAACCTCCGATAAAGGCAAAATCCATACAGCAGATAACAACATCTTTTCCTTTTGATTTACCAACTCCGGTACGCACTGCATCTTTAAGTTTGGTTTTTTCCATAACATCTTTCAAACGATCTGCATATTTTTTTGTGTCAACAAAATGCAAAGGATCTTTAGAAGTCATGTTTTTATCTAATTCAACAAATTCATTGTTGTCAAATAAAATTTGAAAATATTCTGTACTTCCAATTCTAACGTGAAAACCATCTTCGGGACTTACAAATAAGTTACGAGCTAGTTCATCGGCATCAATAATTTTTCCAGTTGGAGATTTGTACCAAAGTCCTTTTGGAATGTCCATTTTGTCTTCGGTAGCAGTAGTAATCCCTTTTTCTTTTCTTTTAAACCAAGCCATTTTTCTAGTATTCAGTGTTCAGTAATCAGTTCCTGTAATTTATGGTTTAGATTTCAAATCCCGATAGTTACATCGGGATTTGGAATTAAACTTAATCTATTATAGTGTATTTACGTTGTTCAAGTCAGCAAATGCTTGCTCAAGTCTTGCGTTGAAAGTAACTTCACTTTCACGCAACCATTTTCTTGGATCGTAATATTTTTTGTTTGGAGCATCAGAACCTTCTGGGTTTCCAATTTGAGTTTTCAAATAATCGATGTTTTTTACCATGTAATCACGGATACCTTCCGTGAAAGCAAATTGTAAATCAGTATCGATATTCATTTTTATTACTCCGTAGCTTATTCCTTCTCTGATTTCTTCTAATGTAGAACCTGAACCACCGTGGAAAACGAAGTCTACCGGGTTGTGTCCTGTATTGAATTTATTTTGAACAAAATCTTGAGAATTTTTTAAGATTTTTGGAGTCAATTTTACATTTCCTGGTTTGTAAACTCCATGTACGTTTCCAAAAGCAGCTGCAATTGTAAATTTAGGGCTTACTTTAGAAAGTTCTTCGTATGCGTAAGCAACTTCTTCAGGTTGTGTGTATAATTTAGAACTATCAACATCAGAGTTGTCAACACCATCTTCTTCACCACCTGTAATTCCAAGTTCGATTTCAAGTGTCATTCCCATTTTGCTCATTCTTTCTAAATATCCTTTGCAAATTTCGATGTTTTCTTCGATAGGCTCCTCAGATAAGTCAATCATGTGAGAAGAAAATAATGGTTTTCCAGTTTCAGCAAAATGTTTTTCTGAAGCATCTAATAAACCGTCAATCCAAGGCAATAATTTTTTTGCACAGTGGTCAGTATGTAAAATTACGGTTGCTCCGTAAGCTTCCGCCAAAGTATGAATGTGTAATGCACCAGCAATTCCACCAGCGATTGCTGCTTTTTCACCTGCATTAGAAAGTCCTTTTCCTGCATTAAATTGTGCTCCTCCATTAGAGAATTGAATGATAACCGGAGCATTAAGTTTTGCTGCAGTTTCAAGTACACCATTGATCGTATTTGATCCCGTAACATTTACTGCCGGAAGTGCAAATCCTTTTTCTTTAGCATAATTAAAAATTTCCTGAACCTGATCTCCTGTAGCTACGCCTGGTTTTATGTTGTGTGCCATTGTAATTTTTTTAGTTATTTTATTTAGTTTTTAGTTTGCAAAAATAAGAATTAATTAGCATTAGAACGGATAATTTATTCCAAAATTTAAAACGGAGTTAGCAAAATTGTATTCTCTAAACCATCTTTTGTTGGTTTCATTGGCTGGATTGTAGGTTTTAAATCCTAAATCAAAACGAATTACAAAAAAACTCAGGTCATATCTAAGCCCAAATCCAGTGCCTAATGCGATATCTTTTAAGTCCTTAAATTGTGTAAATGTCGATTTCTCATCCTCTACATTGTCCAATACGTTCCAAATATTTCCTGCATCGGCAAAAAGAGCTCCTTTTAAACTGCCTAATATCTTAAAGCGATACTCTCCGCTAATGGCAATTTTCATATTTGCCTCATTAAAATCGTCTAATGCGCCACTGCTGCCGGGTCCTAAACCATACGGTTGCCAAGCTCTGTTGTCATTTGATCCTCCAGAAAAATAACTTCTTGAAAAAGGAATGTAGTCTGAATTTCCAAATGGAATGGCTATCCCGAAAAACGATCGGAATGCAAATATTTTTTCTTTGGATAGATCCCAATGTTTAATGTAATCAAATTCTGTTTTTATGTATTCTGAATATTCTAAATTGAATATTTCATAGTTGCCAGTTGAGTTTTTCTTTTGATTAGTTGTTGCTGCAAAAGCAGATAAAATGGTTCCTGCTGATTCTATTTTTGTTTTAAAAAGATAAAAAGTATTGTCTGTTAAATCTTTTTTGGTTGTTTTTGAGAAAGTGAAACTGGTTGCCAAAATAAAGTCATTTTCCGTAAGCCTAAGTCTTCGCTCTTCAATGCTTTTTACAGATTGAAAATCTTCGGCTTCTAGTGGCTTCAAAAAGTTGGCGTTGCCCGTGAGCACATCATTAGTAAAGCCAGCGGTTCCTTCTTCAATAAGCAAATCTTTATCAATGTCATTGTTATAATAGGATGGATTTGTGTTGTATTCTTTGCTGATTTCATTCAAAGCATTGTAAGAAGAACCGTAAACATTAAAGTAATTCTGTTGATTTAGGTTTCGTACAAACTGAGTGTTGAACAAATCAAATCTAGCGGTATTGTTTCTTTTTGGAGTCCAATTATAGGATAATGCTCCTGTAAAATTCTCTTTGTCTAAACCAATATTTTGTTGTTTTGCAAAACCCATTGTGATTAGTGTTGATGGAATCATGCTTTTAGGAATGATTTTTTCAGTGCTGAAAGGCATGAAAATCCTTGGAATGTTAAGTTTTAAATCCAAACCATATTCAGATACATTAAAGAAATTATTCTTTGGATTCGCTAAATCCTTTGAAGATCCAATATTACCACGCACAGCTAATTCTAGTGTTTCGGCTCCGTTGAAAACATTTCGTATTGTTTCAGAAACACTTAAGCCCACACCAAAATCCTGTATGTTAGAATGAGTAACATCTAATGTTGTCCCAAAACTATATTTTTTTCGGGGTGTCAAATACACTTTTGCAATCAATGATTGTGCAGTGGAATCTCTTGGGTCAACTTCATATTGTATTGACGGATAGTTGAAAATTTTAAGATTGTTTAAATACCGAGTTGTCAAGACGGTTTTATAATCGGCAAATAATCCTCCTTTTGTAATGAAGATAGCATTAGTAATTGCTCGTGGTTTGTACCTTAATTTGTTCTGACTGTATAGATTAAAGTTCTTGTAAGTAGTGCTGTCTGTAATTTTTATACTGTTATTGCTTGGGGAATAATCAGTGTAAATATTTACATCACTTATTTTGTATATTTTAAAAGGTTCTGTTCGGGTTGAATCACCATTTTGATATGAATAATTATTAATCATCAGGTTTATATTTGCCTGATTAACTTTTTTAATGGTGTCTATGTCAAAAGTTACATAATTAGGTTGAAAATAATACACTCCGTTGTTCCTGAAATGAGTGGTGATTCTGTTTTTTTCATTCTCAAAATCTTCTGTTTTATATTGATTTCCGGATTTGATAAATGTGTTTGACTTGTTGCTCTCATATAAAGAATCTAAAGCTGGAGTTAAAATAGTACTTCTCAAGGAATCTAAAAAATAAGCATTTCCAGGAGTAATGGCGTATTTTATCTTGCCCTTTTTGATACTCAAAGTGTCTATTTTGTAATTGGCATTGACATTAAAAAAACCATTGTTGAAGTAGTAGTATTTCAAACGCAACAAAGATTTGTCCGCTCTGTCTTTATCGATAATTACGGGAGGTTCTCCAGTTTTTTTTAAGAAATCATGGATTCCATGATACCAGAACGATTTTCCAAGTCGATTAACTTGTTTTTCAGAGAGCCATTTTGATTTTCTTCTAAATTTTTCCGGATTATTTGTAAACTTGGCTTGATACGTTGAATCTGGATTTAGGTTGGCAAGATTGTAAAGATTCAATCTTAAACGGTATCCAAGTAAGGTACTGTTTGGTTTTTGATACAGTTGATTAAAAACATTTTCATCCTTAATTGTTTTATCATTTACAGTAATTTCGTTTTTTGTAAGCAGAAGTTTTCCGTCCGGAACTCTTTTTACAGCGTTACAAGCGCAAATTAGTATTGCAATTAGAATAAATGCAGTTATTTTTGTGGAAGTTTTTTTCAAGTGTTCTAAAATATTTAATTCAAAAGTACATTATTTTATGGTTAGTAAAAACCAAATAAAGCTTATAACGAGTTTGCAGCAAAAAAAATATAGAATTGCTAATAAATTATTTTTTGCCGAAGGCGTAAAAGGGATTCATGAACTATTGGAGTCTAATTTTGAATTGGAACATTTGTATACCACTCAAAATGATTTTGAAGAAGTTCCAGCAGCTAAAAAAACGATTATTCAAGAAAATGATTTAAAAAAAATAAGTGCATTAGCAACCCCAAATACTTGTTTGGGAGTTTTTAAAATGCCATTGGAAAAACCAATTATTGAAACCAGTTTAATAGTAGCGCTTGATGCTATTCGTGATCCGGGAAATTTAGGGACTATATTGCGTCTGTGTGATTGGTTTGGTGTTAAACAGTTGTTGTGTTCCAAGGAGACTGTTGATATTTATAATCCAAAAGTTGTTCAGGCAACTATGGGTTCTATCGCCAGAGTTAACGTAAATTATATTGATCTTAATGCTTTTATTGCACAAACAAAACTACCCGTTTTTGGCACTTTTATGAACGGAGAGAATATTTATAAATCGGTTTTGCCCAAAGAAGGAATAATTATTATGGGCAATGAAGCTAATGGAGTTTCTGCAGCACTTGAAAAATTAGTCAAAAACAGACTCACAATTCCTCGTTTTGGAGATCTTCAAAAAACTGAAAGCCTTAATGTTGCCACCGCTACCGCTATAGTATTAAGCGAGTTTTGTAGAGGGTAAGTCTTTAATGGAAAGTAAAATTAATGAAGACTGCTCTGGTTTTCAAGGATTCTATATTGCTTGTCCATGGACTGTTTGGGTCTTTGTCTCGGATTAATTCGTCATTCATTCCAAAAACACCTCTTATGGAAGGGGAAAATATAAAATATTCTGAAAAAAGATCAATTCCGAAACCCAATTCATAATTAGTTGTCCATGCTTTTACTCTAAAGCGTTGTTCTAAATTGTCATCAATTAATTTAGAATTGCTGGATAAGTTTAACGTTGCAGATACACCTCCCACTAAATAAGGACGAATATTCCCTGTTCTAAGGGAGGAGAATTTCACTAATAACGGAAAATGGATATAAGTACTATTCACTTCCCTAAGCGCATCTCCACTGTTTGTGAAATTTGGATAATATAAGTCTCTTTTGGTATAATAAAGACCTGGCTCAAATCGCAAGTCAATATATTCCTGAAGTTTCAAATCAGCGACGATTCCTACATTAAATCCGGTAGTTCTTTTTATAAGGATATCAGGTCCTACCGTTTTATAGTCTATTTTGAAATCATACGAGTTGAATCCCAGATAAAACCCGTAGTACATTCTCTTTTTTTGAAAATTTTCCAAATTAATAATAGGGTCTCTGCTAAATATGTTTTTAGACTTTTGAGCGTATCCTTTTATAATAAAAGCAAAAAATAGTAAGACAATTATTTTTCTCATGTTTATGCTGAAATCTTCAGTATTATTTTTTAGAAGCTGAGTAAATCGTAGCTACACCAAAAGTTTGTGGCAAGGCTACAACATCTATAAACCCAATTTTTCTTAAAATATTGTTTAATGCTTCTCCATAAGGAAATGCAGCAGCAGATTCAGATAAATATCCATAAGCAACATCATCTTTAGAGAAAACTTTGCCTATTAATGGAAGAATGTTTTTAGTGTAAAAATTATATCCTTGTTTGTAAGGTGTTTTGTCTGGAACCGAAGTTTCTAAAATCACAAATACTCCGTTAGGTTTTAAGACTCTTAAAATTTCAGCTAAGCCTTTTTCTAAGTTTTCAAAATTACGTACTCCAAAAGCAACGGTTATCGCATCAAAATAGTTGTCATCAAAAGGCATGTTTTCTGAGTCTGCTAAAATCATTTCAATAGTATTAGAAAGATTTTTTGAAGCAATTTTCTTTACGCCTACTTCCAGCATTCCTGCAGAGATATCTAGTCCAATGATTTTTTCGGCATTTGTTTGCGCCATCAAAATTGCCAAATCACCTGTTCCAGTTGCAATATCCAGGATAACCTTCGGGTTTGACTTTGAAACTATTTGCAATACTTTTTTACGCCATTTTATATCAATACCGAAAGAAATGACACGATTCAGATTGTCATAATTTCCAGAAATGGTGTCAAACATTTTAGCAACTTGTTCTTTTTTACCTAGAGCTGAATCTTTATAGGGTGTTATTTTTTCTGACATTTTTTTAATTTGTACAAATATAATACAAACTTGACGAACTTAAAATGGGTTTCAAAAATTAGAAACAAGTTTTATTTTTAGTTTTTAAAATAGCTTAAAATCCAGAATTCACTTTATTTGAAATATCACTAAAAGTGGGTATTGTAACTAAAGATTTAATTGTACAAATTTGTTATTCAGGAAAATAACCATATTAAATGATTAAAAGAGAACCGATCAACCAAATCAAGTGGATAATTTTAGCGTTTTTTATCTCATTTGTTCTTGTTAGCTGTTTTGAAAACACTGTTTTACAAAGCAGTGTTGTTGTTAAAGCGCAACATACGTTCTTAGGATTAAATTTGTTTTTGGAAATTTTAATTTTTTTCGTCTTTAGTACCTTCGTGGTATTTGGTATTAAAGGCTTTTTTGAGATGTATTCTCAGAAAACTTCAAATGTTATAATCTTCATTTCTGGAGTATTACTAATATTTGTAATTTTTATTTTATGTTATCAAATACTCTTTCAAGAGTAGGTCATCTCTTTGATCAATGGTTAAAAAAAAACATCCCGTAAAAAGGATGTTTTTTTGTTTTATTTTCTAATGAATGTCTGATACGAATAATCGTAGAGATGTTTTTCATCCTTCTCATTAAATTCTGATGTTATTATTTCCCATTCATCGTCATTAATTTCAGGGAAATGGGCATCGCCTTCAAAATTGTGATGAACACGTGTAATTTCTATTTTGTCGGTAAAAGGAAGTCCTAATGTATAAATTTCGCCGCCACCAATTATGAATGTGTCTTCGTCTTTGGGACAAACTGCTAATGCTTTGTCAATACTGTCAACTATGATACAACCTTCGGCTTGATATTCTTTCTGTCTGGTGATTATAACGTGGGTTCTGTTTGGTAATGGTTTCGGAAAACTTTCAAATGTCTTTCTTCCCATTATAATATGATGTCCGGAGGTAAGGGATTTAAATCTTTTGAAATCATTTGGCAAATGCCAAACCAGTTCGTTGTCCTTACCTAGAGCATTATTTTCGGCAACGGCCGCAATCATTATTATCATAATTGATTTACTGTTATTTAAGGTCGTCGTTGTTAACCTGTGTTTGTAATTGATCTAGTTTTTTTTGTTGTAAAGCTACAAGTCGGTCTATTTGTTCTCTTTCCCAATTTTTATTCATAAAACGATCCGTGATGAAAATTTTTATAAAATGTAAAATAAAAAGGAACAACCATATAGTAATTACCCAAATTGACCAGTGAGAATCTACGGCAATTTCGAAAAATTTATTAGCAATAAATAAAAGTAAACTCCCTAAAACGAAAAGAACAAAATGAAAATACAGTCTTTTTTTTGTTTAATTCTTCTCCTTGCATACTCGTACTGTTCGTGTAGTTCTTTTTCCATTGATCAAAATTTTGTTTATAAAGGTAAAATTTATTTTGGAAAGTCACTATTTTGCCCGTAGATTATTTAGAATGAAAACGTTTTCTGATTTTTGAATAGTAAATTTAGCCTGCCTATAATTATTGAATTATTCATAAATTAACATAGTTTGGGCTATTCTATTAAATCTTTAGGTCTCTGTTGGAAGTTCAAATTCTTTTATTTCCTTTGTCTTATAAATCTATAAATGAAATAGTTATGGCAATCAAGAAACAATTCGTTAAAACAAAACCAGTATGTAAAGTTACTTTTTCGGTAGCTGCAAAAGAAGCAAGTCAAGCTTCCGTTGTTGGAGATTTCAATAATTGGAGTGTTGCTGAAGGAGCTTTAAGCAAATTAAAAAATGGTACTTTCAAAGGTGTATTTGATGTAAATAAAGATGCAGCTTATGAATTCAAATACGTTATAGACGGCACATTTGTAAATGAGCCAGAAGCAGATTCTTTTAAATGGAATGAGTTTGCAGGAAATGAAAACGGTGTTTTAGTAGTTTAACTAAAACACCGTTTTTTTATTGGATTAGACCGCAACACTGCCTTTTATCAAGGCATGTGGTTCGTAGCCTTCGAGAGTGAAATCGTCAAAATCGAATGCGAAGATGTCTTTTATATTAGGATTCAAAATCATTTTTGGTAATGGTTTTGGCTCACGGGACAATTGCAATTCAAGTTGTTCAAAATGATTGTTGTAAATGTGTGCATCACCAAAAGTATGAATGAATTCTCCTGGTTGCAAGTCGCAAACCTGTGCAATCATCATGGTGAGTAAGGCGTAAGAAGCAATGTTAAAAGGAACGCCTAAGAAAATATCAGCACTTCGCTGGTACAATTGACACGATAACTTACCGTCAGAAACATAAAACTGAAAGAAAGCGTGACAAGGAGGCAAAGCGGCTTTATTGTTGGCTACATTTTCATCAAATGATTTTGTAGTGTCCGGAAGCACCGAAGGATTCCATGCCGAAACCAACATTCTGCGACTATTAGGATTGGTTTTTAATTCCTTAATAAGTTCTGAGATTTGGTCAATTTCTTCGCTATTCCAGTTGCGCCATTGGTGTCCATAAACGGGCCCTAAATCTCCATTGGCATCTGCCCAGGCATCCCAAATTTTAACTCCGTTTTCTTGAAGGTAGTTGATGTTTGTATCCCCTTTTAAAAACCAAAGCAATTCGTAGATAATAGATTTTAGGTGTAATTTTTTAGTGGTAACCATTGGGAAACCTTCATTCAAATCAAAACGCATTTGGTAACCAAATACACTTTTCGTTCCAGTTCCGGTACGATCTCCTTTTTGACAACCGTTTTCCATTACGTGCTGCACTAAGTCTAAATATTGCTTCATTGTACTTTATTCTATTTTGCGGTAAGCAAGTTTAGTTTTTATATATTTTTCCGTCTTTCATTACAAATACTACTTTTTCCAGCGTTTTGATAGTATTCAAAGGATTTTCATCTACGGCGATAATGTCTGCCAAAAAGTTTTCTTTGATTTGTCCTACTTCATTTCCAATGCCTAATAACATGGCATTTGTTGTTGTTGCTGATTGTATAGCGGCTAATGCAGGCATTCCGGCTTCAACCATATAACCAAATTCCTTTGCATTTGTACCATGAGCAAAAACTCCGGCGTCGGTTCCAAAAGCAATTTTGACTCCTTTTTTATATGCTTTGGCAAAAGTAGCTTTCAGCTGTGGGCCAACTTCTCTGGCCTTCGGAACTACTATGTCAGGATAAAAACCAGTAATCTCTGCATTTTTTTCGACTTCTTTTCCAGCCGTTAAGGTAGGAACTAAATAAGTATCGTATTTTTTCATCAATTCCATTGTCTCTTCACTCATAAAGGTGCCATGCTCAATGGTTTTTATACCGCCTAATATGGCTCGTTGCATGCCTTCATCACCGTGTGCATGAGCGGCAGTAAGCATATTATAATCCTTGGCAGTTGTAGTGATAGCTTTAATTTCTTCTAAAGTAAACTGAGGATTTTTACCACTTTTTGCCACGCTTAAAACACCGCCTGTAGCTGTGATTTTAATAACATCGGCTCCTTCTTTATAGCGTTCTCTTACTGCTTTTACTGCTTCTTCCGGAGAATTGATTACACCTTCATGTGGGCCTGGATCGCCTACAAGTTTTCTATTGCTTCCGTTCGTTGGGTCTGCATGTCCGCCTGTTGTGGCTATCGATTTTCCTGCAGTATATATTCTTGGACCTTTTACGATTCCTTTGTTAATAGCATTTCTTATAGAGATATTAACACCGGTTCCTCCTAAATCACGTACGGTTGTGAATCCGGCCAGAAGGGTGATTTCGGCACAACGAACTGCTTGAAATGCAACGTCAGCCTCGTTGTCTAAATATTTCGACATGTAACTTTTAGTGTCGTGCTCTCCTTCAATATGCACGTGTAAATCGATAAGACCTGGCAATACATATTTGTTTTTTAGGTCGATTTCAATGTCTTCGGGTTTGGATTTAGATACAAACCCATCTTGTATTTTTATGATTTTGTTTTTAGAAACAACTATGGTTTGGTTCGATAACTCTTTGCCAGATTGAGTGTTTAGAATTTTTCCGCAGTGTAAATAATAATCTTGAGAAAATACGACTGTAGAAATAAATAAGGTTACGGCAATAAGGACAAATTTTGTTTTCATAGATTAGTTTTATAACAGATGTCAAGAAAAATATATAAAAAAGTGCAGCATTAAATACAGCTGCATTTTTTACGAGGTTAATCGTTTATGTATCAAATAATGCAATAATGAAAATCAAGATAAAGTTATCTCTTCGAGATTTCGTCTCTAATTTTTGCTGCTTTTTCGTAATCTTCATGTGAAACCGCTTGGTCTAACAGTTCATTTAATTCCTGTAAACTGTGTTTAGAATAGGTTTCTCCAGACTGATTGCTTTCCTCTTCATAACCAAAAGTCTCTGGATTAGATAACACATCGTCAATTTCTTGGGAGTCTTTATTGGCTTCCAACGGATTCGCTTTCAAGTATATTCCTGCTTTGTCCAAGATGTTTTTGTAGGTAAAAATAGGAGCATTAAAACGCAACGCTAACGCAATTGCATCGGATGTTCTGGCATCGATAATTTCCTCTATTTTATCTCTTTCGCAAATGATACTCGAATAAAAAACACCATCAACTAGCTTATGAATAATGACTTGTTTTACCACAATATCAAAACGCTCTGCGAAATTTTTAAATAAATCATGAGTCAAAGGACGTGGTGGTTTTATTTCTTTTTCTAATGCAATAGCAATTGATTGTGCTTCAAAAGCACCAATGACAATGGGTAATTTTCTTTCGCCATCAACCTCATTCAATATCAAAGCATAGGCTCCGTTTTGAGTTTGACTGTATGAAATTCCTTTTATGGATAATTTAACTAAGCTCATAATTCTTAAATGGGTAAGTACAGCGTACTTATTTTTGATGAAAATCAAGTTTCATTTTTTGTTAAAAAAAATGCTACTTAAAAGCAAAGATACAAATATCTTGTTTTTAAGTAGCATTTAAATCGATTTAATGATTTCCTGTTGTTTAGGAATTCTGAGCTTTGAAAGCTTTAAATTTCTCTATTAATTTTGGTACAATTTCAAAAGCATCTCCAACAACTCCGTAGTCAGCTACTTTGAAAAATGGTGCTTCTGGATCGCTGTTGATTACAACTTTAACTTTAGATGAGTTGATTCCCGCAATGTGTTGTATTGCTCCCGAAATTCCTATCGCTATATATAAGTTGGTAGCCACCGGTTTCCCTGTTTGTCCTACGTGTTCCCCGTGAGGTCTCCATCCTAAGTCAGAAACTGGTTTTGAACAAGCAGTTGCAGCTCCAAGAACTGTAGCTAATTCCTCTACCATTCCCCAGTTTTCAGGACCTTTTAATCCACGACCAGCAGAAACTACAATATCAGCATCAGCAATGGAAACTTTTCCAGAACCTTTTTCTACCGATTCTACTTTTACACCAAAATCATTGTCTCCAATAGTTGGGTTAAAATCTTCTTGAGTCAATGTAGATGCATTTTCAAAAACACCATAAGAGTTTTTAGCAAGGCCAAGAACTTTTACGTCTGTTGCAATTTCAGTGATATTAAAAGCTTTGTTTGAAAAAGCATTTCTTTTTACTTGAAAAGGCGAAGTTGAAACTGGCAATCCTACAACATTTGACGCATAACCAGCTTCTAAAGCTACTGCAACAAGTGACGAAAGATAAATACTATCTGTAGTGGATGAAAGTAAAACTAATTTTACGTTTTCTTTTTGAGCAGCTTGTTTGATAACATCAGCGTATGCTTTTGCTGTAAAACCTGATAATTTATCGTTATTTACTTTCAATACTTTGTCTACACCGTATTTTGATAATTCTGAAACATCTCCTGCATTTACTGTTACAGCCGTAACGGTAGTTCCTAAAGTTTCTGCTACTTTTTTTGCGTAAGAAGCTAATTCGAATGCTACTTTTTTAAATTTTCCTTCTGCGTATTCCGCGTATATTAATATTGACATAATAATTTTAGATTTTAGATTAACGATTTTAGAATTTTGATTTTAGAAATTAGATTAATGATCCTCGATTTTTTTTGCTCCCGAAACTTCGGGACAGCAATCAAAAATCGTTAATCTTCAATCAGCAATCAAAACATTAAATCACTTTCGCTTCGTTGTGTAATAAATTGATTAATTCATCTAAATTGTCAGGAGAAATTAATTTCACTGCTGATTTAGGAGCTGGTTTTTCAAATTTTACTGCTTTTGTGTTTACAGTTGCATCCACAGGCTCCAGAATTGTCAAGGCTTTGGTTCTTGCTGTCATAATTCCTCTCATGTTTGGAATACGCAAGTCTTTTTCTTCAACCAATCCTTTTTGTCCACCAATGATTAATGGTAAAGTAGTAGCTACGGTTTCTTTTCCTCCGTCAATTTCACGAACAGCTTTTACATTTGTTCCGTCAACAGTCAGGTTAGTACAAGAGTTTAGGAAGTTGTATCCTAAAATTCCGGCTATCATTCCAGGAACCATTCCACCATTATAGTCTAAAGATTCTTTTCCAGCGATAATTACATCGTAACTTCCGTTTTTAATTACTTCAGCAAGTTGTTTGGCAACGAAAAATCCGTCAGTAGGAGTTGCGTTGACACGAATGGCTTCGTTAGCGCCTATTGCTAATGCTTTTCTTAAAGTTGGTTCGGTTTCTGGTCCTCCAACATTTACAACAGTTACAGTTGCGCCTTGTTGTTCTTGAAACCAAATGGCACGCGTTAAACCAAATTCGTCATTTGGATTGATTACATATTGTACTCCATTGGTGTCAAATTCAGAATCACCGTTGACAAAGTTAATTTTTGAAGTAGTATCAGGAACGTGACTGATGCAAACTAATATTTTCATAAGTATATATTTTGATTTTTCTAAAAAGCTTTGACAAATTTAAAATAATAATTCGAATAATATACTATGCATGCATAATATTTTTCAATACTATTACGATTTCGTAGCCCGGATAGGAGCGGCATCCTTCCTGTGGCTCCTTTAGCCACAGGAAGATACAGCGGATAGCCGGAAATAGCTCCTGAAAATTATCACTATAAATCATGATTAATTTAAAGTAATTTATGCTTTTAAGTGATATAAAATATTTATTTTTGCTTTTCGAAAATTAGACACATACAACATATAATATGAGAACGATACAATTTAGAGAGGCCATTTGCGAAGCGATGAGTGAAGAAATGCGTCACGATGAGTCCATATACTTAATGGGTGAAGAAGTTGCAGAATACAATGGTGCGTACAAAGCATCTAAAGGAATGCTTGCTGAATTTGGTGAGAAAAGAGTAATTGATACTCCTATTGCTGAACTTGGTTTTACTGGTATTGCAGTAGGATCAGCAATGAACGGATGTAGACCGATTGTAGAATACATGACTTTCAATTTCTGTTTAGTAGGGATTGACCAAATTATAAACAATGCTGCCAAAATGCGTCAGATGACAGGTGGACAATTTAATGTACCTATCGTTTTTCGTGGCCCAACAGCTTCGGCAGGACAATTAGGAGCGACTCACTCACAAGCATTAGAAAACTGGTTTGCGAATACTCCGGGTCTTAAAGTGGTAGTTCCATCTACGGTTTATGATGCAAAAGGATTGTTGAAAGCAGCTATTCGTGATAATGATCCTGTGATTTTCATGGAATCAGAACAAATGTATGGTGATAAAGGAGAAGTGCCAGATGGTGAATACACTATTCCACTTGGAGTTGCTGATATCAAACGTGAAGGTACTGATGTGACTATCGTTTCTTTTGGAAAAATCATCAAAGAAGCCCATATTGCTGCTGATGAATTAGCCAAAGAAGGAATTTCTTGTGAAATTATCGATTTGAGAACCGTACGTCCTATGGATTATGAGACGATTTTAACATCGGTTAAAAAAACAAACAGATTAGTGGTTCTTGAAGAAGCTTGGCCTTTTGCAAGTGTTGCTTCTGAAATTACCTATATTGTTCAAGAACGCGCTTTTGATTTCTTGGATGCGCCTATTCAACGTATCACAACTGCAGATACTCCAGCGCCTTACTCTCCAGTATTACTGAAAGAATGGTTGCCAAATGCAGGTGATGTGGTAAAAGCGGTTAAAAAAGTAATGTATAAAAAATAGATTTTTTTAGAATTTGATTTTTAGATAAACTTTAACAGTCGACGGTCTAAATTTCAAATAATCTAGATGTCTAAATACCTATATTTGAAACTTCATCAATTATTTATTTGATGAAGTTTTTTTTTTGAATGATTATGAAAAAGAATCTCTTATTTCTCTTGTTTTTTCTATTGGTTTCTGCAAGCGCAGTTTTTGCACAAACTAAAGTGAGCGGTATTGTGGTAGACAAATCAAATCAGCCTATACCTTTTGCGAATGTGGTTTTTAAAGGCTCCAGTGAAGGGATTGTGACTAATGAAGATGGGAAGTTTTACCTTGAATCCCAAAAATCATATTCCATTTTGCTGATATCTTCAGTAGGTTTTTCTGAGAAAGAAATTGTTTTGGACAAACTTGTAAATTACAATTTCAAAATTCAGCTAAGTGAAGCCGAAAGCCTAAGCGAAGTTGTTGTTTTTGCCGGAAAAACGTCCAAAAAAAATAATCCTGCGCTAGATATTCTTAGAAAAATTTGGGAAAGAAAACGTAAAAACGGATTGTATCAGTTTGACCAATACCAGATGGAAAAGTATGAAAAAATAGAATTTGACATGAATTCTATTGATAGTGCTTTTATGAAAAACAAACTTTTCAAAGGGATGGAGTTTATTTTTAATCAAATGGATACTTCCAGAGTAACCGGGAAAACCTATTTGCCTATTTTTATAAATGAATCGCTCAATGATGTTTATGGAGATAATAAATTAAAGAAAGTAAAAGAGAAAATAAAGGCCAATAAAACGTCTGGGTTTAATGGAAACCAACAGATTTTATCCTTTGTGAAAGACTTGTATTCAGATTATAATATCTACAACAATTACTTGACTTTTTTTGATAAAAGCTTTACCAGCCCATTGTCTAAAACAGGAATTGATGTCTATAATTATGTCTTGAAAGACAGTGCATATATTGACAATAAGTGGTGTTATAATATTGTTTTCTATCCAAGGCGTAAAAACGAATTGACTTTCAAAGGGGATTTTTGGGTGAATGATTCTACATATGCCATAAAGAAAATCAATATGGCAGTTACCAAAAGCGCCAATATCAACTGGGTAAAAGATATTTACTTAGAACAAGAATTTGAAGTGGTCAGTGATTCTGTTTTCTTATTGACCAAGGATTATCTAATGTCCGACTTTGCTTTAAACAAAAAAGAAAATTCTAAAGGAGTTTACGGGAAACGAACCAGTTTTTATAGAAATCATCAATTTAATAAGGAGCAACCAGTAGCTTTTTATAAAGATGAGGTCAATTATATGGATGACGAAGTCTACAATAAATCGGATGAATACTGGAATGAAAACCGTTTTGAAAACTTAAGCAAGGATGAATTGGGCGTTTATAAAATGCTCGACACATTGCAAACCGTAGATAAGTTTAAGCGATTGTATAGTTTGGTTTCGATACTTGGAAGCGGTTATGTAGAATTTAAAAACTTCGATTACGGACCTGTTTTTTCCACATTTGGATACAATGAAGTCGAAGGAGTGCGATTGCGAGTAGGAGGAAGAACCTATTTTGGACCTAACGATCCTTGGCGTATTCAAGCCTACACAGCGTATGGATTTGATGATGATAAATTCAAATATGGACTTTCGGGGAAATGGATGGTTGACAAGAAAAACCGAATCATTTTGTCCGGAGGAAATAGGCGCGACATTGAACAAATAGGCGCCAGTTTAACCACCACAAACGATGTTTTGGGTAGAAGTTTTGCTTCGTCCTCCGTATTTTCGTCCGGTAGCAACGGGAAATTGACTAACATCAATTTGACTAACGTTGCGATAGAAATAGAGCCCATAAAAAATTTAACGTTTCAAACAGGATTTTCGTATCGTACACTAGAGTCCGCTTCTACTACGTTTAGCTTAGATTATTATACGGATATAGCAAATTCGATTACCGAAAGCGAAGTAAAACAATCTGAAGTTAATTTCCAGGTTGAATATTCGCCAAAGAGAAAAACCATAGGTTTTGGAGTTGAAAGAAGCAATGTTGACAGTCCGTTTAGTCGCTTTTTTGTGAATTATAGTCATGGATTCAAAGGGCTTTTAAACAGTGATTTCAAATATGATAAATTACAATTGTATTACAAACAACCCATAATTATAGGGCCTTTAGGAAGAACCAATATTATTATGGAAGTGGGGAAAACCTTCGGGAAAGTGCCGTTAGGATTACTGAGTGTTATTCCCGGGAATCAAACTTATTTCACCATAGAAAACACATTCAGCAACCTAAATTTCTATGAATTTGTGTCAGACCAGTATGCTACTTTGCAGTGGAATCACAATTTCAATGGTCGAATTTTTTCCAGAATTCCGTTTATGCGTAAACTCAATTGGAGAGAAATTGTATCCGTAAAAGGGGTTTATGGAACCATTTCTGATGAAAACAGAGCGATTAATGCTTCGGGTTTAATATACAATGCACCCGAAAAAGTGTATTGGGAATATAGCGCCGGAATTGGGAATATCTTCAAAGTGTTCCGCATCGATTTCGCTTGGCGAGGCAATTATCTCAACACGCCTGACACGAATCGTTTTACTGTAAAAGGATCGTTCGGGTTTAATTTTTAGGAGCTATTCCAGCTGTACACTATATCTTTTTATAAGGCGAAGAAAAATCGCCTTATAAAAAGGATGTCGTTTCCATCTGGGCTAAAAAACATCAGATTATGCAAGAAGCTATCGACTACCTTTTAGAAAAAGACACCATTTTCAAGTCAATTATTGAACAATACGGAATGCCAACTATTCCCAAAAGACCGCAAGGTTTTGAGACTTTGGTATTGTTAATTTTGGAACAACAAGTATCTATAGATTCTGCTAAAGCTACTTTTTTAAAAATAAAAGCCAGTCAAAAAGCCATAGCACCGGAAATTCTTCTTCACATATCGGACGAGGAATTTAGGAATCTTGGCGTAAGCCGACAAAAAACATCGTATATAAAAGCTTTGGCAACAGCGATATTAAATAAAGAGCTAGATTTAGAAAGTTTGCCAGCCAAAACGGCTCAGCAAGTACGCGAAGAACTTATCAAAATCAAAGGAATAGGAAACTGGACCATCGATATTTATTTAATGTTTTGTCTGCAATCTCCGGATTTATTGCCTTTAGGAGATATTGCGGTCGTAAATACCATAAAGGAATTGCTTGATATTCATGATAAAGATGCCATGGAAATTCATGCAATACAATGGAGTCCGTATCGTTCTTATGCTACCTATCTTTTATGGCATCATTATTTAAAGAAACGAAATAGGACAGTGGTTTACTAAAGTACTCACTGTTAAAATTTAATCAAGAGATAACATAAATTTTTTATTGTAAAAAGGGATACTTTCCTTACTTTTGCACCCATAAATATAGAAAAGAAAAAACTAAAATGACTGCAGACAAATTAACAACTTTCGATGTCTTAATCGAAATACCAAGAGGAAGTAGAAATAAATACGAATATGATTTCGAAATAAAAAGAATGCGTTTTGATAGAATGTTATTCTCTTCGATGATGTACCCGGCTGATTACGGATTTATTCCTGAGACATTAGCATTGGACGGAGATCCATTAGATGTTTTGGTTTTAGTAAATGAACCAACTTTTCCTGGATGTGTAATGGAAGTAAAACCTATCGGTGTTTTCCACATGGCAGATGATAAAGGACCAGATGAAAAAGTAATCTGTGTACCAGTTTCAGATCCAATCTGGAATTCATTGGAAAACCTTTCAGATATTAATCCACACTTATTAAAAGAGATTGAACATTTCTTTCAAGTGTACAAAGATCTTGAAAACAAACAAGTTGATGTTGAAGGTTGGGGAGATGTAAACGAAGCGTACGCAATTATTAAAGAATGTACGGAGCGTTTTAATCAAATTGAGAATAAACCAGAAGGATTATTCAGTATTAAATAAATAATTACCATAATTTTTATAAAAAAAGCAATACTCTGTTAAGAGTATTGCTTTTTTGTTTATTTTCGTTTTGTTACAGTATTAATATTAACCAAAAACCAAACCAAAATTATGAATACAATAATGATTTATTTGCCAATAGCCATGGCATTTATTGGACTGGCATTTATGTTTACAAAACGAGCATGGGTTTTAAAACAAGATCCGGGTGACGGTAAGATGAAAGAGATTTCAGATTACATTTACGAAGGAGCCTTGGCTTTCTTGAAAGCAGAATATAGGTTATTGACTTTCTTTGTAATTGGAGCAAGTGTTGTTTTGGCCGGAATTTCATTTATCGTTCCAACTACACATATATTAATAGTAGTTGCTTTTATTTTTGGAGCTTTTTTCTCTGCTTTAGCGGGGAATATGGGAATGAAAATAGCAACAAAAACAAATGTTAGAACCACGCAGGCTGCCCGTACAAGTTTACCACAAGCATTAAAAGTTTCTTTTGGCGGTGGAACCGTAATGGGATTAGGAGTTGCAGGTTTAGCCGTTTTAGGGTTGACCACTTTCTTTATTTTCTTCTTTCACTTTTTTATGAATGGAATTTGGACTTCTACTGAAGATATGACTATTGTTTTGGAAACATTAGCTGGGTTTTCTCTTGGAGCAGAATCTATCGCTTTGTTTGCCAGAGTTGGTGGTGGAATTTATACAAAAGCTGCCGATGTTGGTGCTGATTTAGTAGGTAAAGTAGAAGCTGGAATTCCCGAAGATGATCCCCGTAATCCTGCTACAATTGCAGATAACGTAGGAGATAACGTGGGAGATGTTGCCGGAATGGGTGCCGATTTATTTGGTTCTTATGTTGCGACAGTTTTAGCGGCTATGGTTCTTGGGAATTATGTAATCAAAGACATGGGCGGAAATATTCAAGATGCTTTTGGCGGAATAGGACCTATTTTATTACCAATGGCAATCGCCGGTTTTGGAATTTTATTTTCTATCATCGGAACGATGTTAGTAAAAATTACAGATGATAATGCTAAAGAAGCACAAGTTCAAAAAGCATTGAATATAGGAAATTGGGTTTCAATTATTTTAACAGCTATCGCTTGTTTCTTTTTAGTACAATATATGTTGCCAGAAACGATGAAAATGGATTTCTTCGGAGAAGGGACTAAAGAAATTTCCTCGATGAGAGTTTTCTATGCTACAATCGTCGGATTAGTGGTTGGAGCCGTTATCTCATCTGTTACGGAATATTACACAGGATTGGGGACAAAACCAGTTATGGCAATTGTACAAAAATCAAGTACTGGAGCAGGAACAAATGTAATTGCAGGACTGGCAACAGGAATGATTTCTACATTTCCAACCGTTTTATTATTTGCAGCTGCGATTTGGGCATCGTACGCTTTTGCAGGATTCTATGGCGTGGCTTTGGCGGCTTCGGCGATGATGGCAACAACGGCAATGCAATTAGCAATCGATGCTTTCGGACCAATATCCGATAACGCAGGTGGAATTGCTGAAATGAGTGAGTTACCAAAAGAAGTACGTACCAGAACCGATATTTTGGATTCAGTAGGAAATACAACTGCAGCAACCGGGAAAGGATTTGCAATTGCTTCGGCGGCATTAACGTCACTGGCTTTATTCGCTGCTTATGTAACGTTTACAGGAATTGACGGAATCAATATTTTCAAAGCGCCTGTTTTAGCCATGTTATTTGTGGGCGGAATGATACCGGTAGTTTTCTCTGCTTTGGCAATGAATTCTGTTGGTAAAGCCGCAATGGACATGGTCTATGAAGTCCGTCGTCAGTTTAGGGAAATTCCAGGAATTATGGAAGGAACTGGAAAACCG
Source organism: Flavobacterium sp. 11 (assembly GCF_002754315.1). Classification (GTDB taxonomy): domain Bacteria; phylum Bacteroidota; class Bacteroidia; order Flavobacteriales; family Flavobacteriaceae; genus Flavobacterium; species Flavobacterium algoritolerans. The sequence goes on along the minus strand of NZ_PEFE01000001.1, from coordinate 483,674 downwards.
GAATATGCTAAATGTGTTGATATTTCTACCAAAGCCGCTTTGCGCGAAATGATGTTGCCGGGAATTTTGACTATTGGTTTCCCAATTGCGATTGTTTTACTAGGGAAGTTAGTTTATGAGGATAATAACCAATTAATCGCAGAAATGCTTGGAGGTTACATGGCTGGAGTTACCGTTTCCGGTGTACTTTGGGCTGTTTTTCAAAACAATGCCGGTGGTGCTTGGGATAATGCCAAAAAATCTTTTGAAGCAGGAGTTCTGATTAATGGTGAAATGACCTATAAAGGTTCTGATGCGCACAAAGCGGCGGTTACTGGAGATACTGTTGGTGATCCGTTCAAAGATACATCTGGACCATCAATGAATATTTTGATTAAATTGACGTGTTTGATAGGTTTGGTAATTGCCCCAATTTTAGGAAACGGAAGCCATACAATTTCTGATAAAGCAGCGTGTTGCGCTTCGACTGAAATGTGTGCTTCAATGTCTAAAGAAGAATGTCTTGCAAAAGGATGTGACAGCAAAACGTGTAAATTTATGAATGCTTCCGGAGTAGCTACCGAAATGGTTTCTAAAGAAGTTTCTATCGAAAAAACAAATGTTGATGGAAAAGTAAAAGCTACTATTAAAACAAGTATCAACGGGAAAGTTACTATTCAAAAATTTGAAGGAACTGACGAAGAAGTGCAAACTCAAATAGACTCTTTAAAATAATCAGCTAAAAACTATAAATACTAAATGCCTCGCGATTGCGGGGCATTTTTAATTTTACTTACTGAGACCTTTCTAAATATTTAATAGTCCCAATCTCCCCAATCATCATACCAACTAGAAAGTTCAATAGCTGCGATAACTAAAAAAACAACTCCCAGAGATCCAACGACAATTGCAATATTTCCTATGTTTGTCGCTGTTTTATTAAGAACACGTATGGTTTTCAAATCGCTCTCGGTAAGCGGTATTTTTTCAATTTTACCTTTGGTTTTTAAGTGTCCATAGTATATTCCGTCAATTTGTTCAATTCTGATAAATTTGAATATTTTATTGTCTGCATTTACTACTAAAACTTTACTGTCAGCAGTTACAGCTTGTTCTAAAGTTACTGGCGTTTTTTTATAAACACCACAACTTTGAAAAATAAGCGCTATAACTAATAAAAAACAAACGGTTTTGGTTTTTAAACTTTTGTATTTCATGATTTTTAGATTTTAATTAATAATCAGAAAAACCAGTTGATTAATGTCTTGTGTGGTAAACTAAGGGCGGTAAAAGTAAATTAGCTTGATTTTTATTTAAGCTAACAAATTGATACATAAAGATATAAAAATAAAAAATGCCTCGCAATTGTGAGGCATTTTTGTTTGTAGGATGGAATGGTTTTAGAATAATCCGTTCAATTCGGCATCGATACGGTTAAAAATATTTCCTAAATCTTCAGGATTGTCAACAAAATTTATGTTGTCAACATCAATAATTAATAATTTTCCTTTGTCGTAGGTTTGAATCCAACCTTCATAACGTTCGTTCAAGCGACTTAAATAATCAATAGAAATTGAGTTTTCGTATTCACGACCACGTTTGTGTATTTGCCCCACTAAATTAGGGATAGAACTTCTTAAATAGATCAATAAATCAGGTGCTTTAACCGTAGATTCCATTAATTCAAAGAGAGAAGAATAATTCTGGAAATCGCGATTGGTCATCAAGCCCATTGCATAAAGGTTAGGAGCAAAAATATGAGCATCTTCATAAATAGTTCGGTCCTGAATGATTTTTTTACCGCTTTCGCGAATTTGCATCACTTGACGGAAACGGCTATTCAAGAAATAAATTTGTAAATTAAATGACCAACGTTCCATTTGATGGTAAAAATCATCCAAGTATGGATTGTCAACTACATCTTCAAAATGCGGTTCCCACTTAAAATGTTTCGCTAATAATCGAGTTAAAGTTGTTTTTCCGGAACCTATATTTCCTGCTATTGCTATGTGCATTACGGTATTGTGATTTTATAATTTGTAATTCCTGCTGATGTAAAAATAGATAAAATTTGGTCCTTGTAACAGAATTTTTTAAACGTTTTTTCTGAAATTTCAATTTCAGTTTTTTTACCTTTTTCTACATCTTCTAAAATCAAAATGGAGTTCTTGGAATAGATAAACTGGTTTTCATTAATAATTGTAACAGAATCATAATCAGGAATTATTCCCTTACTTATTATTTTTCCAAAAATATCACATACGTACCAGTTGTTTTTATTGTCTATCCAATGAAAAACATTAAAATCCGAAGAATAATTTGTAATGTTTTCTGTAAAAGGAACCGAAATGGTTTTGTAGTTATTGCCTAAATAATCATAAAGTCCCAATTGCTGATTCATAGTATTGTAAACCCATAATTGATTTTGAGAAGCTATTCCAATTGCTGAAGCTACAATAGGAATCGTATGGTCTGAAAAATTGATTTTTTGAGTTTCATTCAATTGATTGTCCAATACAATAACACTGTTGAAATTTTCGTAAAACAATACGATTTTAAGCGGATTTTGCAAGTCAACTGTAGTGATTTTGCCCAAAGAAATATTTTTGTATTCTAAAGTATCTCGTTTGCTGATTTTAGAAAAAACATTGTTTTTGATGGTGTAATAAAAACCAAACGAATCGTATCCTAGAAACGCATCTCCATCAAAACGAATGAAGTCAATTTTAGTTGGAGTTAATTTTTGGTTCTGACTCGATACTACTGAAAAAGAGGCGATAAAGAGTAAAAATACTAATTTCTTCATGAAAGCGAAATTACGATTAAACCATATACAATTATGATTGTCTTATTATTATTTTAACAGAATACTTGTAACAAAAATAGTATTTTTCAGTCTTATTTATTAAAATCCAAAAGTATGTATAAAGTAATTTTCACATTAGTATTAGCAGTCGCATCATTTATGGGACTTCACGCTCAGGAATTTCAAGGAATGGCAGTTTACGAATCTAAAACGAGTACTTCCGATTTTAAAACGCGAATGGAAGGCAATAAGGAGATGACTCCGGATATGCAAAAAATGATAGAGGAAAGAATGAAGAAAATGTTCGAAAAGACGTTTATTCTTAATTTTGATAAATCGGCATCGATATATAAAGAAGAAGAAAAATTAGATACTCCAGGTCAAGGTGGTGGCGGAATGAGAATGATGATGTCTATGACCGGTGGTGGCGGAACGTATTATAAAAACGTAAAAGAGAAATCCTATACCGTTGATAAAGAGTTCATGGGAAAAGAGTTTCTTGTAAAAGATTCGTTGCCTAATTTAAAATGGAAAATGGAAGGTGAAACCCGTGTTATTGGTGGTTACAATTGCTTCAAGGCAACTGCTGTGCGACCTGCGAGCAAAACCGATTTTAGAAATTTCAGACCCAAAAAAGAAGATGCCGCAACAACAAAACCAGCAGATGCTACTAAGAAAACAAATCTTATGGATGAGTTGGATATGCCTAAAGAAGTTACAATTACGGCTTGGTATACTCCGGAAATTCCAGTGAATCAAGGGCCAGAAAACTATTGGGGATTACCAGGTTTGATATTGGAAGTAAATGATGGTAAAACAGTTATTTTATGTTCGAAAGTAGTTCTGAATCCTAAAGTTAAAACCGAAATAAAAGCGGCAACTAAAGGAAAAGTAACGACTCAAAAAGAATTTGATGAAATCGTATTGAAGAAAATGGAAGAGTTCAGAGACATGAACCAAGGACGTGGCGGTAATGGTGGAATGAGAATGAGAATTGGAGGGTAAAAATAAGCCAAATCAGAGTTTAAAATCAATACTATAGATTTCATCCATAATTTCTAAATGAAAAATACAATACTAATTGCCTTCTTTTTTATTACCTCATTTTCCTTTGCGCAATCCGTTAAATTAGAAGGTCTCATAACCGATTCAAAAACAGTTGGACTTGAAATGGCCAATGTAATGGCAGTAAATAAAGCCACAAAAGCGATGGATTCTTACGCCATAACAAATGATAAAGGAAAATTTCTTCTTAATCTAAAACCAAATACTTCGTATAGCTTAAAAATCAGTTATTTGGGAATGCAAAATAAAGAGCTAGAGATAACTACTACTTCAGAAAACAGCATTAAAAATATTGCCCTTGAAGAAGGCGGAATCGAATTGGATGGAGTCGAAATTGTCCGTGAAATGCCGGTTTCGATAAAAGGAGATACCATTGTTTATAATGCCGATTCCTTTAAATCCGGAACAGAACGAAAACTGGAAGATATTCTTAAAAAATTACCCGGAGTTGAGGTCAACGCTGATGGCGAAATTGAAGTCGAAGGGAAAAAAGTATCCAAATTAATGGTGGAAGGAAAAGATTTTTTTGATGGCGATACCAAGTTGGGCGTCAAAAATATTCCGGCAGATGCCATTGATAAAATCCAAGTGTTGCGCAACTACAGCGAAATTGGCGCACTAAAAGGTGTGGAAAACAATCAGGATAATGTTGCGATGAATATCAAATTGAAATCAGGAAAGAAAAATTTCTGGTTTGGAGATATGACAGCAGGAATTGGCGTAGCACACCAGGAAAGCCGCTATTTGATCAACCCAAAGTTGTTTTATTACAGTCCGAAATACAGCATCAATTTAATTACGAATTTCAATAATATCGGGGAATTGCCGTTGACAGTTCAGGATTATTTTAAATTCACGGGCGGTTTTAGAGGTATGATGCAAAAAGGTGGTTCCAGTTTTAATGTGTCCTCGAATGATTTAGGAATTTCACTTTTAAGGAATAATCGCGCCAAGGAAATTGAGACTAAATTTGGTGCTACAAACTTTTCATACAATGTAAACAAAGCGTGGACGTTAAGCGGTTTTGGGATTCTTTCTTCTTCTGAAACAGATTTAGAAACAAAGTCACAAACGAATATTTTACAGCCTAATTCTTCTGAAATTCTTTCTACAGAGAATCGTCAGGAAACTGCAAATCAAAAAAGTAATTTGGGATTATTTAAATTGAGTTCCAGTTATAAACCTAGTGCGAGGTTTCAATTTGATTATGATGTTTTAACCAAATTATCAAAGCAAGACGAGAATAATTCACTGTTAAGAGAATCTGTTGTCAACAGTAATTCGAATACAGAAAACATTAATACGTTAAAAAAACAAGATCCAATTTCGGTAAATCAAAACCTGAGTTTGTATTATACGCAAAGTGACAAGAATATTTTTGCTTTCGAAATGCAACATTTGTACCAAGAGGAAGATCCCTTTTATAATGCTAATTTACAATCGCAACCGTTTAATTTAGCCGATTATATTGCTGGGCAAAACAGAAATAACATCAACCAAAGTCGTTTTGTAAAAACCAGTAAGATTGACGCTAAATTAGATTACTATTACATGGTTACCCCAAAAACCAATATCAATGTTACGTTAGGAAATACGTATTCCCATCAAAATTTCAACTCTAATATTTTTCAGATTTTGGATAACGAAACAGTCAATAATTTAGAGGATGTTGCCAACACAAATGATGTAAATTACAATTTCAATGATACGTTTTTAGGATTGCATTATAAGATTTTGAGCGGAAAATTCACGTTTACACCAGGAGTAAGTCTGCATAGTTACAACATGACAAATGAGCAATTAGGAACTAGTAACAGTCAAAATTTCTTCAGAGCATTACCTGATTTCTTGGCTATTTATCAAATCAAAAAAGCGGAAACATTAACCTATAATTTTTCGTATACCAATAATTTTACGGACATAAATCAACTTGCTGAAGGGTTTGTTTTCTCTAATTACAACAGTTTGACTAAAGGAAACCGACTTTTGGAAAATGCTACCGCACAAGTGCATTCCTTGCGCTACTTTAAATACAACATGTTTAATTTTGAAAATATTAATGCGTTAGCTTCTTATTCCAGAAGAGTCGATGCAATAAAAACTCGAGCAGTATTCAATGGAGTAAATCAAACGTCATCTCCTTTTAATTCTGATTTTGCCGATGAAACTTTGTCAGGAAATGGTTCGTACGGTCGTTCTTTTTTGAAGAATTACAAAGCATCTTTAGGAGCTAATTTGAATTGGTCAAAATTCAATAACATTCAGAATAATGTGTTATCAACAAACGAGAGTTTTACCCAAAGCTATACTTTGAAAGCGTCAACAAATTACAAGAATATGCCTAATTTAGAGTTGGGATATAATATTGTAACCAACGATTATAATAATACTACTTTTTACACCGAAAAACCTTTTGCGAGACTGGATTATTTCTTTTTAAAGAGTTTCTCTTTCGTTGCTGAATATGAGTTTTATCATTATTATAACAACACGAAAACGGTCAATAATGAATATGATTTCTTGAGCGCCAGTTTGATTTATCAAAAGAAAGGCAGCAAGTTAGAATATAAAATGAGTGGAACGAATTTATTGAATACAACCTCATTAAATGATGACAATTTCAGCCAGTTTGCCACCAGAACTTCGCAATATACTGTTCAACCACGATATGTAATTTTCTCTTTAAAGTATAATTTGTAGTAGATTTACCTGAAGATAAAAGACCTTTGAAGTTCATTCTTCAAAGGCTTTTTTTTAATTTTTAATTCCCAGTAACACTTTGATTTGGAAATGATCTACCGTTTTTTTATTTCCTTTTCTTTTTCCACTTACGTTCATGTAGTATATTAAAATCGAGTATTTAGAAGTTTCAATTCTTTGTGTAATCTTTTGTTTCCAATTTTCATTAGAATCAAAATCTGGGGTTTGGTTCACAAAATCAACAATCTTCAACGGAACAATGTCCTGATTAATTTGTAAGTCTACTCCGTATTCTTTTTCAGTAGAAATAATAGAATAAGACCTCTCATCGATTGTTATACATTCGTTACATTCTAAATCTTCGTTATTCAAGATGGAGAAAGACACATCATACCCTTGAATGTTTTCTATGTTTTGATTGTTATTTTCATAAAAATTATAAAAATATTCTTTGTTGTTTTTTTCTTTTTGGTCGTATGAAGAACGATAATCGAGCCCCAATGCTTCCATGATTTGGTAAGAATTTGGTTTTTTGTCCTTTTTAATCAGAGCAGTAAGTTTGTCTTTTGTAAATGGAAGAAGTACTTCTGAGCCATAGTTTTCCTCTAAAAAATTTACAATACTGCTTAAATCTTGCTCTTGTTCGAAAGTAAGTTTTTCCTTTTCTATTTTTTGCAAATAGGATTCAAATCTCGAAAGCTGACTGTTTTTGGATATTGAATCTGCACTTTGCGGTCCAAGAATGGTAAGCAAAGCCGTTATGCACATTGTAATAGGGATGAACTTTATTTTAGGCTCTTTTTTGATTATAAAATAAGCTACTACAATGGTTAACCAGATTGACAATGCCAATACATAATAGCGCTCATGTGTGAATCCGTATAAGTGGACTCTATATAAAATAGCCCAAAATAATAATCCCAATAACGGAACTAATAAATAATAAAACCAACGGTTAAAGGTTCGCATCCAAAGATTTCCAGTTTCTTCGGCAATAGGATGTACGAGTAAAAAAGAAAGTATTCCAAAGATGGCAAAAACCAAAACGAGATTAGAAACCCAGCCCACAGGTAAAGAAAGTGTGACTAAGATTTTAGTTTCATAACAAATCAAAATCACTAAGTAAATGCTGATTAATGGAAGCAAAACATATTGAGTAAAATTTTTAAGACCTTTTGGATATTTTAAAATAAGTGGAGAGGATTCGTTGTTGGTTTCAGGAACGCCAGATAAAAAGAAAACCGTATTAAATATCCCTGCGATGATGAAAAATAAGTGAAGATATATTCTGTCATAAAAATGTACATTGAATAAATGGTGTACCGCTAAAATAGCTAAGGATAATCCGGAATACAATACAACGCTATACAAGCCAGCCGTTAGAATACGAAGAAAAAGCTGTTTGTTGAACTCCCAAAACTCTTCTTGGTTGTAGATTTTTGATATAAAACCGGAAAATGAGACCAATAGATGCAAAGCAATATTGAGTACTAAAAATTGTAATGCTTCTACATCTGTAATTTTTTTCGAAAAGCTAAATATAAAAGCAGTTACTATTCCGCCAAGTAGTAAACTTGTTAAAAATCGAATCCAACTGTTTTTCTGAGTCGCTGAGAAATATAAACTAACGGAAAGAAATAAAACTAAACACAGCGAGCAACACATGATGCTTTTAGTATAAAAATTCTCCATTGTAGCATTTCTTTCTTCTGAGAGTAAAATTGCGAATACTGTCCCTAAAACCGTTAGTATGGTTTCTAGCGGGAACCTGAAAATGGTTTTTTGTGAAGCTCGTATTACGCTTTGGAAAGAAGGGAATTTAGCCATTATTTTGGTAAGTTATTTTTTACTAAGTAAAGAATAATACTGCACATAGCCAAACAAAAACCCCGAAGTCTGCAGTAACAGAATTCGGGGTTTGATATATAATTAGATTTAAATTTCTAAGGTTTTAAAGCCAAAGTTATAATCCAAAAGCAGTTTTAACTTGGTCAACGAAATCTAATTTTTCCCAAGTAAACAATTCAACAGTAACTGTTTTTTCATTTCCACCTGGAGCAGAAAAAGTTTTAGTAACCGTTTCTGGAGTACGTCCCATGTGCCCGTAAGCAGCAGTTTCGCTATAGATTGGGTTTCTTAATTTTAAACGTTGCTCAATAAAGTAAGGACGCATATCAAAAATAGCTTCTACTTTTTTAGCAATTTCACCATTGGTCAAATTCACTTTTGAAGTACCATAAGTATCAATAAAAATACCCATTGGTTTAGCCACACCAATTGCGTAAGAAACCTGAACTAAAATTTCGTCAGCAACACCCGCTGCAACTAAATTTTTAGCGATATGACGTGTAGCATAAGCAGCACTTCTGTCTACTTTACTTGGGTCTTTTCCAGAGAATGCACCACCACCGTGAGCACCTTTTCCACCGTAAGTATCCACAATGATTTTTCTTCCTGTCAATCCAGTATCTCCGTGTGGCCCTCCAATTACGAATTTCCCGGTTGGATTAATATGGTATTGGATTGCATCATTGAATAAATGTGCATGTGTTGGATTTTTTGCAATAATCCTTGGAATCAATATTTCAACAATGTCTTTTTTGATTTTTGCAAGCATTTTAGCTTCTTCGTCAAAATCATCATGTTGTGTCGAGATTACAATGGCATCAATACGAGTTGGCTTATTGTCATCGCTGTATTCTAAAGTTACTTGAGATTTAGCATCCGGACGCAAATACGTAATTTCGTTATTTTCACGTCTTAAAATAGCCAATTCCTGCAATAATTTATGAGATAAATCAAGTGCCAATGGCATATAATTTTCCGTTTCATTAGTAGCGTAACCAAACATCATTCCTTGGTCACCAGCACCTTGCTCTTCAGGATTTTTTCTGTCAACACCTTGATTGATGTCAGCAGATTGTTCGTGAATAGCAGAAAGAATTCCACAAGAATTAGCTTCAAACATGTATTCGCTTTTTGTGTAACCAATTTTCTTGATTACATCACGAGCGATTTGTTGCACGTCTAAATATGTATTTGATTTTACTTCACCAGCCAAAATTACCTGGCCAGTAGTTACTAAAGTTTCGCAAGCTACTTTTGAGTCAGCATCAAATGCCAAAAAATTATCAATTAATGCATCCGAAATTTGATCTGCAATTTTGTCTGGATGTCCTTCGCTTACAGATTCTGACGTAAATAAATAGGCCATAATAATTATTATTTTAAAATTAAGCGAGAAAAAATAATTGCTGAAAAGGACTAAAGAAGAGTTTCTGCTTTAGCATTTTTTCTACTGAAAAATTTTCAGTATCCATAATGAATTGATTTCATTATGAAGAGGTTGCAATCAGTTCAAATTTTTCCTCTTGTATTCGGGTGCAAATGTATGAAACCATTTTGAATTGCAAATTAATCTTAACTTTTTTTTGCTGATAAATCTTTTCATCTACTTATATAAATACAAAAGGGAATGCGAGGCTGGTTTTTCTTTGTATTTTTTTTAAAACTTATTTGGAAAATTCAGAAATAGTTAGCATATTTGTTACAACAAAAAAAGAAACATGAAATTTAATGTGTGTAATATGTCAAAAGCCATTCAGGAAAAGTCCTGTGGGTCGTGTATTGCTTAAATTTTAATTCAAATTTATATAGCAAAAGCCTCCCAAAAAAATGGGAGGCTTTTTTTTTGAACTCTATTTAGCTGAAAATAAAACAATATTAATCATAGAATGAATAACCTGAAAATCCAGAATATAAATAATTTTAAAGTCAAAAATATGATTTGCGCCAATGCCATTATGTGCGTTCGTGTCTGTTGATTCCAAAAGTATAAGTTATAACACAACTTAAAAACCCCTTTTGGATACGCATCTAAAAGGGTTTTTTTATTCAGATTAGTTAATAAGCATAGAGAATTTCAGAATTCAAAAATAATTTAAAACAAAACTAACATCATAAATTAAAAGATTATGAGCACATCAAAACATTTCCCAAAGGCATTTCGGTTACTAAAAAGCTTTAGTTTTAGAACCAAAACTAAAAAGGAAATCGATTCAAAAAATGAATTGACTAATCCAAGATTTGAAATTTCAAAAAATGATCCTTTGGCACAAAAAATAGTGCCGAGTTCATTGCTGTTCCAAATGTATTCAAAAGAAAATGAAGAACTTTTTATTTAAAAAAGTGATGGTTGTTTTAGCTTTTGAATCTTTGATGGTAAATCTCAAATTATGATTTCGACGAAAGATAAAACCCTAATATGGTGTTTTCTCTTTCGTCGGGATAATAATTATGCGTGCGATTTTTTCAAGTCAATTTGCAATAAATCAATTAGAACCAATTTGATAAAAATTTGGTTGTTTAAAAAAATAGTAGTTAATTTGTGCCTTTAAGTTCAAAAACGTATTGAAATGTTATAAAGAAAGGCAGAGGGATTAGACCCGATGAAGCCTTAGCAACCCTTCGATTTATCGAAGAAGGTGCTGCATTCTACCTTTATTCTGTCCCGAAGCCTCGGGATATTTCAGAATCTAAAGGAAAGATAACACAAAGAATTCTTCTAGTTCACTTCTAGCTTTCTTTCTAATATTTCCAGACACAAATCAAAAATCATAAAAGATTTGAAATTGGAAAATAAACCAACATCTATTACCGTACAAAATTTCACCACCGAAAGTGGGGCTTTTTATCCTGCCTTAAACTTAAGTTTTCAAGTTTTTGGACCGGCTTTACATACCGCTCCAATCGTTTTGGTAAATCATGCATTAACCGGAAATTCCCAAGTTGTGGGAGACAAAGGTTGGTGGAATGATTTAATTGGTGTACACAAAACTATCGATACTAATACATATACAATACTGGCTTTTAATGTTCCGGGAAATGGTTTTGATGATGCCGTTATTGAGAATTATTCGGAATTTAATACCAGAGACATTGCCAGAATTTTTATTGAAGGCATTCATTTTCTAAAAATCAAACAGCTTTATGCTATTATTGGCGGTTCTGTTGGCGGAGGAATTGCTTGGGAATTGGTTGCTTTAGAACCAAAAATCACGCAACATTTAATTCCTATCGCAACCGATTGGAAATCGACAGACTGGTTAATTGCCAATTGCTTTTTGCAAGAGCAAATTCTAAAGAATTCTTCAAAACCTATTGAAGACGCTCGAATTCATGCCATGCTTTGCTACCGAACTCCAGAATCTTTTACTGCAAAATTTCAGAGAACCACTAATGAGGAATTAGCCATTTTCAATGTTGAAAGTTGGCTGGATCATCACGGTAAAAAACTTCAAAAACGGTTTCAAATTTCGTCTTATAAAATGATGAATCAATTATTGAAGACGATAGATATTACTAGAAATAGCTCTTCATTCGAAGAAATAACGTCAAAAATTGAAGCTGATATTCATATCATCGGAATCAATTCAGACTTGTTTTTTACGGCAAATGAAAATAAAGCAACATACGAGGAATTAAAAAAATATAAAAATAATGTTACCTATCAGGAAATCGTTTCCATTCACGGACACGACGCTTTTTTGATAGAATACAAACAATTACACAATTTGCTTCAGGATATATTCTAAGCCAAAAAAACACAACACAATGAAAATATTAAAATTTGGAGGTAAATCTTTATCGAATGGCGACGGAATAAATAAAGTAGTTGCAATTATTACCGATAAAGTAAATCAAGGAGAAGAAATTGCAATTGTAGTATCGGCACGTGGAAATGCTACAGATGAATTAGAAGAAATTTTAGGTATTGCTTCTAAAAACGGAGATTACAAACCGCTTTTTGAGGACTTTAAAAAATATCAACAAGACAATTACCAAGAGGTAGATTTGTCTGAGGAATTCAATGTTTTGGAAAAATTATTCGAAGGCGTAAGCTTAATTGGCGATTACAGCAATAAAATTAAAGACCAGATTTTATCAAAAGGGGAATTGCTTTCTGCAAAATTACTGACGGCTATTTTGGTTGAAAATGGAATAAATGCCCGTTTTGCTGATACTCGAGAATTGATAAAAACAGATTCGAAATTTGGTGATGCACAACCTTTGGAACAAATTTCAAAGAAAAATGTCATCAATTATTTCAAACAAAATAACGGAACTACCGTGAATATTGTTACTGGTTTCATTGGTTCTAATAATAATAATGACACGACAACTTTAGGAAGAAACGGTAGTAATTATACTGCTTCACTGATTGCGAATTACTTAAATGCTGACGAATTACAGAATTATACACACGTAGACGGAATTTATACCGCAAATCCTGAATTGGTGCTTGATGCTAAGAAAATAGACCATTTGACTTTTAACGAGGCGAATGAGCTGGCTAATTTTGGCGCAACAATTCTTCATGCTAAGACCATTATTCCTTTGTTGGAAAAAAACATTCCGCTTCGTATTTTGAACACATTCAACCACGAAAATAAAGGAACATTAATCACATCCAATTCGAACAAAGAAGGTATTAAAACGCTTTCGGTACTTGAAAATGTATCATTAGTTAATCTGGAAGGAAGAGGATTACTTGGAAAAACTGGCGTTGATGCCCGTATTTTTAGAGTGATGGGAGACAATGATATCAGCGTAAGCATCATTTCTCAAGGTTCTTCAGAAAGAGGAATTGGTTTGGTCGTTGCCGCTGATAAAGCGACTAAAGCAATGATTGAATTAGAAAAAGAATTCGAAAATGATTTCTATTCAAAAGATGTGAATAAAATTACGGTTACCGATAATGTTTCGGTGATTTCTATCATTGGCCAGGATTTGAGCACGTTTCACAAGCCATATACGGCTTTGATAAAAAATAAAATTGTCCCGATTCTTTTCAATAATACCGTTACCGGTAAAAACGTGAGTTTGGTTGTGAAAAAATCGCAACTGAACAAAGCCTTAAACGTTATTCACGGAGAGATTTTTGGAGTTTCAAAGAAAATCAATATTGCTATTTTCGGACATGGATTAGTAGGTGGAACTTTGATTAACCAAATATTGGAATCGGCAGCAACCATCGAAAAAAGGAAAGACATCAAACTGAATGTTTTTGCTATTGCCAATTCAAGTAATGTACTTTTAAATAAAAATGGCGTTACTCCAAATTGGAAAAACGAGATTCAAAACAATGGCTTTTCTTATACTATTGACGATGTAATTGCTTACGCAAATGAGCATCATTTGGAGAATTTGATTGCGATTGATAACACCGCAAGTGCCACATTTGTTGAGAATTACATTCCTTTGGCAGAAAACAGTTTCGATTTGATCTCTTCTAATAAAGTGGCCAATACGTTGAGTTATAGTTTTTATAAAAAATTGCGAAAAGTATTAGCGGATAATCAAAAGAGTTATCTTTATGAAACTAATGTTGGTGCGGGATTGCCGTTGATTGATACGATTAAATTATTGCATCTTTCAGGTGAAAACATCACGAAAATTAAAGGTGTTTTCTCAGGAACATTGAGTTATTTGTTTAATAATTTTTCTGCGAAAGACGTTCCGTTCAGCGAAATATTGAAAGAAGCTATTGATAACGGATATACTGAGCCAGACCCAAGAGAAGATTTGTGTGGGAATGATGTAGGTCGAAAATTATTGATTTTGGCAAGAGAATTAGACTTGCAAAATGAGTTTGAAGAAATTGATATTCAAAATTTAATTCCAGAACATTTACGAGAAGGTGATGTTTCTAGTTTTTTAAATAAATTGACGGAATTTGATCCAATTTATGCTAAAATAAAAGCCGAACAAAAACCAAATCACGTGTTGCGATACATAGGTGAATTGTCAGGCGATTTGCAAAATGATAAAGGAAATTTAGAAGTAAAATTAGTTTCTGTACCCTCAGAGACGGCTTTAGGCGGATTGAAAGGTTCGGATTCTTTCTTCGAAATTTATACAGAATCGTATGGCGACAGACCAATTGTAATTCAAGGCGCAGGTGCAGGATCAGCAGTAACGGCAAGAGGCGTTTTTGGAGATATTTTGAGATTATCAGATAAAGGGTAAAGATTTAAGATTGTGGATTAACGATTTTTGATTTCAGATGTAAAAAACAAAAATCCGAGTTTTTGCGATAGCAAATCCGTTTTATCCGCGTCTGAACAAATATAATTAATTAAAAAAGGGACAGCCTCCAGTCTTGGCTCTCTTTTCGCCGTGGCGAAAGGGTTGAGGAGGGGATTAATATGAAAATAACACTAAACAGAGTAAACGACAATTTCCACTTTGAATTAAAAAACGAACGTGGGCACATAGTAAATGTAGATAGCCGACCAGAATTTGGCGGTGACAATAAAGGGCCGAGTCCGATGGAGTTAGTATTGATGGGTGTTGCGGGATGCAGTGCCATTGATATGATTTCGATTTTGAAAAAACAACGTCAGGAAATCACTTCTTTCAAAGCTGAGGTTGAAGGGGAACGTGTACAAGTAGGAGAAGCGAAACCATTCAAGGATATTACAGTAGTATTCTTTTTGGAAGGTCCAATTAATGAAGAAAAAGCAGCGAGAGCCGCAGAACTTTCTTTTGAAAAATACTGCTCGGTTTCTAAAACATTAGAACCAACCGCAACGATACATTACAAAGTAGTTTTAAATAATAAACCATTATAGTTTA
Source organism: Flavobacterium sp. 11 (assembly GCF_002754315.1). GTDB lineage: Bacteria > Bacteroidota > Bacteroidia > Flavobacteriales > Flavobacteriaceae > Flavobacterium > Flavobacterium algoritolerans. The sequence continues at coordinate 468,487 of NZ_PEFE01000001.1, read as the reverse complement.
ATTAAAGATTGGATTTGAATATCCAAACAACTTTAAAGCTTAAATTTTAAACTAAAAATAAAATGAACGAACAAGAATTTGGTTTTGAAACCCAAGCCATACGTACTCAATTAGAAAGAACACAATTTCAAGAACATTCCGTGCCTTTATACTTAACTTCTAGTTTTGTATTTGAAGATGCTGAAGATATGAGAGCTTCTTTTGCCGAGGAGAAAGATCGAAATATTTATAGCCGATACAGCAATCCAAATACCAACGAATTTATAGAGAAAATTTGTAAAATGGAAGGTGCTGAGTCGGGATTTGCTTTTGCCTCAGGAATGGCGGCTGTGTATTCAACTTTGGCGGCTTTGTTGAACTCCGGAGACCATATTGTTTCGGCAAGTAGTGTTTTTGGAGCGACACATTCATTGTTTATTAATTATTTTCCAAAATGGGGAATTGAAACATCGTATTTTGACATCGATAAGCCTGAAACCATTGAAAGTTTCATAAAACCTAATACAAAGATACTTTTTGCAGAATCTCCAACTAATCCAGCGGTAGATATTATCGATTTGGAACTGTTAGGTGCTATTGCCAAAAAGCATGATTTGATTTTGATTATTGACAACTGTTTTGCGACACCTTATTTACAACAACCGATAAAATGGGGGGCAAATTTGGTAGTGCATTCAGCTACAAAATTAATAGATGGTCAAGGTAGAGTTTTGGGTGGAATTACCGTTGGAGACGCTGAATTGATTCAAAAAATCTATTTGTTTTCTCGACTTACCGGTCCTTCCTTATCTCCATTTAATGCTTGGGTATTATCAAAAAGTTTAGAAACTTTGGCGATTCGTTTAGATAGACATTGTGAAAATGCCTTGAAAGTGGCTGAGTTTTTGGAAGGCCATCCCCAGGTTAATAAAGTGAAGTATCCTTTTTTGAAATCGCATCCGCAATATGAAATTGCCAAAAAGCAAATGAAATTAGGCGGTAACATCGTTGCATTTGAAATAAAAGGCGGAATAGAAGCAGGAAGAGCATTTTTGGATAAAATAAAATTATGTTCGTTGTCTCCAAATTTAGGTGATACGAGAACGATTGTAACGCATCCGGCATCAACAACACATAGTAAATTAACTGTTGAGGAACGTTTGGCGGTAAGTATCACGGATGGTTTAGTTCGTGTTTCTGTAGGATTGGAAACCGTGAAAGATGTGATTGCCGATTTAGAGCAGGCGCTTTCATAAAAGTTTAGGCCCGAAGTTTCGGGAGTAGATTAACGGTTTTTGAAGACACATTTTGTGCATTTTAAAAATCGTTAATTTCTATTCCGTATTTCTTAAATCAAAAAGTATATTTTTGTTGCAATAAAAGACATGTAGATTTCAGATTACTTTGAAATCTAAAATCAAAAATCGTTAATTTCCAATCTTATATCTTTTAAAATGCTTTCAAAAAAAACAAAATACGGAATCAAAGCATTGACCTTTTTGGCACGCCAGAAAGATCAAACACCGATACAAATTGCTGAAATAGCGAAGAGTGAACATATTTCGATTAAGTTTTTGGAAAGTATTTTACTACTGTTACGCCATTCTGGTTTTTTAGGAGCCAAAAAAGGAAAGGGCGGAGGCTATTATCTGATAAAAGACCCTAAGGAAATAAATATGGCCCATGTCTATCGCATCCTTGAAGGGCCAATTGCATTACTTCCTTGTGCCAGCCACAATTTTTATGAGCCATGTGACGACTGTACGGATGAGGCCACTTGTGCAGTTCGTAAACTAATGACAGAAGTTCGCGACAATACGCTTATGATATTGGAAAACAATACACTGGCTGATATTGCATTTTAGACAATAAATCACAAAAAAATTTTTGTAGTTAAGTTAAAAGTTTTACTTTTGCACAGTAATCTAGTATTCCGATAGGGTAATGGATTTAAATAATAAAAAACAGTTGAATTATAAAAGCATGAACAAAGAATTGAAACAGGTTAATGTCAATGTAAAATCGGGAAATACTTTCGCGGAGCGTTTATGGGTTGTAATTCCTGTTGTTTTGCTGATAGGGTTGTTTTCGACATTAGTGTACAATCATTATGCTGAGTTTTCTTGGAATGGTTTTTTGGCTGGTTTTAATCAGGAATTTTTAATCTTTTTCTGTATCGGGATATTTGCGCAATTAGTGGATGGAACTTTAGGAATGGGTTATGGAGCAACTTCTACTTCTTTTTTATTGGCGTATGGAATTCCGCCCGCAATCAGCAGTACAGGAGTTCACGTTGCTGAAATGTTTACTACTGGAGCTTCAGCGATTTCTCATCATCGATTTGGGAATATCAATAAAAAGCTAGTGAGACATTTGTTAATTCCGGGTGTTTTAGGTTCTATTGCCGGTGCTTATTTACTGTCGGATGTGATTGACGGAGATGCAATTAAGCCATTTATAGCCGTGTATATGATTGCGCTGGCCATTATAATTATTAGAAAAGCATTGAAAAAAAATATCATTAAAAAGAAAACTAAAAAATTAGGTGTTTTGGCTTCTTTTGGAGGTTTTATGGATGCTGTCGGTGGTGGCGGATGGGGACCAATTGTGACTTCAACTTTACTTGGAAACGGTAGAAATCCCAGATATACTATCGGTTCTGTAAATGCAGCCGAGTTTGCAGTAGCTTTTGCCAGTGGTGTAACATTTATGCTTTTTGGAGGAATACAAGGATGGCAAGTGATTATAGGGTTGATTTTAGGTGGTGTGATTGCCGCTCCAATTGCCGCTATTTTAGTCAATAAAATAAAGAGAAAACCTATGATGATTTTGGTAGGGATTTTAATTATTGTTTTGAGTTTAAAAACACTGTCTAAATTATTATAAATAGAAACGAAATTATGAGCATAGCAATAACCAATACTTTATTAGATAAAACAAAGGATTTTTCACTTGAAGAAACACTTTCGTTTTTAGCTAATGAATTCAAAGATAAAGTGGTTTTCTCTACTTCTTTTGGGCAGGAAGATCAAGTGATTACGGCTTTGATTGGTCAAAATGATTTACCAATTACCATTTTTACATTGGACACAGGGAGATTATTTCAAGAGACGTATGACGTTTTTCATAAGACATTGAAAAAGTATAAAAAGGAAATTAAAGTTTATTTTCCGGAAGCTTCTGAAGTTCAAAATTTGTTAAATCAAAAAGGACCAAATAGCTTTTACGAATCGGTGGAGAATAGAAAAGAATGTTGTTTCATTCGAAAAGTAGCACCGTTGACTAAAGCTTTAAAAGGAAATGTAATTTGGATTACCGGTTTGAGAGCCGAGCAATCAGAAAATAGAAATGATTTGGCAGCTTTTGAATATGATGCTCATTTCAATATCATAAAATTCAATCCATTATTAAAATGGACTTTGAAAGAAGTAGAGGATTATTTAGAAAAAAATAATGTGCCACAAAACGCTTTACATAAAAAAGGGTTTGTAAGCATTGGTTGTGCGCCTTGTACAAGAGCTATAGCCGAAGGCGAGGATATCAGAGCAGGAAGATGGTCATGGGAATCAAGTCATAAAGAATGTGGTTTGCACCAAAAATAAAAAGTTTAATCGTTTATCTGTTTGGTCGTTTAACCGAATAAACAAATAAACAAATTACCAAATAATAATGAGTACCATATTAAAAACAAACGCTTTAGAAAGCGAAGCGATATACATATTTAGAGAAGTGATTTCTCAATTTGACAAGCCGGTTTTACTTTTCTCTGGAGGAAAAGATTCGATTACATTGGTGCGTTTAGCACAAAAAGCATTTTTTCCTGCAAAAATTCCTTTTCCATTGTTGCACGTAGATACTGGACACAATTTTCCGGAAACAATTGAATTTAGAGACAAATTAGTTGCTGAATTAGGATTGGAATTAATCGTTCGTAATGTTCAGGATGCTATTGACGAAGGTAAAGTGGTGGAAGAATCAGGAAAATATTCCAGCAGAAACAGTTTGCAAACGACTACACTTTTGGATGCAATCGAAGAATTCAAATTTGATGCTTGTATTGGTGGTGCGCGTCGTGATGAAGAAAAAGCAAGAGCTAAAGAACGTATTTTTTCTGTTCGTGATGATTTTGGTCAATGGGATGAGAAAAACCAACGTCCGGAATTATTTGATATTCTGAACGGAAAAATTGAAAATGGTCAAAACGTTCGTGTTTTCCCAATTTCTAACTGGACTGAACTAGATGTGTGGAGTTATATTGAGCAAGAGCAAATCGAAATCCCATCTATTTACTTTTCACATAAACGTAAAGTATTCTTGAGAGATGGTATGATTTGGTCACATTCTCCATTTGTATACCAAGAAGAAGATGAAGAAATTGAAGAAAGAATTGTTCGTTTTAGAACCGTTGGAGATATGAGCTGTACCGCCGCTGTTGATTCTTACGCAGCAACAATTCAAGAAGTAGTAGGCGAAATCAGATCTTCGACTATTTCAGAAAGAGGAGCCAGAATTGATGACAAACGTTCTGAAGCCGCGATGGAAAAAAGAAAACAACAAGGATACTTTTAGAAAACAATTATAAGGTATGAATTATAAATTATGAATTGTTCCGAGACATTTAAAATTTATAATTCAACATTTAAAATAAAAAAATCAAATTTAGAAGTTTACATAAGGTGTTTTGAAAACCTTAAACTTTTAAACTTCAAACAAAAAACAAGGAATGGAAGTTTTAAAAATAGCAACAGCAGGAAGTGTAGATGACGGAAAGAGTACCTTAATCGGGAGATTATTATACGATACAAAATCGTTGACTACAGATAAGATTGAAGCAATAGAAAAAAGCAGCAAGCAAAAAGGATATGATTATCTTGATTTTTCTTTGGCTACCGATGGTTTGGTTGCTGAGAGAGAACAAGGAATCACGATTGATGTGGCTCATATTTATTTTTCGACAGCCAAGAAAAGTTACATTATTGCCGATACTCCGGGTCACGTAGAATATACACGAAACATGGTTACGGGGGCTTCGACTTCGCAGGTTTCGATCATTTTGATTGATGCTCGTAAAGGAGTTATTGAGCAAACGTACAGACACTTTTTTATTAATAATTTATTGAGAGTAAAAGAAGTGATTGTTGCGGTAAACAAAATGGATTTGGTTGATTATTCGGAAGAAGTCTACAATAAAATCAAAGCTGATTTTCAGGCATTGAACAGCAAAAGTTCATTCAAAGAGCAAAACGTAAGTTACATACCGTTGAGTGCTATCAATGGAGGAAATGTAGCTGATAAATCAGAGAATATGCCTTGGTATACTGGACAAACGGTTTTGGAACACTTAGAAGCTTTAGAGCCAGAAGATATTTTTGAAACAGGAAAAGCACGTTTCCCGGTTCAAACGGTTATCAGACCAAAAACGGAAGAGTATCATGATTTTAGAGGATATGCCGGAAAATTATACGGAAACAATATTAAAGTGGGTGATGCGGTAACGGTTCTTCCTTCTTTGACAGAATCTAAAGTGACTAATATTCACTTTTTCTATCAGCAATTTGATGAAGCGACAGCAGGTTCTTCGATTACTTTAGAATTGGAAAATGATATCAATGTGACAAGAGGCGACATGATTGTAAAATCGGATGAGTTGCCTAAAATCGAAAAAGATATCAATACAACGATTTGTTGGATGGACAGCAAAAAGTTAGTTCCAGGAACAAAATATTTGGTACAACACAATACCAACAGAGTTTTGGCAAAAATTGAAAGCGTGAAAAACGTAATCGCTACAGATTATTCTGGAGTTACACCAGCGACTCAATTGGCTATAAATGAAATAGGCGAAGTAAATATTAAATTAAGCAAAGCTTTGTATTTTGATGCCTATAATGACAACAAATCAAACGGCGCTTTTATTTTAATTGATGCTGCAACCAACACAACTGCTGGAGTTGGATTTATAAACTAAATCTAACTTTTGCCAAAAACAACACACAGATGGAAAGTTTTAGAACCGAAATAGAAAATCCGATTGTCCAAAAAGACATTATCGATTTAGAAAGAAAAATTGCTTTATTCCGTGACGGAAAAATTGATGACGAACGTTTTCGTAGCCTTCGTTTGGCGAGAGGAGTTTATGGTCAGCGTCAGGAAGGCGTACAAATGATTCGTATCAAATTGCCTTTTGGTAAAGTGACCAGCGAACAATTGTTGCGAATTACTAAAGTTTCTGATGAATATTCAACAGGACGTTTGCACATTACAACGCGTCAGGATATCCAGATTCACTATGTAAGTTTGGATAGAACACCACAACTTTGGGCTGAATTAGAGAAAGATGATGTTACACTTCGTGAAGCTTGTGGAAACACCGTGAGAAATATTACGGCTAGTGAAACGGCAGGAATCGATGGAGAAGAACCTTTTGATGTGTCGCCTTATGCGCACGCATTGTTTCAGTTTTTCTTGAGAAACCCAGTTTGTCAAGAGATGGGACGTAAATTCAAAATGTCATTTTCGTCTTCAGATAAAGATACAGGATTGAGTTATTTGCATGATTTAGGATTTATTCCAAAAATTGTAAACGGCGAAAGAGGCTTCAAAGTAATGTTAGGTGGAGGATTAGGTTCACAACCAAGTCATGCCGAATTACTTTCTGAATTTATTCCGGTAAACCAAATTATCCCAACAACTGAAGGTGTTTTAAGAATTTTTGACCGCTATGGCGAAAGAGCAAAACGTTTAAAAGCACGTATGAAATTCCTAATCAAAGATTTGGGAAGAGACGAGTTTTTACGATTGGTGGAAGAAGAGAAAAAAGCCTTGTCTTACCAAACAGTTGAAATCGATACAACTGCTTTTGATGGTGAAATTCCAGCTCCTTTATTGGAAGTTCCAAAAGTAGTAATCGAAGATGCAGCTGCTTTCGAAGCTTGGAAAAAATCAAATGTAATCGCGCAAAAACAAGCTGGTTATGTAGCGATTGGAATCAAAGTTTTATTAGGTGATTTTTATACGGATAAAGCAAGAGCATTGGCAGAATTAGTTAAAAATTATGCGGCTAATGAATTGCGTTTTTCTTTGAGACAAGATATTTTAATTCGTCACGTAAAAGAAGAAAATTTACCTTTTTTCTACCAAGAATTAGCCAAATTAGATTTTGTGGCTTTAGGTTACAATACCATTTCAGATATTACAGCTTGTCCGGGAACAGATACATGTAATTTAGGAATTGCAAGCAGTACCGGAATCGCAGTAGAACTGGAAAGAGTTTTAGAAACAGAATATCCACAATACAGCAACAATAAGGAAATCACGATTAAAATCAGTGGTTGTATGAATGCGTGTGGACAACACAATATGGCCGAAATTGGTTTTCAGGGAATGTCTATCAATTCCGGAAAATTAGTGGCACCAGCATTACAAGTGTTATTAGGCGGAGGAAATTTAGGAAACGGAAACGGAAGATTTTCTGATAAAGTAATCAAAATTCCAAGCCGAAGAGGACCTGATGCATTGCGTTTCATCTTAAATGATTTTGAAACAAACGGAAACGGACAGTCATTTTTGAATTATTATGATGCCAAAGGTGAGAAATACTTCTACGAGTTTTTGAAACCATTAGCCGATTTGACTAATCTTACCGAAGCTGATTTTGTAGATTGGGGTAATGCTGATAACTACGTGAAAGCAGTTGGAGTAGGAGAATGTGCTGGTGTAGTAATTGATTTAGTAGCTACTTTAATATTAGAAGCCAAAGACAAAATGACTTTCGCACAAGAAGCTTTTGATGAAGGAAAATGGGCTGATGCGATTTATTTAGCGTATGCCGGATTTGTAAATGGAGCTAAAGCATTATTGCTTGCTGAAAACCAAAAAACAAATCACCATGCAGGAATTATCGATTTGTTTGACGCGGTTTTCATCGAAAGCAATAAAATTGAGTTGAATTCAACGTTCAAAGATTTAGTATACCAAATCAGAGCGAATGAGCCTTCTGCGGAATTTGCACAAAAATACATTCAAGAAGGAGTTGCCTTTTTTGAAAACATAGAAAAATACAGAGCAAAAGATTTAGCTAATGCATAATACAATACAACCAAAAATAACTTTAGTAGGCGCTGGTCCTGGCGATCCGGATTTGCTTACTCTGAAAGGAGTAAAAGCTCTTGCTGAAGCGAATGTGGTTTTGTATGATGCGCTGGCCAATGATGAAATAATGATTCATGCGCCAAAAAATGCCATAAAAATATTTGTGGGTAAACGAAAAGGTTGCCATGAATATACGCAAGACCAAATCAATCAGTTGATTGTTGATAATGCGCTTACGTACGGAAATGTCGTTCGATTAAAAGGTGGAGATCCATTTATTTTTGGTCGTGGAAGCGAAGAAATAGAATTCGCAGAAAGTTTTGGAATCCCTACATTTGTAGTACCCGGAATTTCATCTTCGATTGCAGTTCCCGCTTACCAAGGAATTTCTTTGACAAAAAGAGGCGTTTCAGAAAGTTTTTGGGTAATTACAGGTACAACTTCTGATAGGAATTTGTCTAATGATGTTGCATTAGCAGCGCAATCGTTAGCAACTGTTGTGATTTTGATGGGAATGAGCAAATTATCACAAATTGTTTCTTTGTTCCAAAAAGAATCCAAAGGAGAAACTCCCGTTGCGATTATTCAAAACGGAACTACTCCACAGGAAAAAATTGGAGTTGGAACGATTGACACAATTCAAGTAGTTGTAGCTGAGAATAAATTAAGTTCGCCAGCAATAATTGTTATTGGCGAAGTGGTTAAAGAAAGTAATAAGTTGAAAGGATTTTACGAAGAATTTCTATCAAACGAAATACGATTATAATGGAAAGAAATGAATTATATCCTGTTTTTTTAAAACTACAAAACCTGAACGTGTTGATTGTAGGTGGAGGAAACGTGGGTTTAGAAAAATTATCTTTCATGTTGAAATCAAGTCCGAATGCAAATGTTGAGGTAGTTGCACCAAGGTTTTTGCCAGAACTGGAAGAATTGGTCGAAAGACATCCTTCGGTGAAATTGACTAAAGCCAAGTTCAAGAAAAAAATGTTGAAGAAACGACACATGGTGATTGCTTGTACCGATGATTTAAAAGTCAATAAACGAGTATTTGATTTGTCTCGAAAAAGATATTTGATTTGCAATATTGCTGATACACCAGATTTGTGTGATTATTATTTGGGCGGAATTGTAACCAAAGGAAATGTAAAAATCGCTATTTCAACTAATGGAAAATCACCGACAACTGCCAAAAGATTACGGGAGTTTTTCGAAGAAATAATTCCAGACGATATCAATAAAATGGTCGAAAACCTGAATGAATATCGCAAGACACTAAAAGGAAATTTCGAAGAAAAAGTACAAAAGATGAACGAAATCACCGAAGCATTAAAAAATAAAGAATAAAAACAGCACAAAATAGCGAATGATATTTATCATTGAAAGTAGTAAAAATCAATCGTTAATTTGCAATTAAATAGTTTAGCACAATTACATTACATAAAGAATAAAAAAATGATTAAAACAGACATACTTATAATAGGAGCCGGACCAACAGGTTTATTTGCAGTTTTTGAAGCAGGATTGTTAAAACTGAAATGTCATATTTTAGATGCTTTGCCACAAGCAGGCGGACAATTATCTGAATTATATCCAAAAAAACCTATTTATGATATTCCAGGTTTTCCGGAAGTATTAGCCGGAGATTTAGTAGATAATTTAATGGAACAAATCAAGCAATTCGAACCAGGATTCACACTGGGAGAACGTGCAGAAACCATTGAAAAACAAGAAGACGGAAGTTTTATTGTGACTTCAAATAAAGGAAAAAAATTCCATGCTCCTGTGGTAGCAATTGCAGGTGGTTTAGGAAGTTTTGAACCAAGAAAACCATTGATTGAAGACATCGAATTTTACGAGGATAAAGGAATTAAATACTTTATTAAAAACCCGGAAAAATTCAGAGACAAAAGAGTCGTGATTGCCGGAGGAGGAGATTCTGCTTTGGACTGGAGTATTTTCTTGTCGAATGTTGCTTCTGAGGTAACTTTGATTCACCGTAGAAACGAATTCAGAGGCGCTTTAGATTCTGTAGAAAAAGTACAGGAATTGAAGAACTCAGGGAAAATAAAAATGATTACGCCTGCAGAAGTAGTTGGTTTAAACGGAGCGGAACATTTAGAGTCAATTGATATTGAGGAAAATGGCGCACATAGAACCATTGCGACGGATTATTTTATTCCACTTTTTGGATTAACACCAAAATTAGGCCCTATCGGAGACTGGGGATTGGACATTGAAAAAAATGCCATCAAAGTAAATAATGCTTTGGATTACCAAACGAACATTCCAGGGATTTTTGCCATTGGTGACGTAAATACCTATCCGGGAAAACTGAAATTGATTCTTTGTGGTTTCCACGAAGCCACATTAATGTGTCAGGCAGCCTACCAAATCATCAATCCAGGTAAGAAATATGTATTGAAATACACTACAGTTTCTGGTGTTGACGGATTTGACGGAACTCGTAAAGAAGCTCCAAAAGCCGTGGTGAAAGCCATAGTTTAACAACATAATACAAACTAGTTAAAAAATATAGCGCTAATACTTGCAAGTATTAGCGCTATGTCTTTACTTTGCACTGTTCATATATTTATTGAAAGTTATCACGAAAGGCGGAGGGAAAGACCCAATGAAACCTTAGCAACCCTTTATCTTTAAAGAAGGTGCTACATTCTACTTTATACAGAACCAGTTTCAGTATTTAAGATAGATAACACACAAATACTCACTTAGTATTTCTCAAACCCTTTCTTGACAACATATCGATATTTAGCTTACTGAATTTATTTCAGTATCAGGAGCGAACAATTGGCGTTTTTTGCTAATACCGTTCCCGCTTTCGTTGCAATCTTTCTCACCCTGAAACAAGTTCAGGACGAGAAAGGATTTTCACTGCAAACGTAGTTCATCGAACTCCTATGAAAATAGTAATTAAGTGAGGTAATCGGGGCTAAAGAGCTAATATATTGAACTTTTGTAATTAATAATAAGCGCTTAATACTATAATGTTTTGCGAGAATAAAACAAAAGATGTCAACAATTCAAGAAGCTATTAAAAAAAACATACTCATACTCGATGGAGCTATGGGAACCATGTTGCAACGCTACAATTTTTCCGAAGAAGATTTTCGAGGAGAACGTTTCAAAGATTTTCCACATTCCTTAAAAGGGAACAACGATTTATTGTCATTAACGCAACCACAAGCGATTCGTGCCGTTCACGCAGCTTATTTTGAAGCAGGAGCGGATATTGTTGAAACCAATACTTTTTCTGGAACTACTATCGGAATGGCCGATTACCATCTGGAAGATTTGGTATACGAACTCAACTATGAATCAGCAAGAATCGCCCGTGAAGTAGCCGATGAATTCACAGCCAAAAATCCAGGTAAACCTCGTTTTGTAGCCGGTTCAATAGGACCAACAAACAGAACGGCCAGCATGTCACCAGATGTTAATGATCCGGGATACAGAGCGGTAACTTTTGATGATTTACGTATTGCTTACAAACAACAAGTAGAAGCGTTGATTGATGGAGGAAGTGATTTGCTTTTGGTAGAAACCATCTTCGACACGTTAAATGCAAAAGCAGCACTTTTCGCTATTGAAGAAGTCAAAGACGAACGTAATATTGATATTCCAATCATGGTTTCCGGAACGATTACGGATGCATCAGGAAGAACACTTTCGGGTCAAACCGTAGAAGCTTTTTTGGTTTCGGTTTCGCACATTCCATTATTGAGCGTAGGTTTCAATTGTGCTTTGGGTGCTGATTTGCTGAAACCATATCTACAAACTTTGGCGCATAATACGTCATTCAATGTTTCGGCACATCCTAATGCGGGATTACCAAATGCATTTGGTGAGTACGATGAAACGCCAGAACAGATGCAAGCTTTCATCAAAGAATATTTAGACGACAATTTAGTAAATATCATAGGCGGTTGTTGCGGAACAACGCCAGAGCACATCAAGTTGATTGCTGATATCGCAAAGGAGTATAAACCTAGAGTATCAACAGCGACAATGTAACGTAGAGACGCGATGTATCGCGTCTGAATTATAGCCAGGAATTCTTTGTAATTATTGATTTTAGGGCAAAAAAAAATAAAAAATGGCACAAGCAGAAACTAGAAAAAACCTTGTATTATCGGGATTAGAGCCTTTAATCATTACGCCGGACAGCGTATTTGTGAATATTGGTGAGCGTACGAATGTTACAGGTTCTAGAAAATTCCTTCGATTAATCAAGGAGGAAAAATACGAAGAAGCACTTAGCATTGCAAAAGAACAAGTAGAAGGTGGCGCACAAATCATCGATATTAATATGGATGAAGGAATGCTCGATGGCGAATATGCTATGACAAAATTCCTAAATCTAATCGCTGCGGAACCTGATATTTCCAGAGTGCCAATCATGATTGACAGCTCGAAATGGGATATTATTGAAGCAGGATTAAAAGTAGTGCAAGGAAAGAGTGTTGTGAATTCTATTTCTTTGAAAGAAGGGGAAGAACAATTTATTCATCATGCTAAATTGATTAAACGCTACGGCGCTGCAGCAATTATTATGGCTTTTGATGAGGTGGGTCAAGCAGATAATTACGAGCGAAGAGTTGAAATTTGCCAACGTTCGTATGATATTTTGGTAAACAAAGTTGGATTTCCTGCACAAGACATCATTTTCGATTTGAATATATTTCCTGTTGCAACAGGAATGGAAGAACACCGCTTAAACGCATTGGATTTCTTTAGAGGAACAAAATGGGTTAGAGAGAATCTTCCACATGCGCATATTAGTGGTGGTGTAAGTAATGTTTCTTTCTCGTTTAGAGGAAATGACACGGTTCGTGAAGCGATGCACTCGGTATTTTTATATCATGCAATTCAAAATGGTATGACGATGGGAATCGTGAATCCAGAAATGCTTTCTATTTACGATGAAATTCCAAAAGATTTATTAGAACACGTTGAAGATGTAATCTTGAACAGACGCGATGATGCCACGGAAAGATTGTTGGACTTTGCCGAGAATGTAAAAGGAGATGTAAAGAGCAATGAAAAAACAGTTCAAGAATGGCGTTCGGGAACTATTCAGGAACGATTGACGCATTCGCTAGTAAAAGGAGTCGATGAATTTATAGAAATCGATGTTGAAGAAGCCAGACTTGCAGCAACAAAACCTATCGAAGTAATTGAAATAAACCTAATGGCAGGAATGAATGTCGTTGGAGATTTATTTGGGTCGGGTAAAATGTTTTTGCCACAAGTGGTAAAATCTGCTCGTGTAATGAAGAAAGCGGTAGCTTATTTATTACCATTCATTGAAGCCGAAAAAGATGGTGTTTCAAGTTTTGCAGGTCGTATATTAATGGCGACTGTAAAAGGCGATGTACACGATATTGGTAAAAATATTGTTTCGGTTGTTTTGGCTTGTAACAATTATGAGATTATTGATTTAGGTGTGATGGTTGCGCCTGAGAAAATTATCGCGGCAGCTATAGAACACAATGTTGATATTATTGGATTAAGCGGATTGATAACACCTTCGCTTGATGAAATGGTGTATTTGGCTAAAGAATTAGACAAAAGAAACATAAAAATTCCAGTTATGATTGGTGGAGCAACCACTTCGCGCGCGCATACTGCCGTGAAAATTGCACCACAGTATAGAGAAACGGTTATTCACGTAAATGATGCTTCGAGAGCCGTAACGGTTGCCGGAAATTTATTGAACAGTGAGAAAAAAATATATGCAAGTGACATCAGAGCAGAATATGATGCTTTTAGAGAGACGTTTTTGAACCGTTCGCGTGACAAAAATTTCTTGACTATTGAGCAAGCTCGTGTCAATAAACTGAAATTGGAATGGGAAAATTACAACCCAATGAAGCCTAATTTTATTGGAACAAAAACAATCGAAGTCGATTTGGATGTTTTGGTTCCGTATATTGACTGGACACCGTTTTTTAGAACATGGGAATTGTTTGGGAAATATCCAGCGATTTTAACGGATACTGTTGTTGGAGAACAAGCTACTTCGGTTTTTGCGGATGCCAAAGAAATGTTGGACGTTATTTTGAAAGAAAAGAAACTGACAGCCAAAGGAATCTACGGAATTTTTCCAGCGAATCAAGTGAATGATGATGACATCGAATTGAGCGACGAAAGTGGAAAAGTATTAGAGAAATTCTTGACTTTGCGTCAGCAATCACAAAAAACGAAAGGTGCTCCAAATATCGCTTTATCTGATTTTATTGCTCCAAAAGACAGCGGTAAAAAGGATTATATGGGAGCATTTTGTGTAACAACCGGTTTTGGTGTGGATGAATGGGCGGCTGAATTCGAAAAAGATTTAGACGATTATAATTCGATTATGGTGAAAGCATTGGCGGATCGTTTTGCAGAAGCTTTTGCAGAATATTTACACGAAAAAATCCGTAAAGAGATTTGGGGTTACGCTGCTGATGAAAATTTATCTACCGAGGCTATGATTGAAGAGGTTTATAAAGGAATTCGTCCAGCACCGGGTTATCCGGCTTGTCCCGACCATTTAGAAAAACCAACGATTTGGAAATTACTAAATGTAGAACAAGAAATTGGAGTGACTTTAACAGAAAGTATGGCGATGTGGCCGGCTTCATCGGTTTCTGGATATTATTTTGGAAATCCGGAAAGTAGGTATTTTGGACTTGGAAAAATAAAAGAAGACCAAGTTATTGATTATGCCAAACGAAGAAGCGTATCGACAGAAGTTGCCATGAAATGGCTGAACCCAAATATAGCAGATTAGAAAATAGTTTAAAGTTGAAATTTTGTTTAAAGTTTAAAGTTTAAAGTTGTTCGAGAGAACCTTAAACCTTAAACCTTAAACTTCAAACTAAAGAAAATGAAAGTAACACAACATATTGAAGACGCAAAAGGAGAAACTTTATTCTCCTTCGAAATTATTCCGCCTCAAAAAGGCAAAAGCATTCAGGAATTATACGATAATATTGATCCGTTGATGGAGTTTAAACCACCATTTATAGATGTAACTACTTCTCGCGAAGAATATATTTACGTGGATAAAGGCAATGGTTTATTAGATAAGAAACTGACCAGAATGCGTCCGGGAACGCTTGGGATTTGTGCTTCGATAAAGCATAAATACAACGTAGATACGGTTCCTCACGTGCTTTGCGGTGGTTTTACCAAAGAAGAAACCGAGTATTTATTAGTCGATTGTCATTATCTGGGAATTGATAATGTGATGGCGTTACGTGGTGATGCGATGAAAGACGAGCAATATTTTATTCCGAAACAAGGAGGAAATGATTTTGCGGTTGATTTAGTGAAACAAATCAACCAATTGAATTGCGGAAAATATTTGCACGATGTAATGGATATTGATAATAAAGCCAATTTTTGTATTGGAGTTGCTGGATATCCGGAGAAGCATTTGGAGTCTCCATCCTTACAATCTGATTTAAAAAGGTTGAAAGAAAAAGTGGATGCAGGTGCGGATTATGTGGTGACACAAATGTTCTTTGATAATGCTAAATACTTTGAGTTTGTTGCTAAAGCCAGAGAAATGGGAATTACTGTACCTATTATTCCAGGTATTAAACCAATTGCCGTAAAAAGACATTTGCAAGTCTTACCACAAATTTTCAGAATCGATTTGCCGGAAGATTTAATTCATGCAGTTGACCAATGTAAAAATAATGCGGATATCAGACAAGTAGGAATCGAATGGGCAATTCAACAATCTTTAGAATTGAAAGCTGCAGGAGTTCCGGTATTACATTATTATTCTATGGGGAAATCAGAGAATATTAGACAAATTGCGAGTAAGGTTTTTTAATTCCCTAATCGTATTTTATAAAAAAGCTCGTTTAAAATCAAATTTAAACGAGCTTTTTTAGTTGTAAACTACTTCGTAATCTCTCTAAATACTGCCTCGAGGTTTTTATTTTTTTGATTCAGTTGAAGTGTTTTCAAACCATTGGCATTAGCAAAATCAAAAACAGCCGGTCGCATGTCTTTATCCGCTTTGAAAGTCAATTCCCAAATCATGTCGTGTGTATTCTTGTAAGAAACAAGATTTTCGATTTTGGCAATAGCTTGTTCCTCTATTTTATAATCAAATTCTACTTCGATAACTTGCTCCTTGTCTTCGGAAATTAAGTGGTCCAGTTTTTTATCGGTAACAATTTTGCCGTTATTGATGATAATAACGCGGTCACAAATGGCTTCGACTTCCTGCATAATGTGCGTAGAAAGGAAAACGGTTTTGTCTTTCCCTACGTTTTTAATCACATTACGAATTTCCATCAATTGATTTGGGTCTAAACCAGTTGTTGGTTCGTCAAGAATCAAAACATCCGGATTGTGTAATAAAGCATTGGCAAGACCTACACGCTGACGGTATCCTTTGGATAATTGTCCTATTTTTTTATGACTTTCGGTACTTAAACCTGTCAATTGAATTACTTCTTCAATGCGGGATTTGGCTACTTTGTACACATCTGCGTTAAAAGCCAAATATTCTCTCACATACAAATCCAAATACAACGGATTGTGTTCCGGTAAATAACCAATGGAAAGCTGAACGGCTTTTTGCTGTGTGTTTACATCGTTTCCATTTACGATAGCTGTACCTTCATCGGCATTGATATACGTTGTTAATATTTTCATTAAAGTCGATTTTCCGGCTCCATTTGGACCTAAAAAACCAACGATTTCCCCTTTATTAATGGAAAATGAAATCTTATCCAGTGCTTTTTGGGCACCGTAGCTTTTGGATATATTAGTAACTTCTATTGACATGGAATTTTATTTGTTGCAAAAGTAAACAGAAAAAGTATTGATTTATTGTTTTTTGTAACCCAATAGCTAAAAAGTCCTTTATCAAAGTTTTACAAAGCGAGATGATATTCTATTTTAGATTTATATATTTACCATAAACTATATAGATATGAATTTGAAAAATACACAATCAGGCAGTTTTCTGAAAAACTACAAAAGTATTTTATTGCTACTTGGCGGGATTCTGGCAGGAAGTATATTGGGTTTAGTTTTTGGGAAAGGAGTGGAAGTCATTAAACCTTTGGGCGATATATTTTTGAATTTATTGTTCACGGCAATTATCCCTTTGATTTTTTTTACGATTGCATCTTCGATTGCCAATTTAGAAAAATCAGAGAAATTGGGGAAGTTATTTGTAATCGTCATTGGCGTATTTTTAAGTACAGTATTGATTTCGGCCATTTTGATGATTGTTGGCGTATTGTTATTCCCTGTTCAGCAAGATATTATCATTTCCAAAATTCCATTGGAAACAATTCAGGAAAGTTCTACGGGTTCACAAATTACCCAGTTGCTTACTGCAAGTGACTTTTTTGAACTTTTATCTCGAAAAAATATGTTGGCGCTCATTATATTTTCTTTTTTAATAGGATTTGCCAGTTTGCATTCGGGAGAAAAAGGGAAAGATTTCAGTCGTTTCCTAAATTCAGGAAATGAAGTGATGAAGCAATTGTTACACATGATTATGAAAACGGCTCCAATAGGTTTGGGTGCTTATTTTGCGTATCAGGTTGGGATTTTTGGACCGCAATTATTTGGTGCTTACGCAAAACCTTTAGGGCTTTATTATGCAGTTTGTGCTTTTTACTTTGTCGTATTTTTTAGTTTGTATGCTTTTATCGCCGGAGGGAAATTAGGATTTAAAGTATTTTGGAAAAACAATATTACGCCTTCATTAACGGCATTGGGAACTTGCAGCAGCATTGCGACAATTCCGGCGAATCTTGAAGGCGCCGAAAAAATGAATATCCCGAGTCATATCAGGAATGTAGTTATTCCACTTGGCGCACCTTTGCACAAAGACGGTTCGAGTATGTCGTCCATTATAAAAATCGCGGTTATTTTTGCCATGTTTGGTAAAGATTTCACAGATCCTTATAATTTACTAGTGGCATTGGGAATTACAGTAATTGTTTCGGTAGTCGAGGGCGGAATTCCAAATGGAGGTTATATAGGTGAAATTCTAGCGATAACCGTTTATGGATTTCCTATGGAGCAAGCTTTACCAGCCGCGATGATTGTAGGAACCTTAGTAGATCCTATGGCGACCCTGTTGAATGCAAATGGAGATTTAGTTTCAGCGATGGTAGTTACCCGAATTGCAGAGGGAAAAAAATGGCTTTCGGCTAATTTAGCAGCTTAAACGCTTTTTTAGTTTGAATTAGTTGAAAAAAGCATTTAGAAATCAGTAATAAGAGATAGGTTAGAAGTCTCTTTTTTAGGTATTTTGCAATAATAAGCAGCTTTCACAAAGAATTCTTTTTTTGTTAAATAAAACAATAATTTTTTTTTGGTCGGTTTGAAATAAGCCCTACATTTGCAGTGTAAATATTAAATATAACACACAACATACAATGTCTAATAACCGTTTTTATTTTAGCAACACTTATTATTTCTTCTTTAGGAAGTAAGGGATTGTGCTATGGTTATTTGAAAACAAACAAACAAATAAAACTAATATACAATCCTGATGAAAATCAGGATTTTTTTTTGAATATAACTGAAATAAGATAAATGAAAATTGATATAATACGAATCAAAATTTCATTTTCAAATAGAAACAAATAATAACTTAGAATGAGAACTAAGATTGCAATACAAGGTATAAAAGGCTCTTTCCATCATCAGGTGGCACAGGATTATTACTATCAAAATGTTGAGGTAGATGAGTGTTTGTCTTTTGAAGAGTTAGTGGATAGTTTGCTTTCAGGAAAATCAGATCAGGCGGTTATGGCTATAGAAAACTCTATTGCAGGACCAATTATTCCGAATTATGCCTTGATTGATAAAAACAATTTACACATTATTGGAGAGCATTATTTAGATATTCATCAAAATTTAATGGCGCTAAAAGGGCAACAAATTGAGGATATTTTAGAAGTGCATTCACATCCAATGGCGTTATTGCAATGTATGGAGTTTTTGAAAAAGTATCCGGACATAAAATTAGTTGAAGATAAAGATACTGCCGAAACGGCTCGAAGAATACATCAACATCAGTTGAAAGGAATTGCTGCAATTGCGAGTAAAACGGCTTCTGAAATGTATGATTTAGAGATTTTGGCTCCGGAAATTCAGACGATAAATAATAACATGACACGATTTGTTATTATTAAAAAGGAGAACTCATTTGTTGATGAAAACGAAATAAACAGAGCTTCCATCAAATTTGAATTGGATCACAAACGCGGCAGTTTAGCGGCAGTTTTAAATGTGATGAGTGATTGTAAATTGAATTTAACCAAAATACAATCATTGCCAAAAATAGAAACGCCTTGGAAATATTCCTTTTTTGTGGATGTTACTTTCGAAAAATACGAAGATTATACTAAAGCAAAAGCATTACTGACCATTATGGCGGAATACTTTAAGGTTTTAGGCGAATATAAAAATACAAAACCATGATTACTACAGCGAAACGTCTGGATATAATTGAAGAATACTATTTCTCCTCAAAACTGAGAGAAGTAAGACAATTGGCTTCTGAGGGGAAACCAATTATTAATATGGGAATTGGAAGTCCGGATTTACAGCCATCACAAGCGGTTGTTGATGCAGTTGTTATGGCAATGCAAGATGAAAATGCGCATCAATACCAAAGTTATCAAGGATTGCCGGAATTACGACAAGGTATGGCTGATTTTTATCAGAATAACTTTCAAGTAGCGTTGAATCCAGCTAACGAAATTTTGCCTTTGATGGGTTCCAAAGAAGGAATCATGCATATTTCACTGGCTTTCTTGAATGAAGGAGATCAGGTACTGATTCCAAATCCAGGATATCCAACGTATACTTCGGTGACGAATTTAGTAGGGGCAGTGCCTGTTTATTATGACTTAAAAGAAGTAAATAATTGGGAACCTGATTTCGAAGCTTTGGAAAAACTGAATTTATCTAAAGTGAAAATCATGTGGATTGGTTATCCGCACATGCCAACAGGAGCAAGAGGAAGTTTGGAGTTGTTTTCAAAATTAGTGGCTTTTGCTAAAAAACATAACATTTTGTTAGTCAATGACAATCCGTATAGTTTTGTTTTGAATGACAATCCGATGAGTTTGTTACAAGTAGAAGGCGCCAAAGATGTGGCTTTAGAATTGAATTCTTTGAGTAAGACTTTTAACATGGCAGGCTGGAGAGTTGGAATGGTTTTAGGAAATGCAGCTTGTATTGATGCTGTTCTAAAAGTAAAAAGCAACATGGACAGCGGAATGTTCTACGGGATTCAAAAAGGAGCTATTGAAGCTTTGAAAAGTGACAAGACTTGGTTTGAATCGATGAATGCGATTTATAGAAAACGCAGAATTCTTACCGAACAACTAGCTGAGAAGTTGGGCTGTAAAGTATATAAAGAAGGAGTTGGATTATTTGTTTGGGCAAAGTTGCCAGACGGAATTACATCGGCAGAGAAATTTATTGATGAAATTTTATATGACAAATCTATTTTTATTACACCGGGGACCATTTTTGGTTCTAATGGAGAAGGATATATTCGATTTGCACTTTGTGTAAAAGAAGAAAAAATACAAGAAGCTATAAATAGATTTTAGATTGTTGATTAACGATTCTAGATTTCAGATTTTCCTTCAAGGTTTTTAAAACATTGTAGGTATAAAAATAAAACGATGAAAGTATTTGTAATAGGAATAGGATTAATTGGCGGTTCGATGGTATTGGACATTAAAACGCTGCATCCGGAAGCCAAAATTTATGGAATTGATAACAACGAAAGTCATTTGGCGGAAGCCTTAGCTTTAGGAGTTGTTGATGGAGCGGCAACATTTGATGATTTAGTTGATGCTGACTTTGTAATCGTTTCGGTTCCTGTTGATGTAGCATTGATTGTTTTGCCAAAAGTATTGGATGTTGTTGGGGACAATACGATTGTTTTTGAAGTAGGTTCTACAAAAACACCTATTTGTGAAGCAGTTGCCCATCATCCTAAAAGGAGAAATTTTATTGCTACGCATCCTATTGCAGGAACGGAGTTTTCAGGACCTTCGGCAGCGATAAAAGGGTTGTTTCAAGGGAAAACGAATATTATTTGTGAAGTAGAGAAAACAACTTTCAAATTACAGGAAAAGGCATTGAAACTTTTTACCGCTATGGGAATGAGAATCCGTTATATGGACCCGAAATCACATGATAAACACATTGCATATGTATCGCATTTATCGCATATCAGTGCCTTTATGTTGGGGAAAACGGTAATCAATAAAGAGAAAGACGAACAGGATATTTTTGATATGGCCGGTTCCGGTTTTGAAAGTACGGTTCGTTTAGCCAAAAGTTCGCCAGCAATGTGGACGCCAATTTTTAAACAAAACAGGAAGCAGGTTGTAAAAACATTGGATGAATACATTTCGAATTTATCAAAATTTAAAGAATTATTAGAAAAGGAAGATTACGATGCGATTTATAATGAAATGCAAAGTGTCAATAAAATAAAGGAAATATTAAACGGAATTAATGTAAAAAAATAGACCGTTTTTTGGGGCAGGCGCAGTCTCAGAAAACAGTTTCAAGAAGAAGAACAACACAATAAAAAAATAAAAATTAAAAAAGATGGAAAACAAGAAAGAAATGAGAAATTGGTTGAATGAATTCAATTTGACTCATCCATTTGTAATCGCAGGACCTTGTAGTGCTGAAACAGAAGAACAAGTATTGAAAATTGCACATGAATTGAAAGATTCGGATGTAAGTGTTTTTAGAGCAGGAATTTGGAAACCAAGAACGCGTCCGGGAGGATTTGAAGGTGTTGGGGAAATAGGATTGAAATGGTTGAAAAAAGCCAAAGAACAAACGGGATTGTTAATGGGAACAGAGGTAGCAAATGCTGCTCACGTAAAATTAGCTTTGGAGTATGATATTGATGTATTGTGGATTGGTGCAAGAACTACCGTAAATCCATTTGCAATGCAGGAAATTGCAGATGCTTTAGTAGGAACTAAAAAAATCGTATTGGTTAAGAATCCGGTAAATCCAGATTTGTCTTTATGGTTAGGTGGTGTTGAGCGTTTATACATGGCAGGAATTGAAAAATTAGGAGTAATTCACAGAGGTTTTTCTACTTACGAAAAAACAAAATACAGAAATATTCCAGAATGGCAGATTGCTATCGAATTACAAAATAAATTCCCTGATTTGCCTTTAATCATTGATCCGTCTCATATTACAGGAGATCGCAAAATGATTCTTGAAGTTACTCAAGAAGCTTTGGATTTGAATTATGATGGTATGATTATCGAAACACATTACGATCCGGACAATGCTTGGAGTGATGCTGCACAACAAGTTACGCCAGACGCTTTGAAACAAATCTTTATTGATTTGAAAGTTAGAAAAGTAAATGATGTATCGGATGAGTTTACTCAAAAAATGGCTAAGTTAAGAGCTAATATCGATGTTTTAGATGCTACTTTATTGGATTTATTAGGGAAGCGTATGAAAGTAGCAGACGAAATAGGTCAGGTGAAAAAAGATGCTAACGTTGCTGTATTGCAAAACAATCGTTGGAACGAAATTCTAGGAAAAATGATTTTAGAGGGTGAGAAAAAAGGATTGACGGAAGAGTTTGTACTGAAAATGTTCAAAGCGATTCACCAAGAAAGTATTGGTCACCAAGAAAAAGTATTGAACGCTTAAAATGATTTAAGAGTGTAGATTAACGATTTCTGATTTTAGATTTCGGTGATGAGAATTTAAATTTTATGAAGTCCCAAGACGTTATGTTTTGGGATTTTTTTGTTTTTAGAGTCTTCTAATGTCAAAAATCGAAAATCCTTTATCTTTGCAGAGTCTTAGATTTTAAATCTGAAATCTAAAATCGTTAGTCTTCAATCAAAAATCCTTTATCTTTGCAAAGTCTTAGGTTTTAAATCAGAAATCTAAAATCGTTAATCTTCAATCAAAAATCCTAAATGACAGGACTCGTATACAAATCTACAGGAAGTTGGTACACCGTAAAATCCGAACAAGGTGATTTTATCGAATGCCGTATGAAAGGTAAATTCCGAATTAAAGGAATCAAAAGTACCAATCCTATTGCTGTGGGCGATGTTGTGGATTATGAACTCGAAGAAACATCAGACACGGTTACGGGAACCATTCATAAAATTCACGACAGGAAAAATTATATCGTACGTAAATCAGTGAATTTATCACATCAGATGCATATTATTGCGTCTAATATTGATCGGGTTTTCTTGTTAGTTACGATTAATAATCCGCCAACGACTTTTAATTTTATTGATCGTTTTCTGGTTACAGCCGAAGCATATAGAATTGAAACGATACTGGTTTTTAATAAAATAGACACTTTTGATGATGCCACACTTGACGAACAATTGTACATGCAGCATGTGTATCAGGAAATAGGGTACAAATGTTTGCGCGTTTCTTCGACTGAAATGAAAGGAATTGAGGAGTTGAAAGAAATGATGATTGGCAAAGTGAGTATGTTCTCCGGTCATTCCGGTGTTGGAAAATCCACTTTGGTAAATGCAATGGAACCTTCTTTGCATTTAAAAACAAAAACGATTTCTGAAGCAAGTAAACAAGGACAGCATACAACTACTTTCGCCGAAATGTATGATTTATCTTTTAATGCCAGAATCATCGATACGCCAGGTATCAAAGGTTTTGGAATTGTAGACATGGAAAAAGAGGAAGTGAGTGGTTATTTCCCTGAGTTTTTCAAATTGAAAGACCAGTGTAAATTCAATAATTGTTTGCATAAAGATGAACCGCATTGCGCTATTAAAGCCGCATTGGAAAAAGATGAAATTGCTTGGTCTCGTTATAGAAGTTATCTTAAAATTCTGGAAGGTGATGATGAACATTATCGTACTGATATTCATAATGAAGATAGAATAATCAGTGATAAAACGAGGGAATAACAATATCAAAAATCAATTTCAATTTTAAAAATGAAAATAGTCCTTCAAAGAGTTTCCTCAGCTTCCGTAGCTATCGATAATAAAATTGTAGCCGATATCCAGAAAGGACTGTTGGTTTTAGTTGGTATTGAAGATGCCGATACTCAAGAAGATATAGATTGGCTTGTTAATAAGATAACTAACATCCGCATTTTTGGCGATGAAAACGATGTCATGAATTTATCCGTTAAAGACATTGACGGAGATATTATTGTGGTAAGCCAATTTACATTACATGCTTCTACTAAAAAAGGCAATCGTCCTTCCTATATAAAAGCTTCAAAACCAGAAGTTGCTATCCCATTGTACGAGAAATTTGTAAAAAAAATAGAAATGGAATTGGGAAAGAAAGTACAAACCGGAATCTTTGGTGCAGATATGAAAGTACTTTTGTTGAATGACGGTCCAGTAACGATAGTAATTGACAGTAAAAATAGAGATTAAGTTTTCTTTAATCGAAAAATTCTTATATTTTTGATAAAAAGAATTTTATGATTTTCAAATATGTTTCTTTCCTGTTTTTGTTTTTTACGTCTTTTATTTTTGCTCAAAAGATAGAATATAACTCTTTGAACATTTCTGATAGCTTAAAAGAAAATGCCAATGCTGTGGTTCGTTTGAATCAAATAGACATTGCTATTGCTTCACAAAGAAGCATGAGTATTACTACTAAAAGAGTGGTTTCGGTTCTAAATGAAAAAGGCTTGAGTGCAATTGATGCTATTGAAAGTTATGATAAAAGGACCAATATTAGAAATATCGAGGCAACTGTTTATGATATTTTAGGAAAAGAAATCAAAAAAATTAAGCGTAAAGATTTTAAAGATCAAAGTTCCGGTGAAGGTGGTACACTTTTTTCGGATAACCGTTATCTTTATTTAGATTATACTCCCGTCCAATATCCCTTTACAGTAGTTTTTGATAGCGAAATAGAAACTTCTACTACCGCTTTTATTCCGAAATGGTATCCTTCAAGTGATTATTTTGTAAGTGTCGAAAAAAGTATTTTGAATGTAAAATATCCTGATAATTTAGGTTTTAAGAAAATGGAATTCAATTTTTCTAATTCCAAAATTGATAAAACGATTGATACTACAACGCAACTTTCATATACTGCTACCAATATTCTGGCTCAAAAACAAGAAGATTACAGTCCGGTTTATAATTCTATTTTTCCAAATGTGATGATGGGATTAGAGTTGTTTCATTTAGAAGGAGTTGACGGAAATGCAAAGACTTGGAAGGAGTTTGGACAATGGTATTCTGATAAAATTTTATCAGGAACAACTGATTTACCAGATGAAACCAAAATGAAAGTTAAGGCCCTTGTTGGCGATGAAAAAGACCCAATCAAGAAGGCAAAATTAATTTACAATTTTGTACAACAAAAAGTAAGATATATCAGTATTCAAGTTGGAATTGGCGGATGGAAACCTATGCTTGCTACTGATGTGGATCGTTTGGGATATGGAGATTGTAAAGCATTGACTAATTATACTAAGGCCTTATTGGATGTGGTAAATGTACCATCTTACTACACTATTCTCTATGGAGATAGAAAAAAACTAAGCATTCAGTCTGATTTTGTATCCATGCAAGGCAATCACGTTATTTTGTCTATTCCAAATGGGAATAATTATACTTGGTTAGAATGTACCAGTCAAGATGATCCCTTTGGATATCAAGGTACTTTTACAGATGACAGAGAGGTTTTGGTTATAAAACCGGATGGAGGAGAAATTGTTAGAACTAAAGTTTATGAAGATAATGGAAATACTCAAATAAGTAAGGGAACATATACTTTATCAGCAAATGGAGATTTCTCTGGAAAAATTACAATTGCTTCAGAAGGTTCACAATACAGTCAAAAAGCAGTTATTGAAAATGTACAGCCAACAGAAAAAGAAGCACACTATAAGGAATATTGGGATAATATAAATAATTTGAAAATCAATAAAATATCATTTTCAAATGATAAAGATAAGATCCGGTTAACTGAAAATGTAGAAATTAATGCAGCGAATTATGGTAACTTTTTAGCGAATAAATTAATATTTGTTGTAAATGCTTTCAACCAGACAAATGCTAATATCAAGAGAATAAGAAACCGTAAAAATCCTTTAGAAATACAAAGAGGTTTTTTGGATGAAGATGAGATAACAATAACTCTTCCTTCAGGTTTTTCTACTGAATTTTTGCCTGATAATTATGAATTGAATAGTAAATTCGGGGAATATAAAACAGAGGTTGTAAAAAGAGATGCCTCTAATTTGGTTTATAAAAGAACCTTATTCGTTAAAAAAGGATTGTATTCGAACAAAGAATATGATGAGTATCGTCTTTTTATAGAACAGATTTCAAAAAATGATAATGCCAAAATTATTCTAACCCAAAACCAATAAAACCATGAAATGTAGCCAACTACTCATTATTCTTTTTTTTACTTTATTTTTTTTTAAAGGCAATGCACAAGAATTTAAATTAGGGAAAGTTTCAGTTGAGGAACTTCAGGAGAAAAATCATCCGACAGATTCCACCGCCGTTGCAGCTATCCTGTTCGAAAAAGGGGTAGTCGATTTTGAATATAGTCAAAATGATGGTTTTGTAATGATTACAGAAGTTACAACTCGTATTAAAATTTATAAAAAAGAGGGATACGATTGGGCAAATAAAGCAGTAAGATATTACATTGGTAGTAATGCGAAAGAAACGGTTTTTATCTCTGATGCTATTACTTATAATTTAATAAATGGTAAGATTGAGAAGACAAAACTAAAAAGTGATGGTGAGTTTGATGAAAAAGTTAATAAATATTGGGGACGAAAAAAAATCACTATGCCAAATGTAAAAGTAGGCTCAGTTGTTGAATTTAAATATAGAATGCGTTCATCCCGTTTTAGTGAATTAACAGAATGGAGTTTTCAATCTAGTATTCCTGTGAACTTCTCTGAATTTAAAACTTTTATACCAGAGTATTTTGTGTATAATCCAAATCTAAAGGGGTTCATTTCGCCTAAAATAACTACTGAAAAACACAATAAAATAATAAGTTATTCTTATCGACCAGAAGCAGAACCAGGAGAGAGTACAACTAGTTCTTCTTCACAAGAAAAGTTAGAATTTTCAGAAACTAGAACTGCTTATCTTGCAGAAAATCTTCCGGCAATGAAAGAGGAGGCCTATGTTAATAATATTGCAAACTATTCAACAAGTATATCCCATGAGCTTTCTGTAGTGAGATTCCCGAACCAACCTTATAAAACCTTGTCTACAGATTGGGCATCAGTAACTAAAACAATTTATGATTATGATGATTTTGGGCCTGAATTGAATAAAACAGGTTATTTTGAAGAAGATTTAAAGCTAGTTATAGCGGGATTAAATACACCGGAAGAAAAAATTACTGCAATATTGAATTACGTTAAAACCACAGTAAAATGGAATGATTATTATGGTTATTCCTGTAATGATGGGGTTAAAAAAGCATACAAAGACAAAACAGGTAATGTTGCTGAAATTAACTTAATGTTAACCGCTATGCTAAGGCATATAGGGCTTACTGCTAATCCAGTTTTGGTAAGTACGCGCTCAAATGGGATTGCACTGTTTCCTAATAGAACTGCTTTTAATTATGTAATCGCTGCAGTTGAAATGGCGAATGGTCTAGTGTTGCTTGATGCATCAGATAGATTTTCTACTCCAAATGTCTTGCCATTAAGAGCTCTGAATTGGGTTGGAAGATTAATACGGAAAGATGGCACTTCGATAGAAGTAGATTTAATGCCTAAAGCATCATCTAATGACGTAGTAGTTATGAACTATGAAATTGATGCCAATGGAAAGGTTTCAGGTGACTTGAAGCGCCAAAGAACAGATTATAACGCAATGATTTTTAGAGAAAAAGTTGTGGATGTAAAAGAGGATATTTATCTTGAAAAATTAGAGAATGAGAATAATAAAATTGAAATAAATGAATATTCAAGAACAAGTGAAAAAGATTTAAAAGCGCCAATTGTAGAAATGTTTTCATATTCAGGTTCGAATTTTAGCGAAATTATTGCAGGTAGTATTTATATAAATCCAATGTTGTTTTTTGCTGTAGAACAAAATCCTTTCAAACAAGAAAATAGAGAATATCCAATAGATTATGGATTTCCTTTTATTGATAGATACAGTATAGCGATTAAAATTCCTGCTGGATATAAAGTAGAAACAATTCCTACTCCATTGCTTTTAAATATGCAGGATAATTTAGGCAGCTTTAAATTCATGATAAATGCATCAGGAAATTTGATTCAGTTAGTGATAGCGCATCAAATAAATACACCAATCATTACACCAGAGTATTATCCAATGTTAAAAGAGTTTTATCAAAAAATGATTGAAAAACAAAACGAGAAAATCGTACTTATAAAAGTGTAATTTTTAAT
Source organism: Flavobacterium sp. 11 (assembly GCF_002754315.1). Classification (GTDB taxonomy): domain Bacteria; phylum Bacteroidota; class Bacteroidia; order Flavobacteriales; family Flavobacteriaceae; genus Flavobacterium; species Flavobacterium algoritolerans. Next base: position 439,977 of record NZ_PEFE01000001.1, on the reverse strand, counting down.
AACAGCTCCTCACAGTTTTAAATTCTAATATAATTAATAAGCATACCGATGAACCTAAAAAATTCCCAATTAGACGTTGACACTTGGATAAAAGAACATGGCGTTCGTTACTTTAACGAATTGACCAATATGGCGCAACTTACAGAAGAAGTAGGCGAAGTAGCCCGAATCATCGCTCGCCGTTATGGAGAACAATCTGAAAAAGAAAGCGACAAAAATAAGGACCTAGGCGAAGAATTAGCCGATGTGGTTTTCGTAGTATTGTGTTTAGCAAATCAAACAGGAATCGATTTGCAGGCTGCTTTCGATAAAAAGATGGGTTTAAAGTCTATTCGGGACAAAGACCGTCACAAAAACAACGAAAAACTCAAATAATTTGTGAATTGTAAATTATGAATTGTGAATGAGTAGTGGTAAATTGCGTCCTTAAATTATTTGAGTCGAATGCTTAAGCTATAACTCATAACTCATAATTAAAAACATGAATTTACTGTTACAAACTTCCCATTCTAATTTACAAGCTCAAATTGCAGTTACCGGTTCAAAAAGCGAAACCAACCGACTATTATTGTTACAAGCACTTTTTCCAAATATTACTTTGGCTAATACTTCCAACTCTGATGACAGTGAAGTCATGCAAAAAGCATTGAAAGGAAACGAGGAAATAGTTGACATTCATCATGCTGGAACGGCGATGCGATTTCTAACGGCTTATTTTGCTGTAAACGAAGGTCGAGAAGTAGTTTTGACTGGTTCTCAGAGAATGACGGAGCGTCCAATAAAAGTTTTGGTGGAAGCCTTGGAACAATTAGGTGCAAAAATATCCTACGAGAAAGAAGCAGGTTATCCGCCTATTCGAATCAAAGGACAAAAAATCACAGCTTCTAAAGTTACTATTCCTGCAAATGTGAGCAGTCAATACATATCGGCATTGTTGTTAGTGGCGCCAAAACTGGAAAACGGTATTGAAATAACTTTAGTAGGTGAAATCACTTCAGTTCCTTATATCAAAATGACTTTGGCTTTGTTGAATGATTTAGATATCAAAACCAGTTTCGAAGGAAATGTAATTACCGTTTATCCAAAACAAGAAGTGGAATCTAAAGTAATGACCGTAGAATCCGATTGGAGTTCTGCTTCTTACTTTTTTAGTTTAGCAGCTTTGGCAGAAAATGCGACGATTTCATTGACCAGTTATAAAGAAACTAGTTTGCAAGGCGATTCGGCTTTGGTTGAAATCTACAAACAAATGGGTGTTGAAACGCATTTTGATGGAAACAAAATGACTTTGGTTAAACAGTCTAATTTTAAGCCTGAAACTTTAAACTTAGAATTAAATAATACGCCAGATATTGCTCAAACCATTGTAGTTACTTGCCTTGGTTTAGGAATTGGTTGTCATCTTACAGGACTTCACACCTTGAAAATTAAGGAAACCGATAGACTTGAAGCACTACGAATTGAGCTGACAAAACTTGGAGCAAATATATCAGTTACAAATGATAGCTTGACGCTTGTGGCTTCAAATGAAATCAATCATAATATTAAAATAGCTACGTATAACGATCACAGAATGGCGATGGCATTTGCACCTTTGGCTTTAAAAGTGCCAATAATCATCGAAAATGCGGAAGTAGTTTCTAAATCATACCCTGATTTTTGGGAAGATATGAAAAAATTAGATTTTAATGTGACTGAAATCACATCTTAATTCTCAATGTTTACGGGGCTAAACCTTTGTCGCTTTGTTGCTATACAAGTTCGAAACTAAATTAAACAGCAAAACACTTGACAACGCCTATCTCACAATCGTATATTTGCACACGATTTAGAAGTATGACTTCAAAACTCATACTTCATAATCTATAACTCATAACTTTATCAAATGAAATTATCACATTTTCAATTCGATTTACCTAAAGAACTTCTTGCCGAATATCCAGCTGAAAACAGAGACGAAGCTCGTCTAATGGTTATTGATCGTAAAAAGGGAACTATAGAGCATAAAATGTTCAAAGATGTTATCGATTATTTTGATGACGGAGATGTTTTAATTCTGAATAATACTAAGGTTTTTCCAGCGCGTTTGTATGGAAACAAAGAAAAAACAGGAGCAAGAATCGAAGTTTTTTTACTTAGAGAATTAAATTCTGAGCAAAGACTTTGGGATGTTTTGGTTGATCCGGCACGTAAAATCAGAATTGGTAACAAATTATATTTTGGAGATGACGATTCGTTAGTAGCTGAGGTTATCGACAATACGACTTCTCGTGGAAGAACATTGCGTTTTCTTTACGACGGTTCTTATGAAGAATTCAGAAATAAATTAACGGAACTTGGAGAAACTCCAATCCCAAAATACATTTCAAGAGACGTAACTCCAGAAGATGCGGAACGTTACCAAACCATTTATGCTAAAGAAGAAGGAGCTGTTGCAGCACCAACTGCAGGATTGCACTTCTCGAAACATTTATTGAAAAAACTGGAAATCAAAGGAATTAAATTTGCCGAAGTAACGCTTCACGTAGGTTTGGGAACTTTTAATCCAGTTGAGGTTGAAGATTTATCAAAACACAAAATGGATTCTGAGGAATTAAAAATTACTCAAGAAGCGTGTGATATTGTGAATGAAGCCAAAGCTAAAAAGAAACGTATTTGTACCGTAGGAACTACATCTATGCGTGCCGTTGAAAGTTCAGTTTCGTCACAAAACACCTTGAATCCTTTTGATGGATGGACAAATAAATTCGTTTTTCCTCCTCATGATTTCACGATTCCAACGTGTATGATTACTAATTTCCATACGCCAAAATCAACTTTATTAATGATGGTTTCAGCATTCTGTGGACATGATTTAATGAAAAAAGCCTATGCCGAAGCAATTAAAGAAGGATATAAATTCTATTCTTACGGTGATGCGATGTTAATCATCTAATCTGTCCCGAAACTTCGGGATAATCATATTCTAAATAACAAAATCTTGTCAGTAATGGCGAGATTTTTTTTTTGGTGTGCCCCAAGGGTCGGGCTGTACGCTGTATCTTTATTTTCTTAAAGAAAGAAAATAAAGGATGCCGCTTCCATCCCTCACACAATACGTTTTGGATAGGTGAGGACTTTTTGTGTGAAAAAAGAAATTTAAAACGGCATCTCAATTTTGTATCTGAATAAATTTGTTACAGCTGTTTTTTTGTCAAGTCGAGCGCAGTCGAGACTCAACACAGAGTCTCGACTGCGCTCGACTTGACAAATATTCTGAAACGTTAAATTTTAATTCACTTGATACACCAGTCGTACCGTAATATTAGCCGTTTTGTTTTTGGATTGCGTATTAAAGGAACCGCCATAAGAAAAATCTTCCGATGAGTTTTGACCCGTAATTTGAAAAACACCCATATCTGATTTTTTTAAATTTCCTAAACTCGCATCAGCATTTTCTGCAATGCTTTTAGCTCTGATACTCGCGTCTTTTGTAGCTTCGGCAATCATTTTTATTTTTAATTCGGCAAGTTTTGTATAGTAATATTCAGGAGGAGATGAATAAAATTCCACGCCAGAATTGATTAACTCACTCGATTGTCTGGATAATTCTTCAATTTTATTTACCTCCTTAGATTGTATACTCACGCTTTGGGTTAAGGTAAATCCAGTGAAAATTTGCTGTCTTGTCGTTCCGTTTTCATTATAAGTCGTTTCAAAATCTTTATTAAAATTCACCGCAGAAAATACCATTTCATTCGGAGCAATTCCTTTGCCTGATAAATAGCTTTTTATTTTCTCTCTGTCAGAATCCAATGCTGCGTAGGCTTCTTTCAAAGTCGCACTTTTTTTAGAAAAAGAACCGTTCCAAACAATCAAATCTGATACGAAATCCTTTTTTCCGGAGCCAGTTACACTTATCGTGTCATTGCTTTTATTTCGATTCTGAAAAGCATTCGAAAATAAATAGGAGGAAATTACCACGGCGATAGCAATAATAATAACGTTCAAGCTGTTTTTAAGCATATGTAAGAGTTTTAAATTCAATCAAATATAGTTAAATAACGAGTTGTTTTTTATTTCCGTATAGTATTGGGGAACTATTTTTTCTCATCCATAATTTTAACTATTTTATGTGTCGTCAATCGGCGATAAGTCTTTTATGCATCAGTCTTTTTTTACTACTTTTACAAACAAAATACAAAATATGGCATTCGAAAATACTCTTGAATTTGCAAAACAACTCGATTCGCAAGATCAATTACATAAATACCAAGATGAATTTATTTTTCCGCAGATAAATGGAAAAAAAGTAATTTATTTTACGGGAAATTCATTGGGATTGCAACCCAAACGTACTAAAAACTATGTAGATGAGGTGATGAATGATTGGGCAAGTTTAGCTGTTGAAGGTCATTTTTACAGTGAAAAACCGTGGTGGGATTACCACGAACGATTTGCAAATCCATTAAGTAAAATTGTAGGTGCGTTACCGAGTGAAGTTACGGTGATGAATACGCTTACGGTAAATCTTCATTTGTTAATGGTTTCTTTTTACCGACCTACAAAAACCAGATATAAAATTATTTGCGAAGAAAAAGCATTTCCTTCGGATCAATATATGTTTCAAAGCCAAGTGCATTTTCACGGATACAAACCCGAGGATGCGATTGTTGAAATCAAACGTCGCGAAGGCGAACACAACATTCGCATAGAAGATGTTTTGGCTAAAATTGAAGAAGTAGGTGATGAGTTGGCTTTGGTCTTAATAGGCGGTGTCAATTATTACACAGGACAAGTTTTTGACATGAAAACCATAACTGCTGCTGGTCATAATGCGGGTGCTTATGTAGGTTGGGATTTAGCGCATGCTGCAGGAAATATAAAACTGGAATTACACGATTGGAATGTGGATTTTGCAGCTTGGTGCAGTTACAAATACATGAATTCAGGTCCTGGGAATGCTTCAGGATGTTTCATTCATGAGAAACACCACAACAATTCGGAGTTGCCACGATTCGCTGGTTGGTGGGGACATAATAAAGAGCGTCGTTTCAAAATGGAACAGACTTTTGACCCAATTCATGGAGCCGATGGTTGGCAAATAAGCAATTTACCGGTACTTTCTCTGGCGCCATATTTAGCATCTGTAGAAATGTTTGATGAAATTGGTATGGACGCTTTAATTCATAAAAGAGATGCAATTACGTCCTATTTAGAATTCATTCTGCACGAAATAGACAAAGAAGTCGATAGTACTTTCGAAATCATTACACCGTCAAATCCATTAGAAAGGGCGTCGCAATTATCAGTGTTGCTTCATGGAGAAGGACGCAGTTTGTTTGATTATCTTATGAAAAATGGTGTGATTACGGATTGGCGTGAACCTAATGTTATTCGATTAGCACCGGTTCCATTGTATTGTTCGTTTGAAGACATGTATCATTTTGGACAAATATTGAAATCCGGGATTCTAAAATAGTTTAGACGCAGAATTATATAAAAAATAGTTTAAATTGTATAAAGCATATTAACAGGTTTGAATGTTTCTTTGTATTATTATTAATCGTAAAACTTAAAATTATGAAAGCATTATATTTTATACTAATAGCTGCAGTTGTTGTTTCTTGTCAAAATCAAGGAAAAATGGAAATTGAAAAAGCAAAACTAGCGACTGTAGATTCGATGAAAGTTGAAATTGAGAAACAAAGAGTTATTGATTCCATGCAGGTTGAAATGGCTAAAATTGAGGAAACCAAAATTGAAACCCAAAAAGAAGTTGTCGTTGTTAATAAACCATCGGCTACCACTACCACTACAACAACCACACAAAAGAAAGGTTGGAGCAGTACTGCTAAAGGTGCTGTAATAGGAGCTGGAGTTGGTGCCGCGACGGGAGCAATCATAAGTAAGAAAAAAGTTCAAGGAGCTATAATTGGGGGTGTTGCTGGTGCTGGTATAGGTGCGGGAACAGGAGCTATTATAGACGGAAGTAAAAAGGAATAAATTTATTCTTTTATATAATGAAGAGTGTTTAAGTTCGTATAGAATTTAAGCACTCTTTTTTTTATGGATGTTTCGGTTTAATAGGAATCCATATCTTGAATAATGGCATTGGCCTTAACTTTAATTTTATATAATTCTTCGGGATTCATTTTGTTTAATAAATTCAACATCATTCCCATGCGTTGATTTCCTTTAAAGTACTCTTTTTTCTCATCTAGAAAATTCCAATATAACGAATTGAAAGGACACGCTTTTTCTCCAAATTTTTCTTTGACATTGTAATGGCATTTGGCACAATTATTACTCATTTTATTGATGTAACTTCCGGAAGAAACATAGGGTTTTGTGGCGATAATTCCGCCATCTGCATATTGTGACATACCGCGAGTGTTGGGCATTTCGACCCATTCAATAGCATCTATATAGACGCCAAGATACCACGCGTCTACTTCATCAGGATGAATTTGTGTCAGTAGTGTAAAATTTCCTATTACCATGAGCCGTTGAATATGATGTGCATAAGCTTCGTCTAAACTTTGATTGATAGCGTGATTCATGCAATTCATTTTGGTTTTACCCGTCCAGAAAAAGTTCGGTAATTTGTTGTCGTTTTTCAAAACATTCATTTGAGCGTAATGGGGCATTTCTTTCCAATAAATTCCTCGAATATATTCACGCCAACCCAGAATTTGTCTCACAAATCCTTCTACTTGTGAAAGGGTTATTTCAGTTTCATTGGCATGATAAAAAGCAATGACAGTTTCGATTACCTCTTTTGGCGAAAGCATTTTACTGTTCATAGCAAAAGACAAACGAGAATGGAAAAGGAATTTTTCATCGGTATGCATTGCATCTTCATAATCCCCAAAATGTTTCAGCAGATTAGTGCAGAAATAATCTAATACCTCTAAAGATTGCTGACGGGAAGTAGGCCAGCTGAAATTATGTTCATCGATATTTCCAAAAGTGACGATAGTAGCTTCTTTGATTTGGGAAACAACTTCAGAAACATTGGCGTGAAAATTTTTTTCTGATGGCACTGGAACTTCACCTTTGTATTTTTTACGATTATCGGCATCAAAATTCCATTGGTTTCCCACAGGAGTTGATCCATTCATTAAAACGTGGTGTTTTTTTCGCATGTTGCGATAAAAATTCTCCATCAACAACAATTTCTTTCCCTCAAAAAAATCAGAAAGTTCATGACGCGTGGTGTAAAAATGTTCGGAGTCAAAAGCTTCTGATTCGATTTTTAGATTGGAACAAATCGTTTTTAGTTGTTGATCTAACCGATATTCGTCAGGTAACTGGTATTCAAATTTTTCAATTTTATATTTTTCGATACAAACGGCAATGATTTTTTCTAAATCCTGTGGATTATCGGCATCCGTAATTTTAAAATAGACTGCTTGGTGTCCGAGTGCTTGTATTGTGGTGTGAAAATTTCTCATCGAAAGAAAAAATGCCACCACTTTTTGGATATGATGTTTTACATAGTCGGTTTCCTGACGCATTTCGGTAAGGACATAAATAGTATTGTCATCATTTTCCTGAAACCAAGAATGTTCTAAATTCAACTGATCACCAAGGATTAGCCGTAGTTTTGTCATTTTTTATTTTTTAAAAAAGGAAGTGGTTGGAAGTTCTTTTCTTGCGTATTGAAAGCGGTCTACTAGTTTAGGTAAACAATATCCATCAAGACCATTTAGTGCTATAACATTTCCTTTGTCAATTTGTAACCAGCCATCTTTATGTTCTAATTCTTCTTCAAAAAATAAATTTTCAATAGAGGCAATTATATGAATCGTATCATTTTCCTTGATGTAATATTCATTCACATATTTGCAATACAATTGAACTGGGCTTCCTTTCACAAAAGGGATTTCAATATTAGGCTTGTACTCTTCTTCTAAATTAGTTTTATCAAATTCAGAAATGCCTAATTCATAATTTGCTGATGTATGGTGCGCATCTTCAATCATATATACAGTAATATGATTTACGGTAAAATAACCATTTTCTCTTATGTTTTTATATGTATCTCTGGGAACGGTTGTTGGTCTCATGATAAATCCTATTAGTGCCGGATTGCTTCCTAAATGGGTCACGCTGCTAAAAATTGCTACATTAGATTTTCCATCAAGGGATTTTGTAGCCAGAAGATTAGCTGATTTATAACCGGTGCAAGAATTAATTAAATTCAATCTTTCGACTTTCTCCATTTGAGAAATATCATCTCTAGAAATGTGTTTCATATCTTTTTAATTTGGAACAAATATACTTTTTGTTTAATTAATTTTAAAATAAATTAAACAAATAATGGTATTTAATCGATTTTACCAGAACCGCACTCGTTTAAATAAATTATTTTAAATAACTTTCAAATCGTATATATTTGTTTATCAATTTATTTAAATATGAAAAAACTTAAAATAGTTCTTCTCGTTTTACTTTCGATAGTGGCAGTTTTAGTTGTGGCTTTAATTATTTATGGATTTTATCTAAAGCCAAAATATGAAGGCAAATTGCCACTGAAAAATATTCAAAAAGAAACGACAGTTTATTTTGATGAGTTTGGCGTTCCACATATTTATGCGACAAATTCAAAGGATGCAATGATGGCTTTGGGTTATGTTCATGCCCAAGATCGATTGTGGCAAATGGAATTGATGCGTCGTATTGCACCGGGAAGATTATCGGAGATTTTTGGCTCAGTGGCACTAAAAAATGATAAATTCTTTGCAGGACTTGGAATTGAAGAAGCTTCAGCAAAAGCAATTGCAGCTTTGGATAAAAACAGCCCAAGTTATCAATTGACCATGGCATATTTGGATGGAATTAATCAATATTTAGAAGAAGGAACAACGCCAATAGAGTTCAGTTTGGTAGGAGTTAAAAAAGAGAAGTTTACGATTAAAGATGTTTACAATATTTTTGGTTATATGTCTTTTAGTTTTGCAATGGCTCAAAAATCAGATCCGTTATTGACTGATATTCGAAATAAATACGGAATGGAGTATCTCAAGGATTTTGGGATTGATGGTTCGTTTAATACCACCCGAATTAAAAATGCGAAAGAAACATCTCAAGAATATATTGCTATTTCAAAGTCGGTAGCTTCGATTTTAGAGCAGTCCCCAATTTCTCCTTTTATAGGAAGTAACAGTTGGGTTATTGCACCAAAGAAAACGAAAAACGGGAAAGTTATTTTTGCCAATGATCCACACATTGGGTTTTCACAGCCCGGAACTTGGTATGAAGCTCATGTAGTAACGCCAGATTTTGAATTGTACGGCTGTTATTTGGCAGGAACTCCATATCCTTTATTGGGACACAATCGCGACTATGCTTATGGTTTGACAATGTTTGAAAATGATGACATCGATTTGTATCAAGAGGAGAAAAATCCAAATGATGCAAAAATGTACAAGACACCAAATGGTTTTAGCGCGTATGAAATTCGAAAAAAAATTATAAAAGTAAAAGATTCTGCTGATGTGGTTTTGAATATTAAAGTGACTCGCCACGGCCCGGTCGTAAATGACTTGATTGATGGTTTGCAGCAAGACAAACCTGTTGCAATGTCTTGGATTTATACACAACAACCCATACAAATTCTTGATGCTGTTTATCAACTTTCGCATGCTAAAAGTAAAGCAGATTTTCAAAAAGGAGTCAGTTTAATAGCGGCACCAGGTTTGAATGTGATGTATGGCGATGCCAAAGGAAATGTGGCTTGGTGGGCAACAGGGAAATTATACAAGCATAATGCGGGCGTAAATCCTAATTTTATTTTGAATGGCGCGAGTGGAAAAGATGACATTAAAGAGTATTTGGATTTCTCCAAAAATCCGTCGGCAGTAAATCCAAAATGGAATTATGTGTACTCTGCGAACAATCAACCGGAACCCATAGATGGATTTTTATATCCAGGGTATTATCTTCCTGAGGACAGAGCAAAAAGAATTACACAATTATTAGAACCAAAATCAAATTGGGATAAAACCGCAGTAGGGGAAATGATTTTTGATAATACGTCATCAGTTGCTCCAGAGGTGGTTAAGCAGTTAATCTCAAATGTTGATCAGAAAACACTTTCTGAAAACGAGAAAGAAGCTTTGGTTATTTTAAAAAGTTGGAAAGGCTCGAATAACCTTAGTGATGTTGCACCAACAATTTACAATAAATGGATTTTTAATTATTTGAAAAATACTTTCGAAGATGAACTTGGTGCAGCCCATTTCAAGCAATTTTTAGGAACACATATTATGAAGCAAATCATTGCAAAACAAATTGTGAATGCAGCGTCGCCTTGGTGGGATAATATAAGTACTAAAAATGAAAAAGAAACCCGAAGTAAAATTATATCGCAATCGTTTAAAGAGTCAATTGTAGCTTTAGAAGAACAATTGGGAACTACTGTTGCTGATTGGACTTGGAATAAAGTTCATACGGTAGAACATCAGCATCCATTGGGTAAAGTGGCTGCGCTAAGAAGGATTTTCAATGTAGGGCCTTTTGAAGTTTCGGGTGCTACAGAAGTGATTAATAATTTGTTTTTTGATTTTACCGATGATGGAAATTATATCGTAAAAGGAGGTCCGTCAACAAGAAGAATTATTGATTTTTCTGATATCGAAAACAGCTGGAGCATCCTTCCAACAGGGCAATCAGGAAACCCATTAAGTGCGCATTACAGTGATCAAGCGGAGCTTTATAATACTGGAAAATTTAGAAGAATGATGCTGAATAAGGAGGAGATTGTTAGAACTTCAACAAAGTTGGTTTTTATTCCACGTAAAAATTAATAGTTTTAAAGTTCTTAGTCTAATAAAATCAGTAATTTTGCTTAACTTTTTATAAAAAATTAATGCAAATTCCCAAAAAAATAGCGGTTGTAGGTTCTGGATTAGTTGGATCTTTATTAGCTATTTATCTTCGTAAAGCTGGTCATACGGTTCATGTTTTCGATAGAAGCCCTGATATTAGACAAATTCAGTTTTCAGGTCGTTCTATTAATTTAGCTATGTCTAACCGAGGTTGGAAAGCGCTTGATGGCGTAGGAGTGGGAGATGCCGTGCGAGAAATTGCCATCCCAATGGATAAACGCGCCATTCATCTTGTTGATAAACTTAATTTTCAAAATTATGGACAAGAAGGCGAATCTATTTATTCGATTTCCAGAGGAACTTTGAATAGAAAAATGATCGATTTGGCGGAAGCCGCAGGAGCAGAATTCTTTTTCGAACACAAAATCTGGGATGTAACCTTAGATGATGCTACTTTGCACATCGGTGAAACCGAAAGAGGTGCTTGGGAAGAAAAGAAATATGATATGGTTTTTGGTGCCGATGGAGCTTTTTCCAGAATCCGTCACCGCATGCAGCGCCAAAGTATGTTTGATTATTCACAAGAATTTTTACCTATTGGATATAAGGAATTAAATATTCCTGCAAACTCGGATGCAACGCATAAACTAGACAAGAATTCATTCCATATTTGGCCTCGTGGAGAATATATGTTGATTGCATTGCCTAATTTAGATGGTAGTTTTACATGTACTTTATTTATGCCTTTTGAAGGAGAAAATTCTTTTGCTTCTTTAAAAAATCAAAAAGAGGTAGAAACTTTTTTTGAGAAAAACCTTCCGGATACCATTGATGTAATTCCTAAATTGACTGAGGATTTCTTTAAAAATCCAACAAGTACATTGGTGACCATGAAATGTTTTCCATGGACTTATGAAGATAAAATTGCACTAATTGGTGACGCTTGTCATGCCATTGTTCCATTTTACGGGCAAGGAATGAATGCAGGTTTTGAGGACATTTCAATTCTTTATGAAATGATTGAAGAGTACGGAGATGATTGGAAAACGATTTTCTCTGAATATCAAAAATCCCGTAAACCCAACGCTGATGCAATTGCGGAACTTTCCTATCGTAATTTTATGGAAATGAGTTCTAAAACAGCTGATGAGAAATTCTTGTTGCAAAAGAAAATCGAAAAATCATTCTCAGATAAATATCCCGAAAAATGGATTCCGCTTTATAGCAGAGTAACTTTTAGTGATCGTCCTTATGCCGAAGCTTTGGCTATTGGAGATTATCAAAATGCGATTATGGAGGAAGTTTTGAAAATGGAAAACATCGAGAATATTTGGGATACCGAAACGGTAGAGAATAAAATCTTGGAATTGCTGCAATAATTTTTTCGAGTTGTTTGCTTCGATATAGTTGTTATGGATTTTCACTTCCATCGCCACTATTTATTCCTCACGATGTACTTTAGTAAAATCGAATGCAGGTTTGCAAATGGCAATATATTCACAAGGCTCATCAAAAGGATTGGAATATTGCACTCGAGTATTTTTCTCAATTTTTATAGATTGGCCTGCTTCAAGAATTACAATTTCATTTTCAATGATGAATTGCTTTTTTCCTTTTATGATATAAGTGTATTCTTCAAATTCAGGTGTTTGAAAAGGTTCGCTCCATTTAGGAGGTGCAATCATGTGTGCAATCGAAATTTCGGGATTGTTTGTGGTAGCTATTCCGTGATGCTCTTCGATTAGTTTACCGTCAGTTGTTGGAACTATAAAAGGAGCTTTTTGAATAAAATATTTTTTCATTTTTAATGTTGCTTTTTAAAATACCCTTTTAGAGTTTTAATTCTAAAAGGGTATTGGAGAATTTTATTTTTTAAACATTTTTGTCAAAACACCAAAAGCACCTCTAATAAAAGTAGCACTTGTCAATACTTTTAAAACGGATTTCCCTACTACGCTAGCAGTACTCGGACCTTTAGCTTCTTCTTTTTCAGATGTTTTTTCCTGTTCTTGTTCTGCTGCTGCTTCTTCAATAACGGTAATTTTTTATTTAGCATTTCATAAGCGCTTTCTCTGTCAATGAGTTCGCTGTATTTTTTTACCAGTTTAGATCTGTTATTGATTTCTTGAATTTCACTCTCAGTTAAAATATCCATTCTGCTCATAGGAGCACGCATCATTGTTGCTGCAAGTGGTGTTGGAATTCCCTTTTCATTCAGAGCAGTAACGAGTGCCTGTCCAATTCCTAAGCTAGTTAAAATTTCATCCGTTTTATAAAATTCAGATGTTGGATAATTATCAGCGGTTTGTTTGATGGCTTTTCGATCATTGGCAGTAAAAGCCCTTAAAGCATGTTGAATTTTTAAACCCAATTGTGCCAAAACACCACTTGGAATGTCCATTGGGTTTTGAGTGATGAAGTAAATCCCGATTCCCTTGGAACGAATAAGTTTTACAATAGTCTCTATTTGTTCTAATAATGCTTTGCTGGCTTCATTGAAAATTAAATGAGCTTCATCAATGAAAATCACTAATTCTGGCTGATCCGAATCTCCTTTTTCAGGCATTTGCTGATAGATTTCAGCCAATAAGCTTAGCATGAATGTTGAAAATAATTTAGGTTTGTCTTGAATGTCAGTCAGTCTCAAAATGTTGATGTATCCTTTTCCGTTTTCATCAATGCGCATCAAATCGTCAACGTCAAAAGACATTTCGCCAAAAAATAGTTCAGCACCTTGTTGTTCTAATTCTATTATCTTTCTGAGGATGGTGCCTGTTGTTGAAGTGGAAATTTTGCCATAGCTCTCCTCTATTTCGTCTTTTCCTTCTTCGGTAATATAATTGATTACTTTTTTGATGTCTTTTAAATCCAATAAAGGCATTTTATGGTCATCACAATATTTGAAAATAACAGAAACGACTCCGGCTTGTGTGTCGTTTAAATTTAAGATTCGAGAAAATAAAACTGGTCCAAACTCAGAAATAGTTGCGCGAAGACGAACACCATTTTGTTCTGATAAACTCAATAATTCAACAGGAAAACTTGCCGTATTATAAGGGATGTTTATTTTAGCATGTCGTTCGGTAATAAATGCTTTCTCTTCTCCTTCTTTTGCAATACCACTAAAATCACCTTTTATATCCATCATCAATACAGGGATTCCAAAGGATGATAATTGTTCTGACAGTACTTGTATGGTTTTGGTTTTTCCGGTTCCGGTAGCCCCTGCAATTAATCCATGACGGTTTAATGTTTTTAGCGGTATTTTTACATGTGCATTGGGTAAAGCTTCTCCGTCTAATATGGCGCCGCCAAGAGTAATACTTTCTCCTTTAGAACTATATCCGTCTGTAATTTGTTGTATGAAATCTTCTTTTTTGCTCATAATAAGTTTAGATTTAAATCATTTGCAAGGTATTATTTTTTTTACAAAACCTGAAATTTTAGTGTATACTGCAGTTTTCCTGCTTTTTTATTGTTAATAATATAAAATATTAGTTTTGACTGAAGGGAGTTAGATATTGAAATATTGTGTTAATATATCATAAAAAAATACGTTATTTTTTGTAAAAGAGTAGATTTGTTTGAGTATTTTGATATAAATGCAAAGTAGTAAATTGCAAATGTGTTTTTGAAATAAATTTAATTATAATAAAATTAAAAAAAGTTTTTTTATTTAAACTAAAAATATAAATTTGCTCTACTACAAGTTTAATATAACTAAGATAATTTATTTAAAACTATTAAAATTAAAAAAAAATGGCAAACGTTAAAAAAGAAAAAGGTGCAAACGGAGGAGGAATGATTTCAGGAATCATTATTGTAGCATGTGTTTTTGTTGGATGGTTAATTTGGAATTTTATAATGGGTAATGGCGCTAATTTCGAAGGCGGTGTTAATACAGGTCACCCATTACCAGGAAATATGTTGGCAATGGTATACAAAGGAGGACCTATTGTACCAATTTTGTTAGGATGTCTTTTGATGGTGGTTGTTTTCTCATTTGAGCGTTATGCTGTAATCTCTAAAGCAGCTGGTACAGGAAATCTTGATAAATTCATGTCAAGTGTACAAAAAGATATTAAAGATGGTAATATTGAAGGAGCTATTGCTTCATGTGACAAACAAAAAGGTTCTGTTGCAAATCCAATAAAATCAGCTTTATTGAAATACCAAGAAGTTAAAAACGAAGGTTTAGATAGCGAAGCTGCAGCTGAAACTATTCACAAAGAAATAGAAGAGGTTACTTCATTAGAAATGCCAATGTTAGAAAAACATATGACTATTCTTTCTACAATGGTATCATTAGGTACACTTGCTGGTTTGTTAGGAACAGTTACAGGTATGATTAAAGCATTTAGTGCTTTATCTGCTGCAGGTACTCCGGATCAAGCTGCTCTTGCAAATGGTATTTCTGAGGCATTGATTAATACTGCTACAGGAATTTCTACTTCAGCTTTAGCAATTATTGCTTACAACTTTTTTACTTCTAAAATTGATACTTTGACTTACTCTATTGATGAGGCAGGTAATACAATTGTAAATACTTACAGACACTACAGAAGTACAAAAAAATAATTAATAATTTAATTTGCAAGGAAATAGTAATCTGAAAAACAGATTCTATTTTCTTGTAAGTATAAAAAAATATATTAATGGCTATAAAAATGAAGAAAAAAGCAGGGTCTACGGACATGACTGCTATGTGTGATGTGGCCTTTCTATTGTTGTCTTTCTTTGTAATGACAGCAACAGCTAAGATACCTGAGGCATTGCCAGTTGATACGCCTGCGTCACAAGTTCAATCTAAGTTGCCAGATGATAATTTAGCTACTATAACTGTAGGAAAAGGAAAAGTTTTCTTTGACTTAAAGGGTAGAGAAGTTAGAAAAAAGGCACTTGAGTTAATGGGGCAAAAATACGGTGTTGAATTTACGGAAGAAGAATCTGCTAAGTTTGCTTTAATGGAAGGTATTGGAGTTCCAATTACTAGTCTGAAGCAATTGATTGCAATGAAAACAGGGGATAGAAGTAAGCCAGGTTTACAGCCAGGTGTTCCTAAAGATTCATTGAATAATCAATTACATGAATGGATTTACAATTCTCGTATTGCAAATATTGATGTTAATGATAAAGAATTGCAAATTGCTATAAAAGGTGATGCAAAAGAAGAGTATCCAGCGATTAAACGCGTTATGGATATTTTACAAGATCAGAAAATCAATAACTTCAACCTTGTTACTGGTTTGAGAGCAACAGAAAAATAACTAAAAAAATACACTAAAATGGCTGAATTAAATACCGGCGACGGAGATGGCAAAAAAGGTGGAAAAGTAAGAAGTAAAAAAGCTAACTCAAAAGTAGATTTAACTGCTATGGTGGATTTGGCATTCTTATTGATTACGTTCTTTATGCTTACGACTACGTTGTCTAAACCACAATCGATGCCTTTGGGTTTGCCTGATAAAGAAGATGATCCTACTGATAAACCAATCAAGGTTGATGAAAATCGTACATTAACGGTTTTATTAGGAGACAATGATAAGATGGTTTATTACATGGGTTTATTAGCAACTCCAATTGCTGGTCCTAAAGATATTTCTTATGGTAAAGAGGGTATTCGTAAAGAATTATTGAAAAGAAAACAATCAGTAGTTGAATACACTGGGAACAAAGACAAAGGTTTGATAGTAATTATCAAACCAAGTAAAAAATCAAATTACCGTAATTTAGTAGACATACTAGATGAGATGGCTATTGTAGGCGTACCTTCAAATGCAATTGTAAATGATTTTTCTCCAGAAGAACTAAAATTGTTAGAAGGTAAATAAGATTTTAGCATTTACTCTATAACCTAATAATTAAGAAAAATGAAATTAGATATATTCACAAACCAATGGCTTGATATTGTATTCGAAGGTCGTAATAAAGCTTATGGAGCTTACGAACTAAGAAAAACAAATAACAAGACTACTGTTAGAGCACTTATCTTTGGTGCAATTGTTTTTGCTCTAGCTGTTAGTATGCCACTTATTTTAAGCTTACTACCAGATTCTTCGGAAGGTGATGATACTTTAGATACTAAAATTGTTAGTATCAAATTGCCACCTAAGGAAGAAGTAAAAAAAGATGTTCCACCACCGCCACCGCCACCACCAAAAGTGGATCAGGTAAAATTTGTTAAACCAGTGGTTGCAAAAGCGGAAGAAGTGACTGAAGAACCACCTAAAACTGTCGAAATTAAAGACAAAAAATTAGGTGATGAAACTATAAAAGGAGATCCAGATGCTGTTTTAACAGTTGAGCCGGTTGGTACTGGAACTGCAGCTGTAGTTGAAGAGGTTGATAACCAAATTTATAACACTGCTGGTATTGAGGTTAAGCCTGATTTCCCAGGAGGAATCGATAAATTTTACAAATTTGTTGGTAATAACTATCAAACTCCAGAAGAAGAAGGATTAAAAGGTAAAGTTTACGTTACTTTTGTTGTTGAAAAAGACGGTTCTTTGACTGATATTAAAGTAATTAGAGATATCGGTTATGGAACAGGAAAAGAAGCCATCCGTGTTTTGAAAAAATGTCCTAAATGGACACCGGGTGAGCAAAATGGTAAAAAAGTAAGAGTACTTTATTCTCTTCCAATTACTATTCAATCTGCAGAATAATGTTAAATAACATACTTAATAATATTAAGAAGAAATCGCTTAAAGAGCGATTTCTTCTTGTTTTAGGAATTTTGTTTTTTCTAGTTTACCTTGTTTTAGGTTTATTTATTATCTTTATGAAGAATTTCCCCCTAGCAATGGAGCCTACTTATAGAGTTGCTTTTGGGGCTTTACTTATTGTATATGCTTCTTTTAGATTCTTTCGAATTATTAATGATAATAATAACTAGATCATGAAAAATTATTCTAAACTTCCGTATTTTATATTGTTTTCAATAGTGATATTGGTGTTTGCGTGTAATCAAGCTACTAATAAAAAAGACAAAGAAACAATACTGAAAGGTTCAACCACAATTTATGTAGATGAAACTTTAGCTCCTATTATTGAAGATCAAGTAGCCGTATTTGAAAATGAATATAAAGCTAAAATAAAACTTGTTTCCAAATCTGAATCTGAAACGGTTAATTCTTTATTTAATGAAAAAGCTGCTATAGCTATTTTATCCAGAAGTTTGACAACTGAAGAAGAGAAGATTTTTAAACAAAGAAAAATTAATCCTAAAATAACTATTTTCGCTACCGATGCTGTAGCTTTTATCTCTAATAAAAGCAATAAAGATACTCTTGTAGCGTTAAATGATGTTATTAGTTTTATGCAAGGCAAGCCTGTAGCATCAATCAAAGGATTAGTTTTTGATAACCTTAACTCAAGTACAGTACGTTACATGAATTCTTTGGCTGGTATAAAAGCCATACCTGAAAAAGGTGTCTTCTCATTTAAATCTAATGATGAAGTTATAAAATATGTTTCAGAAAATGAGGGTATGATTGGTGTAGTGGGAGTTAATTGGCTTTCACAACCATTACCAGCAATGCAAAAATATGTTGATAATGTTACTACTTTAGGTGTTAAAGGTCTTAAAGGTGATAACTATTATATCCCGTCACAAAATAATATAGCAGAAGGGAAATATCCTTTGGCACGTGATTTGTATATAATCAATTGTCAAGGTTTTTCTGGATTAGGAATGGGCTTCGCCTCATTTGTTGCTGGAGATGTCGGACAAAGAATAATTTTAAAATCTGGATTGTTGCCGGTTCGTATTCCCACAAGGAAGTTTACGATAATTGGTAAAGACCAAAATGATAAAAAATAAATTAACTACAATTAAAATGAATAAATTAAAATTTTTTAGTGTTGCATTGTTGGCTTCCGCTTTTGCGAGTCAAGCACAAGATATTAATCAGGCAAAAAAGGCTATCGATGCAGAGCAATTTGAAAGTGCTAAATCGATATTAAAATCGATTATCAAAGCAAAACCAAGTAATGGTGCAGCTTTCTTTACTTTAGGGAATGTATATCTTACTCAAAGTGTAGAGGATTCTGCTAAAATTTATTTTCAAAATGGATTAAATACATCTGAAGGAGCTAAATTGAATTATATTGGTTTAGGTCAAATGGATTTAGATAAAAATGATGTGACTGGAGCACAAGCTAAATTTGCTTTGGCTACAAAAGACATCAAAAAGAAAGACGTACAAGAGTATGTTTATATAGCAAGAGCTTACATGAATGTTGCTAAACCGGATTATAAAAGTGCAATTGCAATTTTGAACCGTGCTGTGATAAACAATCCACAAGATGCGCAATTACAACTAGCATTAGGAGACGCTTATTATGGTGATGGCAAACAAAATGAAGCTTATGTTGCTTATAGAAGTGCTTTTCAAGCAGATAATACTTTGCTGAGAGCTAAAATGCAATTGGGTGTTTTGTTGAAAGGTGCTAAATCTTACGACGAAGCTTTGAAAGCTTATAATGAAGTTATTGCTATAAATCCTAATTATGGACCAGTTTATAGAGAATTAGCTGAAACATATTATAAAATAGCACGTAACAAACCTTCTCAAGCTGCTGCAAACTATAAAACAGCGATAGGATATTATGATAAATATATGTCATTAACGGATTATTCTATTCACTCAAGAATGCGTCGTGCTGATTTCCTTATCTTGGTAGAGGATTATGCTGCTCTTGAAGTAGAAGCTAATAAGATGATTGAATTAGATAAAGTTAATCCAAGAATCTATCGTTATTTAGGATATGCTGCTTATAAAAACGGAAATGTTGATGTAGCTATCAAATCTTTGGAAAGCTTTATAGCAGCTCCAGGAAATAAAGCTATCGCTCTAGATTATTTATATTTAGGTTTAACCAAAATTAAAAAAGGAACTAGCGCTGATGGATTAGCAATTGACGCAACAGCTTTTAATGCTGGATTAGTAGATATTAAAAAGGCAGTTGAAATGGAGCCTTTGGCAGTTCAAGATTTAAGTGAAGTTGGTAAAAAATTATTTACGCAAAAACTATATAAAGAAGCAGCTTCAATTTTTGAATTTGGTGCTAATATTGCAGATTCTAAAACGTATCTTGATGATAATGTTTATTATGGTTTATCAAATTATTATGCTAATAATAGTAAAGATGTAAAACCAGATGTTATTGCTTTACAAAAAGCAGATGCTGCTTTCGAAAGAGTATTAGTGGCATCGCCAACATATCATGAAGCTTATCTTTACAGAGCAAGAACGAATAGATTGCTTGATAAAGATGATGTTATGACTAAAAATTATGAGGATTATGTAGCTAAAGTTACTGCTTTAGGTGCTGAAGAAACAGCAAAACCTGCTGTAAAAGCTAAAATTATTGAGTCATACAATAACATCGCTGCTAATTATGCTAATACAGATAAAGCTAAAGCGATCGAATATTTCAGAAAAACATTAGCGCTTGATCCGGCTAATGCTTATGCAACTGAATCATTGAAAACATTGAAATAAGATACTTGTTTCTTACTTAATAAACCGATAGTTTTTTAACTATCGGTTTTTTTTTTAATTGTATTTTGAAATTTTAATTTTATCAATTGTATTGAACTTTTTTAGAATCATTATGAACCGTAGATTTCTGTTTTTTAAAGTTTATTGTTTTAGTTTCTGTTTTCAAATTAACTCATTTTCAAATTAACTATCTTTGCACTTTAAAATAAAATAATGTTATCAAAAGAAATACAATTAGAAGTTAATAAAGGTGCCATGCTTCCGTTAATGGAAGAATTCTATACTATACAAGGGGAAGGATTTCATACTGGGACAGCTGCATACTTTATTAGAATTGGCGGATGTGATGTGGGTTGTCATTGGTGTGATGTTAAGGAAAGTTGGAATGCAGAATTACATCCTCCAACAGGTGTAGATTTAATAGTTACAAATGCAAGTAAATACTCAGAGACTGTTGTTGTTACTGGTGGAGAGCCTTTGATGTGGGATATGACTTTGCTGACGCAAAAGCTAAAAGAAAATAATAGAAAAGTTCATATTGAAACTTCAGGAGCGTATCCGCTTACTGGAAATTGGGATTGGATTTGTCTGTCTCCAAAGAAAAATAAACTACCTACACAAACGGTTTATGATAATGCACATGAGTTGAAAGTTATCATTTATAATAAACATGATTTTATTTTTGCTGAAGAGCAAGCTGAAAAAGTGAATAGTAATGCCATTCTGTTTTTACAACCTGAATGGAGTAAAAAAGAAGAAATGACTCCGCTGATTGTAGATTATGTGATGAACAATCCAAAATGGCGTGTTTCTTTACAGACCCATAAATATTTGAATATTCCTTAAAATTTAAAAATCCCAAATGCAAAACTGTATTTGGGATTTTTTATCAATGGTGAAAATGGTTTTAAAGTTCAATTACCAACCTTTTTGTTCTTTTAATGCCGTGATATGTGCTAAGTGATGATTTCCATGCCAAGCATAAGTTCCAATTATTTCCTTCAATTGAAATGCTGCGTTATGCTCAGGATGAATAAAGGATTTTTCTAAATCGGATTCTGATAGGCTATTCATTAAATATGCCAAACGAAAGTGTAAACCTTCCAGAAACGAAAGTGTAGGCTGTATGGGCATTGTCATATTATCATGTGATTCAGCCCAACGATCTTCGTGGTAGAATTTTATTGTTGGATTATCCTCGGTCAGCGTCCATTTGATTCTAATAAAACAATTTAAGTGACTATCGGCACAATGATGAATTACTTGACGAATAGTCCAGCCATCTTTTCGATACGGTGTTTCGAGTTGTTCCTCGGTTAAATGAATCACTTCTTTTTTCAATCGTTCAGGGAAACTGGCGATTTCTGCTATTTTATTAGTTAGATATTCGCTGGAATAGCTTTCAGGGGCTATAAATTTCCCAATAGGATAACGTAATTTTTCTAATGCTGTATTTTCCATACTAAAATGTGTTCTTTTAAATTGAAAGTTTGGCTAAATAATCATAATGTTCCCCTTCAAGAATTAACTCGCTTTGTAATCCATTGGCGAAAGCCGCATTTTGCAAAGTGTTATAATCTAAATAAAGCCAAGGGAATTCGTCTTCTTTTTCGTTTTTATAACGTATTGTAAAAGTCAATTCGCCATAATATCCATTACTTGGAATCCATTTTCCGCCATCTTCGTCATTATCAAACATATAAATTATATCCGAAGAATCAATTAGAATTTGTCCGTTTGGGTTTAGCAAACTTCTTAGTTTCTGTAAAAATGTAGTGGTTTCTTTTAGTGTTCCAAAAATGCCGGTACCATTCATTAATAATAAAATGGTGTCAAATTTATTTTCAGGATTATCAGAGTCCATTTCAAGAATATTCTGAACTTTAGTATTTTTTAAACCACGTAATTTACAGGCTTCAATTGCATTTTTAGAAATATCAATCGAGTGAACGTCAAGATTTCTTTCGTTTTGTAGACACAAACTATGACTTCCTGCACCACAACCTACATCCAAAACTTTTCCCTTCGCAAGTTGTAATGCTTTCTGCTCTAGTTTTGGCATTTCGTCATAGGAACGAAATAGATATTCAACACTCATTTCATCTTCTTCGGAAATGGAGGTTTCCGTTATTAAATCTTCCGGGAAATTATTAGTTTGAAAATCGAGTATGGCTTTGCCAAAAAGGTCTTTCATTGTAGTTGATGTGTTAATTTGATGATTTGTTGGTTTGTTTTAAGTAATTTCGCGGAATGTTTTATCGAATAACCGAAAAAACAAATCTACGAATGAACACTATTTTAAACAATCTTCCTAAAGAAGCCAAAGATAAGCATATCGAAAACAAAAAGTATTTCGATAAGCTGAAAAAGAAGACACCAAAGAATTTGGATTACGTGATGCAAGATTTGCATGATGCTGAATTCAAGAAAACGGATTGTTTAACGTGTGCTAATTGTTGTAAAACTACTGGACCATTATTTACGGATGCGGATATTGAGCGTGTTTCAAAATATCTTAGACAAAAACCACAACAGTTTATCGAGCAATATCTTCGTATTGACGAAGACAGAGATTATGTGTTACAAAGTGTGCCGTGTACTTTTCTGGATAATGAAAATGCATGTATGATTTATGATGTTCGTCCAAAAGCATGTAGAGAATTTCCACATACGGATAGAAAAAAGTTTCAACAAATCACGGATTTAACGTTGAAAAACTTAGCTATTTGTCCGGCAGCTTTTAATATTGTAGAGGAAATGAAGAAGAAATTGCCCTTGTAACTAAGTATTAGCAAGTCTTGCTTCTTGTTTCTTTATTTCTTTTTAATATATCAAATATTTCAATCTCATTTCTTTAAAATCGATTAACCCTTTTTTCCAGCTTTCTCTGATTTTATCTTCCGAAGTCCCAGCTTCTATTTGTTCTTGTAATTTTTTAGTTCCTGCGAGTTTGGTAAAAAAGGGATTGAAGAATTTAGATTTGTCCGTTGTAGTTTGATAGGCTTTAATCAACCATTTTAATTCCAGTCGATTTACTTTTTTAGCTGTAGATAAATCTTCTCCGTAACATTCGATACCATTGTAAACTGGTTTTTGTGCGCCAAAATTTGGTTTAGGAATAAAACTAAAATCACTTTTTGGTAAATAAGGAGAACCATATATTTGAAATTGTTTTTCAGTTCCCCTTCCCACACTCACATTTGTACCTTCAAAAAGACACAAACTCGCATAAAGATTTACGGCTTGATCGTTCGGAAGATTCGGTGAAGGTTTTACAGGTAAACTATAATTCATTTTTCTATTGTAATTAATACAAGGAATAACGGTCAATTTGCATTGCACTTCATTCTTTAACCATTTTTCACCGTTTATCATTTGCGCATATTCGCCAATTGTCATTCCGTGAAGCAAAGGGATTGGATGCATTCCCACAAAACTGGTATATGCAGTTTCAAGAATTGGCCCGTCTACAATACTTACGTTAGGATTTGGTCGGTCTAGAATTAAAAGCGGAATATTATTTTCGGCACAGGCTTCCATGATATAATGTAACGAAGAAATATAAGTATAAAATCGCGCGCCTACGTCTTGTAAATCAAAAACCATAATGTCAATTCCGGCTAGTTGTTCTGGTTTCGGTTTTTTGTTATCGCCATAAAGCGAAATAATTGAAAGTCCAGTTTTAGAATCTTTCCCATCAACTACATGTTCACCTGCATCTGCAGTTCCACGAAAACCATGTTCTGGTGCAAATATTTTTTGGATAGCAATGTTTTTTTCTAATAGATAATCTACTAAATGCGTTTTATTGGATAGAATTCCGGTTTGATTAGTGACAACACCAATTTTCTTATCCTTTAATAATGGTAAATAATTGTTGTAATTATCAGCTCCAGTCTTTATTTCGATAGTTAGGTTGTTTTTAGTTTTTTCTAAAGTTGGTTTTATATTTTCGCTGTCATTTGTTTTCCTTGCAGAACAGGAAGTTGAAATGATTGTTAAAAATATAAAACTAACCGATATTCTTAAAAATGGAATCATATAGTAGTACAAATAAAATTAATGCCAATTAGTGTAATTCGTGTTTTAGCTGTATTTTTGGCTTTAGCAACGCAAACTGGCGATGCAAATCCAAATTAGAAAAGCAATTAAATTGAATTTAGAATATTTCATCGCCAAACGACTTATAACCGCTAAAGATTATAAAAGTAGCATATCTGCGCCAATTATAAAAATTGCAATCTCGGCAATTGCCATTGGTATGATTATGATGATTGTTTCAGTAGCAACTGGAATTGGACTACAGCAAAAAATCCGAGAGAAAGTTTCGGCTTTCAATGGGCATATCATTATTTCGAATTACGACAACAATCAATCCGAAGTTACGCTCACACCCATTTCTAAAAAACAAGATTTTTATCCAAAGTTTACATCTGTTCCAGGAGTTGAGCATATTCAGGCTATTGCTAGTAAAGCCGGAATTATTAGAACAGAAACTGCTTTCGAGGGAATTATTTTCAAAGGAGTAGGAAATGATTATAAATGGGATAATATAAAGGAATACATTGTTCAAGGTAAAATTCCAAATGTCAATGGTAATTTAAATGAAGAAGTTGTGATTTCTGAGTTTATAGCAAATAGATTGAATTTGAAAGTAGGTGATGCATTCAATACTTTTTTTATGAAAGAGAATGGGTATAACTTGAGGAATTTTGATGTTGTTGGGATTTTTAATTCTGGTTTTCAAGAATTCGATGCTACCTATATAATAGGAGATATCCGCCACATGCAGCGTATTAATAAATGGGCGCCAGATCAAATAGGTGCTTTCGAAGTCTTTGTTGACGATTTTAATACTATAGAAGCTACGGGTGAGCAAGTATATGCGCAAACAGCATCAACATTAGACTCCAAAACTATAATTGAAAAATACAGTTATATATTCGAATGGCTTCAACTATTTGATTTCAACATCATCGTTATATTAGTAGTCATGATTCTTGTTGCCACAATCAATATGGTAGTAGCGTTATTAGTGCTTATACTGGAGCGAACGCAAATGATAGGAATCCTAAAAGCATTAGGGGCCAATAATTGGTCAGTCCGAAAAATATTTCTCTACAATGCCTTCTACCTTATAGTAAGGGGACTCTTCTGGGGAAATCTAATAGGTATTTCATTATTGTTAATCCAACAACAATTTGGGATAATTCAACTTCCTCCTGAGAATTATTACGTCAATCAAGCGCCAGTATACTTAAATTGGGGATACATACTTTTATTAAATCTGCTTACGGTGACCGTTTGTTTCCTGGTATTATTAATTCCTTCCTATATAATAACCAAAATATCACCAGTGAAAGCCATACGTTTCGATTAGGAAATTCTTTTTGGCGTTCCACCTTAATATAAAGAAAGGCGATTCTCTTAGTGGAGAGTCGCCTTTCTTTATATTAAGGAGTCGAGCTATTCGCTACAAGTCCTCGTCCCGCCAAAAAAAGCGAGACTGTGGGCTTTTCGCTGCTATCCCTAACGCGAACTTTGGATAAGTAGAGCTTTTTGTTGTTTTGATGTATATTTTGGGTCCTTATATATAGGAGAGAATAGAAAAGAGAAGTTTGTTATTATATAAGGTATAGCATAAAACCATTTTATTAATCCAGACATTTTTTTTGTTAGCGTACTAGTAAGGAAAGCAGCTTCTGGAGGATTAAAGCACATCGAATAGCTGTAGAAAAGACAAAAAGCAAGAATTCCCTAAGATTTTATAAAGAAGGGAAAGGCAGTTGAAAGTTGCCCATCTTTATTGGAATAGGAGGTTTTGATTTAAAATCACGATGACCGGAAGTTAAAAGGCAGTTTATCATAAAAAACTTTTGTATTCAAGAATCATGTTTTCAGCGAGTTAAAGATTGGGTTGTAAAAACATGAAAAAAAAGGTTTAAAAAAGCTTGTAAAAGCGAATAAAGGTGCTACTTTTGCACCCGCAATGACGCAGACGTTCTTTAGAAGACTGACAAGTAAACTGGATTGAGAGAGGGAATTTATTTTCAAAAAAAGATTCAGAAAAGCTTGTGAGATTAGAAAGAGCTTATTACATTTGCACCCCGCAAAACGCGCAAAGTTCCTTGACAAGCTGATAAGAAAACGGTAGTAAAACGGAGATAAAAATTTCCAAAAAAAAACTTCAAAATTTTCTTGCCAGTTAAAAAAGAAGTTGTACTTTTGCACCCGCTTCGAGAAACACTTTAAGTAGTGTTAACGAAGGGAAAAACAAAGAAGAACACGTTCCTAGACATATTGAATTGACAGCCGTTTTGAAAGAGATTTCAAAACAAAAGAATGAGAGTAATAGAATCGAGAGATTTGAAAAAACCACTAGAATTTAGTCGAATAAACAAAGAGAGAAGATTTATCTGATCTCACACAATATACGATGAAGAGTTTGATCCTGGCTCAGGATGAACGCTAGCGGCAGGCTTAACACATGCAAGTCGAGGGGTATAGTTCTTCGGAACTAGAGACCGGCGCACGGGTGCGTAACGCGTATGCAATCTACCTTTCACAGAGGGATAGCCCAGAGAAATTTGGATTAATACCTCATAGTATTATAGAGTGGCATCACTTTATAATTAAAGTCACAACGGTGAAAGATGAGCATGCGTCCCATTAGCTAGTTGGTAAGGTAACGGCTTACCAAGGCAACGATGGGTAGGGGTCCTGAGAGGGAGATCCCCCACACTGGTACTGAGACACGGACCAGACTCCTACGGGAGGCAGCAGTGAGGAATATTGGACAATGGGCGCAAGCCTGATCCAGCCATGCCGCGTGCAGGATGACGGTCCTATGGATTGTAAACTGCTTTTGTACAGGAAGAAACAGTTCTACGTGTAGAACCTTGACGGTACTGTAAGAATAAGGATCGGCTAACTCCGTGCCAGCAGCCGCGGTAATACGGAGGATCCAAGCGTTATCCGGAATCATTGGGTTTAAAGGGTCCGTAGGCGGTTTAGTAAGTCAGTGGTGAAAGCCCATCGCTCAACGGTGGAACGGCCATTGATACTGCTAAACTTGAATTATTAGGAAGTAACTAGAATATGTAGTGTAGCGGTGAAATGCTTAGAGATTACATGGAATACCAATTGCGAAGGCAGGTTACTACTAATGGATTGACGCTGATGGACGAAAGCGTGGGTAGCGAACAGGATTAGATACCCTGGTAGTCCACGCCGTAAACGATGGATACTAGCTGTTGGAAGCAATTTCAGTGGCTAAGCGAAAGTGATAAGTATCCCACCTGGGGAGTACGTTCGCAAGAATGAAACTCAAAGGAATTGACGGGGGCCCGCACAAGCGGTGGAGCATGTGGTTTAATTCGATGATACGCGAGGAACCTTACCAAGGCTTAAATGTAGATTGACCGGTTTGGAAACAGACTTTTCGCAAGACAATTTACAAGGTGCTGCATGGTTGTCGTCAGCTCGTGCCGTGAGGTGTCAGGTTAAGTCCTATAACGAGCGCAACCCCTGTTGTTAGTTGCCAGCGAGTCATGTCGGGAACTCTAACGAGACTGCCAGTGCAAACTGAGAGGAAGGTGGGGATGACGTCAAATCATCACGGCCCTTACGCCTTGGGCTACACACGTGCTACAATGGCCGGTACAGAGAGCAGCCACTGGGTGACCAGGAGCGAATCTATAAAACCGGTCACAGTTCGGATCGGAGTCTGCAACTCGACTCCGTGAAGCTGGAATCGCTAGTAATCGGATATCAGCCATGATCCGGTGAATACGTTCCCGGGCCTTGTACACACCGCCCGTCAAGCCATGGAAGCTGGGGGTGCCTGAAGTCGGTGACCGCAAGGAGCTGCCTAGGGTAAAACTGGTAACTAGGGCTAAGTCGTAACAAGGTAGCCGTACCGGAAGGTGCGGCTGGAACACCTCCTTTCTAGAGCTTTAGTGTTAGCTATATGCACGCTAAAGAAAGAAGACGAAAGTTCAAGTTGGAAGCAAACCCCAACGTTTTATTACTCTTGCTGTTAGTTCAAATAATACCATTTAAGAATAAGAGTGTCTCGTAGCTCAGCTGGTTAGAGTACTACACTGATAATGTAGGGGTCGACAGTTCGAGTCTGTCCGAGACAACTATTTTAGACTTAAATAAAAGAAGAAATTCTAGAGTTGAGGAGTTATGAAATATAAATTCATAATTCATAATTCACAATTCATAATTAGATTGGGGGATTAGCTCAGCTGGCTAGAGCGCCTGCCTTGCACGCAGGAGGTCAACGGTTCGACTCCGTTATTCTCCACTATTCGAGTGAATAGTAAAGAGTAAAAAGTAATTAGTCAAAAACTAATCACTAATTACTAAGGGCTAATCACTAGAAAAAAGTTCATTGACATATTGAGATAAGAAAATAATAAAAAGTAGAAAGCATTTTTACTTGTTTATCATTAGACAAGTAAAGAAACGGTCTCGTTTTAATTAACGAGATTGGTACAATAAGCAAAATAAGGGCGTATGGGGGATGCCTTGGCTCTCAGAGGCGATGAAAGGCGTGATAAGCTGCGAAAAGTTACGGGGATTGGCACACACGATACGATCCGTAAATACCTGAATGGGGCAACCCACTATGTTGAAGACATAGTACACCGATAGGTGGGCAAACCCGCTGAACTGAAACATCTAAGTAGGCGGAGGAGAAGAAAACAAAAGTGATTCCGTAAGTAGTGGCGAGCGAACGCGGATTAGCCCAAACCAATGTTGTTACGGCAATGTTGGGGTTGTAGGACCACGTTATTTGTTGCGGATAGAATTAGAATCTACTGGAAAGTAGAGCCAAAGAAGGTGATAGCCCTGTATAAGTAATAGAAGATAACGATAGTGGTATCCTGAGTAGGGCGGGGCACGTGAAACCCTGTCTGAATTTGGCGGGACCATCCGCTAAGGCTAAATACTCCTGAGAGACCGATAGTGAACCAGTACCGTGAGGGAAAGGTGAAAAGAACCGTGAATAACGGAGTGAAATAGATCCTGAAACCATACGCTTACAAGCGGTCGGAGCCCTTTAGTGGGGTGACGGCGTGCCTTTTGCATAATGAGCCTACGAGTTAACGTTGCTGGCAAGGATAAGTGGTTAAGCCACGGATCCGTAGCGAAAGCGAGTCTGAATAGGGCGCTTTAGTCAGTAGTGTTAGACGCGAAACCGTGTGATCTACCCATGGGCAGGATGAAGCGCTGGTAACACAGTGTGGAGGTCCGAACCGGTTGACGTTGAAAAGTCTTCGGATGACCTGTGGGTAGGGGTGAAAGGCCAATCAAACTCGGAAATAGCTCGTACTCCCCGAAATGCATTTAGGTGCAGCGTTATGCGTAAAGTTATATAGAGGTAGAGCTACTGATTGGATGCGGGGGCTTCACCGCCTACCAATTCCTGACAAACTCCGAATGCTATATAATGTTTCATAACAGTGAGGGCTTGGGTGCTAAGGTCCAAGTCCGAGAGGGAAAGAACCCAGACCATCAGCTAAGGTCCCCAAATATATGTTAAGTTGAAAGAACGAGGTTTGTCTGCCCAGACAGCTAGGATGTTGGCTTGGAAGCAGCCATTCATTTAAAGAGTGCGTAACAGCTCACTAGTCGAGCGGACGAGCATGGATAATAATCGGGCATAAACATATTACCGAAGCTATGGATTTGTAATTTATTACAAGTGGTAGGGGAGCATTCTAACAGGGTAGAAGGTGTGTCGTAAGGCATGCTGGACTGGTTAGAAAAGAAAATGTAGGCATAAGTAACGATAATGCGGGCGAGAAACCCGCACACCGAAAGACTAAGGTTTCCACAGCTATGCTAATCAGCTGTGGGTTAGTCGGGACCTAAGGCGAACCCGAAAGGGACAGTCGATGGACAACGGGTTAATATTCCCGTACTAGTTATTACTGTGATGGGGTGACGGAGTGATGAAAGCGCCGCGAACTGACGGAATAGTTCGTTGAAGTACCTACCTATAAGCTGCGCAGGCAAATCCACGCGGCTTGGGGAAATACGATAGTACTCGGAGTCTTCGGACAAAGAGATAGTGCGCCTAAGGGCTTCCAAGAAAAACCTCTAAACTTCAGGTAATAAGTACCCGTACCGCAAACCGACACAGGTAGTCGAGGAGAGAATCCTAAGGTGCTCGAGAGATTCATGGCTAAGGAATTAGGCAAAATAGACCCGTAACTTCGGGAGAAGGGTCGCCAGCAGCAATGCTGGCCGCAGTGAAGAGGTCCAGGCGACTGTTTATCAAAAACACAGGGCTCTGCAAAATCGTAAGATGAAGTATAGGGCCTGACACCTGCCCGGTGCTGGAAGGTTAAGAGGAGATGTTATCTTCGGAGAAGCATTGAATTGAAGCCCCAGTAAACGGCGGCCGTAACTATAACGGTCCTAAGGTAGCGAAATTCCTTGTCGGGTAAGTTCCGACCTGCACGAATGGTGTAACGATCTGGACACTGTCTCAGCCATGAGCTCGGTGAAATTGTAGTAGCGGTGAAGATGCCGCTTACCCGCAGTGGGACGAAAAGACCCTGTGCACCTTTACTATAGCTTAGTATTGACCTTGGATAAATGATGTGTAGGATAGGTTGGAGACTGTGAAGTGGCGTCGCTAGGCGTTGTGGAGTCATTGTTGAAATACAACCCTTTGTTTATCTGAGGCCTAACCCCGCTTTGCGGGGGACATTGCTTGGTGGGTAGTTTGACTGGGGTGGTCGCCTCCAAAAGAGTAACGGAGGCTTCTAAAGGTTCCCTCAGTACGCTTGGTAACCGTGCGTAGAGTGCAATGGCATAAGGGAGCTTGACTGAGAGACATACAGGTCGATCAGGTACGAAAGTAGAGCATAGTGATCCGGTGGTTCCGCATGGAAGGGCCATCGCTCAAAGGATAAAAGGTACGCCGGGGATAACAGGCTGATCTCCCCCAAGAGCTCATATCGACGGGGGGGTTTGGCACCTCGATGTCGGCTCGTCACATCCTGGGGCTGGAGAAGGTCCCAAGGGTTGGGCTGTTCGCCCATTAAAGTGGCACGCGAGCTGGGTTCAGAACGTCGTGAGACAGTTCGGTCTCTATCTACTGTGGGCGCAAGAAATTTGAGTGGATCTGATTCTAGTACGAGAGGACCGAATTGGACAAACCTCTAGTGTATCTGTTGTCACGCCAGTGGCATCGCAGAGTAGCTACGTTTGGAAGGGATAAGCGCTGAAAGCATATAAGCGCGAAACCCACCACAAGATGAGATTTCTTTTAAGGGTCGTGGGAGATGACCACGTTGATAGGCTATAGATGTAAAGGCAGTAATGTCATAGTCGAGTAGTACTAATAACCCGTAAGCTTATGTACGCTTTTCTCCCGTCTTTCGGGACGGGAGAAGAAACTTTCTAATACTTTTTATTTTCTTTATCTCAGTATGTTAAGATATTATGTAATTAATTATCAATGATAAATTGTTAATTGTTACAATAATTGCCCAAAGCAATTATAACCTCTTAAGGTGGTTATTGCGGCGGGGCTCACCTCTTCCCATCCCGAACAGAGTAGTTAAGCCCGCCTGCGCAGATGGTACTGCAGTTATGTGGGAGAGTATGTCGTCGCCTTTCTTTGAAGAATCCTCATCATTTATTTGATGAGGATTTTTTGTTTTAAAGCGGTGAGATGTGTTTGGTTAACACCTCGACTCGACGCCTTTCTTTAATCTGAACTTGTTTTGGATTCTTTTAAATCCTAATCATGTATGTGATGAGGGTTTTTAGTGTTTGATAAGGTTGAGTTTTTATAAACTATTCAAATAGGTATGAAGATTATAGCTATTTAATCTCTTTATTTTTAAATAGTTAAATTTTTATTAAAATTTGATTTGTTCATTGGAAATAAAAGAATACTTTTAGTGATTAGAAATATTATACTGTTATATATTAACTACAAAAATCAGTTTATGAAGAAAAAATTACTTTTATTTTTACTATTTCATTTATTATTTGGGTTTACATTAAGTTCGAAAAATTTAAAGGATCTTGTGAAATTACATGATGTGAATTTTGATGTTTCTTCAAAATTGATTTCTGCAGATACAATAAAAAAAAATAAAAAATCATTAAGGATTTCAAAAACCAAAGCTGTTTTACCACCACCTTCAACTACTGCTGGTAGTTCTTGTGGTGATGGTGTTAGTTTAATGCAGGTAAATGTTTACGCATTTGGAGCTAATGGTACAGAAACTATTGAATGGTTTACTTCTCAAACATCAACAACCCCTATTTACACTGGAACTATTTACAGTCCAAGTATTAGTTCAACTAGAACGTATTATGTGCGTAGTAGGTCAGGAAGTGATATTAGTACACGTGTACCGGTCGTAGCATCAATTTATGTAGCGCCTTCAGCGGTTACTTTGACAGCTTCTCCACCAAATAATACAACAAGTCCTTTATGTTTAGGAACACCAGTTACTTTTACTGCTTCAGGTGGAGCAGATTTATTCGAGTTTTCTGTTGATGGTGTTGTTATGCAAGGCATGTCAACAAATAGAATGTTTACAACTAATGCTTTAACTGATGGTCAAGTTGTTAAAGTAAGGACTAGATATGCAGTTACTATGGATGGATCTATTACTGAGACATCATGGGGAACGGGAGCTTTAGAGGATAACTTTCTTTCCGCTCCATTATCTGCGAATGCTTCAACAGGATATTTAAATTCTTTAAAAATAAGTGCTTTAGAAGATAAGGTAGTTTTAGGGATTGCTGGTAAAGTTTTAAATAATAGAAGTATTTTGTTGTTTCTTGATACTAAAAATGGAGGATTTAATGTTTCAAATTATGGTGATGAAGCAGGTTCTGATCCATTAGTTAGAGCCTTTAATATTTTTAATAATAATCCTAGTACTTTCGATTCTTATTTTCAGGCTGATTATTGTTTAGTTATTTCTACAGATGCAGCCGAAACGAATTATTATGCTAATGTTATTGAATTAAGAACAGGCACTTCAGTTAAAACTTATTTAGGAAGTGCTGCGACAGGTATTCCTTCAGCAGTAATGGGTGTTAATAAAAATAATAGTGGGATTAATGATTATAATCTTGGTTTTGAAGTAGAAGTTTTAAAATCTCTTATTGGTTATACAACAGGAGATATTAAGTTTTTTGCTTTGACAATGAATGACAAAGAAGATGGTAGTCAGTCGGTTACTAATTCATTTTTGAGTCCGGAAAGAACTAGTAATTTAGATTATGGGATTGCTGCCATAGATTATAATCTTAAAGATCCAAATCCTGTAGTTGTTGCTTCAGCTGCATTAACACCTTGTTATTCAGAGGCAAATATTACGATGAATTTTGTTTCAATCCCTACAACGGCCAGCATTACACAACCAACATGTGCTTTGCAAACCGGAACTATTGTAATTGCAACACAACCAGGGGTTGAATATAGTATAAATGGTACTGTTTATCAGGATTCTAATACATTTTCGGGATTAGTACCTGGGAATTATACCTTATATGTTAGAAATAAATTAGATAATTCTTGTGTGCTTTCATCAGCTACTCCTGCAGTTGTTAATGCAATTCCAACTCCTCCAGTGGTTCCAACAACGGCAAACGTTATTCAACCTACATGTGCTACGCCATCTGGAAGTTTAGTTATAACAACGCAAACTGGAGTAGAGTATAGTTTGGATGGTACGACCTACCAATCTTCAAATACTTTTACGGGATTAGTTCCAGGAGGTTATACATTATATGTTAGAAATATAGCCGATAATACGTGTACCGCTTCATCTGGATCAGTATCAACAATTAATGCAGTTCCAACTCCACCAGCAGTTCCAACAACGATGAGTGTTACTCAACCAACGTGTGGAACACCATCTGGAAGTATCGTTATAACGGCACAAGCAGGAGTAGAATATAGTTTGGATGGGATAACCTATCAAGCTTCAAATACTTTCAATGGACTAGCTCCGGGGTCTTATACTTTGTATGTTAGAAATACAGCGGATACTACTTGCGTAGTTTCATCAGCGTCACCAACAGTAATTGATGTAGTTCCAACTCCTCCTGTAGTTCCAACTACAGTAAGTGTTACACAACCAACGTGTGGAACACCATCTGGAAGTATCGTAATAACGACACAAGCAGGAGTAATGTATAGTTTGGACGGCACAACGTATCAAGCTTCAAATACTTTCAATGGATTAGCTTCTGGTAATTATACTTTGTATGTTAGGAATACAGCTGATAATACCTGTGTGACTCCATCTGGGGCAGCAATAACAATTAATACAGTTCCTATTCCTCCTGTAGTTCCAACAACAGCGAGCGTTGTTCAGCCTACTTGTGGAACACCAACAGGAAGCATTACCATAACAACACAATCTGGGGTAGAGTATAGTTTGGATGGTGTAACATATCAAGCTTCGAATGTTTTCTCAGGATTAGCTCCAAGTACTACTTATACTCTTTATGTTAGAAATACAGCAGACAATACTTGTGTAACTTCTTCCGGGTCAGTAACAACAATTAATGCAATTCCAAACCCTCCAGCAGTTCCTACATCGGCTAGCGTTACTCAGCCAACATGTGGTACACCATCTGGAAGTATTACTATAACAGCACAATCTGGGGTAGCGTATAGTTTAGATGGTATAACCTATCAAGCTTCAAATGTTTTCAGCGGATTAGCTCCGGGTAATTACACTTTGTATGTTAGAAATATAGCGGACAATACTTGCGTAACTTCGTCTGGGTCATCAACAACAATTAATGCAATTCCAACTCCACCTGTAGTTCCAACTACAGCAAGTGTTACTCAACCTACGTGTGGTACTCCATCAGGAAGTATTAGCATAACAACACAAACAGGAGTAATGTATAGTTTGGACGGCACAATGTATCAAGCTTCAAATGATTTCAGCGGATTAGCTCCGGGTAATTATACTTTGTATGTTAGAAATACAGCTGATAATACCTGTGTGACTCCATCTGTGTCTTCAATAACCATTAATGCGATTCCAATTCCTCCACTAGTTCCAACAACAGCAAGTGTTGTTCAACCTACTTGTGGAACACCAACAGGAAGTATTACCATAACAACACAAACTGGAGTAGAGTACAGTTTGAATGGTACAACGTATCAGGCTTCTAATGTTTTCTCAGGATTAGCTCCAAGTACTACTTATACATTATACGTTAGAAATACAGCGGACAATACTTGTATAACTTCTTCCGGGTCAGTAACAACAATTAATGCAATTCCAAACCCTCCAGCAGTTCCTACATCGGCAAGCGTTACTCAGCCAACATGTGGTACGCCATCGGGAAGTATTACCATAACAGCACAATCTGGGGTAGCGTATAGTTTAGATGGTATAACCTACCAAGCTTCAAATACTTTCACAGGATTAGCTCCGGGTAATTACACTTTGTATGTTAGAAATACTGCTGATACTACTTGTGTAACTTCATCGTCTTCAGCAACAACAATTAATGCAATTCCAATTCCTCCAGTAGTTCCAACTACGGCAAGTGTTACTCAACCAACGTGTGGAACACCATCAGGAAGCATTACCATAACTACACAAACAGGTGTAGAATATAGTTTGAATGGTACAACGTATCAAGCTTCAAATGCTTTTAGCGGATTGGCTCCGGGTGCTTATATTTTGTATGTTAGAAATATTGCTGACAATACTTGTATAACTCCATCTGGATCTCCAATAACGATTAATGCAATTCCAACTCCTCCATTAGTTCCAACAACAGTAAGTTTAGTTCAGCCTACCTGTGGTATACCATCAGGAAGTATTACAATAACAACACAAACTGGAGTAGAATACAGTTTGAATGGTACAACATATCAAGCTTCAAATACGTTCACAGGATTAGTTCCTGGAACTTATACATTATATGTTAGAAATACAGCCGATAACACTTGTGTAACTTCATCTGGATCTGTAACAACAATTAATGCAATTCCAACTCCACCAGTAGTTCCAACAACGGCAAGTGTAACTCAACCTACGTGTGGAATGCCATTAGGAAGCATTACCATAACAGCACAAACAGGGGTAGAATATAGTTTGAATGGTACAACGTATCAAGCTTCAAATCTCTTCACAGGATTGGCTCCAGGAACTACTTATACTTTGTATGTAAGAAATCTTTCTGATCCTACTTGTGTCACTTCTTCGGCATCAACAACAACAATTAATCCTATACAAGTAGTGCTAGTGCCAACAGCAGTTAGCGTGGTACAACCAACATGTGCTGTGCAATCAGGAACTATTGTAATAACTACACAACCTGGAGTTGCGTATAGTTTAAATGGTTTAACGTATCAGGCTTCAAATACATTTGCAGGATTGGCTCCGGGTAATTATACCTTGTATGTAAGAAACACAGCTGATATTAGCTGTTTAAATACATCAACATCTGCGGTAACGATTAATGCAATTCCAACTCCTCCCGTAGTTCCAACAACTTCTAGCGTTGTTCAGCCAACATGTTCCGTTACATCTGGGACTATTGTAATAGCAGCTCAATCTGGAGTCGAATATAGTTTGAATGGAACAACCTATCAAGCTTCAAATACATTTACAGGATTAGCTCCAAATAATTATATATTATATGTTAGAAATATTGCGGACAATACATGTTCAGTTCAAAGTCTGACAAGTGTAACTATTAATCCACTTCCTTTATTACCGTCAACTCCAACTTTGGTTCAAGTTGTACAACCAACATGTTTAGTACCATCAGGAAGCATTACAATTAGTACTCAAGCAAACGTTCAGTACAGTTTAGGTAATGGTTATCAAAACAGCAATGTGTTTAATAATTTGGCGCCAGGGAAATATACAATGAGTGTGCGATTTACAAATAGTATTGCCTGTATAACTATAGGTGCTGAAATAACTATAAACGCGATTCCTCCACAAATTCAATTTGAAACAATAGGTGATTGCGAAAATAAAGAATATGTTATAACAGCAAATCCACTATTAGGCTCATATGATCCAAACAATGTGTCTTACCAATGGAAGGATAATACTGGAGCTCCTATCGGAACTAATTCAAATGTGTTAAACGTAACTGATGTGATAGCATCAACTCCAAGCGGACAAGTAGTGTTCCCTGTAACATATACCCTTACTGTAACTTCTACGAATACGGGTTGTGAAACATCAAATAATGTAGTTATAGAGTCTGTTTATTGTAATATCCAAAAAGGAATTTCCCCTGATGGGAACGGTTCAAATGACTTCTTTGATTTAAGATTGATGGATGTTAAAAAACTGGAAATATTTAATAGATATGGTATCAAGGTTTACAATCAGACCAATTATACAGACCAATGGAAAGGTCAGTCAAACAAAGGAGAAGATCTTCCAAGTGCTACCTATTATTATGTGATAGAATTTAATAGTGGAGAACCAAAAACAGGTTGGATTTATTTAATCAGAGAAAAACAGTAATTAATATATTTATTTGTCTGTAAATTTTTAAATAGACCAATAAACCGAAAAATAAATAGATATGAACAAAAAAATATTGATGTCTCTTTTAATTCTTATTGCCTATATGGATGTAAAAGCGCAACAAGACCCACATTATACTCAGTACATGTATAATATGAATGTTATTAATCCAGCCTATGCAGGTTCTAATGAGAGTATTTCTTTTGGTCTTTTATATAGAAAACAATGGGTAAACATTGAAGATTCACCAGCTTCATTTACTTTCGCAGGTCATACTCCAGCGGGAAAGAATGTAGGTGTTGGTCTATCATTTATATCAGATAAGATTGGACCGGTAACAGAGCAAAATGTATTTGGAGACTTCTCTTATACTTTGAAATTAGGAGACACACAAAGATTGGCATTTGGTTTAAAAGCTGGAGTCTCTTTTCACAAAGTAGGGCTCAGGGATATTCAATCCAGTTTGCCAGACCCTAATGAAGGTATTTTTGGAGAAGATATCAACGATACATCATTTAATTTAGGATCAGGGTTGTTTTATTACACAGACAAATATTACGTATCTTTTTCGATTCCAAATATGATTAAATCAGCGCACTTAGATTATAATGGACGTGAATATGGTTCAGATGTGTCTCACTATTTTTTAACCGCAGGTTATGTTTTTGATCTTAATTATGAATTGAAATTCAAGCCTTCGTTAATGTTAAAATCGGCGTTTAATGTATCTCCGTCTTTAGATGTTTCCGCCAATTTTTTATATCAAGAAAAATTTGAGATTGGAGCAACTTATAGATTGGAAGACAGTTTTGGCGGAATGGTCAATTTTGCTATCACACCTGAATTAAGAATTGGGTATGCTTACGATCATATTATTTCAGATTTGAAAGTAACTTCTCCATCATCACATGAATTCATATTGTTATATGATTTATTTGAATCGAAAAAAGTTTCACGTTCTCCTAGATTTTTCTAAAATTTAATTTTTATAATTAATGAAAAAAAATACACTTTTACTGTTTTTTGTGCTGGCAGGTTTCTCACTTTGCGCACAAAATAAAGAGACTAAAAATGCAGATAAATTATTTGAAAGCTACGATTATGTTGAAGCTGTTGAAGGATATCTAGCTTTAGTTGAAAAAGGAAATACAGATGCTTATGTGACTAAACAACTTGGTGATAGTTATTATTATATGCACAATACCGTAGAATCCGAAAAATGGTACGCCAAAGCTGTACAAACAAAACAAGATGCAGAAACGTATTATAGATACGCTCAAATGTTGAAATCTAACGGTAAATACGCGGAGTCTAATGCTCAAATGAAAACATTTTCAGCTTTAGTACCAGACGATCAGAGAGCTAAACAATTCAATAAGAATCCAAATTACCTTTCGGAGCTATTGAATAAAGAAAAACTTTTTGTTGTAGATAAAATTTCAGTTAATTCTCAAAGATCAGATTTTGGAGCAAGTCTTTATGGAGATATACTCTATTTTGCAAGTGCCAGAAATGAAAGCAATAAAATATACGGTTGGAATAACGAACCTTATTTAGACATTTATCAGTCTACTTATAATGCTGATGGAAGCTATTCAGAGCCAATTCCTGTAGATGAATTAAACAGTAGGTTTCATGAAGGTCCTGTTACAATGACCAAAGACGGTAATGTTGTTTATTTTTCAAGCGAAAGTTTCAAAGATAAATTATTCGAGAAAGATAAAACACACAAGCTGAAATTTGGTCAAGTGAATCTTTACAAAGCTGTTAAAGAAAACGGTAAATGGGGATCTATTACTCCACTGCCATTCAATAGTAAAAGTTATTCTATGGGGAATCCATCTATAGATGCAGATGGGAAGGTTCTTTATTTTGCTTCTAATATGTCTGGTTCTGTAGGAGGAACTGATATTTGGAAAGTAACAGTGAATAATGATGGAACATATGGCGTGCCAGAAAATCTAGGGAATAAAATTAATACAGCTGGTGACGAGAATTTTCCTTTTGTAACAGAGGATGCTATTTTATATTTTTCTTCAAACGGCTTGACTGGTTTTGGAAGCTTAGATGTTTTTTCTGTTGATTTAAATAAAGATGAGGAACCATATAACATTGGAAAACCTGTAAATACGGAGAAAGATGATTTTGCTTTTACATTTAATAAAGAAAAAAATATTGGTTATTTATCCAGTAATCGTAGTGGTGTAGACCATATCTATAGTTCTATTCCAGTATGTAAAGGGCAGATTCTTAGTGTGGTAAAAAATGCCAAAACTGGAGAGTTATTAGCTAATTCTAAAGTTGTTATTTTAGATGCGACTAACACAGTTTTAGATACTCAAATGTCTAATATGAATGGAGAAGTTCTTTATGACGTAGAATGTCAGAAGCCATATACTATAGAAGTTTTTAAAGATGGTTATGTTTCAAAATCTTTTCCTGTAGCTAAAATTAGTGAAGGGAAAGTTACCGTTGATGCAGTAATTGATCCAATTGAAGTTATAATTACTGAAACCGAAATTATTTTAAATCCTATTTATTTCGAATACAACAAAAGCAATATAACTAAGAATGGTGCTGCAGAACTTGATAAATTGGTTTATGTAATGTCTCAAAATGATAAACTGAAAATTTATGTTAAGGCACATACTGATTCTAGAGGTACTGATGAATTTAACTTAGATCTTTCTGAGAGAAGAGCAAATGCTACTGTAGCATACATTATTTCAAAAGGAATTAGTGGTGATAAAATAACTGGAAAAGGTTTTGGCGAATCAGAATTTAAAGTGGATTGTCAGGAAAATTGTACCGAAGAAGAACATGCCTTAAACAGACGTTCTGAGTTCATGATTGTGAAATAAGCTTCTTATAATAGTAAATATTAAAAAACAGGATGCCGTAGAGCATCCTGTTTTTTGTTTAATATAATATTTTTTAATTAACCGTGAATCGTTTCTTGTTTACCATAATTCGTGATAATCGAAGTTTCAAATTCAATCCATTCCTTCCAGCGTTTGTCTACATCAATGTTGTCAGCATATTTTCGAGCGAAACCCAAGAAAGTGGTATAGTGTCCCGCTTCGGAAATCATGAGGTCTCTGTAAAAAGTGGCTAATTCGACATCTTTTATGTTTTCTGATAAAACTTTAAACCGCTCACAACTTCTGGCTTCAATCATAGCTGAAAATAACAATCGATCACAAAGAGCATCTTTTCGGCTGCCATCTTTTTTCATAAATTTAAAAAGTTCATTTACATAATGATCTTTCCTTTCTCTGCCTAAAGTCAGTCCTTTGCTTTTGATTAAATTATGAACTAATTGCAAGTGATCTAATTCTTCTTTTGCAATAATCAGCATCTCGGTTACTAATTCTTCCAATTCGGAGTTATAAGTAACCAGACTTATCGCATTTGATGCTGCCTTTTGTTCACACCAAGCATGATCCGTCAAGATTTCTTCTATATTCGATTCGACTATATTTACCCAACGAGGGTCTGTGGCTAATTTTAATCCTAACATGATACTGAAATTTATTTAGAACAAAATTAGTGTTTTCTAATCTATTTTTTGTCCAAATGACGGGATTGAACACAAAATAGCATTATTTTGCAATTGAAATTTATAATAATATGAATCAGGTTCAAAAGCTTTTAATTATTGGTTTTGTTTGGCCGGAGCCAAATTCGTCCGCAGCAGGAGGAAGGATGATGCAGCTGATTTCACTTTTTAAAGCACAAGGTTTTAGCATTACGTTTGCCAGTCCTGCGCAAAACAGTGATTTTATGGTTGATTTAGGCGAATATGAGGTGGATAAAAAATCAATCGAACTGAAC
Source organism: Flavobacterium sp. 11 (assembly GCF_002754315.1). Classification (GTDB taxonomy): domain Bacteria; phylum Bacteroidota; class Bacteroidia; order Flavobacteriales; family Flavobacteriaceae; genus Flavobacterium; species Flavobacterium algoritolerans. Next base: position 398,304 of record NZ_PEFE01000001.1, on the reverse strand, counting down.
AATTCCAGTTTTGATATTTTTGTAAAAGAACTGAATCCAGCTGTAGTTTTGTTTGATCGTTTTATGATGGAGGAGCAATTTGGTTGGCGTGTAGCTGAAAATTGCCCTGATGCGTTGCGAATATTAGATACTGAAGATTTACATTGTTTGCGATTGGCTCGCCAGAAAGCGTTTAAGGAAAATCGTTCTTTTAGTACAACTGATTTATTTGTAGAAGAGGTTGCGAAACGTGAAATTGCCAGTATTTTACGTTGTGATTTGTCTTTAATGATTTCCGAATTTGAAATGGAATTATTAGAATCTACATTCAAAATAGATAAAGCATTATTGTATTATTTGCCTTTTCTATTGGAACCAATCTTGAGTTCTGAAATAGAGGAACTGCCTTCTTTCGAAAATCGAAAAAACTTTATTTTTATCGGAAATTTTCTTCATGAGCCCAATTGGAATGCGGTTCAGTATTTAAAGGAAACGATTTGGCCTTTAATAAAAAAGCAAGTGCCAGAATCTGTTTTGAACGTATATGGTGCTTATCCTTCACAAAAAGTAATGCAATTGAATAATGGCAAAGATAGTTTTTTAATTATGGGACGAGCTAGCAACGCTCAAGACGTAGTTAAGGAAGCGCGAGTTGTTTTGGCTCCTTTGCGTTTTGGAGCCGGTATTAAAGGGAAGTTATTGGAAGCGATGCAATGTGGAACGCCAAGCGTAACGACTACTATTGGTTCAGAATCCATGCACGGGGATTTGCCTTGGAATGGCTTTATTACGGATGATGTAGCTGATTTTGTCGATGCAGCAGTACAATTGTATCTAGACAAAACAGTTTGGGTTAAAGCCCAAAAAAACGGAATTGAGATTGTCAATCAACGATATTCTAAAGGTTTGTTCGAAACTGACTTTAGTACTAAAATAGAATTTTTACGAACTAATTTTGAGCAACATCGGTTGAGCAATTTTATGGGAGCTATGTTGCAACATCATACTTTAAAAAGTACCAAATATATGTCTCGTTGGATTGAGGAGAAGAATAAATAAAAAATCCCGTCAAGTTTTTGAAACAAGACGGGATTTGTATTTTAAGAACCAAGTTATTACGCAAGCATTGTAACTGGGTTTTCTATAAATTGTTTCAATGTTTGTAAAAATTGAGCTCCAGTTGCACCATCAATTGTTCTGTGGTCGCAAGCTAAAGATAACATCATTGTGTTTCCTACGACAATCTGACCATTTTTCACAACCGGTTTTTCTACAATAGCTCCTACGGATAGGATAGCAGAATTAGGTTGATTGATGATAGAGTTGAATTCTGTAATACCAAACATTCCAAGATTAGAAACTGTAAAAGTACTTCCTTCCATTTCTGTAGGCAATAATTTTTTGTTTTTAGCTCTTCCTGCAAGATCTCTAACGCTTCCGCCAATTTGAGATAAACTCATAGCATCTGTAAAACGTAATACAGGAACTACTAATCCGTCTTCAACAGCTACAGCAACTCCAATATTCACGTGATGGTTGATGATGATAGCATCTTCTCTCCATTGAGAATTTATTTTTGGATGTTTTTTCAATGCTAATGCACACGCTTTTATCACCATATCGTTGAATGATACTTTTGTATCAGGAACGCTGTTAATGATAGCTCTTGATTTCATTGCTTCGTCCATAGTTACCTCAATTACTAAGTTGTAATGTGGAGCAGTGAATAAAGACTCTGCTAAACGTTTTGCAATGATTTTTCGCATTTGCGAATTTTTGATTTCTTCTGTGAAAACTTCTCCTGCAGGTACAAATGGTTTTGCAGCAGCTACAGTTTCTGCTTTGGCTGGAGCAGCACTTGTCGGTGCTGGAGCAGCGCTAGTTTGTGGTGTGAAGTTTTCGATATCGCTTTTTACAATACGTCCGTTTTCACCAGAACCTTTTACTTGAGTCAATTGAATTCCTTTGTCACTTGCAATTTTCTTTGCCAATGGTGATGCTAAAATTCGTTGACCGTCAGTTGATGGTTCTTGAACGATTGGTTCCGAAGCTTTTTCTGTTGAAGCAACTTCTTTTTCTTCTGCTACGGCAGGAGCTGCTTGTGGCGCTCCGCCAGTTTTATAATTTTCAGCAATTCCGCTGATATCAGTTCCTGCAGGTCCAATGATTGCCAAAAGACTATCAACTGGTGCAGTATTTCCTTCTTCGATTCCTACGTATAATAAAGTTCCTTCGTTGAAAGATTCGAATTCCATTGTTGCTTTGTCGGTTTCGATTTCAGCAAGAATGTCTCCTTCGCTTACTTTATCACCTACTTTTTTCAACCAGGTAGCTACTGTTCCTTCTGTCATGGTGTCGCTTAAACGAGGCATCGTGATAACTACAACTCCTTTTGGTAATGAAGCTGTAGCAGGTGCTGCGGCTTTTGTAACTTCTGGAGTAGTTGCTGTTTCTTCAGTAACTTTTGTTTCTTCTTTAGCTGGAGCTGCATCAGCTGGTTTTCCTGCTAATAATGCCGAAATATCCTCGCCTTCTTTTCCTATAATTGCTAATAAAGAGTCAACCGGTGCAGTTTCACCAGCAGGGATTCCTATGTGTAAAAGTGTTCCTTCGTTGAAAGACTCAAATTCCATTGTTGCTTTGTCAGTTTCAATTTCTGCAAGGATATCACCTTCGCTTACTTTATCACCTACTTTTTTTAGCCAAGTCGCTACCGTTCCTTCCGTCATCGTATCGCTCAAACGAGGCATTGTAATTATTGTTGCCATAATTGATTTATAGTTTATGAGGTAAAAATGGATAGTTCTCTTGTTCGTATACTACATCGTATAGCTGTTCAATAGGAGGGTATTCAGATTCTTCGGCAAATGTTACACACTCTTCCACTAAATCTTTTACTCTTTGATCAATTGCTTCGATTTCTTCTTCTGTAGCATATTTTTGATCTTTAATTACATCTAAAACTTGAGTAATTGGATCAATTTTTTTGTACTCTTCTACTTCTTCTTTCGAACGGTATAATTGTGCATCCGACATAGAGTGACCTCTATAACGGTATGTTTTCATTTCTAGAAAAGTTGGTCCGTCTCCACGACGTGCTCTGTCAATTGCTTCAGTCATTGCTTCAGCAACTTTTACAGGGTTCATTCCGTCAACTGGTCCACAAGGCATTTCGTATCCTAAACCTAATTTCCAAATATCAGTATGATTGGCTGTTCTTTCTACAGAAGTTCCCATAGCGTAACCATTGTTTTCAACAATGAAAACCACTGGAAGTTTCCATAACATAGCCATGTTAAAAGCTTCGTGTAAAGATCCTTGACGTGCTGCTCCATCACCAAAATAAGTCATAGTAACACCGCCAGTTTCAAAATATTTGTCTGCAAAAGCTAATCCTGCACCTACAGGAATTTGCCCTCCTACAATTCCGTGCCCACCATAAAAACGGTGCTCTTTTGAAAAGATGTGCATAGAACCACCCATACCTTTTGAAGTTCCGGTAACTTTTCCTAAAAGTTCTGCCATTACGCGTCTAGGATCAACTCCCATACCTATTGGCTGAACGTGATTTCTGTAAGCAGTAATCATTTTGTCTTTTGTCAAGTCCATTGCGTGCAATGCACCAGCTAATACGGCCTCTTGACCATTGTATAAATGTAGAAATCCTCTAACTTTTTGTTGGATGTATAATGCTGCAAGTTTGTCCTCAAACTTTCTCCAAAGCAGCATATCTTCATACCACTTTAAATATACTTCTTTTGTAACTTCTTTCATCTGAATTTTTCTTTTGCTAAAGTGTTATTGTATTATCAATTTGTACCTATAACGCAAAATAGTTTCCTCCCACAAATTTGCGAAATGCAAAAATAAGACATTCCAAGTAAGAACTAAAATTTAATAGGCAATTTTTGGAATTTTTACAAGAATTTTTTATCGAACATAAATGGAAGCAAGTTTTTCAGGGATTCTGATTTGTAAATTGCACCAATTTCTCCCATAAAATAGATTTCGATAGGGGTCTCTTGTTTGATTTCGTATTCGGCGATAGATTGTCTGCAAGATCCGCAAGGAGGAATCGGAGCTGTAGTTTGATTCGAGTCAGAAGCAGCTGTAATTGCCATTTTTAAAATTTTGGCTTCCGGATACACTGCTCCGGCATAAAAAATAGCGACACGTTCCGCGCACAGTCCCGAAGGATAAGCTGCATTTTCTTGGTTTGAACCTAAGACAATTTTACCGTTGTCTAAAAAAATTGCAACTCCAACTCTGAATTTTGAATAGGGAGCGTAAGCATTTTTTCGAACTTCAACGGCTTGCGTCATTAATTCCTGAATGTCATTTGGTAAATCTTGAATAGAATCGAATACTTTGAATTGAGTGGTAATTGTTATTTCTTTCATACTTTTTTAAGGAAAAAAAATCCAAACTTCATAGTGTTGAAATTTGGATTGTTATTTGTGGATTTTATTTATGTTTAATATTCGTCATATTTGTCTCCAAAATTGAAGGTAAGAGAAAAACGAAGCGTGTTCTCTAAAGGGTTTTTTACTTTTGATGCCGAGAATAAATACGAAACATCTACTTTGACAACATTGTATTTGAAACCTGCTCCAAGCGATAAAAATTGTCGAGCTCCTTTTAGAGGGCTTTCGTGAAAATATCCTAAACGCATCGCAAAGGAATCTTGGTACAAATATTCGGCACCTACAGCGTAAGTAACTTCTTTTAATTCCTCACTAAATCCATCAGGAGCATCACCAAATGATTCGAAAACACCGGAAGTCCACCCAATAGCACGGTAATTCTGGTTGTTTTGATTGCGTTCTTCAGTTGTTACGGTTCCGTCACCATTTAAATCAGGGTCTTGTGGTGTAGGAACTAACAATTTGTTAAATTCAACATTGACAGCAACCTTATTATAGTCGTCTAAAATAAAATCAAAACCAGTTCCAATTTTTAAATTGGCAGGTATGAAGTTATTGTTAAAGTCATCGTTGTCATAGCTGATTTTTGGACCTAAATTTTGGATATTAAATCCCGCTCTCCATCTTCCGTTGAATTCGTTGTACGCTATTTCTTCGGATTGGTAAAAACCGGCTACATCAACAGCAAATGTGCTTGCAGATGATGCGTCGTTATTATCTGAGGCCACTTTTAGATTTGAATTTATAAACCGTCCAGCAATAGCCATAGAGAATTTCTCGCTTAGCTTTAAGGAATAAGAACCATCAATAGCAAACTCGTTTGGAGAAACTATTCTAGGTGCTTCGTTAGGATCACCTGTTTCGCGTAATTCAATTTCACCTAAACCAAAGTAACGAAGGCTTCCTGCAAAGGCACTTCTTTCATTTAATTTTTGATAATAGGTCAATTGTCCTAATGATATATCATTAACCAGGTCAGTAAGGTAAGGTGTGTAGCTTATAGAAAATCCTTTTTGGTCCGTTGCAAAAGCATATTTAGCCGGATTCCATTGTTGTGAAAAAGCATCAGCTGATGTTGCAACTCCTACGTCTGCCATACCTGCAGCTCTAGCGTCGGCTGCAACTAATAAAAAGGGAACCCCCGGGTTTATAACTCTATCTTGTGCTTTTGTAAAAGAAATTACAAATAAAAAGATAAAAAGTAATGTTATTTTTTTCATTATTGTAGGAAGTTTTATTAAACAAATATAGTATTTTATTAAAGTATAACAAGTTTTTCAAATTTTTCAGTTTTCTTATTTGTTAGACTTGATTTGACGGTTAGTTTGTAGACATAAACGCCTTTCCCTATTTTATCTCCAAAATCATCTTTGCCATCCCAAGTGATTTCTTTTGATAAAAATCCTTCAGTTGTGATAATTTGATTTTTTGTCCAAACCACTTTTCCTGTTATTGTCATTACTTGAACCTGAACGTCCAATGGTTCAAATGGTCTGTTGTGTGTAAACCAAAACTCAGTATAATTAACGAACGGATTTGGATAATTCAACACATGTGTCAATGTTATCGTTTCATCACCTACAACAATAAACTGAATCTCAGCGGTTATCGGGTTGTTGTATACATCCCACGCTTTGAATGTTATAGTGTGTAATCCCGGAGCTAAATTGCGCAACGGAAACCGGAGAGTTCCACTTGTAAAATCGTCTAATGTTGTTTGATAATAATCATTCAGTACAAAGGGATTGCTTACATCTCCATCAAGAATAGCAACAATATCATGACCTATTCCGCTTGCCGTATTTATTCCGTTTTCATCTTCAAGCAGTGCAACAAGAAATGGGGATTCATTAGTTGTTCCGCCAGAAACAAAAGTCTCGTCATTCATATATAACTTAACTCTTGGACTAATATTGTCTGCGGTTGCATTTTCATTTATTCCGCCTATTTTTATTGTTGAATCATACCCGGTTTCGTTCTGTAATAACTGATTTTTTTTGGAATAAAAACTAATCCTTCCGTTGGCCAATGGAACTCTAATGTCTCTAGGTACAACAAAACTAAACTCAAACTGGCCATTAGTGACTGATGCGTTTCCTCTGAATATTGTTTCGCCTAAAACATTGAAATTAATAGGCGGACTATTACCGTCATTGTTATATGTTGTTCTTGAAACTGTTTTGTCAAAAATAGTTGTAGAAACTTCTCCGTTATAATTCGTCAACAAGTTATTGTTTTCATCTGTAACTTCTCCTGTCAGTTTCATTTTTGCCAATGATTTGAAGTCGTCGATGGTTTGGGTTACCGGAATGTCATTTACTTTAGTTAATCTAATTTTTGGTCTTGGAATTGCAAGCATCAATGCTGGATCGCCAATATAAAAAACAACATTGGTGGCTGAATTTGGATTGCTGTTTTTTGAAATTCGCAGCGCCTCTGCAATTGAAGTATATTGGTTCGAATTGTACGATAATAAATTTTTTGTCAGAGCGTCGTTGAAATTTTCTGCACTGAATTGTCCAATGGATCGAATGGTAGTAATCATTGCGATTGCTCCGCCTTTAGGATTCCAATAGGTATATTCTCCAGCGGTTGGTCTTAAAGGATTGTCAAAACGGGAAAATTCACAAGTGATAGTTATAAATAAAGGATACTTGTATTGATTGCTCAAGTTCTGTCCATCTGATTTTTCCCAAATGCGTTCGCCTGATAAGCCATCTTCGCCACCGTGTCCTAAATAATTAAAGACCAAAGCCCCTTTTTCGAAAGCATTGAAGAAGTCCGTTCTTGCTTTTGGATATCTGGAACCTCCTGCGGATGCTTCTTGGACATAAGAATCTAAAAGAATTTTAGTCACATTTAGAAATGGTTTTTCGGAAGCAATTGTATTTGCAAGGCTATTTTGTCTGTTTTGTAAACTGGCATCAGATGCTATGTCTGAATCATCAGAAACCAATGCGAAGTTATTTCTCCAGCTTCCGTAGGATTTCAAGTCGTGATATTCGATGACTTTATTTACCATTTCGTCAGCTTGTTTGGCATCATTCACCAGCATTCTGCCCACAGCAATATCAATTCCTCCAAAATACGAAACAACATTTCCTTCTGTAGCATCCATTAATCCAAAAAAATCATCTGAAGCAAAAGAGGATTCACCCGTAGTGCTACTGTTTAAGGCGTGGTAAATGGGTACGACATTAGTGTTGTTTGTGATTCTATTTTTAAAATCATAAGAGGCATCTCCAAAAAGATTGACAAACTTTACTCTTTTCTCCGGTGCCGAAGCATTTTCATAGATGTACTTAATGCAATTTCGGATTGCTGCAACATCTTGCTTTCCAGAAGAAAATTCTTGATAGATGGACTCTAATGAAATTACTTTTACATTTAAATTGGATTGGGTGCGATGAAAAGTGGCTAATTTTTCAGCTTGTGTGGCTAAAAAAGTGGGTGTGATAATCACGTAATCGATGTCTTGAAATTGACCTTGTCCGTTTTTTAATACTGTTCCTTTTAGGTTTTGATTAGTGACTTTTGATTTGGTATCTTTTAAAGGAGTGTAATAATCCGAAGCATCTAAAGCAATATATTTTCTGAGCTCTCCCAAGTTTGCTTTAAAATTTATTGTGCTTTGATTTGAGTTTTCGATTGTGGTTACATTATAAATATCGGTGACATCCCAAATTTGTGGAATATCTGTTGTGTTTGAAAGGCTGTAATTCACAATTCCAAAACTTGAATTGGATTGATCGTATTGAAAATGAAACTGTTTTCCGTAGCCTTGCAGTTTTCGCTTGGCGATAAGCCTGATGTTGTCCAGAAAACCTTTGGAACCCGGAACACCATTATTATTGTATTTCAATTTTATTTTTATGTTTTCGGCACCATTAAAGCTGGTGTTGTTTGGTAAAGAACCTAAATAAAACTCAGTTCCGGAATTATTGTTTAAAGCAGGAAAAGAAATAGTGCCAACTGCAGTTCCATTTGCAGTCACATTCAAAGTAGTTGGGGTAAATGCAGCTGAAGCGGCCGTTAATAGTACTTTTACAGGAGTTGAAGGATCAAAATTCGGAAAATTAAAATCGAATTCCTGTTCGTCTTTGACTTCAAATGATTCACCAAACCATTGGCGACCTAATCGCGCTACATTAATAAGGTCTACCTCGTGGTATTGTTGATTGTCAAAAGAAGTGATGTTTAAAGTGCTGCTTCCGGAAGGTTGAGCCATAGGAGCGATTCTTTTTCCATCGGCACCTTGAATAGTAATGTAATAATAAGACTTTGTATCGTACAGATTAGTAAAAGTCAAACTTTCTTGGTTCCAAGTGTCAACTCCTTCGGCATAAAAAAGAATATAATCGTCGTTGTTGAAAATTCCGTCAACTTCGCCATTGATTTGAATTGCGTTTTCGGATAGGTCGTTTGGATAAAAAATATTGTTTGATAACGGAAGCATTCGTCCTCCATTACCATAAATTTTTATTTTTCGCGGGTCTAATGTATTTGGGTCTAACCCTAATTGTTGTAAAAAAGTTTTAGTGATTTTATATACACCGGATTTTTCAACATAAAATTGATACCAGTTGCCTGTTGCTAAAACAGAATTGATGATGCTATTTGTGCTTGCGCTTTTGCTGGATTGTGATATTCTTGCAGTATTGGCGTCTACTTCATAGGAAAAAGACTTTATGCGTTTAAAACCGAAATCGTCCTTAATTATAGGTGAAAGATTGATAAAAGCGTCTTTGATATCTCTTGAAATGCTTACATTTAGAGATGCATTTATTGTTTTAGGAATATTTTCGGAAGCCAAATCACCAAGTTGTGAAGTTGTGATTGTTTCGTAAGCTACATTTGTGATTGTGACTTTCCCTTCGTTAAAAGAGATTGGCTCTTTTATTTTTAAGGTATAAAGCAATGCCTTTTGGGAAGCATCATAATGAAAATTATTTCCTGTAAATTGAGGGATAATGACTTTGAAATCGCCATAGGACATTTCTTTTTTATCTGTCCATTCAATGACTGCGTCACCTTTAATTTGAGCAAAAGAAACAAAAGGAATCAGGCATAAATAAGCCAAAAGTATTTTTCTCATCGTTTTTTTAACGTGATTAATAGTGAGTTATTATTTATCAGTAAAAATAAACCATTTCGTGTGATTTAAATAATAAATATTATAAATTTGCGTTTTGATATATAATTTATTGTTAAAATTACATCGGCGAAAATTATTTAAAAGTATGATGTTGATTAATGGTTAATTATTATATTGCGGCACTTAAATTATTACCTACTATTATTACCTACTAAAGAGTATGAAAGCAAACAAAATTATGGGCTTACGATTGTTGATATCAATCCTGTTAGTAATTGGTTTTTCCAGTTGCAGTAAAAAGTCCAGCTCCAAAAACACCTCAAGAGCAACCGGTTGGAATATGGACAGCAAAAAAGCAGGTTCAAGTAAAAAACAACAAGCAGGGCCAGGTTTGGTTTTTGTGGAAGGTGGTACATTTACTATGGGAAAAGTAGAGGATGATGTTATGCATGATTGGAATAATACGCCAACACAACAGCACGTTCAGTCTTTTTATATGGATGAGACTGAAGTTACAAACTCTATGTATTTAGATTACTTAGATTGGTTGAAAAGTGTTTACCCACCCACTGAAGAAAATTATAAAAACATATACGAAGGCGCCTCACCTGATACGTTAGTTTGGAGAAATAGATTGGGTTACAATGAAACGATGACTAATAATTATTTAAGACATCCTTCTTATGCAGAATATCCTGTTGTTGGAGTAAATTGGATTCAAGCAGTTGAATTCAGTAACTGGAGAACGCAACGTGTAAATGAAGCACTTTTGGAAAAAAACGGATATCTTAAAAAGAATGCAAAGACTTTAGATGTAACAGCTGACAGTAATTTTGATACAGAAACGTATTTGAATTCACCTACTTTGGCATACGGAGGAAATGAAGAAATTGTATTAAAAGGAAAAAATGGAGGTAAAAAAGCTCCTAAAGCTGGAAAAGACGGTAAAGTTATTGAGCCTAAAAATGTTTATGCACAACGCTCTTCTGGAATACTTCTTCCTGAATACAGACTACCAACTGAAGCAGAATGGGAATATGCAGCTGCTGCCGATGTAGGACAAAGAGAATACAATATCTATAAAGGTCAAAAAAAATACCCTTGGTCAGGAGGTTATACTCGTTCAGGTAAAAGACAAAGTAAAGGAGATCAGTTAGCCAATTTCAAACAAGGTAATGGAGATTACGGTGGAATTGCAGGTTGGTCCGATGATGGTGCAGATATTACCAATGAAGTTAAAAAATACCCTGCAAATGATTTTGGATTGTATGATATGGCTGGAAATGTTGCTGAATGGGTACAAGATGTTTACAGACCTATAATCGACAATGAAGCAAATGATTTTAACTATTTTAGAGGAAATCAATACACTAAAAATAAAATCGGAGCAGACGGTAAGGTTGAAATTGTTACTAAAGAGAATATGAAATTTGATACTTTAAGTAACGGTAGAATAGTTGCCAGAAAATTCCCGGGTCAAATTGCTCAAGTTCCTGTTGATGAAAAAGAGACGTATTTGAGACAGAATTTCGACAAAAGTGATAATACTAATTACAGAGATGGTGATAAACAATCTACCAGATATTATAACTTTGGATCTTCTGAAGCGGATACTGAAAAACAAAAAGATGAGAAAATCATGTATAACTCACCTAAACACAATGTTACTACAGACAGTTTAGGTAAAATGGTTAGAAAATATGATAAATCAAGCAAGAGAACAACTTTGATAAATGATGAAGTTAGAGTTTATAAGGGTGGTTCTTGGAGAGATAGAGCTTATTGGTTAGATCCTGCACAAAGAAGGTATTTTCCACAAGATATGGCTACAGATTACATCGGTTTTAGATGCGCTATGTCTAGAGTAGGGCCTAAAGCAGACAAGAAAAAAACAGCTAGAAATTAATTTTTTTATAAAATAAAAATAAAAGCCCTTTGATTAGGGCTTTTATTTTTTTAAATCGTTTCAAATGGATATTAGTTACATTCATAGTTTATTTTTAAAATGTAAATCGGTTTCGATTGATACCCGTAAGATTGAGTTCAACTCCTTATTTGTCGCCATAAAAGGGGAGCGTTTTGATGCTAATACATTTGCGAAAGAAGCATTAGATAAAGGTGCTTCTTATGTAATAATTGACGATGAATCTTATTTTATTGACCAAAGAACAATCTTAGTTGATGACAGTTTAATAGCCTTACAGGAACTGGCTAAGTTTCACCGTGAATATTTGAAACTCCCTATAATTGCCCTTACCGGAAGTAATGGAAAAACTACGACCAAAGAACTGATTCATGTTGTTCTTTCTAAAAAATTTAATATTAAAGCTACCGTTGGAAACCTTAACAATCACATTGGTGTTCCGTTGACATTGCTTTCGTTTAATTCAGAAACAGAAATTGGAATTGTTGAAATGGGGGCGAACCACAAAAAAGAAATTGAATTTCTATGTGAATTAGCAAAACCGGATTATGGCTACATCACTAATTTTGGAAAAGCGCATTTAGAAGGTTTTGGTGGTGTTGAAGGAGTGATTGAAGGAAAAAGCGAAATGTATCAGTACCTTTCGGTAAATGATAAACTTGCTTTTATAAATCTAGAAGATCCTATTCAAGTTGAAAAGTCAATGTCGTTAAAGGCCTATTCTTTTGGCATAAATAAAACAAACGCGAATGTAAATATTACCTCAGTCAAAGCAAATCCATTTGTGGCAATAAACTATTCTGATCTAACTATTTCAACGCATTTAATAGGCTTGTATAATGCCAATAACATCAATGCGGCGCTTACTATAGGAAAGTATTTTAAAATTGATGATATCGCAATAAAAGAAGCTTTAGAAAGCTATGTCCCTGAGAATAACAGGTCGCAATTATTGACAAAAGGAACTAACCAAATTATTCTGGACGCCTATAATGCAAACCCAAGCAGTATGGCTGTAGCTATTGAGAATTTTCTGCAGTTAGAGAGTTCAAATAAAGCAATGATTTTGGGAGACATGTTTGAGTTAGGAAGGGAAAGTCAGCAAGAGCATAAAGCAATAGTTGACCTGCTTTCGAATGAAGATAACGTGAAATGTTATTTTATCGGTTCAGCATTTTATGCCAATAAATTTGAAAAAAGCAACTTTTGGTTTTACAATACATTTGAAGAATTTTCAAATCATTTACCAATGACTGAATTCAATAATTGTACTATCTTGATAAAAGGATCCAGGGGAATGGCATTGGAGCGAACTTTAAATTTCTTGACATAAAGAACAGCTGTTTTTATAATAGAAATGCCATCATAGTAATTTATGATGGCATTTTTGGTTTTTATTAAATGCTCATTAGAAATCCAATTAGATTTTCTTTTTTATTGAGTCCTAGTTTTTTTCTCAATCGGTAACGTGCCAGTTCTACTCCTCCGTTTGAGATATTCATGATTTCGGCAATCTCTTTCGTTGACATATTCATTAATAGATAGGTTGATAAATCCAGTTCTCGAGGAGATATTGTAGGATATTTTTCCTTTAATCTTTTCAGGAAATCAAAATGGACATTCTTAATGTGTTTTTCTAAGTCTTTCCAGCTTTTGTCTGCATTCACTTCTTTGGTGATGCTTTTATTCAATTTTGTAAATTGAAACTTGGTAGAATCATCAAAAGATTCGACATTGATATCTTTTAATTTGTAAATGATGCCATTTAGGATTTTGTTTTTCTTAACTACTTGCAGCGAATTATTGACTAATTCTTTGTCCTTAGCTAAAATCTTAATTTGCAACTTGTCACTTTTTAATTTTTCGATTTCTTTTTCCAGTTCGTATTGTTCCTGTCTTATTTTTGATTCCTTTTCTAAATAAAGTCTTCGTTGTTCAATTGTCTCATAATATTTGTTTTTTCGTATCTTCATTTTTACTCTGTTGCGAATGAAAAACACAGAAGCAACAATTAGTAAAAGATAAAATAAATATGCCAAAAAATGCCTGTACCAAGGTGGGGAAACAGTAAAAGTAGCAATTGCTTCTTGCGATTGAATCCCATGACTGTTTCTCACTTTTAATTTCATTTTGTAATCACCTTCTCTTAAGTTAGTGTATTCTTTAATTGAAATGGAAGACCAAGCGCTCCATCGATCATCAAAACCTTCCAGTTGGTAGGAGAATTCTACATTCTCCAGATTTTCATAAGTTGGAGACGAGAACGTGAATTTTACGCGATTTGCTGAATAAGGTATTTTGAGCATGTCAATCTTATTTTGCCCGTTTCCTAAGATTATTGTATCTCCAGGATAAGAAAAACTTCGTATAAATGCTATTGGTTTTGACACGGAATAATTCTGTAGTTTCGGATTATAATGGGCTAAACCATCGGTTAAACCAATTAATATATTTTCAGGATTAATCGTGTTTACGGAGATGTAGTTGTTTACGAGATTGCCTGTTAAACTGGAAAAAGGCGCAATAGAGTTTTTATAAGTGCCATTTTTCTGTTTCATTAAAACGCCTAATGATTCGCTGAAAATATACCAGATATTACCATAATTATCTTCAGTTAAAGAATATATTTTTGGAACATCTTTAAATACCGCGCTAATTTTTTTATCTTCAAAAAACAAATCTTGTTCTTGTGAATACTTATAAAAACGATTATCTGTTTGAAAGTATACGTTGTTTTTCATTCGTTGTAAACTCCCTATTCCCTTAACTGAGTTGGATAGATTTTTATGTGTTTTTATAGATTTAAATTTGTTTAAACCATCTGATAGGGTTAGCTGGTAAAGTAAATTGTCTTTTTTTAACCATAAATTAAGCTCATCTATTTCAAATGTATTGGCCGATAGGTCAAATCCTTCTACTTGATTTTTATAGCTCCATCCGCCGGATGTTTTTTCAAATATGGTAAATCCGTAGTAGGTTGACCCAATTAAGTAATTAGGGCGGTTAGGAATTGGCTTAAAGCCAAAATGCCCTTTGTTGTCTAATGTTTTAATAACTTTTCCTCCCGAAACCAACAAAGCGCCTCTATTGTGAGCACAGATTAGCTGATCGTCTATCACTTGAATATTCCAAGCCTGACCTGTAGTTCCTTCAACAAGTTTAAAAGTGTCTTCTTTAATGCTATTGCTCCAAGAATGGTAAAAAAGACCTTGATTAGTGGCTACGTAAAGGTTTCCTTTATAAGCAGCAGAAGCATAAACGGTACTTAAATCATAACTGAAACCAAAATAGGTAAATGGAGAATTTTCATTAATAAAGGCAATTCCATTGTCTAGTCCCAGCCAAAGGTTGTTTTTACTGTCAATAAATGAAGTCAGTACGGTGTTGTTTTGCAATCCCTTTTTATGATTGATGTGCTGAATTATATTTCCGTTTAAGTCGCAAATGATCATGCCGTCTAATACGGAATTCAGAATGATGAACTTATCTTTTATAGTTACCCCGCCAAGGGAACTGTTTTTTTTGATAAAATAATTTGCTTCGGTATTCCATGAAGTGATTTTTTCATTGTCATATATAAAAAGCCCTTTGTCTAAAGTTGTAATAAGTATTTTATTATCTGGCATAGGGAACATTCCCCAGATTTCTGTAGTGTTCAAAACGGTAGTTCCTTTTAACGGAAACAATTTTCCATTTTTATATTCCAATATTCCTGCAGAAATATCCTGAAAATAAAGTTGGTTTTTTACGTGAAATGAAAACTGAAATCTGTTTGGGGATTCCAGTAATTTAAGCTTCTGGTTTTTGAAAATATAGGCTCTTGTGAACGATTGAAATAGTACTTCTCCTTTGTGAATATGAATTTTCCAGATGAAGTCAATTGCCTTGATGTTGTCCTTGTTTATTAGTTTTGAAACTGAAAAATAAACCAGTTTTCCTTTAGAATCAGCTTTGAAATATCCAAATTCATCATAGCCTCCAACAAAAATTCTCCCGGAGTCATCAATCTTCAAACATCTGATAGCAGATAAATTTGGTAAACTGTATTTTTTCCATGATGATCCGTCAAATTGGAAAAGACCATTATTATTCGCAAAATATAAATTGCCGTTTTTATCTTGATCTATGTTCCAGTTTTGAGTACCACCTTTATAGTCGGTTCTTTTATAGTTTCTAATTTCCGGCAAGCCAATATTTTTCACCTGTCCATAGATTGTTGTAAAGGATGATAAAATCAAAAAAATCAGAATATGGAGTTTGGTAAATCTCATGATTGAAGTCTAAGTGTAATGAGTTGATTGTTATTAAAAAAGGGCAATTATTATTGTTTATAAAACGATGGTTTTTCAATGAATTCAATAAATAAAACGCAATTTCTCTTTATTTCATAAATGTAGTGGTTTTTATTTAAATTAACATTTAAATAACAAAGCAAAAAAATATTTAATCTATTTAAAAACAAGTATTTATAAATTTTTTGATGTGTTTTTGTTAAGTATTAAAAATGTATTTGATGTGTTTTTGTAGTAAATAATTAAAATGAATATAGAAAAAATAGTGATAATATTGCTTCAAATTACTAATTAATTAACCAAAATTTTTAGAAATATGAAATTTACAAAACTGTTCATTTTTTGTCTTTTATCTATTCTATTCTCAGTTTATGCACAAGCACAAGATGTTACTGTAAACGGAAAAGTATATGACGAAAACGGGCTGCCCATCCCAGGAGTAAGCGTTTTAATTAAAGGAACTTCCAAAGCTGCGGCTACGGATTTTGATGGGAACTATCAAATTAAGGCTGATTCAAAAGCCACTTTAGAGTTTAGCTATGTAGGCTATATTACTTCAAAGGAAGCTATCAATGGAAGAAGTCGAGTTGATGTTAAACTTAAATCTTCAACAGAAAACTTGCAGGAAGTTGTCGTTGTAGGTTACGGAACTCAAAAGAAAAGTGTTGTTACTGGAGCAATATCGAGCGTAAAAGCAAAAGATCTTGAGAAAGTACCAAATGGTCGTATCGAGCAAGCTTTACAAGGTAGAGTTTCCGGTGTTACTATTGCTGCCAGTTCTGGGCAACCAGGTTCTGGATCAACAATCCGTGTCAGAGGGGTAACTACTTTTGGCGATGGTGGTAATAATCCACTTTGGGTTGTAGACGGAGTTGTTGTAGATGGTGGTGGAATAGGATTCCTTAATCAATCTGATATTGAGTCGATTGAAGTACTTAAGGATGCTGCTTCTGCTGCGATTTATGGTACTCGTGCTGCAACAGGAGTAATTTTGGTAACAACCAAAAAAGGAAAATCAGGAAAAATTTCTGTGAACTACAATGGTTTTTCAGGAATTTCATCTCCAGAAAAAACGTTAAATTTACTGAACGCCACACAATATGGTGCTTTGTTAAATGAAAAATCAGTTGCGGCCGGTGGACCTGCAATATTCCCTAATTTATCTGCTTTAGGAGTTGGTACAGATTGGCAAAAAGCAATTTTTAATACAAGCGCTTTCCGTTATTCACATGAATTGAGTATCAGCGGTGGATCTGATGTTTCTAATTTTTATGCTTCTTTTGGACTTCAAGAACAAGAAGGAATTGTTTCAACAGAAATATCAAATTACAGCAAAAAGAATTTCCGTTTAAACTCAACACATAAAATATCTAAAGTATTTACTTTCGGACAAACATTGGGTTTTTCGAGACAAAAAACAATTGGTATCGGAAATACAAACAGTGAGTTTGGTGGGCCGTTAAGTTCAGCAATCAACTTAGACCCAACTACTCCTTTGGTAGAAACGGATCCTGTAAAAGCGAATGATGCGCCTTATGCTACTAATCCTGTAATTCGTGATGCAAACGGAAATCCTTATGGAATTTCAAGTTTGGTTGGTCAAGAAATGACGAATCCTTTGGCTTATGCCAAAACAAGATTAGGAAGTTATGGAACTTCAGATGACATCGTTGGTAACGCATATATTGAAGCGGCTATAACAAGTCATATAAAAGTGAGATCAACTTTTGGAGCAAAATTAGCAACATGGGGAGGTCAAGGATTTACACCTGTTTTCTATTTAAGTGCAACTTCAAATGTGCTAAAAAATAACTACAGCAAATATGAAAACAAAAGTTTTGCGTGGAATGTTGAAAATATATTGACGTATACAAATCAATTTGGGGATCATAACTTAACGGTTTTATTGGGTCAGGGATCTTATGTTGATAATATTGGTGGAGGTCTTGGTGCTACATTGTTTGGATTGCCTGTGACCAATTATAAAGATGCCTCTTTTAACTTTGATATACCACAATCTGACAGAAGCAGTTATACGTACGATTCTACGCATCATAAATTGAACTCTTTATTTTCACGTGTGAATTACGATTACAAAGAGAAATATTTATTTACAGGGATTATTCGTCGTGATGGTTCTACACGTTTCGGTGGTAACAATAAATTCGGTGTATTTCCATCGTTTAATTTAGGGTGGGTTTTAACCAAAGAAGATTTTTGGAAAGAAAGTAAAGTACTTAATACTTTTAAAATAAGAGGTGGATACGGAGTCGTTGGAAATGATGCCATACCAGATTTTAGATACCTTTCTCTAGTTGAAGGTGGTTATAATTATTCTTTTGGAAACGCAGGAGCAATTACGACTGGTTATGCTAACCTTACACTTGATAACCCAGATTTGAGATGGGAGGAAACTTCTCAGGCAAATGTTGGTTTTGAATCCAAACTTTTTAATGACATAAGTCTTACTGTAGACTTGTACAAAAAATCAACCAAAGGGATTTTACGTCCAATAAATATTCCGGGTTATGTAGGTGTGACTGCAAGTCCAATAGGTAATGTTGCCGATATGGACAATAAAGGAATCGAGGTTGAATTAGGATATAAAAAGACTTTTGGTGACTTTAATTTCTCTGCTAATGGGAACGTTGCTTACTTAGAAAACAAAGTTACTTATGTGGCAGCAGATTCTAATTATTTAGTGGGCGATGCTTCTTTTCAATCTATGGGAGCAGTAACAAGAACACAAGTTGGACTATCATATAATTCATTTTATGGATTTAAAACAGCAGGTATTTTTCAAAATCAAGCAGAAATTGATGCTTATACAAATTCATCTGGAGGTTTGATTCAGCCAGCTGCCCGTCCTGGAGATTTCCGTTGGGTAGATACAGACGGTAATGGTTCAATTGGAGATGATGACAAACAATTTTTAGGAAGTAATATTCCAAAATACACTTTTGGTCTGACCTTAAATTTAGATTATAAAAACTTCGATTTGATGGCATTTGCTCAAGGAGCAGCAGGAAATAAAATTTTCCAGGGCTTGCGAAGACTGGATGTAGGAAATGCAAACTATCAAACGATTGCTTTAAGCAGATGGACAGGTGAAGGAACTTCAAATGATTATCCTAGACTAACTAATGATGATACCAATGGAAATTTTGGAAAGATGTCAGATTTTTACTTGGAAAAAGGAGATTATCTAAGACTTAAACTAGTTCAACTTGGATATTCATTGCCTAGTAGTGTGGTGAGTAAAATTGGAGCCAATAAAGTACGTTTTTATTTAACTGCCGAGAACTTATTGACTATAACTAAATACACGGGTTATGATCCAGAAATTGGTGGCGGTGTATTCGGGATAGACAAAGGAATTTATCCACAAGCAAGAACATTTATGCTTGGAGCTAATTTACAATTTTAATACAATCAAGAATTATGAAAACGATAAAATTTAAATATTTATTTATTGCAGCAGCTGTGGTTTCATTCGGTTCCTGTACGGAAGAATTTGTAGATATAACGCCAAAGGGGTCATTTCTTTCGGATAACTATTATGCGAATCAAGACCAAGCTACAGCAGCTTTGGTAGGAGTTTATGATGCGATTAGAAAAAACACGGGTGGTTTTGAAAACATGGTAGGTATGATGAATGCTGGTTCTGATGACTTCTACGCAGGTGGAGGTGGTTCTACAGATGGAGCTGGAATACAGGGTTTTTCTACGCATACACTTACAGGTACAATAGTTCCGGGAAGTTTTTGGAATGATCATTACCAAGGAATTTTTAGAGCAAACACTTTATTATTGAAATTACCGGGTGTTGCCATGCCAGATGATGTGAAAGCGCGATTTGCAGGAGAATCAAAAGCATTGAGAGCCATGTATTATTTCAACTTGGTTAGATTGTTCAAGAATGTTCCATTATTATTGGAGCCTTTGACCGCTACTAATATGTATGAAGTGGAGCAAGCGACATCAGAAGCAGTTTATGCTCAAATCGAGAAAGATTTGATTGAGGCAATAGCCACTTTACCAACAACTGTTCCTGCTGATACAGAATCTGGACGTCTAACAAAAGGTGCTGCACAGGCATTGCTTGGAAAAGTGTATTTACAAGAAGGTAAAAAATCCGAAGCAGCAGCTATTCTTGCCTTAGTAAATGGTACGCCGGGTGGAACAAATCAATATGGGAATAAATTGCTGACCAATTTTAGTGATTTATGGGTAGTTTCTAATAAGTTTAATACGGAGTCACTTATTGAAGTTTCTCACACCAGTGCCGGTAATTCTGACTGGGGATTCTGGGGTTCAGGTAGAGACGAAGGGAATTCATTGAATGTTATGGTAGGCCCTAGAAGTTATTCAAGACCATCAGGTTCAACAGCACCTGATTTACCATCAGGATGGAGTTTTAATGTTATCACTCAAGATTTATATGACGCCATTAAGTTAGACCCAAGATTTGGTGCTACAATATTGGATTTGAAAGCTTTAAAAGCAGCTGGTAAAGCTGATTATATTGGTGGATATCAAGATACAGGATATTTCTTAAACAAATTCCTTCCTAGAAAAGAAGATGTAAGAACTGGTGGTGGAGCAGCAGAATTGAATTACAGACAAAATTCTTATATCATAAGATTAGCAGATACTTATTTGATGGAAGCCGAAGCATTAGGTTCAGGAGCAAGAGCTCAAGCTTTACTTGATGCAGTTAGATCAAGAGTTGGTTTGCCTTCTGTTCCGGTTACACTTGCAGCCATTAAAAATGAAAGAAGAATGGAACTTGCAGGTGAAGGACACCGATTTTTTGATCTTGTTCGATGGGGTGATGCAGCGTCTAAATTATCAAACAGAGGTTTCGTTGCCGGTAAAGATGAAATTTTTCCTATACCAGTAAGAGAACTTCAAGGGACTAAATTGAAACAAAACCCTGGCTATAATTAATAAAAGATAAAATTATGAAAAAGATAAAATTAATTTTCAGCTTTATACTAGTACTGCTTGTAGCTCTAAGTTGTACTGTGGAGGGAATCAACGAAGATACTGCTCTTTTAGGTGCGGAATCATCGGCTAATCTCAATAAGATATTTGACATCAGCACTGATAATTCAGGAAAAGTAACAATAACTCCTACTGCAGATGGAGCTGTTTCTTTCAAAGTAGAATACGGACATGGAACAGTATCGTCAGTTAAAGTAGCTCCTGGAGCAAGTACAACCCATGTTTATCCAGAAGGGAAATATACGGTAAAAATCACTGCGACATCAATTTCTGGATCGACAACTGAGCAAACATTCCCGTTAGATGTTGTGTATAGAGCGCCAGAAAACTTAGCGGTTACTTTAAATAAAAACATTCACAATTTAAAAGTAAAAGCCAAAGCGGATTATGCAAAATCGTATTTAGTTTATTTTGGAGATGTTCCTAATGAAGTTGGAACGCCATTAGCTACTGATGGAGAAGTTGCTCATGATTATGCAGTTGCCGGAACGTATAATGTAAAAGTTGTTGCGTTAAGCGGTGGCGCTGCCAAAACCGAAAAAACGACACCAACTATTATTTACAATGCGTACGGGTTACCAATTACCTATGAATTAACAACTCAAAATTATGGAGTTGGTGGAACTTTTGGTGGAATTTCAACTGCAGTAATAGCAAATCCTTTTCCAACAGGATTAAACACTAGTGCTACAGTTTGGAAATATACAAAATCAACAGGAGCAGAAACTTGGAGTGGAACTTATACTCCTTTAGATTCTCCGATAGATTTTGCAACTGGAAATAAAATCAAATTATTGATGTATGCAACAGAAGTGGGTAAAAATCTAAATGTAGAATTAGAATGGGCAGTAGGCGGAACACCTGCAAATGGTGTTGCAGTTTTAAAAGTAGCCAATACTGTTGCCAATTCTTGGCAAGAATTAGTATTTGATTTCAGTACAATTGCAGCAATTCCGGCTAATGCCAAATTTACTCAACTTGTATTTAGATACGATGATTCAGCAAAAGGATCAGGAGAAGTAATTTATATAGACAATATTAGATTAACTAATTAAAAAAAATATGAAAACAAATATCAAATACATTTTAGGGCTTTTCATAGTAGCACTAACATTTATTAGCTGCAACGAAGAAGAGTATAGTTTGGGGGAATTATCGGCACCAGCAAATGTTGTCATAAATGCTGAGGTTGTCGGAGTAGATGCGACGCATCCAAACGGTGATGGTTCTGGAAGTGTAAAAATTTCGGTGACAGGAGACAATGCTCTTTCGTATAAAATCGATTATGATGCAAGTACTCCATTGGATTTAGTTTATTTACCAACAGGTAAGGCTACTAAGAAATACACTTCTGTTGGGGTAAACACTTATAGAATAACTGTTGTAGCTTATGGCAAAGGAGGATCTTCTACTAATGTTACTAAAGACGTTACTGTAAGAAGTGATTTTACTGTTGCTCCGGAAATTGTTACTGCATTAACAAATAATGCTTCAAAAAGGTGGGTAGTAGATAAAAGTGTAGCAGGTCATCTTGGCGTAGGTCCTTGGAATGTTGCTTCTATCAGACCAGAATGGTGGGCCGGTGGTGTTAATGAAAAAGTAGCTTCTGCAAATTGTTTTTACACAGCCACTTTTACTTTTGCTAAAGTTGCAGCTTCGGGAACATACTCCTTGCAAGTTACTACTCCGGACGGTGCATTTACAAAAACAGGTTCACTAACAACTCTTCCGGGTATTCCGGGTTCAGGAGATGAAGGATGTTATAATTACGGAGGCGGAACTTCTGCTTTTAGTTTTGTACCCGCATCATCAGGTGCGCCGGTAGTAGTTACTAATGCTGATAATTCAACGTCTACCCAAACGAGTATTTTATTGTCAGGTGTAGATACTTTCATAGGATATGGTGCAGTTCAAAAAGAATATGAAATCTTGGTTATTACATCAACTTACATGTATCTTAGAGTACAAGGAACCGAAACTGGAAATGCTTGGTATCTAAAATTGAAACCAGCACTTTAATAAATTATAAAATGTAAGCTCAGAATTGTCAAAAATTCTGAGCTTTATTTTAATCATAAAAAGCTTTTAAAGGATGGGAAATAATATGGTACTTCAATTTTCGAAAAATAAAAATTATATGTTTTTATTGGCTTTGGCTAATTTTTTCATGTTGTTATCATGCAGTGGTAGTAATAATACCGAAGAAGAAACGGTAACTGCGCCTTCAAATCTTTCGGTTTCAGCAACAGTAGCTGGTGCAACTGCACAAAATCCAAATGGCGATGGAAGCGGAACAGTAAATTTTAACATCAGTGCGACTAATGCGACTTCTTATAAAATTTTACTTGGTAATGGAGAAACTAAAGAGCTAACAAATGGAAGTTTTACTTATACCTATACAACAGCGGGTACAAATACCTATGTTATATATGTGTCAGCATATAATTCAGGACAGTTTGTTTCTTCCACTATTTCAGTAACGGTTTTTGTGGGTTCTGCTTTAGTTTGGTCAGATGAGTTTAATGTCAATGGCGCTCCCGATAGTTCAAAATGGGGTTATGATTTAGGTGCTGGTGGCTGGGGAAACAATGAATCCCAATATTACACGAACAGACCGGAAAATGTAATTGTTCAGGATGGTTTGTTAAAAATTAAAACGCTGAAAGAAAGTTTTAGCGGAAGCAATTATACTTCGGCTCGAATTCTTTCAAAAGATAAATTTTCGTTCAAATACGGAAGAGTGGAAATTAAGGCAAAACTGGCTTTGGGTGCTGGAACTTGGTCTGCTTTATGGATGTTAGGAAGTAATATAAGCACAACTGCTTGGCCCGCATGTGGAGAAGTTGATATTATGGAGCATGTTGGCAACAGCCAAAACAAGGTTCATGGGTCTTTGCATTCTCCCGGACGTTCAGGAAATACTCCTGATACAAGTACGGTTATGGTTCCTAATGCTTCAACAGAGTTTCATATTTATTCAATAGATTGGTCAGCTACATCAATTAAGTTTTACGTTGATAATCAATTGTTTTATACGTTTGCAAACTCGGCTAGTCTTCCTTTTAATCAGAATTTTTTCTTAATCATAAATTGTGCAATGGGAGGGAATTTTGGCGGAGCAATAGATCCTAATTTTACGGCTTCCACTTTTGAGGTCGATTACATTAGGGTTTACAATTAATTATATTTTTGTTTAGTTAGGTCTTCATTGGGAGCTTCTATTTGTAAGTTGGATAGAAGCTCTAATGAAGTGTTATATTTGGTATCAAATATTAATTCATCAAAAAATAGTATACATGAATCAGGTAAAAAAAATAATTGTTTCGGGAGTTTTTCTGCTAATGGGAATTTTTTCTAATGGGCAAACATTGAAAGTGATGACGTATAATATTCGCTTAGATGTCGCCAGTGACGGAGAGAATGCTTGGAGTCTTCGCAAAGATTATTTCATTTCTCAAATTCAATTTTACAATCCTGATATTTTTGGAGTCCAAGAAGCAAGACCCAATCAGGTTGTTGATATTACAAATTCACTTCCGGAATATAATAATGTAGGTATTGGAAGAGACGGAATTGGGCAAGGAGAATCGTCTAATATTTTTTATAAAAAAGAAAGATTTACAGTTAAAGAAAGCAATACGTTCTGGCTTTCTGAAACACCCAACACAATTTCAAAAGGTTGGGACGCTGCCTACAATAGAGTTTGTACGTATGCATTGTTCAAAGATTTGAAAACAAAACAATTCTTTTGGATTTTTAACACACATTTGGATCACATAGGCGAAGAAGCCAGAACCAAAGGAATCCAATTAATTCTTTCGAAAATTAAGGAACTAAACACAAAAAAATATCCTGTGATTCTTATGGGTGATTTAAATTCAGAGCCTAAAGAGGACAGAATAATACTGCTTAAAAAAGCAATGGATGACGCAAGAGAAGTTTCGCAAGAGAAACCTTTCGGGCCTTATGGAACATTTAATAATTTTAAACACAACGAACCCGTAACTAAATTGATTGATTATATTTTTATTTCGAAGAATAGCATTTTGAAAGTAAAAAAATATGCCGTTTTGAGTGATTCAAAAGACTTGAAATATCCATCAGATCATTTGCCGGTTTATGTTGAAGTAAACTTTAAATAAATTATGAACACTATAAAAAACACTATGAAATTTTTAGTTGTATTAACCCTTATGTTGCTTATGTCAAAGTGTTCTCCGTCTGGAGATACTGTTGATCCGGCTCCAGCACCTACGCCAACTCCGCCAGTGGCAGTCACAAATGAAATGGATTTTTGGTTGACAAAAGGCAATCAAAATGCGGTGCTTCAAAAACAAACATCAGTTTTAGCATTTGGCACAGCCTATAATACCTATGCTAATATTGAGGTTGACGATTCTAAAGTGTTTCAAACAATCGATGGTTTCGGATATACCTTAACAGGAGGAAGCGCTCAGGTTATTAATCAATTAAATACCCAAAAGCGACAAGAATTATTAAAAGAATTATTTGGAACCAATGACAATTCCATTGCAATAAGCTATTTAAGAATTAGCATTGGTGCATCCGATTTGAATGCCGCGCCATTTACGTATGATGATTTACCAAGCGGGCAAACGGATATGAATCTGGACAATTTTAGTTTAGCATCAGATAAAACGGATTTGATTCCAATGCTGAAAGAAATTGTAGCAATCAATCCAAATATTAAAATAATGGCTACTCCGTGGTCTCCTCCAGTTTGGATGAAAGACAACAATGGTTTTGTTGGCGGAAGCTTGAAGCCAGAATATTATGCGGTTTATGCAAAATATTTTGTAAAATACATTCAAACTATGAAAGCCGAAGGGATTGCCATTGATGCTGTTACGCCTCAAAACGAACCCTTGCATCCGGGCAATAATCCAAGTATGTTGATGATTGCATTACATCAGGCTGATTTTATAAAAAATCATTTAGGTCCTGCTTTCAAAACTGCAAACTTATCGACTAAAATTGTGGCGTACGACCATAATTGCAACAAACCGGAATATCCTATTGCAGTGCTGAATGATCCAGGAGCAAATCCTTATGTTGATGGTTCTGCATTTCATTTGTACGAAGGAGATATAAGTGCTTTGTCTACAGTTCACAGTGCTTTTCCCAATAAAAACATCTATTTCACGGAGCAATACACGTCTTCAACAGGAAGTTTTGAAGGGGATTTGAAATGGCATGTGAAAAATGTAATTATCGGCTCGATGCGTAATTGGAGTAAAACAGCATTAGAATGGAACTTAGCCAATAATGCTTCTTTTGGACCAAATACTCCGGGCGGTTGTACCACTTGTAAAGGCGCATTGACGATTAACAGCAGTGATAGTTTTACAAGAAATGTAGGATATTATATCATTGCCCATGCTTCTAAATTTGTTCCTGCCGGTTCAGTGAGAATTTCGAGTAACTTTAGTGGAAATTTAAACAATGTGGCTTTTAAAACGCCAAGTGGGAAAAAAGTTTTAATTGTTGAAAATGATGGAAATACTTCCGAAATTTTCAATATCAAATACAATGGAAACTGGGTAAAAACTTCACTCGAAGCAGGTTCGGTAGGAACGTATATCTGGTAAATAAAATAGATAATAATATCATGAAAAGAATAACGACAGTAGTACTTTTGGCAACATCTTTTTTTGCTTTTTCTCAGCAAAAAAGCCAAGCTAAACTTAAATCTTTTTCTACAAAAGACAAAACGATTACCGTTTATACTACAGCAGAAAATACAAAGTTGCGATTAACACAAACCGATAAATTGAGTTTTAGCAGTTCCAAACAACCTTTAGAAACAGAGATTTCTGTTTTTGTGGAACCAACTAAAACATTCCAAAACTTCATGGGAATCGGTGGAGCAATCACGGATGCAAGTGCTGAGGTTTTTGCAAAATTGAGCAAAGAGAAACAGCAAGAACTTTTGAATGCCTACTATGATAAAGAAAAAGGTATTGGGTATTCGTTATTGAGAACCACCATTCATAGTTCTGATTTTTCGAGCGGAAGCTATACGTATATCAAAGATGGAGACAAGGATTTAAAAACGTTCAATATTGATCACGACAGACAATATCGCATTCCAATGCTTAAAGAAGCCATAAAAACGGCTGGTGGAAAATTATTGCTTTATGTTTCGCCATGGAGTCCTCCCGCTTTTATGAAAAGCAATGGCAACATGCTAAAAGGAGGAACGTTACTTCCGGAATACTATCAATCTTGGGCAAATTATTACACAAAATTTATCAAAGCGTATGAGAAAGAGGGAATGCCAATTTGGGGATTGACCGTTCAAAACGAACCTATGGCAACCCAAACCTGGGAATCATGTGTATATTCTGCAGAAGCCGAAAGAGATTTCTTGAAGAATTTCCTTGGGCCAACAATGAAAAAAGAAGGTTTAGGAAGTAAAAAAATTGTGGTTTGGGATCACAACCGTGATTTGATGAACCAGAGAGCCAATGTTATTTTTTCTGATCCGGAAGCTTCAAAATATGCTTGGGGAATGGGATTTCATTGGTACGAAACTTGGGCAGGAGGTGAACCAATGTTTGATAATGTTCGAAAAGTACACGAAGCCTATCCATCTAAGAATTTAATGTTTACCGAAGGTTGCGTCGAAAAATTTGATGCTAAGAAATACCAATTTTGGGCAAACGGAGAACGATATGGAACTTCTATGATTAATGATTTTAATAATGGAACTGTCGGTTGGACGGATTGGAATATTCTTTTGGACCAAAATGGTGGACCAAATCACGTAGGGAATTTTTGTTTTGCACCCATTCATGCAGATACTAATTCAGGAGAATTAATTTACACACCTTCGTATTATTACATCGGACATTTTTCAAAATTCATTCGACCAGATGCTAAAAGAGTCAGTACAGCAGTAAGCCGAAGCAGTTTGATAAGTACTTCATTCCTGAATAAAGATGGAAAAATGGTTACTGTAGTAATGAA
Source organism: Flavobacterium sp. 11 (assembly GCF_002754315.1). Taxonomy (GTDB): domain Bacteria; phylum Bacteroidota; class Bacteroidia; order Flavobacteriales; family Flavobacteriaceae; genus Flavobacterium; species Flavobacterium algoritolerans. The sequence continues at coordinate 370,593 of NZ_PEFE01000001.1, read as the reverse complement.
TCATAGCGATAAAAGTGTTACGTATAATTTAATTATTGCTACTGAGAAAACGGTTGTTGTAATTCCTGCTCATGGGATTCAAACATTAGTGTATTAAATTTTAAACGGTCTTATTCTAAAACCTACTTTATGAAGAAAATAGTTTTAATGGTCTTTATTTCTTTTTCAATTGCCTCGTTTGGACAGGGATTTTTACATAGAAATGGACAAGAAATTGTCGATGGAAACGGGAAAAATATTGTGTTGCGTGGTTTGGGATTGGGCGGATGGATGGTTCAGGAAGGATATATGCTTCAAACCGGTTCATTTGCAGGTCCTCAACATGTAATTAAACAAAAAATAACGGATTTAATTGGGGCCAAAAATACCAAAGAATTTTATGATGCCTATAAAGCAAATGGAATAACAAAGAGAGATATTGATTCATTGGCGGCTTGGGGTTTCAACTCTGTTCGTTTGCCAATGCATTACAATTTATACACCTTGCCTCTTGAACAAGAAGCGGTTTCTGGTCAGAATACTTGGCTGGAGGAAGGTTTCAAAATGACCGATGATTTATTAAGCTGGTGTGCTGCCAATAAAATATATCTGATTCTGGATTTGCATGCAGCTCCGGGTGGACAAGGAAAAGATGCTAATATCTCTGATTATGATTCTGCAAAACCATCACTTTGGGAAAGTAAGGCCAATCAGGATAAAATGGTGGCGCTTTGGGAAAAATTAGCAGAGCGTTACAAAGACAATCCTTGGGTAGGAGCTTACGATATTATCAATGAACCCAATTGGAATTTTACGGGAACAAATCAAAATGGTTGCGATGAAACATCGAATGCGCCTTTAAGAGCTTTGCAAGTTAGGGTTACAAATGCCATTCGAGCCATCGATAAAAATCATTTAACTTTCATTGAAGGGAATTGCTGGGGAAATAATTACAACGGAATGTTTCCGCTTTGGGATGAAAATATGGCGTTGAGTTTTCATAAATATTGGAATCAAAATGACACAGCTTCGATACAAAAAATGTTGGATTACAGAACCCAATACAATGTGCCAATTTGGTTGGGAGAAAGTGGTGAAAATTCTAATGTTTGGTTCAAGGAAGCTATCTCTTTAGTGGAGACAAATAATATTGGTTGGGCTTTTTGGCCAATGAAAAAAATTGAAAATTTAGCTGGAGTTACTTCGGTTACAAAAACTCCGGAATACGATCAATTGTTGAAATATTGGAATAATGAAAGAGCGAAGCCTACTGTAGATTTTGCCAAAAAAGGAGTAATGGATATCGCTGAAAACTTCAAAATGAAAAATCTGACTATAAGATATGATGTGATTGATGCCATGTTCAGACAAGTTCAAACAACCGATACTAAGAAATACAAAAAACATTCTTTGCCAGGGAAAGTATTCGCAACTGAATATGATTTAGGACAAAACGGATATGCTTATTTGGATAAAGATGTCGCTAATTATGACGGGACAAAGTTTACTAAATGGAACAAAGGCGGAATGATGCGAAATGATGGAGTTGATATTGAGTCTTGCAATGATACAATGACAAACGGATTTCAGGTTGCTTTTATTGAAGATGGTGAATGGTTGCAATACACCGTTGAGGTGAAATCGAAAACTACTTTTGATGTTGCTATTCGTTATGCGAGTGAGGCTTCAGGTGGAAAACTTTATTTAGAAGATGAAAACGGGAAAATCTCTGAAACAATAACAATTCCATCTTCAGGCGGAAAAGACAATTGGAAAACGGTGATTTTAAAAAATGTGGTTTTAAAACAAGGGACGAATAAAGTTAAAGTACATTTCGAAAAAGGAAATTTCAATTTGAACTTTTTGGAATTTAAAAAAGCAAAAAAATAAAGGCATACAAGACTATAAACTCGTTTCATACTATTCTAAATAGCTAGTGAAACAACAAAGAAATTTGAAATGAAAAAAATAGGAACTACAGTTCTTTTATTGGTTTTTTTTATTGGGTTTTCCCAACAAAAAACAGTTGACCAAAAAGTGAATGCTTTGCTTAAGCAAATGACACTCGAAGAGAAAATTGGACAACTTAATCAATATACGGGAAACAATCAAGCGACTGGACCTATAACCATAAATCCAAATAAGGAAACCGAAATTAAAAAAGGTTTAATTGGATCGATGTTGAATATTTTAGGAACTAAATATACGCGACAGTATCAAGAATTAGCGATGCAATCTCGATTAAAAATCCCATTGTTGTTTGGTCAGGATGTGGTGCATGGATACAAGACTACATTTCCACTTCCTTTAGCAGAAGCTGCAAGTTGGGATTTAGAAGCGATGGAACTTTCAGCAAGAATTGCTGCTGTAGAAGCATCGGCAAGTGGAATTCACTGGACATTTGCGCCCATGGTTGATATTTCTCGTGATCCGCGTTGGGGACGAGTAATGGAAGGTGCTGGAGAAGATACTTATTTAGGTTCGAGAATTGCTTACACCAGAGTCAAAGGTTTTCAGGGTAATTTAGGTGATGTCAATTCGGTAATGGCTTGCGTGAAACATTTTGCAGCCTATGGAGCAGCTGTTGGCGGGAGAGATTATAACTCAGTAGATATGAGCGAAAGAATGCTTTGGGAAACGTATTTGCCTCCTTTTAAAGCAGCGCTAGATGCAGGAGCCGCAACATTTATGAATTCGTTTAATGATATTAACGGAATTCCAGCTACAGCAAATAAATACCTGCAAAGAGACATTCTTAAAGGAAAATGGAACTTTCAAGGTTTTGTAGTTTCTGATTGGGGTTCGATAGGAGAAATGGTCAATCACGGATATTCAAAAGACAATAAAGAAGCCGCGTTACAAGCCATAACTGCAGGAAGTGATATGGATATGGAAAGCAATGCGTATCGATACCATTTAGCGGAGTTGGTTAAAGAAAATAAAGTGCCAATTGCCTTGATTGATGATGCCGTAAAAAGAATTTTACGCAAAAAATTTGAATTAGGACTTTTTGATAATCCTTATAAATACTCGAATCCGGAGAGAGAGCAAGCTGCATTGAACAATCCGGAGCACAGAAAAGCAGCAAGGGATATTGCGGCAAAAAGTATCGTGTTATTGAAGAATGAGAAAAACATTTTACCACTTTCCAAAGACACAAAAACAATTGCTTTTATTGGACCTTTGGTTAAAGAGCACAAACAAAATATGGGTTTTTGGGCTGTAGAATTGCCAGAACTAGATTATGACAAACAAGTGGTTTCGCAATGGGAAGGTTTTCAAAATAAAGTAAGTAGTTCAACTAAATTGCTTTACGCCAAAGGGTGTGAAATTGAAGGGGATAACAAAGATGGTTTTGCGGAAGCAATTGCTGTTGCCAATCAAGCCGATGTTGTGATTTTGAGTATTGGTGAAAGAGCAGATATGAGTGGCGAAGCTAAAAGTCGCAGTAATATTCATTTGCCTGGAGTTCAGGAAGAACTGGTAAAAGCGATTCAAGCAACCGGGAAACCTGTCGTGGTTTTGATTAATGCGGGAAGACCGCTTGTTTTTAATTGGACTGCAGATAATGTCCCAGCAATTGCTTACACCTGGTGGTTAGGAAGCGAAGCAGGTAATGCTATTGCTGATGTTTTGTTTGGCGATTACAATCCTTCGGGAAAATTGCCAATGTCTTTTCCAAGAGAAGAAGGACAAATTCCTATTTATTACAATCATTTTAATACAGGAAGACCAGCTCCTAATGAAACGGCTTCCAATTATGTTTCTGCGTATACTGATTTAAAAAATAGTCCTAGATTTCCTTTTGGCTTTGGATTGAGTTATACCACTTTCGAATATTCAGATTTGAAATTATCCAAAAATAAAATTAAAAATACTGAAAAAATCGAGGTTTCATTAAACGTGAAAAATTCTGGAAAAGTAGCTGGTGAAGAAGTAGTTCAGTTGTATTTGAGAGACAAAGTAGGATCAGTTGTCAGACCAATAATTGAACTGAAAGATTTTCAAAAGATAAAACTGAATGCGGGTGAAACAAAAACCATCAAATTTATCATTGACAAAGAAAAGTTATCTTTTTACAATACTGCACTACAATGGATTGCTGAGCCGGGAGATTTTGATTTGATGATTGGTTCTTCTTCTTCAGATATTCGTTTAAAAACGACTTTTGAATTAGTGAAATAAAAAAAACTCAATCGACAGTATTTCTAAGAATACTGTCGATTGAGTTCTAAAATAAAAAAAAGTATTGACTCTACATCTATTGCCTAACGAACTTGTAGTTATGGTATTTAATTAGGGAAATAGACTTGATGAGAGGGAATTTAATTTAGATGTGCTCTATAGACGATATCCAATTAAATTCTTTTTCAATACTTTTTTAACAACAATTAATAACAATTTTTAATTTTGGTTGACAGCTTTCAAAATACCATCCAGATTTTCTTCTGTGAATTTTCCTCCTGATAATAAAAGAAATTTATTGATTGGCATATCGGCTAACATTGCCTCTAAAAATGAAGCTGCTTTTTTCTCATCTTCCGTTTCTGGTTTTTTATTGGCACCAGTGAAACTTTGAACCAGTTGTTCGTATATCGCTTGACTGTTTGGAGATTTTTTGAATTCCTTAAATAATGATTCACGTGTCAGCACTATTTTTGCAGCTTTTGTAGATTCAATAGTGATGGTTTGTTTTAAAGGCAAATCACGAGAGGAACTTCCAATAAGGATGTCAAATTTCCCTGATTTTATAGCCCAATCATGAGATTTTGAATTGAAATAAGCAAAGTCACGTGAAGTCAATTGAAATGTAACTGTTTTTTCTTCTCCGGCTAGCAATGCTACTTTTTCAAAGTGTTTCAGTTCGTTTTCGGGTCTTGATACTTCGCTTTCTTGTTCATGAACATAAAGTTGAACAACTTCTTTACCTGCAATTTTACCTGTATTTTTTACTTTTACTGATATGGTGATTGCATCAGAATCTTTAGCTGCTGTAGTATTGGCTTTAATATCAGAATACGAAAAAGAGGTATAACTCAAACCATAACCAAAAGGAAAGTTAGGTTCGATTTTCTTTTTGTCATAATAACGGTATCCAATAAAAATTCCTTCACCATAATTTGCATTTCCGTCTTTTGAAGGGAAATCCATTGCAGTTGGAGTATCTTCCAAGCGTGTAGGAAAGGTTTCAGATAATTTTCCGGAAGGGTTTACTTTTCCAGTCAACACGTCAGCAATTGCACCACCACCGGCTTGACCACCAAGATACGCTTCGACAATTGCAGCAACATCGTTTTTCCATGGCATAGAAACAGCAGCGCCATTCATCAATACCACTACAATGTTTTTGTTAACTTTTGCTACTTCTGAAATCAATTTGTTGTGACCTGCAGGCAAGTCCATGTTGTTTCTGTCAAAACCTTCTGATTCATAACTGTCCGGTAAACCAGCAAAAACAATCACTAATTCTGAATTTTTTGCATTTTGAACTGCTTCAGCAATTTTAGCATCATCTGTTTCTCCAGCAGTATTATACCCTGTTGAAAAGGAAAATTGAGTTCCTTTTGCCATTTTTTGTAATTCATTCAGTGCATTTACAATTTGTGTAGGTCTCACTTGTGAGCTTCCTGCTCCTTGATAACGAGGATTTTTCGCAAAATCACCAACAATAGCTATCTTTTTTAAAGCTGATTTTAGTGGTAAAATCGCATTGTCGTTTTTCAATAGAACAATGCATTCGCCACTTACTTGTCTGGCTAATTCATTGTGTTTTACTTTGTCCACAACGATTCCTTTTTTGTGGCTGTCTTTTGCTTTTAGAGTAATGGCAAGTAAATCAGTTACAATTTCATCCAATCTGGCTTCCGCCAAAGTTCCTTTTTTTACAGCTTCAACAATTTTTTTATCATTAAAACCTCCGCTTGCAGGCATTTCTAAATGCAATCCGGCACCAACTCCTAGAGCTCTTTCGTTTACTGCGCCCCAATCAGAAACTACAAAGCCTTGTAAGCCCCATTTTTCTTTTAGCATTTGATTCAATAAATAGGAGTTTTCAGATGCGTATGTTCCATTAAGTTTATTGTATGAACACATTACCGTCCAAGGTTGTGCTTCTTTTACGGCCATTTCAAAGGCTGGAAAATATATTTCGTTCAAGGTACGTTCGTCAACATTAGAACTATTAGACATACGTTCAGCTTCCTGACTGTTTGCTGCAAAGTGTTTCATGGAAGTTCCCACACCTTGACTTTGAACTCCATTTATAAAACCGATAGCGATTTTTCCGGCTAGAACTGGATCTTCAGAAAAATACTCAAAGTTTCTTCCACCAAGAGGGGAACGCTTCATATTTACTCCTGGGCCTAATAATATTTGAACATCGTTAGCTTGAGATTCGATTCCTAAAGCTTCTCCCATTTTTTGTGCCAAAGCAGGATTCCATGAGGAAGCAAGTGCAGATGCGGTTGGGAAACATGTAGAAGGAACGCTGTTGGTAAAGTCAAAACCTTCCGCTTTACGTAAACCATGTGGCCCGTCAGTCATAAAAATAGAAGGAATTCCTAGTCTGGTTATGGCTTTTGTGGACCAAGCTGTTTCACCGGAACACAAAGAAGCTTTTTCTTCTAAGGTCATTTGAGAAACTAATTTTTTTGCCTTAGCGCGATAATCTACTGCTTGGGCATACGATTGTGAAGACAATACAAGTCCAATAAGTAGTAAAATGATTTTTTTCATAGTCTTTAATTTGGTTGTTTTTTGGTAACTATTTTAAATAATAATCTTATGTGTTATTTTGACGCAATGTACATCTTTTTTTGATTCACAATGCATTCACTATAAAATTTCACAATTTTTTTTGTAAATGATTTTTTTTTACTATTTTTTTGTGCAAATATGTTTTCTTGTTGATTGGATTTGTTTCTTTGCCGAAATATTTTTTTGGTTTAAACCAAAAAGTAATAATGATGAATTTTCAAAATTGGGCGCACTTTTATTTTCTTAAAAAAAATAAACTAAATTGCGTCTTTCAAAGGGTATATTAATTACTAGAATAAATCACATGTTAAAAACCATTTTAGATAACAAGGAAGAATATCAGCCGGGTTTATCAATAGATTGTGTGATTTTCGGATTTCATGACAATCAACTCAAAGTGTTATTGATAAAAACAAAGTACAGCGATAAATGGGCTTTGCCTGGCGGTTTTGTACCTGTAAATGAAGATATTGATGAGGCTGCTGTAACTGTGTTACATGGCAGAACAGGATTGAAAGGAATTTTTCTGAGGCAGTTTTCTACCTTCGGAGCAGCTAGAAGGTGTAGTGTTGATGTTAGTAATGCTGTTCTGGATTTTTACGGAATCCCTTTAGACGAAGGAAAATGGTATGCTAGTCGTTTTGTAACGGTTGGGTATTATGCCTTAGTCGATTTTTTACAAACGGTTCCGCAGCCTGAAGGCAAAAATGAAATTGTGGAGTGGATTGACCATAATTCGGTACCGGAATTGATTTTGGATCACAGACAAATTCTGGACACAGCATTGGAAACCCTTCGCATGGAGTTGAATTTGATGCCGGTAGGATATAATTTACTTCCCGAAAAATTTACTATTCCGGAATTACAAAAATTATATGAAACCATATTGGGCCGAAAACTCGACCGTAGAAATTTTCTGCGAAAGATAATGGCAATCGGAATCTTGACAAAGTTGGACGAGAAGAAGAGTAATGTAGCGCACAAAGCTCCAAATTTATATAGTTTCGATAAAGAAAAATATGAAGAAGTCGTTAAGAACGGATTGACGCAGGGTTGGTAATCTGAAGAAATAAACATAAAAAACTCCATTAGAAATAATGGAGTTTTTTGTGTATTGCTATTTTTTTTGTTGAGGTTATCTAATCTTTTTATATGACCTCCAACTTTTGAACTTGATCCTATTACAGGAGGGGGAAATATTTGACATAAAAAAACTCCATTATTTCTAATGGAGTTTCTTGTGGGCGATGAGGGGTTCGAACCCCCGACCACTTCCGATAGAATCGGAATGCTCTGAAGCAGCAAAACTAATCTTTTTTTGAAATTAGTTTCTGAATTTTAATCCTGCTTTTCCAAGATTTGATTTGTAATTCTCTTTGTTGAGCTAATTCTTTTGTTTCGTGTTTTTCGATATAAACAACTTTCCAATCATTTACGTTGCCGGTAAAACCTTTGCTTTTTTGATTGTGTCGAATAATACGTTCTTCTAAATTAGAAGTGAAACCAATATAATATCTATTTTTAATTCCGCTAAAAAGGATGTAGGTAATGTGTTCCATAAACTATTAGACATAAAAAAAACTCCATTATTTCTAATGGAGTTTTTTGTGGGCGATGAGGGGTTCGAACCCCCGACCACTTCCGATAGAATCGGAATGCTCTGAACCAGCTGAACTAATCTTTTTTTGAAATTAGTTCCTGAATTTTAATCCTGCTTTTCCAAGATTTGATTTGTAATTCTCTTTGTTGAGCTAATTCTTTTGTTTCGTGTTTTTCGATATAAACAACTTTCCAATCATTTACGTTGCCGGTAAAACCTTTGCTTTTTTGATTGTGTCGAATAATACGTTCTTCTAAATTAGAAGTGAAACCAATATAATATCTATTTTTAATTCCGCTAAAAAGGATGTAGGTAATGTGTTCCATAAACTATTAGACATAAAAAAAACTCCATTATTTCTAATGGAGTTTTTTGTGGAGTATCAGGGATTGGAATCGAACACTTAATACCAATTTTGACATTTTTTGAAAGTATAAAATGATATTCTAAATTTTAGAATTTAAAAAAATTACGTTCCAAAGATTTATATCTTTTGTGTATTTTTAAACTAGTGTCAAAAAAATAAACAAAAGTTAAAAAAAAGCAAAGCCACTGTCTTCCACTGGCTTTGTTTGTCTTTCTGTGGAGTCGATGGGGCTACAATGGAACACCTTATACCGATCTTAACTTTTTTTGATTGCTTGAAATTATGAGTTAGTTTATTGTTTTGCAGTTATTTGATTTTTTTTAATGATTCATCTTTAATTTTAAAATATTTAGCTAAGTGTTTATAACGTTTTTTAATAATTCCAAGTTTTTTAAAGGTAAAAAATTGTAGCCAAAAGAGATGTTAGAATTTTACAGTTAAGCACTTTAGGGATTAAAGTAATAGAAAAAATCGCATAATTAAACTTACCTTTTAATGTTAATATTTTAGGAGGGTATAGTTTTATCTAAGTATGATTCTTAGTATGTAACTTATTTCCCAATTGAGTTTTGACTACTATTTTCAGAAATTGTAGATCCTGATATAAGCGTTCTAAATACCTGTTTAGTAATCGATTTTATTTTTTTACGAACCGTTTTTATATTCTCCTTTATTTGCCCAATATATTTTCGTTTTATAATATAATATTGTATTGCTATTTTTCCCTTATTTCATTCTAATCAGAATATCTAATTATGCTTTAAATAGCAAATAATTTAATATGCTAAGACGCAATTTTTAGATTGTAAATTGTTATTATACTATCAATTCTAAAAATATTAAAAAGTTATTTTTACTTTATTTTAATTTAATTTTTTTTGAATGATACTAAAAAATTTTTTGTTACTTTTTTTTCTATACTTTGGTTTATCTTGCTCTGCCCAAATAGATGATATAAACGATACTTTTCATTATGCTGGAAGAGTAGAGTTACAAGAGAATAACAAAGTATTATTAATAGCTTCAGCTTCCTCAGTTTCTTTTGATTTTGAAGGAAGTACTTGTGTTATAAACTTGCAAAGTGTCGATACTTATGAACATCATAATTTTGTTTCATTAGAATTAGATGGTGAATATATAGGAAGAGTTCTAATTAAAAAAGGGGTAGCTCAAAAAATTCCTGTAACTATTACAAACAAAAATAAAAAACACCGTTTAACCATATATAAAGCTACTGAAGCGGCAAATGGAGCCGTATTATTCATTGGAACTACCGCTAAATTAATAGAAAGTGTAGTGCCAAAGAAAAAGAAAATTGAATTTATAGGTGATTCTATTACTTGTGGTTTTGGTAATGATACTGCCGAAATTCTATGTGGGAATGGCGAATGGTATGATCAACATAATGGGTATTGGGCATACGGAGCTATAGCATCACGTAGTTTAGATGTTGATTATGTATTGAGTGCTGTATCTGGATTTGGGATGTATCGCAACTGGAATGATGAGCATAAAGAAGAAGCTATTATTCCTGATGTTTATGAAAATTTATATTTAAATAAAGACAATTCTAAACCATACAATTTTGTTTTTCAGCCGGATTTAGTGAGCATTTGTTTGGGAACAAATGACCTTTCTGATGGAGATGGAAAAAAAGAAAGATTGCCTTTTAATGAAGAAAAATACGTGTCAAATTATATTGCTTTTATCAAAACGGTATACAAACATGCACCTAAAACTAGAATTGTTCTATTGAACAGTCCTATGGTTTCTGGAGATAGAAATGTAGTTTTAGTACGTTGTTTGAAAAAAGTAATTGAGGCTTTTGATCATGACAAACAACATAAAACGATTGCTTTATTTGAATTTAAATCGATGAAACCAAACGGTTGTGGCTCTCATCCTGATATTGCCGACGACAAAATAATGGCTGACCAATTAATTCCTTACTTTAAAAAATTACTTGATGAAAAATAATCTTCTTGCCTTAACTCTTATACTAATGTTGTCAAATACTGTTTTCCCAAATGTTACGCTTCCAAATGTGTTTTCAGATAATATGGTGTTACAGCGCAATACCGAAGTTACCATTTGGGGTTGGGCAAATCCACAGGAAGAGGTAGTAGTCACGCCAAGTTGGAATCATCAAGAATATAAATTTAAAGCCAACAATCAAGCCAAATGGGAAATTAAAATTCCAACTCCAAAAGAAGGAGGGCCTTACATTGTCATTGTAAAAGGCTATAACGAAATCATATTAAAAAACATCCTAATTGGCGAAGTATGGATTTGCTCTGGACAATCGAATATGGAAATGTCAGCAAGTTGGGGGATAGAAAATGGGGAAGAGGCGGTAAAAAATGCCACTAATCCCAATATCCGTTTTTTTTCTATACCTAAATTAACAGCTACATCACCACAAAATAATGTGCCAGGAAGTTGGACCGAAAGTACTCCAGAAACCATTAGAAATTTTAGTGCTGCTGGTTATTTTTTTGCAAAGCGATTACAAGAAGAATTAAAAAATGTTCCAATTGGTTTGATATCATCCAATTGGGGAGGAACGCCAGCAGAGATTTGGATGCCGGAAGAAGTCATTCAAAATGATGCGGTTTTACTAGCAAGCGCCAAAACAAGAAAAGAAGAAACCTATGGTCCCAACCAACCAGGACGCGCTTTTAATGCGATGATTTATCCTTTGGTAGGATTTAAAATTGCAGGTGTAATTTGGTATCAAGGGGAATCAAATGTTGGATCTGCAGTTTATGATAAAACTTTTTCGGCTTTAATTTCTTCTTGGAGAAAATTATGGAATTACGAGTTTCCTTTTTATTATGTACAAATTGCTCCTTATCAATATGGTGATGATCATTTTGGCGGAGTCGAAGTTAGAAATGCACAGCGTAAAGTGTTGCAAGAAATTCCTAATACCGGAATGGTATTGACTAGTGATATTTCACCAATTGATGACATACATCCTAAAGATAAGAAAACAGTAGGAACTAGATTGGCTAATTTGGCTTTGGTGAAAACATATAAAACTAACACGGATTTGGTAAACGGACCGCTTTATAAAAATATTAAAATAGAAAAAAATACAGTAATTGTTGCTTTTGATTATACTGAGGGATTGCATTTTTTAAATAAGAAATCAAATCAATTTGAAATTGCAGGTGCTGATAATGTCTTTTATGTTGCAGACGCAAGTATAAAAAACAATGCTGTTTTATTGACCTCTAAAAAAGTTCCAAATCCATTAAAAGTTCGTTTTTCATGGAAGAACACAGCACAATCTGATTTATTCAATAAAGCAAATTTGCCTGCATCGTCTTTTATAACAGAATAGTAATAGGAAATTATGACTGCGTGAGGGATTCCTTAACTATATTCTATTTTTGAAGAGGAGTTCAGTGATTATAGTTGTAGGCTATATCCTCGTAACGGAGTGAAGAGATAAAGCCGTGTAGCCCGGTCCGAAGTTTTTAAGAAGAGTCACGCCAATAAAAAAACCAAACCAAACTAAAATAAATTATGAACGCAAAAAAATTAATTACAACAGGGATTTTTACCCTGATTACCATTGGAACTATGAATGCACAGAATAAATCTTATTTAGATAAAACAAAACCTACTGAAGAACGTATCGATTTGTTGGTGAGACAAATGACGCTGGAGGAGAAAGTAGGACAAATGAATCAATACAACGGTTTTTGGGAAGTGACTGGACCGGCTCCCACTGGAGGAAATGCCGAATTGAAATACAAGCACTTGCGTGCTGGATTAGTAGGATCCATGTTATCTGTTCGTGGAGTGAAGGAGGTAAAAGCGGTACAAAAAATTGCTGTTGAAGAAACACGTTTAGGGATTCCATTAATCATTGGATTTGACGTAATTCACGGCTATAAAACGTTAAGTCCAATTCCGCTCGCTGAAGCAGCGAGTTGGGATTTGGAAGCAATTAAAAAATCAGCTCAAGTGGCTGCAGCCGAAGCTTCGGCAGTGGGGATTAACTGGACTTTTGGACCTAATGTTGATGTATCACATGATGCACGTTGGGGTCGAGTAATGGAAGGAGCAGGTGAAGATGCCTATTTAGGAAGTAAAATAGCGACTGCTAGGGTTACCGGTTTTCAAGGTGATTCTAAAGCTGATTTGCTAAAAGTAAATACCATCGCGGCTTGCGCCAAACACTTTGCTGCTTATGGTTTTGCCGAAGCAGGGAAGGAATATAATACTGTGGATATTAGTAATTCTAGATTGTATAATGAAGTATTGCCTCCGTTTTATGCAGCTAAGGAAGCGGGTGTTCGTACGTTTATGAACTCGTTTAATATCTTAAACGGGGTTCCCGCTACAGGAAATGCTTTTTTGCAAAGAGATATTTTAAAAGGAAAATGGAACTTTGACGGATTTGTGGTTTCAGACTGGGCTTCGGTTCGTGAAATGATTAACCATGGTTATGCAAAAGATGGTGTAGATGCCACACAAAAAGCCGTAACAGCTGGTTCAGATATGGATATGGAATCCTCTATGTATGTAGCTGAATTGGCAAAATTAGTTCAAGAAGGAAAAGTAAAAGAATCATTAGTTGATGATGCCGTTCGTAGAATTTTAAGAGTGAAATTTGAATTGGGATTATTTGATGATCCTTACAGATATTGTGACGAGAAACGGGAAAAAGCTACAATTGGGAACAAAGCCAATAATGACGGAGTATTGGACATGGCCAAAAAATCGATCGTGTTATTGAAGAATGAGTCTAATTTACTTCCGCTAAAAAAATCAGGACAAAAAATTGCTTTAATTGGTGCTTTGGCAAATGATAAAAACAGTCCGTTAGGAAGCTGGAGAATAGCTTCTGATGATAATACTGCAGTTTCGGTATTAGAAGGAATGCAACAATATAAAGGGAATCAGTTGACTTTTGAAAAAGGAGCTGATTTGACTATCGGTAAAACTGCATTTATCGAAGAATTGGTTTTTAATACTACTGATAGAAGCGGTTTTGATGCTGCTAAAAAAGCAGCAGCTAGTGCTGATGTTGTAGTGATGGTATTAGGAGAACATGGATTTCAATCAGGGGAGGGACGTAGTAGAACAAATCTTGATTTACCAGGTTTGCAACAAGAATTATTAGAAGAAATATATAAAGTAAATCCAAATATTGTTTTGGTTTTAAACAATGGAAGACCCTTAGCATTGCCTTGGGCAGCAGCGCATATCCCTTCTATTGTTGAAGCATGGCATTTAGGAACTCAAACAGGAAATGCGGTAGCTCAAGTTTTATATGGGGATTATAATCCAAGTGGTAAATTACCAATGTCATTCCCTAGAAATGTAGGCCAAGTACCAATTTACTACAACAATTACAGTACAGGAAGACCAACTAATGGAGAAGGAAATGTGTTTTGGTCTCACTATACGGATGTTGAGAAAACGCCACAATTTCCTTTTGGTTTTGGATTAAGTTATACGACTTTTGAGTACAAAAACTTAAAATTAGATAAAACTGCTATTGCTTTAGGAGAAGCGGTAAAAGTATCTGTAGATGTTACTAATACAGGAAATTATGATGGTAAAGAGGTCGTTCAATTATATATTCATGATGAGGTAGCAAGTTTAGCTCGTCCGGTAAAAGAACTGAAAGGTTTTGAATTAGTTGATTTGAAAAAAGGGGAAACTAAAACAATAACGTTAACATTAACAGACAAAGAATTAGGTTTCTTTGATAATGATGGTAATTACCTTGTAGAGCATGGGACTTTTAAAATCATGGTAGGAGGAAGCTCAGACAAAGGTTTAGAAAGCAGTTTTGAGATAAAATAATTTTTATAGAATACAATATTTAAACCCGACAGCTTAAGAAACAGGTCGGGTTTATTTGTGTTATATACTTATGAATGCGAATTTTACGAATTAGAAAATTGAAATCAAATTTTTTAAATTAATGCAATGGAATACAATAGATGCGGAAAAAGTGGTTTATTATTACCACAAATTTCTTTAGGATTATGGCATAACTTCGGTTCAGTAGATAATTTTGAAAACGGAGAAAATATTGTCAAAGAAGCTTTTGATAAAGGAATAACACATTTTGATTTAGCCAACAATTACGGACCAATACCAGGTTCTGCAGAGACTAATTTTGGTAACATTTTAAAAAATAATTTCCAAGGCAATTTGCGTGATGAATTGGTGATTGCTACAAAGGCAGGCTATAAAATGTGGGAAGGTCCTTATGGAGAATGGGGATCAAGAAAATACTTAATAACGAGTTTAAATCAAAGTTTAAAGAGAATGAACCTCGATTATGTAGATATCTTTTATTCACATCGTTATGACTCAAATACGCCTTTAGAAGAGACTATGATGGCATTAGACTATGCAGTACGAAGCGGAAAAGCGTTGTATGCAGGAATTTCTAATTATCCAGCAGAACAAACGAATCAAGCTACTGAAATTTTGCAACAACTAGGGACACCTTGTTTAATTCATCAAGAAAAATACTCCATGTTTGTGCGTACCTGTGAGGAAGGTTTACTGGACGTTTTAGAAGATAAAGGAGTAGGATGTATTGCTTTTTCGCCATTGGCACAAGGACTACTTACCGATAAATATTTAAAAGGAATTCCAGAAAATTCTCGTGCTTTTAATCCTAATGGTCATTTACAATTAGAAGAAGTATCTGATGAGAAAGTGGTCAAAATAGTGGCCTTGAATAAAATTGCAAAAAACAGAAATCAATCTTTGGCACAAATGGCTCTGGCTTGGTTGTTAAAAGATAACCGTATCACTTCGGTCCTAATTGGAGCGAGTTCAGTAGGGCAGTTAAACAATAATATTGATAGTTTGCAAAACCTTGATTTTACTCTAGATGAGTTGAATGAAATTGAGCAAATTTTAAAATAAACAAACGCTATTCCGTAGTTACTAAATTTAAGATTAAAAACTAAGGCTCCATTTTTTAGAATTGGAGCCTTTTTTTAATTTTAGGGTAAATTGATTTAAAAC
Organism: Flavobacterium sp. 11; assembly: GCF_002754315.1. GTDB lineage: Bacteria > Bacteroidota > Bacteroidia > Flavobacteriales > Flavobacteriaceae > Flavobacterium > Flavobacterium algoritolerans. The sequence goes on along the minus strand of NZ_PEFE01000001.1, from coordinate 354,880 downwards.
GATACCTAATTTTGAGGTATTGTCTAATCAACTGTATCAGTTTAAAATTAGTCTTTAAAAAAGTGTATTTCGGTAATTTACTTAAATTTAAATTAGAGTTAGTTTTAAAAATAATGGATTGGTTTTTAAATATTTTTTTCTTTTTTCACCTCGTACGGAGCTGAGTTAAATAGGTTGTCGATTTAGGGGCGGTGATTACTTCTTTGGTTCCCCATCACTCATTTATAAATTGAGTAAAAATAAAACAAATAAAAGCCAAAAAAGTTGTGTTTTTTTACTGTGTTACAGGCTTGTTATTTTGAGTAATATGCTTGTCTGATTGAAAATTCTAGATAAAAAAGTAATATCCGCAGGGGTGATCTTATCTGAGAATCAATTGATAAAAAAGTATCATCATATTTAGGTTAATAAGCTTAATTTTCAGAATTCAAATAAATATTTTTAATTATGAATAAAAAAGTATTTTATAATACTCTATGTACAGTATCCTTTTTATTGGTAGGAAATTTTGTTTCCGGTCAGATCGACAAAGATGCAACTAAAGAAACCAAAGCCTTATACAAAAACCTGAAGGATATCTCTAAAAGGAGCATACTGTTTGCACATCAACATGCTACTGAATATGGACATGGTTGGAGTGGTGATGCCAATCGCTCAGATGTAAAATCGGTTACTGGATCATTTCCTGCAATGGTTGGTATCGATTTTAGCGGATTATCTGGGAGATCAGAAGCAGATATCGAAAAAACTAAAGAAGGCTTAAAAAAAAATGTTGTAGATACTTACAATAGAGGCGGGGTAACTACAGCTGCATGGCATTTTTCAAATCCAGCTTCTAAAGATGGGTTTTATTGGAAAGAGGGGGTATCTTTAGCTTCAATGCCATTGATCAAGCCTGGAGGTTCAAAACACGAAGAGTATAAAAAAATTTTAAAGACAATTGCAGATTTTGCTAATTCTGTAAAAGGGAGTAACGGCAAATTGGCTCCTATAATCTTTAGGCCTTATCATGAATTTGACGGAGAATGGTTTTGGTGGGGAAAACCGTATGCCTCTCGTGAAGATTTTATCGCCGTCTGGCAGTTCACAGTTTCTTACTTAAGAGATACTTTAAAGGTTCATAATTTTATATATGCATTTTCACCCGATAACAAATTTAATACGGAAGAGGAGTTTTTAGAGCGTTTTCCCGGTAATGATTATGTGGATATGGTAGGTATGGATAATTATGGTGACTTTGGAAGAGATGGGAATTATAATATTGAAAGAGCTATCAAGAAACTTAAAATAGTTTCAGACTACGGTATTAAGAGTAATAAATTAGCAGCGTTAACAGAAACTGGATTAGAATCGATTCCAAATCCAATATGGTGGACAGAAACTTTGCTAAAAGTATTGAAATCTGAAAACATGCAATTGTCATATGTGTTAGTTTGGAGAAATGATACACAAAGTCCAACACATTATTATGCACCATTTCCTGGGCAAAATAGTGTTCCTGATTTCTTGAAATTTTATAATGACCCCTTTACTATTTTTGAAAAAGATTTAAAGAAAATATACAAGCGTAAATTTTTAGGGATATTCTAATTTTTCAAAATATACTGTCCAGAGCTGAAAGAGCGATAGTGGATTAATAAAAAGTATAATTTTTTAAACAGTAGTAAACCAATGTTAACTACTGTTTTTTTGTGTTATAAGTTCTTATTTTGATTTGCTCATAAAATTAACCCGTTGGTCGTAATTCGAAAATATTTCTTTTTACTAATAATTTTGGAGAAAGAATTTTTGTTGCAAAAGTAAATTTATAACTACGTCCGGAACAAGAATGAATTCATGAACTGGAGAAAAAGGCTCAAAAATGCCGAGTTAGAGCGAGATATATTGAAAAAAGTAATAGGTGTTTTTGCCAATAGCGGTCGATGATTAGTAGTTTCATTAAAAACAGGAAATGCTAAAAAATAAAAAGGACAACATTAAAGCCTATGTTTTTTATGTTATGAATTTAAAGTAGTGGACTATGTTTCTATTTAAGTTTCAAATTATATTTTTTCACCAATTCCAATGTTAATTTGTCTGTCGAGAAAACAGTATTCAAACCTTGTGGTTCCTGCGGTGGATCAGTAGTAAAAGGGTCACCAATATTCCATTTCCCGGAAGTATTAACAGCTTTTCCTTCGCCGCCAAAACCCCAAAAATTAACACCGCGCAACGCCTCATTATTGCTGCGACTTAAAATCAATTTTTCAAAGAAAGCTTTGTAAAATGCGTTTCTATCCAATACCGAGGAATTTGGTAGTAGGCTTTCATAGGCTCTTGGTAATCCAAATTCTTCAATAACAATGGGGCGACCTAATTTTTTGGCTACATCGACATGCTCGTTTATGTATGCTGTAGCTTTTTGAATCGCAATTTGCAAAGTAGTTTTTGCGTCTTCAGCGTTGAACCAACCCCAGTTTTTTGGCCAGATATGCATAGTTAAATAATCAATCTTCGGATTCATGTGCGTGCGTTCATAGGTAGCCAAATCATCATTTGATCCCGCTTTACCTTCAGAACCTGTTGAAATCAAATGATTGGAATCTAAACTATCAATCAAATCAACAGTTTTGTTCAGCCAAGCCGTAAATTTTTTTTCGTTTTCGATACTAAGAACGCGGGGTTCATTGCCTATTTGCCATGCCATAATCGCATTGTCTTCAGTATATTTCTTGTTTGTATAGGCATTAGTTCGGCCCAAAATATATTTTATATGATTTTCAAAAGCCACCATACAAGGCTCACAACTGTGGTACTGTTTTACATAATCCATGAATTGAGGCCAAGAGTTGGGTTTAATGTTTGGATTCGGAATTTTTCCGAAGCCGTTCCATTCTAAATATTGCGACATACCGCCTGACCATTCCCAGTTGTTGTTGAGGTATAAAACCGCATACATATTGCGTTTTCCCATTTCGGCAATCAAGAAATCCAAACCATCCAGCAAATCGGCATTGTATTTTCCCTGCTCGTATTGTAAGGCTGGACTAACCGTGTAATCATAGGTTCCACCATCAGCGCCCACTAAGATTCTTAAATTGTCAATACCATTTTTCTTCATTAAATCTAGTTCCCGAAGCAGTCTTTTTCGGTCGCCTACTTTTTTAGATGCCAATAAACCACCATACCAATAATTGGTGCCAACATACGAATACAATTTGTCACCTTTGTAAAATTGCGTTCCTTTTACAGTTATTGCAGGCTGTTGTTTTTGTGCTTGGCAACTAATATTGGTCAAACAAAAAATTCCAAAAAATATTTTTAATACTAATTTCTTCATAATTAATTTATTTCAGGAGCTTTTTCCTGCTATTCGTTACAATCTTTTTTTGGTTGTAAAACCTCAAAAAAAGGATTTTCATGGCTATTATGGCTTCGTTATTTGTTATTATTAAAAAGTTAGACTTTGACTTTTGGTTTTAATTAGGTAGAACATACATTTTAGGCAATGTATTCACTAATACCGACTTTGGTTTACTGGTAAAACTTGTGAAGTCAGGTGCATTAGTAACAGAAGGAGTTGGTACATAATAACCATCTCGAGTATTGTTCCAAAACATTACAAAACTAATCTCGATATTATTTGCAGTTAGAGCATTGTATAAATAATTAGAGAACCATCCAGATATAGGAGTATTTGTAGTTGTTACTTGGTAACCAGTTTCGGTCAATGCGGCAATTTTCACCTTGCTTTTAGCTAAATCGGAGACCATCTTCAATTTTGTATTGGCTCTGTCTGAACCGGCTTGTCCTTGATTGTTAAAATCACCATAATTATCCATACCTAAAACATCAACAAACGCATCGCCTGGGTAGCGACTCAAATAATTAGTTGATGTTGAGTATGTATTGTCAGGAGAAAATGCATACAATACATTGTGAAGACCTTTGCTGTTTTTAAGATAATTAACAGTAAACTGAAAACCGGTTTTGTATTCCTCGGGTGAGCAATAATCAGCACCCCACCAAAACCAATTTCCGTCAAACTCATGAAAAGGTCTAAAGATGATAGGGATTAACTCACCATTGCTTCCTTTTAAATTAGAAATTACCGATGCTATTTTATCGAGTTTTAACTTATACCAATCATGCTTTGAGCCTCCAGGCAAAATACTTTTGAAAGCAGTAGCTTTTTCGGCTGCACTCATGTCATTAGCATAGAAACTGTCTTCTTTGTTTGGCTCTCTCAAATGCCAGCAGAAAACATTAATCATACCTTTTGCGTAAGCTTGTTTGGCATCATCCGTAATCTTTTTTTCTTGTTGGTAAAACCAGTTGTCGTTTTGACCCGTATTATTTTTATCGGTAATAAACATGAAGTCAGAACCTAATAGTGCAGGATCATTTCCGGTTGTTTTTTTGATGTCGGACAGTGATGATGAACCATTGTTGTAAAAAGCATTGAATGCATCTTGTTGTCCAATGGCAAATTTAGTTTTAGCAAGTTTCTTTAGATTGTAAAATAAAGCAACCGTTTCTGCTGTAGCACTAGCATCAACCATATGTGTTTTTACATTCACGGTAGTTAAAGCATCTGTATCAGAAACTGGTGTAGTGACTGGTGGCGATACAATAGTATCAGGAGTATCAAGACCTGAAGAGCAACCTGAAATAAAGAATGTATAGCAAAGTACTGTTATTAAAAGATATAATTTATTCATTTTTAATTGATTTAATGCGGTTAATGATTTCTATACAAGCACGACCATTGTGATACGGGCATTTCCAGAAACCAGCTTTGTCTTTTTTTATTACTGAATAATCAGCATTAATCCCCAATACCATTCTCCATTAAGGGTATCAAGAATATATGTTTTAACAAAATCCCAATTTTTTAATACAATATCTAAATAGGATGTATCACTTGTTAATTGATAAGCATTAAAAAAACCTATCATCAGTTCTGCTTGTGGCCACCAGTGTTTTTCGGCAATTAATTGATTGCTTTCTGGGTCTAATTCATACCATAAACCGCCATCTACATCAATTCCTTCTTTTGTACTGTTAGTGAGTTGAATAGCGTGTATTTTGTAACGTGCAATCAATGTAGCGTCTTCTGAAATCTCGGCACATTGTAATAGGAGCCAGGCAGCTTCAATATCATGGCCATAAGAAATTACGTCGGGTTTTTCTATCCAGTTTTCATCAAAAAATAGCTTTAAATGCCCCGTTTCTTCGTTTATAAAATGAGTGTCGATAACCTGTAATATTTCGATGATATCTTTTTGTAAGGTCACATCTTTCCATACTTTATACAAATTTGCATAGGCTTCCACTATATGCAAATGTGTATTCATTGTTTTCTTTTCATTAGCGTCTTTGTCACTTAAACGTAAATCGTCAATGTTTTTCCAGTTTTGGGAGAAGGCTTCAAGATATCCTTTGTTAATTGAATCAAAACTGTACTTTTGGATCTTCTTGTACAAATCAATGGCTACTTCTAGTGCTTTCTCCTCTTTGGAAACAGCATAATATTCTGTCATACCATAGATAACAAATGCTATTGCATAGATTTGGTTTTTGGTGTCTTTTGGAGTTCCATCGGAATGAAGACTCCAAAAAATTCCGCCAAATTCAATATCATAAAAATGTGATAATATATAATCAAAAGCTCTTTTTGCAATTATTTTATGTTCTTCGTTTTTGGTTATTTTAAAAGCTGATGAAAACGTCCATAGGATTCGTGCATTTAAAACAGAGCCTTTTTCGGCTTCGATATTAATAATTTCATTATTATCAATTTGACCAATGAAACCTCCATTTTTGGTGTCCATAGTAAACTTCGACCAATACCAAAGGATAGAATTGAGTTCAATAGTAAGTTCTGACTGTAATTGTTTTATAGGTGACGACACGTTTATGAAATTGCTTTGTTTTTATCTACTAGTCGAATAATAGTATTCACAGAACCAGCTGATGTAAAGGTATCTTCGGGAGTGTTTATGACATAATCAATCAATTTTTCAACGGATGAAACGGCAACATGCATTCTAGTATCTGAAGAGGCATAATAGATATATACAGTTCCGTCGCTGTCTTCAATCCAACCATTAGAAAACACTACATTTGAGACATCGCCAATTCTTTCTATTTCTTCAGGAGCCATAAAATGTCCTGCAGGTTTATAGATTACTTTTGAAATATCATTTAAATCTGTCATGAACATATATAGTGTATAACGCAATCCTGCAGCAGTATTTCTTACGCCATGTGCTAAATGCAACCAACCCTTTTCTGTTTTTATGGGAGCTGGTCCTAAACCATTTTTAAGTTCATAAACAGTATGGTATTGTTTTCCGTAGATGATGGCTTCGTTTTGTACAATTGGATTTGTCATATCGTCAACATAACCTAATCCTACACCACCACCGTTTCCTATGTCAATAAAACCGTCTTGTGGACGAGTGTATAAAGCATACTTCCCATTGACAAACTCAGGATGTAAAACTACATTTCGTTGTTGACCTGTATTTGAAATTAGATCTGGTAATCTTTCAAAATTAATTAAATCTTTGGTGCGAACAATTCCTGCGTTTGCAATAGCGGAACTAGTATCTCCAGCGGGGGCTTTGGGATCTTTTCTCTCAGTACAAAAAATGCCGTAAATCCAACCATCTTCATGGTTGACCAAACGCATATCGTACACATTAGTATCTGGTTCCTCTGTTTGTGGTAAAACACATGGCTTCTCCCAGAATTTAAAATTATCTAATCCGTTTGGACTTTCGGCGATTGCAATAAAAGATTTTCGATCGAAACCTTCTACGCGAACGGCAAGAATAAATTTATTATTCCATTTCATAGCACCAGAATTGAACGCAGCATTAATGCCAATTCGTTCTAGTAATAAAGGATTTGTATTCGCATTTAAATCATATCGCCATTCAATAGGAGTATGGCTTGCTGTAATGATGGGATTTTTATAACGAACGAATATACCGTTGCCAACAGATGACTGAGATTCGTTTTTTTGCTCAATAAGCTGCTGAAATTCATTTTCAATTTCAGTTTTTCTTTTTTGGAAACGGGTAATTACTGTTTTTGTATTCATAGTTGAAAGTTCTAGAATAAAGTATTAATTAGTTAAATTTCTTTTGCTGTTAAGTTCTTGTTCAATAATCTGTAATTTTTTTTCTGTTAGTGGGTAAAACACAATAAATAGTACTGAAATCACAGCGGCTAACGCTGGAAGTATACTAAGCATGAGTTGGATACCGTTTTGTGTAACCGCAGTTTGTTCAATATTTGCTTGGAATCCGTAGTATGCAAGTAGCCATCCAGTCGCAGCGCCTCCGATCGTCCATCCAAATTTTTGAGACATCGAAGAAGCTGAAAATACAAGTCCTGTAGCACGTCTTCCTTGTTTCCATTCGGAATAATCAGCACTATCGGCATACATTGACCATATCAAAGGAAAGATGCAGCCCGCGCAAATACTTATTAATACCTGGAAAATCATAATTAGTAAAACTTCTTCTTTTCCAAAAAAGTAAAAAATCATACTCAAAATCGCAGCCAAAGACATTGATCCCAAAAAGGTGTTCTTTTTACCAATTCTATTAGCAATTGGCGTTGCTGCAATTACTCCAATTATATTTGCTGCTTGTCCCAAAACCAAGTAAAGAGAAGTTGGTGTCATCGCAAAGGTTTCTCCAAAGAGATTAAAGCTATAATTTAGCGTATTGCTGACATAGTATTTAAAATAATAAACTGCTGCACCATCGCGGATTGAATTAAAGATTAATGCCCCAATTCCTGCACCAAGAAGGATCCACCAAGGTTTATTTTTCCAAAGATCTTTAAGGTCTTCTTTTAAGTCAGTTTTTTCATCTGAAATTGGTTGGACTCTTTCTTTGGTTAAAAAAAAGCAACCCCAGAAAAAGAAAGTAGTGATAATTCCAAAGATTATAATGGTATACAACCAACCTTTTTCTGAATTCATGTTCCCTCCAAAATAATTCACCAAAGGTTCGATGAGCCATAACGCTAATAAACTTCCTGCGAAAGCAAAAACCATTCTATAGGATGAGAGAGTAGTCCGTTCTTTTCTATCGGATGAAAGTACTCCAAGTAATGAGGCGTATGGTACATTTATGATGGAATAAACCATCATCATTAGTGAATAGGTGATGTAGGCGTAGATTATTTTCCCTTTTTCATCAAAATCAGGTGTATAAAAAGTTAAAACTCCGATTACTGCAAAAGGGATTGCAGTCCATAAAAGATAGGGTCTGAATTTTCCCCAGCGCGTTTTTGTACGGTCAGCAATTATTCCTACTAGTGGATCAAAACAAGAATCCCATATTCTAGTAATTAGAAACATAGTTCCTACAACTGCTGGTGCCAAACCAAAAACATCAGTGTAAAAAAACATGAGATACATACTGAATATTTTCCAGAACATGGAGGAAGCAGCATCTCCTAAGCCATAACCAACTTTTTCTTTTATACTTATTTTATTGTGCATTTTTTATGGTTTATAGGTCTAGTTTTAATAAATTATTTTTGATACAGGTTTTCTTTTGCAGCTTCTTTTTCGAATAAAATTCGATCAAGATTATAAAAATCTATGAAGTCTTTTTCACTTATCTGTCCTTTATAAGGTGCATAATAGTGCATTTTTTGTTCTTTTTCCTGCCATCCGTGGTTTCTCCATACTAATACGTAGGAAATTTTATAGTCACCTATGGCTTTCATGAGCGTATTAGTCCACCACTTATCATAAGGAATTGCTTCATAACCAGTTTCAGCAAATGCCATTATTTTATTTTGCTCTTTCGCAACTTCATTCATTATTTTAAATTGATTTTGACAATTTTCAACAAAGGAGTTATCTATTTTAGGATCAGTGTATTGGTATTTGTCAAAGCTCAAGATATCCGCATAATTTGAACCTGGATAATATTCTAAAAATTCATCCTTCGTTTTAAAATCAGCAGTATTGTAGACATAAATTAAATTATGTACTCCTTTTTTTTGTAAATAATTAATGGTGAATCTCCATAAAAGTTTGAATTCAGCAGGATTCCCGTTGTTCTTACACCACCAAAACCAATTTCCTGTTAATTCATGGTAAGGGCGATACAAGATTGGAATTGGTTTCCCTTTACTGTCTTTTAAAGTTAAAATGTATTTTGCAGCTTCATCAAGCCAAGATCTGAATTTTTCATGGCTTTCTCCTCCTGGTAAAGCAGAAACTAATGATTTTGGAGTGGTGTCCCATGCGTTATTTCCAGTTAAGGGATTGTCTAAATGCCAACTTAATGTTACAACGCCGCCTCGTGTGTGAGCATCTTTAATAAATTTCCTCATTTTGTCAAAAGGAACACCGTCAATATTAGTTGTAGCTTTTTTTTCCAAGCCTCCGAGATCCCATCCGTAAACTGCAGGATAGTCTCCAGTAACATCTTTAACGTCACTTCTTTGTGTTTTATATTTCCAATTTACACCATAAGCTAGATCGTCTTGATGCCCAAAAAGAATTCCTTTTTCTGTATTTATTGTCAGTTTTTTGTATAGTATTATTGTTTCTGCTGTCGCATTTCTATCAGTGAGAGATAATTTTGTATCAATACTTTGTGCTTTTGTAGAACAGGAGGTCGCAATGTGAGTGCATATAAGAATTACATAAAGTATTTTTTTCATTAGTAGTCAATTGTGAGGGTTGTTTTAGTATACTTAGTTTTTTACAATACAATCAGCCCTAAAATATGTGAAAATTATTTTTAGGACTTTAACTGCTAAAACTATAAAAATAGTGTGTAATAAAAATGATTCGTATTTAATATTCATATTCTTTTTAAAAAAATGATAATTGTATTTTTCAAAGATAATTGCATGACTCGCATTTAATTAATATTATTTTATCAATTATATATCATATTATTGCAGGTAAAAAAAAACGATATGAGCAATTTAAAGAAATTTTACCGAGAAATTCCACCATTATCATCAGGCGATAGTTTTTTGGTATTTGACAGAGTAAAAGACAATTTTGACTTTCCGGTCCATTATCATCCTGAATTTGAGATAAATTTTATACAAAATGGTAAAGGTGTTAAAAGAGTTGTGGGCGATAATATAGAAGAAATTGATAATATTGAATTGGTATTAATTGGCCCCAATTTATACCATGGGTGGGAATTACATAAGTGTACTAATAAGCAAATTCATGAAATTACCATACAATTTCATAATGATTTATTTGATGAAACTTTATTGTCAAGACGCATAATGAATCCTATAAAAGACATGTTTAATCGATCTATTCATGGTATTTTATTTTCAAAAAAAACTGCAGAAGAGCTTTCTTCACGATTGATTAAAATTTCAAAGTTAGATGGTATGGATTATTTTCTTGAAATCACATCAATACTCTATGATTTAGCAAATTCAAGAAATCAAAGGTTATTGTCAACATTTACTGTCGATTACGACACTTTTGACGATTATGATAAAATGAAATTAGTGTATGAGTATGTTCAAAAAAATTTTGCAGAGAAAATATCTCTAGATGATGTATCGAATGTAGCGAGTATGACTAGTATATCGTTCAATCGATTTATTAAGAAGAGAACTGGAAAAACATTTGTTAATTATATCAATGATATTCGAATTGGTTATGCTGCCAGATGGTTGGTAGAAAAAGATCTTAGTATTTCAGAAATAGCTTTTAAATCAGGCTTTAATAATATTGCAAATTTCAACAGAAGCTTTAAGTCTATAAAAAAATGTACTCCAAGTCAGTATAGAGAAGATTTTTCTGGTTTGAAAAGAATTCTATAGGTAATTTGTTCTTATTTCCCTGTTACTACTTCGTTTTAAATTGAAATAGATGTTATTGTTGCTTATCTCTTAATTCCTTTTATGTTATTATTTAGTCAATAAAATTATGTTATGTATAATTTAATTAGGTTATTATTTTGATATGTTTTACTATTTGTGTCTAAAGTAAAAATATTATCATTAAATGATATAATACTATTAATTTAATGTTTACATGTGTTATAGATTTGTTAATTATAAATCAGAATAATTAATATGCATTTTATTTCTGAAATATGTTTTTCAGAAATTAACAATCTTAACTAACTAAACATTTATTATGAAAAAACTATTGTCTAATTTAATTCATTGGAACGGCAATCACAGAGCAATTCCTTTGTTATTATTTTTACTGCTTACAAGCAATTTTATTACAGCCCAAGCTAAAGTTCAAGGTGTTGTAACTGATGAAAAGGGTCTTACCATACCTGGTGTGAATGTATTGGTCATAGGGTCAAGCAAATCTGCATCGACAGATATTGATGGTAAATATGAAATTGATGCTCCCGTTAATGCTACATTATCATTTTCTTTTATTGGATTTGAAACCCAAAATATTGCAGTAAAAGGGAAATCTAAAATCAATGTGTCATTGAAGTCTACTTCACAAAATCTACAAGAAGTTGTGGTTATAGGTTATGGTACTCAAAAAAGAGGCGATATAACGAGTGCAATATCTTCTGTAAAAGCTAAGGATCTTGAAAATTTGAAGCAGGTGTCTGTGGATCAGATGTTACAGGGTAAAGCTGCAGGAGTAACAGTGACTAGTAATTCTGGTCAACCCGGGAGCAACACTTCTGTGAAAATTAGAGGTATTTCTTCTCTTGGAGGTACAAATGAGCCATTATATGTTGTGGATGGTGTACCAATTTCTGGTGACGCCACCAGTAAGTCAACTACAGGTAAACCGCTGGTAGGAAATGATTTTAGTGAGGGTAGTACGTCGACGGGGAATAGTTCTGTAAGCCCAATTGCTTTTTTAAATCCCAATGATATTGAGTCGATGGATATTCTGAAAGACGCTTCAGCAACAGCTATATATGGATCTCGTGGCGCTAATGGTGTGGTAATTATAACTACAAAATCAGGAAAAAAAGGATCAGGTAAATTGACTTACGATCATAGCTACTCGATTCAAGAGCAAACAAATTTAATCGATGTTCTGGATTTACAAGGGTACGCCAGATTACAAAATGGGTTGATTGATGCTTTAACCCCAACAGCATTAAAAAATGATAATTTTTCACATCCGGAGTTATTAGGCAAAGGTACTAATTGGCAAGATGAAATCTACAGAATTGCCATCATGAAATCGCATCAATTGTCTATTTCTGGAGGAAAAGAAGGAGTGAGTTATTATGTATCTGGAGGTTATATAGATCAGGAAGGTACTGTGATAGGATCTGGATTTAAAAAATATACTTTTCGAACTAATGTGGATGCTAAAGTTAAGGATTGGTTGAAGGTGGGTGCATTTGTGAATACTGGAATTACTAACGAAAATATCACATTAAATGGAAGCCAAAATGGAATAGTTAGTACATCATTGTTGAGTACTCCTGACGTAGTTGTTTATAATGCAGATGGAACTTATGCCGGTCCTCCAACAAATTCTCAAGGAATATATTTTAGAAATCCAATCGCTGAAGCGTTGTCAAACACAAATAAATTGGTCAGAAAGAATTTTTCTGGAAATGTTTTTACTGAAGCAAGGTTAATGAAAGGTTTAGAGTACCGTTTTGAGATAGGCGGATACGCAGAATTTAGTGAAGGAAATGAATTTCGTCCAACTTATAATTGGGGAGCTGCAAGTAATAATACAGCTTCACTTACTTCAAGAACAAATAGTTTTTATTCACTAAACATTAAAAACTTACTAACCTATAAAACTGAAATTGGAAAGCATAGCTTTAATATTTTAGCAGGCCAAGAGGCTAATGAAGGCAACTGGAAAGGTTTGGCTGTAACTGGAATTGGATTTTTCGATAATTCGTTACCTGAATTACCTGTGGCTGCAGAACTGCAAAAAGTTGAACCAGGCTTCGCCTATAGTGGTTCACAACGATTGTATTCACTTTTTGGAAAAGCAGTTTATGATTATGGAGGACGCTACAGTATTTCCGGTTCTATTAGGGCAGATGGTTCATCAAAGTTCGCAAAAGGAAATAAATGGGGCTATTTCCCAGCTATTTCGGGGTCATGGAAATTATCTAATGAGGAATTCATGCAGGACTTTAATGCTGTTAAAAATATAAAAGTTAGAGCTGGTTATGGTGAGACTGGAAATCAGCAAATTGCGAATAATTTATATGCCCCGGCATTGACTTTGGTACAATCTCCTTTAGGTGCAGGTTTTCAGCTTTCCAGATCTCCAAATCCTGAATTGACTTGGGAATCTCAAAAACAAATAAATATTGGATTAGACTTCTCACTTTTTAACTCAGGATTAAATGCTTCGATAGATGTTTATAAAAAGACTTCTAAAGATTTCTTGTATCAAATTCCTTTGCCATTATTTCTTACTGGAAGTGGCGATGGTGGTGGAGTAGCCTCAGCTTTTGGAAATATTGGAACATTGGAAAATAAAGGAATTGAAATGTCTGTGAACTACAGTACCAAATTAGATAGTGGTTTTTCTTGGAATTCTACATTAGTCGTGTCTAAGTATGTAAATAAGTTAGTTGAGATTTCTAACAGTTCATTGCTTATTAAATATGCTCTTATAAATGATTATACAAGAAAACCAATTACTAAAACACTAGTCGGAGGTCCTATAGGTACTTTTTATGGATTGAATTCATTAGGAATTTATACCTCGGATGCCGATGCCAGCGCAGGGCCTAAAAACGGTTTTGGTGCCAGCCCGGTTGATTTTATTGCTGGTGATATGAAATATGCAGATAATAATAATGATGGTGTGATAAATGAATTAGATTATACTACGATTGGAGATCCAAATCCAGATTTCACATTCGGTTTTACTAACAATTTTGCATACAAAAATTTTGATTTTTCAGTATTTTTGCAAGGCTCTGTTGGAAATGATTTATTTAATCTTACAAGGAGAGCTGGAACATCAAATTCTAATTTGTATCAGAATCAGTTTGCTTCTGCTTTGGATTTTTATTCTCCTTCTAACCTCGATGCAAGTTTACCAAGACCTACATCTTATGATCATCCTAATTTAATTTTTTCTGATCGTTTCGTTGAAGACGGTTCTTACCTAAGAGTACAAAATATTACGGTTGGATACACATTACCGACGGATATTATCTCGCAAGCTAAGTTGACTAGACTTAAATTATATGCAAGTGTGCAAAACTTGTACACGTTCACAAAATATACTGGTTATGATCCGGAAGTTGGATCGTTCAATCAAGACGCTTTATTGTCCGGTGTTGATAATGGTCGTTATCCAACTCCAAGAGTTATTTCAGTGGGAGTAAATGTTGAATTCTAATACTTAAAAAAAATGAAAAAATATTTAATAAATTATAAAACATTAGTTGTTTTATGCTCGATTTTAGTCATATCATCTTGCTCAGACGAGTTTATAGATGTAGTTCCTAAGGATTCTTATGACGCTGCGACATATTATGATTCTGATGAGAAAGTAGCTTCAAGTACTAATATACTTTATGGAAAAGCTTGGTTTGAATTAACGGTAAAGCCGTACTTTGCTTTAACTGACATGGCATCTGGAAATTTAGTGAACACATCTTCTGAATTTAATCAGTTTAATACATTGTTGTTTCAAACTAGTGATGAGAATTTACTTGGAGCTTGGTCTTCCTGTTTTGGGGTGGTTGCAAATGCAAACACCTTAATTTTGGCTTTACCTAATATTAATAATCCAAAGGTAAGTGAAGCCGCCATCAATAATTCGCTAGGTGAAGCTCATTTTATGAGAGCTTTAGCTTATTTTAATTTGGTTCGATTTTTTGGACCTGTACCAATTGTTGAGAATGCAGCAGATTTTGCTGCTAATCCTCAAATTAATACTAATCTTGTTTCGGATGTTTATAAGTTTATCGAAAACGATTTGATATTTGCTAGAGACAATTTGAAAGCAAAAGTCAGAGGAGGTAGTTATCAGGATAATGCCAGAGTTTCTTCAGGCTCAGCAAAAGCACTTCTGGCAAAGGTCTATTTATATCAAAAGAAATATGCCGAGGCTAGAGCTCTCGCAGAAGAAGTAATCAACAGCGGAGAGTTTAAACTATTCGGTACAGATGTACCAGCTACTAATTACGGAGATTTATTTCTTCCAAAATATAACAACAATGAAGAATCTATCATTGCTTTTCAGTGGATGCCAGGTCTTTACTTCTACGGAAATTCATTGAATACACAATTTGCAAGTAATAGAAATCTAACAGAAGCCAGCTATGCTGGAGTTGTAGGTCCCTCTCAAGATTTGATTAATAATGCTTTTGAGCCAGGAGATTTGCGCAGAAAAGAAACATTTATGAAACCGGGAGATAATTACCCTAAATTATCAGCATCAGCAAATTATGACGGAACTGGGGCAATAACATTGGGATATACTATGCCAGATTTAGATCAAGATGGGCAAACTAATTTCGCACAAGGTTCTGGTGCTGCAATGAAAAAATATGTATGTGGTAGAAGTAATGCTGACATTACTGGGGTATATAATGCCCTATCAAATGGATTTACTAAGCAAAATACATATGTGATGCGATATGCTGAATTATTATTGATCCATGCCGAGGCAATTTTAGGTTCTCAATCTGGTAGTACTTCAAACGGTGCAGCACTGACCTCCTACAATAAAGTTAGAGTTAGAGCTGGGTTAGTGCCTAAAACAGTGATAACTTTTGAAGATATCTTCAAAGAAAGAAGAGCTGAATTGGCTGCGGAGAATGATTATTGGTTTGATTTGGGTAGACTTGATTTTGCTGTTGCAAAAGCTAAATTGGAAGCTCAAGACAGAGGGACAAAAATTGCACCAACTAAAATTTCTTCTTTACCCATTACAACACTTATATATCCTTATCCTGCAAATGAGCTGTTGCAGAATCCAAAATTACGAGAACCTGCAGTTCCTTATGTTTTTAAATAACCTAAAAAAAATATACTATTATGAAAAATCTTAAAGCAAAATATTTACATACCTTTCTTACCTTTTTCTTGGTGGCAAGTATGTTGTTTTCCTGTTCATCAGATGACAATGAGGGGTCTTCAGGAACATTGGCAATTGACAGTGTCAGCAAAGCTGGTGCAGGAGAACTAGTTCCAACAACATCTGGATTGCCTAAAAATGTATATGTAATTCAAGGTTCTGGTTTTGCCACCCTTGAAAAAATTTATTTTAATGATGTGGATACGTATTTCAATCCAACTTTAGTTACCGATAAAGCCATATTTGTTACAATTGATGAAAGTACTCCTTACGCAAATGCATCGAATGAATTAAAAATAGTTACAAAATTTGGTACTGTAATTTATCCATTTATAATTGCTCCACCAGCTCCTACTTTTGGAAGTTACAATCCCATAAATGCAGTTGCAGGCGATGTTATAACAATCAGTGGAAAATATTTCTTAAACCCCTCCGTTAAAATTGGTGATATTAACGCTACAGTAATTTCATCATCATTGACAGAAATTAAGGTAACAGTTCCTGCTGGTGTCACACAATATAAGTACGTTACCGTAACAAATATATCTGGTTTCGCAACCTCTACTCAAGCTATAGGGACAGCAATTTATGATGATACTCCGGCTTCATTTGTTGAAAATTATTTAGGACCTTGGGATGGAAGTGGTTATAAAGTCAATACTACAGAAAAATTACAAGGTCAAAATTCTATAGAAACTACATTTACGGGATACACGGGTTTTAAATTCCCAATGTTCGCTGCTCCAGTTGCAACAGCTTCTTACAAAGCGCTTAGGGTTTCATTTAAAAGTACGAAGGCAACGGGTAAATTTAAAGTTGTATTAAATGGTAATTTTGGTGCTGGAAAAGAGGTTTCATTTGATAATAAATGGACTAGCGTAGTGATACCATTTAGCGATCTAGGTGGTGCACCTGCAGAAATTAATGAAATTGTTTTTCAAGAATTTGGAAATGATAATGGGGATAAAATTTTTATTGATGATGTAGGTTTTGTTTTAAAGTAAATATTTGGTTTTGTTTGAGTTTGTTTAAGATATTCCCTAATTCAACAATTAGGGAATTCTTTTTAGAAATAATTTTTAAATATAAAAATACAAAGATGAAAAAAATAATCTGTTCTTTTTTTATGGTTGCTTTTTCGTTGTCCGCATCAAGCCAAGGAAATGTAATAGCACAAAAAAGTACCAAATACAATGATTTAGCTTTAACTCCGCCTATGGGATGGAATTCATGGAACACTTTTGAAACAAATATTGATGAAAATTTGGTAAAAGAAACTGCTGATATAATGGTGGCTTCCGGCATGGCGGCTGCAGGTTACACTTATATTGTACTAGATGATGGCTGGATGGCCAAAGAGCGCGATGCTAATGGTAATTTAGTTCCAGATCCAATAAAATTCCCTAGCGGAATGAAATCATTAGTGGAATATATTCATGCCAAAGGACTGAAATTTGGTTTGTATAATTGTGCAGGCACGCACACTTGTGCCGGATATCCTGGAACTCGTGGGTATGAATATCAAGATGCCCGTTTTTATGCAAACTTAAATATTGATTTTTTAAAATATGATTGGTGCAATACTGAAGGAATCAATGCAAAAGAAGCCTATACCACAATGAGTAACGCATTGAAAACAGCAGGTAAACCAATCGTTTTCAGTTTATGTGAATGGGGTGACAATCAGCCTTGGGATTGGGGAAAACCTGTTGGTAATCTTTGGAGAATCTCCGGAGATATTTATCCGTGTTTTGATTGTGAATTTAAACATGAGCAAGGAAATTGGTCGTCATGGGGATTTATGAAAATTATCGAAATGCGTAAAAACATTCGTAAGTTTTCCGGACCGGATCATTGGAATGATTTCGATATGTTGGAGGTGGGTAATAGCATGACAAATAACGAAGATAGAGCACATTTCACAATGTGGTCTATGATGTCTTCACCTTTAATAGCTGGAAATGATTTCAGAAAAATGTCTAAAGAAACATTGGCAATTTTATCAAACAAGGAACTAATTGCTGTAAATCAGGATAAATTGGGGATTCAAGGGTTTAAATATTCCGCTAAGGATGGATTGGAAATTTGGGTTAAACCTTTATCTGATGGAAATTGGGTAATAACTTTTTTGAATCGAAGTGATGTTACGAAGAACATATATTTCGATTGGAAAAAAGAGGTGATACGAGATGTCGATTTCAATCTAGAAACTAATTTTAATACGACAAATTATAAAATTATTGACCTTTGGAAAAACAAAGAGGTTGGAAACACAAAAAAAATATTTATTTCTGATTTATCCTCGCATGATGTAATTACTTTGAAATTAAATAAAATTTAAAAATGGACGTAAAATCGAAAATTACGGGATTGTTCTTTTTGCTCTGCTGTTGCTTTTCTAACGCTCAATTTGTGAAAAATCATGGGCAATTGAAACTTGAAGGAACACAGCTTGTCGATACTCACGGAGAAGATGTTGTGCTTCGTGGATTGAGTTTTGGTTGGCATAGTTTCTGGCCAAGATTTTATAATGAAAAAGCGGTTAAATGGCTCAAAAAAGATTTTAAATGTAATGTAGTTCGCGCTGCAATGGGAATTGAGGTAGGGGACAAACCTTATTTGAAAGAACGTGAATTTTCGAAAGCCAAAGTTAAAGCTGTTATTGAGGGTGCAATTCAAGCGGATATTTATGTAATAATAGATTGGCACAGCCACAACATAAATTTAGAAGAAGCTAAAGAATTTTTTGCAGAAATGTCGAAAATTTATGGTAGGTACCCCAATGTAATTTATGAAATTTTTAATGAGCCTGATTATGAATCTTGGGAAGAAATAAAGGCCTATTCGGAAGAGGTTATAAAAGTTATTCGCGAGAATGATTTAGATAATATTATTCTTGTAGGTTGCCCCAAATGGGATCAGGATATTCATTTACCAGCTGCAAATCCTATAAAAGGATTCGATAATTTAATGTATACCATGCATTTCTACGCAGGAACCCATGGAAAATGGTTGCGTGACAGAACGGATGACGCAATAAAAAGTGGACTGCCAGTTTTTGTCTCAGAATCTGCTGGGATGCAGGCCACTGGGGATGGTCCCCTCGACCATGAATCTTGGCAAGATTATATAGATTGGATGGAAAGTAGAAAACTGAGTTGGATTACATGGTCAGTATCGGACAAAGATGAAACATGTTCTATTTTAAGAAAATCTGCTAAAACGGAAGGGAAATGGAAAAAGAATGATTTGAAAGAATCTGGTGTTAAAATTAGATCACTATTGAGACACTATAATGGAAAAACCGGTCAAATTGACCACCCTATTCCAGTGTAAATTGACCACCAGTTTCGGAGCAAACTGACCACCACTTTCCAGTGCAAATTGACCACCTGATTTTGGGGTACAATTGACCATTAAAAACTACTAACTTTTTCATGTTGTTAGCACCATACATTCGTTAAAAAAATACGGATTATGGCAAACAAAATAACAGACATGAGTAAAATTAGAAAAGCAATTAAATTCTATTGTAACGGCAAGAGTAAGTTGTTTATAAGTAGCTACTTATCCCTTTCTAGGAATACGGTAAAGAAGTATATTTCTTTATTTGAAGTCCTAGGATTAAGTATTGAAGTGATTAATGAAAAAACAGATGCAGAACTGGAACTTTTGTTTTCACACACTACCGTGGAATCAATTAGTCCCAAATTGCAGATACTTCATGATTTTTTTCCTAAAATGGAACGCGAACTAAAAAAAGTTGGTGTTACCGTACAACATATGTGGGAGCAATATATTGCCGTAAACCCTGATGGTTACAGGAGTTCACAATTTGGTCATCATTACAAAACATGGGGTAAACGAGTCAATCCAGTGATGCACATGAATCACAAAGCTGGTGATAAAATGTATGTGGATTATGCAGGAAAAACACTCTCCCTTATTGATAAAGACACGGGAGAAATCAAAGAAGTACAATTTTTTGTAGCCATATTGGGAGCCAGTCAATACACCTATGCCGAAGCTTCTATGAGCCAACAAAAGGAAGATTTTGTTACATCGGTAGAAAATGCCATGCGTTTTTTTGAAGGCACTCCTGCGGCAATTGTCCCCGATAATTTAAAATCTGCAGTGATAAAAAGCAGTCGTTTTGAACCAACAATTAATGAAACCTTGGCTGATTTAGCCGAACATTACGAAACTACTATCTTGCCTGCCAGGGCTTA
Source organism: Flavobacterium sp. 11 (assembly GCF_002754315.1). Classification (GTDB taxonomy): domain Bacteria; phylum Bacteroidota; class Bacteroidia; order Flavobacteriales; family Flavobacteriaceae; genus Flavobacterium; species Flavobacterium algoritolerans. The sequence continues at coordinate 334,642 of NZ_PEFE01000001.1, read as the reverse complement.
TAAACCAAGAGATAAATCATTGGTTGAAGGAGCTGTCAAGATATTGTACCGAAGGATTTATGTAAATCTAAAAGAAACTAAATTCTTTTCTCTGGAAGAACTAAACCAGCAGGTATGGGATTTACTTGACTCTCATAATGGTAGAAAACTCACAGGACGTCCTTATTCTCGCCTGGAATTATTTTTAGAAGATGAGAAACAAAAACTACGTCCACTACCACAAGAACGTTTTGAAATCAAATACCAATCCTTTGCAACAGTAATGCAAAACGGGCATGTTCAATTAAGTCAAGACAAAAATTACTACAGCGTTCCGTATCAATACGTAAAGAAAAAAGCGAAACTATTGTATACCAAATCAACCGTAGAGATCTATCACAAATACAATCGGGTAGCTGTCCATGCACGAAATTACAAACCTTATGTCTATACCACCACCCCGGAACATTTAGCCAGTACGCATCAATTTGTAGCTCAGTGGAGCGCTGCTCGCTTCATTGATTGGGCTAATAGTATTGATGAGTCAGTAGGAGAATATATTATGCAGATAATCGAAAGTAGAAACCATCCTGAACAGGCCTATAAAAGTTGTTTAGGAATACTAAGCTTCGAGAAAAAGGTAGGGAAAGAGCGATTAATAAATGCCTGCAGGCGGGCACTTGATTTTAAAATTTACAATTTTAAGACCATTCAAAATATTTTAGAAAACAACCTAGACCATATTGATTTTGAACAGGAACCCGAGCAGGAACTCCCGAGTCACGGTAACATAAGAGGAAAACAGTATTATAATTAAATTAAAACCAAGTAATCATGAATGAATCCACAGTAACAAAAATGAAACAAATGAAGCTTTATGGCATGTTCAATGCTTTTAAAACAGCCATTGAAAGCGGAAAAACAGACCATTACACGCTCGATCAGTTTGTATCGATGATTATTGATGCCGAATGGGACGAAAGGCACAATCGTCGTATTCAGCGCAGTATCACCAATGCCCGATTCCATTACAAATCAAATATTGAAAGTATCAATTTTGACCAAACCCGTAATCTTGACCGAAACGTAGTACTGCGTCTGGCAGAATGTGAATTTGTAGAGAAAAACGAAAACATTTTAATCACGGGAAGTACCGGTGTAGGTAAAAGTTATTTAGGTACCGCATTGGGTTACCAAGCCTGCATACAAGGTTTTAAAGTAAGTTATTTTAATACCTCGAAGTTGTTTGCTAAATTAAAAATGGCCAAAGCAGATGGTTCTTACCTACGAGAATTGGCCAAAATAGAACGGCAAGATGTCATTATATTAGACGATTTTGGACTCCAAGCACTAGACAGTCATAACAGAATTACCCTTTTAGAGATCATTGAAGACAGGCATAATAATGGTTCTATAATTGTAACATCACAAATCCCGGTACAAGGCTGGTATGACATCATTGGAGAAAAAACCATAGCTGATGCAATTCTGGATAGACTCATACATCAATCTCACCGACTCGAATTACATGGAGAATCTATGAGAAAGAAAAGAGGAATAAACAAAGGGTAATATTTTAAGTATATTTGAACACTAATTAACAGATGAAAAAAAGTAGTTTTTGATGTAAAATGTAGGTGGTCATTTTGCTCCGGAATTAGGTGGTCATTTTGAATTGGAATCAGGTGCTCACTTTAAATTGGAATTGGGTGGTCAATATCACTGGAATTTGCACTTTGAGTTCCATCTTCTGCAATTAGTACATATTCACCGTTATGAGTATAGCCTTCAACATAATCTTGGATATTATTTGCTCCATAATACGGCACTTTTCCTTGTGATCGCTCTGATGCCTTAACTGGCTTGCGACCGGAATTTGCAATTTCAATGAAACTTTCGTTCCCTAAATATTTCCACTCTACGTTAACACCGACCAATAACTTTTCTAAATAATTCATGCTTCAATTTCGTTTATAATTACATCAATATCTGCACGAAGTTTATCTATTCTTATTACTGTTTTGGTAACTTCTTTGTTTAATTCAACTATATTAGTTTTCTCGCGGTTATTTTTGGGTTCTACATAGCAACTTACTGATAAATTATAATCGTTTTCAGCAATTTTAGTATTGTCGATAGATTTTGCAACATGTTCTACATCAACCTTACTATCAAATAACTCCATTATTTTATCAATATGTGTATCGGTCATCATATTGTTATTGGTTACCTTCTTGAAGAAATCTTCACCACTTGCGTCAATAAACTGTGTTGTATTATCTGTCTTATGTTTTGAAAGTACCAGAATTGTGACCGCTATAGAAGTTCCATAAAATAAATTAGGAGCTACAGAGATAATTGTTTCTACAAAATTATTATCCACTAAATACTTTCTAATTTTTTGTTCGGCACCACCACGGTAAAAAATACCAGGAAAACACACTAAGGCTGCACGTCCTTTACTGGAAAGATAACTCAGTGCATGCAATACAAATGCAAAATCGGCTTTTGATTTAGGAGCAAGCACTCCAGCAGGAGCAAAACGGTCGTCATTTATAAGTGTTGGGTCATCATCTCCAATCCATTTTATTGAATAAGGAGGATTTGATACAATAGCATCAAAAGGTTTATCATCAATAAAGTGAGGATGGTGAAGTGTATCGCCTAAAGCTATATTAAACTTGTCGTAGTTGACATTGTGTAAAAACATGTTCATACGAGCCAAGTTATAAGTCGTATGGTTAATTTCTTGACCAAAAAATCCTTCTTCAATGATATGCGCATCGAAGTGCTTTTTGGCTTGCAGCAGTAAAGAACCTGAACCCGCCGCAGGATCATAAATTTTATTTACCTTTTCTTGTTTGTGCATTGCCAATTGTGCAATAAGCTTAGACACGTGTACTGGTGTAAAAAACTCACCACCGGACTTACCTGCATTGGCGGCATAATTGCCAATAAGAATTTCATAGGCATCGCCAAAAAGGTCAATTTTATTGTCTTCAAAATTACCGAAATTTAGTTCTTCAACACCTTTCAAAACAGCAGCTAAACGGCTGTTTTTACTTTCAACGGTATTCCCTAATCGTGAACTTGTAGTGTCAAAATCTGCAAATAAACCTTTTATAGCTTCTTCCGATGGATACCCATTTGCAGAACTTTCAATTGCTGTAAAAATGGCTTTTAAATCCGTATTAAGGTTTGGATTAGTATTAGCAGTTTTAGCAATATTTACATAAAATTGACTAGGATAGATAAAATATCCTTTTGTTTTAATTGCATCATCTTTTATTTCTGGTGTAATTACATCATCCGATAAGCTAGCGTAATCAATGCTATCATCACCAGCCTCTATATAATTCGTAAAGTTCTCACTAATGTAGCGATAGAAAAGTGTTCCCAATACAAATTGTTTGAAATCCCATCCATCTACAGCCCCACGAACCTCGTTGGCTATTTTCCATATTTTGGCTAGTAATTCTGCTCTTTGTGCGGTGCTTGTCATTATTTTTCTTTTGTTTATTTCGTTGGTTAAACCATAAAATTTTTAATCTTTCTACTCACTTCTCTTTCCACTTGCTCAAAATCGGGTAAATCTTTTATTTGATCACTCATCGATTTTTGCCATCGTGCTTTGTATTGGGGTAATTTTTGTTCTAGTTTTTTATGAAAATCATCCGGATTTTGTTGTTTGCTTATGCATTTATTTCGGAATTCATTCGTAAAATATTCAACCTCCATTCCTTCAACTTCTACTAAATACCAAATATCATAGTAATCTCTTGGTTGCATACGTTGCATCGTACAACGTAATTTTTCTACTAATAATTCTTCTAAAGGATAACATAGTAAAGTGTATTCTTCTAAATCTGAGTAGTCTATAATTGCCTCTTTTTGTATTGGCTCAAACTCTAATTTTTCACTTCTTGAGATATCTATTTTCACTTTTTTGTTGTTTCCAAAACCACCCAATGGGCCAACATAACCTATGTAGAAGTTTAAACCGTCTTCTTTCTCCTCTTTTAGTTTGTTTTCATCGTCTTCATCATCGTCAATCTTTTTTAGTGGTATGTTTGCTTCCTCCTTGATTAGATCAAATATTTCGTTGAACCATTCGAAAATTTGTTCGTTTGAAATTTCGTTATTTAGTAATGTAAAATCTAAATCTTCTGAGAAACGATAATCTTCGAAATAGACTTTCTTTAATACTGTTCCTCCTTTGAATACTACTGTTTTTGAAAGTTGTTCGTGATTTGCTACCCCCCAAAGTATCCAAGATAAAATGTAATCTTTCTCGATTTGTTGGTCACGAACTCCAACTTGGTTTGCTTTCTTTTGTATTTCGCCCGGTTTGATCATGTGTAAATGGCTGACTTAATTGTTTCTGTTTCTAAATTTTGTTGAATACTCCAACGACTTATCATTTTACCCGATTTTGGCAATTCTGTATCAAGTTGTATGTAAGAGGCTGTTTTCATATTCAATAGCTCTTGGACAATTTCATTGTCTATTTCCAAGATTTCCAAGAGAAACCCCAATCGTTTTACAACCGCTTGAGATTTGAATTTTATAGTATATTCCAAGAGTTTTTTAAAGTTAATTTTGTCTCTCGTTTCGTATATTGCTCTAGCAATTTCGACGATTCCTCCCGCATAGTCCGGCTTGAACAAACAATCCACTATAGTTTTTTCTAAATCAGAACACAACACTTTATTAAAATCATCAATCCAAATTTTCTTTTCACCGAAGAAATGATTTTCATTGTGATAAATAAATTGAAATGTGATGTCTTTAATTTTAATTTCCGATGGCCTCATTTGTTTTGAAACAACAATTTGCTCTTTAAGGGAGGGTTGAGTAATTAGATTGTGGATTTGCAAAGCAGAGTAATAACCAATGTAATACTTTGCGCCCTTTACGAGATATTGCGCAATCAAGTGCCAATCGGGCATAAAAGTTTGCGCATTCTCTTCATAGGGTATTATGTAATAAACGCCCTCTTTCAGCCGCATTAAAAGCCCTCTTTTGGTCATATCGCTAAGCAATTCTCTTACCGCACTTTCTTTTGATTCAGGCAAAGCTTGTAGTGCTGCCTTAGAATCAAAACACGGTATGTCCTTACTATTAAAATAGGAAAGAATTTCATTAGATTGTGTAGATATATATTTATGCCTCATAGTCAACATATCAGGTTTAACCTGACTACAATGATACAAAATATAATAATATCAATAATCATTTATTTAGCAAAATTTACATACCATAGCTACATTGTCAGGTTTAACCTGACAATATGAATACGAAACACAATTACAACAACCCGTTTATCTCTTTTCTTCTGTTTCTATATCAAAAACAATCGAATGAAACATCTAACTTAAACATGAACAATCCCGATTTCCACAAGCGTTTTCTAATTCGGATGGCGATAAATTTGTGGTAATGTGAGTTACTGAATTGTTTTCGACAAACTGCTCGCAGCGACTGATTAGAATTTTGACCATTACATTGCAATCGTTTCCGAAATGCTTGATTTGCTGTTCGGCTCCTAAATCGTCGAAGCAATTGCTCGTTAAATGAAGTTATTGATTTGATTTTTAGATATATGGCTACAAAGCTTCAAAAACGTATTGCAAATCCCAACAATATTGACCACCCAATACACGCAGTTGCAGGTATCCATACTTAAGTTTATTTTCTCCTTTGGTTGGAGATTTTTAAGCTCATAAAAAAAAACTTTAAAAATGATTTTTAAATGTCTTTTGAAAGTGTACGCTTCTCAAAATCATATGAAGATAACAGGAAAAAGAAGCGTACTTTTTCAAACAATATTACTTTTGAAATCCACAAAATACTGACTGTTTTCAGGAAGGTTTTTGCACATGATTTGAAAAAAGTACCGCAATCAAAAATCATTTATTTGTTTTCTTCAAGTAAAGAAATAGTATCGGCAAGATTATGGTCTGTAATATAGTTTAAAACAAAATGTTCCACCTCTTTTTTATTCTCAGGGGAAGTGGAAAATGAATTAAGATAATACTCTGTATTTTCATCAGCAATATGAATAATTTCAGTGTATCCTTTTGAAATTAGAGAGCCTTTTAATTTCAAAACTTTAAGCTCACTGCTATTATCAATTTCTTTTTTAACTCTTAGCTTAATAGTTTTATCCATCGGTTTATTTTTTGATTTTCATTTTACGCACAATAATAATATATTACGCTAATAAAACTTGATTTACTTTCTATTCTACAAACAAAAAAGAGACTTGTGAGGTCTCTTTTTGGAATTAATTATATCTTTTATAAAAGGTTTATTTAGCCTTCAATAATTTTTCCAAATACTCAACCTTATCTTTTTCTGCCTGAACTAAACGTTCATATAACTCAACTACTTTATCCAGGGGATTAAAATTTGGCTGAATATTAATTGCATTAATTGTTGAACTATCATGACTAGTGAAAGTATTATTGATAACATTTAATACAGTTTCATCGCTATAATTTTTTATTGCTTCAGGTGAAACCCCAAGAACTTCAGAAATTGCCTTTAATTTTTCTTCATCAACTGTTTCGCTTCCTTCAATGTTGGAAACTGACTGTTGACTTACACCAATAGCAATAGCCAATGCTTCTTGTTTCATACCTCTAAGCTCTCTGATTCGGCTTATATTCCTACCAATGTGTTTTGGTTTTGTTGCTGTTTCCATTGTTCAAAGATATTTAAAATTCTCTAATTTTTTTCAAATCGGTAAAATACAAGCTTGAATTAGTATGATACAATTCCGTTTAGTTCGGTACGGTACAATCTATTGTTTACTTGCATTGTGTTTTGAACAAAAATACAATTTTTCGAATAAGTATTAATTAAAAAAGCAAAATTATGAATGCAATTGAATTTTCACAGCAAAAAGAGTTGAAGGAAGTAATTACTGAGCACATTAAAACATCTGCGATTTATTGTTTTGGCAGGCATGCAACAGCATATAGCTCCAGCAGGAAAATTTATCCTGATAAAGAACTGCAAAAAGAACATAGTCATTTATACCTCTTAGTTTTTGTACAAGAAACCAAAGATAATGCTGTCAGTGATATAAGTGATAAGATAAAAGCAAAGACTCAGGGTACTTTGACCGCTACTGTTCTTATACACCACGTGCAGAGTCTAAAAGACCTCTTCCAAGACCAGCAGTTTTTCTTTTGGCAGATTATGCAGAACGCAGAGCTGTTATTTCAAGATATTAACAAGCCTCCTTATTTAAATATTAGCGAAGCTCCCAAAAGAAATTTAAAATCAACATCGCATTACATAGCATGGAGGAGGAATAATATTGCTACAATCTGGGGCTGGGTATATAATGATGATGATGCTTCTAGTTCGGATGAAGTAAAAATGTCCGCTCTTCATCAAATAGTGGAGCAAATCTGTTTGTCTTTGATCCGTGTCTTTGTGGGCTACACTCCTAATCATTTTGCATTAGAGTATTTATTTAATCTCTGTGAATACTTTACTACCATAACTGCAGATTTTTTTCCCCGACAAACACGGGAAGACAAATCCATATTTAAACTTCTTAAGCAACAGCCCAACACCTTACGTTTTAGTAAGACTAACGATGTTGATTATTTATATTATCAGGTAGTGGAAGAAAGATGCAAAAATTTTAAAAATCAAGCGGATATAGTGATACAAAAAGAATTCGAGAGGTTAAGTCAAATTGAAATTATTGAAAATAAAATAATTGAAAATAAGAAATAATCATGGAAACAGATGGAGTTAAAAATATTGAAGCTATCAAGAGATTAACAGATATGTGTCTGAGAACCTTAAAACCTGCAGGGAACAAAAGCGGTTTATATACTGCAGAAATTAGAGTGTTTGATTTTTTGGAACTTGCCTCAATTATTAGAAATCTTATAAAGTTATGTATTGTGGCTCTGGATCAAGATGGAGCTGAAGTACCCCTTACGATAAAAAATCAGTCAATTGACGTCGGCCTTATACTGGGAATTGCCTTGCAGTTATTTCCAATTAATGAATTTGAACTGCTAAATGAAATCAGCATATTATTCCCTGCTGATTCTAGAAAGGAAGATGAAAATATAATAAAAGACTAACAATCTATATAAGAATTACATTAGCAATTAACCTGTTTCCATTTATAAGTTTAATAAAACACCGACTTCGGAGGTGTTTTCCAGTCCCGTACGGGCAAGTGGTTTTGAGCTGCGGAAAGTATTTCAAGCAGCTCAAAACACAACTTGCTATTTTCCTGCGAAAATATTATTGGATATGGTTTTAAAGGAAAGGGCTTGAGGCCCTTTTTTTGTTTTGCGGATATTTAGGAATTGTTATGTGTTGTGATTGGTTTGAACAAATCAGCCTTGATAAGGCTGTGTAGAAATAGGATAGTGTTGGCATTCCTGGCTTTAATGGGTTCACCTCTATTAATTCCAGAGAAGCTTAACTGCAGTTATCTGCCGAATTAGAAAATATGCAGATGCGTATCTTCAAACATAAATATTTAAATATATCTTCTCATGCCTATTGAGGTATCAATGCAATTCTGTACGGATGCACTGATTTATAGATGTATTTAATCCCATAAGTAAATGCGCTTGTATAGCTGTATGTATGTACATACGCTTTTACATACGTATGCTTTTATACAAAGACATGAATGCTCCCTTATGTAAATAAGTTAATAAATAGACTTTTAGATACTCACATATACCCCTATCTAAAAACATAAATATTTTTTCCAAAGAAAACCGAAAATCGGAAAAAAGAAAAAGAAAGCAATTTCAAAGGACGGGATGCAGACAGGACAAAAGGAAACGGAATAAGTCCCGAAGGGTGGTTTGTGAGGCACGAGCTAACCATTATGCCGTAGTCTTTTGGACAGGCTCATCGAGCACGTCCTACCTTGGTTTTCTTTTTAATATTTCTTTGAGTAAAATATAAAGTCCAACCCGTCCAAAGAGACTGAACAAAGCAAAGATGAGAATTAAATAAACCAAGAAAAACCCGTTTAGGGATTTAGGTATTCACTAAATCCAGTGATAGGGTTTGTCTTTGCGGTTCAGATAGCAATACATCTCTTCCTTTTTGAGTTCGGGAAAGAATTTAAGAGCATTCTCAATGGCATAGTTGGGAAGAAAGAAAATCTCGTCACGGATAGAAGTAATTACTTTTTCACGACCATAAAAACGGACGATTTCGTCAATTTGATCCTGACCTCCACGCTCAACAATACGGGCAATTACCATTTTATATCCTCCATCCCAGTCAATACTGTCGAATCTAAAATCCCAAAAGAATTTAGGGTGAAGATTAGGTATATGTTTGGTTAATGGCTTCATTATTTTTTTAATTGGTGTAGTATCAAATATAAGTATTTTTTGCTTAATTACCTGCGAAATCCTCTCTTTTTGTTGGGATTAATCGGTAAATCCTGGCTTTCTGATTTAAATTTATACAACGGATTTTTTACTGCCAGTTCCAGCCGTTTTTGGATAATTTTCCAGTTTTGCTCTTTTTCTTTCAGCATATCTATACCTTCAAAGGTACTAATCTTGTCATATGTATTGAGACCTATGGAAGCCCAGTAGGAATCCTTATCATATTTTCTCTGATAGGCTTGTAGGTAGAACTTTAATGGTTCTCGTTCAAGCATAAAGTACATGTCAACAAAATCCTTGTACCTGTCTCCGCTCTGATGAATCGCATGGAGTTTCATTGCTCCAATATCTTCATTGGAAATCATGCGGACTCCTTCAGCTGTTTCCACGGAATTCAGAAGAGGGTAATTGTGTGTAACAATATCGACTTTTATATCATCGATGTAGGTAAGAACAGTGTTCGGGAAGAACTGGCTTTCCTTTTCATTTACATCGTAAGTGTCATGCAGATATTTGAGCATCATCTGCGAATTAAAAGTTTTTGTTGTAAAAAGATCTAGATCCACTGATAAGCGATGTCCCAGTCGTAAGGCTAACGCCGTACCGCCGACCAATATATAGTCTTTCAATTTTTCATCTTTCATAAGCCTTTGGAGAAGTTCCCACATCTCCTTGCTAACTGTTTCTTTGTAGAGCATAATTTCACGTTTCTCATGAAATTAATCCCGAAAGCGAGGCACTCTTAGAAAGGGTCCTGTCGTGGCTTTGTTTGACGGAAGTTGTCCTTAAGGCGAAAATCAACATGCGGAAATAGTAAGCCAAATGCTTCCATATTCTCCAATATCCAGAGGTCATTACTAATGATAAAGTATATTGGTTTTTAAATTGTTTAAACGAAACCAGTAATAACGGTAATGGAAAGCAACGGCAAAACTACCTCGCATAAAGGAGGCAGGCATCCCAAGAAAGATCCCGCCGTTCACCGCTATTCTATAAGCCTTAGTGCTGAGGAAAATGCACGATTCCTTTCTCTCTATGAAGCTTCACGAATGGATGTAATGGCCCATTTTATTACGGCATGTGTCTTCCAAAAAGGCATTACAATCGTAACGGTTGACAAGGCAACCATGGATTACTATATGCGCCTGACCACCCTATTCGGACAGTTCAGGGCTGTAGGAACCAATTATAACCAAGTGGTAAAAATACTGTACCGCAATTTTTCTGAAAAGAAAGCCGCAGCCTATCTCTATAAATTGGAAAAACAGACAGCAGAAATGGCGGTATTGTGCCAAAAAATCATTCTACTAACCCAGGAGTTTGAAGCAAAATACCTGAAAAAATGATAGCGAAAATCGGAAGAGGGAGCAATCTGTATGGTGCATTGGTGTACAATCAACTCAAAGTGGAAAATGAAAATGGGCAGGTTTTGTATACCAATAAGATAATTGAAACTCCTGATGGCAGTTATGCCACCAGTCAACTGTTGCGTTCTTTTGAACCGTACTTGCTTGCCAATCGAAAGACTGAAAAACCAATATTACATATCTCTCTCAATCCTGATCCGAAGGATAAAGTAAGTGATGAACAATTTGAAAAGCTGGCTCAGGAGTATATGCAGAAAATGGGTTACGCTGAACAGCCTTTTGTGGTATTCAAGCATACAGATCTTGAGCGGACCCATATTCATATCGTATCAGTTTGTGTGGATGAAAATGGCAGGAAAATATCTGATAAATTTGAAAAAAGGCGTTCGATGGATGTCTGTCGCGAATTGGAAAAACAATACTGCCTGATATCGGCTATCGAGAAAAAGCAAAATCCACAAAATCAAATATTCAAACCCGTTGATTATAAGGCTGGTGACATAAAGAGCCAGATGGCTTCGGTAATCCGTCATTTACCAAAGAACTATAAATTTGAGGGTTTCGGCACCTACAATGCCCTGCTTTCCCTTTTCAATATTACCGCTGAAGAAGTCAAGGGTGAATTTAATGGAATCCCAAAACAAGGACTGGTATATTTTGCATTAAATGAAAAGGGAGAAAAAGCAAGCAATCCCTTTAAGGCTTCGCTGTTCGGTAAACAGGCAGGATATGTTCAGCTTCAACAACACTATGCCCAGTCCAAAGAATTGTTGAAAAATGAGCCATCCGAAGCTTTGCTTAAGACAACCATTGAGATGTGCTTGCAGACGGCATCGAATGAAAAAGAATTCAAAAAACGGTTGTTGGAACGAGGTATTAATACCGTTGTAAGACGAAATACCGAAGGCAGAGTTTATGGAATAACGTTTATTGACCATAGTTCAAAATCCGTGTGGAATGGTTCGCAATTAGGCAAAAACCTTTCGGCTAACGTTTTCAATGAATGGTGGAATAATGGCAATAAAATAGAGCAACCTGTGCAGGGAAATGGTGCTTCAAAGAAAAATGCGACTATAAATGAAGATATCAAACAATCACACAAGCTGTTTGACTTTTTGGTTAAGGAAAATATGTCCTATAGCCACGAAGAAAACAACCTTATTGAAGTCTTTGGAGGGTTATTATCCAATGGAAAAGCAGAAGACTATGATGAAGAATTATTTGTCAACCAAATGAAAAAGAAAGCCAGACGCAAAAAAAGATAGTGCATACTATCAATTTTAATCGCCAGCCTTTTTGTTGATTCACGACAAAGGAGTGATTCATCAAATTGGCTGTACCAACTCTTTTTAAAAACAAAGACTGTCCTGACGATAAGGAGGGATTGTCTTTGTTTTTTTACAACTGTTTCTAATATTGCTTTGAGACTAATGCAGCCAAAGAGTTCCTAGGTGAGACTGTAATTACTCCTAAGCTGTCAGATGGTTTAAATTCATAAGAATTAAAAACAAACATCGTTTTAACAAAAGGCAAAGGAGGTGAAAAATGAAACAGGAATTTATCAAACAGACTGATGTAGAAGAATATATCTCAAAAAATTATGAAGATATAGAACGGGAAAAAGAACAAAAATTCGTAGATTTAATGATTGAAATTATTGTATCATTAACATTGAAAGAATTATATGAAGAGGGCGATTAGATATTTAAGATTTAGTCAATTAGGGCAAAGTAATGGCTCGATTGAAAGACAGGAATTGTATACCGATCAATACCTGCAATATAATAATATACAGTTGGTGGATTCCTTCATTGACAGGGGTAAAAGTGCCAAGACTTTTGACCGTCCAGATTTTATAAAATTACAGGCATTCATTGCCAGGCATTATAAATCGGTGGATTACCTACTTGTAGACCAGCTTGACCGTTTCAGCAGGGATGCGGGTGAAGCTATGAGTTTGGTCAAACAATTTCAAAAAAAATACAGTATTCAGATTATCAGCGTGACTGAAGGGATCGTTTTTGATTATGATACACCGGGAAGCTTTTTCCGAGCAGGCTTACAATTGTTGCTAGCTGAAGAAGACAATATCAACAGGAGTATAAAAGTGCGTGGCGGACTCTATACAGCCCGTGCAAAAGAAGGTCGTTTCCTTACCAGAGAAAAACCTTTCGGCTACAGCAAGGTTGGAGAAGGAAAACAGCGCCACCTTGAAGTAAATGAGATAGAAGCTAAAATTGTCAAAACAATTTATGATATGTATCTGCGTGATGTGCCGTTATATAAAATCAAAGAAATAGCTTATCAATCAGGTTTTGACAGGAAAGGCAACATGGCTATTGATCGTGTGCTTGCAAATCCTGTTTATGCAGGGCTTGTAAGGGTTGAGCCGTTCAAAGATCTGCCGGGAGGTCTTTTTCCAGCCATTCATGAGCCAATAGTTGATAAGACAACATGGACAATGGTACAGTCCAAAATGAAGAAAGTTGATAAAGTAAAGGTAGTTATCGATGATGAAATACCGCTACGGGGCGTTGTAAAATGCCATTGTGGAACTCCGCTTACTGGTGCGCCTTCTCGTGGTAAATCTGGAAAATACTTCTACTATTATAAATGCAAGCATTCAAAACATAACAATATAAGTGCAATCAAAGCACATGAGCAATTCTTAAATGTCTGCGATCTCATGAGCGTTCCCGAAAGACAGATTAAAGAGATAAGAGATGGCAGTTACGCCTCAATTGAACAGGAAGTAAAGGCAAACAAGAAAAAAGTAGCAGACAAAAAACATGAGCTGGAGGGAGTACAGCAGCTATTAAATGCAGTAGAAGAAAAATGGTTTAGGGACGAGATAAACAAGGATACCTACGAAAGATGGTATTCAACCTACAGTGACCATATATTGACCATTACAGCAGCAATAGAAAGACTTAGCCCAAATCAAGGGAAGGCCTTCGAGATTTTAGACCGTAATCTGGATTTATTGGGTGATGTCAAACATGTCTACACGAGGTCAGATACTCTGCAAAAGCGTGAGTTTGTAAAGATGGTGTTCAATGGTAACTTATACTACCAAGAGGGTATATATCGAACACCTACAATTTTAGATATATTTTCTCATAATGCCAGTAAAATGGAGGAAAAGGGATGTCTTATATACAAAAAAAAGAGGGAAAACCTTTCGGTAATCCCTCACAGTGGGCGATGAGGGGTTCGAACCCCCGACCACTTCCGATAGAATCGGAATGCTCTGAACCAGCTGAACTAATCTTTTTTTGAAATTAGTTCCTGAATTTTAATCCTGCTTTTCCAAGATTTGATTTGTAATTCTCTTTGTTGAGCTAATTCTTTTGTTTCGTGTTTTTCGATATAAACAACTTTCCAATCATTTACGTTGCCGGTAAAACCTTTGCTTTTTTGATTGTGTCGAATAATACGTTCTTCTAAATCAGAAGTGAAACCAATATAATATCTATTTTTAATTCCGCTAAAAAGGATGTAGGTAATGTGTTCCATAAACTATTAGACATAAAAAAAACTCCATTATTTCTAATGGAGTTTTTTGTGGGCGATGAGGGGTTCGAACCCCCGACCACTTCCGATAGAATCGGAATGCTCTGAACCAGCTGAACTAATCTTTTTTTGAAATTAGTTCCTGAATTTTAATCCTGCTTTTCCAAGATTTGATTTGTAATTCTCTTTGTTGAGCTAATTCTTTTGTTTCGTGTTTTTCGATATAAACAACTTTCCAATCATTTACGTTGCCGGTAAAACCTTTGCTTTTTTGATTGTGTCGAATAATACGTTCTTCTAAATCAGAAGTGAAACCAATATAATATCTATTTTTAATTCCGCTAAAAAGGATGTAGGTAATGTGTTCCATAAACTATTAGACATAAAAAAAACTCCATTATTTCTAATGGAGTTTCTTGTGGGCGATGAGGGGTTCGAACCCCCGACCCCCTCGGTGTAAACGAGGTGCTCTGAACCAGCTGAGCTAATCGCCCTAAACAATTTGGTTACTTTCGTTTCCGTTATTGCGTGTGCAAATATACGCCACTTTTCTAGATTTGCAAGTAAAAACCAAAAAAATTATAAAATTTCTGCTACTACAAAGGTGCTTCCGCCAATGTATATAAAATCAGATTTTGCTGCGTTTTCAATTGCTCTTTTATAAGCTTCTGAAACAGAATTATATACTTCGCCTTTCAGTTCGAAAGTTGCTGCTTTTTGTTTTAAAATTAGAACGTCCAGCCCGCGAGGAATATTGGCTTTACAGAAATAATAGATTGCTTTTTTAGGGAATAATGGTAAGATTTCATCTAAATCTTTGTCATTTACAACTCCCAAAACAATATGTAAAGTATCAAAATCTTCTTTTTGTATTTGATTCAATACAATTTCCAGTCCGTTTTTATTGTGTGCCGTGTCGCAAATAACTTTTGGGAACTCATTCAATTGTTGCCATCTTCCCTGAAGTCCGGTGTTTTTTACCACGTTCAACAAACCAAATTTTGTATTTTCGGGAGTGATTTTAAATTCGCTCTGACTATTTAAAACAGTGATGGTTTGTAAAACTGTCTTTTTATTGTGTATTTGATAATCGCCAATTAAATCAGAAGGATAGGTTTCTGAAATTAAATCAGCAGCAAAATAAATTTCCGAATTGCATTCTTTGGCTTTAGCCAAAAAGACAGGTTTGGTTTCAGGAGTGTATTCTCCTATTATTACAGGAATGTTGGGTTTGATAATCCCCGCTTTTTCGAAAGCGACAGCTTCTAATGTATTTCCTAAAAATTGTGTGTGATCCAATCCTATATTGGTAATTACCGAAACTAATGGAGTGATAATATTGGTAGCATCTAATCTTCCGCCCATTCCCACTTCAATAACGGCGATGTCTACTTTTTCTTTGGCAAAATAATCGAAGGCTAATCCAACGGTCATTTCGAAAAAACTCATGTCATTGGATTCAAAAAAACTTTTGTGCTCATTGATGAAATCAGTGACAAATTCTTCAGATATATCCTTTCCGTTAATTTTTATGCGTTCCCGGAAATCCTTTAAATGTGGTGAAGTGTACAATCCAACTTTATAACCAGCCTCTTGAAGTATGGATGCTAACATGTGTGATGTCGAGCCTTTTCCGTTAGTTCCCGCAACATGAATGCACTTTAGTTTTTCTTGTGGATGATGAAGATGAGCTATGAGTAAATGCGTGTTAGTTAAATCTTTTTTATAGGCCGAAGCGCCCTGAAGTTGGTACATCGGGAGTTGATTAAACATCCAATTTATGGTTTCCTGATAGTTCATTTTTGTAATAAAATAGTAGTTGTTTAAAATATTTTTCGATTTTTTTAGTTTAATAGTACATCGAAAAGTATCTTTAGTGCAAAATTGAAATAATTTTTAGAATTAATGATTAAAATACAATAATATTATATGTTTAGTTTTATACAATTACAGGCCGACACCATTACCAACGCTGCTTCAAACGTAGTTATCGAAAAAATTGCTCCAAATACCGAAATATCCACTTTGGGATTCCTTTTAAAAGGTGGTGTGTGGCTTATCCCAATCGGGATTCTATTATTTTACACTTTCTATCTGATTATTGAACGCTATTTGTACATCAGTAAAGCATCAAAAATTGATGCACTTTTGATGCGCGATGTTCGGGATAATCTAAATTCAGGAAATCTTGATTTGGCTCGATCCATTGCAGAAAGAAATAATACCGCTTCGGGTAATATTGTAAAAGAAGGTATTTTGGTTATTGGGAGACCTATTATTGAGATTGAATCTAATATGGATCGTGCTGCAGATATCGAAATAGGAGGAATGGAAAAGCATTTAGGTCATTTGGGACTTATTGCCGGTATTGCACCTACATTAGGATTTATTGGAACTATTTCTGGAGTTATTAAAATATTTTACAGTATTTCGGTAACTGAAAACATTAGTATTGGTAATATTTCTGGAGGATTGTATGAGAAAATGATCAGTAGTGGTGCTGGATTAATTGTAGGTATTATTGCGTATAGCGGATATCATTTATTAAACGGTAAGATTGATAATTTTGCTTTAAAAATTCAAAAACAAATATTAGAATTTGTAAATATTATTCAAAGATCATAATATGTCTATAAAAAGAAAAAGAAGATTTCATGCCGAGGTCGCGACTTCTTCATTAAGTGATATTATGTTTTTCCTGTTGTTGTTTTTCTTGATTATATCAACATTGGCGAATCCTAATGTTATCAAGATGACGTTGCCAAAAGCACAATCAAACGAAAAAACAAACAAGCAATACATTAGTTTATCTGTCACAGAAGATAAAAAATTCTACATCGACAAGCAACCTGTTTCATTTGAAGAACTGGAAACAACCTTGATGTCTAAGATGGATTCATCAAAGGACCAAACTGTAATTGTTCGCATTCCATTCAATTTACAAGTACAAGACTTAGTTGACGTACTGCAAATAGGAGTTAAGAACAATCTGAAGTTTGTGATTGCCACCAGTCCTAAGTGATTTCATTAAGAGTTTTACAAAGTAAATTAGTTAAGCTGATTTTAAAATAAAAAAAATGCCTCGATATTTCGAGGCATTTTTTATGTAGCTTTATATGATTTTAATTCAAATTGAAATTGTAAACAATCTTACCGACTTGCTTTTCCGGGGCATCGCTGCTGGCATCCCATCTCGTGTTCATTGCAGCAATTCTGGCTTGATCTAATAAACATTTTGCGGTATTCGTAGTTCCTTTTACACCGGCAACTGCATTTACAGTCCTTCCGGTTCTGTCAACAGAAACTTCTACAACTACTTTCCCTTGTTCATTACATGTGTATTTTGGTGCAGGTTTAGAGAGTGCTTTTCGGTTTCCTAAGGAGTATCCAACTCCTCCGCCTGAACCACTTCCGGTTCCTCCTCCGCTTCCGGAGCCATAGCCACTGCCAGTTCCTATTCCGGTTCCGGTACCATTTCCTCCGCCTGTTCCTCCACCGGAACCACCCGTTCCATAATAACCGTTAGAACTCAAGCTTCCGTTGGCTTTTCCTTTGTTTCCGGCTGCTTTGTCATCGCCATCGCCACCTTTATTAGAACCTTTTAGAATGCTGGATAAAGCATCATTGGTATTGTTAGAAACTTTAGGTTTTACAACTACTGGTTTTGTTTCTTCTTTTACAACGACTATTGGTTTTTTAGTTTTTTCTTTCGTCGGAATGACAACAGTTTCTTCGGTGCTGTTTTCTTGGGATAAAATAGCTTCGTCAGGAGTTGATTTTGCAGGCGTTTGTCTGGTTTGGTTTTTTACTTCCAAAACTTCACTTTTATAATTCGCACCCGATCCTAAATCGCTGTCACCAAAATTTACTGTAACGCCACCGCCACCACCGCCGCCAGCAAGTTCATCCATGTTTGCGGGAGGCCAAAAGCGGATGAAAAATAAAATTAACAACATTGTCGCATACAAAAGAATGGATAGTGCTAACGATTTCTTTTGATCTGATGAAATGGTGGAACTCATTTGTATTTTAAATTTTAAAAAGTGTATTACTAAAAAACGTTGAAAAGTACTAAAAATTGTCAAGAGTAAAAAGCGACTGCCAGAATATAAATAATATTGCTTTCGCTTAAAACTAGAAATAAGAAAAGGGATTAAATAGATTTTAAAATCTGCTTAATCCCAGTTCCGATAAATAGTAAAAAAAACTATTTTATTTTAAGTAAGCTGCTTCAATGCGATTTCAAAAGCAGTGGCACTAATATTTGTTTTACTTGGATTCAAAGCATGTGCTTTTTCAATTGCTTTTTTGATGATTTCCGAAGTGTCTTGGAAGATAGCTTCATCCGTCATTTGTACTTTCTTTTCCATGAAGTAAGCAAAAACACGCGCCATACCACAATTAGAAATAAAGTCAGGAATTAAACTCACTTTATGATCTACATGTTCCATAATTGGACCAAAAAAGATTGCTGTGTCGGCAAAAGGAACATTTGCACCACACGAAATTACTTCAAGGCCATTCGCAATCAAGCTGTCAATTTGAGATTGAGTTACTAGTCTGGAAGCGGCACACGGAGTGAATATTTCAGCGCCAATAGTCCATATTTTTTGATTGATTTCTTCAAAAGGAATCATGTTTTCAGCAACCAGTTTGTTTCCGTCTTTTGCAAGAAATAAAGCTCTTATTTCTTCGAAAGAGAATCCTTCTTCGTTGATTAATCCTCCGTCTCTGTCGATAATACCAATTACTTTAGCGCCCATTTCGGCTAAGTAAAAAGCGGCAGCAGAACCTACATTTCCAA
Organism: Flavobacterium sp. 11; assembly: GCF_002754315.1. Taxonomy (GTDB): domain Bacteria; phylum Bacteroidota; class Bacteroidia; order Flavobacteriales; family Flavobacteriaceae; genus Flavobacterium; species Flavobacterium algoritolerans. The sequence continues at coordinate 315,581 of NZ_PEFE01000001.1, read as the reverse complement.
AACCTTGTACGATTGCTTTCTTTCCTTTTACGTCTCCACCATAGATTGTATAATAATTACGAACAGCTTCTGCAACGCCATAACCGGTAATCATATCAGCAATAGTATATTTTCTGGAAACATCTGGTGAGAATTTTGGATTTTCAATCACTTTCACCACACCTTGACGCAATTGTCCAATTCTGTTGATTTTGTCTGCTTCGGTCGGTTTGAAATGACCGTTAAAAACACCTTCTTGCGGATGCCAAACACCACATTCTTCCGTCATCGGAATTACTTCGTGAATTTCATCTACATTTAAATCTCCACCCGTTCCGTAGTAACTTTTCAATAAAGGAGAAACGGCTTTATACCAACGTTGTAAAACGCCTTTTTTTCTTGGGTCATTCGGGTCAAAATTAATTCCAGATTTTGCTCCGCCAATAGCAGGTCCAGAAACTGAAAATTTCACTTCCATGGTTTTTGCCAAAGACAAAACTTCATTCATATCCAACCCTTTTCTCATACGAGTTCCACCACCGGCAGCACCACCACGAAGCGAATTGATGACTGTCCATCCTTCGGCTTCTGTTTCAGCATCTTTCCAATGGAAAACTATTTCAGGTTCTTTATTTTCGAATTTCTTTAATAAATCTTTCATTTGTTGCGATATGTTTAATTTAGGCAAATATAAAAAATAGAATAATGTGAATTATTTATTTTTTTGAATAATTTCAAACAATAATTTTTATTGACCTAATAAATTCTTTTTAAGGTTTTCACCCACAGGATTATCCGAAAGCCAAATTCCAAAGAATGCTTTTTTGAAATCAAATCCTGCTATTTTACCTTTTAATTTGTCGTTTTTGTAGACCCAAAGAGAAGTATCATTAGGATTATAAATCAAATTAAAAATGTCATTCTCTACAATTTCATCGCTTAGCATACCTTTAAGTTGTTCCATTCTTGGGACTAAAGTAGGAAGAACATCTTTAGAAGACTGTTCGAAACCTTTATTTAAATTTCGGGTTAACTTAGCTGATGAAACCATTGAAGAGGTGATTTGTATTCTGATAGCCATTTCAGTATTACTGTCAATAATATCTTTTGCATCTTGGGAAAGTATTGTTAAATATAATGCTTGAACATATACTTCAATCATCATTTTTGATCTGGTTCCAAACCCGTTAAGCTGAAGCGTTTTATTTTGGAATTTTATTTCTCTTGGAATAATAACACCATTGACATCAAATTGGCTTTGCGCTGTAACGATGTTGGATTGAATAAGTAAAAACAGTGTAAATAGGGGTAATAAGAGTTTTTTCATGAGTTGTGTAGGTTAAATTTTTGCTAAAATTAGTCTTTTAAGCGATGAGGGAATATAGTTTAGTTAAAATATTCAATTGTTATAAATAACTCCAGAACTGTGATCTGTTTTTGCACCTGTAAAGCTGCTCAAAACATTGATTTCTCCGCGTAATTTTAAAACACCGAGTAATGCAAAAATCAGTGCTTCTTTGAATTCCAATATTTTAGCTGACGGAATAATGAGCTTCATTTTGGGTAAATGATACTGAACTCTCTCTATAAGAAAATCATTGTAAGCACCGCCACCAGTTATAAAAAGGCTTCCGTTTTTATTGGGCAAAGCCAAAGCAATTTGCAACGCCACATGTTCGGTGAAAGTGTGTAATTTGTCTTCAATGGGAATGGAATATTTTTCGATAATAGGTAAAACAGTTTCTTTTACAAATTCGAAGCCCAATGATTTAGGGTGTTTCTTTTGGTAGAAATCCAACGCATTTAGTTCATTTAATAAATCTTTATTACAAATTCCGGTTCTTGAAATACTTCCTTTGTCATCATAATCTAATCCCAATTGATTCGCATAAAAATTTAAAACGGTGTTTACAGGCGAAATATCAAAGGCGATTCTTTTGTTATTCTGTTCAAAAGAAACATTCGAAAAACCACCTAAATTCATGCAATACTCATATTCAGAAAATAAAATTCGGTCGCCAATAGGAACCAAAGGTGCGCCTTGACCGCCAAATTGTACGTCTTGAACTCTGAAATCACAAACGACAGTTTGGTTAATTAAAGTAGCTATTTCGGGTAAATTACCAATTTGAAGTGTGAATCCGTTTTGTGGTTGGTGCAAAATAGTATGTCCGTGGGAACAAACAGCATCGAGGTCTTTTATTTCGTATTTTTCGATAAAATCAGAAATAATAACAGCCAGAAGTTGCGTGTAGTCTTGATTTAATTTTTCGAGAGCAGCTTCAGAAAAATCGACAGCTATTTTCAATTTGTTTAACCAATCAATGCTATACGAAACGGTTTCAGATTCCAGGATTTGAAAGTCCCATTTGTTGTTTTTGACAGTAAAGACAATATGCGCCAAATCGACTCCGTCCAGCGAGGTTCCGGACATAACACCTATAATAGTATACTTTTCTTTAAACATTGGCTAAATTTACGAAATCGTTTGAAATTTGATATTTAATAATTACTTTTGACGACAAATTTAAGAACATTTAATTTACAATAAAAATATGGATTTTAATCTAACCGAAGAGCATTTAATGATTCAACAAGCCGCTAAAGATTTTGCTGTAGTAGAATTATTACCTGGTGTTATTGAACGTGATGAACATTCAAAATTTCCTACTGAGCAAGTGAAAATGATGGCCGATTTAGGTTTTATGGGAATGATGGTCGATCCTAAATACGGTGGGTCTGGTTTAGACAGTATTTCGTATGTTTTGGCAATGACAGAAATCGCAAAAGTGGATGCTTCAGCAGCTGTAATCATGTCAGTTAATAATTCTTTAGTTTGCGCTGGTCTTGAAAAATATTGCAACGAAGAGCAAAAAATGAAATATTTGGTTCCGCTTGCAAAAGGGGAAGTTATTGGAGCTTTTTGTTTATCAGAGCCTGAAGCTGGAAGTGATGCGACTTCGCAAAAAACGACTGCGATAGATAAAGGAGATTATTACTTATTAAATGGTACTAAAAACTGGATTACTAACGGGTCAACTGCATCAACATATTTAGTTATTGCTCAAACGGATATTGAAAAAGGACACAAAGGAATCAATGCTTTTATTGTTGAAAAAGGTTGGGCTGGATTTGATATTGGACCAAAAGAAAAGAAAATGGGAATTCGCGGAAGTGATACGCATTCATTAATGTTTTCGGATGTAAAAGTTCCTAAAGAAAATAGAATTGGTGTTGACGGATTTGGATTTGCTTTTGCAATGAATGTCTTAAATGGCGGAAGAATAGGGATTGCATCTCAAGCGTTAGGAATTGCAACTGGAGCGTACGAAATTGCTTTAAAATATTCTCACGAGAGAAAAGCATTTGGAAAAGAAATTTTCAATCATCAGGCTATTGCTTTTAAACTGGCTGATATGTATGTAAAAGTAACTGCTGCAAAATTATTGGTAATGAAAGCGGCTTGTGAAAAAGATGAAGGTAAAGATATCGCACATTCTGGTGCTATGGCAAAGTTATACGCGTCAGAAATAGCTTTAGAAGTAGCAAATGAAGCGGTTCAAATTCATGGAGGAAACGGTTATGTTGCTGAATATCATGTGGAACGTATGATGCGTGACTCTAAAATTACTCAAATTTATGAAGGAACTTCTGAAATACAACGAATTGTAATTTCAAGAGGATTAGTTTCTTAAAGGATATAAAATAGTTCATCAAAACCCTTTCCAATTTCGGCTGGAAAGGGTTTTGTTTTTTAAATCGTTTTTTTAATACATTTACTGAAAGAATTTTTTTATGTATGAGGATTTAAAATATTGGTATTTGCGCGATCACAAATTGTTTCGAACGTTGAGTTTTGGACAAATCAGACAATTGTGTATTATCACCGGTTTTAAAAAAGCAAAGAAAGGTGAGATTATCTATTTCTCTTCTTCGGATTTGCCAAGAATTTTTCTGCTGAAAAAAGGAAATATAAAGATTGTTGCGGTCGATGAAGACGGCAATGAAACGATTAAAGATATTATTCAAAAAGGAGATTTATTTGGAGAACTGACTTTGGAAGCTGACAGCCAGTCCAATGAATATGCAAAAGTGCTTTCGGATGATGTGGCTATTTGTAGTTTTCTAATGTCGGATTTTGAAGATTTATTGTTGCGAAATCCAAGTCTGGCTTTGTCCTATACAAAGTTCGTAGGGCTAAAAATGAAACGGATTAAGAACAGTTATTCTAATTTGATTTCTAAAGACGCAAAAACCAGATTGTTTCAGTTCCTAAAAGATTGGGCTGAAAAAGAAGGTAAAAAAATAGGAGATAAAGTGGTAATTGAAAATTATCTGACCCAAAACGATATTGCGCAAATTATTTGTACTTCAAGGCAAACAGCGACTCAATTGCTTAATGAAATGGAAACGAATGGTACCATCATTTATAGTAGGAAAGAAATCATTATAACGGATATTCGTAAATTATAATTATTTTAGTGGAACTGTAATCTAGCCGACAAATCTATTCGAAATTGCACAGTAGTTTTACAACATCAAAAAGTAACACTATGAAAAAAATAATTTGTCTGGCTTTATTTGCAATTGGATTATCCGTTCAGGCTCAAAATGATTTACCAAAATTGGCTACGGAAATTGCTCCACTACTTATTGGAGAAAAAATTCCTAATGTCACTTTGAAATCTGTAGAAAATACAAATGTTAATTTAACGGAATTAATCAGTAAGAAAAAGACCGTTTTAGTGTTTTACCGTGGTGGTTGGTGCCCGTATTGTAATGCTCATTTAGCAGCCTTGGCTGAAGCCGAAAAAGAATTATTGGATTTGGGATATCAAATTATTGCAATAAGTCCCGATGCTCCAAAAAGCTTGAAAGTTACAGATGATAAAGAAAAATTAAATTATTTGTTATTGTCAGATAGTACAGGCGAATTATCTAAAGCTGTTGGTATTGCTTTTCAAGCCCCAGAAAATTATAAGGCTACAATTGCTAAAGGTTCTGATGGTGTGAATAATTCTTTTTTGCCTGTGCCGTCGGTGTTTATTTTAAATATAAATGCTGAAATTGAGTTTGAACACATCGCTCCAAATTTCAAAAACAGAATTTCAAATGATTTGTTGATTGCCGTTGCAAAATCTTTAAATAAATAATCATGAAAAAGCTACTATTTATTCTAATTGCATTCTGTACTCTTTCTGTATTTGCTCAAAAAGACAGTAAGCGAATGACTCATTTTAATCTTGAAAAAAATGTGGCTATTCAAGGATATGATCCTGTGGCTTACTTCAAACAAGGAAAAGCAGTGAAAGGCAAAAAAGAAATAACAGCATTGCATGAAGGCGTGGTTTATTATTTTTCGATGCCAGTAAATAAAGAATATTTCTTGAAGAATCCTTCAAAATTTGAACCGCAATATGGAGGTTGGTGTGCTTTTGCGATGGGCGATTCTAATGAAAAAGTGTCTATAAATCCGGAAACTTTCAAAATTAGTAATGGGAAATTGTATTTGTTTTACAACGCTTTCTTTAATAACACATTGAAAAGCTGGAACAAGAACGAATCTGGATTGATGATGAAGGCCGATGCGAATTGGAGTAAAAGGATTAAATAAAAATAGAAATCATGAAACTATCTCTTTTTTTCTGGTTGCTGAAACTTACAGTAGCAGTAATTTTAGTGCAAACCTTGTACTTTAAATTTACGGCTAGTGAAGAATCAGTTTATATTTTTTCTGCTTTGGGAATAGAGCCTTACGGAAGGATTGGTACCGGAATTGCCGAGTTGATTGCGGTAATTTTGATTTTAATACCAAGAACTTCATTGTTTGGGGCTATAATGGGCTGTGGTGTTATGGTTGGTGCGATTTTTGCTCATCTGTTTGTGCTTGGGATTGAAGTAAAAAATGATGGTGGTACACTTTTTATTTTGGCACTAATTACCTTTCTTTGTTGTATTACTTTAGTTTTTAAGGATAAAACTAAAGTGATGAATTTGTTGAATTAAAACTTAAATATGCTAATACCTTCTATTAATAATAGTTTAAACGAACTGATTGATTTGCTGAAGCAATTGTCACAAAATGAATATTCAAATTCTTGTGCGGAATTAAGTAATGCAACTATTGGGGAGCATACAAGACATATTATTGAAATGTTTCAGTGCTTAGAAAATCAATATGATTTAGGCATTGTAAATTATGACAAAAGAGAACGAAATATTCGTATTCAAACGGATACTGCTTTTGCTATTGAAAACATTGTCTCGATTCAACAAAATTTAGATAAAAAAAATAAAAATATCGAGTTATTGCAAATTATTGATGGAGAGGAAATTCGAATTGAAAGCAATTATTTTAGAGAATTACTGTATAATCTAGAACATTGCATTCACCATCAGGCGCTTATAAAAGTAGCTATTTTGCAATGTGAAACAGTAACAATTGACCCTAATTTTGGGGTTGCCCGCTCTACCATAGAATATAGAAATCAATGTGCACAGTAAGTTTTGTAGCAACGAATGATAAAATTATCATTACTTCAAATCGGGATGAAAAAACAGTAAGACCGAGTGCAATACCACCAAGAAGTTATACCGTAAATGGAAAAAATCTTATTTTTCCAAAGGATCCAAAAGCAGGAGGAACGTGGTTTGTGGCTAATGCTGACGGAGTAATTTTGGTGCTTCTAAATGGTGCCGACGAAAAGCATGAAGTACAGCTTCCGTATCGAAAAAGCCGTGGCTTGATTGTTTTAGACATGATTAGCAGCTCATCGCCAAAGGATTTTTGGGGCGAAATTGATTTGGAAAACATAGAACCTTTTACGTTAGTTTTATTTCAAAACAATGCTCTTTTTCAATTGCGCTGGAACGGAAAAGAGAAAGAAACAATTACTTTAGATATTCATCAAAATCATATTTGGTCTTCATCGACTTTGTATTCCTCATCGATTCGTGAAAAACGTGCCAACTGGTTTCATACTTTTATGGATGGAAATTCTGAGATTTCCGAATCAAAAATGCACGATTTTCATCGCTACACCGAAGAAGAAAATGATGAAAACGGTTTGGTTATCAATAGAAATGATGAAATGAAAACGTTGAGCATTACACAAGCGGTTATTGAAAAAAATAAAGTAGCTATATTGCATTACGATTTGATTGCGCAACAGGATTTTTCGACCTCATTTATCACCGTTTAAAGAACTTATATTGACCCGAGTTATGACGAACAGGCGAAGCAAACTATTTTTTCATAAAATTACGCACTGGGAATATTGGCCTTTCCAGATTGTTTACATTCCAATTTATTTTCTTTGGTCCTATTATTCCATCAAGGCAAAATCTATTTTTTTCTTTAATGCTTCTAATCCAACCATAAAAAATGGCGGTTTTATGATGGAGTCTAAAAAAGAAATTTACAATTTGATTCCACAACAGTATTACCCAAAAACGGAATTGATAAAAGAAGGAACCGCTCTTGAAGAAATTTTAAATACTATTCAAGAATCAAAAATAAAATATCCTTTGATTGCAAAACCAGATATTGGACTGCGAGGATCTGGGGTCAAAAAAATCAATACCGTTCAAGATTTAAAAGAATATGCTGAAAAAGCAAATTTCGATTATGTAGTGCAGGATTTAATTCCGTTCGATAACGAAGTTGGGATTTTCTATGTGCGTTATCCTCATGAAAAAGTAGGTAGAATTACAGGAATAGTTTCCAAAGAATTTCTGATTATTACCGGAAACGGATTCTCTACTGTAGAAGAATTAATCAAAGAAAATCCTCGATATGAACTGCAATTAAAGGTTTTGAAACAGGAATACGGAAAAAAACTACTCGATATTCTTCCAAAAGGGGAAAAATTGAATTTGGTGCCTTATGGGAATCATGCACGAGGTGCAAAATTCATTGATGGAAGTCATTGGATTACACCAAAATTGACGGAAACAATAAACGAAATGTGTCTGCAAATTCCAGGTTTCTACTTTGGCAGGTTGGATGTTATGTACAATACAATTGAAGAATTAGAACAAGGATTGAACTTTTCAGTTGTGGAATTGAATGGTGCTGCAAGCGAGCCTACCCATATTTATGACCCAAAGCATTCTTTGTTTTTTGCTTGGAAAGAACTCGCGCGTCATATTACGTATATGTATGAAATAAGTGTGGCAAACCATAAAAATGGCGCTCCATATTTACTGCATAAAGAGGGTATGAAGGAATACAGAATGCATCTGGAACAAAGCAATAAAATTGTAAATTTCTGAAATTATGAAAGCTTTAAAGAACATTTTTATTGGTTTTTTAGTGAGCTTTATCGGTTCGATACCCTTAGGATATTTGAATGTTGTAGGTTTTGAAATCTATTCAAAACTAGGAATGAACAGCTTAGTTTTCTTTTTATTAGGAGTGATTTTTGTGGAGATGTTTGTGATTTATTTCACTTTAATTTTCGCAAAGCAATTAGTCAATAATAAAAAATTAATGAAAATTATTGATTTTTTTGCTGTTTTCTTTCTGTTGATTTTAGGGTATTCTTTTTATGCTAATTCCAATCAAACAATGGAAGAACAAGGAATTTTAGAGAAATATGCAATGTATTCTCCTTTCCTGATTGGCGTGTTTTTGAATTGTATCAATTTTCTTCAATTGCCGTTTTGGACCGGTTGGAATCTTTATTTGATGAATGGAAATTATATTTCCATTGTAAATAAGCTTAAACTATATTATGTTTCAGGGACTTTGATAGGTACATTTTTTGGGATGTTAACTTTGGTTTTGGTGTTAAACACGTTGTCTCAAAACACTACCAGTTTTTCTAAATATGTAATGCCAGTAATAATTCCGTCATTTTTTGTGATTTTAGCTTTTGTTCAAATGGTGAAAGTTTACAAGAAATATTATAGAAATAAAGTCACATTATAAAAAATAAATCTCAATATCATGAAAAAAGTATTCCTATCTCTTTCTTTCGTTTTCTTATCAAATTCAGTTATAATTGCCCAAACAGCTAGTCTAGCATCATTAAAAACAATTGATACTGAATATAAAGTGAAAGAGAATAATGTTGCCGAAATATTAAAATATTTAGCCTCGGATGAATTAGAAGGTAGGGAAACCGGAAAGCCTGGAATGGTAAAAGCTGCTGATTATTTGGAGCAAATTTTCAAGGATAATAATGTGAAACCGTATTTTAAATCGTATCGCGATACGTTATCAATTTTTAAGGGATCCGCTTTTAATATTGTCGGTTTTATTGAAGGAAACGACCCAGTTCTTAAAAATGAATTTATAATACTAAGCGCGCATTACGATCATATTGGTTTGGGTAAAAAAGGGGTAAACGGTGATTTTATAAACAATGGAGCCAATGATGATGCTTCAGGAACAACTGCAGTTGCTGAAATGGCAAAATATTTTAGCATTGCTAAAAACAATAAACGCAGCATTCTTTTTGTATTTTTTGTAGGAGAAGAAAAAGGTTTGTTGGGTTCTAAACATTTAGCCAAAAAACTGAAAGCACAAGATTTTAAATTATACACTCAGTTCAACATTGAAATGATTGGTGTGCCAATGAAAAGAGAGTATCTAGCTTATATTACTGGTTTTGATAAATCCAATATGGCTGGTAAAATCAATGAATATACTGGTAAAAACACAATTGGTTTTCTTCCAAAAGAAGCTGAATTTCAATTGTTTTACAGATCAGATAATTACTCTTTTTATGATGTTTTCAAAGTGCCTTGCCAATCTGTAAGTACGTTTGATTTTGAAAATTTTGAATTCTACCATCATGTTTCTGATGATTTCAAAGCGATGGATATTCTGCACATGACTTCCTTTATTCAGGAATTATTACCTGCTGTTACGCAAATGGCAAACACGCCAACACAAGAAATAATAATGCTTAAATAGTTAAGAAACTGGTTGATTCATATCATACGCCAAAATAAAATACTCATTATTGTTGAATTGAAAATCCCCAATAATTGTCCATTTTAGTTTTTCGGTATGCGCTTTCGTTGACGGAATGTTGATTTTGTTGATGAAAGTTAAGGCCAATGGATATTTATGCAGCATGTGCGTTCTCATGAATTCAAACAGTGGCGTTATCAATCCCTTTCCTCTATATTCCTTGTGAATGCAAATGGGCCCGTATTGAAAACTATTGTGTGTCGTGATTTCAAAATCTAAAAAAATCAGTTCCGGAAACAATGAACTCATGTAATTGAAAATGGGCCATTGTTTGAAAAAATCCCAACTTCCTGCAAAAATGTAAGCAATGATTTTGTTATTGTCTTTGGCAATAAACAAGTTGTTTTCATTGATGACTTCGGTTAGTTGTTCAATGGTAAATGGCGTGGTAACAAACCCGGAAGCTTTTTCTTCTTCGGATAAATTAGCTACAAGGTACAATTCCTGTAATGCCAATACGCCATCAATATCACTTATTTTTGCAGTCTCGAATTGTATGCTTTCTGTCATTTTATGAAAATTCAGATGTTAATTTGGTTTGTCAAAAATAAGTAAAATTATAGGAATCTTTAATTTTTATTACAGCAAGAATCCTTTGCGTAAAGCATTAGTTTTTTATCGTTTTTGTTTATTTTTGCTCTATGAAAAATATCATCATCACAGGAACGAGTAGGGGAATAGGATTTGAGTTGGCATTGCAATTTGCTAATGCGGGACATCAAGTGTTAGCCATTTCCAGAAAAATTCCTCAAGCTTTATTGGGTAATGAAAATATTACCTGTCTTTCGGTTGATTTAGCTACGGAGTCTGAATTAGTGAAAGTAAGCGATTTTTTATCCAAATCTTGGAAACAAATAGACGCAGTCATTCATAACGCAGGAAGTTTATTGTTGAAACCTTTTTCAGAAACGACTCAAGATGATTTTGAAAACATCTATAAAGTCAATGTTTTTGGAGTTGCTAATTTGACTCGAATTTGCCTGCCTTATTTACAAAAAGGAAGCCACGTAGTGACTATAAGTTCTATGGGTGGGATTCAGGGAAGTTTAAAGTTTGCCGGATTGGCAGTCTATAGTTCAAGTAAAGGAGCTGTTATTACGCTATCAGAATTATTAGCTGAAGAATATAAGGAACGTGGGATTTCGTTTAATGTTTTGGCTTTGGGTTCTGTGCAAACAGAAATGCTGGCTGAAGCTTTTCCAGGCTATCAAGCTCCAATAACAGCGGGTGAAATGGCAAACTATATTTATGATTTCACTTTGACCGGAAATAAATATTTCAACGGCAAAGTGTTGCAAGTTTCTTCTACCAATCCGTAACTAATTTCATAACTACTTTGAGCGAAACTTTAGCCAGATATTTACCAGAGCATGCGGTAAAACCCGTTTTCGAACTTATTGTTGCCAATCAAGTGCATCTTAAGATTGTAAACGAGCGTCAGACGCGTCATGGTGATTATCGAAAAGGGTTGAATGGAAAACATGAAATCACGGTAAATTCAAATCTGAATAAGTACAAGTTTTTGATTACATTGATTCATGAAATTTCGCATTTGGTGGCTTTCGAAAAATTTGGTAGAAATATAAAACCTCATGGTAACGAGTGGAAATATTCTTTTCAACGGTTGATGATTCCTTACATTCGACCAGAAATTTTCCCGAATCACCTATTGCCTTTATTGGCGAGGCATTTCAAAAACCCAACAGCCAGCAGTGATACGGATGCTACTTTAGCTTTGGCACTGAAACAATTTGATCAGCAAAATGATAAAAATTATGTGTTTGAAATTCCTTATGGAAGTGTTTTCCGAATCCAAAACGGAAAGATTTTCAAGAAAATAGCCATAAGAACCAAGCGTTTTGAATGCTTGGAAATGAGTTCCGGAAAGACTTATTTATTCAATCCAAATGCTGAGGTAGAATTGTTGAAATCAAGCTAGATTTACTCTTTCAAATATGCTTCTCGTACTTTTTTGAATAAATTAGAAGAATAAACAAAGGCAACGACAGCTTCGTTATCAGTTCTAAAAATTTCTTCTTTGGTTCCTTCCCAAGCCTTTAAACCATCTTTTAAGAATAAAATTTTCTCTCCAATTTCCATCACGGAGTTCATATCGTGTGTATTTATCACTGTCGTGATATTGTATTCTTCGGTAATTTCTTTGATAAGATTATCAATTAAAATAGCTGTATTTGGATCTAAACCAGAGTTTGGTTCATCACAAAACAGGTATTTTGGATTGTTTACAATCGCGCGTGCAATCGCAACTCTTTTTTGCATTCCTCCCGAAATTTCCGAAGGTAGTTTTTTATGGGCGTCAGTTAAGTTGACTCTTTTTAATACAAAGTCTACGCGCTCCTGAATTTTTGAATTGTTGTCTTTGGTGAACATTTTCAACGGAAAACCCACGTTTTCGGCTACTGTCATGGAATCAAACAAGGCACTTCCTTGAAAAACCATTCCTATTTCAGTTCGTAAATCGCGTTTCTCATCTGGATTTAATTCAGAATAAATTCTCCCATCAAATGAAATGGTTCCTGACTCTGGAGTGTGAATTCCTAGAAGACTTTTAAGCAAGACGGTTTTACCAGAGCCACTTTGTCCAATAATTAAATTCGTTTTTCCTGTTTCAAAAATCGTGGAAACGCCTTTAAGGATTTTGATACCGCCAAATGATTTTTCTATGTTTTTTACTTCTATCATGAGCCAAGTAACAATTGAGTTAATATGTAATTAAAAGTAATTATGGTAACTGAGGTCCAAACAAAGGATACGGTACTTGCGCGTCCTACTTCGAGTGCGCCACCTTTCATATAATACCCGTGAAAAGAAGGGATAGTTGCTAATAACATGGCAAAAATCAATGTTTTAAGGAAAGCATAAACGATGTGGAATGGAATAAAATCCAATTGAGCCCCATTTATAAACTCGTCACTTGAAGTAAATCCGCCATAAACACCAGCCATCCAGCCGCCTAAAACACCCAGAAACATACTGATTCCAATAACGAAAGGATAAAGTAGTAAAGCTATTATTTTTGGGAAAACCAAATAGTTTAAGGAGTTAACTCCCATCACTTCTAGAGCGTCAATTTGTTCGGTTACTCTCATGGTTCCAATACTTGATGTGATAAAAGAACCCATTTTTCCAGCCATAATCACTGAGATAAAAGTAGGTGCAAATTCTAATATTACAGATTGTCTTGTGGCAAAGCCAATAAGGTATTTTGGAATTAATGGATTGGTCAAGTTCAATGCAGTTTGTATGGCAACAACACCTCCAACAAAGAAAGAAATGAATGCTACAATACCAAGGGAGCCAATAATTAAATCATCTATTTCCTTAAAAATTAGATTTCTCATCACAGACCATTTTGTCTGTTTATTGAAAATTTCTTTTAGCATTAAGAAGTATCTTCCTATCTGCGTTATATATCGAATGAGCATCATAGTTTTGTGAATATGGGCTAAATTACAAAAATAGTTATGAGTTATAAGTTATGCGTTCGTAGTTTTCGTTAGAAAATTTTTTCTTTCATTTTCTTCAAACGATACTTGCGAATAAATTTAGCTTGTTCTGCCGTTACCAATAATGGTGTTTTAGCTGCTTTTGCTTTCCAAAAACCTTTGATGTAATCTAAAAAGAGTAACGGTTTCTTTTTCATCATCGCCAGTTTTGCAGAAGCTATCGAAGTGATTAAAAATCCGTAGCCTAAAGTATAAAACGCTTCCCCTTGTTTATAACGAGCCGTTTTATTGTAATTAGCTCCAGTTGGTTTTAAATGTTTCACAATTAAGGAAGCATCGGTAACGACTTTCCAATCGTAAAATTTTGATAATAACTCATCAACGGTGTCCCAACCCATAGCTGGTTTTAAATTTCCTATTTGTTGGAAACATGCTTTTCTATAGGCTTTAAACGCACCACGAATATGATCTTTATCGGTTAGATTTTCCAGAATCCATTCGCCATTTTTTTCAATGTAGGCAAATCCGCCAGCCATTCCTATTGTTGCATCTTTTTCGAAAATGTTTAAGATAGTTTCGAAATAGTTGTTGGGTAGAATTAAGTCGGCATCCAGTTTTACGATAACATCATACTCTTCGTCCAATGTTTCGAATCCTTTATGAAAAGCCTGAATAACTTTACTTCCCGGTAAATGTATTGCGCTGGAAGTTTTGTTTACTAAAGAGATAAACGGATTTTCTTTGGCGTAAGCGGTTACTATTTCAGCTGTTTTATCAGTAGAATTATCATTGACAATCACTACTTTTTTTGGTAAAACAGTTTGAGAAATCAAAGAATCTAAAGTTAAAGCGATGAAAGCTTCTTCGTTATGAGCCGGAATAACAATATAATAATTCATTTAAAATATTTTTGAATGAAGATTAACGATTCTTGATTTCAGATTTTTACATCCATTATCACAATCATAAATCCACATTCGTTAAGCAACAATCTTAAATCTTAGCCCTTTCAGCGTAAACAATATAATATCTATTGGTAAATTTTCTCAATAAAGGACGAAGACCAAATTTCTTTACGGGATTTGTCCATTTTTCACGGTCGATTATTTTCCAACCTGTTTTTTCCAAAAGCCAGTCCAATTGCCAATCTTCAAATTCATGGTAATGTCTGTCCCACATATCGGTTTTGCTTCGATAAGCTGGTGAAAACCACAAGCGCATTGGGATAGATATAAAAAGTTTATCCGATTTTATTTCGCTTAAAATCGTGTAAGGGTTTAGTAAATGTTCAAAGATTTCGAAAGCGGTTACGACATCTTTTTTTTCTGTTGAAAATACGGATTGGTCTTTGTCTAAGTCTTCTCCTGTTGTATTTGTAACTGCAAATCCTTCGGATTTCATGATTTTAGAAAAAGGATTTTCTACGCCTAAATCTAATATGGTTTCTGAAGTTGAGACGTGTTTTTTTAGAAATTCTAAAGTATGTTTGAATCTTTTATTGGGAAACGTTTTTTCGTACATGTTTTTTTGATTTTGCCGCTAGGGCACGAAGGCACAAATATAGTAATAAATGTGTTTTTGGGCATTGTTTTTTAGCCCGGATGGGAATGAAAATCCCGGAACTTCAAAATGTAGTTTTTCAAGGTGCAAAAAGCGACTGAAAGAAGCTTTCTTGCACCTTAGAAAAACAAGTTTTGTAGTGAGGAATTGTAGTGTACAGCCGGATTAGCTCCTGATTGTTGTGTTCCTCACAATTTTAATATCTGTAAACAAATGCGTTAATGTTCATTCCTGCTCCTACGGATGCAAAGATTAGAACATCGCCTTTTTGTATGGATTGGTTTTCTATTTCTCCACGAATTAACAAGTCGAAAAGGGTAGGAACGGTGGCTACACTGCTATTTCCTAGTTCATGAATGCTCATGGGCATGATGTCTTTTGGAACGGGTCTGTCGTATAATTTGTAAAAACGTTGAATTATAGCTTCATCCATTTTTTCATTGGCTTGATGGATAAGGATTTTTTTTACGTCATCAATGCCTAATCCGCTTTTGTCCAAACAACTTTTCATTGCAGCAGGAACTTGGCTTAATGCAAATTCGTAGATTTTACGTCCATACATTTTTATGTAACGAATGTCTGGATCTAAATCTGGGTTGTATGATTTTCCAAAGAACAAGTAATTAGCTTCATCATTTGCGTAAGTAGCACTTTCGTAAGCCAACATTCCTGTTTCATCATCAGAAGCTTCAATGATAGAAGCACCGGCGCCATCAGAATAAATCATGGAGTCTCTGTCATGCGCATCAACTACTCTGGAAAGGGTTTCAGCACCAATTACCAAACAGCGTTTAGCCATGCCGGATTTTATAAATGCATTGGCTTGAAGTACGCCTTCAATCCAGCCCGGGCATCCAAAAAGGATATCGTAAGCAACGCATTTTGGGTTTTTTATTTGTAATTTATTTTTAACACGTGTGGCTAAACTCGGAATCATATCGGATTGAGTTGTTCCGGATTTTACATCACCAAAATTATGAGCAAAGATGATATAGTCAATCGTTTCCGGATCAATTCCTGCATTTTCTATTGCTTTTTGAGAAGCAAAAAAAGCTAAATCAGAAGAAGTGTATTGGTCTTCGGCATAACGTCTGTGTTCTATACCGGTAATTCCTTTAAATTTATTAATGACTACTTCATTAGGGTATCCAAAAGCTGTTCCGTCTTCATTCAAAAAAACATGTTCACTAAAGTCAGTATTGCTTACTTTTTTCTCAGGAATATAACTTCCTATTCCAGTTATTTTTATTTTCATCGGGTTGTTTTTCCAAAAATTCAGGCTAATTTAATGATAAATAAATTAGTACACTCACAAAATTTACTATGCATGCATATAATTATGAAATAATAATTTATTGGCAAAAATATTGATTATTTTATTACGAATTGCAAAAAACGATGCGATATTTATTTCCTAATTGTTGCAATTGATAAAATTGATATTTTGAGGATTAGGATTTCATGTTTATTTACAATGAAGCGTATGTTAAATTATTTCCCGCAGGTTTTTAGCTATAATCTTAATTTTGTAGGATTATAATTTCTTTATTAAATGTTATTGGTTTTGTAAGTTTTTTTATATTTTTGATAATTATAAATAACTAATTAATAAAAAATGAAAAAAATTATTTTATTGTTTTCTATGATTTTAACTGCAACTTTAGCAAGTGCTCAAGTTGATGTTATCACAAAACACAGTGGTGAAATCGTAAATGGAAAAGTTATGCGTGTAGATGAATACACGGTTGTTTTTAAATATGATGGTGAAGATGCTGAAAATTCTATCGGGAAATATGCAATTGAAAAAATTGTTTATGGTAAAAGTGGTAGAGTAGAAGAGGTTACTGAAAAAATAGTTGTTGCTGGTGAAGCTGATTGGGAAAAAGTGATTATTCTTGAAGAAAAATCATACATCGCTGGTTTGAAAAAAGTAGGCGAAGTTAGGGGAAAAACAGGAATGATTAATCTTCAAACAGGTAATACAGGTGACAAAAAAGCAGAGAAAAAGCTTAAAATGTCCGCTGCAATATTGGGTTGTCCTTTTGTATTGATGATTTCTGATAAAACTACAGTTGGAGCAAATTCTAATCAATTTGGTGGAACACAAGCGATAAAAACTGGTTTAGGATATAAATACTAGATTTAGAATATTCTTATAAAAAAAATGCCTCGATATATCGAGGCATTTTTGTTTTTTCTAAAATATTTAAGAATTAGTTTTCCATATACGCTTCAATTGGCGCACATGAACAAACTAAATTTCTATCGCCGTATGCTTCATCTGCTCTACGAACGGTAGGCCAGAATTTATTTTCGGCAATGTATTCTAGTGGAAATGCTGCTGCTTCACGAGTGTATGGGAAATTCCAACTATCAGTAGTTACCATCATCAAAGTATGTGGTGCATTTTTTAATACATTATTTGGATTGTCTAAAGTAGCAGCTTCAATTTCTTTTCTGATCGCAATCATAGCATCACAAAAACGATCTAACTCTTCTAAGTTTTCACTTTCAGTAGGTTCAATCATTAAAGTTCCGGCAACTGGGAAAGAAACGGTTGGAGCATGAAAACCATAATCCATCAAACGTTTAGCAATATCAGTTACTTCAATTCCTTTTTCTTTAAATGGACGGCATTCCAAAATCATTTCGTGTGCCGCACGACCCATTTCTCCAGAATACAACGTATCATAGTGACCGTTTAATTTCTCTTTAATGTAGTTTGCATTTAAAATTGCATATTCAGTAGATTTTTTCACACCTTCAGCGCCAAGCATGCAGATGTAACCGTACGATATCAAACAAACCAAAGCAGAACCCCAAGGTGCGGCAGAAATAGCTGTAATAGCGTTTTCTCCACCTGTTGGAATTACTGGATTTGTAGGTAAAAATGGCACTAATTGTGGTGCAACACATATTGGTCCTACACCAGGTCCTCCGCCACCGTGAGGAATAGCGAATGTTTTGTGTAAGTTCAAGTGACAAACATCAGCCCCAATAGTTGCAGGATTTGTTAATCCAACTTGAGCATTCATGTTGGCACCATCCATATATACTTGTCCACCGTTATCGTGGATCAATTGTGTGATTTCTTTGATTGCGCTTTCAAAAACACCATGAGTTGATGGATACGTTACCATCAAACAAGAAAGATTGTCTTTGTGAAGAATTGCTTTTTCACGTAAATCTTCTACATCAATATTTCCATTTTCCAATGTTTTAGTAACCACAACTTTCATTCCTGCCATAGCCGCCGAAGCTGGATTTGTTCCGTGAGCCGATGATGGAATTAAAGCAATGTTTCTATGGTGATCTCCTCTAGATTGGTGGTACGCACGAATAACCATTAATCCGGCATATTCCCCTTGAGCACCTGAATTAGGTTGTAATGTTGTTCCTGCAAAACCAGTAATAACATTTAATTGTTGTTCTAATTTAGCCAACATTTCTTGGTATCCTTGCGCTTGATCTAATGGAGCAAACGGGTGAATGTTATTCCATTGTGCCATGCTTAAAGGCAACATTTCTGAAGCGGCATTCAGTTTCATGGTACAAGATCCCAATGAAATCATAGAATGATTCAACGCCAAATCTTTTCTTTCCAACATTTTGATGTAACGCATCAAAGCGGTTTCTGAATGGTGTTTATTGAAAACATCGTGTTGCAAGAACGTTGATGTTCTGTTTACATTTTCTGGGAAATGATTGGTTTCTGATAAACTGTCAATTGTAGTTCCTTGAGTGCCTTTTGCGGAAGCGAAAACGGCAATAATTTTATTTAAATCAGCAATACTTGTAGTTTCGTTCAAAGAAATTGAAACGGTATTTTCGTCGATGTAATAAAAGTTAATTTCGTTTTGTTCAGCAATCGCTTTTACTTTCTGTGTATCAGCTTTAACAACAATTGTGTCAAAGAAAGCAGTATTGGTTTGTTGTAAACCTAATTTTTCTAATGCATTTGCCAATGTTGCTGCCGAAGCATGTACTTTATTAGCAATATATTGCAATCCTTTTGGACCATGATAAACAGCATACATTCCTGCCATAACTGACAATAGAACTTGTGCTGTACAAATATTTGAAGTGGCTTTATCACGTTTAATGTGTTGCTCACGTGTTTGTAATGCCATACGCAAAGCACGATTTCCATCCGTATCAACAGTTACACCGATGATTCTTCCGGGCATACTTCTTTTGTATTCTTCTTTTGTGGCAAAATAAGCAGCGTGTGGACCACCGTAACCTAACGGAATTCCGAAACGTTGTGTAGTTCCAAGAACTACTGCAGCACCCATTTCTCCCGGAGGAGTCAGTTTTGCCAAACTTAAAATATCAGCAGCAACGGCTACTTTTATTTCGCTTGCAGCCGCTTTAGCGATAAATGCGGTATAATCATGAACTTGTCCAAATTTCCCTGGATATTGAAGGATTGCTCCAAAATATTCCGATGAAAAATCGAATGATTCATGGTTTCCAATCACTAATTCAACCCCGATTGGCGTAGAACGTGTTTGTAAAACCGATAAAGTTTGTGGTAATATTTCCTCAGAAACGAAAAATTTATTGATGTTGTTTTTCTTTTGATCGCGAGAACGAACGTCAAAAAGTAACGCCATTGCTTCAGCAGCAGCAGTTCCTTCGTCTAATAAAGAGGCATTAGCGATTTCCATTCCGGTTAATTCGATAACCATCGTTTGAAAATTCAAAATCGCTTCTAAACGACCTTGCGCGATTTCAGCTTGATATGGCGTATAAGCAGTATACCATCCTGGATTTTCAAATACATTTCTTTGGATTACCGCAGGGATAATGGCTGCATTGTATCCTAAACCAATGTACGATTGAAAAACTTTATTTTTATTCCCTAATTTTTGAATGTGATTTGCAAACTCATATTCAGTCATTGCAGGCTCTAAGTCCAAATCAGATTTTAAACGAATATCACTTGGGATAGTTTCATGTATCAATTGGTCAAGTGTTGCTGCCCCAATTGTCTTCAACATATGTTCTAGATCATTTTCTCTTGGGCCAATGTGTCTTAATGCAAAAGCGTCTGTTTTCATTATATATAAAATGGGTTGTGTGTTTCTTGTTTTAAAAGGCTGTAAAAATAAATATTAATCTGCTATTAAAAGACTTTTTTAACTTGATTTTCTGTGAATTTTTCAACTAAAAGCCATTCTTGTTAACACTTTGATTAATTTTGTCTAATGAGGTTTTTGAAACTAATATTCGATTTTTACATTAATAGTAGCATTCACGTGGGTTTGTCTTGTTATGCCTTGGTTAGAATGACGCAACACATGTTCCACATTCCAGTAGATGAGCCAGTTGCTAACTTTGCTTTTTTTGGAACAATTGTAGGATATAATTTTGTAAAATACGATGCGTTGGCCAGAGTTCAAAGGTTGCAAATGCGTAAGCAGTTAAAAACGATTGCTTTATTTAGCTTTTTTGCTCTTTTTTTAGTCGGATATTATTTTTTTAAGCTGCAAAGTATAACCCAAATAGTCGCAGTAGTTTTCTTGAGTGTTACATTATTGTACACACTTTCCTTTTTTCCAAATAAGAAAAATGCCAGGAATTGGGCAGGTGTTAAAATTTATATTGTAGCATTGTGTTGGGTTGGAGTGACATTGGCTTTGCCAGTTTTGAATGCTCATGTTCCAATTACTTCCGATTTCTATTTAAAATGTATGCAACGCTTTATCTTGATTTTTGTATTGGTACTTATTTTTGAAATTATTGATTTGGCAAAAGACGATCCGCATTTAAAAACAGTACCGCAGCAAATAGGAGTGAAGCGCACTAAAATATTAGGGTTATTACTTTTACTTCCGTTTTATTTTTTAGAATTTTTTAAAAGTAATTTTGACAAAAATCAATTGATTATCAACTTGATTTTAGTGATTATCATTTCATTATTTATGCTTTTTGCAAATGAAAAACGGTCTAAATATTACACTTCCTTTTGGGTAGAAAGTGTCCCGATTGTTTGGTGGTTATTGCTTCTCATTTTCTGATAAAGCTTTCAAGGTTTTATTTCTTTCGATGATAAAATTAATCATGTGATTTTTTAAAAACAATAAATCAAATAATTCTCCAAAGAATCCATAGGGAACTTCATAGTGTAATTTATCCTTCATTATAGTAACTCCGTCTTTTTCATTAAATATATGTTCATGTCGGAATGATTTGAATTTTCCTTCTTCCATTTCATCAACAAAATAGTCGTATAAATTCATGGCTGTGATTCGGCTTTTATGAGTCAAATAAACACCAAAATGTTTGCCTCGCCAAGTAACGGTTTCGTTGTAATTGATTAGTCCGGAAGTGATGCCGTCAATTGCAGTTTCTTTAGTGAAATTGACAGATTCTTGGTGTGTGTCAATGTCTCTGGATAGATCAAAAACAGTTTGTATTGGGGCATTTATTTTAGTTAAAACCTTAATAGTTGTTATCATATCAAATGTTTTTTGTTTTTAATAATACATTTAAAGTAATGCAAGAATAAATTGTTGTTTTTAGCTTTCTGTGCTAAAAGTGTATTAAAAAACCCGAAGCATTATACTTCGGGTTTCAAATATTTATACTTATACCAATCCTGCTCTTCTCAATAATGCTTCCGGTTTAGGTTCTTGTCCTCTAAAGCGTTTGTACAAAATCATCGGATGTTCTGTTCCGCCTTTAGACAGCACGTTTTCTTTGAATTTTGTAGCTACTTCTTTATTGAAAATACCTTTTTCCTGAAAATATTCAAAAGCATCAGCATCCAGAACTTCGGCCCATTTATAACTGTAATACCCTGAAGAATAGCCGCCTTGAAAAATATGGGAGAAAGAGGTGCTCATCGCATTTTCTTTTACTTCAGGATACAATTGTGTGGCTGCAAACTGTTCGTTTTCAAAAGCTTTGATGTCTTTGATATTGGAAGGATCTTGCGCATGCCACCCCATATCCAATAATCCAAAACTCAATTGACGCATCGTTGCAATTCCTTCTTGGAAACTGGCACTTTCTTTAATTTTATGTACTAATTCCATCGGAATCATTTCGCCAGTTTGATAATGATACGCAAACAAAGCCAAAGCTTCCGGTTCGTAACACCAGTTTTCTAAAATCTGGCTTGGTAATTCTACAAAATCCCAATATACACTTGTTCCGGATAAACTTGGGTATGTCGTGTTTGCCAACATTCCGTGCAGCGCATGACCAAATTCATGAAACAAAGTCGTTACTTCATTAAAAGTCAATAATGATGGTTTTGTTTCGGTAGGTTTCGTGAAATTGCACACAATTGAAATATGTGGTCTTTCGTTGATTTCTTTTTTTATGTATTGCGATTTAAAAGACGTCATCCAAGCACCGTTTCTTTTGCCTTTTCTTGGAAAGAAATCAGCATAAAAAACAGCAACCAGTTGGTCTTCCTCGTCTTTTACTTCGTATGTTTTTACTTCCTCATGGTATTTATCCACTTCAAAAATTTCTTCGAAAGTGATTCCGTATAATTTTTGCGCTACTGCAAAAGCACCGTCCAGAACTTTCTCTAATTGAAAATAAGGTTTTAATATTTCATCATCCAAATTGAATAATTGTTGCTTCAATTTCTCCGAATAATACGCGCCATCCCATTTCTCTAGTTGTTCGATTCCGTGAAGTTCTTTTGCGAAAGCGGTTAATTGTGCAAATTCTTTCAAAGCTGCCGGTTTCGCTTTTTCCAATAAATCATTCGAAAATGTTTTCACTTTCTCCGGACTTTCTGCCATTCGTTCTTCAAGTACAAAATGAGCATGAGTGGCATAACCTAAAACCTGTGCTCTGTCAAAACGCAATTTTGCAATTTTAAGTACAATTTCCTGATTGTCAAATTCATTGTTTTGAAAACCTTTCGCGCCAAAAGCGATTGCCATTTTCTTGCGCAATTCACGATTATCAGCATAGGTCACAAACGGAACATAACTTGGGTAATCCAGCGTGAAAATCCAACCTTCTTTTTCTTGGCTTTTAGCCAAAGAATGAGCGGCTTCGATAGTTCCTTCCGGTAAACCAGCTAAATCTGCTTCATTGGTAATATGCAATTGATAGGCTTGCGTTTCGGCCAAAACATTTTCGCCAAACTGCAAACTCAATTTCGATAATTCTTTGTCTATTTCTCGTAATTGATTCTTTTTGTCTTCTGGCAAATTCGCTCCGTTTCTGGAGAAGCTTTTGTATTTTTTATCCAAAAGTGTGATTTGTTCTGGATTTAGATTCAGTTTTTCTCGTTGCTCATAAACCGTTTTTACTCGGGCGAATAAATCAGGGTTAAGACGAACATCATTTCCGAATTCAGATAATAACGGAGAAACTTCCTGAGCGATTTTTTGAATCTCATCATTGGTTTCTGCTGAATTCAAATTAAAAAAGATGCTTGAAATTCTATCCAAAACATCTCCGCTGAAAGCTAATGCTTCAATGGTGTTTTCGAAAGTAGGCTGTATGGGATTTCTAACAATAGCATCGATTTCGGCTTTTGCCAATTCGATTCCTTTTTGAAAAGCAGGAAGAAAATCTTCGTTTTTAATTTTCGAAAAAGGCGCAGTATTATACTTTGTATTGAAATGGTGTGTTAAGATGCTCATTTGTATTTTTTAATAAAAATAATTCGATGTTTAAAGATAACAAATGTACGGATTTAATGAAAAAAATAAAGTTGATAAAGCAATTGATTTATTTCAAAATGCCATTGCTGATTGTGTTATTTAAATGTTATTTATTTCGTTCCACGGTAATAAAGCCCTAAATTGTAAAAAAAAGATGGGTTTCTGAAGAGACAAATCGAAACAAGAAATAAATATTCAAAGAAAACATGAACTATCAAATTACAATAAATAGCGCAAATACTGTAGACGAAATTGAAACCTATTGGACAAATGATGATTATATTAAACTGCTTGAAAAGTTCGATTATCCGGATGCTTCAGATGCAGATGCTTCCAGTTTAAGAGAATTATTATTTATGGCAATTTCTGATTTTGAACCCAAAGAGGCAGCCGTAATCGTGTTAGAATATAAATTATCAGAACATTTAAACGAAGGGCAAATTCACCAAATTTCTAATGATATGTTTTTGGATAAAGTGTGTGAAGAATATCCTGAAATAGGATTACATTCAACTTTGTTTCATATCAATCAATTGCTTTTCAAAGCCTATAACGGTAAATTTCCCAATGCAAAAGCAACAATCATAACGGTTACAATTGCGCCATTAGAAAGTGAAAATGAGATGCAGTTGACCAAAGAGAATGTGCTTAAATTATTGAGCAAAGGATTATCTGACACTAATCTGATTAAAAGATTGTTTGATCACGCAATGAATGAAAATGCTCCTTTTCCGGAAGCTGAGGATGTTTTGTGGGATTTAACAACTACAGATAATCTGAATTATACCATTACCACCTCTGAGTATTGGCTGAATAAAGAAGATATAATTGCTTCGGAATTTGAAGGAGTTTTAGAAATAGCAGTAGATGTTGAATAAATGATTCAAGATTTTAAATAAAAAAAGCTCCGTAATGGAGCTTTTTTTATTTTTTTAGACTTTCAGCAGCTATGTTAACCGCTTCTTTCAATCCTGTTTTGTATTTAATGATTTTTTCCATCACGCTTTTATTGTGGCTTCCTATAATTTGAGCGGCAAGAATTCCTGCATTTTTTGCGCCGTTTAATGCTACAGTTGCTACGGGAACTCCACCTGGCATTTGTAAAATGGATAAAACACTATCCCAACCATCGATTGAATTGCTTGATTTTATAGGTACGCCAATTACTGGAAGTGGCGACATAGAAGCTACCATTCCTGGCAAATGCGCTGCTCCGCCAGCACCAGCTATTACTACCGAAATTCCACGAGTGTGTGCATTGTTGCTGAAATCAAATAATTTTTCGGGAGTTCTGTGTGCTGATACAATATCGACTTCTATTTCTATATCGAATGCTTTTAAAATGTCTATTGCTTCTTGCATTACGGGCATATCAGAAATGCTTCCCATGATTACGGCTACTTTCATTATTTTTTATTTAAAGATTTAAAGATTTAAGTATTTAAAGATTTTTTGAAAAACTCAATTTAGTTGGTATTCTGAATTTTTCAATCTTTTAATTTTTTCAATCTTTCAACTAACTTATTACTCTTATCGTGTTTTTTACATTTTCAGCTATTCTTCGAGCTTCATTGATGTCTGGATTTACTATCGTTACATGTCCCATTTTTCTAAAAGGACGTGTCTGTTTTTTGCCATAAATGTGAGGTGTAACTCCGTTCCAACCTAATATTTTTTCAATATTTTCATACACAACATCACCGGAATAGCCTTCTTCACCCGAAAGATTTACCATAATTCCAGCAACTTTACTGTCGGTATTTCCCAAAGGCAAATTAAGAATTGCTCTCAAATGGTTTTCAAATTGTGAAGTATAACTGGCTTCAATGGAATAATGACCTGAATTGTGTGGGCGAGGAGCAACTTCGTTTACAAGGATTTCATCGTCTTCAGTTTGAAACATTTCAACTGCTAATAAACCAACATGATTGAACTTTTCGGAAACATTCAATGCGATTGCTCTTGCTTTTTCGGCAACTTTATCATCAATACGAGCAGGACAAATCACATATTCCACTTGATTGGCTTCTGGATGAAATTCCATTTCTACCACAGGATAAGTTTTTATTTCGCCTGATGGATTGCGACAAACGATAACGGCTAGTTCATTTTTGAACGGAACCATTTCTTCGGCGATACATTCTACATTGGCTAAATTGTCTAAATCCGAGATTTGTCGAATCACTTTTACACCATTTCCATCATAACCAAATTCCGTACATTTCCATACAAACGGTAGTTTTGTTTTAGAATCTAAAATATCAACAATTAGACTTTTTAGATTCTCAAATCGTTTATAATTTGCAGTTGGAATTGTGTGTTGCGTGTAGAAATCTTTCTGAATTCCTTTGTTTTGAATCAATTTCAACGTTTTTGGCGAAGGAAATACTTTTACTCCCTCTTCCTCTAGTTTTACTAAAGCTTCAAGATTTACCAATTCAATTTCAAAAGTTAAAACATCAACTTTTTTACCAAAGTTATACACCGTTTCAAAATCCATTAAATCACCTTTAAAGAATTTATTACAGGCTATCTTGCATGGTGCTTCATCACTTGGATCAAGAACATAAGTTTGTATGTCGAATTTTCGGGTGTCAAACAACAGCATTTTACCAAGTTGCCCTCCGCCGAGAATTCCCAATTTAAAATCAGAAGAAAAATAATTCATTGTGTAGTTGTATGTTTATGCAAAGATACTTTATAATGATTGAATCCGAAAATGCTATTTTATTTTCTTCATAATTTCTATTGTATCATTTGTTGCTTTTAATACATTTTGACTCGTTTTTTTGTGGAATTTACTTAAAATTAGAAATTAATGCCCATTTATCAATTGTCAAATCCGAATTCTGTATCTTTGCGCATTATTTTAAACACGAAAATAATGATACAACTTCACGATAAACAATTTGTTCCGTTTATTTCTGCCAAAGAAATTGATTTTGCCATCGCTAAAATGGTTTCGCAAGTAGAAGCTGATTTTGCTGATGAAACGCCGGTATTTGTGGGAGTATTGAATGGAGCTTTTATGGTTGTTTCTGATTTTATGAAACAATATAAAAAACCATGTGAAGTATCTTTCATTAAAATGGCATCATACGAAGGAACTTCTACTACAAACGAAGTGAAACAATTAATAGGTATAAATCAGGATTTAACTGGACGTTCTGTTGTCATAATCGAAGATATAGTTGACACCGGAAATACATTGGTTGAACTGAAAGAATTATTCAAAAAGCAAAATGTAAAACATTTTAAAATAGCAACACTTTTTTTTAAACCTGAAGCATACACAAAAGACATCAAAATAGATTACATTGGGATTAGAATTCCAAATAAATTTATTGTGGGTTTTGGCTTAGACTACGATGGATTAGGAAGAAATTTACCCGAAGTATATAAACTAAAAGAATAACGACACAACAACATGACTAACATTGTTTTATTTGGAAAACCAGGAGCTGGTAAAGGAACTCAAGCAGAGTTTTTGAAAGAAAAATACAAATTAACACATATATCAACGGGCGATGTATTTCGTTTTAATTTAAAAAACGATACAGAACTTGGCAAACAAGCAAGAGTATTTATGGATGCTGGAGATTTAGTTCCAGATGAATTGACTACAAAAATGCTGATTGATGAGGTAAATAAACACCCGGATACTAATGGAATATTGTTTGACGGATATCCAAGAACAATTTCACAAGCCGAAGCTTTAGATGCATTTCTTACGTCAATAGGTTCTAAAGTTGCAGCGACAATTGCACTCGAAGCCGATGATGAGATTCTGGTAAAACGTCTATTGGAAAGAGGGAAAACAAGTGGTAGAATTGATGATCAAGATGAAGAAAAAATCAGAAATCGCTACCAGGAATACAATGAAAAAACAGCGCCTTTAATGAGTTATTATGAGGAGCAAGGTAAATTTTATGCAGTAAACGGAATAGGTACAATCGCTGAAATTACAGAAAGAGTAAGCAACGTGATTGATAATTTATAGTAGCAATTCCAGCTGTACATTACAAGTCCTCGTTAAAAAATCTATTTTTCTAAGCCATAAAAGGAGCTTCCTTTGGTCGCTCTTTTTTGACAAGAAAAATTAGCTTTTTTAACTCCGGGCTTTTCATTCCCATCTGGGCTAAAATCCAGACTGGAGATTTCAGAAAATCAAATTCAGAAATCAGATTTTAAATAAAAAACGAATCAACTAAAAAATTGGAAATACTAATAATATTTTTTCTAATACTATTAAATGGGGTTTTCTCTATGTCAGAAATCGCATTGATTTCAGCAAGAAAAAACAGATTAGAGACCGCGGCAAAAAAAGGGAATAAAAGTGCTAAAATCGCATTGGATTTGGCGAACTCACCAAACAAATTTTTATCAACCGTACAAATAGGAATAACGCTAATAGGAATTCTTACCGGTATTTATAGTGGTGATAAAATCACAATGGATGTAGAGACTTTTGTAAGCGGATTTGAATTTTTAAAACCATACGCACCATCAGTTGCGGTGGGGATTGTTGTAGTAGTTTTAACCTTTTTCTCTTTAGTTCTAGGAGAATTATTACCTAAAAGAATCGGTTTGAATCATCCGGAATCCATTGCCAAAGCAGTGGCATTACCCATGAAAATTGTTTCAATTGTAACGGCACCATTTATTTGGTTGTTAACACATTCTACAGATTTTTTATTGGATATTTTACAAATAAAGCCTACCGCTGACGGTAAAGTAACCGAAGAGGAAATAAAAGCGATAATAAAAGAAGGAACCGAAGGAGGAGAAGTTCAAGAAATTGAACAAGATATTGTGGAGCGCGTTTTCCATATTGGAGACAGAAAAATAAATTCATTGATGACACACAGGAAGTCAGTGGTTTTTTTACCTTTGCATTCTGATAAAGAACAGGTTAAGGAATTTATGCTCAAAGAATTGCATTCTATTTATCCGGTTTACGGTGAAAATTATGATGATATTGTTGGAGTTGTTAACCTGAAAAATATTTTCGCCCATTTTGAAAATGAAAACTTCAATTTGGCGGATATAATGACCGAAGCTCCTTTTATGATGGAGCAAACCACCGCATATATAGCCTTAGAAAACTTTAAAAAAACAGGCATTCATTATGCATTTGTCTCAGATGAATATGGTGTTTTTCAGGGAGTAATTACTTTGAATGATATTTTGGAAGCATTGGTTGGTGATGCTTCTGATTTTTATAAAGATGATTTTCAGTTGATTGAAAGAGAAGACGGAAGCTGGTTGGTTGACGGACACTATTCGTTGCATGATTTCTTGACTTACTTTGAATTAGATGAATTAATCAATGATTATGAAGTAACCACTGTGAGTGGATTAATAATGACGGAGCTCTCTCATATTCCTAAACAAGGAGAAAAATTGATTTGGCAAAAATTTGAGTTAGAAGTCATTGATATGGATGGCGTGAAGATTGATAAAGTGATGGTGAAAGCATTAAAAAATTAAATAGCTTAGGGTTAAATTGCTCAAAATGAGTACTAAATACTAAAGCTGAACATTGAATATTAGAAAAAATGACTGAAGGGAATTTTGTAGATTACGTTAAAATATATGTTTCTTCCGGAAAAGGAGGAAAAGGATCTACGCATTTGCATAGAGAAAAGTTTATTGAAAAAGGTGGGCCAGATGGAGGAGATGGAGGTCGTGGAGGACATGTTTATCTTGTAGGAAACAAAGGTCTATGGACATTATTTCACCTTAAATTTGCGCGTCATATTAAAGCCGGTAATGGTGGAGATGGAAGTGGCGACAGAAGTACAGGTGCAGATGGAGATGATAAATTCATTGAAGTTCCATTAGGAACGGTAGTAAAAGATAAGGAAACCGGAGAAATATTATTTGAAATTACCGAAGATGGTGAAAAGCAAATACTTTCTCGTGGTGGAAAAGGTGGTTTAGGAAACTGGCACTTTAGAAGTTCTACCAATCAAACGCCTAGATATTCACAACCAGGTTTGCCTGGTGTTGAAATGGACGTGATTCTAGAACTAAAAGTACTTGCTGATGTAGGTTTGGTAGGTTTTCCTAATGCAGGAAAATCAACATTATTATCTGTATTAACTTCTGCTAAACCAAAAATTGCGGATTATCCGTTTACAACTTTAAAACCAAATCTTGGAATCGTAGCCTACAGAGATTTTCAATCTTTTGTAATTGCTGATATTCCCGGAATTATTGAAGGTGCTGCCGAAGGAAAAGGTCTTGGACATTATTTCTTGCGTCACATTGAACGTAATTCGACTTTGCTATTTTTAGTTCCAGTAGATACTCCAGATATCAAAGCAGAATATGATATTTTGGTAAACGAATTGACAAAATACAATCCTGAAATGCTTGATAAAGAACGTTTGTTGGTGATTTCTAAATGCGATATGCTGGATGATGAGTTGAAAGCAGAATTAAAAACAGAATTAGACGTTGCTTTCAAGGATGTACCATATATGTTTATTTCTTCTGTTGCTCAACAAGGACTAACAGAATTGAAAGACAAATTATGGAAAATGTTGAATGACTAATTCTTGATTTTTTAAATAAATTATAAAAGCCGTCTCGTATGATATATGTGACGGCTTTTTTTATAAAAAATAGTTAAACCTTTCACAGCCTTGGAGAATTACAATTATAAATTTCCTTATTTTTGGAGGATGAAACATATTATACTGGTCTTTTTGTTATTTCCTATTATGATTTGGTCTCAATCCAATTTTGATAAAGCAGAAAAACTGTTTAAAGAGGAAAAGTACGAACAGGCACAATACCTGTTTGAATCTGTTTTGAAGTCCAATTCTTCAGATTTGAAAACAATCGAATATTTAGGAGATATTGCAGGTTATAATAAATCATGGGATAAAGCGATTGTTTATTACAAAAAACTAAAAATTTTAAAACCTTCAGAAGCCGATTATTATTATAAATATGGTGGAGCTTTAGGGATGAAAGCCAAAGAAACAAGTAAATTCAAAGCGCTTGGTATGATTGATGAAGTCAAAGGTTCTTTTGAAAAAGCGATAAGTCTTAATCCAAAACACATTGAATCACGTTGGGCTTTGATCGAATTATATATTCAGTTGCCAGGAATTGTAGGAGGTAGTGAATCCAAAGCTATAAAATATTCAAATGAATTGTTGCGATTATCACCTGTTGATGGTTATTTGTCCAGAGGTCATATTGAGGAATATTTTAAAAGATATAAAGTTGCAGAGCAACAGTATAAAAAAGCGATACTTATTGGAGGTTCAAAAATAAGTTATCAAAAGCTAGCTAACTTATACAAGAACAAAATGAGAGAGCCAGAAAAAGCAAAATTAGTATTAGAAACCTATAATAAAAAAAGTTCAAGATAGATTTTAATCTCTCTCGAATTCAACAACCATAAACCAAAAATTAGAATGCGTACACATTTTATAGCTATCGGAGGAAGCGCCATGCACAATCTGGCTTTAGCATTACACAACAAAGGGTATCAAGTTACGGGAAGTGACGATGCTATTTTTGAACCATCAAAATCAAGATTAGATAAAAAAGGAATTTTGCCTCCAGAATTGGGCTGGTTTCCAGAAAAAATAACATCAGATATTGAAGCAGTTATTCTTGGCATGCATGCAAAAGCTGATAATCCTGAATTACTAAAAGCACAAGAATTAGGACTTAAAATATATTCTTATCCCGAGTTTTTGTACGAACAATCCAAAAATAAAACACGTGTAGTTATTGGCGGTTCACATGGAAAAACAACAATAACTTCAATGATTTTACATGTGATGCATTACCATGATATAGCAGTAGATTATATGGTTGGCGCACAATTGGAAGGTTTCGATACGATGGTACATCTTACGGAGGAGAATGACTTTATCGTTTTGGAAGGAGATGAATATTTGTCTTCGCCAATTGATAGAAGACCCAAATTTCATTTGTATCAACCAAACATCGCCCTAATTTCAGGAATTGCTTGGGATCATATTAATGTTTTTCCAACGTATGAGAACTATGTAGAACAGTTTGAAATTTTTATTGGCAAAATTACCAATGGCGGAATTTTAGTTTACAATGAAGACGATGCTGAAGTAAAACGTGTGTCCGAAGCTGCTACGAACCCAATCCGTAAACTAGCGTATCATACTCCAAAATATTCTGTTAATGATGGTGTGACACTTCTAGAAACACCAGAAGGCGATATGCCAATTGAAGTTTTTGGAGCACATAATCTTAATAATTTGGCTGGAGCCAAATGGATTTGCCAAAACATGGGAGTCGATGAAGCTGATTTTTATGAAGCCATTGCCAGTTTTAAAGGAGCATCAAAACGATTGGAAAAAATTGCAGAAAGCAAAACAAAAGTTGCCTATAAGGATTTTGCGCATTCACCAAGTAAAGTTGTCGCAACTACTAAAGCAGTTAAAGAGCAATATCCAAACAGAACTTTGGTGGCTTGTCTAGAATTGCATACCTATAGCAGTTTGAATGCAGAGTTTCTAAAAGAATATGAAGGTGCATTAGAATATGCGGATAAAGCAGTAGTTTTCTATTCCCCTGACGCTGTAAAAATCAAACAGCTTGAAGAAGTTACATACGACCAAATTGCTAAATCTTTTAATCGTGAAGATTTAATTATTTATACGAATCCAAAAGATTTCAAAGACTATTTATTTAATTTAAATCTTGAAAATTCTGCTTTGTTGTTGATGAGTTCCGGTAATTATGGCGGATTAAACTTTGATGAGGTAAAGGAATTGGTAAAGTAAAAGTGATATGAGTGATACTATAAGAATTTCTAAAACTACAAGTGAAAATCCCGATTTTATAAATCTCATTGGCGCATTAGATAAAAGTTTGTGGGAGCGTTATCCGGAATTGAAAACAGATTATTGGGGTAATAATATTATTGAATTAAATCCAAATGTTGTTGTTATTTATTTGGAAAACAATCCTGTAGCATGTGGTTGTTTTAAGAAATACGATAAGGATACAATTGAAATAAAGCGTATGTTTGTTTCTCTTGAAGCCAGAGGAATGGGTTTAGCTCAAAATATTTTACGTGAGCTAGAACTTTGGGCTCATGATTTAGGATATTCATTTTCTGTTTTGGAAACATTATACAAACAAAAGGAAGCTATCGCTTTATATCAAAAAACAGGATATAGCATAGTTGATAATTATGAGCCTTATGTGGGTTTAGAAAATAGTATTTGCATGCGGAAACAAATTTAAATAACAAATGAATGGCTGAAAATTCCTTTTTTCCTATAACGAATTGGTCCGAAGATGATAAGCCACGAGAAAAACTAATGCTGAAAGGCAAAAGTGTTTTAAGTGACGCAGAATTGATTGCCATTTTGATTGGATCAGGAAGTAGAAACGAATCGGCTGTTGATTTGAGTAAAAGGATTTTAGCAAGTGTAGACAATAATTTGAATGCATTAGGTAAATTATCCATTTCGCAATTAATGAATTTCAAAGGAATTGGTGAAGCGAAAGCCATTTCGATTATAGCTGCTTTAGAATTAGGAAGAAGAAGAAGGGCGGAAGATGCGGTAGATTTAAAGAAAGTGACTTCCAGTAAAATCATTTTCGAAATTATGCAGCCTATTATTGGTGAATTGCCACACGAGGAATTTTGGATTATTTATTTGAATAACTCGAATAAGGTTATTTCTAAATCCCAGTTGAGTAAAGGCGGTATTACCGGAACATTAGTAGATGTTCGCATCGTTTTTAAAACAGCGCTAGAGATGGGTGCAACAGGATTAATCTTGTGTCACAATCATCCATCGGGAACTCTGATTCCAAGTGATGCAGACAAACAGATTACAAGAAAATTAAAATTGGCAGGCGATAGTTTAGAAATAAAAGTACTAGATCATTTGATTGTTACTGAAAAAAACTATTTTAGTTTTGCTGATGAAGGAATATTTTAAAACATAAAATGAAACATACTATAATAACTGATGTTTTCTTTGATTTAGATCATACGCTTTGGGATTTTGATAAAAATTCAGAGTTGACATTTGAGACTATTTTTAATAAAAATCATCCCGCAATTGAAACCAAAGTTTTTATTGAAAAATATGTGCCAATAAACCAAGAATGTTGGAAGCTATATCAATATGATAAAATTACGCATGAAGAGTTGCGTTATAATCGATTGAAGTATTCTTTTGATGCTCTTGATTATTCGATTTCTGACGAAGAAATTGATGCCATAGCAAATGATTATATTCGTTTTTTACCTGAAAACAATCATCTTTTTGACGGTACTTTTGAAGTTTTAGACTATTTGAATCAAAAATATAATCTTCATATAATTACAAATGGATTTGCTGAGGTTCAATACAAAAAGATACATAATTCTAATATTGGGAGTTATTTTCAAACCGTCACAAATTCTGAAATGGCAGGCGTAAAAAAACCAAATCCAATTATTTTTGATTATGCCTTAGATTTAGCCAAAGCCAAAAAAGAAAATAGTATTATGATAGGGGATAGCTTAGATGCAGATGTGCAAGGTGCTCTTGACGCGGGATTAGATGCTATTTTTTTTAATGAAAGTAAAATACAAGTTGAGCAGCAAATTAAACAAATTAATCATTTATTAGAACTTAAAAAATATTTATAAATATGAAAAAGCAATTTTTATTATTGTTATTATTGGTCGTTAGTTATTCCTATTCTCAATCTGTGAACGATTACAAAGCTGTAATTGTTCCTTTGAAATACGATTTTCTCAATGGCGAAAACCAATTCCGGTTGAATACATTAACCAAGTTTAATTTAAATAAAGCAGGTTTCGTTTCATTTTATGCCAGTGAAACTATACCGGCCGAGTATAATGAAAGATGCAGTTTGTTATATGTTGATGTGGTTAAAGATAACGGCTTTTTGACGACAAAACTTTTTATAACACTGAAAGATTGTTATGGAAAAATAATATTCCAATCGATAATTGGAAAAAGTAAAGAGAAAGAATATAAGGTTGCTTACACAGAAGCTTTAAATGAAGCATTTAAATCTGTTTACGCTTTGCAATATAAATACAATGGAAATGTGGCTGCTAAAGTCGAACCTGTGATACAAACAGAAGTTGTTAAGCCTATGGCATCTCCTGTTGCTGTGGTTAAAAATGTAGTGAGTGAGCCAGTTGTGGTCAATACTGTAGTTGGAGATTCTAATTTATTGTATGCACAACCTACGGCTACAGGTTTTCAATTGATAGATAGCACACCAAAGGTTGTTATGAAGTTATTCAAAACCTCTCAACCAAATTCCTTTATTGCAATGAAAGACACCGTTCAAGGGTCATTAATTCTAAAAGATAATCAGTGGTATTTTGAATATTATCAAAACGATAAATTGATTTCTGAAAAAGTAGATGTTAAGTTTTAAACTTCAGAAAGCTGTTATCTAAAATAGTTTCATAAAAAAGGTCTTGAGAAATCAAGACCTTTTTTATGAAACTTAATATCCGTATTTATCTTTCCAACGGTTTTTAAGAAATTCCCTGATGCTATTTTCTCTGGAATTGTTCCCAGGAATATATATAGGTGTTTTGCTTAATGCTTCAGGTAAAAATTCCTGTTCAGCAAAATTATTGGTGTAATCGTGCGAGTATTTGTATTCTTCACCATAGCCTAATTCTTTCATTAGTTTTGTTGGAGCATTGCGTAAATGAATTGGAACCGGTAAATCTCCAGTTTGCTTTACAAGTTGTTGTGCCGTTCCGATGGCTAAATAGGAAGCATTACTTTTAGGTGAAGTCGCTAAATAAACGGCGCATTGGCTCAAAATAATTCTACTTTCAGGATATCCAATTGTAGCAACTGCCTGAAAAGTATTATTTGCCATAATAAAAGCCGTTGGATTAGCATTTCCTATATCTTCACTACTTAGAATTAGCATTCTTCGTGCTATAAACTTTACATCTTCTCCGCCTTCAATCATTCGGGCAAGCCAATATACAGCTCCATTAGGATCACTACCTCGAATGGATTTGATAAAAGCAGAAACTATGTCATAATGTTGTTCGCCAGTTTTGTCATACAAAACGGTATTTTGTTGCACCAAGGCAAAAACACGATCATTTGTGATTACAATTTCGTCTTCATTGGACGCATTTACGACAAGTTCAAATATATTTAATAGCTTTCGTCCATCGCCACCGGAAAGTCTCAGTAGCGCTTCTGTTTCGCTTAAAACAATATTTTTTGTAGATAAATAAGCGTCTGTTTTCATGGCGCGTTCCAGCAAAGACTCTAAATCTTTTTTGGTAAAGGCATTCAAAATATAAACCTGACAACGGGAAAGTAATGCAGGAATCACTTCAAAACTCGGGTTTTCTGTAGTGGCGCCAATAAGTGTTATCCAACCTTTTTCTACTGCTGCCAGCAAAGAATCTTGTTGTGATTTGCTAAAACGGTGAATCTCATCAATAAATAAAATAGGATTTTTAGCGGTAAACAAACCACCGCTTTGCTTCGCTTTTTCAATCACATCACGAATATCTTTTACACCAGAATTGATGGCGCTCAAAATATAAAATGGTCGTTTCGATTCTTGCGCAATAATTTGTGCTAATGTAGTTTTTCCAGTTCCCGGTGGTCCCCAAAATATTAACGATGGGATGATTCCTTTTGCAATTTGTTGTGTCAATGAACCATTTGGTCCTACAAGGTGGGATTGACTGATGTAGTCTTCTAATTTTTGTGGTCGTATGCGTTCTGCAAGTGGTGCTTCCATAACGTAAAATTACTGTTTTTTTTAATCTGAACTTGTCTTGGATTGTCAAAATTTGTTTCGTTAGGAGCTATTTCCAGCTGTACACTATATCTTTTACATCTCGTTGAAAAAACGAGATATAAAAGGATGTCGTTTCCATCTGGGCTAGGTAGTAGCATTAAAAAATGGTTTTCAGTTTAAATATGACAAAATAGCATTAAATTGCTTTTGGATAAGTTTTTGAATTAAAACCAGAATATAAAACTTCTCGCTATTCATGGAAAAGCATTTTAAATTTACCAATTCAGTTATTGGGTTACCACTTTTTTTTGTGGTATTCCTGTGGTTTGTTTTTTGGCTGGAAATTCGATTTGATTTTGACTTTGTCCAAAACGGAATTTATCCTAGAACTTTTGCAGGTTTACAAGGCGTTTTTCTTAGTCCGTTTATACATGCTGATATGGAGCACCTGTATAATAATTCGATTCCTTTATTAATTTTATTGGCAGCTTTACAATTTTTTTATGCAGAGCAATCGGTAAAGGTTATTGGATACGGAATTTTAGTTTCGGGATGTATCACTTGGGTTATTGGTAGAGATAATTACCACATAGGGGCAAGCGGATTGATTTATGTTCTCTTTAGTTTTATTTTTTTTAAAGGCATACAAACTAAATACAATCGATTGGTAGCTTTGTCACTTGCTGTGATAGTTGTGTATGGAGGTTTGGTTTGGTATGTTTTTCCAAGTCCTGAAATTACAGGAAATAAATCTATTTCTTGGGAAGGTCATTTGGGAGGATTGCTCACAGGTTTTTTTCTTTCGTTAGTTTATAAAACTCCTGAATATAAAAAAGTCATTAAATATGATTGGGAACGCCCAGATTTTGATCCTTCAGAAGATAAATTTATGCAGCGTTTCGATGCTGATGGAAATTTTGTAAATATCCCAAAAATTGAAGAAAATGAAGAACAACAGGAATTCTCAACGTATTATACTTCTAGTCTTCCAGTAGATTATGAGATTGTCACAAATGGAAAAAATGAATCAAAACATAAGTCTTAATTCATTTTAGTAAATAGTTTAGAGAATATAGTATTCTAAAAATCTAAGAAGTCCAACAATCTAAGATCGTTGTCTTACAGCTTCATATAAAAAAGCTCCACAAGCCACTGATACATTTAGTGAACCAATAGTTCCAAACATAGGAAGTTTAGCTTTCTCATCAACAATTTTAAGTACTGATGGGTTTACACCTCTATCTTCCGATCCCATAATGATTGCTACAGGTTCGTTTAATGAAATGTCATAAATATTTTGATCTGTTTTCTCAGTAGCTGCTACAGTTTTTATACCACTAGCTTGCAAAAGAAAAATAGCGTCCTTAATGTGTTCTACTTTACAAATGGGAATATTAAATACTGCTCCGGCTGATGTTTTTACAGTATCGCCATTTACAGGTGCCGAACCTGCTTTTTGAACAATGATTCCGTTCACTCCAGTACACTCAGCAGTTCTGATTATAGCACCAAAATTACGTGCATCAGATATTTGATCTAAAATCAAAAACAAAGGTTTTTTTCCGTTTTCGATTACTGTTTCTATCAAAGATTCTAAGTCAAAGAATGATATAGGGGATATGGTAGCCACCGCACCTTGATGGTTATTTGGTGTCAATCTATTTAGTTTTTCAACTGGTACATAAGAAAAATTAATATTACCACGCTTCATAACTTTCATCAGGTCTTTCATCAGTTCGCTGCTCGCTTCCTTTTGAATATAGACTTTGTCTACAGTTGCACCCGCTTGTATAGCTTCAATTATTGCTCTAATCCCAAATATTTGATGTTCTTTTTCCATGGCGCAAAGATATAAAAAAAAACCACCCCAAAAAATGGGATGGTTTTTAATAATTGAATTAAGTGATAATTAGAATTTATCCCAGAATACTTTTGTTGTTTGCGTATCGCCACCAATTGCTGCAGATGCTGCTGTATAGTTGACTTTGTTTAAGTTTTGTTCGCTAATAGGATAAGTATATCTTGTTGGAACAGGATCTTCAGAAACAGCTGGAAGGTTAAATCCAGGCATATCATAAGTTCTCCAAGCAGTCCATGCTTCGTAACCTCTGTTGTACATTGCTAACCAAAGTTGATTTCCAATTTTTACTTTCCAAGTTCCTGGAGCTGTTGCATAATTTACAGCAGGATTTGCTAAATAAGTAGCTACATTAGGGGCTCCCCAATAGTCGAATGATGCAGTAATACCTGCATTATAAAACAGAGCAGCATTAACAGGTGTTCCTGAAATAGAACGTTCCGCTGCATCTGCTAAGTAAAAACACACTTCTGAATAGTCAATCAAAGATGCTGGATTTGTTGGGTCTATTACTCTATCACTTACATGAGTGTATGATGAGAAAGCATTGTTATCTCCATAAGGTCCTCCTTCATAAACACCAGTCCCTAAATTTTGATCAAAATATACAGCTCTTCTTGGATCAGAAAGATTATTCATGAAATCTACTAATGTATTAGCAATAACAAAATCCGATCTTCCGCTTTGTACTAGATCAACCCAAACAGGATTGGTATTAGGTGTTGCATTAGAATAAACTAAACTTGCATTATCTGCATTTGATGTAAATACACCACCACTAACAGCTGCTTTAATAGCCGCTGTTGATTTAGTAGCCAAAGCAGGAACATCTGCAACTCGTACACCCATTCTCAACATTAATGAATTTCCGAATTTTTTCCATTTAGCAGTATCTCCACCATAAATTTTGTCTGCTGTACCAAAACCACTATCAGTTAAATTTGGTATTGCAACAGCTATACGAGTAAGTAAATCGCTATAAATGGTTGCAGCGTCATCGTATACTGGTAATACATACTGACCCGCATTTAACGCTTGAGAATAAGGAATATCCCCAAATGTTTCAACCATTTGTGCCCAAGCATAAACAGTCAATATCTCAATTTGAGCATTTTTTGTTTTTTTGGTTTCAGCTGATATAGTAAGATCTGCATCATTATTTATTTTTGCTGTAGCTAGATCTGCCAAAACATCTCTGTAGATTTCAGACCAGTGACTTTGTGTGATATTACGTGTATTGAAATCGTAATTAGCTTCATCTACGTAAGTTGTTTCTGTCCAATGCTGACCTAACATCCTATAGATGTTATTGTTCACATTTGTGCTTGTCATTTGATCAAATAAACTCTTGGTTGCTGCATTGAATAAAAATTCTGAGCTAACCTGTGTAGGGTTTTTTGGATCTCTATTTTTATCTTCATATTTGTCATCTGATTGACAAGATATTAAAGTAATAATAGTTAATGTTGTTAATATTATTTTTTTCATAATTTAATTTTTTAAAACTGTAGTTTAAGACTTGCTCCGATTTCTCTTATAGATGGATAAGCTCCAGATTGGTACCCTTGAACATTCCCAGAACTTAGACCAGCTTCTGGATCAGTATAAGGAGTGTTTTTGTCGATAATCCATAGATTTCTTCCAATTAATGAAAAAGATGCATTAGTGAAAGGAAGTTGTTTTAACATTTTACTATCAAAATTGTAAGTTAAACTTGCTTCACGCAACTTAACATAACCAGCGTCATAAACATGTAATTTATTAGGAGCTCTTGCGTAACCTTCAGCAGTAGTGTAGACACTTGCATTTGCTCTAGCTTGATTTGGTGTTCCATCAGGAGCAACACCTGGCATAATAACACCACCACTGTTAGCACCGTAGTTTCCAAGTGTTCCAACTATTGGGTCTCTTCTTGGATTTCCTAAATCATTGTTAGCTGCAGAGAAGTCATACATACCTGTTGCATAACCATACCAAGTATCTAGAGAGAAAACATCTCCACCTTTTTGCATGTCAATTAAGAAACTTAAATTCAAGTTTTTATAAGTGAAACTATTATTAAGACCTGCTTTCCAATCTGGGTTGATATCTCCAATCACAACATTACTTGCAGCTGTTCTTTGGTATGTACCAATTCTAGATCCAGTTTGATTAACAATTGGTTGGCCATTTGCAGCATAAATAAAATCACTTCCTCGGATAGTTCCGTAAGGTTGTCCTGGTGTCGCATTGATAGATACACCACCCTGTAATGCTGCTAATTGTAAGTTTTCAATACCGTTAAGTAATGAAACAACTAAGCTTTTATTTTGAGACCAGTTTAGATTTAAATCCCATTTGAAAGAATTAGTTTTAAATGGAGTAGCATTAAACTGTACTTCTAATCCTTTGTTTTCAATAGTTCCAGCATTTAATACAGCTGAATTATATCCAGTTGCTGTTGATAATGGAATACTTGTAATTTGATTGATGTTTTGGTCGTTATAATAAGATACATCAAAACCAAGACGTCTGTTTAAAAAAGACATTTCTAAACCAAATTCATAACTTTCTTGTCTCTCAGGTAAAAGGTTCAAGTTGTTTTGAGCCCCTGGGTTTGAAGCAACACCAGTTCCGTCAAATGGAGTTCCAATATCAAATGTATTAAAAACTCTATAAGGACTTGTATCACTACCTACTTCAGCATAATTTGCTCTTAATTTACCAAATGTTAACCATTTTGCTTCAATGAATTTAGAGAACACTAAACTTC
Source organism: Flavobacterium sp. 11 (assembly GCF_002754315.1). GTDB lineage: Bacteria > Bacteroidota > Bacteroidia > Flavobacteriales > Flavobacteriaceae > Flavobacterium > Flavobacterium algoritolerans. The sequence continues at coordinate 274,564 of NZ_PEFE01000001.1, read as the reverse complement.
CAGAAACTGAGAAATAATTGTATCTGTTGTCAGCTTTTGGTAAATTAGATGAACGGTCAGTTCTAAAAGTACCCTCTAAGTAAGCATAACCATCATAACCTAAACTCGCTCTAATGTATTCGCCATCTACCATGCTGTTTGCGTCATATTCAACAGGAGCAAGAATAGGACTTACACTATTTGAAAGAGAGTATAGACGTGCTTTGTTTAAACCTCCGTTAGTAGCAGCAAAAATGCTGTTTTGGATGTTGTTTCTTAAACTCCAACCAATGTTTCCTTCTAAATTTAATTTTTCAGTTAAATTTTTATTGAAATTCAACATTAAATCATAATTATATTCAGCAACAGTGTTGTTATATCTTGAATACTTAGATACATCTGAGCTTCCAACATTTATTCTTTCTTCTTGTAATTCGCTATAGCTATCAAAAGAAAATCTACCCATTATACTCAACCAATCTGTTAACTTATCTTCTAAGGCAACATTTCCAAAGTATCTTGATCTTGTATCTGTCTCATAATTTTCATAGAAAGTCCAGTACGGATTGTCAGAGTAAATTGGTTTTAAATTCGTAGATGAGTTAGGATTCCAAGTAATATTTTCTCTAGTAAGAAAATAAGCTTCTTTTTGTTCATTGAAATCAACATTCATTTGATTCCATTGTCTAAATTGTTGCATTACGTTATTAGAAGAATAACCTGTACCATTTCTACCTTTTCCGTCAGTTTTTACAAAATTGAAACTTGTAGATGCTTTTAATTTATCTGTTAAATTTTGAGATCCTGAAAAAGATATCGTATTTCTTTTAAGACTACCGTTTGGTAAGTTACCTTCTTGCATTAAGTTAGTAAAACCTAATCTAAATGCGCTTGTATCTGTACCTCCATCTAATGAAACAGAGTTTACAGTAGTACTTGCAGTACCCCAAACAGAATTAGGGTTGCTTTTACCAGCTACCCATGGAGTTGCTTTTCCGTAACCAGGTAATTGAGGATAAATAGAATTCCATTGGTAAACCAATAAACTTGGATCAAATGCAGCACCATATGATGCATCTTCTGTAAAAGGAGTTGTTAAATCATCTATACCATCTCCGTTTATATCAGCTAAGCCAAAATAACCATCAGCCGAGTCATAGTATGGTCCATAACCTGCTCCATATTTATTTTGATATTTAGGTAAAGTTTCTTTATCTGCAGTTCCTAAAGTTACGCTTGAATTAATTGTAACGCCAATACCTTTTTGACTCTTCCCTTTTTTAGTAGTAATCATTACTACACCATTAGAAGCACGAGAACCATAAAGTGCTGTTGCAGCAGCTCCTTTTAGAACGTTGATAGTTTCAATGTCATCAGGATTGATGTCAGATGCAGCATTTCCGTAGTCAAAACCACCTCCACCAGTTTTTTGGCTTGATGTGTTTGAATTGCTATTGTCTATCGGAACACCGTCAACAACAAATAAAGCTTGGTTGTTACCTGCAATAGAGTTATTACCTCTAATAACTACTTGGGTAGAACCACCTAAATTTCCTGATGTTTTAATTTCCATACCGGCAACTTTACCAGATAGTGAGTTTACAAAGTTTGAGCTTTTTACGTTAGAAACAGCGTCACCTTTAACCTCTTGAGTAGAGTAACCTAGAGATTTTTTCTCTCTTTTAATACCTAAAGCTGTTACCACCACGCTTTCAAGTTCTAATGCGCTACTTGCTAACTTTACATTAACAGTTGATGAACTAGCTGTAACTTCTTGGGTTTTCATCCCAATGTAGCTAAATACCAAGACTTGGCTTGGAGAAGCTTTGATAGAGTATTTTCCATCAAAATCAGTTTGTGTTCCTGAATTTGTTCCCTTTACTAATACACTCACGCCTGGTATCGGCAATCCTGCATTATCAGAAACAACACCTGAAACAGATCTTTCTTGCGCAAAAGTTAGTTGCGCCATAAGTACTACTAATAGTACTAAGATTCCATTGAACTTTAGTTTCATTTTTTAATATTTTGAATTAGTCTCGCAAACTTCTTAATAATTTGTTAACTTTCCTAATATATAAATCTCTATTTTTTATTGTAATTAAAATTTAACATTATAACAGATGTGGATTATAGTGTTATAAATTTCAATTTCTTGGTCTTCTGTGCTACCATTTGCAATAGCAAATTTTAACAACCCATTTTTTGTTTGTAGTCCAAATCCAAGTCCTATTCCTAGTAGTTTTTCGGTGTTGTCTGTTTGTTCAATGTCTGATTTGTTCTTGTAGATGCTGTAATCTAGTATTGAATGTACATATAGATTGGTAGAGAGTAAGTATCTGTATTCTGTAAGAATTGAAGTTGCGAAATATGCTTGTAGACTGTTTTCTGTAAAGCCTCTTATGCTGTTGAGTCCTCCAAAACGAAAAAGTTCATTTGCAAGATAACGATTGCTTTGTAAATAATAATTCTGGCTATTTATATTTATTATATTCTTTTTGTTTAAGGTAAAGTTATGAGTGGCTTGAATATTTAAAAAAAATTGATTGCTTTTGTTGGTGTTTTTTGGTTTATTGTCGATTTCTCGTTTTCCGATTCCGGCGGTTATTGAAAAAAATGATTTTATAGGGAAGGTAAAATTGGTTAAATCTAATTTGGTGTAATTAAAGCTGGATGTTAAAAAGGAATTGTTGAAATCGCTTATCGAAGTGCCGATTGAGTTTTGAATGTCGCTTGACTCTGTAGTTTGGTATCCTATATAGAAACGTGTATTGTAGTTTGTAAAGTAGCTTAAGTCGATTGCTGTTTTTGTGTTTTGAAAAGTGCTGTCTTGTCTGAATAATTGAATTTGTGCTTTTAATCCTATCGGAGTTTTAAATAAATAAGGTAGTTCAATACTGGCATTAAATGTTTTTTGGTCGTTACCATCGCTTTTCCAATAAACGGATAATTGTTCGCCAGAGCCTAAAATATTTTCTAGGTTTACGTCTAAATAACCATTTAGAGTTGTTTTTTTATTTTCATTATTTGAAAATCCAATAAAACCATCAAAAGTGTTGGATTTTTTTTTCTCAAGATATACAAAAACTTTTGTCGTGTCTTTTGTGAATAAAATTTCGGGATATTTTACTTGATTGGTAAATCCGAATTTTTCAAAATCATTATAAATTTGGTCTACTATTTTTTGATTGAAAATGCTGTTCTTGTATTTTTTGTTGATTTGTGCTAAATGTCCACTTGGGAATTTATTTGATCGGTTGTTTTCTGTATAATTTATTATTATGGAGTTTAGTGTTCTTTTTTGGTCTGAATCTAGTTTTAAATCTGCATAAATTTCGGTATCGATTCTTTTAATGTTAATCAGTTTTAATTTTGCTAATGCAAATCCGTTTTGCTCTAGTTTTTGAACGGCTTCTTTTAGAAAAGAATTAATTTTTGTGTAGGGTAGCGTTAGAGTGTCTTTTTTGCTTAGATCTGACAAGTTGTTGAATAGATTATTTGTACCTATATATATATGTATAAATTTTATTTTTTTTCCTAACTCAAAATTCGCAACGTAACTAGAGTCTTCTTTTTTAGTAAATTCTAAAATAGTGTTGTCGATATAGCCTATTTCGGATAGTTTTTCTGAAAGTTTGTGTATTTCCTCGCTAATGGATTTCGTGTTTTTGTGTTTTGTGTTGTATTTTAAGGAATCTATAGTTTTTGTTTCTGATGAATTACTTCCGGTTATCAATAATCGAAAATTTTGCGCAGAAGAATTAAGGCAAAAATTCAGAAAGAAAAGTAAAATAAAAGTGGATTTCAAATGAGTATGTATTTTTAATAAAAGTAACGCAAATATCTATTGTTTGTGATAAAAATCAAATGATAAAATAATCTTATTGAAAATTAATGAATTAACGTTTGTAGAGTAAAAAATATTTTCTACATTTGCAACCCCGTAAAAAGCGGGAATTTAATATAATAAGAAATTTTTAGTATTAATTATGCCAACAATTCAACAATTAGTAAGAACAGGAAGAACTCAGATAACTAAGAAGAGTAAATCGGTTGCTTTAGATTCTTGTCCTCAAAGAAGAGGGGTTTGTACGCGTGTTTACACTACAACACCAAAAAAACCAAACTCTGCAATGCGTAAAGTAGCGCGTGTACGTTTGACAAATGGTAATGAAGTGAATGCTTACATCCCTGGTGAAGGACACAATTTACAAGAGCACTCGATAGTATTAGTTAGGGGTGGAAGGGTAAAAGATTTACCAGGAGTTAGATATCACATCGTTCGTGGTGCGCTTGATACGTCAGGAGTAGCAGGAAGAACGCAAAGAAGATCTAAGTACGGAGCAAAACGCCCAAAAGAAGCAAAAAAGTAATTTAAAAAGTTATTTCTTGTAGAGATGTGATTCGTCACAACTGTATGGGTATGACATTTTATTAAAAAAAAGACATGAGAAAAAGAGCGGCAAAGAAAAGACCACTTTTACCAGATCCAAGGTTTAATGACCAACTGGTAACACGTTTTGTGAACAACTTAATGTGGGATGGAAAAAAATCGACAGCGTTTAAAGTATTTTATGATGCAATTGACATCATTGAGTCTAAAAAACAAGATGCAGAGAAACCGTCATTAGAAATTTGGAAAGATGCGTTAACTAATGTTATGCCTCACGTAGAAGTACGTAGTCGTAGAGTTGGTGGAGCTACATTTCAAATTCCAATGCAAATTAGACCAGACAGAAAAATTTCTATGGCAATGAAATGGTTGATTCTTTATTCAAGAAGAAGAAACGAAAAATCAATGGCTCAGAGATTGGCTTCAGAATGTTTAGCTGCGGCTAAAGAAGAAGGAGCTGCAGTTAAGAAAAGAATGGATACTCACAAAATGGCAGAAGCTAACAAAGCATTCTCTCACTTTAGATTTTAATTCTTAAGAAATGGCTAGAGATCTTAAATATACAAGAAACATAGGAATTGCTGCTCACATTGATGCTGGTAAAACAACAACAACAGAGCGTATATTGTTCTATACTGGAAAATCACACAAAATTGGTGAAGTACACGATGGTGCTGCAACAATGGACTGGATGGCACAAGAGCAAGAAAGAGGTATTACAATTACTTCTGCTGCTACAACTTGTGAATGGAATTTTCCAACTACACAAGGTAAAATTTTACCTGAAACATTACCTTATCACTTCAATATTATCGATACACCGGGACACGTTGACTTTACAGTTGAAGTAAACCGTTCTTTGCGTGTACTTGATGGTTTGGTTTTCTTATTTAGTGCTGTTGATGGTGTTGAGCCACAATCAGAAACTAACTGGAGATTAGCAGATCAATACAGAGTTCCACGTATTGGATTCGTTAATAAAATGGATAGACAAGGATCTAACTTTTTGATGGTATGTCAACAAGTAAGAGATATGTTGAAATCAAATGCAGTTGCGATCACTTTGCCAATTGGTGAAGAAAATGATTTCAAAGGTGTTGTGGATTTAGTTAAAAACCAAGCTATAGTATGGCATGAAGAAGGTTTAGGGGCAACTTATGATATTGTGCCTATTCCAGAAGATATGCTTGAAGAAGTTAAAGAATACAGATCGATTCTTATTGAAGCAGTAGCTGATTATGATGAGACTTTGCTTGAAAAATTCATGGAAGATGAAAACTCTATTACAGAGGAAGAAATCAACATTGCATTAAGAGCAGCTGTAATGGATATGGCTATCATTCCTATGATTGCTGGTTCTTCTTTCAAAAATAAAGGAGTTCAATTCATGTTAGATGCAGTATGTAAATACTTACCTTCTCCAATGGATAAAGATGGTATCGAAGGAATTCATCCTGATGATGCTGATTTATTAGAAGAAGATCAAACTAAAATTTTGCGTAAGCCAGATGTTAAAGAGCCATTCGCTGCTTTAGCTTTTAAAATTGCTACTGACCCATTCGTAGGTCGTTTAGCTTTCTTTCGTGCTTATTCAGGACGTTTAGATGCTGGTTCTTATGTTTTGAACACTCGTTCAGGAAATAAAGAAAGAATTTCTCGTATCTATCAAATGCATGCTAACAAGCAAAACCCAATCGAATATATCGAAGCAGGTGATATTGGAGCAGCAGTTGGATTTAAAGATATTAAAACTGGAGATACATTGTGTGATGAAAAGAACCCAATTATCTTAGAAAGTATGAAATTCCCTGCGCCGGTAATTGGTATTGCAATTGAGCCTAAAACTAAGGCTGACGTAGATAAAATGGGTATGGCTTTGGCTAAATTGGCTGAAGAAGATCCTACTTTTACAGTTAGAACAGATGAAGCTTCGGGTCAAACTATTATCTCAGGTATGGGTGAGCTTCACTTAGATATCTTAGTGGATAGAATGAGACGTGAATTCAAAGTTGAAGTGAACCAAGGTGAGCCTCAAGTTGAATACAAAGAAGCTTTTACTAAGAAAGCACAACATAGAGAAACATACAAAAAACAATCTGGAGGTCGTGGTAAATTCGGTGATATCGTATTTATACTTGAGCCAGCAGATGAAGTTGACGGTAAAGCTCCAGTTGGATTGCAGTTTGTAAATGCAGTAAAAGGTGGTAACGTTCCTAAAGAATATATTCCATCAGTTGAAAAAGGTTTTAGAGAAGCTATGAAAACAGGTCCTTTAGCAGGATACCAAGTAGATAGTTTGAAAGTAACTTTATTAGACGGATCTTTCCACCCTGTGGATTCTGATGCACTTTCTTTTGAGCTTGCAGCAAGAATGGGTTATAGAGAGGTAGCTAAAGCAGCTGGTGCTGTTATATTAGAGCCAATCATGAAAATGGAAGTGATTACACCAGAAGAAAACATGGGAGATATCGTAGGTGATATCAACCGTCGTAGAGGTCAGGTGAATGATATGGGTGATAGAGCTGGTGCTAAAACTATTAAGGCAGATGTGCCATTATCTGAAATGTTTGGATACGTTACTACGTTAAGAACGCTTTCTTCAGGTAGAGCAACATCTACTATGGAATTTTCACACTACTCTGAAACGCCTTCTAATATTTCAGAAGCAGTTATCAAAAAAGCAAAAGGAAACGCATAATCTTTAAGAAAATGAGTCAAAAAATCAGAATAAAATTAAAATCTTACGATCACATGTTGGTAGACAAGTCTGCTGAGAAGATTGTAAAAACGGTAAAAAGTACCGGTGCAGTTGTTACAGGACCAATTCCATTACCAACACACAAAAAACTTTTTACAGTACTACGTTCTCCACACGTTAACAAAAAAGCGAGAGAGCAATTTGAAGTAATGTCATACAAGAGATTAATTGACATTTATTCATCTTCATCAAAAACTATTGATGCTTTGATGAAACTTGAATTGCCTAGCGGTGTTGAAGTAGAGATCAAAGTTTAAATAGCTTACTAGTAAGAAAGGAACGCTGTTTTTAAGCGAAAAATATTTTTTTGGTTTGTGTGTAAATAAGTTATACATTTGCACCCACTTAAAAAAATAGGATTCGGTTAAAAGCTGCGTTCTATATTTATATTTAATAATTAATAATTAATATTTATGTCTGGGTTAATTGGTAGAAAAATCGGCATGACTAGCATTTTCGACGAGAACGGGAAGAATATTCCTTGTACAGTAATCGAAGCTGGACCATGTGTTGTTACCCAAGTCAGAACCAAAGGTGTTGACGGGTACGAAGCGTTGCAACTTGGTTTCGATGACAAAAACGAGAAACATTCCACAAAAGCGGCTTTAGGTCACTTTAAAAAAGCGGGAACTGTAGCTAAGAAAAAAGTCGTTGAATTCCAAGATTTCGCAACAGAGCAAAAATTAGGAGATCTTATTGATGTTTCTATTTTTTCTGAAGGAGAATTTGTAGATGTACAAGGTGTATCTAAAGGTAAAGGTTTTCAAGGGGTTGTAAAACGTCACGGTTTTGGTGGTGTTGGTCAAGCAACTCACGGTCAACACAACCGTTTAAGAGCGCCAGGTTCTGTAGGAGCTTCTTCTTATCCATCTAGAGTATTCAAAGGAATGCGTATGGCTGGAAGAATGGGAGGAGACAATGTAAAAGTTCAAAACCTTAGAGTTTTAAAAGTAGTGGCTGATAAGAACCTACTTGTTATTAAAGGATGTGTTCCTGGTCATAACAACTCTTATGTAATCATTCAGAAGTAATGGAAGCAAAAGTATTAGATTTCAACGGAAAAGATACTGGAAGAAAAGTTCAACTTTCTGATTCAGTATTTGGTATAGAACCAAACAATCACGCAGTATACCTTGATGTTAAGCAATATCTTGCTAATCAAAGACAAGGAACGCACAAAGCTAAAGAAAGAGCTGAAGTAGCGGGAAGTACTCGTAAGATTAAAAAACAAAAAGGAACTGGTACTGCTCGTGCGGGTAGTGCAAAGAATCCATTGTTTAAAGGTGGTGGAACAGTTTTTGGACCAAGACCAAGAAGTTATTCATTCAAATTGAATAAAAGCTTGAAACGTTTGGCTAGAAAATCTGCTTTCTCAATTAAAGCAAAAGAGTCGAACATTATCGTTCTTGAAGACTTTAATTTTGAAACTCCAAACACTAAAAATTTCATCAACGTTTTGAAAGCTTTAGAGTTAGAGAATAAAAAATCCCTGTTTGTGTTGGGTGATACAAATAAAAATGTATATTTGTCGTCACGCAATTTAAAAGGCTCTAGCGTAGTAAGTAGCTTAGAATTAAGTACTTACGCTATATTAAACGCTAATAATTTAGTGCTTTTAGAGAGTTCTTTGGAGATAATTGAAGAAAATTTAAGTAAATAATAGGATATGAGCATCATAATTAAGCCTATAGTAACGGAAAAAGTAACCAAAGAAAGTGAAGTTTTAAACCGCTTCGGATTCGTTGTTGACAAAAAAGCAAACAAAGTGCAAATTAAGAAAGCTGTTGAAGCTGCTTACGGAGTAACTATTTTGAGTGTTAACACGATGAACGTAAGACCGGATAGAACTACTAAATACACTAAAAGTGGTTTAATCAGTGGAAAGACGAATGCAATTAAAAAAGCAATTGTTCAAGTACAAGAAGGAGAAACAATTGATTTTTACAACAATATCTAAGATAAAATGTCAGTAAGAAAATTAAAACCTATTACCCCAGGTCAGCGATTTAGAGTTGTGAATGGTTATGACGCCATTACAACTGATAAGCCGGAACGCTCTTTGATAGCGCCGATAAAAAACTCTGGTGGTAGAAATAGTCAAGGAAAGATGACCATGCGTTATACGGGTGGTGGTCACAAGCAGAGATATCGTATCATTGATTTTAAACGTACTAAAGAAGGAATTCCTGCTACGGTTAAATCAATTGAATATGATCCAAATCGTACTGCATTTATCGCTTTGTTGGCGTATGCTGATGGAGAGAAAACGTATGTTATTGCTCAAAACGGATTGAAAGTTGGTCAGAAATTAGTTTCTGGTCCAGAATCTCAACCTGAAATTGGTAATACTTTACCTTTAAGTAGAGTTCCACTTGGAACTGTTATTTCTTGTATCGAATTGAGACCAGGACAAGGAGCTGTAATTGCTCGTTCTGCTGGAACATTTGCTCAATTAATGGCAAGAGATGGAAAATATGCTACAATTAAAATGCCTTCTGGTGAAACAAGATTAATCTTGTTGACTTGTTCGGCTACAATTGGAGCGGTTTCTAATTCAGACCACCAATTAGTTGTATCTGGTAAAGCAGGTAGAACAAGATGGTTAGGAAGAAGACCTAGAACAAGACCTGTTGCAATGAACCCTGTCGATCACCCAATGGGTGGTGGTGAAGGACGTTCTTCTGGTGGACATCCACGTTCAAGAAATGGAATACCAGCTAAAGGTTATAGAACTCGTTCTAAGAAAAACCCGAGTAACAAGTATATCGTAGAACGTAGAAAGAAATAATAAGATATGGCACGTTCATTAAAAAAAGGACCTTTCGTTCATTATAAGTTAGACAAGAAAGTTCAAGAAAACATCGCAGGTGGAAATAAAGGAGTGGTTAAGACATGGTCTAGAGCTTCTATGATTACTCCAGACTTTGTTGGACAAACTATCGCAGTTCATAACGGTCGTCAATTTGTACCAGTTTACGTAACAGAAAACATGGTAGGTCACAAATTAGGAGAATTTTCACCAACTAGATCTTTTAGAGGTCATGCTGGAGCAAAAAATAAAGGTAAAAAATAAGAAGCAATGGGAGTTCGTAAAAGAGAAACAGCAGACGCAAGAAAAGAGGCTAACAAGTCTTTGGCCTTCGCAAAGTTAAATAACTGCCCTACTTCACCTAGAAAAATGCGCTTAGTAGCAGATCTAGTAAGAGGTCAGAAGGTAGAAAGAGCACTAAACATCTTAAGATTTAGTTCTAAAGAAGCTTCAAGAAAATTAGAAAAATTGGTTTTATCTGTAATTGCCAACTGGCAAGCAAAAAACCCTGAAGCTAATATGGAAGAAGCAGGTTTATTCGTAAAAGAGATCAGAGTAGATGGTGGAATGATGTTGAAAAGACTTCGTCCAGCTCCTCAAGGTCGTGCACACAGAATAAGAAAACGTTCTAACCACGTAACAATCGTGCTTGGAGCTATCAATAACACACAAAGCAATTCTTAAGCAGCATGGGACAAAAGACAAATCCAATTGGAAATAGACTTGGTATCATCAGAGGATGGGACTCAAACTGGTATGGTGGAAATGATTACGGTGATAAACTTGCCGAAGATCACAAAATCAGAAAGTACATCCATGCTCGTTTATCAAAAGCTAGTGTATCGAAAGTAATCATCGAGAGAACTTTAAAACTTGTAACCGTTACTATCACTACTGCTAGACCTGGTATCATTATCGGAAAAGGTGGACAAGAGGTAGACAAGTTGAAAGAAGAACTTAAAAAGATTACTGACAAAGAGGTTCAAATCAACATCTTTGAAATTAAAAGACCTGAACTTGACGCGTATCTAGTTGCTACAAGCATCTGTCGTCAAATCGAAAGCAGAATTTCTTACAGACGTGCAATCAAAATGGCTATTGCTGCTTCTATGCGTATGAACGCAGAAGGTATCAAAGTTTTGATTTCTGGTCGTTTGAATGGTGCAGAGATGGCACGTTCAGAAGGTTTCAAAGAAGGTAGAATTCCTCTATCAACTTTCAGAGCTGATATTGATTATGCTTTGGCTGAAGCTCATACTACTTATGGTAGAATGGGTATCAAAGTATGGATCATGAAAGGTGAAGTTTATGGAAAGAGAGATCTTTCTCCACTTGCCGGAATGGACAAAAAACAATCTGGTGCTGGTGGTAAAGGTGGTGATTCTCCTAGAGGAGACAGAAAACCTTTTAATAAAGGTGGAAAACCAGACGCTCGTAAACGAAAGTAAATTTTTAAACTAAAGAAAAATGTTACAGCCTAAAAGAACAAAATACCGTAAGGTACAAAAAGGTAAAATGAAAGGGAACTCTCAAAGAGGACATGAACTTTCTAATGGAATGTTTGGTATTAAATCTGTACATGAAGATGGAATGTTCTTAACCTCTCGTCAAATCGAAGCTGCGCGTATTGCTGCAACTCGTTTTATGAAAAGAGAAGGACAATTATGGATCAAAATATTTCCAGACAAACCTATCACTAAGAAACCTCTTGAGGTACGTATGGGTAAAGGTAAAGGTGCCGTTGAATATTGGGCAGCTGTTGTTAAACCCGGAAGAATTATGTTTGAAGTTGGAGGAGTACCTTTGTCAGTTGCAAAAGAGGCGTTACGTCTTGCTGCTCAAAAGCTTCCAGTAAAAACTAAATTCGTCGTTGCTAGAGATTTCGAAGCATAATCTATATTATATTATGAAACAATCAGAAATAAAAGATCTTTCTGCAGCGGAGTTGCAAGAAAAACTTAGCCAGACTAAGAAGGCATATGCCGACCTAAAAATGGCTCACGCTATTTCTCCAATTGAGAACCCACTTCAAATTAGAAGTGTAAGAAGAACAGTTGCAAGATTAGCTACGGAACTTACTAAAAGAGAGTTGCAATAATTGTAATCTGCTGAAAGATGGAAGAAAAAAGAAATTTAAGAAAAGAAAGAGTTGGTGTTGTAACTTCAGACAAAATGGACAAGTCTATTGTTGTTGCTGAAGTACGTAAAGTAAAGCACCCATTATACGGTAAGTTCGTGTTGAAAACTAAAAAGTATCACGCACACGACGAAAAGAACGACTGTAACATTGGAGATACTGTAAGGATTAGCGAAACGCGTCCTATGAGTAAAACAAAATGTTGGAGGTTAGTTGAAATCCTAGAAAGAGCTAAATAATTATGGTACAACAAGAATCAAGACTAAAAGTAGCAGATAACACTGGAGCAAAGGAAGTTTTAACTATCCGTGTTTTAGGAGGTACCAAAAGAAGGTATGCCTCTGTTGGTGACAAGATTGTAGTTTCTATCAAAGATACTGCTCCTAACGGAAGCGTTAAAAAAGGAGCTGTTTCAACTGCAGTTGTTGTACGTACCAAAAAAGAAGTAAGAAGAGCCGATGGTTCATACATTAGATTTGATGACAACGCATGTGTGTTATTAAATGCTGCTGGTGAAATGAGAGGAACTCGTGTTTTTGGTCCGGTAGCAAGAGAACTTCGTGAAAAACAATTCATGAAAATTGTATCATTAGCACCAGAAGTGCTTTAATTCGTTTTTAAGATGATAAAGCTAAAAATAAAATCAGGTGACATCGTAAGAGTAATTGCTGGAGACCATAAAGGTGCTGAAGGTAAAGTTTTACGTGTTTACCGTGAGAAAAACAAAGCGATAGTTGAAGGTGTAAACATGGTTTCAAAACATACGAAACCAAGCGCGAAAAGCCCTCAAGGTGGTATCGTAAAGAAAGAAGCTTCTATACAAATATCTAATATATCTTTAATTGATCCTAAAACTAAGGAAACAACTAGAGTTGGTATTAGAGTAGAAGGAGATAAGAAAGTAAGATTTTCAAAAAAATCTAATCAAGTACTATAGTAATGGCGTATATACCTAGACTAAAAGAAGAATATAAGAGCAGAGTAATTGCTGCTCTTAAAGAGGAATTCGGATACGTAAACGTAATGCAAGTTCCAAAATTGGAAAAAATCGTTTTAAGTAAAGGAGTTGGTGCAGCTGTATCTGATAAAAAACTAATTGACTATGCAGTTGATGAGTTAACAAAGATCACTGGACAGAAAGCAGTATCTACAATCTCAAAGAAAGACGTTGCGTCATTCAAATTGAGAAAAGGGATGCCTATTGGAGCAAAAGTTACTTTGCGTGGAGAAAGAATGTATGAGTTTTTAGATAGACTTATCACTTCTGCTTTACCACGTGTTAGAGATTTTAGCGGAATTAAAGCTACTGGTTTTGACGGAAGAGGTAATTACAACCTTGGTGTTTTGGAGCAAATCATTTTCCCAGAAATTGATATTGACAAAGTAAACAAAATATCAGGAATGGATATATCTTTTGTTACTTCTGCAAAAACTGATAAAGAAGCAAAATCACTATTGGCTGAATTAGGTTTACCTTTTAAAAAGAATTAAGATATGGCTAAAGAATCAATGAAAGCCCGTGAGGTTAAGAGAGAAAAAACTGTAGCAAAGTATGCTGAGAAAAGAAAAGCTTTGTTAGAAGCTGGAGATTTCGTAGGTTTGCAAAAATTACCGAAAAATGCTTCTCCGGTTCGTTTGCACAATCGTTGCAAATTGACAGGTAGACCAAGAGGATATATGCGTCAATTTGGTATTTCACGTGTAACATTTCGTGAAATGGCAAATAACGGATTAATCCCAGGTGTTAAAAAAGCATCTTGGTAGACTGTAACTCAGTTACGTCAATACAAACACATTTATAAATTGGTTAAAGGTTCATAGGATGAGTATCCTATGAAAACCATAACCGCAAATTAATACACATGTATACAGATCCTATTGCAGATTATTTGACAAGAGTTCGTAACGCTGTGGCTGCAAACCACAAAGTTGTTGAAATTCCTGCATCTAATCTAAAAAAAGAAATAACTAAGATCTTATTTGATCAAGGTTATATCTTGAGTTACAAATTTGAGGACAACGCTGTTCAGGGTTCAATCAAAATCGCTTTGAAGTATGATAAAGATACTAAAGAGTCTGTAATTAAAGATATCCAAAGAATTAGTAAACCAGGTTTACGTAAGTATTCAGGTTCTTCATCAATTCCTAGAATCCTTAACGGATTAGGAATTGCTATTGTTTCTACATCAAAAGGTTTGATGACAGGAAAACAAGCCAAACAGTTAAATGTTGGTGGTGAAGTAATTTGTTACGTTTACTAATCATTAAAATAGTAGAAGATGTCAAGAATAGGTAAAAATCCGGTTGTAATCCCTGCTGGTGTAACTGTTGAAGTTGCAAATGGTATTATTACAGTAAAAGGAAAAAATGGTCAACTTACACAGGAGTTCTCGGACGTTACTGTAACGGTTGAAGACGGTCAAGTTCAAGTTGATAGATCGTCTGATCACAAAGACCAAAGAGCAAAACACGGTTTATATAGATCTTTAATCAATAACATGATTATTGGTGTAAACGAAGGTTTTACTAAATCTTTAGAGTTGGTAGGAGTTGGTTACAGAGCTTCAAATCAAGGACAAAAGTTAGATTTAGCTCTTGGATATTCTCATAATATTGTTTTAGAAATTGCTCCAGAAGTAACTTTAGAAACAATATCTGAAAAAGGTAAAAATCCAATTGTTAAATTAACATCATTTGACAAACAACTTTTAGGTCAAGTAGCTGCGAAAATCAGAGGTTTCCGTAAGCCTGAGCCGTACAAAGGAAAAGGTGTTAAATTTGTAGGTGAAGTATTAAGAAGAAAAGCAGGTAAATCAGCTTAAAAAATAAGATTATGTCATTAACAAAACCTGAAAGAAGACAACGAATTAGATTCAGAATTAGAAAAACAATTAGTGGTACTGCTACTAATCCAAGACTATCTGTATTTAGAAGTAACAAAGAAATTTACGCTCAACTTATTGATGACGTAAACGGAGTTACTTTATTGGCAGCTTCTTCAAGAGAAAAAGAAATAGGTAACGGTACGAACATTGAAGTTGCTACAGCGGTTGGAAAACTAGTTGCTGAAAAAGCTTTAAAAGCTGGGATAGACGTAGTGACTTTCGATAGAGGAGGTTATTTATATCACGGTCGTATTAAATCATTAGCGGAAGGCGCAAGAGCGGCTGGACTTAAATTCTAATATAGTATGTCTAATAGTAAATACAAGAATGTAGAGTTAGTAAAACCAAGTGGTCTTGAATTAAAAGATCGTTTGGTAAGTGTAAATCGTGTTACTAAGGTTACAAAGGGAGGTAGAGCTTTTGGTTTTTCTGCTATTGTAGTTGTAGGTGATGAAAATGGAGTGGTTGGACACGGATTAGGAAAATCTAAAGACGTTTCTGAAGCAATTGCGAAAGCAGTAGAAGATGCTAAGAAAAATTTAGTAAAAATTCCTTTGAATGGTCAATCAGTTCCTCACGAACAAAAAGGTAAATTTGGTGGTGCACGTGTATTTTTAATTCCTGCCTCTCATGGTACAGGAGTTATTGCTGGTGGAGCTGTTCGTTCAGTTCTTGAATCAGTAGGAATTCATGATGTATTATCTAAATCTCAAGGATCTTCAAATCCTCACAACGTAGTGAAAGCAACTTTTGATGCTTTATTACAAATGAGAAGCGCTTATACTGTTGCAAAACAAAGAGGTGTTTCTTTAGAAAAAGTTTTTAAAGGTTAATTCAAGGAAATTATGGCTAAATTATTAGTAAAACAAGTTAGAAGCAAAATCAACTGTCCTCTTACTCAAAAAAGAGGATTAGAAGCTTTAGGTCTACGTAAAATGGGACAAGTTGTAGAGCATGATTCAAACCCTACAATCCTTGGGATGATAAATAAAGTTAAACACTTAGTTTCTGTTGAAGAAACTAAATAACAAATACTGTTATGAATTTAAGTAACTTACAACCTGCTGAAGGTTCTACACACAATCAAAATAAAAGATTAGGTAGAGGAGAAGGTTCTGGAAAAGGTGGTACTTCTGCAAGAGGTCACAAAGGAGCAAAATCTCGTTCTGGTTATTCTAAAAAGATTGGTTTTGAAGGTGGACAAATGCCACTTCAAAGACGTGTGCCTAAGTTTGGTTTTACAAACATCAATCGTAAAGATTACGAAGGTGTAAATCTTGATACACTTCAACTTTTAGTTGATAATGGTGTTATTAAAGATACTGTTGATATGACAGTTTATGTTGCTAATCGTTTAGCTACTAAAAATGAAATCGTTAAGATTTTAGGTAGAGGTGAATTGACAGCAAAATTAAAAGTAACCGCTCACAAATTTACTGCTACTGCAAAAGCTGCTATTGAAGCTGCTGGTGGAGAAGCTGTAACAATGTAATTTTTCAATTAATATGAAGAAATTTATTGAATCAATAAGTAATGTTTGGAAAATCGAAGAACTGAAAAATAGAATCCTAATAACATTGGGTTTGCTTTTAGTTTATCGTTTTGGGGCTCAAGTAACCCTGCCAGGTATTGATGCTACACAGTTAGGTAATTTAGCTGGGCAAACTAAAGAAGGAATTGGTTCAATTCTTGACATGTTTACTGGAGGTGCATTCTCTCAAGCTTCTGTTTTTGCTTTGGGGATTATGCCTTATATTTCTGCTTCAATTGTTGTTCAGTTAATGGGAATTGCGATTCCTTATTTGCAAAAACTTCAAAGTGACGGAGAAAGCGGTAGAAAAAAGATTAATCAAATTACTCGTTGGTTGACAATAGGAATTACTTTAGTTCAAGGTCCAACTTATATCTATAATTTATATAGAACATTACCTAGTAATGCATTTTTATTGGGATTCAATTCATTTGAATTCTTATTTTCTTCAGTAGTTATTTTAGTTACAGGGACAATTTTTGCCATGTGGTTAGGAGAAAAAATTACTGATAAAGGAATTGGAAATGGTATTTCTTTGTTAATCATGGTTGGAATTTTGGCTAGATTACCTCAGGCTTTTATTCAAGAGTTTACAACAAGAGTTACCAATAATAATGGTGGACCAATGTTGTTAGTTATTGAAATTATCATTTGGTTATTAGTTATCATTTGTTGTGTGTTATTGGTTATGGCGATCAGGAAGATTCCTGTTCAATATGCACGTCGTACAACATCAGGTGATTTTGAACAAGACATGTTGGGTGGAAACAGACAATGGATTCCTTTGAAGCTTAATGCTTCTGGGGTTATGCCAATAATTTTTGCGCAAGCAATTATGTTTATTCCAGCAGCCTTAGCAGGTTTGTCTAAATCAGATGCATCACAATCAATCGTTGGCGCTTTTAGTAATATGTTTGGATTTTGGTATAACTTTGTATTTGCAACTTTAATAATTGTATTTACTTTCTTTTATACTGCAATCACAGTTCCTACTAACAAAATGTCTGATGATTTAAAGAGAAGTGGTGGTTTTATTCCAGGTATCAGACCAGGAGTTGAAACTTCTGATTATCTTGACAAAGTGATGTCCTTGATAACTTTTCCAGGATCTTTATTTCTTGCTTTGATAGCTGTGTTCCCAGCAATTGTTGTGAGTCTTATGGATGTTCAACAATCTTGGGCAATGTTTTTTGGAGGTACTTCATTAATAATTATGGTTGGAGTTGCCATAGACACAATGCAGCAAATTAATTCATACTTGTTGAATAAACATTATGATGGTTTGATGAAGAGTGGTAAAAATAGAAAAGCAGTAGCTTAACTTATGGCAAAACAATCAGCAATAGAACAAGACGGATCAATCATTGAGGCATTGTCAAATGCAATGTTCCGTGTAGAGTTAGAAAATGGACATATTGTAATCGCACATATATCTGGAAAAATGCGTATGCATTACATCAAATTATTACCTGGTGATAAAGTGAAACTAGAAATGAGCCCTTACGATTTGTCAAAAGCAAGAATTACTTATAGATATTAAAGGATATTCAAAATGAAAGTTAGAGCTTCAGTAAAAAAGAGAAGTCCCGAGTGCAAAATTGTGCGAAGAAAAGGGAGATTGTACGTAATAAACAAAAAGAATCCTAGATTTAAACAAAGACAAGGATAGTTATGGCAAGAATAGCAGGGGTAGATATCCCAAAAAATAAGAGAGGTGTTATAGCACTTACCTATATCTTCGGATTAGGAAAAAGTAGAGCTGTTGAGATTTTAGAAAAAGCTCAAGTTAGCCAAGATAAAAAAGTTCAAGATTGGAATGATGACGAGATCGGAGCAATTCGTGAGGCGGTATCAACTTTTAAAATTGAAGGAGAATTACGTTCTGAAGTTTCTTTAAACATCAAACGTTTAATGGATATTGGATGTTATAGAGGTATCCGTCATAGAACTGGTCTTCCATTAAGAGGACAAAGAACTAAAAACAACTCTAGAACAAGAAAAGGTAAGAGAAAAACTGTTGCCAACAAGAAAAAAGCAACTAAATAATAAGTAATATGGCTAAAGCAACTGCAAAAAAACGTAAAGTTATCGTTGAATCAACGGGAGAAGCTCATATTTCTGCTACTTTTAACAATATCATCATTTCTTTGACAAACAAAAAAGGTGAAGTTATTTCTTGGTCTTCAGCTGGTAAAATGGGTTTTAGAGGTTCTAAAAAGAATACTCCATACGCAGCCCAAATGGCAGCAGAAGATTGTAGTAAAGTAGCTCTTGAAGCTGGACTTAAAAAAGTAAAAGTTTATGTAAAAGGACCAGGAAACGGACGTGAGTCTGCTATTCGTTCTTTGCATAACGGTGGAATTGAAGTTACAGAGATTATCGATGTTACTCCAATGCCTCACAATGGATGTCGTCCTCCTAAAAGACGTAGAGTTTAGTACTCAAAATATTTATAGTATAACCTAGGTAGAATATAGATTATCGAAGGATAAGACCTGAATTCATAATCTCTACCTTAAACAATTTAAAATGGCAAGATATACTGGTCCAAGTACAAGAATTGCTCGTAAATTTGGCGAGGCAATTTTCGGAGACGATAAAGCTTTCGAAAAAAGAAATTACCCACCCGGACAACACGGGATGGCTAAAAAAAGAGGAAAAAAATCTGAATATGCTGTCCAGTTAATGGAAAAGCAAAAAGCTAAATATTCTTACGGAATATTAGAAAAACAATTCAGAAATTTATTCGAAAAAGCATCAGCTACTAAAGGAGTTACTGGTGAAGTTTTATTACAATTGTGTGAAGCAAGATTAGATAACGTTGTTTTCAGAATGGGTATTGCTCCTTCTAGAAGAGGTGCTCGTCAAATCGTTTCTCACAGACACGTTACTGTAAATGGTGAAGTGGTTAATATTCCTTCTTACCACCTTAAGCCTGGTGATAAAGTTGCTGTTCGTGAAAAGTCTAAATCATTAGAAGCTATCGAACGTTCTTTATCTAATTCAAGTCATGTTTATGAATGGATTACTTGGAATAATGATATCAAAGAAGGTACTTTCGTTTCTGTACCTGCGAGACTTCAAATCCCAGAAAACATTAAAGAACAATTAATCGTAGAGTTGTACAACAAATAATAATTGACTTAGTCGAAATTTATGGCAATATTTAATTTTCAGAAGCCCGATAAAGTTATCATGATCGATTCAACCGATTTTGAAGGTAAATTTGAATTTAGACCTTTAGAACCAGGTTACGGATTGACCGTTGGTAATGCACTTAGAAGAGTTTTGCTTTCAGCATTAGAAGGTTATGCAATTACATCTGTTCGCATTGAAGGTGTAGATCATGAGTTTTCTACTATTTCAGGAGTTGTTGAAGACGTTACCGAAATTATCCTTAATCTTAAACAAGTACGTTTCAAACGTCAAATTGAAGATATCGATAATGAATCAGTTACTATTTCTGTTTCAGGTAAAGACCAATTAACAGCTGGTGATTTTCAAAAATTTATTTCAGGTTTTCAAGTTTTGAATCCAGAACTAGTTATCTGTAATTTAGACAGTAAAATCAAACTTAATTTTGATTTAACGATCGAAAAAGGTAGAGGATATGTTCCTGCTGAAGAGAACAAAAAACAGAATGCTGCAATTGGAACTATTTTTACAGATTCAATTTTTACTCCGGTAAAAAATGTAAAATATGCCATTGAAAACTTCCGTGTAGAGCAAAAAACAGATTACGAAAAATTAGTTTTTGAAATAAAAACTGATGGTTCTATCAATCCAAAAGATGCCCTTACTGAAGCTGCAAAAGTTTTAATTCACCATTTCATGTTGTTCTCTGACGAAAGAATTACACTCGAGGCTGACGAAATTGCACAAACAGAATCATATGATGAAGAATCATTACATATGAGACAATTGCTTAAAACTAAGCTTGTTGATATGGATCTTTCTGTAAGAGCACTAAATTGTTTGAAAGCGGCTGAAGTTGATACACTTGGTGATTTAGTATCGTTCAATAAAAATGACCTAATGAAATTCCGTAATTTCGGTAAAAAATCTTTAACTGAACTAGATGAACTTGTTGCAGTTAAAAATTTGAACTTCGGTATGGATTTAGCAAAATACAAACTAGATAAAGAATAATCTAAGCCGCAAGGTTTAAATTTACATAGCAATGAGACACGGAAAAAAATTCAATCACTTAAGCAGACAGACTGCACATAGAAAATCTATGTTAGCTAATATGGCTTGTTCTCTTATCGAGCACAAACGTATTAACACTACTGTCGCTAAAGCAAAAGCGCTTAAACAATTCGTTGAGCCGCTTATAACAAAATCTAAAGCTGATACGACTCACAATCGTCGTATCGTTTTTGCTTACTTACGTAGCAAATATGCCGTAACTGACTTGTTCAGAGACGTAGCTGCTAAAGTAGGAGACCGTCCAGGTGGATACACTCGTATCATTAAAGTTGGAAATCGTTTAGGAGATAATGCTGATATGGCAATGATCGAATTAGTAGATTTCAATGAACTTTACAATGGTGGTAAAAAAGAAGTTAAAAAAGCAAAAAGCCGTCGTGGTGGAAAAGCTAAGAAAGATGAAGCTACTGAAGCTCCAGCTGCTGAAACTGAAACAACTACAGACACTGCTGAGTAATTATGAAAATAATCATTCAATAAAAATCAAGGATAAGCTAGTACTAGTTTATCCTTTTTTTTTGGTTTTTTTTGGAGCAAAAACCTTGGGATTTAATTGCGCATCTTCCTGCTGTCCACTGTATCTTTTGCTTTTAAAGAAAAGCAAAAGGATGCCGTTCCCATCAGGGCTAGATTAGAATGTTTTTATTTTACAATAAATTTCAAAAACTTGCATCCATTGCTTTAAAGGATTAAATTTGCACAATATTTAACTACAGATGAAACTAGCTTTGCGAGTTCCATGAGACTATTAAAAAAATAATAGAAATCAAAGAATGAAATATACAACACGACAAAAAGCAATTCTTTTATTAAGTGACGGAACCATATTCCATGGAAAATCTATTGGGATAAGTGGAACCACTTTTGGAGAAGTTTGTTTTAACACTGGAATGACAGGTTACCAAGAAATTTTCACTGACCCATCTTATTTTGGTCAATTAATGGTAGCCACCAATGCCCATATTGGAAATTATGGGGTAAATGATTCAGAAGTTGAATCAGAAAGTATTAAAATAGCGGGATTGGTTTGTAAAAACTTTAGCTTCAATTATTCTCGTGAAGATGCTTCAGGGAGTTTAGAAGACTATTTTATCAAGCAAAACCTAATCTGTATCTCTGACGTAGACACACGTGCGCTAGTAAGTTATATTCGTGACAATGGCGCTATGAATGCAGTCATTTGTACTGATGAAACTTCAATAGAAGAACTAAAAATTGCATTGGCAAAAGTTCCAGACATGAAAGGTTTAGAATTAGCTTCTAAAGTTTCTACCACGGAACCTTACTTTTTTGGAGATGAAAATGCAACTTATAAAATTGCGGCGCTTGATTTAGGGATTAAAACGAATATCCTTCGTAATCTTGCCAAAAGAGATTGCTACATCAAAGTATTTCCTTTTGATTCTTCGTACCAAGATTTAGCAGCATTTAATCCAGATGGATACTTTTTATCTAATGGACCTGGTGATCCGGAACCACTTTCTGGAGCTATTCAAGTTGCAAAAGAAATCCTTGAAAATGACAAGCCTTTATTCGGAATTTGTTTAGGACATCAAGTTATTGGTTTAGCAAACGGAATTTCTACTTATAAAATGTTTAATGGTCACAGAGGGATCAACCATCCTGTAAAAAACATCATTACCGGAAAAGGAGAAATAACTTCTCAAAATCATGGTTTTGCTGTTAATAAGGAAGAACTGGATAATCATCCTGATTTAGAGATTACTCATCTTCATCTAAATGATGGAACGGTTGCAGGTATGCGAATTAAAAACAAAAATTGTTTCTCAGTTCAATACCATCCGGAAGCAAGTCCAGGACCACATGATTCTTCTTATTTGTTTGATCAATTTATAGAGAACATAAAAGGATAAATTAGAATAAATTTCAAAATTAAATAGTAATAAAAAGGGTTTGACTTAATTAAAAGTCAAACCCTTTTTTTAATTACAATTACATTCCAAAAGGATATGTTTCCGGAATTTGGTTTCCGTCTGGCTGTATGTGTATGGGATGTAATGCACTTGTTTCGTCTAGAAAAATAAAAGCATCGTATCTTTTTGGTAATATTGTGGGAACATAATTTCCGAATCTTTCGTGTTCAGGATTGTAGACAACTCCTATTGCACGATGTCCTATATAAGATGAAAGACATTCTTCATCCTTTACTTTATTCATTAATAATAATTTGTTTTTGCCATTGCCAGCAAGATGAAAAGCATGTTTCCAACTGCCCACAACTGCTTCGGGAACTTTTATTTTTCGCATCGAATCACCCCATTCTCTGCCGGCAACGACACTTCCTTTATAGGAGCCAAATCCTACCGCGACAACTCCATCATTCAAATGTTGTTCTCTCATTAGCTGTC
Source organism: Flavobacterium sp. 11 (assembly GCF_002754315.1). Lineage (GTDB taxonomy): Bacteria > Bacteroidota > Bacteroidia > Flavobacteriales > Flavobacteriaceae > Flavobacterium > Flavobacterium algoritolerans. Next base: position 251,494 of record NZ_PEFE01000001.1, on the reverse strand, counting down.
CTACATTTACCATTCCTTCGGAAGCCATTTCTGTAGCACGGGCATCGCCAATGTGGGTGTTGTGTTCCCAAACAATAATTTTAGCATCTTTTCCATGAAATTTCATAAGTCGTTTTATAGTTGAGACCATGTGTTCATCTCTAATGTTCCATGAGGCAGATCCTCTTTTTATCATGGCGCGATAATATTTTTCGGCATTTCTGGCAATAAATGCATTTTGTTCTGTGCTTAAAACATTTTCTGTATCATGGTTGTAATTGGGTACATTTTTAATGATTTCCGTAAGCATGTGCAGGATTTCTTTCTCGCATAATTCTGGAACGTATGAAGAGGCTCTGGCATAAGATTGCCCATCGTCTTTATTTTAGGGTTCAAAACATTTCATAGCTGTTTTTGCAACTGCAAGTGCTTTTGGATCATTTTTTTCTAAATATTGAATGATCGAATTCATAGATTCCCTAAAACTGTATACATCCAATCCGTAAAATCCTATTCTTTTATCAGCAGAAAGGCTTTCGTTATATACCTTGAGCCAATCTATGAATGCTGCTGTTTCCCAATTTGCCCACATCCAAGTAGGCCATCTTTTAAACTCATTCATAACGCTAAAAATATCTTTCTCGGAATCTAAATATCCTTTTGCATACCGATTTAAACGATAGCAATCCGGCCAATCTCCTTCGACTCCTACAAATGAAAATCCTTTCTCCTGAATGAGTCGTTGTGTTATTTTAGCTCTCCATGTATAATATTCATGTGTGCCATGTGACGCTTCACCTAAAAGGACATATTTTGCATCTCCTATATAGTCTATTAGTGGGTCTAAATCTGTTGAATTTTCCAATGAAGAAGCCGTTTTATTCAATAATGCTACAATTTCACTAGAATTCATTAAATTGTTAAGGTTTTTTAAAGCTTCCATCACATATTTATTTTTTAATTTAGAAATTGAATTATAAAAATTGCTAATCTGGAATGCTGTAATAGTACGTGGATTTTTTGGTTTTAAAAAAGCTGTATAAATTTAATGTATATAATTTATAATGAGGCTATTTGTGTTGATTTGTTTGCTGAAATCAATTGATTTTATGCTTAAGTAAGTGTCATTAATTTTTAGTTAATGTAGCACGCATTTCCTGAATTAGATTTTAAAGGAATTGAAAAAAATAACAGATAATGTAAAAATAAATTCTTAAAATAGCTTAAATGTTTTGTTTGCCAAAAAATTATAACGTTTTCGTTAATAACATTCATTATTTTCATAAAATCATTCAAAAAGATAGAATATATTTGTATTTTAAAATTTAAAATTTTAGTATATGAGTATTATTATCAAAATTCACGCAAGACAAATTTTCGATTCAAGAGGAAATCCTACAATAGAAGTAGATGTAATTACAGACAATGGTGTTTTAGGAAGAGCAGCAGTACCATCTGGAGCTTCAACAGGAGAGCATGAAGCAGTTGAGTTACGTGATGGAGGAAAAGCATTTCTTGGAAAAGGAGTTTTGAATGCTGTGAAAAATGTGAATACCATTATTTCTGAAGAACTTGTTGGTGTTTCAGTTTTCGAACAAAATCTAATTGATCAAATGATGATTGATTTAGATGGCACTCCAAATAAATCAAACTTAGGAGCAAATGCAATTTTAGGTGTTTCACTAGCTGTAGCAAAGGCTGCTGCTAATGAATTAGGATTGCCTTTATACAGATACGTAGGTGGTGTCTCTGCAAATACATTGCCGGTTCCAATGATGAATATCATCAATGGAGGATCACATTCTGATGCGCCTATCGCGTTTCAAGAATTCATGATTTTCCCTGTGAAAGCAACTTCTTTTTCACATGCAATGCAAATGGGAACTGAAATTTTTCATAGCTTGAAAAAAGTGTTACACGATAGAGGACTTTCTACAGCAGTAGGTGATGAAGGTGGTTTTGCACCAAATCTAGCTGGAGGAACTGAAGACGCTTTAGATACTATCAAAAAAGCTGTTGAAACTGCAGGATATACTTTTGGAGATGAAATCATGATTGCTTTGGATTGTGCTTCTGCTGAGTTTTACGTAAATGGAAAATACGATTATTCTAAATTTGAAGGAGAAACTGGTAAAGTGAGATCTTCTGCTGAACAAGTAGAATATTTAGCTGAATTAGTAGCTAAATACCCTATCATTTCTATTGAAGATGGAATGGATGAAAATGACTGGGATGGATGGAAATTACTTACAGAGAAAATTGGAGATAAAGTACAATTAGTAGGTGATGATTTATTTGTTACTAATGTAACACGTTTGTCTACTGGTATCGAAAAAGGAATTGCTAATTCAATCCTTATTAAAGTAAACCAAATTGGAACTTTGACTGAAACTATTGCAGCTGTTAATATGGCTAAAAATGCGGGTTACACTTCAGTAATGTCACACCGTTCAGGAGAGACAGAAGATAATACAATTGCAGATTTAGCAGTAGCTTTGAACTGTGGTCAAATAAAAACAGGTTCAGCATCTCGTTCTGATCGTATGGCGAAATACAATCAATTATTAAGAATTGAGGAAGAATTAGGAAATACAGCTTATTTTCCTGGTAAAAATGCTTTCAAAATCAAATAATTTCTTACGATATTTTTATTTAAAGCCATTCACGTTTTGTGAGTGGCTTTTTTTTATAATATTTAACAATTTCATTGTGTTATTCTCTTTTTAATTAGTGTTTAATTCCCTAGATTTGATAAATTATTATTTTAAAAGTTTATTTTCAATTATATTATGTCAAAAATAGCAACATTAGAAATTGATGGTAAAAAATTTGAACTGCCGATCATTGTAGGAAGTGAAAATGAAGTTGCCATTGATATTAACAAATTACGTGATTTATCAGGTGTAATTACACTTGATCCAGGTTATAAAAATTCAGGTTCTTGTAAAAGTGATATTACTTTTTTAGATGGAGAGCTTGGAATCCTTCGTTATAGAGGATATTCAATTGAGGATTTAGCTGAAAAAGCAGATTTTCTAGAAGTATCATACCTTTTAATTTTCGGGGAGTTGCCTACTGTTGATCAGTTAGCACAATTTGAAACTGATATTAGAAAATACACTTTGGTCAATGAAGAAATGAAAAACATCATTGATGGTTTTCCTAAAACAGCTCATCCAATGGGTGTTTTAGCTGCGTTGACAAGTGCATTAACAGCATTCAACCCAAAGTCGGTAAATGTTGAGAACGAAAAAGAAATGTATGAGGCTGTGTGTAAAACTATGGGTAAATTCCTTGTTATAGCAACTTGGACGTATAGAAAAAGCATGGGCTATCCTTTGAATTATTACGATAATACTAAAGGTTATGTAGAGAACTTCATGCGTTTAATGTTTGAATTGCCTACAGAACCTTACACTGCAAATCCTGTAGTAATTGATGCATTAGATAAATTATTTATTCTTCACGGAGATCATGAACAAAACTGTTCTACATCTACAGTTAGAATGGTTGGTTCTTCTCATGCAGGATTATTTGCTTCAATATCTGCTGGAGTTTCTGCGCTTTGGGGTCCATTACACGGAGGAGCAAATCAAGCAGTTCTTGAAATGTTAGAAGAAATCCATAGAAATGGTGGAGATGCTGATAAATATATGGCTAAAGCCAAAGACAAGAATGACCCTTTCAGATTGATGGGCTTTGGTCATAGAGTCTACAAAAATTTTGATCCAAGAGCAAAAATCATCAAAAAAGCAGCTAATGAAGTTTTATCAACTTTAGGAGTTGAAGATCCAATTCTTGCAATTGCTAAGAAACTAGAAGAATCAGCTTTAGAAGATGAGTATTTCAAATCAAGAAATTTATATCCTAATGTAGATTTCTATTCTGGAATTATTTATAGAGCTTTAGGAATTCCTACCGATATGTTTACTGTAATGTTTGCAATAGGACGTTTACCGGGTTGGATCGCACAATGGAAAGAAATGCGTGAAAATAAGGAGCCTATCGGAAGGCCAAGGCAAGTTTATACGGGTCACCCTTTGAGGGATTTTGTACCAACAGATAAAAGATAAAATCAGTTTAAAAAGCTTCACTAATTAGTGAAGCTTTTTTTATATTTGCCAAAAGCTAAAATACATGTTAGAGTTAAATATAAAGAATGAAACTTCGAGACTTAGAGCCGTAGTTCTGGGTTCAGCAGTCAATAATGGACCTACGCCAAAGGTTGAAGATGCCTATGATCCAAAATCATTAGAACATATTTTAGCAGGCACTTATCCGCAGGAGAAAGACATGGTAAACGAAATGGAAGCATTCAATACTGTGCTGAAAAAATATAACGTGACCGTTTATCGTCCGGAAATGATTGAAAATTACAATCAGATATTTACAAGAGATATTGGTTTTGTAATTGATGATGTTTTTGTGAAATCAAATATTTTGCCGGATAGAGAGCGAGAATTAGATGCTATTCAATATATAATTGACCAAATTAATCCTAAAAAAGTGGTGCGACCTCCAGAGGAAGTTCACATAGAAGGTGGTGATGTGATGTTGTGGAACGATTATATTTTTATTGGAACCTATAAAGGCAGTGATTACAAAGATTATATTACTGCACGAACGAATGTGCAAGGAGTGCAATATATTAAGGATTTGTTCCCAAATAAAATTGTTAAAGAATTTGATTTGGTAAAATCTAAAATTGAAGCCCGCGACAATGCATTGCATTTAGATTGTTGTTTTCAGCCGGTAGGTAACGATAAAGGGATTATCTACAAAAATGGATTCCGTGAAGAAGCAGATTATTTGTTTTTGGTAAATCTTTTTGGAAAAGAAAACCTATTTCATATTACCAGAGAAGAAATGTACAATATGAATTCCAATGTTTTTTCTATTGATACAAATGTTGTCGTTTCAGAAAGAAATTTTACCAGGCTTAACAATTGGTTGCGTGCAAACGGTTTTGTAGTCGAAGAGATTCCATACGCAGAAATTGCAAAACAAGAAGGATTATTACGGTGTTCTACCTTACCTTTAATTAGAGATTAAATATTTGTTTAGGGTTTAAAGTTTAACGTTGCCCAACATTAAACTTTAAACTGTTAAACATTAAACTAAAAATAATATGAAACAAACAACAAATTCCATATTGATGATTCGCCCGGTTGCGTTTAGAATGAACGAACAAACGGCAGTTAATAATTATTACCAAAAAGTATTAGACGGACTTTTGCCTGCAACTGTAAATGCTAAAGCGCAACAAGAATTTGATGCTTTTGTCGAAAAACTTACAGCAGCAGGTGTTGATGTTACTGTTGTTGATGATACATTGAATCCAGATACGCCGGACAGTATTTTTCCGAACAACTGGATTTCTTTTCATGAGAATGGAGATGTGGCTTTATATCCAATGTTTGCAGAAAACAGAAGGCAGGAACGTCGCGAAGATATTCTGGATATCTTGGAAGATAAAGGTTTCGTGATTAACAATATTGTAGATTATACATCGGCTGAGGAAGATGGTTTTTTCTTGGAAGGAACAGGAAGTTTGCTTTTGGACAGAGCCAACGCAAAAGCGTACTGCGCATTATCTCCCAGAGCCGATGAAGAATTATTTATCGAATTCTGTGAAGATTTTGATTATGCACCAGTAATTTTTGAAGCTTTTCAAACTGTTGATTCAGAACGAAAACTGATTTACCATACCAATGTGATGATGTGCTTGGGAGAAACTTTTGCAGTCATTTGTGCAGATTGTATCGATGATAAAAAAGAACGCAAAATGGTTTTGGATAATCTAAAAGAAAACGGAAAAGAAATCATTTTGATTACTGAGGCCCAAATGAATAATTTTGCGGGTAATATGCTTGAAGTTCGTGGAGCAAATGACAAACGGTATTTAGTTATGAGCGCAGCTGCACATCAAAGTTTGACTCCAAAACAAATGGAACAATTAGAAAAACATGCTGAAATTTTGAGTTCAAGTTTAGATACAATTGAAGCTTGTGGCGGAGGAAGCGCCAGATGTATGATGGCAGAAATTTTCTTGCCTAGAAATTAAAAAAAAACCGGATAAGATTCTGAATCTTATCCGTTTTTTTTTTTTTTTTTGGTTTTAATTTAGGATAGATTCCCTTTTATAATATTGATAATTGCACTCACGATATATTGTATTCCTATCGCAATTACAATGAAACCTACAATTCTGGATATCGCAACAATTCCAGATGCTCCAAGTATTTTTGCTAAATAATGGGCGCTTTTTAGGATGATAAAAATAGCAACTGCAATGGCAAGAATAGCAATTGAAGAAATGATGATCTCCATACTTGTATTGTGTTCCTGATAAAATGCGATAAGTAAAGAAATAGAACCAGGACCTGCAAGCATAGGGATTGCAAGCGGAGTCAAGGCAATATCATTCCTTTTTTGTGCATCAGTTTCTGCCTTTTTATTGATACCTCTCTTTTTATTAAACTTTCCTGAAAGCAAGGAAAATCCAGAACTCACAATAATAATTCCGCCAGCAATTCTTAGTGCATCAATACTGATTCCAAAAAAAAGTAATACATATTGTCCAATAAAAAACGAGACGATAAGGATGATAAATACATTTATCGCCGTCCATAAAGAAATTCTGGAACGCTCCTTTTTAGTGTCATTTTGGGTCAGTCCTACAAAGATAGGAACGGTTCCAATAGGATTTAATACCGAAAAAAGTGCGACAAACAGATAAATAAATAGATCCATATTTTGTTTTTTGATAGTGTAAAAGTACTCTTTTTTTACTTTTTAATGTTAGCGTAATGTTTTTTCTTACTTTTATAACTAAACCTGATAATTGCTAAACTCATGGGTCTTTTTTCATTACTTTTGCAAAATATAATTACAGAAAATGATAAAAAATAAAAAAACGCTAGTTCTTGGAGCTTCAACAAAACCTGCTAGATATTCTTTCATAGCGATTGAAAAACTGGTTGATAAAGGACATTCAGTTCTTGCTATCGGTCAAAACGCGGGTGAAGTAGCCGGAATAAAAATCCAGACCAAAGCTATTCCACTAAAAAATATCGATACGGTTACGCTGTACCTAAATCCTTTGCGTCAGCGTGATTACTATAATTATATCGTTGAGGCACAACCAAAACGTGTTATTTTTAATCCAGGAACTGAGAATCCTGAGTTCTATCAATTGTTGAAATTAAATGACATCAAAGTCGAGATAGGGTGTACATTGGTTATGTTGGCAACAAATCAATATTAGTTTTTTTGGAGCTATTCCAGCTATCCGTTGCAATCTTTTATAAAGCTGGAAGCTTTCAAAAGGCTTCCAGCTTTATAAAAGGATTTTCACTTCTATCTGGGCTAAAACTAAAATCGTGTTCCAGAAGTCGCTTTCTTGCTAATCATTAACAATCCAAGAAAAGTGATTAGCCCGTTTACGATAATCAATTCGTTATCGAAAACATATCCAAAAAATAATGCTTTAGAATTTTCACTGATAAAGTAAGTTACTGCCGGAGATAATAAGCATATAATCGGAACAAATTTGTCTTTGACTGTTTTTGATTTTACAAACAATCCAAAACAATACAACCCTAAAAGTGGACCATACGTATAGGATGCAACCCTAAAAATCATTCCTACAACAGAGCTGTCATTGATGGCATTAAAGAAAATAATCACCAGAAACATTAGGAACGAAAAGGCAATATGAACAAAATGTCTAGTTCGTACTACATTTGGTTTCGCTAGATTTTCTACTTTATCCATTCCTAAAAAATCCACACAAAACGAAGTTGTTAGCGCTGTTAACGCGGAATCCGTTGTGGCAAAAGTTGCGGCCGTTAATCCCAACAAGAAAATAACGGATGGAATTAGTGTTAAATGGTTAAAGGCTATTTCGGGAAATAGCAAATCGGTTCTGGGTTTTCCGGTAACTAAATCAGTTGGAACTTCAATTCCGTTTTTAGTGGCATAAATATAAAGTAAAGCACCTACGCTGAGGAAAAAAATATTGATAAGTACAAATATTCCAGTGAACGTAAACATGTTTTTTTGAGCTTCGCCAATGTTCTTACAACTCAGGTTTTTCTGCATTAAATCCTGATCCAAACCTACCATGGCAATAGTAACAAAAATTCCTCCCAGAATTTGTTTTACAAAATGAAACTTACTCGATATGAAATCTTCAAAGAAAAATACTTTTGAATAATTACTATTTTTTACTTCTTCAAAAGCTTCAAAAATATTAAGGTTTAAACTTCTGCAAATAAAGAAAATTGTCAAGAAAACCGAAGTGACCAAGAAAAAAGTTTGCAAAGTGTCAGTAATAATAATGGTTTTCAATCCGCCTCGATAGGTATAAGCAAATATCAAAGCCAGCGAAATTAAAACCGTTACTGCAAATGGAACTCCGTAAAAGTCAAAAACAAAACGTTGCAAAACAATCACAACAAGATACAATCTGAATGCAGATCCAATGGTTCGGCTAATCAAGAAAATAGTTGCGGCGGTTTTATAGGAATAAATCCCTAGTCGATGTTCGATATAACCATAAATCGAAGTTAGATTCATCCGATAATATAGTGGTAGCAGTACTTTTGCAATAATGACGAAACCAATAGCATTGCCTAGTACGAACTGAAAATACTTGAATTGTTCCCCATTTGGAGAGCCAACTTCTCCCGGTACTGAAATAAAAGTCACTCCGGAAAGTGCCGTTCCAATCATTCCAAAAGCAACTAAGTACCATTTGGAGTTTTTATTGGCTTTAAAAAAAGCATCGTTTCCGCTGTCTTTTTTGCTTACAGCATGAGAGATGTAAAATAAAATTCCAAAATAAACGATTATAAGTATTAGAATGGTGCTGGGAGTCATTTTGTATAAAAATTGTTTGGACCAAATTACATAAATAATCTTCAAATTTTCAAATTATCTATCCCGAACGTTCGGGACAAATTAACTACTTTTGCTGTTATGGAATTTTCTTCAAAACTTATAGAAAAAGCAGTTAACGAAATGTCTCAGTTGCCGGGAATTGGTAAACGAACTGCGCTGCGATTGGTATTGCATTTGCTAAAACAGCCAAAAGAGCAAACAGGTTTTTTATCTCAAGCCCTAGTTGCTATGCGTGAGGATATTAAATATTGCAATAGTTGTCATAATATTTCGGATAGTATACTGTGTGAAATTTGTGCTAATCAGAGTAGAAATCACCAAATCATTTGTATTGTTGAGGATATTCGGGATGTTATGGCAATTGAAAATACAGGTCAGTTTAGAGGTATTTATCATGTTTTGGGAGGTAAAATTTCCCCTATTGATGGTGTTGGTCCCAGTCAGTTGAACATTACTACATTGGTCGATAAAGTAAAATCAGGTAGTGTCAACGAAATAATTTTTGCGTTAAGCTCTACAATGGAGGGCGATACCACCAATTTTTATATCTATAAACAAATCGCTGATTGTGAAATAATCATGTCAACAATTGCAAGAGGGATTTCTGTAGGAGATGAGCTGGAATATGCTGATGAAGTTACCTTGGGAAGAAGTATTTTGCAAAGAGTGCCTTTTGAAAAGTCTTTTAAAAATAATTAATCCATTTAATGAATAGCGATGCTTTTTAAATAGTAAATGAAAAGCTATATTTGTCGTTAAAAATATTGAAAATGAGCAAGTCCGTACTCTATTTGTTGTTGTTTATTAGTGTGTTGTTTTCTTCTTGTATTTCAACTCAAGATTTAATTTACCTTCAGAAAAAGAATAATTCAGATGGTGAAACTATGATTGCGGCAGTTGAGTCAAAACCATACCGATTGCAAACTAATGACGTTTTGAGTATTACCATAAAAGCAATAGATCCTAAATTAGTTGCTATTTTTAGTCCTTCAAATGATGGAGGTGCTGGAGGTAAATCAGAGTCAGGATTGTATTTTGACGGTTTTACAGTGGATGATCATGGAAATATAAGAATTCCTGTTTTGGGAGAACTAAATGTCATCGGTTATACGCTGGATGAAATTAGGGTTAGAGTTGAAAAGCAATTATTAGCAGAGTATTTTAATAAGGAGGCTAATATTTTTGTAACGGTTAAATTAGCAGGTTTTAGATATGTTATTAATGGAGAAATTGGGAGTACAGGAACTAAAACTTTGTTTCAAGAGCAGGTAACCATTATGGAAGCTATTGCTAATTCTGGAGATATTACTATTACTGGAGATAGAAAGGCAGTTACAATTATGCGAAAAACACCAACTGGAGTTCAAATGCATGATTTAGATCTTACCGATATAAATGTGATGCAATCACCTTATTTTTATTTACAGCCAAATGATTATATTTATGTAAAACCATTGAAGCAAAAAACTTGGGGAACCGGAAAGACAGGGATAGAATCTTTGGGGACAATCATTACATTGTTGTCTTTAGCTACAACCACTTTTTTACTATTAAAAAATTAAAACAGCGCTCAAAAAATGTTAGATATAAAAGATTTTTCGATTTTTGAAAACCAAGTAAGCTTTGACTTCAAGGGTTTCTTAATAAAAATCGGAAGTTATTGGAAGTGGTTTTTAATAAGTTTATTAATCACTTTCACGATTGCTTATCAGGTGAATATTCGTAAAGAAAAAATTTACGGTATGGAAACACTTATTTCTGTAAAAGAAGAAAGCAATCCGCTTTTTACCTCAAATACCAGCTTGGTCTTTAATTGGGGAGGAACTTCAGATCAGGTTCAGACCATATCAACGACTTTGCAGTCCAGATCTCACAATGAGCTGGTTGTTGATAAATTACAATATTATATTAATTACTTAGTTCAAGGTGAATATAATTTGGTAGATGCTTATGGATCAGTTCCTTTTTATGTAAATATTGATAAATCGAAAGGGCAACTGGCAGGAACTTTAATAGGTATTAAGTTTATAAGTGAAAACACATATGAAATTAGAATTCCGTTTCAGAGCCAAAATGTTTCTATAATTACGTATTCTGATAATTCATACAGTAATACAGCAGTAGCAACAGGAGATTTTGTAAAAAGGTATAAGGTTGGCGAAAAAGTTTCTTTGCCCTTTTTAAATTGGAAGTTGCAAATAAATGAAAATCCAGGTTTCTATAAAGGAAATGAATACTTTGTGCAGTTTAATGATTTTAACGGAACAGTATCAGGGTATAAAGGAATAAGCGTAAGGTCAGATGATAAAGGCGGTTCTATAATTACCTTAGGTATGCAGGGAACTAATAAAGCGAGAATGGTTGAGTATTTGAATGCAACTGTTAAAATGCTTATCAAAAGGCAGTTAGATAGTAAAAACCAGTTTGCGACCAATACTATTGCCTTTATAGATAGTACATTAGTAACGATGGAATCCCAACTTAAGGAAACTGGGAATGAGCTAAAAAGCTTTAGAAAAGGTAAGAATATATACGATATAGAAGAAGGTGGAGCTAAATTTTCTGAAAAGATTTTAGAATTTGATGTCAAAAAAGACGAGGTTAATCGCAAAATGGCATATTATAATTCTTTGAAAGCATATTTAAAAAACAGTGTAAACTATGCTAAACTTCCCGCACCTTCGGTTGCAGGAATAGAAGATCCAAATATTGTAGTAAATGTTTCAAAATTAATTGCATTGTCTACACAAAGATCTGAAATGGCTTATGCTGTAAAGAGTGATAAAATATTTAAGGATTTTGACAATCAAATGGAGGCTGTCAAAAATGTTTTATTAGAGAATATAGCAACAGCAAAGACTTCTCTTCAGTATGATTTAGCTATGGTGAGCAGCAAAATAAATGAAACTGAAAGTACAATAAAGCAACTTCCAGAGGATCAGCAAGAGCTTATTAAAATTAAAAGAAAATATGATTTAAGTGATAATATTTACAGCACTTTTCTTCAAAAAAGAAGCGAAGCAGACATTGTTAAGGCGGCAAATTTATCAGATGTTCATTTTATAGATCCCGCTAAGGATGTTGGCGGAGGACTTATAGGACCAAAAACATCAGTTAATTATGTATTGGCTTTATTTCTGGGGATACTTTTTCCGTTAGTTTTTGTATTTGCAGTTTTCTTTATCAATAATTCGATTCAGAATGCTGAGGATATTAGTAAGATGACAAAAATTCCTTTATTAGGTGTTGTTGGAGTCAATAAAGAGAATACCAATTTAGCTGTTTATGATAAGCCAAAATCAGCTTTATCTGAGTCCTTTAGAGCCATTCGTTCTTCTCTTCAGTTTCTCTATAAGCAACAAAATTTAGATGGAGCAAAGACACTAATGATCACCTCTTCGGTGAGTGGTGAAGGGAAAACATTTTGTTCTATAAATATCGCTACGGTATTTGCACTTAGCGAGAAAAAAACAGTGGTTATTGGTTTAGATTTAAGAAAACCAAAACTCTCTACTGAATTTAATTTGTCGAATGAAGTTGGGGTAGTAAATTATCTGATTAAACAAAAAACGATTGACGAAATCATAAATCATACACACATACCTTTTCTAGATGTTATTTTGTCAGGGCCAATTCCTCCAAATCCTGCTGAAATGATAATGAGTGAAGGAATGGGAGAATTGATAGGAGAGTTAAAGAAAAAATACGATTATATTGTTTTGGATACGCCTCCAGTTGGTTTGGTGTCAGATGCTTTGGAGTTAGCCCAATATTGTGATGTTACCTTATATATAGTAAGACAGAATTTTACTAAAAAAGATATGATTACGCTGTTAAACAACAGAGTGAAACGCGGAGAGTTGAATAATACCAGTATTATTTTGAATGGTTTAGAGAATAAAGCAAAATATGGTACTGGTTATGGGTACGGTTATGGATACGGCTATGGCTATGGTACGTATGCAAATGGATACTATGAAGAAGGTAAAACTAAAAGTATTTATCAAAGAATAGCACAGAAAATTTTGAAAAAACAAATTAAGTAATTGATTGTTTTAAAATAAAAACAGATGCAAGCAGAAACAAAAAGTTCCGTTTTAATTACAGGAGGTGCAGGATTTATCGGTTCTAATCTTTGTGAATATTTTTTGTCTAAAGAGTATGAGGTTGTTTGTTTTGATAATTTTGCAACTGGATATAGACATAATTTAAAAGACTTTATAAATCATCCGAATTTTCGTTTAATAGAAGGCGATATTCGTAATGCTATTGAATGTCAAAATGCAGTACAAGGAGTAGATTATGTTTTACATCAGGCTGCTTTGGGTTCTGTACCTAGATCTATTAATGATCCAGTTACTACAAATGATGTAAATGTCTCCGGTTTTTTGAACATGTTAGTGGCGTCAAGGGATGCAAAAGTTAAACGATTTATTTACGCGGCAAGTTCTTCTACCTATGGTGACTCAGAAGCTTTGCCTAAAGTTGAAGCGGTAATTGGAAAGCCGCTGTCTCCATATGCAATTACAAAATATGTAAATGAGCTCTATGCTGAAATTTTTAGCAGAACCTATGGTTTAGAGACAATCGGGTTGCGTTATTTTAATGTTTTTGGTCGAAAGCAAGATCCAAACGGAGCTTATGCAGCGGTCATTCCCAAATTTGTAATGCAATTGATGCAATTAGAAAGTCCAAAGATAAATGGAGATGGGAATTACTCTCGTGATTTTACTTACATCGATAATGTGATTCAAATGAATGAGTTGGCTATGCTGACAAAAAATCCAGAGGCAATAAACACGGTATACAATACTGCCTATGGAGACAGGAATACGTTGAATAATTTAGTAGATTATTTAAAGGAATTTTTGGCAGAATATGATCCAAAAATTGCGGCAGTTGCCATAGAATACGGCCCTAATAGGGCTGGTGATATTCCACATTCTTTGGCAAGTATTGAGAAGGCTAAATTATTATTGGGTTATAATCCAAAATATTCGATGCAAGAAGGATTGAAAGAAGCAGTTGAATGGTATTGGAATAATCTTAGGTAAAAAGTATTTTATTTATTAAGAAAAAAGATCACAATAAATTAAAATATATTTGCAAATTAAAATTTGAATAAATGAAAATCACAAAAATTTGTTGCATTGGAGCTGGATATGTAGGTGGCCCAACGATGGCAGTTATAGCTCAAAAATGCCCACAAATACAAGTTACTGTAGTAGACTTAAATGAAGAACGTATAGCAGCTTGGAACGATGAAAATACAGATAATATTCCCATTTATGAGCCTGGATTAGATAAAATTGTTGGTGAGGCAAGAGGCAGAAATCTATTTTTTTCCACTGAAGTGGACAAAGCAATCGACGAAGCACAGATTATTTTTATATCAGTAAATACGCCTACAAAAACCTATGGAAAAGGGAAGGGGATGGCAGCTGATTTGAAGTATATTGAATTGTGTGCGAGACAAATTGCCAGAGTAGCTAAAGACAACAAAATTGTAGTTGAAAAATCTACACTTCCTGTTAGAACAGCTGAAGCAATAAAAAGTATTTTAGACAATACCGGAAATGGCGTTCAGTTTCAAATTCTTTCTAACCCGGAGTTTTTGGCTGAAGGGACTGCTGTTCAGGATTTATTGAATCCGGATAGAATTTTAATTGGAGGCGATCCTTCAGAAGAAGGGCAAAAAGCGATACAGGCACTTGTTGATGTGTATTCGAATTGGGTCGCGTCTGAGAAAATATTAACTACTAATTTATGGTCATCAGAGTTATCAAAACTGACTGCTAATGCATTTTTGGCACAAAGAATTTCATCAATTAATGCAATGTCTGAGCTTTGTGAAAAAACTGGGGCAGATGTAAATGAAGTGGCGAAAGCTATAGGAATGGATAGCAGAATTGGATCAAAATTCCTGAAAGCTTCAGTTGGATTCGGTGGTTCTTGTTTTCAAAAAGACATATTAAATTTGGTTTACATCGCAAAATCATATGGATTACATGAAGTTGCTGATTATTGGGAGCAGGTAATTATAATGAATGATCATCAGAAAAGACGTTTTTCGAACAATATAGTTCAAACACTTTACAATACGGTTTCTGATAAAAAAATAACCTTTCTTGGTTGGGCTTTCAAAAAAGATACGAATGACACTAGAGAATCTGCTGCTATTTATGTTGCAGATGATTTGATAAATGAACATGCAAAAATTGCTGTATACGACCCCAAGGTATCTAATAAAAAGATTATTAACGATTTAAATTATTTAGAAACCAGAAGTGCTGAGTTAAATGTAAATAGTGTTAGTTCTTTTGATAATCCTTATGATGCATGCCATAATGCTCATGCTATAGCAGTACTCACTGAATGGGATGAATTTATTAATTATGATTGGCAAAAGATATACGATTCCATGCAAAAACCTGCTTTTGTTTTTGATGGTAGAAACTTGTTGAATGCATCAGAATTAAGAGCTATAGGTTTTGTATATCAGGCTATAGGTTCCTAAAAAAAAACAGATTGTAAAGAAGCAAAAATAACAAAGAGACAGAGTTAAAGTGTTATTATGAATAAAGTGGAGACTTATTGTCTCATCCAGAAGTTTGTTTCGTTCAATGACACTAAAACTATTAGCGTAATACAAAATATAAGATGAATTGGTATGTAGTTTATACAAAGCCCAAATGGGAGAAAAAAGTTGCAGAACAATTAAGAAATAAAGGAATAGAGTGCTATTGTCCTTTGATTGTACAAGTTAGGCAATGGTCAGATAGAAAGAAAAAAGTAGAAGTCCCGCTTTTTAATTCCTATGTTTTTGTTCAACTGCCAGATTCGGAAAGAAATGCAGTATTTCAATCTGTTGGAGTGGTGCGTTATTTGTTTTGGTTAGGAAAACCAGCTATAGTTCGTGATGAAGAGATCAGTACTATAAAGAAATGGCTGGATCCCTCTGAGGGTAATGATGTTTCAGTACTTTCTTTTCAAATTGGAGATTCAATACAATTAGATTCCGGACCATTTTCAAATCAAAAAGCAATTGTTCAAGAGGTTACTAATACCCATTACGTATTGGTTTTGGAATCGTTGGGTTGCGTCTTAAAAATGAAGTATAAATAATAGCCATTCTCACATTTTTTGAGTAGTTGATATTAGGTGCCTTCTATAATTGTCTATGATTTTTAAAAACACGAAAGCCTAGCTCAATTGAGCTAGGCTTTCGTGTTTTTAAAATAAATATGGATTCGGAATTAGCAGTAATTTTTATATTTAAATAATTTATTGCACTTTCAGTCTTATAAATGTCACTATTAGTTTCGATTTTATAAGGGTTAGTTTAAGATCTCTTTTGTGTGTGTTTTATCACCTATTTAGGTGATTTTTTTGAGGTAGTTTAATTGGTTTTTAAAGCGTTTATTGTTGATTTTTAGTTGTTTATGTTTGTGCTTGGTTTTTGTGAAAGCATAGTAGTATTTTGAGAGGTAAATAATAGATGAAAAATCGGCATATTGTACCTATATTTGCCCTCTTAAATTATTCTGTTTTCAGCTCATTTCTGTGAGTGTGAAATGCGAAGCAGTGTAATAAAGTTAACGATAGTTACTTATAATTGTTTAAAAAATGGATTCTAATACAAAAATAGCTGTAATTGGTTTGGGTTATGTAGGTTTGCCATTGGCAAGATTGTTTGCCACCAAACATGCTGTTGTTGGATTTGACATCAATCAATCTAGGGTTGGTTCATTAAAATCAGGTACTGATACTACATTTGAAGTAGATGACGTTACCTTGCAAAAAGTGTTATTGGAGCAGCCAAGTGATGCTATTGGTTTGTACTGTACTACTGATGTTAATGATATTGCAGATTGTAATTATTATATTGTTACGGTGCCTACTCCGGTTGATAAAAATAACCGCCCAGATTTAACTCCATTATATAAATCCAGCGAAACTGTTGGTGCATTTTTAAAAAAAGGAGATATCGTTATTTATGAATCTACCGTTTATCCTGGGGTAACTGAGGAAGAATGTGTACCTGTTTTAGAGCGTATTTCTGGATTGAAATTTAATGTAGATTTTTTCGCGGGTTATTCTCCTGAAAGAATTAATCCGGGAGACAAAGAACATACAGTTGAGAAAATTTTAAAAATCACTTCAGGCTCAACTTTCGAGATTGGCCAAAAAGTAAATGAATTATATAAGTCAGTTATTACTGCAGGTACACATTTGGCACCATCTATCAAGGTTGCCGAAGCTGCCAAAGTAATCGAAAACTCTCAGCGTGACATCAATATTGCTTTTGTAAACGAGTTGGCTAAAATATTCAATTTGATGAATATAGATACGCAAGCCGTTTTAGAAGCAGCGAGAACCAAATGGAATTTCCTGCCTTTTAAACCCGGTTTAGTTGGAGGTCATTGCATTGGGGTAGATCCTTATTACTTGGCTCAACGAGCACAAGAATTTGGTTATCACCCTGAAATTATTTTAGCCGGAAGGCGATTGAATGATAGTATGGGCGAATATGTAGCTTCACAAGTAGTGAAGTTGATGATTAAAAAAGGAATTTCGGTTAATGGAGCTACAGTTTTAATGCTAGGAATTACCTTCAAAGAAAATTGTCCAGATGTTCGCAACACAAAAATTGTAGATGTAATAGCCGCTTTAACAGATTATGGAATTACAGTGACGACTTACGATCCTTTAGCGAATCCATTGGAAGTGCAAAAAGAATATAATTTAGTTACAACAAATTTAGTTCCGACTCAGAAATTTGACGCGGTCGTTTTAGGAGTGGCACATAGCCAATTTTTAGATTTAGATTTATCCGTATTACAAAATACTACTAGTTTGTTGTATGATGTAAAAGGAGTTTTGGGTGATGACGTGGATGGGAGGTTGTAAAATATCAGTTTGTGTTATAATTAAAAACACACCCCTAGCCCCTCTCAAGAGGGGAATGCGTATAACAGACAATGATTCTCGAACAGTGAATCTCGAATAAAACATGGAAAATAAACAATCAATTACACATGTCATTCTTACTGGTGGAGTAGGAAGTCGGTTGTGGCCATTATCCCGTAAAAGTAAGCCTAAACAGTATCTTGAATTATTTGATGGAAAGTCATTATTTGAGATGACAGTGGAGCGTAACCGCAATATTGCGGACACCGTTATGGTAGTAGGGAATATTGATAATTGTCACCTTAGTAAAAAAGTTTTAGAAAAGTCGCATACGTCTTATATTGACATCGTTGAATCCACTCCCAGAAATACGGCTGCTGCCATAGCTTTTGCCGCTTTTGCTTCTGCTCCGGATGCTATTTTAATCGTTACCCCATCGGATCATATTATTGACGACATGGAAGCATATGAAACTGCAATTCAAGAAGCAGTTGCAAAAGCATCACAAGGATATATTGTTACTTTTGGGATTATTCCCACTAAACCGGAAACGGGATATGGTTATATTGAGCGCAAAGGAGATGATGTGATTTCTTTTCGGGAGAAGCCAAACAAAGTAACCGCTACTGATTTTATAGCCAAAGGAAATTTTCTTTGGAATAGCGGTATGTTTTGTTTTAAAGCAGGAGTGTATCTGAATGAGTTAAAATTCTTCACACCTGATGTTTATGAAAAGTCAAAAACAGCATGGGATGCAAATAGAGATGGAAATTTGGATTTAGATTTGTCTCTTGAAATCCCTTCTATCAGTATTGATTATGCGGTTATGGAACGAAGTAAAAAAATAAAAGTAGTATCCTCAAAATTTGCGTGGTCTGATTTGGGTTCGTTTGAATCGGTTTATGATTATTTGGTTTCTACCGGTCATCCTGTTGATAAAAATGGGAATATGGTTATTGGAACCAACAATTATACTGCTTTTGTTGGATTGAAAAATACTATTTTCGTTTCTACCGATACTGCTAATTTGATTTTACAAAAAGAAAGGTCTCAGGATGTCAAGAATATATATAATGAGTTGGAACGAGGAAATTCAGATTTGTTAAGTTGAAAAATGGACCTTCTTGGTTTTGCCCCAACCCTAAAGGGAGCCCAAGAAGGAGTGTTCCCAAGATTATTTGTTTAGCATAACGGATATTTCTTGGTTTTGCCCCAGCTCTAAAGGGAGCCAAGAAGGTGGGTATTCAAGGTTATTTGTTTTGCTTTTTTATGGAAGAGGGAAAAACGATAAATTTAGATTTTCAAAATTGAAGTATGGACACGAATGATTTGCAACATGGTGATAGCATGTGGAAAGGAGCTCCTATGAGTGGGTTTTCAAAGGCTCAATCTTTACGTGCAAACATGACAGAAGCAGAGATATATTTGTGGAATAGATTAAAATTAAATCAGTTTTTAGAATTAAAATTTAGAAGGCAACATCCTATTGGTATTTATATTGTAGATTTTTATTGCCATCAATATAAACTTATTATTGAAGTAGATGGTGATTATCATTTGAATTTAGACCAAATTGAAAAAGATAAAAACCGAAGCGATTTTCTAAGTTTTCAGGGGTTAAAGGTTGTTCGTTTTTCAAATGAGCAAGTAATCAATAAAATAGAATCTGTTTTGGATAAAATTGAAGAATGTTGTAAAAATGATTTCTGAATATTTCTATAATGAATGTTCTTGGTTTTGCCCCAGCCCTAAAGGGAGCCCAAGAAGGAGGGTTTTCAAGGTTGTTTGTTTTTAAGTATAACGGATATTTCTTGATTTTGTCCCAGCCCTAAAGAGAGTCGAGAAGGTGGGTTTTCAAGGTTGTTTGTTTATTTGAGGTTTTTAAGGAGAAGAATTTAAAATTATTTAATGTCCTTAAAAGAGAATAAAAAAGGGCAAAAAAACATTAATTTAAAATTTTAATTTTTATAAAATTACATGCTTGTTTAATGGGTTGGTATTTAATTATTTGTAAGAATAGGATGAAATATATCTTATGTAGATTTTTCGTTTAATAAATAGTAGATTAAATCTTTTAAACTAAATTTGCTGTCGAAAAGAAAATCTGGTAAAGCCCAATGGGGACTTAGCAAGGCGAAGCCATTGGGGCTTGTTGCTATTTTTATTGCCATATAATACATTGTACTACAATAGGACTAACAAATTGTAGATTTGAAGAATTTAAATTTTAGAATAGATATGAGAAAAATAATTACAGTCACTTTATTGTTTATAGCACTTTTTCAGTCCTCCACTTTGTTGGCGCAAGATTTGTTAAAAAGCACTGATTTAAGCACATTAAAAGTAGATTATTTAACCGATGGTGATGTAGCTAAAATAAAAGCACAGTTGCAAAGTAATAACATGACTATTGAACAGGCGGAACCTATAGCTTTAGCAAAGGGGATGTCTGCTACGGAGTTTGCAAAATTAAAAGCGAGATTGGGAGCGCAGGCCACAAATACAGAGACTGCAAAAAATGGTACTGCATCTGAGGGGGAATTAAGCCGAAAACAAGATAAAATAGTCAATACAAAAGTAAAAGACACGCTAAATGCCTTAATTTTTGGTTCGGAACTGTTTGATAATCCCACTTTAAATTTTGAACCTAATCTGAAATTGGCCACACCCGTTAATTACATTTTAGGACCCGGTGATGAATTACAAGTCAGTGTTTATGGTGTGCAGGAATTTAACGCCAGCATTCCTGTGAGTGTTGAGGGAAAAGTAACAATTCAATATGTGGGTCAGATTCCGGTTTCGGGAATGACTATCGAGGCTGCCACCCAAAAAATTAGAAATGCTATAGCGGGTGTTTATAGCACTGTACGTTCAGGGCAATCACAGGTAACGGTTAATCTTACTCGTATCAGAACAATTAAAGTTACATTAATCGGCAGTAAGCAACCAGGGAACTATTCTATTTCTTCTTTGGCAACGGTTTATAATGCGTTGTTTTTAGGCGGTGGACCCGGAAAGAATGGCAGTTATAGAAATATTGAATTGATTCGAAATAACAAAGTGTTTACTAAAGTAGATATTTATAATTTTTTAGTCAATGGAGACCAATCTGACAATGTTGGGTTGAAAGACAATGATGTTATTCGGATTCCAGCCTATAATCAGAGAGTCACCCTTGAAGGACAGGTTAAGCGTCCGGGTATTTTTGAGATGAAAAAAGGGGAAACGTTTAACGATTTATTGTCATTTGCTTCTGGTTTCAATGAATTTGCTTACACAGCATCCGTGAATGTATTGCAAAAAACGGATAAAGAATTTAAAGTGCGAGACATAAAATCGACAGAATTTAATTCTTATAAACCACTTTCAGGAGATGTGTTTAGAGTGTCAAAAATATTAAACCGTTTCGAAAATCGTATCAAAATTGACGGTGCCGTTTTTAGACCGGATACCTATTCTTTTTATGAAGGCATGCGCATCTCTGATTTGATTGCAAAAGCCGAAGGGTTAAAAGAAGATGCTTATAGCAATAGAGCCAGAATCATTCGATTGCAATCAGACTTGACTACGGAAATCGTCAACGTGAATTTGGCGAAAGCCTTAGAAGGAGATTTAGAAGCTGATATTGCCTTGCATAAAGAAGACATCGTAACGGTGTATTCTATTTTAGATTTCGTTGAAGACTATAAAATAACGATTGACGGTGAAATTAAAAAACCCGGGGTTTATGAGTATCATGAGAATCTTACTTTAAATGATTTATTGGTACAGGCTGGCGGATTAACCGGTTCTGCTTCTAAAAGAGTGGAAGTTGCGCGAATGATTCAATCAGAAGAAATTGATGACCTTAATCCTAATAAAGCGGAATTGTTTAATATCGAAATTACGGCCAATAACAACGAGCAGTTAAAAAACTTTGAATTGCAGCCATTTGATGTGGTTAATATCCGTAAAATGGCGGTATATGACAAACCGGAAATGGTATCGGTAAACGGAGCGGTGCATTATGCTGGTAAATATGTATTGGCACATAAGAAAGACAAAGTATATGATGTTGTGCAAAGAGCTGGCGGATTGACTTCTTTGGCAAATGTAGAAGGTGTTAAAATAAAAAGACCTATTCAAGCGAAACAAATTGAAGCGGTAGAAAGCGTAGATTTGAATTTGGGTGCCAAAGACAGTATTCAAAATAAGCTCGCTAAAAAATTGAAAGAAGACTTGAAGTTTGCTATAATTCCTGTAGATTGGAAAGCCATTGTTAAAAATCAAAATAGCAGCACCAATGTGACTTTGTTCCCCGGTGATGAAATTGAAGTGGCGACTTTTAATGAAGGCGTTAAAGTGACAGGGAATGTATTGTTGACTTCTGAGATTCCTTATGATAAAGGAAAGTCATTTGCTTATTATTTAGATGCTGTAGGTGGCGTAGATGCGAAAGGCTGGAAGAAAAAAGCCTATATTATTTATCCTAATGGTAAAGCGGATGTAGCCAGTTCGTTTCTATTCATTAGATCCTATCCCAAAGTGAAACCAGGTTCTCAAATTATAGTGCCTGAAAAACCGGAACGAAAAAAGTTGGGTACCGGTGAGGTGGTGAGTATTGCGGGTGTACTGGCGAGTTTGGCAGGGATTGTGATTGCACTTATTAGGTAATAGTGAGTAGTGAGAAGTGAAAGATGATAGATAGCAGATTTCATTTGTTTTACCCCGACCCTAAAGGGAGACAAATGAAAACAGACAACCCGTTTTTGTCGACACCGTTTAGAATACACATTTAAATAATTAATAAAATACAAGCGTAAAATCTTGATAAAAATGAACGAACAAAATCCCAACGACGAAATATCTTTAAAAGAATTACTGGAAAAAGGAAGAGAATGGTTTGCTTATTTACTTTCACAATGGAAAATTATTGTTTTAGCAGGAATTATAGGAGCAGGTTTGGGCTTGGCCTATTCTTTTAGTAAAAAACCGGTTTATACGGCTACTTTGTCTTTTGCATTAGAAGACGAAAAAGGAGGAGGCGGATTGGGAGGTGCTTTAGGCTTGGCGAGTTCGTTTGGGATTGATTTAGGTGGCGGTGGCGGCAGTATCTTTACCGGATCCAATTTGACTGAGTTGTTCAAGTCCCGTGCTATGGTGGAACAAACCTTATTGAGCCCAGTCGTTATTGATGGAAAGGCTATTTCTTTGGCGGAGATGTATATTCAGAATAACGGATGGAGAGACCAATGGAACGACAAACCGAAATTTAAGGCTATCCAGTTTTTACCCGATACCAAGCGTACCTATTTTACCAGAGTGCATGACAGTATCTTGGGTGTTATGTATCAAGACTTGTCTAAAACTGGATTAGTTGTAGGTCAAAAAGATAAAAAAGTAGCGATTATAACTATTGATATGTCTTCGCCCAATGAATTGTTCGCCAAATATTTTACCGAAGCCTTAGTTAAAGAGGTATCTGATTTTTATGTGACTACTAAAAGTAAAAAAGCACGCGAGAATATGGATATTCTGGAACGACAAACGGATTCCATTCGTGGTGCCCTTAATGGAGCGATTACCGGTGTGGCGGTTGCCAATGACAATACTTTTGGTTTGAACCCCGCCATGAATGTACGTCGTGCTCCTTCTGCCCGCAGACAGGTAGATGTACAGGCGAATACGGCTATCTTAACTGAATTGGTCAAACAAACTGAATTGGCTAAAGTGACGTTACGTAAAGAAACGCCATTAATTCAAGTGATTGATCGACCTATTTTGCCTTTGAAAAAAGAGAAATTTGGGAAAGCAAAAGGGATTGTAATGGGTGGTTTTTTAGCGGGATTTTTAGTGGTGTTGGGTTTAATATTTAAGAAACTAATAAAGTCTATTTCATGAAAATTTTAATAACGGGAGGAGCTGGTTTTATAGGGTCAAACTTAAGTGAGTACTTTTTGAATAAAGGCTATCAAGTGGTTTGTCTAGATAATTTTGCCACTGGACATAGGTATAACTTAGCTGCTTGTTTCGATAATCCTAATTTTACCTTGATAGAAGGTGATATTCGTAATTTATCAGATTGTCAAAAGGCAGTAGAAGGAGTTGATTATGTTTTGCATCAAGCCGCTTTAGGTTCTGTTCCACGTTCTATCAATGATCCCATTACAACTAATGACGTAAATGTTTCCGGTTTTTTAAATATGCTTACCGCTTCGCGTGATGCAAAAGTAAAACGATTTGTGTATGCGGCAAGTTCGTCCACTTATGGAGATTCTGTGGGATTGCCAAAAGTAGAAGAAGTAATAGGGAAACCGCTTTCTCCTTATGCCATAACTAAATATGTGAATGAGTTGTATGCTGAAATTTTCAGCAAAACGTATGGCTTAGAAACAATAGGCTTGCGTTATTTTAATGTATTTGGAAGAAAACAAGATCCCAACGGTGCTTATGCAGCTGTTATACCAAAGTTTGTCATGCAATTTATGAATTATGAAAGTCCTATTATCAATGGTGATGGTAATTATTCTCGTGATTTTACTTATATCGATAATGTAATCCAAATGAATGAATTGGCTATGACCACTCAAAATCCAGAGGCTATTAATACGGTTTACAATACCGCTTTTGGAGACAGGACCACTCTAACTCAATTGGTAGGCCTATTGAAAGAAAATTTATCGGCTTTTGATTCTAAAATAGGAGATGTTGAAGTGATACATGGCTCTAATAGGGCTGGAGACATTCCCCATTCTTTGGCCAGTATTAAGAAAGCTAAAAAGTTATTGGGGTATGAACCTCAATTTTCGATTCAAGACGGGCTAAAAGAAGCGGTTTCTTGGTATTATAATAATTTAAAACGATAAGTCGTTAAAGGTGTGTCACTTTGAAATAATTAGTGGAGTATGTTACCTAAATTTCTAGATTAAAATATAAAATGAAAAAAATTGCCATTATTGGACTAGGTTATGTAGGGCTTCCTTTAGCTAGATTATTTGCTACTAAATACCCTACTGTAGGATTTGACATAAATAAAGTCAGAATTTCGGAACTAAATGTAGGTCACGATAGTACTCTTGAAGTGGAAGATGAAATTTTACAAGCAGTTTTAGTAGATACTTTTTCAAATAAAAATGGACTTTATTGTACAAATGATTTAGAAACTCTAAAGGGGTGTAATATATATATTGTTACTGTCCCGACACCAGTTGATAAAAACAATCGACCTGATTTAACCCCACTTTATAAAGCAAGTGAAACAGTTGGGAAGGTTTTGAAAAAAGGAGATATAGTAGTATATGAGTCTACCGTATATCCTGGAGTGACAGAAGAAGAATGTGTGCCTGTTTTGGAGAAAATATCAGGATTAAAATTTAACGTTGATTTTTTTGCGGGCTATTCTCCAGAAAGAATTAATCCAGGAGACAAAGAACATACGGTAGAAAAAATTTTAAAAGTTACTGCTGGTTCTACTCCTGAAATAGGTGTTGTAGTAGATGAATTGTACAAAAGTGTCATTACTGCTGGGACTCATTTAGCCCCTTGTATTAAAGTTGCAGAAGCGGCCAAAGTAATTGAAAATTCACAGCGTGATATCAATATTGCTTTTGTAAATGAATTGGCTAAAATATTTAATTTAATGGATATTGATACCCACGCAGTTTTAGAAGCAGCTGGCACCAAATGGAATTTTTTACCATTTAAGCCTGGTTTGGTGGGAGGACACTGTATAGGGGTGGATCCCTATTATTTAGCGCAACGTGCTCAGGAATTTGGATATCATCCTGAAATTATATTGGCTGGTCGTAGATTGAATGATAGTATGGGAGAATATGTAGCTTCACAAATCGTGAAACTAATGATTAAAAAAGGAATTGTTGTGAATGGAGGCAGTCTATTGATGTTAGGTATTACTTTTAAAGAAAATTGTCCCGATGTTCGTAATACTAAAATTGTCGATGTCATAACAGCATTAACGGATTATGGAATTAAGGTAAATATTTATGATCCGTGGGCAAATCCAAAAGTAGTAAAATATGAATATGAACTGGAAAGTACTACTAATTTACCTAATAAAAAATTTGATGTAGTTGTATTAGGAGTTGCGCATAAAGAGTTTTTATTATTAGATTTTACAGCGTTACAAAATAAAACGAGTGTGTTATATGATGTTAAAGGGATTTTGGGAGTTGAAACGGATGGTAAATTATAATAATTAATAGATTATGTTTAAAGATAAAGTTTTATTAATCACTGGTGGAACAGGCTCCTTTGGAAGTGCTGTTTTGAACCGTTTTTTGCATACCGATCATTTTAAAGAAATCCGTATTTTTTCACGTGATGAAAAAAAGCAAGATGACATGCGTAATTTTTATAAAAATGATAAAATTAAATATTTTATTGGTGATGTAAGAGATTACAATAGTATACAATATGCTATGCACGATGTTGATTATGTATTCCATGCAGCAGCATTAAAACAAGTGCCATCTTGTGAATTTTTCCCTATGCAGGCCGTAAAAACCAATGTAGAAGGGACACAAAATGTTATTCGTGCAGCAGCTTCCAATAAGGTTAATAAAGTGATCTGTTTGTCAACCGATAAAGCAGCTTATCCAATCAACGCTATGGGGATTTCTAAAGCCATGATGGAAAAAGTTGCGATAGCAGAAGCGCGAAACTTAACAGATACTACAGTTTGTCTGACCCGTTACGGAAACGTAATGGCTTCTCGTGGTTCCGTTATTCCGTTGTTTTTATCTCAAATCAAAAAAGGGGAAGTGTTAACTGTTACTGATCCTAATATGACCCGTTTTTTAATGTCGTTAGAAGAAGCTGTTGAATTGGTATTATTTGCCTTTGAACACGGTAACTCAGGTGATTTATTCGTAAATAAAGCTCCTGCTGCCACAATAGGTGATTTAGCTGAAGCTGTCTGTCAATTAAAAAACATAAAAAGCGAAATTAAAGTTATAGGAACCAGACACGGAGAAAAACTTTATGAAACTTTATGTACTCGTGAAGAAATGATGAAAGCAGAAGATATGGGTGATTTTTATCGTATCCCATCTGACAACCGTGATTTAAATTACGCTAAATATTTCTCCGAAGGAAAAGAGATTCAACCAGAAATTGAAGATTACAATTCGCATAACACAAAACGAGAAGATGTTGAAGGGGTAAAAGTGCTATTAAAAAAACTTGACCTATTTCAAGACTAAATAAAAATGCTTACTACAATAATTGGAAATACTTTTGCAGATGAAAGAGGCACATTATCATTTAATAATGAACTGGATCTTTCTGAGGTAAAACGCATGTATTTTATCGAGAATGCGGATTTATCAATACAAAGAGCATGGCAAGGCCATCAAATTGAAAAAAGATGGTTTATTGCAGTTAAAGGCAAATTTTTAATCAAATTAGTGGAAATTGATAATTTTGAATGTCCTTCTGATGGTCTAGAAGTAAGGTCGTTTGAGCTTGACTCTAAAACACTGGATGTCTTACTTGTTGAGGCGGGTTATGCTTCTTCTATCCAGGCTTTAGAAGCTGATTCTAAATTGCTGGTTTTTTCCAATTATAAGATGGGAGAAGTAGCGGATAATTATAAATTTAATCCAACTCAATGGAAATAAATATGAAGAAATTAAAAGTAGCAACAATTTTAGGAACGCGCCCTGAAATTATACGTTTAGCTGAATGTATCAAAAAATGTGATATCTATTTTGAGCATGTTTTAATTCATACGGGCCAAAATTACGATTACGAATTAAACGAAATCTTTTTTGAAGATTTAGGTTTGAGAAAACCAGATTATTTTTTGAATGTTGCGGGAAATCATTTAGGAGAAACGATTGGCAACGTAATTTCAAAATCGTATGAAATTTTATCAAAAGAGCTGCCTGATGCTTTATTAGTTTTAGGAGATACCAACAGCGTGTTGAGTACTATTGCCGCTAAGCGATTGAAAATTCCTATTTTCCATATGGAAGCGGGTAACCGTTGTTTTGACCAAAATGTGCCTGAAGAAATTAATCGTAAGATTTCGGATCATATCAGTGATATTAATTTAACTTATACAGAGAATAGCCGTCGTTATTTACTGAGTGAAGGTTTTCGAAAAGATCATGTATTTGTTACGGGATCTCCTTTGAAAGAAGTCTTATTAAAATATAAGGAGCAAATTCTAAATAGTGACGTTGTTTTCCGCTTGGATTTAAAAAATCAGCACTATATAGTAGTGAGCGCGCATCGTGAAGAAAATATTGATTTGGATAATCATTTTGAAATATTAGCGGAATCTTTAAATCAAGTAGCTGAAAAATATCAGATGCCCGTTATCTTTTCTACACACCCCCGTACAAAGAATCGGATTGAAAAAAATAAAATAAAATTTCATCCGTTAATTTCCAATGTACCGCCTTTAGGCTTTTTTGATTACGTTCAGTTGCAAAAAAATGCTTTTGTTGTACTTTCGGACAGTGGAACCATTAGCGAGGAATCAGCGATGATGGGGTTTCCAGCTGTAAGTATTCGAACAAGTACAGAAAGACCTGAAGCAATAGACGCAGGGACTATTGTTTTGGGAGGGATAACTACAGATCAAGTATTGAACGCCATTGAAATTTCCAGAGGTCTGTTTGATGTAAATATTGAATTACCAAAGGAATACGAAGTGACTAACACTTCTGCCCGTGTCATTAAAGCAATTCAGAGTTACACTTCAATTATTAATAAAGTAATTTGGGATAAATAATTTATCAAATGAAAAAAATATTAGTAATAGGGATTAAAGGCATGGCAGGTCATATGCTTTACAATTATTTTGAGGAAAGTAAATTGTATGATGTTTATGGTTTAGCCAGAAATATTGAATCAACTCCTAAACTGTTTGATATTGATGTTTCAGATACTGCACAATTGCGTTCTCTTTTTATAGCAAATCAATTTGATTATGTGGTAAATTGTATCGGAATTTTAAATAAAGATGCAGAGGACTATCCATCAAAAGCCATTTGGTTTAATAGTTATTTCCCTCATTATTTAGAAGGAATTACAAAAGAAATACAGACGAAAGTAATTCACATTAGTACCGATTGTGTTTTTTCGGGTAAAGAAGGCGGATATACTGAAAATGACATCAAAAATGGAACTGGTTTTTATGCCCAGTCTAAAGCATTAGGAGAATTAACAAATGCTAAAGATGTAACGATTCGTACCTCTATTATAGGACCAGAATTGAATCAAAATGGCATCGGTTTATTTCATTGGTTTATGTCTCAATCAGATGGGGAAGTATTAAAAGGGTTTACGAATGCTTTTTGGTCCGGCTTAACCACTTTGGAATTAGCAAAAGTTGTACTTGAAATTATTAACCAAAATATTAGTGGCTTAATTCAAGTAGCGCCCTCTTCTAAGATTGATAAATATAATTTAATCTCTCTATTTAATTCTATTTATAAAAATGGTAAAATGACAATTGAGCCTAACGGGAATTACCACGTTGATAAAAGTTTAGTGAGTATCCGAACTGATTTTGACTATCAAGTGCCTAATTATGAAAAGATGTTGGAAAGTCAAAAGGACTGGATTTTACAGCATGCCAGTATTTATTCTCACTATTTATAAAATTTTATTATGATTTCTGTAGTGACTGCTTATTTTAATCGCAGAAAGTTATTGATTCGTACTTTAGAGAGTATGAATTCGAATTATGGTACGATTGATTTTGAATTTATTGTTGTTGATGACGGCAGTGAGGAAGAAGAGCGGTTGGAAGATTTACAACAAATTTATCCCTTTTTAAGAATTATTCGTTTAGAAAAGTCTGATAAATGGTACAGTAATCCCTGTATTCCATTTAATAGGGGTTTTGAAGAAGCTAAAGGAGATAAAATAATACTTCAAAATCCGGAATGTTATCACTTTGATAATATACTGGAATATGTAGCCACCCATCTAAAAACAAATGATTACTTAAGTTTCGGTTGTTATTCTTTAGATAAAAAAAATACAGATGATGATGAGTTATTTTTTGATAGTGACAATATCTTATCACTAATTGCAAATAATTCACACGTAGTACAAACGGATGGAGGTTTAGGATGGTATAATCATTCTAGATATCGTCCTAGTTCTTATCATTTTTGTACCGCTATAATGACAAGTGATTTAGTAGATTTAGGAGGTTTTGATCCACGGTATGCTTTAGGACATGGATATGATGATGATGAGTTTATATTTAGGGTTAAACAAAAACGAATGCATATTAAGTTTGTTGATAATAATAAAGTTATTCATCAAAATCATTATGTAAAACAAATCTCTGTAGATGATCAAAAAGAGAAATATATAAATGAGAAGGCCTCAAGAAATAAAAGTATTTTTAATAACATAACTAAAAATTCGTTCCATTATAGGGCTAATTTCCTAACTATAGGCAATCATCGCCAAAACAATAAACGGTATGTTATTCTAACTATTAGGAACTATTGGCTCAAGATAAGATATGAAATGCAAAGAAAATTTTAGAATAATTTCCTAATAATGAATTTAATAAAAGTTAATGGAGCCTTCTAAAAATAGAACTCTTCTAAAGAATATTGCCTCTTTAGGTATTGTTCAAGTGGTTAACTATATTTTTCCGTTAATAACTATACCATATGTTTCAAGAATAATAGGGCCTGAGGGTTTTGGAGTGATAAATTATATTACAGCCTTTGTTAGTTATTTTATTCTGATAATAAATTATGGTTTTGATTTTACAGCGACAAGAAAGATTGCAGTTGATCCGGACAATTTAGAGATTCGTTCTATAGTTTTTTCCGAAGTAACTTGCGCTAGAGTATTATTGTTTATCGTGTCGGTAGCCGCTTTTTTGATTTGTGTTAGTGTAATACCTCTTTTAAGTAAAAATCTAATGCTATCATTGATATTATTTTTAAATGTTATTTCAGCTCTTTTGACTCCTCAGTACATATTTCAAGGATTGCAAAAATTACCTATATTAAGTGTAGTAACGGTGTTAAAAGGTATTATTAATACAAGTTTAATTTTTCTTTTTGTGTCGAAAAAGGATGATTTGCAATTATATGCTAGTATAGGTGTTTTTAGTAATTTTTTAATCAGCTTGATTTCTATTTTATATGTAATATTTGTTATTAAAATTAAATTTAATTTTTATTCTATAAAGCACTCATTAAATATTTTAAAGGAGGTAAGGTCAGTTTTCTTTTCTTCAATAATTTTTTCACTTTATACAACAACAAATATAATTATTTTGGGACTTTTTCAAGAAACTAAAACCATAGGTTATTATACCACCGCTGTTAGCTTTATAATTATAGTTCAAGGTGTTGTTAATATTCCACTTGCATCATCACTATATCCATATATTGGCAGGGCTTTTTCAGAAAGCCAAGAAAACGGTATAAACAAGTTAAGAAAAATTGTACCTCTAGTTTTTTATTTTACAGCTACAGTTTGTCTTGGGATTTTGATATTAGCCCCTTTTGTTGTTTTTTTAATATATGGAAAAAGTTTTGAAGGGTCAATAATTAGTGTACAGATTTTAAGTTTTCTTCCTTTAATTTCTGCAATGAGTAGCTTAATGGGAATTCAAACTATGCTTAATTTAAATATGGATAATTTGTTTTTAAAAATCACCAGCTTTGCAGCTTGCTTTAGTGTCGTGTTAAACTTAATATTGGGCTATTATTTTAGTTATATTGGAACAAGTATAAGTTATCTGTTTACAGAAGTATTAATTTGTATTTCATTTTATATTATTTTAAGAAACAGAGGTCTAGTTTTATTTAAAAAAGACAATTTTAAATTTAAAAATGTAATATCACAAATTACAAATATTAAAAATATATAATTTAATTGTTTTGATAAAAAATATATGAGTAAATGAAGTAAAAAGTTAATTGATAAAATTTATGATCAATTAAAAAAGATATTTGGGATGCTCTAGCTTTTATGGAGATATAGATCTGGAGTTGGTAAGTTTTAAAATATTACTTAAAAATGAGAATTTAAATTTAGATAATTGATTGTTATTAATGAATAAGATATATTATATAGGACATTTTTTAGAAGGTTTTAATGATGGTGGACAGTCTAGAAACAAGGCTTTTAGGGAGTATTTTACTCAGAAGGATGCATTAGTACTACCTGTTTACAGCTCAAATCCTTTTGTTCGATTTGCCTTTTTGTTAAGTATTTTGAGAATTATGCTATTCTCTAAGGATAATGAATTTTTTATTCATCAAGGAACTCTAATCGTTTTATTTCCTATACCTATTTTGAAATATGATTGGATAAGAACACTTGTATTTAAATTAATGGAATATACTTCAAATCGTAATGATGTAACTATTGAAGTTAATGATTTACCTTATGAACAGGCCAAGGACTTAGAACTGGTTGTTCAAGAAATCTACAAAATTTTTCAAGATAAATTATATAATTTAAAGAATACAAAATACATATTTGCTTCTCATGAAATGGGGAAATATATTAATGATAAATTTAAATTAAATTATGAAGTGATAATTAATGGCTCAAATGAGATAAAATATTTTTCGAATTCTGAGCCATTGCATAATTGTTTCAGTTCTGCCGAAACTAAGTTTGTTTACGCTGGAGGTTTGAATAAAGGTAGACAAATTGAGGCTTTAATTTCAAAGTTTAACAATAGAAAAGAAATTTTAATTCTTATGGGTGAATGGGGCGAATGGATGTTAGATTATGGGCTATCTGATAATATTTTTTACTTAGGAAAATTTCAGGAAGATTATGCTCATTATTTAATTTCTAAATGCGATGTCGGAATAATACCTTACGATGAATCAAGATTTTATTATAATATTTGTTATCCTACTAAAGCATCTTTTTATATTACAGCTGGGATTCCATTTTTATCGACTCCATTATTGGAATTAAAAAATGTTTTTGAGGGGAGTGAGATGGTTTTTTTTGTTCCTTTCGATAGTTGGAATATATTTATAGATAATTTTGACAAATCTAGGTTGTTTGAGATTAAAGAAAAAGTAAATAAAGAAAAACATAAATTTTACTGGAAAGATTTGTTAAGCAAGTATTTTAAATATAATTCAAAAAAATAAATGTATTTTATTATTAGTTTTATTTTGCTTTTTTTGTCTTACTTTGAATTCTATCTTAATAAGAAATATTTATTTAGAATAACAATCACTTTTATTGTAGGATTATTGTTTTTTATCCTTTTAGGTTGTAATACATTTTCACCGGATCTTGATAATTATAAAATACATTTCGAAGATCTTGATCAAGATTATATAAAATTGCGAGTTGAGCCATTTATACTTTTTCTGATGGAAACTTGTAAAAATTTAGGACTTTCTTTTCAAGGATATCAATTAGTTTTCTCTTTTTTAACTTTTTCATTGTTTTTATATTCTATATTTAAATATAGCCCCCTTCCCGTTTTTGTGTTATTTAATTTTTTTTTTATCCCATTTTTCCCTGACATTACCCAAATTCGTTTTTTTTTAGGGTTTACAATATTTTTGTTTTCTCTGCAATTTTTCAAGAAGAAAAAGCTGGTGTTCTATATTTTGATTGTGCTAGCCTTTCTATGTCATCTTTCGATATTTATGATGTTAATATTTCTTATATTAAGGAATTTTAAATTTTTTAGAAGACAAGTTACTTGTAATATAATAATTATAGTTGGGACTTGTTTGTTAGGACTTACACCCAAAAGCATAATAGATCCATTATTGGTTTTAGTTGACCCCAAATTACTTCTTTATGCAGAATCAGAAATTGTTGGGACTTTTGCTGGAACGATTGCCTTATTTCTTCCTTTTTTTATTATTAATAATATTGTTATCTATTTCCATAATAAATATTCTAGTGTATACTATCCGCTCCTTGAAGAAAAATATGTTAAAAATATTCCGTTATTTATTGATCTTATTCAATTTTCCAATTTCATGATTCTGTTTCAGTATTTTATACGTGATTTTTCTAGAATAACTCAAAATATTCATATTATTGTAATTGTTTATTTATCAATAATTATATATGCATTTATTAAGAGCAAGAAAAGGTTTTCAGCTAAATTAATTGTAATTGGAGTCATTTTTTGTAATTTGAGTCTTTTTTACATACAATTTTTAATGGTTAATAATTTCGAATATTTTGAAGTAATAAATAAAACGTTTACTAGTAATTATTTTTTTGATTCTATTGCTGAACTTTTTAATTTTGAAAATTTATGAAAATATTATTCTTAACAAAATATAACAGCGATGGTGCCTCGTCAAGATATAGAGCGTATAATTACAAACGATATTTTGATGAAAATGAGATACAGTATTATTTCAAGCCATTGCTTGACAGTAATTATGTTTTGGATTTGTATAGAGAAAAAAAAATAAAATCTTTAATTCAAAGTGTTTTTTCAGTTTTAACAAGAATTATTTTTTTACTGTTTAATTCGAAACAGTATGATCTGATAATAATAGAAAAAGAATTATTCCCTAATGCGCCTTATTTTATTGAATCTTTTTTTCTAAAATCGAAATTGTATGCATTAGATTTTGATGATTATATTGCAACACAGTATAAAGAAAATAAATTTAAACGTCTTTTTTTAGGAAATAAAATACAAAAATTAGTTATGGACGCTAAGTTTGTAACCGTAGGAAATCATTGGTATTTTGAAGAATTTAAAAGCAATAATTTAATCTATTTACCCACAGTTGTTAATTTAGATGATTACAGGAAAGTGAAGCAAGATTATCAAATCAAAGTAGTTACTATAGTTTGGATCGGTTCCCCATCTACTGTTAAATATCTTCAAATTGTAATTCCAGTTTTGCAACAGTTGTCTAAAAAATACTTAATAAAATTAAAAGTGATTGGTGCGGATATAATTATTGAAGGTGTAGATGTAGAATTGGTAGAGTGGAATTCTGAGACTGAGGCTGATGAACTGGTTTCTGCAGATATCGGAATTATGCCTTTGAAAAGTACAATGTGGGAAAATGGCAAGTGTGGTTTTAAGCTAATTCAATACATGGCTTCAGGTCTGCCAGTTGTTGCGTCCGCAGCTCCAGCAAATGAAGAAATTGTTAAGAACGGAATGGATGGATTTATAATTAAGGATGATAAAGATTGGTACAATAAACTAGAAGAACTTATTTTGAATGAATCTCTTAGAGAGCGATTTGGTAAATCAGGAAGAAATAAAATTGAGTCAGACTATTCATATCAAGTTTGGGGTAATCGTTATATAAATATTATTAAAAATGCATAGAGTAGATGTGTTATTGCCGACATATAACGGAGAAAAATTTATAGAGGAACAAATTAAATCCTTACTTAATCAAACTTATAAAAATATTAATATCCTTATAAGAGATGATGGTAGTGAAGATGAAACAAATAGCATTATTCAAAGATTAGCAAAAATTGATGATAGGATAATTATATTTACTGACACGGGAAGAAATTTAGGACTGGTTTCTAATGTTAATTTTTTATTAGGAATTAGTGATGCTGAATACATAATGTATTGTGATCAAGATGATGTTTGGATAGAAAACAAAATTGAATTGCTATTAGAAGAGATGTTGAGAAGGGAAACGGAATTAAACACACACACACCTATTTTAATCCATTCAGATTGTTACGTAACGGATGAGAATTTAAAAATAAAAGGCTTGTTTAAAGGAAATAAACCGATGCAATATGGGTTGAATAAATCACTGTTTAAATTTTATGTTCAAGGAGCTTCGTCACTTATAAACAAATCATTAAAAGAAGAAATTTACCCATTTATAAATAATGTGTACCTTCATGATCGATATACACATCTTTGTGCGGAAATTATGGGCTTTAGGTTTTATGTAAACCAACCATTAATGAATTATAGGCAACATTCTTCAAATTTAGTTGGAAGTTCAAGTTTTATTAAGAAACTTAAAAACAACTTTTTAGCTGAACGGTTTGATTTTTTTCAAATAGAGGATAGAAAACTCATCGAGTCACTGTTTAATGAAAAATATCCTAAAAATAAGTTGCTTGAGGGCTATCTTAAAATTACGTCCCAAGAAACTTCTTTATTGCAGAAAATTAAAATTATGCGATGCTATAATATGAGTATGAGGTTCAAAGAGTTTTTTATCATGATTATTAAATTTTAGTTTTTTATGTGCGGTATTAATGGAATTATAAGTTCAGTTCGGGATAGTCAATTAATAAATGTTCTTTCAGATATGAATAATTTGATTATTCATAGAGGCCCTGATCAGGATGGATTTTTTAATTGTGAGAATCGTATTTTTATGGGAATGCGAAGGTTATCTATTATTGATCTTAGTAGTGGAAAGCAGCCGATATCAAACAATGATGATACAATAAGTATTGTATTTAATGGAGAGATTTATAATTATGTTGAATTACGCAAAAAATTAATTAATAAGGGGGTTGCTTTTAAAACGAATTCAGATACCGAAGTAGTTTTGAAAATGTATGAATTTTACGGAAAAGAATTCTTGAAGGATCTAGATGGAATGTTTGCCTTTAGCATATATGATAAAAAACTAAATACAGTCTTAATAGCAAGAGATTTTTTTGGAGAAAAACCACTATATTATACTAAGAGCAACAACACTTTTATGTGGGCTTCTGAATTGAAATCGATTATTAAAGCACTACCAACTAAGCCAAATATTAATAAAAGGAGTTTAAATCTTTTTTTGCAATTAACCTACATACCTGCACCTTATACGATTTATGATGGCATTCATAAATTGGAAGCAAATCATTATCTTGAATTTGATTGTAATAATTTCAGTTTTCAGATTCATGAGGTGAATCAGAAATTTAAAGCATATTCTGAAATTTCAAAATCAGAAGCAAAGAAATTAACCCATGATATGGTGCAAGAAAGTGTTTCTTCCAGATCAATTGCTGATGTGTCTTTAGGCACGTTTCTTTCGGGGGGTGTTGATTCTTCTATTGTTTCTTTATGCCTAGCTCAACAATCAAGTACTAAAATAGAAACCTTTTCAATAGGCTTTGATGAAAAATCTTTTGATGAAACCGATAAATCTAGAACGGTAGCCAAACTTATCAATAGTAATCATCATGAATTTATTATTTCTGAAAAAGATTTAACAGCAAATATCGATGAAATTATCCTGAATTTTGATGAACCTTTTGCTGATTCTTCGGCTTTGGCTAGCTATGTGGTTTCCAATAAAACCAAAGAATATGTAACAGTAGCCCTTACTGGTGATGGTGGAGATGAGGTTTTTGGAGGCTACAATAAATACTATATGGGGAGTTTGAATGATAAATATACAAAGTTCATTCCTAAAACATTACACAATTGTTTTTTATCTGGAATCAGTAGTTTACTGAATACAAATCAAGATAATAGAGGTAAGCGTTTTAAAATTAATAGATTATTAAAATCAATAAATTACGAAGGTGATTTTTATTATAATATAATTTCATTGGGATTTCATGAGAGTGAAGTGAAAGAATTTTTAAAAGAAAATTTGTACAATGAAAATTCATTAGCTTATTATAAAAACAAAATAGGAGATAAGAATAAAACCTTATCTGATTTTAGAAATATTGACCGAATTATCAGTCTTGAGGGGGATATGATAGTTAAGGTTGACAGAACCAGTATGTTGACTTCTTTAGAATGTCGCGCTCCTTTTTTAAATAAAGAAATTTGGAATTTCACCAGTCAACTACCAGAAAAATATTTAATAAACGGTTGGGATAAAAAACATATTTTAAAAGAATCTTTCAAAGACTATTTTCCTAAAGATTTTTTAAATAAATCTAAAAAAGGTTTTGGAGTACCAGTTGGTGATTGGTTGAGAGCAAATTTAAAAAGTGAATTGCTTTCCTATATTGATAAATCGTTTATTGAAAAACAAAATATTTTTTATTTTGAAACGGTTTCAAATTTAGTTAATAATCATTTGCAGGGTAAAATTGATAATACATTCAGAGTTTGGACATTCTATTGTTTTCAAAAATGGTATAAGCAAACTTATGAAAAGTAAAAATAAACTTATTCGTATTACCACAGTTCCAGTTTCGTTGAAGACTTTATTGAAAGGACAGCATCAATTTATGTCAAATCATTATGAAGTTGTTGGGATTTCCTCAGAAGGGCAAGAGTTAAGAGATGTTAAAAACCAGGAGGGTATTCGTGTAATTCCGATAGAAATGACCCGAACCATTTCTCTACTTAAAGATTTTAAATCATTATGGGAATTATATAAAATTCTTAAAAAAGAAAAGCCATTAATTGTACATTCCCATACGCCAAAGGCTGGGATTGTTGGGATGTTAGCAGCTAAGTTAGCAGGAGTTCCATATCGGTTACATACGGTTGCGGGTTTACCGTTGATGGAAGCTACAGGAAGTAAAAGAAAATTGCTTGATTTTGTAGAACAACTAACATACAATTGTGCAACAAAAGTGTATCCTAATTCTAAAGTATTGAGTGATTTTATACTAAAAAATAATTTTACCAAGCCAGATAAATTAAAAGT
Source organism: Flavobacterium sp. 11 (assembly GCF_002754315.1). Classification (GTDB taxonomy): domain Bacteria; phylum Bacteroidota; class Bacteroidia; order Flavobacteriales; family Flavobacteriaceae; genus Flavobacterium; species Flavobacterium algoritolerans. The sequence goes on along the minus strand of NZ_PEFE01000001.1, from coordinate 213,143 downwards.
TATTGCAAACGGTAGTTCTAACGGAATCAATACAAGTCATTTTGACTCAGCCATGTTCTCTGCAACTGATCTGCAAACTTTAAAAGATAATTTGGGAATTACTAAGCATAACTTTGTATTTGTTTTTGTAGGGCGTTTGGTAAGCGATAAAGGTATTAATGAGTTAGTACAAGCTTTTGAGAAGTTGTCAAAGCAAAGTATAGATGTGAAATTACTATTGGTGGGGTCTTTAGAATCGGATTTAGATCCTTTACAACTTCAAACTTTGCACGAAATAAAGTACAATGCAAATATCATTTCAGTAGGTTTTCAGAAAGACGTCCGTCCGTATTTTTCAATTTCAAATACTTTGGTTTTTCCAAGTTATCGCGAAGGTTTTCCTAATGTGGTCATGCAAGCAGGAGCCATGGGATTACCAAGTATTGTAACTAATATTAATGGCTGTAATGAAATTGTTGAAGAAGGAATAAATGGAATAATCATTCCTGTGAAAGATAGCGATGCTATTTACTCAGCCATGCAGAAAATGATATCTGATAATTATTTTAGGACTCAATTACAAAAAAAAGCTAGAGCAATGATTGTTTCACGGTATGAGCAACGAGTAGTTTGGGAGGCAATTTTGGCAGAATATAAAAGTTTAGAACAGAATGTATAAATCTTTTTTTAAAATAATGATTGACTTTAGTTGTGCTATAATAGGATTACTATTATTAAGCCCTTTGTTTCTTATTGTAACTATTGGTTTGTATTTTGCTAACCAAGGCAAACCTTTTTTCTTTCAATTCCGCCCTGGCAAAAATGGAAAAATTTTCGAAATTATTAAGTTCAGAACCATGAATGACAAAAAGGATATAGTTGGGAATTTACTGTCTGATGATCAACGTTTGACAAAAATCGGTAAATTCGTTCGAAAAACATCTTTGGATGAAATTCCGCAGTTACTCAATGTGCTAAAAGGAGATATGAGCCTGATAGGGCCACGACCTTTATTGCCAGAATATTTGGCGTTGTATGATGAAGAACAAAAAAAGCGTCATGAAGTAAAACCTGGTATAACGGGTTGGGCACAAGTTCATGGGAGGAATGCGATTTCTTGGCGACAAAAGTTTGAGTATGATGTTTGGTATGTAGAAAATTTAAATTTTTTTTTAGATATTAAGATATTATTTTTGACTGTAAAAAAAGTACTTAAGTCGGAAGGTATAAATGCAAACGGTTCAGTAACAACAGAATCTTTTAAAGGGAATTAAGATGTATTTATTTGGTGGGAGTGGGCATTGTAAAGTTATAATTGACATTATTAAAAAATCAAACGAATATCCAATTGAAGGGGTATTTGATGATAATCCTAAATTTAATGTAATTTTTGATGTACCGGTTTTTAAAACTAAAACTTTAGACTTTTTTATAGACAAACAATTAATTATATCAGTTGGAAATAATAAGATAAGAAAAAAAATTTCTAAAAAAATTTCTGCCCTATATGTGAAAGCAATCCATCCTAATGCTATCGTTTCATATGATGTAGATATTAATGAAGGGACTGTAATAATGGCTGGAGCAATTCTTAATGCTTCAGTGAATATTGGGAAACATTGTATTATAAATACAGGAGCTGTTGTGGATCACGATTGTATTCTAAATGATTTTGTTCATATTTCTCCTAATGCTTCTTTAGCGGGTGGTGTTTTGGTAGGAGAGGGTAGTCAGATAGGAATTGGAGCAACAGTTATTCAAGGGGTTAAAATAGGAAAATGGGTTACTATTGGAGCCGGGGCAGTAATTATAAAGGATGTTCCTGATTATGCCATTGTGGTCGGTAATCCAGGCAAAATAATAAAATTTAATTTACAAGTAAATGAATAATTCAAAAATATGGCTTTCTTCACCACACATGGGTGGAAACGAACGAAAATTTGTTAAAGAGGCATTTGATGCCAATTGGGTAGCCCCATTGGGCCCCAATGTAAATGGTTTAGAGCAAGATTTAGAAAATTATTTAGAGAATCAAGCTTTTGTGGGTGCTTTGAGTTCTGGAACCGCCGCCATCCATTTAGGCTTAATTTTATTAGGAGTTCAAGCGGGAGATGAGGTAATTTGTCAAAGTATGACTTTTTCAGCTTCGGCAAATCCAATTTTGTATCAAGGCGCAACTCCTATTTTTATTGACAGCGAGATTGATACTTGGAATTTATGTCCCATTGCTTTAGAGGAAGCTATTATCGACCGTATTGCCAAAGGAAAAACTCCAAAAGCAATTATTGCAGTGCATCTGTACGGTGTACCTTATAAAGTTGAAGAAATTCGAGTTGTGGCTGATAAATACGGGATTCCAATTTTAGAAGATAGTGCTGAAGCATTAGGTAGCAGTTATAAGGGGCAAAAATGTGGTACTTTCGGAGATATTGGGGTTTTGTCTTTTAATGGGAATAAAATTATTACTACTTCAGGAGGAGGAGCAATTGTTACGCCGACTGCATCCTTAAAGGACAAGGCTGTATTTTATGCAACCCAATCAAGAGATAACGCTCCGCATTATCAGCATAGTGAAATAGGATATAATTACAGAATGAGTAACATTTGCGCTGGTATTGGCCGTGGGCAAATGGAGGTATTGGATGATCACGTGGGTTTACGTAGAAAAATGAATACTTTTTATGTTGATTTGTTCAAGGATATTGCAGCAGTCACCGTTTTTACAGCTCCAAACGATGATTATTTTGCTAATTACTGGCTGAGTGCCATTGTGGTGGAACCTAGTTCAGAAGATGGTATAAACAGAGAAGCATTGCGTTTGGCTTTTGAAGCTGCCAATATAGAATCACGACCATTGTGGAAACCGATGCACGTACAACCTATTTTTTCAACGTATCCGTATTATGGAAATAAAATATCGGAGACCTTATTTGAAAATGGTTTGTGTCTGCCATCCGGATCAAATCTTACGGATGTGGAGAGAGAAAGAATTGCGGCAGTGATTGCGAATTTCTTTAAATAATAAATTAGAATTGAATTTTAACATGAAAATTGAAAAAACGTTTATAAAAGATTTAGTAATTGTAGAACCAATTGTTTTTGGAGATGAAAGAGGCTATTTTTTTGAAGCATATAGCAAGACAAAATTTACCGATTTAGGTATAGATATTGAATTTGTTCAGGATAATCAATCTTTTTCTAAAAGAGGAACTTTGCGTGGCTTGCATTATCAAAACCCACCTTTTGCACAAACGAAATTGGTTCGTGTACTTCAAGGAGAAATTATTGATGTGGCAGTTGATTTGAGAAAAGATTCGCCTACTTATGGAAAACATTTCGGAGTGAAATTAACAGCCGAAAATAAAAAACAATTGTTGGTGCCACAAGGTTTTGCCCATGGTTTTTCGGTATTGAGTGAAACGGCTGTCGTGATGTACAAATGCGATCAGTTTTATAACAAACAAAGTGAGGGTGGAATTCGTTTTGATGATCCAACCTTGAATATCGATTGGGGAATGGATTTAGCGGATGCAATTGTATCTGAAAAGGATTTAGTTTTACCTAATTTTGCTAATTGTAACAGCCAGTTTTAAGTTGTGAAAAGTGAGTTGTGAAAAGTGAGTAGGTGTAAAATTTTCGTTTTGCCCCGGCCCTAAAGAGAGCCGAAAATTCAGAATGCATTTTTGTCTCTCGACTGCGCTCGAGATGACAGTAGGGAGTGTTCAGTGTTCGTTCAGAGGGTAGTAGTGAATAGTGAGTAGGTGTAAAATTTTCGTTTTGCCCCGACCCTAAAGGGAGCCGAAAATTCAGAACGTAAATTTGTCTCGACGGGTCAAGTATAAATGATTTAAGATACTATTGTGTATGAAACAAAGTCAGTCCTTACAGTTGTTTGAAAATAAAAAAGTGCGGACTCTATGGGATGCCGATCAAGAAAAATGGTATTTTTCTATTGTAGATACAATTGCAGTTTTGAGTGAAACCCCTAATGCCAGAAAATATTGGAGTGTTCTGAAAATGCGTTTAAAAAAGGAAGGGAGTCAGTTGACTACAAATTGTAGTCAACTGAAAATGCAATCTGCCGATGGGAAGTATTATAAGACCGATGTAGCCGATACGGAACAATTGTTTAGGTTAATACAATCCATACCTTCGCCAAAAGCTGAACCTTTTAAACTTTGGCTGGCACAAATAGCTTCGGAGCGCTTGGATGAAATGCAAGACCCAGAACTGACCATCGATCGCGCATTGGAACAATATCTACAATTGGGCTATTCTCAAAATTGGATCAATCAACGTTTAAAAAGTATTGAGGTTCGAAAAGAGTTAACTGACGAATGGAAAAGCAGGGGATTGAAAGAAGGAATCCAATTTGCTACATTGACTGATATTATCTCCAAAGCCTGGTCAGACAAAACGACTAAAGAGTATAAAGTGTTGAAAGGGCTGAAGAAAGAAAATCTTAGGGATAACATGACGAATACGGAATTAATTCTAAATATGTTGGCTGAAGCTTCTACGAAAGACATTTCTCAAGCTGTGAATCCCGAAAGTTTCGAAGAGAGTCAAAAAGTAGCTCAGCAAGGAGGCAATGTAGCCAAAGTAGCACTTCAAGAATTAGAAGCTAGAACAGGTAAAAAGGTAGTAACAGGATTGAATGCAAGACAGGTTTTGGATGCTAAAAATAAAGAACAAAAGGAGTAGTTTGTCGAATCGGTAATGGGTCCCCAGTTCGTTAAAAAGAGTTTACCGTTTAAAGTTGTTGTGTAAAATTTTCGTTTTACCCCGATCCGCCACGGCGGAAGCCGAAAATTCAGAACGTAAATTTGTATCGACACAAAGGGTAGTAGTGTCCTTCTACTTCGCTCAGGATGACAGTGAGAAGTGAATAGTTAGTAGAGAAAAGTATTCGTGTCTTGAAAATTGAAAAGATTAAAAAATAAATGAAAAAAATACTAATTACAGGAGGGAATGGACAGCTTGGGTCTGAATTAAGGCTTTTGTCAAAAGTGTATACCCAGTTTGAATGGATTTTTACAGATTATCAGGAATTAGATTTGTGTAATCTGGAAAAATTAGAAACGGAATTAACTAAAATTAACCCACAGATTATTATCAATTGTGCGGCACATACCGCGGTTGATAAAGCAGAATCGGAGTTTGAATTGTCGGATGTGTTGAATCATAAGTCGGTGGCTGTATTGGCCAAATGGAGTAATGTGAATGATTGTCAATTGATTCATGTTTCCACCGATTATGTTTTTGATGGAACAGCGGCTACTGCTTTAACAGAAACTGCCCAGCCTAATCCGATTAATGTGTATGGGGTAACTAAGTTGGCTGGGGAAAAGGCTTGTATAAAGTACAATCCGGATTCAATTATTATCCGAACTTCCTGGGTATATTCGAGTTTTGGAACAAATTTTGTGAAAACCATGTCGAAACTGATGCAAGAAAGAGACAGTTTGAATGTGGTCAATGACCAAATAGGGAGCCCCACTTATGCCGCAGATTTGGCGCAGGCTATTATGACGATTCTGACCCATGCTCATTGGCAGGCCGGGATTTATCATTTTTCCAATGAAGGAGCAATCAGCTGGTATGAGTTTGCTTTGGCGATTCAAGAAATTGGTGGTTTTGATGTTGAAATCAGCGGGATTTCAACATCGGCTTATCCAACACCAGCTAAGCGTCCGCAATATTCGTTATTGGATAAAAGTAAAATTAAATCTGTTTATGGGGTGGTGGTTCCTGAGTATATAACCAGTTTGAGGAAATGTATGGGGTTGTTGGGGTAGTTGTCGGTTATCAGTTATCGGTTGTGAGTTCTCTGTTATGAGAATGAGTAGTCGTTTTTAACCGAAAAGGGTGCGTGAATAGTGAGGAATTGGTTTTGGAAATCGTATATCGAACATCGTATATGAAATAGCCAATAAATAGTTTTTTTGAAGAGAGTCTTTACTTTTTTTCTTGATAAAAAAAGAAACAAAAAAATATTCATGGGTTATTATTGTTTTTTTGTATTCATGAATCTTCGATTTCAAGCCTGTAAATAAAAAGGTTAAAAACTACATCAAAGTGCCGTTCCGCAGCCCGAGCCGTTCGTCCTTCGTCCTCAACTCGCGGACTGCTGCCACTTTACTTTTTCGTTGTTTTTTTGACGTTTTTAATTTAAGGGCGGGCTAGGAGTTTTAGGTATGGGTTTTAGTGAGATGAGAACAGGTTTACAATTTTCGTTTTACCCCAGCCCTAAAGGGAGCCGAAAATTCAGGACATAATTTTGTTTCTCGACTACGCTCGAAATGAAAGTGAATGGTGAGAAGTGAATAGTGGGTGAAATGCGAAGTGGTCAGTGTTCAGTAAAAGTGTTCAGGTATTCCGTGTATAATTCTTTGTTCTTTGCTGGAAACTTTGTGGTTTTTGTGGGTTCACTTTTTGTGTTTAAATAAAAAATAATAAAATGAAAAAAATATTAATTACCGGTGGAGCCGGTTTTATAGGGTCTCATGTTGTGCGACTTTTTGTGAAGAAGTATCCTCAGTATCAAATCTTTAATTTAGATGCGTTGACCTATGCTGGGAATTTAGAGAATATTGCCGATATAGAGGTTGCACCCAATTATACTTTTATCAAAGGGGATATCGTTGATGCGCCATTTATAGATCAATTGTTTGCGGAGCATCAATTTGATGGGGTTTTGCATTTGGCTGCCGAATCTCATGTAGATCGTTCCATAACGGATCCTTTATCGTTTGTGAAAACCAATGTTATTGGAACCATGAATTTATTGAATGCGGCTAAAGCTACTTGGCAAGGCAATTATGAAGGGAAACGTTTTTATCACATCAGTACTGATGAGGTTTATGGCAGTTTGGGTGCTGAAGGATTATTCACTGAGACCACGGCTTATGATCCTAATTCGCCTTACTCGGCTTCTAAAGCCAGTTCCGATCATTTTGTTCGTGCTTATGGAGAAACGTATGGTTTACCTTATGTGTTGACGAATTGTTCCAATAATTATGGACCCTACCATTTTCCGGAAAAATTGATTCCTTTATTTATCAATAATATCATTCAAAATAAACCTTTGCCGGTTTATGGCGATGGGAAATATACTCGTGATTGGCTGTTTGTTGAAGATCATGCCGTAGCGATTGATTTGGTTTTCCATGAAGGCAAAAATCATGATACCTATAATATTGGTGGTTTTAATGAATGGCAGAATATCGATTTGGTTAAATTGCTTTGCAAAATAATGGATGAAAAATTAGGCCGTGCAGCAGGTTCATCGGAACAATTGATTTCCTATGTAAAAGACCGGCCAGGCCATGACTTGAGATATGCCATCGATGCGTCTAAGATCAATAAAGAATTGGGATGGAAGCCTTCGGTTACTTTTGAACAAGGATTGGAACGTACGGTGAACTGGTATTTGGAAAATCAAGTCTGGTTGCATAATATTACTTCGGGGAATATGCCAGTTATTACGAGAAACAATATCGTTAGTCGAAAGTCAAATGTCGAAAGTTATAAAGTCAAAAAAAATATGAAAGGAATTATACTAGCCGGTGGATCCGGTACCCGATTGCATCCGTTGACCTTGGCGATGAGCAAGCAAATGATGCCAGTTTATGACAAACCTATGATTTATTATCCGTTGTCTACTTTGATGATGGCGGGAATTCATGAAATATTAATTATTTCTACTCCTCACGATCTGCCTAATTTTAAAAAACTTTTGGGAGACGGATCTGCTATTGGTTGCCAATTCAGTTATGCGGAGCAGGCTATTCCCAATGGACTGGCACAAGCTTTTGTTATTGGAGAAGAGTTCATTGGGAAAGATAGTGTAGCACTGGTTTTGGGAGATAATATTTTCTTTGGAGCCAATATGCACGAGTTGTTACAATCCAATACCCATCCGGAAGGGGGAGTTGTTTTTGCTTATCATGTTTCGGATCCGGAACGGTACGGTGTGGTGGAGTTTGATAAAAACCTCAAAGCTCTTTCTATTGAAGAAAAACCAGTAGAACCCAAATCTAATTATGCGGTACCCGGTTTGTATTTTTATGATAATTCGGTGGTCGAAATTGCTAAGAATATCAAGCCAAGTGCTCGTGGAGAATATGAAATCACCGATGTGAACAAAATATATTTAGAAAAAGGAAAACTAAAAGTGGGGATTTTGAGTAGAGGAACTGCTTGGTTGGATACCGGAACTTTTAACAGCCTGATGCAAGCGGGACAATTTGTTCAGGTTCTTGAGGAACGTCAGGGCTTGAAAGTAGGCTGTATTGAAGAAATTGCCTGGAGGCAAGGTTTTATTACAGAACAACAACTTAAAGAATTAGCCGAACCTTTGAAAAAATCAGGTTATGGGGAGTATCTTTTGGGATTGTTGAAGCATAAGTTGTAGAGAACAGATTGCTTATTATTATTATTATTATTATTATTATTAAAATGGTTTTCGACACCTTTTTTGTTGCGTTTTACTCCACAAAAAATCTCCAAGTGTCTGGACGAACTGACAAAACACAATTGAACTGACGAAAATTTATTGTAAAAAAAACTAATTGCACCCAAAGGATTCAACTATTTTATTTTTGAGATTTAATGAGAATTTAGGCTGATATTAAGGGATGTACTGCCTCTCTTTTTTTATTTATTCGAATTTTAAATCAAATTGAATCAATAAGATTTTTTTTTCCATTCATTAAATGTTATTTTTGGGGCATTGAAAGGAAATAATCTTTAAAAAAAATACTTTGGGTACTACTAAAAATACGGATTCACCATCAGCCAACCCTAATTTTTTTTCAAGGGAGAACTTGAAATTCAGCATTCATAATTTGAGCTATCTTCCCAGATGGATCATTATTATGATGGATTTTTCGGTTTTGGTACTATCATTTTTTTTACCATTCTTATCTTTAAGGGAACGGGATTGGATTACATCATTACGCCAAATAGCTTTGCATTTATAGCCGCTTTATTTAGTGTAAATGTTTTCTTTTTCTGGCTGTTTAGAACTTATTCCGGTATTATCAGACACTCTTCCTATATAGATGCCGTTAAGCTTTTGTTTTCCCAAATGGCAGTTTTGGTGCTGTTTCTTTTTTTTAATTTTGGGTACGAGTTGTTGCATGGAGAGAAGGCATTTTTGAACACTGCTTTTTTTATCAACATTGTACTTTCTTTTTGCGGATTGTTTTTATATCGGGTAATAATCAAACAAACTTTTGAAATCTATTTTTCTGAACAAGGAACTAACAAATTAATCAGAACCATCATTTATGGCACGGATGCCAATGCCATATCGGTAGCTAATGCTTTAAAATTTGAAACTCCATCCCGATTTAAGATTGTTGGGTTTGTGGATAAAAATAATCAAAATGCAACAAAGCGTATGCTGGATTTGCCAATTTTGATTAAAAAGAAAAAATTACCACCATTAATGCGTTCCGTAAACGCTCAAGCTGTTATCATTGCTGATAAAAGTTTATCGAAAGAGGAGCGATTAGTAATTGTAGATCAATGTTTAGAATTCAATTATACGGTATATACTGTACCATTAATTTCCGATTGGGAGAATCAAAAAGAGATTAGCCAAAAAGTAAAAAATATTCAAATTGAAGATTTACTGGAAAGAAAACCTATCGTATTAGATAACAAATCGATTTCTAAACAATTAAAAGATAAAACCGTTTTAATCACTGGTGCGGCAGGATCCATAGGTAGTGAAATTGTTCGCCAGGTATTAGGTTTTAGCCCTAAGGTTGTTATTATTTTAGATCAGGCCGAAACGCCGCTGCATCACATGTGTCTTGAAATGAGTGGTTTAGATTCTAGTTCTAAGATGCATGCGGTAATTGCTGATGTAAGGAATAAAGAAGCCATGAATAGTGTTTTTAAAAAATATGAGCCTCAAGTAGTTTTTCACGCAGCGGCTTATAAGCATGTTCCCTTGATGGAAGAAAATCCTTCTCAAGCTATTCTTACCAACATAGAGGGTACTAAAATTATTGCCGATTTGTCGTGCTTCTATAAAGTCAAAAAATTTGTAATGGTTTCTACTGATAAAGCAGTAAATCCAAGTAATGTAATGGGAGCCAGTAAAAGAATTGCTGAAAAGTATGTGCAATCCTTACAATTGAAAAACAAGAATAACGGTGAAAAGAATGCAACTAAATTTATTACCACTCGTTTTGGAAATGTTTTAGGATCTAATGGATCTGTTGTTCCTTTGTTTACCAAGCAAATTGCAAATGGTGGACCTATTACGATTACACATCCTGATATCATAAGGTACTTTATGACGATACCTGAGGCTTGTCAATTAGTTTTAGAGGCCGGAGCAATGGGTAATGGAGGAGAGATTTATATTTTTGATATGGGTAAACCAGTTAAAATTATTGATTTGGCAAGAAAGATGATTAAGCTAGCCGGTTTTATTCCGGACAAGGATATCAAAATACAAATTGTCGGATTGAGACCAGGAGAGAAATTATATGAAGAATTATTGAATGATACCTCAAAAACACTTCCAACGTATCATGAAAAAATTATGATTTCTGAAGAAATTTTAGACGAGTTTGATGTTTTGAGTACAGATATTGAAGAGCTTATAAGTATTGCAAATCATTTTGATAACGACCAAATTGTGCTAAAAATGAAACAAATTGTACCTGAGTTTAAAAGTATGAATTCGACTTTTGAGTTGTTGGATAAGTAGCAAAAGTATTTAATAGATTAAAAAGGGCCCAAAGTAATATTACTTTGGGCCCTTTTTTTTATTTATAAAACTATGATTATCCCAATTTGAAAAATTGATTATTGGCTATTGCTTCTTTAAGTGGTGCTAAATCTTTTAGATTTACTTTTTGTTTGAAAGCGGTAATATGATTGTCATGGTGTACATCAGAACCTACATAGGTGTACATTCCTTTTTGTAATAATTGTTCTGTAATTTTAGTGATTCCAGCGCCATAATATCCAACTACCGATAATAAATTCAGCTGGAATAAACAGCCGGCTCTTTTTAGCTTAAGGTATTCGTTGAAATTATTATGATAAAATAAGTACCGTTCCGGATGCGCCAATACAGGAATATAACCTGCCACCTGTAAATCAAATAGGATAGAATATAACTGAATTGGCGGGTTGATGTATGACATTTCTACCAGAACGTAGTTGTCTTTTAAAGTCAATAAATCATGTGATTCAAAAAGTTTTACAAACTGATCATCCATAAGATATTCGGCAGCCGCTTTAAATGGAACTGTAATGCTGTTCTTTTCCAGTTCTATAACTGTTGTGGCTTTCTTTTCCAGAATTTGCTCATGAGTGTTATCCCAAACATGTTGAATAATATGAGGGGTCGTAATAAACTCTGAAATACCTATTTCCTGAAGCGCCTGAGTTAGCCTTAGGGTATCTCCAAAAGTTCTTGCGCCATCATCAATACCCGGTAATAAATGAGAGTGGATATCAATATGGTAATCTGGAATTAAATCTCTAAGTATGGGTTTTGATTTGAAGAATGTTAACATACTGCAAAGTTAATAAAAAGTGTTCGGTTTTGAGTAATCGTTGTTCAGTTTTGAGTGTTTAGAAAATAATTCTTTTACTTATTGATGCTGTAAATGTTGATGATTCAGAGTTTTCGATAGAGTAGTATTTTTCTATTCTTTTAAGATAAACAAACCGAAGGAAGATGCAACATGGAAATTTGGACTTTCTGTATTTGGGTTTATCCAAGTAATCCAGTTAGGTTCAAAACATTCATTTTGGGTCTTTATATACTTAGCTCGAAAAACACCGGTTTCTATCCTGTTGTTTTTTACCAGATTAAAACTTTTTAAAGATTCAATGCTAATTGATCCCTCAACGATAAAAGAGCCAGTATTTACAGATGATTTTACTACTAAATCATTTTTGGGCCAGTTCCAATCGAAATCAAAATTCTTATTAGGATACGCTATAAAATCCATTATTCGACCAGTAGTGTCTATCTCTAAACAATAATAGGGGTTCAGTGCATCATCGGTTCTGAAAAAGAGCTCAACTCTATCGGAGTTTCCAATACTCTCAAAACTGTCATCTTTTTTTTCTATGTGGATTTCGGTATCTAAAACAGTAAAATTAAAAAATAAATTTTCTCCATCCCAAAGTGCTTTAAATGTTATTTCCGTTCCTTTTTTGTTATTCCATGGGGAACAAAAATCAGTCAAAATCTGGGCATTATCCCATGCTGTATCATCTCCATTTCCGGAGATAGTCAGTTGTTTGTTTTTGATTAATTGTACTTCATATTCTTTCATTTCTGGAATCATTTTATGCGGCATTTAGTGTTTCTATAAAACGGTTTTTGAACAAATTTTTTCGAAATATAGTTAAAAGAAATTTCAATGAATCTCTTTGTCAATTTTTTTCTTTTCTCCTAACCTAATTAGAAGACTTAGATGCATCTGTTTTGTGTTGAATTCAATACCAAATAACGGGAAATTTAGATTAAAAGTAAATTCAATTATATAGAACTACTGTTGAATTTTTAATTTTTAGATTTAAAAATTCCGAATTTCTTATAATTTAATTAGTATGTCCTGTTTTACTTAAAAAAAAGAGATGGAATTGAGCTGCACTCGATTATTAAAAAATTAGAATTTTATTATTAAAAAAACGTTTCACGCAATATTTATGTGCTCGAGAACACAAATAACATGTGTTCGAGCACATTTTTTGTGTTTTTCCTTGTTTAATAAAAATTTAATCTATAGTTTCGTCACATGTTAAAAAATAACATCTCTTTTATTAGGTCAAAATTTGATGTTTTTGAAGATTATATAAGAACATAAATTTAGAAATGTGCATTAAAAAAAGATGGCAGATTTAGGTAAAAACTAACTCCGTTAAAAAATTATAAATCAAATTTTTTAGAGTTCATTTTTCTTAATTTAAAAATAGACATACGACACTTAAAACAGAATAAACCAACAAACAATTATTAACTAAAAACCATTTCAAGAGTATGAAATTATTAACCCAAAAAAAACCTAGGGATTTAGTGATTAACAATCTGTCCCACAAAGAAATCAAACTAACACTTCTTTCTTTATTAGCTTTAACTTTTCAAGTTTCCACAGCTTCGACAATAAAAACGGTTGCGTCATACGATATTAATTTATCATTAGTTCAGAAAGTTGTAAAAGGAAAAGTAACCGATGAAAGTGGTGCGCCTCTTCCTGGAGCGAATGTACTTATCAAAGGAACTACGATAGGAGTACAGACAGATGCTGACGGTAATTTTTCTATTGAAGTATTGGAAAATAGTAACACTTTGGTCGTTTCGTTTATTGGAATGGAAGAGCAAGAAGTTGCCATTGGTGTAGGCCCATTAAAAATTGTTTTAAAAGAAACAGGTCAAAAATTAAATGAAGTAGTTATTGTAGGTTACAGTACGGTCAAAAAAGAGAGTCTTACCGGTTCATTACAAACAATTAATAACAAGAAGCTTACAGATGCGACAACACCTTCTGTTGAAAATTTATTAGCAGGAAAAGCTACAGGAGTTTATGTAAACTCTGGATCTGGACAACCAGGTGAAGCCGGAAAAATAATTATTAGAGGAAAAACAACAGTAAACGGAAGCACTGATCCTTTATGGGTAGTTGATGGAGTTATCGTAGGAAGTAGTGCCGGTAGTATTAATCCTTCGGATATTGAAACTATGACGATACTTAAAGACGCAGCTTCAACTGCGGTATATGGTTCGCAAGGTGCAAACGGAGTTATTGTTGTTACCACAAAAAGTGGAAAATCAGGTAAAGCAACCATTAATTTCTCCACTAAAATGGCTGCGACAACTTTAAATACCGGTAATTTCAACTTGATGAATGGAGCAGAATTATATGACTTGTATGATTCTTTTTCGAATAAACAGGATTTTTCAAATGCATGGTGGTGGACTCCCGAATTAAGAAATAAAAATTTTGATTGGTGGGACAATGCTACCAGAACAGGCTTAGCTACGGATCATAATCTTTCTATAAGTGGTGGTAATGAAAGTCTAAAAAGCTATATTTCTCTTGGTGTTTATGATGAAACAGCCGCTATAAGAGGATATGATTACACGCGTTATAATGCCCTTTTGAAATTTAGTTACAAAGTAAATAATTGGTTGACAGTCCGTCCACAAATTAATGCTACACGCAGAGATGTATTAGACAGACAACATTCTGTAGGCGCTATGTATGGCAATATGCCTTGGGATAACCCTTATTTAGCAGACGGTACTTTGGTGGGGAATCAACCAAATCCTACTTGGGTAAATACAACTGGATCGAACTATTTGTATGATTTACAATGGGACTACAGCGAATCTGAAGCATACGATGTTAGAAGTAATTTTGATTTTGATATAAAACTTACGGATTGGTTAACATTTGCATCAGTAAACAACTATATTTTTTCAAATTCAAATTCTATGGCTTATTCAGATCCACGATCTTCCAGCGGATTAGCAGTAAAAGGTAGAATTGAGGATTACATGAGTTCTTATAATAGAGTGTATACTAATCAATTATTTAAATTCAATAAATCATACGGAAAGCACGACTTTAATGCCATTGCCGGATATGAATGGAATGAGTTTAACTCAAAAAGTACGGTAGGAATTGCTACTGGATTTGCTCCGGGATTTATAGTTGGTGATGTAGCTTCGATTCCTGAAAAAGTAAAAGGAAGCAGAGCACAATGGGCTGTACAATCTTTACTATCGAATGTAAATTATACCTATGATAATAAATACTTAGCGCAAGTTTCGCTTAGACGTGACGGAGCTTCAAATTTTGGGGTTAATTCACAATATGGAAATTTTTTCTCAGTAAGTGGTGGATGGAATATTCATAAAGAAGACTTTTTTAAAGCGGATTATATTACAAACTTAAAACTTAGAGCCAGTTACGGATCAGTAGGAAATAGACCAAACAGTCTTTATCCACATTATGCCTTGTATTCTTTAACGACAGGTTACAACGAAAATCCAGGAGCCCTAATTTCTCAAATTGCAAATCCTGATTTAAGTTGGGAAAAAACATATACAGCCGGAGTTGGTTTAGACATTAGTTTTTTAAAACGATTCAACCTTACTTTAGATTATTATGATAAAGACACTTCTGGTTTATTGTATCAAGTTCCTTTGCCAGGAGTTATTGGAGTTACCAGCATTTGGAAAAACGTTGGGGCAGTAAGCAACAAAGGTTTTGAAGCTGCACTTAATGTTGAAATCGTTAAAAACGAAGATTGGAGATGGGCTGTTGATGCTAATATTGGCGTGAATAAAAACAAAGTAACCAGTCTTTATGGTGAAAGAAAGCAAATCATCGTGGGCGATGGTTCTGGAATTGCCGGTTCAGCTTCTAAATTATTGACTCCAGGAAAAGATGTTGATACGTGGTACCTGACCGAATGGGCTGGTGTAGATCCAGAGACCGGAAGACCTCAATGGTTTGAAACCAATGCAAACGGGGAACGCGTAAAAACATTTAGTTATAGTAATGCTTCAAAAACACCGATTGCTATGGGAGCCTATACTCCTTCGTTTTTTGGTGGATTTTCAACAAATTTAGATTATAAGAGTTTTGATTTATCAGCCATATTTACCTATTCTGTAGGAGGTGAAATTTATAATTATGCCAGAGCAGAATTTGATTCAGATGGAGCATATACTGATCGTAACCAAATGAATCTTCACAGCGGATGGAGCCGATGGGAAAAACCGGGAGATATTGCGACTCATCCTCAAGCGAGTTATAACAATCAAAGTAACTCAAATAAAGCTTCGTCTCGTTTCTTAGAAACTGGAACCTATCTAAAAATGAGAAGTCTTTCTTTAGGATATAACTTAAATGTGGAGCGTTTGAATATCTCTAATCTTAGATTATTTGTATCTGCAGAAAACTTATTTACAATTTCTCACTTCTCTGGAGTTGATCCTGAGATACCACCTAGTAATGGTCAAATAACAGGAGTTGCAACATCAGTATATCCTCAGACACGCAAATTTGTATTAGGTCTTAATCTTACTCTTTAAAAAAATAAATCATGAAAAAGATATTTATATTATTCATTACAATTAGTTTCTTATACTCTTGTGAGCTAGAGAGAGAGCCATTTAATTCGTACACCGAGGATAAAATTCTTGCTGATAAAGAAGCGGCAGTCGAAGTACTTTTAAATGGTTGTTATGCACAACTTAAAGGATGGTCTGACGTTATGCACAGAGTAGGAGAATATCCTAGCGATAATATTATGATACGTGGAACATCTACAGATTCATTCTATTCCTTTATTTCGTATCAACACATACCGGATAACGGAAGATTATCCGTTTTTTGGAACAACAGTTATAAAATTATTTCACAATCAAGTGACTTAATCAAAATTATTTCAGAAGGTGAAAATGCACAAATTGACCAACAATTGGGTGAGGCTTATTATTTAAGAGGAATGATTTACTTTTATTTATCTCGTACCTACGGCAGACCTTATTCACAATCTCCAGAAACTAATTTGGGAGTACCCATTGTAAACGGAATGCCTGCTGACATCGATAATTTACGTCTACCAGACAGATCCACAATTAAAGACAGTTATCAACAAGCTATAAATGATTTGAAAAAAGCAGAAACGCTAATGACCGTAAAACGCAGTGCGACTTATGCAACCAAGGAAGCTGCACAAGCAATGCTATCAAGAATATATTTGTATATGAGTGGTACCTATCAAAATCCAAATCAAGAATATGCTTCTCTAGCTATAGAGTATGCAAATAAAGTAATTGCAAGCGGGAATTACAATTTGCTTAGCAGAGCTGATTTTATGAAATACAACACGTTTGCTCCTGATGCTGCCGGACAAACGGAAACTATTTTTGCGGTTAAACGTGTAGCTTCAGAGTTTTCAGGTTTTGATCATTATTATGGTATTGGCGGGATGTATGCTAATATACAAGGCCAAGGTTGGGGCGAAATGTATGCTAGTGCTAAATATTTAGATTTACTACGTAAGTCAGGTAAGAAAAATGATGCTCGTTGGGCATTTATTGAGCCTCAATATTCAGTTGATGCATCAAATAATAAAACAGAAGCATTCCGTTTTGTGCATGATTCTTATAATGCCAGCGGAGTACAAACGGGTTATAACTATCTGCAACAACCTCTGAAACGTAATGCTGATGGTACATTCTATATCAATATTGGAACAGATAAATACGATCTGACAGAAGTTGATGCTGCTGAGAATAGTTATTCTATTGTTTATAAAGGAAAAACGTATGTTGGTGAAAAAGATTTTATGATGTTATTGAACCGCGTATATCCAATGTACTATATCACTAAATGTTCTTTACAGGATAATGATTCACATCTTCATTCTCCAATCATTTCAAGATTATCTGAAATGTATTTGAATATGGCGGAAGCATATGCTAAAAAAGGAGATTACACAAATGCTCGCATCAATCTGAATATAGTAAGAGAAAGATCAATTCCTGGTGCTGGATACACTACATTAACTAGTGCCAATGCTATTCAACTTATTGATGAAGAGCGTCAATTAGAATTAGCCTTCGAAGCACATAGAGGCTACGATGTATATAGAAACGGACAAACTATGACGCGTCATTATCCAGGACCACACCGTGCAATGGAAGATATTCCTGCATCAAGTTTACGCGTGATACAATACATTCCTCAATCAGAAATAAATGCTTATCCCGGAACGCTAACCCAAAATCAATAATAAAAAGGTTAGAATAATGTTGTTAAAACGTCCATTTGGTTAAGAATAAAAGGTGTCAGAAAAGGTAAATTCCTGAATAGAAATAAGTATAAAAAATTAGAGATGAAAAAAAGATTCTTTACAAAACTATTAGCAATCGTATTATTGATTCCATTAACTTCTTGCAGCGGTGGTGAAAGAACTGGCGCTATTGGTGAGGACGATTCTAAAATGATAACTGAATTTTCTTTGCCTCTTGGTGGAAATGCTTTTAGTTCAACTCCCTTAGCGAAAGTTGAAACCATTACAAAAAATGGAATTGAGTATTGGACCAATTCTGAAGAATATTTTACTGCTTATTTTCGAATTTCTGAACCAGGAGTTTTCCAATTTTCCATAAATAAGGAGTCATTGGTTGTTCTTGGTAAATCAACTTTAGAATTCACCATTAACAATGAATCCAAGAGAGTTGAATTCAACGACACCAAAAAAGATTCTTACCAAATAGGACGTTGGGAAATTACTGAACCGGGTTATGTTGCTTTAAAAATAAAAGGAATCAGCAAGAATAAAAGTAATTTTCCTTCTATTTCAAGTGTAACAATTAACAGCTCGATTGCTAAAGACAAAATTGCATTTGTTGAAAATGACGAAGGTAGTTTTTACCATTGGGGAAGAAGAGGACCTTCCGTACACTTAAATTATCAAGTCCCAACAGATGCAACTATTGAATGGTATTACAACGAAGTTACGGTGCCAAAAGGCCAAGATATTATAGGCTCTTATTATATGGCAAATGGTTTCGCAGAAGGCTATTTTGGTATTCAAGTTAATTCGGATACAGAGCGCAGAGTATTATTCTCTGTTTGGAGCCCATTTGTAACGGATGATCCAGCAACTATTCCAGATTCTAAAAAAATTAAACTTCTTAAAAAAGGAGCAGGAGTTACAACAGGAGAATTTGGCAATGAGGGTTCCGGCGGACAAAGTTATTTGAAGTACAATTGGATTGCAGGAAATACGTATCAGTTTTTACTACGTGGAATTCCTCAAAACGATAATTCAACAACCTATACCGCTTACTTTTTTGCACCCGAATTAAACAAATGGCAATTAATAGCCAGCTTTAACCGTCCGGAAACCAATACTTATTTAAAACGATTTCATTCGTTTTTAGAAAATTTTTCTCCGGAACAAGGGAATAAATCTCGCGAAGTGTTATTCAATAATCAATGGTATTGTGACGCTAAAGGGAATTGGACAGAGATAAACTCCGCGAAATTCACAACTGACAATACGGGCACTATAGGATACCGTATGGATTATTCCGGTGGCCTGCTAAATAACGAATCATTCTATTTGAAAAACGGGGGCTTTTTTAATAATTTTACCAAAGCGCAAAGCGTTTTTACAAGACCTTTACATCAAAAAAAACCGGATATTGATTTTAACGCATTACCGTAAAGAGTACTCACAGTTTAAGCTAAAAATAATACTAAAGTATTGCAGAATGGGTAATCTACAGCTTGATTATCTTCCTTTTTTTAAATAAATAAATTAAATTATGAAAACTACAATTTTTAAATCACTACTAATTATTTGTTGCCTTTTAGGATGGGTAGGGTCATCTGCCCAAATGATAAAGACTCCTGCTCCAAAACGTGCTAAAGGACAAACGGATGTTTTGCGTCTTGCTACAGCTCCAATCCCTACTGTTCGTATTGCGTTCATCGGTTTAGGGATGCGTGGTCCTGGAGCAGTTGAGCGTATGACCCATATTCCGGGAGTGGAGATTGTTGCATTGTGCGATAT
Source organism: Flavobacterium sp. 11 (assembly GCF_002754315.1). Classification (GTDB taxonomy): domain Bacteria; phylum Bacteroidota; class Bacteroidia; order Flavobacteriales; family Flavobacteriaceae; genus Flavobacterium; species Flavobacterium algoritolerans. The sequence goes on along the minus strand of NZ_PEFE01000001.1, from coordinate 193,574 downwards.
GCTAGAAACCAACACGAAATCGGCAAACGAAATTCTTACCAAAGCGGGACTTCCAAAAGCTAAAGAATTTTTTGGGGATGAAAATGCTTGGAGAAAAGTAACGGCACTTCCTAATGTAGATCTTGTGTATGTAGCAACCGATTGGAAAAACCATGCAAAAATTGGCGTTCAAGCCATGAAAGATGGTAAAAATGTAGCCATTGAAGTTCCTGGTGCCATGACAATGGAAGAAATTTGGGACTTAATCAATACTTCCGAAAAAACGCGTAAGCACTGTATGCAATTGGAAAATTGTGTGTATGATTTCTTTGAATTGACGACATTAAATATGGCTCAACAAGGATTGTTTGGCGAAATTATGCATGCTGAAGGGGCTTATATCCACGGACTTCAGCCTTTCTGGGGCGAGTACTGGAATAACTGGCGTATGGATTACAATAGAAAACACCGTGGTGATATTTATGCAACCCATGGAATGGGACCAGCGTGTCAAGCATTGAATATTCACCGTGGTGACAAAATGAATTTTTTAGTTTCTATGGATACTAAAGCCGTTGGTAATCCTGCTTATATTAAAGAAAAATCAGGAATAGAAGTGACAGATTTTAGAAACGGAGATCATACGATGACAATGATTCGTACCGAAAAAGGAAAAACAATCCAAATTCAACATGATGTAACTTCCCCTCGTCCATACAGCCGTATGTATCAACTTAGCGGAACAAAAGGGTTTGCCAATAAATATCCTTTAGAGGGTTATGCCTTGGATTCTAAATCAGTAGGTTCAGATATTACACCCAATCATGAAAAATTGAATGCCCATAGTTTTGTCCCTGCTGATGTGAAAAAAGCTTTGATGGAAAAGTACAAACACCCGATTGTAGCGGGAATAGAAGAAAAAGCCAAAAAAGTTGGCGGTCATGGAGGTATGGATTTTATAATGGATTATCGTTTGATTTATTGTTTACAAAATGGACTTCCATTGGATATGGATGTGTATGACTTGGCTGAATGGTCCTGTCTTGCTCCTTTGACAGAAATTTCTTTGGATAACAATTCTGCACCAGTTGAGATTCCTGATTTCACTCGTGGAGGTTGGCAAAAATTGAAAGGTTTAGAGTTTTCTAAATAAGAAATGAATACTGAGTTTAGCTAAAAAAAAGAGGGTGATACACTATGTATTGCTCTCTTTTGTATGTTGAATAAATACTTTTTATCCCAGCTGCCATTTCAAATATTGCAATTAAATAATTTTAAATAGTTAGCAATGAAATTTTTTATAAGTAGAAAGTGAACATAATTACTTCAACTGACGAAAAATTATTGTTAAAAACTAATAACTATCAACAGCTTAAAGTAATCTAAAAAAACTAACATGGATAAAATTTGGAAAACACTCTTCGTCTGTTTGATTACAAGTTTGGTATTTGCCCAGCAAAAGCCAAATGTCATCTACATCTATGCCGATGATATGGGATATGGGGAATTAGGCTCTTATGGGCAACAAAAAATAAAGACACCGCATTTAGATAAAATTGCCAAGGAAGGGATGAAATTTACGCAGCATTATGCCAGTGCTCCAGTTTGCGCACCTTCCCGATGTATGTTGATGACGGGAAAGAATAGTGGACATTCTTATATTCGGGGCAATTATGAATTAGGAGGCTTTGAAGATCAGAACGAAGGAGGACAAATGCCATTACCGGAAGGTACTTTTACGATTGCAAAGTTGATGAAACAGGCTGGTTATACAACTGGAGCCATTGGTAAATGGGGATTGGGAATGCACAACACTACCGGCGATCCTAATAAACAGGGTTTTGATTATTTTTATGGCTACCTCTGTCAGAAACAGGCACATAATTTTTACCCTACCCATCTTTGGGAAAATGGGAAATGGGATACATTGAATAATCCATATATCCAAGTGCATAAACCTTTAGCAAAAGATGCTCCAGATATCGCTTTTGATTATTTCAAAGGGTCAGCCTATTCAGTAACAAAAATGGCTGAAAAAACAGTGGAGTTTATCAAAGAAAATAGGAAGAAACCGTTTTTTTTATACTTGCCATACACTGGCCCCCACGTATCGCTTCAGGCTCCGGATGAAGCGATAAGAGAGTATCTTGGACAATTTGACGAAAAACCGTACCGTGGCGAGAAAGGGTATTCTTCTGCACTTTACCCCAGAGCTACTTATGCGGCCATGATTACTTATATGGATAAGCAAGTGGGAGAAATCATGAAATTGTTGAAAGAACTCGGATTGGACAAAAATACTATCGTAATGTTCTCCAGTGATAACGGTGCTACATTTGATGCAGGAGGTGCTGATATTAATTTTTTTAATAGTGTTGCCGGATTAAGGGGAAGAAAACAAGATTTATACGAAGGAGGTATTCGTGTGCCTTTTATCGCTCGTTGGCCAGGTAAAATTCCTTCAGGCAAAGTAAATAATCATATTTCTGCACAATATGATTTGATGGCCACTTTATCTGAAATAACAGGGGTAAAGGCTTGGGATAATGATGGAATTTCGTTTTTACCAACTTTGCTTGGGAATGATAATAAGCAAAAGGAGCACGAGTACCTTTATTTTGAATTCCCTGAAAAAGGAGGACAGGTAGCTGTTCGTTTTGGAGATTGGAAAGGCGTGAAAAGCAATATGAAGAAGAATAAAAATGCCTCTTGGGAAATTTATAATCTTAAGACGGATGAAAAAGAAACGACTGACGTTGCCTCTGATAATCCGGAACTTGCAAAGAAGTTTGAGGCGATATTGAAGAAAGAGCATCAGCCATCACATATAAGAGATTGGGAATTTATAGCTCCTAAATTCTCTGAAAAGGAATAATAACGTGTCCATCATTTGATTTACAAAAATAATAGTTTTCATTTTTTACCTTTCTGAAAACAAAGAATTTTATCTGGAGATACTGTATTGGATACCATAAAATATTAAAATGAAATATAAAACGATCATTTTGGGATTACTAATAGTTTCACTAGCTGCTTGTACTAATAAACCAAGTATAGATTCTAGTGTGATTCATGATAGTGCGATGTCCTGCGAATCGGCATTGCCTTCCCGTTTTTCCATCACAAAAGATATTACCAGGGGCAACACATCAAAGGTGGTTTCTTACGATGGAATGGTACAAATACCTGGAGGTGAATTTTTAATGGGCGCTTCTGATAATGAAGGAAGAGCCGATGAATATCCGCAACACAAGGTAAAAATAAAAAGTTTTTGGATGGATGCCGCCGAAGTAACCAATGCACAATTCAAAAAATTTGTTGATGCTACGGGCTATGTTACCACTGCGGAGATAAAACCGGATTGGGAAGAGATTAAGAAACAATTGCCGCCGGGAACACCAAAACCGGATGAAGGATTATTGGTGGCTGCTTCATTGGTTTTTAAACCAACTGCCACTGCTGTCGATTTAAATGATGCCTCACAATGGTGGAGCTGGAGCAAAGGGGCCAGTTGGAAACATCCACAAGGACCGTCGAGTACTATCGCAGGAAAAGATGCTTATCCAGTAGTACATATTTCATGGTATGATGCCCAGGCGTATGCAAAATGGTGTGGAAAAAGATTGCCAACTGAAGCTGAATGGGAATATGCTTCACGTGGCGGTTTAGTTGATAAGAAGTATTTTTGGGGCGATGAAGATCCCGAAAAGGGGAAACCAAAAGCAAATATCTGGCAAGGAAAATTCCCCTATTTGAATACGTCCATAGATCGTTTTAAAGGAGCCGCTCCAGTGAAATCTTTTGTACCAAACAAATTTGGATTGTATGATATGGCAGGAAATGTTTGGGAATGGTGTAGTGATTGGTACACCCCAGAATACTACAAGGAATTGAGTAGTAGTGTTTCGGCTAATCCGCAAGGTCCTGCTAAAAGTTATGATCCTATGGAACCCACTGTTCCCAAAAAAGTGGTGCGAGGCGGTTCGTTTCTTTGCAACGCTTCCTATTGTAAAGGGTATCGGGTTACGTCACGGATGAAATCGTCTCCTGATACGGGATTAGAACACACCGGTTTTAGATGTGTTGCGGATGCTGAATAAGTAGTATCTATTTAAATCCAGAAAACATTTTTGTTGATGCATAAAAAATGTACTACCGTTGCTATAATCATGAAAAAATTAATAATGAATGTAATTAAAAACTCGGTTATTCTAGTCGCTTTATGTTGTGGCTTGACGTCAAATTTGTCGGCTCAAGATAAGGCTGACAACTCCAAAAAAAGACCCAATATTGTTATTATAGTTTCAGATGATCATGCTTATCAGGCCATTAGTGCCTATGGCAATAAGTTGATGCAAACTCCAAACATTGACCGTATTGCCAAAGAAGGAGTTTTGTTTACTAAAGGATATGTAACCAATTCTATCTGCGGCCCCAGTCGTGCGGTTATTTTGACGGGTAAATACAGTCACAAAAATGGCTTCAAGGATAATGAGAATTCCAGTTTTGACGGCAGTCAGGACTCTTTTATAAAACAGTTGAAGGCTTCCTGTTATCAGACTGCCTGGATTGGCAAATGGCATTTGGAAACACAACCCCAAGGTTTTGATTTCTGGCAAATATTACCCGGACAGGGACAATATTACAATCCGGATTTTTATATGATGGATGGTACTAAGAAACAAAGTGACGGTTATGTGTCTGATGTTATTGAGGGTGTTTCAGAAAATTGGCTGAACAATCGCGATCAGGATAAGCCTTTTTGTTTGGTAATTGGGCATAAGGCTACACACCGAACATGGATTCCGGATGGACAAGATATGGGAAAATTTGATCACGTTACATTCCCTTTGCCTGCTAATTTTTATGATGAATATAAAAATCGAGAAGCAGCTAAAGTGCAAGATATGTCCATATCTAAAACCATGAGAATGGGATATGATTTGAAGGTTTTTGATGATGTAAATGAAGCCAACAAAGAGGGTAACATTGCACGAATGAATCAGGAACAGCGACAAAAATTCGATTCTTATTATGATCCTATTGCAGTAGATCTGAAAAAGAGAAACTTGAGTGGCAAGGAACTGATCGAATGGAAATACCAACGGTATATGAGGGATTATCTTAGCACAGCGGTTTCTTTAGACAGAAATATAGGTCGTACACTGGATTATTTAGACAAAAATGATTTGACAAAAAATACCATTGTAATTTATCTTTCGGATCAGGGATTTTATTTGGGAGAGCATGGCTGGTTTGATAAGCGTTTCATTTATGAAGAATCTTTCAGGACACCTATGATGATGCGGTATCCCGGAGTGATCAAGCCCGGTACGGTATCGAATGATTTTGTAATGAATCTGGATATTGCTCCTACGATGCTGGATGCGGCGGGAGTTGTCATACCAAAAGATGAACAGGGACAATCAATGCTACCGTTACTTAAAGATAAAAAGGCCAAAGGACGTGAGGCAATGTATTATCATTATTATGAAAATGGGGAACATTCCGTTTCCCCGCATTTTGGCATACGTACCAAACGTTACAAATTAGTTCGTTTCTATAAAAGGGTAAGCTCTTGGGAGCTTTATGATTTACAGAAAGACCCAAATGAAATGAATAATATGTATGGACATAAGAGTTATAAAAAAATCACTGAGGCTATGAATATTCAACTTCATAAGTTAATTGATCAATATGATGACCAGGATGCGAAAAAAATTTTGATGAAGGAATAGATTTTTTTTCTACATAAAATGCAGGGCTTCTGTTTATTATTGCCTGTTTAAATACCTATTTCATATTTATTGACAATTTTATAGGAATATGGATTTCATGCAGGATATAACGACCATCAAATTTAAAAAAAAAACAACAAATTTCATGATGGTAATTTAATAGATTATTACATGTTTTTCTTTAAAAAAGGTAATACTATTAACGAAATTATACGATAAAAAACAGTTTATGTATTTTTTTTGTGTTCGAGCACATTTTTTTGTATTTTCCTTGTTTACTATAAATATAATATATAGTTTCGTGGCTTATAGGTGTATAATGAAATTTTGATTAGGCTATTTCAATGGTCTTTCAGTGAAGAAAAAAACTAATAAATAGTTATTGATTGAAATAGATTATAGATAAGTCATTTTGCAATCAGTTTTATTTGACTTTTAAAATTGATAATGGTAACTCATCGAGGAAATGAATGTCTAAAAAAAATATGGATTAAGAAAGAGGGATGCAACCAAATTTTTTAATCAATTGATAAAATTGAAATGAAGAAACAAATTATAATGAATGGTATGGATATTACAGAACAACAACAAAACCGTATTAAAAGTACTGAGGTGGGAAGTATAAAACAAATTGTGATGACAGTATTTATGCTGCTGCTATCGACTACTATTTTTGCTCAACTACCTGCTGAATTGTTAAATCCTGAAATTATTTCCATAAACCGGATGCCAATGCGTAATAATGCTTTTGGTTTTGAAAACATGGAGAAAGCAAAGCAGTATGACAGGGAAAAGTCAGCAAATTTCTTGTCATTAAACGGCAGTTGGAAATTCAATTGGGTGCAAGATCCTAACCAACGCCCTCAAAATTTTCAAGCCCTTAGTTATGATGATGCCAAATGGACTGATTTTCGAATACCTGCCAGTTGGGAAGTAAACGGATATGGTTTGCCTATTTATGTGAATCAGCCGTATGATTTTGCAGGTCATAATTTGCGTTACGCCAAAATGAACCCGCCTTTCGATATCCCAGCCAACAATAATCCGGTAGGGTCATATCGTAAAAAAATAAATCTGCCTGCCAACTGGAAAGGAAAACAGGTTTTTATTCATGTTGGGAACGCAAAATCGTGTCTGTTTGTATGGGTAAATGGAAAAAAAGTAGGCTATAGCGAAGACAGTAAATTGGCTGCCGAATTTGATATCACCGATTTTTTGAAAGAAGGGGAGAATCTGATTGCTTTCCAGGTTTATAGATGGAGTGATGCCAGTTATTTGGAATGTCAGGATATGTTCCGTTTTTCAGGAATAGAAAGAGATGTTTTTTTGTATGCAACAGAAAAGTTGAATATTCGAGACACGAAGATTGTCAGTACACTGGATGCTACTTATACTGATGGTTTGTTTTCCATCAATACCGAGATTAATAATTATAAAAGAGAGAATGGAACCTACAGTAAGAAAGACAGTTTTACGGTTGAAGTAAGCTTAGAAGATGCTAAAGGAAATATTGTTTATCAAGACAAAACAAAAGATTTCAGAACGGTTCTTGGAAAATACAAGACCAATATTGAATTCCAGACAACCCTAAAAAATGTTCAAAAATGGACTGCCGAAACACCTTATCTGTACAGATTATTTATCACTCTAAAAGATGTAAAAGGAGCAGTATTGCAAGTGGTACCGCTTCGTATAGGTTTCAAAAAAATAGAAATCAAGGGAGCTGACTTTTTGGTAAATGGCAAGAGAGTTTTCATAAAAGGAGTGAACCGCCATGAGCATCATCCAACAAACGGGCATGCGCTCAGCAAGGAGGATATGCGTAAAGATATGGAGATGATGAAGAAATTGAACATCAATGCTGTTCGTCATTCTCATTATACTCCGGATCCTTATTGGATGGAACTTTGTGACGAATATGGTTTGTATGTTGTGGATGAAGCCAATATTGAATCGCACGGATTGGGTTATGATTTAGATGTGACTTTGGCTAATAAGCCGCTTTGGAAAGAAGCTCATTTGCAGCGTATCCAGCGCATGTATGAAAGAGACAAGAATCATGCAAGTGTGGTTACTTGGTCTTTAGGAAATGAAGCGGGTGATGGCAGCAATTTTTATGCAGCTTACGATTGGTTGAGACAAAAAACAGATTTGCCTATCCAGTACGAAAGGGACATTAATTATGGTGCTCCTAATGATACTCATTTCTCTGAGATTTTTTGTCCGCAATATATGTCTCCTGACGATCTATTGGCTTATTCCAAAAGTGATGCTAAAATTCCAAATATCCAAAGTGAGTATGCCCATATTATGGGGAATAGCTTAGGGAATTTCAAGGATTATTGGGATATAGTGGAAAATAATCCAAAGCTTCAAGGTGGTTTTATCTGGGAATGGATTGATCAGTCCATTGACACCCTTAAAAATGGTAAACGTATTAAAGCTTATGGAGGAGATTTTCCGTTGGAAGGTCCGGTTGATGAGAATTTAAGCGATAATAATTTTTGTGTAAAAGGAGTGGTTACCGCTTATCGCGAGATTACGCCAATGGCTTTGGAAGTCAAACAGGTCTACCAAAATATAAAAACAAGCTATATTGGTAATAATACCATCTCGATTAAAAACGGTTTTTTCTTTAAGAATCTGGATAACGTGATGCTGCGTTGGGTATTACAGGAAAATGGCGTTGCAAAAGAAAAAGGTGTTCTCAATACTATTTCATTACAGCCACAAGAAGAAAATAATTTTAAGCTGGCGATAAAAACCGTTCAAAAAGCCGATAAAGAATATCAGTTGAATGTGTATTACGTATTGAAGTCCGAAGAGCCTTTCTTGCCTAAACAATATGAAATTGCCGCTGATCAGCTTTTGTTGAAAACGTTGCCTGCCGTCGCTGCTGTTTTCAGCTCAAAAAAAGCGTTGCAATTGAAAGAAACGAAAGAGTTTTATACTATTTCAGGTAACAATTTTGAAGTTATTTTCGATTTAAAAAAAGGAATACTTTCAGGCTACAGTGTCAAAGGAGAGCAATTTATAACACAAGGACCTTTGCCTTCTTTCTGGAGAGCACCAACGGATAACGACATTGGAGCCGGTTTTAATACCAGTTTAAGGAAATGGAGAAATGCGTATGAAAACGGCAGCGAATTGCAATCGTCCGTAACAAAAATCAATGATGGTTCAATTCAAATAAAATTGACAAAGAAATTAGTTGATGGCGATGCATCTCATCAGCAAACATTCACGGTTTACGGTGATGGAAAAATCAAAGTTGATAATGAATTCACTGCTATAAAAGGAAAAAATCCGCTGTTGTTGCGAGCAGGAACTGATTTGGTTATCAATAAAAGTTTTAATAAAATCAATTGGTACGGCCGTGGTCCGGGAGAAAGTTATTGGGACAGAAAGACAAACACTTTCATTGGTCAATTCCATCAATCCGTGGAGGAACAATATTATCCTTACGCAAGACCGCAGGAAAGTGGTAATAAAACAGAAGTGCGTTGGGTAAGTTTCAGTAATGCAAAAGGAAGAAAAGTACAGTTCGCATTTATAAATAATTTATTGAGTTTTTCTGCTTTGCCTTATCAATTGGATGATTTAGATCCTGAGGCACAAAAGAAACAATACCATAGCGGTGAACTTAATAAAAGAGACGAAATCTACCTCCACATGGACTTGCAGCAAACTGGTTTACAGGGAATGGACAGTTGGGGATCGTGGCCAATGAAAAAATACAGGATTCCGTTTGAAAATTACAATTATAGTTATTGGATAAAATTTGAGTAATGTATTTGTGTCGAAAAAAGGAACTGAATCAGCAGTACTTTTGATTTAAAAATGGAAAAGAGATTCCTCTAAAAAATAGTTTAAATAATGAAAAAACAAATTCTTAGCCTTATTGTGATTCTGCTCTGCCTGAGTAACGGAACTGCTCAAACACAAATAACAAACGGTTCTTTATTGGCACCGACACCGCCAATGGGTTGGATGACTTGGAATTATTTTGCTGATGCTATTAATGAAAAAGACATACGCGAAATGGCAGATGCCATTGTAAGTACAGGCATGTTAAAAGCCGGTTATGATCATGTATTCATTGATGATGGTTGGCAGGGCGGAAGAGACAACAGAAATACTATTATTGCGGATCCAATGAAATTTCCGTCTGGAATAAAAGCACTTGCTGATTACGTGCATAGCAAAGGATTAAAATTAGGGATTTATTCGGATGCAGCACCGCTTACTTGTGCGGGTTATACGGCCAGTTTGAATTTTGAAGATCAGGATGCCAAAACGTTTGCCAGTTGGGGAATTGATTATTTGAAATACGATTACTGCGGTGCCCCGGATGATACGGAAATTGCTAAAACCCGTTATAAAAAAATGGCAGATGCTTTACGCAAAAGCGGACGTGACATTGCCTTGGGTATTTGTGAATGGGGAGATCACAAACCATGGCTCTGGGGGCAGCAAGTTGGCGGTCAATTATGGCGCACCACCGCAGATGTAAGGGATAAATGGAAAAGCCTTAAAACGGTTAAGACTGCTAAAGAATTACATTCAGTAGGCGCCGGAATAATAGATATTGTAGATTTTTCACAAGATTATGCTGCTTATGCAAAACCTGGATATTGGAATGATATGGATATGCTTGTAGTAGGACTTTATGGTAAAAAAGGACCTTCGGGTGATTTAGGTGGTGTTGGTTGTACCGATACGGAATACCAGAGTCAAATGAGCCTTTGGAGTATCATGAATTCGCCTTTGGCAGCAACCAATGATGTACGAACAATGAATGCCGAAACCAAACGTATTTTGTTAAATGAAGAGGTGATAGCCATAAACCAGGATGCTTTAGGAAAGCAAGCGGTTTGTAAAATCAAGAATGAGTTGTGGAGTGTTTTTGTAAGGCCATTAGCTAATGGTGATTTTGCCATTGCTATTCTGAATCGTTCTGAAATTGCACAAAATTCTAAAATTGACTTTGCTGAATTGGGATTTAATAGTACTTATGAAATAAAAGATTTGTGGCAACATAAAGTGATAGGGAAAGGTAAAAAATGGAACGGTAAGGTACTTCCTCATGAGACAAAATTGTTTCGATTGAAAAAAATATAAGGACTGTTATGAAAAATGCAATTCATTTAGTACTGTCTTTTTTTGTGCCTTTATTATATATGCAGGCACAAACCGATCAGGAAATTAAGTTTGATCGGCCGGCAACTCATTTTACCCAATCGATTCCATTGGGGAATGGCCACTTGGGCGCTATGGTTTATGGAAATCCTGTTAAAGAACGAATTGTAATAAACGAAAACTCGATGTGGTCCGGTGGAATTGAAAATCCGAACAGAGAAGATGCTTCACAACATTTACCGGAAATTCAGCGATTGCTAAAAGAAGGAAAAAACAAAGAAGCCCAACAATTGTTGCAAAAATATTTTGTCAGCGCCGGTCAAGGTTCTGCTTATGGGAATGGTGCCAATGCAAAGTTTGGTTGCTATCAAATTTTTGGAGACTTATTGATTAACTGGAAAGATACGCAGGGAACAGTTTCAGAGTACAAGAGAACCTTGCATTTGGATAAAGCATTGGCCGTGACCGAGTGGAAATTAGGCGGAGTTACGTATAAAGAGGAAGTATTTGCAAGTGCTCCTCACAATGCAATCATCATTCGTTTGAGTTCAAACAAAACCAAAGCATTGCATTTTAAACTAGCATTGGATAGGAAAGAAAATGCAAAATTTGTGTCCAAAGGCAGCGCGATTACGATGACCGGACAATTGCCGGGCGGAAATAGTGATTTGGGTATTCGTTTTGCCGGATATGTCCAAGCCAATACTGCCGACGGAAAAGTGATTTCTGAAAATAATAGTTTGACAGTTTCGGGTGCTACCGAATGTATTATTGTGCTAAGTGCCGCAACAGATTTGAACTGGCCAACGGTTGAAAAACGCGGAGAAGATCCTTTGCCTGTGGTTCAAAAAGCAGTAAAATCAGCCAGTAAAATTTCTTGGACTGTTTTAAAAAATAAGCATATAGCTGATTATCAGTCGTATTATAATCGTTCTAAAATACAGTTTACAACTCAACAAAATCAAGCTATCTCAAATTTGTCTACAGCGCAGCGTTTAGTTCGTTTTTCTAAAGGGGAAAGCGATGCAAACTTGCCTTTATTGTACTTTAATTTTGGAAGATATTTATTGATTTCGTCTTCCCGTCCAGGTGGATTACCGGCTAATTTGCAAGGACTTTGGGCTGAAGAATATCAAACGCCGTGGAACGGGGATTATCATTTGAATATTAATTTGCAAATGAATTATTGGCCTGCGGAAGTCACGAATTTAGCTGATTGCCATAAGCCATTAATTGAGTTTACCAAGCAATTAGTGCAATCTGGGAACAAAACGGCCAAGGCTTATTATAATTCAGATGGTTGGGTAGCACACGTAATTACAAATCCTTGGAAATTTACCGCGCCTGGTGAAGGGGCAGACTGGGGCTCAACCTTATCTGGTGGAGCTTGGTTGTGCGAACATTTGTGGCAGCATTATATGTACAATCCCGATGTGGCTGTTTTAAAAGAAATTTATCCTGTTTTAAGAGGCGCTTCCCAATTCTATAAAGACATTTTAATAGAAGATCCAAAAAACAAATGGCTGGTTACGGCTCCTTCCAACTCACCTGAGAACTCCTATAAAACCGAAGATGGATTTGTAGGACAGACAACTATGGGACCTACGATGGATATGCAAATAGGACGAGAGTTATTTACTAATACCATTACAGCAGCCAGATTGCTTGGTATCGATGAAGCTTTTGCGGATACTTTAGAACAATTGAAAGTGCGTTTGGCTCCAAATCAAATCAGTGAAAAAACAGGTAGAGTTCAAGAATGGATTCGCGATTATGATGAAACAGAACCTACGCATCGTCACGTTTCACAACTGTATGGACTTTATCCTTACTATGAAATTAATGCTGCGGAAACGCCTTTGATGGTTGATGCTGCACGTCAAACATTGTTAAGAAGAGGCGATGAAGGTACAGGTTGGTCAAGAGCTTGGAAGATTAATTTTTGGGCAAGGCTAGAAGATGGTAACCACGCATTGAAAGTTTTAAAAGGGTTGCTGACACCTGCTTTCAATGAGGAGGGTTCTAATTATACAGCTAAAGGTGCGGGTACTTATCCGAACCTTTTTTGTGCTCATCCACCTTTTCAAATCGATGGAAATTTTGGAGGAACTGCTGCTATTGCCGAAATGCTTTTCCAAAGTAATGGGAAGAATTCCGTAATTCGTTTATTACCCGCTTTGCCAACCAGCGCTGATTGGAGCAAAGGAAATGTAAAAGGACTGCGTGCCAGAAATGGTTTTGAAGTACATTTTGATTGGACTGATGGCAAGCTAAAAAAGGCAGCAATCATTTCTGTGACAGGAAATAATTGTTATGTTAAACTTCCTTCAGGGATGACAGTTTACGCTTCAAATGGCACTAAAGTAAATGTAAAATCGGAGGGAAACAGTGTCGTTTGGTTTGCAACTAAAAAAGGAAAGAGTTACTATATAAAATAAAATAGATATGATGGAATTAAACAGAAACTGTAAAAATATACTGTATAAGCGTCTTCATAAATTACTATTAGGACTGGCTTTTACTTCAATTACCTTGACGTGCTATTCACAGCATAAGAATTTTGTTGTGATTAATTCGGCTATGTCGGAGAAAGAGTTGGTTGAGATTGCAGCTAATATTGTGCCTTCACCACAACAGTTGCGCTGGCAACGTTTGGAGTTGACAGGATTCATTCATTTTGGCATCAACACGTTTACGGGTCGTGAATGGGGAAATGGGAAAGAAGACCCTAAAATATTTAATCCTAAGGAATTAGACGCAAGACAATGGGTAAAAGTCTGTAAAGAAGCCTGTATCAAACAAGTAATTCTGACCGCCAAGCATCACGATGGTTTTTGCTTGTGGCCAACTAAAACTACAGAACATTCTGTTAAAAACAGCCCTTGGAAAAACGGAAAAGGTGATGTTGTAAAAGAAGTGGCCGATGCCTGTAGGGAAATGGGTGTAGGTTTTGGAGTGTATCTGTCTCCTTGGGATATGAATAATGCTTCTTATGGAACAGAGGCATACAATGATTTTTTTATCAATCAGTTGACGGAATTGCTTACCCAATACGGGAAAGTGGATGAGGTATGGTTTGACGGAGCCAATGGGGAAGGTCCCAATGGAAAAAAACAGGTTTATGATTTTGAAAGATGGTATGCCCATATTCGAAAATTACAGCCACAGGCGGTGATTGCAGTTTCCGGACCTGATGTACGTTGGGTTGGAACCGAGACCGGACATGGACGTGAGGAGGAATGGAGTGTCGTGCCAATGGGTAAAAAGAATGTATCAACAGCCGGTTCTCAAACCAAAGCAGATGAAGCACCTGCAGGTGACATGACGGGTCAGGTTTTAGGAAGTCGTGACCAATTGAAAGATGGAGATGCATTAAAATGGTATCCTGCAGAAACTGATGTGTCGATTCGTCCGGGATGGTTTTATCATGAATCAGAAGATAAAAAAGTGAAAACACCAGAGTATCTAAAGGAAATTTATTTTAATTCAGTAGGAAGAAATGGAGTGTTGCTGTTGAATATTCCACCAGATAAAAGAGGATTGCTTTCGGATTTTGATGTTTCGGCATTAAAAGGCTGGAGAGAAAAGTTGGATGCTATTTTTGCCGTAAATCTTTTGAAAGAGGCAAAAGCAATCGGAGCGGTAAAAAAAATAAAACCTTTGTTGGACGACAATGACGCTACCCATTATTTATTTCCGATGAAAGGAAATAAAAATACCGTTGAAATGGATTTGAACGAGGAAAAAACATTCAACGTTTTATTACTTCAGGAAAACATTACCATCGGACAAAGAGTAGAGAAATTTGTGCTTGAATATTGGGGTAATAACCAATGGATAAAGGCTACGGAAGGTACTACAATTGGTTTTAAACGCCTGTTGGAATTTCCAACTATAACTGCATCTAAAGTGCGATTTCGTATTGTATCATCGCGATTAAAACCGGCCTTGTCTGAAATAGGATTGTATTTTAATAAAGAGAGTAAAAAAGGATAATTATGAAAGTACTTAGTGTAATGAATATGATTATGAAACGTTCTATTTTTCTTGGAATACCCTTCCTTTTTATGTTAAACCTAATGATTGTTCCAACACTGTTTGCACAAAATAAATCCATAGTCAGAATGGGCGCAACAGATACCCAATCTTTTGATGAAAACTGGTTGTTTTCCCGTTATGGTTTGCAGTCTGATGGTTCCAGAAAAGAAGAACCGAAAAATTTAGAAAGCGAGAACTACAATGATACCGCTTGGCAAAAACTGGATTTACCACACGATTGGGCTATCACAGGGCCATTTCGGAGTGACTTGACTGGAGAAACCGGGAAGTTGCCTTGGAAAGGGATTGGCTGGTACCGCAAACATTTCACGATTCCTGCAACTGATGCCGGCAAACAAATTTTTGTTGATTTTGACGGAGCTATGGCTTACGCCAAAATCTGGCTTAACGGGAAATACGTTGGCACTTGGCCTTATGGTTATAATTCCTTTAGAATGGATTTAACACCCTTTATCAAACCGGGACAGAAAAATATAATAGCGGTACGTCTTGACACTGAAAGTTGGGATTCAAGATGGTATCCAGGAGGCGGTATCTACCGACATGTGTGGTTAGTAAAAACAAATCCGGTACATGTAGGGCATTGGGGAACGTATATCACAACTCCAAAAATAACAGCTAAAAGTGCTACGGTACAACTGGCTGTAACAGTTGATAATGCGACCAAAAAAAATGTGACTGCAAAAGTGCGCACCGTATTATTTGAATTAGACAAAAACAACACGCCTAAGTCGAAAGCGGCAGCTACCAAAGAATCGGTTCTAGAGCTGAAAGCCGGAGCTTCTGCGGTATTGGAATCACAAGCAACTATTGCGAATCCTAAACGTTGGGATATTAAAAGTCCTAATCGTTATGTGGCGCAAACCACGATTAGTATGAACGGTAAAGTGGTGGATACTTACAATACTCCTTTTGGAATTCGAACTATAGAATTTTCAGCAACAAAAGGTTTCTTGTTGAATGGTCAAAAAGTTGAAATTAAAGGGACTTGCAATCACCATGATTTAGGCGCATTGGGTGCAGCCATCAATACCAGTGGATTAAAAAGACAGCTCAAAATGTTGCAGGATATGGGCTGTAACTCCTTGCGTACGTCACACAATGTACCCGCGCCGGAGTTATTGGAACTGGCAGATCAAATGGGATTCTTGGTTTGGGATGAAGCTTTTGATACCTGGAAAGTAGGGAAGAAGAAAAACGATTACAACAAGATTTTTGATGAGTGGCATAAAAAGGATTTGAATGCAATGGTTCACCGTGATCGCAATCATCCATCCGTATTTATTTGGTCAATCGGTAATGAAGTGCCGGATCAACAAAATGTAGCATTAACGAAACAGTTGGCTGATATTGTTCGAAAAGAAGACCCGACAAGACCAGTTTCTAATGGGTATAACGACCCCGATGGTGGTCGTGGAAGCGGAGCAGCACAGGCAATGGATGTGATGGGAGTGAATTATTTTTTCAGTAAACAAGCCCAATGGGATGCCGATCCCCGTTACACAAATATGCCTACTTTGGGAAGCGAAACGGCCTCAACAGTGAGTTCACGCGGCGAATATTTCTTTGGTAAGGAATACGAAAATTGGCAAATTTCCTCTTACGATACTGCTCATCCGGGTTGGGGCTGTACACCAGACGAACAGTTTCGAACGAATGCTAAATTTCCAAATATGTTAGGGGAATACGTTTGGACGGGATTTGATTATTTGGGAGAACCAACTCCTTATAATTCGGATGAAACGAACTTACTTAATTTTAGATCTGATCCTTCGAAAATAGCAGAGTTAGAGAAGAAATTAGAAGAACTGAGAAAATCAAATCCGCCATCCAGAAGTAGTTATTTCGGAATTATTGATTTGGCGGGATTCCCAAAAGACCGTTTCTATAGTTATCAATCAAAGTGGAGACCTGAATTGCCGGTAGCTCATATTTTTCCACATTGGAATTGGAAGGAACGAATTGGATTAGTGACTCCAGTGCATGTGTATACTTCGGGAGATGAAGCTGAATTGTTTTTGAACGGAAAAAGTCTTGGCAGAAAAGTAAAAACTCCTGGGATTGATTTTCGCTTGATATGGAACGATGTTGTATATACGCCGGGTGAATTGAAAGTGGTTTGTTATAAAAATGGAAAAGAATGGGCAACTGATATGGTGAAAACTACGGGCAAGGCTGCACAACTTAATGCTTCTGCTGACCGTTCTGTTATCACGGACGATGGAAGTGATTTGTCTTTCATTACCATTAAAGTCACCGATAAAGACGGATTAATGATTCCTCGTTCGAATTCGTTAATTAAATTTTCCATAGAAGGAGCTGGAGAAATTGTAGCGACAGACAATGGTGATGCCACGAGTTTTGTTCCTTTTCAAAGTCACGAACGACAAGCTTATAACGGGATGGCTTTGGTAATTGTAAAAGCAAAGAAAGGACAAAAGGGGCAATTTAAAGTAAAAGCAGAAAGTGAAGGATTAAGCACTTCTTTTGTAACTATTAAAATCAAATAGTTTGGAGTCAAAGTTTTTTTGCCTCTTAAAATAATCAGTTTTCTACCTGGATTGGTTTATATAAACCTTCAGAAGGAGTTCAGGATAAATATAGAACTGTTTTAAAATGGAAATTGGACAAACGTATAGTATTGTATCATGGACCGTGTTGGTTGAAAAAAAATATTCACCTAGTTTTTGCTATTTTATCAGCAATAATCTAAATTAGTCTCAAACAGATTGGGACTGTGTGAAATTTGAAATAATTAAAATGAATAATTAATTAATAAAAACGTAAATATGATAAAGTCATTTTTCTTTTCGCTTCTTTTATGTAGCGCATTCTCATTTGCTCAAGAAGTAAAAATTATTCCTCAGCCAGCTGAAGTTATTACTAATACGGGCAGTTTTGTTATTAGCCCTAAAACAAGCCTGGTGGTTTCCAACAAAGGAGATAAAGCTTCGGCAGCTTTCTTTAATACATATTTATTGGAGTATTATGGATTTGAATTAGCAGTAGTTCAAAAAGCCTCTAAAAACAGTATTGTACTGAAAAGTCTTCAAAATATTGATGGTATTAAAGGGGAAGGTTATAGTTTAAAATCGGACAAGGACGGCGTATTGATTGAAGGGAATTCAAATCAAGGAACTTTTTATGGAATGCAAACGCTAATTCAATTGCTTCCTACAGAGAAAAGCAATAGTCTAACGATTGCTTCGGTACAAGTAAAAGATGAACCACGTTTTGCCTATAGAGGTTCGATGTTGGATGTTAGTCGTCATTTTTTCCCGGTTTCATTCGTTAAAAAGTATATTGATTATTTAGCCTTACATAAAATGAATTATTTCCATTGGCACCTGACCGAAGATCAAGGTTGGAGAATCGAAATAAAAAAATATCCCAGACTTACTGAAATAGGTTCTAAAAGAAATGGATCTATCATAGGAAGGTATCCAGGCAAAGGAAGTGACAATACACCCGAAGAAGGTTTTTATACCCAAGAGGAAGTAAAAGATATTGTGAAGTATGCTTCAGACCGATTTGTAACGGTAATTCCAGAAATTGAAATGCCGGGACATAGTAGTGCCGCTATTGCCGCTTATCCGATGTTGAGTTGTTTTCCAAATGAAAAAACAGTTATACCAGATGCTATGATTTCTGAAAAAAGCAAGCAGGAATTAGCAAATGGCAGGGTGAAACTGGTTCAGGAAACTTGGGGTGTTTTTACCGATGTGTATGCTCCAACCGAATATACTTTCAACTTTCTTGAAGACGTTCTTGATGAGGTAATGGCGTTGTTTCCTTCAAAATATATCCATGTTGGTGGGGATGAATCTCCTAAAGATGCCTGGAAAAGAAGCGAATTTTGTCAGCAGTTGATAAAAGAAAAAGGGCTGAAGGACGAACATGAACTTCAAAGTTATTTTATCCAACGCATGGAAAAATACATTAATAAAAACGGAAGAACCTTAATAGGTTGGGACGAAATATTAGAAGGTGGTTTGGCTCCAAATGCAATTGTTATGAGCTGGAGAGGAGAAGCTGGCGGAATAGCGGCAGCCAAAGAAAATCATCAGGTGATTATGACCCCGGGAAGCCACGTTTATCTGGATCATTCCCAAACAAAAAATGAAAAAGAAGTTACCATTGGAGGTTTTACCTCATTGGAAAAAATATACAGTTATGAGCCTATTCCTAAAGAATTGAATGCGCAACAAGCTAAATATGTACTAGGTGCCCAAGGAAATGTGTGGACAGAATATATGACTAATCCATCCAAAGTAGAATATATGATATTCCCACGTTTGAGTGCGCTTAGTGAAGTATTATGGTCGCCAAAGGAAAATAAAAATTGGCCTGCTTTTCAAACTAAAATTGAGACGATGAAAAAAAGATATGATATGTGGGGCGCTAATTATTTTAAAGAAAAGGAATAATAATTACACCCAACAGGTTAATGTTTTAGACTAAATATGTTAAATAAAAAGAGGCTGTCCGAAAAGGCAGCCTCTTTTTATACATCGCCAGTTTCTGTACTATTGAAAAAGCAGTAAAAAAGAAGCTCCGAAGCAGGATGATTTCATTTGGTTGTGTTTAAAATATTCATTTTTCCCTTTTAAATTTGTTGTTCTTTGGAGCGTTCCAAAATTTTGCGAGAGTAGCAATGATTGATCTGTTTTTAATAATGCCATCTGACAAAAGCCTCCATTGCAGCATAATTAGACAATCCTAATTGTACATATAATTCTGCAGTTTCTCTATTTCTATCTTCTGCTCTTTGCCAAAATTCTCTGGCATCAGACCCTTGGAATACAACGCCGTCTTTTTGAGATTGGTGCTTGAAAATCCCGTGTCTTTTATCTAATACCTGATCCGGACTCATGGGTACAGCCATTTCAACTTCGTCGATTCCCCATTCCTGCCAAGCGCCTCTATACAACCAAACCCAGCAATCTTTGATGAAATCTTTTGTTTTTAATCGTTTTACAGCTTCAAAAATGGCATCCAAACATACTTTATGCGTTCCATGCGGATCAGCTAAATCACCTGCGGCATATATTTGATGCGGTTGTATTTTCTCGATAAGATCCATTGTCAACTGGATGTCTATTTCTCCCAAAGGTTTTTTCTCAATCGTTCCTGTTTCGTAGAAAGGCAATTCCATAAAGTGAATTTGCTCATCCGGCAAACCAACGAAATTACTGGTGGATCGCGCTTCTCCTTTTCGAATCAATCCTTTCAAATAGCGCACTTCAGAAATGTCTATTTCGCTTGCTTTTTTGTTTTTAAGAAAAGCCGTAGCTTTTTTATAAATATCCTCTGCTTCACTGCTTTTTATTCCAAATTTTTCATTGTAATCACATACAAATCTGGCAAATCGTAGGGCCTCATCATCAGCAACAGCAATATTTCCAGAGGTTTGGTACGCCACGTGCACTTCATGCCCTTGTTGTTGCAATCGCATAAAAGTGCCTCCCATACTGATAATATCATCATCCGGATGCGGACTAAAAATCAGCACTCTTTTTCTAGCCGGTTCCGCTCTTTCAGGTCTATTGGAGTCCTCTGCATTTGGTTTTCCTCCTGGCCATCCGGTAATTGTATTTTGTAATTTATTAAATATTTTGATGTTGATGTCGTACGCTGGTCCTGAATCAGCCAATAAATCGCTCATTCCGTTCTCTATATAATCCGCATCGGTAAGCATTAAAATAGGTTTTTTTAAATCAAGTGCCAATCCTAATACCGCTTTTCTGGTCAATCGATCTGTCCAAACAATCTTCTCCACTAACCAAGGTGTATTAATTCGTGTTAGTTTTGAAGAAGCTTCTTTATCTAAAACAAAAACGGCATTATTATGCTCTTGCAAAAAGGAGGCAGGAATTTGATTGGTTACGGTTCCTTCAACAGAAGCTTTAATGATGTTCGATTTTCCTTCGCCCCAAGCCATTAAAATCACTTGTTTGGCTTCCATTATTTTTTTAACTCCGAGCGTGATTGCAGTTCTTGGTGTATTGCTCAATCCAGAAAAATCTCCGCTTGCCGCGACTCTGGTGATGTGATCTAATGCTACCAATCTTGTTTTTGAATTTTGTAAAGAACCCGATTCGTTAAATCCGATGTGACCGTTTCCGCCAATTCCAAGTATTTGCAAATCAATTCCACCTAAAGCTTCTATCTTAGCTTCATAATTAGCACAATAATCCGCAATTTCTTCTTTGGATAACGTTCCATCTGGAATATGATAATTTTCTGGTAGGATATCCACTTGATCCAACAGTAATTCTTTCATAAATCGCACATAGCTGTTTATAGAATCCGGTTCCATTGGGTAATATTCATCTAAGTTGAATGTAATTACATTTTTGAAACTTAGCCCTTCTTCTTTGTGCAGGCGCACTAATTCAGCATACAATCCTTTGGGCGAAGACCCTGTTGCCAAGCCTAATATGCAGGATTCCTGATTCTCTTGTTTTGACTTGATAAGTGTTGCTATTTGTTGTGCAACCGCTTTGGATGCTTCGGTTGAATTTTCAAAAACTACTGTGCCAATATTTTCGAATCTTTTTTCGAAACCTGTCGCCTTATCTATACTACTTTTTAACATTGTCAGTTTTATTTTTAATTTATTTTATAATCGTAATCGAGTATTATTTTCTGGACCAGCTTCGGTATTTGTGTCCTTTAAAAGCATAAAATATAATCATCAAATAAGAAGGCACTAAAATTAAATACGCAATTTGATTCCCACTTTTTGCTGTTTCTGCAACTCCATTGGCTTCGTTAGTCAAGTTGATGGTTTCCACTAAATAACCATAAAGCAATGGGAAAATTGCACCTCCAATGATACCCATAATCAATATTGCGCTGGCTATTTTAGTATATCCTCCCAAATCCTGAAGTGCCATCGGCCATATTGCAGGCCAACAAAGTGCATTAGCAAGTCCCAATAGTGCGACTAAAATAATAACCAGAGGCAAAGCTGGAATACCAGGCAATTGAATCATTATAGTTGGGGATATTAACACAATCAAAATCACTAACAGCAATCCAAGAATACCGGAAGCTTTTAGTGCAGTAACTTGGGAAATATATTTAGGAATTAATGTGATTCCTAAAATATATCCTATTACCATTGCTGTCATGGTAAATGAAGTTAGTTTTAAATAAAAATTACCTTGTTCTCCATAAACGCCTAGTTGTTTTCCGAAGCCACCAATTGAATCTCCTGCTAAAACTTCGGCAGCCAAGTATAACATCAAGGTGATTACACCTAAAACTAATTGAGGATATTTAAAAGCATTTACAATCTGTTTAAAAACGCTTTGATTTAATACTTTTCCATCTTCATCCAGATCAATTTCCGGCAACGGAGACAGTTTGACTAAAGCGGCCAAGACAAGAATAATAGCTCCCATATACAAATACGGAGTTTGTAATTGTAGCGCTAGGGAATCTAATACGGCAGATTTAGTGGCGAAATCCAGTACGGCAATTTTATCGGCCGTATACTCCTGCATGTTTGACAGTACTAAAGCTGTCAACACCAGAGGTGCAATAAATCCTGCTAATTTATTGGCAATCCCTAACACACTAATTCGTGCTGCAGCACTTTCTCTGGGACCAATAACAACTACATAAGGATTTGCTGCCGTTTGCAAAATTGCCAAACCAGTCCCCATAACAAATAAAGCCAACAGAAACAGGAGAAAAGTGCGTGCTTCGGCTGCAGGGTAAAACATAAATGCCCCAAAAGCAATTACCACTAATCCTACCGAAACGCCGTTTTTATAGCCTACTTTTTCTATGACCCAAGAGGAGGGAATCGCCATTACAAAATACGCAATGTAAAAGGCAAAAGCCACAAAATAAGCCTGAGATTGAGACAATTCACACGCTAATTCAAAAAATGGAATCAGTGGGCCATTCAACCAAGTTACGAATCCTAAAATGAAAAATAATGAGGTTAGAATAACCATCGGAATTAATGTATTCCCGGGTTTATTATTTCTGGTGCTTTTACTTTGTGACATGTTATTTGTTTATAGGTTTTACTATTCCCAGTTGAGTACTGGATAGTGTTTTTTTAAATAGGCTTTTACCTCAGCGATGTCTTCTTTTGCGGTTAAATCAGGAACATGTTCAGAGAAAGGAATTCCTAATGTGGTATCAGGATGCTCTTTTAGTGCGTTCAAAAGTACAGTTGGTAATTCTTTTTCGTCTCTTTCCGGATGAACGGGACAGTTTTTCAGATACGGATATAAAAGCGCTCCGTTAAATTTAAAAGCGTTCATACTCACTCTCAATTTTCCTTCGGCATCTTTGTAGCTTTCTAAAACTTCGGCAGTTGGTTTTTCAACAATATCTAATAATTGATTGTTTTCACTAAGTTTAGCAATGGCAAAACGAGAAATTCGCTCTAACGGAAACTCCAATGCATCGCGATTATAACTAATAAAAGCATTTGGACTATTGGTTTCCCTTAGCGCATATAAGGCTTCTGTTGAATATAAGTTATCGCTATTGCAAACAGTATATTCTTTAGAATTCAAATCCGGATATTGCTCCACTGCTTGAAATAAAGCATCAGCGGTACCAAATGGCTTTATTCTTCCTTCAGTAATGTATTGCGTTGCAAAGGAAATTGTTAAGCCATTAAAATTATTGTTACTATTTTTACTTCCATAAAACTCTTTGAATAAGTCTCCTTGTTCCCCAATAATAATATAGATGTTTTTATATCCTGCTTTTTTAGCATTTAATAAAAGGTAATCCAATAATGGTCTTCCGTTTGGTCCAACGCCAATTAATCCTTTACTTCTTTCATTCGCCTGCGCAATTTCTTCTTCACTCAAATTATCAACTGTAACTTGTTTTTTCATTCTGGAAGAAGCGCCACCAGCCAAAATAATTAGATTGTCATGCATATTTAATTCTTTAAAATTTTACTGTTTTCTAGTATTCTCACGCCAGGATCAACGGTTACGGTGTAGGCTTCTATTGCTCCTGCTGCCAGTATTGCTGCTACTACAGGAGCTTCATTTCCCGGTTCAGCCAGCACTACAATACTTCCTCCGCCACCTGAACCCACTATTTTCGCACCATAAGCTCCAGCTTTCAATGCGGCATTGATCATCGCGTCAATTTTAGGGACTGTTATTTTTAATAAATCTCTTAAAACAGCGTGATGTTGATTCATTAAAGCACCAATCTTCTTTAAGTCTGGAGTTGGTTTTTCAAATTCTTTTAAAGCCTCTTTTGTATAATGGTAATTCTTGATGGCCGCTTCAAAATAAGGAATCAATCGGTCCGGTAAATAATTATGGTATTTATCTAAATCTTCTATTTCGGATGTATTTAAATCAAAATCTGTAAAATTTTGTTTGATAATATCAATTGCTATTAAGGCATTTCCTTTTAATTCTCCAATCAAACCAATCGTTTCTTTGGGAACTCCAGAAACTCCGGTTATTAAGCCTTTCAACTCGGTTCCAATGACGGTATATGAAAAAGGATCTTTGGTATTAATGTGAACAATATTACCCACTCCAATGCTGTAATGATCCATCATTCCGCCTGGTTCTCCATGTTCTAAAACTTCAGATGCATACCCAATTTTTGCAATAAATTCAGGGGTTACTTCGGCATCAACTCCAAAAGCTGTAATCAAAAAATTAATCCAAGCTAATAGCAAAGCGGATGAACTTGAGGTTCCGGAATTGATAGGTATATCTCCTTTTATGGTGATGTCGTATCCTACAGTTGGGATGCAACCCTGTCTTCTCAACACTCTCAGGGAAGAGGCAAAATAATCGCGAGGCGCTAATTCCGAAAAAGTAGCATGAATATCAATGACCCTGACTTCATTAATATCATCCATGTTTAGTCTAAAAACTGCAGTGTCATTTTGCACTGCGGTTAATTTTATATTTCTATTAATCGCACATGCAATCACCGGTAAACCTAAATAATCTTGATGATCTCCAAAGAGGCATGTTCGTCCAGGAGCTAATGATATAATTTCTTTCACTTTTTATAGGTTTTAAAACGCTGTAATACTGAATTTTACAGCAAATTTTATTTGTAATGCTAACTCTTTAATTCGTTTTGACTTTACGAAACTATAGATTAAATTCTAATAAAACAAGTAAAAAACAATAAATGTGCTCGAACACACTTTATTTATGTTGTCGAGCACATTTGTAAATTATATAAAAATAAATAGTTGAAAATAGATTGTGATTCAAAATAAAACGATGTTGCTTTTGAACTAAGTTCTCTTTTGATAATTAAGTCTTACAAAAAAAACAAACCAAAGTTTTTATATATTTGCTTATTATGGATAAAAAATACACAATAAAGGATATTGCTAAATTAGCTGGCGTTTCAAAAGGAACTGTTGACAGGGTCTTGCATAAAAGAGGGAAAGTGTCACCGGCTGCTTTGGATAAAGTTAACGAAGTTTTAAAAGTAATAGACTATGAACCAAATCTTATTGCCAGGAATTTAAAAAACAATAAAATTTATCGTATTTGTATTCTACTTCCTGATCCTGAAATTGATCCCTATTGGCGTCCATGTCTTAATGGTATTGATGATGCTGTAAAAGAATTTAAAGCCTATAATTTGGTTATTGAAACCTTTTATTTTAATCCGGAAAAAAAGAAATCCTTTTTAAAAGCGAATGAAGCCGTATTAGAATTATCACCTGATGCCGTTTTATTAGCCCCTTTATTCCATAAAGAGACCGTAGATGTTATAGAAAAATACCATTCCTTGAATATCATTGTGAATACTTTCAATAACCAGGTCGAATCCAGTTTTGTAAAAAGCTTCGTTGGTCAGGATTTATTCAGAAGTGGGCGAGTAGCAGCAAAATTATTAGATTCAATTACTGATAATGGTCAAATTGCTATTGTTCATATTGATGAAACCTACAAAAATGCAATTCACATGCAGGAAAAGGAACGGGGTTTTAGAAATTATTTTGATGAGAAAGAAAATTCAGCATACACGATTACCACTTTGAAATTAAAAAATCCAAATGTTGAAATTAGTTTTAATACTTTCCTAAATGAAAATCCTGATTTGTCAGGTATCTTTGTTACCACTTCTAAATCGTATCAAATCGCTAAGATAATTAGTGACTTTAAAAATAAAAAAATTAGAGTGGTTGGGTATGATTTGATTGATGAAAATGTTAGTTATTTGAATCAAGGTGTAATCGATTTTATAATCCATCAAAATCAGAAAAGACAGGCGTATCTTGGGATAACCTCTTTAGTGGAATATTTTCTCTTTCAAAAAGAAATTCCCGAAATGATTCTTTTACCAATTGACATTGTAAATGCTGAAAATGCGGAGTATTATGTTGAATAGCACAATTGTATTTTTTTTAAAAAGAGGCATCTAAGAAAGCTATTATTAGGTAATGATTAGAGTAATAGTTGCAATACGGGATTATCATAATTGACGACTTACAGGAGAATGGTTTTGTATTTTGGAAGTTAAATGATAACAGAAAGCTATATTTAGCTTAGTTTTCAAGCCAATTTAATAACTAAAAAAAACGAGCATGAATCCAATCATTAAAAACATTTTGGCAGTCCTAGTTGGAATTGTCATTGGGAGTTCAGTAAACATGGGAATTATCATGATTAGCGGTTCAATTATTGCGCCACCTGACGGCGCTGATGTTACCACTACTGAAGGTCTAAAAGCATCCATGCATTTATTCGAACCCAAGCATTTTATTTTTCCGTTTTTAGCTCATGCACTTGGGACTTTTGTTGGTGCATTTCTGGCTGCTCTGATTGCAGCAACCCATAAAATGAAATTTGCATTCAGCGTTGGAATCTTTTTCCTGCTGGGAGGTATTGCCAGTGTTTTTATGCTTCCTTCGCCCACTTGGTTTACTGTTGTTGATCTAGTAGGAGCTTATATTCCTATGGCTTATTTTGCCGGTAAATTAGTTGTGAAGAGAGAATGAATCAGGGAATTAGAAAGCCATGAATTCAAAAAAACAATAGGATATCATATTTTGGAATAATTGCTTCTACGATTTTTAGTTTTGATTAACGTAATAATGGCTTCTGTTTTAAACTTTCGATTTTGCCCTTGATTTTTTCGAATAAATCTTTCCTGATAATGCGTTTCATTACATGTTCAAGGAGTTGTTTGCTTGTGCTGCATTTATATTAATCCTAATTTTTTAGCTATACTTATTAGGTCGCTGTCGCTGCCTTTTCCCATTAATAGCTGTCCTTTTATATTTGCTTTTCTTTTTTCTATGGCACTCATGGAAAGCGGAATATAGTTGGGAAGATTCACCGTTTTAATACCTTTTGAAATTAGGATTAAAATCTGGCTATCATGTTTGTCCCAATTAATATTTCTATTAAGCAGTTCTTTCTGCGATTCTATAATAGTACGGCTTTTGTACATTTCCCCATTTGCAATTTTTTTACAAATAATAGGGAATAATTCAAAATTAATATCATTTTTAGAAACGAAACCTTCCGGGTTTATGTCTTTGATTATTTTATCGACTGCCAAGGGTTCACCATGCATGGTAAGCAAGACGATTTTACACTTTGGGAATTTTTTCCTGATTAGTGAAGCGAGGTCTACACCATTTTCAATATTAAACTTTATATAAGGAGGAAGGCTTATATCTAATAATGCCAAATCAATAGTTGTATTTTGATTTAGATAAAAAAATATTTTGTTATACGCATCTTCACAATTATAACTTCTTATGAAATTAGGTGTTCTTTCTTGGAAGTTACTAACAGACAAAATATTACTATAGCTGTCAACTGTCATCGGGTGATCATCAACGATTAAAATAGTAAGGGGCGTCTTCATTTCATCGAATTTATTGTAAAATTAATTAAATATTACGGTATAACCGTAATATTTAAAGAAAGCAAAGATGTTTATTTGTATTAAATGATTGTTTAACTTAACCTACGTTTATATGAAAAAATTATGCATCACCGGACTTGTTTTGATTTCTTTACTAACTTATTCCTGTTCAAATGATGAGGAGCGTTTAGAGGTTCAAGCCAGAGATTTTAAAACGATTCCCCAGTCTGTTTTGAAAACCGACTTGCCGATAAAAAACATTGATTCCACTACAGTAAAATTGGGCTCCACGGAGTTAGATGGTGATCCAATTAATCCGATACCTCCAAGGCCAAGATAGTTTAAGACATGCTTAATTGTAATAAGAATACCATATGGTTTAAATAAGCTATATGGTTTTCTTGTTTTAAAATATAGTATATTTGACGTTATAAAATAATAATTGCATTTTGAGTACTCTTACTAAAATAATCTGTTTGCTTCCACTATTCTTTTTTTTTTCATGCCAAAAGAATGATTCAGATGCCTATGCAAAAAACAATACTATTTTATTTAACAAAAGTTTTTTTGACGCTTTAGAAAAAAATAAAAAAGAGCCATACTTAGACTCAATAGGTGATTTATTAGAGTCCAAAGAAAATGATTCCATTGTTAGAGAGACCCACTTAAAAGTCGCAACGGAATATTACTACATCAATAATTTAGAAAAATCTTTATCTTTTAGTCTAAAGGCTTTACAACTATCCAAGCAGGCTAACGATAGTGTCAGAATTTCGAAGGCATTATATTATGTGGGCGATTGTTATCAAAACTCAAAAAGTGACAGCGCTTACTTTTACTATTTACAAGCAGAAAAATTATACCATAAAATGAATGATTATGATGGTATAGCGCGAATGCTATTTAATAAAGCCTATGTTTTATTTTATGACGGAAATTATGTAGAATGTGAAGTTGAAATTTCTAAAGCATTACAGTATTTGAAAAACTCTACCAATCACCGTTTGATTTATTCTTGTCATACGCTAATGGGTAATTGTTTAGAGAAATTTGTTAATTATGATGAAGCCTTACGCTATCATAATTTAGCCTTACTGGATTTAGAGAAATTGAGAAGTAGTGGTGAAGACAAAGATCTAATACATAATTACAACTTAATTTCTGTTATTAATATCTGTAATTTGTATGATTTAAAAGGGGAATTTTCCAAATCTATAGAAAAATTACAAAGTTTGCGTTTCGAAGATTTAAAAAAGAAATCACCCAGATTGTATGCGAATGCTTTAAGCAATTTGGCTTACTCTAAGATGAAAAATGGGGATTATGAAAATGTTGAATCCATGCTTTTTGAATCCTTACGTATTGTCGATAGTATAGGACTTACTTCGGATATTTTATATAAAAAAATACATTTAGGGGAGTATTTTTTAACTCAGAAAGATACCAACAAATCGATTCAAAATTTAAAAGAAGCGAAACAATTAGCCATTAACATTAAGAATAGTAACGAAATTTTAGCTTCACTGAAATTGTTATCTCAATTAGATAAGAAAAACCAATTGTTTTATGCAAATGAATATATTAAAGTAAGTGACAGTATTAATCTGGTTCAAAAAAATGCCCATAACAAGTATGCCAGAATTGAATATGAAACATCCAGGATCGAGGATGAAAATAAAGTTTTGACCAAGAATAATTTTTACATTTTAATTATTTCATTTGTGCTGGTTTTAATACTGATTGTAATTATTGTTTTACGGTATTTAAAATATAGAAATAAAGAGTTACAGTTTTTTAAGAAACAGCAAAGTGCTAATGAAGAAATATACGAACTGTTAACCGAACAAAATAAAAAAATTGATATTGCAAAATTTAATGAGAAGTCCAGAATAGCAAGGGAATTGCATGATGGTATCATGAATAAAATTTATGGTGTCCGAATGAATTTAGGTTTTTTTAATTCTTTAACAGACGAGGAAACAATTGAGAAAAGAAAAATATATATATCTGAATTGCAAAATATTGAGGGTGAGCTCAGGACGATATCGCATGACTTAAGTCGAGGCTCTTTTTTTGATGGGAACGATTTTAATGTGTTGTTGGCAAGTTTGGTTGAGAATCAAAAAGAGTTTAGCTGCACCCATTTTAAATATGTAAATAATGAAATATTTGAATGGGCTACTGTTCAAAATATATACAAGATCAATTTATACCGTATTATTCAGGAGGCTATTTTAAATGTTAATAAATATGCTAATGCAAAAAAATGTATTGTGAAAATTCAGAAAAAAGAAAACGACATTTTAAAACTGAGTATTACTGATGATGGACAAGGATTTGATGTTAAAAATATAAAAGGTGGTATTGGGTTAAATAATATGAAAGAAAGAGCGAATTCTTTAAAAGGTCAATTTAGCATTACTTCAAAAATTGGAGAGGGAACAAAAATTGAAGTGGAGTTTAATCTTTAGACTTTATCGTAGTGCGTATTTAAGAAGCACGTTCCGTTGGATTTATCTTTACAGTTCCTTAATGGAAAAAGACAAAAAAGGTTCATAGGTTATTATTGTTTTTTTGGTATTTATGAATCTTCGATTTCAAGTCTGTACTGTTGTTACACGTTTTTTGTTTATTAAGTGTTTCTTTTCTTTTGTCTTGATACAAAAGAAACAAAAAATCAATCCTGAATATTTTTTATCCCAAAAATCATCGGACGTATTTTCCTATCCTGACCCCAGCCGCTCGTGTTTCACACTCGACTCGAGGGTCACTCCCTTCTGCCAACGCTTAAATTCTTACCGTGATTTTTTGGTTCAAAAATATAAGGGCAATCTGAAGGGGTATAATAGCAAGTTTATTTTTGCTATTCTATTTTTGTTAATGATGAAAAATCTTTACTTTTTTATCTCACTTAACTTTTATTATAAGTTATGTTTGCTTTGCCTGTTCGTTTCGCTCGGGTGGCTAAATCTTCGATTTGTCTTGATTACTCATGAGTTACTAATTTATTGGAGTTCGTGAATCTTTGATTTCAAAAGAAACAAAAAATATTCGTGGGTTATTATTGTTTTTTTGGTATTTATGAATCTTTGATTTTAAGCTGGACTATTTTATCTTAAAAATTATCGGATGTATTTTCCTATAGCTATTCCAGTCGTTCTTGCTGCTAACTCTTAAATTGTTGTCTTGGTTTTGCTTAAAAAAATAAGGGCGATTAGAGGATAAGTTGGTGTTATTGCTATTTTTTATTTTAAGACAATCTTTACTTTTTTTCTTGATAAAAAAAGTAACAAAAAAATATTCATGGGTTATTATTGTTTTTTGGTATTCATGAATCTTCGATTTCAAGCCTGCAAATAAAAAGCTTAAAAACTACCTTGAAGTACCGTTCCGCATCCCGAGCCGTTCGTCCTGCGGACTCAACTCGCGGAGTGCTGCCACTTCACTTCTTCGTTGTTTTTCTATGCTTTTTATTTAAGGGCGAGCTAAAAGTGGATATTAGTTGAATGGTGCTTTATCAGTAAACTTACAGTAGCCCCTTGCGGCCAATGCATTCTTTCCTTGATTTTGTGACGTAAAATTATATGGGCGATCCGAAGAGGGTTTATAAGAGTGTTTGCTGTTGCAGGTTCTGTTTTATATCTTGAAGATGATTTTTACTTTTTTTCTTGATAAAAAAGTAAGAAAAAAATATTCATGGTTATTATTGTTTTTTGTATTCATGCATCTTTGATTTCAAGCCTGAATTTTTTTCAAAAATCATTGCAGGTATTTTTTATTGCGGATCTAGCCGCTCGTATTCTACAATTGACTTTGACAGTACTTTTTTATTGACAGTAAATGGAATCCAATTATACTCTATCGGGCTTCTCTATTTTTGATTGTTTCAGAGTTCGGAGTATGATATGCAATTACGGTA
Source organism: Flavobacterium sp. 11 (assembly GCF_002754315.1). GTDB lineage: Bacteria > Bacteroidota > Bacteroidia > Flavobacteriales > Flavobacteriaceae > Flavobacterium > Flavobacterium algoritolerans. The sequence continues at coordinate 161,882 of NZ_PEFE01000001.1, read as the reverse complement.
TTTGTGTTGTTTCTTCTATGCAAGAATACTTGTTTCTTACGATCTTGTTTCAGAAACCCTACGAAAAGGAAAGTTAGATGGAGTTGACTTCCTTTAGGCTTTTCAGTGGTTATCTTTATAGTCTGTTTTTCAGATTCTTTATCCAAAATTAGTTCAGTGCTGTAGGAGGTTTGGAATGTATCGTTTTCAAAGTCCCAATTGGTGGTCGCTGTTGCTAAAATAACATTAGTTGCTTCTTCCGGCCAATCTAAATGTTCCTCAGCCAAGAAATCATTCAATGTCAGGGTTTGATTTTCTGGATTATATAGTTCTTTTATTTTAAGGACTTTCCTTAAAGGTCTTAGTTTGTTGCTTTCAAATAGCAATAAACATTCCTTGCCCTCACTAGTTTTTAATCCTTCCGTAAGTGTTCTTTTTCCTTGCGGATTAATCATGTCTTCCTGAAGTATTTCTAACAGGAGTTTATTAGTCCTTCCTGCAACACTTCCGTCTTTTGCTAAGCTATTAAAACGTTCGGCAAGTTGTCTAAATACGGCAGCTTTTTTTACGCATTGTCCGAATTCCATTCCCTGATTGCGTATTCTGTCGAAGATAGGGTTGTTCTTGAACTCTTCAGCTGTTATTCCCGTTTTTCCTCTCATACGGGCATAATTTTCCCCATCTGCTGTCACTACAAAGTTTATGTCATCTATAGTTCCTTTTATCAGAAAGGGTGCTGTTACTTTTGCCATATTTTAATTTTTGCTGGTTATCTATCGTCTTTACGTCAATATTTGAACTGCCTATTGAACATGTGTTGTTATTTTAAAGAAATTGGTCAGCTATTTTAATTGCCTTGTGAATCCTATCCGATTATACAACGCAAAACATGTTCCATCTGAAGCCCTGAATAGTCACAAAACTCCTCTATTGAAAGTAGTTGATGTGGTTCTTTATTCAAGTTGGTTTTGATCTTATGCAGATACAACCTTGCTTGGCGGTATGTTTTACCAGTAATACGTTGTACATCTTTTGGATAAATGCATACCCTGATGTTACTTGCAATCACATTTTTATTTTTTAATACATTATTGCTGTCAATAGACTTTTCTTTTTATCTGTCCCATTTCAGGGTCCTATTGTTTTTTTGTAAAGTTATGAAATTTAATCACTTATGAATTGACTAAAATAGGTAATTGTAGGCTTTTTAATACCATTATTGACATCTGCTTTTTGAAATGTTGTTTAAATGATTCAATCTTTGCAGCAATCATTCCAGATTTAGTTGCAACGAATATTCAGGATGAAAGATTAGTTCAATTATTTTAAACTTAAATTTTAGCAATTATGGCAAGACAGAAAGGTATAATTAAATTGAAAGGTACTATCGGAGATATTACTTTTTACAAAACGCAGGATGGGCATCTGGCACGCGAAAAAGGCGGAATCGAAGCCAGTAGAATTGCGAGCGATCCTGCGTTCCAGAGAACCCGTGAAAATGGTTCTGAATTTGGCCGGGCCGGCAAAGCTGGAAAGGTATTGAGAACCGCATTAAGAGCGTTACTCTTGAATTCGGCCGATGGCAGAATGGTCAGCCGACTCACTCAATCCATGGTAAAAGTCATTCAAGCTGATATTACCAGTGTAAGAGGATTGCGCAATGTCATTGATGGTGAAGCTGAACTGCTTACAGGTTTTGAGTTCAATATCAGAGGGAAATTGGGCACCAGCTTGTTTGCGCCCTTTGTAGCCACCATTGACCGTTTAACAGGAGAAATCAAAGTTGATTTGGCTTCTTTTATTCCGTCAAATATGATTGCTGCTGCCTCGGGGACAACTCATTTTAAAATTATTTCAGCTGGAGCTGAAGTTGATTTTGAAGCGGAAAGTTTTGTAGCTTCTAATTCAGAAACCGCTATTCTTCCATGGGATGTTACACCAACTGTTGCTATCAGTCAAACCAACATGATTACTCCAAATAGTACTAAGCCCCTATTTCTAGCTTTAGGAGTGGAGTTTTATCAAGAGGTAAATGGAACAATGTATCCATTGAAAAATGGTTCTTATAACCCATTGGCTTTGGTTCAAGTCAGTGGATTGTAATATGGTTTTGGTATTGTCCAGAACTTATTTCCCTGAAGGAACTAATGGAAAACTTGCTTGCAATGGTCAATTCATTTGTAATACTATTGAATTGCCTTGGAGAAAAAATCAAAAGAGTGTTTCCTGTATTCCTGAAGGATACTATTTATTGCGAAAGCGTTATAGTCGGAAATTTCAATGGCATATTGAAGTGGTTGCCGTAAAAAACAGAAGCTTTATTTTGTTGCATCCTGCTAATAACGCCTTGAATGAATTGAATGGCTGTATTGCTCCAGTTACGCAGCTTTCCGGAGCTGGTTTAGGTTTGCAATCCCGACAGGCTTTTGTTAAAGTGAAAAAAATGGTTTATGGCGCTTTAAATCAGTCCGCAATAGTTTCATTAATTATTCAATCTTAAAATTTATACTTATGAATTTAGTAAAAAGAATAAAAGGTCCTACGCCGAAATTTTTTAGAGTACTTCGGAATATTGGACTGGCATTTGCAGCAGTTGGCGGAACTATTTTGACTGCCCCGGTTGCTTTGCCTGTTATCATTGGCTCGATTGGCGGGTATATGGCAGTTGTAGGTGGTGTTTTGTCTGCTGTAAGTCAGCTTACGACTTCTTATGAGGAAAACCCTAATCCCCTTGAGGATGACGACGAGTAATCCTATCCTTATGGGTACAGCAGGAGGTACATTTTTGAGCATTGCACCGAATTTACAGTCGGAAGATGTTATGAAAACTGTTTTATTGGCTACCATTGGAGCTATAGTCAGTTTTATGATATCGATGTTACTCAAATTTTTTATTAAGAAGTACCGAAAATAGTTTGATTCCAGTTTTACCAACTGATATTAAATAAGTAAAAGCCCAAACCGAAAGGAATGGGCTTTTTTAGTTTACACTACCAGTAGCATTTGATCGGTTAATTTTCTCAAATAGCTGTGCTACTATTTTATTGATTTAGCTTGAAAGGTCTTCTGTTGTTGCATCCGGCGCATTGTTTTTTACTGATTCAATTCCGTTGTCACGAGAAGCTACCGTTTCATACATTTCACTTGTACCGATAATTTGACCATTAGTTGCTTTCAAATTGAAATACGCTTTCCCGTTTGCAGCTGTCTTGCGATCAAATTTTGCATCATCCTGCGCATTGCGCTTTACGGATTCAATTCCGTTTTCACAGCTGGCTTTTGTCCCATAGCCTTCGCTGGCTAGAATTGTCTGGCCGTTGTTAGCCTTTAAGTTGAATTGAAACTCTCCATTTACTCTTTTAGTAATTACAAATTTTCCCATTTTAAAATTGATTGATTAACGTTATAGAACACTAATTTAATTGTTTATTTTAATGCTTTAGCATAGGAGGTACTATTTTATATTAATTTTAGTACATTTTATGCTTTTAGCAGCTGTTTGTTGAACTTATTTCAGGTCTTCTGAAAAATTAAAAAGGATTACCATACTGCCTTTAAAGGGATTAAATGAAGGTTCGTATTTGATATATCCTTTTTCATTTAGTTCTCTCATGCATTTGTGATACGTTGCCGTGGAGCAAATTTTGCTAATTCGCATAATCTCCTCCCTAGTTATGCTTATCGGGTTTTGAAAATGATTGACATTCCAAAATTGGAATAATGCAATGTATAAGCTGATATGGGTAGGGTTTAGATTTTGGTCCTGGACTATGCGCTCGAAGAAACCAGTGAGGTGTTTTATGTAATTCATTTTATTAGTGAGTGGTGAATGTTGAATAGTGAGAAGTGAATAGTGAGAAGTGAATAGTGAGAAGTGAAAAGTGAGAAGTTAAACGGAATCAGATTGCTTCGCTGTTCGTAATGACTTTACTTGAAAAGGTTAGGGAGGGTATTTACTTTATTTCCGTTTAGAAGTTTTTCAATAACAGTGTGGTCATAATATATAATGCCATTGATTTTCGTGTAGGAAAGTGTTCCGTTGATACGGAGGTTTTGAAGTGTTCCTGGAGAGATTTTGAGTAATTTCCTGACTTCGGTTGATTTTAGCCATTTTTTGGTTTGCTCGTTTTTGTCTTTTAGTATTTCTCTGATATCTTCTAAAAGAGATTTACGGAATTCATGGAGGTCTGCTTTGGTGAGGATTTCGATTGCCATAAGTTTTGTTTTATATTGTTATGGTGCAAAATTGTTGGTATTGGTTGATTTTAAATCACAAGTGGTTCACAAGTTGTGATAGAAAAAATGAGTTTTTATTTTGGGGTTGTTGTGGTTATTGACTTTTTTTAATAAAAGTATAAGGGAAGTCATAAGAAGTACGTTTATGTTAGTACTGATTTTTATCTGAAGAAGATGATTTTTACTTTTTTCCTTGATGAAAAAAGTAACAAAAAAATCAATCCTGAATATTTTTATACCAAAAATCATCGGACAAATTTTCCTATCGCGACCCCAGCCGTTCATGCTGCGCGCTCAACTCCGGGATCACTCCCTACGGCCAGCGCTAAAATCCTTACCGTGATTTTTTGGTATAAAAAGATAAGGGCGGGAAGAAGAGGTTAATGAAGATTCTTTTCTTTTGATAGCTCAAGAGTTAATAATTTATTGGAGTTCTTGAATCTTAGATTTCATAAGAAACAAAAATGTTTTTACACGTTTTTTGTTGATGAAGATGATTTTTACTTTTGTCTTGATACAAAAGAAACAAAAAATCAAGCCTAAATATTTTTACACCAAAAATCATCGGACGAATTTTCCTATCGCGACCCCAGCCGCTCGTGTTTCACACTCGACTCGGGGGTCACTCCCTTCGGCCAACACTATAATCCTTACCGTGATTTTTTGGTTTGGCAACTATAAGGGCGGGTTGAAGTCGGAACTTAGATTGATTTTGTGATATGGTAACTATAATGGCATCGCAGATGATGTATTATTATTATTATTATTATTATTATTTATGAATGTTGTTGACTTCTTAATTTGCTGATGAAGTAGGTGGGAGAGAGGCCTGTTCGGTTATTGAATGCCCGTGTAAAGTTTTGAGTGGAACCGAAACCGGATTCTTCACCTAATGCCTTGTTGGTGTAATTGCGGTATTTGTTTTCGTTTTTGAGTAATTCTATAATATGGTCAATCTTTAAATTGCTGATATAGTCAACTGTTCCTTTGTTACGATATCGTGCTATAATTTTTGAAGCGTATTTCATATTGGTGTTTAATAATGCAGCCATTTTTGCCAAAGTCATGTCTTTTTCGAGGTATTTTTTATTTCGCTCAAATTTTTCCAGATTTTTTAGAATGGAGGCAATCACTTCAGGATTAATATCGAGTTCGTTTTCTTTACTGGTATTGTTTGAAACCAATGATTGGGTCGTTTCGGGTTTGCGATTCATCAACTCTTCAAATAATCTTTTATTTTTATAGTGTCTGCGCGCTAATACGGCTATCACTACTGTCATTATGGTAATTATAATGCAGACTACAATTGTCCAATATTGTTCATTGTTTCTTTGCCTTTGCAGTAATTTTTTTGTGTCGTATTCTTTGTGTATTTTCCCTGAAAGGTATTTGAAATCCTTATGCAGCACCTGGTCTACTTTTAATAGCGTGCTGACGTAATATAACTCTAATTCCCTGTTGTTTCGTTGCTGATAATAATCAATTAATATTTCATAGGCTTCCCGTAAATCAGGACGTATGTACTTTTGTTTTTGGAAAGCGTCATCTATCTTCTTTAAGTAGGGTAATGCCTTTTCCTGCAACTCTTGAGCCCAGTAACTTTTACCGATGTAAAAATAGGCCGTAGTTTCGTTTGCAAAGTCTTTATTATGAATCACTGCAGGAAGCGCTACTTTTAATTTTTTTATTGCATCGCTGTAATTGTGTTTGAAATATTGGTTAACGCCTTCGGAATGGATGAAGTACGGCTCCATTTCTAAATTTTTAAAGCGCAGTCCCTCGTTCAGCCCCGTCTGATTGATTTGGCTACACAGCTTATATTTACCTATGCGGTTGTAACAAAGCCCCAAAGAATGCAATGAATTCAGATAGGCACGGTCATTTTTTCCCTTGAAATACTTTATACATTCTTGAAATAGTGCTGTTGCCTCATCGTAAAATCCAAGGTGATTTTTGATTAAACCAATAACATATTTTGCTTTATATATAAGGTAGTGGTTATTGGTTTTTGAAATGTATTCGTCCGCTATCAGGTAGTTATCGAGTGCTTTAATATGCTCTTTACGGTCGTAATACACTGCTCCTTTCGTCATGTAAACCGATCCGATTAATTCAATATCGGTTGTTCTTTTTGCCGTTGCGAGCATACTATCAGCATATATAAGTTGTAGCTTTTTATCGTTTTTATAAATTAAGGCTTTATAGGACAGTGCCATTTGACCGAAGTTATTCTCCCGTTTTGCTTTTGATAACCATGACTGTGCATAGAGTAGCTCTTTGATACTATCTTTTTCCTCGTATCGTATGTTGTTGCTAAAATATTCATAGTTCTTGTTTGAAAGACTGTCTGGAATGACAAAATTCTTTTGTTGTGCATTTGCGTAATTATACAGGCATACCCATATTATAAGTAAGTAGTTTTTTATCATATTCCTAAAGATTGGGGGGCTTATTGATTAGAAAGAATAAAGATGGTATAGTATGACATACTATTCCTGTACACTAAATGTAACTAAAATAATTTAATTGATGCAAGAATTACCCTAATAAAGGATTCTTTCATTTTCTGGAGTATAATTCGCTGGATAGTTGTTGTTTATTGTAAAATGTACTGTGTTCAATTCGGGAATTGAATATAGTAGATTCCCGAATTGAACAGATGTTGGCTTGTCGGAGGAAAAACGTCCTCTTAGTTTTGCCTTGAATTCAAACGGTTTTGTTATGAGCAAAACCACCCTATTGTTCAGATTATCCCGGGAGAAATGAACTGATGAAAAAAGTAATCAGTAACATTTAAAAACATTAACCAAAATGAAAAAATTCTATTCAAGCCTTAGCACTTTAATTTGCTTCTCCTTTTTGTTTACACTTGATTCTTGTACTACCGATACTCCCTTTGTATCTAGTGATACTCCAGAGCGTATAGGATCGAATAAAGAGATTCTTTATTACAACACTAAAAAAGTGGATGAAATGCCTGCCAATACAGAGAATCCTTATGATTCAGATGGGAGAATGTATCATAAGTTATTTAAAAATCATGATGCATTGGGTACTTTACAAGATGCAAGTTCTTCTGTCAGTAGTCCTGTTGCATCTGTTACCTATGCCAAAACTACATTTAATAAAATGCAGAGAAAGGACAATAATTCGGCGATAGTAATAAAGGGTGCTAATGTCATTGCTGATAGTACTGTCAGTTTTTCGGATATTATTGCGAATTCTAACATGACAGCCGCTGCAAAATTAAGTCTTATTGATTTTATCCATTCTTTTCTGTTTCTTTTTAAGCAGAAAAGTAGCTATGCTGTTCTTTATGATTTTGTGGTTGAATACGAAAGGAGTATCGTTATTGATCCCATTCTGACCGAAACTGACAAGCAAATTATCCTGACTACAACGTCATATGGCCGACATTCGACTTTTGATACTAGAACGGAATCGACAGCTATAATTGACCCAGACTGGCGTATACTTGTAGGTCATCTCATAGGTGATAGTGAAACTATTGAGTAGTATGCTCATGCTTTGCAATTGGCTGTTTTGATTTTATAAAAGACGACAGCCTTGTTTTTAGGTGTTTTTATAAGCAATGATAAAAGGCTGCTCGATTTTGAGCGGCCTTTTTTAATTTTCATCTGCTTCGTCCATACGGATCATGAGCTTGTTTTTTAGCGTATTCAGAAATTTTGTTCTCTCGGATTTTCTGTTTCGGATTTCCAGAAAAACCCTGTTGAACTGCCCCAAATCAATATTAAAGGCTGTCTCGAAATAGGTTATGACCTCTTTTAGTCCTGAGGTTCCGTTATTAAAAACACCTTCTGTATGGAGTGCATAAATCAACTCGATCAGTTCTACTTTTGATCCCGTCCATTTCGGGCCTTTAGAGAGTTGAGAAGGTGATTGGATAGCTATTGTTTTTCTGCCTAATTTTGTTATTTGCTCTTCCAGAAAAACTTTTATCTCATCGTTGGCTAGTATTCGAGCCACTATATAGTCATGGGATGTTGCGAAGCGATGGTCTAATTGAAAATAAAAACTGTCTACCATTAGTTTAAGATCGTATTTTGCCCGTATAAAATATTTATTATCGAGGCAGTTGTTCCCGGTGCGGTAGTAGCGGTAAAACTCATGGTTCTTCTTGAAAAAGACTTTTAATGCAAGGAGTTCAGCTTTATAATATTTACCCATTGTTTTTTGAGAACCCAATGGCTTGTTGGTTTCAATAGTATAGATTTTGTTGTAGTAAATCAATTTGCTAGCAAACTTTGGTTTGATGTTCCGGAAGAATTCTATTTCCTCTTTTTTGGTTAGCTGTTTGTATTTTATGAAAAACGTTTTTAGCCTCTCTAAGGCAGCAATGCTATTCTTTATAGCTTGTTCAGCCAACTGCAGTGGATTTTCTGTTTCCAGATGGATCAATTTTAATTGATGTTCTAATTCTGACATCAAGGATTCAGCAAACAATTTCATCAGGGCTGTTTTAGATTTACAATTTGACTGATTCAATAATTGAATCAGGAGGCAAATCTATTAGATGGTTGGTCGGGCTGCAAATGGTGTGGTGTTCGATTCCCGAATTGAATAGTGAAATTCCCGAATTGCATACTTTGTTTTTTGATACTAATGCGGTAAACCAGGTTTGTACTTACCGCAAAAATGCGGTGATAAATTGAAATAATCACTGCATATTTTTTTATTTGCGGTATTTCGGATAATAGATAGTTGTTCGAAGACATTAGACCTCGGAGAGCTGGTGTATCTCTGCAATAAAGAGAGACTCGATGTAATTGATCGAGAATTGTGTTTATAAAGAACCACACGAAAGGATTCGTGCGGCAGCGTGGGCTGGCTAAGAGTAGCAAAAAAGCACCATTATACAGAAAAATGTCGAGGGTTATCAGCCTATAGACATGAAATAGTATTTTTTTGTAATACTTACTAATTTATTAACCTAATTAAAAACACAATGGAAACAATTAAAGCAGACATTAAACCGGGCCCAAAAAGAAAGACTGAAGAAGGAAAAGAAGACAGAAGACAACGAGTTACTCCTGAAAATCAGCCGAAACATCCAACTTTAAAACCTCACGATCACGACAAGAAGAATTAGTTTAAAAAAGCCAACCTTTACAGTTGGCTTTTGTTTTATAATACTGCGAAGTCAAAGACATTTGCAGAGCTTCGTGCTAATTCAAGGTAATGAACACTTCGACCAGCGGGTTATTTATACCTGATCGGGTATATAATTGATTGATGTATTTTATATCGCGATATGCGATATGATTTATAAGATCTTAGGAAAATATATTATTGTAAATAAGTACAATAGTGGAATATTTGACAATAAAAAAAATGCTACTTCTTTTGGCTATAAAAAAAATGTCAAATGGAATATAGTAATTCTCCTAATGATATACTGGTGTTATACTATTTGTTACTAGCGGAGGGAGTTGTCAAAAGCATATCTGGACAACTGGGAGCAAAGACTTAATTCGCTTTTCTCATTTCCGTGATAATCGTAGCTGTTCTTCTATCGGCATACATTCTGTTTAAGGAACTAAAAGCCCATATACAAGCAGGAATCCAACCTATAATTGTGATTTGTAAAACTAGACAAAAGATGCCCGATACAATTTTACCTTGTAATAGCAAGGAACCATTCCATCATAAATATAAAAATAGGGTCCACTTACTCTAATTGTCAGTGAACGAAATGGCAGGTCGATTTTATCAAGAGTGATATTGTGTGTCGTTGTTTTATTCAACGCTGTATCTACCACGGTCATTAATAATTGCGAGGTTGTGTTTCCCAAGTAAACATGACCATCATCTGCACCTGCGAAATAATACGACCTTAATTTGAGGTTATAGTCCTTGATTTTGGTTGCAGGGGCACTCGATAAACGCCGCACAAATTTGTTGTGATAGCTATGGATATTTTCCGAGATTAAAAATAAAGCAATTACGATAATAATACCCGTTACTGCAGAACTGGACACCACAATTAATTTCTTTTTTGTAGTAATATACTGTGTTGGTTGCAACCCTATTCCAATCAGTGCCAAGAAAACAAATCCTATGTTGAAAATTAAATGCTCGTGCCAATCCATTTTCTCTAAAATACCTCCGCAGGAACAGGGAACAAATACGCTGTGATTTAAAATAATATAGATGTAAACCGTAAACATCAGCATTAATACGAAAGACGATACTAAGGCTGCATATCTAAACTTCGGTAAAACTAATAAGATGACAATTAAAAATTCAGCTGATGGAACCGCCCATGCTACTTGTTCCGCAAAAGAACTCAAGAGCGGTGATTGTCCAAGCTGCTGTTTGAAATTTTGGAAATCAAGTACTTTGTTGGTCGCTGCATAAGTAAATAGCAAAATAAAGAGCCAACTTATGAAATTCACTATTACACTTTTAATTTTTTCAGAAGTTTTCATAATTTGCTTTTTTGGTCTTGTAAAATTCTATCATTTAAATTTGTAATGTTATGCAAATCAGAACTTTCGTTATCCAAAACAGCTGTGAAGCTGTTTAATTTTTAAACGGCTTTATTCTGGCCCCGCTCGACATCACTCGGTGCATATTTAAATCTTTTTTTAAAAGCTTTATAAAAGTTGAGGTATGTGTTAAAACCATTCATAATGGCAATTCCTTTGAGTGGAATCTTTGTTTGCTGGATCATCAAATGTGACCTTTTTAATCTTTCTTCATGATAAAAATTATAGATACTGGTTTTGAAAAATTCGCGGAATCCAAATTTTAATTTGTATTCATTACTATCAAACTGTACCGCTAATTCTTTAAGGGTTGGGAGAGGTTCTTCCAAGTGATTTAAAATGTAATCATAAAGATTTTGGATAATCACAGCTTCTAATTGTTTTTCTGGATTTGTTTTTATTTCATACTTCGTGTCAGACAACAATTCTTGCAAGATGGTAGTAATAGAGTTTACTATTATTTTGTCACTGTAGCGCAATCGTGAAATGGTGCAAAAAGTTGGAAGTAATTTATTATTTCCCGTAATAAAAATAAGGGGAACGGTGCTATGGTAATTATCATCAAGTAAAGCTTCCTGCTTTTTTTCATTCCAAATACTGAAAGACTGTGGCGCAATAAATTTTCCAAAGTCTACTTGAAATAATTCTTTAGATTCATAGTAAAGTGCTTCTGGTACGTGAGCATTAAAATTGTTGATAATAAACTTATCGTCTAAGATAAATGTTGTTTGCACCAAGTTTTGATAACTGTAATGCGGGTTAATGTGACCTGACTGGAGTATAATATCATGCAATTGTCCTGCAAAATTGTTAAGTATTTCAGACAGTTTCTCGAGTTCGTCGTTTTGATCTGTTAGGTTAATTCTAAAAGAGAAGTTGCCGGTTGCCATTTCAAAAAGCATTTGGTAAATCATCTTTATGCGCTGTTGATTTTGTTGCTTATCCATTGTGTTGTATTAGTGAAGATTTGTCGGAATGGAGTGGGGAAGTAGTGACAAAATTATATAATAGAATTCTCTGAATCAAGAAGTATAGTGTGCAATTCGGGAATTACACACCTCATTTGGATCTATTTTTAAAGCAAAAAGCATTACAATTACTTGCAATGCTATTTATGTTTTGGTCCTTAATTATTAAGTATTAACTGAACGAAATTTACTTTTAAGTTTGGAAAAAGGTTGTATCAAGTAAAAAATCCATTTGATTATTTGTATGGGATGATTTATCTAGTAGCTTAGTTGTGAATTGTTTTCAAAATTGTATTTTAACTTATAATTTTCAACTGCTATTTGATTATCGAAATCATGAAGATTGTTGTGAATTGCTGCGGTTATTTATAAAGGAATAGTATATTCGCTGAAAACTACTTTTATTAGCAAATAGGCTTCACCACCTTACTGTTAGTTAGAGCCGCGAAGCGTGTCCGGGAGTTGTGTTTTTTAGTGGTTATCATTCTTTTCATTAATTGAAAAATAACATAATACCTCAAAATAAATACGACCCATTTTTAAGGAAATATCAAATACAAATTATTTATATTTGCCTCGTAATGATACCGTTTAGTTAGTAAAGTAAAATCTCTTTCGTCTCTGAATTGTGATCGAGATGACGCTCTAGAAATAATGCAATTAACGATAGGATTTTAGCATAAACCAATGAACCAACCCGAACAAACCAATACCACGTGGCTGTTTGAAATAACGCCTAAAAATAAATTCTTCTCCCTTAATCTCAATGAAGTATGGCAATACAGAGATTTGCTGATGCTTTTCGTGAAGAGGGATGTTGTTACGGTATATAAACAAACCGTTTTAGGACCACTGTGGTACTTGATTCAGCCTTTGTTTACTTCTGCAACCTTTACAATCGTTTTTAATAATTTAGCAGGAATTGATACTGGAACGGTACCTCCATTTTTGTTCAATTTAGCTGGAATCACGGTTTGGAATTATTTTACGGCTTGTCTAACAGGGACCTCAAATACCTTTGGCGCCAATGCTGGTATTTTTGGGAAAGTGTATTTTCCAAGGATAATTGTACCGCTCTCTATAGTGGTTTCTAATTTGATTAAATTTGGAATTCAATTTTTAATATTTATTGCCTTTTATATTTTCTATTACCTAAAAGGCGCTACTGTTGGACTGAATGGTTCGGTGGTATTCTTCCCTTTTCTAATTGTACTGATGGGTGTTTTGGGATTGGGATTGGGGATGTTCATTTCATCTTTGGTTACAAAATACAGAGATTTCAGTAATCTGATTGGTTTTGGCGTGCAATTGTTGATGTTTTTATCGGCGGTTATGTATCCTATGGCTTTGATTGCAGAAAAATTGCCATCTTATGGCTGGTTAGTGCAATACAATCCGTTGGCTTATATAATAGAAACTGCGCGGTATATGTTGCTGAATGTAGGACACATTTCTATTTGGGGATTGGGCTATACGTTTTTGGTTACCGTAGTGGTGTTTTTTGTAGGAGTGCTCATATTTAACAGAACGGAGAAGAGTTTTATAGATACTGTTTAGAGAATAGTGTTCAGTGTTCAGTTTTTAGTGTTCAGATTGCATATTAAAAATTATTATTATTATTATTATTATTATTATTTAAAATTGTCAATTAATTAGATGATTAACTAATTAAACCTCCATTGAAAGACATTATATTAAAAGCCGAGAATATTTCCAAGCAATACCGCTTAGGTCAAGTGGGTACAGGTACTTTGTCGCATGATTTGAACCGATGGTGGCATCAAATACGTGGTAAGGAGAATCCGTATTTAAAAATTGGAGATGTTAATGACCGAAGCACTAAAGGAACCAGTGATTATGTTTGGGCATTGCAAGACATCAATTTTGAAGTGGAACGTGGAGAAGTTTTAGGGATTATTGGTAAAAACGGCGCAGGAAAATCTACTTTATTAAAAATATTATCCCGCGTTACTGCACCTACTACAGGAAACATTAAGTTTGGAGGTCGTGTGGCTTCTTTATTAGAAGTAGGTACTGGTTTTAATGGGGAAATGACCGGTCGAGAAAATGTATATTTGAATGGTGCCATTCTGGGCATGACCAAAAAAGAAATTGCATCTAAAATAGATGAAATTATAGCATTCTCCGGTTGCGAGCGTTATATAGATACTCCTGTAAAACGCTACAGTAGCGGGATGACCGTACGTTTGGCTTTTGCAGTAGCTGCTTTTTTAGAACCGGAAATCTTAATTATAGATGAGGTTTTAGCGGTGGGCGATGCGGAGTTTCAGAAAAAAGCGATTGGTAAGATGCAGGATATTTCTCAAAAAGGAGGAAGAACGGTTTTGTTTGTGAGTCATAATATGGCGGCGGTGAAGAGCTTGTGTACAAGGGGGATTTTGCTTGAAAACGGGAAAATAAAAGATATAAATAATATTAATTGTATAATCTCTAATTATTTATTACTAAATTCAGATTCAAGTGCTGAATGGAAAAGAGAAATTAAAACTGATAGTGATTTGTTTTTTGATAGAATTTATGTTTCAAATTCTGATTCACAAATTACAAATCAAATTGCATCAGGTGAAGATTTTACAATAAATATTTTTTTGAATGCCCTCAGCAATATTAGTAATTTTACAGTTTCAATTAAGGTTGTGAATACTGAGGGTATTGCTGTTTTTACAACTTCTTTGCACGATTATAATAATGATTTTGAGGTTGTTAAAAAAGGTAAATATGAATTAATTGCTAACATATCAAAAAATATTCTTGTACCTGGAAGTTATAATTTAGTTATTGCTTGTTTTGTTTCAAGAATTAAGCTTTTTGACATTTTAGAAGATAAAATATCAATTAAAATTGAGGATTTAGGTGTTAAAAAAAGAGATTTAGACAGAGAAGGGTTTGTTGTGCCAAACTATAAATGGGATTTTTTAAAATTAGAATAACTTCCAAATGAAAATTAATATCTATTATAGTATAATTTATAATTTTTTATTAAAGACTTATAAATTAAGAGACAAGCAAGGTTTTTTAGGAAAATGTTGGTTGCTACTTTGGAATTATTCCTCTAAATATTTTTCTGGTGCTGTATCTACGATCATTCATGGTTATAAAGTCAAAGTTAATAATGGAAATTCATATGCTCTTTATGCAAGATTGTTTGAAAATTACAACAATCCATTATTGCAACTTGTCGATTCAGTTTATGAGTTATATAACCGAGAACTCACTATAATTGATATTGGTTCAGCTGTTGGTGATACTAATTTATTTTTGATAAAGAATTTGCCTGGCAAAATTGAAAAATTTTACTGTGTAGAAGGTGATTTTGAGTTTTTTAATTATTTAAAAGAAAATAAAAAATATTTTCCGGAAAGTCACTTGTTTAATGTCATGTTAAGTGGTTCTGACAATAACAAAATCGGTAGTTTGGTAAAAACTCATTTAGGAACAGCAAGTTCTATTGGAGAAGAAAAAGTTAAAGCAATAAGTTTAGATACACTTTTGTTTGATAAGTTAAAAGGAAGAGTTGATATTATAAAAATAGATGTTGATGGCTATGATGGTAAAATTTTAAAAGGGAGTGGGAAAATATTACAGTATTATAAACCTTTTGTTATTTTCGAATGGCATCCAATTATGATAAAAAAAACTAAAAATGATTTTCACGAGCATTTTGAAATTCTTACCAAATTTGGATATAATAAATATTTATGGTTTAATAAATATGGCGAGTTTAGTCATTTTGAATTAAAAGATGGTTGTTCAAATCGTGAAGAGTTGATTAAATTGTGTTTAAGAGATATATATGATTATGACTGGCATTATGATGTAATTGCAATACACTCAGAATCAGAGATTGATATTTTGAAAATTGCAGAATTGAAAAGAGCAAAATTAAGAGGATCAAGTTTTTAGTATTAGTTTTATAATTATGATATTTGATATGAATGTATTGTTTGACGCTACGTGGATTGGCACTCATTTGAAACAAAATATAATGCATGGAGGTTTGAGAGTAATTTATGAACTTACTAACCGGCTTGAAAACTCTAATGAAGTGAATTTGTTTTACTCTTCAAACAAATATGATAGAGCTATAATTAATAATTTAGTGTCATTTATCGAAGAAAATAAATATTCAAGTCTTCAAAATAAAATAGCAAATAATCAGACTGAAACTTTCAAAATACTTAATTATTTGAATTCAAAAACTAATTCCAATTTAATTAAAAATTGGAGTAGCAAGCAATTTTTAAAATCAAATATTTTTGATAAAAATATGATGAAAAGAATGGATATTTATCATTCACCAATTGAAGCGATACCTGATGAGATAAAAAAGTATAAAAACGTTAAAAGAGTTTTTACCTCTCATGACTTAATGCCTTTTACAAGACCTGATTTGGCACCTCCAAGTTTTGTTGAGCTTTTAAAACCGGCTTATGATTCCATAGATAGAGAAACAAAAGTGATATGCGTATCTGAATTTACTAAATCTGAATTATTAAATTACAGGAAAGATTTAGACGAAAGTCAAATAGAAACTGTTTATTTGGGAGCTAATAAAAATGTTTTTTTTCCGAATTTAGATGAAACAAAATTTTTAGTACTATCTAAGAAATATAACTTCAATTTTGAAAAATATTTATTGTGTTTAAATAGAAATCAAAAATATAAGAATACGGAACATATTATTGAGGCCTATATTAGAGTAGTAAATGACAATAAAAATTCTGATTTAGGATTAGTTTTAATAGGAACATTTGATAATGTCGAAATAAAAAAAAGCATTATGGATAAATACAAAGGATTTAAACATATTCATTTTATAGAGTATGTTCCTGATGATGAATTATCAGTTTTTTATTCAAATGCTTTGAGTTTTGTTTATATGTCTCTTTACGAAGGTTTTGGTTTGCCAATAATTGAAGCAATGCAATGTGGAACCCCTGTAATTTCTTCAAATCAAGCATCATTACCTGAAATTGTTAAGGGTTATGGAATTTGTATTAATCCTTTTGATGTAGAATTATTAAGTGATCAAATGTGTTCAATTTTATATAATCCTGAATTGCAAAATAAAATGGTGAACAATTCTCTTGAACGATCTAAATTTTTTTCTTGGGAAAAAAACCTAGAAGAGACTGTCCAAGTTTATAAAAAAGCGATTAATTAAGATGCCAAACAAAATAAAACCCATAGCCATTTATCTACCACAATTTCATCCTATTCCTGAAAATGATGAATGGTGGGGGAAAGGTTTTACGGAATGGACTAATGTCGTTAAAGCCAAGCCCCGTTTTGAAGGGCATTACCAACCCCATTTGCCTGCTGATTTGGGTTTTTACGATTTGCGTCTTGAAGAAACCCGACTGGCTCAGGAAGCTATGGCTAAAGAATATGGTATTTATGGTTTTTGCTATTATCATTATTGGTTTAATGGCAAAAGAATGTTGCATGAACCCTTAGATAGAAAACTCAAGAATCCACAGGAGGATCTGCCTTTTATGATGTGTTGGGCAAATGAAAACTGGACCAAAACATGGGATGGTCTAGATAAAGAAGTATTACTGCATCAAGAATATGGCTTTGAAGATGATGTTATACATTTCGAGTTTTTGTGTAAAAATTATTTTAATGATGAACGCTATATTAAACACGAAGGAAAGCCCGTTTTTTTAGTGTATCGGCCTAAGTTGTTTAATGATATAAATAAGACAATTGAAATTTGGAGAAATATTGCTAGAAAAGAAGGTGTTGGTGAAGTACATTTAGGTTATATGCAAAGTTGGGGTATTGTTGATGATCCTATTAAAATGGGATTTGATTTTGCAGTAGAGTTTCAGCCACATTTCCCTGGAAAACAACCAAATAAAAGAACAATAGGCCAAAAAATAATTACTAAGATTTACAAACAGTTTAATTTAAAAGAAAATGTTGTAATTACTCAAGAAGATCGGGTTTTTGATTATAATAAATTTGTTGAAATTCAAAAAAAGAATGTTTTTAAAAGTAATGTTAGCCCTTGTCTAATACCTATGTGGGACAACAGTTCAAGGCGAAAAAGCAATTCGTTTATTTTTACTAATTCAACACCAAGGATTTATGGGGAGTGGTTAAATCATATTGTAAATAATTTCCCATGGAATGTTAATAAAGAAAATTTTTTGTTTATTAATGCTTGGAATGAATGGGCTGAGGGGAATCACTTAGAGCCATGTCAAAAATGGGGTAGAAAATATTTAGAGGCAACAAAAGAAAACCTTATTAGTAATGAAAAATAAAATAAAATTCTTGGCTTATTACCTTCCTCAATATCATCCTATTCCTGAAAATGATTTGTGGTGGGGCAAAGGATTTACTGAATGGACTAATGTTACCAAGGCGAAACCCTTATTTAAAGGACATTATCAGCCAATTTTGCCTGCAGATTTGGGTTTTTATGATTTGCGAGTGCCTGAAGTACAAGAGGCGCAATCTGAATTAGCGTTAGAATATGGTATTGATGGTTTTATATATTATCAATATTGGTTTGGTGACGGGAAAATGTTATTGGCGAAACCAGCAGAAATGATGCTAAAAAATAAATCTATAAGGATTCCATTTTGTTTTTGTTGGGCTAATGAAGCTTGGAGAGGAATATGGCATGGATTAGAGAATCAAGATGTTTTAATAGACCAGACCTATCAAGGAATTGAAGGATATATCACTTATTTTAATTATCTATTACCTTTCTTTAAAGATGAACGCTACATTAAGGTAGGGAATAGACCTATGTTTCACGTTTATAGAATGGATGATATTCCAGATTTAGCTATTTTTATATCTACATTTAATGAGCTCGCTATAAAAAATTGTTTTGATGGCATTTATTTTATTGCTACCGGAAATAGTAATTCTGATGAGACGCTTTTGAATGATAACATCAATGGAGTGGTTGGTTTAGACACTTTTGTTAAAATTAGGTACAATCAGAAATTATATTTTTCTAGAGATTCCTTTTTAGGAAAACTAGAATTAAGAATACTGACTTTGGTAGGATACTCTGATGTTGTGGGTAAACGTTTAAAACCATTGATTTTAGATTATCAAAAAGGGGTTGCCTCTTTAGAAATTAATTATCCCAATCAAAAATACATATCCTGTGTTTTTCCTAATTGGGATAATTCTGCACGAAGCGGGCAAACATCATTAATATTCAAAAATGCAAATCCGAAGGCATGGCAAATTCATTTACAAAAATCAGTTGAGAAATTAAAAGAGAACCAAAATAATCCGCCATTTATAATTATTAAATCTTGGAATGAATGGGCTGAAGGGAATTATTTGGAGCCGGACAGGAAATATGGACATCAGTTTTTAGAAGTCATCAAAAATGTTAAAGATAAATTATTGTAAAAAATGAACAATGTACTAAACTCCATAATGATTTTAATTTTTAATAGGCTGAATCTTATTCAAGACATGCTCGACAGCTTCGCAGCCAAACCTGTTTTTGTCTGGAGAGGTGTTAAAGTTGATTATGAAAGGACGGATAATACAGCTAAAATTTAAATAAAGACAACAAATTTTAATAATAAAATTATGTAGATTAATATTACAACTTAAAATTTTAAATATTTTTGAATTGTAGTTTTTTAAACAAAAATCATGAAATATTATTTATACAAGCAAAAACGTAAAATAATTAAAAAAGCGGTATATATTCGGTTTTTGATTAAAACTTACTTCAATACCTGTTCTAATTCTATATTAAGACAACAATTGAAGAATCCAAAAGAAATCCCAATAATTATCATAAGTTTTAATCAATTACATTATTTAAGGAAATTGATTGATTTTTTAAAGGAAAAGAACTACAGTAACATTGTAATCTTAGATAACAATTCAACGTATAAGCCGTTATTAGAGTATTTTGAAACAATTAAGGATTCAGTAAAACTGCATCTCTTGAATGAAAATTACGGTCATTTGGTTTTTTGGAAAAATAAAGAATTGTTTAATAAATATTCAAAAGGATATTATGTTGTTACTGATGCAGACATAGTTCCTGATGAGTTTTGCCCAGAAGATTTCATTTTACATTTTAGAAGAATATTAAACAGAAATAATAATATTACAAAAGTTGGATTTAGTTTAAAAATTGATGATTTACCCGACTGTAATCCAAATAAATGGAAGATAATTAAATGGGAGGAAAAATACTGGAAAAAAATCAATAAAAATGGAGATTATCTGGCTGAATTAGACACCACTTTTGCTTTGTATAGGCCTAATTATCAGTATGCTGAAAAAGGTTTTTTAAGCGCTATTAGGACAAATAAGCCGTATCAGGTTAGGCATGGTGGATGGTATCTTAATGCTGAAAATTTGTCTGAGGAGCAAGTTTATTATTTTGAAACATGTAATGAATCAAGTGCATGGAGGATAGATAATAAGGGTAATTTAAAAAACAAAGAATTATTTTAAATAGTGAAGCAGTTTGTAAAAGATATTTTGCTATTGCATATTTTAAAAAATAAAGTATATTTTAATTAAAAAAATATTCAAAATGAAGAGATTATTTAGAAAGATGTTCAAATATTTCTTAAAAGATGCAATTTTTCAAAGAGCCCTTTTTGATTCAAAAGGAAAGGCAGAAGGTAAAATTAAACTATTTAAAAAAGACTTTAATTATCATCATGGATTGGCCTTTTATAATACTTTCAAAGAGATTTTTGAACAAAATATATATGAATTTAAAACAAACAGTAGTAAACCAATAATTATTGATTGTGGTGCAAATATGGGTTTAAGCATTTTATTTTTTTCAAAAAGATTTCCCAATGCTGAAATTATAGCTTTTGAGCCAGACAATGCCGTGTTGCCTTTTTTAGAAAAAAACATCCACTCACAATGTATAAAGAATGTTGAATTATATAAGAAGGCTGTTTGGAAGGAAGAAACAGAATTAAGATTTTACACAGATAATGGTTTAGGGGGACGCATTGGAATAGAATACAACAACCAAACTCCCCAAATTATTAAAGCGATAAGACTACGAAATTTTCTGAATAGACCAATTGAAATGTTAAAAATTGATATTGAGGGTTCAGAATATACTGTTTTACAGGATTGTGAAAGTATGTTATATAATATAAATCATATTTTTGTGGAATACCATAGTTTTTATGATGAAGAGCAGCATTTAGATGATTTATTAAACATTTTAAAGCGACAAGGCTTTAGGTATCATTTAAAACAATCTTTTTCAAGGAACAAACCATTTGTTGATAGTAAACTTGTGTGCGAAAAGTTTGATATGGCCATAAATATATTTGCTTATAAAATTTAAAAAAGATGCTCTCCATTATAATTTGTTCACGGGAAAAGACTATTTCAGAGGAATTATCAATAAACATTGAGAAAACTACTGGTTGTGAATATGAATTAATTATAATTGATAATACGGAAAATAAATATTCCATTTTTGAAGCTTATAATTTAGGAATAGAAAAGAGTACTGGAGATTACTTATGTTTTATTCACGACGATATTCTTTTTCATACTGAAGGGTGGGGTAGTATTATTCAACGTATTTTTAGTGAAAATAAAAAAATTGGGTTGTTGGGTGTAGCAGGCGCGAAGACTAAAACAAAAATGCCTTCGGTGTGGTGGGATTGTAATGAAGGGGAGAATTATACTTTTATTATTCAACACTTTAAAAATAAAGACAAGGAAACATGGGACTACGGTTTTGATGAAAAAACCATTGAAGAAGTTGTCGTTATAGATGGTGTTTTTATGGTGTCGAGAAAAGAAGCTAGAATTGATTTTCATAAATCGATGAAAGGATTTCATAATTATGATTTAAATATTTCATTTGAATATAAAAAAAGAGGATATAAAGTTGTTGTAACTAATCAAATCCTGATCGAACATTTTTCAATTGGCAAAATAAATAAGGAGTGGATAAAATCTACTTCGAAGATTCATAAATTATATGAAAGTATTTTGCCATTGAAAGTTGATAGTGTTCCACAGTCAAAAGATTTAGAAATTATAAATGTAAAGAAGTTTATCAATCAATCATTATTATTTCAAGAGCGATTAATTGCAAGCAGATATTGGATTAAACTATTTTTAATTAACCCATTTTTAAAGTTCCATATTGTTTTTTGGAAAATTTTGATAAAAAAAGTTATTTAATGCTGGCAATAGTAATCCCATATTACAAACTCACTTTTTTTGAAGAAACGCTAGAGTCTTTATCGAATCAAACGTATAAATATTTTAAAGTGTATATTGGTGATGATGCCAGTCCCGAAAGTCCGAAAGATTTATTGGAAAAATACGAAGGGAAATTTAATTTTATTTATCATAGATTTGAAGAAAATATAGGAAAAAAATCTTTGGTAAGTCAATGGGATAGATGTATTGCTCTTTCAAAAGAGGAAGAATGGATTATGATTTTAGGCGATGATGATTTATTAGGGTCTTCGGTTGTGGCGTCTTGGTATGAAAATTACAATGTGTTTAATGGAAGTTCAAATGTGGTTCGTTTTGCTAGTAAAAAAATTTTCGAAAAATTGATAAGCGTTCCTGATATTTTTGTTCATCCGGTTTGGGAGAAAGCAACAGACTCCTTTTATAGAAAATTTGACAAAATGACAAGAAGCTCATTGTCTGAATATATTTTTTCCAAAGCATCCTATTTAAAACACGGTTTTTATGATTATCCCTTAGCTTGGGCCAGTGATGATCGTGCATGGCTTGATTTTTCGGATAATAAACCTATTTTTACAATAAATGAAAGCGTAGTTTTTTTTAGGTTGTCATCTGTTAATATTTCTGGTAGACAAGATAATATTTTAATAAAAAATGTATCGGAAATTGAATTCTTTAAATTTATAGTTAAACATAAATTAGGTTATTATGATAAAAATCAGAGGCTTAGGTTGTTGAGGAGGTATATGGCTGAAATTAGAAAAACAAGAAATTTGAAGATTTCAGAGTTTTTTTTTATACTATTTTTTTCTTTGAAATATTTTGATGTAGATTGGTTAAAAAAAGGATATAGAAAGGCCTTTGACAGATTTATTAAAAAAGGTATAAAATGAGCATAATAGAAATTTGTTTCAAACTCCCATAGCAGCTATGCAAATTCAATATTCCTAAAATAATGATAATCTATATATAAATAGAATTAAATCTTTCAAAATATGATTTTTCCAAAAGTGACAATTATTATGGCGACCTACAATAGAGCACATTTTATTTTAGAAACATTGCAATCCATACAAATTCAAACTTTTGAAGATTGGGAATGTCTAATCATCGATGACGGCGGAACAGATAATACAAAAGAAGTTATTACTCCAATTCTGGAAAAAGACTTTAGATTTCATTATTTTAAACGTACTGATTCTTATTTAAAAGGGCCAGGATGTCGTAATATGGGATTGGATTTAGCTAAGGGAGATTATATTATATTTTTTGATGATGATGATATACCGCATCCTCAAAATTTAGAATTGTGTGTGCATGAATTATCTGGAAATGATATTTCATTTTGCAGGTATATGCGTAATGTTTTTTTTGATGATTTTGACTATAATTTTGATTATTCAAAAACATATACTTCTTTTTACATAGATCAAAATGATATTGAAAAAATACTTAAAAATGAGCTGCAATTTATCTGTACTTCCGTAATGTGGAAAAAAGAATGTTTTAAAAATAATAGGTTTGCGGAACAATTAATGTATGCCGAAGAATGGGAGCTATATTCACGAATTGTATCATCGGGTTTGAGAGGAATTTCAATAGATAAATGTTTGTTTTATGGACGGAAACATTCTAATTCATTAACAGGAGCGTTTAATTGTCGTGAAAAAGTCACGAGGAAATCTTATGCAGAAGCTATTTTATTGGTAGTGAAAAATCTGAAGGAAAAACAACTGCTTTCCTACTCTTTAAAACGTTATTTTATAGCATTTTCATTAGATTTTAAAGAGTTTAATTTATATGAAAAAATTTTAGGAGTGCTTGAATTACCTAAATTTGAAAGATTTAAATGGCAATTTTTCTACACAGCATTGCCTTTAAGGTTAAAGCTATATCATACCATGAAAAGATTCAAAATTAAGTCAATATGAAATTTAAAAAACTTGTGAATAATAATGTCAATTTTTAAATAAATGTAATTATGTTTTAAGAACAAAGGGATTAATAATAAGGATTGAAAAATAATAATTATATATATTATAATTTATTATTAAAAAATGGAATGTACAAAAAAATAATGCTCGTTTTCATATGTTTTGAGGTTATCAAAATTGCCAATTTATAATAAATTTAAAAAAATATACAAAAACCAATGAAATTTTTAATAATTGTCCAAGATTTAAGGGTTTCAGGAACAAGCGAAGGTATTGTTTCACGATCTTTTTTATCTAAATTAAGAATTAATTATCCTGATTCAATCATTGATGTTTTGTATCTTAAACATAATTACAGTGACGATCAACTCCATTTATTACCTATTAATTCTATTGAAACACATGTTTTAAATCTCAAAATACCCCTTTTTACAAAATGGGCTAATAAAGTATTTTGGAGGTTATTTAAT
The DNA here is from genome assembly GCF_002754315.1 of Flavobacterium sp. 11. Taxonomy (GTDB): domain Bacteria; phylum Bacteroidota; class Bacteroidia; order Flavobacteriales; family Flavobacteriaceae; genus Flavobacterium; species Flavobacterium algoritolerans. The sequence goes on along the minus strand of NZ_PEFE01000001.1, from coordinate 137,568 downwards.
GTTTCATTAGCAGTGAGTCATATTCATAAAGTATATGGTTCCTATATAGCAAAAGTAGATCATCAAAAATATGATCATATTTTTATCAGAAGTGCAGGAATAGATCATGAAACGATTTTAGGAGCTAAAGATTTACCCATACTTAAAAAAGCAATTGTTAATTTTCACGACCCTTATCCTCTTTTTTGGTATGCGGGTTCAAAATGTACATTAACGGGATTGGAACTTTTTAAATTAAAAAATATGTACAAAGTTATCACACAGGCTAAATCTTGTGTGAGCTCTGCCAATTTTCTGTCAGAAGACATGCAATATTTATATGGTTCAAGAAAAAAAATCTACACGCTTCCACATCAATATAGCGAAAGTGTTTTTGATTTATCGGATACTTCAACTGTTTTAAAAAAGAATAATAAAGTGACTATTTCATATCATGGCGCAATAATGTTTGGAAGGAATGTTGATAATCTACTGGATGCTTATCAAGAATTAGTAAATGATAATATTTTATATAAAGAAAATACAGAATTTGTTTTGCGTTTAAAAGGAATGGAAAATAAGAGGTTGGTAGAAAAATTTTCAAAGAGCAAGAACATTGTTGTATTAGACACCTTAAATTTTTCTAATTCCTGTTATGAACAAAAGTATGAAGCTGATATTTTAATAATTTTAGAAAACGGCCCGCTTTTTTGTAATATATTAGTTGGTAAAGCACCTTTTTTAGCAGCATTAAAAAAACCAATACTTTCTATTTCGCCAGAAAGGAGTGAAATGAGAAGGATAATAACAGACTATCAATATATTGCAAGTTCTAATGATAAGGAAGAAATTAAACGAAAATTAGAAAATCTTATTATTAATAGATTAAGTTCGAATGAGTTTGTATATCCGTTTGGGGATTATTTTAGTGATAAAAAATTTAAGGAGAGTTTGGATAAAATATTATCAGAATCGAATAATAGTAAATAATCTTTTTATTAAATGAAATTTTCATGAAAGCATCAGTACTGATAGTTTCCAAAAATAGAAAAACAGAATTAGAGTTTACACTAACGATTCTTAAAAAAATAATTGATTTCTCCATTCACGAAGTATTGGTTTTTTTGGATGGCTGTACGGATGATTCTTTCGTTTTAAAGGATAAAATGAATTGGGTGAGGTGGTATTCCTCCGAGAAAAATATTGGTGCTTCGGCTGCCAGACATCGTTTGTATCCCAAAGCACAAGGCCAATTCTTGATTGGTCTTGATGATGATGCACATCCTTTAAATACTGATTTTATAGATAAAACCATCACACTTTTTAATAAATATTCTGATGTTGGCATCATAGCTTTTCAAGAAATAAAAGGGATTTATACTTCAAATGTGGATGCACTGTCTCAATCTGAATCTCCAGAAGTGGAATATTATACTAATGATTTTATTGGTTGTGGTTTTGCCATTCGGAAAAAGGCATATGAAGCTACGAATGGTTTTCCGGTTTGGATCGATATTTATGGAGAAGAATCTTGTGTTGCCATTGAAGTTATGGCTAATGGGTTTGACATATTGTATTCCAATACAATCAAAGTAAATCATCGGGTTGATAAAGAAGCCCGAAAAAATGCTGGGCAAAATTATTTTAGATTTGGAAATCAATTGAAAAACACCACCTACTATTTTTTAGTCTATTATCCCTTTCCATTAGGTAGAATTATGAAGTTGTACTGGCATAACTTTAGAAAATACGCTTTAACGGATATTCAATGTTTTAAAATATATTTTAAGACTATTCCAGAAGTAACATTGTATTTGCCTAGAGTATTGAAATATAGAAATCCAGTTGAACAATCATTAATAAAAAAAATTAGAAATTTAAAGAGTTTGAAGTTTTAAAAATTTACGTTTGATTTTATAATAATTCTTAACCATAGATCAAGCCTGAAAAATAAGAAGTTTAATTATTTAATTTTTATTTTCATTTTTTTTATCGAATTATTTATTTTAGAACCTTTAGCTTATTCTATTGGAAACCAGAAATAATAGCTATTTTTGATAGGATAAAGAACTAAATCGAATTATGTCATCAACGAAATCATCCCCTTATATCATTGCCGAAATTGGCCAGGCTCATGAAGGCAGTTTAGGAATATTATATTCTTATATCGATGCCATTGCGCAAACTGGTGTTGATGCTGTTAAGTTTCAAATGCATATCGCCGAAGCCGAAAGCAGTGAGTACGAACCTTTCAGGGTTCAATTCTCGTTGGAGGACGAAACCCGATTTGATTATTGGAAACGAATGGGTTTTACACTCGAACAATGGAAGGGTATCAAACAACATTGCGAGGGTTTGGGACTTGATTTTATTTGTTCGCCCTTCAGTAATTTGGCGGTCGATTGGCTGGAAGAAATGGGTGTGGAACAATACAAAATAGGTTCGGGGGAAGTCAATAATTTCTTGCTACTGGAAAAAATTGCCCAAACGGGGAAGTCCGTAATTTTGTCTTCGGGAATGAGTTCTTATGAAGAATTGGACAATGCTGTATCTTTTCTAAAAGAAAGAAACGTCAGCTTTTCTATTCTGCAATGTACTACCTCTTATCCTACACAACCCGAACAATATGGTTTGAATGTCATTCAAGAATTGAAAGAACGCTATGGAGTTTCAGTAGGTTTCTCGGATCATTCCGCCAAAATAGCAACTTGTGTTGCTGCTACCGCTTTGGGAGCCAGTATCTTGGAATTTCATGTGGTTTTTGATCGGCAGCTTTTTGGGCCGGACTCCAAATCTTCCTTGACCATTTCAGAAACCAGGGATTTGGTTCTTGCTGTTCGAGATATAAGTGCCGCTTTGTCGCATCCTATTGATAAAAACAACAATGCTAATTTTTCGGAACTCAAACAAATTTTTGAAAAATCATTGGCAGTCAATAAAAAATTACCTAAAAATCATGTTATTACTTTTGATGACTTAGAAGCTAAAAAACCAAAAGGGTTTGGGGTTGACGCTCTGCGATTTCAAGAATTAATTGGGAAGGTTTTGAATAGGGATTTGAATCAATGGGATTTTTTGAATGAGGGGGACTTGTTTAAATAAAGGTTTTTAAAGCAAGTCACTTAGTTTTGAAAGTATAATTTTTGTTTAGGTTTAAAAATAGCAACCATTAACGTTTTTTTCAATGTAAAAAATTATGATTTACTAATTTTCTTTTTTAGCTCACTTAATTTTATTGTAAGTGGTGCTCGCTGAATCTTCGATTTGTCTTGATCAAAAAAGAAACAAAAAAATATTCATGGGTTATTTTTTTTTTTGTATTCATGAATCTTCGATTTCAAGTCTTTACTCCCTCGTCGGTCAAATTAGTTTTCGAATTAGCTTTGCTCTGTTCGCCTTCGGCTCGAGTCTAAAAGAAAAGAACTGTTCATGCGTTACTATTTTAATTTGTATTCACAAATCTTTGATTTCGCTGCGCTCAAACAGCTTTCCTTTTTACGTATTCTTCAGCGGAAGTTAAGGACTGTAGAACCTAGTAAATAGCAGCAATTTGATTTATAATTGAATAAAAACATAAAATGTTATTTTATATTGCTTTTTTTGTAAAAAAATAGACTTCAAACTGACGTTAGGTCAAAAAATAACGTTTTTACCTGTCCGCTTTTTTGTCTACTTTTAAACCTAAGAATAATATACTTAAAATGCCAAAAAGAAAAATAGTTGTAGTAATAACGGCGCGTCCTTCTTATAGTCGCGTAAAAACAGTTTTGTCGGCGATTCAAAATCATCCAGATTTGGAATTACAATTAGTCGTTGCCGCTTCAGCCTTGTTAGATCGCTACGGTTCTGCAGTGAATTATATTGAAAAAGATGGTTTTACCATCGCTGCCAAAGTATTTAATGTGTTAGAAGGAGAGAATTTGACTGCTGCTGCCAAAACAACCGGGATAGGTATTTTGGAATTATCCACTGTATTTGATAATCTAAAACCAGACATAGTAGTCACTGTTGCCGATCGATTTGAAACCATGGCCACTGCTATTGCAGCGTCTTATATGAACATTCCATTAGCACACATCCAAGGAGGTGAAGTGACTGGAAATATTGATGAAAAAGTGCGCCATGCTATAACCAAATTAGCGGATTATCATTTTGTAGCCTCTGAAAATGCAAAAGAACGTGTCATTAAATTAGGAGAAGAGCCTACTGTAGTTTTCAATACAGGATGTCCCTCTATTGATTTAGCAACAACCGTATTGCAAAGTACCTCGCTTCCTTTTGATCCTTATGAGAAGTATGGTGGCGTGGGTGCAAAACCAGATTTGTCTGAAGGGTATTTAGTTGTCATGCAGCATCCAGTTACCACAGAATATCAAGACTCCCGTAAGCATATTGAGGCCACACTTGAAGCGATTCATTCCCTAAACAAACCTACGTTATGGTTTTGGCCTAATGTTGATGCTGGAGCTGACGGTACTTCTACCGGAATTCGTGCTTTTAGAGAACAACATCAGTTACCCAATGTTCATTTTTTTAAAAATATGGAAGGAAAAGATTTCTTGCAGTTGCTTCAACACAGTTCTTGTTTGATTGGGAATTCCAGTGTTGGGATTCGCGAATGTGCTTTCTTGGGCGTCCCCGTTGTTAATATCGGTTCCCGACAAAATAGAAGAGATAGAGGCGGTAACAGTATTGATGTTGATTATTCTCAGGAGAAAATTGAAGCGGCAATTTTATTTGCTATAACAAAAGGGAAGTCCCTTTCGTCTCCTATTTATGGAAACGGGAATGCAGGGGTGTATATTGCTGATTTATTATTGCAATTACCGTTGCAGTTTCATAAAACGATTACCTACTAATGCAAATTTTAGGCTTAATACCAGCTCGTGGCGGCTCGAAAGGAGTACCAGGAAAAAATATTAAAAACCTAGCAGGTAAGCCATTATTGGCCTATACTTCAGAAGTGGCTTTGAAGTCACAGTATCTATCCGAGGTCATAGTATCGAGTGATGATTCCCAAATTATAACAGTAGCCAAGGAATTGGGAGTTGCAGTTCCATTCATTAGACCCAGCGTATTGGCATTAGATGCAACTCCTACTATTGATGTTATTATTCATGCTTTGGAATGGTATCAAGCTCAAAATGTTTTCTTTGATGCGGTGTGTCTGCTTCAGGTGACAAGTCCATTTAGGACTGTTCCTTTTCTTGATGCTGCCATTGAAAAATTTATAGCAAGTGGTTGTGATTCTTTGGTTTCGGTGCAACAGGTACCCCATGAATACAACCCTCATTGGACGTTTGAAGTGAATTCTAGAGGGAATTTAAAAATAGCTACAGGCGAAGAACAGATTATCTGCAGGCGGCAGGAACTTCCAACTACCTATCATAGGGATGGCAGTATTTATATTACTACAACGGAAGTGCTTTTAAGAGACCGTTCTTTGTATGGAAAATCGACTGCTTTTATTGAATCGGACCCCGAATTGTATGTTAATATCGATACGTTGGCGGATTGGGATAAAGCGGAGGAAATGATTAAAAAACAACAAAAATAATGTGTGGTATTGCAGGGATAATAGGCGATTACAAAAGTCTTCAATTGGATGCGATGTTGGCTAGTCAGTATCATCGTGGTCCAGATAGTACGGGACGTTTTTTTGATGAAGGTTTTGCAGCTTTAGGGCACAACCGCTTGGCCATTATTGATTTGTCTCCTCAGTCCAACCAACCTTTTTTAGATTCTTCAGGGCGGTATAGTTTGGTTTTTAATGGAGAAATTTATAATTATATAGAACTGAAAGCCGAACTACAAGGGCAGTATGCTTTTAAAACGGAATCGGATACCGAGGTTTTATTAGCGGCTTATCTTGTTTATGGTGCAGCCTGTTTGCAAAAATGCAATGGCATGTTTGCTTTTGCGATTTGGGATGCTCAAGAAAAAAAACTATTTGCGGCCAGAGATCGATTTGGCGTGAAACCTTTTTTTTATTCTTTAAAAGATAATTCTCTTTATTTTTCCTCTGAAATAAAAGGCCTTCATGCGGCTGGAATTTCAAAAATCCCCAATGAGAAAGTATGGGCTTCTTATTTTGCCTATGGTTCCTATGGCAATCCCGAGGAAACTTTTTGGGAAGGTATTTCACAATTGTCTGGCGGGCATTTTTTAGAATACGAAAATCAAGAGTTACATATAAAAAAATGGTATTCCTTTGAAGAAGAGGTTGCGAAACAACCCCAAAACTTAACTTTCGAGCAAGCCAAAGCACACTATGTTGCTCTTTTAAAAGACAGCATTAATTTGCGTTTTCGGGCAGATGTCCCAGTCGGATTTACTATTAGTGGTGGATTAGATAGTTCTGTATTGTTAGCCTTAGTCAATTTACAAAAGGAAGGTAGTGGCAATATCAATGCTACTATAAAAAGCCGAAAATCGGCAACTGTTACTCAGCAATCAAGAATCAATGCCTATACTTTCTATTCTGATAATCCAGATTATGACGAATTACCTTGGGTGGAACAAATGATAGCCAAAACTAATAACCCGTTGACTACAGTGCTTCTTCAAGCCGATGAGGTTCCTTATTTATCTGAAAAAATGGCGTGGCAACAAGATGAGCCTTATGGAGGAATTCCTACTTTGGCATACGCTAAAATTTTCGAACAAGCCCGAAAAGATAAGGTATTAGTTCTGCTCGATGGTCAAGGTATGGACGAGCAATGGGCGGGTTATGATTATTATACCCAAGAAAATGATATAATCATTCAAGGGGTTACGGATTCACCATTCAAAACGAATATACTTACCAATTCTTTTTTGAATAAAGCACAAAAACCAGTTTATCCAAAACCTTTTGAGGATGTGATTTTAAATAAACAATACCGAGATTTGTTCTACACAAAAATCCCACGAGCCTTGCGGTTTAATGATCGAATTTCAATGCTATATTCTACAGAATTGCGAGAACCTTTTTTGGATTATAGATTGGTGGAGTTTGCCTTTTCGTTACCATTAGACTTTAAAATAAAAAGTGGTATCACTAAATTTATGTTGCGAGAAATAGCTTCCGAATATTTGGATAATAACTTGGTTTTTGCACCCAAACGCCCTTTGCAAACTCCACAAAGAGAATGGTTAGCAGAAGATTTAAAAGAGTGGGTTACGCATTGTTTTGCTACAATCAAAACCTCTTCGTTTTCTGCTTGGTTTGATTTAAAGGAATTGCGAACGGAGTTGGATCTTTATTTTGAGGGGAACCAAAATTCGAGTTTTCATCTTTGGCAGTGTATTAGTTTATATTGGATGATTCAAAAATAGATTGAATTAAAGGCAAATAAAAATAGATAATTGAAGAATAATAGCTGATTTAGCAGGATATATAATGAAAAAAATAGGAATAGTTATTACTGACGGTGTAGGCTATCGCAATTTTATATTAAGCGATTTTATGACTGAAGCAAAGCTACAATTTGATTCTGTTGTTCTTTTTTCCTGTTTGCCAAAAAACGTTTATGACTCTTTAGATTTGAATTGTACTATTGTAGAACTAGAGGTTTTTAATGAACATTTTTTTACTTGGTTTTTTCGAAAAGCCAAAGAGGTTTCCCATTTGCAAATGCATACTAAAGGAAATTTTGGGATAAACGATAATTTAAAAGCCTCAAAAACCAAAGCAAGAAATCCAAGAGGATTTGCGACACGTTTTATCCATGTTTGGTCAAGAATCATTCATTCTGAAAAATGGATACAAAGGTATAATCACTATCAGCAAAAGACATTTAGTTCTCATGAGATAACAAAAAAATATACGGACCTTCTACAAGAACACGGTGTTTCTAATTTGTTTTTCACTCATCAACGTCCTCCTTTCATAGCTCCTCTTATTTATGCAGCTGCCCAATTGCAAATCAAGACCGGTTCTTTTATTTTTAGTTGGGATAATTTGGCTTCCAAAGGAAGAATGGCTGGTGATTTTGACTATTATTTAGTTTGGAGTGAATTAATGAAAAAAGAGCTGTTGCAATTTTATTCGGCAGTACAGGCTGAAAATGTCGTAGTGGTTGGTACTCCGCAATTTGAACCTTATGTTTTAGATCGATATGCTTCTGACAAAGAGCGATTTTATGCTGCATTTAATTTAGATATTCGTAAGAAAACAGTTTGCTTTAGTTGTGGTGATATTGCTACCAGTAAAAATGATGAATTGTATATTGAAACGATATGCAAGGCTGTACTAGAAAAAAAGATTCCAGATGTTAACCTGATAGTTCGTACTTCTCCTGCAGAAGACCCTATTCGTTTTAAAAGCATAGTCGAGAAATATCCCTTCATAAAATGGAATTATCCTAAGTGGATCCAAAGCAGAGAGAATCATCAGGAAGCTTGGTCTCAGCGTATTCCAACAATAGCTGACATTAAGGATTTGAGGAGTTTATTGGAATTTGCAGATATTAATATCAATATGTTGTCTACGATGAGTTTGGATTTCATGCAGTTTGATAAACCCGTTATTAATCCTGTTTTTGGGAATCGTCAGAACGGTTTGTATGATGATCAACGTTTTTTGTATTATGCACATATTATGAATGTAGTAAAGAGTGGTGCGACGAGAATTGCAAAAAATGAACAAGCACTTATTGATGCTATTAATTTGTACTATTTGTATCCGGAAACGGATCAATTAAACAGAGAAAAATTAATGCAACTTCAGGTAAGTAAACCTCTTGAGGGTACCAGTAAAAGAATTGTAGCTACCTTATTCGAATGGACATGAATCCAATAAAAATAGCCCTTATCTGTAATTATGAACTGCTACCCGAAAGAGTAGGCGGAATGGATTATTTTTTCTGGATGTTTGATGCAAAATGTAAAAAAAAAGGGATTCAGGTTGATTGGTTTTTTCCTAATCAATCCCAACACGGAGACTATTCTAAGCTCACTATTTTTAATAGTAACTATCAAAACGTAGAAAATTATTTTCTTGATTTTTGTATTCAAAACCAAACCACATATTCTTTTATTATTACGCATTTTATAGAATTGTGTACTCCTTTTTTTAAAAAAATAAAACAAGTCAGTAAAGCTAAAGTAGTTGCCATTGATCACAATCCGCGTCCGATAGATGGTTATCCTTTTAAGAAGAAAATGGAAAAGAAAATCAAAGGTTTTTTGTTTTCTAAATATATTGATCAGTTTATTGGAGTGTCAAATTATACAGTGAAAGAAATTATAAGTGATTTTGGAACTCAGGTGCGATCTAAAACAAGGACTATTTATAATGGAGTTGTTATTAAAGATATTAAAGTAAGAACTCAAAGGAACGTTATTCATCCCAATTTTTTAGTTGTTTCTCATTTACGGGAATCTAAAGGTATTCAAGATTTGATAGTTGCTGTTTCCAAATTGCCTTCCCCGATTTTATCAGGAATCCGGATCGATTTGTTTGGCGATGGGCCCCTTAAAGATTTTTTAATTAAAAGTGTGCACCAACATAAATTAGATTCTAATTTTAGATTTATGGGTAGTCAGCCCAATTTAAATGCTCTTTATTGTCAGTATGATTATATGTTGCAACCTACCCACATGGAATGTTTTAGTTTGTCTATACTCGAAAGTTTAGCTGCTAATGTACCTGTTATAACGACTGATGTTGGCGGAAATGAAGAAGCTGTATTGGATAGTGAAAATGGATATATTTTCAAGGCGAAGGATGTTAATGCCTTGACCACACTCCTAGAACAAGTGTATTTAGGAAAAAAAAAAATTGAATTGAATACCAGGGCTGTTATCGAAAATCATTTTTCATTGGATCACATGGTTGAAAATCATTTAGCATTGTTATTTAATAATAAATTTTAATTTTGCATCATCAATTAGTTACACTAGTCTATGTTTTTTAATTCGTTCTCCTTTGCTCTTTTTCTACCTATCGTATTCTTACTGTATTGGTTTGTTTTTAACAAAAATAAAAGTACCCAAAACGCAGTCTTAATTATAGCGAGTTATTATTTCTATTCCTGCTGGGATTGGCGTTTTTTGTTCTTATTGGTTTTCTCTACTTTTTTGGACTATTACACCGGTATTCGAATCGAAAAAGCTAAGACTGAAACTGGTCGTAAAATATGGTTTTGGTTGAGCATCAGTATCAATCTGGGCTTTTTAGGCGTCTTTAAATATTATAATTTTTTTGCCAGTTCTTTCTCTGAAATGTTGAATGGTGTTGGCTTACAAACCAGTCCGCTTTTGCTGGATGTAGTACTTCCAGTAGGGATTTCTTTTTATACTTTTCATGGTTTGTCGTATGTAATTGATATTTATTTAAAAAGAATTAAGGCAGAATATAACTTTGTGGATTATTCTTTGTTTGTCAGTTATTTTCCTTTATTGGTAGCAGGTCCTATTGAAAGAGCGACACATTTATTGCCACAAGTTAAAGTAAAACGCAGCTTTGATTTTGAGAAAGCCAAAGAAGGGATTTACCAATTTATCTGGGGCTTGGTTAAAAAAGTTGTCATTGCGGATACCTGCGCTATCTATGCGAATGCGATTTTTGATAATTATGAATCGATGAATTCTCTGTCATTATTATTGGGTGCGGTTTATTTTGCATTTCAGATTTATGGTGATTTTTCAGGTTATTCGGATATGGCTCTTGGTATGTCTAAATTGTTTGGTATTGATTTGTTGCGCAATTTTAATTATCCGTATTTTTCTCGCGATATAGCCGAGTTCTGGCGTCGTTGGCATATTTCCCTTTCCTCTTGGTTTCGAGACTATTTATACATTCCTTTGGGGGTAGCAGTGGTGGAATGACCATGAAAGTTCGGAATACTTTTATTATTTTTCTAGTGAGTGGGTTTTGGCATGGAGCCAATTGGACTTTTATAGCTTGGGGATTTATTAATGCGCTGTATTTTTTACCTTTATTGCTTTTAAATAAGAACCGATCCAATATGGAAACGGTAACTTTAAATTGGGATTTTGCTTCCTTTAAAGTTTTTTTTAGTATCATCAGTACGTTTGCATTAACCTGTTTGGCGTGGATTTTCTTTAGGGCAAAATCAATTGAAGTTGCTGTTGATTATATTGGACGTATTGTTACCAATCGAAATTTTGCATCACAATACTTAGAAAACGAACGCTATAATTATGAAATTCTGCTTTTGGTTTTCGCTTTTGTTATAACAGAATGGAATAGTCGCACGCAAATAGAGCCTATTTCGGGCAAGTATAGTATGGTAAAATTAGCGCTATGTCTATTTGCTATTATCGCTTTGGGCACGTATTCAGATTATAAAGAATTTATCTATTTTCAATTTTAGAGAATATGGTTTCGACAGTATGTTAGACCTAAAAAATGATTAGCATAAGAACATAAACAAAGCATGAAAAATTTTTTAATTTTTACAATCAGAATACTTCTATTAACAGTCTTATTGTTGATAATTTTAGATTTTATATATACCAATATTTATTCCCATTCTTCGAAAAGAAGTAAAGTAGAGCAGGTCTATGCTTCTGAAAATAAGGATTATGATGTCATTATTTTGGGTTCCTCCCGTGCTAATAATCATTTTGTAGCCCCTTTGTTTGAACAAAAAGGTTTGAAAACCTTCAATTACGGGATGAGCGGAGGGCATTTGTTTGAAGCTTCTTTGTTACTGAAGTTGATGGTGGAGCGGAATTATAAAATAAAGACTGTTCTGCTGGAGGCTGACTTGAATTTATCTAATGAAGAAAGAGCGGAAGGCGTTTCAGCGCGATTTTTACCTTATATCCATCAATCCAAAACCATTCGCGATCATTTTTCGAAAGAGAACGATTTTAGAGCCTTGTATTATATTCCTTTTTACCGCTATGTTGTATTTGATGCCCGTATTGGGTTTCGAGAGGCGTATAAAACCGCTATAGCAGCAACCACAAATAGTTTGGATCATTTAGGTTATTATCCATTAGGAAATAAAAAAGGCAATATGAAAAATAATATCGCTAATTTAAAGCCTTTACATAACAAGTATTACGAAGAAATTAAGCAAATTTGTAAAACTAACCGGATTAATCTGATTGTGGTTACAACCCCAATGTGCAGTACTGTAATAGGTATGGATTATTTTGAAAAAGTCATTAAAATGTATCCTGAAATTCATAATTATGAAGGTGTAGTGCAGGGTGATACATACTTTTCTTCTTGCGGCCATCTGAATGATGCTGGTGCCAAGAAATTTACCAGTATCATTATCAGTGATTTTTTTACTAAATAAATCAGTTGTATTACTTTAGACGAAAATTTTAGTAGCGCATTATTTCTGGAAAAATAACAATCATTAAAAATAATTTATGAAAATAGCTTTCCTGACTCCCGAATATCCACATTTAAAGACCGGGAGCTCCGGAGGGATTGGTACCAGTATCAGGAATTTAGCTATCGGTCTTCTGGCGGAAGGTTGTTCCGTTCGGGTTTTGGTTTACGGCCAAAAAGAAGAGAGTATTTTTGAGGATAATGGTATCGTAGTTCAGCAAATACGAAATGTTAAGTTGAAAGGATTGTCGTGGTACCTCACTCGAAAAAAACTTCAGAAAATAATTGATGGTTTGTATGAGAACAAAGAAATTGATGTCGTAGAAGCACCAGATTGGACTGGAATAACCTCTTTTATAAGTCCTAAAAAATGCCCTATAGTCATTCGATTGAACGGTTCGGATACTTATTTCTGTCATTTGGACCAACGACCCGTAAAATGGAATAATAAATTTCATGAAAGACGCGCTTTACTGCAAGCGGATGGTTTGCTCTCTGTGAGTCAGTTTACAGCCGATTTGACTAATCAAGTATTTGGCTTCAATAAGAAATTTACCATTATTCCAAATAGTGTTAATTGTACTACTTTTGAATTTGAACATCAAAAAACGACTCTTTTGCCTATTGTTCTTTATTTTGGAACCTTAATTCGAAAAAAAGGATTGTTAGAATTGCCTTTGATTTTTAACGAAGTGATTAAAAAAAATCCAAATGCAAAATTAGTATTGGTTGGGAGGGATGCCTCAGATGTTATTTCTGGAGCTCCATCAACTTGGCAGATGATGCAAAAACTATTTTCATTAGAAGCCATTCCTAATGTAACCTATTTAGGAAGTGTTCCTTATAGTCAAATAAAAAAGGAAATAGAACAAGCAAGTGTTTGTGTGTTTCCTACATTTGCAGAAGCTTTACCTGTTTCATGGCTTGAAGCGATGGCCCTTCAAAAACCTATTGTAGCCTCTACTATTGGTTGGGCAAGAGAGGTTCTTGATGATGGAATTAATGGTTTTTTGGAACATCCGACACATCATAAGGCATATGCGAATAAAATTATTGCCTTGCTTGAAAATCTAAATTTGCAAAGTGAATTTGGGATACAAGCCCGTAAAAAAGTAGAAGAGACATTTAGTATATCAATCGTTGCCAAACAGAGTTTGTTGTTTTATAAAAATGTTATCGCATCAAAATGAAGAAAAAGATAAAAAAAATTATTAGTGCCATTTTTCCTAATGGGGGTATAAAAGAGAAAATCAAATTGGGTTATTACAGCATCAATAAACCGAAAGATACTTTTTATGAATTAGTACAAGGAGCCGGCACTTCGGTTGCTTATAAGACTACTTTTCAGGATTTAGCGATGGTAACCCATGAAGCTTTATATTATATAGCACCAGATTTTAATTATTACCAGCATTTTTATAAAGTTAAAGAAAATGATGTTGTTCTTGATGCCGGAGCCAATTGTGGGCATTTGTCGATTTTATTTTCTAAGTTGATCGGTAAAGGAGGGGTTGTTTATGCTTTTGAACCAGACATTTATAATGTTGAGAGGATTGACTGTAATATAGGTTTAAACAATGATCTTCCGGGGAATATTAAAATCGAAAATTTGTTGCTTTGGGATGAAAATAAGTGGATTGATTTTTATGAAGCAGGTACCGTAGGGTCTTCTGCCATTTGGATTCCAGATAGTGATAAATGTGTTAAAAAAGAAGCCGTACGAATTGATGATTGGGTTGGAAATAATAACATTAAGAAATTAGATTTCATAAAAATGGATATTGAAGGGGCCGAAATAGAAGCTCTGGCCGGTTGTGAAGAAACGATACGAAATCTAAAGCCTAATTTTGCCATAGCATCTTATCATATCGTTGATGGAGCAGCTACTTATATTAAAGTGGAGGCCTTTTTCGAAAAAATGAATTATCCTTATCAAACGGTCCGATTCCGAAAAAATGAAATCATAACGTTTGCAGGGCCTTCCTTAAAAAATTAGTGCTATGATAATTATTTATCATAATGAAACTAAAGTTGTCGCGCTAAGGAATGCTGATTCTTTTGAAATTGAGAAGAATGGCCATTTACCCATAGCCAAGTTTATGGCTTTATTGGCAAATGACTTTCCAGATGAGATTTTAGTTTGGTGTCATTTGAGTCTAAAAGAGCAATTGAATATTTCTGAAATTGAAAAATTATTCCATCATAAAAAACTTTTGTTTTCCTATAATCCTTTTTGCAATTCTTATTTAGATACCAATGTTGGTTACATAGATGAATCTCCTTTTGTGAGGGTAAATAGTACTGTAACTTTTCCAACATGGCAAATGAGCAGTTGGGTTGGAGGCATTCATTCGGCTGTTTTTTTAGCTTTAAAAAATGAAATTCCCTGCGAGAAAAATTTTGACTATTTTTTGTGTTCTTTAGCAAAACTATCCATGCCAAAAGGGTTGTTGTGTTATTCAGAACCTAACCTTTTAAAAGAACATCCCGCGACTGTCAACCCCGCTAAAAAGAATACGTTTATTCTTTTTCGTTTTGTAAAACAGCACTATAAAACACGATGGGTGTTTTTATTGCTGTTAAACTTTCTGTTGTACGAAAGAAAATTTCCTGTGTTTCCAATGATTATTTCTCTTTTTTATAAGAATAGAAATACCAATACAATAAACTTAGATGGGATTATTGTTCAGTCCTCAAGAGCGGTTATTGCTTTAGGAACTATTGATGTCATTATTCCAACCATTGGAAGAAGCAACTATTTATATGATGTATTAAAAGATTTAACCAAACAAACATATTTACCAAATTGTATCATAATTGTAGAGCAAAATCAAGATAAAAATAGTTTTTCTGAATTGGACTATATTCATACTGAAGTATGGCCTTTTGAGATTAAGCATTTTTTTATACATCAATCTGGTGCTTGTAATGCCAGAAATCTGGCTTTGCAACACCTAATAAATGAATGGGTTTTCTTTGCAGACGATGATGTTCGAATTCCATCTGATTTTATTCAAAAGGTCATAAGTGAGATTAATAAATTTGGTACAGAAGTAGTTTCTATTAACTGTTTACAAGAAGGGCAGAAAATAATTTACAATTCTGTTTTTCAATGGGGTAGTTTTGGTTCAGGCTGTAGTTTTGCTAAATCAAGCAGCATAAAAAACATTCGATTTTTAATGGGATATGAATTTGGTTACGGAGAGGATGGTGATTTTGGGATGCAATTGCGAAATACTGGCGCGGATGTTTTGTATCTACCGGCGCCGGAAATATTGCATTTAAAAGCTCCTGTTGGCGGTTTTAGAACAAAGCCTGTTTTACAATGGCAAAATGATGCTATTCAACCCAAACCTTCCCCCACAATCATGTTGTATAAAATTTTGCATACTACAGTTGAACAGCGATTGGGTTATAAAACCATTTTGTTCTTCAAGTACTATCAACATCAGAAAATTAAAAATCCGTTCCACTATTATGACCAGTTTCAAAAACAATGGAAGCAAAGCATTTTGTGGGCTAATAAATTAAAAAAAGAAGCATGAGGTGTTCTCTAATTATTTGTACTTATATGCGCCCTCAATCGGTATTGCAACTTTTACAGTCGGTGCATCGACAGACATTACATCCGGATGAAATTATAATTGTTGACGGATCAACAAACCGGGAAACCGAACAGCTGTTGCAGGAAAATCAGTTTGAAAATCTGCGCTACTTTTTAGTTTCACAAAATTTTAGAGGTCTAACTAAACAACGAAATTTTGGTATTGATAGGACGTCTAATGGTACTGATGTAGTTTGTTTTTTGGACGATGATGTCATTTTAAAAAAGGATTATTTTGAGCAATTGTTGTGCACTTATCAAGAATATCCAGAAGCTTTAGGTGTCGGAGGTTTTATAATCGATGATACTCAATATGATTTTGTAGGTTATGATTACCAGTCTAATAATAATGAGTTTTTTTTTGATGGATGGAAGCGAAAAGACAGTAGCCGATTTGTTCTAAGAAAAAAGTTAGGACTGGATAGTGATTGTTCTCCCGGTTTTTCTCCGTTGTTTTCGCATGGGCGAAGTGTTAGTTTTCTACCTCCTAGTGGTAAAATATATGAGTCAGAGCAGTTGATGGGAGGTGTTTCTTCATTTAAAAAAACACTATTTGATAGGATTCAATTTTCAACTTATTTTGAAGGTTATGGTTTGTATGAAGATACTGATTTTTCAATACGAGCAGCCCAAATAGGGAAATTGTATCTAAATACTAATGCAAAATTATATCATTATCACGCGGTATCCGGAAGACCTAACCAATATCAGTATGGAAAAATGGTCGTTCGAAACGGCTGGTATGTTTGGCGCACTAAAAATCCTAAACCGTTTTTTGATGCAAAAATAAAATGGCATTCCATTACGATACTTTTGACATTGATTCGATTTAGCAATATATTTACGACATCTAAACGGAAGGAAGCCTTTACAGAAGCTATTGGAAGAACAGTGGGTTGGTGGAGTTTACTGATTAGAGAGCCTAAATAAATAATTGAATAATTCCTTTTTTATGATTAATGTAACACAATCTTTTTTTCCTCCTATTGAAGAATATAATTCTTATTTGAGTAGAATATGGGAAAATCAATGGCTTACGAATCGTGGGAATTTGGTTTTGGAATTAGAAGAAAAATTAAAATTTTTTTTGAAAACTGACAGTATTCTTATTATGAACAATGGAACTATTCCGATTCAGATAGCATTAAAAATTTTAGGCCAAAAAGGTGAAATTATTACAACCCCCTTTAGTTACATTGCTACAACAGCATCTATAGTCTGGGAAAATTGTCAACCTGTTTTTGTTGATATTCAACCCGATTATTTAACTATAGACGAAACTAAAATTGAAGCAGCCATCACTTCAAAAACAACAGCGATTTTAGCAACTCACGTTTTTGGGAATCCTTGCCATATTGAGAAAATAGCTGAAATAGCCCAGAAATATAATCTGAAGGTTATTTATGATGCTGCTCACTGCTTCGGCGTATCTTACAATGGAAAATCTATTTTTAATTATGGGGACGTAAGTACTTGTAGCTTTCATGCTACTAAGCTTTTTCATACCGGTGAAGGAGGGGCCGTATTTTGCACTGATAAAACCTTAATGCAGCAAATTTTTTATAGCCATAATTTTGGACATAATGGTCCTTTGGCATTTCATGGACTTGGTATAAATGGAAAAATTTCAGAATTGCAAGCCGCTATGGGATTATCCGTTTTGCCTTATATAGGGCATATTATCGCAGAAAGGAAAAGAGTAGTTAATTATTATGAATCGTGCTTGAATTTCACTCATTTACAAAAAATGAAGCTTCGTGAAAATTCGGAATGGAATTATAGTTATTATCCTATTATTGCTGAGAGAGAAGCCGATTTATTACGCATTCAAAAAGCATTGAATGACAGAAACATTTTTCCAAGAAGGTATTTTTATCCGTCCTTAAATACAGTAGATTATGTGTCAGGAAATGCTATGCCAATTTCCGAAAGTATTGCTTCAAGGATCATGTGTCTTCCTCTCTATGTAGGTTTAGAAGAAAATGAATTGTCACTTATTTGTACGTTAATAAATGAAGTACTATGTTAATTATAGGAGCTAAAGGGTTTGCAAAAGAAGTATTAGAAGTTTTTGTGCAATTAAAAAAGACAGAAAATTTGGTTTTTTATGATGATGTCAACACGGAAATAGGAGATTATTTATACGATTCTTTTCCTATTCTCAAAAATGAAAAAGAGGTTGTCGATCATTTTGAAAGATTTGGAAGTGAATTTACGATAGGAATTGGTAGTCCAATTTTGAGATATAAATTATACAAGAAATTTATAAAAATTGGCGGAGTTTTTTGTTCGAGTATAAGTCCACTTGCATTAATAAGTTCGTATGATGTCAAAATAGGAACTGGTTCTAATATTCTTATGAATTCTGTTTTTTCAAATAGCATTAGTTTAGGAATAGGATGTTTGGTGTATTGTAATGCTATAATAACACATGATTGTGCAATAGGACAATTTGTAGAAATTTCGCCCGCTGCTGTTCTTTTAGGGAACTGTAAAGTTGGTTCTTTTTCTCAGATAGGAGCTAATGCCACTATTATGCCTAATGTAATTATTGGTAAAAATGTTGTTGTTGGTGCAGGTGCTGTGGTAACGAAAGATGTGCCAGATAATACTGTCGTAGCAGGTATTCCTGCGAAAGTAATAAAGGAATTAAAACCTTTAAATGAAAATTATTTATGAAACTCTCTTTTGTAATCCCGGTTTTTAGAAATGCAGGTTCTATAGTACCTACATATGAAAAGTTAATGACTTTACTATTACAATTGCAATACGATCATGAATTTATCTTCGTAAATGATGGTTCTGATGACAGTTCGATGGAAGAATTACTCCCGTTACATCATAAAGATTTTCGTGTAAAGGTAATTTCTTTTTCAAGAAATTTTGGACAAGTACCCGCTATCATTGCTGGATTAAAAGTAGTTTCAGGTGAAGCTGTGGTTATTATGTCTGCCGATTTACAAGAGCCTATTGAGTTGATTGAGGAAATGATTGCAAAATGGAAAGCAGGTAACGAAATCGTAATTGGTCATAGAGTTGATCGAGAAGATAGTTTTATAGCGAATAAAGCATCTGTCGTTTTTTACAGGTTGATGCGCTATGTTAATCCTAAAATGCCAAAAGGGGGTTTTGATTTTATGCTTATTGGTCAGAAAGCATTGCAGGTTTTGAATCAAATAGATGAACGAAACCGGTTTTTTCAAGGAGATATTTTGTGGTTGGGATTTAGTACCGCATTCATTCCATATTCCAGAATGAAAAGACCATTTGGTAAGTCGCAATGGACTTTGTCGAAAAAATTAAAATACTTTATTGATGGATTACTCAATACATCCTATGCACCGATACGTGTCATGTCTTTATTGGGTATTAGTTTCTCTTTTATTGGATTTATTTATGCCATCGTAATTGCTTACAATAGATTCATAAATAATACACCTTTTGATGGTTGGGCACCTATAATGATTCTTATTTTAATTATTGGAGGATTAATTATGTTAATGCTTGGTATTATTGGAGAATATGTCTGGCGTACTTATGATGAGACTAGAAAAAGACCTCTTTATATTATTAAAGATGAATTTATAAGAGATGAAACGAATATTTAATTTTATAACCAAATACTCAGTTGCTATTACGGCTTTGGTGTGTTTTGTGTTCTATTTTTTACCTTTTAAACCAAAGCCTTTTGGAGATGGAGAATATCATGAAGGGACTATTCAATTGATAGATTTCATATTGAATGGTTTTCAAGGCAGTGTTAGACTTGATAAGGGTTTATTTACGTTATTTTACTATATTGTTCCTTATTCCTTAGCTTATGTTTTTCATAATGATGAGGTCTATTATTTATTTGGTGTCGTTTTTAATTCAGTTATTCTATGTTTGTCGATTCACTATTTATTCAAGTCGTTAGATTTGATGAACTTTTCAACTAAATCAAAGTTTTGGACTGTTTTAGTTTTAAATTTATTTCCCATACATGTTTATTATGGTTTTGGAATTTTGGCAGAAACAGGTTCTTTTTTTGCAGTTTGTTTATTTGTTTATTTTTGGGTAAAAATTACTATCGGTAAATCATATTTTTTTGCAGATTTTATTTTATTGGCTTTTTCGATAGGCATGCTTATAGGTTTTAGGCCTAATTTGTTCCCTTTTGTATTTCTATTTTTAGTTTATTTTTTGATTTTAAAATTAGAAAATAAGTATAAGGTTGTTTTTATCATTACTCTGTTTGGGATTCTTTTGTTTTTAACATCCGCAGAAAGAAGATTAAGTGCAACTGACGGCGATTTTAAGAAAGAAATTTTTCGAAAGCAGCTCCTTTGGTCTCGATTTGAATTGCGGGACGAGCCATTTAATTGGTTACCACAACATGGTCAAGATGAATTTGTTTCGTCTGACTATCTTAATAATTTGTTAAAAAGAAGAGAGTTAGATTCAATTTGTGAACTCCAAAAACTTGATAAAACAGCATATTATATTGATTGGGTAGCGGATGATATTCTGACTCATCCGTTATTAACATTACGACAATATAGTTTGAAGTTTTTTCAGTCCCAGAGTTTTATTATTTCACCATTAATGAAATCTAATAAGAGTAATTGGATTAAATATGGCATTCATTTTTATATTAACAGTATTAATTATGTTTTGATTTTCTCTTCCATTTTTGGTGTTTTTTTATTAATTAAGATTAGAACTTATAGACTTTTAATACCATTTCTTTTTCTATGGTTCTGGTCACTGCTTTATGTATTTGTTTTTCATTCGGAACAGCGTTATATGTTCCCAATGAGGCCAGTGTTAGTTTTTTTGTTTGCTTTTACCATTAATACTTATTGTGATTTGAAGAGTCAAGTGAAAGAATAATATCAAATACTAAGTATACTTGTTTCTAATATATGAGTTTTGATTATTTGAATTTTCATATTAATACGGGTTAATTAATAATATATTTGATATCATTAAAAAGTTTTTATGAAATTTGCTGTAATCACCCATGTTCCTCATATAGTCACAAAAGATAGTTACTATGCTTATGCTCCTTATGTTCGTGAAATGAATGTCTGGTCCAAGTATGTATCTGAATTAATTATAGTAGCTCCTCAGGTTTCGGAATTAATTTCGTCGATAGATGATTCGTATGAACATGATCGCATTCAATTTATACCGATTGATTCTTTTGATGTATTGGATTTAAAAAATATATTTCTTTCTGTTTTAAAAATACCAAGTATCTCTTGGCGTATTTTTTTAGCGATGCGAAACGCTGATCACATTCATTTACGATGCCCAGGTAATGTCGGGTTATTGGGCTGTTTTATTCAGATTTTGTTTCCTAATACTCCTAAAACAGCCAAATATGCCGGAAATTGGGATTCAAAATCCAAACAACCTTGGGCCTACCAATTGCAGCGATGGATTTTGAGTACTGCTTTTTTAACCCGAAAGATGCAGGTTTTGGTATATGGAGAATGGGAAGATAGTTCTGAAAATATAAAACCTTTTTTTACAGCTACGTATACTGAATCAGATAAAGTTCCCTTGTTGCGTTTGGATAGTTTTAATACCATTCATTTTGTGTTTGCCGGAGCTTTGGTTTTGGGTAAAAATCCCTTGTATGCCATTCAATTAGTAGAGCGTTTGTGTCAACGAGGAGTTGCCGTTAGTTTGCATTTGTACGGCGAAGGGAGTGAGAAATTAGTCTTGGAGACTTATATTAAAAACAATCAATTGGAATCGTATGTTCATTTGAAAGGAAATCAGCCTCTCGAAACGGTTAAAACAGCGTATCAAAATAGTCATTTTGTAGTTCTGCCTTCTGCAAGTGAAGGTTGGCCCAAAGTGGTGGCTGAAGGGATGTTTTGGGGATGTATTCCAGTAGCTACTGCTGTTTCTTGTGTTCCATTTATGTTGGATTATGGACAACGCGGGGTTTTGTTGACATTGAATTTGGAGGAGGATGTTGCTCAAATACTGACTGTTATCAGGAGTGAAGCTGGTTTTGAGGGTATGCGAACAAAAGCTTCGGATTGGTCCAGAAGGTATACTTTGGATGTTTTTGAGGAAGGAATAGAGGAGTTGTTGTTTTTAGATGTAAGATGAGAGGTGCAGGAAGTAAGATGTAAGATTACTGGTTTAAAGAATAACAAATTAAGAATAAAATAAAAGTAAAAAATGCGGATCATTCAAATTATAGATTCTCTTGAGGCGGGTGGAGCAGAACGTATGGCTGTAAGCTATGCTAATGCTTTGACTGCTAAGATTTCTTTTTCGGGACTGGTAGCTACTCGAAAAGAGGGTAGTTTGAAAGGGCAATTGAAGGATGAAGTTTCTTATTTGTTTTTAAACAAGAAGCGCTCGTTGGATTTTAAGGCTGTGTTTCGATTGCGAAGTTATGTAGTACAGCATAAAGTGACCGTTGTTCATGCGCACAGCACTTCTTTTTTTCTGGTTTTCCTTTTGAAATTACTATGCCCCTCCCTTCGCTTACTTTGGCATGATCATTATGGTGACAGTGAATTTTTGTCCAAAAGACCTATTCGTACTTTACAAATGACACTTCCTTTTTTTAGTGGTATAATTGTCGTCAATCAAAAACTAAAATTATGGGCAGAACAACAATTGGGATTTAAAAAAGTGCTTTATCTTCCTAATTTTCCCTCTGATGACACTATGGTTTTAGAGCAAACCGTTTTGCATGGAATCGATGGAAAACGTATTGTGTGTTTGGCTAATTTGAGAGCACAGAAAGATCATTTTTTATTATTAGAAATAGCTATAAAGCTACAAAAATCGCATTCTGATTGGACTTTTCATTTGGTTGGGAAAGATTTTCAGGATGGATATTCCCAACAAATTAAGGATTTGATTGTCACGTATCATTTAGAAAAAAATGTGTTTCTTTACGGCAGCAAAGAAGATGTAATAAATATATTACGCCAATCGACGATTGCCGTTTTAACTTCACAATCTGAAGGGTTGCCGGTGGCATTGTTAGAGTATGGCTGGAATAAAAAGCCTGTTGTAGTGACCCATGTAGGTGAAATAGCATCTTTGGTTCAAAACGGTAAAAATGGTTTTCTAGTGCCCTCTAAACAAAAACAAATGTTTTATGAAGCACTAGTTAAATTGATAGAAAATGATGCGCTACAGACGGAGTTTGGCATTGCTCTTTATAACAAAATACAGGATGCTCATTCGGAAGAAGTCGTTATCCAACAGTATTTAAATTGGTTGAAAAATAGTCACAAATGAAAAAAGAGGATCAATTTTATCTTTATTTAATTCTTCTCCATTTAGTAATTGGTGCATTGGGATTTGTTTTGCCATTCACTACTAAAATTTATGGGTATTCTATTTTTATTTTTGGGTTGTATTACATCATTAAAAGTCAAAACCGCAATAATGAAGCACTTGTAGTAGCTGCTTATGTGGTGGGGAGTGAAGTTTTTTTGCGAATGACCGGCGGAAATCCTTTGTATGAGATTTCGAAGTACGGTGTTATGGTCTTTATTTTGCTAGGAATGTATTACAGTGGCTTTTCTAAAGGAGCAGCCCCCTATTGGATTTTTTTACTCTTATTGGTGCCCAGTATCGTTATTTCGACTTTTGTGTTGGATTTTGATACCAATATCAGAACAACCATAGCTTTTAATATTTCAGGCCCTGTTTGTCTTGGACTGGCCTCTTTGTACACTTTTAGGCGTAAGATTTCATTAGCAGACATGAATCAAATCTTGCTCAGTATGGGGTTACCAATCCTAAGCTGTATGGTATATCTAACCCTGTATACCCCCAATGTACGTGATGTTGTTACCAGTACACAATCTAATTTTGAAACTTCAGGTGGTTATGGCCCTAATCAGGTGGCAACCGTTTTAGGATTGGGTATGTTTATTTTTTTCTCGAGAGTTATATTGGATTCTAAAACAAAATTTCAAATTGCCATTAATCTTATTATTGCTTTGAATATAACCTATCGCGGGATGCTTACTTTTTCCCGTGGTGGAATAATCACTGGGTTTTTGATGATCGTTTTATTACTACTATTCTTGTATTTTAAATCGAATTTTGGCGGGAGGGTAAAATTGAATTATATTATTGTATTGCTGGGATTGGTCATTTTTGCCACTTGGACGTATACTTCATTTCAGACGGGAGGTCTTATCAATAAAAGATATGCGAATCAGGATGCCTCAGGAAGAGTCAAAGAAAGTCAATTTACAGGGAGAGAAGACGTGGCTCAAGATGAGATAAATACCTTTCTGAAGAACCCCATTTTTGGTGCAGGTGTCGGTAAAGGGGCAGAAATCAGAAAAAATGAAACGGGAGTAACTGTTTTGTCCCATGATGAGATTACCAGAACACTAGCCGAACATGGGTCTTTAGGAATTTTGGCTTTATTGATTCTGTTTTTTACCCCTTTGGTTTTGTATTTAGAAAACAAGTTTAATATGTTTTTGTTGTGTTTTGTTGCTTTTTGGTTTTTAACGATTAATCATGCTGCCATGCGTACTGCGGCACCTGCCTTTGTGTATTCATTGTCTTTATTGAATGTGCAGTTGGGATTACCCACAAGAAAGAAAGAGGACTAATTATTATTATTATTATTAATTGAAGTATAGCCCTAATCCATTTTAGTACTTGAAAAACACTTCTGTCGCTTTATTTATGAGCCTTATTTGAAATAGTCTTGTATTAACTTACTCTTTATTAAAATTTTGTTAAAAAAATTAACATTTCTTAAATTTACTTCGAAGCAAAAGCATTAAATTGCAGTCCTAAACGTAAATACCACTCATGCTTTCAGTCGATAAAATACATTTTGAAATATCAGAGCGAAAGATGATTCTTCGTATTTTTGATGTGTTTTTTGTTTTTGGTTCTTTATTTTTTATTGGAAATATATTTGATTTTGATTATTTTATTGTGTCAACGAATAATTTGTATTGGATGCTAATTCTGGGTGTTTATATCAATCTTTTTGGAACTATTTTCGAAATGTATAATCTTCAGGTTGCCAGTAATCAATTTCAGGTACTAAAGAGTTCTATTCTAACCGTTTCAACGACCGTTTTAGTGTACTTGTTAACGCCGATTTATTCTCCGGAGCTTCCTTCGAAAAGAATTCAGATTGTATTGTTTTATGTGGTTGTGTTTTTGGCTTTGTTTTTATGGCGAATGTTTTATGTTTCGTTTTTAGCCTCTAATCGATTTTTACAAAATGCAGTTTTAATCTGTGATAAAGAGCAGGTAGAAGAGTTGATATCCGGATTAGAGCATATCGATCCCCATTATAAAATAATTGCATTTGTGAATGCCGATGCTGCCGAAGATGAACTAGTTGAATACCCCTACGTTAAAAATATAAAGCGAGATTCGTTATTTTCTTTTGTAAAACAAAACTCTATATCCGAGATTGTAATTGCTTCCCAAAAAACAGATGGAATTACGGCCGAGTTGTATCAGCAATTACTTCATTTGCTGGAGTCCGGAGCTATAATTCGAGAATATACGCAGGTATATGAAAGTAAAACACAGCGTATTCCAGTGCATTATATGTCCAGAGATTTTTATCGCTTTTTTCCTTTTAGCAGAAGCAATCACAATAAATTATATTTGATTGGAGCCCGAATTTTTGAAATTAGTGCTTCGGTACTTGGATTATCCATAGGTCTTGTGCTATTTCCATTTATATTGATAGGAAATGCAATAGGAAACAGAGGAAAGTTGTTTTATACCCAAGAACGTGTTGGTAAAGATGGCGTGGTATTTGAAATTTTAAAATTCAGGACCATGGTCAGTAATGCCGAATCTAACGGGGCTGTTTTTACCACTACAAATGATTCTCGAGTTACCGTTTTTGGTAAATTTCTACGAAAAACCAGGATTGATGAATTTCCGCAATTTATAAATATTCTAAAAGGGGACATGGCCGTTATTGGTCCTCGTCCGGAACGTCCTTTTTTTGTAAAGGAAATCGCTGAAGTTATGCCTTTCTATGAAACAAGACATATTATAAAGCCGGGTCTTACTGGATGGGCGCAAGTAAACTATGCTTATGGTGCAACAATTGATGACAGTTTGATAAAGCTTCAATACGACTTGTATTATATCAAACACAGAAGTATTTTTCTGGATTTAAACATTGCTTTTAAAACAATTACCACCGTTTTATTTTATAGGGGGCAATAGTATTATTATTATTATTATTATTATTATTATTATTATTATTTAAAAAAATTAAATGATAATTGGAATCCGTTTTTTATTCTGCATTGCCATTCTGACCAAAATAATTCCGTTGGTAATTATTAATGGTAATACCAGTAAAAAATGAGCTTTGTTGATTACTACAAAGAAATAGATTCCTAACGACAGGATATTAAATAATGCCAGATTGTAAATTCCTTTTTTGTTTTTTGTCCAATAAAAATAAAGCAACCCTACTAAAGTTGGATTGAAAAGTAAAATATTATAGTTGTATCCTAATTCCAGATGCGACGAATAAAATCCGACAAACGTAAAAAACATACCCATTACCGCTATCAGGATGAGGTAAAATAAATCGATACTTTTCTTATTTATCAGTACCATAAACCCAAGAAAAAGAATATAGGTATAGATGTTATTCCACCAAGAGTCAGGAACTTCATTCTCGAATTCTAGTAGTGTCTTGTTTTCTTGCGCCAGCGGATGATTCTGAAAAGTAACTTTCTTCAGGCTTTTTTGCAGTTCAAAAGGCAAAAATAGTTGCGTTCCCAAACCATCTACTTTTTTACCAAAGATGATGCTTGTCCCTAATTTTTCGTAAAAGTGATTATCAAAATACGGATAAAGGATCGTTCTGTAAGTGATGTCGGTATCTGCGTTTTTTACAATTGCGGTGGTGTCTAATGTTTTATTGATGATGTCAACAACCATCGATGTGCAGTTTTTATCAATAAACTTGTATGTGTAATGACTTTCGCCTGAGGCCAATGAAGTGTTCAGATTGTCAAATAGTTTTTGTTTCAAGGATGAAGGAATGTTTAATTCCTGCTCATAAACAGACCTTTTTTCATATTGATATTGATTGATGAAATCAGGATAAGAGTCCGCTACGGCGAAATATTGTAAGTCCCCTTTTATGAATTTCATGACGAAATTTGGTGTATTAAAATCAAATGCCCCATAATTGTATACCACATCAATTCCGTTGACCGTATCGTGTACTCGAATTGCAGTGTGTCCAAAAAGAGAATAGGATTCATTCCCCGTTCCGCAAGTAAGTACGCTGACTTGTGTGTTTTTTGATAATTGGATGCTTTGTCCGAAACTATAGTTTGCAGTTGAAAACAAGAGTATGAAAAGAACTATTTTTTTTAAAGAAGCTATATCCATTTGTTGTGGTATTGTTGTTTTTAAATTAATTTCTAAACATTCCCAAATCTACTTTAACTGAAAAAATATTGGAATACAAAGCTGTACTTTGATCGCCTAAATCAGTGAGTGCATAATCAATCTGGATGCCTTTGTATTTGAACCCCAAACCGATATTAGGCTGAAAACCCACTTTTTCGGAGTTGTCCAGTTGTTGTACATTCTGAAAATTACCCACACCTGCACGTACAAATACTAAATCAGTATAGCCAAATTCAAGACCTAAAGCCGGATCGATACTGACAAAATCGGTCGAGATAAGATCATTCGTTTTTGCAAATCGCATATTCATATTGGCAGCAGCCAAAATGCTATAATCGTATCGAATGATGAACTTTTTAGCGATTCCTAATTGTGCTTTTGGAGCTGTAATCTCAGTACTCTCCGGTAATTCCTGGTTTTCTCCGGGAATGGAATTGGCAATTTTCTGATATTCATCTTCATCAATATTCCATACGTTATACGTGGTGGTTATATCCCGAAGCATTAATCCAAATTGCCAGTTGTTCTTTTCGAATTGTAATCCGACATCAAAACCAAAGCCCCAAGAATTGGCAAATTTGCCGATGATTCGTCGGATAACTTTTGCGTTTACGCCATATTGAAATCCGGGAACAGGGAGTTTTCGAGCATAAGAAAAAGTGAAACCATAATCGGCCGTTGAGAAAAGACTGATTCTGTTGTAGTCAATATTTCCTTGGCTGTCAATGAGTTCAGTAGTGTTTAAAATATCATCAACACCAAAACGAATTAATGAAATTCCCCAAGCACTCCGGTCATCTATAGGGCTTGCGTAGGCCAAGTAATCGTATTGGGCTATATTGGCAAAATAATTAGCATGCATTAAGGATACCTGATGATCTTCCAGATGAATCAGTCCTGCAGGATTCCAATACCCCGAATTTACATCACTCGTAGTAGCCACAACAGTATTAGACATGCCTAATGCAGCCGCATCCACGCCGATATTCATAAACTCATTCGAGTATTTTCTGACGGCTTGACTGTAATTTAGCGTACTAACCAAAACCGCTGCTAATAGGAAGCTTTTTTTCAATGGGGTCATTTTTACAAACTAAAAGTCTGTTTAATTTTTATCAAAAATATAATTTTTTACCGAGCTTATTTCTTCCTTTCGGTAAATATATCCAAACAAGAAATCACTGTTGAAAAAACTCTATTAAAAAACGTACTTCTCCTTGACTTATTATGCTAAATTTGCCAACTGTGGTTCACTAAATTTTATAACTATGACTATTAAAAAGCATATCCCCAATATTATTACTTTACTAAATCTTTTTTGCGGTTGTATCGCTTTGGTTTTTGCTTTCAACCAAGATTTTGAAATGGCATTTTATTTTGTTTGCTTGGGTATATTCCTGGACTTTTTTGATGGTTTTTTTGCTCGATTATTCAAAGTATCGAGCCCGCTTGGATTGCAGTTGGATTCTTTGGCAGATATGGTTACCAGTGGAGTTGTGCCGGGTTTAGTGATGTCTCAAATGATGATCGACAATTCGTCAACTGCGGCGGTTGATCATTTGCAAATTTTCCCTTATTTAGGGTTTTTGATTGCCTTAGGATCTTGTTACCGATTGGCAAATTTTAATATTGATACCCGTCAAACTGATTCTTTTATTGGTTTGCCAACTCCTGCCAATGCGCTGTTTATTTTAAGTCTGCCTTTGGTTTTAAAATACACCGACTCTTTATTTGTTATCGAAATATTGACAAATCAATGGGTTTTACTAGCAATAACGGTATTGAGTGCTTATATCTTGAACGCTGAAATTCCTTTGTTCTCCTTAAAAATCAAGAAGTTCAATTTCAAGGATAATGCGCTTCAAATTGTGTTTTTGATTTGCTCCCTTTTATTGTTAATTTTTCTCCAATATTTAGGGATTCCTTTGGTCATTCTTTTCTATGTTTTGTTGTCAGTAATAAATAATAAAATGCTGAAAAAGTAGTTTTTTTGGATGAAAAGAAAAACGGTCAGAAGAAAAACTACGGTAGTTCGTAAACCCAAAAAGAAAGCAACTGTTTTCTCCGGGAAGGTTTTGCGTTATTCTATTGTTGCTTTTTTTGTTTTGCTGATTGTTGCTGTTGGCTATCATTATAGAGATGGTTTAGCCTACTATTTTAGTTTTAAATCAGATAAAATTCTAAGAGAAGAAACAGAAGCCAAGCGCATTTCTGATGTTCGCAATTATCAGGTTTTAGAAAAACATGAAGGAAAAAGTATTGGTTTGGATGTTTCAGAATATCAAGGAAAAATCCGATGGACTTATGTAGATACTTTAGAAAATAAATATCCGCTGCATTTTGTGTTTATCCGTGCTACGGTTGGAAAAGACAGGAAAGACCGCCAGTTTAATAAGAATTGGCTTGGCGCCAAAGAAAATAAAATGATTCGCGGAGCCTATCATTATTATCGTCCCAACGAAAATTCAATGGAGCAAGCCGAACTTTTTATAAAAACAGTAACCCTTCAAAAAGGAGATTTACCACCTGTTTTAGACATTGAAAAACTCCCCAAAAACCAGTCTATTGAAAATCTTAAGTTAGGTTTGAAAAGATGGTTAAATGCTGTAGAATCACATTACGGAGTAAAACCTATCATTTATACCGGCGAACGCTACTATGATGATTTTTTAAAAGAAGAATTCAGTGATTATCTTTTTTGGATTGCTAATTATAACTTTTACAGAGAAGAAA
This sequence comes from Flavobacterium sp. 11, assembly GCF_002754315.1. Lineage (GTDB taxonomy): Bacteria > Bacteroidota > Bacteroidia > Flavobacteriales > Flavobacteriaceae > Flavobacterium > Flavobacterium algoritolerans. Next base: position 107,545 of record NZ_PEFE01000001.1, on the reverse strand, counting down.
TAGCCGAAGATTGGTTGTTTTGGCAATTCACCGAAAAGGCATCAGTTCCTGGCATTAAAGGTAATGTAGACATAAATATATACAATGGAGATTTACAGCAGTTGCGGTATATCACAGTGGAATAGTTTTTAGTAATCAGTTATCAGTGTTCAGTATTTAGTGATCGGTCATCTTAATTTATATAAAAAATCCATTCGTTTTGCGAATGGATTTCATTTTTTCTAAAACTCCAATTTTTTCTTTCTCAATTCGAAATTTTGTCCAAGATATACGCGACGTACCATTTCATCTTCTACTAATTCTTCTGGCATTCCCGCTTTTAGGATTCCACCTTCAAACATAAGATAGGTTTTGTCCGTAATAGCTAAGGTTTCCTGTACGTTGTGGTCTGTAATAAGAATACCAATATTTTTATTTTTTAACTGAGCTACAATTCTCTGAATGTCTTCAACGGCAACTGGATCGACACCCGCAAATGGCTCATCTAATAAAATGAATTTTGGATCTGTGGCAAGACAACGTGCAATTTCGGTACGACGGCGTTCCCCACCGGAAAGCAAATCGCCACGATTCGTACGAATGTGTTCTAAGCTAAATTCTTCGATTAAACTTTCCATCTTAGCCTCTTGTTCCGCCTTGGACAGTTTTGTCAATTGCAGTACGCTTAATATATTATCTTCAATGCTCAATTTTCTAAAAACAGAAGCTTCCTGAGCTAAATAACCAATTCCCTGTTGTGCTCTTTTGTACATTGGATAATCAGTAATATTCAAATCATCAAGGAATATATTGCCCGAATTTGGCTTAACCAATCCTACAATCATATAAAAAGACGTAGTTTTTCCGGCACCATTAGGTCCCAAAAGCCCTACGATTTCGCCTTGATTTACTTCTACCGAAATGCCTTTTACAACACTTCGTCCTTTATAGGTTTTGATTAGATTTTCGGCTCTTAATTTCATTTTTTTAGTTTAATCGTTGGATTGTTTAACTGTTTAATCGTTCAAATAAACGAATAAACAATTAAACGATTTTGCTTCTTAACAATTATTTCACAGCAGTTTCTTCCAGTGCTTCCCAGAATTCGTATGCTCTCCTTAAGTGAGGTACCACGATAGTGCCGCCAACAAGCGTTGCAATTCCCATCGCTTCCATCATTTCCTCTTTGGTTACACCTTCTTTATGGCTGGTTTCCAAATGGTATTTTACACAATCATCACAACGTAAAACTGCCGAAGCTACCAATCCCAGAAGCTCTTTAGTTTTTACGTCTAATGCTCCCGCCGCATACGCATTGGTGTCTAGATTGAAAATTCGTTTTACAATTTTATTATTGTCTGCCAATAATTTTTCGTTCATTTTAGAACGGTACTCGTTGAATTCTTCGATTATATCAGCCATTTAATTTTTTTTGATTTTTTACTACTATTTTTGAAATTAAGATACTCGCTTCATAGATTAACAACATCGGAATGGTCACAATTATTTGACTCACCACATCTGGAGGGGTTACAATTGCTGCGACAATAAGGATGATGATTACGGCATATTTCCAATATTTTCTCAAGAAAACTGGTGTAACCAAACCTAATTTGGTCAGGAAATAAATGATTATAGGCAATTCAAAAAACAATCCACAAGCAATAACACTTGTTTTTACCAAGCCAATATACGAATCAATGCTAAACTGGTTTTTTACTACTTCACTGATGGTGAAAGTGGCAAAAAAGTTTACTGACATAGGTACAATTACAAAGTAGCCAAACAATACACCCAGAAAGAAAAGTAATGAGGATGACACGATAAAAAGTCTCGCATGTTTTTTCTCAGTATCATATAATGCTGGACTGATGAATTTCCAAACTTCCCATAAGATGAATGGAAAACCAAGAATAAATCCGGCAGTTATACAGGTCCAAATCAAAACGTTGATTTGTCCTTCCATGTTTGTGTTTTGGATGATGAAAGGCATTTCGGTTACGCAAATACTTTCGGCAAAGCCCAGTTGATTTGAGAGGTCGCAAAAAAAGCGATAGGTTATAAAATTAGCATTTGTGGGGCCAAAAATGATGACATCAAAAATATAATCACTGATGAAAAAAGTGATGGTAGCCAAAATTAATATTGCAATTGTGCTTCGAACCAATAACCATCTTAATTCTTCAAGATGATCTAAAAACGACATTTCGTTTAAGTTTTTTTTCGCCATTATATTATTCCTTCTTTTAAAATATCGTGTAAATGTAATACTCCTTTGTATTCTCCATTGTCAACCACAACTAATTGTGTGATGGAGAAGTCTTCCAAGATGTTCAATGCATCTACAACCATAGCGGTAGATGGTATTAATTTTGGGTTTTTTGTCATAATGTCTCTGGCAGTCAAATCAACGAAAGAATCTCTGTCGTTTAACATTCTTCGAATATCACCATCGGTAATAATACCGATAACTTTATCTTCATCGACAACCGCAGTTACACCAAGACGTTTTTCAGAAATCTCGAAAATTACCTTTTTTATAGATGCATCAGGCGATACCATAGGTTTTAAGGTGTGTTCTAGCATGTCTTTTACACGTAATAGCAATTTCTTGCCCAATGCGCCTCCGGGATGATAAACAGCAAAATCTTCCGGTTTGAAATCACGCATTTCCATAAGACAAATGGCAAGCGCATCTCCCATAACTAATTGAGCGGTAGTACTGTTAGTTGGAGCAAGGTTATTAGGACAAGCTTCGGCATCTACAGTGGTGTTCAAAACAAAATCAGAACCTTTAGCAAGAAAAGAAGCAGTATTTCCAGTTATTGCAATCAATGTATTTCCAAAACGTTTTAAGAGTGGCACTAAAACCTTTATCTCAGGACTGTTGCCACTTTTAGAAATGCAAATGATACTATCGTCATTTTGTATCATTCCTAAATCACCGTGAATAGCCTCTGAGGCATGCAGAAATAGCGATGGCGTTCCGGTAGAATTAAAAGTGGCTACCATTTTTTGGGCAATAATAGCACTTTTTCCTATCCCTGTAACCACTAGTCTTCCTTTGGAATTATAGATATTTTGTGTCGCTTCAATGAAGTTTTCATCAAGAAAATCAGTTAGTTTAGCAATAGATTGGCTTTCCGATAAAATAGTTTTTTTGGCGCTAGCCAATATATTTTCTTTAGATATCAAAACAGAATAATTAAAATTTGTATGTGTAAAAGAAATTTGTACCTTTAGGTGTTGCAAATTTATACAAAATACCACATAATAAAGAATGAATTCAAACGAAATTGACATACACAAAGAATTAAAGAAATATTTTGGCTTCAGCCAATTTAAGGGGTTGCAGGAACAAGTCATAAAAAGTATCCTAAACCAACAGAATACATTTGTGATAATGCCCACAGGAGGAGGAAAATCACTTTGTTATCAATTACCTGCTTTGATTCAAGAGGGAACTGCTATCGTAGTCTCGCCCCTTATTGCTTTAATGAAAAATCAAGTGGATGCCATCAGAAGTTTGTCTTCTGAAAATGGCGTTGCCCATGTTTTAAATTCCTCTCTTACTAAAACCGAAATTACTCAGGTAAAAAAAGATATTACTTCAGGATTGACGAAGTTATTATATGTTGCCCCAGAATCTTTAACAAAGGAAGAATATGTGAGCTTTCTGAAAAATGTTACCATATCTTTTGTAGCTATCGATGAAGCGCATTGTATTTCGGAGTGGGGACATGATTTTAGACCGGAATATAGGAATTTAAAGCACATCATCAAGCAATTGGGCGATGTTCCTATTATTGGGCTTACAGCAACAGCTACGCCAAAAGTACAGGAAGATATTCTGAAAAACTTAGACATGTCTGATGCTACCACTTTTAAAGCATCATTTAACAGACCTAATCTGTATTACGAAGTACGTACTAAAACTAAAAATATAGAATCCGATATTATTCGTTTTATAAAACAACATAAAGGCAAATCAGGAATTATTTACTGTTTAAGCCGTAAAAAAGTAGAGGCTATTGCCGAAGTTTTGCAAGTAAACGGAATCAGTGCCGTGCCTTATCATGCGGGATTGGATGCTAAAACCCGTGCCAAACACCAAGATATGTTCCTTATGGAAGATGTAGATGTGGTGGTGGCAACCATCGCTTTTGGGATGGGAATTGACAAACCGGATGTGCGTTTTGTGATTCATCACGATATTCCAAAATCACTGGAAAGTTACTATCAGGAAACCGGTCGCGCAGGTCGTGACGGTGGAGAAGGCCATTGTCTGGCCTATTACTCCTATAAAGATGTAGAGAAGTTAGAAAAATTCATGTCTGGTAAACCAGTGGCAGAACAAGAAATTGGATTTGCTTTGTTGCAGGAAGTTGTGGCTTACGCCGAAACGTCTATGTCCAGAAGAAGATTTCTGCTTCATTATTTCGGTGAAGAATTTGATGATGTTAATGGGGAAGGCGCTGATATGGATGACAATGTTCGAAATCCAAAAACAAAAGTCGAAGCCATAGATCAAGTTGTGAAACTGTTGGAAGTGGTTCGAGATACGAAGCATTTATACAAATCAAAAGAAGTTGTTTTTACCTTGATTGGCCGTGTGAATGCCGTAATCAAAGCGCATAGAACAGATACACAGTCCTTTTTTGGATGTGGTTCAGATCATGATGAAAAATATTGGATGGCCTTGTTGCGACAAGTTCTTGTTGCAGGATTTTTATCGAAAGATATTGAAACCTATGGCATTGTAAAAATCACCAAAAAAGGATTAGATTTTATTAAAAACCGGGAATCCTTTATGATGTCTGAAGATCATGAATACAACGAATCTGAAGATGAAGCCATTGTAACTGCTTCTAAATCTACTGGTACTGCCGATGAATTATTGATGGGTATGTTGCGTGATTTGCGTAAAAAAGTGGCTAAGAAATTAGGCGTTCCTCCATTTGTGGTTTTTCAAGATCCATCATTGGAAGATATGGCTTTGAAATATCCTGTTTCTCAAGAGGAATTGATTAATATTCATGGTGTTGGAGAAGGAAAAGCTAAAAAATACGGAAAGGAATTCTTAGAATTAATCAGTCGATATGTACAAGATAACGACATCATCCGTCCGGAAGATTTAGTGGTGAAATCTACAGGAGTAAACTCCGTAAATAAACTTTATATTATCCAAAATATCGACAGGAAATTATCTCTTGATGATATTGCTTCCGCCAAAGGCATCAATATGGATGCATTGATTAAAGAAATGGAGCAAATTGTGTATTCAGGAACTAAACTGAATATAAAATATTGGATTGATGATATGCTTGACGATGATCAGCAGGAAGAAATTCATGAATATTTTATGGAATCTGAATCCGATAATATAGAAAACGCACTCAAAGAATTTGATGGCGATTACGATATTGATGAATTGCGCTTGATGCGAATTAAATTCATCAGCGAGGTTGCTAATTAAGAAAAGTGGTCAGTGGTCAGTGTTCTGCAATCTTAATACTGATTACTGCAAACTAAAAAAGCTCCCCACGATGCGGTTTCAAAGCATCTCGAACCTGAATCATGTTTTCATCCGTTACTACCATAAAAGCAATTGCTTGCATTTCACCTTGAATTTCAAAACCCGTTATATTCAATGGTAATTTTTCAATTGTGATGTATTCTTTTAAATGAATTTCGTGATGTTCCGCTGTTTTTGCAGCTGCCGGACCACGAAAATCCCATATTAGTTTTATTTGTCTAGACATTTTTTATGAGGTACAAAAGTTCAGTAATCAGTGTTCAGTAATCAGTGTTCCTCGAAAATCAAATATTAATTTTATTCTTAATTGTTTAATCGGTTGAGGAGTTATCGTTTTACTATTTTTGAATTGCAAAGTTACAAAGTCTAATTCGAAAATTAGGCAATTTGAAAATTTGAAAAATGCATTTTCCTTTCAATAACAAGAAGTCAATACAAAATACTACTTTTGTACCAGGATTATTTTAGACATTTTTAAAAGTCAAATAATCTAAAAATCGATAATCTAAAAAAATGCCTCAAGAACTCTTATTACAAGTATCTCCAGAAATTGCAGCAAATGATTTGTTGTTGAAAAATCATTTATCGAAACAAATTAAGATTTCCGTAAATGAAATTCAGCACGTTTCTATCCTAAAAAGATCTATTGATGCCCGTCAAAAAGCTATAAAAATCAATCTTAAGGTTTTAATCTATTTAAAAGGAGAGCCTTTTCAAGAGCAAAAAATACAACTTCCGGATTATGGTAATGTGGCTACAGCTCAAGAAGTAATCGTTGTTGGCGCAGGACCTGCGGGACTTTTTGCTGCCTTGCAATTGATAGAATTGGGTTTGAAGCCTATAGTTATTGAGCGTGGAAAAGACGTAAGAGGCAGAAGAAGAGATTTGAAAGCCATCAATGTGGATCATTTTGTAAATGAAGATTCTAATTATTGTTTTGGCGAAGGTGGTGCAGGAACCTATTCAGACGGGAAATTATACACGCGTTCTAAAAAAAGAGGTGATGTAACACGCGTTTTGGAATTGTTTGTCGCTTTTGGAGCTTCAGCCGATATTCTTATTGAGGCGCATCCACATATTGGCACCAATAAATTACCTCAAATCATTCAGGACATTCGAGAAAAAATCATCGAATGTGGCGGACAAGTTTTGTTTGAAACCCGACTTACTGATATTTTAATAAAAAACAATGAAGTGCAGGGTATCGTTACTCAAAAAGGGGACACGATTCTTGCTAATAAACTTATTTTGGCCACAGGACATTCGGCTCGTGATATTTTTGAATTATTGGATAGAAAAAAGATTTTTATCGAGGCCAAACCTTTTGCCTTGGGCGTAAGGGCAGAGCATCCTCAATCTTTGATTGACAGTATTCAATACAGTTGTGATTATCGTGGAGAATTTTTACCTCCGGCTCCATATTCTATTGTGAAACAAGTGGGAGGAAGGGGAATGTATTCTTTTTGTATGTGTCCCGGTGGCGTGATTGCACCTTGTGCTACAAGTCCTGGCGAAGTGGTTACTAATGGTTGGTCGCCATCCAAAAGGGATCAGGCTACCGCCAATTCCGGAATTGTAATCGAATTGCAACTGGAAGATTTTAAGCCTTTTGCTAAATTTGGTGCTTTGGCCGGAATGGAATTCCAAAAAAGCATTGAGCAACGTGCTTGGCACTTGGCAGGAGAAAGCCAAAAAGTTCCTGCACAGCGTATGATTGATTTTACACAAAACAGAGTTTCATCGGATATTCCTAAAACGTCTTATGTTCCCGGAACAACTTCAGTTGAAATGGGACAGGTTTTTCCTGGATTTTTAACGCAAATATTGCGAGAAGGATTCACTGAATTTGGAAAATCGATGCGTGGATATTTAACAAATGAAGCCGTACTTCATGCACCAGAATCAAGAACGTCTTCGCCAGTGCGTATTCCCAGAGATCCTTTGACTTATGAGCATGTTCAAATAAAAGGGTTGTATCCTTGTGGAGAAGGCGCAGGTTATGCCGGCGGAATTATATCTGCTGCTATTGATGGTGAGAAATGTGCATTGATGATAAAAGAGTCTTTAGGAAATTAATTTTTTAAGTGATATAATTTTATTTAAAAAAAAGCAGCCTTATTAGGGCTGCTTTTTAATGTTTTTATAGGATTAGATTATTTTTTCTTGGCAGGTTTTATTTCTGTCACCACAATCTTGAATGTTGTAGTTCCTGTGTTTTTTGCCATGTGGGTTACGGGAGGGAAATATAATACGTCTCCTGCTTTGATATCTGCATTAGTTGCAGGTTTACCTTTTTCTGTTATTTTAATTTTACCACCGGTCAAAGCATACACGGTGTGATGCGGATGGCTATGCCACGGCATTGTTGCGCCTGGGGCAAATTCTGCAGACATAACCCTCACTTTATCATTCTCAAGGAGGATTTTTTTATACACTTTTGGACCTGCTTTCATTGGGTCTTGTGCATACACATTTGAACTCATTATTAGGAATAATCCAATGAGCAAAGACATCGAAATCATTTTAATTGCTTTCATTTTATTTCATTTTTTATTGATTAGACTAAGTTGGACACTATTTTGTTGTCCATTAAAAAAAATATTTCAGCCTCATTCTAGATGCATATAGACTTCTGCTAACACACCATTTTTAATTAGAAATAAGGAATTTGGCGACACTTTAACTAATATTTTTTTAATTTATTTTCTATGCAGTTCGATTAAAAAAGTAATGTCAATTTTTCGGGATGGTGAAAACTCTTGCTTAGCAATTCATTTGAACTATCGAAGCGCGATAAATGGCTTTTGGGGAACCACTAATTTACAAAATAAACAGATAAAATATTGAATTGGGGGTCTTTATTTTAGTTTAAATAAATGAAAATTAAATGATTATGTATTAAAAAAAAACAAAAAAAATCCGTTTTTAAATTTTTAAAAACGGATTTTCTACAGGTATTAAAGCGAAGTGTTATTTTTTTATTTTGTTCCTGATGCAACAGGAATCGCGTCGGTTTTTATTACAAAGAAAGAAAACAAAATTCATGATTTGGACTTAATGGTCGTAACTTATTACTCTGGATATTTTCCATTGATTGTCTTTTTTCTTCCAAATCATAAGAAATTTAAACGTTCCAATTTCTTCTTTTCCGTTTTCCATATGTCTGAATTCGTGTACGCCAATTTCAATTGCTCCATAGTCTTTGATAGGATGGACTTCCAGCGTTCCTTTGACTAGTTTTCGGGTCAGTTTATTTTCATTTTTAAACATATTCGAAAAATTTTTAAAAACGGTTTCATGCGAAAGCAATCCGCCATTGTCTTGAAACCATTCTAAATCTTCAGTAAATAAAGATTTGAATTTTTCGAAATCTTTTTTGTTGAACGCTTCGAACATAATCTCGTCCATTTGTTCGATTTCCTTATATAGTTCTGCGGATGTTGGTGCTACTTTTTTTTCTTGAGCAGTTGCAGTATTGAAAAAAACTAAAGCAAGAATTAGATTTAGAAAGAAATGAAATTTGAATCTGTTTTGTTTCATATTGGTTTTGGAATATCAAATGCTTGTTTTTTTTATTTTTTAACCGCTACAGCAATTTTTGAATCGGCAGTTCCATAATACAGAAACCATTGTTTTTTAAAATAAACCAATCCTTCTACAAAGCAAACTTCATTTACCTCTCCGGTTTTTTCATAAGGTTTGTCCGGATGAATAAAATAATCTTCCATTCGGTCTATTAATTTATAGGGCTTTTCCTTATCAAATAGGGCTTGACTTGCTGCGTACGTAAATTTAGGTAAGCTCGAATCATTATAATTAGCTGCATTACTTCCGTTGTAAATCAGTAGAATACCTTCTTTTTGGAGTAAAGCAAAAGGACCGGGTTCTACTAAACGACTATCAAAATATCCCATTCGAGGATGTAAAACGGTAATCATTTTTTTGCTTTCTTCATTTTCGGCTACTTTCCAATGGATAAGATCTTCAGAAGTTGCCAGATACAAATCAGTGTCCCCAAAATACATCCAGTATTTGCCTTTGATTTTTGTAGCTATGATTTTATCGCCGGCTAATTTACAAACGATAGCTCCAGATTTTGACCACAAATCTTTGTGTTTTTCTTCCTTTAAAACTAAACCGTGTTTTGTCCACGTTTTTAAATCTTTTGAGCTGGCTAAACAAAGTCTTGCTGTTTTACCATCATAGGAGGTATAAGTCATTATATAAGTTCCTTTCTCGCTTTCTATGATTCTTGGATCCTCAACGCCACCTTTCCATTCATACTGTTTCATAGTATCATTGTCTGGATAGAATATAGGTGCAGGTTGTTTTTTAAAGTGTAATCCGTCTTCGCTGATAGCCAGCCCTAATCTTGACGTCATGTCTTTGTCTTGTGCTCTGTAGATAAGATATACTTTTCCGTCTTTGACAATCGCTGATGGATTAAGGACATTTCGTTCTTCCCAGTGTACTTCTTTGTTGCTTATTGGAGATTGAAAAACTTGATTTAATTGCGGTTCTAAAATGGGGTTAAGGCTGTCTACTTTTACAAAGTTGAGCATCGCCCAATCCTTGCTTTTTGTTTCGGATTTATATGTGGAATTACTGCCGCAACCTACTAGAATAAATAAGAATAATAACGTAATGGTTTGTTTCATAATGTTCAAAATAGTTTAGGAGGAACGCACGATTCCTATAGTTATTAAGTATGGTTTTTAGTTTTTTATTGATCTCAATTATTTATAAAAGAGTCTGATAGGGTAAAGTTGCATTTATTTTATCGAATAACAATTCTCTTTTTGAAGTTAATAGTACTTTAGTTACTTGAAGTTGTTTCGTTTCGCTTGAAATTGTCTCATTTGACTTAATGCCTTTTTTTAAATGATTGATGACCACTTCGTAATCATGCCATTCTCCAAGTAAATCCGATAAAATATTTTTGTTTTGCAACGATTGGTTTTGTGATTCGCAGCTTAGTATTTTTTCATTGTATTGGTATGTTTTTAATCGTTTGCGAAAAGTGTGCATTTGCGTTTTTTTAAACTTGGTTTTACACATTAATTTTTTAATTTCCCTTCTCTTTTTATCCATATAGCGGTTAACCTTTTTTTTACTTGCTTGAGTAAGTAAGGGAATTATTTTGCGGTACTTTTTTCTAAATTTAACTACGAAGCTCTTATTCGCAATTGCGAAGAAACGTTTCAGTTCTTTAGTTTCGAGTTTTTTTAAATGATTGTAGTATGCTTGCAGCAAATGAGAATTAGGCTGTTCGGCAAGTAGGGATTGTTCTATTTGAAGTTCTCTGATTTTTCCCGCCTGTTTAAAAATAAGTTTAAAAGAGGAGTAGTTTTTTTTGCGTTTAAATTTTTTAGAGCAATAGTTTAATAAATCAAATAAAGCATTCATTTTCTTGATTTCTACTCGAAGGCTATGAAAGGTCTCCGGAATATAGGATTTTGGAGATTTTTCTAAAATAAGGTTTATGGCACTTTTTCGTTTATTAAAATATGTTTTAAGTGCTTTCATTTTTTACAAAATATTATTTTAGAATAAAAAGGGATGATACTTGCATCAATCGATGTGTTTAAAAAGGCATAAAGAAGTTTGTTTTTTGTTTTAATTATCTTCAAGAAATTTCTTTTTTTCTTCAAACTCTTCTTTTGTAATTTCTCCTTTGGCAAATCTTTTTTTCAGAATATCCAATGAAGTTTCCTTTTTTGTTCGCTGACCAAGAAAGTTATAAGGAGATACAAATACCCAAATGAGGATGATGATCCAAAAAATCCACCAGAAAAAATGCATTCCACCGAAATGATGTCCGTTATACATGGTGTTGTTTTTAAGTTGTTGAAAATCAATATAAATATATGAATTTCAGCACGGTAATTCAAGTAATTCCATTAAAAAAACGCCTCATTATAGTGAGGCGTTTTTTGTATTTTTCTTATTTTGTTATTGATTATCAATTGGAATACCTCGTTAGTGCATTTGCTTATATAATTACTTATTTTTTTTAGTATTCATTTCCATATAATCTATAGTCAAGTCAGACATTGCTTTCATTCCTAACACAAAACCGCTTTCATCAATATAAAAATCAGGAGTATGATGTGGAGCAGTTTCTGATGTTGGCTTACCTTTAGGAGCACCTCCCAAAAAGAAATAAAGACCCGGTATTTTTTCCTGATAAAATGAAAAATCTTCGGCACCTGTAACCGCAGGAGTCAGTAGAACATTCTCTTTGCCAGCAACAGCTTCTAATGTTGGGACCATTTTTTCGGTCAATGATGGGTCGTTGTAGGTAATAGCAGTTTTGTTGGTTATACTCACATCGGCAGTGGCTCCGGCACTTTCGGCTATTGCCGTTGCAATTTGTTTTATTCTGGAATGAACCATTTGCTGTACTTTGCTGTCCAGAGAACGAATGGTGCCATTCATTGTAAGTTCCTCCGGAATGACATTGCTTCGTACCCCTGCATTTATTTGTCCAACGCTTACAACTGCAGCTGATTCTGTTATGTTTACATTTCGGCTAACAATGGTTTGTAATCCCATTATAATCTGAGAAGCGGTAACAATTGGGTCAATACCAAGCCACGGATAAGCACCATGCGTTTGTTTACCCATTATTTTTATTTTAAACCAATCGGATGCTGCCATTGTACCTTTTGGACGGTACTTTATTGTGCCAACTTCTGTCTGGGCATTAATATGTAATCCGAAAATAACATCTACTTTGGGATTAGTAAGAACGCCTTCTTTTATCATCAATTCTGCTCCTCCTTCTTCGCCTTCAGGAGGTCCTTCTTCGGCAGGTTGAAAAATGAATTTAACGGTTCCTTTTAAGTCGCTTTTTATAGATGCTAAAATTTCGGCTGTTCCCATTAAAATTGCAATATGTGTATCGTGCCCACAAGCGTGCATGATAGGAACTACTTTGCCATTGTATTCCCCTTCTGCTTTGGAAGCAAAAGGAATGTCTACTCGTTCTTTTACAGGTAGTGCATCAATATCAGCTCTTAGGGCAACAACCGGACCTGGTTTTCCTCCTTTTAGAATACCAACAACTCCAGTTTTTCCCACTCCGGTTTGTACCTCAATTCCAATAGAACGCAGGTGTACCGCTATTTTTTCGGCAGTTTTAAATTCTCTGTTTCCTAATTCTGGATTTTGGTGAAAGTCTCTTCGCCAAGTAATAACTTTGGATTCTAAAGAAGCTGCCTTTTGAGCAATCTTAGCTTTTAGTGCTGCATTTTGCGCAGAAGCAAAAATGGAAAAAGTGAGTAATCCTGTAAAAAGAATGATTTTTTTCATTAGTTGTGTTGTAAGGTTTGGTTTCATAACAGCAATCATTTCAAATGAAATTCAAGCTATTTTAGAGGTAAATACGGTCAGTCAAAACAAATATAGCAAAAATATTTTGCCTTGCAGTAATTTTAAAATAGTGTGCAAAGTATCTTGCTTTAAGTAAGATGTAAAAAAAAATCGCCTTGTTTGCAGTAACAAGGCGATAGTTTGATAATTTATTTTTTCTTCTTTAATCGGCTTTTAAAAAGCTTTTCAAATTTTTCCATTTTGGGTTGAATTACCATTTGACAATACGGTTGGCTTTTATTGTTGGCATAATAATTCTGATGGTAGTCTTCGGCTTTGTGAAATTTAGTCAACGGTTCCAATGTTGTAACTATCGGACTGTCATAAATTCCAGCTTTTTTCATTGCAGCGATGATTGTTTGCGCTGCTTTTTTCTGTGCTTCATTTTTATAAAAAATCGCCGAACGATACTGTGTTCCTACATCGGCACCTTGTCGGTTTAATGTGGTTGGGTCATGAACTGTAAAGAAAACTTTGAAAATCTCATCCAGATTTGTTGCTTTTTTATCGTAGGTAATCTGAACTACTTCGGCATAACCGGATCTTCCGGTAGAAACATCCTCATAAGTAGGATTTGCGATTTTCCCACCTGCGTATCCTGATACCGCCGATTTTACTCCAATTAGATTCTCATAAACGGCTTCAACACACCAGTAACAACCGCCGGCTAATGTAATGGTTTCAAAATTGGATTGTTTTTTAGTTTTATCAATTGTGCTGTTTTGTCCAAACATGCCAAATGAAGTCAATAGCACTATTAAAAATATATTTTTCATATGTAGATTAGATTTATTTTTATTTAGTATCAGGAATAAAGTCAAGTGCGATAGAATTCATACAGTATCTTTTTCCGGTTGGAGCAGGTCCATCGTCAAAAAGATGTCCTAAATGACCGTTGCATCTTCCGCAAAGGGCTTCAATTCTTTCCATTCCAAGAGAATTGTCGGTTTTGTAAATAACACTGCTCTTGTTGTCTTGTTCAAAAAAGCTTGGCCAGCCACAGTTGCTTGAAAATTTGGCGCCAGAACGAAATAATTTATTGCCACAGGCGGCACAATAATAAGTTCCTTTTTCATCTGTGTCCCAATACTTCCCTGTAAAAGGTCTCTCCGTGTCAGCATTACGGGTTACTTCATAGACGTCTTCCGGTAAAACCTTTTTCCATTCGGCATCACTAACATTAAGTTTTGTCGTGTCTGTATTGGAATAATACGGATTTCCGGGTTTGTTGATAAAATTGCCCATTGCTATAGATTTTTTTGTGCTGTCTTTTTTGTTTGTCGTTTGTCCACAGGCAGTGAACATAAATAAAGGGAGCAAAAATAATATGCTTAAAAAACGGCTTGTTGTTCTCATAATTTTCTTTTTATAGTACAAATGTAAAGCGCTTTTGAATCAAAAAATGTCGTCTACATTGCAAATTAATAGTTATTTAACTATCGTTATTTACGGGTAAAAGACAGTTCTGGATTTAGAATTAACAAAACCTTATTATTATGAAATCATTCGCATGTTGATAAGGTGTTTTTTGAAGCCTGCTTTCTCATACGCCTTAATTGCCGAAGCATTGTCATTGTATACATCCAGCCTGATTTCGAATACGTCCTGAAGATTACACCAGTTTTTGAGCGCTTCAATAATTTTAGCGTTTACTCCTTTTCCTCTGTGATTAGCATCAGTGTACATGAAACCTAAATAGGCGTAGTTCAGGTGATTCAAATAAGGCTTCGCAGTCTCTATTCGCGCATATCCGGAACCTATAAGCTTCGAATCAATTTCAGCAACTAATACTTCTATATGTGGTGCTGAAATCATTTTTTCAATATCATAATAATGTGTTTTTTCTGCTTTTAAAGTAGGGTCAAATGGACGTTCAGCAGTAATAATTCCCTGTTCGAATTCAAGGAGTTTTTCTAAATCGTTTGGATGAGCTTTTCGGATGGTTATAGTTTGCATTTTGTTATTTATAATTTGTCATAAAAATACAAAAGAATCTTTAAAAGGAGGGCGTCAATTTTATTTGGACAGCCTTAAAATAATTCCGCTTCAACAAATCGAAACAGAACGTTAAAGCCCCCGTCCCTAATTATCTTTTTTGTATTTTTGACCAGTAATAGATTTATATGTTAGAAGAAAATGTAATATTAGTTAACCAAAATGATGAGCAAATAGGATTGATGCCTAAGCTTGAAGCACATGAAAAAGCGGTTTTGCACCGTGCTTTTTCAGTTTTTGTTTTAAACAGTAAAAATGAAATCATGTTGCAGCAGCGGGCACATCAAAAATACCATTCTCCTTTGCTTTGGACCAATACCTGTTGTAGTCATCAGCGCGAGGGCGAAACAAATATTCAAGCAGGAAGTCGCAGGTTATTTGAAGAAATGGGTTTCAAAACAGAGCTCAAAGAACTTTTTCATTTTATATACAAGGCTCCTTTTGATAATGGTTTGACTGAGCACGAGCTGGATCATGTCATGATTGGTTATTATAATGATGCGCCGAAAATCAACTTGGAAGAAGTAGAAGACTGGAAGTGGATGAAAATTGACGCTGTTAAAGAAGATATGGAAGTGCATCCAGAGTTATATACCGTTTGGTTCAAGATTATTTTCGACGAGTTTTATCATTTTCTTGAAGAACACAAAATATAGAATTGTAAAAAACAGTTCAAAAATATAGTAACATTAAAAGACTTTAGATTTCGTCACTTTGAGAAATCTGATCCCGAAGCTTCGGGACTAAAATCTGAAATTATGAAAGTTACCATTTCACGAAAAGCCCATTTTAATGCGGCACACAGATTATACAGGAAAGATTGGACTTTCGAGCAAAACGATGCTATTTTCGGCAAGTGCAATAATCCTAATTTTCACGGCCATAACTATGAATTGATAGTGAGTGTAACCGGCGAAATTGATCCGGAAACGGGTTATGTAATGGATGTGAAATTCTTGAGTGATATTATTAAAGAGGATGTTGAGGATCAATTTGATCATAAAAACCTAAATATTGACGTGCCTGAATTTCAGGATTTGAATCCAACAGCCGAAAATATTGTTGTAGTAATTTGGAATAAAATCAGAAAAAGAATCAAGCCAGAATTTGAATTGGAAGTTGTTCTTTATGAAACACCACGAAATTTTGTAACCTATAAAGGTCAATAAATGGGACTAAAAGTAGGTGATATTATCCCTAATTTCAAAGCAAAAGATGCAAACGGCAATGATTTTGACAGTGAAAACATTGTTGGGAAAAAACCTCTCGTTATTTATTTTTATCCAAAAGATAATACTCCGGGATGCACTGCTGAGGCATGCAGTTTTAGAGATCAATATGAAGATTTCAAAGATTTAGGCGCTGAGGTAATAGGAATCAGTAGTGATAGCGTCAGTTCACATCAACAGTTCAGTGAACTGTATAAACTGCCTTTTATTCTTTTGTCAGACAATGATAAAAAAATCAAAACTCTTTTTGGAGTTCCTTCTGGATTGTTTGGATTACTTCCGGGACGAGTTACGTATGTAACGGATAAAAATGGAGTCATTCAAATGATATTTGATAGTGTGTTAGCTACCAAACACATTCCGAAAGCCCTTCAAGCCATCAAGAAATTAGTATCATAGATTTTGTATTATACATTTGTTTTATCTTAATTTGCATTCAGTTGCTATTTCACGGTCATAAATCTTCTCAAAGGATTAAACAGTAGCGTAGTTTGGCAAAAAAATATTGATTTTATACATCTGTAATTCAAAAACACACACTTAAATGAAATTTTATCCATTACAATTTGAACCCATTTTAAAAGAAAGAATTTGGGGAGGTGAAAAACTTAAAACATTACTTAACAAACCAATTACGTCAACAATTACAGGGGAAAGTTGGGAGTTGTCTACAGTTGAAGGTGATATAAGTGTTGTTGCTAACGGAGAATGGAAAGGGAAATCATTGACTGATATTATCAATGATTCTCCAGATGAAATATTAGGAACGGAAGTTCATGCCAGATTTGGAAAACAATTTCCGTTGCTTTTCAAGTATTTAGATGCTCGTGAAGACTTGTCCATACAAGTACATCCTAATGATGAGTTGGCTAAAAAACGCCATAATTCTTTTGGTAAAACCGAAATGTGGTACATCATGCAAGCAGATGATGATGCCAGAATTATTGTGGGTTTCAAGGAAAAATCGAATGCCAGTGAGTATTTAGAAAATCTAGAAAACAAAACCTTACTTTCTATTCTGGATGATGTAAAAGTAAAATCAGGTGATGTTTTCTTTTTAGAAACAGGAACGGTTCATGCTATTGGTGCGGGATTAGTGGTTGCTGAGATTCAACAAACTTCGGATATTACGTATCGTCTCTATGATTTTGACAGGGTAGATGCTAATGGTAACACAAGAGAATTGCATGTTGATTTAGCTTTGGACGCCATTAATTATAATAAAGTAGAAACTAAAAAAGAGTACACAAAGAACATAAACGATTCAAATGAAATTGTTGACTGTCCTTATTTTACGACGAATTTTATTCCGTTAGACGGAGAAATTTCGGTTTCTAAATCAGGAAAAACATTTACTGTATTTATGTGTACAGAGGGAACATTTGAACTGGAATACAATAATTCAAAATTGCAATATAAAAAAGGAGATACTGTTTTAATTCCTGCCGCTTTGAATGCATTCATTCTCAACGGAAAAGCTTCAATTTTAGAAATTTACATTTCATAGTCGGTAATAGAAAGATTATGTGTACTTTTGCAGACGCAAATTAAAATTCAAATTTTAAAAAAATAAAAATGGCAAACGTTAAGAATTTAAAAAAAGACATCAACTACGTTTTAGGAGATATTATTGAAGCAGTTTACTTGTTCGAAATTTCTACAACAGGAAAACCAACAACTGAAACTAATGATTTAATTGATGAAGCTATCGCTGCTTTTGACGCTTTAATCACTAAAGTGAATGCAAAAAAAGTAGAAAATAAAAAAGCACACTTCAAACAAATTAATGTTGAATTGGAACAAACTGCAAATCAATTGATTGCTAAAATCAACGAATTGTAGTCAAAAAAAAAGCGAAAAAAGTTTGAATTTGTTTTGGAAAATAGAAATTCAGACTTATATTTGCACCCGTAATGAGTCGCCAGCGTAGCTCAGTTGGCTAGAGCAGCTGATTTGTAATCAGCAGGTCGTGGGTTCGAGTCCCTCCGCCGGCTCTTTAATAAAACCACTTAACTTTTGTTAAGTGGTTTTTTGTTTTTGGTAAAAATGTGAATTGAATTCCGTTTTAATGGTACGTAATAATTTTTTTGTTAAATTTGGTATCTAACCTAAACATTAAATTATGGAAGAGCATTCAGTTATTGAAAATTTTGAAATGAAATTAAATGAGTCTGCAAAAGACTTTTTGAAAGAAGCGGCAAAATGGGCTTATTTTTTATCAATTCTTGGTTACATAGGAATTGGTTTTATAGTTTTTGCAGCTTTATTTGCTGGTACATTATTTTCTACTATGGGGAAAATGAATCCAGCTATGGGAATGATGGGTTCATCTTTTGGAATAGTGATGGCAGTCGTTTATTTGCTTATTGCGGCACTTTATTTCTTTCCGGTGTATTACTTGAATAAATTTGCGTCTAATGCCAAAGCAGCGTTCAATAACAACGATTCTGAAACTTTGACTACTTCTTTAAGATATCTGAAATCACATTACAAATTTATTGTGATTATGACTCTGGTTATTTTCTCTCTGTATCTTTTAATGTTTGTAGGAATGATTGTTGGTGGAATGGCTTTTAATAATGCTTAAATAGCTTTTATATCTGATAACGATGAGGTTTCGTTCAGTTAGGCTTCAGAGCTAGACACTTTATAAAAAAAAATCATCTTGCTGTACAACAAGATGATTTTTTTTTATTCTAATTATGGAAAAGCATGTAGCTTTTAGAACTGTTTATTTTTGGTTCTTGATGCTGGTAATGTATTCCGTTAATTTTTTGCCGTAAAGCGATTGTGCGACTTTAGGAGACATTGATTTTTGAATTGTATCTAAATATTTGATATTGATGTCATAGATTTCAGATAATGCTATATAAGGCGCAACCTCAAATTTTCTGTTGTTTAATGCAAAATTAGTAGCAAATAAGTACTTTCTTTTGATGTTAGAATCCTGTCTTGCACTTAAACTATCTATTTTTTGTGTGTTTTGACTTTTGATAGCATTAAATTTTTGCTCAATCAAAGAAAGATTTTCATCTGTGAAACGGGTGTTGATTTTTTTATATTCTTCAAATATTTCCTGATTTTTTGATCCTTTAATTTTGGCATCAGACAAATAACGGTCTAAACTAGTTTCAATAGTTATGTTTCCCGGCTCAGCAAAGAATGGTAAATTATTGTCTAAAGAATTGCTCACGCCTCTGTCTAAGAATAAATAAAGCATTTCAGGAGACTTTAGGTCCAAATTACTTTCAAATGAAGAACTTCCATCGATGTTGATAGTGTCAATAGCTACTAGTGTAGTGTCAACAACTCTTTGGATATACAAAGTTCCTTTTTTTAATCCTTTGATATTTCCGGTAATGTGTAAATTAGTTTTTGACTCATTCTTGTTACAAGATGCCAATAGGATAAGCGTAACGAATGCAATAATTGATTTTTTCATGTGAAGTTAAAATTTGTTTTTTTGGAACATGGTATCGTCATTTTTATGATTTCTCCCGTCTCGAAACTTCGGGATGAGGATTGAATCATGGCGATTTCATCGATGTTTATATTTTGGCGCAAAATAAAGAAAATTGTTGGAATGATTTTGTTAACGCATTCAAATTTCACAAAAAAAATCCCAATCTATTTCTAAATTGGGATTTTTGGAATTATTTTTGAAATTATGATTTCAACCAAGCTTCTTTCAAAGCAGTTTTGGTTGCATCCGTAGCCTTAAGACCTTCTTTGTCTTCATAAGGGAATTTCACCTTTCCTTTGATTATTTGTTCCTTACCGTCACGTTTTATTTTTACGGTAATAGCATCGTTTTCTTTCCAGTTGTCACTTTCGGTAATCATGTCATAAATGTTATCCAATGAATATGGTTTTTCATTGATAGACACCAAAATATCTCCTCCTTTAAGTCCTAAATTTGTATAAAAAACATTCAATTCCATGTTTGGAATCACAATGATTTCTTTAGTTTGCTGATTCACGGTGATGTATGGTGATTGCCCTTTAATGAACACATTTCCGGGTACTTTCTCTATGGATTTAGTAACGCCAACTTTAGCCAAATAAGTTTCGTAAGGAATTGGAGTTGGACCAGATACGTACGTGCTTAAAAAAGTTCCCACTTCAGGATAGGTAAATGAAGTTATTTTGGCAAAAAGTTCATTATCATTAAATGGTTTTGAAGCGCCATATTCATTGGATAATTTTTGCATCAAATCAAGAATTCCTCTTTCGCCATTACTTTTTTCTCTTATTATAATATCCAAACACATTCCAATAAGTGCTCCTTTTTCATATACGTTCAAGTATTGTGCTTTGTATGGTTCTGTCAATACATTAGCACTCATGGTAGTGAAAGGCATTGTGTCATTCATAGTATTTGCATGCTCAATTTTTTCTGACATACGCGTATAAAACTCTTCTTCTGAAATTAACCCTTGATTGATCTGAAAAAGATTGGCGAAATATTCCGTCACCCCTTCATACATCCATAAATGTTCTGACATTTTAGGCGTGTTATAATCAAAATAGTGAATCTCTTTAGAATGAATCGTAAGCGGTGTTACAATATGAAAGAATTCATGCGAAACCACATCTTTCATTGATTTCACTAATTCTTCTTTTGGCATCATTTCTGGTAAAACAACAGTTGTTGCGGTAGGATGTTCTAATGCTCCAAATCCTTTAGCATCAGTAGGTGTCATGCTTGATAAATACAATAAAACGCTGTATTTTTTTGTAGCATTGATTTTTCCTAAAAATGTTTTTTGAGCGGTCATCATCGTTTTCATCTCCGGAGTGATGCTTTCTGCAGTCACTTTTCCTGTAGGGGAATATACGCCAATCAGTATTTCCATTCCGTCAACCGTAAAAGTAGTATAGTCCGGTTTAGCATACATGATAGGATTTTCAACTAATTCAGCATAACGAGGAGTTGTAAATACATCATTAGTTGTGCTTGCATCTTGATCAGTCATTGAGGTTGCTCCCCAAAGCATTTCCGGATGCGAAATGCTTACAGTGTACGGAAGGTCTTTTTTATCTTGAAAATAACCTGCAAAACCGTGCATGTTCAGCATAAAGTTTTTCCCTGCATCAATGTTTGTTCCTGCTGGAGAAAAAATATCATTTTGACCAAAACCACCGCCTTTTTCGGTGTCAAATGTGTCGTTTACCAAATAAGTTATTTTTACTAACGTTTTTGCATTTTTAATATTCCAAGTGTTGTCATCTGTTTTAGTAACAGGCAATACACTTCCTTTACTGTCAAATGCTTTAAAATCCTCAATATATTTTCCATAATCATCTACAGAATAGGTTCCGGGAACAATTTTAGGAATGCTGTAGGTTACTTCATCTGTACTGATTTTTGGGGAAGTAATCGTGACAAGTACTTTGTCCTCTTTTACATCATTCAAATTAATTGCAACTTTTACTATATCAGTAACGGATTTTGAGTCATTTGTAGCAGTACTGGCAGTTTTACAGCTCAAAAGAACCGATGCAAATGCTAGTGTAAAAAATATTCTTTTCATTATTGTGTTATTTTATTTTAAGTGTTAGTCTTTCAAATTGTAGAATTGTTACAATTTATAAGGACTAGAAACTACTTTTAAATTTTTTATTTTTTAAAACTGATTTGAGAATAAAAGAAATTTTATTTTGCGTTTAATTCTTTCATTACCACTTCCGGATTTTCAACTTCGATAATTAGTTTATTGTAATAGGAATCTTTGAGTTCGACAATAATTGCATTTTTTTTATTGCAAACATCCCAAAAATTGCGTTTCCCTTTTTTTATATAAGTTCCAGCAGTGATAACCCATGGCAATTGGGTGCCTGGCATTTTCCAACCAATCCAAAAGGTAAATTCATCGTTGCTTTGATACGCTCGGATTATTTTATCTTTCGGTACTTTAATTTTATTTTCAAAAGCCCAAAATTTATGACTTCTGAGAATGTCAAAAATAAATTCGTTTTCGTTTGATGTTACTGAAACCATTGCTGAGTTTGTGAAAGTTAATTGACATAAAAACAAAAACTCCCGAATATCAGGAGTTTTGTTTTTAGTCTAATTTATTTTTTATATAATATTTTCCATCCAAATCTTCATCAAAATCATCAATCTTAACGGGTTTTGGTTTTGGTTTATTTGCAGTCGCTTTCTTTTTCCACATTTCAAATTTTTCTGCGGGCATTTTCTTTTTCATGATTTCAAGAACCTCTTTTTCGGCTAAACCAAATTCTTTTTTGATGATTTCAAAAGGATTTTTTTCTTCTAAAGCCAATGTAACAAGTTTTTCTGTTTGCTCCCAGTTCAATTCTTTACGGTTACTCTTTTTCATCACGTGAAAATTAATTCAAATAAGTTGTTAATGATTAATAAATTGCATTTTTAATTACATCCAATATTAAGAAAAAAAATAATTACTTTTTCTCAAAAGGCCATTTTTTTTATACTTTTTAACTATTTTCCTTCAAAGGTTGTTTTTGAAAGGGTATTTTTAATAAATTTTTTAATTCATTGTGCTCTTCAGGCTTCGGATGCGTGTCGATTCCATAAATGATTTCTTCTTTTGGAAGCGTCATGAAGGTTCCGAAAAGCCTGTCCCAAATTGAAAATATATTTCCATAATTACTATCCGTATACGGCAAAACATAGTGATGGTGTACTTTATGCATATCCGGAGAAACGATAAAATAACTCAATATAGTGTCTACTCTTTTTGGAAGCGAAATATTAGCATGATTGAATTGCGTTGCCACAACGGATAACGTTTGGTACAGGAAAACCATCCACATGGGACTTCCAATAATTAAAACACCCATTGCTGTAAATGTAAAACGGATTACACTTTCTCCCGGATGATGTCTGTTTGCAGTTGTGGTGTCAATCCAAGTATCGGTGTGATGTATCAAATGAAAACGCCATAAAAATTTAGTTTTATGTTCCACTAAATGTACCAGATAAGCACCAATTAAATCCAATAAAAGCAATCCAACTAATGCGTAAAGCCATAAAGGCATTTCTGGTAGCCATTGTAAAATTCCAAAATTATTGGCAATTGTCCAATCGGCTGATTTTAATAAAATAAACGCCAAACAAAAGTTGACTACTATCGTGGTAAACGTCATAAAGATATTAATACCCGCATGATGCCATTTTTTATACGTGAAGTTAAAAAGTGGAAAAGCATTTTCTATTAACCAAAAAAAAGTGATTCCACCCACAAGAATTAAGCTTCGGTGAGAGGATGGAATGGTAGAAAAATAGGCAATAATATCATTCATAATTGGAGTATTTATTTCAAATTTAATAATTTTTATTGAAAATAATTATTTGATTACCCGAAAGGTACCATTTATTCTGGGACCAATGGGTTTTGCCGTTTTTGGAATTTGATGTTTCCAATAGTGCTGTGTTGTTCCTTTCATTATTAATAAACTTCCGTGTTGCAGAACGATACTTTTTTTTAGGTCTTTGTCTAAATTATGTTTCAGTTGAAACGTTCGCTCCGCACCAAAACTCAACGAAGCAATTACAGGATTTATTCCTAATTCTTTTTCGTTATCGGCGTGCCAGCCGTTGCTGTCTTTTCCGTCGCGATACTGATTGAGTAAAACGGTTGTGAAATTTACATCAGCAATATTTTCGATTTCCGTTTTTAGCTTTTGCAAAAGCAAATTCCAAGGATGTGGTTGCATGGTTATATTCGAATACGAATAGGGTTTTCCTTCGTTTCCAAATAAAGCGGTCAGGCGAGGTTGCGGATGAGTTTTTCCGTACACCCGAATATCATCTTGTTGCCAAGGAATTTCTTTTACCAATTCGGCAAAAATAATATCGGCTTGCTCTTTGTCAAAAAACTGAGGATAATAGATTATTTCAGCGTCCGGCAAGTCAAGGAATATAGGTTCGGATGTGGATTCAAAAAGTGATTTCAATTGATTAGGTGTATTGATAGGCCCAGAAAA
Source organism: Flavobacterium sp. 11 (assembly GCF_002754315.1). Taxonomy (GTDB): domain Bacteria; phylum Bacteroidota; class Bacteroidia; order Flavobacteriales; family Flavobacteriaceae; genus Flavobacterium; species Flavobacterium algoritolerans. The sequence goes on along the minus strand of NZ_PEFE01000001.1, from coordinate 83,458 downwards.
TGAGAACTAATTGTAATGGCATTCGCAAAAGCAAAACCCATTTTGGCAAACCCATTCTTGCTTTTTCATCGAAATACATATAGAGATGCGTTGGGAAAATAGCCATCAATAAAGCAATAACTCCCCAAGCAGCATAGTTTGAAAGTAGCGGAATACAGAGCGCAATTCCCAGAAATATTTCTGCTAAACCGCTGATGTGGTTTAATAATTTTGGATTCGGAAAATAAGGAGGAATGATTTTTAGGTACAATCTCGGGTTTCTGAAATGGTTTAATCCTGCGATAAAGTAAACAAAAGCCATCACATATAAATGCCAAGGTAAATTCATAATAAAGTTATTTATCACGAATTTATAAAAATTTTAATGAAATGAGTACAAATGTCTTTAAATAGAAATTAAGTCCTTTTCTTGAAGTTGACATTCATAATCACAATTGCCAGAATGATTAAAATAATTCCAATCCATTGGATTAGATTCACGTTTTCATTCAAAAGAAAGTACGCCATCAGTACGGATACGGGAAGTTCCAGCGCAGATACAATACTTCCTAACCCGATTCCTGTAAGTGGAAACCCAGCATTGAACAATAAAGGTGGAATTATAGTTCCAAAAAGAGCCAGTATGATTCCCCATTTCATGAAAATCTCAAAATTGAAAGGAGTTGTTTGTGTCGCAATTGCAAATCCAAATACGATTATTGCGCCACCAAGTAACATAAACAGACTTCGTTGCGCCGAAGAAACATGTGTTGCCACACGATTAGCGGTAAACATAGTTGTGGTAAAGGAAGCAGCAGATAAAAGCCCTAAAACGATACCGCGCCAGTCTAATTCTACTTTGCTTTGAATAAGATTTGTGGCAAGTGCCGTACCAATTAGTACAATAACTACCGAAACTATTTTTTGATTAGAAGGTCTTTTCTTTTCTAAAATCATTTCGAATAAAACGCCCATCCAAACGGTTTGCATCAATAAAACGATAGCAATAGAAACAGGAATATATTTTACTGCCAAGTAATAAAAAATACTCGTCATTCCCAGAGAAGTTCCGGCAAGCATTAATTGAGTGATGTTTTTCTTAGATGCTTTTACAACGTCATTTCCTTTTTTAGCTTTTTGAAACAGATTAATCAGCAGCATTCCCGTGATTCCATATACAAATTGAGCAATGGTAACTTCAGGTGTGGTGAACCCTTCGCCATAGGCTATTTTTACAAAAGTAGCCAACATTCCATAACTTGTTGCGCCAAGACCTACCAGAAAAACTCCTTTTAATACACTATTCTTTATCATTTTTTCAATTTTAAAAAGCGGGCAAAGATAGGGTTTAGTTCCTAGTTATGAGGTATAAATTAGGACTTAATATTTGAGACAGTTAATCTCTTTTGATTTTGCTTCGCAATGAGGGAATTATAGATAAATCTAAAGAATGGTTCTGTTCAAAGTTAATTTTATTTCACTTCTTTGTCGACTAAATCGCTTAAATGCAATCGCAACGCATTTACTGAAATACTGATTTCCCAAAATGACAATCCCAATGAAATCAATAATCCTAATAAACTCAGCCCAAAAAGATAAATTCCTGCGGTTTGCTGTTCTAAGAATAATAAAAGCATGGCGAAAACGGATAAAAACAGACTCATTACGCCAGCCATTTGCATATTGCGAATCAGTGTCAAACGCAAGTTTAGGTTTTTGATTTCCAATAAAATCATATCGTTTTGCTTTTCCTTGTAGGTTTTTTTTAATCCTCTTACTATAGTGGCAATAGTCAAAAATCGATTCGTATATGCCAATAAAATCAACGAAGTTGCGCCAAAAAGTAATGCCGGAGTTTCTATTTGTAAAATCATAAAAGTAGGATTCAATTGAGTTTCAAAGGTCGTTATCTTTTTGCAACATTCATTATTTACAACAAAAAAACCTGCAAGTTTGTGCTTGCAGGTTTAGTTTAATAATCTAAAAGTCTAAAAAATCTTATTTAATCATCTCAAAACTTCTTTTCACGAAAGCCGTTAAGGCTTCTCCTTTTAATAGGTTTTGTGATAATTTAGCTAAGTCAAGCGCTTGTTTTACCAAACTTTCCTGAGCGTCTTTGTCTTTGTTGTTTAGGATGCTTGTTGCTAATTCAGAGTTAGTATTTACCACTAAATTGTACATTTCCGGCATATTTCCCATCCCGAACATTCCACCACCGCCAGATTGACTCATTTCTTTCATTCTACGCATAAATTCCGGTTGCGTGATGATAAATGGCGAAGCATTACTATCTAAAGCTTCCAGTTGTACTGAATAGGTTTGTTTAGGAACAATGGCTTCCAGAACGGTTTTTAAGTTCGTTTGTTCTTCTTCTGATAATTTAGAAATGGTAGTTTCCTCTTTCTTGATTAAATTATCAATATGATCTGAATCGACACGTACAAAAGTCATGTTGCTGTTATCGCCTTCAATTTTTTGAATTAAATGCGAGATAATTGGAGAATCAAGCAATAATACTTCATATCCTTTATCTTTTGCAATTTCGATATAAGAGTGTTGTGCTTCTTTATTTCCAGCATATAAAACCACTAATTTTCCGTCTTTATCGGTTTGGTTCGCAGCAAGATTTTCTTTTAATTCTTCCAGTGTGAAAAATTTACCGTCAACTGTTGGATACAAAACAAACGCGCCTGCTTTTTCGTAGAATTTATCTTCAGAAAGCATTCCGTACTCCAAAACGATTTTGATGTCGTTCCATTTTTGTTCAAAATCTTCACGGTTTTCAGTGAACAACGATTTTAATTTATCGGCTACTTTACGCGTGATATAATTGGAGATTTTCTTCACCGCAGCATCCGCTTGTAATCCAGAACGAGAAACGTTCAACGGAATGTCCGGAGAATCAACAACACCTTTTAGCATCATTAAAAATTCAGGAACAATTCCTTCCACATTATCCGTTACGTACACTTGATTTTGGTACAATTGGATTTTATCTTTCTGAATCTGTAAATCAGAACCTAATTTTGGGAAATACAAAATACCGGTTAAGTTGAACGGATAATCTACATTTAAATGAATGTGGAATAACGGTTCTTCAAACTGCATTGGATACAATTCATGGTAGAAATTCTTGTAATCCTCCGCTGATAATTCAGTTGGTTGTTTCGTCCAAGCTGGATTTGGGTTGTTGATGATGTTGTCTACTTCAACTTCCGTGAAAGTTTTGTCTTTATCTTCTTCAGCAACTTCTTCACCCTTTTTTTGCTCTATTTTTTCTGTTTTGGTTCCAAATTTAATTGGAATCGGCATGAACTTATTGTACTTGTTCAACAGTTCCTTGATTTTGTATTCTTCCAAGAATTCCAAAGAATCTTCGGCGATATGCAAAATGATTTCTGTTCCACGAGAAGTTTTGTCAGCTGGTTCTAGTGTGAATTCCGGGCTTCCGTCGCAAGTCCAGTGTGCAGCTGGTTCATCTTTGAAAGATTTAGTGATGATTTCCACTTTTTCGGCAACCATAAAAGCAGAATAAAAACCAAGACCAAAATGGCCAATAATTCCAGAATCTTTAGCTGAATCTTTGTATTTGTCCAAAAACTCCTCAGCTCCTGAAAATGCCACTTGGTTGATGTATTTCTCCACTTCATCCGCAGTCATTCCAAGACCTTGGTCAATGATGTGTAATTTTTTACCTTCCTTATCAATTTTTACTTCGATAATTGGGTTTCCGTATTCTACTTTGGCTTCGCCAATGCTTGTTAAATGTTTTAATTTAAGTGTTGCATCCGTTCCATTAGAAATTAATTCACGCAAGAAAATTTCGTGATCACTGTATAAGAATTTCTTGATTAAGGGAAAGATGTTCTCTACCGAAACATTAATTTTACCTGTTGTCATATTTTGAATTTTTAAGTTTATTTTAATGGATATAATTCTTTCAAATAGAATACCAATTACAATTGAAGTGACAAATTGTCGTAAGCGTTAATTATGATACAAAATACTTTAATTTTGAAACAATTTTCTTTTTCTTGCATCGTATCTTTGTGTAAGTATTAATTCATTAAATTTTAAAAAAATGAGAAAAATAATTTTAGTATGCACGTTAGCTGTTTTGATGTTCGCATGTAAGTCAACATCAGTGACAAGTACGAATACAGATAGAAAGGCTCAAGTTGCTATGAAAGGAAATTGGACAATCAGCTCTGTAACATATCCAGGTTCACAATATATTAAAGTGAATAGTTTTCAACTTGCAGATTCGGAATGTTTTGTAGGAAGTACATGGAAATTTGTTTCTAATAACAATAAAGGAAATATGGCTTTGACAAAAGCAAATTGTGTATCATTTAGCTCACCAATTACTTGGTTTGTTAATAAGGATGGTCAGTTTATCTTAAAAATTCTTGATGCAGGTGAAAAAGCAAGAAAAGTGAGAGATGGTTATGTTTTATATGTAGCTAATCAAACAGAATCTTCTTTTCAATTGATTGATAAAATCGATGTTGGAGGGAAAATGACGAATGTAGTGTACCAATTTCAAAAAGTTAATTAATAAAAAATTTAGATATGAAAAAGATTTCAATAGTTGCAATGGCAACAATAATGATTATAGGTTCAATGTTTACCAGCTGTGAAGCAGTAAAAAATACGAATAAAACACAAAGAGGAGCAGGAATAGGTGCTGTTGCAGGAGCTGTTCTTGGAGGTGTTCTTGGGAATAATCTTGGTAAAGGTGGTAACGGCGCACTAGGAGCTGTATTAGGTGGAGTTGTAGGTGGAGTTGCCGGTGGAGTTATTGGTAACAAAATGGACAAACAAGCAAGAGAAATCGATGCTGCACTTCCAGGAGCCGAAGTAGTTCGTGTAGGAGAAGGTATTAAATTAGTTTTGAATGAAAATGCTGTGCGTTTTGATACTAATAAATCATCTTTGACTGCTACTGCAAAAGCAAATTTAGATAAATTAGTTCCTGTTTTTGGAGAATATCCAGATACTAATATCACAATTTACGGATATACAGACAGTACTGGTCCAGCTGATTATAACTTAAAACTTTCAGGAGAAAGAGCAGCGTCAGTTAGAAATTATTTAGCTAGTAAAGGGGTGTCTTCTAGTAGATTTCAAGTTACTGGTTTAGGAATTGCTGATCCAATTGCTTCAAATGAAACTGTTGAGGGTAGAAGCCAAAACCGTCGTGTTGAATTTGCTATTACAGCAAATGAGAAAATGATTAAAGATGCCGAAGCTGAAGTAAAAAACTAAGCAGAAAATACTATATAAACAAAGGCTGTTTCGTCAAGAAGCAGCCTTTTTTTGTGCCTAAATTTGAATTAAACATTGTAAATTTGCACTCTTAAATACAGATGATGCTCGAGATAAAAGATATTTCCTTCACTTACATTGACAAACCCGTTATTGAAAATGTAAGTTTTACTATTGCCAAAGGTCAAAACACCGCTATTATTGGCGAAAGCGGTTGCGGTAAAAGTACGTTGTTAAAACTCATATACGGATTATATGATTTGGATAGCGGAGCAATTACCTATAATGAAAGCCCTATTTTAGGTCCTAAATACAATCTTGTCCCAGGGGAAGATTACATTAAATATTTAGCACAGGATTTCGATTTGATGCCCTACATAACTGTCGAAGAAAATGTGGGTAAGTTCCTGTCGAATATGTATCCTGAGGAGAAGAAAGCCCGCGTTCAAGAGTTATTGGATATGGTCGAAATGACCGCTTTCGCAAAAGTAAAAGCGAAATTCCTAAGTGGCGGACAGCAACAACGAGTGGCTTTGGCAAGGGTTTTGGCTTTGGAACCTGAAATTATTTTGCTGGACGAACCGTTCAGTCAAATTGATTCTTTCAGAAAGAATTCTTTGCGTCGCAATTTATTCCGTTACTTAAAAGACAAAGGCGTTACCTGTATTATTGCCACGCATGACAGTACCGATGCTTTGTCTTTCTCTGATGAAACAATTGTGGTTCAAAACGGAAAAGTAGTGGCAAAAGGCAACTCAAAAGCCTTATATGAAAATCCAGCTAATAAATACATTGCTTCTCTTTTTGGAGAAGTGAATGAGTTGAAATTATCTCAATTAATAGACCTTGAGAATGACGAAGACGCAGCACTTTTATTGTATCCGCATCAATTAAAAGTGGTGGACAACGCAATCATGAAAGCAGTTGTGAAACAATGCTATTTCAAAGGAAGCCATTATTTAGTCAAAGCAGCTTTTGAGAGAAGAGCTATTTTCTTTGAACACGATTTGGAATTAGAATTCAATCAGGAAGTGTACTTGATGTTATCTTAAGGAGCAAGAGGAAGTGTTCAGTAATCAGTGATTTTCAGTTCTGAAAACTATCTTAATTCGAAGCCGTTTTCAACTTTTATAACAGTATTGTCGTAAAAAACAAAACCCCGAAATCAATATGATTTCGGGGTTTTGTGCTAAGTTCTGCTTTCGGATCACTTATCACTACTTTCGGAGCTAATTTTTCAAATACTTTTCTAAGAACTGATCTTGTTCCCAAAGCAAATGCAAAATATTTTCTTTGGCTACATAACTGTGTGCTTCTTTTGGAAGAATAACCATTCTTGCCGGAGCACCTAAACCTTTCAGAGCTTGAAAATAACGTTCGGTTTGCAAAGTAAATGTTCCTGGATTATTATCGGCTTCACCGTGTACCAAAAGCATTGGTGTTTTCATTTTATCAGCATTCATGAATGGCGACATTGTGTTGTATACTTCAGGAGTTTCCCAGTAGTTGCGTTGTTCCGTTTGGAAACCAAAAGGAGTCAACGTTCTGTTATACGCACCACTTCGGGCAATTCCGCAAGCAAAAAGATTAGAATGTGTCAATAAATTAGCCGTCATAAAAGCACCATACGAGTGACCGCCAACGGCTACTTTTTTTCTGTTGATGTATCCTAAAGCATCTACAGCATTAATTGCGGCTTCTGCATTGTCAACTAATTGCGTCATGAAATTATCATTAGGTTCTGTTGTTCCTTCACCAATAATAGGAAAAGCAGCGTCATCAAGAACTACATATCCTTTGGTTACCCAGTATACGAAAGATCCATAACTAGGAAATGTGAATTCATTCGGGTTTTGTGTACTTTGTCCCGCTGAATTTTTGTCTTTGTATTCTGCTGGATACGCCCAAATCAACAATGGCATTTTTTCTTTTTTAGCCTTGTCGTAACCAACCGGTAAATACAACGTTCCAGATAATTCAACACCATCTTTACGTTTGTATTTAATCACTTCTTTACTCACGTTTTTGATACTTTCAAATGGATTTTTGAATGCGGTAATTGGCGTAAGTTTGTTTTTTTGTTTTATATTTCTAAGGTAATAATTAGGGTACTCGTTTTTAGACTGGATTTGTACTAAAACAGTTCCTTTTTTGAAGTCTTCAATCTCTAATAAATCTTCTTTTTTATCGGTGTAAGTCGATGTGTACAGACGATTTGACTGTAAAGTTTTCAAATTAAATTCACTGATAAAAGGAAATTGTCCGTTTTTAGTAAATCCATCCCCAATAAGATACGCATTGTCATTTTCTATAGCCAAAACATATCTGTTGTATTGGTTTTTTCTGGTTTCAAAATTCCCTAGATCGGAATACACATCCTGAGAGTTTCTGTCGGAAATTACTTTTGGCGCTTGACTTGGATTCGATGGATTGATTAAATACGTTTTAGTATTACGTGTATCATACCATTCATCTGAAACAATCGCAACGTTGTCGTTCCCCCAAATCATTCGGCTGTAGCGTTGCGGAGTTTTCACCAATGAAGTTGCTGCTGCATCAAATGGAGCGTTCCAAAGAAAAACTTCATCTCTGAATTCCACTTTATTTGCTGGGTCTCCAGCGTCTAAAGCTTCAGCAAAAACTAATGTTGCCGGCTTGTCTGCTCTCCAGCTCATGTTTCTTTTTCCTTTGCGAACCGCCATGAAACCTTTAGGAATAATTTCAGTCAGTGGCACTTCATTCACAACTTTTACTTCGTTTCCAGTTTTGTCATAGACTACTGATTTTGAAGGAAAACGGTTCAATGGAACGATGTATGAAAATGGCTTTTGAATGGTAGTCAGCATGATATAATTTCCATCAGGAGAGAAGCTTTCTCCAGCATACATATCTGCATTTTTGAATAAAGTTGCCGTTCCGTTCAGGTTTATTTTATACAATTCAGACGTGATGATATTCTCAAAATTGATTTCGTCATTCTTGTTTTTCAACATATCAGGATACGTTCTGTTTTGAGATTTAGCACCATCAGCATTCGAAATTATCGGACCGGTTGGCAAATCTTTTTTGGCATCCAAAAGTGCTGCTCTGTTTTTTGGTAACATTTTTACCAAAATAGTTTCGTTGTCATTCATCCAACTGAATGGATTGCCAAGATTAGCGTTTACATTAGCGGCTGTTAATTTGGTAGCTTTCGCTGAAACTACGTCGATAAACCAAAGCTCAACTCCAGTAGCTGTAGTGTGTGAGAACAAGATTTTTTTATCATTTGGCGACCAAGAGATATTACTGATACGAGGATTTGTTGGCAATCCTACAACCTGTACTTCTTCTTTTTCTTTTATTTTACGTAATTTAAGGTTGTTGATATACGTAACGGTACTCGAAATATTAGTGACTGGATTAATTCTCAATCCTCCTAAACGCAATTCATCTTGGTTTAAATCGTCAAGTGATTTATACGTGTTTCTATACGTAAGCAGCATGTATTCCTTTTTGGTGTCCATTGATACCGAAGGCGCTCTTTCGTAATCAGCTAAATCAGCGATTGATTTGGAAGGTTTTTGATAGTTTAAATTTTCTTGGGCAAAGGCATTGAAACCGATACATAGAAACACAAATAGTGTGACTTTTAATTTCATGGATAGAAATATTTTGGGTTAGTTTGAATATGTTTAATTGTTGGTCTAAATTAATTGAATGTTGTTACAATTGAAAACAAAAAATACTTTTTAACGTTTCTGGCCGGCCAAAATTTTTACGAAAACTCTTTTCTGCTTCCTTATAATGTTGAAAAAGGTACTTTATGATTAGTTTTATTTCTAATGAATAGCTTGAAACAGCTGTTAACATTGTAAAACTTGTAAATTGACAAAAAAGTAGTAATTTGTGGGCTCATATTTTTTAGTATGTTTAAATTTGCAACTTTATTTTAATAAAACAATAATAGTATGTATCATTCAAAAATAGCAGGATTAGGTTATTATGTTCCCGAAAACGTGGTGACTAATGATGATTTATCGAAAATCATTGACACCAATGACGAATGGATTCAGGAGCGAACAGGAATTCAAGAACGTAGACACATTACAAAAGGAGAAGATACAACAACTTCTATGGGCGTGAAAGCGGCTAAAATTGCGATTGAGCGTTCAGGTGTTGCTGCTGCGGATATTGATTTTGTAGTTTTTGCAACATTAAGTCCTGATTTTTATTTCCCTGGGCCAGGAGTTTTAGTACAACGTGATTTAGGTTTAAGAACAGTTGGCGCATTAGACGTAAGAAATCAATGTTCTGGATTTATTTATGCTTTATCTGTTGCTGACCAATATATCAAGACCGGAATGTATAAAAACATATTGGTTATTGGGTCTGAGGTTCATTCTACAGGATTGGATATGACAACTCGTGGACGTGGTGTTTCGGTAATTTTTGGAGACGGGGCAGGAGCAGCTGTTTTGAGCAGAGAAGAAGATTTGACAAAGGGAATTTTATCTACGCATTTACATTCTGAAGGGCAACATGCCGAAGAATTAATTGTAAAAGCTCCAGGAATGGGAGGGCGTTGGGTGACTGATATTTTGGCAGACAATAATCCGGATGACGAAAGTTATTTTCCATATATGAATGGACAATTTGTATTTAAAAATGCAGTAGTTCGTTTCAGTGAAGTTATTAACGAGGGATTGCAAGCGAATAATTTACAGGTTTCGGATATTGATATGTTAATTCCGCATCAGGCAAATTTGAGAATTTCACAGTTTATCCAAAAGAAATTTAACTTGACAGACGACCAAGTGTATAATAATATTCAAAAATACGGAAATACCACTGCAGCTTCTATTCCAATTGCTTTAACTGAAGCTTGGGAAAAAGGAAAAATAAAATCAGGTGATACTGTTGTTTTGGCAGCATTTGGAAGTGGTTTTACTTGGGGAAGCGCTATTATTAAATGGTAAATAACGGTGACAAAATAGTATTTCAATAGTACTGTTCTGATAAAAATATTCAAAGTCTGCACAATCCATTGTGCAGACTTTTTTATTTGAATACGATGTTTTAGATTTGAGGAACCAAATTAAAGTAGAAAGAACTAATATAAAATCTAAAATATGACAAACCGTAGAAATTTTATAAGAACAGCGGCGATTGCTTCTGCAGCTGTGGCATTAAATTCATTTAAAGGGAAACCAGAAGAAGAAAATGATTTTTCATCAAAAAAGGGGAGTAAACCCATTGTACTTTCTACATGGAATTTTGGAATACAAGCCAATGCAGCCGCTTGGGAAGTTTTAAAAAATAATGGAAGAGCTTTAGATGCTGTAGAAGCAGGAGTTAAAGTTCCCGAAGGTGATCCAAAAGAACGAAGTGTAGGATATGGCGGAAGGCCGGATAGAGATGGTCGTGTTACACTTGATGCTTGTATTATGGATGAAAATGCAAATATTGGATCAGTAGGGTGTTTAGAATTTATAAAACATCCTATCGCTGTGGCTCGAGCGGTGATGGAAAAAACGCCGCACGTAATGTTAGTGGGTGATGGAGCGCTACAGTTTGCACTTTCTCAAGGTTTTGTAAAAGAAAATTTATTAGTTGAAGATTCTGAAAAAGAATGGAAAGAATGGTTGAAAACCAGTCAATATAAACCGATTGCTAATATTGAAAATCACGATACCATCGGGATGATTGCTTTGGATGCTGACGGGAATCTTTCCGGTGCGTGTACTACAAGTGGAATGGCTTTTAAGATGCATGGACGTTTAGGAGATTCACCAATCATAGGAGCTGGTTTGTATGTTGATAATGAAATTGGCGCTGCCACTGCCACTGGTCATGGTGAAGAGGTAATTCGTATTTCAGGTTGTCACTTGGTTGTCGAATTGATGCGTCAGGGGAAATCGCCACAAAAAGCCTGTGAAGAAGCGGTTGCCAGAATTGTAAAATTAACAAAGAATAGAAATAAAGAACTAAAAGACATTCAAGTTGGTTTCATCGCCTTGAATAAAAAAGGGGAATATGGTTCCTATTGCATTCAAGGAGGTTTTAACTACGCCGTTAATGATGCAACGGGAAACCGATTAATTGATGCCGATTATTTTTTGAAATAAATGAAAAAAAGGAGACTGGAGATAGCGTGTTTTAATCTTGAATCGGCTAGGATAGCTCAAGAAAATGGTGCCGATAGAGTAGAATTGTGTGCCAATATGAAAGAAGGCGGAACAACGCCAGATTTTGAAATAACTAAAGCTGTCCGTAATATTCTGTCTATCGATTTGAATGTGATGATTCGGCCTCGTGGTGGAAATTTTGTTTATTCTGATTTTGAATTTGAACAAATGAAAACAGAAATTGAGCAGTTCAAAAAACTAAAAGTTGATGGTTTTGTTTTTGGAATTTTAAAAGAAGACGGTAGTCTTAATAAAGAACAAAATGCGGAATTAGTAGCGTTGGCAAATCCACTTCCGTGTACGTTTCATCGTGCTTTTGATGGAATTAAAAATAAATTTCAAGCTCTAGAATCTCTAATTGAATGTGGTTTTAAAACCATTTTGACTTCCGGAGTAGAAACAAATGTGACTGAAGGAATTGATGTATTGGCAACATTAAAAGAAAAGGCAAATGATAGGATTACCATCATGCCGGGTGGTGGTTTGCGTTCAACGAATATTGGAGTATTAAAAGAAAAAACGAGAGCTGTTTTCTATCATTCCTCTGCTATAACGGACTCAAGTGAAATAGCAAATGGTAATGAAGTAAAAGCGTTGAAAGCTAATTTGTAATAATTGTAAAAGAGTAATTCTTTAAATCGAAAAACCCGGAGTTGGCATACTCCGGGTTTTTCTTGCTACAACAAAATATTAAAACTAATTTTTATAAGCATTATGTTTCTCGTTTAAAACAATCCTCCACCGTCTTGTTTGGTGTTGTTGTCTCTTTGTTTGCGTTGTAAACTTTTGTTTTTTCCTGCACCAAAGATGTAGTTGAAACCAACATAAACCGATTGGCTTTCCCAAGTAAATTGACCTACTTGCGGATAAGGGTTTTGTCCATCAAAACCAGCTTTCATAGTGTCGAAAACATCATTGAAACGAAAACTTAACGTGGCTTTGTCTTTTAGGAATGAATAACGTCCGCCAGCATCAATTTTATACATTTCTTTACCGTTAAATTGTACACCGTCAACCCCAGATCTGTAGAATCCGAATAAAAGAAAACGAAGGCTTTTAGTTGCTTTGAAATTACTGTTGAAACGGGCATTGAAAGCTGATGCAGTAACTTCTTTGGAAACCAAATCAAATGAATTGCTGGTTGAATTAAATACTGAAACTAATCCTTTTTGGTTGATACTAGAAAAATCTATTGCCGGTTGGATGTCCCACCAACTATTGATTTTGTAGTTTAAAGAAACTTCAAAACCATAGGCTGTGTTGTTGTCGAAGTTATCAAAACTCATAATTTGTTGGTCTTGATTTTGTGGATCTGGATAGAGAATTCTGTTGATTTCGTTATTGATGCTTCGTACAAAAAGACCTGTGGTGAATGATCCTTTAGTAATTGTTTTAGTATAATTTAATTCAATAGAATTGGTAAATTGTGGATCTAATTCAGGATTTCCTATTGAGGTTACTCTTGGTGTGCTGAATTCTCTGATGGGTTTGGTTTGGTCTAAGCTAGGTCTGTCTACACGGCGGCTGAAACTGATTTGAAACTGATTTTTGTCGGTTGGAGAATAAGTCATCGAAGCCGAAGGATATACAGTGAAGTAATCATCCTTGTAAGCAGTAGCGCCGTTTAACATTGCACTTACCTTGTAACTTTCAAAACGAGCACCCAATTGGTATCCTATTTTTTTGAATTTCTGTCCAAAGGTAGCATAAGCCGAATAAATATCTAAATCATAGGTGTAATCAGAATTGGATAAAGAACTGTTGTTGGTGATGTAATTGTTTTCGGTTCTTACAATTCTGCTTTCGGCACCCAATTCTAGCTTAGTCTTGTCATTTAGCGGATTTACATAATCTAAATTGATTGTAGAATTTCTTCTTTTTTCGTCAAGATTATCGGTATAAGAGCTAGTAGGAATACTTGGATTATTAAAAGTAGTTCTGAAGTCAGCATTTTGATTTTCAGAATAGATACTGTGGTTTATTTCTAAATCCAGCGTTTCTCCCTCTTTTTTGGTTAAATGTTTGTAAACTAAATTATAAGTACCGTCCGTATTATCTGAAAAGTATTTAGAATTCAGTAGCAAATTTTGTGAGGCATCAGGATTTACAATGTTCACATCCACAATACCATCTCCAACAAATATGTTTTGATTAGTATAGGCAGAAATAGTGTTTTTGTCATTGATGTAATAATCCATTCCAATTTTGAATAAATGAGATTTGTTATCATTCACAATATCAAACATTTGATTAGATTTGTCGTCAAGTCTTGAGATTTGTCCTTCATTGAATCGTTTACCAAAATTATTCCCATAAGTGGAGAAAAAGTTCACTTTACCGGTTCTATAATTCATGTTAATCGAGTTGCTAATCTTTGGTGTTTGTGCAAATGTTAGACCCGTATTAACGCTGGCATTAAATCCGTCATTTGCATTTTTATGTAAAACGATATTGATAATTCCAGACATTCCTTCAGGATTGTATTTGGCACTTGGATTAGTGATTAATTCAATTTTTTTAATAGAAGTGGATGGAATTTGTTTCAATAATTGTGAAGCTTCAATATTGCTAGGACGTCCATCTACTAAAACACGTACGTTTTCGTTGCCGCGTAAGGATAATTTTCCGTCCTGATCTACATTTACAGAAGGGATGTTATTCATGATTTCAGATGCAGTTGCACCAGCGGTAGTCAAGTCTTTTCCAACATTGATTACTTTTCTGTCAATTTTTTGTTCAATAGTAGAACGTTCAGCTACAATTTCTACACCTTTTAGTTGAACGGCATCTTCTTCTAGTGCAATTGTATTAAAATTGATGCTATTGTCTTCCGATAATTTTGCCGGTTTTGAGATTGTTTTGTAACCTATAAATTGGATTTCAACGGTGTAATCTTTTAAAGCTAAATTTTTTATTTGAAAAGTTCCTTTGTCAGATGTGATGCCACCAGTAATGACTTTATCATTTTCCTTAACCACAATATTTACATACGCTAATGGTTCGTTAGTCTTTTTGTCAGTGATTTTTCCAGAGATAATTCCAGAGTTTTCCAGAATTGATGGTTTGACCGAAGTTTGGGCCTGCATCGAAAACAACGTTCCGAAAAAGCAGATTAAAAGTAATTTAAGTTTCATGATTGAGTTTGATTTAATTGATTGATGATGCAAATATATTCTTTTATATAATACTATGTTAAACATAATACCTTTTTTAATAATATTTAACATTTTTTAACAAATACGAAATATTAAAATTTACTTAATAGACTTCTGAACATGGATTTTGTTACATCGATTTTTGAAAAAAATATGGATTTCTACCTTGAACAAGGTTAAACACTTCATTTTTAGGTGTAAATTATCTTGTTTTCCAATTTTCAAATTACTGCAATATGACTATCTTTGCAGCCTTAAAACCAATACACGAAATGACATTACCACAAATTCTTACGCCCTCTATTGAAAAAGCTGTAAAAGTCTTGTTCGACGTTACGATTGATAAAGTTGAATTTCAAACTACACGCAAGGAATTTGAAGGGGATATTACAATGGTTATTTTTCCATTGTTGAAAGTTGTTAAAAGCAATCCAGTAGAATTGGGAAATAAAATAGGAAACTATTTAGTTGAAAATGTAGCTGAGGTAAGTCGTTTTAATGTGGTTTCCGGATTTTTGAATATTGTTATTTCAGATGACTACTATTTGGATTTCTTCGGAGAAATAAAAGATGATTTTAAATTTGGTTTCGTTACTCCATCCCGAAGCTTCGGGACAGAAGACAAAGCGGTAATGGTGGAATATTCTTCGCCAAACACTAATAAACCCTTGCATTTAGGTCACGTACGTAATAATCTTTTGGGATATTCAGTAGCGGAAATTATCAAAGCTTCGGGTAAAAAAGTGTATAAAACTCAAATCATTAATGATAGAGGAATCCATATTTGTAAATCGATGTTGGCTTGGCAAAAATTCGGAAACGGACAAACGCCGGAAAGTACAGGTTTAAAAGGAGATAAATTAGTTGGAAATTATTACGTAGCTTTTGATAAAGCATACAAAGAAGAAATAGCGCAATTAATGAGCGCAGGCAAAACGGAAGAAGAAGCCAAGAAACAAGCGCCAATCATTCTGGAAGCACAGGAAATGTTGTTGAAATGGGAAGCTGGGGATGAAGCCGTTATTTCACTGTGGAAAACCATGAATCAATGGGTTTATGATGGTTTTGCTAAAACCTATAAAAATCTTGGTGTTGATTTCGATTGTTTTTATTACGAAAGTAACACCTATTTATTAGGGAAAGATGTCGTTCAGATTGGTTTGGACAGAGGCGTTTTCGAAAAAGATCCTGACGGTTCGGTTTGGATAGATTTGACGGAAGAAGGTTTAGATCGTAAAATTGTATTGCGTTCAGATGGTACTGCGGTTTACATGACGCAGGATATTGGAACGGCGATTCAGCGTGTGAAAGATTATCCAGATGTTGGCGGAATGGTGTATACGGTAGGAAATGAGCAGGATTATCACTTTAAAGTGTTGTTTCTTATCTTGAAAAAATTAGGTTTTGACTGGTCTAAAAATTTATTCCATTTGTCTTACGGAATGGTAGATTTGCCTTCGGGGAAAATGAAAAGTCGTGAAGGAACTGTTGTTGATGCCGATGATTTGATGCAGGAAATGGCAGATACAGCACAAAAAATTGCAGAAGATTTAGGGAAATTAGACTCCTATTCTCCAGAAGAAAAAGCAAAATTATACAACACGATTGGTTTAGGCGCTTTGAAGTATTATATTTTAAAAGTGGATCCTAAAAAACGAATCCTTTTTAATCCGGAAGAATCGGTAGATTTTGCTGGAAATACTGGGCCGTTTATTCAATATACGTACGCCAGAATTCAATCGATTATTCGTAAAGCAAATTTTGACTTTTCGAATAAATCAAAAATGACTGTGCTTCATGAAAAAGAAAAAGAACTAGTAAAACAGTTAGAATTGTTCCCTGAAGTTATTCAAAATGCAGCGCAGCATCACAGTCCTGCTTTGCTTGCAAATTTCACTTATGATTTAGTTCGTGAATACAATTCGTTCTATCAAGCTGTTCCTATTCTTGGAGAAGAGGATTTAGAGAAGAAAATTTTCAGAGTTCAATTGTCTAAAAAAGTAGCAGATACTATTGCAGCCTCATTTAGATTGTTAGGAATTAACGTTCCGGAGAGAATGTAATATTTTTTTAAGGCATTCATTGTGAAAATAATATTTTTTTGGTACATTTAGTATCAAATAAATATTTTGATCATGAAAAAGATATTTTTTTACCCGCTTTTGTTTGGTCTGTTTTTGCTGAATGTAGCCGGAACATGCTGTGCTGATGATCCCGAAGTAGTATCTGTTGAAAAGAATAATCTGGCACAGGTAAACAGTATACTAAGTCAAGGAAATTGGAAAGTGAGCTATTTTCTTGATAAAAATAGCAATATGACCAGTGAATATTTAGGATATAATTTTACTTTTGGAACGAATGAAATTTTGACTTCCAGCAATGGTGAAAATATTTTTACTGGAAATTGGTCCGTTGTAAAATCGAATAGTATTGATGATAATCCAGATAATGATTTGGATTTTGCCATTTCGTTTTCAAGTCCGGATAAATTAATTGAGTTAACGCAGCATTGGGATGTTACTGAAATTACGGAAACTAAGGTTCGGTTAAAAAGTAAATCTGGCAATGTTGATGGAATCAATTATTTGACTTTCGAAAAAAAATAAATTTATATCGTTTAACGATTTACTAAAACTTTAGAAACAGTCTCAAAAAAGGCTGTTTTTTTTATAATATTATGAATACAACTTCAAAATCAAATGCTTAAATTTGCATCTCAAAATAAATCAATACTATGTTCGATAATTTAAGCGATAAACTAGATAAAGCCTTTCATATACTTAAAGGTCATGGAAAAATCACCGAAGTAAATGTAGCCGAAACGCTAAAAGAAGTTCGTCGTGCCTTGCTTGACGCCGATGTCAATTTTAAAATTGCCAAAGATTTTACCACTAAAGTAAAAGAAAAAGCAATAGGTCAGGATGTATTGACTACCCTTCAACCAGGACAATTATTGGTGAAGTTAGTGAAAGATGAATTGACAGAATTAATGGGTGGTGATGTTGCCGGAATCAATCTTTCAGGGAATCCATCGATTATTTTGATGTCAGGTTTGCAAGGTTCTGGGAAAACTACTTTCTCAGGAAAATTGGCAAATTATCTTTTAACAAAAAAGAATAAAAAACCATTATTGGTTGCGTGTGATATTTACCGTCCTGCGGCGATTCAACAATTATATGTAGTTGGAGATTCAATAGGAGTAGAGGTTTATTCAGAACCAGAAAATAAAAATCCAGTAGAAATTGCTCAAAATGCAATCAAGCATGCTAAAGCAAATGGATTCAATGTAGTGATTGTTGATACTGCGGGTCGTTTAGCAGTTGATGAGGAAATGATGAACGAAATTGAACGCGTTCATAAAGCGATTCAACCTAATGAAACTTTGTTTGTTGTTGATGCAATGACAGGTCAAGATGCAGTAAATACGGCAAAAGCCTTCAATGAAAGATTAAATTTTGATGGTGTTATTTTAACCAAATTAGATGGTGATACGCGCGGTGGAGCAGCAATTTCGATTAAATCGGTTGTTAATAAACCAATCAAGTTTGTAGGTACTGGGGAAAAGATGGATGCAATTGATGTGTTCTATCCAATTCGTATGGCCGAAAGAATATTGGGGATGGGAGACGTTGTGTCTTTGGTAGAAAGAGCCCAAGAGCAATTTGACGAAGAAGAAGCAAGAAAAATCCAAAAGAAAATTGCTAAAAACGAATTCGGTTTTGATGATTTCCTTTCTCAAATTCAACAAGTAAAGAAAATGGGTAATATGAAAGACTTGGTTGGAATGATACCAGGTGCTTCAAAAGCCATGAAAGATGTTGAGATTGAAGACGATGCTTTCAAACATATTGAAGCTATCATTCATTCGATGACTCCAATAGAAAGAAGCAAGCCGGCTTTGATTGATGTAAAAAGAAAAGCTCGAATTGCCAAAGGTTCAGGAACCAAAATTGAGCAGGTAAATCAATTGATGAAGCAGTTCGAACAAATGAGCAAGATGATGAAAATGATGCAAGGCCCAGGAGGAAAAAACCTCATGAAGATGATGGGCGGCATGAAAGGCGGAATGCCGGGAATGAGATAAAAATGAGTCAAAAGTCGAAAGTCTTAAGGTTGTAATGACTTTAAGACTTTCGGCTTTAAAACTATAAACTAAATTAAAATGCAACTACTAGACGGAAAAAAAACAGCGGAAGATATTAAGACTGAAATCGCTGCAGAAGTACAAAAAATGAAAGACAATGGGGATAAAGTACCTCATTTAGCAGCCGTTATTGTTGGTACTAATGGAGCCAGCTTAACTTATGTTGGCAGTAAAGTGCGGTCTTGTCAGCAAATTGGTTTTGAATCTACTTTAGTTGCATTGCCAGAAACGATTACTGAAACAGAGTTGCTTTCAAAAATAAAAGAACTAAATGAAGATAGTGATTTAGATGGTTATATCGTTCAATTGCCGTTGCCCAAACACATTGACGAGCAGAAAATCCTGATGGCTATTGATCCTGATAAAGATGTTGATGGTTTTCATCCTGCCAATTTCGGAAAAATGGCTTTGGAAATGGAAACCTTTTTGCCCGCAACTCCTTATGGAATAATGGAATTGTTAGAGCGTTACAAAGTAGAAACTGCTGGCAAACATACCGTAGTTATTGGACGAAGTCATATTGTGGGTCGTCCCATGAGTATCTTGATGAGTCGCAAAGGATATCCTGGTGATTCAACGGTAACACTTACGCATAGTAGAACCAAAAATATTGAAGAATACACCAAAAATGCTGATATTATTATCACCGCTCTTGGTGTTCCGAATTATTTGAAAGCCGATATGGTAAAAGAGGGAGTGGTAGTAATTGACGTTGGTATTACCAGAGTAGAAGATGCCTCACACCCAAAAGGATATGTAATCACGGGTGATGTTGATTTTGAAAATGTAAGTAAAAAATCATCTTTTATCACTCCAGTTCCAGGTGGAGTAGGGCCTATGACCATTGCAATGTTGTTGAAAAACACGCTTTTGGCAAGGGAAATGAAAAGAAATAAATAAAAAAATAGTTTTTAATTGATAGCCTTAAACATACGTTTAAGGCTTTTTTTATTTTAAAATGTATAAAATTCTGATAATTGATGTTAAAACGGAATTTAAAGAATACTTTTGCACCACTTAAAAAAAAGACCTTTAAAATGGACGATTATTATTCGGAAATGTTGAACTAATATAGCTCTTGAACTATTTTCAAGATGCTGTAAATAAACCTATAGAATTTTGAAATGAGAACTTTTTACAAAAACAATAACGGATTAATTGCCACTACAGAATGGACTCCAAACTGCTGGATAAATATTGAATGTCCTACCGAAGCAGAAAAAAAATATTTACTCGAAGACTTACAAATTCCCGAAGCATTTTATAATGATATTGAAGATATTGACGAAAGACCAAGGATAGAAATTGAAAATGGTTGGACTTTGATAATCATGCGAATTCCTGTGAAAAGTAATGATGTAAAATTACCTTTTCATACAATTCCTGTCGGAGTTGTTTTTAAAGGAGAAGTTTGTATGACTATCAGTTTTCATAAAACGGAAATGCTTACGGATTTCGTTACATATACAAAACGCAAGAATATCAACATTAAAGATAACTTCGATTTAGTGTTGAAGTTATTGCTTTCTTCCAGTGTTTGGTTTCTGAAATATTTAAAGCAAGTCAACCAAAAAATAAAATTAGCCGAGGACAATCTAGAAAAGTCAATTAAGAATGAAGAATTGCAGGCTTTACTACAAATAGAAAAATGTTTGGTATTCTTCATGACTTCCTTGAAAGGAAATGATATTTTGTTGCATCGAATCAAGAATATAAAATCTCAAAAAGAACATTTTGATCTGGATTTATTGGAAGATGTTGAAATTGAATTGCGTCAGGCACAAGAAACTACTAATATTTACAGCGACATCTTGACGGGAACTATGGATGCGTATGCTTCTGTGATTTCTAATAATATGAATACGATTATGAAGCAGATGACTTCAATCTCGATAATTCTGATGATTCCAACATTGATTGCCAGTTTGTATGGAATGAATGTCCCTAATGATTTAGAAGATAACCGCTATGGAATATGGATTGTCATTTCTGTATCCGTTTTGTTATCTGCTTTTGGTGTGTTTTTGTTCAAAAGAAAAAGATGGTTTTGATTTTTAATTAATAATAATCTTACTTTTTTCGGTTTTTGTTTTAATTAATTTTATATTTAAACAAATAATTAAATAGTATAAAAATGAAAATTTCAAACAGAGACGTACTAATGTTTTTCTTAGGATTTGCTACGCTTTTTATCATACTGACAATTTACGACTGGGATTCTACTATTGGTGAGATTCAAAGAGGTTGGGAAGCAGGCTCAAAATAGATTCTGAGCAAACGAATCTTTTACACCAATCTTTTCTTTTAAATAGAAAGGGAATTATTTTTAATAAATATTTATTAAAAATAATTCCCTTTCTATTTTGAAATCTAAAAATAATAAATAACTTTGTAATTCAAAGTACTTTATTTATGAGTCAAAAGCTTCAAGAAGATTTATCACATATTCGTTCCATGATGGAGCGCTCTTCAAGATTTATTTCGTTAAGTGGCCTTTCAGGAGTATTTGCCGGGTTATTTGCATTGGCTGGGTCAATTTATGCCTATCAGCTGTTTAAGTATAATGGCATTGAATATTTTGATGGTAAGCAAAAAAGCTACAGTTATGATTTAATAATCGAACTGGCATTCATTGCTTTGGCAATTTTGGTCTTAGCATTAGGATCGGGTATATTTTTTACTTTGAGAAAAAGTAAAAAGTTTGATTTACCGGTTTGGACTAACACTACTAAAAAAATGTTACTGAATCTAGCGATTCCTTTATTGGTTGGAGGCGTGTTTTGCATGGCACTTTTGTACCACCAGTTATTTGCTCTTATTGCTCCTGTCACTTTATTGTTTTATGGTTTAGCACTTATTAATGCTGGTAAATATACTTTTTCGGATATTAGATATTTAGGTGCATGTGAGATTATTTTAGGTTGTATTTCCCTTTTTTATCTTGGGTTCGGACTTGTTTTTTGGGCAATTGGATTTGGAATTTTGCATATCCTTTACGGAATAATTGTGTTCAAAAAATACAAATAGAAATGAGTATCATTGATAAATTAAATAAAGATTTCGAAAGTCGAGTCAGATTAGGCATTATGTCTGTTCTGATGGTTAACGATTGGATTGATTTTACTGAAATGAAATCTTTATTGAATATTACCGATGGTAATTTAGCAAGTCATTCTTCTGCATTGGAAAAATCAGGATATATAGAAGTAAAAAAGGAGTTTGTAGGTAAAAAACCAAAAACCTCGTATCGTGTTACCAATATGGGTAGAGCAGCTTTTGTTTCCCACTTAAATAGTCTAGAAAAATTAATCAAATCGAAATAACCCTTTTTTTTAACTTTATACTTTGAAATGCAAAGTACTTTTAAATTTTTTATTATGAAAAAACTACACTTTATTTTAGCCAGCAGTTTGGTTTTCACACTGCTTTTTTACAACGAAGATTTGGGTCTTAATTGGGCCATTTTCGGGATGATGCAAACCGCCTTAATATGTTATTTCTTCCAAGAGAAATTTACCAGTAGGTTGCATTTAATTTTAGTAGTTACATCGGTTCTGTCTTGTTTTGCGTTTGCCTGGTATGCTGATTTCCCATCGTTTTTAGCTATGGCTTTGTCGATTATCTTTTTACAATTCAAAACCCAGGAACCCAAACTTAAATTGTTACAGGCTTTTCCTTTGGTGTTTATCAACGGAATCGCTTCGTTAGGTCGCATATTGATGTTCAGTCAATATCTTCCTAAGCGAAAAGTCAATAACGGTTTTGCTAAAAAACTGATTGCTTATTTTGTTATTCCAATCCTATTTCTTGGGTTGTTTTTAATCGTATATTCTTTTGGAAGCGATCATTTTTCGTCTTTGTTTACCGGTTATTATTTAGATCTTGATGCGTGGCAAGCATTTGTACTTACCGCTTTAGGATTTTTTATTTCGTTCACTTTCTGGAATTATTGGATTCCTGAGGTTTGTTATGAAAAGAATGATTTACTGGACAATGATTTTAAGGAAGAAGCCAAAACACAAAATCAAAATTCATTTTCATTTCTGGATATTGATTTTGAAAGAAGAAGTGGAGAGATCACGTTGTTTCTTTTAAATGCGTTGCTTTTGATTTTCATTGCAACTTATAATTACGAACAGTTTTTTGAAGTGGTCAAAAAATCTAACTTAAGTTCTGATACACATGAAAGAGTTACTGCCGTTATTCTTTCAATTATAATGGCAGTTGGTGTTATTTTATTCTATTTTAAAGGAGGATTTAATTTTGATGAAAAAGCTAAAAATCTTAAAAAATTAGCTAAGATTTGGATTCTTTTAAACGGAATTTTAATAATATGTGCCATCATCAAAAACTCAGAATACGTTTCGTTTTTCGGATTGACTTATAAAAGATTGGGTGTTTATGCTTTCTTGATTCTAGCCATAATTGGATTGGTTATTTCTTTTATAAAAATCACCAAGCAAAAAACAAATGCTTTTCTTTTCAATCAAATGATTTGGTATTTCTACGGAACAATCTTACTATGCAGTTTTGTCAACTGGGGAAATCTGATTACCAATTATAATATTTCGGTAAACAAAGGTGTTGAACAACGTTTTCTGAGAAGTTTAAACTTTAATGATAAAGCCTATTATGATTATTTTAAACTTCATCCGGAAGAGGTGGAAGACAAATACTATTATAAAGAGGGTTATGTAAAGCGTGTTCAAAATGAAACGATTTTGTCGAGATCGCTCTATTTTGAGTTTTTAGAAACTAATAAATAAATAAAAATCCCATCAGCTGCGGCGGTGGGATTTTTATATTTTTAATAATCGCCTCTTTTTTTAAATCTGGGATCATCTCTCTTTATGAATTCAGTCCTTCTTTTTGGCGCTTCTGTTTTAGGTAAACTGGCTTCTTCTGTTTTGCTTGAAGGTTCAATCAATTCGTTTAATTCTTTGATTTCAGCATCGGTCAAATCACGGTAACGTCCCACAGGAACATCAAGTGAAATATTGATAATTCGGATGCGTTTTAGAGCCGTAACATCATATCCTAAATATTCGGTCATTCTACGAATTTGACGGTTTAAACCTTGTGTTAAGATAATTTTGAAAGTGAATTTACTAATTTGTTCCACTTTACATTTTCGGGTAACGGTGTCCAAAATAGGAACTCCATTTCCCATTCTTTCGATAAAACGATCGGTGATAGGTTTGTTTACAGTCACGGTATATTCTTTTTCGTGATTGTTTCTCGCGCGTAATATTTTATTGACGATATCACCGTCATTAGTCATGAAAATTAAGCCTTCACTGGCTTTGTCCAATCGTCCGATAGGAAAAATACGTTTGGGATAATTGATGTAATCCACAATATTATTACGAACATCAAGGTTTGTGGTACACTCGATTCCTACAGGTTTATAGAAAGCAAGATAAACGGGTTTTTCATTTTTCTCACGGATTAGTTTACCGTCAATACGCACTTCGTCATTTGGGGAAACTTTTGTGCCTAATTCGGGAACGACTCCATTGATGGTCACACGACCTTCTTCAATGATTTTATCAGCTTCGCGACGGGAACAATACCCAGTTTCTCCTATGAATTTATTGAGGCGTTTTAAATTTTCTTCCATACTGCAAAAGTAGTACTAAATTGTTTAATCGTTTATGCGGTTATTTGTTTATTTGAAAAAACAGGAAATCTGTAAAAAATTTCGCAGATGTTTTATTTAGTTATCCGATTCAAATAAAAAATCAGATACTTTTTGATACAATTCGGCGTCATGCATACTGTGTCCTAAGCCTTTGGTTTCAATAAAAACTGCATTTTCCCATGCTCCGGCAATTTTTTTTCCTTCTTCGAATAAAACTACCGTGTCGTCAATATCATGGGCAATTAGTCCTTTTATACTTATTTTAGAAGCAAATAATTTACCTGAAAATTGTTCCAGACTGAGTTTGAAATTATTTAGATAATGATCTTCTAAAGATTTTGAAATTTTAGCATTTAAACTCAATAACGTAATGTAATTGTTTAATATGATATTGAAATCACTGGGAGATCCTAGAATCACCATTTTTTTTAGGGAGTCATTTTGATAAACAGATTGGTAATACAAACAGGTTTTTCCGCCAATAGAATGACCGATAAGATATTGAGGTTTGAATTTTTCGACAGCAATATGAATAAATTCTGCATATTTAGGAATGCTAAATTCTTTTCCGCTGGATAATCCATGAGCAGGACCGTCAATTGCAATAATGGTACTTCCTGATTTTTTTAGATACGGAAGTAAGTTTCCCCATCGAGAAGCATTGCTTTCCCAGCCGTGAACTAAAAGTATTACGGTGTCATTCCCTTTCCAGGTATAAGTGTGAAAGGAATGTTCTTCATTTTGAAATGTTTTAGATTGTGCTTCTTGTAGAATTTCCGGAAGACTGGTTTTTGATAATTTGCCTTCTCGAGGTTCACTAAAAAAGGCATACGCAAGTTGCGAAGCTTTTTTTGGAAATACAAAACTCAAAAGGTTAATGTATATCCCAATAGATTTAGTGAATATAAAAAATAATATTTTTTTCATAAAAAAAAGTCCCGATGTGTATCGGGACTTAAATGTAATTAGAATTTAGAAAACAACTGTTCCATTTTCTCTTTTTCTTCGTCAGCTAATACGCTGTCTACTAATATTCTTCCTGAATGTTCATCAGTAATGATTTTCTTTCTTGAAGCAATTTCTACTTGTGTCTGTGGAGGAATAGTAAAGAATGATCCTGCAGATGCACCTCTTTCAATAGAAACTACTGCTAAACCATTACGAACGCTAGTTCTGATTCTAGTGTAAGCAGCTAATAATCTTTCTTCGATTAATCCTTGGTATTCAGCTGATTTTTCAGATAAGAATGCTTCTTCTTTAGCAGTTTCAGCCATGATAGCGTCTAATTCTGATTTTTTATGCTTCAAGTGATTAGATTTTGCTTCTAATCTTTCTTTTGAATTTGAAATTACTTCTTTCTTGTGTTCGATAGAAGCTTTCATTTCTTTAATTTGTTTTTCAGACAATTGAATTTCTAATTCTTGAAATTCAACCTCTTTAGTCAACGAATTAAACTCTCTGTTGTTACGAACCGTTTCTTGTTGTTTCGTATATTTTTTGATAGCCTCTTTGTGCTCATCAATTGCATTCTTTTTTACCTTGATAAGATCTTCGATAACTTCAAGTTCACTTTTCAATTTTTCTGAACGTGTGCTTAAACCAGCCACTTCATCTTCTAAATCTTCCACTTCTAAAGGAAGTTCTCCTCTTACGTTTCTGATTTCGTCAATTCTAGAGTCAATAAGTTGTAAATCGTAAATTGCTCTTAACTTGTCCTCAACACTTAATTCTTTCGTATTCGCCATATTCTATAAGTACTTAACTGGATTTGAATTTTCTTCTGATAAAATAACTGCAAAATTAAGGATTTTTTTCCGAAGATACTCAACAATATAATTTTTTGTATAGCGTTCGCTTTCAAAATGTCCAATATCGGCCAATAAAAGTTTATTTTCGGCTTCATAAAACTGATGATATTTCAAATCAGCAGTCAAATACGCATCTGCTCCAGCCTGAATCGCATTTTTTATTGCAAAACTTCCTGCTCCGCCAAGAACGGCTACTTTTTTTATTTCTTTTCCTGTGAAGTTAGAATGTCGAATCCCGCCGCATTCCATTTTTTCTTTTGTAAAAAGGAGAAACTCTTTTTCACTCATGGGATTTTTTAATTCGCCAATCATTCCCAAACCAATATTTTGATGCTTGTTTAGCAACTCATAAATCTCATACGCCACTTCTTCATAGGCATGGCTTTTGAATAATGCTTTGAGAATTTTGTTTTCCAAATGTTTTTCGAAAGTGACTTCGATTTTAATTTCGTCGCCTTGTACAAACTCAAATCGTTCTCCAACTTGTGGATTGCTATGTTCGTTTCCCATGTAGGTTCCAATTCCTTTCGAATTAAAACTGCAATTTTCATAATTTCCAATCGTTCCCGCTCCAGCATCAAATAATGCATTTCGCACCTCTTCTGCATTTTCAGGAATTGTATATGTCACTAATTTCCGAATGAAATTTTCCTTCGGAATCAGGATTTTAGTATTTATCAATCCTAATGCGTCACTGAATATTTTATTCACGCCTTCTTGATGATTGTCTAGAGCGGTGTGAACGGCATAAATGGCAATGTCATTTTTTATGGCTTTAATTATGGCTCGCTCCACATAATTTTTTCCCGTTATTTTTTTTAAACCCGAAAATAATATGGGATGAAAACAAACCACCACATTGCAATTTTTTGCAATAGCTTCTTCAATTATATTTTCTAAAGCATCATGGCAAACCAAAATTCCAGTTGCTTCAGATTCTTGGTCTCCTACCAATAATCCTACATTGTCAAAATCTTCAGCATAGGCGAGTGGTGCCATTTCTTCGAGTACGGAAATTATTTCTTTGATTTTACTCATCGTTTAGTTTTTTAGTATTTGTGACCCGAGCCTAAAAGGCGAACGGATGCTATAATCTTCGATTTCATAACATCAGATTCTTGATTGTTTAATTCTGGAATTTCGAATAAACAAATTAACGAATAAACAAATCAACTTTAAAATAAAATATTCTACTTTCGTATAATGAATTTACTGCGAAAATTACTGTTTCCGTTTGCCATTTTGTATGGTTTGATAACGAGTATTCGGAATTTTCTTTTCGATAAAGGGATTTTAAAATCCTATTCTTTTGATTTACCCATTATTGCTGTTGGAAATCTTAGTGTTGGCGGAACCGGAAAAACACCACAAATTGAATATTTGATTCGCTTGCTTACGGATAAATATAAAATTGCTACGTTAAGTCGCGGGTATAAAAGGCAATCTAAAGGTTTTATTTTGGCGGAAGCCAGTTCAAATGCAGCCATTCTTGGCGATGAACCTTTTCAGTTCTATAAAAAATTTGCAACTATCCAAGTTGCAGTTGATGCCGATAGGAAAAATGGAATTGAACAATTGCTTTCGCAACAAGAAAAACCAGAAGTGATTCTGCTTGATGACGCTTTTCAACATCGAAAAGTAAAAGCGGGTTTTTATATTTTACTCACTTCTTACGGTGATTTGTATTCGGATGATTTTATGTTGCCAACCGGAAATTTGCGCGAAAGCCGAAGCGGAGCAAAAAGAGCGAACGTTATTATTGTAACCAAATGTCCTTTTAATCTTTCGCTCGAACAACAGTATGATATTAAGAACAGATTAAAAGTTTCTGAAGATCAGGAATTGTACTTTACTTTTATTGCATACGAAGATTTTATTTACGCAGAGAATAGGAAGATAAATGTAAATGAAATTCAATCGGCGGCTAAATTACTGGTGGCAGGAATTGCAAAACCGGAACCGTTTTTTGCCTATTTGCAAGATACCAATGATGTCTGTTTGTCTTTTCCGGACCATCATAATTTTACCGATAAAGACATTTTGGAAATTAAAAATTTAGCTCAAAACAATATTATTATCACTACCGAAAAAGATTATGTACGATTAAAAGGAAGTTTGCCAAGCGAACAACTTTTTTATTTACCAATACAAAGTTCTTTCGTTTCGGGAAGTGAAAATTTTGATAAAACAATTATAGATTATGTGGGAACAAGTACAAGAAACGGTAAGTCAGATTAAAGGAAAAATCAATTTTACACCAGAATATGGTGTGATTTTAGGTTCAGGTTTGGGGAGTTTTACAGATGAAATGAAAGTAGAGTATACGTTGCCTTATCATGAAATTCTAAACTTTCCTGTTTCGACAGTGCAAGGTCATAAAGGGGCATTGGTTTTTGGAACAATAGGAGATAAAAAAGTTGTTGCTATGCAAGGACGATTTCATTTCTATGAAGGATATTCTATGACTGAAGTTACTTTTCCGGTGCGAGTGATGAAATTTTTAGGAGTTGAGAAATTAATAGTTTCAAATGCTTCGGGTGGTGTAAATCCAAGTTACAAAGTGGGTTCTATTGTCATGATTACAGATCATATCAATATGACACCTGAACATCCTTTGCGTGGAAAAAATGACGAACGTTTTGGACCTCGTTTTGTAAATATGTGTGAACCGTATTCGAGAAAAATGATTACCAAAGCTACTGAACTGGCTAAAGTATTGAACATCGAAGTTCATGAAGGAATTTATCTGGGTTTACAAGGACCAACTTTTGAAACCTTGGCTGAATATAAAATGGTAAAAATTCTTGGTGCAGATTGTGTAGGAATGTCAACTGTTCCCGAAGTGATTGTGGCGCGACATATGGATTTGGAAACATTTGGTATTTCAGTAATTACTGATATGGGAAATGAAGAAAGTATTGGGACTATTTCACATGACGAAGTATTGGAAGCAGCGAAAAATGCAGAGCCAAAAGTAAGAAGTCTTATTAAAGAATTGATTTTAAACTATTAGAAATCTAAATATATTCAGCGATTACACTGTAAAATTCCTCAGGCACAAATGGTTTAGTGATTACTTCATTCATTCCGAACGATAAAAGCATTTCGCGGTTTTCATGTAATGAGATTGCAGTAAGCGCAATGATAGGAGTAACCTTGTCAAATGTTCGTATTGTTTCCGTTGCAATTGTTCCGTTTATGCCAGGTAAGTGAACATCCATAAGAACTAAATCGAATGTATTAGTTTTTAATAAATCGATTGCTTCCTCACCGTTGTCAATTATTTCGCAGATAATTCCTTTATTATCCAACATTTTCTGGGTAATCATTTGGTTGATTTTATTATCTTCAACCAATAGGATTTTCTTATTTACTAATTTAGCGGCATCGTATTTTATCATTGGTTTTTTCTCAATTTGAGATTCCTGTTGCGGACTTATTTGGAATTCTAAGTTAAATGAAAATGTAGAACCTTCGCCTACCACACTTTTAAGTTTGATATGTCCACCAAGGATTTTGATTAATTTTTTTACGATAGTCAATCCTAAACCGGTGCCACCATATTTGCGATTCACTTCTATGGAGCCTTGCGAAAAACTATCAAAAACACTACTTAATTTGTCTTCTGGTATTCCTATTCCTGTGTCGGTTATTTCAAAATACAAAGTAGCTTTTTTATCCTCTAATGTTTCAAGATGGGTGATAACGGTAACGTTTCCATTTTTTGTGAACTTTAGGGCATTGTTGATCAAGTTCATTATTATCTGTGATAATTTTGTTGGATCACCAATTAAATAATCCGGAATAGCAGCATCAACTTCAAGTTTAAAATCGTTGTTGTTCACCACGGCCAATTCTTTTAAAGAATGTTTGATGTCTTCCAATAATTTTTTCAGATTAAAACTGGTGTATTCAATTTCTGATTTGTGAGAATCAATTTTATTAATTTCTAAAATTTCATTGATGAATTTTGTCAAATAATCTCCTGAAAATTTTAAGGAAGATAAGTAGTCCAATTGATTTTTCTTTGGGTTTTCTTCCAATAATAAGTGAGTGATACCGTTGATGGCATTCAATGGAGTTCGAAGTTCATGGCTTACAGTTGATAGAAATTCAGATCTCGCTTTGGATGCTTTTTCTGCTTTGTCTTTAGCAATTTCTAATTCTTTATTTTTTTCTTGCAACAATAAATTTGACTGATTTCTAATGATGTTATTTTTGTACAAGGATAGACTTAATAAAGATAAAATTGAAATTAAGGCAATGGCGAAAATACTGATTAGTTTAGAAAATTTATTGGCCTTTTCCTGCTCCTTATTTTCATAATTGGCTTGTGCAATTTCTTTTAATTTTTCTGTTTCTTTGAACTTTTGGTAATCATCTATGCCAAGTCTTTCGTTGTTCAGAATTGTTATATTTTCTTTTAAATTGAGATGTTGTTTTAAATAGAAATAGGCGTTATTTTTATCTAACGTTTTTTCATAAACATCACTCAAGGCAAGCAAAATATTTGATTTCTGTTCTAGATTTTCAGATTTACTGTTTAATTCTAATGCTTTATTCAGATAGTTTAAAGCTAAGTTGTTCCTATTTCTGCTGGCTTCAATTTTTCCTATTTGATAAGTAGCTTCTGCTTTAGTATTTGTCAAAGCTGCATTGTCAGGCTTTGCAATTATAAATTTAAAAGAAGATAATGCTAAATCTATTTTATTCTTTGATTTGTAAATGAGTCCTTTTTGAAGGTTAAATAATTCAGCAGTATCAGGAACTCGTAATTTATCATTGATAGATTTTGCTCTCTCAAAATATATTGAAGCTCTGTCATAATTTTGCTTTTGCATGTAGCACAAACCAATATGATAGTAGGTTGCAGAACGCTCTAAACTGGGCTCAAAATTCGAAAATAATGCAGCACTTTTCAGTAACGTTTCTATTGCATCATCGTATTTTTTTAAATCAAAATAAATTTTTCCAAGATTAAAAGTTTGCTGCGCTTGGTCTTTAATATTCTTGTTTTTTTCAGCGTAATCTATTGCTTTTTGAGTATGCAATAACGCCTCTTTATAATTATTTGTCTGAATATTGGAATTGCTTAAACTGCTGTAATATGCTGTGCTGTCTCTTTCCTCATTGGGCTGAGAATACAATGAAGAGTAAAAAAAAACAATAAAAGCAAAAAAATACTTCATTTACAACTGAATTTTTTCTTGGGGTTATTTTATTTTTTTGTTAAAAGAATTAAATCAATAATCCTGGACGAATAACCTATTTCATTATCATACCACCCAACAACTTTTACCATTTTATCAATAACAGAAGTTAGTTGTGCATCAAATATACATGAATTTTTATTGCCAATCACATCAACAGAAACAATCGGGTCTTCAGTGTAATCCAATATCCCTTTTAAATTTGTTTGTGCCGCAATTTTGAACGCGTTGTTAATCTCATTTATAGTCACCGCTCGTTTTACATTGAAAGTAATATCAGTCAAAGAACCATCAGGAACGGGTACTCGTATACCGCAACCGCCAATTTTACCTTCAAACTCAGGGAAAATTTTTGTCAATGCTTTTGCCGCTCCAGTTGTTGTGGGTACGATGGACTGACTTGCACCGCGAGCGCGACGTAAATCTTTATGAGGTTGATCGTGCAAACTCTGGTCTGTCGTGTAGGAATGTATGGTAGTGATGTACGCTTGTTCTATACCGCAAAGCTCATTGATCACTTTAATCATCGGTGCTGCATTATTCGTGGTGCAACTGGCATTCGAAATGATAGTTTCAGTGCCGTCAAGAATAAAATCATTTACACCCAGCACTACCGTTTTTATAGTGTCTACTTCCGAAGGTGCAGAAAGAATCACTTTTTTGGCACCAGCAATAATATGGGAATTCAGTTCTTCAAAAGTTTTGTATTTACCGGTAGATTCAACTACGTAATCAATATCTAAACTTTTCCAATCCAGGTTTGAAATGCTTTTTTCGTGAAAAAACAAAAAATGATTTCCATCGACTAGAATTCCTTTTTCATCATCGCTGACCGCAAATTGTAAAACACCGTGAATACTGTCATATTTTACTAAATGCGCCATTGTCTTTTTATCGGCAATATCATTTATGGCAACAACTTCTATAGAAGGATGGTTTAAAAGTAATCGGAATAAATTCCTGCCGATTCTTCCAAAACCATTTATGGCAATTCTTGTTTTCAAATGGATTCGTTTATTCGTTTATTCGTTTATTTGGTTAACCGATTAAACAAATAAACGAATAAACTATTTATAAAATATGTTTTTGTGCTTTGTAAGATGAACGAACTAACGGCCCGCTTTCTACATGACGGAAACCTAATTCCAAACCAAATTGCTCGTACTTTACAAATTGTTCTGGTGTTATAAATTCCTTTACCGGTAAGTGTTTTTTACTCGGTTGTAAGTATTGGCCTATCGTTACAATATCAACATTGGCTTCACGCAAATCTCGCATCGTTTGATAAACTTCCTCTTCTTGTTCGCCAAGACCCAACATAATTCCAGACTTTGTTCTGTTGATTCCTTTTTCTTTCAAGTAGCGCAACACTTCCAGACTTCGGTCGTATTTGGCCTGAATGCGCACTTCACGCGTTAATCTGCGAACCGTTTCCACATTATGAGAAACCACTTCAGGATTCGCTTCTACGATTCTATCAATATTTCTTTCGATACCTTGAAAATCAGGAATCAGAGTTTCCAGTGTTGTGTTTGGGTTCATTCTTCGGATAGCTTTCACGGTTTCAATCCAAATAATGGAGCCTCCATCTTTCAAGTCATCTCTGTCAACGCTTGTAATTACGGCATGTTTAATATTCATGATTTTTATAGAACGCGCCACTTTTTCAGGTTCATCCCAGTCCACCGTTTCTGGTCTTCCGGTTTTTACACCACAAAAACCACAAGAACGCGTACATACATTTCCTAAAATCATAAATGTAGCCGTTCCTTCGCCCCAGCATTCACCCATATTTGGGCAGCTTCCCGAAGTACAAATCGTGTTTAAACTATATTTATCAACTAAGCCGCGAAGCTCTGTATATTTTTGGCCTATTGGGAGTTTTACCTTCAACCATTTCGGTTTTCCCACAGGTAAAGTATTTTCTAAAACAGTTTCCATATATCAATTTTCAGAGCACAAAGATAAGGAATGTAGTTTATTTGTGGATTCCTTTATTTGTTTATTTGAAGAAAGAGAAATGGGTGTTTTAGGAGTATACTATTTGCTTGTTTTTAGGAAATAGTCTTCCTGCTTTTCGTTATATTCACACTAATCGCTGCGTTTCTCGCAATGAGCATGTGATACCACTGCAAATGTAATTCACTGAACTCCTAAATTAAATAAAGGTTTTGTGAAGTAATCAGGGCTACATTAGAATTTTTTGTTGTTTTAGGATAAAATGTAAAAAAAAATAAAAAGGTATTAAAAAGAAAAGCTTCAAAATTAATTGAAGCTTTTCTTTTTATATTTAATTCATCTGTACCGTAATGGGAAGGTTATAGGCAGTTCGTACTGCTTTTCCATCAATCATTCCAGGTGACCATTTTGTTTTCAAGGATTTCAACACACGAACGGCTTCTTTTCCCAAGCCATAACCAGGATCTCTTTTTACCTGAATGTCAGTCATGCTTCCGTCTCTTTCAATTACAAAAGAAACATATACCCGAATCGAACCGCTACCGTCTATTTCTTGTTTTTCAAAATTATTACCCACATAAGTATAGAACTTATTAATTCCGCCTGGGAATTCAGGAAGTTTATCCAGAGCAACGCTGTTTACAATAGTATTTCCCAAATCAACGGGCGTTACGGTATCAGTTCCAGTTCCCGAGGAAGAAGTTGGGTTTATACCCACTGTTCCAGTTCCTTCAGAGCTTGTATTTGTTACGCTAGTATTGTCGGTGTTTTTTGCAATGTCCTGATTTGCTTGTGAAGCCTGAACAATTTCAGGATTAACAAGTTTTTCGCTTGTAACGGGCACTTCAACAGCTTTGGTTTTTATCTCAGGAAGAGTCTTTTTTTCTTCTAGCTGATTGGGAATTATGTCAGTAAGTTGGACGACAGTATTTGTAAGTTCAGGAATACCTATCGTGATTCCTTTATTGGGATTCAGATAGGAAATGATTACGGGAATACTTAAAGCCCCCGATAAAAATAATACACCCATAAAAAGTGCCGTTAATGATGTTTTAGTACTTTCCTGACGTAATTGATACGCTCCATATTCTTTGTTTCGGTCTTGGAAAACAAGGTTAATCCAACCGGTCTCGTAAATGCTTAGTTTTGACATAATTTATGGATTTAGTGGTTAAGTAGTAATTAAATCATATGCAGAGGTGTTTTTATTTTACAACGTGTAAAATAAGAATTTTATTATATAAATTTAATAATTATTTTTGATTTATTTAGTTTTATGTTTATTTATTTAACGGTAATGTTGATTTATTTATCTGGTTAATCCTTAAAATTGGGTTAATTCATAAAAAAAAGCGCATCCAAATCAATGAATGCGCTTTGTTCTTGTATTAAATAATTCTGTTAGTAGGATTTAAAAAGCATATTTAAATCCAATTTGTATTTGAAATGGATTTCCTGATGCTGGTGTGCCTAAAGCATATAATGATGGACTACTAAGGAATTTGTTATGTTGTTTAAAATAAAAACTACCTTTTATTCTGAATGATTTCTGCCAGAAGTTTTTTGGCGCGAAGCAATTTAATCTTCACATTACTCAAAGGTTCATCAATTTTATTGGCAATTTCCTGGTAACTCATTTCCTGAAAATAGCGCAACTGAATCACTTCTTGATAATGTGGTTTCAATTCTTTGATGAATTGCAGTAATCTGGATAGGTTCTGTTCGGTAATCAATTCATCTTCTGCTGATGGAGTAGTGTCAGCAATATTGTAGGCTTGCTGGTCTTGTTCATCAGTAATTTCGACAAAAAGACTCGATTTCTTTTTTCGTAATAAATCGATATGAACATTTTTTGCAATAGCGATAAGCCAAGTATTAAACTGGAATTCCGAGTTGTATGTGGCTATTTTATCGAACGCTTTAGAGAATGTTTCAATGGTAATATCCTCGGCATTAGTTTCATTTTCGGTGCGTTTGAGCATAAAACCATACACTTCATTCCAATAATAATCCAATAGAAAAGTGAAGGCAACT
Source organism: Flavobacterium sp. 11 (assembly GCF_002754315.1). GTDB lineage: Bacteria > Bacteroidota > Bacteroidia > Flavobacteriales > Flavobacteriaceae > Flavobacterium > Flavobacterium algoritolerans. The sequence goes on along the minus strand of NZ_PEFE01000001.1, from coordinate 48,093 downwards.
TGGTCACCTTGTTTTGCTTTTTCTATTTGTTTGTTTATTTCCAATGTACCGGTTTTGAGAATATATTAGTTATAAAGATATTGATTTGTGTTAAGATAAGTACTATTTCAACAATAGGGAACCAGAATTTAATATCATTTTCTTTAAGTTTACCTGCCGAAAATCCTACCACAATCCATGCCAAAAGATAACGTAACGCGATTAAGCTTAAAACTAATATCCATTGAAACTGGAAGGCTAACAATATAATAGGCAGTAAAATAAATAGTAATTGTGAACAATAGAATGCTCCTAACTGTAATTTGTCAAGCGGTTTGTAATAATTTGCCGTAGCAATATGCCTTCTTTTTTGGGTTAACCAGTCTTTGTAGGTGGTTTTTGGTTTAGAAAGTGTAAAACTTTCCGGTGTGTAGGCAATAGTTGTGTTTTTAGCTTTTGCGGCTTGGTTTATAAATAAATCATCATCACCAGAACGAATTTGCATGTGTTCGATGAATCCATTTACATTGAAAAATTCTTCTTTTTTATAGGCTAAATTTCTACCCACGCCCATATAAGGATGTCCATTTTTTGCCCATGAAAAATATTGAATAGCCGTCAATAAAGTTTCAAAACGAATTATTTTATTCAGCAATGAATTAGGAATTTTTTCATACTTACCATAACCCAAAACAATTGTCTTTTGCATGGTAAATTGAGAGCTCATTGCTGTTATCCATTCTCTTGAAGTTGGATAACAATCAGCATCTGTGAATAATAAATACTCTTTTTTGGCGGCTTTTATTCCTAAAGTCAGTGCGTATTTTTTGTTTCCCCAAAAGGCTTCGTTGTTCTCCACTTTTACCAAGCGAACATTAGGATATTGCTTTTCAAAATCTTCAAATATATCCAAAGTAGCGTCACTTGAAGCATCGTCAATCAGAACAATTTCGAAATCAGGATAGTTTTGTTCCGCAAGCAGAGGAATAAAATTAGCTACATTTTCTTCTTCATTTTTGGCGCAGACAATCACCGAAATCGGGATTCTTTTTGGGGTTGTTTTCTGCGCTTTGGCGAAAGCAAACTTTCCAAAAACACCTAGATAGTACGAAATTTGAACAACAACTATAAAAATAAAAAAGTAAAGAATTAGTATAAGCATCTGAGTTTAATGAGTTTTTAAATCGAGTGCAAAGGTATGAATAGAATTGTGAATTGTTAAATACAATCTGTGAATTTCGAAAGAATTTATATTGGACATTTCTTCATCTCATTCGCAATAGCGACGGACTGATTTGTGTTCGCTTTTTCTAACTCAGAAATGATGTTTTGATAATTTTTTCCGTCCCTGTTTTGAGATAATTTTTTCGTAGCTTGGATTTCAGTAATTTCAATTTGAAATGCTATAATACCGCGAGTTTGCATCATGTTTTTTTTAGATAAATCTTCTACGCGAACCGGGTTTTCAGAACTTTGTTCGTACTTATCGACTAGCTTTTTTAAGGATTCGATGACGGCTTCTCCTTCGATAATTTTGATTTTTCCATACACATGAACGGCAATGTAGTTCCATGTTGGTACATTTTCATGATCGTACCAAGAGGAAGAAATATAACTGTGAGGTCCTGAAAATACTACTAAAACTTGGTCATTGTCTATGAAACCATTCCATTGTGGGTTTTCTTTGGAAATGTGCCCGTATAAAACATCCTTACCTTCTTTATTAGTGTCCAGTTCCAAAGGTATATGTGTGGCACATAATTTCCCATTCGTTTGATTGATTAAAATACCAAAGCTATTCTCTTGAAGAAATTTTTTGATCTCTTCTTGATTTTCATTTTTGTAGATTTCTGGAGTGTACATCTTTAATTTAAAAATTAGGATTTAGGAGTTTTGAAATACTATTTTGTTGTTGACAATCTGAAATTAATATGTAATTCCGATTTTTTTTAAACTGAAAACTGCGACTGAACACTGTCAGCTAAAATCTAAATCACATTTACTTCGGCTTCAATATGAATGCCAAACGTTTTAAAAATAGTCTCCTGAATATCCTTAGAAACATTCAAAATTTCCTGTCCTGTTGCATTACCATAATTCACTAAAACCAAAGCTTGGTTTTTATGGATTCCGGCATCACCAAAACGTTTTCCTTTGAAGCCGGCTTGCTCAATTAACCAACCTGCGGGAACTTTTACTTCAGTTTCGGAAATATCAAAATACTTCATATCGGGAAATTGCTGATGGATTTTTTCGAAATCTGATTTCAATAAAATTGGATTTTTAAAGAAGCTACCGCTATTTCCCAATTCTTTTGGGTCGGGTAATTTGCTTTGTCGAATGGCAATTACAGCATTACTTACGTCCTTCAAAGTAGGATTTGTGATGTTGTTTTTTTCTAATTCAGACGAAATATCTCCGTAAGAAGTATTGATTTTATGATTCGTTTTTGTCAGTTTAAAAACAACCGATGTAATGATATATTGATTTTTAACTTCGTTTTTAAAAACGCTTTCTCGGTATCCAAAATGACATTCATCCTTTGTGAACGTTTTCATTTCCTGATTTTCTATCGTCATTGCTTCACAGGAAACAAAAGTGTCTTTAATTTCCGTACCATAAGCTCCAATGTTTTGGACTGGCGTAGTTCCAACGTTTCCAGGAATCAGTGACATGTTTTCCAAACCACCAAAATTTTGGTCGATGGTCCAAAGCACAAATTCATGCCAGCTTTCACCAGCCTGACTTTCGACCCATACAAAATCATCATTTTCTTCAATGATTTTTTTGCCTTTCAAATCGATATGAATGACAAGGGCATCAATGTCTTTAGTCAAAAGCATATTGCTTCCGCCACCTAAAATAAATTTTTTCTGTGATTTATTTTCTTGTAAAATAGTTTTTAAATCCTGCACAGAATGAACGGCAACAAACTGTTTTGCTTTGGCTTCAATGCCAAAAGTATTGTATTTTTTTAAAGAGAAATTAGGTACTATTTCCATAAAAGAAAGTGCTTTTTGAATTGTTTTATTCCGCACCAAAAGTAACGATTAAAATTTAGTTGCATACGTTTTCATCCAGATATGCATCATAAACAATGGCATAATGTACGGAGTCATCGTAGCTTCCCCTTTTTGTAAATTCTGAACAAGTTTTTGAATATTTATGTGTTCAAAATAAGGTATTTGAAATAAATCACTTTTTGAGAAAGATTCTAATTCCTCTTTAAAAGCGGGACTTTTTGTGATGTAATCTCCCCAAGGTGCGCTTAAACCTACTTTTCTGAATTTTAGAATTTCATCTGGCAAACGTTCTTCCATTGCTTTTTTTAGAATGAATTTCCATTTTTTTCCTGTAAAAAGCCATTTGTCTTCTAATGATCCTAATCCAACAATTAATCTCGGGTCCAAAAAGGGTTCCCTGCATTCTATGGATGCGCCCATTGTGCAACGGTCATTTCTGTCTAGAAGCGAGCATAAATAGGTGTGTTGGTCAAAATAAAGTGCTTGTCGGCGTAAATTATCAGGATACAAAGACTTTGCTTCTTTATAGATTTTTTTTCTGTATTCGTTGTTTGGAGGTGTGTTAATTCCAAAAGTCTCCGCAATATCATTTGGAAAAATATTGGAGCCATTATAGATGACTAAATCAGATTTTTTATTGATTTGGGCGTAACGTGTTAATTTTTCGTAACGTGGTTGTTTTGTAAAAACATCCAGATTCCCAATGGAAGCGATGGAATTCAATAAAGATGGATATTGTAAGGCTTTGTAGCGCACATAACCACCCATCAACTCATCAGCGCCTTCACCGGAAAGTAACACTTTTACAGAAGGTTTAGCCATTTGTGAAACCGCTAAAAGGTGCGGTTCGCTTAAATGCATAATCGGTTCGTCCTGAAAATAAGTAGAACTGATTAACTGATCGTAGAGATTTTTATCCTCTAATTGCATGGTTTGAAATCCATAATCGAACTTCTCTGCCATCATTTTAGCTAGATGTGCTTCGTTATGTTCTTTCTCTTTAAAACCAATATTAAAAGTTTGTATGTCTTTGTATTTTTGATGGTGCAGTGAAGCTAAAATAGATGATGAATCCAGGCCGCCACTAAGCATTACGCCCACAGGAACGTCGCTGACCATTCGCATTTTTACAGAATCATCAAACGTTTCTCGAAACCATTCTACGGGATTTTTTATTTCGGGTTGGTTTTGAATCTCGTTTTTTAAATTCCACCAGTTATTGTTAGTGGTTTTTCCGCCTTCATGAATGATCATGATGTGTCCGGGCAAAACTTTTTTTACGTTTTGATATAAGGTGTTTTCACCAGCAACAAATCTGTTAAAAATATATTCTTCCAGCCCGTCTTGTGCCATCTTGAGAGGAACTCCAGCTGTGAAAAGCGCTTTTTGTTCGGATGCAAAATAAAAAGTTTCGTTATAAAAAGAATAATATAAAGGTTTAACACCCATTCTATCACGAACAACAGTTAGTTTTTTCTCTAATTTATCCCAAATAGCAAACGCAAACATACCGTTGAGGCGGTTGAGCATTTTTAAACCATATAATTGAAATAATTTCATTAAAACTTCAGTATCCGAAGTGGTTCTGATGTCAAATCCATTGCTTTTTAATTCTGGATAAAATTCTCTGAAATTGTAGATTTCGCCATTATAAACTAGTACATATCTTCCGTCTTCTGATAGGAAAGGTTGGTGTCCGGCAAGTGAAACATCTAGAATTGAAAGTCTTCGGTGTCCTAAACCAATATTGTTTTCTATGAACAATCCTTTATCATCAGGACCGCGATGTTCTAGCGAATCGCGCATCTTTGTAAGAACGCGTTCGTCAATTTTTTTTTGTGATTGTAAGTGCAACATTCCATTAATTCCACACATAGTTAATTGGGGCTATTTGTGTTGATTAATTCGTGGTATTTATTGGCAATAATTTTCATATTTATGTTGTAATCTGCATTTTTTTCTAAAAATATTCTATTTTTTAAAACGGCTTCGTTTCGATGTTTATTGTTTTTAAATGCCCAGATTAATTCATCTGCCAGCATTTTGTAATCATCAACGGTAACTAATTGTCCGTTTTCGCGGTGTTTAATCCAACTCTGATTTCCTGCAATATCTGTTACTATTGGATAACAATTCGTAGCCATAGCTTCAAATAATGACGCCGAAACACCTTCAGTTATTGGCATACTTATGTAAATATTAGATTGCTGCAATAATTTTGGTAATTCAGTATTTGGGATTCTTCCGGTAAAGTTGACTTTGTCTTCAATACCTAAATCTTTTGCTAAATCTTTTAATTTCGAAAGTTGGGATCCGTCCCCTATAATGGTAAGTACGAAATCTATTCCCTTTTGGTTTAAAATGGCAAACGATTTTAAAATAATATCATGACGGTATTCCGGTAATAAAGAACGAGTGACTATGGCACAAATTTTTTCTGGATTGGCCTTGTTTTGATTCCCAAATTTAGTCAGATCAATTCCTTTTGGTAAAACCAAAACTTTATTCATATCTACATTGGCTTCCAGCATAGAAATAGTCATCACGGGTCCCCAAGCATGAATTAAATCTGCTTTTTTGAAAGCGTAATTCTGAATGAGTCTTTTTAAGGGTAATGAAATCGATTTTTCAGGCCATAAATCGGTTTTGCCTTGTTGTGCAATTGCAACAGGTTTTACACCGGATAATGCAGCAAGAAAACCATAACTGGTGGTTCTTTCCGCAATTACCATATCCGGTTGTTGGGTTTTTATTATTTTCTTGATTTTAAAAATAGCCAATTCGAATTCGAAAATCCTTAAAATTCGGTTATGAATACAATTGCTGGGTGTTTTTAATTCCCAAGTAATGATTTCAAAATCACCAAATTCCTTAAGACCGTTCATCCAAGTGATGGCATCGGCTCTGTAGGATTCTCCCAGAAAAAGTATTTTCTTTTTTTTCATCAGTGAAAATTATAATTACTCAGAAGTTAAAGCTCGATTTATAAAATCGTTCAATGGTTTAAGCGCAATCAATTTTTTACTCATTGTAGCAACAAAATCTTTTTTTGTTACTTCGGAGATATCAATTCTTTGAGAACATTCGAAACTTTTCAATTTTAAAAATTCAATAGCAGGATGTTCTTTTTCGTATCCTCGTGGCGGATTCTTTAGCGTATCCTTTTCATTTCTATTAAAATCGTTAAATTCCCTTTTGAAATCTTTTTCGTTAAGAATAGCTTCTAAATCATCATGGAAATAGGCAATTTCTTTACGCATTTTTTTCAAATCTGGCGCTTCGGGGCAATACAATCCACCGGCAATAAAACTGGCTCCTTTTTCTAAATGAAGGTAATAACCAGAGCGATTCATGCCTTTTGCTCCCGAAGAAAGCCAAACGCCTAAATGCGATTTATAAGGAGTTTTATCCTTAGAAAATCGAATGTCACGATTGATTCTAAAGGTGCAATTTTTTACTTCCAACATTTCCAGCGATGGATCGAGCGGTTTCATGGCATCCAGAAAATCTCCAACTAATTGTTGGTAATCTTTCTTGACCGCTTCGTAGCGTTTTTTATTTTCCAAAAACCAATCTCTATTATTGTTGGCTTTTAAATCATCCAGAAATCGTAGTGTATCTTTTGAAAGCATCTTGTAGCTATTGTAGTTGTTTTTTTAAATCGTCCTCACTTATAAAACCAGAATGTTTCCATTTTACTGCTGCCTTGTCATACAATAATAAAGTAGGAAGTTCGCTGATTTTCATTTCAGAAATTAAGGTTTTATTTTTATCGGCATCCAATCGAATGATAGTCACTTTGTCTGCTAAATCTTTTTGCATTTGCAAAACATAAGGAGTCATTTTTTTGCAGGGAGCACACCATTCAGCATAAAAATTAATCAATACTTTTTTATCTGAATTTAATAATTTGTTGTATTCCGGAACGGATAGACCTATAATTGTAGCACTTGGTTTTGAAAGACCGGCAGCATCCCATTTTAACATTCCTCCGTCTAGTTGATAAATAGTTTTAAAACCTAATTCATTTAGTTTTTCAGCCGCTTTCTGACTTCTCCCGCCACTTTTGCAATACACAAAAACGGGTTGTGATTTGTCCAGTTTTTCTACATCGGAAACAAAAGTATTTCCAAGCCAATTTATATTTTTAGCATTGTCAATATGGTCAGAAGTGAATTCTTCAGGAGTTCGTACATCCAAAATTTGTGGATTTTGAGTTGTAGCTATCTTTTCGGCAAAAGCTTTTGAATCAATAGTTTTGATTTCTTTAGAATTTTGCCCGTTGCAGGATAAAACAACAAAGCATATTATTGTCAAGAATATTGAATGAAATTTCATTGTAATCGAGTTTAAAATTGAATACGCTAAAATAGGTAATTTTTCAATTTTCGAACCGTATAAATTACTAAATAAAAGTTATAAGTTGAAAATTTTATACGTCTGATGTGTCGATTTTACAATGGCTTCAGTACGTTCCGGATGTGTATCTGAAATAAAAAGTTGACCAAAAGTATCACTGTTGACCATTTCTATGATTTTGGAAACGCGACTTTCGTCCAATTTATCAAAGATATCATCAAAAAGTAAAATGGGTTTCACACCGCTTTGCTTTTTTAGGAACTCAAATTGAGCTAGTTTTAAAGCGATTAGAAATGATTTTTGCTGTCCTTGAGAGCCAAATTTCTTAATTGGATGTTGGTCTATTTCAAATGCTAAATCGTCTTTGTGAATTCCTACACTTGTATAATGTAAAGCTCTGTCTTTGTTGATGTTTTCCTGTAACAAAGTCAATAAGTCTTTTTCGAATAAATGACTTTCATATACCAGTTGAACTGTTTCTTGTGAACCGGTTATGGCTTGATGATGTGTGTTGAAAATAGGAATGAACTCACTTATAAATTCTTTTCTTTTTTTAAAAATATAATCTCCAAAACCATTAAGTTGCTCATTATATATAGAGAGTGTATCGTTGTCAAAAACATGGTTCAATGCAAAATATTTCAACAATGCATTGCGCTGACTTATTACTTTTTGATATTGAATGAGTTGTTGTAAATAATGGGAATCTAGTTGCGAAATCACGCTGTCCATGAATTTTCTTCTGGTTTCGCTGCCTTCCACAATTAAATCCCTGTCGGCAGGCGAAATGATGACCAAAGGAATAAAACCAATGTGATCCGAGAATTTGTCGTAGGCTTTTCCGTTGCGTTTCAATATCTTTTTTTGCCCTTTTTTTAGGCTGCAAAGAATTTGTTCATTTCTTTCGTTTTTTTCAAATTCAGCATCAATCACAAAGAATTCTTCTCCGTGTTTAATATTCTGAACCGCTAATGGATTGAAATAGCTTTTTCCGTACGATAAATGGTAGATTGCATCAAGCACATTTGTCTTTCCAATACCATTCTTGCCTACAAAACAATTTATTTTGCTGTCAAAATCGAAATTTGCTTCCGAAAAATTCTTATAATTGAATAATGAAATCTTTTTTAAATACATCTGTAAGGCTTGCTGGTATTGAGAACTTTGATGTTTTTAAACGGGTTTTTCAAAGTGGGTGCAAATTATTGAAAAATATCGATAAAAATGGCTTTTAGATTTGAATAAAAATTTTATTTTTGCGACTCACTAAATTAAAAATAAATGGCTACTTACAGTAAAAGAGGATATAAAGCACCAAAAGAAAAAGAAGTAAATGACGCGGTTGAAGCAGTACAAATTGATGAAAAAGACAGCACAACAGCTGGTGTTTTTTCAACATTAGACGAAACAGCTTCAAAAACTGAGGATTGGGTAGCTAAAAACCAAAAAGTTATTATTGGTTTAGTTGCCGCTGCCGCTATTTTTACAATTGGTTATTTAGGATACCAAAGATTCGTTGCTGCACCACAACAAGAGGAAGCAGCGAATGAAATGTTTGTAGCACAACAAAATTTCCAAAAAGCAACTGATGGAGTAGCAAGTGACTCATTATATAAATTGTCTTTGAATGGTTCAGAAGGTAAATTTGGATTCTTGAAAATCGCTGATGAATATTCTGGAACTGATGCAGGAAATTTAGCTAATTATTATGCTGGAATTGCGTATTTGAACATAGGAAAATATACTGAGGCGATTGATTATTTAAGTAAATTTAAATCAGATGATATTGTTTTAGGAGCTTTGGCAAAAGGAGCAATTGGAGATGCTTATTCTCAAAAGAACCAACCGAAAGAAGCTTTAGAAAATTACATAAAAGCTGCTGAATCAAATAAAAATGATTTCACTACACCACGTTTCTTATTGAAAGCCGGAAAAACAGCTTTGGCATTAGGAAATAAAGCAGATGCTTTGAAATATTTTACAGACATTAAAGACAATTTTGAAGGAACTCCAGAGGCTGCTTCAGTTGACGTTTTGATAGGATTAGCACAATAGTAAAAAATGATATAAGATTGGTGATTTAAGATTGTAGAATTTTGATTTCAAAATGCTATCTTTAATATCTGAAATCAAAATTTTAAAATCAAAATTCTAAAATCAAATGGCTACCGTAAATAAAAACTTATCCGAGTACGATAAAAATTCAATCCCAAACGCGAAAGATTTTCGCTTTGGGATTGTTGTTTCAGAATGGAATGATGCTATAACTGAAGGACTTTATAGAGGTGCTATTGAAGCCCTTTTAGAAAACCAAGTTCCAGCTCAGCATATTATTCGCTGGAATGTTCCTGGAAGCTTTGAACTTATATATGGTTCAAAGAAAATGTTGCAAACACAAAATGTTGATGCTGTAATTGCTATTGGATGTGTAATTCAAGGGCAAACCAAGCATTTTGATTTTGTGTGTGAAGGAGTAACTCAAGGAATTAAAGACCTGAATGTTCAAACGGATATTCCGGTTATTTTTTGTGTTTTGACTGATAATACCATGCAACAATCTATTGATAGAAGTGGAGGAATTCACGGTAACAAAGGTACTGAAGCTGCTATTGCGGCTATCAAAATGGCCTATATTCGTCAACAGGCTTCGTTGTCACATCAAATCGATAACCAACATTTATTGTCTGCCGGAGCTATTCAATTAGAAGAAGGGACACCTTTAGAGTTGAAGGAATAAATAATAAAAAAAACTAATTATTAAACCTATACTGTCTCATAAATAGTATAGGTTTTTTGTTTTTTTTATGATTAAATAAGCTACCATTCCCAATAGAAATTCATTAAATTTGTACATCTTGGTTTTAAAAAATTTAAACCTTAAACTTTAAACAACATTTTTTTAATGTCGAGTATAATTCAATTACTTCCTGATCATGTTGCCAATCAAATTGCTGCTGGAGAAGTCGTTCAAAGACCAGCTTCAGTTGTCAAAGAGTTGCTTGAAAACGCAGTTGATGCCAGAGCAACAGATATAAAATTAATTCTTAAAGATGCAGGGAAGGCATTAGTACAAGTGATTGATAATGGTTTAGGAATGAGCGTTACCGATGCACGTTTGTGTTTTGAACGTCACGCCACTTCCAAAATTCGTCAGGCAGAAGATTTATTTTCTTTGCATACCAAAGGATTTCGTGGGGAAGCACTAGCATCTATTGCGGCGATTGCCCATATGGAAATGAAAACCAGGCAAGATCAAGAAGAACTTGGAACGCACATTGTCATTGAAGGCAGTAAGTTTGTGTCACAAGATGTTGCTGTTTTACCAAAAGGAACTTCATTTGCTGTCAAAAATTTATTTTTTAATATACCGGCGCGACGTAATTTCCTGAAATCGGATACGGTGGAATACCGTCATATTATTGATGAATTTCAACGTGTTGCTTTGGCTCATCCAAAAATACATTTTACCTTTTATCACAATGGCAGCGAAATGTTTAATTTGCCGCCATCTACTTTGCGACAACGAATTGTCAATATTTTCTCAGGTAAAACCAATGAAAAATTAGTTCCTGTTCAGGAAGAAACAGAAATAGTGACGATTCAAGGATTTGTGAGCAAACCTGAGTTTGCCAAAAAAAATCGTGGAGAACAGTTTTTCTTTGTCAATGATCGTTTTATAAAAAGTGGTTATTTGCATCATGCGGTTATGGCCGCCTATGACGGGATCTTGAAAGATGGTGCGCAACCGAGTTATTTTTTATATTTATCGGTGCCGCCAAATACTATTGACATCAATATTCATCCCACTAAAACGGAGATTAAGTTTGATGATGAACATGCTTTATATGCTATTTTAAGAGCTTCCATAAAACATAGTTTGGGACAATTTAATGTAGCCCCAGTTTTAGATTTTGATCGGGATTCTAATTTAGATACGCCGTATCATTATAAAGATTTAGAAGGCGCTACGCCCACCATTCAAGTCGATGGCAACTTTAATCCTTTCTCTGAAGAAAAACCCAGCAAGCAATTTTCCAGTTATAGAAAACCGGAAGCAACAGCTAATTGGGAAAGTTTATACGTAGGTTTAAAACAAGATACGGATGAAATAGGGCAGATGACTTTCGAAAATGAAGAAGTGACTTCCTCTTTATTTAATGATGAAGAAGTAGAGCATTCTGTTCATAAAACCTATCAAATTCATAAAAAATACATTGTTTCGTCAATCAAATCAGGAATGGTGATTGTCGATCAGCAACGCGCACATCAACGTGTTTTGTATGAGCAGTTTTTAGTAAATATGACAGTGAACCAGGCATCAAGCCAGCAGTTATTATTTCCTTTGAACTTGTTTTTTTCGTCAAGCGAAATGAATCTTATCGCTGAGCTACAACTTTCGTTGATGAATACCGGATTTGTTTTTGAAGAAAATAACACCGATCATATTGTTATTTCGGGAATACCGGTAAATGTAACGGAGAGCGAAGTTTCATTGGTTTTAGAACAATTATTGAGTGATTTGCAGGACGGAATTCCTGAAAGCAGTTTCAGTCAGAATGATACGATTGCCAAATCAATGGCCAAAAGTTTAGCGGTGAAAACAGGAACGCACCTTACAGAAAAAGAGCAGGAAAATTTGGTCAACGGACTTTTTGCCTGTAAAGACCCCAATGTTTCCCCATTTCATAAACCCACTTTCATCACGATGCGTGTGGAAGATTTAGATAAAAAATTTGCATTATGAGAAACGTAACTGAGACAGTAAAACAATTAATTATTATAAATATATTGTTTTTTGTAGGTACACTTGCTTTAGGGGATTTTAATCCCACAAATCCAGCGTATAGAATATTAGCCTTATATTTTCCGGAAAATCCTGATTTTCAATTGTGGCAACCGTTGACGCACATGTTTATGCACGGTGGCTTTATGCATATTTTTTTCAATATGTTTGCTTTGTATTCTTTTGGATCTGCTTTAGAGCAAATGTGGGGAAGCAAGAAATTCTTATTTTTCTATATTTCCTGTGGCTTAGGCGCTGCATTATTGCATACTGGAGTTAATTATTACTACTTTCAAGATAGTTTAAATACTTTGATCGCTAATGGATTTCCTAAACAAGAGATTTTACAACTTTTAAATGAAGGCAAAATAGATACTAGATGGCAACAATTTATATCTGTTTCTGATTTTCAAAATTTTACAGGTGCTTATATTGGTACTGCAGTAGGAGCTTCCGGAGCTATTTACGGAACGATAGTGGCGTTTGCTTTTATGTTTCCTAATGCTGAATTGGCTTTGATGTTTATTCCTGTGCCCATAAAAGCAAAATATTTTGTACCAGGTTTAGTATTGGTTGACTTGTATTTAGGTATTTCTGGAAAATCAATTTTTGGTGGTGGTGGAATTGCCCATTTTGCACACGTTGGTGGTGCTTTGTTCGGTTTTATTATTATGTGGTATTGGAAGAAAAATCAGTTCAATAAAAACCGTTGGAATTAAAAACGCAACACTTTTAAAGTAGTACGACCTAAATATCAGATCTTAAATCCCAATTAAATTATGAATATTATTGACGACCTGAAATTACAATACAAGATAGGAGGAATAGTCACCAGACTAATTTTTTGGAATGCCGCTTTGTTTGTTCTTCCGTGGTTGCTTTTTGCACTTTTATCTTTGTTGGGTGTCAATATTGATTATATTCATTATGTGAGTTTATCTTCTAATCCGGCACATTTGCTTTGGAAACCTTGGTCGTTGCTTTCGTATGCTTTTTTTCACAGCGGAATCATGCATATTATTTTTAATATGATTGTTTTGAACTTTGCTGGCAGACTATTTATGACGTATTTTACGTCTAAGCAATTGCTGGGTTTGTATGTATTGAGTGCCATTTTTGCTGGATTTAGTTATATTTTGGTATTCTATGTCTTAAATATTAATGCTCCAATTGTAGGTGCCTCTGCTGCTATTATGGCTATTTTGGTTGCTACAACTACGTATCATCCTTTGATGGATCTTCGTTTGTTGATTATTGGGAATGTCAAGTTGTGGCATATAACCGCCGTAATTGTTATTGTTGATTTAATGCAATTGCGTTCAGAAAATATGGGTGGGCATATTTCTCATCTTTCTGGAGCTTTTTTTGGTTTTATTTTTATTAAATTGCTTCAAAATGGAACCGATTTAAGTACTGTTGTTACTCGTATTATAGATTTTTTTGCAAATTTGTTCAAAAAAAATACGGCAACACCATTCAAGAAAGTGCATAAAAATTACAGTAAGCCTTTGGAAAAAAGCGTTTCAAAAATAGTTACTAAAGATAAATCGCAACAACAGATAGATGAAATTTTAGATAAAATCAGTCAGTCAGGTTATGATAGCTTGACAAAAGAAGAAAAAGAATTCTTATTCAAAGTTGGGAAATAAGTATCAATGAGATTTTAGCTATTGTCTTAATAAAAAATATAGAAAATGAAAAATCTTTCATGGTTTAATAAAGGAATGTTTTTTTTGAATATAGTCCTTACTATTGTGACTTTTATAGCCTATGTTTTGCCCTTTTTGGCACCAAAATCTTTCCCTCTTCTGTCCGTTTTGACACTTTTCATGCCGCTTTTTTTTATCCTGAATGGCTTGTTTTTTGTGTATTGGGCCATACAATTCAAAAAGCAATTGATAGTTTCGGGTTTGGTTTTATTGATAGGGATTACTTTTATAAATAAATTTTATAAATTCTCTTCTCCTGAATTTCCAATAGAAGAAAAAGATTTTACCGTAATGAGTTATAATGTTCGTCTGTTTAATGTTTTTAAATGGATTGACAGAGACGATGTTCCTTCGGATATTCTTACCTTCATTAATGATAAAAACCCAGATATATTGTGTCTTCAGGAATACTCATCTTCTGCTAACATAGATTTGAAAGTGTATCCGCACCGATATATTTTCACTGATGGAAACCAAATTAAAACCGGACAGGCGATTTTTTCTAAATTCCCGATTATTGACCAAGGAAATATTGTTTTTCCAAATTCCAGTAATAACGTAGTTTTTGCGGATGTAAAAAAAGGAAAAGACATTATCAGGGTTTACAATATGCACATACAGTCCATCAAAATTTCTCCCGATGTCAATGAAATTGATGAAAATATAGATGCGATTAATCAGCAGAAATCACAAATGTTATTTATTAGAATCAGTAAAGCATTCAAGCAACAACAACAGCAAGCGGAAATTTTTAAGGAGCATAAAATGAAATGTACGTATCCAATTATCATTTGCGGAGATATGAATAATAGCGCTTTTTCTTATGTGTACCGAAGCATTAAAGGAAAATTGAAAGATAGCTTTGAAGAAGCTGGAAAAGGTTTTGGAGAGACCTATAAATTCAGGTATTATCCCGCCAGAATTGATTATATTTTTGCTGACGAAAAAATGAAAGTAAAGAAATTTGAGAATTTCCCAAAATTTATTAACTCAGATCACTTTCCTATTATGGCAAGATTGTCTTTGGAATAAAATCTAATTTGGAATTTTATTTTAGAATCAATTCTTGTTTTTTTAAATAATCCATGGCATATTTCCCCTCATTAAACAGCAAATCCAGTACACTAAGATTGTTGATAAAACCATGTTTATCATCAAAAACTTGTGTGTAACTTTCGAATACAGAAAGGTCTTTTTTTCCGTTTACCAAACTCCTGAAATCTGTAATTGTAGTTGTATCCACTTCGTGAAAGTATTCTGTTGTGGTCGTGTAATCCAGTTTCAGACGGAAACATTTTGATAGAATGTCAAAAATCTCAAAATTTAGATCCAATAAAAAGGTGTATTTTTTCTCGAAAATGGGTCTGATATCATCTTCGAAAAACTCAAAAAAAGGAGAACTTCGGTATCCAGCTTCTAATGATTTGAAATGTTGTTTTTGCCAATCAAAATCGGTTTCAATTTTGATATCTTTTGTTTTTTGATGACTTTCTTTAGAATGTTTTACAGGAATATTCAATAGCTGAATTCCGTTTGGACTATAAATATAAGCGCGGTTGCGATTGGTTTGTTTCTGAAAATTATCTTCTACTTCAAAGGTAATATTTTCCGATTGTATCATCGCTGCAAAATGGCTAATCGATGGGAAATAGGTAGGATGGATGAGAATGTTCATATTGTCTAAAGTTTTTAAAGTCATAAAGTCGAAAGTCATAAAGCTGGATTAAATAGCAACTTTATGACTTTAGACCTTGAAACTTTTGACTAATTTTTTGCCTCTTTTCTTTTCTTCCAAAAATAATCTCCAATAAAAAATGCGGCTAAAGCGAATAGGAAATATTTAAAATAAGATTGAGGTTGTCCTTCTCCGCTAACAGTTGTAAAAACCCTGTCCCAACGTATTTTATTCAACCCTTTACCGTTAGTATCCCAACTTAACCAGATAAAAATAGGTTTCCCTACAATGTGATTTTCAGGAACAAATCCCCAGTAGCGGCTGTCTTCAGAGTTGTGACGGTTATCACCCATCATCCAGTAATAATTTTGTTGAAAAGTGTAATCTTTAACTACTTTTCCGTTTATTCTTATTTCGTTTCCTGTTACTTTAAGGTCGTTTTTATCTCCATTTTCATTTGTTTCATAATCAGTAATTATGGTTTTATAAAATGGCAATGATTCGGTTGTTAAAGCGACAGTTTTTCCTTTTTCTGGAACATAGATTGGACCGTAATTATCACTGTTCCATTTATTGATGTGCGGAAAAACACCTTTTCCATTATTTGCTTGATCTACATCTCTAGATATTTGTCTGATTACAGCAGTTACACCAGGTACGTTTTTCAATCTTTCTGCTCCCGCAGCTGTCAAAGCACTAAAGATTAATGTGTCTCTTCGTGTTTCATCAGTAACCATTACAGGGTCAGTTACGTCCATCTCTTTAAGTAAATGCTCAAAATCGATTGGCGTTTTTCCGTCTAATGCTACTTTATAGGAGAATTGTGGTTTTGCTCTTTCTGGCAATTCCAATAGTTTGCCATCAATGTAAATCATGCCGTCTTTTATAGACAAGTTATCTCCAGGGATTCCAACACATCTTTTTACGTAATTCGATTTCTTGTCTATCGGTTTTAAAGCACGTCTATTTGAAGTGTCAAAAAACCTGTAAACGGTATCAACCGGCCAGTTAAATACAACGATGTCCGTTCTGTTTATGTTTTGAATTCCCGGCAATCTTAAATAAGGTAATTGTGGCCAAGTTAAGTATGATTTTTTTTGAAGTAAAGGTATCGAATCGTGAACCATTGGCAACGCTACAGTTGTCATTGGGATTCTTGCTCCATAATTCATTTTACTCACAAATAAAAAGTCACCTACCAATAAGGATTTTTCCAATGAAGAGGTAGGAATCGTGTACGGTTGAATTAAATAGGTGTGAACCAAAGTAGCTACTATAACTGCAAAAAGCAATGAGCTAACGGTATCAGCAGCTTTGTTTTCGGGACTTAAACTTCTGTCAGCTATGTAATTTAATTTTTGGGTATAATTGACATAATAGATGTAAAAACCAAGAGTTACAATTCCTAAAAAAGTATCTAATCCAGATCGTTTTCCAAAACTTCTCAATGTTTCTACCCAGATTACTGGAAACATAATCAAATTGATAATTGGAATGAAAAGTAAAATGGTCCACCAAGTAGGTCGTCCTATTATTTTCATCAAAACAATAGCATTGTATACTGGAATAGCGGCTTCCCAACGTTTCCTTCCTGCACTTTCATATAGTTTCCAGGTTCCTAAAAAGTGAACTATTTGTACAAGCAGAAAAAATATAAACCATTGATATACTGACATAATTTTTTGTTTAAGGTTTAGAGCTTATGATTGCCAAATGAGTAATCATAAACTGGATAGCATTTATTTTAAATTTAAAACATCCTTCATTGTGAAAATTCCTTGTTTCCCTACAATCCATTCTGCAGCAATTACAGCACCTAGAGCAAAACCTTCACGATTGTGTGCCGTGTGTTTTATTTCGATAGCATCAACAATAGAATTGTAAGTCACCGTGTGTGTTCCCGGAACAGTTCCTATTCTTTTTGCTTCGATATGAATTTGATTGGTTTCTGGTTTTTCCAATGTCCAATTGGTATATGAACTGTTTTCAATTACTCCTTTGGCTAATGAAATTGCTGTGCCACTTGGCGCATCTAGTTTCTGGGTATGATGAATTTCTTCCATGTCAACTGAGTAACTGTCAAATTTTGACATGATTTTTGCCAAATATTCATTGAGTTCAAAGAAAATATTTACACCTAAACTAAAGTTAGAACTGGAGATAAAACCACCGTTTTTTGCTGTGCAAAGTGCTGCCATTTCATCATAATGTTCTAACCAGCCAGTTGTTCCTGAAATTACAGGGACATTAGCATGGAAGCAACTGGAGATATTACTGACTGCTGCTGTTGGAACACTGAAATCAATAGCCACATCAGCATTTGAAAGACCATCAAAAGTATTGTTTTCATCTTTTTTCAAAACGATTTCATGTCCTCTTTCCAGTGCAATTCTTTCAATTACCTGACCCATTTTCCCGTATCCTAAAAGCGCAATTTTCATTTGTTTTTTATATTTATAAATTAAAATTTAAAGATGAATCGAGTAATCTATGTTTCGATCTAAAAATTATAATTAAATGTTAGTCCTACATTAGTCTTTAATGTTACATCATTTGGATAAAGAACTGGTCTTACTGATAAGTTTTCATCCACATTGAATTGTATTAAAGCGGCATCGACATTAGCATCTATGATGTTTAATGCATAGAATGCCAAAGTTACCAAAGCTGATAAATCTCGATTTCGTTGATAAAATTTTTGTCCGGCAATCAATCGATTGTTATCTAAGAAAGCCAAATCATCTGTAGTGTATCCTTCTAATCTGCTTTTGTAAGCATCTCTGTATTGATGGTATTTCCTGTTGTTGTCAATGTAAAAATAAACACTGGTTCCTAAAGCTCCGTAAACGAGCGGTATTTTCCAGTATTTTTTATTGTAAGCCTGACCTAAACCCGGTAAAATTGCTGAAAAGAAAGCTGCTTTTGCAGGAGTCAACGGATCAATGTCATTTGATTTCAAAGTATCTTTTGCGACAAGCACTGCTTCTGTTTTCGTTTGGGCAAAAACAGTAGTGTTTCCTGCAATAAAAAGGAATAGACCTATGAAAATGATTTTATGCACTACTCGTTTATTAGTTTAATGATTCTGTTGAAATCTTCTTCAGAATGAAATGGAATAGTGATTTTTCCTTTGCCGTTTCCGGCTACTTTCACATCGACTTTGGTTCCAAAATAATTTGTAAAAGCGCTTTTGTGAGTATCTGCAATTTCAAATGAGGCTGTTTTTGGTTTACCGGCAGGTTTTGGTTTTAAACTTTCCTGATAGTTTTTTACCAAAGTTTCTGTATCACGAACCGATAAATTTTGGCTCACGATTTTTTGATAAATATCGGCTTGAATGTCTTGGTCTTCAATATTGATTATTGCACGACCATGACCCATACTGATAAAACCATCACGAATTCCGGTTTGGATAATCGGATCCAGTTTTAAAAGTCTCAAATAATTAGCGATAGTAGAACGTTTTTTTCCTACACGCTCACTCATTTGTTCCTGAGTCAATTGAATTTCATCAATCAAACGTTGGTACGAAAGTGCAATCTCAATTGGATCTAAATCATGACGCTGGATGTTTTCCACCAATGCCATAACCAATGATTCGTTGTCATTTGCAATACGAATGTAAGCAGGAACTGTTTTCAATCCCACAAGAGTCGACGCACGAAGACGACGCTCACCCGAAATCAATTGGTATTTATTGAAGTCTAATTTACGTACGGTAATAGGTTGAATAACACCTAATTCTTTAATAGAAGTCGCTAATTCTCTCAATGATTCCTCATTGAAATTACTTCTTGGCTGAAACGGATTTATTTCAATTGCTTCAATTTCAAGCTCAATAATATTTCCTACAACTTTATCGGCATTTTTATCGTCAACGGATTTTATATCGTTTTCCGGATCTTTCAATAACGCAGATAATCCTCTTCCTAAGGCTTGTTTTTTTATTGCTTTTGCCATAAAACTATTTACTGTTTTTCTTTATAACTTCTTGAGCAAGATGTAAGTAATTGGTAGCTCCTTTGCTTGTTGCATCGTAGTTTATTATACTTTCTCCAAAGCTTGGTGCTTCGCTCAGTTTTACATTTCTTTGAATAATGGTATCAAAAACCATGTCGTTGAAATGTTTTTGAACCTCTTCAACCACTTGGTTTGATAAACGCAATCTCGAGTCAAACATGGTCAATAATAACCCTTCGATGTCTAAATCCGGATTGTGAATTTTTTGGATGCTTTTTATCGTATTCAATAATTTTCCTAAACCTTCCAGTGCAAAATACTCACATTGAATAGGAATAATCACAGAGTCAGCAGCAGTCAAAGCATTCAACGTAAGCAAACCAAGAGATGGCGCACAATCGATGATGATATAATCGTACTCGTCCTTGATGCTTTCCAATGCTTTTTTAAGCATATATTCCCTGTTTTCTTTATCGACTAATTCGATTTCAATAGCAACAAGGTCAATATGAGATGGAATTACGTCCACATTTGGAGCAGAACATTTTATAATGGCCTCTTTTGGCGTATGACTATGTTCCAGAATTTGATACGTACCTATCTCAACAGATTCAACATCAATTCCCAATCCTGAAGAGGCATTTGCCTGTGGATCAGCATCAATAAGTAATACTTTTTTTTCTAAAACACCCAGTGAAGCAGCAAGATTAACTGACGTTGTCGTCTTTCCAACTCCACCTTTTTGATTAGCAATCGCGATGATTTTGCCCATTTATTTTTCTAAATTTTGAACCGTAAAAATACAATTATTTATGGTTTCTAAAAATCTATTTTGTTAACATTTGTTAAAGCTTGATTAGTCGCTATTTGACAATTCCCATTTTCAAAACAGATTTCATTTTACAGGAGCTATTCCAGCTGTTCGCTTCAATCCCGATAGTTCGGGACTTGAGCTACTCCCGGTTTTTTCTAAAGCCATAAAAGGAGCTTTCTTTGGTCGCTCTTTTCTGCCAAGAAAAAATCGGGAGAAGCTCGTCGAAGCTTTTCACTGCCATCTGGGCTAGGGCAGTTGTAGCTGAATAATGCTGTGGAAAAACAAATTTATTTTAGATTTTCAGACTAATTTTCGAACCAAATAAATTTAGTCCTTATTTCTGAAATAGTTTTGCATAAGCCAAAAATAGTACTATATTTGCACCCGCTTTCGGGGTGTAGCGTAGCTCGGTTATCGCGCCTGCTTTGGGAGCAGGAGGCCGCAGGTTCGAATCCTGCCACCCCGACTAAAAATCCTTTCTGTCTCTACAGAAGGGATTTTTTTATTGTATAATAACAAAAACTGATTATTCAGGTTCGATAATACAGTAATTATGACTTATTTTTGTGCTGTTAAAAAATTATAATATACCTTACTATGTCTGATACAATCGAAAAAATTAAATGTCTTATTATAGGTTCTGGTCCAGCAGGTTATACTGCAGCAATATATGCCGCCAGAGCAAATATGAACCCTGTTTTATACCAAGGAATGCAACCTGGTGGTCAACTGACAACTACTAATGAAGTAGAAAATTGGCCTGGTAATCCTGAAGGAATTACAGGTCCCGAAATGATGGTAGGATTGCAAGCACAAGCACAACGTTTTGGTACTGATGTACGTGATGGTTGGGCAACTAAAGTTGATTTCTCAGGAGATGTTCATAAAGTTTGGATCAATGACACCATAGAATTGCATTGCGAAACAGTAATTATTTCTACTGGAGCATCAGCTAAATATTTAGGGATGCCATCAGAACAACACTATTTGAAAATGGGTGGTGGAGTTTCGGCTTGTGCAGTTTGTGACGGTTTTTTCTATAGAAATCAAGAAGTAGTAATTGTAGGAGCAGGAGATTCAGCTTGTGAAGAAGCACACTATTTATCAAAACTTTGTAAAAAAGTAACCATGTTAGTGCGTAGCGAAAAATTCAGAGCTTCTAAAATCATGGAAGAACGCGTTCGCAAAACAGAGAACATTACCATATTAATGAATCACGATACTGTTGAAGTATTAGGAGATGAGCAAGTGGTTACTGGGGTTAAGGCTTTGAATAAAACAACAAATGAAGTTTTTGATATTCCTGCAACTGGTTTCTTCGTGGCTATTGGTCACAAACCAAATACTGATATTTTCAAAGATTATATAACATTAGACGAAACGGGATATATTATCAATACTCCTGGAACCTCAAAAACTAATGTTGAAGGCGTTTTTGTAGCGGGTGATGCTGCGGATCATGTGTATCGTCAAGCGATAACTGCAGCTGGAACTGGTTGTATGGCCGCTCTTGATGCCGAAAGATATTTGGCTTCTAAAGAATAATACCAGTAATAAAATTTCAATATAAAAAAAGTCCCATTTGCCTTAGCAAGTGGGACTTTTTGTTGGTTAGAGGATTTCTATTTCAACTTTTTTATCAATTTAGCTTCATCAGCAAATTTTCTGATTTCAATTTTTGGAGCACCCACAAGTTGGATTTCTGATTTATTAGCAGCGTCTATAATAACGGTTGTTACCGCATTAACACTACAATTGGAATAACTTTCTGTGGTTACGTCAACATTTTTTATAGTTAATTTATTTCCTGTCAAGCTCGAGTTATTATCCAACCGAATGATGGCATTCGCTGCGTCCCCTTCGATAGTAGCATCTGATTTTTGATACATATCCACTTTCAAATCTGTAGTGGTGACTAAGGCTTTTAGAGAGGCGTTTTTACTTAATTCAATGGTAGTATTTTCTGATTTTAAATTGAGTTCTGTTTTTGATTTATCATCAGATTGTAATACGAAGTTTTTGGCATTCACATTCAAAAATAGTTTGGATGCATCGTGTGCTTTAAGTGTGAGGTCATTCACTAAAATTTCCTGAATTGCATTTACAGTCGTTTCATTTTTTGACGTAACCATATTCAAATCATTGGTATAGGTTACTCTAACAATCAGTTTCTTATAATTGCTGGCTTGTTTTGTGGTATAAATGCGCAATAGATTATCACTTAAATCCAAAGAAATAATATCGTGTAAATTTTCGTCGGCTTCAATTTTTAGTTCTGTTCGCTCGCCTCTTTCCAAGTATACTTCGAGATTGTCTTCAACAGTAAGCGACTCAAAATCCCCAACTTTCCTTTGTTCCACAGTTACTGTTTTTGAGCCTTTTATTTTTTCCTTTTTCTGTGCAAATAACAATGTAGTTGATAAAAGGAGCAGGAGTATAGCAGTATATTTTTTCATAGTCATTTGGATTAGAGTCTACACAAATATAAAAAAATCATCCACTTGTGATGGATGATTTTTTGATTTTTAGTAAAATGATTTTATTGTTCTTGATGAACACTTCCTCCGGAATTGGTTTCTTTTCGAATTGATTTCGGAACTTTATTATAGCTTATACTTCCTCCGCTAGAGGCTTCGGCGTCTAAACTGACAATTGGATGAATGTTGATGGTAGCTCCACTGGAAGCTTCAGCATTAACTTCATTTGCTAATAAGTTTTTGGCGTCAATTCCGCTTCCACTTGATGCATTAGCTTTCATTTTTAATCCCATTCCATTAATGGTGATGCTGCTTCCACTGCTTGAATCACAAGTAATATCATCTGCTTCTATATTCAGGTCAATAGTTCCTGCACTAGATGTGTTTAGTGTAATATTTTCTCCTTTGATAGTATTTGTACTTGTGATGGATGCGCTGCTATTGGCTTCTAATTGTTCGATAACAGGCATTTTTACGGTTACTTTTTTAGATTTCGTATTGATAAAAGAATTTTTATCGCAATAAATAACGAGTGTGCCATTTTCAACTTTGGTAAAGATGTGCTTCTGCAAATTATCATCAGCCTCAACTACTATTTCGGTTACGTCTGATTGTTCAATGACAAGATCGATGGCATTACTAACTTCTATGCTTTTGAAATCACCTTCCACATTTCTTCTTTCGGTGGTGACATTTCCGCTTCCTTCAATTGAATTTAAATTAATGGAATGGTTACACGATGCGAATAGTAATGCAGTTAAGGCAACCAGAATAAATTTTGTAATTAATGTGATGATTTTTAACATAGCTTTAATTTTTAATGATTACACCGTTTTTGCTTACTGATAAGCCTTTTTTGGTTCCAGCTTCATTTACTGTAACCGTTTCTCCGTTTACTTTTACAGTAGTAGTTGTAATACTGTCATTTTCTGTTACTTTTCCAGTAATATTTACTTCTACATTATCACCATTTTCATTTACATCAACATCATTATATTCATTTTCATCAGCAGGACAATTTAAACATTTTATTTGAGAATTTTCTACTTTGTAAATGTAATTGTCTGAACTGTAGTGCAAGTTGAAGAATGAATCGTCAGATCTGTCAAAATTTTGTACTGAAGTATCTGGTTTCAATAGAATTCCTTCTGGTACGTATAAAAATATTTCCACTTCCTGGTCACGGAATTTATTAGCTACTTCTGTCAATAAATAATTGTCTAGAATCAACTGATTTCCTTCAATTTTGATAGCGTATTTTATTTTTTCAGCTCTTTGTTTTGCATCTTGAAATGATTTTCCTCTAGCTATTTTTTCAATTTGAATGAAAGGTAATTTCTCATCTGTACGTAAAATTTCTAAACTTACATTATTGGAATAAATTAATTGAGTGTTAGCTGAATCCTGAACAAACTTGAAGCTTTCTCTGTCGTCAATGTCTTTAGTGTAATACTCATTGTATCTGAATTTTACAAACAAAGTGTCATTTGGCAATACATTAATCGTTTCTTTCTGAACTGTTTTTCCTTCGTAAGCCACTTCTGACGCTTGTTTTATTCCTATTGAAATTAATATCGCTATGGCAATAATCCAAAGTGCCAATAATGTGTATTTAGCAATATTTCCAATTGATTTCATGCTTGGTGACAATAATTTGAAACCTAAAAGTGTCAAGAAAAAGAACGGAATTCCAACTGCAAAGAACATTAACAATCCAAAAGACCATATTGGGTAATCCGTGAAATTTCCTGCTTCAATGAAACTCTGCCATGGCACATCAATAAAATCTGAAGAACCTAAAGTGAAAACAGCAATTAGTAAAGAAACTAATGTTGCAATTCCTGTGATGATTAAAATTACACCCAAAAACTTTGCAAAAATCTTGAAAACAGTCATGATAAAATCACCAAAAGAGCTTCCTATTTTCCCGGCACCCGTTTTTATTTGATTGCCATATTTGTCGTAATCTACATTTTTTATTTTACCAGAAACGCTTTCAAACTCTTCACGTACTTTTTTTTCGATATTCGAAATATTTACCGGTTCTCCAGTCATTTCAAGTTTTTCTGATGTGGTTACGGCTTCAGGAGTTACAATCCAAAGAATGATATAAGCCAAAATTCCAGTTCCAAATCCAGCAAAGACTAATAGGATTAGAACGATTCTAATCCATACGGCATCAATTCCAAAATAATGACCTAATCCAGCTGCAACACCGCCAATCATACCTTTTTCTTTATCACGGTATAATTTTTTTGTTCTTCTGTTTGAACTGTCACTAAAGGTTTGAGAACCTTTCAACTCATCTTCAATGATGTAATCTTCTGGTTGTCCCATTACGGCAATAACCTCATCTACATCTTTTAAACCCACGACATGTTTGTCGCTTATTTGTTTCTCATTCAATAATTCTGAAACACGCATTTCGATATCTTTTATGATTTCATCATGTCCAGATGAATTAGATAAAGATCGTTTTATGGCATCAAAATATCGTGTTAATTTTTGGTATGCATCTTCATCTATATGAAAGAACATTCCGCCTAGATTTATATTTACAGTTTTGTTCATGACTATTGTTTTTGGTTGGTTATAAGGTTTACGGCATCGGATAATTCAGTCCATGTGCCACTAAGTTCTTTTAAAAATGTTTGTCCTATTTCTGTTAGACCATAATATTTTCTTGGTGGTCCTGATGTGGATTCTTCCCAACGATAGTTGAGCAATCCATCATTTTTCAATCGGGTTAGCAGCGGGTAAATAGTTCCCTCTACAACTAATAATTTTGCGTTTTTTAATGTGTCCAATATTTCCGATGTGTATGCATCTTTTTCTTTTAATACGGATAAGATGCAAAACTCGAGAACACCTTTACGCATCTGGGCTTTTGTGTTTTCAATGTTCATAATTTCTTTTTTTTGATTTTGTGTTGATTAAACGGTTCATTTTTTGATTGATGATTGATTTGTTTTTGCGAGGAATGAAGCAATTGTTTCTTGCTGTTTAGTTCGCTTTATTTATTACGTTTGTTCGCTTTTAATCCATTTTATTTCTCCTACTTAATAAACGGAATCGTTATTGGATATTTGTATTTTTCACCATTTGATGTTTTGATGGAAGCATAAATGATTAAAAAGAATTCAGCCACTTTTAAAAGTCCAAAAATTAAAACAGCAACTAAACCTACTGTTAACATTCCGATGTTTCCTTCAAAGTTAAAATTTCTAAAAACAAAATCGTGATCATTTACTACAGCTTCGAAAGGAACATTTTTAAACAGTGTAATTAAAAATGTTGGAACTGCAATTAGTATCAACACTAAAGAATACAATAATAAACTTAACTGAAAATTAAGTACTTGTTTTCCGTGGTGATCCACAAATTCTGAACTTTCTTTTTTTGAAGTCCAAAGTATTATTGGAAAAATATAATTTCCAAAAGGAATAAAATATTGAGTTAATGCACTCAAATGAGTAAATGTTGCGGTGTTTTTTTCGGTAGTTGTTTCCATGATTAAAAGTATATAGTAATTTCTTATGCAAATATATGTCTAAAAGACAGTATCTTGTTTCGCATAGTACCAAATATTAACATAAAATTAACAAATTAATTTAATATGTACGCATAGTATTTTTTTGTATTTTAGCAAAAAACCTAGCTATATATGAAACTTACAGCGTCAAAACTTAATAAATTTCTCTTATTTAAATTACCGTCGGCATTTATCTGTGGTGTACGTGTAAAAGAGATTGATGAAAACAAATGTGTGGTATCAGTAAAACACCGCTGGATTAATCAAAATCCGTTTAATTCCATGTATTTTGCAGTGCAAGCAATGGCTGCTGAGCTTTCTACAGGAGCTTTGGTGATGTTTCAAATCCAAAAAAGCGGTAGGAAAATATCGATGCTTGTTGCTAACAATAAAGGTAATTTTACCAAAAAAGCAACTGGTAGAATCACTTTTACCTGTATAGATGGTCATTTAATTGAAGAAGCAATTGAAAAAACAATTGCAACCGGAGAAGGACAAACCTTCTGGATGAAGTCTATTGGAACAGATGAAAAAGGAGTTCAAGTGTCTGAAATGGATTTTGAATGGAGTGTAAGAGCCAAATAAAAGCACGTAGTTGTTTCTAAAAATAGAAAAAACGCCTCTAAATTTAGAGGCGTTTTTTTATAGGAAATTAAAATTTATATTGTTTAGGCTAACATTTTTTACCACTTGCTTTTGCTGATGCATCACACTTTTTTCCTTCAGCCTTACATTTTGCTTGGCATTTTTCTATTTCATCAGCACTCATCGCTTTTGATTTAGAATCTTTTTTAGCACAACAGGATTCTTTTTTTGCTTTTTCTTTTGTAGCGGTTTTACTTTCTTGCGCACTAAGATTCACAGTTAGAAATGCGATTGCTATACATGCTATTATCTTTTTCATTTGTATAAATTTAAATGGTTTTCATTTTTTATTTGGATATAAATCCAAAATTATAATTCAAATATAAATAATAATTTAAACCAATTTATTAAAATTCAGATTAATATTCACTTAATTGAATAGGATTCTAATACTGGGAACATACATTTTATTTGATTATGATTTTTTTACTGTAATCTCCTTTTGAAGTTTTCAGTTTTACGATGTATATACCTGAACTTAAATTTTTGATTGGAATTTGAATTCTGGTTTGATTTTCATTTTTCACATCCCAATTTGCCACAGCTTGTCCTAATATATTGAAGAGACGCACCTCGTTCACGGTTGAATCAAGAGCTTTATTTTGAATAATTAAGACTTTATAATTATTGGAATATAAAACTATAAGTCCGTCATTTAAATTATTCTCATCAACATCAAGTGTTTTGTTTGTAAATCGAAGCGAGAAACGGTTTCTATACTCGCCAACGGCTAATGAAATGGTAAAATCACTAGTACGAATGTCATGATAAATGCCCGTTATGTTATCATGGATGTAAATTTGAGTTGTACCAGATATGTTTTCGAGTGCATCAATTTTTATTTTGATTTTGCCTTCGGTTCCTACAGTAAGTCCTAAAGGGATTACTTGATTTTCATTAAAATCAGTAACGGCTTGAATCACATATTCAATATTATTAATTTCCCAAAACATATCATTTACACTCAAATCAAACATTGGAGCATCATAACCGATGTCGAACATTGCGGTTGTGTTACTATCGGCTCCAAGTAATAATTGTCGGTGCGCACCAATTGAAGAGTCAAAACCGAGTCTGATTTTTGATCTCGTTTCAGTTTCAACATCTGAACCTTTTGCACTTGATTTTGTTGTTCCAATCGTTTTCATAAAGAGCGAGTTTCCTGCACTTTCTTTGACAAATACTCGTTGACTATTTTTAAAAATTAAATTGCCACCATCAACTGTTGTTGGAATCATCGTTCCTGATAGGTCAGAGTCTAAATAGGCATCAACAAAAAATCCTTGTGCTACGGGGATGTATCGTTCCGGTACTTTTGTACCAGCTCCAGTTCCAGTCAAAGAACTGTCAGCAATACCGGCAACTCCTCCCATTAAGGTATAGGTAGCATAACCACCTTCATATTCAGCTAAATAGTGATTGTTTGAAAGGCCAAAATGATCCCAAAAATAAAGTGCGCCATTAAAAACATTTTTGCCTAGTGCATTTCTAGCAGCTAAGTTGTCTCTTATGAATTCATCGGCATCAAGCGCTGATGGGTAAGGATTTCCGACTAAGTACGTTTGGTCATAAGGTAAAGATAATGTAATAGTCCCTGAATTAGGTTTTCCTATAAAGACATAGTTTTGTAGTGCTGTGATTGGAGCAATACCACCGGTTCCTTTCATAGTATACGCTTCTCCAGTTTTTATCAGACCGGTACTGCCAACATATTTCCATTGATGATAATCATTTAGATCCGTATTCGAATTTAGTGTTTGTGAATTGTAAGACCATAACCAGCGGTTACTAATTTTTATAGGACTTGAAACTACATCTGCAAAAAATGGACCGTCATCAAAATTGATACTATTCGGAATTAAAGAATCCGTTCCATCTTTTAGGATATTTGCAATTGCATATGGTGAATTATTTAAACCTCCTTGAATACTTACCGGTGATGACCAATAGTTGTAATTGAAACTGTTTTTTTGACCTTGTTGATCTCGTTCAATATATCCTGAACTAGCTTCATCTAAAATACTGTCATCATATTGAGATGCTGAATATCTCTTTTGTACCAGTTGTGATTGACCTACAAGATCAATATTACCGTTCAATAATAAATAAAGGGTAATCCATAAACCTTGACCGTCATTATTTTCAATTGGATTAGTTACAACAGGATCAGCCATTGTTAATTTTCCGGCAGTTGAAAGTAAACCTAATACTGTAATGTCTTTATTTCCAGAATTAATGTTATGTGATATTTGTACAATATTCCAATCAATTGGAGTACTATTATCAACTCCTAAGCTATTTGGCGCATCCCAAACATTAAAGTGTGTCCAAGTAGTATCCGTACTCCAATCTTGACCATTAACTCTTGAAGTATATGGTATTGGAGCGGTTTGATCTTGTATGCTGGTAATATTTCTTAACTTACCTATGGCAGTTCCTTTTGTTGGATTGAGATAACCACAACTAATGGAGCTCATTTGGTAATAGCCTAATAAATCGGCTGTCCATGATAATCCGTTTACATCTACAGGAACGATTACTCCTGCAACGGTAGCTCCGTTGCTTTTAATTTCCTGATTCATAATTTGATGCAATTGTTCTGGAGTTAATGCTTTATTCCAAATTCGGAGTTCATCCATCCATCCATTAAAATAGCTTATAGGTTGGCTTCCAGATTTATTCATCGCTCCTAAAATACAATCAAAGTCATTAGTTGCCGGTAATGATCCGGATGTATTTTTCACTTCAACACCATCAATATATAATCGATACGTTGTACCACTCAAAGTAACTGCAATATGATACCATCTGCTTGTACTAATGCCATAATTAGAGGCAACTGTTCCTGTTCCATTCCAATTAAATGAAATTTTGTCCCCTATCAATTTCAAATCATAACCTGTAGCCAGATTATTAGAATCGCGTTTAGAAAAGATGGTTTGTGTTCCAGTTACTGAATTGGGTTTTACCCAAACTTCGATACTAAATGGAGCAGTAAAATCATAATTATCTTTGAAGGTTATATTGTCATTTGTACCATCGAAATTAATTGTAGAGCAATCAGTTAAAACAACAGTAACATCATCTGAACACCCGGCAGCAGTCCAAGTTAATACATAAGTTCCAGCATCACCGGTAAACGTAGCATTAGGATCAGTATCATTTGGAAAAAAGGTTGCTATATTACAAGGGCTTATTGCAGTACTGGATTTAATGGTCCATTTTCCAGTGGCACCAGTACCTATAGCAGTATCGGTTACATAATTATTGTCCCAAGCTCCTTTTGCTATATTTTGTGCAGCGGTAAGTCTATTGTCATAAGCATTAAGAGTGACCGTATTATTTCCACAATCTGTAGCTGGAATTGCAAGATCTTTCCCAGCATAAGCAAAGTTTACATTAACTGTTACAAATTCAGTTCCGTCTATTCCTGAACTTCTACATCCATTAATTAAAGTTGTAACACCATAAACTTGAACTCCTGGTGAAACAGGTGTTATATTCACCGTATTTATTGTTGAAATTATATTTCCGTCTTCATCAGTCCATTCAATGGTTTGATTTGGTGGTGCATCCGGAAATTTAAAATTATCTAAAGCCCAAGCACTATTTGTATTGGCACCTATAAAAGTGAATTTTACTCTCAATTGTGTTTGACCTATATAATTTTGTAAATCGAAAGAAGTATTGTCATTCGCAAAGGTATTAAAGAGGGCCGATTGAGCCGGTCCGGTAATATCTTGTAATGTAACAGTGTAACTTGCACCACCGTTCAGTGATAGTTCAATGAGTATGCGGTCTCCAGCCAATAATTTATAGGCCTGGTCAAATCCAAATGAAAAGGTTGTTAAACCTAATGAATTAAATATAGGTGTTTGTAAGGTTGTGGTTAATGGACCATTCGCAATTGCAAATTTTGGATCACCAGAATCATAAATTATTCCGCCTGGAAAAGGATGTGGGTTTGTACCAGCCCAATGGTTAGAACTTGTATTATTGGCAGATGCAGTATAACCTCCAGGAGAACCATCTACTAACCATCCTCTAGGATCTTGCGTATTCAATTGCCCTGTTTGAAAATCTCCGCCTTGCAAAAATTGGCCTGTACCATAACTACTTTGGGATGTAAATAAAGAGGAACTTCCTAAGCATAAAGTTGAAGGTGATGCCGATACAGGATCTGGTTTGATATTTGGCGGAATGACATTTACATATGCTATAGCTGAATATGCCAAGCCACAAGCTCCACTATCAAGTACTGCTCTGTACAATGTTGTTTGGCTGATATTCGTAAAATTATTTGTAGCACTTATGTTTGCAATAGGCACCCATGTTACGCCTCCATTAGTAGTGTATTCCCATCGTACTATATTCCCAACAAAACCACTTAAAGTAAGTGTACCACTACCTAAGTGGCAGGCAGTAATTAAATTGCTTATTATTGTGGGAGTAGCACTAAAATAACCAGTTATTGAACCACCAATCGTTACCGGATGAATTGTTATTACTTGAGAATGTGTTACCGCTACACAACCACCAGATGCTGCAATGGTATTGGTAACTGTATATGTTCCTGCTGTACTTGCCGCCAAATTGATTGCTCCTGTTGAGGAATTAATAGACAATCCTGCAGGTGTCGCGCTAAATACTCCTGCAACTCCACCTCCCGTATAAGTTAGCAATGGATTCGTAGCACTCTTGCAAAAAGTTGCAGAACCATAATTGAACGTAGCAACAGGAAGCGGATTAATAGTAACCGATGTTGTAACTGCTATGATAGCGCAACCTCCAGAAGCTGGAATTCGATAGGTTACAGTATAAGTACCTGGAGTACTAGTACTAGGTGTTATTGCTCCTGTAGTCGCATTAATTGTTAGTCCACTTGGAGCAGAATAGGTTCCTCCGGTATAGGCATTTGTTCCCGTTAAATTTACTGCTTGTGCGCTATTTATCGAATTGCAAAAAGGAGTTCCTGTATAGCTGATAGATGCCGTTGGAATTGGAGTTATTGTAACACTTGTAGTTGTTGAAACTGGAGCACAACCTCCAATAGTAGGGCCGGTGTAAGTTACAGTATAAGTTCCAGCCGTACTTGTACTAGGAGTTATTGCTCCAGTAGTTGTATTAATGGATAATCCACTTGGAGCAGAATAAGTTCCCCCAGTATAGGCATTTGTTCCAGTTAAATTTACTGCTTGAGCACTACTTAATGAATTACAAAAAGGTGTTCCTGTATAACTGATAGTTGCCGTTGGAATTGGAGTTATCGTCACACTTGTAGTTGCTGAAGCTGGCGTACAACCTCCAGTGGCAGGACCAGTGTACGTTATTGTATATGTCCCTGCTGTGCTTGTACTAGGAATAATTGCTCCAGTAGTTGCGTTAATTGATAATCCACTTGGAGCAGAATAGGTTCCTCCGGTATAGGCATTTGTGCCACTTAAATTTACCGCTTGAGCACTACTTGATGAATTACAAAAAGGAGTTCCGGTATAACTGATAGTTGCCGTTGGAATTGGAGTTATGGTAACTGTTGTAGTCGCCGTTACAGGCGCACAAATTCCAGTAACAGGGGTTGTATATGTTATAGTATAAGTACCTGCGCTACTTGTACTAGGAGTTATTGCTCCAGTTGAGGTATCTAAACTTAATGTTGGTCCCCCAGAAACAGCTGAGTAGGAGTAAGTACCTCCAGTGAAGGCATTTGTTCCTGTTCTTGTTACAGGTTGAGCAACGGTATTATTTTTACAAAATGGATTTCCTGTATAACTAATTGATACTGTCGGAATTTGTGTTACCATTAATGTTGCTATTGCTGATTGTACAGAGGAGCATGTATAACCAGCTGGCCCTGAAATTACTACATCGTAGTTTGCAGCATCTCCTGATGCAATAGAATTGATTGTTAAAGTTGAAGCTGTTTGTCCAATAATATTTGAACCATTTTTTCTCCATTGATACGATAAAGGATCTCCGTTTGCATCAGCAACTACGGTAAATGTAACATTAGAACCATTGCATAGTGATTGTGAAACAGGTTGAGAAGATACTATAATCGCTTGATCTACATTCAATGTTCTTTGTGCTGAAGTAACTGCAGCACAAGGAGATGCTCCGTTAATAACTACATAATAACTACCATCATCGCTTAAACTTGCTTGGTTGAAATTAAGATTAGCAGATTGCGCACCCGAGATATTAGCTGAATTAACTATTGCTGTACCAGTAGGAGCAGCGCCTTTATACCATTGATACGTTAAGCCATCACCAATGGCAACTACACTTAGACTTGCAGGAAAACTGGCACATATACTTGTATTCGAAGGTTGATTTGTAATTGCAACTGCTTTTTTAATAGTTAAAATGATATTTGCGGTTATTGCTGTACATGGACCAGCCGGGTCATTAGTAGAATACGTTAAAGTAACTGTGCCTGAATTAATATCAGTTGCACTTGGGCTATAAATTGCAGTTGGTGTATTGTTATTAAATGTACCACTTCCGCTTGTACTCCAAGTAGCCGAAGAAGCACCACCTCCAAATGAACCCGCCATTGTAGCTGTAGTATTTGAGCAGATAGTTTGATTTATTCCAGCACTTACGGTTGAAGCTTCATTCACAGTAATGGTTCTAGTAGCACTTACGATTGTACAGGCAGTTAATGCATTTGTGGTAAGTGTCAACGTAACAGTTCCACTGAAATTAGCAGCAGGAGTATAAGTAATGGCCGCAGGATTTACCGTTTGAGCTGTACTGCTTAAAGTCCCTCCTCCGGAAGTGATTGACCATGCTCCGGTTGTAGCTCCACCACCGATACTTGCACCAGAAAGTGTAATCGCAGACGGTATTGTTGATTGACAAACAGTTACAGTTCCTCCAGCATTTACAGTTGGAGCAGCATTTATAGTAATGGTTTTTATAGCACTTATGACTGAACAGCCACTTAGAGCATTTGTAGTAAGAGTTAGAGTGACAGTTCCACTGAAATTTGCCGCGGGAGTATAAGTAACAGTCGAAGGAGTAGTAGTTTGGGCTGTATCGCTCAATGACCCACCTCCCGAAGTAATAGACCATGCTCCAGTTGTAGCTCCGCCACCAATACTTGCACCCGATAATGTAATCGCAGACGGTGTTGGAGATTGACAAACAATATCAGGACTTCCAGCATTTACCGTTGGAGCGGTATTTATAGTGATGGTTCTGGTTGCACTTATTACAGAACACCCAGTTGGAGCATTTGTAGTAAGAGTCAACGTGACTGTACCGCTGAAATTTGCAGCAGGAGTGTAAGTAACAGTCGCAGGAGTCGCAGTTTGGGCTGTACTACTTAATAATCCACCTCCCGAAGTGATAGACCATGCTCCGGTTGTAGCTCCACCACCAACGGTTGCACCAATTAGTGTAATTGCTGATGGTGTTCCCGATTGGCAAACAGTATTAGGGCCTCCAGCGTTCACAGTTGGCGTAGCATTGACAGTTATAGTTCTAGTTGTACTTATAGCAGAACATGCAGTAAGTGCATTTGTGGTAAGAGTCAAGGTAACGGTTCCGCTAAAATTTGCTGCAGGAGTATAGGTAACAGTTGCAGGAGTCGCAGTTTGAAGGGTACTGCTTAAAGTTCCTCCACCAGAAGTAATAGACCATGCTCCAGTTGTGGCACCTCCGCCAACAGTTGCACCAGTTAATGTAATTGCAGATGGTGTTGGAGATTGACAAACAATATCAGGACTTCCAGCATTTACCGTTGGAGCAGCATTTATAGTGATGGTTCTAGTTGTACTTACTGGAGAACATGCAGTTGGTGCATTTGTGGTAAGGGTCAATGTTACCACCCCACTGAAATTCGAGGCAGGTGTATAGGTAACTGTTGCAGGAGTTGCAGTTTGGAGGGTACTGCTTAATGATCCACCTCCTGAAGTAATAGACCATGCCCCAGTTGTAGCTCCGCCACCAATAGTTGCTCCAGTTAATGTAATGGCTGATGGTGTAGCTGATTGACAAACAATATCAGCTCCTCCAGCATTTACCGTTGGAGTTGCATTCACGGTAATAGTTCTTGTTGCGCTTACTGGAGAACATGCTGTTGGTGCATTTGTAGTAAGAGTCAAGATAACTGTTCCGCTGAAATTTGCAGCAGGAGTATAGGTAACGGTTGCGGGAGTTGCGGTTTGTGCTGTACTACTTAATAATCCGCCACCTGAGGTTATAGACCATGCTCCAGTTGTGGCCCCTCCGCCAAGAGTTGCTCCGGATAATGTAATAGGTGAAGGAGAAGGTGATTGACAAACCACATTAGTCCCACCAGCATTTACGGTTGGAGCTGTATTTACAGTGACAGTTGCAGTTCCTGAAACAGTTTGGATACATGTTGGAGTTGAAGAATAGGAAACACTTGTTAATGTATATATTGTGTTTGAAGTCAATGCCGCTGTTGTCAATGTAGCTGTTCCACTTGCTCCAATATTTATTGTTGATGAACCGGCAACACCCGAAACGGTATAAGTTAGAGTTGTATTAGGAGTTGCATTGAATGTTATATTAGATGTAGATCCATTACAAATTGGATTTGCTCCAGTTACACTAATGTTGGCTGTAGGATTAGGAAGAACTGTGATAATCATTTCATCTGATACTACCGGGCAATCAACAGTTGTTTGATTACTAACAATTCTTATTGTAATGTTTCCAGAGGTGAAACCTGGAGGTAGCGTGTAAGTACTTGACAATGAGTTAGGCGAATTAATAGTACCGGTAGTAACTACCCAATCCCATTCATTTTGGTTATTAATTACACCACTAATTAAACCTTCTAAAGTTATTGGAGGTGTTCCTGAACAAACTATTCGGTCAATTCCTGCAGATACTCCTCCATTAGTATTGACATCTACTTGCAAGATACTTGGAGAGCTATTTCCGCAAACATTGGTAGCAATTACTGAGACAAAACCACTTGATGCATTATTAGGTACTTGTACTATTATTGAAGTCGTTCCTTGACCACTTGTTATGCTCCAGTTTGTTGGTACAGTCCAAACATAACTGTTGGCATTAGAAACGGCAGCTATTGAGTATGTTAGTGTTTTAGTTGGACAGATTACGGTTACTCCATTAATAAGTCCAGGTGTAGCTGGGATTGCAGTATTTACAGAAACTGCAAAAGTTTGAGCACCACTTGTTCCGCATGAATTATTAGCAGTCACAGTAATATTTCCAGCAACCGCAGATCCTGATGTTGAAACAGTAATTGTATTTGTATTTGTACCTGATGTAATATTCCAACCTGACGGTAAAGTCCATGTATACGATGAAGCATTTGCAACAGCGGATATACTATAAACAAGCCCTGTTCTGCTTATACATTGTTCTATAGAGCCACTTATTGCTCCCGGCATTGCTGGTGCTGCTGGACTTACGGTTACAGCCAGAGTTCTTGCTAAACTCGTTCCGCAGCTATTTGTTGCAGTAACACTAATAGTTCCATTTTGGCCTGTACTACCTGATGTTACAGTTATTGAATTTGTTCCAGCACCTGCAGTTATTGACCATCCAGTTGGAACTGTCCAAGTATAAGTCGTCGCATTAGGAACGGCTGTTATACTATACGTTAATCCCATAATTGCCGGACATACAGTCGGTGTTCCAGCAATTAATCCTGGTGTTACTGGTGTTGCCGGACTTACGGTTACTCCAAGAGTATTAGCTAAACTTGTTCCGCAGCTATTTGTTGCTGTGACACTAATAGTTCCATTTTGACCCGCAGTACCAGATGTTACAGTAATAGTATTTGTTGCTGCACCTCCAGTTATTGTCCATCCAGTTGGTACTGTCCAAGTATACGATGAAGCATTTGCAACAGTAGCAATACTATATGTTTGTCCTGTTAATGCAGGACATTGTGTAACAGTTCCTGATATTGCTCCTGGTGTTGCCGGTGTTGCTGGACTTACGGTTACAGCCAAAGTTCTTGCTGAACTTGTTCCACAGCTATTTGTTGCAGTAACGCTGATAGTTCCATTCTGGCCCGTATTACCTGATGTTACAGTTATTGAATTTGTTCCTGTGCCTGCAGTAATTGACCATCCAGTTGGAACTGTCCAAGTATAACTTGTAGCATTAGTAACTGCTGTTATACTATATGTTAATCCAATAATTGCCGGACATACAGTCGGTGTTCCAGCAATTAATCCCGGTGTTACTGGTGTTGCCGGACTTACGGTTACTCCAAGAGAACTAGCTGAACTCGTTCCACAACTATTTGTTGCAGTAACACTAATAGTTCCATTTTGGCCTGTACTACCAGATGTTACAGTAATAGAATTTGTTCCTGTACCTGCAGTTATAGACCATCCAGTTGGTACTGTCCAGTTATACGTTGTAGCATTTGCTACTGCAATAATACTATAAGTTTGCCCTGTTAATGCCGGACATTGTGTTCCAGTTCCGGTTATTACTCCTGGTGCTGCAGGTGCTGCCGGACTTACAGTTACAGCCAAAGTTCTTGCTGAACTTGTTCCACAGCTATTTGTTGCAGTGACGCTAATGTTTCCGTTTTGACCTGTATTACCGGATGTTACTGTTATTGAATTTGTCCCTGCACCTGCTGTAATTGACCATCCTGTTGGAACTGTCCAAGTATAAGTTGTAGTATTAGGAACTGCTGTTATACTATATATTTGTCCTGTTAATGCGGGACATTGTGTAACAGTTCCCGTTATTGCTCCTGGCGTTGCGGGTGTTGCTGGACTTACAGTAACTGCTAAAGAGGCAGAAGCACTTGTACCGCAACTATTTCCAGCGGTAACACTTATGTTTCCATTCTGTCCTGCGCTTCCAGATGTCACAGTAACAGAATTTGTTCCTGCGCCTGCAGTTATTGACCATCCAGTCGGAATTGACCAAGTATAACTTGTTGCGTTGGTTACTGCAACAACGCTATACGTTAATCCTGAAATGCCAGGACACACCGTTGATGTTCCTGAGATTACTCCAGGAGTTGCTGGTGTAGCGGGATTAACTGTAATTGGAATACTGTTGCTTATATCAGTTATTGGCGATACGCAAATAGCATTTGATGTTAGTCTAACAGTTACTATATCACCATCAGCAAGTAATGAAGTAGAAAAACTAGGACTATTTGTGCCAGTATTAATACCATTAATCATCCATTGATAAGAAGGAGTTGTACCTCCATTTGTTGCCAAAGCAGAAAAAGTTACCGAGTTGCCTGGGCAAATTGTTGTAGCGGAAGCTGATATGCTAACAGATGGTACAACAACATCATTTACAGTCATTGTAATTAAATTACTGGTAACTGGAGAAGTGCAAGCAGTACTTGAAGTTAGCACGACGGTTACTTTATCGGTATTCATAAGGGATGTAGAAGTAAATGTTGGAATATTGGTTCCAACGTTTATACCATTTACTTTCCATTGATAAGAAGGAGTAGCTCCACCATTAACTGGAGTAGCTGTAAAAGTAACTGAGGTACCTGCGCAAATGTTATTTCCCGGATTTACTGCAATTGATACAGTTGGTAAAGGATTCACAATTACTGTATATGTTGCCGTTTGAGTTTGTGGTGCGCAGGCATTGTTGCTGGTTACCGTCATTGTCAAAGTAACAGAAGTTCCTGCATCGGCAGCAGTTGGGGTATAAGTAGGAGTTAGTGTTGTAGCGCCTGCGGTAATAGTTCCTGCTCCGTTTTCAGTCCATGCAATTGTTCCGTTTGTTGCGGAAGCACCACTTACCGTTGCAGTTGCATTCGAACAAATAGTTTGTGTTCCACCGGCAATTGCAGTTGGTAACGGATTCACAATTACTGTGTATGTTGCCGTTTGAGTTTGTGGTGCGCAGGCATTGTTGCTGGTTACCGTCATTGTCAAAGTAACAGAAGTTCCCGCATCGGCAGCAGTTGGTGTATAAGTAGGAGTTAGTGTTGTAGCGCCTGCGGTAATTGTTCCTGCTCCGTTTTCAGTCCATGCTATTGTTCCGTTTGTAGCAGAAGCACCACTTACGGTTGCCGTTGCATTCGAACAAATGGTTTGTGTTCCACCAGCAGTTGCAGTTGGTAACGGATTCACAATTACTGTGTATGTTGCCGTTTGAGTTTGTGGTGCGCAGGCATTGTTGCTGGTTACCGTCATTGTCAAAGTAACAGAGGTTCCCGCATCGGCAGCAGTTGGGGTATAAGTTGGCGTTAGTGTTGTAGCTCCTGCGGTTATAGTTCCTGCTCCGTTTTCAGTCCATAGGATTGTTCCGTTTGTAGCAGAAGCACCGCTTACGGTTGCCGTTGCATTCGAACAAATAGTTTGTGTTCCACCAGCAGTTGCAGTTGGTAACGGATTCACAATTACGGTGTATGTTGCCGTTTGAGTTTGTGGTGCGCAGGCATTATTACTAGTTACCGTCATTGTCAAAGTAACAGAAGTTCCTGCATCGGTAGCAGTTGGTGTATAAGTGGGCGTTAGTGTTGTAGCTCCTGCGGTAATTGTTCCTGCCCCGTTTTCAGTCCATAGGATTGTTCCGTTTGTAGCAGAAGCACCACTTACGGTTGCCGTTGCATTCGAACAAATGGTTTGTGTTCCACCAGCAGTTGCAGTTGGTAACGGATTTACAATTACTGTGTATATTGCCGTTTGAGTTTGTGGCGCGCAGGTATTGTTGCTGGTTACCGTCATTGTCAAAGTAACAGAGGTTCCCGCATCGGCAACAGTTGGGGTATAAGTTGGCGTTAGTGTTGTAGCTCCTGCTGTTATATTTCCTGCTCCGTTTTCAGTCCATAGGATTGTTCCGTTTGTAGCAGAAGCACCGCTTACCGTTGCAGTTGCATTCGAACAAATGGTTTGTGATCCTCCTGCAATTGCAGTTGGTAACGGATTCACAATTACTGTATATGTTGCTGTTTGAGTTTGCGGTGCGCAAGCATTGTTGCTGGTTACCGTCATTGTCAAAGTAACAGAAGTTCCAGCGTCGGCAGCAGTTGGTGTATAAGTAGGAGTTAGTGTTGTAGCTCCTGCGGTTATATTTCCTGCCCCGTTTTCAGTCCATAGGATTGTTCCGTTTGTAGCAGAAGCACCACTTACCGTTGCCGTTGCATTCGAACAAATAGTTTGTGTTCCTCCGGCAATTGCAGTTGGTGGTGAATCTACTGTAAAAACACCAGTACTTGTAGCAGTTCCTAAAAGGGTAACTACTGAAATAAATCCAGTTGAGGCACTTGCGCTCAGTATTGCAGTTATTTGGGAGTCATTATCGATAGTAAAAGAAGTCGCAGTCACACCATTAAAGGTGACCGAAGTCGCTCCGGTAAAATTATTTCCAGTTATGATAACTGAATCGCCAGAATTATTGCAGGCGTTAATTGGATTAAAACTCGATATGGATTGGGCAGAACTATCAATACAGAACAGAAAAGCAATCAGAAAAAACAAAAGAGAAGTTTTCGAATTTATTAATACAAGAAATGAATTTATATTTAATTGAGAGTAGTTTTTTTTCATAATAGGCACACTTTTTAATCAAACAATTAATGATTTTGTAAACCGGATATAGAAAATTATCTATGACGTTTACAGAAGTTAAATAAAGTTTATTGTAGTGGTATTATTTGCAATGAAAAAATGAATCAAGCTGTTGTTATTCTCTATGTTTTATTTTAGAATTGATATTCAAAAATGACAACAGCTATGATTTTATTCGGATTATATATATTGTTTTTTTTGGTTTACGACACTTAATAATCTTAAAATTAAGTATTTATAATGGTCTTTTGTCGAAAAGAATCCTTTTTTCGATAAAAGGATTTTATCTCCCGATAAACTACTTGTTTTAAAAAAATAATTTCCGAGGTTTACTTTTTTTCTTATTTCAGGATTGATTTAGATATAAAAAAAACTGCCTTTGCAGACAGTTTTCTCATTTTGAAGTGTATTAAACTAGAAATTATTTGATAATTATTTTTTTGCTAAGCGTTCCTTTGGAAGTTTTTAGTTTTACAATATACACTCCTGAGCTTATTTTTTTGATTGGAAGCTGTATGTCATACTGCCCTTGATTTTCAATTTTCCAAGTGGTGATTGATTGTCCAATAATATTGAATAAAGTCACTTCTTCAACAGTTGTGTCTATTGCTTTATTACTGATTATTATGGTATTTTTACTTTGTGAATGGGCTATTTTTATTTCATCATCAATACTAGTTCCATCATTAAGACCTAATGTTTTGTCTTTGAATCGTAATGAAAAACGAGAATGGTGCTCGCCATTTGCAAGATTGATTTCAAAAGCTTCATTTCGGATATTATGGTATATTTTAGTCTCATCATCGTATAGAAAAATAGGCTGGTTTGCATCAAAGTTTTCTAAAGCATCAATCATGAATTTTACTTTCCCCGCAGCATCCGTTTTTACACCGATAGGGTAGGAAGCATCTAGGTCAAAAAATCCTTCACCTTGAATTACCAGTTGATTTTCCCCATTCAAAAAATACATGTCATTTGGAAAGTCATCGATATTTAAACCGTCATAACCGTGATCCATTTCACTGGTCGCTTTTTCATTCATAAATCCTAACAATACCTGTCTGTGATGGTCATTATGGGAATTGAATCCCAATCGAATTTTTTTATAAGTATCATTTATTACTACATCATTATCATTGTTATTCCAGGCTTTCTCTTTACTGGATGTAGTTTTGTACATCACATTTGAGTTCAAAGCATCATTTTCTTTATGAAAACCCCTTTGACTATTGTTGAAAATAACCGTTCCTCCAGAACCAATTTTTCCATTTACAAAAAAGCCTTGCCCAACAGGAATATAGCGGTTAGGAATACCTCTTGACGGAGTTCCTGACTGGCTGATAAAATCAACACCAGCCGCTGATGGGGCTAATCCTCCAGTTAAATTTCTAACGGCATAACCTCCTTGGTAATCACGTAAAGTGTGGGTGTTGTTGCTGTCATAATGTTCCCAGAAATATAATGTTCCATCTGTGGAGGGATTTGAATTTATATTGGCTGTTATGAAAGCTTCGGCATCCAGTGCAGATGGATAAGGATTACCGGTTAATAACAGTTGATCATCACCTACAGTATTTGTTGTTATTGATCCATTATTTGGTTTTCCAATGAAAGTATAGTTTTGAGTTCCTAATGCACCACCACTTCCTTTTAAAGTGAATCCTTGCCCTACTCGTATCGGATCATTTTCAGTTATTTGTACCCAATTAGCATAAGCATTGGTATAATCATCAAATTTATAAAGCCAATATCTGGCTAA
Source organism: Flavobacterium sp. 11 (assembly GCF_002754315.1). Classification (GTDB taxonomy): domain Bacteria; phylum Bacteroidota; class Bacteroidia; order Flavobacteriales; family Flavobacteriaceae; genus Flavobacterium; species Flavobacterium algoritolerans. Next base: position 5,858 of record NZ_PEFE01000001.1, on the reverse strand, counting down.
GCTTACAGGGAATGTTGGAGCTCCGTCATAACCGCCAATCCAGTTTATTGCTATTGGTGCCAGAGGATTTGTTCCATCTTTCAAGCTGCCTGAAACGGTATAGTTAGTGTTATTTGTTGTCGTATTTATTGGACTTACCGGAGAGCTCCAATAATTATAATTGTATACATTAGATTGCCCTTTTTGATCTCTTTCGATATGCCCAGAGCTTGTAACGTCTAAATCACTTTCTAAAGTTTGCACCAATTGTGACATCCCAACTAGATCAATTTTCCCATCTAATTTTAAGTACCAATCATTTTGTATTTTGGTATCATTGTTCATTATGATATTTTTCCCTGCATCTACCAGCATTCCTAAATCAATATTGTTAGCCGTTTCTGTTATGTCGTGTTTTACATGAACAATCGACCAGTCTTGTTCCATAATATCTTCACCTCTTATTTCTTTTGTAGGGCTGTTTACCGCTGTTGCAAAACTTCCATTTCGTTCCGTTAAAAATGGCATTGGGGCTTGTTGAACATGAATGTTTTTATGGTTGTATATTTTTGTTCCAATGATATCAATTGCAGGAGTTGTTAGGTCATCAATGATATCATCCTTGTAATTATCCATTCTGTAATAGCGAAGCAAATTAGTAAAAGGCAAAGAAATAGGAGAGGAGGCTACGTTTTTTGGAACAATCATACCTCTAATTTGTGAACTAACATCTTGAATTTCTTGGTAGACCATTCTTTGTAATTGAGATTCGGTCAAAGCCAAATTAAATACTCTTACTTCATCTATTTTTCCTTTAAAATATTTTGTATTACTGCTAGGATCTTTTCCTAAAGTAAAGAGTGATGCATCAGCTGGAATACTTCCTGTTTTAGCTTGACTTGTCACCAAAGCGCCATTTAAATAGAGTTTAATATTTGATTCATCATAGATTACGCCAACATTGTACCACTGTGATACATTTAAAGTGGTGTTAAAAAGAACTGATGTTCCATTAACAACAGCTTCTAATTTCTTGCTGGCAGTAATTCGTAGTTGGAAATTATTTTGTCCCACTATTACTCCTTCCGATGAAAATGCAGGGTTTAAATTAATCCATGCCATGAGTGATGCATTGGCTAAACCACCAAGAATTGCTGTACTTTGTCCATAATCATTTCGTCCGTCAAAATCAAGAAATAATTTTGTGCGTATGTCTCTTGGTGAACCCCATTGAGACGTATTTGTATCAAAGGTATCCAGAATACCATCTTTATCAATGTCAGTCGTACCATCTACAATACCATCGATAGTAGTATCTAAAGTTTTATAATCATAAATCAATAGTGTATTAGCAATGTCAAATGTAATTCCGTTGGATAGCACATCAAGATAATCGGGAATTCCATCTCCATCCGTATCTTTTAGATAGGTAGTAGCTGGATTTGCATTCGCGATACCTTGACCTAAATTTCCATATTGGTTCGTAACGCCCGTACCATAGTCATAAGTGTCTAATATTCCGTCGCCAAAACCTTCCGTGATTCCATCTCCATTGATGTCTTTACTTCTAAATGTTTCTGATTCTGGTCCATCACCGACACCATCTCCATTGATATCACCATCTCCATTTTGATATCCAGCAATGGCATTAGTATTTCCGGCTCCAGACTCGTCAACGTCAAAAAGACTGTCGTTGTCACTATCTAAATCAATATAATTAGCAATGCCATCTCCGTCAGAATCTAATGCAGGTAATGCCGCTACTGATTCACTACTGTCATGAAGTCCATTTCCGTTGGTATCGACCCAAGTAACATCAATTTTTCCTTTAGCATTACTCAAGCTTCCTAAACCTGCTTCAATAACATCTTCAATACCATCATTATCTGCATCCAAATCAAACATATCTGCAACACCATCATAGTCTAAATCGCATAAAGTTTGTGAAATTAGGATATCATCCAGAGCAAGGTCATTACCGCCACCACCAGGAGCATTATTTTTAAAACGAATGGTAAAGGCATTCACATTTCCTAAGTTGACACTAGTGGTAAATTGTTTCCAAACTCCTTGAGTGCAAGTGTTATCTGTAGTACTTCCGGAACATCTGCCAATATCCCCTGTATTAAAAGTAGTAAGAAGATTGTTTGATAAATCATAAAATTCTACCGTTACATTGGGCAAAATTGAATTTGGAAAGGTAGATTGTGCCATGATATTTAGTACCCAAAAGCTGTAAGTTATAGGTAGATTTGACAAGACACCGGTAATAGTTGTTTCATAAAATGTACCTGGAGTAAAACTGGCATTAAAAACGGCCATTCTGCCATTAGTATCCCCAGTTGTATGATCTTCTCCATTATACCATGCTAAATCCCCATGAATGTTTTCAGGGTCACTAGCTGTAGCTCCAGTTATTTTTGAAACTACAGTATATTCCCCATCATCTAGTATTTTTGTTGATTGTGAAGGGCATTCGGGCGTATTAGTGCCAACAATTCCGTCTTCATAACAATAGGTTGTTATTGCATTATAGGCGGCAGTAAAGCTAGAGGTTCTTCCTCCTGTTCCAAAGGTTTCATTTAAGAACTTATAATCTACTTTATGACCATTTGAGTTATTACAATTTACCTCCTCAGTGGCATCTAAGATACCGTCATTATCATCATCAATATCAAAGTTGTCATAAACCCCGTCGCCATCACTATCAAAAAAGGTTTGGATTCCTGTTCCTTGAATGGAAAAATCATAAGGATTTTCATTACTGTCATTGTTTGCGATTGAAATTGCAGCGTTTTTTACACCTAGTGTGCTAGGGTTAAAACTAACAGAAAATGTTGAGCTGCTACTGGGAGCAATTGAAGGACTCGGACTTGTAGTAACTGTAAAATCACTTGCATTGACTCCAGAAATTGTAATGGCGCCTATAGTTAAGTTTACATTTCCCGTATTTTGAATCGTGTATGTTTTTGTAATGATTCCAGTACTGGTTTCCATTGAGCCAAAATTTGTCCAATCTGTGTTACTTGGTGTTGTGTCCCCATCAATAATTGAAGTTGCATTTCCTAGAATATTTATTTCTTGTGGTGTAATTACAGTTGCTACAACAGCGGTTCTTGATGAAGAGGTACAAGATCCATTATTTGTTTCTACGTAATAAGTTGTTGTAGCAGTGATAGTTGGAGTAGTAAAACTTGTTCCTGTTCCTAAAGCAGTTCCGTCGAGACTAGTGGCAAACCAAGAAATTGTTCCTGCAGAAGCCATTGCTCCCAAAGTTACTGTTCCTGTGCCTATTGTAAATCCAGACATAGTGCCTGTAATTGCGGGAATAGCTGTTACGGTTATATTTGCCGTATTATTTAAGTTAATAGTTGAATTGCAATAGTTTGGAGAAGATCCTCCACTAGCAAGATTTGTGATTGTTATTGTAGTTGAGCCCGAATTAGGTAATGCACTTGTGATGAAACTTCCTGAACCTGCTGTTGCAACCGTCATGGTTGCTGTATTTCCTGTTGCTATATTTCCTCCTGATAAGTTATAAGTAACGGTGTAGGTTCCAATAGGTAATCCCGGTGCTGATGAAGTGACAGCTACATTTGCACTACTGTTTGCGCATATTGGAGCCGTAACAGATGTGGTACTTAAGTTGTATGCAGTAGGGCAGGTCCAGGTTACAATAACCTGACCTCGAAAACCATTTCCACCAATTTTATCTTGATTTCCAGTACTTCTACCACCACTTCCACCGCCACTCAGGGCAATTGCAGAACTTCCATCTAAGCCAGTGCTTGTTGTTCCTGTAGCTCCATTGCCTCCCTCGATTGTGCCTCCGACTCCTGCCGTGCTACCACTTGCATTTCCGCCATTTCCAGTGCTGCCAGCACCACCGCCGCCGCCGCCGCTAGCGCCTGTTATAGCATTTGCACCAGCTCCACCATTTCTTGTGATTCCAATAGTTGCTGCGCCACCGGCACCTAAAGAGTTATTACCAAGATTACCGCCAGAACCTCCGATGGCGGTTACAGTAGCTCCAAAACTTGAAGTTCCACCGGTTGTTCCATTTGCTCTATTTACTCCAATACCTCCAGCCCCAACAGTTATTGTTATAGCATTACCCGAAGTTACAGCTACGTTAGTTGCTCTAGTATATGAACCTCCGGCTCCACCTCCGCCTGCTTGTATTTTCCCGCCGTTTCCAATAACTCCACCGCCACCACCGCCACCGCCCCAAGCTTCCACTTGTACATTAGTTACTCCAGGAGGAACTGTAAAAGTTCCAGAAGTAGTGAAAGTTTGAGTTGTTTGTGATATTCCAAAGATTGTTATAAAAAGTAGGCTAATTGTAAAAACTAATTTTTTTTTCGCTAAAGTAATTTTCTCCATAATCTAATTACTGTATTTAATTAAGGTTCAGTTTCTTATATTTTTTCAGGACCGTAGTTGAGTATTTTTTTATTAATACAATAAATTTAAATTTATTATTGCAATTAATCTGCTTAAGTACAAATAAAATCGACAAAATACATATTTATTTAATTATAGTAAGTAGATTATTGTTAAATAATTAATTTTTTTATAAAATTTTGTTAGCTATTGTAGTACAGTAGTAATAACTAATTTCTAAATTTTCGAATAATTCTTATTTACTAAAAGGAGTTGCCATAAATCGCAACTACTCTTAATTAGAAATTTAAGATTTCAATGAATAATTTTTTAATTGTTGTAATTGCAAAAAAAAAGACTTCCCGGTTACGAGAAGTCTTTTTTAAGTTGCTTTATTTTAAATTATTTGATGATAATTTTTTTATTGATATTTCCTTTTGAAGTTTTCAATTTTACAATATAAACTCCTGATGTTTTATTTTGAATCGGGATTTTAATGCTGGTTTGTTCCTTGTCTGCGACATCCCATTTAGACATTAATTTTCCTTGAATATTGAAAAGCGATACAGCAACAACTGTGTTGTCATTTGCTCCATTTGTAATATTCAAAACATTATTAGAACGTGTAAAGACTACTTGAATACTATTCTCATAAATTACATCTTTTACACCAAGTGTTTTATCCGTAAAGCGAAGTGAGAAACGATCCTTAAAGTATCCTTCAGGAAGTTCTACTTCATAAAGCTTGTTTTTTATGCTATTATAGCTATCTGTTTCTTTATCGTAAATAAAAATATTTTGGCTTTCATCAAAGTTTTCTAAGGCATCAATTCCAAATGATACTTTTCCAGTAGCTTCTGTTCGAACTGCAATAGGGAAGGAGGCATCTTCATCAAAATAACCTTCTCCTTGTATAGCTAATTCATTTTCGCCATTCAATAAATACATATCACTTGGAGAATCATCAATATTGAAAGCATCGTAACCATCATTCATCTCACTATTTGCTTTTTCGTCCATAAAGGCTAACAGTACTTGTCTGTGGAATGTTTTGTCGATGACATTAAATCCTAGACGTATTTTTTTGTACGTATCATTCTCAATTACAGCATTGCTGTTGTCCGTCCAATGGCTAAAATCTTTTGGGCTTACCGGAATTCGATACGTTTCTTGAGAAAGTGCATTGGATTCTGTAATAAACTCTCTTTGACTATTTTTAAAAGTTACGGTTCCTCCTGTAATAGCTTTTCCAATCACAAAAAATCCTTGCCCTACCGGAATAAATTGTTTAGGAGTTAACTTACCTGCTGTTCCAGCTCCACTTATAAAATCTACACCTACTGAACTTGGAGCCAGTCCTCCAGTTTTATTATAGATTGCATAACCTCCTCTATATGCTCCTAAATTGTGCGAAGTATTGGAAGGGAAGTGTTCCCAGAAATACAAGGCACCATCTATTGCTGGAGTAGTTGTTGCAGTTTGTATGGAACTAATGT